>CP071032.1:0-1587500 GCA_017134815.1 Lentisphaerota bacterium
ATGCTGATGATTCACGGTAATCCTACATGGTCTTTTATGTATCGCGATTTGATTGCTGAGTTCAGCAAGGAATACCGGGTTATTGCTCCTGATCATCTTGGGTGCGGTCTTTCTGAAAAACCGCAGGATTTTCAGTATCGTCTGGAGACGCATATTGATAATCTCGAGTCGTTGATTTTCACTCTGAAGCTGCGCAATATTACATTAGTGCTGCACGACAGCGGTGCGGCAATCGGGATGGGATTTGCGGTGCGACATCCGGAGATGATTTCAAGGCTGATCATATTAAATTCCGCCGCCTTTTCGGTGGAATGGCTTCCTTTCAGGCTGGTTCTCTGCAAAATACCATGGCTGGATGATAAGATTATTCGTCGTTCAAATTTATTTGTCTGGTTTTCAAATCTCTTGAATTCTGTAAAGAAAATGCCGCCTGAGATAAAAAAGGCCTATAAACTGCCATATCAGTCTTTTGATGACAGAATCGCTCTTTTGCGTTTTGTACAGGATATTCCTTTGGACCCCGAACACATTTCCTATGAGGTGCTGCTTGAAATTGAGCATGGACTCTGGATGTTCAGAGAAATGCCGGTTTGCATAATCTGGGGAATGCGTGACTGGCTTTACAGCAGACGGTACCTTATGCGCTGGAAGCTGTATTACCCTCAGGCAGAGGTACTGGAACTGGACAATGCCGGGCAGTATCTGCTTGAGGATGAGGGGCAGGAAGCTATAAAATTTATCCGCCATTTTATCAGGAAATAAAACCAACATGATGTCCGGCGAGCTTACAATAAGGCAGGGAAGAGTAATTGACGCTGCCAGCAGGCTTGACAAGGTGTGCGACATATTGGCGGAAGGCGGCAGAATAGCCGCAATCGGAGACAGTGTAAAGATAAAAGGCAGAGAAATCAATGCTGCAGGTAAGCTTGTATTGCCCGGTCTGATTGACACTCATGTTCACTTTGCCGAAAATACTCGCGGCTACTATATGCTCACCCGGGCCGGTGTAACAACCGCCATTGACCTGCTTGGTGAAAGCAGATTGTTTTTTAAAAGCTTCAGCAAATCCCACGTTGGTCTGAATGCCGCCTATCTTTATCCGCTTTTGCCCGAAAGGACAGTAAGTTCCTCAAATCCTTCCTTGAATGAGATAACCCGTGTTGTTGACAACGCCCTGAAGGCGGGGGCGATCGGGATAAAGATTGTCGGGGGACATTATCCGCTTACTCCTGAAGCCACAGCTCTGGCGATTGAAGCCTGTGCCGGACGAAAGTGCTGGTGTGCGGTTCATGCCGGATCTACAGAAAGCGGCAGCGACCTCAATGGTTTTAAAGAATTGATACAGCTTGCCGGGTCCAATCCGGTACATATTGCGCATGTAAACTCTTATTGTCGCGGTGAAGTTCTTGGGGACCCTGTAGCTGAGGCAGTTGCGGCCTTAAGTATTTTGAGAAAACATGACAGTTACATTGCTGAATCTTATCTATCAGCAATAAACGGCTGCTCCGGACGCCTGGAAACGAGCGGTAAACCAGCCAGCAAAGTAACAGCAAAATGTCTGGAAAAAGGCGGGTATAAAGCTGATGCCGCCGGTATCCGAGAGGCTATAAGCGCTGGCTGGGCGCAGGTAAACGGGCTTTCCGGAAAAGAAGTTGTCTTGCTGGATCGGGAAAAAGGGCTTAAGTATTTTAATAAAAGCCACGGCAAAGTAATGCTGAGCTTTCCGGTAAATTCGGCTGCGGCCCAGATAGCTATTGCGCTGGATCGAAAAGAAAGCGGCGAATTCACAGTTCCTGCATTAAGTACAGACGGTGGCAATATACCACGTAACTGTACTTTGCAGAAAGGGCTGGCGCTGGTACGTTTTGGTGCGTTATCAATGCACGAGTTTATTTTGAAAGCCTGCTGGAATCCAGCAATAATGCTGGGAATTCAGGATTATAAAGGCTCTATCAGCTGCGGAAAGGATGCTGACTTGATTATAGTCAACCCTGAAAATGCTGAGGTCGAAATTGTAATATCCAGCGGCAGGATTTCTTTTGAGCATGGTGTTTTTTATGAAAATGAAAACACTTTGCTTGCCGGAAGTGGCCCGGAGGTCACTGAAGGGATCAGCTGGCGGGAAATATCTCCTTTATGGCTGAGGCAATAAAAAAGGAGCAGCTTTCAGCCGCTCCAGTTTCAGCAAAAGGAGATCTGCATAAAAGCCGGTAAATAAATTTATTTAACAGCTTTGATTCCGGTTACATTTGCAGGGTACCCGGTTACTTTGCAGTTTACTTTCCTGTAGACAAAATAATCGGTTGATTTAATTTCATATTTCGAGCCAAGGATCATATCGGCTTTATTGAGTTTACATGCGTTGTAAACCGCCGCTGATTTTGCCTCTGCACTGGATGACATAAATGACATGCTTCCCATTCTGGTGCAGTCAGCACAACCATCTCCGCCCCAGGAGAATAATCCAAAAAGTACATGGATTGACGCCTGGCCGGTGACTTTTTTGGGCTGGTGCTTTACAACGGCTTCGTATTCAGGGATTTTAAGTTTTTCCACATCAACAGAATTGCCGCCGTCATTGGTATTTACGCTGGTGCAGCCTGTTGTGCCGAAGCCGATTGCCGCAGCTGTCATAGTCAGAAGAAGATACTTGGTTAATTTCATTTTTGTCTCCTCAGTTTTTCATTAAACAATGCATTAAAGATGCATCATTATTTGATAAGACCCGCCGGTTAACAATCCGTGAGCCTGATCAAGGGAATCAAGAATAACTACTCCTTTTGCTTCTTGAATAAACTTCCCTGAGAATCAATATAATCATTTGAAAATGAAATACAATGTTTTTGCCCTGTTTTGAAATGTTTTATTTCCTGTGCCGGCTGGAACTTACGCAAATTTCAGTAAGAAAGCCCAATAAAAAAATTGGGGTTATTTTCGGCGCCTTCTTACTTTCAGGGCCTCTTTTACTGATATATACCTTACTTCCAGAGAGCCGCAATATGGACATTGCGGCGGCAGAGTTTTGGAAAACATGTCGCTTCTTTTTGCCGTTCTGGATTTAATTTCCGGCACCATATACGGGAAACACTTCTTACATTTCGAACAGTAAAATGCCATGCCGAGTTTGCCGTCGCAGTTGGTACAGGTTGCTCCTTCTACCTTGGCAAGTCTGCGGATCCCGCGCTGTTTGCATTTGCGGCACATTACATGATAGCGACACTTTTCTGGCCGATGCTTACGGTCAACTTCACTGGTTCGCCTGATAGTGCTGAAAACCAGCAGGGAAACCAGGGTAATGCTGGCGAAAAGAACATATCTTTTAGAAGTTTTTCTTCTGGTATCCGGCATAAACCCCTTAACCGCTTCAAATATTATCAAAATGGTGGCAAAAATTAAAGAGCGTTCTGCCCGGTTTCTAAGGAACTGCTCAACCCTTGATGCTTCTATCGGTTTCTGTATAGCGGCTCTTCGAGTCGCTGCGATTTTTTCAAGTCTTGCTCTTTCCGCTGATTCAGTAGAAAGTCTTTTGGCTTTTTCTTCATCATGGTTAATGTCTTTTAAAGTTTTCTGAGAGGCAGCTGGGTATTGCTGTTTAAGTTTTTGCTCTTTTTTAATATTATTAATTTCTTTTTTAAAGGTTTTTCGCTGTTCAGGTGTGGCTGTTGTTTTCTTCTTGTACTCTGCTTGACGCTGCTTGATGAGTTCCAGTGGATGGGCACTTTGTTGATTAGAGCTAATAATGTTGCTCGAAAGTTTACCCTCTTGTTTGACAGGGTGAGCGCTTTTGGGTTTTGGCGGCATACTGCCAATCACCTTGGCGGCTCCAGTACCGGGCTTATGAAGTTTTAATGGTTTTACCTGCGGCCCTGTCGGCCTTGAATTTGCCTTCGGAGGTCCGGACTCAGAATTTAGCGGAACTGAAATCATTTGACCACAGCGGGTGCACTCAGCTTTTTTCCCAGCAAAAGTTTTCCATAACCTGTATTTCTGACCACACTGTTTACACCAGCAAATAATATCCTCTTTTTCACCATGAGCCATTTTAAGTGCCTGGTCAATACTTTTAATGCTCCTGGCTTTTGCTATCTTATATTTAGTGTTTTTGGGAGGCGGTCCACTTTCAGAAGCTGCCGGGACGGTAAATTCTTCACGACAGTTTGAGCACACCGCGCGCTGGCCAATAACTTCTCTGGGCAGTCGATATTTCTGGCCGCATTTTTTACACCAGAAAAGGACTTTATCTTCCTGTTCAGGTTCATATTTATTGTAAAGTCCGCTTTGTGCTCTGTTTTTTATTGCCGGGTCAATTTCAGATTCATGTGGAACCGGCAGACTGCTGCCGCATTTGTTGCAGCATGCTTCTTTACCAGCAAACTCTCTGCCCAGTCGATATTTCTGGCCGCAGACCTTGCACCAGAAGGTAATCTTCTCCGGTTGGCTATTAATAGCTTCAGGCTGAGCTGGTAATGATTTATCAGGAGGCTCTGCTTCTGACAGGTGTGGAACCGGCAGGCTGCCGCCACATTTGTTGCATTTAGCCTTTTTGCCAGCAAATTCCCTGCCCAGTCGATATTTCTGGCCGCATTTTTTACACCAGAAAAGAATTTTGTCGGGCTGGCTTGTAGAAAATTCCGATGGCGGAGCATATTCGGATTGATGCGGGACCGGCAGACTGGCGCCACATTTGTTGCATTCAGCTTTTTTTCCGGAATATTCCTGGTTGAGTCGATATTTCTGGCCGCATTTTTTACACCAGAAAAGAATTTTGTCAGGTTTATTATTTGTTGAATCCTCGTGTGCGCTGATAGTTGATTTTTCAGGAACAGTAATGCTGTTCATGCAATTCATGCATAAAACTTTTTTACCGGCCAGATCTTCATCCAGTTCATATTTCTGATTGCAGTTGCTACACCTGAACCTGACGGACATAAAACCTCACAAAAATAATCTATGTTTCCCGCTAACTTATAAATTAACATTAAATTAGATAAAAAACAAACCATTGATGCTTTGTTTTTGAATGTTTATTACAAAAAAAGATATAATATTGTTTAGTTTAAACAAGAAAAGCGATAAATAGATTTTTTAAATTATTTTGCTGTAAAAAGCAGAAGTCTGATGTTTAATATTCAGAAGAATATTATATAAACGAATTCTGAAAAACTAACCGTAGTAAACGGTTGTATTTTTCAACGCATAAATCACATAAATACGAGTAGTGTTTTTAAGACGTTTGTATCCAGTTCACGCAATAAGCGGTTGTTGAAAATATAAAAAGTTATGAGTGTTCCGCTCCCATCTGCCAGTGGCCGAAGATCTCTTTGTCCGAAAGCGCTCTTCCGTAGATAAGGAACTCGTCAACCTTGCCCTTGAAGTGACAGCCGATACTGCCTTCTTTTGTAGGATTTCCATATCTGTTATCGCGACGGAAGCGCAGTGCTCCAACAATTAACCTGGCATCGCATTTGGTTAAGGTTGCCTGATAAAAGTTAGTAGCACGATGCACCAGTTTTTTTCCGTTAAAAAAAACATCGACGGTCTGTTTACCTTTTACAAAACGATTTCTGAGAACCAGATGAAACCAGTCGGTATTGTTAAGTCTTACATTTTTAGTTCCGTCTTCACATATATCATCAAAACCAATGCATTTCCTGCAGACGTCAACCTCAAATTGTCCTCTGGCTGTTGATTGGTCATAACTGCTGCCGTCAAAATACATGTCATACTGCCCGTAGCCTCTGGGCGGCCTAGCCATGTAGCTTTTGGCAAAGACGCCATCCCATTTTCGCAGCCGGTCAAACTTGACCCAGATTAGAACAGTGAAGTTATCTTCTTCCCCGTAGTCGATGTGTTTCACCTGGTCGATTTCAAGGTAGGTACCGAATCCGTCAAACTGTAAAGCTCTTTTGTCCCCCCACCACCTGCCTTTTGTCCACTGTGGGTTTTTTACGATATTGTCTGTTCCGTCAGGTATGATGCCATGCCCGTATTTCACGATTCCACGGTAGCTTTTTACATTGAATCCTTTTTGTTCATTGCCGACTGCTGAATTTTTTACGATATGGCCTTTCCCTTCCTGAAAGTTGAAGTTGATGGTACAGGTCGGATCATTGCTGCACTGGCGGTTGAATGCCATCCAGCGGACAAAACGGGCGCGCGCCCTTGACTTGCTGAATGCCGGCAGCAGCAGATTGATGAGTATTGCAATTATGCTGATAGTTACAAGGAGCTCTATAAGGGTAAAGTTGGGGGTGCTCCCTGGCCTTCGATTCATATGAATATTCTCTTTGCTTACAATTAATACACTGTCCCAGTAAGATATAATACATCTTATTTGAATATATTTCAAGTTTAATAATTTAGAGATATGACATGATGAGTATTGTGTGCAGCTCATTGATGAGTATTTTGATGCAGTATAAGGATTGAATTTAACGCTCTTGTATAGAGTTAATATGTAAATATATTATTATATATCTAATAAATATTTATCAGAACGAATATGCAGCATTGCCGCCTCTGCATAAAAATCATTTTGATGCAGCAGTTTTCACCATAAGCCCCAAAAGCATCCCGATGATATAATAAAAGACAACTTGTCCTATAAACAGGGATGCATATTCGATAACTTGTGACACTATAACCGGTATGTCTGTCGGCAAAAGCATTTTGACAGCTCCGAATGCAGCGAATCCCGGCAAAGTGAAAAAGTAAATAAGGGCAGTTCCGATATTCCAGGGAAAGGAAAGTTTATCCGGCGAACTGTAAAGCGGTGACATGCCGACTTTCCAGTAAGAGGCGTCAATAAAGACCAGAATGGCACAAAGCACCCCGAAACCCACCAGACAGTTGATGATAAAATTGCGTAATTTTACTCCGTCCATGATAATTCCTCCTTTAAGTATCTTATGCTGACAGTTAATAAAAATCAAGTATGATGCAGTATATTATTGCCGCTTTATAAATTCATAACTCTATATTAACCAAGATTTCTCATCAATTTAAGAGCGTTTTTAACAGCATGTCCTGCAATATCGTTATTAAAGTAGACATAAGAACTGATGTGCTTCTTGGAATTGCTAATAATTTTATGCGCCAGAGAGTGAAGAAAATCTTCAGTGTAACTGCCGCAGTAAACAGCATTTTCCGGGCCGTGCAGCCGGAAATACTGCACCGGCAGGGAAACTTCATTTATTTCAAATGGCAGGCCGGGCCAGTCGGAACAGCAGCGTACCGCGTTATAATGGCTCAGAAGTCTGTCTGTTTCGGGGGTGTACCAGGCCTGGTTTCTGAATTCAAATATATGCTGGATTTTTTTGAACGCAGAGAGGTTTCTTAAAAATTCTTCAAGGTCTGCGGATGTCGGCGTTAACTCCGGGGGCAACTGCCACAGGATTGCCCGCAGTTTATCTTTCAGGTTTTGCGCAGGCCCGAGGAATCTGTTCAAGTAGGCGGTGCCGACATTAAGTTTGTGATAATGGGTTACAAACTTGCTCCCCTTTAGAATAAACGAGAAATTTGCCGGAGTAGTTTCATACCATTTTATGAAGTTCTGAGGAGAAGGCGTTCGGTAAAATGTTGAATTAATTTCCACAGAGTTAAAGCGCGCCGCATAATAACGAAGCCGTGAAGTATCAGCAAGTTCTTCTGGATAGAAGACCTCACGCCAGTGACTGTAGGCAAATCCGCTGGTGCCGATATAAATTTTTGAACTCGAGTTCATGGCCGGCAACGCTCCATTGCGTGAACAACACTGAAATTTCTGGATCAGAAGTTCAGTCTTTCTGGATATTAAGCCATTTATTATAGCTTTTCATAACCATAAAACTTTCAGTCGAGACAATACCCTGTACGCTGGAAAGTTCTTCGTCAATAAACCTGATCAGGCCGGTTTTAAACTCCAGCCAGACTTCAATAATCATATCATAACGCCCGCTGGTAATCATAACCGCGTCAACATCTGGCAAGTCTGATATCTGCTCAGAAATTTTCTTCAGTTCTCTGCTGGTGGCAATATTTACGCCTAAAAGGACCAGTTGCCTGTTGCTGACAGATTCCGGGTTTACAGTTGCGGTAATGCGAAAGTCACCTGATTCTGAGAGGCGTTTTAGCCGGTTTCTGACTGTGCCTTCAGATACGCTCAGTTTTTCGGCCAGGTCGCTGTTTTTTAAACGCCCGTCAGTACTGAGCTGCATCAGTAATTTCTTATCTAATTCGTCCACTTTTTAAAATCCTTTTTCTTTCAGGCTGCAATTGTTCAGATTTCAAAAACTGCAAATTATTCGAGGTTTGCAGTCTGTTTAAATTTTTCAGCCATTTTTTCAGCACAATATTTTATAAAAATCTGTCTTTGAGCTTCTTGATTCTTGATCGTAATCAGCCGCAGCTTCAAGTAATTAGCAAAATCTTTCCGCTCATAGCGGTTTGCCGTGTCAAAGTCCTTCCTGATTGTCAGCAGCAGTTCTCCGTCACTGGTGTCAAGCCACCATAACTGGACCTTGACTGAGAGTTCCGGGTTCTCCTTTATGCTGATTACGCCGCACAGTACTGTTGAGCAGCCAAGGGCTTTGCCCAGCGTTACGAATTCTCTGGTGCGAATATTGAATTTGTCTTTATTATCATTTTTGCTGGCTTTGGTAAAAGCATCCTGCATACTCAGCAGGTCACCACTGTAAACGACTTGATTTTTACCCAGCAGAGTCTGCATTCTGAGCCGGAAGTTTTCCCCGAAATCCCCTGCATATTTTTCCGGATAAGTTTTCAGCTTGACAATGAGCATCTGCTTGTGCAGCATCGCCCGGGTTTTCTCCGGTTGACAGTTATCAATTATCCAGGGAGTTCTGCAGCCGTTACAGAATAACGTTGCAAGCAGCAGAACGGGTAAAAATATGCTTTTTTTCATGGAAGCTCCACATCTCAAGTAGTTTTTTATTCAAGCCAGGCTTCGGCGATTGTATTCCAGAAAAGCAGCCCTTTGGTTGTAAGTTTGATCGAATCGGGTTCGACAGCCAGCAGTTCCGGGTATTGACGTTTGACTTTAAGGGCCTTTTCTATGAGTGACGGCCACTCTATATTTAAAGTTTGCTGCAGCGGAATATTTTCCCACAATGTGCTGTTCCAGCCGTTAACAGTACGCAGCCCGATGATGAATATTTCAATCATACGGTACTCCGGTTCGATGATGTCTTTTTCTGGCGGCGAATCATTCAGCCACGAGTCCAGGCAGTGCGGCTGAGTCCAGCGGATTCTGCCATCAAACGACGAAGCAGCCGGCCCGAGTCCAAGATAGGTCTTGCCGTACCAGACATTCATGTTATGCCGGCATTCTGCACCGGGAAGCGAGTAGTTTGAAACCTCATAACGCGGAAAGCCCTTTTTATGCAGAAACTGGCCGGTTTTCTCCCACATCGAAGCGGTTTCCTCGTCATCAACCGGGTCGAGATTGTCAATTTTTTCAGCAAGCTGGGTTCCCTCTTCAACCGTGAGAGAATAGCATGAAATGTGCTTGATATCTGAATTAACTGCCAGATTAAGCTCGCTGATCCAGTCTTTATCGGTCTGTCCAGGAATGCCGTATATCAGGTCAATATTTATATTGTCAAAATTACGTTCTTTAATCATTTCTAGTGATTTGCGGATGTGCTCCTGGTGAGAGCGTCTGCCGAGCCTGTCCCGCAGGCAGTCGTCAAAAGACTGGATCCCGATACTGATTCTGTTGATTACCGGTGAAATGATATCAAGCCTTTCTTCACAAAGAGTTTCAGGGTTGCATTCCATAGTAACTTCAGAGTTGTTATTCAACGGAATATACTTACGGGTTATGTCCATAAGTTTCTGCAGCTGCTGTGGCTTGAGCAGGGAAGGGGTACCGCCGCCAAAATATAAGGAGTCAACCGGCTGCCCCAGATTAGTCATGCTCAGTTTTTGTTCGATCTTATCAATAAAATCGTCTATCTGCCCCTTGTCGGGGGATGATACCGAATAAAACCCACAATAGTCACATTTTGTCTGGCAGAATGGGACATGGATATATATATTTTCAAAATTCATTAAAATTGCCTCATTACCATTGAGAAAGTTCAGCGCCGAAACTCATTGCCTTTTCTTTAATATCAATATCAGTAGCTGTTTTAATCGGGTCCATCGGAGTATTCGGAACTAAAAGACTTTTATGCTTTCTTCCAATGAAGCCTGCAAGTTGTTTTATTATTGACTCAGTCATCTTCAGTCCGCTGCCCATGTCACCGGCGGCGGAAGCGACTACTGCAATATTGGTGCGGCCAAAGTTATTTTCAACTTTATTCTCTTTAAATTTAAACAAAGAATACATCCTGTCCATAATCAATTTAATTTGCGCACTGAGACTGAAGAAGTAAACCGGTGAGGCAAAAACCAGTACATCATAATCCGGTATTGAAGCAATAATATCAGAGGCTTCATCATTAATTATACAGCGATATTCAGTTGAATCCTGACACCCGTAACATGAAGTGCAGCCGTTACTTTTATACTTCAGGTGCGCGGCATCAACTATATCTACTTCAGCACCGTAATCTCGTGCTCCATCGGCCACCCAGCCTGAAAGCAGTGCGGTATTTCCGGTTTTACGATGACTGCCGGTAATGATTAGAATTCGTCTCTCCATTGTATCCTCCTTCAGTTGGATGCTGAATGAAAACCCCGTTTGCAATAGACGGTTTTCTCATGAAGCGGAATAATTCTCCTCCAAAAATCAGCGTTTCATGACGTCTTATTTCAAGGTGTCGGATATATTATATCGAAAAGGGCTGTTTTCTGCAAGGCGTTTATTTAAAAAATATTAAAAATTTAGCTCCGCCGGGGTTAATCAGTTTTTCCAACATCTCCTGGAGAAAAAAGGATGTGGAGGCACCTGGATAGCTAGGCACCTCCACAATTCAAACAACAACGAGGAGATTGTATTGGTTATCGGGAATAAGCCGGGGAAATCAGCTTATACCCGGGAATAAGGTTTGAGAGGCGTTCAGCCCCTGTTTTCAGCCGTTATAAACTTTCATATACAGCTCTTTGATTTCGCTGATCAGCGGATAACGCGGATTGGCGCCGGTGCACTGGTCATCGAATGCTTTTTCAGAAAGTTCATCGACCTTAGCCTCGAAATCTTTCTTTGAAATACCGTATTCCTTGATGGACTTCGGAATTTCAAGTTGTGTTTTGAGGCTCTCAATTGCTTCGATAAGGTTTTGGACTTTTTCAGCTTCAGTTTTACCTGCAAGTCCCAGAGAAGATGCGATATCCGCATATCGGGTCTGGGCTTCAGGGCATTTGTATTGTGAGAAAGTACCTTGTTTAGTTGGCTTGTCTGTGGCATTGAATTTTATAACTTCATTTATTAACAGGGCGTTAGCCAGGCCGTGAGGGACATGGAATTCCGCCCCCAGTTTATGTGCCATGGAGTGACATACTCCAAGGAAGGCATTGGCAAAAGCCATGCCGGCGATAGTTGATGCGTGATGTATTTTTTCACGTGCTTTCTGGTCATTCTGGCCGTTTTCATAAGCGGCTGGCAAGTATTTAAATATGAGTCTGATGGCTTCTAAAGCCAGGGCATTTGTGTATTCACTGGCCAGAATTGAAGTGTATGCTTCGATCGCATGAGTAAGGGCGTCAAGGCCACTGTAAGCGGTCAGCTTTTTAGGCATACTCATTACCAGTTCACTGTCGATAATAGCAATGCTGGGTGTCAGTTCATAATCCGCCAGCGGATATTTCTGACCGGTCTTTTCATCAGTAATTACCGCAAATGGTGTAACTTCTGAACCGGTTCCACTGGTAGTCGGAATCGCGACAAGAATAGCTTTTTCTCCAAGTTTGGGGAATTTATATACGCGTTTCCTGATATCCATAAACCGCATTGCAATGTCATTGAAAGCGGCATCCGGGTGTTCATACATCAGCCACATTATTTTTGCGGCATCCATTGGCGAGCCGCCGCCCAGTGCAATAATTACATCCGGTTCAAAGGCTTTCATGCGTTCAACTCCAGCCTTGGCTGTTGCCAGAGTCGGATCAGGTTCCACGTCCGCGAAAATTTCAAAATTGATTCCGAGATTTTCAAGGCATTTGATTGTGCCAGCCAGATGACCGTTGTTGTACAGGAAGCGGTCGGTGACTATAAAGGCACGTTTTTTGCCGGCCAGATCACTAAGTGCCACCTGCAGACAACCGCATTTGAAATAGATTTTCGGCGGAACCCTGAACCACAGCATATTTTCTCTCCTTTGGGCAACAGTTTTGATATTGATCAGGTGTTTGGGGCCGACATTCTGACTGACGGAGTTGCCGCCCCAGCTGCCGCAGCCCAGTGTAAGTGAGGGGGCCAGCCTGAAGTTGAAAACGTCACCAATGGCTCCCTGGCTCGCTGGCATATTGATCAATGTACGTCCGGCTTTCATGCGTTTGCCGAATTCGTTGATACGGTCTTTATTGTCCGGGTCAGTGTAAAGAACGCTGGTGTGTCCGAGACCGCCGAATTCAACCAGAGCCTGTGCTTTGTCAAAAGCATCGGCATAGTTTTTGGCTTTGTAAAGAGCCAGCACCGGTGACAGTTTTTCAAAAGACAGCGGGTACTCACGTCCGATTCCGTTAGTTTCAGCAATAAGCACTTTTGCTGCTTCTGGAACTTTAAAACCGGCCATTTCAGCAATCTTGTATGCTGGCTGCCCGACTATTGCAGGGTTTAATTTTCCGTCCTGAATTATGAAAGCTGCCAGCTTGGCTGATTCAGTTTTGTCTGTCAGGTAGGCGCCGCGTTTTTCAAACTCGGCTTTGACTTCCTTGTAAATCTCGGAAACCGCAATAATTGATTGCTCAGAAGCACAGATCATCCCGTTGTCAAAGGTTTTGCTTTGCAATACGGAGCTGACTGCCATCTGTATATCGCAGGTTTCGTCCATTACAGCCGGAGTGTTTCCAGCTCCAACGCCAAGTGCCGGAAGGCCACTTGAATAAGCGGCTTTGACCATACCAGGTCCCCCAGTAGCAAGGATCAAGCTTATGTCTTTATGTCCCATTAAGTGTTGTGAAAGCGGGACACTTGGTTCGGATATCCATCCGATGAGATTTTTTGGAGCGCCGGCTTTTACAGCGGCTTCCAGAACGAGTTTTGCGGCAGCAACAGTACATCTTTTTGCCCGGGGATGGGGAGAGAATATGATTCCGTTTCTGGTTTTGATAGCCATCAGGGATTTAAAGATGGCGGTTGATGTCGGGTTGGTTGTAGGGACAATCCCGGCAATAACTCCAACTGGCTCGGCTACTTTTATGATGCCGAATGAATCATCGCGTTCAATTTCACCACAAGTTGGGGTATTTTTGTATTTATTGTAGACATATTCTGAAGCAAAGTGGTTCTTAATGACTTTGTCCTCGACCACTCCCATCTGGGTTTCCTCAACAGCCATTTTTGCGAGCTCTATGCGGGCATCATTTGCGGCCATGGCGGCGGCCCTGAATATATTATCTACCCGTTTCTGGTCATAAGTCGCGTATTTCTCCTGTGCAGCCTTAACGCCGGCAATAATTTTATCCATTTCTTCAAATTGCGCATCGGCGGATAGGTCAGCCGGCTCTTTCTTTTCCTTGGTCATGTTTTTGCCCTCCATAATTGGCATTCATGTCCTCTTAAAGATTTCCTGTATTTTCTTCGAGTTTAAGTTGTACCCGATTTAAGCATAACTAGACACCTATTTCACTTTATTGTTCCAATTTTCTAAATATTTCTATAATTTTCTATTAAATGTAACAGTATTCTAACAAAAAGGCTCATATTGTAGGATAAAATAAGCCTTTAAAAACAGAAACGGAGACGCCGGTAAGGGCGCCTCCGTTTCAGATAAAAAAGAAGAAGAAACTTAAAGATTATTATCGGCCGTTATAAACTTTCATGTACAGCTCTTTGATTTCGCTGATCAGCGGATACCGCGGGTTGGCTCCGGTACACTGGTCGTCAAAGGCTTTCTCAGAAAGTTCATCGACTTTGTTTTCAAAGTCTTTTTGCTGAATACCGTATTCTTTCAGGGATTCAGGTATATCGAGTCTGGCTTTCAGCTTTTCGATGGCTTCAATGAGCTTTTCAACTTTTTCGTTTTCAGTTTTTCCGCCAAGCTTCAGGAACGTTGCTATATCTGCGTAGCGGGTTTTTGCTTCCGGGCATTTGTACTGAGAAAAAGTTCCCTGTTTGGTTGGCTTGTTTGTCGCATTGAATTTAATTACTTCACTTATGAGCATTGCGTTTGCCAGGCCATGCGGAACGTGAAATTCAGCTCCAAGTTTATGAGCCATTGAGTGACAGATTCCCAGAAAGGCGTTGGCAAAGGCCATCCCTGCAATAGTGGACGCATGGTGGACCTTTTCCCTGGCTTTCTGGTCGCTGGGACCGTTTTCATAAGCGGCCGGCAGGTATTTGAACAGCAGCCTTATGGCCTCCATTGCCAGGGCGTTGGTATACTCGCTGGCAAGTATTGAAACACGCGCTTCCAGGGCATGGGTTAATGCGTCCAGTCCGCTGTAAGCGGTCAATTTTTTCGGCATGCTCATAACCAGTTCAGTGTCAATTATGGCAATGTCAGGAGTGAGCTCGTAATCTGCCAGCGGGTATTTCTGATCAGTCTTTTCGTCGGTAATTACGGCAAAAGGCGTAACCTCAGAACCGGTCCCACTGGTAGTTGGAATTGCAACCATCAGTGCCTTTTCTCCCAGCTTTGGAAACTTATAGACACGCTTGCGGATATCCATAAAGCGCATTGCGATGTCATCAAAAGCCACATCCGGATGTTCGTACATTAACCACATGATTTTAGCTGCATCCATTGGAGAACCGCCGCCCAAAGCAATTATTACGTCCGGTTTAAAGGCGTTCATACGTTCAACGCCAGCTTTAGCCGTTGCCAGAGTTGGGTCCGGTTCAACGTCCGCAAAAATTTCAAACTGTATTCCAAGGTCTTCAAGGCATTTAATTGTGCCTTGCAGGTGCCCGTTATTATAAAGGAAGCGGTCTGTTACGATGAAAGCGCGTTTTTTGCCGCTCAGATCACTCAATGCAACCTGCAGACAGCCGTATTTGAAGTAAATTTTTGGCGGTACTCTGAACCATAGCATGTTTTCTCTCCTCTGGGCAACGGTTTTGATGTTGATCAAATGTTGAGGGCCGACATTCTGACTGACAGAGTTGCCGCCCCAGCTGCCGCAGCCAAGCGTCATAGACGGGTCAAGCCTGAAATTGAATACATCGCCTATAGCACCCTGGCTGGAAGGCATATTGATTAAAGTACGCCCGGCTTTCATGCGTTTGCCGAATTCATCAATACGGCCTTTGTTGCGCGGATCGGTGTAGAGCACACTCGTATGTCCGAGTCCGCCAAACTCAACCAGTGCCTGGGCTTTGTCAAATGCGTCGATATAGTCTCTGGCTTTGTAGAGTGCCAGTACTGGAGACAGCTTTTCGTATGAAAGCGGATAATCAAAGCCTATGCCTTCTGCCTCAGCTATCAGAACTTTTGCTTCTCTTGGGACTTTGAAACCTGCCATTTCAGCAATTTTATGGGCAGGCTGTCCGACTATTGCGGCGTTCAGTTTGCCGTCCTGGATGATAAAGTCAGCCAGCTTTTCAGTTTCGGCCTTATTGGTCAGGTAGGCGCCTCGTTTTTCAAATTCCGCTTTGACTTCTCTGTAAACTTTGTTGACCGCTACTACTGATTGTTCAGAAGCGCAGATCATGCCGTTGTCAAAAGTCTTGCTTTGGAGTACAGAACTGACCGCCATTTCAATGTCGCAGGTTTCGTCCATAACCGCCGGAGTGTTTCCCGCTCCCACTCCCAAAGCCGGAAGTCCGCTTGAGTAAGCGGCTTTTACCATGCCGGGGCCGCCGGTCGCCAGGATCAGGCTGATGTCTTTGTGACTCATTAAATGCTGGGATAGAGCCACACTTGGTTCCTCTATCCAGCCAATCAGTCCTGCCGGGGCTCCTGCTTTTTCTGCTGCTTTAAGGACAATTTCCGCTGCGGCGATTGTGCATTTTTTTGCCCGTGGGTGAGGGGAGAAAATAATCCCGTTACGAGTTTTTAAAGCCATGAGTGATTTGAAGATAGCTGTGGATGTCGGATTGGTTGTCGGTACTACGCCGGCAATAACGCCAACCGGCTCCGCGACTTTTATTATACCGAATGACTCATCACGTTCTATTTCGTCACAGGTTGGAGTATTTTTGTATTTATTATAGACATACTCAGAGGCAAAGTGGTTTTTGATTACTTTGTCTTCTATTACGCCCATACCGGTCTCCGCTACTGCCATCTTTGCCAGTGCAATACGAGCGTTGTTGGCAGCCAGAGCGGCGGCTCGGAATATTTCGTCAACCTGTTTCTGAGTAAAGGTTGCGTAAGTGGTTTGTGCAGCTTTGACCCTGGCGATGGTTGCGTCCAGGTTTTTAAGCTGAGTATCAACTGCGGCAGCTTCAATGTCTTTTTTTTCCTTGGTCATGGTCCAGCCCTCCATATCGGCATTCATGTCCTGTTGTAAAATTTTTAACTGTAAATCAGCTGTTTGCCGGTTTAAATATAAAAATTTATTAGATAAAATAATATAGATATTTTTATATCTAATTGTTGTAGTTTAATTATACCCTCGGGCGGAAAAAATACAATAGTATATAGATAAAAAAATATGAATATTTTTATATCTTGACTGATGTATTTGTCTAATTGTTTAGAGATTAGGTTATTATGACTTGTTTCGTGCTGATGGTCGACTGTTGTCCACTTGCAAACACTTGCAATAAGCAACGGTTTTCAATAAATTACTTGAAATTTAAATAGGGTAGCCTAATTTTATAAACATAAGCAAAGGAAAAGAGATTTCACTCAAAGAAAGTGAATCTTATAATTAAAAATTTATGAGGTGTCATCATGGCCAACGTTGCTATAATTTACGGCAGCACTACAGGAAATACCCAAAGTGCAGCAGAAAAGATTCAGGCGCAATTCGGAGCGGATGCGGTTTTACTTGAAGCCGCGACTGTTTCTGCAGCTGACCTTAAGGATTATGATGTATTAATTCTGGGGTCCTCAACCTGGGGAATCGGCGAATTGCAGGATGACTGGGTCAGTGTAGACTGGCTTGACGGTGCTGATTTAAACGGCAAAAAAGTAGCCTTTTTCGGTTGCGGTGATCAAGCTGGATTTGGGGATTCTTTTGTGGATGCTCTGGGTATTTTAAAGGATAAGCTTGCGAGTTCAGGAGCATCATTTATTGGTGCATGGCCAGTTGACGGGTATGACTTTTCAGGTTCGACAGCTGTTGAAGGGGACCATTTTGTCGGACTGCCGCTGGACGAGGAGAATCAAAGCGATTTGACCGACGAGCGTATTGCACAATGGGTGGAACAGCTAAAGGGTGAGATTTAGAAACATTGATTCCGGATAGGCGCGGTCGCTTATTTTGAGGCCGCTTAATATCAATAATTTGTGATAGATTTATGTCTGTCTGATGGCCTGGACAACCGGACGGCCGACATGAAGCGTTCCAAATGTATTTTGACTTCCGTTGTACTCCGAAAAGTGGGTGGCTCCGGGCTCAGGGTGATTTCAGCAGCCATTTTATTCACCTTGAGTCGGGGGCCGCTACTTTTTATACGGCTGCGTCTTCTGCCAGTCATTACCCTGCATACGACCAAATATCGGTTTAATTATTTCGCACTGTGTCTGCCCCGACATAAAGGGAACTCTACAAATGAAAATGAGGAAGTGAAAATATCTAAAACTGCCAGTGACCCATGTGGGTTAATTGCTGGTCTAAGTTTAAATAGAATGTTTAATAGTAAATTAATATAAAAATATTAATTAGTCGGTTGAATTTTCTTCAAGTCTTATTAGATTTTTCTAACTGCACAATATTATACAAAAAAAGAAAATACCTGGTGACTGCTTTAGATTTTATAATATGCGGGATATACCTGGCCTTGACTGCAGGCATAGGTCTATATGTCGGCTTTAAGCGTAAATACAGTGATGACAGTGAATATTACCTTGCCGGACGAAGGGTAGGGATATTCGCCATTGGGATTTCGGTAATGGCTACGGCTTTCAGTGCGATTAACTACCTCGCGATTCCCACTGAGATAGCTGAACATGGGTTATACGTTATCCTGGCATTCCCTGTTTTTTTGCTGGTTACCATCCCGGTGGCTTACAGTGTGATACCATTTTTCTGCAGACAGCGGCAGACCAGCGCTTATGAATTCCTGGAGCAAAGATTTGGCTTAAAAGTCAGGCTGCTGGCAGGCGGTCTGTATATTTTCTGGCAGCTCAGTCTTATGGCCTTAATTCTGGTGGCTTCTTCAAGGATACTGTTCCTGCTTTCAGGAGTGCCGGTACCTTGGTTGATTGCCATCCTTGGTTTGACTGCCGGCGGTTGTGCGGTTATCGGCGGGTTAAAAGCTGTGATATGGACCGATGTGCTGCAATTTTTTGTTATTGCCGGCAGTATTGCCCTGGTTCTTATTGTGACTGCAAACGGCAGTGACAGCGGTATCATTGCCGGAGGGCTTGAGCTGGGTAAACTTAAGCCGTTTTTACCTTTTGATTCACAGGTATTATCTCCGGATCCAAGTGTACGCATGACGTTATGGAGTGTTTTTACCGGCACATTTGTCATGTTTATGGCAAGATATGGCGCGGATCAGTCGGTAATCCAGCGCTACGCAGCCGCAGGCTCAATAGCCAAAGCGAGAAAGATGTTTATATGGAATATCAGCGCAGCTTTGTTTTGTCTGATAATGCTTGCCATGTTTGGGCTGGCTCTGGCTCACTTTGCGCACCTGAATGGTATGGCCGGAAAGCCCGGACTGCTGGTGATGGTTAAACTGCTGCACCGGCTTCCGAATGGCGTTAACGGGCTGGTTGTTGCCGGCATACTTGCAGCGGCAATGTCCAGTCTTGATTCAGGAGTTAACTCAATCGGGGTGACCTGGCAGCGTGATTTTCAGCATCGGCTGATATCTGTCAGGGGCAATACTATTCTGCATAAGATGCTGGAAAGCACGGTTTTTACAATTATATCCATATTGCTGGCTTTGGTAATTCTGGTTTGCTTTAAAAAGCATTCAATCTTTGTAATGACTGCCAGAACGATTAATGCCCTGGGCAGTCCGTTGCTGGTTGTGGTTGGTGCCGGCATGCTGCCGGTAAGGCTGCGTCCCGTTTGGTCTGGTGTATTCTGGGGCGGCCTTGGAGGTATTTTTTTCAGTATCATATTTTGTCTGTCTGTAGATAAACTGGCCGTGCACTATTATGCGGCAGTAAATTTTGTTGCGACAGCGGCTATGGTCATTATAGTTCATTTTTGGTGCAAATTACGCCTTTGGGTAAAGGGCAGGTGAGCAGTTCTGTTTGACTTGTCTGGATTATTCTGTTAATGTTGTCTTGTAAATTTTATTGCCTGCATCCTATACTGTAATGTACAATTTTTATGAGTATTGTTTTAGAAAATATTCATAGTCAAAACGCCATCTATGGTATATAATTAGGAAGAAAAGAGAAGAGGAGAACCCAAATGCGAGTGAAAGTAACTTCTAAGATATGCATGACAAAAGATCTCGGGACTCACGGAAATCTGTTCGGCGGCAATATGCTGGCCTGGATGGATGAAGCGGCGGCGATTTATGCAATGCAGGTAACGAAGATGCCGCGGATTGTCAGCATCAAGTTTGCTGAGATTGTATTTAAACAGCCAGTGCTTGAGGATGATATTATCTGCTTTTTCTGTGAAAAACCCAAAAAGGGCAATACCAGTGTTACATTTGATATTTTTGCTGATGTGAACGGCAACGAAGTTTTTCGTACAGCCTGCACTTTTGTCGCTCTTGATAAATACGGCAGGCCACACAACATTAAATGGGAGAATGTAGACAACAAATACTTTGAATAAGCAGTAAAATAGATAAAATTACTGAAAATATTTGATTCAGACTTGAAACTTTGATTTTTATGTTTAGTTGTTAATTCGTTTGTTTTTATTACAATAAGGACACCTGTAACAAGTCTGTGAAGTAGAATTCTTGAACTAATATATTGGTGAGTTATGGCAGATAATCTGGTTATAGTGGAGTCCCCGACAAAAGCTCGTACTATTGGCAAAATGTTGGGCAGCAACTATAAAATCTTGGCTTCGATGGGACACGTACGTGACCTGCCGGAGCATTCTTTTGGTGTGGACTTGAAAAATCACTTTGAGCCAAAGTATGTCGAGAACTCACGCAGTAAAAAGGTTGTTAAGGAACTGAGGTCAGCGGCTAAAAAGGCAAAAGCTATTTTTCTGGCGCCTGACCCGGACCGTGAGGGAGAGGCTATTGCCTGGCATCTGCAGGAGCTGCTTGCTCCGCAGTTTGAAGGCGACTTTCAACGGGTGACATTCCATGAGATTACCAAGAGTGCTATTTCCAGAGCTTTTGAACATGCTACCAGCTTGAATATGAATCTGGTAGATGCTCAGCAGGCCCGCCGGGTTCTTGACCGGCTGGTTGGTTACAAAGTAAGTCCACTTCTCTGGTCACATATTGTTCGCGGCACCAGTGCCGGCAGGGTCCAGACTGTAGCTTTGCGGCTGGTGGTAGAACGCGAAAGAGAAATTCTTGATTTTAAGCCGGAAGAATACTGGACTTTTTCGCTGATTCTTGAAGCTGACGGGAAAAAGTTCGAGGTAAAACTCTTTAAAATAAACGGCAATAAGTTCAAAATAGACAATGAGCAGGATGCCGCTGCACTGCTGGAAGCTGTTCTTAACGGTGATGGTTTTACAGTAGATTCCATCGAGACCAGTGATCGTCGCCGCAATGCTCCGCCCCCGTTTACTACCAGCACACTGCAGCAGGCTGCCAACAACATGTTGCGTATGTCAGCCAGCAATACTATGCGGGTTGCCCAGCAGCTTTATGAAGGCATTGATACCGGTGCCGGGCAGTTTGGTCTTATTACTTATATGCGTACTGACTCTGTTAATATTGCCAGAGAGGCTCAGGCTGCCTGCCGCGATTTTATTGGCAATAATTTTGGTCAGGATTATGTACCGCCAAAGCCTAATTTTTACAAAAGTAAATCCGGTGCACAGGAAGCGCATGAAGCCATTAGACCGACTGATGTTACAATAACACCTGAGAGCATCAGGGGTAAGCTGGATGATCACCAGTATAAACTTTATAACCTGATCTGGAAGAGATTTGTCGCCAGCCAGATGTCAAAAGCTTTGCAGAGACAGACTGCGGTTAACATCATTAATCACGGAGCTGACGGCAAGTCCTATATTTTCCGGGCAAATGCCATGGTTACGGTTTTTCCCGGTTTCTTGAAAATGTTCGGAGAGCCGACTTCACAGGAAGCGGTTCAGCACGCGCAGGTGCTTGGCAGTTTAAGGGAAGAACAGCCGTGCGGCCTGGTTGATTCTAAAAAGGAACAGAAGTTTACTGAACCGCCGCCGCGCTACTCTGAGGCCGCGTTGATCAAGGCTCTGGAGGAAAACGGTATTGGCCGTCCTTCCACTTATGCCACAATTCTAAGAACAATCCAGACCAGAAATTATGTTGAGCGGGAAAAGGGCAAACTGCACCCTACAGAGCTTGGGTTTAAAGTCTGTGATTTTCTGATCAGTATTTTGCCGAATTTATTTGAAGTTGACTTCACTTCAAAAATGGAGACGCTGCTGGATAATGTTGAGGAGGGAAAACTTGGCTGGACCCAGATGCTGGAAAAATTTTATGACAGCTTCAGTAACTGGGTTGAGGAGGCAAAAGCTATCGGTGCGCCTGATGCCGAAAAAGCCGGTATTCTGCTTGGGCAACTGGAAAAAATCCAGAACTGGGCGCCTGCTGAGAAGCGCGGCCGCCGCACCTATGATGACAGTAAATTTTATAAGTCAATTCGTGATAAATATGCTGAAGAGCCCAAGCTGACTGCGAGGCAGTGGGGAGTACTGCTCAGGCTTGGAGCCAAATACATTGCGGAGCTGCCTGAATTGAAAGCTCTGTCTGAAAAGCATGACTTTGCCGGAGAATTAGAAGAAGCGGTTGCCAAGCAGAAAGAGCTGGAAGAAAAGCTGGCTAATGGACCAAGTGAGACTGATATCAAGCGAATGAAGCATGTTCTGAGCTTCTTTGAGAAAGTTCAATGGGCAGAGCCTGTAAAGCGGGGAAGACGAACTTATGATGACAAGAAATTCTTTACCTCATTTACAAAACAGGTTGACCAGGGCAGACTTCTATCAGAGAAACAGCTTGGTGTACTGCAGCGCTTTGCTGTAAAATATCGTGAAGGTATTGAACAGTACGAAGCTCTTTGCAGGCTGATTGGAATTGACCCTAATCAGACTGAGGAAGAAGTTGATGCCGGTGGCAAGCCTGCAGAGCAGGACCCCGAGGTTCAGAAAATGCTTGATACCATGGCAAAGGTAACTGCCTGGGCGGAGCCGGTAAAGAAAGGGAAAAGGGTTTTTGACGATAAAGCCTTTTTTGAATCCCTGGCCAAACAGGCATCGGCCGGCCGCAAACTGTCACCGCGTCAGGCCGGAGCATTGAAGAAGCTGGTTGTTAAGTACTCCTGACAGTTTTATAAATTTAATTTTGAGACAGTTCCTTTTCCAGGAACTGTCTTTTTTTTGTGTTTCTTTTTATTACTTTCTGGACATGGCTGCTTTCTAAGTTATATTTAGCGGAACTACTATTAAATATTAGGTTTCATTATGCTTCAGAGAGTAATTAAAGCTTTTGCCTGGGTTATTATAATTGTACTGGTATATTTGCTCTTTACGTTTCGCTATGATATTTCAAAACGTACAGGGCACGGTTTGAAGCGCAGATTTGAACCGCCAGAGTTCTTCTGGAGAAGCAGGGAGAATCGCAAGGGCGCCAATTTTTTCAATGTTAAAGAACAGTCTAAACGTATTGCTGCTGCACGTAAGTTCGGACTGTCCTGGATCAGACTTACTCCTTCCAAATGGCATTCTTCCGTACCTGGGGCGGTTCCTGGAGATTTTCTGATTGGACATAATGGATATAAAGGACTTAACAAAAAAGACCTGGCGGTTCTGGAGAAAATTTTAGATGAGGCTTTGACAGCTAAAATTAAGGTTGTTTTGACATTCCTTGATTTTCCCGGACATCGCTGGACTCAGCATAACAACGGTAAACCTGACCGCAGAATATGGCAGAGCTTTGAAGAGCAGAAAAAGGCTATCAGATTTTTTACTGATATTGCTGCTGCTTTGCGGCATCATCCAGCTCTGGTGGGGATTAACCCTGTCAATGAGCCATGTCCAGAGCTTGCCGGGAAAAGACTCAAAGACTGGTATGCGGATAATTACGAAAAGTGGGCGGCTAGCGTTAAAGGCACTCCTCAGGATTTAAACCTTTTCTATAAAAAACTGGTCAAAAGCATTCGCAAGGTTGCTCCTGAATTACCGATAATACTTGATTGCGGTTACTTTGCTACGCCCTGGGCTTTCAAGGTGCTGGAGCCGGTAGATGATGACAATACATACTATGCATTTCATGTTTACGAACCCTGCAGTTTTACATTTCAGCGGCCTAAAGATGGGAATTACAGTTATCCCGGAGTTTCCCCGTTTGGACAGATGGAGGCGGCTGATACCGGAGTTAACTGGAATAAAGAAACTCTTGAAAACATACTTCTGCAGCCGGTTACTGACTGGCAGCGCCGCTACGGGATTCCTTCCAGAAAAATAATTGCAGCCGAATTTGGCGTATTCAGAACAGCTCCCGGTGCTGATAAATACCTTGAGGATCTGATAGATATTTTCAATCATTACGGCTGGCATTGGGCATTTTATTCATTCAGAGAGGACTCCTGGGATAAAATGGACTATGAACTGGGTACCGGGGCTGTACCGCAGAAATACTGGAATGATATAGAGAACGGCCGGTTGTTTGACTACGGGAGAATACAGGATAAAAAGCTGGTCAAAATAATAAAGAACGGTTTGAAGTAAGCGGCACGGACTGGTTAAATATTCTAATCTCATAAGAGGCGTTTTATAAGGTATAAGGCCAGATCAGCTTCTTTTTTCGAGATAGCCGCGAATTATTCGATGCAGATTACGGTGTCTGCCGTCCGGCAGGTTAAAGCGTTCGCAGACTTCCTTGATTATTTTTGCCGTATGGAAAACGTAGCCGCTGGCTAAATCCGCAGCGGTACGCTGCAGGCTCATTCTAATATCCGGTATTCGGCAGGTGGCGGTATTGGCTGGAGTATGCTTACGAGTTGCCGGTGCGCCGTCCAGAGCGATGCCTTCGACATTTTCGAGCCTGACTTTTATTGTCAGCATTTCTTCCTCATAGTCCATTTCCGAGTAAAGCCGACTGAAAAAAACAATGGCCTCTGCAAAAAAACGAACCAGCCAGTGATAGTTGATTATTTTATGAGGTGCAGGCCAGTATTCAAGGTAGTTAAACATACCGGTCTGGAAAAACTGCCACATTTTCAACTCATTATCAGGCAGTGAACGCAGCGCGACATTAGAGAAATAGGCTTCCTGCATATCTTTTTCGCTGACAAAATCAGGCTCTGAAAGCAGTGACAAAGCTCCTTGAGCAAAGCGCTTAATTTCAGATAAGGAGTACTTTCCGGTAATATATTCCTGAGGGTATACCGAGATCTGAACAAGTACTGCCGGTGTATCTTTTTTATGCGGGTGCCTTCTCCTGAGAAAATAATTCTTTCCATTTGAACTGTCTTCGAGAAAATGTCCTTCCTCGCTTTTAAGCGGAATGTCACGATTTTCGTAAAGCACGCCGCGAATCATCTTTCCAAGCAGTTCACGCTGGTTTCTCAGAGCACGCTGGACCAGCGCATGAATTTCACTGGCCCGATAGGCGGGGCGACTGGCCGCATCAGCGGTCCGGATGTAAAACACACCCTGTTGAAGTTCATTGTTAAAACCGTATGCACAGACATGCGGAATGTCCGCAAAGCGCCTGATTACAAAAATTGCGTATCTTTTGCCGTCAACAACAGGTCTTTCCAGGGTGAAATCAATCTCAGGATCGGCGTATTTATTGATGAAGTTACCGATCATTGTGGGGTCAAATGATTTGGCCTGCTCTTTACTCAGGCCGGTGAAGAGCGAAGGCTGCCCGGCAGAATCTTCACCAACACCGACGACAATGTAGCCGCCCTTGGTATTGGCGAGCGCCATGCAGTGCCGGGCAAACTTTGCCCGGCCGGTCCGGTTCAGCCGATTCCAGTTTATCGCGGCTTTATAGTCGAGTTCTTCCGACTCTACACCGCGGTAAACAATGCTGCTCCAATCTATTGCGATGTCATCAGGCATAAATCATTTTGCTTTTATATCAGAGTTCAACGAAATACCTTTATTGAAGTTATTAAACATGCTCATCATGGCTGCAACTTCAATCGCTCCAGAAATTTCTTCCTCAGAAACACCGGCTTTGAGTGCCATTGCACGATGAGCGTCCAGACAGTATTCACAACCGTTAACGGCGCTGACTGCTATGGAAATTAATTCTTTGGTCTTGGGATCAAGGTTTTTCCCGGCGGCATCCGCCATTTTCAGGACTGAATCAAGAAAATTTCCGCTTCTGCCCATTGCCTGAAATACTTCCGGCAGGAAACCGAAATTTTTTTCGAGATTTTCCTGAATTTCAGATGCTTTATGGTCGCCGCTCTTATTATAAAGTTTTATTCCAGCCATTGTGAACTCCTTTCAAGTGAATATTGTACTAGAACTCCTGGATAAACAATATGGCTGTGCAGTTGAATTTTCAACTTGCCAAAATACTTAATAAGAAAAAACCCCGCTTCCGGGCGGGGTTTGAAATTAACTGTCGTGCGACAGCACTTTCCATTTACCGTTTTCTTTTTTGAACTTGAACTTCCATTTAACGGAAATCCCGTAGTTGCCGCCGGCTTCAACCATTTTGGCAGTCGCGGTCGCAGCGTTGTCTTCAGTCTTCAGCGTGACAAACTCTTTAACCTTCATGCCCATACTCTTGTTCCGGCAATACTGCTCAATTGCTTTTTTAAACGGTGCGGTGTTGCCGCTGACTGCAGGTTCAGATTGACCGCAGCCGGTAGAGGTGCAAACGAGCGTCAGGATACAGGTCAGGCCCAGAAGGGCTTTTACGAATGTTTTCATCTATCAGTCCTCTAGTTCAAACTCGATATCGTCAATAAGAATGGCCGAATCCTTATCGCCTTTGCTGTTGGCAATAACCACGACTTTGACATATTTGGTACCGGGCCAGAACTGTCCTGCTGAAGAACCACTGGTCATTATTCCTCTTACCTTGACCTTGAACTCCTGCCAGGCGCCGCTCATGGTAACTCCGTTTGCGCCGCAGTACATATACGAGCTGCCGACACGGTGTTCGCGGATTTTGGTGCCTGCCGGATAAGCAAAGTTACATGGACGCTGCAGGGTAATTTCCCAGGCGTCGCCTTTCTTTTCGATTTTGTCAATGCCGTGTGCGGTTACATTGTAATTGGGCAGGTCTGAAAACTGTCCTGAAGTATCCACGTCAAAGGCAATACTGGCAAGCTTGTGCTGTTTCCAGTTTGATGCGTCCTTTACCTTGATTACCTTATCTCCTTTTTTACAGGGAGCCGCCAGTACAGTTTCTGTGCCGGGAATGTTGTATACATTTACCGGGGCAATTCTCCTTTGAGTCTGGTCAAGGCAAACCAAGCCAAAATAAAGTTTTCCCTTGTGGTTGCCAACCGACTTGAATTTTCCTGAAAGCTCGTATTCCTGGTTTGGATTCACTGGAAAAGCTCTGGCGCTGATTAACTTTGCCGGGCCAGTGACTTTCAGGCACATCTCATTGTCATCGCCCTGGTTGACATTGATTGTGGAGCTCGCAGGGTTGACGGCCCAGTCAATTTTGTTCATTGAGAGGTCACTGCTGTCAGCAAAAACGCTGGCAGCGGACAGCAGGCCTGCTGTGATAAGGATGCTTGAACGAATCATAATATTCCTCCGGTTGTTGTTTTACAATATATTGGTGGAGAATGATACTCAAATATCTTAGCAACTTTATTAATTAATTCAAATTATTAAATTAAATTGACCCGGTGCAGCAAACGTGGTTCCTGCATTGGTCCTTCTAAAGAACAGACTGACATGGTATTCAGCATGAATTCTTCAGCCGGCGGCTGTATTCTTCTGATGATGTCTTCTTCCGGAAATTCGGTGGTTGCAGCCAGCCTCAGGGTACAATGCGGTTTGTATGGATGCGGATTACGGTTGAAAAGGATTGCCGAGTCGATCAACTGATTGTGCAGGTCAATAAAAGGCTCAGGATTGATAACAGTGTAGTAAAAAATTCCGGTTTCAGGAAATTTTTCAACGTTTCCGAATTCAGCTTTGAAAGGTTTGTTCAGACCTGCAATCCGATCAATTTCCCTGAACACAAATTCCGGATCCTGATTTGGAGCTATAGTTCCAAGTCCATTGCTGCCGGCCAGAGATATTTCAATAGACAGGTGTGAACGGTCGATATCAAAAAAACGCCGCATCTGCCTGATTTCATCAGCTACAGGAGAGGGTACATTGAGTACAATGTATGTCGGCGCCGCAAAGAGGTCTTTTGATGAATGGTTCATTCGGGCTTGATATAACTCCTTTTATTTCTTAACTTGAATAACCTAATATGTGCTTTGAACATATCAAATTTTTTTTCGAAAAATTACCTGTTTAGCAGGGAGATTATCTTTAAATGGGGTAAAAGCAACAGTGTAATCAGGTAATATTGTATTAGATATTCTTACGTGGCTGCAGTCTGTCAGGGTAAGAATCCTGACAGTATAAAGCTGTTGAATACACGGTTTTGACTGCGCTGGTATAAGATAACCTGAAAATCACTACCGAAATGCCGTTTTAAGTGCTATTTCGATAGTGATGGTAAAAAGTCAGTTTAACAGGTTATCAATTCAGATGATCATCAATTCGCTCTCTAACTTGAGCCTGTGAGTTTCCAGCAAAAGATGCGCTGTAACCTCCATTCATAATCCTGTTTATATCAAAAGCGCCTTCATTTTGCAGTATGCCATAGAAACCTCCCATGTATTCAATTATGTTAAAGGCATGGTAATTTTCAAAGTCCAGTTTCGGAGTTACATAATCAGTAATTCTTGCCTGGACCGCTTCCAGTGAATTCCCATCAAAAGATACATTGTAATCTCCATTTTCAATTTTGCTCATATAAAAAGCACCCTGATCTTGCTGTATACCGTAGAATTTTCCCCTGTATTCAACTACGTTAAAGCCATGGTAGTTCTCATGGGCCAGCTTTGGTGGCTCTTCCGTTGGGCTGAAGGGATCCTGATGCGCATTAAATGGTCTGCTTACATGGACAATATTTTCTACCCAGTCACGCAGCACCCCTTTGCTGAATTCATCAAGATTGAGGTCTTCTCCAACTTGTTTAACTGCAGTTAGCATTACATTAAAATCATCATTTTCATAAACAGCTCTTCTTACAGCATCAGAACTCCGGGGTGTGTTACACAGTAAGTGATATGTTACATAAATGTTTTCACCATTGTCACCTATTTTCGCTACTGTCCAAAAGCTGGAAATTTCAGCGATCGGGACAAATCTTGCGTTATCCGGTGAAATATGGGGATGTGGGTTATCATCAACTCTGTGGCAACTGACGTGAACATTTGAAATTCTCTCCATCGGGAAGGTTTCGGCGGAGGCGGCCAGGATGCCTTTAGGAACAAACATACCCATGGGAAGGTCTCTTGAAAAAGTGACTATATCTGGATGCTCATTTACATGAGAGTTATACCATGCCAGCAGGCCGTGGTAACCAATGTTAAATTCTTTGCCAACTAAAGTCTCAGTATCAGGATGAGTCCCCTTTCCGGTAATTACAGCAGTAACAAAGCATCTTAGATCAGCGATTGCTATAACTTCACCAATGTTTTGAAACTGATTGATGTTTGGAATTATGCCCTGACGTAAGTTGCGTGGGGCTATTTCAAGCATGTCGGAAGAAGCAGTAATGACCAGAATCTTGTTTCTGAATTTATATTCCTCACCATACTTGGCTATAAAAGGCACTTCTGGCATGAATGAGTAGCGGTAATTTAGAAACGGATCATCATGGTACCAAAAACCTTGGCGAGCCGAAACACTCCATGTTGGAGAAAGACTCCATTGGGTAAAACAACGAGTATAGTCATCATAATCTTCAGAACTTCTGTCCCAGAAGTCTCTGCCAACTAAAACCTGACCGGAAACTTGAGTCGCGATCAGGCTTACTAAAAAAATAAATACTGCCAGTAAATTTTTATTCATTATAATCTCTCCTTAATTTCTGTAAAAATTTAAACAGCAAAATGAAAATAATTACTATTGTTATAATTTCAAATAATGTAATATGATATATCAGCTGAATTCTGATACTGACCTTACAGCATTTCTTACAAGCAGTTCAAATCTTATTTTATTTAAGTTTCATATACAGAAAAGCATTTCTCTCAGCAGCACCTGGGGTAAGAGAGGTACCATAAAGACGTTAAAGAGAGCTTAGTCAAAACTGCTGGGACAGATTTAATGTTCAGCTGGTCATTTTGTAAATAATTCAATTTTATAAGCTTGATAATCTTTTTATATACATAATATCGAGGTTCATCCTGTTTTTATATGGTTTAAAATCTGATTTTAGCAGGTTGTTGCAGTAGAAGTGTTTGCGACAAAAGAATTTGAAAGTTAAGCGGTATGTTGCGCAACCTGCCGAGATTGTGGACAGACTGGCGGCATTTTCAGCAGGTAACTGATATTTCTAACAGCAGCAAGAAAGATAAATCTATAAGTATGTAAGCTTTATTATTATAAATGTTATGATATAGTATAATTTAATACTGAATAATAAAGGATTATGCGCAATTCAAATGCTGCAGAATATTTATATAAAAGGAGCCGCTCAACACAATCTGAAGGCGATTGACGTTGAGATACCACGGAATAAGTTGACTGTAATTACTGGTTTGTCAGGTTCGGGCAAATCGTCGCTGGCTTTTGATACGCTGTATGCTGAAGGTCAGCGCCGTTATGTCGAAAGTCTCTCTGCTTATGCCAGGCAGTTTCTGGATCGCTTGCAGAAGCCTAAGGTTGACCACATAGAGGGGCTTTCACCGGCTATTGCCATAGAACAGCGCACTGCTGGTTCAAATCCACGTTCAACTGTTGCGACAGTTACTGAAATTTATGATTATCTTAGACTACTCTATGCTCATACCGGTATTCCGCACTGTCCGGAATGCGGCAAGGAACTGAAATCACAGTCGGCCCAGAGTATTACAGCCCGGATTATGGAATACCCGGCAGACCGTAAACTTATGCTGCTGGCTCCTTTTGTCAGCGGGCGTAAGGGAGAACACCGGGAAATACTGGAAAAAATCAGCAGTGAAGGTTTTGTCAGGGCACGCATTGACGGTGAGTTTGTCCTGCTTGATGAAAAAATACCAAAACTTGAGAAAAATATCAGGCACAGCATTGAAGCCGTGGTGGACCGCCTGGTAACCGGCAGCTTAGATGCTTCCCGGCTTAATGACTCCGTTGAGGTGGCCTTGAAGCATGGCGATGGCATTTTGACTGTCCTGATTGAAAACGATGTTCCAGATGGGCCGAAGTGGATTGAAGAGCAGATCAGTGAGCACCTTGCCTGTCTGGATTGTAGTGTCTCCTTTGGGCAGCTGCAGCCTCGTAACTTTTCTTTTAACAGTCCATACGGGGCATGTCCGGAGTGTTCTGGCCTTGGAGTGCTGATGGTTATGAACCCGGAACTGGTGGTCCCGGACACTTCGCTTTCAATCAAGAAAGGGGCTATTCCGGGCTGGCGGCGCGGCCCGAGACGACTGATTATCTATTATAATATGTTGCTGAGAAAGCTGTCTGAACACTTCAATTATCCTGAAATGCTGACCACGCCGTTCAAGGACCTACCGGATAAAATCCGACGTGCCTTGTTGTTTGGAACAGAAGAAAATCTGGAATTTGATTATGTAATCAGAGGTCGCCGTTTCCATTGGAGCAAGCCGTTTGAAGGAATTCTGGCCAATATGCAGCGCCGGATGGAAGAAACTGAGAGCGACTCGGTTCGTGACCGCTTACGGAAATACTTGAGCCCGCACGTCTGTCCGAAATGTAATGGGGCTCGCCTGAATCCGGTAAGCCTGGCAGTGACTGTCGGCGGAGCAGCAATAAATGAAGTTAACGCGTTATCAGTAGAAAAAAGCCTGAGTTTTTTTCAGAAGCTTGAGCTTTCCAGGGAAGGACAGGTAATTGCTGGTGAGGTATTGCGGGAGATCTGTTCGCGGCTGGGTTTTTTGAATGATGTCGGCCTGTCTTATCTGACACTGGACCGCCAGAGCGGTACTCTATCCGGCGGTGAGGCACAGCGCATCCGGCTGGCTACTCAGCTGGGCTGCGGACTGGTTGGGGTGCTGTATATACTGGATGAGCCCAGTATCGGCTTGCATCAGCGCGACAATGACCGCCTGCTTGATACCCTGGAAAGACTGCGGGACATCGGCAATACAGTAGTGGTTGTTGAGCATGACCTGGATACTATTATGCGGGCTGATTATGTACTTGACCTTGGCCCGGGGGCAGGACGGCACGGCGGTGAAGTTGTTGCCCACGGTACTCCGGCCCAGGTGAAACGAAGTAAGAAGTCCCTTACCGGAAATTATATTTCCGGCAAGAAGGAAGTTCCGGTCCCGGAAGCCAGGTCCAGAGGGACCGGCAACAAACTTACAATAAAAGGGGCACGGCATAATAATCTTAAAAATGTTGATATTGATATTCCGCTTGGTACCTTCTGCTGCGTGACCGGGGTTTCCGGTTCCGGCAAGAGTTCACTTATCAACGAGATTTTGACCAGAGGGTTGCATAAGCATCTGAAGATTGGCGATGAACAGCCCGGGGAGCATGATGCGATAAAGGGCCTTAAACACATTGATAAAGCAATTGTTATCGATCAGAGTCCTATTGGGCGGACCCCGCGTTCCAATCCGGCTACCTATACCGATGCCTTTGCTCATATCCGCAAGTTATTTGCTGAACTGCCGGAATCAAAGGTGAGGGGCTATAAGCCGGGGCGTTTCAGCTTCAATGTTAAAGGGGGACGCTGCGAAGACTGCCGCGGTGACGGCATAAAGAAAATTGAAATGCAGTTTTTGTCTGATGTATATGTTGAGTGCGCAACTTGCGGCGGCAAGCGGTTCAATGCCGAAACGCTTAATATTCGTTTCAAGAAGATGAATATTGCGGATGTTCTGGATATGACGGTTAACCAGGCAGCCGAATTCTTTGAAAAAGTACCGCCGCTGTACCGAAAGCTTAAGACACTGCAGGATGTTGGTCTTGGCTATGTCCATCTTGGGCAGCCGGCAACAACCCTGTCTGGTGGCGAGGCCCAAAGGGTGAAACTGGCCTCCGAGCTGTCCAGAATTCCACGCGGCCATACTATATACATCCTTGATGAGCCGACTACAGGATTGCATATCGCCGATATTGAGAAACTGCTGGAAGTGTTATTGAAGCTTCGTGACATGGGTAATACCGTATTGGTTATAGAGCATAATCTCGATGTAATAAAAACTGCAGATCATGTAATTGACCTTGGCCCTGAAGGAGGAGATGCGGGTGGCCGGATAATCGCCAGCGGTACGCCGGAGGAGGTTGCCGCCAGTGAAGAGTCTTACACAGGGGAATACTTGCGACATTATTTAAAATAATGTTCGTTTTTTGATAAATAGAAGGAAACGTAATGCTTGAAAGAATTATTTTTGCGATTGTGGAGATGTTCTGCATGTTCGCCGTGGGGGCGTATGCGGTCAGGTTGAAGATAATTGAAGAGATCGATCTTAATAAATTGAGCCGCCTGGTTATTGATGTAATGTTTCCATTGATGGCCTTTCACTCCATAACCAGACACTTTGATACCTCAAATATCAACGAGTTATGGCTGCTGCCCGCTTTGGGATTCGGTATGATGTTTTTCGGTGGGCTTCTCGGCTATGGGCTGCGTTACGGTATGCTTAACCGCGGGGAAGGCAGGATGGAAACTTTTCATCATTACTGCGCAATAAATAATTACGTATTTCTACCGCTGCTGGTTCTGGGCAATGTCTATGGACATAAGTACATGTCACTGCTGTTTATAATGAACATAGGTTCAACTGTCGGCATCTGGACTGTCGGGGTAGGGCTGCTTGGCGGCGGCAGTATCAAGGGCGTTTTGAAGAATATTTTCACGGTCAACCTGTTTGCGGTTATAATTGCCCTGATAGTGGCTTTTTCCGGCTTGCCGATACCGGGGTTTCTGGATAATGTCTTCAGAAAGATCGGCGGGGCGGCAGTGCCTTTTATGCTGATTATTATCGGGGCGGCAATTTACAGTAACGGCAGGTTCCTGTTTACCAGCTTATGGGATATTGTTTACTTGACAGCGGTAAGGTTGATAATCATTCCTCTTATTATAATAGGTATATTGAGACTGCTGCCTATACCGGAAGAGGTTTACCGGGTTGCTGTTGTGGTGGCAATTATGCCGGTTTCAGCTTCATCAGCTATTATTACCCGGCGTTTCGGCGGAAACCCGGATTTTGCCGGACAGGCGATAATTGTGACGACAACAGTATCAATGGTTACTATTCCACTGATGTTTTCGTTGTTCGTCTTAGGCTAGTTACTCAAAGTAGTCGGAGTTATTCTGGAGCTCAGGTGCAGAAGTCATCAGTTTTTTAATTATGTCTCCTGAAAAGCCGCGATATGCCAGAAAGCGGTAAATTTTTTCCCGTTTTTTCCGGATATCTTTTTCGCGGGAAATGGTTTTTAGTTTAAATTCCATGGCCCTTCTGGCATTTTCCTCCTCTGATTTATCCGCATCGCTCATGGCCTTGGCAATATTATCCTGGCTGATACCCTTGCGGCGCAGATTTGCCCGGATCTTATATTTACCGCAGCCCCGCCAGCCGAGTTCGGCCGCGTAGTCGCGGGCGAAAAGCTCATCGTCGATGAAGTTAAGCCGTATGCATTCAGCAATAACTTCATCGACCAGCTGTCTGCTGACATCTTTTTTCAGCAGTTTGTTGCGCAGTTCAATGGCGCTGTGCGCTCTTATACCAAGCAGCTTCAGCGCCTTATCCATTAACTTCTGTTTATCCATTTATATACATGGTACGTTTTTGCGTTATTTCTTTTTGACTAAATATAACGCATAATGATGGTTTGGTACAGTTTTCTCAAGTACTTCTACTTTGCCTTTAAAAGCTTCCGGCATGGAGTCAAAATCTTCAGGCGGCATAAGTATGAATTCATGTTTGACCTGTTGTGTTTTATTGTCAAAAAGATCATCCTGGCTGCCGGTTCTGGTATAGTCGCGCCGCATGAAAAATACAGCCTCAGTAATCCATTCATTATGATAGCAAACCTTGCTGCTTACTGGAACATGGGACTGAGAGCGCTTGCAAAAATGCTTTACAGTCTTCAGCGTGTTCTGAGATGGGTCTATCCAGATGTAGAAGACACAGAATATCAGCAGCATGACCAGCAGAAAAGCATTAACTGCGGCCTGAGGACGCCCTTTTTCAAGTAAACGTCCAATCCAGAACAGGTACCCTAAAGCCAGAGCCAGGGCCGCACAGCTCAAAATAAACATGTTATTGATAAAGTCACTGACTTGCATCATGCCCATTCCGTCACGCTTACTGATGTGGTCAATCTTATCCTGGACGGCCATGCTTCCAAGCTGATGCAGCAGGCCGCTTTTAACCACTATAGCGGCAACTAACCCAGCTATTGCAATTCCAACCCAGAAAAAAATCCACTTTTTGCTAAGAATCGGTTTCTGTTCAATGATCCATGCCAGATAGCGTCCAATCAAAATAGCCATCGGGGCAAAAAGCGGTAACAGGTAGTCGCCGCGTTTGATTGCGGCACTTGAAAAAAAGACAAATACCACAAGAAACCATATTAACAGATAATAAGTGGCTGGCCGCAGCTTAACCAGTTTTTTACGAAAATTAAAGAGGCCGAAAGGCAGCAGAATTGACCAAGGCAGTGCCATGGCAAAAAGTTTAGGCAGATAGTAGAAGAGTGTTTTTCTTCTTCCACCACAATAAGTCATATTTATACCGGTAAAGCGGCTGATATTCTGGTTCATAAAGAAGTCTTGCGCGAATTCACCATGTGTTCTGGCAATTTCATAGGCATACCAGGGACCATTGACCGCCAGCCCGATAAAGAAACCGCTGACAGGTTTAAGTTCCCAGAAAATTTTGAAATTCCGTTCTTTTATTGCAAGCGCTACAACGGTCAGGGCCACTAAGGCGACACTGACCGGGCCTTTGACCAGAACACTCAGGGCCAGCACCAGGTAAAACAGGTACAACCAGCGATTTGCTTTCTTTTTTTCAAAATACCCGATATACAGCAGAAGCATTGAAGCCGTATAAAACGCGCATAAAACTATGTCTATTCTGGCAAGCCTGGAAAGGTTGACAAAACCTATCATTGAAGCCAGCACAAAGCCGGCCAGCAGACCAGTCCGCTGGTTGTAAATTCTGGCGCCCAGCCATGCGGTCATAATAACCGTTGCCAATGCGGCAATTATTGAGGGCAGCCTTACACTGAACTCATTGACTCCGAACACCGCTCCGCTCAGTGCGTAAAACCAGTAGCACATAATTGGTTTTTCAGTTTCATGCGCTTCTTTGATGTGGATATGCAGCCAGTTGCCGCTTTCCAGCATATTCTGTGCGATAACTGCAGCACGCCCCTCCTGAGCAGAATAAATTCCATCGCTCCAGATGTTGATAGAAAAAATAATACATGCAAACAAAATCAGCAGCAACCACTTAAAACCCGGGCGCTTAAGCAGGCTGGCAGAATGCTCCTCTTTACTCATCAAACCCTCCATTAAGAATAACTTCTAATACTTCTGAAAGAACACTGCCGGCAATGACAAACTGCCGGCAAATTTCGTAAAACATATTATAATTAAATAATCGCTTAAAAGATACAATCAAAAACAAAAAAAGCAAAAAATTAGAATAAACATGCTGTTATCTAGTAGTATTTTTGAATTATATTCTAAATTTTGTGATATTTTTTGTAAAAAGTTTGAGATTTCAGAATTATGACTTATCTTATAATCTTAGCCAGTGCCAGTTTTGGTGACTAAAATTTATAAGTGATTAATGAGTTGAAATTATACCTATGAGTGAAATTTATAACAAGCCTTCATTAGACGGGATAGCCGTTCGACATTTTTCACCGGAAGATGCGATAATGCTGGCAGCGATAGCCAAGCGGGCTTTTGATACGGATTGCTTAAGCGAAGAACCTGATGCAGACACGGTTCCAGAGGGCTATTCTGATCCTGACTGGTATCGTGATTTGAATACCGACAAAGAGCAGTGCATGGTTATTCTGAAGGACGACAAGATTGTCGGCGGAGTAGTAGTGTCGGAGGAAAAGCAGGAGAACTGGCTCGAGAGAATTTTTATTGACCCTGAGTTTCAGCAGATGGGAATAGGGTCTTATGCCATAGATAAAGTAGAAAACGATTTTTACCCTGAATCCAAGGTCTGGAAAATTGATTCCCCGGTGAATAACCGCGGGCCTCATGAATTTTACATGAAAAACGGGTTTATTAAAGAAGGCCTTCTGGATGATAACTGGTTGTTATTTGTCAAGTTTAAAGCATTAAACAATAACTTAAAAGGTGATAAGTCTGTATGAAAGTGCTTTTTGTCTGCACCGGCAATACATGTCGAAGCCCCATGGCAGAAAAATACTTTTCAAAATTATGCGCTGATGCCGGCCGGGCTGATATCGAGGTTATTTCAGCCGGCACCTATGCTGGTCCTGGAGATGCAGCTTCCGGCAATGCCGTAAAAGTTATGGCTGATTACGGAATCGAGATGGAAGGTTTCAGCAGCAGTCCCTTGAGCAGGAAACTGATTTCTGAAGCTGATATTATTGTGGTGATGTCATCTGGACACCGAGAACGGATTGCCGCCTTCTGTCCAGGGTGCGTTGATAAAGTGCGGCTTTTGATGGACTTCAAGCATGGCGGGGATGTGCCTGACCCGTTCGGAGGGGATTATGAGGACTACAGGCAATGCTTTGAAGATATGAAAGATGCTCTGGAAAATCTTTTTCTGGATCTAATTAATATATAGAAAATAACAGCTAACTTTCAAGAATCACATGAGGTGTCCGAAAATGGAACAAATCAAAGACTGGTTCGGCGGTGACATCACTGTTGCCGTGGGTACTGATCACGGTGGCTTCGAATTAAAAAAGCAGCTCCTGGCCGCTCTTGCTGAAAAGAATGTCAAATCTATGGATTTCGGACCTTTTGAGATGGATCCTGAGGATGATTATCCGGATTTTGCCAGCGAGGCTGCAAAAGCCGTTTCACTGGGACAGGTTGACTGTGGTATCCTTATCTGCCGCAGCGGAATAGGAATGGCTATTAACGCCAATCGCTTCAATTATGTTCGTGCTGCTCTGGTTGAAGATGCCGGTACGGCTGTGATGAGTCGTGATCATAATTGCAGTAATATGCTGGTTTTGCCTGGCGATAAGCTGAATTTTGCTGAAATGATGGAAATTGTTGAGGCGTGGCTGAGTACTCCTTTTTCCGGTGAAGAGCGCCATGCCCGTCGACTTGGCAAGATAGAAGTTGAATCTTACGATGATATTGCCGCAATTCGTAAGGTTGACCCGGTTATTGCGGAGCTTATCGACAAAGAAGCTGAACGTCAGGAAGAAGGTATTGAGCTGATTGCTTCCGAAAATTTTACCAGCTGCGCAATCCGTGCTGCTCAGGGATCGCTTCTTACCAACAAATATGCTGAAGGCTATCCCGGTAAACGGTATTATAACGGCTGTGTGTTTGTGGATAAGGTTGAGCAGATAGCTATTGACCGTGCCTGTGAGCTTTTCGGTGCTGAAGCAGCCAACGTACAGCCGCATTCCGGAAGCCAGGCTAACATGGCTGTGTATTTTGCTCTGCTTGAGCCCGGAGACACTGTGCTGGCAATGAGTCTGGACCATGGTGGTCATTTGACTCACGGTCATCCGATGAACTTCAGCGGTATGCTCTACAATATTGTTCCATATGGAGTGACTAAGGATACAGAGACTATTGATTACGACGAAGTTGAGCGCCTGGCAATAGAAAACCAGCCAAAAATGCTGCTTGCCGGAGCCAGTGCTTATCCGCGCACTATTGACTTTAAAAGACTGCGGCAAATTGCCGATTCTGTAGGCGCCTACCTTTTTACAGATATGGCCCATATTGCTGGACTGGTCGCGGCCGGTGCTCACCCAAGTCCGGTACCTTACTGTGATGTAGTTACTACTACTACCCATAAAACCCTTCGCGGCCCGCGCTCTGGTCTTATTCTCTGCAAGGAAGAGTTTATCAAGAAAATAAATTCAAAAGTTTTCCCGGGGCTTCAAGGTGGTCCGCTCGAGCATGTAATTGCGGCAAAAGCTATTTGTTTCGGCGAAGCCATGGGCGAAGAATTCAAAGCTTATCAGCGTCAAACTGTCAAGAATGCTGCAAAACTGGCGGAGGAACTTGAAAAACGCGGTTTCCGCATTGTTTCAGGTGGTACCGACAATCACTTGATGCTTGTTGACCTGCGTCCGAAAGGCGTTACCGGCAAAATTGTTGCAAATGCGCTTGACAAAGCGCTAATAACGGTTAATAAGAATATGATACCGTTCGATCCTGAAAAGCCATTTGTTACCAGCGGCATCCGTATTGGAACTCCCGCGGTAACCACGCGCGGCATGAAAGAAGCCGAAATGGTCAAGATCGCTGACTTTATTGAACGCGGCGTTGCCGCCGGTGAAGACGAAGCTGCTCTGGCGGCGATTGCTGAAGAAGTGAAGGTCTTTACCCGCGATTTCCCGATGCCGCGTTTCTAAACGTTCCTAAGAGGAAAGCATATGATTGACATTAAACTGCTCCGGGATAACCCGGAGCTGATTAAGAAAAACTGTAAACGTCGCGGCTGCGATATTGATGTCGATGCCATTGTGGGGGTCGACACAGAATACCGTGAGACCGTCCAGAAGACCGAAGCCATGCGAGCTGAGCGCAACCGGTTAAGCAAGGAATGCCGGGACAATCCGGATGCCAGAGTTAAGGTTAAAGAACTCAAGGAAGAGTTGTCGGTTCTTGAAGAGCGCCAGAAGGAGCTCAGCGAAAAACTCGACGCCATGCTGGCCTGGATGCCGAATATGCTCGCAGAGGATGTGCCGCTTGGCGATACCGACGAGGACAATGAAGAATTGCGCCTTGAAGGCACTCTGCCGGAGTTTGACTTTAAGCCTCGTGATCATCAGGAGCTTGGTGAAATTCTGGATATTATTGACACGCAGCGTGGCGCCAAGGTTGCCCAGTCCGGGTTTTATTACTGGAAAGGCAAAGGGGCTCAGCTGTGCAACGCTCTGTTTTTCTGGACTCAGCGGGAACTTGCCAATCGTGGCTTTACCTCATTTTTTACTCCCTGTGCTGCTAAAGAGAGAACTTTATTCGGAACCGGATACTTACCATTTTTTGCGGATCAGACTTATCAGCTGCAAGGTGAAGATCTGGCCTTGATCGGGACTTCCGAGCAGACACTGGTAGGTTATCATGCTGATGAGACGCTTGATGGCGAAAAGCTGCCGTTGTGTTACTGCTCATTCTCTCCGTGCTTCCGCACTGAAGCTGGAAGTTACGGCAAAGCCAGCCGCGGCATATTCAGAGTGCACCAGTTTCACAAAGTTGAACAGATTATTTTCTGTCGGCCGGAGGATTCACCAAAGTATCATGAATTCTGTCTGGAAAATGAGGAGCACCTGTTGCAACAGCTTGGCCTGCCTTACCGGGTAGTGAACGTCTGTGTTGGTGATATGGGTGCCCCTGGATATAAGAAGTTTGATATTGAAGCGTGGTTTGCCGGGTTCGGCAGCTATCGCGAAGTGACTTCCAATACCAATCTTACTGAATTTCAGAGCCGCCGCCTGAATATTCGTTATAAAGACACTGACGGTAATCGCGGTTTTGTGCACACTATCAGTGCAACCGCCGTGACTGACCGGGTAGCGATTGCAATTCTCGAGAACTTTCAGCAGGCAGACGGTACTGTTATTGTTCCTGAAGTGCTTCGTCCGCTGACCGGGTTTGATAAAATTGAACCGGTGAAGTAAGCTTACAGCAGATCGGAAAAACCCGCCTCAATGGCGGGTTTTTTTAGCCTGTTAGCTAATATGTATCGGCATCCGCCACTTTTTTAACCGGGATACAAATATCCACTACCCATTTTTTCAAAGGGTGTGTCAATGCGCAATTATAATATATTTCCAGGCATGGCGGTAAATCCATAATGCAGCCGCTTGTTGGCAGCCATTCTGAAAACATAATGTCCCAGGCGGGGTCAAAGTTGTCATTGAAAACATTAAATAACCCCATGGCGTACATGCGGCTTGGCAGTACCTGAACTTCAATTCCACTGTCGGGAGCAGGGGTAACGTTGTCTGGAATACAGATGCAGGCGTCGCTGCGGCAATCTTCGGGTGGAGTGGAATAGGGATCATGCCAGTAAGCGGTCATTCTTAAATGTGAGCCGTCTAATTTAATATGGCCTTTGGCCCAGATCATCAACTTTTCAAAAGACTGGCTTATTTCAGGTCCGTAAGCTCCGAAACGACTGACATAGGCTACGCGTAAATCCGGCAGCTTCTTGATCGGGATATCCATGTTGAAGTCTCCTGTTAATTCCTAAAGACATCATACCTTTTCCAGACTGAAAATTCAAGTAGTCAGTCGGTTTATGATTAAAAACAATTTATTATAGACTGGAACGGCCAATTTTTGTCCGTTCTGCTCTTGTCCTTAGTTATAAACAAAACTAAGAGCCACTTTAATCCGGGAGGAGAGGTTTAATGATTGCAATACAGTGCGATCCTCTGCGGCATGAAAAAAAGCGTATATTAATAGATAGGGCAGGATTAGTGAAAATGTAAGTCAATTAGATGGTTGTGCTTTTTTATGTTGTTATTTTAGAATAATATTATAAAAATTATTGATTTTTTTGATGAATTGTCTTTGACTTTTCTATTGTGGCCACTCATAATAATTAGTCAGACATTCTTGAACGTATTAGTAAATGAAACTTTCAAGCTTGAGGTAGATGTTTTGAAAGCTAAATCTCCGCTTCAGTCGAAGACCACGATGTGCCTGCTTATTATTGGTTGCCTTACCGGTGCTGGAATTCTCGCATTGCCTGTTCAGATTGGAATTGCCGGATTGATTCCCGCTCTTGCAGGGATGTTTGCCTTAGGTGCCTGTATGCTTTTTTCTGGTATGATACTTGCATATGAAGTGGTTGATTCCCGTGATGATCTTTTTCATTATCCAACATTATTTGGGCGTTATCTGGGGGCAACCGGCAAATGGGTGGCGATTGGAGCCAATGCTCTGGTAATTCACGGCTTAATGGTTGCCTATCTGGCTGGAGGGGCTGCGGTGATAACTCGTTTTCTGGGTAAATACAATAACTTGCCTCTGGCGCTGATGTTGTTTTTTACGGTCTTGTTTACAGTTATTTTATGCGGTAAGCGGATGATTCATCGCGGCAGCAGTATGCTGATAGTTGCCATGTGGGTTTTATTCGGATTGATAATGTATATTTCTCAGAAGCACGTGCAGGTGCCGCGCTATAATTCAATTGACTGGAAGTTTTTTCCTTTTTCACTTCCGGTAATTTTAACTGCTTACTGGTATCATGGTATTATTCCTAATGTCTGTCGACATCTGGAGTGGAGCTTTAAGGACACAATAAAAGTTATGGCCATTGCGGTTTTGATCGCTACTTTGATGTATGTTGCCTGGATATTGGCGGCAATCGGCGTTGTTCCACTTTCAAGCGGCAGTAACAGTCTGACCGGGGCCTTTCGGCAAAGCCTGCCGGTTACAGTGCCCATGCAGCATGTTCTTGGAGGGAAAAGTTTTCTCATTACTTCTCTGTTTGCTCTGGCGGCCCTGACTACGTCCTATATTTCCATGTCCCTTGGAGCTATCGGTTTTCACGAAGATTTACTGCGGCATGTAATCAGGAGAAAAAGAAGAGAGCTTATTCTGGCTGTCTCTTTTCTACCTTCATTCTTTATTGCGCTTTTTTTTCCAAATATTTTTCTCAAGGCAGTTAATCTGGTAGGAGGGGTCGGGATAGCTATACTTTACGGTATTCTGCCTTGTATTATCGGCTTGATTCGTTCCAGACGGGATAAACGCTTCTGGTATTCAGTAGCCTGCGGAACCAGTTTACTGGTTTTTGCCGTATTGCTGTGCTGGCAGACCCTGGTCGAGTTCGGAGTGTTCAAGCCCCACATTTAATTGCCAGGTTCATGGTCGTTTTTTTCACTCAGGGGGGTGTCTTATCCCCCCTCAGTCAATTCAATTTTTATATCAGCTTGCTTCAGGCTGTATTATTTGCTGAAATCTATTTTTGATATCTGGTCGGGTCTGGAATTTTAGCGTCGGAAAAGCCTTTTTGCCTCAGGTAACAGCTGTCGCATTTGCCGCAGGCAAGACCGTTGTCATCCGGGTTATAACAGGTGATGGTCATGCTGTAGTCTACCCCCAGTTCAATTCCTGTCTGAATTATTTCTGATTTTGTCAGATATTGCAGCGGGGCGTGGATGTTGAATTCCCAGCCTTCATCATCAGCCTTGGTCCCCAGCCTTGCTGCGTTGCGGAACGCGTCAATAAACTGTGGCCTGCAGTCAGGGTAGCATGAATAATCTACAGAGTTTACGCCGATGAAAATATCCCGCGCCTCAAGTACTTCAGACCAGCCTATTGCGAAGGATAGAAAGATCAGATTTCTGGCCGGTACATAGGTTACCGGTATTTCGTTGAAGTTTTTATTAACGTCCGGTACCTCGATATCATCAGTCAGAGCGGACCCGCCCCATAGCCTTAAATCTATATTTACTATAATATGCTTTTCGACTCCAATTGTTTTGGCAATGTCTTTAGCGGCCTGCAGTTCGCAGGTATGTCTCTGTCCGTAGTCGAAACTGAGAGCATAGCAATCGTAACCCTGGCTTCTGGCCATCGCAAGGCAGGTGGCTGAATCAAGACCTCCACTCAGCAGTATAACAGCTTTTGGCATAATAAGCGTCCTCTTTTTGGTTCCTGCATGGTTTAAAAACAAACTTCACTGCATAATCTATACCATCAGAAGTTGCAGGCAAGCAAAATAGTTATTTGAACCAGAAGAAATAAGGTTATTTTTTCTTAAGCTGGTCAGTTTGGGTCATGTTCTTGTCAGAAGTTTTTGTGCGTTGCGGTTTAAATTCGGTATTTGTCTGTGTACTATCGGAAAAAATATAAAATACATTATGCTCCGGATCCTGGCAGCGATAAAGGGTTTCTCCCATTTTCAGCGACTTTGATATACTGGTTTTAAAACCGTGCTTGCTCAGTCGTTTTTTGGTTTCAGAGATATCATCGACTTTACAGATCCAGGCAGTAGCCGACGATTCATGCTCAAGAAACCTGGCAGCTGATTTTTCAAGGGTAAGGACAAAATTCTCACCAGCCTCGAATTCAACCCAGAAGTTGCTGTCCATGACTGGTTCTCCAAGATTCAGTACGTCCCGATAAAAACTTCTGCAAAGATCAATATTCTTGACCTTGATAATGACTCCGAATAGATTATTTTCCATGAGGAAACGTTTTTTTAGTTGATTTTTCCTTTTACTGTGGCATTAGAATAATTCGTCATAGCAAAAAAATCAATATGGCTGTGCTATATTATTAAGTATTATTTTAAAGAATAAACAAGGAAACATAAATATATTAAAGGAAATCGGTATGAAACACAATGCTTATGAAAATCCCTTGACTGGGCGTTATGCAAGCAAAGAAATGAGTTTTAACTGGTCACCGCAGAAAAAACATTCAACCTGGCGGCGACTCTGGCTGGCACTGGCTGAATCTGAAAAAGAGCTTGGACTGCAGATTGATGATGAACAGCTCAAGCAGATGAGTGAGCACCTGGAGGACATCGATTTCGAAGCGGTTGCGGAAAAAGAAAAACAACTGCGGCATGATGTTATGAGCCACATTCATGTCTTTGGCGAGCAGTGCCCGGAGGCTATGCCGATAATTCACCTTGGGGCAACCAGCTGCTTTGTGACTGATAATACTGAGCTGATTCAGCTGCGTGACGGCATGAAGTTGATTCGCACCAAACTGGTGCAGTTGATTGCGGCTCTGAGTAAATTTGCTGAAGAATACAAGGCTATGCCGACACTGGGCTTTACTCACTATCAGCCGGCTCAGCTGACTACTGTCGGCAAGCGTTTTTCTCTGTATCTTCAGGACTTTGTCTTTGACCTGGAAAGACTTGAGTTTGAACTTGAAAATATGCCTTTCCGCAGTGTCAAGGGAACAACTGGTACCCAGGCGAGCTTTCTGGCACTGTTTAATGGTGATGGTGAAAAGGTTAAACAGCTGGAGCACATGGTTGCCGATAAACTTGGATTTGAAAAAGTGATTGACGTCAGTGGGCAGACTTATTCGCGCAAGCTTGACTTCTATGCTTTGTCAGTCCTGTCCGGTATCGCACAGTCCGCCTATAAACTGGCAGGTGATGTTCGTCTGCTGGCAAATCTTCGTGAGATTGAGGAACCCTTCGGTAAAAAACAGATTGGCTCAAGCGCTATGGCTTACAAGCGCAATCCAATGCGCAGCGAACGGGTATGTTCACTGGCCCGTTATGTTATGAGCCTGCCTGCAAACGCCGCTAATACTCATGCCGCCCAGTGGTTTGAGCGCACTCTGGATGATTCCGCCAACCGCCGCATTTCATTGCCTGAGGCTTTTCTGGCAACAGATGTTATCCTCTCTCTGCTGATAAACATTAATACCGGTCTTCAAGTCTGGCCCAATGTTATAGCACGCCGGGTGGCTGCGGAACTGCCTTTTATGGCAACTGAGAATATTATGATGGCTGCGGTTAAAGCTGGTGGTGACCGCCAGGAGTTGCATGAGGCCATCCGTGAGCATTCAATGGAAGCAGCACGCAAGGTCAAGGAAGAGGGTGGCGACAACGACTTGCTTGACCGCCTTAAGGCAGATCCGCATTTCGCGTCGATCGCAGATCGCATTGATGAGCTGGTAAATCCGGTTGAATTTGTCGGTCGCGCCCCGCAGCAGGTTTCAGAATACCTGGAATCAAAAATAAAACCGCTGCTTGCCGCGCACAGTGGAGATCTGGCACAGGCTGCAGGTGAAAATATCGACGTTTAATTCCATCATTTGAATAATGTCGCCCCGCTGCTGCGGGGCTTTTTTTTGCCAGAAAAAGTCACATATAACTGTTTTACCAGGACCAGCAGGCTAAGGGAGCTAAAAATCATTAAATACTAATGTACGTTGAGGTCAATCTGGAAGCGGTAATAATTTTTTTCAAGGTAGTTGCAGTTCTTCCCAATCGATGATTTTTAGTTTTTGCATTATTGCAGTTTTTTTTTCAAAAATGCAAAAAATAAGTTAAAAATTATTATTTCTAAATGTCTATATTTCAAATAAATGAAATATTGCTAATTGATGTTTGAATAATTTATTTTAGCATGTACTATACGGTGCAATTCGGAGAAGGGGAGAATTTCCTGCACGAGATATCAAGTTATTCCCATCAGGCTGCTATCAGTATAGCTGTGCAGTCTGGAATGACTTTTGAATCACTCAAATAACAATAAGCTAATAAGTATTAATTAAACAAAAAACAAAGAGTTGTATATGAGAAAATTATTATTAGGGTTATTTATTTCATCATTATGTTTAACCGGCTTTTATTCTTTTGGCCAGGCTGTAAAAAAAGATGACCTCTATGACTTGACGTCAACCAGTGATGTTCTTGATGAGACGAAAGGTGCTACGCAATGGAGTCTGGGATGGATGGCATGGTCACTTGAATTTCCAGTAAACTTTCGTTATGCTTTATTCTCTGAAGTTCCTGCAATCGGCCTGTATACGGATGAAGGCTATAATTTCAGGAGAAAAATTCTGGTGATCAATTTGAATGCCGGTATGCTGGAGCTTGCCCCGCGTAATTTGAGACAAGCTATTATTCCGGGAGTAACTCAGTTTCAGAATATCGCTGAAATCATGGCTATTGCCGGATTGAAATGTACTGTTACAGCGGTAATTACCGGTAAAGGTTCACATACAGATGATGTGACCATGGTAGGCAAGGAATTCAATATTTCTTATCACGGTTTACTGGCTAAATATAACTCAACTTTGGATGATCACGATCCTGTAACTTTTTCAAGGGATCTTCCTATGGGAATGTTTGTTCCAAAGGGAATTCTGGCCGCTTCTGAAGATACTATTCCTATGGAAAGATTTGCCAATGTGCACCAAAGCTGTCACGTTGAGCAAGATGATGAGAATAACTGGAAAATTTCTCCAAATAATGGTCGTTTTGTGCCGATCGCTGAAATTTCCAGCTTCTGGACGGTTGTAAAAATAGGTGACCAAGGCGAAAATATCAGCATTACATACCACTTGTTATGTAATACTGCAGCTATAGCTGATGCCGTGAGAAATGCAGTTGAGTCAAACCCTGATAATTTCAACGCAATGCTGGCTGCAGTAAGGGCGGTTGGAGACAACCTGAACCGTGATGAGTTCAGTAAAGGCGTTCTGAAAGACTGGGTAGACAACATTTCTCACATCAGCAGACCTTTCAGTGATGCTGACCCGGTAATGTAATCTTAGATGCCTTTATCGGCTGAGTATGATTGTACTCAGTCGATAGCGTTATAGATCGTAAGCAAAATATGATGTTATAACTATCTCTGCATCATCAGCAAATTTAAACTGCTTTGTTGATGCAGAGTTTTTTTGTGGATAAAATATTAATTTCAGGCTTTTTTTAAGGGAGGGGGTTCTGATGAGAAGGGCTAGTTGGGTAATTTATATATTTTCAAAATTAATAACTTCGAGTCAAGCAGCAGCTTTGTCGCTGAACCGGCGATTTTGCATGTAATGCCAAATTTCTGCCTCTGTAAACTACTTCGTAGAAAGAGATACTAAGCAAATGGTTTATACGAATTCAATCCAGTGGTATTTTGGCAACATCCAGTCAGCCAGACTCTTTGAATGTTAGCGGCTTGACTGCGTTGATAGCTGGACAGTTTTAAATAGTTTCTTTTTTAGGGGAAATAATACTCAATCCAATATAGTGCTTTAATCAGATCTACAAAAGATTTCAGCTAGTAAATAAATGCCTGATCATAATAAACCATAATTTGGAAAGGTCAGGTTACCGCGGGCTGCGGCCTGCAGGATATTTGATTGTTATAATGAATGGTAGTTTTTTATGAAGACATTTTTTTTGATTATCTTAAGCTTAATATTTTTCATGAATACATTTTCTGTATGTGCGCAGACCAAGCGTCATTATGTATGGGACGCCACATCTTTAAGTGAGCCTTTGAATGATATGTTTATAACTCCACAGTGGGCATTGTGGCCGGCATGGGATTTAAGTGTGCCAAACAGCTGTCATAAGCTGCTGGGAGAGGTCCCGGCCATTGGATACTATGAGGAAGAAAGCTATAAATTCAGGCAGAAGCTTTTAATTGTAAATATGAATGAAAATGCGCTTGAGCTGCTGCCGAGAAATATGAGGCAGGCAATTATTCCAGGCATCAAACAGTTTGATAACATGGGAGAGGTTGTCTTAAAGAATAATCTAAGGTGCTTTGTTTGTGCTGTCATTACCGGAAAGGGATCACATGCGGATGATGAAACAATGGTTGGGAAGGAATTCAACATATCTTTTCACGGTTTCGTCTCACGGCATTTTGAAGAGGGAGAAGAAAACTTTGCCTATTATGTGCCGGCAGGGATGTTCGTGCCCAAAGGGATTCTGGCAGCTTCTGAAGGAACGATACCAATGGAAAGGTGTGAAACATTCTATCTGAGCTGCCAGCAGAAATGGGATAAAAAAAGAAAATTCTTTTCTTCCAGCAGTTCACATTTTGTTCCTGTTTCCGAAATCTCAAGCTTCTGGACATTTGCCAAAATGGGAAAGAAGGGAGAGGACATAATGGTCACTTATCATCTGCTTTTTAATACCGCCCGGGTTGCAAACGCTGCCAAAACACTAGTACATAAAGACGACTTCTGGGAAATGCTGGAATCGATCAGGAGTTTAGCGGATGACTTAAGTCTCGACGAATTAAGCAGCGGAATCCTTCGGGACTGGGTGGATAATGTTGCCCATGTCAGTAATCCATTTGGGAATGAGGTTCTGGAGAGTGCTGAAAAAAAGGAACTCACGCATAATAAGAACGTGTATGACGCTATTAATATAGCAGTTACCAAGGAATATGACAGGCTGGCTGCACGAACTGAAGAAGCGGATTGCGTCGATAAAGCCAGAAAGATAGATGAAGCCAGAAGCGAGTTTGAAAGTTCCTCAGAGGCCATGGAACAGACTGATGGCAAGCAGAAAAGCCTGCTGCTGCTCCGTAAGCTCTATCCGATTCTGAAGGACCATAGATCATGGATATTTCGTTTTGGGAGAGCAACCGCCTGGAAAAACGTCCGTAAGGTTGCCATACTGTACGATATAAAACCGGAAGATATAACTTCTCCGCAGGAATAGATTAAAAGTTGAAGAAAACTGCTGAAGTTAAAAAAAAGTTGTGAAAATAAAAAGGAATTAAATATGAAAAAATTACTGCTGTTTTTATTAGTTTTATTAAGTTTTTCAATCGTGCCTCAAGTTTCAGGCCTGCAGCGACTTGATGATGCCTGGGATACTGCTTCTACCAGTTTTATACTGGGGGAAGATAATTCCATTACCGTCTTTGCTCCACAGTGGACGCTTTGGCCCATTTGGAATTTGACTACGTCTAATGGTGAGTACCGATTGATAGGAGAAATGCCGGCAATAGGAGTTTATAAGCGGGAAGGATATGATTTCAGACAGAAGCTGCTGATTATAAATCTGAATGAATCCGCTCTTGAACTGCTTCCCAGACATATGCGACAGGCAATTATACCTGGCATCAAACAGTTTGATAATATGGGTGAGGAAATTGTAAAAAATAACCTGAAATGCCATATTTGTGCTGTTATTACAGGTAAAGGGTCGCATACTGATGATGTAACAATGGTGGGCAAGGAGTTTAACCTGTCATTTCATGGATTTATTGGAAGACACTTCCAGCCAAACCTGGCGGATTTTGCTGCTGATATTCCCGTGGGAATGTTTGTACCCAAAGGTGTGCTCGCAGCTTCTCATGATACCATCCCAATGGAAAGATGCGGAGCCATACATGTCAGCTGCCATAGAGATGGTCCTAATAAATGCCTTTCTCCAGACAATGCAAGGTTTACCGCGATATCCGAGATTTCCAGTTTCTGGACTGTTGCAAAAAACGGAGGGCCGGGAGATGACATTATCATAACCTATCACCTGCTGCTCAATACGGCACGAATTTCAGATGCTGCATATTGGGCGGTAAATTATGACTACGATTATGATTTAATACCGGCTGCCGCCAAATATGATTTAATGCTGGCTGCCGTCAGGAGGATTCCGAATGAGCTCAACCTTGATGAATTCAGTGCAAGTGTGTTGAAGGACTGGGTTGATAATGTTGTACACGTCAGCAGGGAATTTAATCCAGAAGAACCCTTCAGCCCAACGGAAGAGCCACCAAAGCTGGCCCATGAGAACTACCATGGCTTTAACGTAGTTGAATACAGGGGAAAATTCTACGGTATACAGCAAGATCAGGGTGCTTTTTATATGAGCAAAATTGAAAATGGAGATTACAATGTATCTTTTGATGGGAATTCACTGGAAGCGGTCCAGGCAAGAATTACTGATTATGTAACTCCGAAACTGGACTTTGAAAATTACCATGCCTTTAACATAATTGAATACATGGGAGGTTTCTATGGCATACTGCAAAATGAAGGCGCTTTTGATATAAACAGGATTATGAATGGAGGTTACAGTGCATCTTTTGCTGGAAACTCACAGGCTCAAGTTAGAGAGCGAATTGATGATCATCTGAATTGATAACCTGTTAAACTGAGTTTTTATCATCACTATCGAAATAGTACTTAAAACGGCATTTCGATAGTGATTAGTTTATCCATCGCCAGGGTGCAACGCTGTCGCTGCTCCAGCTCAAGCAAACAGAAGATAAGTAAGCTTTCATTTGTTTGCGGCTGGCTATAGAATGATTTCTAAAAAGGGAACGATCCCAGTGTGTGGCCCATGGCATAATCTAATGATAGTCTCATCAATTCTGGATTTCTTTCGACTGCAAAAAAACATGGAATACCGGGAAAGGTGCCTATGGCAGTGACCCTTACGTTACTTAGATTTAGGTCATTAAGTCTTTCCCTGATGATAGTCTGGATGCGTTTTGTATCTGCAACCGGAGTTAACATTCCAGACTCATCTTTTGATATTAGAAGCTCTTCTTTCATAACTAAAATCAAAGGAATTCTCATGCCTGTTCTTCTGAACAGTGTAAGATAATTGCAGATTTTCTGAGCAATCTCACTTCTATACAAACAGGTTTTTTGCAGGTCGGGTTTAATTCTTTCTGATAATGAGGCCAGAACAGTTTGATCACTCAGTATCTCATCTCTGGAAGGTATTGCAACATTCAGCTCTTTGCAAATTCTTTTCAGTACGCTGTAATAGTATTCCGGTGCATGATTAAAGTATTCCGGGGCCAGGAACCTGCCAGACGATATCGGGGTCTGAAATCCAAAGCAGAAAACACTTTTACAACGCCGTTCAATAAAAGTCAATAACCTCAAAAGGTCGTCTCTATATTGTGGTTTGTAATTTTGAGAAGTATAAACAGGAAGTCCGTACTTCATGATTACGTCAGTTATTTCCTGTGGATAACGGCCATCATTATTACCGCTAAAGACATTTCTTTCAAGATGGTTTCTCATATAATCAGGATTAAACTCCGAAAAAGAAACTTCTTCATTGAAGCCGTCAATACCCACAATAGCCGGCTTATTGCTGAATACCTTAAAAAAATTCAGCAGAAATAAAGTTGCAATCTGATAACTGGCCTCTTGATTTGAGAAAAAAATAACGACATCCGAATCATCTAATATCCGGCTGAACTGCAATGATAATGCAATCTTGGCTGGAGCTACAAAACTTACATTAGAGCGGTCAAAGTCTATTATGCCCCTCATACAGTCGCCACAAACCTCCCTTCTGTTCAAATATCGAAAATGAACTTTTTGACTTGAAGGGCAAACACGAAAGCCATACGGGGTAAATATCAAGTCTTCTGCCAAATCTGAAAAGTCAGGTTCGTAGCAGTAAAGCTCTTCACCTATAGATTTTTCTAATAGTCCTTTTGAGAATATTTCATGCTCGGTAATTTTTCCGGACCCGCCTGGCATCAGGTAGGAGTTGCAAAGGATATCATCAGTTTTTTTGTCTGCTCTACTGAGTTTTCCACGAATCTTTTGAATATGACTCTTGAGCTCCTGGTGGTACCTCGCTCTAAGCTTGTAATCCTCTACATTGTTATACCTGAAAGGTAATTCGTCAGCGCCTATTTCTCGGTTACACTCCTCGCATCTGGTAGCCATGGCTATAAAACCCGGCATAAGAACCAAGGTGAAAACGAACAATTGCAAAAATGTTTTTTTCAAAACTTCCCCCTTCTATAATTTTTCAATAAATATAATCGAAAGATTTTTATTGGCTGTAGTCCCTTCATCCAGCCAAATCCTGGGCATAGAACATAACGTCTTCAAGCTTTTTTACAAATAATATATTATGAAAATTTAAGCATGTGCTTCACAAAAAAATAGACCAGTTTATGTGTTTATAAACGATTTCAACGCTCCTGGTTTTACTATGCTCTAGAAGCTGATGAATTATATGCTTGAATTAAAGGTTCAGGCTTTATCAGGAGCTTAAACTATAACTGGTATTTTTTTGATATCCTGTAGGCCAAAACTGTTGAGGTAAAGATAATAGCGGAAACAAAAAAAGAATCTAAAAAATATTATTATATTACTCAACAGGGAGGAGAAAACTTGACAAACAAATATAAGATGTTATGTGTAAAGAATAATGATTTTGTAATATTCTCATAAATTTATTCATTGGAATACCTTCTTAATTATTAAATCCATAATTTTAACCGCAAACCCTGAGGACTTTTTTGAACAACAGATTTTTTCGGCTGAACCCATACGTATTTTTGCCTTCGGCTGTTTTTGTAATTGTCATCTTAATTCTTGGCTCTATTTTTGCTGATCAGGCTTTAATTTTTTTTAATTCTTTACAAGATTTTGTGTCTAATAATTTTGGCTGGTTTTATCTGTTAAGTGTTGCCGGTTTTCTTTTCTTTATCGTATGGCTGATGTGCAGTCACTATGGAAGAATAAGACTTGGTCCTGATGATGAAGAGCCCGAATACGGATTGTTAACCTGGTTTGCCATGCTGTTCAGTGCCGGCATGGGGATTGGACTGCTGTTTTACAGTGTGGCCGAGCCAATCAAGCTCTTTTCCAATCCTCCTGGACATTTAGTTCCTGAAAATTCTGCGACAGCAGCTTTAGATGCCATGCGCTATACATTTTTTCACTGGGGATTTCACGCGTGGGGAATTTATATTATCATAGGCCTTTCGCTGGCTTACTTTTCGTACCGGCATAAGTTACCTTTAACTATAAGGTCTGTTCTTTACCCGATTTTGGGAGAGAAAATTTATGGTTTCTGGGGGAATCTGGTTGAGATAATGGCAGTGCTCGGGACCCTGTTTGGTGTAGCTACTTCCCTTGGACTTGGAGCTATGCAGGTAAATTCTGGTCTTAACCATTTAAATTTCTTTACAAATACAACCGGTCATCAGATTGTTTTGATACTGATAATTACATCAATTGCGACGTTATCAGCAGTTTCTGGAGTAGATAAGGGTATTAGAAGACTAAGTGAGCTCAATCTTTTTCTTGGGATCCTACTGTTAATATTTGTATTTATAGCCGGAGGCCCCTCATTTTTATTAATGGCATTTGTACAAAATATCGGTAATTATCTGCAAACGTTTATCAAGACAACATTTGATACTGGATTATTCAGAAATACTTCATTTCAAAAAGAGTGGACTCTTTTTTACTGGGGCTGGTGGATTGCAAGTTCTCCTTTTGTAGGAATGTTCATTGCCCGCATTTCAAAAGGGAGAACTATACGCGAATTTATTGCAGGTGTTTTAATCGTTCCTTCTCTTTTATCATTTTTCTGGCTCACTGTTTTCGGCAACACCGCTTTGTCGATTCAAATTTTTGGAAACGGTGGTATGGTGGAGGCAGTGGACAGCAATATAGCTACCTCTCTTTTTGTATTGCTTGAAAAGCTTCCGCTTCAAACCATATCAAGTACGTTAGCTATATTTGTTATCGTGTTTTTCTTTGTCACCTCTGCAGACTCCGCTTCTCTGGTTGTTGACCTTATAACAGCTGGAGGACAGAAAAAAACCCCTCTATGGCAAAAAGTATTCTGGGCATTTTCCATAGGGTTGATTGCCATAGTTCTGCTGTTATCCGGAGGTCTGGTTGCCTTGCAAACGGCGGTGATCACAATGGCGTTGCCTTTTGCCGTAATAATGCTCTTTATCTGCTTCAGTTTATGGAAGGGGCTTAAGACAGAGGTCGAGATCAAAAAGGCTAAATCAAATATATCTGCTCATGGTGTATTATTGTCCAAAGAATCAATCTCTGTTCCTGGCATAAGCCCGGTTGATACTCCGATTTCAAAGACTTTTGATATTGAGTCTCAAGACATTCTATCAAATATACCAGCTAAGGAAGAAATTATTGAGAATTGCTCTTCGGAGCTTTATGAAGAGAACTGGAAAAAGAGACTTGAAAGGTTGAAAAAAAGGAGCTTCCATAAATTTTTTGCTTATCATTATGATAACTTGCCTGAAGAAGGCTTACAAAAGATGAATCATAAGCTGGAAGATTTCATTCAAAATATAGTTAAACCTGCCTTTGAAGAAATTGAAAGCGAAATCCTGAAGTATGATAGAAGTGTCAAGTTAAGCATATCAACTCATCAGGCGTCAATAATTGTTTTAAAAGATGATATTGAGGAATTGTACTATGGCATAAGGGGCAAAATATATCATAAATACGGTTATACTTTTCCAGCGTTCAATCCAACCGATGTGAAAATGGAATGTTTTGCTCAGGTAATCTTAAGAAGTGGTCCCAAAAAGGTTCATGAACTTAAGAGATTTACCCCTGAACATATTATTCACGATTTTCTGAATGAATATGAAAAGTGGGCTATCCTGAACTAGAGGAATTGGCTGACAGGTCAAGGAGCGCTGAAGGTCAATCAGGTGCTTGAGCAAAGATATGTTACCAAAAAAGAACCTCACTGTTTACTCTGCAAAAAATTTAATGATTTACTGAAATATTCTGACTAATATTTTTTGCTTTGAGCAGCAGCTTGCCCTTGATATTTTGCTGAAGGCAAGTTACTTTGAATAAGTCGGAGGTGGTACGAACATTTTAATGCATGGGATCCGGTCTTTATGTTAAAAAGGTTTTTATCACGAATTGCTCTGGCACTTTTGACAACAGGGGTGATTATATGTCTAATTTATGCCGGTGTCGCCGGTAACCGGCTGCGCACTGGAAAATATCGGGTTTTTAAGCTTGCCCACTCACTTGATCCTTCACATCCGGTTTCTAAATCTCTGGTGTATATGGCAGAACAGCTGCAGAATATCTCCGGCGGTACCATGAAAATTGATATTTATCCCGGCTGTGTACTTGGTGGAGAAGCAGAGATGACTGAACAGCTGCAGAACGGCATAATCGATATGATGAAATCGAGCGGTGCGGCAATGGAGGTTTTTATTCCAGAAATGAAGGTCTTCGGTTTGCCTTATGTATTTCGCAACCGCTACCACTTCTGGACAGTGCTTGACGGTGCGATTGGACGGGAGCTGCTTGACAAGGGGCAGACAAAACATATTTACGGGATTTGTTTTTTTGATGCCGGCAGCCGTAATTTCTATACCCGTGACCGGGCCATCAACAAACCTGAAGATCTGGAAGGTTTAAAGATTCGGGTGCAGGGCAGCCGTATGGCAATGCGGCTGGTGGAAACGCTCGGGGCTTCTCCAACCCCGATTTCATTTGGAGAACTTTATTCAGCATTACAGCAGGGAATTGTTGATGGCGCAGAGAATAATTTACCCAGTTTTTTTTCAAACAAGCATTATGAAGTCTGCAAGTATTTCTCTTTTGACGGCCATACCATGATTCCAGACATGTTGATTATGAATTTGAACGTATGGCGCAACCTCAATCAGCAGCAGCAGCAATGGATACTTGAAGCGGCTGAACGTGCCTCAAAATATGAGCGGCTGCTCTGGCGGAAACAGACGCAAGAAGCGTTGAAAGCCTGTAGAAAGCTTGGAGTAAAATTCAGCTATCCTGATAAAAAAGCGTTTATCAGAAAAGTTGCTCCTTTGCTGCAAAGATATGAGAAATCCAGCGTGCTGGGAGAACTGCTGAGAAGAATTCGTGAAACTCCGGACAAGGTGAGGGAATAACATGTTTCGTGGAATAGTCAGGTTTTTGTTCAGACTGTCAAAGAGGTGTATTGAACTCCTTTTGATATTTCTGGTAGCGGTACTGGTGCTGGATGTGTTGTGGGGGGTGTTTTCCCGCTACGTTCTTGGAACTCAGAGCAGCTGGACTGAAGAACTTGCAAGGATGCTTTTAGTCTGGGTAGCCATGCTTGGCGGCAGCCTTGCCTACAGCCTGAAAGGGCACCTGGGGTTAGACTTCTTTGTTGGAATGATGGACAGGACAAGTGCCCGCATGGCTGAACTGGTTGTGCACGGATTTATGGTATTTTTTGCTGTCGCTGTTTTAATGTACGGCGGCTGCAGACTGGTTTACAGTACTTACGAGCTGCAGCAGCATATGTCAACGATGCCGTTTGATAAATGGGTAGTCTATCTGGCTGTGCCGCTGAGCGGGGTCTTTTTTCTTCTTTTTGCCGCCGAGTTTTTCGTAATAAGCATTATAAATCTGCGGCTTGAGCGTTCGAAAAAGCGGGAGGCGGCCAGTGTCTGAAGTTATTATTGTGATGCTGATAATCTTTGTGGCACTGTTGGTTCTTAACTGCCCAGTGGCAATTGCAATTTCACTTTCTTCTTTTGGAGCGATACTTTGCGCCGGCGGAGAGCCTGCTTATACTGTTGCGATGCGGGTGGCTAACGGCGTGGATTCATTTGCGCTGCTGGCCATTCCGTTTTTTATTCTGTCCGGTCTGATTATGGGGAAGGGGAGTATGGCGCGACGCCTGATTGACCTGGCTGCGGCGCTTGTAGGCCGTTTCCCCGGCGGATTGACCTATGTAAATACATTGACCTGTATGATGTTTGGCTCTATTTCCGGCTCCGCTGCCGCTGCGGTATCTTCGGTAGGCGGCTTTATGCTGCCGGAAATGGCCCGTAAGGGGTATGACCGGGATTACAATGTGGCGGTAACTGCAACCGCCGCGACTACAGGGCTGATGATTCCTCCCAGCAACATAATGATTGTTTATGCCGTTTCAGCCGGGAGTGTGTCAATTGCGGCGATGTTTATGGCCGGGATCCTGCCGGGAATCATCACTGGTATCTGCATAATGATTGTCGGCGGCTGGATTGCAGTAAAGCGCGGTTACGGCAGCGGCGGCAGCACTTCTTGGGGGGAGCTGCTTAGAGCTGCAAAGCGTGGCTTTTTGAGCCTGCTGCTGATAGTTATTATATTCGGCGGTATACTGGGTGGAATCTTTACTGCCACCGAGGCGGCTGCGGTAGCGGTAGCTTATGCTTTTGCCCTTGAGTTCTTTGTTTACCGTGAGTTAAGACTCAAAGATGTTCCACCACTACTGTTGAAGACGGGATTGACAACAGCGGTGGTTATGCTGCTTATTGGTTCCAGTTCGGCAATGTCCTGGATTCTGACCACTCAAAATGTACCGCAGACTGTCAGTGATGGACTGCTGCATATTTCATCCAATCCCTACGTCGTTTTGTTAATTATCAACCTGCTGCTGCTTGCGATAGGAACTTTCATGGATATGACCCCGGCAGTTTTGCTGTTTACACCTATTTTTCTGCCGGTAGCGGTAAATCTTGGATTAAGTCCGGTTCACTTCGGGATGATTATGATTGTTAATCTCTGTATAGGTTTGTGTACTCCTCCAGTCGGCACCTGTCTATTTGTAGGATGCGGAGTGGGTAAAACAACGATTGCCCGGGTTACAGGTCCGATGATTCCTTTCTGGGGGGCAATGCTGGTGGCCTTGCTGCTGACCACCTATCTGCCTTTTTTGTCCATGTGGCTGCCGCGAATATTGAAACTGGTTTGACATTGCTGCAGCGGACCAATACTGTTTACCAGTCCGGGTTTAACCAAGGGAAATCAAATGCTTTACAAAAAATATGGAAATACCGGCGAAACTGTCTCTGCTGTCGGCATGGGAGGTATGCGTTTCGATATGGAGTTGCCGCTTGAGAAAAGTGCGGAACTGCTGCATTATGCTTTGGAAAAAGGCATTAACTATTTTGACACTGCTCCGCAGTACCATGAAGGAAAAAGTGAGGAAATTTTTGGTATTGCGTTTCAGCAAATGCCGCGTGATAAATTTATGGTTTCCACCAAGCTTATGCCTGAGCGCATAACCGACGCTGCTGACGCTTACCGGAAAGTCTGCATGAGCCTTGAAAAAATGCACGTCGACTATATCGATTTTTTTCACGTCTGGTGTATCCGCAAGATGGCTCATTATGATGACGCTATGCGATCGGACGGACTCTACGAGGCTCTGCTTAAAGCTAAGAGTGAAGGATTGATCAGGCATATTGTCTTTTCCTCGCATCAACAGGGTGATGAGGTAAAAAAAATCATAAAAACCGGGAAGTTTGAAGGTGTGCTGCTGGGGGTGAATATTTTGAATTTTCCGTATCGCTGGAACGGGGTCAAGGCCGCGTGTGACAGTGGAATGGGAGTAGTGGCAATGAATCCTCTGGCAGGCGGGCTGATCCCTCAGAATGAAGCTAAACTGCAGTTTTTAGCCGGTAAGAACGAGACTCCAGCAGAAGCTGCCCTGCGCTTTCTGATTGCTGCGCCTGAGATAACGGTTGCCCTTAACGGCTTCTCATGCAGAGAGCATATTGATACAGCCTGCAAAGTAGCGGACAATGCACGGCCTTTTACGAAAGCGGAACTGAAAAAGGTCAAAGACAACCTTGGAGAGGGGGCAACCAGTATATGTACTTCATGTGGTTATTGTGACTGTTGCCCGAAGAATATTCCCATTGTCAAATACATGCAGATTTATAATGACCGGGTTCTTTTTAAAATTCCTGAGGACAAGCTGCAGGAGCATATGGCATTCCAGCATCAGTGGGGCCTGCTGGCGGAGGACGACTCCTGGGCCGAGGCTTGCATAGCCTGTGGGCGCTGTGAAAAATCATGCACTCAGCACCTGCCTATTATAGAACGTCTTAAAGACCTTGCAAAATGGGAAAAACCGCTCAATAAAAAATAAAAAAGGAGGCATATTTGCCTCCTGAAATATTCTGTTAAAATCAGGTTAAAAACCGATTTTCTCCTCCAGATAGCTGCGCAGTTGAGTGACGTTGACACGTTCCTGTTCCATGCTGTCGCGATGACGAACAGTAACAGCGTTGTCCTCAGCTGATTCAAAGTCATAGGTAATGCAGAACGGGGTACCGATCTCATCCTGACGGCGGTAGCGTTTACCGATTGAACCGGTGACATCAAACTCGCTGCGGAAGTGACGGTTGAGATCGTTGTACAGGGTCTTGGCTGAATCAGAAAGTTTTTTGGACAGCGGCAATACTGCGACCTGAATCGGAGCCACCAGTGCTGGAAAACGCAGGACGGTGCGGACGTCAGTCGCTTTGCCTTCTTTCTGGGTTTCAGCGGTATCTTCATCATAAGCGTTGCAAAGCAGTGCCAGAATAGTGCGGTCAAGACCGACAGAAGTTTCGATAACGGTCGGCATTACTTTGCGTTTGTTGTCATGGTCCATGTACTGCATATCCTGTCCGGAAAATTCCTGATGTCTGGACATATCCCAGGTGCCGCGATGATGGATGCCCTCAAGCTCTCCCCAGCCAAACGGAAATTTAACTTCAATATCAAGTGCGGCTTTAGCATAGTGGGCCAGTTTCTCGTGATCATAGATTTTCATGAAATCATCAGTGAACCCGAGTTTCTCCCGATAATATTTTATACGCTGTTCTTTCCAGTATTCGTACCATTCCATACCCTCAGACTCTTCACAGAAAAACTCCATTTCCATCTGGGTAAATTCACGTGAGCGGAAGGTGAAATTGCGCGGATTGATTTCATTACGGAATGCTTTCCCGATTTGGGCAATACCAAACGGCAGTTTCTGTCTGGCAGCAACCCGTACATTATGAAAATCAACAAAAATCGGCTGGCAGGTTTCCGCCCGCAGGTAAGCCGCGTGGTCTTCATCAAATACCGGTCCGACAAAAGTCTTCATCATCAGGTTGAATTCACGAGGCTCGGTCAGGTTTTTGGAACCACAGCTCGGGCATACTTCCGGATCTTCCATCTGATCAACGCGATGCCTGGCTTTACATTCACGGCAGTCGCACATCTCATCGCTGAACTGGTCAAGGTGACCGGACGCCTTCCACACTTTCGGATGACAGATGATAGTGGAATCAAGACCTTCAACATTATCACGGGTTTCGACCATTTCCCGCCACCACAGTTGTTCTACAGCACGTTTCATCCTGGCGCCGTACGGGCCATAATCCCAGAAGCCGTTAATTCCGCCGTAAATTTCGGAGCTCTGAAATATAAAACCGCGCCGCTTGGCGAGGGAAACTATTTTTTCCATCAACTGAGTGTCTTTGTTTTCTGCCATGATATTTTCCGTATATTATTCAATTGTGAGTGGTATTTAAATAAACAAACCATACATATAGCTTAAATTACGGTATTTGCGAATAATATACACGCAAAAATCATGGAAATTAACCTGTGAAAGTATGTAGCGTAGATATTGTATTCGGTCTTTGACCTTTTAATTCAGATCTGCACCAGTCCCGGTCAGCCTGGAATAATCGTCCAGAACGCAATCAAAGTCATTATGCTTAAGCAGCAGAAAGCGCATAACTGTTGAAAGTTTATTCAGGCATCAGAGCCCTTATATTTCAGGCAACTTCTTTACGGAAGCGATAGATGCTCTGGCAGATGCCGAGTCCGCTCATGGCGAAGAGAATAAAGCTGCCCCCGTAACTGACAAACGGCAGTGATAGTCCGGTTACCGGCGAAACCCCGATACTCATGCCGATATTAATGAACATGTGGGAAAAAATTACTGCCGCCATGCCGACCGCGATGTAACGTCCATAATGGTCTGGAGTCATAAAAGCAGTTCGGAGAACAGATACCAGCAGCAGAATATAAGTTGAGAGCAGAACCATGCAGCCAAAAAAACCGGTTTCCTCGGCGATTACCGAAAAGATGAAGTCATTATTGGAAACCGACTGCGGCAGAAACCCCAACGCGTTCTGAGTTCCTTTCCCAATCCCTTTGCCGGTAAACCCGCCCGAACCGACCGCCAGCCTGGCCTGGAACTGATTATAACCGCGGTTCTGAATATCCCTTTCAGGATCCAGAAAGGTCAAAATCCGTTCCTTCTGGTAATCTTTGAGAAACGGGTGAATCTTATAGGTTTCATTCAGAATTTCGGCAGTAAGTACTACAGTGGCTACAATCAGGGCGGTAAAAATATAGCGCCACTTAATACCGGCTGTGAAAATAATAGCTCCTGTGAGAGGGATCAGTATTAACGCGCTGCCGAGATCCGGCTCCCGGACAATCAGCAGAAAAGGCACTCCTACAACTGCGGCGACCAGCAGCAGACTGCGGAGGCGGTTGATATTGAAACCATGTGAGGACATAAGGGCACTCAGGTAAAGAATCACTGAGAGTTTAGCAAATTCACTGGGCTGAATGCGCAACCCTATTCCGCCGAAAACCAGCCAGCGCCGCGCACCATAAACCTTGGTTCCGAAAAACAGCACCAGCAGCAATAAAAAAGCTATTGCTGCGTAAATAATCCAGGAGAGCGGCTTCAAAGTGCGGTAATCACCAACCGCAAAAAAAGTCCAGACACAAATTCCCAGCAGTATCCACTGAACCTGCTTCAGCCAGAAAGAGGCCGCAGCCGGGGTTCCTATCTGTTCACCGGTTGAATAGATGAAAATCAGGCCGTATAGCAGGAGTGCCCCCAGCGAGAGCAGCTGAAGCATGTCAAACTGTCCGGCATAGGATATTATCTTTTCAAAAAAGCTGTTTGCCCCTCCGACTTTTCGTCTGGATATCATGGTGAATTACTGTTTTAAATATTTTCGGTTCCAGGGAGGATTCTCCGAAAATGCTACTAGCTGTCGAGAGAACCGTCCTGCATAATTTCCTTTACTATAGGAGATGAGAAGATTCTTTCCAACTGTTTTTTGCATTTTTTTTCAGTACGCCGGCGGACACTGAACTCCGGGTTGAGCACCATAGTTGCATGTGCCAGATGGTAAATGTATTCAGACATTTGCCAGGGGGAAAGGACATGGGTTTTATAGCCCCGTTCCAAAAGCTCAAGATACAGCTGCTTGCCGCAAGTGAGTTTCGTTTCAGGATAATAAAACTTCATCTTTTCTTTTTTGAGGATATCCGAACGGTACAGGGCGCAGATTGTTCTAATATAGAATTTCTCCGCGTTTTTATCCCTCATCTGTCGCAGCCACTTTTTGTAGTCTGTGCATTGTTTGAGGATAATTTCCCATTTCGGCTTCAAATCCAGTTTGCCGCCGCCGGTACAGGCAGTGTCCTGCGGGCACAGCTTCACCAGCTCACTGAGCCATCCTTTTTTATGGACGAGGGTATCAGAGTGCAGTGCCATGAAGTATTCCGTATTACAGGCTTTCAGGCCAATATCAAGGGCAGACCCATGCGCCCAGGAGCCGTTTTGCTTCATTTCATCGGGAGAACGTTCGATCAGCTTTATCCAGCTGACCGAACGTAAATATTCCAGAGATGAATCATTGGAGCCGTTGTCAACGACTATGACTTCATAAGGATACTCTGTGTACTGCCTGATACTTCTCAGGCAAAGTCGTGTCAGATCTTCGGTCTTGTAGTTGACCACACAGATTGTGACTTTGCCTCTCTCTACCTGCTGATTACTGTTCTGCATAGCGATCAGGCCATAAAAGTCTGTGCACGCTTGGGACCGACGGAAACGATAGCAATGTTTGCTTCAACCAGTTCTGCGATGCGATTCAGGTAGTTCCTGGCATTTTCAGGAAGCTCGCCCCATGATTTGACTTCAGCAGTACTTGACTGCCAGCCGGGCATGGTTTCGTATACCGGTTTTACTTTATTTAAAGTCTCAGCATCTGTCGGCATGTCAGTAACGGTTTCACCGTCTATTTCATAAGCAGTGCAGATACAGAGTTCTGCAATGTCATCCAGAACATCAAGCTTGGTTATAGCCAGATCGTCAACACCGTTAACCATGCATGAGTAATTACTGGCTACTGCGTCAAACCAGCCGCAGCGACGCGGCCGACCAGTAGTAGCGCCGTATTCATTACCGGCTTTACGAAGTGCTTCTCCTGACTCATCAAGCAGTTCTGTCGGGAACGGGCCTTCGCCAACGCGGGTCGTATAGGCTTTCATAACGCCCCAGACTTTGCTGACGTGTTTCGGCGCAATGCCGGCACCGGTACAGGCTCCTCCAGTAGTTGTATTGCTGCTGGTGACAAACGGGTAAGTACCGTGGTCAATATCCAGAAGCATTCCCTGAGCACCTTCGCAAAGTATTTTCTTGCCTGACTTGATTGCTCTGTTGACAGAAACTACAGTGTCTTTTACAAAAGGCTTAAGGTATTCCGCAGCGGTCAGGACCCGGGCCCATTCCGCATCGACATCCAGCGGCTGTACTCCGGCTTCACAGAACATGCTGTTATATTTTTCGGCCTGTTCGTAAAACAGCTCCTTGAGCACTGCCGGGTTCTTAAGCTCAATGCCGCGAACTCCGGTACGGTAGGCTTTATCTGCATATGCAGGGCCGATGCCGCGTTTAGTGGTACCTATTTTTTTGCCTTCACAAGCTGCGGCTTCTTTCATGGCGTCAGCTTCTTTATGAAACTGGAAAATCAGGTGACACTTGTCGCTTACTTCGACGGCGGAAACATCAATTCCCCGCTTTTCAAGGTCCTGCATTTCTTCCATCAGTGAGATTGGATCAACAACCAGTCCGTTGCCGACTATACAGGGGATTCCCGGACGGAATATCCCGGACGGCACCAGGTGGAGAACATATTTTTCGTTACCAATTTCTACGGTGTGACCAGCATTATTGCCGCCCTGAAAGCGAACAACCATGTCAGTGTCGCGGGTCAGAACATCGATAAGTTTACCTTTACCTTCGTCACCCCATTGGGTTCCTACCAAAATGTCCACAGGCATTATGTAATTAATCCTTCTCTTGGGGGTAAACAGCCGGAAAGCTTCAGTCAGGGGGATTTCCCCGAACGTACTTTAAACGTTCCAGAGTTCACCTTTTATGTTGATATTATATCAAATCTATTGTTTATCAATAGTTTCTTGCAAGGTAGCTAATCTAATCATCATTTATTGAAATTCAAACTTTTTGCTGTAAAAAGCTGTTTTAAGTCATTCATATTTTTATGAGTTTGAATAATATGATAAACTGGATTAAATTACTCAACTTTTATCCGAAGTAGCTGAAAACCGATCTTTTTTGTAAGTTTTTATTAGTAAATGCTATTTGAATAACATCCTCAGAGAGGTAATTGAAATGACCGAAAAATTTTCTTTTGAAGAAATTCAAAACACACTGCAGCAAATGGGGGAAAAGGCCTTGGCTGCTTCTCGCGCTCTGGCCGTGCTGAATTCAAATGACAAAAACCGCTGCCTGATAAAAATGGCTGAAGAGCTGGAAGCTTCAGCTGATGAAATAATCACCGCAAATGCCGTAGACCTTGAAGCCGGTAGAAGCAAAGGCCTTTCCGGAGCCATGCTGGACCGGTTAAAACTCGATCCGGAAAGAATACAGGCAATGGCTGATGGTTTGCGGGAAGTAGCGGCACTTGAGGATCCCGTTGACAGAACACTTTCTACTACAGTGCGTCCCAATGGAATCAGGATAGATAAAATTTCTGTTCCGATCGGGGTTATTGGAATAGTATATGAGTCACGTCCAAATGTAACTGTTGACGCGGCCGGACTCTGCCTCAAAGCCGGAAATGCGGTGATATTGCGCGGTGGCTCTGAAGCCATCAATTCCAATCTGGTGCTGGCGCATTGCCTGAACCGGGCAGGGGTGATGACCGGGCTGCCGGATGGAGCTGTACAGTTGATTCCAATGACTGACCGGCAGGCAGTCAGCGCCATGCTGAAAATGGATAAGTATATTGATCTTATCATACCGCGTGGCGGCGAAGGGCTGATTCGAGCGGTTGTTGAGCAGTCAACAATTCCTGTTATCAAACACTACAAAGGGGTTTGTCATCTTTATGTAGATACGGCGGCGGATATCAAAATGGCTGCTGAAATCGTTGAAAACGCGAAATGTCAGCGCCCCGGTGTCTGCAATGCAATTGAAACACTGCTGATCAACCGTGATATTGCGGATGAATTTATTCCGCCTTTCCTGGTGAATATGCGCGAGAACGGGGTTGAGCTGCGTGGTGATGAAGCGTTCAGAAATTATGCTCCTCAGGCCAGAATCGCGACGGAGGAGGATTACTATGCAGAGTACGTTGATCTTATTCTTGCGGTAAAAATTGTTGATAATGTTGACGCTGCGGTAAACCATATTAATAAATATGGCTCCAGGCATAGCGACGGGATTATTACTGAAGACCCGGTTGCGGCAGAGTTTTTTCTGAAACGTGTAGATTCATCAACGGTCTATCATAATGCTTCAACCCGTTTTACCGATGGTTTTGAATTCGGCATGGGTGCTGAAATCGGTATAAGTACAGATAAACTTCATGCCCGCGGTCCGATGGGCCTCAATGAATTGACCAGTTATAAATACCTGGTACATGGAAACGGACAGATTCGTAAATAAAACACTACTTTATGAAGGGGGTGTCCCTTGAATAGAAACAAGACAGCATGGTTGATTTTTGTTACTGCTTCAGTGCTATTCCTGGCTGGGCTGTATAATCTTGAATTCACTAAAATTGATTGCCGGTTTGCATTATTTGTGCAGGATGCTTTCACTCACAAACTTGGGCCGTTTCCTTACCTTTTTGGAAAACCTTACTGTGATTATCCTTCTCTGCATGTGTATATAATGCATTTATGTGCCGCATTGTTTGGCTCTATAAATATGTTTACAATAACTCTGCCAAGCGCGCTTGCTGCCGGCGGGGTTATGGCATTTACTTATCTCATCGGGGCCAGGGTGTCTAATAAACTGGGATTGTTTGGTGCCTTGCTGCTGGCGGCTACTTTTGGGTTTCTCTGTATTGCCAGAGCTCCATCACCGGATATGATTGTGGCTTTGATAACGATTACTGCATTTTACCTGATGTACAGCGGTGAGCTTGACGGTAAGTTCGGCCGCCTTGCTTTGCTGCCTTTGCTGGTGATAGCGGGTTTTGCTGTGCGCGGGCCTATTGGAGCAGTTATACCAGCCGGAGTGATTTGTGCTTTCTTCCTGTGTGCTCGCCGTTGGAAACTGATGATAATAGCTGGCTTGATGTGCGCTCTGGTGCTGGCTTTATGCATGATGCTTTATATGTCGTGGATTTATGAGTATGGCGGCACAGAACTTTTGAACGAGTTTAAACAGGCTCAGTTTGCAGCCCGTCTGACCAGTGGCAAACCGGTCTGGTTTTACTTCACCAACACTTTGGGGACCTACGCTTTGAGTTATCCTCTGGGGTTGTTTGTATTGTTGTTTTACGGCTGGAAAAAGCGTAAAAGTTTTTTTGCAAAAGTGCCATTTGATACTTATCAGGGGTTACTGCAGTTACTGACCAGCTGGCTTCTGGTAATTGTAATCGGCATGAGTATTCCTGGCACAAAGCACCTGCGATACATAATCGGGGTTATTCCAGCTGCTGCTTTGATTGCCGCTTTTGTATTTGTAAATCCTGACAAATACAAGCTGTTTGAAAAGATCAGAAACATATTTATTCAGCTCTGCCGGTTTGTACCATTTGTAGTCACACTGCTCTTGTGGATTGCGGCGGTTGTGATACACCTGCTTGGAATAGGGCTGCAGCTTCCGGTTTTTCTGCCGTCAATGGTTTTTTTGATTCTCGGGATCGCCATGATTGCAGGGCCGCGCAAGATCAAGTCGGTTGATAAGGTACTTTTTGTGGCTGCCCTTACTACAGCCGGCTTTCTGGTGCTGAAGATAATGGTAATAGAGCCGGTTGAACAATTTATTGAGTCGTCAAGGATATTTGTGGCTCAGATTGAAAAAGTACGTCAAAATAATGAATCTATCTGCTTCTTTGAGCTCGGTCCTGACGGTGAAGAGCTGAAGTATCTGGTTAATATTAAAAAGGATAAACAGTTTAAGCCGGTTTTTGTTGATCTTGCAAACTCTCGGAAATTACTTGAACTACCTGAAAATATGATTATCATTGCCAAAGAGAGCAAGGTGGATGATTTACCGCTGGATGTGAGAAATAAACTGCAGTTAATCGCCACTGGCAAGCTTGGCCACAAAGAGTGCCTGGCCTTTAAAGTGGTTGTTCCTGCACAGAAAACTGAGGAGAATTCCAGGAAATGACTTCGGCAGGAAACGCCGCTGTATTTACAATAGGCTGCAGGCTTAATCAGGCGGATGCAGCTTTGATTTGTACTCGTCTCGAAGAACAGGGGTGGAATATTGTTCGCCCGGAATACGAAGGCCGCATTGACTTGATGATTGTTAATACCTGTACGGTTACGGGAACTGCGGCGAGTAAAAGTCGTGCCGCAGTAAGGCGGTTTCGCCGTAAACACCCGGAATGCTGTATAGTGGTTACCGGATGCAGTGTTGAAATAGAGAACTCGGACTGGATCAGGGAGGAAGCGGCGGATTTAATTCTGACCAATCCTGAGAAGAAAAATATTGCGGATTTAATAATTAAACACCTCGAGCATAAAAGCATTTCAACCGGACGAAAATTCAGCCTTGAGCAGCCGGTAGAGGTGTTTAAGGAAAAAGCCGCAGGACACTTCCCGTTTAAAAGCCGGGCTTTTTTAAAGGTGCAGGAGGGGTGTAATAATTTTTGTTCCTACTGCATTGTGCCCTATGCCCGCGGTCCTGAACGTTCACGGGACTGGGAAGAAGTAGTGTCTGACTTTAAGCAGTTTCTGGCAGATGGTTTTGAGGAAATTGTGCTTACAGGTGTCAATATTTGCGCTTACAATGACAATGGGCGTACCTTGACTGATCTATTAAGAACATTATCTGCCCTGCCGGGTAATTTCAGGATTAGATTAAGCTCAACTGAGCCTCATCCGAATAATATGGAACTTCTTGAGGTAATGCGTGATAATCCGAAAATCTGCCGGTTTCTTCACCTCTCACTGCAGCATGGAACCGATGAAATACTTAAATCCATGAACCGCAAATATACTGCAGCGGAATTTGCCGCTTTTATTGAAGCGGCTCGAGAGGCGGTTCCGGGTATTCATATCGGGACTGATATTATTGTTGGCTACCCGGGTGAATCCGTGGAACTTTTTGAACAGGGACTTAAATTTATTCGGGAAATGGCCTTTGCCAATATTCATATTTTTACTTTTTCCCCGCGCGAGGGGACTCCTGCTGCAAAGCTGAAAGACCGTGTTGACGGCAGAGAGTGTGACAGGCGACGTGCGTGTTTGTCCACACTTGCCGCGGATATGAAACGCGGCTTTATCGAATCTCAGCTGGGGAAGGAGCTACCAGTAATATTTGAGCGCAAGAACCAGGAAGGCAGTTTTTACGGCTGGAGTGATAACTATATAAATGTTATTTGTGATGATCCCACGGTTCATAAAAATACAATAACTACAGTTCTGGCTGAAGAAACACTTCCGGACGGGTCTATCTACGCAAAGCTTGTCTAATTACTGTAAAAAAAATCAGGCATTTCTGCTGAAAGCAGGAATGCCTGATGTGATGTATTGCCAGTTTCCCTGTTTAACATTCAGGGAAAGGACTGATTATTCAGAATCGTCAATGAATTCCTGAACGTCGTCCTTGTCTGTGCTGCTGTAAATATAGGGTGTGAGCTTGACTTCTGAGTATTTTTTACCAATCAAGTCTTCAACTTTTTCAGTTGCAGCAATATATTTATTGCCAGTTTCGTTGATAGAGTAGTCATCCAGGTCAAGCCCTGCTGATTTCAATTTTTCTACAACCTCATCCCTGGTCTTGCCAATGAAAATAAACGGACTCAGGTCGCGGTCACCAACTGTGTCTTTAAGAAAATCAATTTTACCCATTGCATGTTCAACTGCAATATATGTGTCACCACACTGGATCAGGTTGTAATTTCCTTTGGTTGAGACAAGTTTGATAACAGGTTCTTTAGGCATTTCTTTTTCAGTTTTTTCAACAAGTTCAGTGATCTGCTGTTCGTTGTTGCCGCTGAAAATATATGGAGGCAGGTTAATTTCTGAATATGATTTGCCAAGCAATTCTTTTTCACTTAACGTGTCTGAGACCGCTACATAGTGACCACAGAATTCAGTAACAGTGTAGACATCAGGATCCTGGTTGGCATTTTCGATTTTGCTGGTTGTGTCTTCGTCTGTTTTTCCAACAAAAACATATGGAGGCAGGTCTCTGTCGCCAACATGATCATTGACAAAGTCAAGTTTGCCCAGCGATTTGTTTGCAGCCACAAAGCGATCGCCGTGCTTGACAATATTAAAATGATTGTAAGTAGAAATCAGTTGAGTCTGTGTATTCTCTTCAGGTCCTTGAGCGGTTGTATTTTTCTTCCTTGAAATAAAGAAGAATATAGCAATGATTATTACTATGATAATAATAATAAATGGAAGTTTTAAAGCTGTCATTGTAAATTTACCCTAATAATGTTTAAAATTTATGATGCCGGGTATTAAACCCGCAAGCAGTAATCTGTGATCTGAATGTGTCTGGCCTTTATTTAGTAAAAACTGGCGTGGTCATATTTTAAGTAACACAGACATTTATTATAAACTGCCTCTTTTCTGTAATTTATAATATTTCTTTCAATTTGTTGTGGAATAATCAGAACGTTGTTCTGGTATATATAAGCTGCAAAACGGCAGATAGATTGCTGATATTGTATAAGATATTAATTAGTACTGTCTTAACGTTTTTTCCAGTTTTTTCCTCCAGTTTAAAATTCTTTATTAGATGGTTTATGCGCAATTTACTAGCAAAAAAATGAATTTGTTGGTCTTCAAAAATGTTTAATATTGTCGTTATTTACAGAATATGCAATAAAAAGTTAGTATAATTATTTAATTTTTTTATTACACTGCTAAAGCTCTTGAGTAAAATTTTGCTTTACGAAAAAATTACTCAAGAATAAGAAGTTGCATTTACCGGGGACTAATCACTGCTGCTGTAACTTTAAGATGGCTTTGAGAAGCAGCAGTTTATCTGATTTTGAAATATACTTGACATTTATTTTTTCAATAACAATTTGCTGCTTGACTTGCAGAGGCAGCGAAGAATGTTTCAGCGATTTTAACTGCAGTATTATCTGGCGGCCTATTTTGATAAGTTCTGGGCGTATTTCTGTTTTCAGGTCCTTGCAATTAAATTTCTCCGGCATATCCTCAGTGGACCATTTTGCAATCCAATTTTTTTGTATTTTCTTTGCCAGATTAATTTGCAGCTGAAAAAACTCTTTTGCTGCTTCAGGGGAAAGCCCGAATTTTGCTGCATCGCATGTGGAGTTCAGCAAGACAATTCTTTCTCTGGCAAGGTCCTCTATTGGAATATTATTCTTGTGCTTGTAAGCAGCTACGTCTTTCATGCAACTGAGTCGCTGATTGATGAGGACACACAGATTGCGGAAATTTGCTTCAGCAGATTCTGGTGCTGATTTAGCGGCGAAAGCAGTAAAACTGGTAAGTGCTGCGATAATTAAGAAAAAGCAGATAATTTTTTTCATTAACTTTCACGTATTTATAAATTAAAGAAAAAGCCGCCCGAATGGACGGCTTAAGCATATAAAGAGTTATAATACTAGCATCTGTCAAGACAGTTGAGCTCTTTAAATGCCAGCTCAACACGTTTGGCCATTGAGACCTCGCCTTCACGGAGCCATTTTCTTGGATCATAGTATTTTTTATTAGGCTTGTCTTCGCCTTCAGGATTGCCGAGCTGCCCCTGCAGGTAAGCTTCGTTGGCTTTGTAAAAATTAAGTACGCCTTCCCAGCAGGCCCACTGTGTATCAGTGTCAATATTCATCTTGATAACACCATAGGAGATAGCTTCAGTAATCTCTTCCGGACTGGAACCTGAACCTCCGTGGAAAACAAAATTAACCGGCTTTTCGCAAGTACCGTATTTTTCAGCAATAAACTTCTGAGAATTTTTCAGAATAACGGGTGTAAGGGTTACATTGCCGGGCTTGTACACGCCATGTACATTACCAAAAGATGCTGCAATAGTGAAATTCGGGCTGATTGCATTGAGCTTTTCGTAGGCATAAGCCACATCTTCAGGCTGAGTGTAGAGAGCAGAGTTATCAAGATGTGAGTTGTCAACTCCATCTTCTTCGCCGCCAGTACAGCCCAGTTCGATCTCAATAGTCATGCCGATTTTGCTCATGCGCTCAAAATATTTGCATGAAATTTCAACATTGTCCTCAAGGCTTTCTTCAGAAAGGTCCAGCATGTGTGAGCTGAAAAGAGGTTTGCCTTTTTCTGCAAAGAATTTCTCGCCGGCATCAAGCAGTCCGTCAATCCAGGGCAGAAGTTTTTTTGCACAATGGTCGGTGTGCAGAATTACCGGAACTCCATATTTTTCTGCGACCAGGTGCACATGCAGAGCGCCTGATATGCATCCGGTAATAGCGGCTTCCTGGCCCTCAAGGCCAATGCCTTTGCCGGCATAGAAAGAGCCGCCGCCATTGGAGAACTGAATAATTACAGGTGAATTAACCTTTTTTGCAGCTTCAATTACAGCGTTTACAGAGTCGGTCCCGACTACATTGACTGCAGGCAAAGCAAATTCATTTTCCTTGGCAATCTGAAAAACTTTCTGAATGTCATCACCGAAAAGAACACCCGGTTTAACGGCATCAAAGATTTTAGTCATGTGCTGTCTCCAACTTTTTTGTTAGCAGTTTGAAAAACTTTTATTATCTATTAAATAATTTCATTACAAGGCTAAGCTTTAGAAAATTCCTGCCCTGACGGTTTCATGGGCACTTAAGGAATCATGAAAATATAAGAAAAATCATAAAAAGTAATTCCCGCAAAATATGCACATATTCGCAATAGTCAAGCTGAAAGAAAATTTTTTAATGCATTTTTATTTTTTCTCTGCAGAAGTTATGCCCAGTCACGTCCAGCTGAACCAAAGAAAGCAAATTTTTTTCGTGTTGTGTCTAATGCGGATTTTCCATGTTTCAGCAATGTCTTCAGGGTTAAAGTAATGCTTTTTAAATCAGCTGTTCGTTCCGAATGCTCTTTTGTCAGCATATTTGCCAGCAGGTTTTGCAAAGATTCCGGAATCTGCGGGTGCAGTTTTTGTGGAGCTGCAGGTTTATCATTTTTGATTGAATGTACCATTTCAGGAAGATTTTTGCCTTTAAAAGGCTTGTGTCTGGTAAAAAGTTCATATCCAAGAACCCCCAGGCTGAAAATATCTGAGCGATGATCAATAACAGCTGATTTTTCAAATGACTCCGGCGCCATATAGGCCGGAGAGCCGATGATCTGCTTATTTTTGCCGTAATTGTCCGGGTCAATGAAATGTGCCAGTCCAAAATCAGTCAATTTAACATTCAGCCCTTTACCGATCATTATGTTACCCGGCTTCAAATCACGATGCAGGACATTGAACTTATGAATATGACTTACCGAAGAACATATTTGCAGGAATATTTTAATTCGATCTTTAAGTTCAACTCTTTTATTCTTTATATAGTCCGTCAACGGTCCTCCTTCAACAAACTCCATTAAGATGTATGGCATGTTGTTGCCGGAAAAACCATAATCATACAGTCTTACAATGTTTGGATGTTTTATTTCAGAGAGAATTTTGGCTTCTTTGAGAAAATCGTCTTTATCACTGCGCTTAAGAAATTTTGACGCCAGATCAGGACGCAGCAGCTTCAGGGCATAATTCTCCATATTTTTTTTGACGTGAAAAACAATCCCGGTCGAGCCGGAACCAAGCTGTTTAATCACATCGACGCTTGGCAGCGGGTTCAGAAGTTTGCCGTCAATGGCAGAATTCTGCGTCAGGGCCAATATGAGTTTTCGTTTTTTTTCAGTTAATGCGTTGTCGGCTTTAGTGCACAGAAAATTATGGTCCTGCGGCATTTCAATGTAATCATAGGCCCCGGCTTTGACCAGCGACACCGCTTCAGGAACCGAAGGCTCTGATGATATGACTAATATCTCCATTGCCGGATGGCGTTTTCTGCAGTATCTTACCAGTTCCTGGCAGGTAGTGCCCGGCAAAGTGGTATTACTGATCAGTAAGTCAAATCTATAGTCGATCAAGTATTCAAAAGCCTTCCATACGCTGTCAGCGTTTTTAACATTATAGTCACATTTCTCAAGTGATTTGCTGAATTGATCTAAGAAATCCTGATCACGGTCGACTAGAAGTACATTTGCTTTTTCAGGGCTGTCTATTACCTGGGTCTCTGTAAGGAACTTGGCTATTTTACTCATACATCCGCTTAACTAAAAAATAAATACTGAAAGATTTGCTATCAAGATTAAAAAGATAGCATGTATTCAACATCAAATCAAGGAAAATTATTAGTTGAACGCGCAAATACCTGCTTACCTGAATTCATAAATACATCTAAGTAAATCCTGGATAATGAGTTGATGTGGCTCAGTTTGTTGTAATAAATAGCAGCTCTGTTTAAGTATACAGCAAACTGTTAAGGCGTTGTGCTTAAGAATAACTTTTGACAACGTCCAGATCCAGCTTGCCGTCAGAAAGAGTTGCCTCAAGTCGTTTTCCACGGGGTTGCATGGAGGTAGTAACGACGGCGCCGCTTTCAGGGTCGCGCAGAATGGCAAATCCACGCTTCAGCACACCTTCAGGTCCAAGGGCAGTCAGCCTGCCTGAAAGAATATCAAGTTTTGCGGCGCGCTCAGACAGTTTTCTGGCTGCCAGATCAAACAGCTTACGCTGTAGATTATCGAGATTAGAAGATTCAGCTTTAAACTGGTTTAACGGAGCCGTTGCTCTAAGACGGTTGTTTAGAAGATCAAACCGGTTATTGGTTTGCAGCAGTTTTTTTTCAGTTGCCGTCATCATCAGTCTTGACAGTTCATCTATATACTGCTGCTTCTCATGGACAAGGTGAACCGGTTCTCTGAAAACATAGCTTCTTGATGCGTTTTCCAGGCGCATTTTCGCCTCTTGAAGCAGAAACTGGATTGATGATTTCAAGTCTTTTTCAGTTCGGTCAAGGTGCTGTTCAAACTCTTCGCGCCTGCCGACTACCAGTTCAGCCGCTGCTGACGGTGTCGGGACACGCATATCAGCAACAAAGTCACTGATTGTAAAATCGATCTCATGCCCGACCGCGCTGATTACTGGAATTTCACTGGCAGCTACAGCCCTGGCCAGAACTTCTTCATTAAACGGCCAGAGATCCTCCATGCTGCCGCCGCCGCGGGTTACAACAATGACATCAACTTTTCCGGTACGGTTAAAGAAATTAATACCAGAGGCAACTTGCAATTCTGCACCGCTGCCCTGAACTGCTGCCGGATATATTTTTATATGCATATCCGGAAAGCGCCTTTCGATAACCTGCAGAAAATCCCGTATGGCAGCGCCGTCCGCTGAGGTTACAACACCAACAGTTTCCGGCAGCAGGGGAATTTTTTTCTTGCGGGACTCATCAAACAGCCCCTCGGCAGCCAGTTTGTTTTTCAGTTCTTCAAACCGGCGCTGCAGGTCACCTATTCCGACTGGCCTGATCTGCCGGACCGCGAGTTGGTATTCACCCCGGACCTCATAGACGGTGAGCTTGCCGAAGACCTCAACCTCGTCACCGACTTTCAAGTGTAACTGACGAGCCTGTTGAGCTCCCCCAAAAAAAACAGCCCTCAATTGAGACCGGGTATCTTTGAGAGTCATGTAAACATGGCCGGAGCGGTGAATATTCAAAGTACCTACTTCGCCGCGCAGCCATAAAGGCAGCAAGCTGTTTTCAACCAGCTCCCGAATAGCTGAATTGACTTCAGATACTTTCCATACTTTATCGGCGCCTGTCATAATCTTTGGGTACCACCTGTTCTATTGAAATAATGTAAGCGAAAGATGCGCAATCAAGGTTGTTGCCAGTTGACCGATTAAAAACAGATAATCAAAAAAGTATATAATCAGCAGCAGCAGAATAAAGGAAATAAACATGAACAGCTGCTGATTTTTGACCTGCAGGCTTGGGAAAAGCCGGCTTACAACGTGCCAGCCGTCAAGTCCGGGTATCGGCAGCAAATTGAATACGAACAAGATGAAGTTTAGTATTCCGCCAATATTGAACAGCATATTTGCTGTCTGCCAGGGAGAGGCAGCGTCAAAGGCGGTATAAGCCGCGTATTTTGAGCTTAAGCCGATGGTAACCCCAAGCAGCAGGCTGAAAACTACAAACAGGACCAGATTAGTCAGCGGCCCGGCTGCTGAAACCAGTACGTCACTGTATTTATGTTTCATTTTTGAGGGGTTTACCGGAACACTGCCCCAGGCAATGCCGATGAATATCAGCATAACTAGAGAGAATACTCCCATCTGTTTAAATGGATTTAATGTAAGGTGCCCTTCGTCTGCGGCAGTTGAGTCACCCTGCCACAGTGCTACTCTGGCATGCATATATTCGTGGGTACAGATTGAAAAAATTACAACCAGCAGCCAGATGGAGCAGTATTCGGGGTTTCTAAAAAATTGCGTGATAAACATTTAATTCTCCTGACTGTTCAGTTGTATTTCCCAGTAATGATGGGCTGGTATTTCATATGGGTGTGTTTTGAGCAGGGCGCTGAGCACATCGCCAAGTTTGTCACAAGAGCAGATGGTCTCAATTTTGAGCTCATCGGTGTACTCGATTTTTCCGAGTTCGCCGTAATAAGGACTGCTGCCCTGCAGCGGTCTGAATTGACCGGTTCCAGGGGTCTGCCAGCAGCAGCGGTCATAATTGCCATATTTTCCGGCACCAGCCGCAAATATTGCATTTTTAACCGCCTCTGAATGATTTTCGGGTACAAAAAATTCCAGTTTATAGTATTTCATGAAAAAAATATCAACGACATTTCTGCTGTGATGGTTGCTTAAAAGACTAACTCCGGGATACGTTACGGCGCGGAGTGTTGAAATTCAAGTTCAGAGTAATTTTTTTTAAAAGGCTCTTTTGAATTACAACAGACAGTCCTTTTATTGACAGCATACTCATAATTCCCTGCTTGAAAAAGCTTAAGCTCGATGCTATATTCAAGATAACGTGGTAACGGATATGGTAAAATAAAATGGTTTGGGGACCATCTATGAAACAGTCACCGTCGATAAGGCAAAAGGCGGAAACGCGCAGTTTTTCACTGGTTGAGATGCTGGTGGTCATGGCGATAATCGCTATTCTTCTGGCACTGGGTGCCGGAGGTTATCAGGTAGCCCGTCGGGCGCTGTCTAAATCCCGCACGGAAGCTTTGCTGGCAAAAGTCAAACTTGCCCTTGAATCCTACAAATCCAGACACGGCTATTATCCAGTTAAATATCCGACTCAGGATACTGACCCGGTTCCTTTTTCACTTGATGATGACGCCCTGCAGCCTAATTTTAATAAATTTGTTGACTCCTCTAAAATAAAAAACGATGAATCCATAAAGATTGGAAATATATATTATCTGCGGGACGGCTGGAACTCAAATAACGATCTTACCGGAATGAATGCCCCGGCCAAAGGTATTGTCCAGAGCTTTATAAACAGTGGTAAGCCGGGTGGGGTAATTTTGTACCTTTGTCCGGGGAAAAAGAATCCAATGTCTTTTGATTTATATTCGGCCGGCAATGACCGCAGGTTTGATAATAATGACGATATTTATGCTAAATAGCCTTTAACGTGAGGTGGGTAGTTTGAGAGTGAGAAGCGGGTTATCGAAACGGATGACTTTTTCAGACAGTCTGCGCTGTTATACCATGGTGGAAATCCTGGTGGTGCTGGCTATTGCCGCGATTCTGCTGGGCAGCTCGATGGCGGCTTTCAACACTGTAATCAAGCGGCAGCGTACTACCGGGGCTGTCCGCAATTTAAGCAGTGCCATAGCCATGGCCCGTTCCTACGCCGTAGCCAAAAACCGGTGTGTAGCGCTGGTGATTCCTGACACCAAAGATAACCTGCCGTCATACGGTTCAGCGATAAATTCTAAATCTGGTTGCACGCCCGCTTCCTTTAATGCATTTTTCTACGAGAATTATCTTTTTTCATGTTACGGAGTTTGCTATGTGAAAAAAAATGGCGGCACCTATGATTTTGACGGCTGGGTTGCCGGCGATGATTTGGTCAAGCTCCCAACCGGGGTATCAGCTTTTATTAAAACGGGTGCTCAAACCGTAGAAAATGTTATTTTCAGGCATAAAGCTGCACTGGCAGATGTTACTATCAAGGAGAGTGCCGGTTTAATCTTCAGGCCCTCCGGTTGTCTGGAGGGGACTGGGGAGAAGGAAATCAGCGTACTTCCGGCCAAGTTCCATTTTAATAATGTCGCAAATAAATGTGTTTTTATTTTTATCGGCAAATCAAAAAATTACTGGAATGTGATTATAAACTCATTTACCGGCAGAGCAAGTTATGAAAACAGTGTTTTATAAAACGATAAATTACTTCAACATGATAGAGATCACCTTGGCAATGGGGGTGGTAGCGGTAGGCATGACCAGCATCTTGTCTCTTTTTCCAGTTGGGCTGAACACTGCCAGAAATTCAATTGTGGAAGGCCTGAGCGCTTCTGCTGTAGATCAGTTTTTAACTTACGTAAAGTTTCACTGCAAAAAGTCGGCCAGTTACAAGGCGTTATTTATAAATGCCAGTGGTTTCAAAGGCAGCATAGACAGGACTGATGCTGTAGTGAAAAATTCTATAAAGGCCAGCAGCGGAAAGTTTCTTGCTGACTTCAAAGCCGGGACCAGTGTTGATTTTTCTCAGGTGAAAGGTTTGAATTTATACGGGAATAACGGATCTGATGCCAGCCTGGGTAAAGTATTTTTTGCTGTTCAGGGCGGTGAAAACGCTAATAAACTGGATTATTCCGCCATGATTCTGGCCTGGAAGCAGCCGGTGGAAAACAGCTTCTGGGATATTTCCGGTTCTGCTTATTCCAAATATATTGATAATACTTTTGAGAAGTCCGCCGGGCTCTGTATAGAAGTCAGCTGGCCTGCGACAATAGACTATGTTGATCGTGAAAAGCGTTACTACTATGTAGAAATCCAAAATCCGGAATAATTTATGATCAAATGTCCGATTAAAAAATTTACTCTTGTTGAGTTGCTGGTTGCGATGGCAATTTTTATGATTCTGTCTATGGTGATAATGCAGTTTTTCAACTCTGCTTCCAAAGTCTGGAGTAATACTGAAAAGCGCAATCAGGTTTACGCTGATGCCAGAATTGTCATGAACCTCATAAGCAATGATCTGCAGGCAATGATGTATAACAATCAGGATTCCACTGAAGGCATCTTTCCAATCTGGTATGAAGACAGACCGATTAAGGCCTTTGAAAGTGTGGCTGGTGATTATAACACTCTCAGCGCCGTTCAAAAGAAAATTTACTCCAGAGATAATGTGAATCAGATCAGCTTTGCCGCCCGGACTGATGTGCGTGATGATCAGGACAAAAGCCTGGCGCTTTGCGAAATCAGGTATACTTTTCTGCCGGCAAACATGGTTGCCAGCAAGCAATGGTGCCTGGGGAAAAATTCGGCAGGCGGGGTGGTGCTTACCAAAGCAGGTCAGGCGGAAAGGGGACTGCTGATCAGGAGCTGTACTACCAACCATATTGAGGATGCCGGAAATTTGGGCAGTTACATCAGTAATCCACGTTATAATTTGAATGATTTTCCCTACAACGGTGCTGATGCTCTTAGAATAAATAAAGTTTTCGATGATATCAACGGGGCAGGGAATGCCTTTTTGCGGGACTACGGCAATCCGAGCTTTTCGCCATATGTTGTCATGATAGAAGGGGTGCTGGATTTGAAAATAATTCCCAGAATCTGGGATGGCTCTACGAACGAGTTTAAAGCAGTCAAGGCAATTGCGCAAAATGACGGTGCTCTCAGTTCACCGTTTTCCAGTGTGACCTACTGGAACTTTACCAGCCCGGTAAACCGCTTGACCGGTATTCCATTGCCCGATTGCATTACCATTGAACTTGAACTGATGAATAAAAAAGATTTCAAAATGTGGCGGCAATATATTATCGACGGTAAGAATTCAGAGGCTGAAACCATAAGAAACAAAAAAGCCAGGAAATTTTCTAAAACCGTATTCCTGCAGGCTTCAATGGAGGAATGATTCAGATGGCAGGTGTATTTAAACGCAGAAATTTATTAAGACGCGATGAGCGGGGGATTGCCCTGATTTTTTCTTTATTAATGATGGGATTGCTGCTGATTATGGCGATGTCATTTGTCTCAAATTCCATGTTTGAGGAAAAAACGGCGTCAAACTCTGCCAGTTCAACCTCGGCAGGAATTCTTGCTGAAGCTGCTTTGAACCGAGTGGTCAAATCAATACAGGCCTACGATAAGGAAATCGTTAACTTATGGGAACAGACCCCAAGGGTCAACCTGGGCAGTTGTCAGCAGCAGCCGGACTCAAGTTATCTGCAGGACGGACTTGACAAACTGGTTATAGAAAATTTTTATGGAAAAGCTGCAGCAGATGGATACCCGAACCTTGCAGATGACAAGACTAAGAATTTATCGTGGGAGTTAATAACTCTGACAGATGCCAGTAACGCCAGCCGGATTATTGGACGTGTTGCCTATGTAGTGCTGCCCTGTCAGGGAATTGACCCTGGCCGTCTGGTTAAATCCGGCGTAGACGAAGGTGCCAGTCCGCGTGCCGAAAAGCGTATAGGGTTAACGGCGGACGAAGTAAACCTGCGGGATTTATATACCGGAATAAACGTAAATATCGCACAGAAATTTTTTAATTACCTGAATAACGGTGCTGCCCCGGCTGGTCGATTCAATAATTCCTGGATAAGCTTAAACAACATGTTCAGTGAGTATAAATCAGTCGTTCCCTCCTTGCCGCCTGCAGACAAAAAAATGTACCGGCTGATGTACATTACGGCTTCACTTGAGGACCGCGAAGCGTTCTGGATTGATAAAAACGATGATGAAAAGGTGGAGCACAATCCAGATGATACAACTAATGCGAATAATGAGCTTTATAACCGCTTTAACTTGAGGATGGGACAGACTGAATGGGATAAAGCAACCTGCTTCAGTGATATGGTTATGAATCCGGATGTGACTGGGTTGCCGGATTTTACAAAGTTGGCCAATGTGCAGTATCCGAATAATCCCGGCCAGATGCGCTGCATCCCCTGGCTGACATATTTTGGTTACGGTATAGGAGGCACTCCTTTAGCTGCTGTTAAAGGGACCTTTTCTGATGTAAAATACCGACGTTATCAGATAATCGCCAATCTTGTTGATTATTGTGACACTGATTCTGTCGCGACTTCAGACCAGACTGACTGGGAGAATAACTATCCTAACTATACCGGCAATGAAAAAACTCCCTATTTAAATGAAGCTGGGGTAATGGTGCAGACTTTCATCGAACAGGATACCAGTGACCTGTCCAACCAGTACTGTAGAGCCAGTGTTGACTGCAACTTGATTCTTGAACTTATCAATATTTATGGAGGAGCTGCAGCTCCAGTCAAAGCCAGGTTTTTTGGCAGTGTTGATGTGGAATGTGAGTTCTCCAATGGTGGTGGAAGCACGCACAGTTTTGATTTAAGTACGGCAAACGGCAGTACTCCCTTTCCGGTTGCCGGTGGTTATACAACATATAAAGTTGAGCTGCTCAATGATTTGAATCATTTATTCAGCTCCAACACTTCCAGCACTGATCCAGGAACGGCAGAAATAAAAAATGTAGAGCTGAAACTGGACAGGATAATCCTGTATGACAATAATGACAAATATATTGATTGTGTCAACTTCAAGTATTTAAAAAACAAGGGAGTAGTTGACACTGGTGCGGTAAGTTCCGGCTATTATAATCAATGGATAGCTTTTCAGGCGAAAGATCCCCGGCAGAATTTAAATGCTGAAGACTGGGACGATGGAAGGTCTCTTTGTGATACGGGACAGACCCCGGGGTTCAATAGCAGTGTATTATCCATTAGCGGTACTTTTGGTGGTGCTTTGACAGGACAAGTCAATACCGCTGCTAACCCTGCTGCAGCATACAGTGATGCATACGCAGATGCGGATCCTGCAACCGCAGCTGATCCCGAGACCTGTACGGATCCTGCCGGTGGTACGCTGAGCACCGCTTTTATTCGAGACGGCCAGATGGTATCGCCGTGGGAACTCGGTTTTATTCACCGTGGAATGGCCTGGCAGACTCTTAACCTGAAAAAATATGCAACAGGCAGGGCTTTTAAATTCAATAAGGATAATCCGCCGGGCTGTATTGGCGACAAGCTGGCTGGTGGAACTGATTATTACCGCGGTGATGCCAATATTCTTGACCAGATAAAAATGGATGACCGGCTCAAGAACTACAAAATCAATGCCAACACTAAGTACTCAAATATAATTCAAGCGTTAATTGAGTTTATAAGAATTGACCCGGTCAATAAAACCAGTATTGGGGATTTGACTTCCGGTAAAATTTTACGGAAATCGCCATCAGCTGCTGAAGAAATAAGTTCCAACAAGCTTATAAACGCAATAGCCAGCAGAGCTGGAGCTCAATATGATAACCTGACCATAAAAAAGAAATTTGGTCAAGGCAATTATTATACTAGGGCAAATATCGCAAATGATTTGTACTTTTATTATAACGGCGAAGATACTGTACCTACTGCTTTTAACCCAGGAGCGCCGGATGCTCCTTTTAATACAATTCCATTGCAGACTGACGCAGCCATGGAGGAGATTATCGGCAAGTTTATCAATTTGACTTCATGCAGCAGTCATTATGAATACTATTATGTTATCCTGCTGGCTCAGGCAGTGAAAGATGTCGGAACCGCAGCCGGAGTTAATATTACTAAAATAAAATCAGGCGGCGGCTCTGAAGTAAAGAATTGTAAACTGGGGGTATTCGATGAGTTAAATGGAGTTTATTTTGACGAAATTACCGGCGAGCAGAAATATCTTGCATTGATCAGGCGGAATTTTGATGGCAGCTGCAAAGTTGTATCAGTAGAAAAAATCTTTGAATAAATCACATGGGTACAGGTATGAAATCTTTTTTGACAATAATTACTTTTTGGCTGATTGTTGAGGTTATGGGATTTTACGTACCCGGGCCGATAACACCACAAGATAAGCCTGGAGCTGTAAAAAACAAAATTTATTTTGCGACAGACGGGGATGCTGTCCTGGGCTTTCTGAAAAAATGCCGCATTGATATTAAAAAAGGAAGCAAGGACGGGACTCCGCTCTCGATTCACAAATACTACATGTTTATGGCTGACATTAAAAAGCTCGCGGAGTACAAGTGGTTCGAGGTTGATACAGAGTTTTCCCGGAAATGGATCATAAAGGTTTATAAAGTTATGGGCTTCATGACCAGAATGAAAAAATTTATTGTCAATGCCCGTGCCAACGGCAGAATGTCTGAGGAAAAGTCTCAGGAGGCTTTGCATAAGTTTTCACAGGCGTATGACATGCTGGGAAAATTACTTAAGAAGCCGGAGAGAGTTGACCGCAAAAAATATTCGCAGCTGAAACGGACCAAAAAGCAATGGCAGAAAGATATGCTGAAAAAGCTTAAAATGCGGTAGACTTCTGAGTTAACAATGTTTCTATTGAAAACGCCCCGGACAGGTGTCGGCCGGCGTTTTTTTTGTGCTTTTCTAGTTTGGATAAGCGTATATTTAAATTATATTGAAAACTTGAACTTATTAACAGATTACAGGCGGCAATGAACAGCGAAAAAATAATTATATTAGGTAAAGGACGCAGCGGATGTGCCGCTCTGCGACTGGCAGAGGTACTTGGCCTGTCTGCACAGATGCTTTCGGACGATGACGGCACCCCAGCTGCGACAATATTTACCGCGGCTGCACTGGTGGTGGTTAGTCCGGGGATCCCGCCGGTTTCACCATTGTTTCAGGTTGCGCGTGCATCTGGAGTTGAGCTGATAAGTGAACTTGAGTTCGCTGCGCGGCATTACCCGGGAAGGTACCTGGCTGTAACCGGTACGAATGGAAAAACCACTGTTACGGAGTTGACCGTTCATCTGCTCCAGTCATTTGGAATGGAAGCTGTTGCCGCCGGCAATATCGGACATGCGTTCTGTGAGGTCGCTGCAGACGTTATCAGCGGGAAGCTGCCTGCAGCGGTTCTGCCGGTAGTGGAGGTCAGCTCATATCAGCTTGAGCTGGTTCGCGACTTCGCTCCGCAAGCTGCCGCCCTGACCAATATTGCCGAAGACCACCTTGACCGCTACCCGGGCGGGATTAGTGAATATACTGCAACCAAGCTGAAAATATTCAATAATGTTGCGATTGAAGATCGTATTTCAGGCAAAAGTTTTTCGGATGATAAAAACAAAACTGCAATATCGGAAACCGCTGCACCCCGCTTTTTTATCAAGGGGAAAGCTATTTACTTCAAAGAAAAATGTTTGCTCTTTCTGGAAGCTTTAAAATTGAAGGGGGACCATAACTTTGAAAATATATTGCTGGCACTTGAGCTGGTCAGCCGGGTTGCTCCTGAGGAAAGTATGTTCAGCAGGGAGCTGCTGGATGGCCTGGCGGGGTTTGATACGGGAGCAAACCGGGTTGAACTGGTGCTGGAAAAAGATGGCATCCGTTATGTCAATGACTCAAAAGGAACTAACCCGGCTGCTGTGGCGGCCGCTCTGAATATGTGTACCGGTTTTGGCAAAGTGCGCCTGATACTTGGCGGTCTGGATAAAAACATGGATTTTTCACCCTTGCTGAAATATGCGCCGGCTGTCAGTAAAGCGTATATAATTGGTCAGTGCCGGGAAAAAATAAGGCAGACCCTGTCTGGCACTGTAGACTGTCAGTTATATGATCATTTTGATGAATGCGTCAGTGCAGCTTGCAGTGAGGCTGTGAGTGGTGAAACGGTACTCTTGTCGCCGGGATGTGCCAGTTTCGATATGTTTAAAAGTTACGCGGTGCGCGGTGAAGTTTTTTGTCAGCTGATAAAACAGCGCTTTGGATTGTAGGTGGCAAAGTTTTATGCTGGAATATTCAAATATCTTTTTGCCGGGATGATATGCATTGGAAAATTCTGAAAAACAGGTTAAATTGCCAGTCTGATATTGAAATTTTAAAATGGAGTTTGAGATATGCCGTTTGATCGAGGTTCAGTCACTGTTACAATTTTTGAGTTACCGGAAAAGCTGCCGGAGAACATTGTCGAGCTGTTCGCAGCTAAGAAGGCAGGTATGCTGGATGCGGTTAAAGATGAGCCGCAAATCGGCTGGGTCAGCGGCCGGACACTGCTTGAAACTAATATTGATGAAGAGACCGCCTATCGCGGAGGCACTATTTTCCTGCATTACCGCAAGGCTGAACGTAAAATACCTTCATCACTGCTGAATGCTATTTGCCAGCGTGAAGAGCTGGTATACATGCGGGCCAATGAAACCGATATGGTGCCTACCAAAATTCGTCGTGAAATCAAGGAAGAGGCAACTGAAAAACACTTGATGAAAATGCCGCCATCGCTGAGCGGGATTCCATTTGTAATCGACACTGCAGCCAGGCTGATGTATGTCGGGACCGGTTCAGTTGCACAGCTTGATAATTTTGTCGCGTTGTTTTATAAGACCACTAATATCGAACCTTTCCAGCTGACACCCGGCATGATGCTGGAAACGATGTATCAGGATACGGAAAATGATTTGCCGGGCGTGAATTTTTCCGATGTTCAGGATGAAATTGTACCGGGACGTGATTTTCTGACCTGGCTCTGGTTCTACAGTGAAGTTGAGGGCGGTGGTGTCAGTCATGAGCAGTTTGGAGATTTTGATATTATGATTGAAGCGCCGCTGACTTTTGCTTTTGCGGCGGATGCCCGCGGCTCTGCGGAGACCGTGGTGAAAAAAGGTGGCAGCCCGTTACGTGCTGCTGAATCAAAAGCGGCGCTGCAAGTTGGGAAGCGTTTAAAAAAGGCTAAGATTACAATTTGTCGCGGCGATGATATCTGGTCAGGGTCTTTTGACGCGGATAACTTTTCGTTCGGCAGTCTGACGCTTCCGGAAGGGGAGGAAATGGATAAGGACAGCCGTTTTGCTGAGCGTATTCAAAACCTGTATATTTTTCAGTGTGCGCTGCGTGAATATTTCAAGAAGTTTGTTGAAACAGTTCGAAATGTTGAATGGCCGGCAAAGGAAAAACGAATTAAGCAGTGGGCGTCTGAACGTGATTCTTTCTGAGTTGTGATTTAAATATATTACTTTGGGCTCCGTAATGCGGAGCTCTTTTTATTGTGATGAAAAAAGCAGGTATTAACAGTAAAATTATTGAGATTATGCGGGAACCCGGAAGTGTTGTCTGCAGACAGCCCGGAGATAATGCCGGGTGGGGTGTTTACTGCTCACCTGAGGAAGTGCTTTGTGCCAGTAATTTATCAGAGGTAACTAGTACTGTCCGGGCTGTAGATGCAGCTTTGGCCCAGGGGAAGCATGTTGCCGGCTTTATAAGCTATGAGGCGGGAGCCGCTTTTGACAAAGCTTTTCCGGTGCGGGATACCGGTGGTTTTCCGCTTGTCTGGTTTGGAGTTTATAATCACCCGCCGCAGGAGTTCTGTCTCGATGACAGTGAGCCCGCTTTTGCGCCTGGCTGTGCTCTGGAACCAGAGGTTTCGGTTGATGATTACAATGCAGCAATTTGTGATGTGCTGCAGAATATTTGTGCTGGAAATATTTACCAGACTAACTACACATTCAGAATGCGCGGCGAAGCGGTGAGCGATCCGGGAAGACTTTTCCGGGTACTGTTTAAAAAGCACCCGGTTCCCTATGCCGCTTATGTTAACACCGGAAATTTTCAGCTGGTTTCAGTATCTCCTGAGATTTTTCTTGAAAAACGGGGCGGTAAAATTTTCAGCTCGCCAATGAAAGGTACAATGAAACGCGACCCTGACCCGGTTGTTGACCGACAGAACGCCGAGTTTTTGCGACATGACGAGAAGAACCTGGCTGAAAATATGATGATAGTGGATATGGTCAGAAACGACCTGGGGCGAATTGCCCGTCCGGGATCAGTGTGGGTGGACCCGTTATTCCATGTGGATACTTACGGTACAGTGCACCAGATGATCAGTACGGTTCATGCCGAACTGCCAGGCGAGCTGCCTTTTTCCAGGATAATTGCTGAAACCTTTCCGGCGGCTTCTATTACCGGGGCACCGAAAGTGTCGGCAATGCGTTATATTCACTGGCTGGAAAATTCCCCGCGCAAAGTTTATACCGGATCAGTTGGCTGTGTGAACCCTGCCGGTGATATGTGTTTTAATGTCGCGATACGGACGTTAATCTGCTCGGAGACAGCAACAGAGCTGGGTATTGGCGGTGGTATTGTTTATGATTCCGGTGAAGCCTCGGAATGGGAAGAAGCTTTGCTGAAAGGTAAATTTGTACGTCTCGCTGAGCCGGATTTTGACTTGCTGGAGACCATGCTCTGGCAGCGGGGGCAGGGGATAGCTGACCTGGACGAGCATCTTGCTCGAATGGAAAAATCTGCGGAACTTTTTGGGTTTACGTGGAACCGTGAAGTCGTAACTGGTGTCATAACAGATACGGGGACCGAGTATGAGCCTTTAGATATAGCCAGACTCAGGTTACTGCTTTCACCGAATGGTTCTGCAAGACTTCAAGTTTTTCCCTTAACCCGTTCAGGCTGGGGCAAAGATTTGATCAGAATCTGTATTTCTCCCGAAAAAATTAATTCTTCAGATATTTTCCTGAGAAATAAGACAACCCGGCGGAAGCTTTATGACAGCGAATTCAAACGTGCTGTTTCAGCCGGCTTTGACGAAGTTTTGTTTATGAATCAGCACGGAGAAATCACTGAAGGAGCCATCAGCAATATTTTTGTCAGAGTTGAAGACAAATGGTATACTCCCCCTGTAAAATGCGGCCTGCTGCCAGGCATATGGCGAAAGCAAATGCTGAAAAAGCTTGACGCTTCAGAACGGATTATCACCCTTTCTGATCTGCAGAATGCGGATGAGATTATACTGGGTAATTCGGTTCGCGGCAAGGCCGCCGCAGTTCTTGTTTAAAATCTTTCCTTAAAAACTTTTCTTTCGGAGTATTCAAAATGAAACCTGTTTTAACAGCCGTCTGCATGCTTGTATTTTCCAATATGTTTATGACTTATGCATGGTATGGTCACCTTAAGAACCTGAACAATAAAGCCTGGTATATCGCCGCTGTAATCAGCTGGTGTATCGCTTTTGGTGAGTATATGATACAGGTGCCGGCAAACCGCATTGGGCATGAGACATTGTCTATTGGTCAGCTCAAGATTATGCAGGAGGTAATTACCTTATCGGTGTTTGTGCCTTTTGCGGTTTTTTACATGCGGGAAAATTTGAGCTGGAACTATCTGTGGGCCGGCATCTGTCTGCTGGGAGCGGTTTATTTTGTATTCAGAGGCTGACCGATTCAGCCCCCGTCCGCTTAAAGCTGCTTCAACCCAGTCCTAAGGCTTTCCAGTAAACTGGGCCGATACCATACCAGATGAGCATATTGATAATACTTACCGCCAGGCCGACAAGCCACCAGGTTTTCAGCTTTACGTAGCCTGAACCAAAGAATACCGGCGCCGGACCGCAGCTGTAATGAGTAATTGAAGCACAGAGGTTGCTGGCAAAACCAAGTGCCAGCGCCAGAAGTAAGCCGTTCAGTCCAAGCGCAACCCCGGTCCCGAGAAATACCGGGAATAAAGCGGCGACATGGGCGGTACTGCTGGCAAAGAAATAATGAATATAAACGTATATCAAAATTAAAAGCGGAAACGCAATTGAAGGGGATATCCCGGTCAGGTCATGTTTAATAATCGTGCCGAACCAGGAGATAACACCGAGCTTATTAAGAAAACCGGCCATCATAACCAGCGCCGCAAACCAAACCAGCGTATCCCAGGCGCCTTTTTCACTTTTTATATCATCCCACGAAAGGATTCCTGAATAGAGCAGCAGCAGTAATCCGAGAAGAGCGGCAACGGTAGCGTTTACCCCTATATGGGGTCCTGCAATCCACAATGTAAGCAGCATTACAAAACAGATAGTCATGACAATCTCCGCTCCTGACAAAGGTCCTAATTCCCGCAGTTTGCGATGGGCTATCTCAGCAGCTCCGGGCGTTGCTTTAATTTCGGGCGGGCACAGGAAATAGACCGCTAGAGGAACGATTATCAGCGATATAATACCCGGAACCAGAGCCGCTACTGCCCAGGTGGTCCAGGTCATTTCAATGCCGACCTGAGATGCAAGTTTGGCAGCCAGCGGGTTAGCGGCCATTGCTGTCATAAACATGGTACTGGTAATAATGTTGCCCTGAAATGCCGCTGTAATTAGAAAAGTTCCAAGTTTTTTTTCTGTTCCGTCAGCCGGATTTGACTTAAATTCGTTTGAAAGAGACTTAATTATAGGAAATATAATACCACCACCTCGGGCGGTATTGCTTGGTATTGCAGGAGAAAGAATCAAATCGGCAAACAATAAGCTGTAGCTTAGTCCAAGGGTGCGTTTCCCGAAAAAACGGACAAAAATATAGGCTATTCTTTTGCCAAGTCCGGTTTTGACAAAGCCACGGGAAATAAAGAAAGCCAGTACAATAAGCCATATAACACTGTTGGAAAAACCGCTGAGAGCCAGATTTATGCCTTCGCCGGGGTTTCCAGGCGCCAGTATGCCGGATACAGCGGTAAAAGCGACTGCGCTCATTGCGGCCACTCCCATCGGGACAGCTTCAGTTATAATGGCTAGAATTGTGCCGACAAAAATGGCCAGCAGGTGCCAGCCGTCTGCGTTCAGGCCTTGAGGAACCGGTACAATCCACATTATTGCCGGCGCTGCTACACTGATTGATAACTGGAGAGGTTTGAATCCAAAATTAAAATATCGCTTCATTTCATCTCTTCTTGGTTTTATAATTACTTCCCTTTATACACCCGTATGCTTTGACAGCGGCTTCATCATTTTGTTCAAAGGTGTTTTTTACATCTTGAACTTAATAAAGTTGATTAATACGCAAGCTACCCTTATTATACTGACATACAAATTGGCATAAATCAATATGATAATGGAGATTTTCATGGTTAACGGTCCGATTCTGCTGGTTATTCTGGTTGCCGCGATTTTATTCATCATTGTTGCAACAGCCAGATTTAAAATCCATCCTTTTATTGCACTGCTGCTTGCTTCCTACGGCGTAGGTTTCGCTGCAGGATTGAATCCTTTGAAAATAAGCGGTCTTATTTGTAACGGTTTTGGTGGCATTCTTAGTGGTATCGGGATTGTAATCATACTGGGCACGATAATCGGGGTATTTCTCGAAAAATCCGGAGCGGCGGTTACAATGGCTGATACGGTTTTGAAAGTTGTCGGTCCACGCCGTCCCGGAATTGCCATGAGTATTATTGGGTACATTGTTTCAATACCGGTTTTCTGTGATTCTGGCTTTGTTATTCTGTCATCATTGCGTCGCTCACTGGTAAAGCGTTCAAAGGTTTCATCAGTCATGATGTCTGTGGCGCTGGCGACCGGGCTTTATGCGGCGCATACCCTTATACCGCCTACTCCGGGACCGATAGCCGCTGCCGGCAACCTTGGGCTAAAAGATAAGCTCGGACTGGTTATTATTGCCGGGCTTATTCTGGCTGCCGTCGCTGCTCTGGCAGGATTTTTCTGGGCCCGGCTGGCCGGACAGAAATTGAAATCCGGCGAAGATACGGAATCAGTAAGCCTTGAAGAAGAGGTTGTCCCTGAGCATTATGCGCATCTGCCGGGGCCGGTGAGATCTTTTGCTCCAATAGTTGTGCCGATTGTGCTTATTGCTCTGGCTTCTATTGCAAATTTTCCCGGACACCCGTTCGGGGATGGGCTGGGACTGAAAATTATGACATTTACCGGCGCACCGGTAAATGCTCTGCTCGCAGGATTTTTCTGTGCTTTGCCGCTTATGCCTGAATTCAGCAGGAAAACCATGACCGGCTGGATAGACGAAGGGCTGAAAGGTGCGGCTATAATAATTATGATTACCGGTGCCGGCGGAGCTTTTGGTACTGTGCTGAAGGCAACGCCGATCGGGGCTTACCTTGGCGAAACTCTGGCGCAATGGAACCTTGGAGTATTTCTGCCTTTTATCATTGCAGCTGCCCTTAAGACAGCCCAGGGGTCTTCAACTGTTTCATTGGTAACTACCTCGGTCTTGATTGCGCCGCTGCTGACCACGCTTGGCCTTGATTCAACAATTGGAAGAGTGCTGACAGTAATGGCGGTCGGGGCTGGGGCTATGACTATATCGCATGCAAACGACAGTTTTTTCTGGGTTGTGGCTGAATTCAGTGGTATGGAAGTGACAACGGCTTATAAGGCTTTAAGTGTTGCCACCCTGATTATGGGACTGGTGACAATTGGACTGGTTGCGGTAATGGCTGCGGTAATGCTTTAGGGACGTATTACTGTTTGAGCGGTTTTTGAAAAATTATTACATCACTGCCTGAGAATTCAGGTTCTGCTCCAAGTCTGGCCCCCAGCCAGCGGAATGTTGTTTGCGAAAAGAAGCAGATGTGGGTTAAATCCCGGATATAATGCCAGTTTGCAAAACTTGGCTTGTCTTTTGTCATTTTAGTCATTATCCCGAGTATTCCGCCGGGCTTCAGGAGCTTCCAGAGCTTTTGAATTTCCGTGCCCGGGTGCTGTAAATGTTCAAATACTTCGGTAGCAGTAATGAAATCATAATTATGTTTCAGTACTTCCGGGTGATTATGATAATATTTATCAAAGAGTGCAATTGTAAATCCGGCTTCCTGAAACATTGCAGCTAATGCCGGACCGGGGCCGCAGCCAAATTCAAGCCCGCTGCTGCCTTCGAGAAGGCGTTCACACACAGGAATAAACAGGCGGCTTAGGAATTTCCGGTATCCCGGATCTGTAACAGAGTTGCAGTGGCGGTCATATTCGGTTTTCTCATCCTGTGCAGAAAGGCGATACCGGTCAGGTACAAATACCAGTTTACAGCGGCGGCATTGCAAATATTCACGGTTTTTGTCACAATGGAAAAATTCAATGTCAAAGTTATTGCAAAGCGGGCAAAGCATAATCAACTGCCGTAGTTAATAATTAAACAGTTCCTGCAGACTGCAGTTTTGGCCGGCAGCCCGGTTATAGGCATTCATTACTTTAATCTGGACATTACGGGTCAGGCGTCGCCCTTTGCAGGCCTTTGTAATCATTTTATGAGTGATCTGCACCTCAGAGGCGGCTACCAGATCATGTACTTTCAAATTTTCAGCCTCCATCAGCCCCGCTATGGGCTGTGTCCCCAGATTTCGTTCAATTTCCAAAGTCATGTTTCCTTATTTTAAGTTTCAGTTACTGTAGCTTGGCAAAAGAATAAATCAACAAAGATGAATTATGACAGCAGTGAGTGGGTGACATCAATGATTTTTTATATTTGCAGCTGGTATTTTATCTGGTAGATGATTATTGTACAGCATCACATTTAATCAAGTTTACAGCACATTTTTATATAGCTTTAACCGAGGAGCTCTACATGAAAATACGAAATATCCTGTTTGCAGTTACAGTCACGTTTGTGTTAATCGCTGTTCCGGCCGTTCAGGCTCAAATCAGAGTTACTAAAGCAGCTACTGATTTTACCCGTAACCCAACTTTAACGTTTAACGGTATCAGCGGCAGCAGCGGAGCGTCAGCTGCTATGGAGTCTTTTCTGCGGGCCTGCGGCTGGTTCGATGTAGGCGGTGCAAATTCAGATCTGGAAATCAGCGGCAGCCTTTCCGGCGGCACTATGAATGTAGTTGTAAAGCAGAATCAAGCTCAGGTCATGTCCATGCAGGTGCCGGTAAGCGGCAGCGATTATCGTTCAGCCGCCAAAAGAGCTGTTGATGCTATTCTTAAGAAACTGTTCAAGATTGACGGAATTTGTAATTCAAGGATTGTTTTCTGCGGCCAGAACGGGGTCGGGTACAAAAATATTTATATTACAGACATTGACGGAAAGAATGTTAAAAAAATAACCCGTTTCCGCAGCCTGTGCGTAGAGCCTGAGTGGTTTCCTGACAGCAATTCAATTGTCTATACCAAATATAATAAGTCTACTACTGATATCGTTCAGACTATGCTGAGCCCGCGGCGCAGTCGTCGTCTGGCCAGTTATCCGGGAACAAACGCCGGTGCTTCAATTTCTCCAAACGGTAAATATCTGGCGCTTGTAATGAGCAAGGACCGTCAGGTGGAGCTTTATGTAAAAGCGGTAGCCGGCGGAGCCAAACGTCGCTTGACCCACGATAACGCAGTTGAAGCATCACCATGCTGGAGCCCTGGCGGCGGTACAATCTGCTATGTTTCAGACCGTACCGGCAGGCCGCAGCTTTATCTTATAAGTGCGAATGGCGGCAAGTCAAAACACCTTGCGACAGTAGGCGGTTCATCAGTAACGCCGGCCTGGTCACATAATAATGAAATCGTTTATGCAACCAAGTATGGTCCGAATTACATTATCGCCAGAATCGACTTGAACGGAAATCGCCCTTCAGGACCTATTGTGCGGGCAGCCGGCAACTGGGAATCACCGTCATGGGCGCCGGACAATCGACATGTTGTCTGCAGCCGGACGCTTGGCGGCAAATCAAGCCTCTGGCTTATTGATACCTGGACTGGAAAGACCCGTTGCCTGCTGCAAGCATCAACCAGTCTCTCAATGCCGGCCTGGTCAAGAAACAGACCATGAAAAAATTCAGCTATTCCGAAGCGTGGGAGTTCATGTGCGGACTCCAGAAGTATGGCATCAAACTTGGGCTGGACCAGACACGGCAGCTTTTTAACCTCGCTGGAAATCCACATGACAAGCTGAAATTTATTCATCTGGCCGGCAGCAACGGCAAGGGATCATGCGGCGCCATGCTTAACGCCGCATTGAGGCAGGCCGGGTTCAAAACAGGTTTTTATTCTTCGCCTCACCTGGTTAATCCAAGAGAGCGTTTTCGCATTGACGGTAAAGCAATTTCCGAGGAAGAATTTGCTGAACTGGTTTCTGATCTCAGCGGATGTGTTGAGCAAATGCAGGCCGCCGGCAGCTGTCCCACTTTTTTTGAATTTACTACAGCTATGGCCGTGTTGTGTTTTGCCCGTAACAAAGTTGACTTTGTTATTTGGGAAACCGGCATGGGAGGGCGTTATGACTCAACCAACGTTATTACCCCGGTTTGCTCAGTGATTACCGGAATAGCCCTTGATCATCAGCAGTTTCTGGGAGAAACCATTGAAGAAATCGCAGTTGAAAAGGCTGGTATAATCAAGCCCGGAAAACCGGTGTTCACCGGTATGCTGCCTGCTGCGGCAATGCATGTAATGCGGGAGACGGCGAATACTGAAGCCGCTTTGCTAACAACGCTGCCGGACCTGCAGACTGAAAAACTGAGATACTCCAAAGCTGGAGGACGCCTGGTGCAGGTCTTCAATTATGATGGCTGTGAGATAAAGCTCGGGCTGTCAGGGGCTATGCAGCGCAGCAATTTCAGGCTGGTTTATAATGTTTTAAAATTTCTTTCGCGAAAGTTCGGATTTGAATTGTCTGAAGCGTTGAATGGTTTGTCTGCAGCTGTGTGGCCAGGGCGCTGTCAACTGGCTGCAGGAAGAGTGCTGATTGACGGAGCTCATAACCCTGATGGAATTAGCGCGCTGCTTGAAACATTGAAGGAACTGCCGCTGCCGGAAAAAATGCCGGTTATTTTCGGCAGTTTTAAGGACAAGGAAACCCTGCAGTGTCTCGAACTGCTGTCGACGGTTGCCAGTAGATTTGTTTTTATGCCGCTTAAAACTGACTTCAGAGAATCATGGAATGGCCAGGAACTATGCCGACTGGCAAATGAAAACCTGCCGAAACTTACAGTTGATTATGCTACTGGTCCAACTGACGCCCTGCAAAAAACTGCAGCGGATGAAAGTGTATTGATTTGTGGATCACTCTATCTGGCCGGAGAGTTCCTGCAAGAGCTGCTTCCTGCACATGAGATTTTGGATATATAACTGTTTTTCCCTTGTAATCAGCAATTTTTGTGTGTAAAATATTACGGATCTAACAGCTGTAAGGTATGGGTTTTGGGAAAAGGTTTTGACAACAGTGATCCTCAGAAATCAAGTGATTTAGCAATCAAGGTGGTTGGGGGGAACATGCGCGGTGCTGAAATGCTGGTACCGTCTGAAAATTTTACTGTCGGCAGGATGCGTTCAGCAGACCTGCAGCTTGATGACCCCATGCTGTCACGTGAACACTGCCGGATATTTTACGGTGTGGATGGCTGGTATATACAGGACCTTGAGAGTACCAACGGAACCTGGGTAGGCGGTCAGCGGATTGACGGACGGGTCAGGCTGCCGTTAAATACTTCAATCAGAATCGGAACATCAGTGCTGCAGCTGCGCTGCATTAATCCGCTTGAGGATACTAAATCACTGAAGGACGCTGAAATCTTTTTTTCGCTGCAACCAGACACCCTGACTGCTAAAACCGGAAGTGTCGGCAATTTTTCAGCAATGGAGGTAATCAGCGCCATTTACCGTTTTCAGAACTGTATATCCTCAACCCTGGATAAACATGAGTTGTTTGAACGGATCCTGGACGCTGTTTCTGAAGTAATAACCTCGGGAAATGTTTATATTTTGACTTTTGATTTAAATCGAGGCCGATTTATACCGCGGCTGCAGTTTCAACTGACTGACCGGGCATATAAACGTGACTGTCTGGGAGAGCTGAACAGTACGGTTATTAATTTTGTGAAGGAAAATCATGAAGCGGTGCTTTCAAAAGTAAAATCCCACCGGATGGGTAATCATGCTGACAGTGTCATGTGTGTGCCGATGATCGGCAAGGACCAGGTAAATGGTATGCTGTATATGGAGCAGGATGCCGCAAAATATACCTATACTGAAAACGACTTGCGCCTGATGGCGGTTATTGCCCGTTCTGCCGGTATGGCTATTGAGTTTGCGGATATGCTGAAGTTTAACTTGCGCAATGAACGGCTGGTAGCTACCGGGACTACAGCGGCAAGCCTTTCGCACTATATCAAAAATATTTTAGCTGGGCTTGACGGCAGCATGGGACTGCTGGAAATGGGAATCAGGGATCGGGATATGAAACTGGCGGGCAGCTCGCTCAGTATTGTGCGCAGGAACCATGACCGGCTTGGAAATCTGGTTATGGACCTTTTAAATCTGGCGAGTGACCGAAAACCGAATCGCGAACTGGTTGATTTACGGACTATTCTGAAAGATATTCATGAATTGATGGCTTGTCAGCTGGGGCAGCAGGGGATAAAACTGATTTTTGAGCCACAGCTGCCGGATTACCCGGTTTATGCGGAAGTTGATGTAAAAGGCATCCACCGCACTCTGTTGAATCTGGTCAATAATGCTCAACATGCGGTTTCATTGAAAAAAACCGGCAGGGAAGATGGCTTTTTAGGCAAAATAAGTTTAAGTGCAGACCTTGAAAAAGAGCGTGATTTTGCTAAAGTCACTGTAGCGGATAATGGCGTTGGCGTTGCATCCGCTGAAAAAGATAAGATTTTTGATTTGTTTATAAGTTCAAAAGGCTCTGCCGGTACTGGTTTGGGACTGGCGGTATGCCGGAAAATTATTGAAGCGCATGGTGGTTCAATTGCTGTTGAGGGTAAAAGCGGTAAAGGCTGTATTATTTCTTTTGCAGTGCCCATTTCATTGAACAGCCAGGATACGACAGCTATGGCGCTGCCCAGAGTGAATTTAGACAATAATGAGAGGTAATTAATTGAAGGAATATACCAATGAGTGAAAATGAAAACGGCAACAACGGAAAAATCAGCAGTATAACTGTTAAATCGGGAAATTTTAATAAAAACGATGCATCTCGCCCCGGTAATTGTGCCCCGATTCTTACCCTTGATTCCTCTCTGGTTTTCCCTTACACTCTAACCCCGCTGGTGATAGAAGGGGAAGAGAATGTACGTATGGTAAAAAAGGCGACCAATGAAAACCGCCTGGTCTGCGTGTTTCCAGTAATTCCTCCGCCGGAAGACATTCCCCGTGATTCGCTTGAAGTCCACTTTGATTCAGTACATTTCAATGGCAAAAATATTTCTCAGATGGGGGTTCTGGTAAGAATTGTCAAGACTCTCAACTTCCCTGATGGTACAGTCAGGGTACTGGTAAGAGGTTTGAAACGGATTATTTACAAGGACTGGCTTGTCGACAATGATGACATCAAATGCATTGTATACGATGAATTTGTAGAAGAGGATGACAAATCGCTGGAAACCGCGGCCATGGTCAAAAATGCGGTTAATCAGTTTCAGGAAATTATTTCATTCTCACCCAATTTCCCTGAGGAACTGAAAATTGCCATCCTCAACGTTGATGATAATTCGCGGGTTGTGGATTTGATGGCTGATACTTTGAATATCGGTTTTATTGAAAAACTTTCCATTTTGACTCTGCCAACCATGCATGAACGCTTGCAGATGCTGACTATTCTGTTGAATCGTGAAGTAGAGGTCTTACATCTTGGAAGTGAAATTCAGAGTCAGGTGCACAATGCTCTGAGCCGTTCGCAGAGAGATTTCTTCCTGCGTGAACAGCTCAAAACCATCAAGCATGAGCTTGGTGAAGATAACGTCAATCCCGATGTAGAGGCAATTCAGGCAAAGCTTGAAGAACTGAAACTGCCTGAAAACGTGGAAAAAGTTATCCTGAAAGAACTTGAGCGCCTCGAGGTTATACCACAGGCATCGGCGGAATACCATGTGGCCTTTAATTATGTTGACTGGCTGGTTTCTGTGCCGTGGACAATCTTTTCGGACGACCGCCTGGACGTAAAGGAGGCATCAAAGGTTTTGAACCATGATCATTACGGTCTTGAGGACGTCAAGCAGCGTATTCTGGAATTCCTGGCAGTGCTTCAGCTGAAGGATGACCGCAAGGCTCCAATACTCTGTTTTGTTGGCCCGCCGGGGGTAGGTAAAACATCTCTGGGGCAGTCGATTGCCCGGGCCATGCAGCGTAAGTTTGTCCGGATGTCTCTGGGCGGAGTTCGCGACGAAGCGGAAATTCGCGGCCATCGCCGGACTTATGTCGGGGCATTACCCGGCAGAATTATTCAGGGACTTAAAAAAGCGGCTACCGCAAATCCGGTATTCATGCTTGATGAAATTGACAAGCTCGGAGCCGATTATCGAGGTGATCCTTCTTCAGCATTGCTGGAGGTGCTGGACCCGGAACAGAATAAGGCGTTTAATGATCATTACCTGGAGCTGGATTACGATTTGAGTTCTGTGCTGTTTATTGCAACTGCCAATATTCTGGATACAATCCCACCAGCGTTACGTGACCGCATGGAAATCATTCGTCTGCCTGGATATACCGGCTTTGAGAAAAAGCAGATCGCCCGCAATTATCTGGTGCCGCGCCAGTTGAAGGAAAACGGTCTGAAAAAGAGTCAGGTAATGTTTTCAATGCCTGCCGTGGACGAAATAATAAACTACTATACCCGGGAAGCCGGAGTACGTACACTTGAGCGTACCATTGGTAAAGTCTGCCGCAAGATAGCGACCAGAATCGTTACTGACGAAATTAATGCTGATGCCAGGACCAAAGTAACCCCGGCGTTTGTCAGGGAAGCGCTGGGACCACGTATTTTCATTATGGATGAGGCTGAAAAACATACTGATATCGGTGTTGCCACCGGTATGGCATGGACCAGCAGCGGAGGAACTATTCTGCCGGTTGAAGTGACCAGTATGCCTGGAAAAGGTATTCTCAAGCTGACAGGATCTCTGGGCAACGTGATGAAGGAAAGCGCTGAGGCCGCTTTCAGTTTTATACGCAGCTCTTCCGGTCACTTGAAGATAGATCCGAAGGTTTTTGAAAACTGCGACTTCCATATCCATGTGCCGGACGGAGCAACGCCGAAAGACGGCCCTTCAGCAGGTATTACCATGACGGTTGCACTGGCTTCGCTCCTGCTTAACCGGAAGGTGAAATCCGGTCTTTCCATGACTGGTGAAATAACCCTGAGAGGTAAGGTTACAGCAGTGGGCGGCATCAAGGAAAAAGTTATTGCTGCTTTGCGTTCCGGGGTAAAAACTATTCTTATGCCTGCGGAGAACGAAAAAGATCTGGAAGAAATTCCTGAAAACGTCAAGAACAAATTAAACTTTTTCTTTGTCAAAAACGCTGATGAGGCTTTTAAAGTTGTTTTTGAGGCCGCTTCCGGAAGACAGAGAAGTTTGAGGAAGAAGAAATGAGAAAATTGTCGCTTGGGCTGTTGATAACACTGTTTTTCACAACAGCTTTCATAACAACAAGTCCGGTTTTCGGGCAGGATATCAGCTCTCAGGATTTCCTCTACAGGGTAAGACACCCATCTGCCCGGCGCAGCTGGGCTGAAATGCTTGGCAAGGTCTATCATCGGCGCCGTGGCGCCGATACGATTGAAGCGCCTATGTACCTCGGTATTCTTTTCAGTCCGGATCGTACTTTAGCGCAAATCGTCATTGACAAACGTCAGGGGTATTATGTCGGGCAGGCGTTTGCTGTCGGCGAAGCCGGAACTTCCATTATCCCGCTCAACGATGCTACGAAAAAGGAGCCTTTACTTGGTAAGTTTGGTTTAAGGCCCGAAGACCTCACTATGACTTTTCTCTACTGGAAAATGCAGAAGGAACTGGAAGGAGACTCCATAAGAGGAGTTGACTGCCGGGTGTTTCTGCTAAAATCAGCAAAAAGTGGTGAGACCGTCAAGGTCTGGATCAGTACAAAATATTTTTTTCCGCTGAAAGCTCAATGGTATCGCAAAAGTGCTGAAAATTATTTTCGCGCACTTGAGGTCGGATCTTTCAAAAAGAAAAATAACTACTGGCTGATCAGTAGACTGGAGCTCTATGGACCGGGCTGGAGAACCAAGGTTGATTTTGACCAGTTTGATGTCGGCAACCCCGAAAAAGGCATTCCTGAAGGTCTGTTCAAAAAGATTGGAAAAGCTGAAGCGCCCAAAATCTAGCCGGCGCTTCAATCAACAACAACTTTTTCAATCATTATTACTTTTTGAGGGTTATTCCTGTCAAATAACAGATTGACCCGGTCATGGTGGCTTAGCTTCTGCTGTGCCATAAAGGCGTCAACTCCATAGGCATTGACTGTCGCCGTGAAGTAATCACCGTTATACTGGAAGTTCACCATCACTTTGTAGCGGCGCCTGTTGTTAATGCGGGTGCTGGTGGCTTTTACCGCTGTCACCAGTCCGCAGGTGGATATTCCATTGGCCAGCAGTTTGATTATGGCGGCTCTTTTCACCAGGCCGTAGATGATAAAAACCAGTCCTAGCAGTGGCAGAATACCGACAACCAGTGAGCTGTAGCCGAAAGGTGCGGCATTGCAGCCAGTTATGCGGTTAACTGCCGGGTTGTTTTCAATAAACTCGATCTTTACTATCTGTCCTGAGTTCATCTTTTTGCCAGGAAGATAGCAGAAGCCGGTATAATCTTGGTCTCTATGTTTGAATGCGAAAAAATAGCGATATATAAGGAGCTTATTGCCGCGGCTGCCTTTGGACATGTTGGTTTTCTCAATACGGGTGATTTTGCCGGTGACAACCAGTGGTCTGGCAACGTCAAGCTGCACATCCTGCTGCATTTCCAATGGTGACATGAAATAAATCAGCGGAATGCTGATGGCAATCATAATAATTCCGACCCAGATTGAACTTGAGACGGTCGTATGGCGAATTGCGGCCCGACGTATTTTGCCAGGTATTTTACGCGGAATGCGAGTCTTCAAAAACTCCTGCAACTGTTTCTTTTTAACCGTCATCTCCTCAACCTCCGGTTAGTCAGAATGTTGACTGAAATATAGAAAAAGGCCGGGAAAAATCCCGGCCGGTAATTTACGCTGATTTGATAGCTTCAAGAAGAGTTGTTTTGTCCTGAATGCCGACCAGTGTCTGTTTGACTTCACCGTCTTTCAGCACCAGAATTGTCGGGATATTGCGTACTTTAAACTGTGCTGCCAGATCCTGTTCTTTGTCTACATCGATCTTGCCGACAACAGCTTCATCACCGATTTCAGCTGCAACTTGATCCAGAACCGGGCTCAGCATACGGCACGGACCGCACCATGTCGCCCAGAAATCCACCAGAGCGACGCCGGTGGCTGTTAACTCTTTAAAGTTATCCATTGTGAGGTGTTGAACTTCAGCCATGATATCCTCCATGAAACGATTTGTGGTTAATGGAGTCAACATAGCCTGAAGGCTATTACATTTCAATCAAAGAAAACACATTTAATTTAATTTTGCTTTAATGCTTCAGCGATCTTATTAATATTAGCTGCCGCGCTCGCAATCCCTTTCTGAACTTCATCGGCTTTGAGAATACAGCGCATTATGGCGCTGCCAATGACAATACCGTCGCAGTTCGGAGCCAGAGCCGCAGCTTTTTCCGCCGAATCTATGCCGAACCCGGCGGCAACCGGGACAGTGGCAGTTTCCCTGACGCTGCGTAAATTATCATCAATACCCGCGGCGAACCCGGTTTGTCCGCCGGTTACGCCTTTTGAAGTGATGCAGTAAATGAAGCCTTCTGCAGCTTCAGCTATAGCTGCGGCACGTTCCGGTGGAGTGGTTGGAGCGATCAGGCTTATCAGGCTCAAGCCGTGCTTGCGGAGGGTTGGAGTCAGTTCCGCGGTATGCTCAAAAGGCAGGTCGACTATCAACATGCCGTCAATACCGATTTCAGCACATTTTGCGGCAGTTTCATCAAGTCCGTTTGCCAGAAGGACGTTGTAATAGGTAAAGAGAATAATCGGGTTATCTGACTTTTTCCTGACATTGGCGGCAACCTGCAGAATCTGTTCCAGGGTGGTGCCGTTTTCCAGCGCAAGCTGTGAGGCTTCCTGAATTACCGGTCCGTCGGCAGTCGGGTCTGAGAACGGAACTCCCAGCTCAATAATGTCAGCACCCGCTTCAATCAGCTTAAGTATAAGCGACTCCGTGGTTTCAAGATCCGGGCAGCCTGCTGTTACGTAGGCGATGACAGCTTTGCGATTTTCCTGCTCGCATATTTCAAAGGTATTTTTTATCCTGTCCATGGTTATTTCTCCTGTGACTGCTTGAATTCCATTACGCTCTGCATGTCCTTGTCGCCACGTCCTGAAAGGTTGACGATGATGATCTGATCCGCTGACATTTTCGGAGCCCGCTTAACCGCTTCGGCAATGGCATGGGAGGATTCAAGGGCCGGGATGATTCCTTCTGTCCGGCATAGCAGGTCGAAAGCGGCAACCGCCTCGCTGTCTTCTATGACAACATATTCCGCACGTTCAATATCTGCCAGGTGACTGTGCTCAGGCCCTACACCCGGGTAATCCAGTCCAGCCGATACTGAGTGAGTCGGCACTATCTGCCCGTCATCAGTCTGCAGCAGTTTGGTTTTGCAGCCGTGCAGTACCCCGGTTCTCCCACCGGTTATACTTGCGGCATGTTCACCGGAATCCAGCCCGGAGCCGCCGGCTTCAACACCGATGAGTTTTACCTTTTCATCATCGACAAATCCGGCAAAAATCCCCATGGCATTGCTGCCTCCGCCTACGCAGGCAATGACTTCGTCAGGAAGTCTGCTGGTCTTCAGCTTGATCTGACGGCGGGTTTCTTCGCCGATTATTGACTGAAAGTGGCGCACCATTTCCGGGTAGGGGTGGGGACCGGCAACAGTGCCGATTACATAAAAAGTGTTGTCAACGGTTTTTATCCAGTTACGGATCGCTTCATTCATGGCATCTTTCAAAGTTGATGAACCAGAAGTGACCGCATATATTTTTGCTCCCAGCGCTTCCATGCGCTGGACATTAGGAGCCTGGCGGCGGACATCTTCAGCTCCCATGAAAACTTCGCATTCCATACCGAACAATGCCGCGACCGTCGCCGTGGCGACTCCGTGCATTCCGGCGCCGGTTTCGGCAATCAGGCGTTTTTTACCCATATATTTTGCCAGCAGAGCCTGTCCTATGGTATTATTGACTTTATGGGCTCCAGTATGATTCAAATCTTCACGTTTGAGATAGATTCTTGCTCCACCGCAATGCTCTGACAACCGATGTGCCAGGTAGAGCGGTGAAGGACGGCCGATGTAGTCGCGCAGATATTCCTTGAGCTCAGAATTGAAATCAGGATCCTCTTTATATTTTTCATAAGCTTTTTCGAGCTCATGAAGCGCGGGCATCAGCGTCTCAGCAACGTATTGTCCGCCGTATATTCCGTAAAAACCTTTGTTTTTCATAATGTAATTCCTTTAATTTTCTCCATTGTATCAGCCATTCGCGCTATCAACTTCAGGTCTTTAATGCCCGGAGCCTGTTCGACACCGCTGTTCACGTCAATAGCATAAGGCCTGACCGCTTTTACCGCCTCGATAGCATTTTCAGGGTTGAGGCCGCCAGCCAGGATAACTTTGCGTTTGGCAGCAACTTTTGCGGCCGCCTGCCAGTTGCACTGCAACCCGGTTCCACCGTGCTTTTGAACAGTCATGGCATCGGCCAGGACAGCGTCTGCAGGGAAATTCAGGCTTTCCTTGATTGCATCAGGGTCGTTGAAATTAAATGCCTTCCATACTTTTTCAATACCTATGCTAAAAGCGTCTTCGGCAGTATATGGACCATGCAGTTGAATAATATCCAGCTTGCAGAATTCGGCAATTCGTTTTATTTGAGTGACGGACTGCTTGACAAAAACTCCTGTTTTTTTGACTCTGTCGGGTAGCCCAGTGGTTATCTCCGCCACATTTTCCGGTGTGGTATGGCGCGGTGATGATTCGTGAAAGATAAAACCGATAAAATCCGCACCGGCTTCAACCGCAAAAGCGAGATCCTCACGACGGGTAATTCCGCAGATTTTTAATTTAATATCCATTTTCAAACTCCAAGCAGCTCCCGCAGCTTTTCTCCCGGGGCAGGCGAATGCATCAGAGTTTCACCGATCAGGAAGGCGTTAGCTCCCTCAGCCTGGAGATCAAGCATATCCCGATGGGTGCGAATGCCGCTTTCCGCTACTTTTACCCGGTCATCGGGGATGTCATTAAGCATTTTTAACGTGAGTTCCAGGTCAACTTTAAATGTCTTGAGATTACGGCAGTTCAGCCCGATAATTCTGGTTCCAGTACTGACAATAAATTCAAGCTCCTGTAAGGTATGAGCTTCAGCCAGCACTTCAAGTCCAAGGTCGTAAGCGGTTCGCTGCAGACTTAGAAAGACATCCTGAGGCAGTGCTGATGCTATCAGTAATATGGCGTTGGCTCCAGACTGGACCGCCTCATAAAGCTGATATTCGTCAAAGATGAAATCTTTGCGCAAAATCGGAATTTGAGTAACGGACCGCGCAGCTCTGAGATACTTCAGTGAACCTTTGAAGAAATATTTTTCGGTTAGCACAGAAAGTGCTGCCGCTCCAGCTGCCGCCAACTCTGATGCCAGCTCAGCCGGATGAAAGTCCTGGCGGATGACCCCTTTGGACGGCGAGGCTGACTTCAGTTCGGCAATGACATTCAGACCGGGCCTGCTGAGCGCATCATAAAATAGTTTGCCGTCAGCAGTTTTCCCGTTTAGGTCAATTGGTTTTGTCTGTTTTTTGCTTTCGAGTTCGGTTCGGTTTTTTTCAATTATTACTTCAAGGATATTCATGTTTGACTGGCCTCAATGAGTATTTCAAGTTTTCTCAGTGCATTGCCTGAGTCGATAGATTTATATGCCAACTGCAATCCATTCTGCAGATCTTCAGCTTTTTCACCTGCTACAATAGCCGCGGCGGCGTTAATTGCGACTACTGCTCTTGCTCCATCGTGATCCCTGCCTTCAAGAACATCGAGAATACGCCGGGCATTGAAGGCCGCGTCTCCGCCGGTAATGGATTGATGCTGAAAAACATCACCCAGCACAATATCCGGCTGCAGCTCATAAGTGGTATAGCTGTTGTCACGCAGCTCAGTTACTCTGGTTGGCGCACAGCAGGATATTTCATCAAGACCATCCATGCCATGTACAACAAAAGCTCTCCGTGTGCCGAGCCGCTGCAGCACTGCCGCAAAGAGTTCGGTAAGTTCCGGCGCATATACCCCGATAACCTGTCCGGTAGCCCCAGCTGGATTGGTGAGCGGACCAAGCATGTTAAAAATGGTACGAATCTGCAATTCACGGCGAATGCCTGCTACCTCTCGCATTGCCGGATGCATTCTGGGAGCAAAAAGAAAACCGATGCCATGTTCCTGAATACACTGTTCCATGACGACCGGTTCCACATCCAGGTTAAAGTCCATTTCAGCCAGCACATCGGCTGAACCGCATTGACTTGATACACTGCGGTTACCATGCTTGGCAACTGTGATTCCGGCTCCGGCCACGACAAAGGCCGCGGCAGTTGAAATGTTAAAGGTGTTCAGCTTATCCCCGCCGGTACCGCAGGTATCCACGACTGTACCGGCTCCGGCGTCAATAAACTCAGCGTGGCGACGCATTGTTGAGGCTGCTCCGGCAAGCTCTTCAACAGTCTCGCCTTTGGCACGCAATGCGGTTAGCAATGCCGCGGTTTGCACCGGTGTGATAATTCCCCGCATGATATTATCCAGCACCTCGGACATGGACTGTTGTGAGAGACTCTTGCCACTTAACAGCTTGTTAATAATGTCTTTTACCATACTATACCCCTTTCCCTATTATTTTTACGAAGTTAGCCAGCTGGCGCTTACCGGTTGAGGTCAGTACGGATTCAGGATGATACTGAATTCCCTCCATCTGGAATTCCTTGTGTCGGATACCCATAATTTCACCGTCATCAGCTGCGCGAGCCGAAATTTCGAAGCAGTCTGGTAATGTATTCTCATCCAATGCCAGCGAATGGTACCTGACGACTTTTATTGGCGAAGACAGCCCGGCAAAAATTCCTTTACCATCGTGTTCAACTTCAGAAATCTTGCCGTGCATAATCTTTTGTGCCTGCACAACTTTGGCACCGAATGCTTCGCCCATGGCCTGGTGCCCAAGGCATACACCCAGAATTGGAATCTTGCCGGCTGCCTGTTTTATCAAATCAAGGGTTATTCCGGCATTTTCCGGCCGTCCGGGACCCGGCGAAATTACGATCGCCTCCAACTGCTGTCCAAGTGCTTCCTCGACGCTTATTTCGTCATTGCGTTTTACCACAACCTGCTGATTCAAACCGTAGAGATACTGTACCAGGTTATATGTAAATGAGTCGTAGTTGTCTATCATTAAAATCATTTTACAGCTCCTTTCAGCTCAAATATTCAAGCCGTTTGCGGCATATTCCATGGCCCGGAAAAGTGCCGAGGCTTTGTGTTTAGTCTCTTCAAATTCTTTGACCGGGTCAGAGTCATAAACTATACCGGCCCCTGCCTGTACTGAAACCCGGTTATCGTCAATTTCAAATGTTCGAATAGTAATTGCAGTGTCCATATCGCCGTTAAAGCTGAAGTAGCCGACCGCCCCGCCGTAGGAATCACGGGATTCAGGTTCCAGCTCTTCAATTATTTCCATAGCTCTGACTTTAGGAGCTCCGCTTAAAGTACCTGCCGGAAAGGCAGCCTTCAAGGTGGATATCGCATCTTCGCCAGGCTGCATTTCTGCTTCGATTTCAGAAGTCAGGTGCAGCACATGCGAATAACGTTCTACTGTCATGAACTGTTTTACATGGACACTGGATGGCGCAGCTATTCTGCCCAGGTCGTTGCGTCCGAGATCAACCAGCATCAGGTGTTCGGCACGTTCTTTTTCATCCTTCATCAACTCATCGGCCAGACGGCGGTCTTCAACTTCATTGCAGCCGCGCGGCCGGGTTCCGGCAATCGGGCGCAGAATCGCTTTGTTGCCGGTCTTTCTGACCATTACTTCAGGGGAAGATCCGACCAGCACTTTACCATCGAATTTAATGTAGAACATGTAAGGAGAAGGATTGATCAAACGCAGCGCGCGATAAAGCTGCAGCGGGTGAGATTTCAGCTGCCGGCTGAAACGTTGTGAAATTACTACCTGGATTACGTCGCCACGGGTAATGTATTCCTTGGCCTGCTTGACCATTTTAATATACTCTTCCTGAGTGACGTTGGAAACGATCTCACTGGATTCACCGGAATTATGGATATTTTCAAAATCCGGTACTGGCTGCCGCAGGCGCTTTTCAATAGCTTCAATTTCCTGGCAAGCCAGGTTGTAAGCCTCACGAGGAGAAGTTGCTGTTTCCGGTTCTGCACTGACAACAATTCGCAGCGTATGTTTGACATTATCGAAAATAATTAATTTCTTGCAAAGCATCAGGCAGGCAGTGCAATTTGGCGGTTGCTTTATTTCGGGGAGCTTTTCAAATTCACGTACCAGGTTATAGCCGAGCCTGCCGACCAGGCCGCCGCTGAAACCGGGAACGCCGGGCAGGGGGGCTGGTTTGTAGCTGCCGATTATTGCTCGAATTGCTTCATGCGGTTTATTTACATCAACAGTTCTGCTGGTATTATCTTTTAAATTTTTTAAAACAGCCTGTTGTTTTTCAATAGTCAGAACAGCATCCGGATCAACGCCGATAAATGAGTAGCGTCCGAAGCGCTCTCCGCCCTCGACACTTTCCAGCAGGAACACATTTTCATCCTCGGCAAACCGGCTTAATACCGATACCGGGGTTTCCAGATCGGCCAGATGCTCGCGGCAAACTGGAATCAGGTTATATTCCTTTGCCAGTTCGCTGAACTCTTTAAAATCAGGTTTCAACATTGTGATCTCCATCAAAATTTATATGTTATTTTATGTTTAAATGTCTTAAAATCTATAAAAAAAGCCGCAGACCTTTTCTGGTGGTCCGCGGCTGAAATCTGCACACTGAAGAACAGACGTTACGGACCTTGTCCAGAACGCCACCACCAGCCGAAATATTTGTTTGTTGTGTGATTAGTCATTTAAAACTCCTCAAAGTAAATAAAAAAAAGCGGATTAAACCTTTTAGGTCTAATCCGCCGAAATATTATTAACAGAACAGCACAAGCTATACCGCGGACTAAACCGTCAGCGCAGCCACCACCAGATATTTTTGCTGTTCAAAATCTTTTTCATTATAATCCTGATTAAGTTATAAATAAAACTAGACTGCTGATAAACAAAAGTCAAGTTTTAAAATTACAATTTTCTCAATATTCCTGATAGACAGCGATTGCTGGTAATTTGTTCCGATAAAACCTCAAGGAAAATCAACCCCAGTTAGGCCAGGTTATATTATAGTCAATTCCAATTTCATCTGATTCAGTGATTTCAGGAATATCACCAGTTTCCACAAATGCGGTTACAACGTTTTTACTGTCTGGAAGATGTTTTTTCAGGTAACACTGCAGAGCTTCCTCGCCAAGTATTCCTGCATTTACATGGACTTTCCCTATTGGTATAAAAGTCTTATCGTAATTATAAATCAGGTTGTACATCCTGCGTGCTATTAAAACATTCAACCTTGCCCGTAAACCCTTGTTGTAAACAGAACCGTCCTCTTCATCTTCGACGTTTAGAACTTCAGGAATCTCATCGAATCCAGCCAGTCTCATCTGCGTTTTGAGGTCTTTCTGGAACTGATCCTCCGAAAAGCCTTCTTCCAGCCAATCCTCTGTAGGATGTACAACTTCACCCCCAGTTAATCCGTCATCATAAAAATATGCGGGGACTTTGTTTTGAGCAAACCACTGAATGTGATCCAGCGGTGCATCATACAGGTCATCAAGGTGATTGATCAGCAAGTTGGGGTTCTTGTAATTCGGTGATGGTACAAACTTATACTCGTCTTCAGAGCAATAATTTGAATAACCGCGTCCCCGGCGCTTGTAATGGGCCTGGTTGGACAGCTTCAGCTCGTATAGCAAAGCATGATCTTTTGATATGTCAAATCCAATGCAACTTTTCAAGTACGAAAGGAAATCTCTGGTGAAGGAGTGCCCTGATGATTGCTCCCGGGTATGGGTATGACCAAAAACGAATGCTTGATTATATAAATAAATTTCGTTGAAAAATTTAAAGAGCACTGATTCGTATTTCCTTTTAAAACCGTTTTCTATGATATTATACGCCTGCAAATATGTACCGCATATTGCAAGCAGATCATCCCCTCTCATGTAGCCGTCCCGGCAGCGGGTTATGAACAGCTTGTGAATCTGCTTAAAGTTGAAGCTCGGGTAATATCTTGTATATAATGCCGGGTATTTGTTTTTAAAAAAACGGTAGGCCATTCCAAACGCAGCTTTCTGTTTCTTTTTTCTTCTTTCGGTTTTCCACAGGTGTGAAGGTTTACCTGAATGGAAATAGAAGCCTTTTTCTGGTTGGAAGCGGACTTTTTCTTTTTTGTAATTTCTATTTTTTGCAAAAATTTTAAGAAGATTTCCCTGAATGTCTTTCACCTTGCTGTCCATTTGTCCTACCGGAATCATGTCTATGCTCCTGGTTACGATATTATTCCCTGATATTGAATTGCTTTATTTTTTCTCTTCCGCATTTTTCAGGAGAAGAGTTTTAGAGAATTACTCCAAGCACCTTCCAGCAGTAAAGATTTAGTATTTTAATGCTTTGTTCAGGGGAAAGCAGGAAAAAAATATTTTTTTCAGGAATAAGGTTATTCGTTGTGAAAATAACGGATAAAAAAGGCAATTTTCAGGTAATTATGAAGCTTTTTCTCTTTATGAAAACTGCACTTTTTGTCCAAATTGTATTGAATATAGTCAAAGTAGGGAAGTAGTCCTTTTGTGTTAGTAGTCTAATTTCAATTATTATTACAGGAATATTTTAAATTAAATCAGTCACTGTTTTTTTCGAGAAGCCGGGTATGGGTTGCCCGTATCAGTCCGGCACCTGCCGGGGCGGTCAGGATTATGCTGAGAACCGCGACTGCCAGGATTACTTCACCGCCTTTTACCCCCATGCTCAGAGGAATGGCACCGATTGCAGCCTGTACAGTAGCCTTTGGAAAATATGAGAAGCAGCAGAACAGGCGTTCTTTTGCATTCAGCCTGGAGCCCAGCAGGGCCAGCCAGACTCCCAGGGAGCGCCCGGCAAGGCCAATAGCTATTACAGCGATTCCAATTAAGCCGGCGTGCCAGGCGACATGTATGTTGACTTGCGCTCCAATCAAAACAAAAAGCAGGATTTCAGCCAGAATCCAGACTTTGTTGAACTTCTGGGCAAGTTCATTTGCCACCCGGTTATTGAGTTCGAGCATGACAAAACCCATTGCCATAATGCCAAGCAGGGAGGCAATCGGGACATAGTCTTTGAAATACTCAATTTTGTGCAGGAGGATTGCGGCAATCATAAAGATAATGGCTTTTTTGGTGGCACGCATTTCAAAACGGTTGAAGAATTTGACCAGTAACCAGCCGACAAGCAGACCGACGCCGATTCCCAGGACAATACCGATCGGGACTTTGACAAACTGCATTGCGATGTTTACGGCAGCGCCGGTACCGGCAGCCAGGAAAACCCCAAACATGGTTATGGCAAAAACATCGTCAATGGATGCTCCAGCCAGAATCAGGGTAGGGACTTCGCGGTTTTTCCCGTAGCCCCTGGTCTTGATGTCCAGCATTTGAGGTACTACGACGGCCGGGGAGACCGCGGCAATGATAAAGCCCAGCATTCCTGCGGCTGGCCAGCTTAATGCCAGCATGAATTTTGCCACCAGGGTAATAGTAAAGCCTTCAATCAGACATGGTATGCAACTCATTTTAAGGGCGGAAAAGCCTACTTCATTCAGAGTTTCACGTTTGAGTCCCAGTCCGGCCCGGATCAGGATGACAATCAGGGCGGCGGTACGGAGTTCAGCAGAGAGATGCAGCAGGTCGACAGATATCCAGCCGAGGCAATTCGGACCGAAAACAATTCCCAGGATAATCATACCCAGCAGTCCGGGAATTTTGACTTTTTCAAAGCACCAGTTTATAAACAGCGCAGTGATAACTACAAGAGCTAAGTTTACCAACATATCAAGCTTCCTTTCCGGCAGGCATAAAAAAATCCTGCCGTAACGATATTTCGTCTGGCAGGAGTCATCAGCCAAAATCGGCGGTTTCAGGGAGAACTCCATTCCCTTTAACTTTTATTCATCAATCAACATACTGGTAAATTATTCAAAGTCAATTGATTCAGATGATATTTGTGATAAATCTCATGGTCACAATGCAAAAACGAAGCTGTTTTATCTGTTTTTTAAAATTTGAGAAAGTATTTGTGTTCTTATTGTTAAGGGTGTGAGTTAGAATGACTTACTTTCTATTGTGTTGGGGGTTATTCCATTATTCCTCTTAATAATAAACAGGCGTATCCCTGCCTATTTACAATACCTGGTTTATTTGCCCAAAAAACACATGATAAAGAACAATTTATAATAGTTTTAAGACTTGATTAACATCAAATCAGTTGAAAAAATCGTAATTACCGGAAAGCATTCAGTTGCATTGTGAAGTTTAAGTTATGGCTTTGCATTCTGGACAGGAACGGGGGTTAAAAGTGCCAAATAAATATGAAAATTTGTTTGACAATATCAGGGATATCAGCAGTAACTGCAATATGGGTAATTATTACCTTAAATTGAAATTACCTGGCGGGTTGTGTTTTGGTCTTTCACATATGTGGGGACAGGCCGTACTTGCACAGGATGTTGCAACCTTTAACTCAAGAATGGACTTGCTGACAAAAGCATATCCCTGCTTAACAGGAGTAGTACCGCGTAGAAAGTTGAGACTGAGTTCAGTGCTGAACGGAATACTGTTAAAAGCCAGACAACGGCATAACTTGAGTGAAGAAGAACTGCTTTATTTAAGTATATTTCCGTTCCTTGACGGACTTCTAATGTATCATTGCCCAGAAAAGACATCATTTCCTGTAAACGGCGCAGAACAGAAACCGATGGTTCAAAATGCTGTCAGTTCGTCAAGGTTTGTACTTAATGACAGGGTCGCAAGAATCACTGACGGGAAGATGGCAGCACTGGGAAAAGTATATCACAGGCCATATATGGGAACAAGAAGAGACTATGCGATGTTTTTGAGATCAATTTTTGAGACTGTTAATAGTTTTGAAATTCCTTTTTTTGTGGCATTTGGCTCGCTTAGGCATGAAATAGGACTCAGTTTTATAAATAATCAGATGTATATTTATGATGCCAATATTATGAAAAATAACGGCTATTACTACCAGATGCCTTTGAGCAATATGCGTCAATTCATTGAAAAGTTATTTTCAACACTTGTACATGATGATTATCTTGCAGTCGACATTTCAATTTATATCAGGCCAGAAGACATTGATAAATCACTTTCGTTGAACAATGACTTTTATCTTTCTTATATGAAGGCAAAACTGGTTTGGGAAGTCAGGGACTATTCAAAACAGCGGGTATGGCATATGCATTGGCACAGACATATCAGCCGTGCAAAGTTCACCTTGCAGAAAGTGAGTGAAATGAGACTTGCCCGGGATATAAAGCAGTATCTTGAAGAAGAAAAGCAATTATGTGAGGGAGTGAACCTTCAACTAAATATCAGCATTATCACAATAACAGAAGCACCGGGAATAATAATGGCAGGTCAGCTTATTACAGGATAGTCTGCAGCATGATTAGTGAAATTCCCAAATTGTTGTTCAATAGTGAGAATAAATATTATATGCAGGATTATCTGCCGGAAATTGTTTCAGTAAATTCGCAGGCGTTGCCTGATTTTTTTACTATAGCGTGTCAAAGCGGACATGCTGATGTTGTAAATGTGCTGCTGGAAAATGGCAGGTTTAATTGCAATAGAGCCAATAAGCATGGAGCAACTCCCCTTATTTTTGCATGTGAGAATGGGCATCTTGAGGTAGTGAAAAGACTTCTCAAAGAACCTGATATAAGAGTGGAGCAAAAAGATAAATATGGTGTTACTTCTTTTTGGATGGCTTGTGCGAGCGGACATGTTGAGATTGTTGAAGAACTGCTTAAACTTCCCAAAGTTAATTATAATGTATTTGAGAAACAAGGGCTTACTCCGCTTTGTGCCGCCTGCCTTTCAGGAGCTGATGATGTTATAAGACTGCTGCTGAAAAAAAATCCGATGAAAAGCAATATTAATGAATGCGAGCTTTATAAAGGAGACAATATTGAGACAAAGAACATGCTGCAGCGTTTCGTAAACGGCTAGTTTTTTGCAAAATCACTTTACTCAGGTTATCATATTCTTTATGAGAGTTTTTCAGCAGACAGGAGGAGTAAGGTGCATTGGATTGACTGGCTTATTGTCGCAGGATATGTGCTGGCCGCGGTGGCTATTGGTTTTCTATTCAAGAAACAGGCCAATCAGAGTACGGATGATTTCTTTGTTGCGGGGCGAACACTGTCCTGGTTTATTGCCGGAACTTCCATTGTAGCTACAACTTTTGCCTCTGATACTCCGCTGTTTGTGGCGGCCATCAGCCGCAGTGAAGGAATTTTCAGCAACTGGCTGATGTGGGGGACTGCAATCGGGCATATAGGAGGGGTTTTCTTTTTTGCCAGACTTTGGCGGCGTACCCACGCGGTGACAGAGATTGAGTTCATCAAGGTGCGGTACGGCGAGAATCCTACCGCAAAAGCGCTGCGTATTTTCAAGGTGTTCACTGACGGGGTTATGCTTAACTGCGTCACGATGGCGGCAGTAACTCTGGCAATGGGCAAAGTGATTAGTTCTCTATTGTCGCTGCCTTCAAAGCCGATTATGACCCTGAACCTGGGGATAACTGCCTTTGATGTCACTTATATTACAGTAATTATGCTGGTGCTCGGCGGAGCTGCAGTATTGTATTCCACTTTGTCCGGGCTTTACGGGGTGGTATATACCGATTTAATGCAGTTCTGCCTGGCCATGCTGGGAGCGGTTATTCTGGCAGCGATTGTGTATACTGACGCCGGCGGCTTTACTGACGGTATGCTCAATCGCCTGAGCACAGCTCCGGGATATAAAAAGGAGCTGCTGGGTTTTATGCCGCCGTTTAAGGATATTGGTTTTCAGGAGTTGACTTTTTTTACCTGTGTGGGGTTTTTCTGGTGGGGAAAAATTCCCGGCAGCGGTTATATGGTGCAGAGAATGCTTTCAACGAAAAATGAACGACATTCGCTGCTGGCTCTTCTCTGGTATGTGTTTACCAATTATGTTCTACGGGTATGGCCGTGGATTCTGGTCGGTGTTTTTTCTTTAATCTACTTTCCTTTTCTGGAAGACAGCGATACCGCTTATCCCCGGATGATCGGTTTATTTCTGCCGACGGGACTGAAGGGGATAATGGTGGCATCGCTGCTGGCAGCTTTTATGAGTACGGTTGACACGCAGCTTAACTGGGGCGCTTCTTATTTGATAAATGACTTTTATATGCCCTATCTGGGTGGCAACAAGCGAAGTCAGAAGGGGGCGCTGCTGGTTTCAAAACTGGCAATGCTGCTGCTGGTTGCCGTGGCTGTTGTGATAAGCACGTTTGTTGATCAGGTAGTTGATGTTTACAAGTTTGTCGGCATCTTTTTTACGGCAATGGCAACATATTCAATTGCCCGCTGGTACTGGTGGCGGGCTTCTGCAGATACTGAAATCGTTGCGCTTGCCAGTTCTATAATCATTTGTGCACTGTCTTATATATTTATGCCGGATATAAGGCGTGACGGCAGGCTTATAGTGGACATGTTCGGACCGCGCGCGCTGATAAACTGCATTGGTGTGACTGTCATCTGGGTATGGTATGCAGTAAGGACGCAGAAAAAACCGTCTGAAGCCAGTATCGACTTTTACCGCAGGATGCGCATTTCCGGGCCCGGCTGGAAGCTTCTGGCTGGTCTCTATCCTGATTATCCGCAGATTAAGAGTGAAGTTAAAAACGGTTTTATCTGCTGGGTATCCTGTATCGCTTTTGTTTTCGGATCAATGATCTTTCTGGGGAAGCTGATATTCCATCAATGGATCGGGGCTGCAGCAAGCGCAGTTATTTTGATTATCGGCGGGTTTGTTTTGCATAAAACCATGCCCAAACTGCTCCGCAGTGGCGATGAAGCTGAGATTGACTCTAGAAATACATGATAATAATTCTCGTCATTAAAGAAGCTCTTTTCGACGTTGGATCGCTTGCTGCCTCCTGTGGTGTTGCAGTTTCACAAACTGAAGAACTGTCTAAAAAACAGGGTTTTGTGTTTATTATTAAATTATTAATACCATGTATTACAATTTCTGCGATAAAAAACAATATATGGGCTTGAGAATTAGAGTATTCATGCTATAATGCCATTTCCGCAAAATGTTTATTAAGGATAACTCTATCTTGACAATAAACTAAAACAAAAAGGAAAAAGCATGTCCAAGTATGAAGCTCTACTGCAGGAAAAGCTCGGCGATACCTTTCTGAAGCTTGATGCCCTGAAGAACGAAAAACTCAATGACTTTCTCGGCGAGTATATCGAACTCTGCAACCCTGATTCAGTTTACTTCTGTGATGACAGCGATGCTGATGCCGAATATATTCGCAAACGCTCTCTGGAACTCGGAGAAGAAAAACAGCTGGCTCGCAAAAATGTAACCATGCACTATGACGGCATCAATGACCAGGCCCGTGACAAGGGTAATACCAAATACATGGTTCCGGCCGAAAAACTGGCTGCCATGGGCAAGCTGAACTGCATTGAGACCAATGAAGCCCAGGCTGAAGTCCGCAGCATTATGAAAGATATGATGGTTGGTAAAAAAGCTATCGTAAAACTTTTCTGCGAATGTCCGACTCACAGTCCGTTTTCAATTGCCTGTGCTCAGCTGACTGACTCCTGCTACGTTGCACATTCTGAGGACATCCTTTACCGCCGCGGCTATCAGCACTTCATGGATATGAAAGATAAAGATGATTTCTTCCGTTTCTGTCACAGTGCCGGTCAGCTTGATGAGAACGGCTGCTGTGTTAATCTTGATAAGCGCCGTATCTATCAGGACCTGGACAACAACATGGTATTCTCCATGAATGCCCAGTACGCCGGTAATACTGTCGGTTTGAAAAAGCATTCCATGCGCCTGGCTATCAATAAATCAGGACAGGAAGGCTGGCTTTGCGAGCACATGTTTATCATGTCTGTTCCGAATGAGAAAAAAGCTCGTTCAACTTACTTTGTGGGCGCTTTCCCGTCTGCGTGTGGAAAAACTGCTACAGCAATGATTCCCGGCGAAAAAATCGTTGGTGACGACATTGCTTATTTCAAAAATATTGATGGTGAATTCCGTGCGGCCAATGTTGAGCGCGGTATTTTCGGTATCATTAAAGATGTAAACCCTGATGACGATCCGGTTATTTTCAGGACGCTTCAGGAGTCTAAAGAAATGATCTTCTCAAATGTTCTCACCGGTCCGGACAATCTTCCTTACTGGCTGGGAATGGGAGTTGAAACTCCTGCAGAAGGTGTTAACTTTGCCGGCGCGTGGAAAGAGGGCGGCGATACTCCGATTTCACACGGTAATGCCCGCTACACCATGCGCATGGAGTACCTTGAAAATCTTGATCCGGCATGGGATGACAAGGAAGGCGTTAAGGTGCAGGGTGTACTTTATGGTGGTCGTGACAGTGATACAACTGTTCCATGTGAAGAGTCATGTGGCTGGGAAGACGGCATTATTTTGAAAGCATGTCCACTGGAATCTGAAACCACTGCAGCGACTATCGGTCAGGAAGGCGTTCGTGTACCTCAGCCGATGGCTAATCTTGACTTCATAACTTACCCGATCGGTGATTATGTCAAGAACAACATTGATTTCGGTAATCAATTTGGCGACAAATGCCCGAAGGTGTTCAGCACAAATTATTTCCTTCGTACTCCTGAAGGCGAGTTCTGTACCAGCAAACTGGCCAAGAAAGTATGGCTGCACTGGTTTGAAGGCCGTGTTTACGGCGAATATGAAGCCTATGAAACTCCTACCGGCTTTATTCCTAAATATGAGGATCTCAAGGTACTCTTTAAAGAGCAGCTCGGCGATGATTACTGTGAAGCCGATTACACCTATCAATTCAGCTTCCGTTGTGATGCCTGGATTGCCAAGCTTCAACGCGCTAAGAAATTCTTTTCTGAAATGGCTCCGACTCTCCCACAGTCTGTATACGACTACTGGGATAAGAAGATTGCTGAGTTTGAAGCAGTCAAAGCCAAATATGGCGCAGAGGTCAAGCCGGGCGAATACAAAGGTATTTAATCCACAGGATTATTATCTTTCGCTTGAAGCGACTTACAGCGGACCGGATTTTCCGGTCCGCTTTTTTTTATTGTCTGTTATGATCAGAGGAAGTATATCTGAGCGTAAAAACTTTAAGTTGTAAACAATGCTCAAAGGTCTATAGCCAGAATAAGCATAAAAAACGATTGGAGAAAGTGTATTAAAATGGTAATCGGGATTGATATATACTATTATTGAAATATAGTTTTGCTACTAAGTTGATTTCATGGTTGATAAAAAGAATTCTATTCAAACCTTAATTACATGGAGAAGGATTATGTCAATCGCAGAGGAAGTAAAAAAACTGCAGGAACTCAAGGAAAGCGGAGCTTTGACTGAAGAAGAGTTTCAACAGGCAAAAACAGCATTGCTTAAAGAAAATGACAAAAAAGCTGAAAAAGCGGGAAAAAGTATTAACTTAAGCTCAGTTGATGTTAATACCTGGGGAATGTTTATTCACCTTTCTCAACTGCTGGGTTTAATTCTCCCAATTCTGGGTTTTATCGTGCCGTTTTTATTGTGGCAGCTGAAGAAAAATGATTCAGAAATTATTGACACTCACGGGAGAATTGTCGCTAACTGGATTATTTCTGCTCTGATTTATACTTTTGTCGCATCAATTTTGTGCGTGATTTTTATAGGTTTCCCACTGCTTTTCGCAATAGTTATTCTTGGTATTGTTTTTCCGGTTATTGGAGCTGTCAAGGCGAACAACGGAGAGGCCTGGCCCTATCCGCTGTCCATCAGGTTTTTTCATGTTTCCCGCATTATAAATGTCAAACCTGGTAATTTAAACGGCAAATAAACCGTCTCATATTTCAGCATGGCGGGAGTCCAAGTGATTCCCGCAGCCTTGCCAGATAATCGGGATCAACTGTATGCGGTGTTCCCGGCATCACTTCATCAAATTTACTAATCAGCATACCCGCCAGCTCCTCATGCATTGACTGCAGCAGAGTTTGCGGGTTTTGTTTTAAGTGTTTATGATACAAAGCCATGGCATTCAAGGATAAAGTTGCGGTTTGCGGATATCCTGAACACATCAGATTCCATTGATCACAGCCAGCCTGCTGGTCTCCGGCCGCACGCATGTCGGTGCGAAACAGCACAGCTGGTTTGCGCAGAGCCTTAGCGGCTGTAAATTCCAGTACAGTTCCGGAATCAAGGTCGGCACCGTCAAAATTGAAGAGTACCGCATCGCAGCTGATGAGCAGTTCGAGGTCCTTGACCCGGATTTCATTTGAGGACAAACCGTCTGCATCTATGTCTTGAGGCAGTGCACATTTGTATTTACCCTCAGAAAGCATATTAATCTTTTCTGCAAGCAGCAGGTTTCCTGTCAGGTGTTTATGGTCAAACAGCTCGCCGGCAAAGAATATTTTGAAACTTTTCATTAGTATCTCCTGTCAATTACATTTTAAGTATTGCCTTGTATATATTTTACTTTACAAGAGGTTGCAGTCCGGAACTGGAGTGCGACTGAAAAGCAGAGTATACAAAAAACATTTGTGCTTAATATTATATTTTTATTAGAATTGAGCAAGTTTTTTGTTAGATAAAAGTTATGAAATTTTGTAAAAATTGACAAGTTGCTTTGTAACTGTATCTTATGGGATTACGAATTAATATTAGTATTATGAATCAGAAGGATTAGCAATATGAATTTAAAGCGTTTTGTCACGGTTTTACTGTTGATGTCTGCTGTTGTCGTCTTTGCCGTGCCGACATCGAATCAGAAGTCTTTGTGTGTAATGCTTGACGGGGTGCGGGCTGACGCTCTGGCAGCCGCTAAAACTCCGAATCTGGATAAACTTCGTGAAGGGACCTGGGCTAAAGGCTATAATTGTGCGTGGTCTGATGTTTGCGGAAATGTCAGTGACGCCAGGCCGGACAGCGCTCCCAATCATGTGGCTTTAATGACCGGGGTTACAGCTTCCAAGCATAAAGTTTATACTAATGATCAGATGGCTGAAGCTGATTATCGTGGATATCCGACTTACCTGTCCCGCTTAATGAAAAAAGAAGGTCCTGACTTTAAGGCTTCTTTCCTTTATAACTGGCAGGAGGACGGCAAAATCCGCTCTCCTGGCGCTGCCTGCACCCGAGGTTCTGACGAAAGCATTACCGAAGATGCTGTTAAAGGGCTGCATGATGGCGTTGATGCGATGTTTGTGATGCTTGACGGTCCGGATCATGCCGGACATGACAAAGGTTTTTATGCATTTTCAAAAAATTACATTAAGTCGATTGAAAAAGCGGATGCTGAAGTTGGTGAAATGCTTGACGCAATCAAGAGCCGTCCGGACTTTAAAAAGGAAGACTGGCTTATCGCCGTTACTGCTGATCATGGCGGTTATCATCGAGTTCATGGCATCTGGGGCGGATGTGCTTCTACTGTGCCGTTGCTGATTGCCGGTAAACATGTGAGTCAGGGGATGATAGCCGGTCAGCCGCACAATTATGACGTACCGGTAACCGTGCTGGCGCATTATGGAATTAAAGCCTCTGGAGTTGACGGCAAAGTAGTTGGTGAAAAGGTTGTGCCCAGTAAACCGGTAAAGCTTGAAGATGGTTTGCTGTATTACCTGCCGTTCAGAAATTTTTTCACTAATGAAGCTGGCGGTCAAAAAGTCAGTGTGCATGGTGAAAATATTGTTACCGGCAACAAAGGCGCCAAATTCGGCAATTATTACGAAGTAAATACCCGGCATAAAAAATCTTTCCTGCGTCTGGAAGGTTCAGATAAAATGAAATTGCCAGCTGGCAATCAGTTTACAGTCACCATGTGGCTGAAAATGCCGCTTATGGAAATGGACAGGCCGGTTATTCTGGCAAATAAAGATATAAACAAGAAAGACGCACCGGGTTTTGTGCTTTATGCGGCAAAAAAAGTTGATATTGCCAAGCGTCCCGGCGTGGCTGCTGAGTTTCTGGGTAAAGACGGCAAGTCCGTTGTACTTGGTCAGTTTGACATACCGGTAGGCTACTGGACATTCTTCGCGGTAACTGTTGATGCCAATGGAATGATGCGATTGTATCAGGGAGCTCCTGACGGTCGTTTTTACTGGATCAGTACCAGCGCTAAAGGGGCCAGAGTAAGCAGCGGTCGTCCCTGGCATATTTTCCAGGATTCCTCTGAAAAGTGTTGTCGTCAGTTTGAGGGAAAGATCGAAGACTTTGCCTTCTGGAATCGCTCACTTTCGAAAAAAGAGATTAAGTCTGTTTATGATGCCGGCATGAAAAATAAGCCGCTTGCCTCTCTGTTTGAAAAAGCAAATCCCTAGCAAAATCTGAGTGTTCCCGGCACGACCGGGAACACTGCGCAAAGCTTTGCCTGAGTATAAAAAACTTCAAACAGCAAATCTGCCATCTAGGAATTTACTGCTCATAAATTAAACATGAGTGCCGCGTGGAGTCAGCGAAACTGGGAATTGACGGTCAGGTCATGGAATGCTGAGCGAAAGCCGCCAGGCGAGTGAAGATGACAGTCGCACTTAACGCTGTCAATACGGCCGTCCAGGCCACGATTAAACTGTTGCAAAATATTCTTCTCTTCATAAAAACATTTATTTCAAAACTCAATACAGGCGTTAACCAGCATTTTTTCAATAATGCATAATTGCTGAAACGGCCTTGATTTTTATTGATTTTGCAGGCAGAGTACTACATGGAGGTTTTCACGTGAAGCACAAGCAGTTTATGCTTGTTTATTTTATGCCTTTTTTGAGAATAACCAGCAATATTTCAGTATTAAGCAATTTTAAAGTATGATGCTTGTATAACCACGGAGCTTGTTATGAATCAGAAGAAAGAGACCCTTACTACTGCCTTTGGAGCGCCGGTTGCCGATGATCAGAATTCAATTACTGCAGGTGCCGACGGACCGGCTTTGCTGCAGGACGTAAAACTGCTGGAAAAACTTGCCCATTTCAACCGTGAACGCATACCTGAACGTGTTGTTCATGCCAAAGGAGCAGGGGCGCATGGTTATTTTATTGTAACAAATGACCTGTCCCGCTATACCAGGGCTGCTTTCTTGTCAGAGGTCGGTAAGCGTACTGATACTTTTGTCCGGTTTTCTACCGTTGGAGGCGGCCGCGATTCAGCGGATACGGAACGGGATCCCCGCGGTTTTGCCGTTAAGTTTTACACTGAAGAGGGTAATTATGACTTGGTTGGCAACAATACACCGGTCTTTTTCATTCGTGACGCTATGAAGTTTCCTGACTTTATACACAGTCAGAAAAAAAATCCGGCAACAAACTGCAAAGATCCAGACATGTTCTGGGACTTTCTTTCTCTGACTCCAGAATCTGTACATCAGGTAACAATCCTGTTTTCTGATCGCGGTGTTCCGTTCAGTTACCGGCATATGAACGGCTATGGCAGCCATACCTTCAAATGGTATAATGAGGCCGGGGAATTTGTCTGGGTTAAATATCATATAAAAACAGACCAGGGTAACAGGACTTTAAGTGAAACGGAGGCTGTTAAACTGCGTGGAGAAGATCCTGACCACGCTACGCGAGATTTGTACAGAGCTATAGAGAAAGGTGAATTTCCATCCTGGACAGTTTATGTACAGGTTATCCCTCCCGGTGCGGCAATGGATTATAAATGGAATATTTTTGATGTTACTAAAGTTGTTCCGCACAGTGATTTTCCGTTGCAGGAGCTTGGTAAACTGGTTCTAAACCGCAATCCTGAAAACTATTTTGCTGAGGTCGAACAGGCGGCTTTCAATCCAGGCAGCTTGGTTCCGGGTATTGCGGCATCACCGGATAAGCTGCTGCAGGGCAGGCTGTTTGGTTATCATGATGCACATTTGCACCGGCTTGGACCTAACTATCATCAGATACCGATAAACCAGTCCAGAAATTCGCCAGAAACTAATTACCAGCGGGACAGCTATATGCAGCAGGGCGGCGGCAGCGGCCCGAATTACTGGCCTAATACTATGGGAGGACCTGCTCCGGCTGGTCCTGGTGTTGAAGAAGCCGGTTTTGATGTTTCCGGACATGCGGCCCGCCACCCTTTTGTTCCGGCAGATGACTATAAGCAGGCTGGAGACCTGTTTAGAAAGGTTATGGATGAACCCCGCCGTGAAGCTCTGGTGAGCAATATTGTCGGTCATTTGAAAGGAGCTCTGGGCAGACTGCAGTTGCGTTCTTCAGTTATGTTTTTCAAGGCTGATGAAGAATACGGCAGACGGGTTGCTGAAGGGCTTGGCCTGAATGTGGCCAGAATTGAAGAGCTTGCAGCAATGTCGCATGAGGAGCTGGTAAAAGCCACCAGTTAATTTTAAAGTGAAAGAAGTTGCATAATAAGGCATGAAGGTATAATTAAAAGAGGAGTCATGTGCTATGAAAAGAATGATTATAACAGTAATTGTGTTGATAGTTGCTGTTGCAGTTTTTTTCGTAATGTCCCGCCGGATGGAGCAGCGTCAGCCACGAAAACCGGAGCCGGCACTTGCTGTGCAGGATGATATCAGTACTGATGCTGCGCTCTTTGTCACCAAAGCGGTGGAGACTTTTCAGACAAAGGGTGAAGCCGAATTTATGAAATTATGGGGAGAAGTACCGCCAGAACAGTATGCCGGGGCATTGAAATGCATCAAACGCGGTAAAGGCGAGTTTCAGGTTGAGAGAGTTATGCAGCAGCAGAACAGCAGCGATGTTTTTTATGTTGATGGCAGACTGAATACTACTAAGCTTGAGTTTGTGATCAGAAAGACTGAAGATGGCTTTAAAATTGAAAACGTTTATGAAATGATGTGAGTTTCAAAATTTGAGCCTGACAATTTAATGTCTTGCTGTTTTAAAGTTTTTTGCGTCTTTTTGGCTTTTCATACGTCTATAAAGATAAAACATCTTTAGGAGACAAAAAAATGAAAAAATTATCTAATGAAAAAATTCGTAAAGCTGTTCGTGATCGATACGGCAAAGCCGCAGAATCTGATGGTGCTGGAATAATCGTTAATTCCTGCTGTAACGGAGCGGGTGCTGATGTTAAAGCTGCTTCCATGGAACTTGGCTACTCAAATTCTGAGGTTTCCGAGGTGCCTGAGGGCGCTAATATGGGGCTTGGTTGCGGCAATCCCAAAGCCATAGCTTCACTTCAGGCCGGTGAAGTTGTTCTTGATTTAGGCAGTGGCGGCGGTTTTGACTGTTTTCTGGCAGCGGCTGAAGTTGGCCCTTCCGGAAAGGTTATCGGGGTGGATATGACCCCTGAAATGATCAGCAAGGCACGAGAGAACGCGGCAAAAGCCGGTTATGAAAATATCGAATTCAGGCTTGGAGAAATAGAGAACCTGCCGGTTGCGGACGCGACAGTCGATGTAATTATTTCCAATTGCGTAATCAATTTATCCCCTGAAAAAGCAAAAGTTTTTCAGGAATCTTTTCGTGTTCTCAAGCCTGGAGGGCGACTGGCGATATCGGATATTGTGGCTACTGCTGTACTGCCTGAAAGTTTACAGAGCGACCTGGCATTATATACCGGGTGCATGGCTGGAGCTTCGCAGGTCAAAGACCTTGAAAAAATGCTGGAAGGGACTGGGTTTAATGACATCCGGATTGAACCCAAGGATGAGAGCAGGAAATTCATAGAGAAATGGGTGCCGGGAACAAATATTACCGATTATATTGTTTCTGCGACGATTGAGGCAGTAAAACCGGAATAACAGCCGGTCGGATTTTCGAGCCGTCAGAAGCAGTTTCCTTCTGGCGGCTTTTTATGAAGAGGAAGATTGTATGAAGACAACAGAGAGTATCTGGTTTGATTACCATAGCAAGTTGTATTCCTTTATAAAAGGCCGAACTGATGAAAATGTAGCTGAGGATATCCTGCAGGATGTCTTCATAAAGATACATACTGGAATTGATTCACTGAAAGAAACCTCCAGAATCGAAAGCTGGCTTTTCAAAATTACCAGAAATGCAATTGTTGATTATTATCGGGCAAGAAAGGTAACTGCCGCGTTGCCGGACGGGCTTGAGGCTGAACAGTCTGCGGAAAAGGATTCTATGAGGAAAGAGTTTTACGCCTGCATTATGCCGATGATATCCCGGCTCCCAGAGAAATACCGTACTGCTGTGCTGCTATCAGAAATCGAGGGCAAGCCACAGAAAGTAATTGCCGCAAAAGAGAATATTTCGTTATCCGGAGCAAAATCGCGGGTCCAGAGAGGCCGGGCAATGCTGAAATCCATGATATATGATTGCTGTCAGATTGAGCTCAACCATAAGAATCAATTAATTTCATGCCGAAAAAAATAAGCTTGTATATTTTTAAAATAGAAGTAAAACTGTATTTTTAAATATAGTTTAAAAATATTTATTTATGTTTATTAGCCTGTTGAAATAACCTGTTTAAACCAGTAGATTCTATGACGGACTTTACGGCATTAAAAACACAGGAGTGCAATTCATGAGTAACTATCAGGAAATACTGGATACTTATCCGGATACAACTTTTGTTTTCGGCAGTGGGGCCTGGGAACAGCTTGAGCTCTTGCTGCGCGATCTCGGAGCCAGGAAAGTAGCGGTTTTTACCGGGCGTAATTCAGCTGACAAGACCGGAGCCTGGTCGCATTTGCTGAAGGCCCTGGATCTGCTTGATTTGAAGATTGTGCGTTACAAAGATATTGAGGCGGAACCCTGTATTGAAACAATCGGGCGTATGACTGAATTTCTGCTTAAAGAAAAACCGGATGAAGTAATTGCCCTGGGCGGAGGCAGCCCTATGGATGCGGCCAAGGCCGCTTATCTGGAATACCAGACAGGTGGGAATGTCAACGACTTTTTCGGTGTAAACCAGTACACAAAAAAACATCGTGGGGAAAAACTGAAAAAAGTAATCTGCCTGCCCATGACTTCCGGTACCGGTTCGGAGGCGACTCCATATTCAAATATAGTAGACAAAAAACTCAAGGTAAAAAAGTTGATTGTCGAACCACAGATTATTCCTGAGTACTCATTTGTAATCCCGGAACTTGCGGCTTCCATGCCGGCGACAGTCACCAGAGCGACCGGTTGTGACGCGCTTGCTCATTCGCTCGAGGGCTTCCTGAATATTCGTCAGGATCATAATCATCCCAAAGCTAATGAATGGGCTTTTGAAAGTATTCGGCTGATTAAGGAATTTCTGCCTCGGGCTATCAAAGATGGTTCTGACCTTGAGGCTCGCGCGGCTGTTTCAGCTGCAGCCACGCTGGGCGGTATGGTGATCCGCTTCAAATCTACCGGGTTGCCGCACCTGTGCAGCTTTTCATGGTTTGGCCGCATTGAGCATGGGCTGGCTGTTACCCTGTTGCTGCCAAGCTGCTGGGACTATTATATTACCAGTGACGGAGTACGTGAGCGGACCATGCAGCTGAAAGATATTTTTCCTGGTGACAGCCCGGAGGAAATTGTGGCAAGCTACCGGGCATTTCTGGAGCAATGCGGTGTGCCAAAAGGTTTAAAACATTTTGCGGATATTACGCCGGAGCTGCTGGAGCTTACCGCGGAAAGTGCCGGCCAGAATAAAATGAAACTGGAGCTGGCTCCCAAGCCGGTTCCTCTTAAACAGAGTAAAGAAATCCTGCTGGATATTTTGACCAGAGCTTATAACGAGTGAAAAAAAGCAGAAATGAGTAAGTCTTGAAAAAATTGAAAGTGTTACTCACAGGATTTTTACTCAAGCAGCGGGTTAGTTTATTGTTAGAATCCTGCGGTTTTATCGCCGCAGGATTTTTATTTTTGATAAAGATGGTACATTTTTAAGTCTGTAATGGAGCATTGAGGAAGTAAAAGTTCACAAATTCAAATTATGAAAATACAACCACCTTCAGGTGTTTAAATTCAAATCTCAAATTCCGGAGGCATTATGAAGCGCAAACTGAGAATGGGAATGGTTGGTGGCGGGCCCGGAGCATTTATAGGTGCAGTACATCGCACTGCAGCCAGACTGGATGGTAAAATTGAACTGGTCTGCGGCGCATTCAGCTCTTCTGCTGAAAAGTCAAAAGCGGCGGGCAGAGAGCTTTTTCTGCCCGATGAACGGGTTTACGGCAGTTTTCAGGAAATGATTGAAGCTGAGGCTTCACTGCCAGCCGGAGAGCGTATGGATTTTGTTTCGATTGTAACTCCTAACCATATGCATTTACCGGTTGCACTGGCAGCTCTTGAACGCGGTTTTCATGTTATATGCGATAAGCCGATGACGCTTAATCTGGAGGATGCGGTCACGCTTCGGGATAAAGTTAATGAAGCCGGACTGGTGTTCTGTCTGACGCATAACTATACCGGTTATCCTATGGTAAAACAGGCCCGTGAAATGGTTCAAGCAGGTCAGCTGGGCGAAATCAGAAAAATAGTTTCAGAGTACCCGCAGGGCTGGCTGGCTCGCAGAATTGAGGATGATAATCATAAACAGGCCGCATGGCGTACTGACCCAAAAATATCGGGAGTTTCATGCTGTATGGGCGATATCGGCAGTCATGCAGAGAATCTGGCAGCATATATTACCGGGCTTAAAATTACTGAGTTGTGCGCAGATTTGAATACTTTTGTACCTGGACGCAGGCTGGATGATGACGGCAGTGTACTGGTACGTTTTGATAATGGAGCGCGCGGTATTATATATGCCAGTCAGATTTCCGCAGGAGACGATAATGGTTTGCGGATCAGAGTATACGGCACTAAAGGCGCAATAGAATGGCTGCAGAAAGATCCAAACAACCTGATTTTTAAATCAAATGACGCTCCGGTACGGATTTATAATACTGGCTGGGCAGGCGCTGGTGCTGCTGCCGCATATAATACCAGAATTCCGGCAGGACACCCGGAGGGATTCCTGGAAGCCTTTGCCAACCTGTATCGCAATTTTGCGGCAGTGGTTGCCGCTCGCATTGACGGAGTTGAACCGGCCCCCGCAGCCTGTGACTTTCCAACTGTAGAAGACGGAGTCCGCGGTATGGCTTTTATCGAAACTGTGGTAAAAAGTGCTGCTTCAAAAGAAAAATGGGTAAAATTTCCACAGATTTAAAGCCGGTAACTGACGTTCTGCAACCAGTTCGGCAGGTCTTCCAGATCATGAAATTCATCAAGAGAGCGGCTTTCTCCATGATGAATGGCCTGCCGAGCCATATTCGAAAGTGCTTTACCGGGGCCAAGTTCAATTATTATATCACAGCCGTATTCACGAATTGCCAAAAGGTTGTAATCCCAGCGTAATGGAGTGCATATCTGGGCAGAAAGGGCTGTAACTGCCGTTTTTTTGTTAAAAACCCTTCTGCCGCTGATTCCTTCAAGGAGAATTTTATCGCGGGGAAGGCGTATTTCGGTTGCGGCGGCATTGTGCCGGAATTTCTCCGCTGCCTGCAAAAGCAGCGGTGTGTGTGACGGTACCGTTATCGGCAGCTGGACAATGCGTTCAGCTCCTGCTTGTTCACAGGCAGTTTGCAATGCTGAAATGTCAGACTGTTTTCCGCCGATAACCAGGTTATCCGGGTTATAAATGGCCACAAAGCAATTATTATCGGCAACGAGCCTTTCCACTTTTTTCAACGGCAATCCGATGAGGCCGAACATTGAAAATTTGCTTTTCTGACTGGCTTCAGTCATATATTCAGCTCGTTTGCGAATAAGTGACAACGCATTTTCGGGTTGAATTGCCCCCGCGACAGCATAGGCACACGGCTCCCCGAGGCTGTATCCAGCAAAGAGCGCGACATCAGGCAGCAGTTTTTTCACTTTCTGCCAGATTGCCAGCTGGTAAAGACAAATAAGTTCCTGGGCGAAAATATTGTTAAACAGCAGGCTTTCATCCGGCATTTCAGCCGAAAGCCATGCAGAAACTTCGGGAGATACTGTTTGGTTGTTTATAACTGAGTCAATAAAAGCAGTGCATTCAGGATAGGCTGAAAGTTTTTTAAACATGCTGGCTTCCTGCCTGCCCTGTCCGGAACAAAGTACAGCTATTTTAGTCATGTGACCGCCTTTGATATTTTTCAATTTTGTCGATGAAAACTGTCGCTGCCAACAGGTCTGCAACTCCGCCGGCGCTTAGATTCAAAGCGGTGAACTCCTGGTGTATATTTGCTGCTAAATCTTTCCAGTGCGGGTTAAATACACCGCCTGACGCATTAAATACAGCCGCACAATTTGCCGCATGTATCAGTCCTTCTGCGCCGCCGCGATGCAGCAGCGTTGTATCCTGAGTGTGTTCAAGCATGGCGAAAAAGCAGTGTATTGAAGCAGTTGACAGTGGAAATTCTTGCAATGCCTGTTGTAAAGCAGGCAGGCCATAGTCGTAAATGGATAGAAAACCTCCTGCCGCTTCTCCCCTTACACCGGTAACTCCGTATTTGTGGTAAACTGCAGTACCGTGACTGGATAATTTGAATTCTTCAGGTGCTGCCAGCTGGTTGCCCCATTTGCTGGCGACAGCAGGACCCAGGGGGGACTTGAAGTCATTACCGGCTGCAGCGGTAAGCAGCCCCAGAATAAAAATTGCTCCCTTGTGGGTATTAATCCCGCCGGTGGCACTCAGCATGGACTGTTCGGCATCAAGCCCGATTTTTCGCAAAGCGGCAATGGATTTGCCGGATTGTCCGGCCAGATAAAAATCTGCCCAGTAAGACTTGAGGGCATTGATACTGGCTTCGAACAGTTTGGCATTCATGTCTTTATGTGCTCCGCTGTCAATATGGCTGACCATGCCAGGTTTGGGATACGCTTCCAGTTCAGCCAGCAAAGATTCAGTTACTAAATCAGCAACTGCTGCAGGCTGCAACGGGAGACCAGCACGGCTCCACTGTTCTTTTTGAGCATGACTTGTTTCGGCTTTTGTTGATATTCTTTCCATAAAAAACCACTTCCGTCAGGTAATTGCATTTCAATATCGTATTTATGCGAGACATTATGAACCCATGCGGAGAGAACGGCATCAGCAGTTTCAAATTCTGATTTTGAGGAAACCTCAAGCAGCAAATCAACATCTGATTTCGTTGTTAAATACTGCAATCCGGTCAAGGTTTGCCATGCTGTACTGCCTGTAGTCCTGACCCTCAGTCCGAAAGTCAACAGCTGTTTGAGCTCTTTTCCCTGATTGTCCGGCAAGGCATTCAAACAGTCTGTCAGCAGCGGCGGCGGTGTAATTTTATCAATATGAAAAAAAGGTACCTCAAAAGCCAGCCGCAGTTTGTCCTGAGAGGGCGGCAGCGGAACTCCGAGACAGACATTATGCGCATTGCGGCAGGGCCTTCTGATAATTGCCGGATGCCCCGATGCAAACCATTTTTTGAGCAGCGACTTGCAGCTTGGGCAGGAGGACAGAGACCGGGTAGCAGCTGCACATTCTGGCTTGAGATACACCAGCTGATGTCGTTTGATTTTATGCGTTGATAATGGCATTAATCGTATTTATTGCCTCCCTTCTGCCGCCACGTTGCCTGCCGAGTTCTGCTCGTGAGTCGATGCTGGAATATTCTTTTAGTGCTGTCTCGAGGCATGCGGCAAGATTTCCATGCCAGATATCGGTCAAGCCTCCCATTTTGTAGAAGTTATTACAACCGGGTGCGAAAACTGGTATGGTCCGGCTCAAATTTTCAAGTTTCTCAAGCGGCAGTTTTGTGACCCTTGAAATTGCCGGCAGGTTCATTACATATGGACTGGCACCATCTACGGCGTAAATCCGGGTTTGAGCCCCCATGCCAAAGGCGATAAAACCGCCGGCGACCGCATTGCCGTAAATCAAAGATATGACCTTGTGACCATTGCGTCGGGCGTAATCCTGTACAGCTGCCAGGTGCCCAATGTATTCAGGCAGGCCCAAAAGCTCTTCCCGCAATGCCATACGTTGTCCATTATTATCTACCAGCATTAAAATTGGAATTCCCGGCTGTTCTTTGATTATTTTTAGAAAAATCCGGCTTAGTCTGATTATTTCATCAATGCCGATTAGAGTATGGTCGACAGTGCCGATAAGTGCCAGTCTCTGATTGCCGCAAATCGCGCTGCCACTGACGATGGAACCCTCTTTTTCAATCTGAAAACCATTCGGAAAAAGTTCATTCAGCAGAGTGTCAAATTTCATGTGTTTACTCCAGATTTCAATGTACTTTGCAGCTCGGTGGCTGTCATTTGAGGTATAGTCTCAGGAGAATCGAACCCCATTGCTTTCCAGATATCAAAAGCATTACTCATCTTGCCGAACAGTTCCATGCGGTCAATGAGTTCCTGCTGTTTCGCTTGCAGCTTTTCCAGCGTTATTCCCATTTTAAGATCCAATGCACCGGCAATTGCCTGCCGAAAGGCTTCTGGCGAGTTTTCTACCAGTTCATTGACAAAGCTGAAGAGAAAACGGTTTTTCCCTCCGGTAGTGCGCCAGACCAGACCACGGTCACGGGAATCAAAGGCATCCACCCCCATAGTCGTCTCAATAACTTCAGGCCCGGACACCCCGATTCTGGCCTCTTCAGACGCAATGATATAATCACAGCAGCCGGTAATTATTCCGGCACCTCCGAAACAGCCGCAGCTGCCTCCGACAGCCGCAATAACCGGGATCCCAGCCGCCCGCAAGTCAAAAACCGCTCCCATTATTTCCGTGACCCCGATTTCGCCGGCATTAGCTTCCTGCAGTCTCACTCCACCTGAATCCCACAGGCAGATGACCGCCTTTGGCCGGGTTTTAAGAGACCGCCGCAACAGTCCGATTATTCTGGCACTGTGAACTTCACCGATAGCTCCGCCCATGAATTTGCCTTCCTGAGCAAGAATACTGACCGGTTTGCCATTTATTTCGGCTTCGCCGATTATAACGCCGTCACCAAATGAAACGGGTATGTTGAACATCTCAAGGTGTGGACTGACATGTTTCTCCGCAGCCGTGGCGAGTTCTCTAAAAGAACCTTTGTCTGCTATATAGCCTATTCGCTGCCTGGCTGCAGCTTCCAGGTAGCTTGCGGTGATTTTAAGCTTCACTTGACACCTCCGGAAATAGCTTCATAGGCCTGATCAAGCCGGAGGCTGACAATATCCGGACTGGCGGCATAGTCGTTTATTGAAACCAGCAGGTCTGCCGGCTGTCGCTTTTCCATGAAGTTTGAGATTACAGCTTCCCAGGTTTTGCCAAAGCCTTCGGCGGCGGTATCAATGCTGAAGCGGCATTTCCCATTAAGGTCTTTGTGTTCAATCAGAACCTCAAGATTTCCGGAGGATACTACGCCCTGAACAGTGTATGGCCGGACTGTATTGCTGTGACTGCCGCCATTAAATTCAAATTCGAGATGTTCCATCAAACTCTCCTGATTAAATATTGTCGCACAAGTTTAAATTATGTCTCAAGGAGCTAAAACTTGTGTTTACCAGTTGCGAAAACGTGATGGTGGTTCATACAGGCCGTCTGACCACCTGACCAGGTCCTTTATATTGCGCGCACTCAGCATATCTCTGGTGGCACGCAGCTTGCTGATTCCAATATCCTCCGGGCGTTGAATGATCCCGCGCTGGTGGAGCTCAGCCACTTTTGCCTTATTTCGTTTCATACCAACACCAGTATAACCGGCAACGCCGCGAATTGCCTGTTCTCTTTCATCAGCAGTTCGGCACATCAGTAAATTGGCGATACCTTCTTCAGTGACAATATGTGAAACATCTTCACCGTAAATCATTACCGGGGGCAGGGGAAAGGTCCCTTCTGCTGCCAGCCGCATTGCGTCAAGATTTTCTACAAAAGTCTCTTTCAAGCCCTGCTGGAAAGTTTCCACTATCTGCACTACCAGTTTTCTGCCGCGCGGTAAGCCGCAACTGTTGAATTCTCTGCCAGCCTTCAACCAGGCATCGCTGGTATGACGCCTGCCGCCGGCATCACATCCGAAATTCGGTGCACCGCCAAATCCGGTTATGCGTTCTCCTGTAACTGTGGAGCTGTTGCCAAGAGCATCAATCTGCAGTGAGGCTCCGACAAAGATATCGGCACTGTAATGCCCTGCAAGCTGGGCAAAGAGCCGGCTGCTGTGCAGTGATCCGTCAGCACCGACTGGAAAGATATCCGGCTTGGATTCGACATATTTCTCCATGCCGAGTTCATTGCCGGGAGGAATTATACTTTCCACCCAGCCTTCTTCAATTGCCGGAATCATCGTCGGGTGCGGATTCAAAACCCAGTTGGTCAGAGCCTTACCTTTCAGACCAAGTTCTTCACCGTATGTTGGCAGCATCAGTTCAATAGCCGCGGTATTAAAACCAACGCCGTGATTCAGCGTACGCGGCAGATATTTGGCATAAATGCCTTTCATGGTCATCATTCCCATGAGAATCATGGATTCGGTTATCTGTGCCGGGTCTCTGGTGAAAAGCGGTTCGAGATGAAAATTGTGCCGCGGTGTTTCAACCACGAAGTCCACCCAGTCCGCAGGAATGTCCACCCGTCTTACTTTTTCTACCAAATGATTGACTTGCACAACGACAATGCCCTGCTGAAAGGCAGTGGCTTCAACGATGGCGGAAGAGTCTTCAACACTGCCATTCATGTAAATGTTGCCGTGCCGGTCTGCCTCAACGCCGCACAGTAGACACACATCCGGGCGTAAATCCATGAAATATCTGGCATAGAGTTCATTATAGGTATGAATATTGCCGACTTCAAGCTGCTTGTCTTTCAGCATTCGGGCGAGTCTGAATCCTTGAGGACCGGCATAGGCCAGGTCAAGCCTGCTTGCCAGTCCCGTTTCAAAAATGTCAAGTTGTTCCGGAAGACCTATTGTTGAAATCAGGATATGCAGATTATTTATTTTATCCGGGTCCAGCCCAAGCAGAGCCCTTGATAAAAAATCAGCCTGTTTCTGGTTGTCTCCCTCTATACACACCTTGTTGCCGGAAGTGATTATCCTGCTCAAAAGTTCTTCAATATTTTCCTGTTGAACAACTTTTGAGTTCAGGGTAATACGGCGCGCGGCGTCCAGCTTGTCCAGCCTGGACGCCTTTCTGCTGTTTGTCATAATGTTTTCCTGTCTTCGAGAATTTTTCGGCCCTGAGCAATATGGTCCGAAAGCAGTTTCAGTGCCTTGTCAGTGTTTTTGTTCAGCATTTCTTCAATCAGTGTAAGTCTTTCCTGTTGTATCTTTTCTGTGCTGTCGCTGTCTGTTCTGAAGTAACGGAACGGGGAAGACTGTCTGCTGAGGCGTTCAAGAATATTTTTCAGATAACTGTTGCCGCAGTGATCAGCGATTAACTGGTGCAAATCGTCATCAACCTGCAGCGATATCCTCTTGGGTGATTCGGTCTCAGATAAAAGGGCTTCCTTCAAAGCTTCCAGCTTTTCCTCAGGAATATTATCGATCGCACTTTTCAATGCCAGGCATTCAATCTGCCTGCGGCATTCAAATAGTTCATACACCTGCTCAGTTGTCGGCGAGCAGATTCGCCAGCCGCAGCGGGGCTGGCGCTCTACAAGTCCATCCCTGGTCAAGCTCATTAACGCTTCCCGGGCAGGGGTGCGACTGATTTTGAAGTGTTCACATAAACTTTCTTCGGTCATTTTGTCACCGGCCTGCCATTGCCCGGAAATAATCTGTTTGAGCATTTCCCGGTAAGCCTGTTCTGCCAGTGAATAACGTTTTAGTTTCATAGTACACCACCAGATTGAATCTTTAATTTGTATACAGTATACAATTATACGCAATTTGTTAAAAGTCAATATTGTAAATTATAAAAATATGTTTTTAATCTGTAGTTTCAATAAAGCTCCCTTCCAGCCTGGCCGGAGAAATTAATCCGGCACGGGCTATAAATGTTTCTGCTTTCTGGAATTCCGGTTTGGTCAGCAGGCTGACCGTGATATAGACGATTGCGGATATAAATATGCCGCTCAGAGCAGCCCCGGTAGAGCCGGGTTCAACAATGACTGGAAGTCCCAGTTCAAAAGTCTGAAGCAAATTGTAGAAACAGAACGCAATGCCGGCCAGCATTGATGCTATTGTGCCGGCGGCATTGCCGCGTCGCCACAAAAAACCTGCAATCAAAGGAACAAAAGCTCCGGTTGTAATGAAGTCAGCCGCCAGCCATGATACTTCCAGAAATGACTGGTTTCTAATTGCGATCAAAACTGCTAGAAAAGTGACCAGAACTGTTGAAAACTGGCTTACAAGCATCAATCTGCGTTTCCCGGCAGCAGGGTTAATATACCCACTGTATATGTCCATGCTCAAGGTCAGGGCCCCGGTATTTATCAGAGAATCCATGGTAGACATGATGGCAGAACAAATGCCTATGAATATAAAAGCACCCAGGACAGGGTGCATGTAATCATTGACGAGTGCCGGGACAATACCGTGAGACGGCATTTCCTTATAAATGGCCAGTCCCGCCATACCGGTAATAACGACAATCAGGTTCAGAGGCAGGTAAGCGCCAAGGCTCAGCATGGTCATGCGTTTTGCATCGTTTTCATTGCGAGTTGCTGAAATTCGCTGCCAGATACCTGCTTGTATCATCCATGCTGCGCTGAAGGTAATGACATAGACAATGTAATCTCCTGTCCGGTGAAAAAAAGATGTAAATTCAGGTTTGCTGGCTTTGGCAGCAGCTTCGGAAATAGCGCTGAAGCCACCTGCGGTATACAGGGCCACGGCAAACACTATTATCGCGGATGCCAGCAGAAAAATAAACTGTATAACATCGGTTATGACTACACCCCGAAATCCGCCGAACAGGGAGTATATGAGGACAACCGCGGTTCCGCCGACAGCAGCCGCATTGTAACTTATTCCCAGATACATGCTTAAGAACTGGCCTACTCCGACAATTTGTGTGGCTGCGGTGATTGTCATAAACCAGAAAATCATTATTGAAAGAAGCAAAGCAGCAGTTCGGTTGTAGCGCTTTGCAAACATCAGCCCCTGAGTGTAGCAGCCAACCCGGCGAATCGCCTTGGAAAAGAGCATGAGCAGTGCCGTGGAAATCATAGCCGGCACACCATAATACCAGAATGAGCTCAGGCCGTCTTCATAAGCCAGATCTGCTGTGGATATTGCCGCCCCGGCACCCCACCACGATGCAATAAAAGTTATTGATAAAGCCCAGAACGGCAGAGATCTGCCGGCAAAAAAATAGTCTTCAATGTTTTTGTTTTTGCGGGTAAGAAATACAACAGTCAGAAGTATTATAAAGTATACAATCAGTCCTGCCAGCGAAAACAGCTTTAGTTTCTCCATTGCTCTCTCCCTAAAGATACGGCTAATTATTAGTAACCTAACGTTGTAAAGTCAGCTTGTCAAGGAGAATTGAAGGAGCAGTTAATCGCGGTTCAGCGGTTTTCGGACAGTGCTCCCTCAACAGCCGGTGCCTTGATAAAACCGGCCTTTGCAATGAATTTATCAGCTTTTGTGTATTCCGGTGCACTGAGCAGGCTGCCGCCGACATAGGCCATAAGAGACAATATAATACCGGTAATTACTGATCCTGTAGAGCCTGGTTCCGCCATGATCGGTATTTTGACGCCAAAGGTATGTATCAGGTTATAAGAACAGTAAATAATACCGGTAACCATTGAAATGACTGCGCCGGTACCAGTACCGCGCCGCCAGAAAAATCCAGCTACAAGCGGGACAAACGCTCCCGTTGTAATAATATCTGCAGCCAGCCACGATATTTTAAGAAATGATTTCACTCTCAGCGCAATCAGGATGGCAATTACAGTTACTACTGTTGTTGAAATCTGGCTGGCCAGTACAAGCTGCTTTTTTTCCGCTCCGGGGCAAATGCGGTTCTGGTAGAAATCGACGCTCAGAGTTAATGCCCCGGTATTTATAAGGGAGTCCATCGTTGACATTATAGCTGAACATATACCGACAAACATCAGGCCACCCAGTGCCGGATGCATATGGTCTCTGATTATTGCCGGAACTAACCCGCCGGCCGGCAGCTGTTTGTAAATTGCCAGCCCTGCCATGCCAGTTACCACAACTATCAGGTAAAGCGGCAAATAAGCTCCTAGACTGAGCAGGGTCATTTTGCGGGCGTCATTTTCAGTGCGCGCTGCCGAAATCCGCTGCCAGACATTAGCCTGTATCATCCAGGCGGCGCCAAAAGTTATTACATAGGCCATATAATCGGAGGCCTTTGAAAAAAATGACATAAATTCAGGCTTTCCTGCTTCTGATGCCGCTTGGGTAATACCGCTGAACCCCCCAGCAGTGTAAAGCGCCACACCGAATATAGTCAGCGCTGCAATCAGCAGGAAAATAAACTGTATAATATCGGTTATGACAACACCGCGAAATCCGCCGAAGAGAGAATATATAAAAACTATTGCAGTGCCGCATAAAACAGCAGCTGAATAATCGAGGTTCAGGTACATTTTAAAAAACTCACCGACTACAACCATTTGAGACGCGGCCGTGACTGTCATAAACCAGAAAATCATAAATGACAGCAGAGTAGCCGAAGTTTTATTATAACGCTGCTCCAGCATTGTGCCTTGAGTATAACAGCCAATTCTGCGAATAGATTTTGCAAACAGCAGTATCAGGGTTGTTGAAATCAGAACAGGCACTCCGTAGTACCAGAAGGCACTCAGTCCATCTTCGAACGCCAGGTCAGCTGTTGAAATGGCAGAGCCCGCTCCCCACCAGGAAGCGATAAATGTAATTGCAAGTGCCCAGAAAGGCAGAGACCGGCCGGCAAAAAAATAGTCTTCAATGTTTTTATTTTTTCTGGTTTTTATGACCACGAACAGTAGAATCGCAAAGTAAATGATCAGGCCGCCCAGTGAGAACAGCTTTAAATTTTCCATAATTCTCCCCTTTCATTATTATTGCTCAACAGACCAACTCTAGCTTGCGGTACGAGTATTGTCAAGCATTTTATGCCGCGGAGGAAGTTACTGTTTCTGCGGCAGTTTTATTGCTTTATGAGGTTGTTTCGTACATAATAGAATTGCAAGCAGAACAAGGCCGATACAACCGGCAGCCAGCAACGGTTTTGTAATATCAGTCCGTATGTCTGTTGCCAGGCTGGATATGAGTAGCAGAACACCGCTGTAACCAAGTCTACCGCTCAGGCTCTGCAGAGAAAGAAAAGTGGCGCGTTCATGGTTTTCAAGCTCAGGTGCCTGCAGCGCTCGAATGATCGGCCAGGTTATGCTGCGCGGTAATGATCTGGTGATCAACAATATTGCTATTATTGGGTGTACGAGCAGAGCCATCAGAAAAATAAGTATCAATTCCCCAGCAAACAACAGCAGAAGTACGGTTCGGCAGGAAAACCTTTTGATAAGAGGAGGGATGAATTTTATGGCATAAGCTCCAGCTGCCATTGTCGCGGCCATGTGAAAACCGCTAATCAGTGGAGATAAGCTTTTTCCCTGCAGGCTGATATGCAGTTTGTCCAGATAGGTTTGATAAAATTCATAAGGGATATGCAGCAGTATCGTCATGCTGATGCTGAATATAAATGTAAACTTCAAGTTTTTTGATATGGACTTGCCGCACAGCTTGAATAACTGACGGTGAAAAGCAGTTTCAGGCGGCGGTGAAGCGCAGTTTTTCGGTTCAGTCATAATGACAGCCAGTACCAGCATACACAGAGCCGCGGCGAATGACGCATAGTAGGCAGCTGGAAAGCTTATTAAAGCCAGCGCCCCGCCTGCCGCGGCCGCAAAGGCTCCGCCGATAAAGGACATTCTGGTTACGAATGATTCCTGTTTCAGGTAATCGTCCTGATGCCCGGTTATGGTCAGGGTCTCATATAAAAGAGATGTGTCAGTTCCTGAGGCAAAAGCAAACCCTCCCGCCAGTACTATTTCTGCTGCGGCAAAGGTTAAAAATGTATTCCCGACAGCAAAAAGCAGATATGCAGTACATAATAACAGACTTGCAATAATCAGTGTAATTCTGCGTCCAATACGGTCAGAGAAAAAACCGGACGGAATTTCAAGAATAGCTATTCCGGCATAATATATGGCTTCCAGCTGTAAGGCACCGCCCAGTCCGCACTTCCCGGAAAGATACAGAAAAAATACCGGCATCCAGAACAGGCAGTTCAGCAGCATGGCAAACCACGGATAAATCTTCAAGGTTCTTTTATAACCAGGCATTCTCTCGGCTGTGCAGCTCATTTACTGTCCTCTGTTTTTTTCATAAATAACAATAGAGCAATATCTGCAATATGCCAGTCATAACTCAACTTATTGAAATAAGTGCAGATTTTGAATTATGAATTTAAACAGGTCAATTTTTATCCAGGATGTTTAATATGCTGTTTAAAATGCTCTTAAGTGTTATTGTATCACAAATTTATTTGAGAAAGTACTAAAAAAAATGCAAATATTTTTTAGATGGTATTGCTTTTTGCAGATATTTTTGTTACAATCTAAAATGTAAGCAATAATAAAACTGTTGATTATGATTAAGATCGAATGATTCGTCAGAAATAGTTTTAAGAGAGCGAAACGCAGAAGTCAGTTGAGAGGCTCTTGTGCACAGGCTTATTACGCGGGGGCGGCTGGTCACTGCACATGACTGATTACCAGGGTGGTAGAACGGCGTGGGGTGGTATGGACTGTTTCTTCTGGCCATGGGGTAAACGGCTTTTAGAAAGCATTTGTTCTCCTGGTAAGTTGGAAATCTGTCGGGTTAATCCCCGACAGGTTTTTAACTTTTTTTGTTTTAAACCAATCTTTTATATTCTGATTTTTATGTAATACAGCCTAAACTTTATCTATGCAATGTAATTTTTTATTACAGCTAAAAAGACAGGGACCTGCCGAATACAAATTCAACAGGTCCCTGCACGTGGGGTGGTATGGTAAACCTTATTTCATATAGCCCCTTAAAAGACAGGGAAAAGCCGGATTTGCACCCGGCAGATCCCTGCACGTGGGGTGGTATGGTAAACCTTATTTCATATAGCCCCTTAAAAGACAGGGAAAAGCCGGATTTGCATCCGGCAGATCCCTGCACGTGGGGTGGTATGGTAAACCTTTTTCATATAGCCCCTTAAAAGACAGGGAAAAGCCGGATTTGCACCCGGCAGATCCCTGCACGTGGGGTGGTATGGTAAACCTTTTTAAACTGCCTTAAGATTGATTCCTGACAGTATAAAATTTCAAACAACTTATAGCCCCTTAAAAGACAGGGAAAAGCCGGATTCGACACCCGGCAGATCCCTGCACGTGGGGTGGTATGGTAAATTTACAGGCCGGTGTTTGCTGAATTTACCGGGGCTTCCCCTTCAGCATACATTGGCTTATCTACATATTCATCAGGTGCTACTTTTATTCTGCCGGGGTAGGCCGGTACTGTTTCGTAGCTGTGAATCAGAATAGCCATGAAATTGTGCACGAATTCGTGTTTATTAGCATTCATGGCGACTTTGATCAAAGTTCCGTCTTTAGCTTCTACTGTGCGACCAAAGTCGGGTCCTTGTTCTGTAATAACTTTGATCTTAAGGTTTTCATTATCAGCCAGACCAGGCTGGAACATCAGCGCTGCAGCCAGCGGGTCCCAGAAATACCAGGCGCCTTCATTCATAAAATCCTTACGGGTCTTGAGAATACGGTGCACAAAAGCCGAAGCTGAAGTTGGATGATACTTATCTACGATTTTGTAGAAACTGCCGTCAATCGGAACCTTATTGCAGGCATCAAGCGGAATCAGGTATATTGGTGCTCCTGATTTTATCACCTTGTCTGCTGCAACTGGATCGACAAAAATGTTCCATTCTGCAGTTTTATTTGGGATTGACGGAGTTGATTCATGGACATTGCCGGCAACTCTTACCGCTCCGCCCATAATGACGACTTCCCTGATTTTTTTGGCCAGTTCTGGTTTTTTGTCCAAGGCCACTGCCAGATTGGTAAGAGGCCCCAGTGCCAGAATAGTTACTTTACCCGGGTATCTTTCAATGGTGTCTATCAGCAGCTGAACACCCTTGTTGCCGTAGTCCGGAAAGTTATTTTCTGGAAGAATAATGTTATGAACTGTATCAATCTGTTTGCGCCATTCCGCCGGGAATGCATTATTGCCGACAAATGGTTTTTCTGTGCCGTAGCCTACCGGAATGTTACCTTGTCCCAGCAGCAGGCAAAGTCCCTTAGCTATTCTCAGGCCGATCGGGCCTCCGGACTCGCCGGTGTCAGGAACAGTTATTGCGAGAACGTTGGAATCCGGGCGTTCAAGTGTATAAATGATGGCCAGCCAGTCATCCTGGGCCATATCGCTGTCTATAATTATGGGCAGCCTGTCGTTGAAGACGGGCACCTTGGTCTTTTTAGCCTGCATGGCATATGCTTTTGTGTTATGCGGCTCATTTTTGGGCGCAGCAAAAAGCGAGCCACAGGCAGTAGCTATGGAAATTATAATTATAAGACTTTTTTTACAGATCATCAGCGTAATTATTCCTCCTATTATTTTATGTTAGACAAATGTTAATTAGTATTGTTCCGTGAAATGAAGCGTTCTATTTCATCTAAGTGCGGAATTGACGGTTGCGCTCCCATTTTGGTAACAGAAATAGCGGCGGCAGCAGAGCCGAATCTGATGGCTTCCACCAGATCAAGTCCTTTGGATATTCCGACTGCAAATGCGCCGTTAAATACGTCGCCAGCGGCAGTTGTATCAACCGGGTCTACCTTGAATGCGGGAATCATGCGGCTTACTGCCCGGTTGGCCAGAAAGACTCCTTTGGCACCCATTGTAATAATTACATTTCTGACGCCTTTATTCATCAAAATGTCTGCTGCCTGGGCCGCAGACATCGCACCATCGACTTTGATGCCGGTAAGAAGTTCGGCCTCTGTTTCGTTTGGTGTCAAAAAAGCTACGTCATGTAAAAGTTCATCCGGCAGGGCTCTTGCCGGTGCCGGGTTAAGAATAACTTTAGCTCCGGCTTTTTTAGCCATGTGCGCAGACTCGATTACAGTATGCAGTGGAATTTCCAGCTGCAGCAGCATTATGTCTGAATCCTCTATAGCAGCACGAGCATTCTGTACGTGTTCAGCAGAAAGTTTTGAGTTTGCGCCGGGAGCTACGGCGATGCTGTTTTCACTGCATTCAGAGACAAAAATAAGCGCTACCCCTGAAGGTTCGTTCATATCGCGCACAATGTATTTAGTCTCAATGCCGTCTTCGTTATATGAATTTATTGCCTGTTCACCAAACGAATCCAGTCCAACGTTCGCGACAAATGTCACTTGACCGCCCGACCTGGCTGCGGCAACAGCCTGATTGGCTCCTTTGCCACCCTGGACCTTGGAAAATACACCGCCAAGGATGGTTTCTCCCGGACGCGGGATGCGCGGTGTCTTAATAATCATATCAGTGTTTGAACTGCCGATTACGACGATGTTCTTCATGTTATTCTCCAGGAAATTAAATAAGTTTAGCAGCAATAATCAATGCAAGTCCGACTACATAGCACAGGAACATAAAACTCAATATCTTATTGGTCCCTTGAGGTGCTGAACGGAATTCACGCCAGATAAAAACACCCCAGAGAGCGGCAACAAGGGTTGCACCCTGACCAAGTCCGTAGGAGATTGAAGCACTGGCTTTTTCTGCGGCAAGAATGCTGAATGACATTCCAAGCCCCCAGATCATCCCTCCAATAATACCAATTAAGTGAAGTCTGGCTGTTCCCTTGGTGATATAGTCTGATATTTTAACAGGTTCTCCAGAAAACGGGAACCTTGAAACCAGCGTATTGAATACAAAGTTAGATAAGAAGATGCCGAGAGAAAAAATGAAAACAGCGGAGTAAGGTGTCATTTTACCGGCTTCGGGCATAGAAAAGTTAAAAGACATTGATTCAGCTACAAACCGGTAGAAAAAGCCCATCAGAATACCGGCAATAAGTGATATTAGAATGCCTTTAACCAGCTTGACTTTGTCGGCATTGCCGGATAAGCGCTTGTAGGCTACCGCATCGAGAATAATTGCCAGCGTTACCCCTGCTACCCCCGCAAACAAAACATATGGGTTTCCGGATGCTCCCGGTACATAATTGGCAATTACACCTATGACCAGAGCCAGTCCAATACCAATTGGGAAAGCAACTGCCATACCGGCAATATCAATTGCCGCGACCAGCAGAATGTTTGCTGCGTTAAAAATAATACCACCCAGTATTGCCAGTCCAATACTTGAAGCTGATGCCTGATTAAGATCTGCAATAAAACCGCGGCCTGCGACTCCATGACTGCCAAGCGTAAAAGCCAGAATAAGTGAAAGAATAACTATTCCGATTGCATAATCCCAGTAAAACAATTGAAAACGCCATGACTTGCTGGCCAGCTTTTGAGTGTTTGCCCAGGATCCCCAGCATAACATGGTGATCACGCACATAATGACTGCTAACGTATACGATTGGACGATAAACATAGGCAGAGCTCCATTTTGCAATTTTTTAGTATTTAGCTTATTACATAAGTTCAGCAGGAGCTTTTGAAAGCGAAAGACTCTCCTCGTTGGCACGAAAAACCCCAGCTGCCTAATTTAATTTAGATAGCTCTTACGCGAATAATGTTCCTGAAAATATGAATTTATTTTAAAAAATCAGCTGAATCAGTGTATAATCAAGTTTTTTCTTGAAAAGATATTAGCTTATAATTAATATTATAAAAATAGCATTAAGTATTTCCTGAACAAATATTATAAACTTTTCGATACTATTCCGGCTTCTTGCCTGATTTAAAAATATCTTCCAGAGCTTCATCAATATCTGTTTCAGTCGACTGGTCGTCTGCATCATAAGAGTTGAGAATGTCTGAATATAAATCATCGTCAGGGTCTGCAATAATCTCGTTCCCTTCAGGTTCTTCTGTCACAGGAGGCGCTGTGCTGATGAAATCAGTTTCCTGGGGGAGGTGTGGGAAAAAGACATTTGAGTCTGCATTTCTGACGGACTGGACATGCAGCTGCAATTCCTGGATAGCCGCCTGACTGAGTCGGGAATCATAGCTTAAATGCTGCAGGGCGGGGCAGGCAGTGTGGTTCATGCTCTCTTTTAAGGCCTCAGCTGTAAACCCGAAAAGCGGTGCTTTGTCAACTTCGAGTGAAGAGCTGTAGTTTTTACGGGAGTTGAACGAATCTTTATCATAAAAAATACTTGAATCATCAAGCAAGGCTGTTCCGTCCGGCTGTCCGCTGCCGGTGAATTCAAAGTCATTGATTTCGGTATCAGGCTCAACTGGCGGCAGATTAATGTTTGTCGGGTCGTTTAAATATATGGCCTGTAACTCAGCTGGGGTAACGCTTATATCAGGTGAATTTTCATAGTCGGCGGCTGTGGTAATTTTACCGTCAAAATCCGGTTTTCTAAAAGCAAGACCTCCAGAGTAAATCTCCGTGAGTTCGACATCCCGTCCGGTTATATCTTCAATCTCTAATGCGGTTGCGGTGCTGACTTCCTCCTTTGCCAGTTCTATGGTAGCGTCTTCGGTCATGTTGTCAGCAATTTCTTCCCAGAAAAACTGATCTACCAGAAGCAGGTTTTCTGAATCCGTGTCTCCAGTTATCAGGTTGAGCGTATCTATACGACGTTTGCCGAGAAGCCCTTTAATTTCAGCAAGAAGAGCTTTGCAGTTAACTGATCTGCTGTTGAACTTGACTACAATAACGGTGTCATCTGTCGAACAGAATTTGATATCAGCCTCATCTATTGAATCGGAAATTATCAGCAGCCGAATGCCTTTTCCGGCAACGGCTTCGGGGTTTTCAATGTTTTCTGCAGCTATTATTGCGTCAAGTTCATTTTCAATATCTTCTGGAATGTCTGTGGCGGTATCAGTAGAAATATCCCCATCAGCTCCCTTTTCCTGATTATCAGAAGCAGCATCATCAGGGTCGCACCGCTTAGCCGTTTCTATATCTGCAGAGTTACTGGCTGCAGCAACTTTGCGAAATAACTCCTCCAATTTAAACATCACAGCACCTCCTATATAAATATTAAAAGGCATAGTTGATAAAAAGTCAATATGATTTGGACGCAGGAGGTTTTTATGACTGTGTTAAAGTCGTTTTTTGAACTTAAACCCTGTTCTTATAATCGCTTTAATTTTTGCAGTGATGTTTACTGGAAGGTTGTTTTTGCTAAACGGAATGTTCAGCAAAATTTTAAATTATTCTATTTCCTGGCGGATTCGCTTGATTTCCGATTTTAATTTTTCCTGAATGCGTTTTTTATAAACATAAATGCTGCTTTCCGAAATGTTCAGTTCTGCTGCGATTTCCTGAGGAGATTTTTCAGCGCACAGCATTTCCCAGCATTTGCACATGTTGTCTCCAAACGAACCTGAAACATTCTGCCATGCGAGACGATACAGATGTTCTTCCCATTCTTTGTCTGCCAGCTGTTCAAGCTCAGATTCCGAGGATAATTCTTCTGGAATTCCGCAATTTTCCATTGTTTCATCCAGACTGATATTTTTTCGGCTTGACCGGAAATGGTTTCTGGCAGCATTTGCGGTAATTCTGGCCAGGTAACCTCGGAAACGACCACGGGACGGGTCATATTCAAAGCCGTGAATAATTTCCGAAACCTTCAGCAGCACTGCTTGGATTATTTCTTCAGCATCATGATGTGAGACATTCATATGTCTTAAAATTCCATAAATATAGCCACGGTAATAATAAACAAATTCATACCAGGCTTGAGTGTCTTCGACATCAACAATCCGTTGGAGTAGAGTGCGGCGGGTTTGCATTGTTTCTCTGGAATTCATTTTTTTCTCCATTTGGAAGGGACTGTAAAATATTTCATAAAACATTAACATGGAGTGTAAGATTTTTCAACCGGAAAGTGTAGTACTTGCAGAGAATCACTCAGAACTTCAAATGTCAACCATTAACAGGAGTTAATTCTTATGAACAGCAACATTAAAAAAGCAATGCTTTTGGGGTCATGTCTCTTAACAGTCGGAGCCTTTGGCGCTATGGCGCAGGGACCAGAGGATGAGTGTGGCCCCGGTTGCGGTCCTGATCGCGGAGCGCCGCCCCAGGCTAAGGATATTGTAAAAAAGCTTAATAAAGAGCTTAAGCTGACAAAAGAACAATCCCGGAAGCTGGGCGGACTGCTTCAGGAACGCCTGAACCAGAAACGTGAGTTTCATAAACTTCTCAGAAAGCTGCTGAACAAAAAGCAAATGCGCAAACTGCGCGAGATGATGCGTCCCAGAAAAGGCGAGCGCGGCCCCGATGGACCACCGCCTCCACCAGAAGCAAATGATCGCCAGGGACCGCCGGAAAAAGGTGGCAAGCGTCCAGATATTTCTCCTCAAAAACTGGGAAGAGAACTTAATTTGAATCCCAAACAGGCTGATAAGCTTTCAGACCTGCTCAAAATGGAAGGTGACCATGAAATGCAGTTCAAGAAAAAGCTTTCCAGACTGCTTTCTCGTGAACAAATGCATAAACTGCAGGATATCCTGAAGAAAATGCGTGATGACCGCCGCCCACCGCGCCCGCCACGTCCTTCTCAGGATGATCGTGGTCCAGGCTGGGATGATTGATATTCCAACTTGAATGGGAACAGCCAAAGTGAGGAGAGTTGAGTAAAATGTAAAGTTTTTGCTCCTCTCTTCATAATACCCATGCTGCGGTACCGGAGTTGCGTCCTGTAACTCCGGTACCATCTTTTATTGTGATGGCACTGGAGTCCAATCCGCTGAATTTGGCATAATCGCAGAAGACTTGGAAAAAAACATAAAAAAATTAGAATTTATGCTTTCAGGTGTAAGAATTGCCGGGTCTGCTGTGTAGTACATATAGAAAATGTTGAACATTTAATATTGTTTGCCATTTAAAAGATGAGATTGAGATTTATGGATATATTTTCCAGATCTTTTCAGCTAAAGTCAGGAGAGCAAAGAAACAGTTGTGGTTAAAATTTGCTCCTCTCTTCATAATACCCATGCTGCGGTACCGGAGTTGCGTCCTGTAACTCCGGTACCGTTCTTCCTGTTTAAATATACTTGATAAATTAGGCAATATTTTCTGCTTTTGCAGGTGGTAATATTAATTATAATAAAGTATGCTATGCCCAGAGTTGAAATCATTATTTATTATTTTCAGGTGTTCGCTTAAAGGCGGGTAAATTATGAAAGGGAGAACATGAAAAGATTTATTCTATCTCTGGGTCTTGGATTATTGGCGGGATATTCTGCTAAAGCTGCAGATTATTGTTTTATTGCAGCAGAAAATTACAAGGTAATAAAGCAGGCTGGCGATAACTGCAGTTTACGTCAGGCACCCTGTTCCACATTCAAAATAGCCTTAAGTCTGATGGGGTATAATGAGGGCATACTTAAAGATGAAACCCACCCCGAATTTCCATTCAAAAAGGGCTATGTTGACTGGCTTGAGAGATGGAAACAACCGCATAATCCGCAGCTTTGGATGAAAAACAGCTGTGTCTGGTATTCTCAGGTTCTGACCAAGAAACTGGGAATGAAGAAATATAAAGAATATGCTGTGAAGTTTAACTATGGGAATGCAGATGTTTCTGGTGATAAAGGTAAGAATAATGGGCTTAGCCGGGCATGGCTATCAAGTTCTTTACAGATTTCTCCTGAAGAGCAGATAAAATTTTTACAAAAGCTGATTGATTATAAACTTCCGGTAAGTAAAAAAGCCAATGAGATGACCAGAAAAATTCTCTTTGTTGAAAAACTGGCGGATGGCTGGAAGCTTTACGGCAAAACCGGTAACGGTTCACAGCAAAGAGCAGACGGCAGTAAAATTAAAGACCGGCAGGTCGGCTGGTTTGTCGGCTGGATCAGCAAAGGGAAAAGACATATAGTATTTGTTTATCGAATCCTGGACAAGAATAAGCAAAATACTTATGCCAGTCTCCGGGCTAAAGCTGCGGCCAGAAAAGAGTTGCTGAAAATAATTCGTGAACAGAGCGGCAAACAATAAAGCCGCAATACCCCCCAGTCACAGTTTGTATTAAATTTATGATCAGCAAGCTTTTAATTGCCTTTCTTGCAGTTTTAGCTTTTTTCTCAGCTACAGTTTCTCTGATCGCGGCCTGTAAGGTCGTATTGGCAGCGCAATATGCGCTGCCAACCTCATTCTCCGGGCGGCTTGCGCTCAGCTCTCCTTGACCTTATGGTCAATTCCTGGCTTCACGGGACCACGCTGTGGCCCTGTTTTTGACTTTGCTGATTGCATTGCCTAATGTGGTGTTTAAGAAGGCAAGCCTGGAATAATTTTTAAATTACCATTGTGACAGTGTAAGATTTTCCACGTTGACTGTGTAGTTACTGATAGAGAAGCATTCGATCAAATAAATCAACTGCCTGTAGCAAAAGGAGGACTATTATGAAAACTCAAATTTTGACAACCTTATGTCTCGTCGCCGGCCTGGTTTTAGGCGGAACAACCTCTCTTATCGCCCTGGATTCAGCAAACAGCGGACACCAGGGGCGCGGAATTCGTGATCATGGCCGTCGCGGTGGCTGTGCTGAGAAAATCAAATCGGAACTTGGACTTTCTGATGATCAGATTCAAAAGCTGATGCCGTTGCTTAAATCTGAACGCGAACATAGAAAGGCCTTTAAAAAGAAACTGCTGACGGTTTTGTCAGATGAACAGGTGGAAAAATTACGTGGGGTAATGAGAAAACTGAAGAAAGAACGAAACAGCCAGCGCAAACAGCAAAAAAGCACTCAAAAGGTTGACGGGCGCTAATTTTTTTATTGATGACCTGCTTCTCACTACGAGTCTCTTCGGAGACTCATTTTATTTTCTTGGATCCTGGAGACAGCATATTTCAGAAATAAATATTTGAACAGATAAGACTGGCTGAAAGAAATTACTTTATGCAAAATAAAACTTCATACTTAAATTAACTGTAAACCTGCAGGGAGGCTTGCATCACGGGAGAGTTATTGTATATTTCAGCAATGAATACGGAGAATAAATGAGTACTTTCAGGTTCAAGTGCCCACACTGCAGTCAAAAGCTGGAAGCCGAAGATACAATGTTCGGTTCTTTAAATGTCTGTCCGGAATGTAATAAAGAATTTCAGGTGCCGGATTCAAGACTTTCAGCTGGCGTTGAAATTGGTGACTACATACTAAGAAAACGCATTGGATCTGGCGGAATGGGGGAAGTATGGCTGGCTGAGCAGCAGTCCATGGGAAGGGATGTAGCGCTCAAAGTCATGCGTTCAGAACTTTCAAAGAATCCTGAATTTGTCAGACGCTTCCAGAAAGAGATATTCAGTTCCGGCAAGATGCTGCATAATAATATTGTTACCGCTTTTCATTCCGGCTGTGAAAACGGTGTTTTTTTCATGGCTATGGAGTACGTTAAAGGCGAGACCCTTGAGCAGCGTTTACAGCGTAGTGCGTTGCCGGAAGCAGAAGCATTAAAAGTGGTGACCTCAGTTGCCAAAGCACTAAAATTTGCCTGGGACAATTTCAAGATTATTCATCGTGACATCAAGCCCTCTAATATCATGTTGTCAGAAGACGGAGCTGTAAAATTACTTGACCTTGGAATATCCAGATCTTTTGCTCCCGGAAACCAGATGACGACTTTGACCGGAGTCGGTCTGTTGATTGGAACTCCACATTATATGAGTCCGGAGCAGGCAGAAAATAAACCGGATATTGACTGCCGTGCCGACATTTACACTCTCGGTATAGTTTTGTGCGAAATGTTGACCGGTAAGCCGCCTTTTGATGCGCCGGCTTCTGTTGAGATTATTGCTCAGCATATATTTGCTCCGCGTCCGGATCTGCGTCTTGCTGGTGCTTCGGGAAATGTTTCGAAACTGGCAGCCAAAATGCTGGCAGTAAACCGTAAGGAGCGCTTTGCAGACTGGGACGAGGTATTGAACGCCATAAGATGCCCGGACAGCATCAAGGGTGCTGTTTTGCATAGGCGGTTGCTGCCAAAAGCGTTGACTCTGCTGGCTGGATGTTTTATCGTGCTGTTGATTGGCCTGGTGGCTATGCATCTGCACAGCTCAGAAAAGAAGCGCAACTCCGGAAACCGCCCGCCGGGAGACAATTTTCAAGGTCCGCCCGAGGGTGGCAGACAGCCAGGGAGGTTTCCGCCGCCGCCGCGTGAGGATCAGCAGTTCAACCGGCATCCGAACGGAGACGATGGAGATCGACAAAGAAATCCAGGCAGGCGTGACAGCATGTGGCTGAAAGATATGCTGGTGCTGAATGACAAGCAGCTGGAAGCAGTTAAGAATGTAACTGGCAAAGCCCGGCTTGATATCCAGGAAGCCAGAGTAAAATTTACTGAAAGCGGCTCAACTGATACAGCAATAATCAAGCAGCAGACAAAAAAGATCAAAAAGAAGCTTACGCAGGATTTGAAGAAAATACTGAATGATGAACAGTTCAAGAAATTTGAACGCTACCGGCCTATGATTTTTACCCGGTTGAATATTCAGCCTCCGCCTGAGTTCAAAGGAAAACGCCCGGGACCACCACCCAGAGGATGATTTTTAGCTCTTGTTCACAGTTATTCTAATAATACCTGATTAATAAGTGTGGCAGTATTTGTCCAAAGGCTTTAATTGTGAAGTAATTTTTCAGGTGTTTGCTCCAGGTTTTTTCCTTTATCCAAAGCCCACCATTTGGCCAGTAGAATTCCGGAAATATTATGCCAGACGCTGAAAATAGTGCTTGGCAGAGCGGCGGCAACTGTGAAGAACTTTGCAGCCAGAGTGACTCCAAGTCCGGAGTTCTGCAGTCCGACTTCAAAAGCAAGTGTTCTGGCTTCCGCCTCTTCAGCTTTCAAGAGTTTTGCAATATAGTATCCAAGGCAAAGTCCAAAACCATTGTGCAGTACGACCGCAAAAATAATTAATGCCGGAAAAGTTAATAACAGTTTCTGATTTAAGCCAACCACACAGGCTATTATAACCAGTATGCACAGAATTGAAATGGATGGGAAGACCGGAATTATATTTTTGATTCTTCTGTACAGCAGATGCCGGATAATCAAGCCGTCGATCAATGGAAACAGGACAATCCAGAAAACGGAAGAAACCATGCTCCAGAATGGAATAGCAATTTTGTGAGAAAGAATCAAATAGATTATTGCTGGAGTCAGCAGGGGAGCAAGTAGAGTTGTGCAAAGCGTTAAAGTTACTGATAAAGCCAGATTGGCTTTGCCCATATATGACATGACGTTTGATGCGGTTCCACTGGGACAGGCACCTACAATAATCAACCCTACCATTAGTTCTCTGGGTAAATTCAGGGCCAGTGCGATCATAACGGCCAGTATCGGCATAATAGTATACTGCATAATAATACCGGTAATTACCAGTCTTTTATGTTGCCAGACACCTTTGAAGTCAGAAAAGTTCAGGGTAATCCCCATGCCGAACATAATTACTCCCAGGAACTTTGGAATATGTGGTTTTATCCAGATAAAACTTTGAGGGCAAGCCAGGGCTACAGCAGAAAACAGAATCGCCAGAAACGCGAAATTCTTTTCAATGAATTTTATCATAATAATCTGTTGGTTATAAATATTTAAAAATTACTCTCACGGTTAATCTCTGTACTTATCTAAAATATAGACTTGAACTTTTTGATTTAGTTCAATATTACGTTGATAAAGAAGAGCAAGGCCGGGGTAACCTTGCTCTTCAGAGGGGAGAGGAATTACCCGGGGTCAATGTGGACTGCGCCCCCGGATATGAAGTCAGATCTTATTAGAAATAATTCCGGTGACTGACGGCAAGTCTGCGTCCGGAGTAAATCTTTTGAGTAGGAATATGAATTCTTTCAAGTCTGTTTTTAATACATTCAAGTATGGTTATTGCAAAAGACGGATTAATGCCCAGCTCCTGAATCTCCTTGATATGACCTCTCATTTTTTCGTAAAAGTCATTGACGTCTACTCTGGCCAGACGGTAAGCAGTTTCGCGAAGCTCATCCTTGTTATGCGGGACATATTGATATTTAAAATATCTTTTTTGCTCCAGGCCAATAGTGTTGTTGGATTTTCCTGATAACGATGATCGCACTGAATGTCCAAAGCGCAATAAGAATACATTATGCGTACCTGGTGAAAACCGCATTCTTTTCATCATTGCCTTGAGAGTATCATAAGAAGGATTTTTGACATACCGCAGCATATAGCTTATGTCGAATTTCTTGACCAGCTCATGCTGCTGCCAGTTATTTTCCCATCTGGTGCAGAGATAGTCATGGTCAATTTTTCCGAAAACCCGTTTGCCGTTAACATTTGTCCAGCCCAGATTCATTACATGCAGGTCGTCTTCCATCAGGAGGTAACCAAGTACTGTGACGGCAATCAGACCAGGAACATAAAGTGACTCCTGTCTCATTTCCTCAGATCTGATTATATGGTGGTATTCAATGAAGTCGGACAGTCCCTTTGAGCAAATACCAACAGGTTTTCCGTTTTCTTTCATTATCAGAGATGCGGAAACCTGATCACCAAGCAGGTAACGCCAGGCCTTCGCATAAAAAACTTCAGCGACAGCACGTTCTTTTTCCTGCGTACCGTGTGTGACTTTTTTTGAAAAAAGCCGTTTGAATCTGCCAGAATCAGTAGGGGTGGACTCACCTTCAAAGGTTTTTCCAAAATACAGGCCGGAAAGCGGTTTTTTCCCTTTATACATTGTGACCGGATGAGCAGATACTCCCAGAGCCTTCTTAAACTCCAGGTTTTGCATGTCGACGAACACCTGATCGTCATTATCAGTCATGAAGGAATCATAGGCACGTTTTCTTTCTCTTATTACCTTGTAATAACGTTCCCTGATATATTTTTTGAATGAGCTGGGATATTTATTCAGCCTGTAAACTTCGGCGGAAATCTTCTTATCTGTTACAAAATCAGCTCCTATGCCGGTATATATTTTTTTAATCGTAGTCGGAGTTACGCTTGACGCACAATAGCCTCTGATTAATTCATCACCAAGGACAACGCCATCCTGTTCATCAAAGCCTCTTCTATAAATCTCTTCGATATTCCTGCAGTAGGAAAGCAGAGACTTAAAGATGGGGAGATCTTTTGCTGCGCTGTGGTTCTGACCTCTGTACTTTTCGAAGATAGTAATGTCGCTAAGGAGAGTGTCATATTGGGCTTTATTCATAATCTATGCCTATAATCCTCTGTTAGTGATTAATTGATATGTATATGCAATTTTTTCACTTAAGTTTGTTTATGTTAGATGAGACAAGAACTTTTAAGTAGATTGTTCTAATGCGATTTCGGAAGCGATAATAAAACTGCCAAGTAAAAAAGAATTGCGGTTTAAAGGTGATAGATTTATTATATAAAAAATAATAGGTTGACCAAATAAACTTTAAAATAAGTAATACAGACATTAGCTGTTATTCAAACTTGCTTGATTAATATTTGTTTACTGGCTGGACAGGTTGGCTTGCTTTGTAATTTTGCTTACCTGTAATGGAAAATTAAGATCCTCAGGTAACACTTTTAATGACCTGGTTTTGAGAGAGACTTTAATATTAATCTGGTGTAATAAGTTTTGAATTTTGGCTTTATGGAGATAAATATTTAAATTTAGTAAGCAGTTTTAAGAGGAATTATAAAGAAGGGTCCAGCATTTGAAAAAAACAATTATCTTGAAATAAACTGCCTGCTCAATCACGGTGAGACAAGAATGAAATTTTTAAATTAACGCTGTTTATAGTTTGAATTGGTTTTTTATATCTGGTGTTATTATTTATTGTTTCAAAATAAAATAGCTGTCAGACTATTTTAATTTACTTTTTAAGTATGCTTATGCATTTTTTTAAAAAATTTTCACATTTGATAAGAAAGGCAGCTTTTTCAGGGATTTTTAAATATCACAGCTAAGCATATTAATATAGTGAAGAAGGATGAAATTGTTTACATTTTCCAGCAGAATCACAGTTTGACTGAAAAGAATGTCGAATCAAATGCGGGTTGCATGTTTTGTATAAAGTCAAAAAATGACTATCGCTTACATCTGAAATAACGCTAACTGGTACCTTATAAAATTTCATCTGAGCCGTTACAGGAAAGTTTTTAAGGTGCAGCAGCCAGCCAGTTTCAGCACTTTGTGGAGAAGGTATTTTGTTAACAGCAGCCGATAAATATTTTAGTTAAATATTTAACGACTGCCGCATTCAGGGGGGAGTCTAGACGATATGTTAAGGGAAAAAGGCAGCTAAATCTTGTGTTCTTTTTTCAGCAGAGCTAAAATGTTTTCCTGTACTTCATGTGTACTGGGAAGTTCAATCATTTTTTCTGCAAAGAGCTGCATTTCAGCAAAAGACAGGGACCTTATCAGCTTTTTTATTCCGGGTATTGCGTTAGGAGATAAACTTAATTTGTCGATGCCCAGTCCAAGCAGTATGGGCAGGGCGTGTTTATCGCCAGCCATTTCACCGCAGAGGCAGACCCACTTCCCGGCCTTGTGTGCTGCATCGACAGTTTGCTTTACAGCTCTCAGGACCGCGGGATGCAGGCTGTTGTACAAATGACGAATGGCCGCACTGTTCCGGTCTGCCGCCAGGATATACTGGGTCAGATCGTTGCTGCCGATACTGAAGAAATCCGCTACTTCTGCGAACTCGTCAAGCATCATAACTGCAGCGGGAGTTTCTATCATCATGCCGACTTCTACTTTGTCGTTGACTTTTACTCCTGATGCGTAAAGTTCTTTTCTTGCAGAATCTATTATTTCTTTGAGGATTGTCATTTCTTCAATAGAAGTGATCATTGGAATCATTAAAGCAATATTGCCAAATGCCGAAGCTCGCAGCGCCGCTCTAACCTGGGTTCTGAAAATATCAGGCCGGTCAATAGATATACGGGCACCGCGCCAGCCAAGAAAAGGATTTTCTTCCGGCTTGAAGTCCAGATATGGCAGCGGCTTGTCGCCGCCGATGTCCAGGGTCCTGATGATTACGGGAGCACCATTCATTGCTTCGGCAACATCTTTGTAAGCTAGAAACTGTTCGTCTTCAGACGGCAGCTCCGGCTTGTCCATAAAAAGAAATTCAGTCCGGAAAAGGCCAATTCCATCTGCGCGATATTTTCTGGCTGTCCGGACATCCGAAATATTGCCGATATTGGCATTTAAACTCAAAACTTTATGGTCAAGAGTCCTGGCGGGAAGGGCATTAACCTTGAGCAGTTCCTCGTGCTGCTTCAGGTAGGCAAATTCTTTTTCGGCAAACAATTTGAGCTCAGAAATACTGGGGTTTATAACTACAACACCTTCTACAGCATTTATAAGGATACTGTCTGCGGGGCTCACTTTGTCTATTATCGGCCCTGTGGCGACTACTGCCGGAATTTCCCTGCCTCTGGCAATAATTGAGACGTGCGATGTCATACCGCCTTCTTCCGTAACGAAGGCCAGCACTTTTGACAGGTCTATTCTGATCATTTCAGAAGGAGTTATGTCTCTGGCAACTAGAATCACCGGCTCTTTAAGGGAGTCAAGGCTGCTGGATTTTCTGTCGAGAACATTATCCAGCAGCTGTCTGCCGATGTCGTTCATATCGGAAACCCGTTCTTTGAAATACTCGTTATCGAGTTCCCCCATTTCATCGGCAATGCTTTTGAATACCTCCCTGACAGCTGTGTCGACCGGAATCAGCTTTTCCTGTATTCTCTCAATGACTCCTTCTTCAATTTCATCATCCATCAGGATATCTATATAGCCTTCAAACAGTTCAGCTTCCGCTTCACCAATTTTAGAACAGGCAAGTCTATAAGTTTCTTTCAGGTCCGCCTTGGTCTGATCTCTGGCTGTATAGAATTTACTGATATGATTTTCAGTATCAGCCTGGTCTATAGCTAGCGGTTTTGAGCATTCATCAGTATTGCTCAAAATAAATACTTTTCCATGACTGAAGCCGGGAGAGGCGGGTAATCCTTTGAGTTGCATTATAACACCTTTTCAATCTTTCAGGTTTGCCACAAACTCGCACATATTTTCAAGGGCGGCGTTTTCGCCTTCGCCGTTACATATTATTTTGATTAAATCGCCTTGTGAAATGCCGATTTTCATCAGTTTCAGCAGGCTTTTTGCGCTGAATTTTTTATCACCTTTCTGTACGAAAATATCACAACTGTGCTTTTTGGCCTCTGCAATAAATTTATGTCCGGGTCTGGTGTGCAGTCCCGTCGGATTAACAACCTGTATTTCTCTTTCAACCATTTTTCACCTGCCTGTTTTTTGTCCGTAATAGGCGTTGCTGCCGTGTTTGCGGTAATAGTGTTTATCCAGAATAGTCTGCTTAATGGAACTGATTTCAGGGTCAAGCAGAATAAGCCGGTACGCCATTTCCGCTACGGCTTCCAATGCCACTGAGTTATCCACGGCTTTGCTGACGTTTTCACCCCAGGTGAAAGGCCCGTGGTTATTGACCAGTACTGCCGGTACACTCAGTGGAGCGATGCTGGCTTTCTGGAAGGTTTCCACAATCACTTTCCCTGTATTCAACTCATAATTATCAGCAATCTCATCATCTGTCAATACTCTGGTACATGGGACCTTGCCAAAAAAATGATCAGCATGGGTTGTTCCGTATGACTTTATAGACAAGCCGGCCTGAGCAAACGTTGTAGCCCATTTTGAATGGGTATGTACGATGCCTTTGACACCGGCAAAATTTTTATAGATATAAAGGTGAGTCGGAGTATCTGAAGACGGCTTGAAATTGCCTTCGACCACATTGCCTTCCAGATCTACAACGACCATATCTCCGGGTTTCATCTTTGCATAATCAACTCCACTGGGCTTGATAACCACCAGGCCTGATTTTGGATCATATCCGCTGGCATTGCCCCAGGTCAAAGTTACCAGGTGATTTCTGACCAGCTCAATATTACTGTCAAAGACTTCTTTCTTCAGTTTTTCTAACATGAAATAAACCCTCCTTTCCGCATCTGTTTAAGTATCCATCTTTTTGCGGAAATTATTTTTTCAATAGGGTCTTCAGCTTTTTCGGTCCACATTTCTATCAAGAAAGGGCCTTTATAATTCAATGACTTTAATGTTCTGAACACTTTCGGAAAGTCCACACAGCCTTCACCGAAAGGAACTTCCTTGAATTTGCCGGGGAAAGTATCGGTAACAGCCAGGGTGTCTTTAAGGTGAATTGCTGTAATTTTATTGATTCCCGCCTTTAACTCTTTCTCGATATCATTGTTCCAGGCAGACAGGTTGCCGACGTCCGGATAGAGTGTCAGCCAGGGCGAATCAATCGCGGCAGTGATTTCATTGTATCTGGTGATGGAATTGATGAATGGATGGTCCATGATTTCTATTGACAACATGACCTGGGCTTGAGCCGCGAGGTCCAGAGCATTTTGCAGCCCTTCAATAAAATATTCCCGGGAGGCGGGTGTGCTTTCTTCATAATAAACATCATAACCGGCCAGTTGAATGTTTCTAATGCCCAGATCAACGGCCAGGTCAATTGCTTTGCACATAATATTGCCGGCGGCTCGGCGGGTATCGGCGTCTGCACTGCCGAAAGGGTACCTGCGATGTCCGCTTAAACACATTGTCGGGATTGATACTCCTGTATTTACGGCGGCTGTGTGTACTTTTTTTCTCGTAGTGCTTGACCACTCAAGACGCGAGAGTCTTTCGTTGGATTCATCAATGGATATCTCTACGAAGTTGTAACCTGAAAACTTGGCTAAAGCCAGTTTTTCAAACCAGCTGTCAGTTGCAGGTAAAGCTTTTTCGTATATTCCTATGAAGGGTGTACTGGACATATGTTTACCAGAATTTACTGATTTCTGCTTTAAAATCTCTTGCCATCTGAGCAGGGTTATCACATTTGCATAGATTTCTGCCGGCGATAAATGCTTTTACGGGAATGCCCTTGAAGAGAGAAATAGAGTCTATGTCCAAACCACCAGTTACCGAGACATCCATGCCCATTTCAGCCAGTTTGCGTATTTTGGCGAGATCAACTTCAGACCATTTTTGTCCGGCGGCTTCAGCATCGCGGCCCCGGTGATAAATTACCTGGGTTATTCCGGAAGCTTTCCATTCGGCGGCATCTTCAAAGGTCCAGCTGCCGTATAATTCAACTTGAATATCACCTTGATATTTCCGGGCAACTTCCAGTGCTTTTTCTTTGGTTGCCGGAGGGGCATTGCAGATTACTGTCATCCAGCTGGCACCTGCAGAGAAAACCATTTCAGCCAGGACAGCCCCGGCATCAGCAGCTTTGAGGTCGGCAAGAATTATTTTTTCCGGAAAGAGTGCCCGCAAGTTGGCTACAGCTTTTGTCCCTTCAGCAAAGCACAGGATAGTTCCAGCTTCAATAACATCTACTTCATGCCCAAGTTCTCTAACTGCTTCCAGCGCTTCCGGCAGCGAAAGGGCATCAAGCGCTACCTGTAATAATGGTTTACTCATTTTCTATAAGTCCTTCAAGGTCATTTAATATTGATTCAATATCCGACCATTTTGTTGCTTTTCTTAAACGCTCAACCAAATCCTCTTCGTCGAGCAGGGTGACTATTTGGACAATTGCCACTTCGTTCTGAAATTTGGCATCTTTCACCGCGAACGTAACCAGTAGATCAATCGGATCATTGTCGGCATCACCGAAATTTATCGGGTCTTTCAAGGTAACAAGCGCAAAACTGTTGCTGTTTACACCGTCTTCAGGCCTGGCGTGCGGCATGGCCATTCCCGGTCCAAGTATGAAATAAAGCCCCATTTCACGGCTTTTTTCGATGATTGATTCAAAGTATGATGGTTCGATATCGCCTTTTTCAACCAGCATATCGGTCCCGAGTTTGACCGCATCCTGCCAGCTGGCAGCCTGCTGCTGCAGAAGAACGGTTTTATTTTCTTTTAAATATGAAATTATTCCGGACATCTTCAGCTCCGCATGTCAGCTGTTTACAATTTCAAGAAGCTTGGGGCCAAATTCTTTTTCATCGAGCAGGTTTGTCAACGCGATGAGGTGTTTTCCGGCCGGTACTTTTAAGTTTGCCGCAATGTGCTTGGAGCACATTATAATATCGTTAAGCGGTATCATCGAAGTACTGTCGCCCAGAGATCCCGAATTGACAGATGCATCTATGCCCTTGCCGGACAGGAACTTCTTTACTTTCATTTTGATCATCATTGAGGTGCCCATACCATTGCCGCAAATTGCTAATACTTTAACCATTGTCAATACTCCGCTTTTCAAGATTTATATTTAATGTCCTATTCCAAACAGGAACGAAACAGCTTTTTGAATCCACATAAACCCGACCCACACGGTATCCGTATCAAAGTTGCCTCCCCAGCCCGGGAAAGAGGTATTTGCCATATACGCCAGCCCGGAGAGGTGAGCCGCGTAACTCCCCAGCAGTACCTGGATGAGCCCGGTCAGGAAACACAGGATTACCAGAGCTCTGATACCGCCGAATTTATTGGCGAAAACTCCAACAGTGGCGCCATCGAAAAACATTGGCACAAATCCGGGGATACCCAGCACCGGGGATTGAAACAGCAGCAGCAGACCAACGCCGCAAGCCTGGCCCAGAGCACAGAACACAAATCCGGGCATAACGGCTTCAGCAGAAAAGCCGTAAATCGCTGCACAGTCTACAGCAATCGCCGCTCCTGGAATCAGCTTTTCCTTTACTCCTTCAAAAGAGGCGGTAAGCTCTGCAACAAACATTTTTACGCCAAGCAGGATGATGGTAACCCCCACCGGAAACGCCAGAGAGGTTAAAATTGTCCTGACGACGAAAGAATTCCCCGGCAGCCCCTTGATTGCCATAACGGTTTCCGGTCCCATGGACAGGATAATGCCGCCAATAAAAATCAGCATTACAACAGCTGAAGCAACAACATTGTCATGGAAGATTGAAAGAAACTTTGGAAGCTTAAGATTTTCGATGGTTTTCTCAGGATTCCCTATTTTGGGAGCCACCTTGGCAGCCAGCCAGTTGCCGAACATCTGCTGGTGGCCAATGGAAAAGCCGGCTCCGCCGGTAATTTCCTCGGTTGGTTTTAACAGAATATTGGAAAAGAATGACCAGTAGAATCCCAGAAAACCTCCGGAAATCAGGATGGTTGTCAATGGCGACTGCTTCAAGATGTAATAAGTGAACCAGGTAACCATCGCAGACTGCAGAAACATAATATGACCGGTCAGAAAAATAGTTCTGATTTTGGTCCACCTTTTGAAAACGATCAGTATAATGTTGATCATAAAGCCGATAAACATTGTATAACCGACCCACGACAGCGCGTTCACGGTTTCAGTTCCATATTTGACGTAACCGGTGAGCGCTTCAGTAGCGGCAGGAAGACCCGAGTACGGGTCAAGGATTATCCCATTTATATTGAATTTCGCAGAAAATGCAATCAGCAGCGGGCTGAAAATGTTCGAAAGCATACCAGCACCGGTTTGCAGAATCATGAAACCTACAGCAGTCTTGATGCCGCCTGCTATGACCTCATGAGCCGGTCGTCTGAGCGCGATGTAACCAATAACGGTTACCAGCGCCAGCAGCAGGGCAGGCTGGTTCAAATAATTCAAGAAGAAAGCTGAAAACAAATGCGATAAAAAATCCATAAATCAAGTCTTCCTGTCAAACTGTTTAATTATTTAAATGCGAATATTCTGGCCGGATTGTTGACAAGCATGTCTTGAACCGCTTCTTCGGAAACGCCTATTTCCTTGAGGATCGGAACAAAACCGGTCAACAGCCACTTGATGCCTTTGGCAATAACATTTTTTTCTTTCATATAAGCAGTCTGGTATTCAATTCTGCCAGCATCCATAGACAGCAGTATCTGCTTTTGATAGCCCCTGTCTACCAGCCATTTAATATTGTCGGCCAGAATGCAGTCAGCATAGTACTTGACCCGGTCCGGTCCGTCAAAACAGATATTAATACCTTTGTCAAGGATCCTCTTGTATTCATAACGGTCAGGATTTTTCTGGAGATGACAGAGAACGGTGTGGCTTAAGTCGGCCCCGAAACCTTTGAGCATTTCAGCAGTGATTTCGCCCATGGTGCCGAGCTGAGTGTGTACAGAGATTGGACAGCCGGTCCGCTGCTGAGTCAGTGCAGCAACCTCAAGGGCCTTTTTCTCAAACGGGAAGATCTGAGCATAACCAGTACCGGCTTTGATTAATCCAGCCTTGGCTGCAGTACGCTTGACTACAGGACCGTTATAAGAGTTTTCATCCATGCCCTCTTCAATTTCAAGTGCACACATGTTAACAACATCATCAATCTTGTTGGTAGCCAGCCAGTGAGTTCTGGTATCGTAGAAAGCAGCTTTATGGAACCCTGTGGTCATCACAATGTTGCCACGACCAGCGTAAGCTTCAGCGACTTCCAGCATTTTCGGCACGTCACGACCACAACCAATTGGATCCATGCACATCATTGATTTGCCGCCGACATCCAGAAAACTGCCAAACTCTTCTTTGGCCGCAGAAACACTGTCCATAAGAAAACTTTTGTTTTCGCGTACTTCCTCACCGCCTGTCCTGATCAAATGATCATGGGAATCAGTAACTCCTAAATCTTTTGAATCAATGTCGCCGAGGACTGTTCTGACAAAACTCATTTTTAATTTCTCCTGATTTTATTAAATAAGAGTCGAATTCTTTAACTGTTTATTTTTACTATATTTAAATATTTATGGCATTATAAACCATGAAATTACAGTTGTTACTATTATTGGGGCTTTAGATTCAGGCATCAGCCTGAACTGTTACGCTCCTGGCAGAATGTTTTTCTCTATTTCTCGCAGCTGCTGGTTTTGAAGTTGAAAACAGCTAATATCAACTCCAGTATTGTTTGATCGTATTGAAGGTGTATCTGTTCAAAATGATCAATTGAAATCAAATTTTTTTTACTCTGCAATGAAGACGTTCACTCCGTTTTCTTCAAAGCTGTTTACTACTTCTTTTGAAACTCCGCTATCGGTGATTATTCCATCAATTTTATCCATACCTTCAGTATGAAAGTTTGAAACCTTGCCAAGTTTTGAATGATCAGCGAGCACGTAAATCTTCCCAGAGGACTGCTTGATCATCTGCTTGTTAATTGATACTTCCTGATGAACAGAGGTTGAGAGCCCGTGTTCCGGGTGTACACCATTGAATCCAAGGAAGGTCACAGAACTGCGGATTGCGGAGAGCCCCATGAGAGTTATTTCTCCAATAAGAGACTTGGATTTTCCCCGATAGTTACCGCCGAGCAGTATAATATCCACATCATCATGACACTTGGGAAAAGATATTGCGATGTTGTTGGTGACCACCGTGATGTGCTTTTGCAGCGAATACAGAAAATGAAGTACAGTGGAACCACTGTTCATCAGCACAATATCATCTTCACTGACTAGAGAAGCGGCAAATTTGCCGATGAATTCCTTTTCTTCATAAAAAGACAAATCTTTCTTGCCGAAAATTTCCTCACCGGAGTGTTTGCTGTTAAGAATCGCAGAACCGAAACGGCGATGAATCAAGCCTTCCGTGCTAAGTTTATCAAGGTCTCTGCGTATGGTTATTGGAGAAACACCGAGGTTTTGGCTGAGGTCGTGCACTGACATTTCATTTTCAGAACGCAGCAGGTTTACTATCTTTTCATGTCGCAGTTTAACTATATCAGCCATTGAAAACCCTTCAGGTTGCAGTGTTAGCTTTGTTGTATAATAAATAATTGTAAACTGATATTGCGAAATTGCAACTTGAAATTCAAAAAAAGTGATCATTTTGATCGTTTTGAGCTTAAAGCAATCGTTGAATTAATGATCACAATGATTTATTTGCATAACTTCAGCCATATATTTCAGAAGTTTTTGGAATTCGGCGGGCAGGCTGTCGCTGCAATTAGACGGCTTTCAAGGGGCTGCTCCCAAATGCGTCTCAATTTCCTCGTTATCCACATAAGCTCCACTTATGGCGATATTGCAGTCCAGTTAGAGCCAGCCTTCAAAGTAGAGCAGCAGCAGGCTAAAAAATTAAAAATTTTTATATTGAATGGAATAAAGGTAAGAATCAATGCGGTCGATACATCGGATGTTTGTCAGCTGTCTCTTTATCACCACCACTCGCTGTCAGGGCAACTCCGCCAAGGACCATGCAGGCGCCGATAATGCTGATCAAAGACATTGATTCGCCAAGCAGCATCCAGGCTAAAATAATTGTGAAAACCGGAGTAAGGTACTGAGTTATATTTAATAATGAAAGTTTAAGCCTGGCAGTAGCTTCAGACCAGGCAAAATAAGCAACCGCGGTCGGGAATATTATCAGGTAAATAATAATCATCCAGGTATCTGTACGGTTTGGCATTATACATTTATGCGGTATGATAAACCTGAGAATAAACAATTCTATTGCTACTGTCAGCATAATCCAGGATATTGCAACAAAAGCACCGAGTCTATCAGTAATTTTTTTGCTGAATATTACGTAAAAAGCCCAGCAGACCGCAGCTAACAGCAGCAGCAGATCTCCATGAATGTGATCAGACTTTATGGCAAAGCCTTTTTCGCTGATGACCCCAATTGCCATCAGGCAGCCGATGAAACCGAAAACTGCACCAATATACTGCAGCCTGTGCAGCTTTTCGCCAAAACCCAGACCAAGCAACAGAATCATTACCGGACTAAGTTCAATAATAAGTGCGGCGTTGATAGCGGTTGTGCGCTGCTGGCCGGTGAAAATCAGCAGGTTCATCGCTCCAAGCCCGAGAGCTCCCAGCCAGGAAAGCTGTAAAACGTCCTTCAGGCTTACTTTAAAAATCCTGTCACGGTAGAAAACAGTTCCAAGCAGAAAAAGAATGGCTGCCCCCCCGGAAAATCTGATTATACAAATACTCAATGGGTCGACGCAGTGATTTTTCATCAGATAGCGAGAGCATATAAAGGTGGTTCCCCATAAAAAAGCATTCAGTATTGCCCAGAATAAACCGATTCTGGTATTTATGTTCTGTTGCCGGGTTTCCATAATTAAAGCCAGTTAAGTTTGCCTGTTTTTTATCGCTTTTCTTCCTTAATATAAACCGATCTCTGGTTTTGCCAACCATCATCTCTAAAAGCTATATTATTTATAATTATAGCTAAACTGCTTTATATTGTTGGTACGAAGTTTTTTCCAAAAAACAATCAATCTTGCCTCAAAATATAAAATAAATATTCTTAATAAATTCGATATTGTGGAACATTTCACGTAATAGGAGCTACTAATATAATGTGTATTAAAGCAGTTTAGTTAGGGCTGCTTTCTTATACGCATGGGATCCATAGCTTAAGTGGTATTTTGAATTCACAAGGTAAAAGTTATTTTCCGTAAAGGGGCAACAATGAAATTTTTTAAGAAAGCAGATGCAGTCTGGAGAGGGATTTTATTCCTGCTCTTATTCGTGACGACGACGGCAAGCGTTTCAGCAAGCAGCAACATTGCAGCGTCATTCAATGTTTCAAATTATTGGACTGGAGTAATCAGCGTTTCGAATATTGGAAGCAAAGCTATTACTTTAGATTCAAAAGTAACTGTAAGCTTCAAAAGTAAGGTTAAAATAGACGAAGCGCGCATCACTCAGCAGGAGCCGATGTCCTGGGTCCATGTTGACTTAAATTCGGCAGAGGTCAGCTCGGGAGAGTACAGCAATACTGTCAGCTTCCAGTACGGAAGTGATAGCTGGATAAATAAAACTTTGGCAGTCGGGAAATCTTTTGGGATTGTAATTGCTCAATATAATTCTGGGCTGTCAAAAGACGATATTTCAAGTATCAGTGTGAATATAGGAGAATCTGTGCCGGTTGCCCATAATATCAGTAAAACAACGGCAATGAACACCCCGGTCACAATTAACATTCTTGAAGAAGGCATGTGTACAGGCGATGATATTAAACTTGATTCAGTAACAGAACCGCTGCATGGTAAAGTGCAGGAAGAAGATAGCGGCATTGTTCAATACACACCTGACTCCGCTTTTACCGGGCAGGATGTATTTAACTATACTATCATTGATAAAGCTGGTAAAACTGCACAGGCAAAAGTTACTGTTACAATAAACAATCCTGCGACTCCACCGGTCGTCCGCAATGCTGAATTGATCACTAACCAGAATACCACCGGATCTGTTGACCTGAGCAGTTATGTCAGCGGCGGAACCGCTCCTTACACTTATTATATAGTGACCCAGCCGTCGGACGGCAATGCAGCGATCACAAACACTTCACTATTAAAATATACTCCAAACGACGGATTTTACGGCAGCGATTCAGTCAGTTATAAGGTGATAGACGCCAACAGCCTGGAATCTAACACCGCCCAGGTCAGCATTACGGTCAAAAGTACACAGCTTCCACTGACTGCCGGCGATTTAACCAGAACGGTCACTGTCAACAGTAAACTTGAATACGATTTGAGCAATCTTGTTTCCGGTGGTATTTCACCATATACTTTTAAATTGACTGGAGAGCTAAGCTCATCTATAGGGAATTTTACCCTTAACGGCAGTACACTGCATTTTGTTTCCAATGGCAGCACCGGTACGACCTCTATGCCATACAGCGTGACCGACAATGCAGGATCAGTTGCTACTGGAACCGTAACAGTGAAAGTAGATGAAGCAGCTCAGAAAGTAAATGCCACTTACTGGTGTGCTTGGGGGGCCAACACGTCATATCCGGTTGAAGGAAAAACTATTGAGTCAAAAGCTGTTGACATGGACAAAATAGATGCGTCATATAATGTAATTATAACAGCATTTATTGTGACTGATGATGCCGGAAATTTTGAACTGTCCATATCAAACTTCACCAAAGAGCAGATAAAAAACTTCATCAAGACTACCAAGGCTCAGGGGCGTAAGGTAATTGTTTCAATAGGCGGTGCTCTTTTTCACTATACGATGACAACAGAAACCCAGAAAGCTAATTTTATACAGCAGGTTAAATCCATAATTGATGAATATGGCTTTGAAGGATTGGATATTGATATCGAGGGAAGCGCAACCGGTTCTGATACCGCATTGCTGGGCAGTGCCATTAAAGACGTAGTGGATTATTACAGGAATACAGGAATGGATTTCTGGTTGACTGCGGCTCCGGAATGGTGCTACATAACACCATTTGTCTACGGTTCTGCCCAATGGCCCACATTTCAGCTGGCCAATACCTTCTACAAGGAGCTCATAACTAATATCGGTATCGATAACTTCACCTATATTTGGCCGCAGACTTATAATCAAGGTTCTGCCAATGGTGTCTACGGTCCAGAAAAAGACGGCAGAGGCTACCACATCAAAGTCGTTCCGGGGGATGGAATGGACAAGTTCCTGACCGCTGTGGCCTGGGCTATTTCCACAGAAGAAGGATACAGCGCTAATGGAAGTGTAGGGGTATTTATCCCACAGGACAAGCTTGCTCTTGGAATTCCGGCGACAGAAGGCGCTGCCGGTGGAGCCATGCTCTATGTCGCTACTCCGGAATTAATTACAAGTGCGGTTAATGCAATCAGAGCCAACCAGTTTGATATCGCCGGATTTATGAACTGGAGCGTTGACTGGGATGCACTGGATATTACAGACGGTCAGCTTTCCAGCGGTTATACGCACTCTGCCTGGTCTACCGGCAAGGCAGTTGCCCAGAGCATGGGAATTTAATAAGAAATCCGTAACCCGAAAACCAATAATCATAAGACAAGGAATAACAATAATGAGAGTATCCAAAAAGGTATCTGCACTGATCACGGCTTTAGTTGTGCTTTTTTCAGCGGGCATGGCAACCACCTGTAATGCGATAATTATCGGTGGCTACTGGGAAAACTGGAATTCACCCATAAATCCTGTGGGCAGCGATACCAGTGCCCCATCTTACTATTCTACCGATTTAGAGAATTTTAATTATGTTTACTACTCATTTTTAACACTTGATCAGCATCCCAATCCAGATAACCCGCAAAGTCTGCAGTGGGATGGAAACTCGATCTATGAATCAATGACTGCGGCCGACGTTATCACCGTCATGACCGAGACTGATCCGGCATGGGATAATCCCTATAACTGGCAACGGGTCAAAATTGCGGCCATCATTCAGCACTGCCAGGAAAACAATAAGAAATTCATCTGGGCCATCGGCGGCTGGTCAGACTTGACCAAGACCATCAGTGATGCTCAGGTTGATACTTTTGTCAGCAAGTGTGTGCAGTTACTGCAGCTTGGCGGTGATGGCATTGATTTTGACTGGGAGCACTTGAGCAGTAACGCAGATATTCTTGATCAGCAGCGGGCTGTTCTCGGAAAAGTCCTCTACAAGCTGAGAAAATCACTTGATGATAATAACATGTCTGACAAACTCATAGGCTACACTACCAGGTTCAACGCATTCTGGAGTACTGCGCCGGATGGGGTTACATCTTTTGAGAGTGACGGCGAGGGTATTGCGGTAAACAATGCGATCAAGGCTTATGGCTCTACTCTTGACCAGGTGGTCGACTGGGTGAATATCATGATGTATGATGTTCCGCCTACCGATCTTGGAGCAGCTGAGACCTTCACCCTTGAGCAGTACAAAATGGTGCTGGAATACTTTGCAAAAGAAGGAAACGTGTCAAAAGAAAAAATAGTTATGGGGTTTGAACCAGGCAACCAGGCTGCAGGCGGTGTCTGGGAGGGAGCTGAAGTCGACCAGTCTGTAATTGACTACATCAAAGCCAACGGTTACGGCGGCATCATGTTCTGGGCAGTTAATGAAAAGGCTTCAACTCCGACTACAACAGGTCAGAATGCTCAGGATCTGGCTAAATATGCAAATCAGTAATTTACTGTAGCAGTAATTACTCTTGCTGAAAAAAAACTCCGTGTGCTTTTTAAGTACACGGAGTTTTTATGTATCATATCAGGAGGTAATTTTACCTGATGGCATTTGTTGTGGTGAAGGGCACAAACAGAATAACAAAAGTGTTGTAATAGGAATCACCGTACAGGAGCGGGATATCCAGAATTGACTTATGAGTTTTGTTACTCAGCATAATCATGCCTATTTTGCCGGTGCCACCCTCTCTTTCCCGTTTCATTACTGCAATTTCTGGAATTGATACTGTTCCGGCGAGCGGAATCGCAATACTGAAGTTTGGAACTCCAACCAGCCAGGACGTCTTACTGGTCCCGACGCAGCCGCTGAATACTTCCAGCACAATATCAGCTGCACTTTTTTCATCGCAGAGCATTGCCCCTGACATTGCGACCTTTCTGCGCAGCGCGCCCTGGACATACTCTTTGTCGACCGAATCGAGTCGCTTGCTCTCAATATAAACTTTTTTATCGATAACCTGTGGAAACTCCACTTTACTTAAAGCCAGGTCAACCGCAGTAGTACAAAGCAGCTGTTCTTCAGATGAACGCTTTGTATTAGTGAAGTTATTGGTTTGGCAACCGAAAGTAAATAGAGTAGCACAGGCAGCTGTGAGAAATATATTCAGTTTCATTTGAATCATATCCTTATAATCGTAGTGTCTCTTTGATTTTGAAGAAAATCAGCCATAAACATACTAGTATTAATTAGCATTGTCAATGTTTATGGTGGTTTTTAGCTCAACATCAAGAGAGCAAGCTCAGGCTTGAGCAACTGTAGTGAAGTAGAAGATTTTAAATTTCAGTTTGCAAAAAAAAACAGTAAAAAAATGGCTGAAAATCGATTTTATGGATAATGGTTCAAAAAAAATAAAAAAAACGAAAATAGTTTTAAATAGATAATTTTATTACGTTTTGAACAATAAATAGCTAATTTTTATACGATATATTCTTTAAAAAGGTTTATAAATTAATTTTCTGCTTTCTTAAATGTAAAAATATTTAACAAAAAATATAAAAAGTTTGTAACTAAATTGAACTTTTTACCGACATTAGTGAACTAATGGAATAGTGGAACATAGTTTTTGTTAGCATTTTTTAAATAGTATTTATGTATGTTGAAGGCTTTTGCTTTTAGTGACTTAAGGTTTAAGGGTGTTTGCGTTTTTTAAAGAGTTTTAGCCAATATGCTGCATTTAACAAAAACAAGTTTCTAACTTAAAGGTTTACTTTTTTTATGAGTATTGCTCCTGAGTTTATGTTCCTGAAAAAGTAAAGACAGATGAGATAAAAAAGTACTTTTCATTAATCTTTTTCTAATGTCTGTTGTTTGAAAATAATGTGCTCTATGGGATACGAGAGAGTAAGCATTGGTTTACAGTTAAGCTGATGAGGTTGTAATGAACTTTTCGCGAGGAGAATTCATTACATTTGCGGGTTGATTTTAGGGTAAAATTTTTAGAGGGACTAATATGTCAAACAGTGCAGTTTCTGTCCAGAGTGCGTTCATTTCCTGTGTAAGATTAAACTTGAAGCTGTCAAGTGACGGGTTGCCGGCTCAAGCTGTCAGCGTGCCTTTATATTCTAATCCTTCCAGATAGAGGCGTGTTATGACGGTATATAATCAAAACAATCGTGAACTGAATATCGAAGTTGACGGCAAAACCGGCAAAGACGAATACGGTAATAATTATGTGTTGATTTCAGAAATTCTTGACGGCTCTTATCAGGAGTTGTCAAAGCAGTTCCATATTAAACTGATACTTCTGTCTCCGACCTTGTATTCTCCATTGACTCCGGAAGACATGCTTGGTCGCAATACTACCGTTAAAATAAAAAAAGACGATGGTTCCTGGCGTCTTTTCAACGGAATTATTTCCAACTTTATCTTTAATGGATATTACTCCTATTCAGAAAGTGGGGAACAGGTTTATAATGCCGACCTTTATGAATACAGTGTGGTGCTCAGCCCTAAAATGCTGTTAATGAAAAACAGCTTGAAAAGCAGAATCTTTCACTCAAAGAAACCCTCCGCTGTAATTGAGCAGATCCTTGACGAATGGAATATTGACTACGACGATAAGCTCACTTATGATTCAGGCAATGATGTTAAGTCGTACTATGAGATTGAACAGATTATCCAGTATAAAGAAAGTGATTTAGACTTTATTTCCCGCCTGATGCAGAAGGATGGAATATACTATTACTTCTGGCAGGGAAAGGAAGATGATAATGCCGTCCATAAGTTAATTCTGAGGGATTCTAACCCATCATCTGAGCTGAATCTGGTTTATGACTACAAAGGCGACTCAAGCGATGTTACCAGTTTTTACCAGGGTGAAGCTGTCGGTCCAAATAAAGTACGTATTGATAATTATGATTACCGGCAGGCAGATGTTACTTTCTTTAATTATGATGATACAAGTGTAAACCAGGGAACGGATCTGGGTACTTATGCAGGTAAAATGCAGGTGGATCAATATGATGCGGATTTCATTTGTACCAGTGACAAAGCCAATGCTTCAAAATATCGTAAGAAACTGAAGAAACTTGAGGCGCAGCGTTTGCGGTGTGCGAATTATGAATGGAAGGGCATAACCCAGAATCGCGAGGTTGCTCCGGGAACAGCTTTCACAATGACAGGTTATCCTGCCGGTGATGTAAATGGGTTGGTAACAAGGGTTGAATTTACCGCAAAAACAACTGCTTTTTCAGTTTTGAACGGCTCCTTATCCGAAGAAAGTAATAGCAGCTTCGATGCTTGTTTTTACGCTCAGGATTCCGGCAAAATATTCAGACCTCAGCTGACGGTTAAAGAGCCAAGAGTATTTGAAACCGTCAATGCCAAAGTAATAACAGTTGAAAACATTCCAAGCGACAGCACCAGTTTCAATTCCGATCTCGGCGGCAATCCGGTCTGGGTTGACTCTTCAACTACCCGGGTAAAAATCCTGATGAACTGGAGAAATACCAAGTCAGGCAATTCTCCGGATTTCAGTACTATGTGGCTTAACGCCAGATTTGGACAGATGTGGGCTGATTCAGCCAGCGGCAGTTTCGAGCTTCCCCGAAAAGGTCAGGAAGTGCTGGTCACATTTGTCAATGGCAATCTGGCTCAGCCCGCTGTGGTTGGCAGTCTTTATAACAGTGTAGTCACTCCGCCGATAGATGCGGAGCTCAGCGAAGGCGTTTACGGCACCTTGATGCGGACTACCGCCGTCGCGTCCAATGATGACGGCGGCTATGACGCCTCGTCGTCCCTTGAAAATACCATGCCGCTGCCAATGTCAGCCTACGCCCTCGGGCAACAGAAAAATCAGAAAGGTTACAGCCAGATATCAATGTTCAGCATGGATAACGGGCAATTTTCCGAGGCGGCATTTGACGATACCGTTTTTATGTCCAAATGGTTTTTCCCGGGGGCGACTCCCCCGATTTCAGACTTAACAGGACTGCTTGATACGTTGAAATCTGGTTCAGCAGGCAAGAACATGTTCTTTGAAGGAATAAACATGTATTCTAACAAGGACGTACTCAACCAGGCTGCACAAAGCCAGATTATCAATGCTGGAGCCAATATACAGATCACGGCTGGAAATTCAATAACTCTGCAGGTGGGGCGCAGTAAAATTGTTCTTGCGGACCAGGGAATCAACATGGCAAATACTTTCGGTGCGCAGGATAAGTATGCGGGGTATGTTACCGCTTATATGGATGTTGACCCGAATCCTCCGTCAATGCCGAAGTGGAGTCTGGGCAGTTTCGGTTCAGTGCTGGCGCTGGTTCCCGGATGTGCCGCAATGCAGGCGCCGCTTTCCGTGCTTGCCGGAACCTACCTGGCTGTGACTAAGTCATGGTGGGGATCTGAGTGTGGTGCGCTGATAGGCAACACTTTTGTTAAAGGTTTGAACACTGAAGTAAAGGCCGGCTTTGACCTGCTTGGCTTCTTTGACTTTTTCAGCAAAATTGTCGATGCCATTATGATGGACCTTACCAATACTATCAAGTCGGCCACGGATAACAAGGATGGTACTGTCAGCAGCAGTGGTGGCAAAGGCGGCATTTATACTACTAACGTCATACATTCCGGACTATGGCTGATTCTTGGCCTGATGTTGATCTGGGGTATTTTCTGTTGCGTAGTGGCAGCTATAACCAGTATAACTCTGTTGTTTACCTTCAGGTCTTCTTCAGTTCAGTTGGCTTGTGATAAAGTTAAAATCAACAGTCAGCGGATTGACTTGAACGCTCCTCTCATTAGAGTTAGCGGACATCCGCTGGGGGCTTATCTGACTTTACTTGACGACCTTGATGACGCTTTAGCAGGCACCGGGATGTCAGCTGGTGTTTTCTTTGGTAATACTGCAGACCTGATGGAAATGGCTACTATTACTGAAAGAAGAGTCACTGTTCTTGAGGAAGAAGGACGAACTCTCAGAAGAAGTCAAATGCAGCTTGATGAATCTAGTACAGGCGTTTCGAGCAATGATAGCGATGTAGTCCAGGATGAGCTTGCCGGGCAGAATGCTGAATTGGCAGTTTCTGATGAAGATGGAGATATACTTTCAGAGGAGCTGGGTGTTGTTGGCTCTGAGCAGCAGGTATCTGCGACGGATGCAAAGGTATCTGATTCCAGTGCAACTGCCATTAGACAGAATATGAAGGCTCTGGATCAGGAAACCAGAGCTCTTATTACGGCTTATGCCGGATTAGACGTTGAAGTTTGATGCTAAATATCATTAAAAGTTGACTATAGGAGAAAAGCTATGTCATGGGATGGGAAAAACTTTGACAGGCCGTTGATAATGCTTGATTTTGAGACTCCTCAGGATGCGATAAAGAATAATAACTACAAGCCTGACGAGGACGTTGAACCGTTTATTAAGGAAAATATGACTTCGGAACAGTTGATACTTGTTCTCAGGAATAAAGGTATGACCAAAGAGGCATGTGATTTTATGTCTTATTGTGTAAACCGCAGAGTTGGTGTCTGGTGGGCTTATTCCTGTGTTGATGCTGTCAATACTGAAATTGAAGAAGAGCAGAAGAAGTGTCCTTTGACTTTTGAGGAAAAAGTAAAGAAGGATGTTGAGCAAAAAATGGCAGGATGGAAAGATACGTCTGAGCTTGATGCCATCAAGGATCAGTACTTGAATAAAGCTGACAGCTTTAAGGCAAAACTTGATCAGCTCAACGGTCCTGAGGCAACCGACCCAAACGACCCGCTTAAAAAGATTCAGGATCTTTTAAAACAGAAATCAAAAAACAGCAACCTCGATTCTTCAATGAGTGAGCTTGAAAGTGTTATCGCTTCTATTGATCCGGAACAGCGTAGAGCTGCTCAGAATATTCTTGACAAAACTTATGCTAATTATGAAGCAAAACACGGCATTCATCCTTTTAAGGAAATCGAAGAAAAACTGAAAAAAGCTGTAATGCCGGAACCAATGCCTGAAGACACTACTATGAAAGACCAGTTTTATGGTAAGATTCAGGAAAAAATTGATTCTATAAAGCAGTATATAGAAAATACTATGGGGAAACATTTCCCTTTAGACATACCGGGTTTGCCTAAGAAAGCCTCCAGAGAAAAAATTGATGAAGCGCTTTTTGCGGTAAAACGCTGGATTTTAACGCCGACTGATGAAAACGGCAAGATAGCGCTTGATTCACATAAGCCTGCTGTTCAGGAACCTGAAGGCGTTTGTGCCTTGGCTGCTTACTGGAGCTGTGCCAACCTGACTCCGGGCGAGAAAACTCAGCTTATAGCGCCTCCGGGACTGTACTCAGTCGGGGTTAAAAACACTGTTTTCATGTGCGCCATGAAAAAAGGCGGCAGCAAAAAGTATGCTGAAAGGTACGAAGAGTACTTTAATATCGGTATAGATTGTGTTTCCGGGGTCAAGACCTGGGATAAGGAGTGGAAAAAAAAGCCGGCTGAGTCTGTCGAAGAAGACGATTCAAACGGTCTGAATTCGGCCTATGGTTTCGGGCGTTAGAAAAGCGTCTGAGTTATTGATTTAGAAAAAATAACGATCGAAGCAGCATTCGACAAACAGCTGCTTCGATCGTATTTTTCAGGATTAAATCAAAGGATCATCCTGGTTAAATGGTCTGCTGACATGAGCAATATTATCTACCCAGTCCCGAAGTACTCCCTTACTGAATTCATCCAGATTGAGGCTTTCTCCAACCTGCTTAACGGCAGTTAACATCTCGTTGTAATCATCATTTTCAAATACAGCTTTTCTCACCGCATCCGCAATACGGGAAGTGTTACACAGCAAATGATAGGTTATGTAAATATACTCGCCTTGATCACCAATTTTAGCTACCGTCCAGAAGCTGGAAATTTCTGCAATAGGCACGAACTTGGCGTTATCCGGCGAAATATATGCGCTATCATCATCATCCTTGCCCCGATGGCAGCTGACGTGAATATTGCTTACTCTCTCCATTGGAAAAGTTTCTTCTGAAGCGGCCAGAATGCCTTTGGGGACAAACATCCCTACCGGTATGTCTCTCGAGAAAGTAACAATATCCGGCTGTTGACTGGATTCGGAGTTGTATTGGGCCAGCAGTCCGTGGTAACCTAAGTTGAATTCTTTTCCAACCATAGTTTCATTATCCGGGTGGGTTCCCTTGCCGGTAATCACTGCGGTTACAAAGCATTTCAGATCAGCTACTGCCATGATTTCCCCGATATTCTGAAATTGATGCACATTGGGAATTATCCCCTGGCGCATATTTCGAGGAGCGATCTCAAGCATATCTGAAGAGGCGTTAATAACCAGAATTTTGTGCCTGAACTTATAAGGACTTTCATATCTGCCGACAAATGGTATTTCCGGGATATATTGATAGCGGTAGTTTAAAAAAGGCATGTCATGATGCATAAACCCCTGTTCCGCAGTGACCTGCCAACGAGGCAACAGACTCCACTGGGTAAAGCATTGTATTCTATTGCCATAAGTTGGATGAGAGCTTCTGTCCCAGAAGTTTCTTCCAATTAGAACCTGCCCGAAAGCTTGGATGCCAGTCAGGCAGACTGTAAAAATTAATAATACTGCTAATTTATTTTTCATCTACGTCCCTCCTATAAAATGAATAATAAATATTATACCAGATTAGTAAGAATATTTTATAATTATGATTTTGCAAATAATGTATTGCATTACAACAGGTTTTTTTCCCGGATTATTATAAAGATAAAAAATAAAGAGATACAAAAACTACCCTTATTCCAGTTCATTCAGAAAATTAATTGCAGGAATTATTACTCTGCCCATATATAATTGAATCAGGGATATACTGAAAAGAGTGCGGCATAATACTCGGATGTGCTTTTCACAATTAACGTGAAATCAACGCGCAGCAGCCGCTTTTCATGTTTTTAAGTTTATAAGTACTCAGCAAGTTCAATAATGATATTATCCGGGCCTTCAAAATATACTAATCTCTTGCTTCCCTTCTGAACTGCTTTACTGTAAAAACTGATGCCAAGCTTCTGCAGTCTGCTTATTTCAGCGTCTATGTCTTTTGTTTTCAAAGCAATATGCCTGATTCCAAGGGTATTGGCTTTATTGTTAAGCGGCGCTGCATCAGAGGCTGGGGAGTAATATTTAATCAGCTCTATATTGATGTTTGAACCGGGCAGACACATGGAAATATATTCAGCAGAGACGTTTTGCAAGCCGACAATTTCTGAAATCCAATCTCCTTCAAGAATTGAACCGACTACTCCCTCAGTTTTATGAAAACCAAGCTTACTGAAAAATGCCTCAGATTCATTCAGGTCCGATACTACAATATTTATATGGTCAATATCAATAATCATTGGGTAAATACCTCATGTGGTTATCAGGTATTTTAGAAGCCCGGTTTTATAATGCAAACAGAATCCGGATATTTTAAATAAAATAGCTTTTAGGTATTATTTGTCAGCTCATGACTTATGTAATTTTTGGGTGTTTCTAATATTCATTATGTCGTGTAGGGCTTCCTAATTAAATTCATAAAAAAGATAATGAGGTGTGGAAATTTTTTAGCCTGAAACTTATTCTAATAAAATTGTAAGATAATTTGATGAGGATTTTATGGTGGAGAATGTATTAAATACTCCTGAAAGCAAAAAGTGTCAATACCATAAAAGGTGCTGAATCCGCAGAGTTTTTATTATACCGCCCCGGCTGAAAACACTGCAGCCGCAATATGGATTATATCCGGTTTTGATAATAATCAATATTTTTAGTACAAAAATTTTAAGGTTTGGAGAAGATGTAAATGCCCTGTGTAGATACTTGCTGTGATAATTTTATTAAGGGATTGAAGATTTTTGGGGACTGGCTGTATGAGAAAGATAAATTTATAACCGACGCCTCTGTCAGATCCCGTAACCGCATAGATGAACATATACTTGCAAAAATGAATGAAATGTGGCGCCATTTCAAAGATATTGCCTCCAGTGTAAGAGTGGCGGACTTTGATGAACATATTGGTGATATAGAGGTCTTTTTCTCCAGAATGCAGGAGCTGATGGACTTGTATTTAAACATATTAAAAGTGATAAAGTTCAAACGTAATGGTCATATTCTGCCGGCGCCGCGTAACAGAACTGAAAAATTATATAGAGCACTGGACAAGTTTTATTATCGAGCTTATTATCTCACGTATTTTAATGACAAAGATTATTATGTCAAGAGATGCAAGTATGAATGGACCAAGCTGACGTCTAATTTCCATTATCATCGATTCGGAATGATTTTCTTCTCAACAAATTTTTTTACAGCGGTCTATAATACAACGTCACTGGCTATAGATATGCATATCGGTAACAATTATACGGTAAAGCAGATATACGCGATGAATATTCTGCTGTGGCTCATCACCATACCTCAGACTTTGCTGGAGACGCTGAACCTGTTTCATTCCTCACCAGTTATGGACTGCTATGAAAAAGCTATTGTAAAAACGCAGCTGGCGTTTAATCTGCTTGAAAATCTGTCCTTGATATTTATTCATCATGTGATCAGTACCTGTGAAAAGACTGGCAGAGATTATGATACAAAGGGAGCTCCGATATATATTCTGGCTATATTGCCGTTTGCTGTTCTGGTGGGATATGTGCTTTTTTGTCTGTACTGGCGTATCAAATACCATAGACGTTCCCACAAAACTTATGTAGCTGATCACACTTCAGAGGTGAGGGGACTTTCTTTTCGAGCCAGAGATATAGAAAGCAACCCTGAAGGAGTGGCAAGACACATAGCGGATGCCAGTGAAGGAAGCGTCAGTATGATTAACCTGAAAGAGGTAGATAGTCTGTCGCAGAAAATGGGCAGGGTCTTTACTGCAACAAAAACTAATGAGCAACAGGCATTTGATGCTGTAATGACACAGTGCAGTAATAAAGCCGGGTTTAAGGAATTTCTGGATGCAGCGGTGGACGAGAGATACCAGAAATCAGTATCAATGAAAGACCTGGCGCGGGCTTTCAGTGGCGAGGATGTGTTTTTCGATGCCGAAGAGTCGCAGCGCCCCCGCAGAGCAAGTTCCTCCTCATAAAAGCAGATATTTGACTGAAAGTTTGTTTATGGCAGTAAACTGGAGCAGACCTTGAGTGACGGTAAATATAAATATATCTCAAGCGCATTTTGATAATTGTCCATGAAGCCGTCCATTAAATAATATGAAAAAGCCTTTCATTAACTGACACTGAAAGGCTTTTTTTTGTGAATCTTTGCAGGCCAATGATTAAAAATATTATTCGTTTAAAGAATAATGGTATAATTACAAGGAATAAAACTTCTCTCTTTTTGACTTGAACCGCGTTCCGGTTCAGGATATGCTTATTCGGTATAGAGCCGGAGAATTTTATATATCTTTAAGGCAGCATGGATAATAGTGCAGGGAAAATTTTTAAAGATTGAAAAGGAAAACCAGCTGAGAATAATTGCTTTTAAATCTTTAAGTTCTCGTTCATTGTTGTTGTGCGGACTTTTAAATGATTATGCATGACAGGAGTTGATATTGTAGAAATTCCTCTCGTGATAATGCGAAGGGACAGCCTGAAAGGCTTCACCTTTACTCTCCTCATGGCACTGCTTTAGTTTATCAAAGGGCTGAGAGATGGACATCCAGAGCCGGTCTTGATGTCTTGTTGTGCTCCCGGACTGACAATGAGGTATCTTGAAACCGCTTTTTCTGGAAATTCAGCTTTAAAGTATGAATTTCAGATCTTCAAGCGGGTATTTAGAGAAAATTGTTTTTTGAGGTGTTGATATGTCTGCAGCTGTATTTTCTGTTGAAGGGTGGTGTTTTTGTAATGAATCATTTTACTTTTCGTTTTGGCTCAACTTCCGCCAGCTTGTTTTCGGGCATTTATACACCTTGGTAAATCTACTAACTGGAGAACTGCAATGACAACATATAATCAGGATAGCCGTGACCTTAATATCAAAATTGAGGGTAAGACTGGTGAGGATGAACTTGGAAATAATTACGTCCTGTTGTCAGAGATTCTCGACGGTTCTTATCAAGAGCTGTCTGAACAGTTTCATATCAAGCTGGTGCTGTTGTCTCCGGCAATATATTCTCCACTTACCGCGGATGAGATGCTTGGTCGCAATACGACGGTTAAAATAAAAAAAGATGATGATACCTGGCGTATTATTAACGGGGTGCTTTCCAAATTTGTCCTGAAAGGCTACTATTCCTATACTGAACAGGGAGAAAAAATTTATAATCCGGATCTTTACGAGTACAGAGCTGTTCTAAGCCCTAAGATGCTGCTGATGAAGAACAGTTTAAAAAGCAGAATTTTTCATTCAAAAAAACCAACCGCGGTTATTGAACAAATCCTTGATGAGTGGAACATTGATTATGATGATAAGCTGACCTATGATTCAGGGGACGATGCTAAAACCTATTATGAAATAGATCAGATTGTTCAATACAGGGAGAGTGATTTTGACTTTGTTTCCCGCCTGATGCAGAAAGAGGGAATTCATTATTATTTCTGGCAGGGAGAAGAGGATGACAATGAGGTTCATAAGCTCATTTTGAGGGATTCCAACCCTTCCTCCGAGCTGGATCTGACCTATGATTACTCTGGTGGCTCAAACTATGTAACCAGCTTTCGACTTGGGGAAAAGGTGGGACCCAACAGTGTCCGTATCGATAATTATGATTACCGGCAGGCAGATGTCACTTTCTTCAATTATGATGACAGCAATGTCAATCAGGATACAGACCTGGGTTCCTATGCAAGTAAAATGCAGGTGAACGAGTTTGAAGTCGATTTTATTTCTACAGCTGACAAAGCCAAGGCGTCAAAATACCGCAAAAAGCTTTTGAAGCTTGAATCTCAACGCCTGCGATGCGCGAATTATAAATGGAAGGGCAAAACCCGCAACCGGAGCATTGCCCCAGGGATTGCTTTTACAATGACCGGATATCCTGCTGACGATATTAATGGTCTCATCACCAGGCTGGAATTGACGGCAAAAACAACGCCTTATTCAACCTTAAACGGTACCGTGTCTGAAGATACGGATGCTGATTTTAAAGCTGTGTTTTACGCCCAGGACTCAGGGCAGGTTTTCAGACCGCAGCTGACTATAAAAGATCCTGAGATTTTTGCGACAACTAATGCCAGGATAATTACTGTTGAAAATATTCCGACCGATCTCACAGATTTTAATTCTGATCTTGGCGGAAATCCTGTCCTTTTAGACACTTCAACAACCCGGGTGAAAATCCTGATGAACTGGAGAAATATTCAGTCAGATAACAATCCGGATTTCAGTTCAATGTGGCTTAACGCCAGATTTGGTCAAATATGGGCTGACCCGACCAGCGGCAGCTTTGATATTCCTCGAAAAGGTCAGGAAGTACTGGTTACTTTTGTCAATGGCAACCCGGCTCAGCCGGTTGTTGTCGGCAGCTTGTATAACAGTGTGGTTACTCCGCCGATAGATGCTTCAATTACAGGAGGTGTTTACAGTTCTGTAATGCGGACGGCTGCAATTTCCGGAAACGATGATGACGGCAGTTATGCTGTCACTTCTTCAACGTTGAACAATACCATGCCGCTGCCGATGTCAGCTTATGATCTTGGACAGTCGAAAAACCAGAAAGGCTACAGTGAAATTTCAATGTACAGCCTGAATAATGGAGGTTTCAGCAACGCGGAATATGATGATGCGACATTTATGTGCAAGTGGTTTTTCCCGGCTGATGCTCCGGCGATTTCTACTCTGGTGGGGTATGGAAAAGACGGGGTAAGCTCCGATCCTGATCCGAATATGTTCTTTGAGGGTATTAACATGTACTCTAATAAAGACGTGATGACCCAGGCAGCCCAGAGACAGGTTATTAATGCCGGATCAAACGTTCAGATCAGTGCTGGCGGAACAATTACCCTTCAGGCGGGGCGGAGTTCAATTACGCTTACTGACGAAGGCATTTTCCTGAAAAACGCCTTTGGTGACCAGAATAAATATAATGGATACCTGTCTGACTATGCGGCTGTTGACCCCAGTCCTCCTTCAGCGCCGTCATGGAGTTTGAATTCATTCAGTTCGCAGTTCCTGCTGGTGCCTGGACTTGGACTGGCTCAGGCTCCTCTGACTTCGATAGTCGGAACTTACCACGCGAATATTAAAACCTGGTGGGGGTCTGAGGCTGGAGGTATGATCGCTACAAGCAAGCTGGCTGGAATGCATACGACAGTAACAGGCGGATTTGATTTGACAGACTGCATTATAACAATGAATAAAATGTTTAATGAGATAAACAAGGACATCTGTACCAATGCCGGTACTGATGCCGGTGCCTGGGCGGGAACTGTAGGTGACGCCGGGCTGAATCTGTTTATCCAAACTCTGCTTATTCAGTTTGCGCTGTGTATTGTCGCGGAAACAATAAACATGATATCCGTGATAATGGCCGGAACGGCTTCACAGGCGGACTTGAAGTATAATTTGATGGAGCTCTGTGGTAATAACGTCTGCAGCGTGGCACCTAAAATTTCAGGACTGGGCAACCCTTATGGCGGTTATATCGCCCTCTATAAGTCTATCAGAAAACTTTTAACCGGAGGGCTTGGTGAAGCTGCAAATGCAGTTGCTCCTGATCCACTTGAAGCTGCACTCAGAAATGCTGTTTTGACTCGGGAGGATATTACGATTGTGAGTAAAAGCGAACTGGCTCCATTGAGCGAAGAATCCAGTGTAAATGATGTTTCAATAAATCTGAACGAAGAGGAGGCTGCAATTGCGAAGCAGAAGTTGAAAGCTGATGAGGTTCAGCTTGAGGTTTGTGACAACAAAAGCATAGTAATTGAATCCGAGCAGAATATTGTTGAAGAGGAAGCCGCCATTTCCTCAGTAGATCAGAAAGTTTCAGATTCGAGTGCAGCTGCTATCAGACAGAATATGAAGGCACTGGATCAGGAATCCAGAGCATTGATTACTGCTTATGCAGGCTTGGACGTTGAACTTTAAATTTGAAATAATATAGAATCAAATTACAGGAGAAAATCATGTCTTGGGACGGAAAAAATTTTGACAAACCCCTGATAATGCTTGATTACAAGACTCCTCAGGATGCCATTAAAAAGAACAACTACCAGCCGGATGAGGATGTGGCGCCTTTAATCAAGGATAATATGACTTCAGAACGTCTCATTCTCACTCTCAGAAATAAGGGAATGATTAAAGAAGCTTGTGACTTTATGTCTTACTGTGTCAACCGCAGGGTAGGGGTCTGGTGGTCTTATTCCTGTGTAAAGGCTGTAAATACAGAAATTGAAGAAGAATTTAAAAAGAATCCTTTGACATTTGAAGAAAAGGTAAAAGAGGACGCCGGCAAAAAAATTGCCGCCTGGAAGGATACCTCTGAGCTGGACGCTATCAAAGACAAGTACGTCAGTGACGCGGCTAAAACCAATGAGGACTTCAAAAAGCTCTTCGGCCCGGAAATAACTGATCCCAATGATCCGTTGAAAAATATTCAGGATTCAATCAGAGCCAGCCAGGACAAAGCGCGGGTGGATTTTTCTCTGAATGAAATTGACGAAGTAATCAATAAAATGGATCCCCAGAAGGTGAGTGCAGCGCGTAAGGTGCTGGAGAAAACCTTTGCCCGATATGAGGCAAAGCATGGAATTCATCCCAGAAAAGTGATAGAGAATGAAATTATGCAGTCGGTCATACCGGAACCGATGCCGGAAGATACAACCCTCAGGGATCAGTATTATGGCATTATTAAATCGCGGATAGAGGAAGTAAAAAAATATGTCAACCAGACCATGGCACAGTCTTTCCCTATCAATATTCCCGGACTTCCTAAAAAGCCGTCAAAGAAAAAGGTTGATGATGCTTTATATGCAGTTAAACGCTGGATTCTGACTCCAACCGATGAAAACGGTAAAACCGCGATGGAATCTGCCAAGCCAGTGCCAAATGATCCGGAAGGCATGTGCGCTCTCACTGCATACTGGAGCAGTGCTGACCTGACACCCGGAGAAAAGACTCAACTGGTTTCCCCCCCGGGGTTGTACTCTACCGGCGTTAAAAATACAGTTTTCATGTGTGCTATGAAAAAAGGCGGAAGTAAAACCTATGATGAAAGGTATGAAGAATACTTCAACCTTGGAATAGATTGTGTGTCCGGAGTAAAGACCTGGGATAAGGAATGGAAGAAAAAACCTGCAAAAGCTTCAGAAAAAGATGATTCAAATCATCTGGAAAGCTCTTTCGGTTTTGGCCGTGAGGATAATGGACAGTAAAAGGCTATTTTTTTATGCGGCATGACTGGGGTTTTCGTGGCCATTTTGAATTTGACAGCGGCCTGCAAAAAGAGCGAAAAACGGGTTGGCAGCTTTTATCCAACCCGTTTTACAGTTATCAACTTCTGCATTTTTTCAGAAAGCTGCTTTCTTTCAAGTGGATTTCCAGGAAGTGCAGAATAAAATAATATTACTAAAAAAAGGCCGTTTCATCCAGAACTTCATCAGTTTTCAAGGGAATTTGAAATTTCAGCAGGTAATCTATACTGCTGCCGGCCCAGTTTTCAACATCTATTCCTGACGCTGCACCGGCAGCAACCGGAAACAGCTCAGACATATATCCCGGGCAGGCAAGAATTGTTGTTACTCTGGGCTGGTCAAGGCCGATTTTGGCAAGCTCATCGACAATAAGTTCCTGAATCAGGCCTTGGTTAACCACTCCGGCTTTCTGGCGGACTCCATGTTTTGAGCCAATTGTGATAATGAATCTTACTCTCGGGCTGTCAGGGGCTGTTCGGTTTTGATTTACCGCGCTGAAGTACCTGGCCACTTTTCTTGCAATATCCCTGTTGCAGGTCTCAGTAAGCCTGTAACGCAGAGAGGTGGTAAGAACGCTGGCTCTGGCTCGAGCCGGTAGCATGGTCAGCTGTTTAGGGTTTCCCCAGATATCCATCCCGATTTTTTCGCATATTTGCTGATAATACTGATTAACATCCGGATCATCAGTTGTATGATGCAGAAAATTTCCTGTAGAGACCGGAGTTTCCAGAGCAAAACAAAAAGTGTCGGGACATCTGGATTCAATAAAGGCTAGAAACCCTTGAACATAAGGATCTATTTTGCATGAAACTCTGGAATATTCCAGGGTCCCGTATTGAGGAAGCGCGTATTCACTGATAAGGCTGACCAGTTCAGCAAAGGCTGCTTCTCTGATTCCCTGAGGCCCAAACTGCCGGGCGAGCATTTCTCTTACTTTCTGATACCTGTTTCTACTGAAATCCTTGCAATAACTGTCATAAAGCTCTTCACCCAGAACTACAGCACTGCGATTAAACAGTCTCATAAAGTCATAAACAAGTCTTGCGGCTGAATTCTTTTTGTCATGCTCATGCAAAATAACTACCACATCGCTTTCATCAAGTATTCCTTTAAGGGCTATTGACAGCTGGATATTCAGGGGAGTTGTGGTTTCCAGCCATCCGCTCTCTCCATCTTTAACAGGACGTCCGTAAATGCAGGTGTGACATACTGATTTTCTGTTTTCTTTAGCGCCTCTCAGCATCTCCTCAGCCAGTCTTTCCCTTTTCTGCAAGTCTTCCCTGACTTCAATCGGTGTCATCATCTCAGCAACGGAAAATTCAATTTCAGGAATGTTCAGTCGCTCAGGGGCTATGTAGTGTTCCCATGCATCTTCAACTGCGTCATGAATTTCTTTGGCTGAAGGCGGCCGGTGATACATATCATACAGAGAGTCAAGTTCGTCCCTGCTGGTAATTCCTTTTTTTCTTCCAAGTTCATTTCTCAAAATCTCTTTATACCGGTTTCTGAAAGGTAATTCTGATGCTTCAACAAGGTAGCACTCTTCTCCTGCAATTTGTTTACCGCATTCGGCACACTCTGTCGCAAACGACATCGATCCCGGTATCATGACGATCATCAAGGCAAATAACTTACTTAAATTTTTTTTCATATTTCTCCTGTTTTTAATAGGGGGGGTGGAAAATCTATTCCTGTTTTGGGCTGGTGTTTCTCAAATTGAGAAAATAAGCCCTTAATTGAGCTCAAAAAATGCTAAAGTCAAAGAAAAAAATGTTAATGCTAATCTTATTAATTAGAAAAAACTGCATCTTGAGTTTTCTTATGAACACCATTAAGCAGAGATGTTAATATGGGCATACCCTGGACATTTAACAGGATGCAAGTATCGCGGTCTCCGGAAAATAAGCACAAAAAAATCTTCTTCGAAAAGTCAATATTTCTTCGAAGAAGATTTTTGAAAAATTAAAGATAATCGTTAAAACTTATCAAGAATTTTCTGACTGCGCCTGCATGTCGGATGGTATATTTTTCAAGATTATCTGCGTCAGATAATCTGCAAACTCCTGAGCAAATTTTTCGCTTGGATGCATGCAGCTTACTCCTGACTTTGACCAGTAAGGTTCAACAAAATAGACTTTTTCCTTGTGTTTCGGGGTGTATTTTTTTACTGTTTCCTGTAAAGCGCTGTAAAATTCCGGATGCTGCTTTTTAAGGTCAAAAAAGCCCCAGAGAGTCACAAATATGTGGGCTTTAGGATTTAGTTTTCCAACCTCTGAAATAAATTTATCCAGTGCCGTCTGGTATTTTTCAACAGTGCAGCCGGCTACAATGTCATTTGTCCCGATGTTAATGACGACGATATCCGCGTTTTCAAAATCCATTTGAGGTCCGATTCTGTAGAGGACCTGTCTGAAATAGTTGAACATGGTAGGCCCCTGCCACCTGGGAAGCGATTTTGCGACTCCAATGCCGGAGAGAGCAATATAACTTGCGTTGAATGCTTTTCGAGATAAGTTTTTGCATAAAGCCTTATTAAGATTCTGAGTTGTTTTAAAGGCATAACTTAAAGGCAGGCAGGCAAATCCGGAATAGTTTCTGGGTTGATTGTTTGAATCCACATAGCCGGAGGTTATGGAATCGCCATAATAGGTTATCCTGTAAGTTTTTGCAGGTGTTGCCAGGCTTGATTTCTGCGCGATTTCAAATGTCTCAAAGTCAGTGGAAGCTTCAGAGACTTTAATTATTTCAACATGGTGAATAATATTTCCATTGTCCGGCATTGTAACTGAAATATTTTTACATCTGGTGCCCTTGGGGATGCTGAAATCAGATTGTTTTTTGCCGTCAATAAATATTGAATAAGCGACTGGAGATATATCTATATCTGCTTCTTCACAGGTCAGGAATAACCCCTTGGAAATGTTGTTATAAGCTTTGATCGTGAAGTTTAATTTACTGCCTTTCAGGTTGACAGATATTCCGGTTCCCTCCCAGTTCATCATGCCTGCACTGTTATGACGACCAAGGTAAGTTATTCTTGGATCTCTTGCGGGATTCGCAGAAGAAACCCCGGAAGGTTTGAGGTTGTTAGCAAGAGCTAAGAGAGATACAAACAAAAGGACAGCCATTAATTTGCTTTTCACAATTTTCTCCAGGTAAAAGTGCTAGAAATTAGATAAATTGAGCTGAAATGCGTTCCGCAAGCAACTCAATTGATTAAGAACTGAATAACTCCAAACAATCAATAATGCAATAAATGATAGGCATTTAAATTGAATAAAAAAACTGTAAATTTCAAATAAAAAGAGGCCCTTCTAACACAATCCTAACACAAAGGAACAGCTCAAAATCGTTATCACCCAAGAACTGCTGAATAAAAAACATGCCTTTGAGACTGGTGTTAAGATACTGCTGACGTCAGTATGGTTTGGCAGGATGCATTTTGATGCTGATTAACCCGGCTGGGTTTCGCCAGCCGGGAATATAAACGAATGTCATTTAAACATAACTATTTAGCATTTACATATTGGAACCTGAGAGGTGAATAAGTAAAGTACTTAATAACATGAGCTATGTCTAATTAACCGCATTAAGTACGTCAAGACATTTATACGCTAAACCTTTTTCTTGAGCAGGTAAATCCCCTCCAGAAACAAAAATCTTTTTATCTAATGGAAAGCTGTCAAAAGCTTTAGCAAATGCATTACAAAAGTCAAGGTAATAGGCAGGATTAGTTGTTGTTCCTGTTATCGCTATCCCAAAAATAATGATATTAGGGTTAGCTTGTCTGATATCATTGATCATTTTTTTATAGAAAGCTTCAACTTTTATTGGATCGAATATTTCGAATGTTTGAACTTGAGGATTGTATTCTGCAGATCCAAAGATGACAATAATATCTGCATTTTTGGGCAAAACACAACTAGTTGTCTGATCGTAGCTGTACTGGGAAAACGTGTAGTTTATTGAAAGAAGTTCTCCTTAGCCGTTATAAACTTTTTTGGTATTCGTGAGCAGGCTTTTAAAATGGTTGAAGTCGCTTTTATTTATGGACTTTTCTGAGTTAGAATAACAAACATAATTTATATTTCGTGAAAATGCACTGAAAGATACGAAAAAAGAGGTGATTGCGAATAATAAAATTATCGTTTTCTTCATGGAATCTCCATAGCTGTTTTCTGGCTTTTTTGATTTACTTTTCAATTTCAAAGCCAGAATGATTTTAATGACAAATAATTTGAAATTTTGTATTAAGCCGCAAATTGCCAACTTTTCCCGGGTGCAGTTAATAACTTGCTGATATGATCACTTCGAAGTTAAGAGATATAGATGAGGTTATTGTCTTGAATGTTGTGGTTTATAAGAAGAAATGTTATAAAAAGTTGTTAGGTGTTTCTAATTAATGATTTAGTATTAGAGTGACAATGGTGGCATAGCCAGTGATAGAACAAATGAACAGGAATTTTTATAAAGCTATGATTGCAGCTTATAAAAATACTTTTAAATTAGAGATAATTGATGCATAAGAATATAAAATAACCTTAAAAGTATTAGGTGCTTAAAAACAGTTCTTGTTGTTTTAAAAATATTTTCAGAAATTATCAAATTATCAAATTTTATAATTGCGGCAATTTAAAATATGCCTTTTATGAGCTAAAAAACATTTAATAGATCAATATGAATGAAGCTTTAGAATTAAGGATAGTAAAAGATGAATAGATTTGAAGGGAAAAATATTGTTATAACAGGAGCCTCTTCGGGGATAGGGCTGGCTGTATGTCACCGGATAGCAGCGGAGGGCGGTAATATTGCTCTGGTTGATATTAATGAAAAAGGTCTTGAGAAAGCTCAGAGGGAGCTGGGAAGGTATTGTACAAAAACAAGGTATTTTAAATGCGATGTGTCCAGAGAAGATGAAGTCGCAGCAACGGCGGATTCTATTGTTCGTGAATTTAAATCGATACACGCATTAAGTCATAATGTCGGAATTTTAAAAACATATAATACTCATGAAATGACACTTGATCAGTTTAATGAAATTGTTGCTGTAAACTTGAATGGAACTTTTCTGATCAACAAGCATTTTATACCGGTATTGATTAAAAATGAGCAAAGCTACCTGGTAAACATGTCTTCGATTGCGGAATTTCATCCACATCCATGGATGAGTGCCTATTCAGCGACTAAAGGAGCTGTAAAGTCTTTTACCCGTTCAATATCTCTAGAGTATCACAAACAGGGGCTAAGGGCCAATTGCATTTGTCCCGGGTCTATAAAGACAGGCTTGGCTGAAGAATTTTCAATTCCTCAAGGCGCTGATGCTTCGTTAACAAAATATTTGACTCCTTTCGGGAAACCTCATATGGTAAGCCCTGAAAAAATAGCCGGAGCAATAGCAATGCTTTGCTCTGAAGATGCTTTTCATATGAATGGGACAGAGTTAATCGTTGATGGAGGAAGAATTTAATGTGAGTACTGCTGCACGTTTCTGAATATCTGACCAGGCATTTTACTTGATGCTGCAGGATCAGGCACTTAATGTCACTTCTCTGCACAAAAAATATTCTCCGCATTTGAGCATTATTGGTTTATGTTGAATTGTACATATTTTTCATTCACAGTAGAGATGAGAGAATGAAAATGCTTCGAAAGGTATAATTGGTTGACTTATTAAATTTTTTCATTTGTATTATATTACTTGTATTTAATGATTTAGGTCATATTTTTTTGATGTGGCTGACTGTTAAAGGGGGATAAAATTAACAGTTTTTATTATTGAGAGGATTTACAATGAAAAAATCATTGTGGAAAGATGCAGCCATTGTATTTATTTTAATTTCAAGCTTTATATCTCAGGCTGTGGAATGTTCCGTATGCGGCCAGGAATTTTCGGCAAGACAATGCAGGACGATTGATCTGCATGAAGAAAGTTTGAAAAAAGCATATCAAGATCATATTTACAAATATGCAGAGCACGCTCATCAAGAGCTTGTTGGAAGTGATGACAATGCCAGTGCTGTCATGGACGTTGGACAGTTTTTTGATTATTACAATAATCCGGTTTTAGGAAAACTTCCTCAAACTAACGATCAACTGCAGGAGAAAGTCGAAATTGCGGTAGCTGCCACCCCACTCCAGTACTCTGTAGGCACTAAACTGGAACTAAGTTTGGTAAGACCTGATATCCTCAAGGAAACAGCATCAGGATTATTAATGAATTATGGACTGATGCCCCCTGATTTAAATGTTCCGAGCAGTGATTTTCAATATATTTGTCATGGATGTTATCAAATGCCAAGGCACCTTTTGCCGGCAAATTTTCAATTGGGAATGAAGCTGGGTCAAATAATAGACAGATCAGATATCACTGTTGTTTTGAACGATGGTCATGCTTCGAGATATGACCCTGTTTTAACGTATTTACAGCTGTTCAGAAATAAAAAACTCGTTGTCGGATTGAGGACTTACGATACTCCGGATATGGCTCATGAAGAATTTGAGCATATCAAAAAATTGATTGGTGAACATTTCAATACTGGTTCTAATCTCGACGAGGAGCTTGCTCATATCATTGCTGAATATAATCTTCCAGTATTCGACTTAGGCACTTATATCTTGAGAAACCTGCAAAATGTTATGCTCTCTGATTTGGCTTTGAGCTGCATGATAGGTAAGTGGTGTCCGAACGCTGCAGGATTTGCCATGGAATCACCACTGGCATATCTGGGTGAATTAGAAAACAAAGATTATAAAAAGACTTTAAAAAATTATTCTTCAGCTTTTGATGCTGCTGTCAAAGAACTGAATATCGATAATCAGAACTTTGCGGAGCTTAATCTATTAGAACGAAAAGGGACATTTGGCAGAAAGTTTGTGTTTAATTTTAAACGCAGTCTGGTTTATCGTCAGGAGATCGTTCAAAAAATATGCACCTACTATGCAGCGGTAAATCGAGGCAGAAAAGAGAGCGAAAGAATTCCGTTTTTAATAGTTGTAGACGCATGTCACGGTTTTAAACAAGAAAATAATATGGACGGCAAGGTTAAAGAAAATTTAATACAGAACCTTTTAAGAAAAAAATTATTAGAGTTTAGACTTAATGACGTCAAAGTATCATCAATAGGAGTCGGCGCTTATATGACTGACAGGGCGCGGTTATACGCTAAAGAGTGCAACCCGATCCTGGAAAAAATATGCATTGATTATGTCATGTTCCCGGGACCTTGATACTGGTCAGATGACCAGAATTTAGATGCGCTTTTCAGAGCGGCTGATTTTTAATTATTTTTTTAATGTTGAGATTGTTTAATAGAGGGACTTAAACAATCAATATGCTGAGAGGAGTTACAATGAAAAAGTCATTTTCAATAGTTTTTTTGTTTACATTTACTATGATATTCTGCTTAAGCTTAAAAGCTGAAGTCAAATGCGCACAATGTGGTAAAATGGTCAGTGAAACTGTCTGTCAAAGGATGGATACGACTGAAATCGAATTTAGAAAACTGTACCTGGATATAATAAATAATTTCACTTTCAAAGAACATTCTGAGCTGCTTGATAAGTACAGCGGGACTTTAAATCAGGATATGTTAAACGAGATATATCATATTCCTGCCAGAGAAGGGCTGTTCAAGGAAAGCGAGACTGAAATGATGGCAAAGGCTGTAGAAGCAGAATTTCAGGAAAAAAGATTAGTGAAATCAGTTGGTGACTGTTTGCCTTACGAGGTAGTGAGAAAGGATATAAAAGAATCATCGTCAGGTTTGAGCCTGCCTTCAGAAAGCGAAGTTTTTGAATTCAATGATGACGGTTATGATGACATAATTGATACACAGCAGGTGTGTGAACACTGCAGAATGGGAACCCTTCAGTATGACGATCCTGATAATGCAAAGTGTATCTTGCCAAGAAACATTCAACTGGCGCTCAGACTTGACAGGATAGTTAATGATTCGGATATAACCATAATCTTTTACGATAACGCAATTTCGTCTTTAAATAATTTATTATTAAGTTATTATAACCTTTTTAGCAATAAGAGATTTGTTTTAGGTATTGACAGCTTTGACAACAGTCAGGACTGGAGTGAGGAAAAGCTTAATGAAAAAATATTGAAAATAGTGCATCAGGAGATTAACAAGCAATGTGATAACAGCTTTCCCCTTGATCTATCTGCTTTGATTACCGGAATGGGTTTTCCAGTTTTCAATTTTCAGAGGTATTCGGCCTGCAGACAGCCGCTGAATAGTGATCAGGATTATCTTTACGACGCGGCTTTCAGCTTTTTTGACGCAAGGTGTAAAAACGCAGTTTGTTTTGGTGTTGAATCGGTAGTCACCAATCTGGGCTGGGTACCGGACTACAAGAAAGCTGTTGAAGACAACTTTGCATTTTTAACGGAAGTCTGCAAGGATTTAACTATAAAACCGCCTGTTAATGAAAAAGAGTGGGTTCAGCAGATAGATTATTGGAAGATGCTGGCATATAACGTACTGGGAACATCAAAAATATGCCGTAATGAAATTGCCAGAAAAATAAGTGCTTATTATGCGGCTGTTAACAAGAACAGACCGGATGGCAATATCCCATTTGTTATAGTACTCAAGGATGAGTATGGACTGGTGAGAGACGACAACGGCTGTATTTTAGAGGAGCCTGCCCCTGATAAAAAAGAGCTGTTAATACAGCAGCTAATCAAAGGTCACCTGAATAAATTTAACCTGAAGGATACCAGAGTCACCACAATATACGCGGCCAGAAGTGAAGGAACCTATTATGTTTTTTCTAAGGACAGCAATGACTTATTGACTAAATTCGGTTTTGATTATTTGATGTTGTATCAGGAGTATTGAGGACAATCAAATCTTCATTAACTGTTTTCTTGGCAGGAAGTTATTAAGGTGCCAATATCTTAATAACTTCCTCATTTAAAGCAATAACGGTTATTTACCGATATTTTCCCTGTTTACATATATAACCTGATCAATTATATCTCTCGAAGCAATATCAAACTTTTTAGGTGAATCAATCTTCAGGCTGCTCTCTTCATTTTTACCGAAGTCAGTAGCTTTGTTTTTGTCCCCAATGCGACAGAGCACTTGTGCACATTTAATTTCGTACATACTGTTAAATAATGATTTCAATGAACAGTTTCCAATCATTGGATGATCAAACAAGTGCATTCTGCCAATCGGCATAAGAACTTTCTGGTAACAGTCCAGCCTGTTTACAATTCTTTGTACAATTAAAGCATTCATCTTTACTCTGCAGATACTGCGCATATTCAGATTAGTGCCCTTTAATTTTCTTGTGAGAGCAGAGAAAGTGCCTTTATCTGAAAGTTGGAGATTGGAGCGTTCCTGTGGGCTGAAACAGTTAATAAGAACCTCGTATCTTTTATTGCATAAAGTTTCGTTATCATCATAATAATATACAGGATATCTTCTGTCTATGGCTGAATCTACCAGCTTAAGGGTCTCAGTTTTTTTGTCTTGAAATCGTACCGGCCTTCTAAATTGCATGTTAGGGGTATTGGCAGTATTTGTCGGGAGTGTAAAGGAGCGAGGTTTTGAAGGGGGTACTTTTGTGCTATGAAGGTTTGAGAGTCCAGAGTGATTTAGCCATGGCATTGGAGTGTTTGTCGTGCGGCAATATTCTTCTATCTTATCTTTTGTCATGAAGTTGGAGTCCAGGTAGTTTGATACAATATCCGTAACTTTTCTTTGGACGACAACCTCTTTGATAAATAGACTTATATACCGGTATAGCTGACAGTAATACGTTTCATAACGTTGGCTTACATCAAACTCATCAGTAGTAAACAATTGTCGACCAAGGCTGTTTTCCATAGCCAGACACATGCTTATCCATTCGGGATATTGCTTTGGAGTTTTAAAAACTTGCTTGATCAATTCAGTCAAAAATAACTCTGCCGAATATCCTCCATATGTGTGCTTTTGCCCAAAAGCGATGTATTTATAATTTTTTGCGTCTGATAACAAGAAGTCACGCACCATTTGACTGAGACTTACGGTTTTAAAATATGATGTTTTAAAAAAATACATTTTCCCTTCCAATCTACCTGTTTAATAATTACTAATTATTTGTTTGTTATAAAGTAAAAGAATGATTGGTTTTCAACGCTTATGATCCTTAAAGATATTAACTTTGAAAACTCTTCGGCGTATGATAAATTACCTTTCGATTAGATCTAATAAATATTAGATATTTATTGCTTAGTATAAGCAATAATTGTGATGTTCAAATAGTGCTGTCGAAGTAGTGATTTAGTTACACTGCTTCGGGATTTTTAACCTAGAAATTTTAAAAATATCAATAATATGAAGATTACCTGTATCTGAAGGGCGCATAGAAAGTTAAGGAGTGAAGTTATAAATATTAAATCAACTTAAATATTACCGGAATACCATTCCCGATTTTACAGAATATGTTCTAAGGAAAGTCATAAACAATACAAAAAAAATCTGTGAAAAAAATGTTATTTTCATTGTAAAGTGGTTCTCTGCATTGGTCTTGTCCTCTAGCTTGATGATTTTTAAATACTTAGCTTTTTAACTGATTGCTTTGAGATTGGTCTAGTAATGGCTAATATTTATATTGCTTTTGTGTGTAATACAATAATTGACAAGGCTGTAAAAAGAGTTTTTTTATAAAAGCTGATAATAAAACAGGGGGAATAAGATTCAACAGTTAAGAAGGAGTTGCAATGAGAAAATCATTGTATGCAGTAATTTTATTTTTCGTAGTTTTTTTATCAGCAAGCGTTTCAAGAGCTGAAAAATGTTCAAAGTGTGGAGAAGAGACTGACCTCGACGGGACTGACACTATAGAATTTGAATTCAGGCAGATGTATCTGGATAAAGTAAATGATTACATAAGTTCAAAACATTCTGGATTAATCAACAGCAACAGCCTTTTAACTATGAATGTTCTTTGTGAGCTTTTTAACATTCCAGCAAGAAAAGAACTTTATAAAGACACGGGCACTTTTGAATTATTGGAGCAAGCTGAAGGGCATTTACAGGCTGAAAGAATAAGTAAATCTATTGGCGATACTCTTCCCTATGAGAAAGTAAGAGCTGATATCAGAGATACCCTGTCAGGCCTCAGGCTTAATGATGACTTTCAGAACTGGCCTTTTGAGGCACCTCAAAATGCTGTAGTTGGATTTGAAAGTAATGATCCGGAAGTTGAAAGAGAAAGAGTATGTAAAAAATGTGGGATGTTTACACTGAATTTGAATTACAAAGGTATCAGCACTCATAATATCAAACTGCCAACAAATATTCAACTGGCCCTGAAGCTTGATAAAATAGTTAAAAGTTCTGATATTGTGATATTGTTGAGTACGATGAACGCAGCAGATAATTTATTGCTCAGTTACTTAAGACTCTTCAGCAATGAACGGTTTGTTTTAGGGCTTGATGCATACGATGGCAGTCCTGACTGGTCTAATCCTGAACTTAATGAGCAAGTATTTCAGGCAGTACATGAAACCATCAATAAGCAGTACGATGATTTTACTCCCAATTTATCCCGTTTAATAACTGAGCTTGGCTTTCCAACTTTATCTTTTTATAAATACCACCCAAATAAAAGTTATGTCTGTGGCATAAGATCAGCTTCTGGAAATGATGGCTATGCCAGCATTCGCGAAAATATTGTTAACTTTCTTGAAGCACGCTGCCCTAATGCTGTCTGTTTTGGTGCTGCTACTCCAATTACTCATTTGGGAGATTACCAGACAGACTACGATAAGTTTGTTGAACAATATTATGATTTAATGAAGACTGCTCATGAGCAATGTCATAAAGGCGATAGTAAGTTTCCTGCTTTAGAAAAGCTTAAAACTTCGGAAAAGTGGAATGCGCAAAATGTTATGTCTTGGCAATTTACTGCCGCAAGAGTTGTTCGGGGTATCATGACGGAAAAAATCTGTAATTATTACAAGGCGATTAATAGCAACCCAAATTATAAAGTTCCATTCATCCTGTTATTGGATGAGCAGTATGGTGTCTGGATTAAAAAGGTAAAGGGTCAATATAACTGCATGGTTCATAAATATTCAGATACTGAAAAGGAGATGTTGATTCAGAACCTGATAAAAGATAAGCTTTCTAAAATGGGGTTTAATGACCTGAAAGTGACTACTGTTTGTGTCAACTATGGGCCTCAGACTATTTTTTCTAAAGAGAAAAATAAATTGTTAAATGATTACTGTTTAGATTTTTATGTAAAAGCAAATTTCTTTCCTCTTTAAGAATTTTACAGTATTAGCAGAGTTCATATTTTTATATGGACTCTATTGTTTTTCTATAGAAGATTTTCAATAATTTCAGAGACCTTGTAAATAAAAATAATATGAAAAAAAACACGTTTATGAAAGAAAGTTTAGTCCTTATCCTGTTGTTAGTAACTTCATTTTTTAATGTCTGGGGGCAGGTAAGATGTGCAGACCTTGATGACAACTCTTCTCACAGCAGAGTTACCCGAGATTTTGTCAGGATAAAAAAATGGTCTTTAACTGATGAACACGAAGCAGTATTGCCGCCAAATCCTGCCTTGAACCTGATAAGTGAAGTCCCCTGCGTTGGAACTTTTAATAGTGATGGCAGCTATAACTTCCGGCAGAAGCTGCTGATTGTTAATCTTAACGGGAAAGCTCTTGATCTGCTGCCAAGGCATATGCGGCGAGATCTTATTCCAAGAACCCACCAGTTTCAAAATATGCTGGGAATTATCAATGACAACAACCTGAGGTGCCGCATTCGGGCTGTTATCACTGGCAAAGGCTCCCATCACAATAATGAAACCATGGTAGGCAGAAAGTTCAATATGTCGTTCCATGGTTTAGTTTCGAGCCGGTTTTCACAGGACACTGTCAGCTTTTCTTATTCGATACCAGCAGGAATGTTTATTCCTAAAGGTATTTTGGCAGCAGACATGCATACCATTCCCATGGAAAGGACTGATGCTTTAAATATAAGCTGCAATAATATCGGCAGTGGCGGTAAGCTGGGCTTGTCTTCTGCTGGACCAAATTTTGTGACTATTGCTGAAGTCTCCAGTTGCTGGTCTGCTGCCAAGGTTGGACGTCATGGTGATGACATCATAATAACCTATAACTTATTGCTGAATACTCCGCAGGTTTCAGATGCAGTCAAGGAAGCCGTTGATAATGATGACTTTTTTAATATGCTGAGTGATATAAAAAAAGTCGCAGCTGATATCAATTTAGATGAATTCAGCGCCGGAGTTTTACGGACGTGGGCCGATGATCTTATTCATATAAGCCAGCCTGACAACCCGGAAAGAATGACTAAGAAATTATATATAATCAGCACTAATGACTTACATCAACATGAAACGTATGTGCCCAAAATAAAGAGATTCATGAATTGGTTCAGGACACAGCATGCTTCACCGGTTATCTGGCTGGATGCGGGGGATTTCCTTGAGTTTTATGAAGAGTATCGAGGCACTATGAGTGACGAACAGACCTTTGAATGGTTAAGCCACTGTGATGCCTGTACACTTGGTAATCACGAGTACTATAAAGGACTTGATTATCTGGCAGATCTAAGCTGGAAATACAAAATGCCGTTTGTATGCTCCAACATTGAAGCTTACCCGACTGATAAAAGACCTTTACATGTTATAGGCGAAAATTTGAATGGTCCTGCAATCATTGAAAGACAAGGTCGAAAAATAGGCATAGTCGGGGTTTGTTCTCCAAAGCTTGACTATCTGTATTTATATAATAAGGATTCCACCTTAAAAGTATCACTGTATAATACTCCAAAAATCAGAAATGACATTAAATGGCTGCGGAAACGGTGCGATTTTGTTGTCATGCTTACTCACCAGAACAACGACCTTGATGAGGATGCAGCCGCCAATTTCGGGGTTGATGCTGTGATTGGCGGGCATTCACATTCAATGATATCCTCCGATTATAACGTTTCGCACAGTGTGGTTACCAAAGCAGGCTGGATGGGAGAGTTTATTGGAGTGACAACCGTGAAAAAAGAGCTTATCAACGGGGAATGGCGTACTTCAAGTTCGTCCTATTTGATAGATATGAAAGATTATGATATTTAAGCCTTTCAGGTTAATGCTGAACCATAATTTTAAACTTCATGCTTTATTTGATATGGAGTTTAATAATAGTTTTAAGGAATGAAAATGAATAAAATAATGAATGCAAGTTTTATTTTCGTACTTTTTTTCATGACAGGAATGACTTTACGAGCGGAAGAGTGTGTTTTATGCGGGAACCAATGCAGCATCGGGGATAGCAAGGTAACTGATTCAGTTGAATTTGAACTCAGAAAAATGTACTTGGAAAAAATAAAGGAATATATTCGCTCTACACATTCGGAACTGTTGAAAAGTGATAATATTTTTGATTTGGATAAGCTTTGTGAGCTTTATAATATTCCTGCAAGAAAAGGAGTTTATCAAGACGATGAGTTATTTACTCTATTTTCTGAAGTTGAAAACCAAATGCAGTCCAGGCGGCTGGAAGGATCAATTGGCGATAGTCTGCCCTATGAGAAAATAAGGCCGGATATCAAAAACACGACCTTGAAGCTGGGCTTAGGTCAATCCGATTTTGAAATGCTGGAAAGTGATTCTAATATCGATACAATAACCGTTTGTAACGAGTGTTCTCTTTGTGAGTCCTTGTTCAGCTATAATTTTACAGATTATTCTAGCGCGAAGACGCCTTTGAATATCCAGCTGGCATTGAAGTTTGACCGAATTGTAAATGGCTCTGATGTAATAATACTGTTAGGTGCTGGTAATGTTGCACAGTTTTTTCTTGATTACTTAAAACTTTTTTCTAATAAAAGTTTTGTGCTGGGGATTGATTTTTATGATGGGTCCCCAGACTGGTCAAACCCTGATTTAAATGCGGAAATTACGCGACTTGTGCATGAGACGATAGTAAAGGATTGCGAAAATTTTCCAGCAGATTTATCCAGTCTGATAATTGAATATGGTTTTCCTGTTCTGAGCTTTGAAAAATATTTTCCTGCCAAGTTACATCCCAATGCGGTCAGTTCCAGTACTTTTTTTGATCATTATGACTCTGTCGTTAGTTTTCTTGATGCACGCTGTCCAAATGCTGTATGCTTCGGGACAGCAACCGCACTTACTCAGTTAGCGCACTTAGTGAACTATGAGAAAGCGATTGAGGATAATTACAGACTTCTGGAGGAAGCCTCTAAGGAATTGAATATTGAAGCAGTATCCATAGATGAGGCAAAAACTTCAAAGAAAACTGAATTGCAGGGATATAAATTTTATGCGCAAATGATTTCAACAAAGGTCTGCCGTCAAAAAGTAGCTGACAAAGTATGTCACTATTTTTATGCAGTAAATAAGGGTAATAACAAAAAGACGCCCTTTATTTTGCTGCTTAACGGAGGTTACGGGCTGTTAAGAAACCCAAGTACTTTCCACTTGGAAAAATATACAACTCAGCAGAGGCAACTATTAATTCAAAATTTAATAAAAGAAAAACTTCATGAAATGAATGTTGAAGACGCGAAAGTTACAGCTATATATGTTTCAACTTTAGGGACACGTGCGTCCAGGCTGTTTTCCAAAGAAGAAAATGCCTTTTTGAATGATTTTTGCCTTGATTACGTCATGGTAGTGGACCGTACTGATATCAGGTAATTTTATCGGGCTTGTTTAACCAGAACTGCACAGCCAGAAATTCAACTTGAGAGAAAGATCAAATCTCAAGTCTGAAGGCTCACAATGCCTTTTCTGTTTTTTGCTGAACAAGTCATAAAAGAAAAAAATCTGCATCTGTATCATGCAGATTGGCCTGTTGGTTTTTGTATGGCTATTGTTATGATTTTTGTGATAGTTTCGGCTTGTCAAGAATATTTTCAAAGCAGAAAAACTATAGCCTTGAACGATCTTGATTTAGACTATGTAATGTTTTTTAAATAAATTCTAAAGCAGTTATAAAATGGACTTATTGTTTCGAGAATTTTACAAAAAATGATAGAACCTCCCGCTCGGCAGGTATAAGCTTGCCGGGCAGGGGGGATAGTCTCGGTATTTAAGATTTAAATACGTGGCAAATTCAATTCAACCATAATATGGTATAAAACTTTCTTAGAATTTATTAGAGGTCTGCTTACTGAGTTATACAGTTCAATAGTCATCAATTTTTTCTTTTACTTCATCCACTGAGTCTCCTTGAAAATATATACTGTATTCTTCATTCATGATTTTGTTTAAATCAAAAGCGCCCTCACTTCTGAGGATGCCGTAAGTTTTTCCTCGATAGGAGATAATATTAAAGTCTTTGTAGTTCTCATGAGCCAGTTCCGGCTGGAGGAAGCGGTAAATTTGATCTTTCACTTTATTTAATTCTGCTTTGACTTTATCCAGAGAGTATCCAGGGAAGTATGCGCTGTAACCCCCATTCACGATTCTATTCATATCAAAAGCGCCTTCATCCTGGGGGATGCCATAAAATCTGCCCTGATGTTCAACTATATTAAATTTATGAAAGCTTTCGTAAGCCAGTTTCGGGTCCCCTTCAACAGGCTTGTCAGGCGCCTCACCTGAGTCTAATGGCCTGCATATGTGTTTAACGTTATCAACCCAGTCATGCAGTATACCGGAATTAAATTCATCATCAGAATTATCAGCCAGTTGCCCAATACTATTCAGCATTGTGAAAAATTGATCATTCCGGGTTGTATTTTCTATGATTTGCTTTGCTGCATCTGCTAGTTCTGAGGTATTTAAAAGCAAAAAATATGTGACCATAATTTGGTCTCCTTTCTCACCAATTTTTGCAACCGTCCAAAAACTGGAGGCTTTGGATACAGGTAAAAATCTTGCATTATTGGGACCGCATAAATGAAAGTTCCAGTCATTCGAAACAGGCTCGGTATAAAACTCGACAGGTTGAGCCGACAGTTTCTCTATCGGGATACAATACTTTATTCCTCCTACTAAGCCTTTGGGGACAAATAAGCCTACAGGCATAACACAGGAGAATTCCTCTGTATTTTCATGTGGAAACAATTTTGTTGCAAAGCCATGGAAAGATATTCTCGATATTTCACCAACATGATTTGCTGAAGGATAATCAAGCGCCCAGCCTCCTCCATAACTTCCAATAACTACAGCAGTCACATAGCATTTTAAGTTATTGTTTGCAATAACCTCTCCCATGTTATCAAATTGAGAAATATGAGGAATTATCTGTTGTCTCATGGTTCGAGGCAGAGTCTCCAGTGCATATTCATTCATATTTATTACTAAAAGCGGAGCTCTGTAGGGGACTGGTTCAGAGGTAATATTATAAGAATTGTCCTGAGAAATGAATATTTCCGGTATTTCCTGATATAAGGTACTATAATACCTGCCTGAAGCTTGACTCAGCTCCCAGGCCGGTAAAATACTCCATTGCATGAAAAGACGGTTATGCCATTCTTCGTCAAAATTTAGCAGCTTTACTTGGCCTGGAGATTTTATTGAAGATAAAAGACTGAAAATTGTAATTAAGCTTAGAAACCATCTACTCATTACTGCCCCTGATTTTTCTATTTTAGTAAGTTAAAGATATTAAAATGAATAAAACAATTCAACGCATCGGATTATTTTAAGACGAATCAACAGCCTAACTCTTACTCAAAAATTAGAATGATACAAGTGAATATTAGTCTTTTTGTGCTTACCATTGCTCATAAATTAAGTATGTATTTAGCTAATTATATCAGCCCTAATAACTAGAAAATTATTGTTTTTATTAGCAGTTTAAGCAGCGATCGAGCCTGTTTTTCAGTATTCGATATGATATTTATTAAAAGAAGCCACTGTATATATAATTAAGGATAAAAGCAATCACTATCGAAATGGGTACTGAAAGTATATTTCGATAGTGATTGCAAAATGTCAGATCACTGGGTCATCAGGGTTAAATGGCCTGCTGACATGAGCAATGTTTTCTACCCAGTCGCGCAGCACACCTTTGCTGAATTCATCTAGGTTGAGGTCTTCACCAACCTGTATTACCGCTGCCAGCATTATATAAAAATTGTTGTTTTCAAAAACAGCTCTTCTCACTGCGTCAGAAATACGTGGAGTATTACACAACAAATGATAAGTTACATAGATATTTTCACCATAGTCTCCAATTTTTGCAACGGTCCAAAAGCTGGATACTTCTGCAATAGGTACGAACCTTGCATTATTTGGCGAGCATCTGAAAATATTCTCATTATTTTCGTCTTGATGACAACTTACGTGAATACTGGCAAACCTCTCCATAGGAAAAGTTTCATCAGACGCTGCAAGAACACCCTTGGCAACAAACATGCCGACAGGAATATCTCTGGCGAAATTAACCTCTTCAGGTGGATCCGCATTCTCTTGAGCTTCAGCGTTTTTTTCTGACAATAAACCATGATATGATATATTGAATTCTTTGCCGACCAAGGTCTCATCATCAGGGTGCGAGCCCTTGCCGGTAATTACGGCAGTAACAAAACACCTGAGATTTGCTATTGCCATGATTTCACCAATATTCTGGAACTGGGTGACACCAGGTATTATGCTCTGTCGCATATTTCGTGGTGCTAGTTCGAGCATGTCTGAAGAAGCATTGATAATTAAAATTTTCTGACGGTATAAGTATTCCTCATCGGTATATTGACCAATAGCAGGAACTTCCGGAATAAATGCATAGCGCCAGTTAACTGGGTTACTTACGCTCCAGTAAGGATAAAAACTCCATTGTCTGGCATACTGTACAGCATCTACGTAGTTGCTGGTTGAAGAGGTATCGACAGCATCATCACACCTTCTGGGCTGTGCCAAAACCTGAAATGTCAGCAATTGCGATATAAAAATTATGGCTAACAATATTTTCTTTTTCATAATTTTTCTCCTTAACCTCAAAATGTAAAATAGAACTTCCCTATGCTGATAATAGTTATTATTCTTAAACTTTCAACCGATTTTTTAGCAGCTCATTAATAATTTAAGTAAATTTTCTGTAAATCTGCTAGCATAAAGGGCTAAAAGCTCAACTAAGGTCAGCTGAACAGGGGGACAGCAATGAGCATGGAGAGGCAGTTGAATTAATTCCGTTGAGTGCATTTCTTTTAGAAAGCTGGTATATGTAATGAATTTTCACTTTTTATTTTTTAGAAAATAAGAGCTGCCTAATTAAAATCAGGGTTATTGATTTCCAGTTTACTTGATTCTTTATATCTCTGTGTGCGGCGAAGGCGAATATGCAATACAGTTTGCCCTATTTATTGTGTGAACAACTAATTAAAATCACTTTCCTGTCTGTTTTAAAAATATAGCAATATCCCAAAACCTTTTTGCCTATAAATTTTTAATGAAATCCATTTTTTAATGCATAAATTTATTGAGCTTAGCCTGTCATTATTGCTGGGAATATTGAAATATTAATACAATTTATTTTTACTTTGAATTTACAGCGGTTACTTACCGGGATTAAGCTCAGAGTTCTATAGAAAAGTGTCTGATTTTTAAGAACTATATAAAATACCATGATGTCTTCCTTTCCAAAGCACGGCAACAGTGTATTTAATAATCTGCTTTTGCTTACAACAATCCTAGTATGTAGTCACACCTTTATTGCGCGGCCGCATCATAAACGAAATCCTTAAAAGGTTTAAAATGATCAATTTTCCTCAATAACTATTTCATTTGTTAAATAATTTTCAGCCAGACTTTGAAAACGAAACAACTTTTTTAAAAATCTTTCTAAAAATCAAGGGATAAAAAAATGGGCATATATTTATTTGGCGACATTCACGGCAACCTGAGGGCATACAGAATCATAAAAGATTACCTCGAAAGAGAATTAAAGGAGAATGACCAGGTTATATGTGTTGGTGATCTGATTGACCGAGGGCCGGATTCTGCGAAAATTATGATAGATTACTCGATGCTGATGCAGTCTGATCCCCGCTATCATTTTATATTCGGAAACCATGAATGGATGCTGGCCAAAGCCTTTACGACCAAAGCCGGGTATATCAGCTGGTTCAAAAACGGAGGTACCACATTGACAAAAGAGCTGCATAACAAGGCAGATCCAAAGTTATATGAAGAGTTTTTTGATTCTTTTTACTTCCTGCTTGAATCTGGAGTTGGACGAATATATCTGCGAACCAAACATGCATATGTAATAACTCATTCAGGCATGACAACTCAGGCAATGAGAGATAAGGGAAGCAGTAGAGATCATAACCCCAAAATATATGCAAGGCTCTGGTCCAGAGCTGGCGACAGCGAAGAAAAACAGGGATTTTCAAAATTAAGACGCGGAATACATCTGGACAACACCCACAGAAAGTATCATGTCTTTGGGCATTCAGCCAAAAGCAAGGATGATATAGATAGACGATGGAACCAGTCTTATGATTCATATGCTAAAAATCAGGAGTTCTTTTTGCCGCTTGATACCGGACTGTGCAAGAAGCACACCGGTAATGATGCGCATGTAGCACTGGGGTACATAGCTGGTGCAAATGACTCTTTTTCAAGGCCGCACCGTGTATTTTTATTTCCAACTCTGGGGGAGACCCTTGAATACAAAAAAGATTCAAAGTTTCGCGACAGTTATTTCAGCGGAAGATTCTTTAGTATGAATGAAAACTACTTGAAAAAATGGGGTGATGAGTGCCTTGACGGGGCAAAATCCGGAGAATGTTTCCTGCGGTCAAAACAGATTGCCTATACTAATTCGAGATACAGAAATATTGTCCTGGATGACTACAGGTCTTTAAGCACATCTTTAAATTCCCCGATTATTGAAGATCTGCCCCTGGAAAGGGAATCAAATGGTGAGCTTTATAACTACATTATCAAGCGCCGCAAGGAGAGTACCATGGGGCGTCATGCTTTGTGGGTATCTAAAAGCTTTCAAAAGCAAAGCAAGGTGGATGCTGCATGTTGGGCTTACGCCATTATTTTTGGTATTATAGATAAAGAAGACGTCACGGTGCAGGACGCTAAAACTTATTACAAGGCTTTAATGCAGGGGAGGCTGAATAAAGCGGTAAAGAATACCTTTAGTAAAGGTGGAGATGCAATAGGTGAGAGTTTTCTCAAAAACTTGAAGCAGCTTGTCAAGTAACTAAATAAATTAAATCCCTCAGTGAGCCTTAGTATCTGAATTTGTGCTTGCTGAGGGATTTTAGACATTATGCCTTAAAATCATCTTGCATAACCCCAATATTCTCCACCAGCTGCCCTTCCGGAGCTTACCGGCTGAAAATATCTACTGCTTCATGAAGCAAGATCAAGATACTGCAATGATACTGTGACAGTCAGACTTACTTTCAATATTCCGGAACCGGTCATGATGAAAATTTGAATTAAACATCTACTTAACAAAGTTAGAATTTAATTAAAACAGGAACAATATAATCTCACTCCAAGTCTTACTTAGCGATCGACAGCAATTTTATTGTGTGTCTTTTCCCGGGTAGTTTAAAAGAGTCTTCACTAATTTAATGAATAATTTTGCAATAGTTTATGGTCTTATATTGTTGTGCCTTAAGCATTATTTTTTTGAAGGGGGAACTGTTAAAATCATGACAAGAATATTTATAACATGAAAGTTTAAGAAATAATGAGAAGAATTTGCGGCGCTTATGAATTTACTCCTGATAAAATATTAAGTTATCTAACCATGCACAGGGCAACCTTAATAAATACTGAAATCCTGTACAATTCATCAGAAGAGGCATTCTATATCAGAAATCTGACAATGGCCGAAAGAAAAACTGAAAACTACTGGAGTGAAAATCCGACCGAAACCTGGCTGGGGCTGCAGTTGATGCTTGAAAACGATATGCTTGAAAAAGGTTTATCGGGACATCTTGAGGAATGGCTGCGCCGACATACTGGCAGCATGAGAAACACAAATCCATGTTTCGCCTATGACTTACGGGTAATGCTGGAGTCCTATGTGAGCTATAGAGAAATGAAAAGAAGGCAAATTATCGGCTCCAGACCAGTACCTGATATTGTTATGGAAGCAGAGGAATCAAAGTATTCTTATAAGACCATTGAAGACATGAAAGAAGATATTTTCAAAGCTTTTCTGGCAACGTGTTATCAAGGCATCGTCGTTTTAGGACAAGCCCATAAGCAGGGAGATTACGCGGCATCTTCATTTGTGCTTGAGTTCTGTGAATTTCTGAAGTATTCCCGCAGTTCGGAAGCGTTAAGGCCAATTGTTTTTGATGAGATTTGCCCCGGAGATTTACGAACCTATCAACGAAGAGGTTCAATGAGTAATTTAACGGGCATATCTGCTGCCGGCAGCTACTCAAATCCAAATTTGGCTGCGGCCTGTTATGACAGAGGCAGCCTGAAATACGAATATATTAACCGGCTTTCAAGGCTTTGTCACGGGCCGTATTTTTTTGATGATGCTTTGACTGACATTAAAACAGCTCCGAGGACTTTTGATACAGCAGAGGAGAACAGGCAGTTTGCAAAGTACTGCTTCATGCAGAAAAGTTCACATGGAGCGAGAAATATGGCTCGATTGCAGAATGAAGCGGTTGGGGGGCGGAGTGATAATCTCCGTTTATTGAATAATGAATTTATTGCGATTCGTATTCTGCATAATTTACCTGATGAAAGTCAAGTCCTGGTCCCCATCGGCTTCAGTCATTTATTTACCCTGCAGGCACCTGCCTTAGACAAAAGGGTCTTAAGTTTGCAGGAGTGGCTGAAAAAGTTATCAAAAAGCATTCCAGTCACGGCAATTCGCTGCTTCAAGGCAGCGGTCCCGGAATTTAAAGTGTATGCAGATAACGCCCACGGTATTTCCTACGAAATAAAATGGCCGACAGCCTACTGCCTGGACAGGCACCGCTACAGGTAAACAAAAAAAGACCAGCAAAAAGCATATAGATAGAAACTGGTTAGAAGGACAGGGCTTTGTCCAAGAAGAACGGGAATATTGATAAGTGGTTATAAATTGGATATTTTAAACTTAGATTAATGTTTGCAGAAATTCTGTATTTAGCACATTTACGACAATTTTTGTTTAGGAAAACTATAAACCTTACAATTGATCGCAATTCTTAACTACGTTCCTTTAAGTACTGGTTTTACTTTTTTGCTTTTTTTGGGATTGTTTTCTATGGTGGTTTTAGGAACTATGGAATTTCAATTTAAATATGGGAAAGAGGGGCTGGGAATATCATTGGAATTCAGTGAAAAATCATGATAGTGGAACTGCCTGCTGATTCTGCCGTTTGGATATTCAAAAAAATGGACCAATATGTAAAAAACTCCACCTGGAATTTATTATATATTTATGGAGAGAATTTCAGAATGAGATCAGGCTGGAGGGGAAATACGATAATTGTCATATAAGATATACTTTCCACACTAGAGTAATATAAAAAAGCTTCCGGTCGAAAGCTAAGCAACCGGAAGCTTGATTGGTTTTAGCTATAGGTCATAATTAGGAAAAAGCATTATAATCATAAATATAACTATACCATTCTAATAAATATTATACTTATTAAATTCAAATTTTCAAATAGCTTTTCAGCATTTGTGTCATTTCATTTGCGGCCTGCGTTAAATATTTAGCTAAGCCTCGCTGGTAAGGTTTAAAGCCTTCTTGTTTAATTGCAGTCTTTGAAGTGTCTGAACACCAGCTCAGCAGGTTTTCTGCTGATTCCATAGCAGTAAAAAAACGACTTATTAAACTGATTTTTCAGCTTAAACAATATGAATTTTTAGTTGTCTTTCTTCAAAATAAGAGCAAAAAGATAGAGTCAATTTCATAAGTTGCAATTGTCCAATATATTGACCGCCTGACTTCTCTTTTCAGTGTCCGATCAACTGGCAGCTTGAAGAAATATTTCTCCAAGCTGCCCTAACTGCCTGTCAACTTGAGTTACAAGCTTGTTAACTTTAAGTAAAAACAGCAGTTTACGTATTTTAGATTAATAAAGTTACCTAAATTAACCAATACCGCTAGTCTTCGTCTGTTTCAAAAATTGGACAGCCTGGAACTAGAGAATTATAATCATTGACAGATCCTTTGTCTCTGCAGCATTCAATTATTTTTCGGCCGAGAGGGTCTAATTCAGGAAAATCGAATTCATTTAAGCATTCCAGGAAAAAGTTATACAGCTGTTCTACCCCGAAGTCATAGGCTTCTTGTCCTACTTCCGGTTGCAGCTCTACCTGTAAAAGCTGTTTGGGAACGCTATAGCCTTCTACACGCAGCTTTCTCATGTTGTATCCTAAAATAGGAGTTTTAGATTCTGAAAGTTGCTCTTTCTTGAAACCTGCATTGCCTCTTCTGGCCAAATATTCACGAGCTATCCACTGTGGAGCAAAATCTACTTTCCAAGCTCCAATATGCTGGTTAGGAGTCAATATATATCGCATTTTATCATGTGTGACAAATTGTTCGAGCAGCAAGTTGGCTTGCTTTACTTTTTGCCCAACTGCAAATGGCCAATATGAGCCAACTCCTTCAGAAGAGATACCTTCTGAGTCTACAATGCTTGGGTTGGAGTCCCCTCTGGGTGAGACCAGGCGCCATAACCATGCAAGTGCTGGAGGCAGAAAATGTAACAGTCCAATAATTCCGTAAGATGGATTTTCTTTAGTACATAGTGGTGCTCTTACGCCAAAGCTTCTGATATCTATAGAAACAGGACCATTTTTTATCCCCGGTACAATATCTCTGGGAATTATTACTCGTGGATTTGGACATGGTTTACCAGGGCTGTCCATTTTATGTTCCCATATCAAAGCACGGCTTTTAGGTACCGCATCTATATTAAAGAATAATAAAGGCCTTGGTGGTTGAGCAGTAAGTTTTTCAAGATGTATATCTTTATTGTAATGATCTATATGATTAACTCGTATAAACCATCCATTTTCTGCATCAATAACCCGTAATTTTCCACTGTTATTCTGAATTTTTGAAACGCACATTGCCATATCATCAGCAATAGGATTCAGAGTGCAACTTTTAGGAATTTCTAAAAATACCTTATCATTTGTAACGGTATTTTCCGCAAGCTTGACTGTGCCATCTTTCTCACGATGTATAGTTTCCAGCATTTCACTTTTTCCGCCACCACTTGCTCCTTCATGCAATATAGAGATTGTATTATCATATGGAGTTGTGACTTTTACGACAGAGCTGTGTGTAGTAACCCACTTTTCTCTTTCGCCACGCTCTATCAGTATTCCATAAACGCCTTTTTTGGCACTTGGACCAGGATAGAGGTTAAATGAGAAAATCTCATGTAAGTCTTTTGTTCTGTTGTGCACAACTACCTGTTTGCCATCAAAGTGAGTATGACGGAAAGGCGGTACAACGTATATTATAGCCTTTGGTGAAAATTTTTCTATTTCATCACTGTAAGGCTGTATTCCCTGAAGCATAGCGAGGCCCAGTGCGAAAAAGGCTGCATTGGCTGGAGCTACAACTAAGGTTTCATATCCAATTTCATCAGCTCCGGAAGTAAAACCGTAAACTGCAAGTTCTTGTCCTTTGAGCCAGTCAAGCGCTTCACTTCTAACTTTGGAAAAATCCTCTCCATATTTTTCAGCAAATCTTGTTTTATCTGTTTTGCTGTCATCACCTATCATCATGCAGTCAGGGTCTCTGCGACGCATGTACACTTCAGGATAATTTACTGAAATACCATTTCTGACTTTAGATACTTCGGCTTCAACAACTTTTCCAACATTGGGGATATCATAAGTTACTTCGTAATATGTCTCGTCTTTTTCCCCACAAACAGTATCAATTATTTCATCAACTGTAGAAAATACAGTAAGGCTTTTACATTTTTCAAGCAATTCACGTTGTTCACTTGGAATATTATATCTTTCAAGTTTCATATCATACACCTTTTAGTTAAACTTTATATAATATTTATAATAAGTAGTATAGAAACTATATAGTATTCTGGAGTATTACATTATAGTTTTTAGTTCTAAGCTGTATTCGTTTTTATGCCTTCAATCTTTATGAAATTTAGATGCTCCTTGTGTTGTTTAATTTTATTTATAAAATATTCATGTTTATAATTTTATAGTTCACTTTTGTTCTATTTTAATAATTCTCAGATATGCATGTTTTTGTAATGCAAGAGTAAGATTTTGGTTTGTCCAAAGTATTACTATGTGCTTGAAAAATACGCTAATCTTGTCTTTGCGGACCTGAATCTTAGATCCTTAAAGTATATTTTTTACTTTCATATATATGAAATGTACTAAAGTTAATTAGAAACTTGTTTTGCTTATATAGAATGACTCAAGTATTTACCTTTATTTGTCATTTTATAATTACGTTTCAGGTTTTGACTTATATCTAGTTTACAGTTTTATATTAAAAAAATAATTTTCTAAACCCTGTGTTCAGTTATGTATACAACTATTATCTTTATATACGTACAAAAAATGATAATAATTTATTAAAAAGGTCTAATTCATTTTAACCTGGTTTCCTGATGTAATTTGCCTGCATGAATTTAGGTTTTTATCACACACTCATTGAGTCGAAACTTCTTTTAGAAATTCATTATACACTTTTTAAAAAACTTACTGGCTTAATGGTATAAACGAAAAATATAGCATAAATATTAGTCGACTCAAATTGTATAAATGATATTTTATGTTTTTTATTTAGTGATAGTATAATTTGATGAATCAGCTGCAGCAATATTCCGTCTAAAGAAGAAAGTGGTACAGTAATAAAATACGTGTGCCACCTGCTTACAAACAAACTGCTGAGTTACTGCAGGTAAATCTGAAAACCATTGAAAACTGAACTAATAACAAAAGGCTTAAACGCACCGAAACAATTAGTATATGGCCATGGAATTCAACGAAGATCGTTTTTCCAGACTAAAATCCAGCCGTCTGAGCCGGTTTACGTCGAATGAGCAGCATTTTCTTTGTAAAAAGATATTGTGAGGAAGATCGGTGTTGATAAGCTACTTCAACAAATTGTCTATGAACTGACAGACATAAGACAAATTCACTCCAGCATCCTTAATGTAGATAGTAAAAGAGAAAAAGAAGGAAAAAAAAACCCGCCGCTCACTGCGGCGGGGTCTTGCCAGACTAAAATATAACCAGAACTAATTTATATAATTCTTTATTTTTTCTTTAAGTTCATTGTTAATAAAATTATCAAATTTATCAATTAAATGGTTAAGATAGGTTTTTCCAATCTTCGAAAATTCAACTTTTAAAATAGGTATAGGGTCATTGATAATATGGGTGTCTGCCACCTTTGCCAGTTTTTTATCATCAATGCTTTTGCTTTTAAATATTTGCGCTTAACACATTGTTGCTTTTGCATCTTCAAGGATTTTATTTTGTTCTTTATCTACTTTCTTTTTTATTTTCTTGCATATAGAAAAAATGAAATCATTTATAGAATATTTTTTCATTTCAAAGTCATTACAAAACTTTATTTTTGTTTTTAAAAAATTACTAATTTGATTATAATAATAAATATTTGACAATGTGTAGGAGTAAGTATTCGTAAAATTATCATAATCATTTAAAGCCTTGCTATATTATGTTTTTAAAGTATCCATAGTTTAAGATGTTTTCTTTGTTAATTATCTCTGTTGTGGGAGATTGTCTGTGATTTCCCAAAATTTAAAAAAACTATGAGGGAATGGGCTTTTCTCTAAAAATTTTTTAGTCATCTTATTATAATTTTCATAAGCTGTTTTATAGCAATTCCTATAATCAGTAATCAAGTTTCTCAAGTTTTCTTCCCAGTCAAAATTATCCATGTCTAGTTGGAAACATGATTCTGCAATAATTGAATCGTCATTTGTGCCTAATGAGACTGTCGCTCTTTTGCATGCAAGACCAGCAAAAATACGCATTGAAGACAGCCATTTCCAATTTGAATTTTGTGGTATATTAATTATTATTCTAGCTTTGTGATTATTAAGATTACGAATGTGCCTTGAAACCAGTTTATCGTTGTGTAGCAAAATAAAATTACGTTTTTTTAGTTCATTAAGTACATCAGATCTAAAAGCAGTTTTTTTTCCTGTAAATATGATATCAAAGTTAATTTTAGGCTTATCTAAATTCTTATGAGAAAATTCAATTTTTGGAAAAGGAATTGAGTAAATACCAATGCCATTCATTATATTTTCAGAAAATCCTTCCAAGCCAGGTAAATCACCTAATCTAAAAATAGACTTTATATATGGAGACAAATGCAAAAGACAGTGTAACCTTGAAAAAATTTCTTGACGTGGTATATATTGGTTTTCAACAAATAAAGGTTGCCCATAAATTAAAAGTTCGTTGCATATGAAATCAAAATGTTCTGTCATGATTACTGCAATTTTTTTATTAGACGATTTACAAAACTCCTCCACAATACGAAATGATTTATTATTGAGGTTCTCTATTATAACATTTAAAGCAGTTTTTTTAGGCTTTAAACCAATTGTGACCTGATATCCATGTTGTCTTAGTGAACTTACAAAAAATACCACTTGATCACATATATTACTGAATGGATGATTAAAAACCCACAAATGTATTTTTGCATTAGGCAATTTCATTTAATCCTCTAATCTAAATTCTAAATTATGGTTTAAGTAAACGATTCCTTCAGAAACAGTTGCGTTGAGTTTAAAAGACAAGATGCTATTGCTTTTAAACTGGCTAAGGGAAGGTAAATAGTATTCTTTCAAAAAGTCATTAACTTCAAAATCACGAGACACTTTTATATTCTTAGACTCTTGCTTAATGTAATCATTAATTTGTGTTATCACCTCTTCAAGATTTTTTCCTGAAAATACCAGATGGTAATCTCCTTTGTCAACCTTTGTTATATCAAACTCTCCTTCAGATTGCAAAGTTGCATAAAAGTCATTCATACATTTTATAATATTGAAATTATGAAATCCTTCTCTGATAAGTCTTACATTATCATTTAAAAATTCTCTAATACGTAACTTGACCTCTTCCTGGCTTTCACCTGAAAATAATGGATTATAAGCTTTTTTGTCAACCTTTGTTATATCAAACTCTCCTTCAGATTGTAAGATTGCATAAAAATTATCCATACATTTTATAATATTGAAATTATGAAAATTTTTTTCAATGGGTGTAACGTTATCGTTCAAATATTCTCTAATACGTAACTTAACCTCATCCTGGTTCTCTCCTGAAAGTAATGAGTTATAAGTTCCTTTATCTATCATTGTTATATCAAACTTTCCTTCAGATTGCAAAATAGCATAACTAGATTTCATGCAGTCAATTATGTTGAAGCCGTGATAGTTTTGAACAACCAAAACTTGATTTTGATGTAAATAATCAATGACCTGCTTCCTTACAGAATAAGAGCTCCTTCCAGAGAAATATACGGTATCACCGTTCTTAAAAATATTTTTTAAATTTATATCATTTTTCAATGAGCAAATAGCACAATAAGTTTCTCTATATTTGATGATTTTAAAGCTTAGATAATTATCATCCAATAAAATATAGTTTTTAATGATGAAATTATTAATCTTGTTTTTAACTTGATCTGCATCAACGCCTATAAAATATATTGAATATTCTTTTTTTTGAAATTTATTAAGATCAAGAGCACCTTCCGAGTTTAAAATTGCATAATACTTATGCAAAAATTTTGAAATTTTAAAACCATAATAATTGCTGATAATTACATTTAAATGTGGCTCAGAAACGATTACTTCAAAATTATCGATATTTTTTACAATTTGATTAATCATACCATCAAACGTAAGACTTGAAAATTGTACAGAATAGCTATTAGCTTTTACCTTTTCCAAGATAAACTGCCCTTCGGGCTGAGGAATTGCATAATATATATGGAAGTATCTTATTATATTTAATCCATGGAACCCCTCAATTATCAAATCAATGTCCAGTAAGGATTTTGATGATTTCATTCTGTATCTCATACATTTTATGAACTGTAAAAGTTTTTTTGATGGACTAAAATCAAATCGTTTTAAAACTTTTGAAAATACATTATTGCCTTTACCAATGCCTAGCTTTTCAATGAGCTTGTTTTTATCTTTAAAGATAATTTCCTTAGGAGCAATGTACTCTGAATTGAGCTCACATAACTCATAGGCAAATGTCATTTGCTTTCGGCCTAAAAAAGAAGACATAACAGACCAATCTTCAAGCTCAATTTTGGGATTTCCATTTACTTGAATTATATTCCCGCTCAATTCCCAAACAGAACCTCTTCCAAGAAAAGAACGATTCATAGGCTGCGTCGGAGACTCAAAAACTCGGCTCCATTGATCACCTGATATAAGACAGTTGTCAAGCAGCCTTTTCCTTCTAGGGTGAATAGGATTTTTGTTAAAAAGTTTTTGATTGTTTTGGTAAAGTACTAATGTTTTTCTCCAAAAATCTTTACTGAAACTTTTGCCTGAAAATTTTGATTTAGCAGTTCTAATAGCATTTTGGGAAAGTTTATTATAATAGGTTGAATTATCAACTGCTTCATAAATATTTATAAGCATTTGGGATAATAAGTCATCATCTACTGTATGTATTTGTTTATAATTATCAAAAAGTACGCCAGTATCATCGTCCTTTTGCCATATTGCTGAATTCATGCCCTCTAGCACTATTGCATCTTTATTATTTGTAACAAATGAATCTATACCTAAAGTGTCTGTTACAACAGGAACTGTACCGAATGTCATTGCTTGCATTAGGGATACCGAGTGTAAAGATGCACTTGGCAACAGGAAGAAATTTGACTTTGAAATTAACTTATTCATTTCATAGTTAGACAAGTAATCTTGTGACCAGATAATGCTTTTCCCGCACTCTGATTTTATGAAATCAAAATCTATATCAAATTTTTCTAACTCTTTAAATGATGTTTTGGGATAACGCAGTATAAGCATACCTTCACGTCCAGATTTTATGTACTCCTTCCAAAAACGCAATACTAAGTGTCCACCTCGCTTTGTGAAATTTTTTGGATTTTGATGCGCGGAATTAATATAAAGAAATATTGGATTTGATAGTGAGTTTTTTTCAAAAAGTTTAACCCCACTAAAGTGATTCATACTCAATCCAATTCTTGACTTTACTAGCTTTCTGCTAATTATTGGGTCATTAAAAAATAATTTTATGCTTTCAAGAGTCTCGGGAATATGAGACATTATTCCTAAACAATATTTATGAGCAAATATTTTTTTGTAATATTCTTTCAAGTCTTTATTTTTCAAAAATTTATTGTTTCCCTGTCCGGCAAAAGGCATAAAAATAGGTGCAAAAGCTTCACAGTGAAAAATAAAAGGACGTTTCAAGGAGGCAAATGGTGCAGAATGGTGAAATTCAATATCGCCATTAATTAATTCGGTTAAAATCATATTAGGACTAAAAAAATACTCTTTGTATTTTCGTTCAATAAGTTTTGGATTTAGATTTTCAATTTTTTGCTCTAATTTGTTAATTTGAGAAAATAAATACTCAAACCTTTTTCTGTCTTTTTGGATTTTTCTAAATAGTTTTACATTATCTAAGGAATTAATTTTTACGACTTCAGGTTTATAATCAATTAAAGCTCTATAAATTGGATGAAATCCATTGGGCGCAAAGTAGTGTGATAATCCCCAAGGCACTGTAACTTCAAGATGTTTGACCTTCATTTATTTCTCTCCCCGATTTCCAAAATGATTCTGTAGTGTCAAATGACAAAATACCAGGATAAAATTTTAAAATCGTATAAAATCAGAATACTCCCTTTAAACAAAAGATAGACTCTATTAAATCTTTTACAATTATTTACAACAAAATTATACTTTTAAAGAAGAGAGGGTTATAAGTATCTTATTTGTCTAAGGTTATTTTTTGTGCGCTGAATCTTTTAAGAAAAATTGTAGATTTGAGTTAAAACAAAAGACAGTCTTCAATAAATATATATTTTTGTGAAAATCTGTTTTAAAAACATCGTTTTAAATTATATATATTGTAATATATTATAAGGTGTTTAAAGAGAAGGGGAGATTGTGAGAGTTTTTCTTTTTATTGTTATAAGCTTCACTATTGTATTTACTATGACCTCATGTTTTCCCGGAGGAGTTTCTAGCATTGCCCCTGGCATTGAAGGACATGTCCTTGATGCTAATACCTCTAACCTGATCATATAACTTACTCAAGGGGTAAGTACTCCAAGGAAACAACCAGTGAGATGTTGATAGCTTATAATTAAGAGTAGATTATAAAAAAGACAATTGTTTTCAGGATTTATTATTTGAAAAAATATTAAAAGTTTACTACTGTAAATTACAGCAAGGGAGTCACTTTGATGGCAAAAAATAAAAGAGAAAATCCATTAGAGATATTCTTATTAGAATTCTTCGAAAAATATTACTATAGTGAAAAAGAGTTTAAATATAAGCTTTTTGCACGGTTGGGAATTACTTTAACTGCTTTATCTATAATATTTGCATGTTTTCTTAAAGTTTATAACCCTATGCCTAATAAAGGAAACTGTTTTGTTGTTTCGTGCTTCTATTTTTTTTCTGTTTTTAATTTAATTTTTTTAGGATTAATAGCTTATTGGTTTGTTAAAATTATATTTATTGGTGAATACGAAATACTATCATCTCCTGAGAAGCTAAAAGAACATGTTTATAAACTTCAAGAGCATTATAAAGATAATACTAGAAAAACAAAAATTAAGTTTAATTCTGATTTAGTAGATCAATATGTGGCTTGTGCTAACGATTGGTATGATAAAAATATAAAGCTGGCAGGTTATACACACAAAATCACGGTATCATTGTTTGCTCTTTTAGTTTCAACATTTTTTACATTATGCTTTTATACAATCAATAATAGTTTCTTTGTGAATAAAATCAACACAGGAGAAGAGCTTATGAGTCAAAATTCTAAGCCACAATCATCAAATCCACCACCAAAACCTCCACCAACAAATCGTGGAAGATTTACTATAGATTCTGATAACCAAAGCAAGTAATTCATCATAAAAGGAGTTTTATTATGTCTGACAAGAAACCGCCGCCGCCGCCACCTGAAAGAGGAAGAATCAGAAGTATTGTTGACGAGGGTACTGGTAAGCCTCCTCCAGAGAACAAGAAATGAGAATTTAAATAATTGAAAGCCCCGGTACCTACGGGGTTTTTCTTTGAGCTTGTCAAGGATGTCAAGATTTGAGCCATTCTAGACTATGTTTTGGACCTTTTGTCAAGATTTTAGTCATTTTTCTGAAACGGTATCAAAAGGGATAAAAAGGTATAATTTTAGGGTAAAATGCCAAAAAAAGGCAAAAAAAATGGTACTCCGGACAGGATTCGAACCTGTGACCACCTGATTAGAAGTCAGGTGCTCTATCCTCTGAGCTACCGGAGCACAACTGGACTTGAAATATGATCGTTTTTTCGGAAATTTCAATAGTAGTCAGGGATTTTCTTTTAAAGTTTCTGGAAAAAGACCTGAGATGAGGCATTTTACTCTTGAGTAATGTTTAAAATGGAGCATTTCATGGATAAAATAGTTGTACTTGACGGATTCACCGCCAATCCCGGTGATATAAGCTGGGACTGCTTTAAAAAACTTGGAGAACTTACCGTTTATAAACGCACCCCGGACAACCTGGTTGTCGAACGGGCAAAAGGCGCTAGAATCGCCATTACCAATAAAACTGTTTTCAGTAAAGAAATCATTGAGGCACTGCCGGAGCTTGAGTACATAGGAGTGATTGCGACAGGATACAATGTCGTCGATATTGAGGCTGCCGGCAGGCAGGGTATTGTCGTCACCAATGTGCCCGGCTACAGCACGGAATCTGTAGTGCAGACGGTATTTGCTCATTTGTTGAACTTAACTCAGCGGGTCGCACAGCATTCTGAAAGTGTCAGGGCAGGAGACTGGGTCAGGTCAGATGACTTCTGTTACTGGAGCGGTGAGCTGGTTGAGCTTTCAGGAAAAACTTTCGGCATCATGGGTTTCGGCGCGATAGGGCAGAGGGTGGCTGCGGTGGCTTCCGCTCTGGGAATGCGGGTTATCTGTTACTCAAGAACGGCTTCCAAAATAGATGCGGCAGGCTATGAAGCTGTGAATTTGGAAAAGCTGTTTGCCGAAAGCGATGTGCTGTCATTGAACTGCCCGCTGACCGCTGCCAATGCGGAAGTTGTTAACGCGGAAAATCTGAAGCTGATGAAATCCTCGGCTTTTCTGATAAATACCGCCCGGGGCGGGCTTGTCAACGAAGCAGATCTGGCTGCGGCGCTTGATAGCGGTATACTGGCCGGAGCGGGGGTTGATGTTCTGTCTACAGAGCCGCCGCAGGCCGATAATCCGCTGCTGGAGGCGAAAAACTGTTATATTACTCCACATCTGGCCTGGGCCACGCTTGAAGCGCGTCAGCGTTTACTGCGGACTGCTTATCAGAATGTCGAAAGTTTTCAAAAAGGCTTAACTGTTAATAGAGTTAATTAGAATTTATTTGCTGCAGGGTGTTGCATTATTGCTAAAATCAGCTAGAGTAATTAAGCTATATCTGGTGCATTATAGTTAATTTGTAATTTTTTCAAGAAATACGATAGGAGCTGCTATGCAATTGCAAGGTGTTTACACAGCATTGATTACACCGTTCTCGAATGGCGCTGTGGACTATGGGAAACTGCGTGAACTTGTTGAAGCGCAGATAGTCGCCGGCGTTGACGGGCTGGTACCTGTTGGTACAACCGGAGAATCCCCGACTCTTGATTTTAAAGAGCACGAAAAGGTGATCGAAACCGTGATAGAAGTGGCTGCCGGGCGTTGTCAAATCATCGCCGGTACTGGAGCCAATTCAACCAAGGAAGCTGTGGAACTCACTAAACATGCAAAGGCTGCGGGGGCAGATGCCACTCTGCAGGTGACTCCTTATTATAACAAGCCGACTCAGGAAGGCCTGTATCGTCATTTTTCAATGGTGGCTGATGAAACTGGACTGCCGGTTGTTTTATACAATGTACCCGGTCGTTCTGGAGTACCGATTGCTGTTGATACTGTTGTTCGTTTGAGTCAAAACGAAAACATTGTGGCGGTGAAAGAGGCTGGAGGCAGCACCGAACGTGTTTCCGCAATTCTTGACCTGTGTGACATTACTGTTCTGAGTGGTGACGATGCGTTGACCATTCCGATGATGTCTGTGGGCGCAAAAGGCGTTATCAGTGTCGCTTCTAACATCATACCGGCTGAGATGAAGAAGATGGTAGATGCCTTTGCCCGCGGCGATGTCGCAGCAGCAATGGAACTGCATAAGCGTTTTTATTGCCTGTTCCGTGATGAGTTTATCGAAAGTAATCCGATTCCTATCAAGGCGGCTATGGCTATGGCTGGTTTGATTCAGGAGGAATACCGGCTGCCGTTGTGCAGAATTAATGACGGCAATCGTGAGATTCTTGCCGCCACTTTGCAGCGCTGCGGCATTATTTGATTTGTTTTTTTGACTTTTGTGACGCTTCTCTCCGGAAGCGTCCTTTTTTTTGTCTCGATGTTTGAATTTACACGTCAGTAAATCTGTTGATGTGCTTGCCTTTGGTCTCTTTAAGCAGTAAAATAGTTTCAGAGAGTTTTTGCGTTACATTTTATAATTCAGCTATATTGCAAGAGTGCGATATGATTCTGATATGTAATTGAAAAAGTGTTCTTGATTATTGCGGAGGAGATTATGGTTCATGATTCCCACTATATGCGCGAGGTTCTTCAACTGCTCGATGAAGCAAATTTCGGGGTACTGGCAACTATAATGGAAGCGCAGCCTTATGCAAATATAGTTGCCTTTCTTGCTTGCGACAATGGGCAAAAAATTATTTTTGCCACACCTCGCACCACCAGAAAGTATGTGAACCTCAAGAGATCACCACGGGCGTCCATCCTGATTGATAATCGCGGCAACCAACCTGATGATTATATGACGACCAAGGGGGTTAACGCTCTGGGGCAGGCTGAAGAGGTTACCCAGGAAGCAGAACTTAAGAAATACCGTAAGGCTTTTTTAAAGCGACACCCTATGGTGCGTGATTTTTGCAATTCTCCAACTACCGCCTTTTTTGAATTACGAGTTGACACCTATTATTTTGTTGAAAGCTTTCAGGAAGTAACAGAAATTCATATGCCCACATGAAATACCTTATTGAACTCGATGCAGTTTCCAAGGCAAACCGGCATCTTGTCGGTGAAAAAACCTGGAACCTGGCCCGGCTTCGTCAAAGCGGGGCCAAAGTTCCTGATGCCGTTGCACTGAGCTGTAACGCTTATCTGGATCAGGTGAAGGCCTCCGGACTGGATATGTATATTCTTGGAGAATTCAGGCGAAAGAAATTACAAGATGTGCGCTGGGAAGAACTTTGGGATAGTTCACTTAGATTCAAAAACGCTTTCCTGAGAATGGGCTTGACCAGGGAGTTTGAGGACAGCTTTCTGGAGTTTGTCTCCAGGCGATTCAAGAGCAGGGCGGTTGCGGTTCGTTCTTCTGCCCCCCTGGAAGACAGTGCCGGCAGTTCTTTTGCCGGTCTTCATGATTCATATTTGAACGTTGTCTCGCCACGGGAAATCCTTAAACATGTAATGCTGGTATGGGCGTCCTTATGGTCGGTCTCGGCTCTGCTGTATCAACGTGAGATTGGACTGGATCCTTTTGCCAGTTCCATGGCGGTGTTGATCCAGGAGGTCATAGTCGGCAATGCTTCCGGCGTTGCTTTCTCAATCAGTCCGGAACGTTCTGATTGTGCAATGGTCGAAGCGGTTCACGGCTTGAATCAGGGGATGGTTGACGGGACTGTGGAGCCCGATCGCTGGCAGATAATTCGTGACGACCTGCAGGTCGCATCCTACAAGCCGGCTGTTTCACGAAAGAAGTATATGATACCGGATGCGGCTGGAGTTAAACTGACAAGCCTGCCTGCTGAATTACGAAACAGCTCACCTGTCGCTGATGCTGAAGCTATGTTGATCGCGGAAGAGGCTATCCGGCAGGAGGATTATTTTGGGCAGCCCAGAGATACTGAGTGGACCAGGAAAGAAAAAGACTTATATATTCTGCAGTCTCGTCCGATTACTCAAAAAATCAAGGACAGCAGTGACCAGCGTACCTATTACAGTAATTTGACCGCTGGTTTTGACAGGCTGCAGCGGCTGTACCGGATTATTGAAGAAAAAGTCTTGCCGGCGATGGAGAACTCAAGGCGCAAGATGGAGAAAATCAATCCGGGACGGCTTGACGACGCAGCCCTGACAAAAGAGATCAGCAGGCGTCGCAGACAACTGGTCAAGTTTCAGAAAGCTTATCAGGATTATTGTATCCCCTTTGGGCATGGGATGAGGTTTTTTGGTGAAATTTATAATCATAAACTTCAGCCTGAGGACCCCTATGAGTTTGTTGATCTGCTGCGTCCGGAAAAGATGTTGAGCCTTAAGCGCAATAAAATGCTTCAGGTTTTGTCGCAAAACCCTGATGTCTTTGCTGCGAACAGGAGTGCTTTCTTGAACGATCGTCTTCTTGATGCTGCCAGCTTTACTTTTGAGCGTAATTTTAGCGATATAAGGGAGATTCCTGAAAGTTTCTTCAAACTGCTCAAGCGTTTGAGAACGGCAAATGACAAAAAGGCTTCTTCCTCCAGAAGTCTGGAAGCGGCATACTATAAAGCCTTTGCTGCGGATGAACAGGCGTTTGCCAGAGAACTTTTGAAGCTTGGAAGGGCTTCCTATCGGCTGCGTGATGACGACAATATTTACCTTGACGGAGTTGAAGAACAGCTGAATCTGGTTCTTAAAGAGGCAAATCACAGACTGGAACAGCAAAAGGTAAGAGACGGTTATGAGGATAAACTGAAAGCGGAAATTAATAAACCTCTGCCCCGGATTGTAAGCCCTGAGATTGTGGGACAGAATACTGTTTGCGATGAATCTGGTGTGAAGTTTCGTCAACTTGTCGGGCAGCCGGCAGGAAAGGGGATTGCTGCTGGAAAAGCCAGAGTTATTGACAAGTTTGATAATCTATTTAGTTTTCAGAAAGGAGAAATCCTGGTTTGCGATTCTATCGGGCCTGAAATGACTTTTGTCGTACCGCTGGCGGCAGGTATTGTGGAGCGACGCGGCGGAATGCTTATTCACGGTGCCATAATTGCCCGTGAATACGGCCTGCCTTGTGTAACCGGAGTTCCGAAAGCGGCCAGCAAGATAAAGAACGGGGACCACCTTACCGTTGACGGCTATCTGGGAATTATTACTTTCAATTAGTTTTATCAACTGCTTATCTTGCTTATTGCTAATCTGCGGAGTAACTTACAGGCTGGTATTTATGCTCAAAATTTAATTAGCGGTTTTATATGTCTGCCGAAGATAAAGTTACAATAAAAAATATACTACTTGGAATAGAAAAAGAAGCTCGTGAATTTCTGCTGCGGGACCGTTATGAAATACACTTCCGGCTCAAGGCTGCCCGACGCCGCCTGCATGCTGGACAGCCTGTTGACAGGATTGTACAGAAGCTGCAGCTGATCAGTAAGGCGGCACGCGGTAGAAAGCTGAAGGATATTACTGAAACGCTAACCGTCCATTACCCGGAAGCGCTGCCGGTTTCACGACGTTCGGCAGATATAAAAAAACTTATTATTGATAACCAGGTAGTAATAGTATGCGGATCAACAGGTTCTGGTAAGACAACCCAGCTGCCTAAAATTGCTCTGGAAGCGGGTGGCGGGCGCCTGGGAAGAATAGGCTGCACCCAGCCGCGACGACTGGCAGCCACTGCTATGGCAAGACGGGTTGCAGCTGAGCTTGATGTCGCTTCCGGAGCTGAAGTCGGCTATCAGGTTCGCTTTGATGATCGCACTTGTGATAAAACAGTGATTAAATTTATGACTGATGGTATATTGCTGGCGGAAACCAGAAATGACCCTGATTTGCTGCAATATGAAACGTTGATTATTGATGAGGCTCACGAGCGCAGCCTTAATATTGATTTTATCCTTGGATATCTCAAGAAGCTTTTATCCAGACGACCGGAGCTGAGGGTTATAATTTCCTCAGCGACTCTGGATGCGGAAAACTTTGCAAAGTTTTTTGATGACGCACCTGTAGTAACTGTTGAAGGACGAACTTTCCCGGTTGAGGATTACTTTCTGCCTGTTGAAAAAGATGAGGAGCTTTCAGCGCACATAGCTCGGGCCGTAAACTGGATTTCAGAAATTGACCACAAAGGGGATATTCTGGTTTTTCTGCCTGGTGAGCGGGAAATTCGCGATGCTGGAGATTTACTGACTGGCAGACGGCTGCCGGAAACTGAAATACTGCCGCTTTACGGCAGGCTCAGCATGAGCGAGCAGCAGCGGGTTTTTAATCCCGGTGACGGCCGGAGAATTATTCTGGCAACCAATGTTGCTGAAACCTCCGTAACTATACCTGGAATTCATTATGTTATTGACAGCGGGCAAGTTCGTTTAAGCAGGTACAACCCGCGAACTCAGATACAGGAGTTGCAGATTGAGCAGGTTTCCAGAGCCAGTGCCAGGCAGCGACGCGGGCGCTGTGGTCGTATTGCAGAAGGTATTTGTGTCCATTTGTATTCGGAGGAAGCCTTTGAAGCTGGACAGGAGTTCACTGATCCGGAAATCCGGCGTACCTCGCTGGCGGGAGTCATTCTGCAGATGGCAATGCTCAAGCTGCCTCGTATTGAGCATTTTCCGTTTATTGACCCGCCGCAGATGGCCCTGGTGCGTGAAGGCTATCGGGCCTTGCGGGATATCAGGGCGACTGATGAGCGCGGCAGAATTACTGAAAGCGGCAGAAAAATTGCGAGACTGCCGCTGGATCCGCATCTGGCAAAAATGGTTTGTGAAGCGGAAATGTACAAAGTATTTCCTGAAGTTACGGCTATTGCCACTTACCTGAGTATTCAGGACCCGCGGGAGCGTCCCGTGGAACAGCAGCAGGCCGCAGATCAGGCGCATCGGCAGTGGATGGACAGGGATTCGGATTATATTGGAATAATTAATCTTTGGAACTTCCTCCAGGAGCAGCGTCAGACCGGTATGTCAAACAGCGGGTTGCGTCGGTTTTGCCGCCGTAACTTTATCAATTATAAACGCATTCGGGAGTGGCTGAATCTGGCCCAGGATATTGCTGATTCAGCAGCAGAAATTAATATTGCCAAAGCCCGGATGCGTGACTGCCTGCTGGACGCGAAATGTTATGACGCAATCCACAAAGCTGTGCTGTCGGGTATTCCGGATCATATTGGTATGTTTGACAGTGAGGAAATGGAATATATCGGTACGCGTGAACGAAAATTTCATCTGTTTCCCGGGTCATGCCTTTTCAACAAAAAAGAAATTCCGAAATGGGTAATGACTTTTGCTCTGGTCAGTACCACCCGGATATTCGCGCGGCAGAATGCTGAAATAAAACCTGAATGGGTAGAAGAGGTTGCTCCGCACCTATGCAGAACAATTTATGATAATGTCCATTGGAACAGCCGGGCCGGTTTTGTGTATGCCCGTGAACGGGTTTCCTCCGGCGGTTTATTGATTCATGACGGCAGACGAGTGCATTATGGTGCGGTAAAGCCGTTCGAGGCACGTGAAGTTTTTTTGCGTGAAGGAGTTGTTCCGGGTAATCTTTTTACCCGGGCCCGCTGGCTTAAAAAGCATCGCCGTATGATTCAGCAGATTAAAACTCTGGAGGCAAAAATCCGTCGTCCGGATACGGTTTGGGATCCAGATGCGGTGTATTTACACTTTGACAAGCTTCTTCCTGAAGATATAAATTCCGTAAAATCGCTTGAAAAGTGGCTGCGCAATTCTAAAACTGATATTTGTATGGAAGCGGAAGACGCCATGCAGGAATTGTTTACTCCGGTAAACTGGAGTGAGTTTCCGGATGAGCTGGATTTTTCCGGGCATGAGTTCAGGTTGAAGTATCGCTTTAATCCTGGTGAGTCCGGTGACGGAGTCAGTGTAATTACCCCTGAAGCGGAATTAAACTTGATCTCTGCAAGCTGCCTTGAGTGGGGAGTGCCAGGATTGCTTGCGGAGAAGGTGGAATACCTGATTAAGTCATTGCCGAAATCATTGCGTCGTTATTGCAATCCAGCTGCGGCAACTGCCAAAGTTTTTAAGTCTGAATTTGACAAAGGAGTTTATCTGCGGGAACAATCGCTGTTGCAGGTACTGGCTGAATTTTTGTCTGAATATGCCGATATCACGGTGAAATCAAGTGACTTCAAAGTCGAGAAAGTTCCTGACTGTCTCAATATGAAAATAGCGCTTTGCAATGCTGAAGGAAAAATTCAAGACTTTACTGAAGATATACCGGCTGGAGCCGGGTCTCAGCTCAGCGGGTCGGTGAATGGGGCGGGGGAATGGCTGCTTGATGGCTTGTCAGCATGGCCGTCTGGCGACGTTCCTGACAAAATATCACTGGGAGGTGCAGCCGGCAGGGATGGCTACCCGGCACTGGTAGACGAGGGGAGTACTGTCGGGCGCCAGGTGTTTCTGGATCAACGTGAAGCTGAACTGCAGCATGATGCCGGGCTTTTCAGGCTGTTTGCTTTACAGTACGGTTCTTTGATTAAATACCTTAAAACGGCATGTAAGCTGCCGCGAGAAGCTCAGCTGACTTTATTTATGGACTATGACAAGAAAAGCTTTACCAGTGATTTCGTTTTTGCTGTTATCAGGGATGCCCTGACTGATTGCGGTCAAATTGATATTCGTAATGCAGGGGTATTTGAGCAGAGGGTTGAGGTTGCTCGATGTGAGTCCGGCGAACTTGCCACTAAAAGGCTGAGTGCTATTGAAGATATAGCTGCAGCCAGGGGCTCAGTAGAACAACTGCTGCGCAAGGCTGAACTCAGTAACGTTGGAGAAGACAGCATTGCGGACATGAAAGAGCAGCTGCAGTTTTTATTCAGACCTGGTTTTGTACTTGAGTATGCGGTCTGGCTGCGCTATCCACGCTATCTCAAGGCTCTCCGGGTACGCAGTGAACGCATGATAAGCGCGCCTTTCAAAGACCGTGAAAAAATGCGGTCTGTTGAGCTTTTCTCTGAACGTTTCAGACTGGCGCTTCAAATGGTTGATAATTTTAATTCGGCGTTTGAGCTGAAAGAGTTCTGGCTGCTGCTGGAGGAGTTCCGTATCGCTGTTTTTGCCCCGGAAGTAAAACCGCTGGAAAAGGTCTCAGAGAAACGTCTGCAGAAAAAATGGGATGACCTGCGTATTTAGAGATTGCGTCATTTACTGACGCAATCTTGGATCGAGCGTGTCTCGAAGTGCGTCACCAAGCAAGTGCAGCGGCAGCACCAGAAAGAACATAAATATAGTAGCAGCAGCTACCTCCCACCAGATTCCACGCCAGATACCGTCCTGTCCCTGGGAGATCATCACGCCCCAGCTTGGCGAGAGCTGGACGCCGAAGCCGAGGTAACTTACAATAACTTCTGTCATGATTGCAAACGCAAACCTTATAGTAAAGTAGATAATTACCAGATGGAAAAGATTTGGCAGAATATGGCGAATTATGATGCTGACCGAATTGCTGCCGGTTACTTTGGCCGCCTGTACGTAAGAGGTCTCACGTAACTTCAGGGTTTCAGCTCTGACTACCCGGCACAGAGTTACCCAGCCGGTTATTCCGATCGCCAGATAAACCGCCATCATGCCGGGGTCCGCGTTGAACAGGGCGGCAAAACCTGCAAAAAGTTTTGCCAGCGACGGACTGAGAAATCCTTTGGAGACCAGCAGGGCAAAAGCCAGAATAAATAACAGCGTCGGCATAGAGGCGAAGGTGCTGTAAAGCCAGACTACAAAGTCATCAAATTTACCGCCGAAGTAACCGGCAACAGCTCCCAGTGTCACTCCTATAAACGCGGAAATCAGAGAAGCGGTAAAACCAACCTTTACCGCAGTGGATATTCCGGCGACAGCCCGCAGCAGGACATCCCGCCCCATGAAATCTGTGCCGAAAAGATGTCTGGCGGATGGTGGCTGATAACGGAGGTTGATATTGCCGATGTTATATACCGGTTGTATACCGCTGTGCGAACAGCTCCAGCTGTAAATTTCAACAGAGACCGCTGCTATCAGGTAAATCCCTACGATAATCATGCACAACAGTGCTATTCGGTCAGCAGCAAGCTGTTTAAATAGATTCGACACTTTTCCGGTTACGCCGCGAGCGTCATTCATTTTTTATCCTTTGCCTTGTCAATGCTTTTCAAACGGGTAAGGTGAACCTGCAGCAAGGCTATTTCCGCCGGTGTCACACCGTCAATCCGCCCTGCCTGTGCCAGAGTGGTCGGAGTGATCTGCTTAAGTTTCATGCGCGATTCATTGCGCAGCCCGTTAATATGGTCATAATCGAAATCTTCCGGAATATTCCAGCTTTCGAGTTTTCGCAGTCTGTTAATTGAAGCTTCTTCACGGTTCAAATAGCCTTCGTAATGTGCCTGTACCGCGATTTGACGCATTATTCTTCTATCTTCTTTCTGCTCAAGGTCCAGCTTAAGCGTGTCTGCCGGGAATGGGAGGTCTGAACTGCTGGAGAATTTCCCTCGCAGGTTTTTCACCAGATCCCACAAAGCTTTGCCCTGATGCTTTTCTGCTTTAAGTTCTGCGATGGTGCTTTCCAGGCGATTGCGGTAGGAGTTGAACTGTTCGTATTTTTTCTGAGGCAGCAAGCCGTTTTCGTTTGCAAAATCGCAAAGCCTCAAGTCGGCATTGTCCTGCCGCAGCCTGAGCCGGTATTCCGCGCGGCTGGTGAACAGGCGATAAGGCTCAATAATATCTTTGGTGACCAGATCATCTATCATTACCCCGATGTAACTGCTTTCCCTGGAAAGTTCCTGCATGGACTTGTCAGCAGCCTGCCGGGCGGCATTCATCCCTGCGATCAAACCTTGCCCGCCGGCTTCCTCATAACCACTGGTTCCGTTAATCTGACCAGCGGAAAATACATTCGGCCATCTTTTCAGGGCCATTGTTCTGAGCATCTGGTCTGGAAAAATAAAGTCATATTCAATTGCGTAGGCATAGCGGGAAATAACCGCATTTTCCATTCCCGGTATCGACTTTATCATTTGTACCTGCACGCCGACTGGCAAGCTGGTGGAAATACCGTTAATATAATATTCCCGGGTGAACTCACCCTCTGGCTCCAGATAGAGCAGGTGTTTGGGGTGGTGCGGGAAACGCACAATTTTGTCTTCAAATGAGGGGCAGTAACGAGTACCTATACCCTCTATTTTCCCTTGATAGAGCGGAGCTTTGTCAAGGTTTGCGTTGACGATTTCTGCAGTTTGGTCCGTGGAGTAAACCATATAGCAAGGCAGTTGGCGGTTTACTGCTTCAGGCAGCTTCTGAGTATCATTCCAATACGAGAAGCTGTCTTCACAGGGTTCTGCCTCCTGCCGCATCATTTGGCTAAAATCAATAGTCTTTGCCAGAATACGGGGAGGAGTGCCGGTTTTGAGCCTGCCGATGCGCAGCTTCAGCTGATTCTGCAGAGCCGCTGAAAGTCGGTTTGAAGCGGTATCACCGGCCCGGCCGCCGCTGATGTTATGATCACCGTAATGCATTTTCCCCTTAAGAAAAGTGCCGGTTGTCAGGACAATGCTTTTGCAGAAAAACTTATCATTAAAGTTTGTTTCAACCCCTTTAACTTCGTCATTTTCAATTATAAATGCGGTAACTTCCGCCTGAATGACGTCAAGATCAGGATAGTTTTCCAGAGTCAATTTCATCGCTCTTTGGAAACATACCTTGTCGCACTGGGCGCGAGGCGACCACACCGCGGGGCCTTTGGCACTGTTCAGCATTCTGAACTGAATAGTTGCTGCGTCGGTAACAATACCCTGTGCTCCTCCCAGAGCGTCAATTTCACGCACTACCTGCCCCTTGGCTATACCTCCGATAGCCGGATTGCAGCTCATCTGGGCAATATGGTCCATATTCATGGTCAGAAGCAGTGTCTTAGCCCCGATTCTGGCGGCGGCCAGTGCGGCTTCGCATCCGGCATGTCCGGCACCAATCACTATAACATCGTATTGTATCATATAAATCCTGCTTAAATGTCAAAAATATCATGGCATATTATAATCGTATTTTTCAGGATTTAAACTTTCAATAGTCTTTTTTGTGACAATGCATATGAAAAGCTGGCGATCACCGATGTTTCTGCTTTTGCATTTCAGCCCGCAGCAGTTTACGAAATTCCATAAATTGAGCCCTGGTAGCAGAATCGAATTCTTCCATTCGCCGTTTTATGCGTTTTGCTGGATCACCATGCCATCTCTCACGGCTTTTGCTGGAACGCAACTCATTACTTTCTCGTTCCCGGCGGCGTTCATTTATCCGTGCCGCAATTTCCTTTATTCTTTTCTTGCGCGCTGTTTTCGATAATTTAAAAAAATCTTTTAAACGTTCCCGCATTATTTTTTGCATGACTGGGCTTATGTTTTTCCGCAGTGCCTGTTTTTCACATTCAGTCAAGCTGGCTTTTCTAAAAGCTTTGAAGCCTTTTCCCGGGCCGCCGAATTGCTCAAGGTATTTTTGCTTTTCGTCCATACTCAAACGGGAGAAGTTTCTTGAAGCCATATATTTTATTGATTTAACCGGAAACAATGCCGGGGCAGGAGGTTTATCTTCAGGTATTAATAACCAGTAAATGCTCCCGGCTCCGGATATCAGAGCAGCAAAAGCCAAGGAAATTACAGTTATTTTGCGTTTTCCTAAGCAACTCATACCGCCTCCTCTTATTCAATGTCACCGACGTGAAAATCCCCAAAGAGATAATTCTTGGCGCTTGGAGAACCCGGGGGACCATGAAAAGCTTCGTAATCATAAACTAATGGCAGCAGTGCAAATCCGAACCGGCGGGCAAACCTGCTGCTGCACAGCATCCTGCCGCTCTCCATGGCGTTATACTCGTAACTTGAGCCTTCAGCCTTGAAAAAAAGCTGGTCGTGGTCAGAGGGACAGAGAAAGATTTTGCTGTTTTCGCAATATGGCTGCAGTACGTCACATATTCTTGGGTCAGAGTTTAAATTCAAGGACGGTCTTACCGCTGCATCTGGCATGATGTCATTGGAGTCATTCAAGTAGCAAAGTAAAATCTGCCCAATGTTTTTAAGATTGTTTTTGCATTGTGTGCTTCTTGCTTTTTCTCTTGTAATGTTAAGTACTGGAAGCAGTAATGCCATCAGAATTCCAATTATAACTAAAACTGTTAATAATTCAATCAAAGTAAATGACCACGATACATTAAGCTTTTTCATCCACCCACCCTTACTTTCATCAAGTTGATTTAATTTACTATTGAGACAGTAATATATTAAATTTCTAGCCTCCGAAAACGCGCTTTTTATTAACTTCCCGCTGTTTTTCAAAGTCATAATTTATACTTTTTATAAAAGAACGCTCATAATCGCTTAAGCCGACAGGAGTGCCATCTGGGTAGGTTGCAGGGGAGTTATCTACTTTTGGGGAGACTTTCTTTGCTTTTTTAGGTGGATTGTACATTTCCTCGAACATTCGGCATCCGCCGCAGAAAAGCAGTGTACACAGCAGCACTGCGCATGATAAGTACTTCAATTTCATCTCTCTCTCGCAAAATAAGTAAATTAGTGTCTCCTGTCACACCTGGGAGTTTCCTCCGAAAAAGCCCGGTTGAATTTCTGCATACGCTGGGCAATAAAAACCTTGAAATTTTTCTTCTGTTCAGGCGTAAGTATGGCTTCAATCTGATTGTGTTCCTTTTGCATTATAGCCAGTATTTTGGGCTTTACTTCACGCATCATCATGATGCCGTCTTTGAAGTTTTCATCAAGAATGCAGTCCAGCTTTTTCTTTTGGTCAGTAGAAAGATCCAGACAGTTGTCCAGTTTCTGGAAGAGATATTTCCGAAATTCCTGAGGGCTCCTGGGGCGACGTGATTTAGCAACACCAATGTGATAACCTACCAGTCCGCCGAGGAGCAGGCCCGCCAGGTAAATGAATAAAGCGGTTAATGTAAACTTGTAAGGTTTCATCAATTTCCTCAATAATCTTTTAGCATTGAAATTCTACTCATCACATTTATTGCCGGATCTTCTGTATGGCTGGCACCGCCATTAAGATAGACTGTCCCGATAACTACCAGAACAGCAGCAGCGCTTGCCGCAAAAGACAGCCAGGCAAAACGCCACATTTTTACTTCAAAACTGGCTGCGGCAGCTTCAGCTGCACAGGTCTCCTGCTTTATGCAGGTAATCTTATGCATTAAATCATTTTTCCACTCCCTTGAAGGGGATGGAGTATTCTGTGCAAGATAAACTTGTTTCAGGAATTTTTCAACGCCCATATTGTTTTTTTTATTATCCATTTCGGGCCTCCGTGATTTCTTTCAAGATATCGCGCATTCTGTTTCTTGCCCGCATTGCCCTTACTTTTGTTTTCGATTCGCCCCATTGCAGTACTTCAGAGGCTTCTTTCAACGTTCTTCCTTCAAAATAAACCATTTCAATCAGCGTTCTGTCCTCCAGTGAAAGCTTGTTCATCGTCCATTTCAGAAATTCACGAGCCTCTTTGGTGCGCACGTTGTCTGCATGTATTGCTTGTGACAGACTTTGTGACATCAGCTCCAGCCATTCGGTTTGAACTTCAGGTTGATCTTTCGGCGCGTAGAACTCGCGTCTTCTGCTGTTTTTTCTCCAAAAATCGCAGCAGCATCTTATTGCTATAACGGCCAGCCAGTTTTCAAACGGCTTGACGCCGGAATAGGTTTTCAGGCTTTTGAAGGCCCTGATGAAAACTTCCTGAGCGACATCGTCAATATCACTGACCGGCACACGACTGCCGACAATGGAAAAAACTTTGCTGCTGTATCTTTCAACAAGTTCAGTGAAGTCTTCAGTTTTTCCATTTATAATATTTTTTACAATGCTCAAATCAGCTGATTTTGATGGCATTACCAATACCCACTCAATTTCTCCAAGGCTGCTGAAAAGACTTACAGGCGAACTTGCTGTTTTCATTTGCCTGTCTCAGAAAAATGTACATTTATTGTCTCATTAATTACAGAGTCGACTTTTCGTGCCCTGAGGTTACAGGTTTATAAAAAAATTTACTTTTTTATGGGCGGAAGTTCCATCGCCATTCTTCTGCTGTTTATAAGTTGCCATAAATAGGGGTCTCTTGCAAGTAATTTTACAAATTTTGCTGTATTGAGTTGCAGTTCAGTCGCACTTTCTTTGACTTTATACCCGTTTTTTGATAAAATATCCAGAATATAAGCAATCCAGAGCGGGTAATCCTGGTGTTTCGGGCTTATATCCATGCGTGGAGGAGGACAAGAGTTTTCAAGACGCAGCTCAACGGCTATCTTCACTCGCAATTTTTTTAGTGCCACCTGGCGATTACGGTGTTGACTGCGTTCGGAGCAGTCTGTGACAGCAATGCCGGTTGGGATATGGATTATTCTGACTGCTGATGAAGATTTGTTTCGCTTTTGTCCGCCTTTTCCGGTTGCTTTGAAAAAATCAAGCCTGCATTCCTTCAGCAATGCCGGATCGTCGGCTTTCAGCCACTGGTCACGATTGTCTGGCTTATGGGAGCTCATGCACCTGAGCAACGGCTCGACGGGCATTTTCAGTGATTCTATCCCAGTTGCCGTTTTCTATATCATCGTTATAGATAATGTCTTCAACAGTGACAGCGCAAACCTGCGGCAATTCAAGGTAATCCTTGGCATTTTGGGTGCTGATACCCCCTTTGGGGAAAATATCAATGGGCAGGTGTTCAAAAGGCTCTAGAATTGATTCCAGGTAATCCACTCCGCCTGATGCTTCAGCGGGGAAGAATTGAAAGTCAACTACGCCGTTGATCAGGATGTTTTCAATATCAGTGGCTGTACTTGCTCCGGGGGCAAAAGCAATTTTCTTTTTGGCGGCGGTTTTGATGGTATCCGGGTTAACACCGGGAGAGGTCGCGAACTTTGCTTTGCAATCAAATGCCCGCAGCAGTTGATCACGGTTGAGGATGCCGCCCGCACCAATAAGGAAATCAGGAAATTCTCTGGCGATTTCTCTAATAGCTTTACTGTCGCTGTGGCGCCGGAAAGTCATTTCCATTACTGGCAGACCTCCTTTAAACAGGGCCTCAGCAACATGAAGGGCATCGTCGGTTTCGATTTCCTTTATTTTCAAAATTGGAATGATTTTAAATCTCCCCAAAGCAGCAAACATTATAAGTTGGGCCTTTCTTTTATTTTTATTTTGTCCTTTTTATTATATAGGTTATAATAACGAAATCAAAAGCTATTTTAAAAAAGTTCGTTTAATATTTTACCAAAAGAAAGGATTTTCGATGAAAGTGTTGGTCGTAGGCAGTGGCGGGAGGGAACATACCCTTTGCTGGAAACTTGGTCAAAGTCCTATGGTGGATAAATTATATTGCGCTCCGGGAAATGCCGGAATTGCCGGCGTGGCTGAATGTGTTGATATTGATGTGCTCGAACTTGATAAACTGGCGAAGTTTGCAGTTGATAACGCAATAGATTTCGCAGTAGTGGGACCGGAGGCTCCGCTTTGTGCCGGGCTTGTTGATGTTTTCAAGGCAAAGGGAATAAAGGTATTCGGGCCTTCTAAGGAAGCAGCTAGACTTGAAGGCAGCAAGGATTTTGCCAAGCAGTTCATGCTTAAGTATAATATTCCGACCGCGAAGGCTGCTTCTTTTACTGCCGCGACACCGGCGGAAGAGTATATTCGTGAGGAGTTTGCGGGTGGCGCTGAAGGTATAGTTATCAAGGCCGACGGTCTGGCCGCAGGAAAGGGAGTATGCGTGGCTGAAAACGAAGAAACCGCGATAGAGTTCATGCGCTCCTGCCTTGACGGGGTTTTTGGCGATTCCGGTTCTCAGGTGCTTATCGAGGAATGCCTGTTTGGAGAGGAAGCCTCTATTCTGGCATTGACTGACGGTAAAACCATTGTTCCCCTGGTCAGTTCGCAGGATCATAAACGTGCCTTCGATAATGATGAAGGGCCCAATACCGGCGGCATGGGCGCTTATTCGCCGGCTCCGGTTGTAGATGCGGTAACTATGGAAGTTGTCAACTCACAGATACTGGATAATTTCCTGAAAGGCATCCAGGCTGAAGGCCTTGATTTTAAAGGTCTGCTTTTTGTCGGCATAATGGTCAATGAGCATGGCCCAAAAGTGCTGGAATTTAATGTCAGGTTTGGAGATCCGGAGGTGCAGGCGGTAATGTGCCGGCTCGAAAGCGATCTGCTTGATGTTATGCTGAAAACTGCGGAAGGCAGACTTGACGAAGCCGAACTGGTGTGGTCTGATGACCCGGCGGTTTGCGTAGTTATGGCTTCAGGCGGGTATCCGGGATCTTATGAGAAAGGTTTTGAGATTACGGGGCTTGAGGAGGCCGAAGGTGAGGGGGCTGTAGTTTTTCATGCCGGAACTTCGTTTAAGGACGGCCGGATAGTAAATTCAGGCGGCCGGGTTCTTGGAGTGACTGCCCGTGGCGGGGATATTGCAGCGGCAATTGCCAATGCCTATGCTGCTGTAGACAAGATCCACTGGCAGGGGTGTTTTTGTCGTCGGGATATTGGATTCAGAGCTTTAGCCCGTCAAAAGTAGTTTGCGGATTTGAATATTTATTTTGTTAATAATAGGTTATATTGTTCATCATTTGGAGATTATAAAATGAAAAAAATGCTTTCAATTGTTGCGTTTGTGGTCGTAACCGTTGTGTTAACGGGGTGTTCGAGTTTGGAAACAACAGAGAAATTTAACTCACTTGGTATTTCAACCGCCAAGACAAAACCTGTCGCTCATGTCAATGTTGATATCTGGGGAGTTTTCCTGTTTAACAGTATTCCAATCATGTCAGGCAGTGTTAATACTGCCGGAAAACTGTCGGCCTTTATGGATACGGTCACCCTGGATAACGCGATGCTGATGATGACCAGACGTGCCCGTGGAATAGGTGCCAGCAAGGTTCTGAACGTTACTTCTGACATCAGAAGCTACTGGCTCTGGTATACTTTGCTTTTCTGGTGCCGTGAAGTACAGGTTTCAGGTACTGCTGTAGAATAAAATCAGACAGTGATTTAACTCATCCGGCTTCTTGCCGGGTGAGTTTTTTTTATGTACAGGGAGTTTTTTATCTGTCCGCATTCGAAGTATTCTATAATTTCTGGAATTGAATTGGTGTGAACCCAGCGGTCCTCTGCGACGAAAAGTGATGACTCAGTTCCCCGCTGTGGGGGGGATTATTGCAATCTCTTTTTGCAGCACTCGGCCGGACATGGTTCGAAATATCGTGCCTGGTTGGTACTGCGAACACTTACAGCGAAGTTATAATTATTTTTCAGAATTTTTCTCTAAAATGAGCTTGAATATTTAAAATGCCAATACATATTAAGGGCTCACCAACGCAAAACGCTAACGACATCAGTAAAGTGGCGGGATAGCTCAGTCGGTAGAGCAGGGGACTGAAAATCCCTGTGTCGCCAGTTCGATTCTGGCTCCTGCCACCATCTTTGCTGAATGTCAATCATCCCAAAGTGGCGGGATAGCTCAGTCGGTAGAGCAGGGGACTGAAAATCCCTGTGTCGCCAGTTCGATTCTGGCTCCTGCCACCATTTTACTCCCCCTTCTATAAAGCCGTCTGGTGTGCCTGTTCAGCCGTTTTATTTTTTAAGTTTGTAAATTTCCGCGCCGTAGTCAATCAATAAGTTTACTGAAGCGGCATCAAATGCTTTGGGAATTTCAGCCTTGAGTACATCCTGGAATCTGTTTTTTGGACAGGCAAACAATTTAGAAAGCGACGGCATCATAAATATCGCCCGGTTTGAGCCTGGCATGTCATCAATTACGTTGATAAGGTCAAGTTCCCGTTTAAGGCGGACAGCTTTTAACAGCATGAATTTAGCAAACCCCATTGAATTGAATTTTTGCTCGCGGTTGTTCAAGAAACGCACATAATCTGAGTCCCAGAAATTGGTATCCTGGGTCATTCGCAGAACATCCAGCCCCTCGTCAAAAAGCTTATTGGTACTCATTCCATAAATTCGCAGAGCCTCCAGTTTGTAGTCAAATCCGGTACGGGCAACACCTGGAAACTGCATTGCGAAATCACAAAGTGCAAAAAACAGCTTGAATCTTGCCTGCTGCAGAGTTTGCAGCGGTTCTTTAAGGCGACGGCACTTATCTTGCTCAAAAATGCCGGGCAGCAGTCCGTACTTGCCGCATTCACACCTGCTTTCGAGCAGTGTCATGCAGCATACAAAGAAGTTTACAGTAAAGCTTGAAATCTGCTTCTTTTCAAAATCTCCCTGCTTTAAACGCTCTGTCATCAAATTGTATATTTTGGCGACAGACAGTGGCTTTTCATTAACCATCCATTGTGCATTGAGGGTGAAAAGCAATTGCTCAATAATCGGCAGAGTTGTTATTTCAGCAAAGTTGTTGTTGTTAATGCTGGAAAGCAAGTTAAGCTGATTACGCGAAAACTTTCCAATGTCCCCTTGTTTTGAAGAGTCAATAAAAGCGTCAATGGCTTCGATAAAGTCGTCAAACTTGTACATTACCCAGCCGATTCTGGCCAGTTTATAGCCCTCATAGATGTGTATTTTCTCCAGGTCAAGGATAACTTTTTTTTCAAGTCCTGCAACAGACATGGCATGAATAATCCCATTCATAAAATATGGATCGAGCTTTGATGGGCAGGCTTGGCCGTACTGCATGAACTGGCAGTATTCTCTGAAAAGGTTCTTAAAAATTTCCATCGCAGCGAAAAAATCAGTGCTGGGCTTGCCGTCTCTCAGGTCAAGGCGTAAAAGTTCAAGCTGGCGGGTAGTATTTTCGTCAGTACCTGATGATTGAACAGGCATAAAAACTGCAATTGCTGAAAAACATAAAAGAAATGATATTTTTTTCATCCTCATCCTCCAAAGCGCTGTAGAATCAATATAAATGCTTTATTTACTGGATTCAACGTAAAATTTATAATTCTATTCAAAACAATTTGATGAACGGTTTTCTTTAATTTTCTTAAGTGCTATATTATTCTGTAATTGAAAGGAATTAACATGCTTAATGAACTTAAAAATATTGCAGAGAAAATCAACAGAATTATTTTAAATGATGATTTTCCTTCAATCATTGAGCCCAGTTATCTGCGGGGTACTGTGCTTGATTATCCGGGCAGGGGAGGAAAGCGGCTGCGTCCGGCATTGCTTTGCTGGTGTTGCGCCATGCTGGGTGGGGACATCAAAAAGGCTTTATATCCCGCTGCTGCTGCTGAGATTTATCATAACTGGACCCTGGTGCACGATGATATAATAGATGAAGACGATGTTCGCCGGGGACTCCCTTCAGCTCATGCTTCATTGGCAAAATATGCGCGTTCAAACTTTAAGGTCATAAGTTCAGGTGCCGGAAAATTCGGCCGTGACTTTGCAATGCTTGCCGGGGATATTCAGCAGGGATGGGCGGCAAATACCTTGCTTAAGGCTGCTGATCATGGCCTCAGCCCGGAGCTTACAATTGCTTTATCCCGCCGCATGCAGGAACTGGTAACCAGGGAGTTGATTTCAGGAGAGGCGCTGGATGTTGAGTTTCCGATGCGTGGTATAAATAATGTTACTTCGCGCGAACTGCTTGATATGCTGTATCTGAAAACCGGGGCACTGCTGCGATTTTGCGCTGAAGCCGGTACGGCTATCGCTCTTGAATCTACTGATTTTGATCGACCTGAAATCCGTAAGCTTGGCGACTTCGCCTCTACTGCCGGAATTGCTTTCCAGCTGAGAGATGACTGGCTGGGGGTTTTTGGCAATTTCAGCAAATTTGGAAAAACTCTCGGTTCAGACCTGGCGGAAGGCAAGCCGACACTGTTGCTGTTAAAAGCCTGTGAGGCTCTCGAGCCTTATAAAAGGTCCAGGCTTCTGGGGCTTATTGGTCTTAAAAACTATTCCATGGATGTAATTGAGGAAGCACGGGAGCTCTTCATTGAGTCCGGCGCAGAAGAGTATGTTCGAAGGAAATCAGAACACCTGGCGGATGAGTCTAAAGCCATTTTAAAAGAGTTCCCTGAAAACCAGTATCGCAGCTGGCTGCTGGAGCTTACTGATTACCTGGTGCACCGCGACAAATAAATTGTTTTGCCGTTACTCCTTCAACAAGGCGTAACGGCTTTAAACTCACCAAAAAAAACAATATTTTTTTATTAAATTACTTCCGCGATAATTATTTCTCTGCTATATTAAAAGACTTTTATAGAAAAGACAGAGATATGTAAATTTATTAAGGTGTCCATATGCCCAAGATTCATCCTACTGCTGTAGTTGATCCTCAAGCGGAAATCGCCGACAGCGTTGAAATCGGCCCGATGTGTTATGTCGGCCCCAACGTGAAGCTCGGCGGGGGCTGCAGGCTTATTGCTCAATGTAATGTTGAAGGCTATACCACTCTTGGCGAAAATAATACTCTTTACCCGTTTTCGGCTCTTGGCCAGAATGCTCAGGATCTGAGTGTCGAAGGTGGCAAGACATACTTGAATATTGGTGACGGCAATACATTTCGCGAAGGAGTGTGTGTTCATACCGGAACCAAACCGGATTCAGAGACTGTTATAGGCAATGACTGTTATTTTATGAATAATACGCATGTTGCTCACAACTGCAAGGTTGGTAATAATGTTATTATGGTTGGAGGCGCCAGCCTTGCCGGCTACTGTGAAATCGGTGACCGGGCAATTATGTCCGGGTTTTCCGGCATGCACCAGTTTGGGCGAGTGGGCAGGCTGGCTATGCTGAGTGCCTGTTCCGTTTTTTCTCAGGACATAGCACCGTTTATGATTGCGGAGGGCAGAAATGGTCCGGTGCGAGGCGTAAACGTTGTTGGCTGCAAACGTGCCGGTATAAGTATGGCGGCAATAAAAGCGTTGAGGGATGTTTACAAAATTTTCTTCCGCAGCGGATTGAATTCTAAAAATGCGGTGGAGAAAATTGAGGCTGATATTGAGCGTCTGCCTGAGGTTCAGGAATTTCTGGACTTTCTTGCCAGCAGCAGTCGCGGGGTGCACCAGGGGCGTACTCCTGGTAGAAGAGCGTAATTTCTAAAAATATTTAATTCACTAACTTTTGGAGATTTAATTTATGGTAGATGCTTTAAAGAGGAACCATGAATTTGTTAGACGTTCAGGACCGGTTGTACTGGTTATAATGGATGGAGTCGGTTTTGGAAAGTATGCAGATGGAGACGCCTTTCTGAAAGCCTATACTCCTGAACTTGACAATTTAATGCAGACCTGTCCTTTTACTAAACTTAAAGCGCATGGACTGGCGGTTGGCATGCCCTCAAACGACGATATGGGCAACAGCGAAGTCGGGCATAACGCAATTGGCTGCGGGCGGGTTTTTTCTCAAGGGGCAAAGCTGGTCGAGGAAGCTATTGAATCCGGCAAAATGTTTGACGGTGAAACCTGGAAGAAAGCCGTTGCCAATGTTAATGACAACGGCAGCACTCTGCACTTTATAGGTCTGTTTTCCGATGGCAATGTACACAGTAATATCCGCCATTTGAAAGCCATGATAAACACCGCGAAAAGTGAAGGTGTTAAAACTGTTCGAGTTCATGCTCTGCTTGACGGACGGGATGTCCCTGAGACTTCTGCCCTGGATTATATTGATCCGTTCGAGAAGTTTCTTAAAGGGTTGAACCGGGAAGGTGTGGATTATCGAATTGCTTCAGGCGGCGGTCGTATGCAGATAACGATGGACCGTTACGGCGCTAACTGGGATATGGTGCGCAAAGGCTGGGAAACTCACGTTCTTGGCAAGGGCGCTTATTACAAAAATGCGCATGACGCGATCGTTGATTTGCGGGATAAATCTGGTGCGATAGATCAGGACCTGCCTCCATTTGTGATTTCGGATAATGGCGCTGATCCAGTTGGTCCGGTAAATGACGGTGATTCTGTAATTTTATTTAATTTCAGGGGTGACCGCGCGCTTGAGATTACTGCTGCTTTTGAGCAGGGAAGTGAATTTGAGCATTTTGACCGGATTCGAGTGCCAAAAGTTTTTTATGCCGGCATGATGGAATATGACGGTGACCTTCATGTCCCAGCCAACTATCTGGTCAGTCCTCCTGAAATTGACCGTACTATGGGAGAGTTTCTTTGTGCTTCCGGCGAGAAGCAGCTGGCAATCAGTGAAACCCAGAAGTTTGGACATGTGACTTACTTTTTCAACGGCAATCGCCTTGGTAAGTTCGATGACAAGCTTGAAGACTATGTCGAAATCAGGTCGGATATCGTACCTTTCGAGCAGCGTCCCTGGATGAAAGCCGCTGAAATTACTGATAAGGTAGTTGATGCGATTGAGAATGATAATTACGGAATGATTCGTTTGAATCTGGCTAATGGTGATATGGTCGGGCATACTGGTGACTTTCAGGCTGTACTGGTAGCCATGGGAACTGTTGATCTTTGTGTAAAACGTATTCGTCAGGCGGTTGAGAAGACTGGCGGGGTTATGATTATTTCCGCCGATCACGGTAATTCCGACGATATGTATGAGCACAATAAAAAGACCGGCGAAATACTGCTGGATGCTGATACCGGTTTGAGAAGGCGCAAAACCAGTCATTCTCTGAACCCGGTGCCCTGTATTGTCTATGACCCGGCGTCAAAGGGGGAGTACAGCAGTGAACTGAAAACCGGCCTGGGTATCAGCTCGCTTGCTGCGACCTGTATTGAATTGCTTGGTTACGAGGCGCCGGAAGATTACGATCCAAGCGTCCTGCAGTTCAAATAATTACCTGTATACAGTTATTTGTTTTCTTTCCCCGTCAATATGACGGGGATTTTTTTATGCACTTTGGATGATGCAGAAATAAAAAAGCGCCTTCCATATGGAAGGCGCAAAAAATCAACAAACGCTGGTTTTAGTAGTCGCGACGAAATCCGCCACGGCCACCATCACGACGACCACCGCCGCCGCCACCGCGGTTTCCACGGAAACCGCCACCGCCGCGATTGTCGCGTTCAGTGCGTGGACGAGCTTCATTAACAACGATGTTACGGCCTTCCACGTCAGTTCCGTTAAGAGCTTCAATCGCGGAGCGGGCTTCTTCATCATTAGTCATTTCAACAAAACCAAAACCTTTTGAACGACCGGTTTCACGGTCAGTAATTACTCTGGCGCTGTCTACTTCGCCATGATTTTCAAAAAGAGTCTGCAGTTCAGCTTGACCCGTTGAGTACGGGAGATTTCCAACATAGAGATTCATAATGAACTCCTCAAATTAAAAGATTAAAGTTATCCGATTCCCCTGCTTAATGTTAAATTATAGTTTCCGCGATGAGGTATACTTTGACATTGCGTGGGGAATTCGGAATAGCAGCATGTCGGAAATACGCTTCGCGGGGTTCTGCCCACCTTGTCCTGTTTTAGAACAAAGGTGCCATATTAAATTAATTCTTATTTTGGTCTTAAGACTAGTATACCTCTTACATATTAAAAGTGGTGCTTGTAAATAATGTATTCCAATATTTGGAAAATGCAAATAATAATTTTACTAACTAATAATATTTCGATTTACTCAGCAAGAAGGGTACAATAAATTTTGTAATCTTTTTCGCTGAAAGTGCAGAATATTACTCTCTCCGGATATACTTTCTCCCACTCTTTTACTGTTTTGACGGCAATCGCGGCTGCTCTGTTAGCGGGGAAGCGATAAACGCCGGTGCTGATGCAGGGGAAAGCAATAACTTTGAGTGAGTGCTCTTCTGCCAAACGTAAGGAATTTAAATAGCAGTTCTGTAATAAAATTTCTTCATCGGATCTCCCTCCGTGCCAGATTGGTCCGGGAGTATGAATTACATATTCAGCAGGCAGGTTGTAGCCTTTGGTAATGACTGCCTGACCGGTTTCGCAACCGTAAAATGAGCGGCATTCTTCAAGCAGTTTCGGTCCGGCCGCTCTGTGAATAGCTCCGTCTACACCGCCTCCACCAAGCAGGGAGCAGTTCGCGGCATTGACTATAGCGTCAACGTCGAGCTTGGTGATATCGCCTTTTTGAATTTCAATTTGCATTTATAAATGTCGGCGGCTTGAATTCGCTGTCCTTTATCTTTGCATTCAATTTATAGAGGATTACAATACTCTTCTGTTTTACATTGTCAAGCTGTACCGTTGTTTCAGCAGGGATCATAACGCCGTCATGCATGGTGTATTTGTCAATGGTAGAGATGTATTTTTCTGGTCTTCCATTGATGCGTTCAATAGTTTCCAGGCGTTTAGTCAGGAAATTGTTTTTACCGACATAAATGGATATAGGGTCCTGTTCTTTGATTTTTGAGATGCACAATAACTTATAATATGGCTTATTGTCAATGGTTGTTTCTGTAACAACAACTTTTTTGAAGACATCCTCGTATGTGCTGTCCGGTCTGCCGATACTGAATAATACTTTAAGTTTTTCAAACTTTGTGCCTTTTATCGGAATAACCTGTTTGTTTCTGTAATCTACCAGCCATGCTTTCTTTCCATTGAAAATTACTGCGTCTTTTTTGCGGTTATCTTCAATTGTAGTGGTTTTGAAAAGGTCAGGACGTTTAAATTTGACTTCTACTATGAATGACTTCTTGCCACTCCAGTCCCGTTTTATTTCCAGCATCTGTTTCTGCACATAAGACTGTGCGTTGCGATAAGCGCCGGTAGGGTCCATGGCTTTGTGCATTCTTTTTTCAAGTACATTAAGACTGATGTCGGCTGGTTTTTCCGGTTCTCCTCCGAAAATGCCACATCCCGCTGTCAGAATACAACCGAGAGGTATGGCAAGGCAGAGAACTGTTTTCAGGGACTTCATCAGGAATTCTCCATTAATTGCAAATATATCTGCTTTTGAAAATATATCCGGTAATGTTGCTGATACTCAGTGTCACTGACACAATAGTACATTAATTTAAAAATACAAAACCCTGTTTCCGAAAAAAAAACGGAAACAGGGGATTTTTTGTATATTCAACTAGTTTTAACAGAATTTAAGCATTATATGTGCTTGAGGTAGTGTTACCGCTGTTTTCGGTCCATGCCGTGTGAAAGAACTGGCCACGGGCTTTGTCTACACGTTCATAAGTATGAGCTCCGAAGTAATCACGCTGAGCCTGCAGCAGGTTTGCCGGAAGCACTGCCGAGCGATAAGAGTCATAGTAAGACAGTGCGCTGGAGAATGCCGGTACTGGAATGCCGTTTATGGCGGCAGCCGCAATAACTTTGCGCCAGGCATCCTGACATTCATCGATAACTTTTTTGAAGAAGTCATCAAGCAGGAGGTTGGCCAGTTCCGGATTTTTGTCAAATGCGGCCTTGATATCTCCAAGGAAACGTGCCCGGATTATGCAGCCTCCGCGCCACATGAGAGCAATCTCACCATAGTTGAGATCCCAGCCATATTCAGCTGCCGCCAGACGCATCAGCTGGTAACCCTGAGCATAAGAACAGATTTTAGAGGCGTATAGAGCTTTGCGGATATCTTCGATGAAGGCTTTTTTGTCGCCTTTGAAGCTGGCAGCAGGGCCGTCGAGTACTTTTGCCGCCTCGACGCGTTCTTCTTTCAATGCTGAAAGACAGCGGGCAAATACTGCTTCAGCAATTGTTGGAGCAGGAGCTCCAAGGTCAAGGGCACTGACACTGGTCCATTTGCCGGTGCCTTTCTGCCCGGCGGTGTCAAGAACTATGTCCACAACCGGTTTTCCAGTCTCATCATCTTTTGTCGCCAGGATGTCTTTGGTTATTTCAATAAGGTAGCTGTCAAGTTCTCCGGAATTCCATTCCTTAAAGACTTCGTGCATTTCAACCGCACTCATTCCCAGGACACTTTTCATCAGATTATAAGCTTCGCAGATCATCTGCATATCGCCGTATTCAATGCCGTTATGAACCATTTTGACATAGTGTCCGGCTCCATCATTGCCGACCCATTCGCAGCAGGGGCTGCCATCTTCGACCTTGGCGGAGATAGCCTGAAAAATCGGCTTTACAGCGGGCCATGCAGCCGCTGAACCGCCGGGCATGATTGAAGGACCGAGCAAGGCACCTTCCTCGCCACCGGAAACGCCGGTGCCTATATATAGCAATCCGGCTTCTTCAAGCTTTTTAGTGCGCCGGATTGTATCAGGGAAATGACTGTTGCCGCCATCGATAATGATATCGCCTTTTTCAAGGTGCGGCGCTACCATATCTATAAAGGCGTCAACCGGGGCGCCAGCTTTGACCATCAGCATTACTTTACGGGGACGCTCAAGGTTAGCCACAAGTTCTTCAACGCTGTGGCAGCCGATAATGTTCTTATCTTTGCCACGGCCATTGATAAAATCATCTACTTTTGAGGTTGTGCGGTTGAAAACAGCAACGGAAAATCCTTTGCTTTCCATATTAAGAACCAGGTTTTCGCCCATTACCGCGAGACCGACCAGACCAATATCAGCCTTTTTACCCATTTTTGCATTCCTTATGCTGTAAATTTAGATTTACTTCAGTTTAAAATTATCATCCAATCTTATGAATATAAACCATTTGCTTTGTAAAGCAACTTAACAAAGTAAAAAAAACAAACTTTTTTTAATTTAAGTTACCTTCAATTGCGCTATAATCAATAATTAACAGGTGCAGCAGTAATTTTGCATTTTTCATAAAAATAAAGTTAAATACCTGTTGTTGGTTTGCCAGAAAGCTTATTGCGAAATATATTACAGTATTAAAGCAGCAGAGAATGATGGAGTGGACTTAACCGTACTTTTGAGTCCGGCTATGTTTAACAACTACAACATTTTGAATTCTAATTACATTTTAATTCGCATAGTCAATGCATAAGCATACGTTATGCCTGAGAGGAGACTAAAATTGCAGAGTGAAACGCAAAAACACCTCTTGATCCTAAGCGGTCCAATGGGGAACGGGCACATCAGGGCGGCAGGGGCTTTGGAAGCTTGTGCCGTAGAAAAGTATCCGGATATCAAGGTTACCAATATCAATGTAAAAAAATACATGCCCTTGATATATAAGAAAATCTTTCACGATCTCTACCTCTACTTTGCCAATAATTGTCCTTTTGCCTGGAGTTTTATTTATTACAAGACTGACAAACCATACCCTGAAACCTGGTTTGGGCGGACACTGGCCTGGTGGCGTAAGTTGATAACCCGGCGTATGATGCGTGAAATTCTCAGGTTGCAGCCGGATTATATTATCTGTACTCATTTTCTTCCGGCGGAAATTCTGGATGACTACAAGCATAAGCACAATTTCAAGACGCCGGTTTCGGTTATTGTGACAGATTTTTCACTGCACTGGGTTTATGTAAATAAGGTGCTGGAACATTACTTTGTAAACTGTACCGAAGTGAAGAACCTGCTGCTTGACCGGGGTGTCGCTGAAAGACATGTACATATAACCGGCTGTCCGGTTTACCCGGAATTCACCAGGGATTACTCGGATGATGAAACTGAAAAACTGCGTGAGAAGCACGGAATAAATAAGGATATGCCGATGTTTCTGGTGATGATGGGAGGCAATGGTGTTGGTAATCTGGGGCGTCTTTGCCGGATCCTGCTTGACCGTTTTTCAGATTACGGGGTGATTGCCATGGCCGGGACCAATCCTAAAAAACTGCAGATATTGAAAAATATCCAGAAGGAATATCCGGGCAGAGTTTTTCCCATTCCGTTTACTGATGAAGTGGCGCAGTATCTGGCCATGAGTCAGATTGTCGTTACCAAACCCGGGGGGATTGCAACCTCTGAATGTATTGCCATGAAAAAACCGATGATAATTATTAATCCGATTCCCGGTCAGGAGGAGCGCAATGTGGATTATCTGATTGAAAGATCGATAATTACTAAAGCGCATGATGAAAGCAGCCTGAAATACAGAGAGGTCCTGTCGCCACCGGAGCGGATGAAATATGTTGCCAAACAGCTGGAGTATATCAGTCAGCCGCAGGCTGGTTACGATATACTTGATATCGTATTGAATGATTGAAGGGAGGGTTTGATGAGATTGAAATTTGATAAGCTGCTGCTGGTGCCTTTGCTGCTGGTGTTGTGTTCCTGCAGTTCCTTAAAAATTTCCGAATCAACCTCTGAACGCATGATTGCAATAAAGAGTGATGGAGCTCCCGCCCTTTATTCGATAGTGAAACCATCAGGTGATGTCTTAAGTAAAAGTGATTATGATTACGATCAGCAGCTGAAAAGCATTATGAGAGGGATCAAAGACAGCGGCAGGAAAAAGATTCTGATCTTTGTTTTTGGCGGAATGAACTCTCTGGATTCCACTGTTGAAAGAACAGAAAATCTTTCAAAGATCATTTATAAGGAATCTGACTACTACCCGATTTTTATTAACTGGGAATCCAGTCTGGCGGATTCTTATTTTGATCACTTACTGTTTATTCGCCGCGGGGTAAAAAGCTACACTTTTGGTCCTGTCCTGTTCCCGTTTTATCTAGTGGTGGATATTGCCCGTGCGGTCACACGGCTGCCCATCAATCTGGTCTTCCAGAGTTACGGTATATTCATGGGCAATACGAACACTGATGAAATCAATGGAGTAGATGCAGAACGCATACGGAAACTCAAAATAAAATATTATGTCGGTGAGGACTATGAACCGGATTATTATCCTGCGTTGCGGCGTTTTGTCTACCTGCTTGGATTTCCGGTACGGGTAGTGACTACTGCCTTGATTGATGTTGCCGGCAAAAGCGCATGGGATGTTATGATGCGTCGTTCGCGTATTGTCTTCCAGAGATCTCAGCCGTTTGAAGCTGACTTTTCTGATGAGGTAAATGCGTTGACCTCTCCGCCTGACGGAGCTTTATCGATATTCATGGACAGGCTGGTAAAATTTTATAAAGCGAATCCTGAATATGAGTTTACTTTGATCGGGCACAGCATGGGGCCTTTTATCATCAATGGAATCCTGAGCCGATATGATATGCTGCCGTATAAGAACATTGTTTACATGGCACCAGCCTGCAGCTGTGAAGAAACGGCTCAGGCTCTGCGGCCTTATCTTGAGAAACATCCGGAGTCGACTTTTTATAACCTGTGCATTCACCCACACATGGATGCCAGTGAGATGATGTTCTGGGCGGTTTTGCCGCGTGGCAGTGTATTGCGCTGGATTGACCTGTATCTGGCAGATCCGCTAACTTCAAACGATCATTGCCTTGGGGTATGGCTCAATGCGATGTACTCCATGCCGCGGCTGCTGGGAAAAGTTCAGAAGCAATGTGTAATCAAGGCATTTGGTCTTTATGACCCCGTAACTAATACCGCCAGATTGAATATGCCCCAGAAGCATACTGACTTCAGCGATCCGGTTCTCCGGTTCTGGGAGCCTAAATTCTGGCAGATTCCGCAGAATAAAATATCTCCGCAGAGCTGTCCCTTTATTGATCGTGTTGGTTCTTACAGGCGACTGGAAAGCAAATATAAAAAGTAAAAGTTCCAGAATTCAGGTTTATTTACTCCAGGCGTCCAAGCCGTGAATGCAAGATTAGCCTCTGTAACCAGCGGTAAATAATAGGCCCACAGCGTGGGCCCGCAAAGCCAGGAATTGACCGACAGGTCAAGGAGCGCTGAGCGAAAGCCACCCGGCGCCTGAGTGGGCAGCGCAATTGCGCTGCCAATCAATAAAACAGCTTAAAGCAGATTTAATTCCGCGATAGAAATACCGCTGAACAGACTGCCGGTAATTCCAAGAAACCCCTGATCGGTACCGCATAAAAACAGATTTTTGATAGAAGTCTGTCCAGTGCGGGTGGCTTCCGGAGAGCCTAAAACAGCACCGTTGGTCCTTCCAGTAAAGCGTTCTATGGTCTTGGGGGTAAAACAGTCAATTATGGCAGCGGAATCAGTCAGGCCCTCCAGGCCGGTTACTTCCTCAGTTACACTGATTATCTTGCGGGTAATTTCACTTTTTGCCTGCTGGTATTCGGCAAATGGCAGTTTGAACCAGTGATGGGGATTAGCCAGAACAGTGGTGCGTACCATTCGAGGCGGAACGTAGTCATTTTCAGAAAAACTGAAATTATCCGGGAAGCAGATTACGCCGCTGGTCAGATCTGCTGGACGCAGCGGTGGACGATATCCGAATCCACGGTCACGGCAGAAGAAGGTAACTGTCGGAAGTTTGGAAAAATCCGGTTCGCCGCGTGGAATTACCAGCACTTCCATAAACGCCAGACTGGCCGGCTCTGACTTGAATGCACCCCGACACATTTCGGAGGTTTCCGGTGCGCCGGCACTTGACAGAACAGTGTGAGTTTCAATGAATTCACCGTTGCTGGTATGTACTCCTTGAACCGTGCAGTCTGCTGTCTCTACTTTTATGATATTGGTGCTGAGACGCAGCTCACCGCCGTTTCCGGTAAATTTATTGCGCAGCAGGTCAAGCAGTCCTTTTATTCCTTTAGCTGGACGGAATAGTCCCTGCTCAAAAATTGCCTTGAACATTATTGTGAACTGAGTGAAGTCCATGTCATCTTCGGTTGTGCTCCCGTAAAACATAAGCGGACACAGCAGCATATCTTCAAGCAGAGGGTCCGTTATAAAATGACTTATTACTTTTCTGGCGGAGTGAAATTTATGTTGAATTTTAATTTCACGATAATTGTCCAATACTTTGATAAGTTTAGTAAAACCGTCAATCTGATGCGGAAAATGTTTTGAAATTTCACTTTTAAAAGTATTGAACTTATTATCAAAATGCAGCGATATACCGGGAAAGCTTACAAGAGAAAAATTCTGGGGGCGCGGGGCCAGCTCATCATAACTTATATCAAGCTTATGCAGCAGGCAGGGCAGGGGATGACTTTCCGGGGCGCTGTGTGGTGCAAAATTTGTCATTGCATGCAAGCCGGTTTCAAGGAGCAGGCCTTCACGCATATAATAGGAATTCATGCCGCCGATAATGGCGTGACGTTCACAAATGCAGACTTTTTTGCCGGCTCTGGCAAGTCTAATTCCGGCCGCCAGACCAGAGAGGCCCGCCCCGATAATTACACAGTCATATTTCATGTTACAACTCCTCTGAACTTACCAGCAAAATACTCACTGGCTGCAAATTACTGAATTATAGAATAATTGCTTTAAAATGTCCGTTTTGAGTCATATCCTGAGGCTTTACAGCATCAATTTATTTTGCGACAATGTGTTATCTGAATTTACAAGTCTTTGAGTAATTTGTTGTATTCGGATTTTTCCATTTCAGTGTATAAAGCATTGAGACTGTCGGCGACGTTGCTGAAATCTTCCTTCGGAGGGAATGGGAATGATCCTTTACCGCAGTTCTCAACTTGTCTCAGCACACTGGCCACAGATATTTTTTCTTCTGGAACTGCCGGTTGATAGCCAAAGCAATCCTTGCGGTCATTAGCCACTTTGTTGATAATTCCAGCCTCGGACAGCCGATATAGAATATCCCTGGTTTGCCGTATTGGTATGCCGCAGGCGTGAGCCAGCTCAATATCAGTGATTGCGGGCTGCTCATTGACAAAGGCTTTAACAATGAGTGAAGTTACTTGCAGCAGTAGTTTCTTGCGCAGTGCCTCACTGATATTCAATGCGTGCGGTTCATACTCATAAGTATCGATATTCTGATGGGCAAAGGATATTTCAGCCCCGAACAGCACTATCAGCCAGCTTACCTGCAGCCAGATCAGGAAAAGCGGCAGAGCGGAAAGACTGCCGTAGATAGTGTTGTACTTTGAGAGTGCAACCTGCAGAATTATATAGTTTTTCTGGAGCAGCTGGTAGGCGGTTCCGGCAATAATACCGGCAATCAGCGCTGAGCCCAGCTTCACCTTTGTATTCGGCATTACCATGTAAATAAAAGTAAAAAGCAGCCATGACAGGAAGTAGGGCAGAAGATTGGCAAAGACAATGTTAAATGGACCGCTCAAAGTGTTTATCAGAAAAGTGCTTTCAGTAAAACGGCTGACTTGAGTGCTGACGAAAACTGTTGCGCTGCTTGAAAAAACGACCAGCAGCGGGCAGATCAGAATCAAAGAAGTATAATCACTGAATTTCCGGAAAAATGAACGATGGGCTTTTATGCCCCAGATATCGTTAAATGAATATTCAATGTTGCTGATAACTTTGATCACTGTCCAGAAAAGGACGATTATACCAATACTGGCAATCATGCCGCCGCGGGCGGAACGCAGCGTAGTTTCGGCAAACCCCATGACTTTGTCAAGCAGCATCTGGTGTTCGGCAAATTTTTCCGTGAGTTCCCGCTTGAGCATGGCCTCAATTCCAAATCCCTTTGCTATGCCGAAAATAAGTGCCGCCACCGGAACAATTGAAAAAATCGAATAAAAGGTCAATGCTGATGCCCGCAGAGGGCAGTTGTCGGTCAGAAATCCCTGCACCGCCAGCACCATTACCTTAACCAGCTTGACGCACAAAGCTCTGAAAGAAGTTACTCTTTCATGGTTATGCTGCCACAGGTCGACAGTGAAAAAGCGTTTAATATTGATATTTTTGAATTTCATGAATGATTCCCTTTGACAATGATGATACTCCTATATATAAAAATACTTGACTTTTCCCGGTTTGCCAAATGTTTTATGAGAATATCTTCCAGCTCCAGCTGGTTTATGGCACTGTATGATTGTATTTAAGTAATGCTGAACTATAGTATCAGTGAGTTTTTAAACCCTGAATTAACCCTGCTTTTTTAATATGGACGAGAAAAAAAATTCCCAGAATAATAATAAAAAAGAAAAGACCGGAAATGGTTTTAAGTTCCGGTATTGCCTGTATATAGCTGTAGCGCTGCTGGTTTTACTTTCACTGTTTTCTCATAAGGCTGGTGACTTTGCCATTATTGAGGGCGGCAGCGATGATATGATTGGAAACTGGATCGGCAGCGTAGGAGCTCATCTTTCCTGTTTTTTACTGTATATGTTTGGTATTGCAGCCTATCCCCTGACTATTCTGCTGGTAATCTGTGCGCTGCGTCCACTGTTACCCTTTCCAACATTCAGAAGGGGGTATTCCGGCGCCCTGCTGGCTATTTTTATCGGTACAACGGTTTTGTTTGCCGTTTCTCCGCAGTCTTTTTCTGACCGGACAAGCGACTTGGGAATTGGTCGAAAGTCAGCTCCGGCGTACGCTTTATCCGGAGGGGTAATTGGTCAGGTGCTGGCTTCTCCTTCAGACGGTGAAATTCAGCCTGGTTATGTGCGCCGCTTTATCGGGACGGTCGGGACGGTTATTGTTGCAATGGTGTTTTTACTGGCAGGACTGATTTTCCTCTGGCTGGCTGACTGGCATGTTGTCGCCAGGGCAATGCTGTCCAATGTACCAGCCGCCGCTGATGCGGTTAACGGCCTGGCGAGTCGGATACGTGAACGCGAAGCGGCGGCCGCAGCCGCAAACGGAACAGCTATTGAAGGCGGGCCGGATCCAGAGGAGGACGAAGATGAAAGCCGCTCTATCGGCAGCGCCCGTGAAGCCCTGCTGCGGTTGCGCAGACAGAAAGTTACGGGACAGGAAGACCAGGAGGATGAACCGGAGGACGCTGAACCGCCTCAGGCTGAAGATCCGGAACCAGTGATTGAAACTCCTGTTCCACTGAGTTCACAGCCACTGTCCCCAAGTACACACACAGCAGATGGCAAGTTAAATGATGCTGCCCCGGATACTCATACTACTGTCAAGGGACAGGAGGTGTCAGCGCCAAAACGTGCTGAAGAATTTATAATGCCGCCTATAACCATGCTGGGCAAAGGTCCGGAAGCTTCTGGCGAGAGTGTTGCGGCGATTGATCATGCCAAAGAGATTCTGCAGCAGACACTTGAGAGCTTTAATATTGACGGTCATGTGACCGGGTATGTCAGCGGACCGAGGGTAACCCGCTATGAGATTTCACTCTCTCCAGGAATTAAAGTGGAGAAAGTAGCTAATATTGGTAACAACATAGCTATGGAGCTTGAGGCACAGAGTATTCGTATTCTGGCTCCGATTCCAGGCAAAAATGCTGTGGGGGTTGAAGCGCCGAATTCAAAAGCTCAGGCGGTTTTCCTGCGTTCGCTTATGGAGACAGATACCTGGAAACGCTGTAATTGTGAAATCCCGATTGTACTGGGTAAGGATGTCAGCGGCAAGCCGATAATTCTGGATTTGGCCAAAGCTCCTCACCTGCTGATCGCCGGAGCTACGGGCAGTGGTAAAAGTGTATGTATGAATACGCTGATAATGAGTCTCCTGTTCAAATTCAATCCTGAGGAGCTGCGCATGATTCTGGTAGATCCGAAGGTTGTGGAGATGGAAATGTACTCGTCGCTGCCGCATTTGATTACGCCAGTCGTCAATGATCCGCAAAAAGTCCCGGTAGCCTTGCGCTGGGCTGTAAATGAGATGGAGAAACGGTACCGGATTCTGGCAAAAGCCAGAGTCAAAAACCTGAAAGGTTATAACAGTAGAACTATTCCGCAGCATCCCGTGCTTGATGCTGATGGCAAGCCGATTCCGGATAAGTTGCCGGTACTGGTAATCATTGTTGACGAGCTGGCTGACGTGATGATGACCGATGCTAAAAGCGATGTTGAAACATCAATTGCCAGAATCGCCCAGAAAGGGCGAGCCGCGGGTGTCCACATTGTCATTGCCACCCAGCGTCCTTCGACAAATATTATTACCGGTGTAATCAAAGCCAACCTGCCGACAAGAATTGCGTTCCGGGTTGGATCTATTGTTGACAGCCGGGTTATTCTTGATCAGAAAGGAGCTGAAACCCTGCTTGGCAGAGGTGATATGCTGTTTATTCCGCCGGGCAGTGCCAATCTGGACCGTATTCAAGGAGCCATGGTTGCCGATGAGGATATTGAAAAGGTGGTGGATTTTGTTGCCGGTCAGGCTGAACAGGAATTTGATAATAAAGTGGTTTCAGAAGAGGATGAAAATGGAACCGGGGCTTCTTCAGAGGCTTCAATCAGCGATGCTCCTGAAATTGATCCAATCATCAAAAAATACCTTAATCCCGGTGATGATGACTTGATGCGGCGGGCTCTTGAGATTATCTTACTGGAACGCAAAGCAAGTACCAGTTACTTGCAGCGGCGTTTGAAAATCGGATACAACAGATCCGCTGAACTGATAGATATGCTTGAGGATCGCGGTATTGTCGGACCGCCGGGACCGGGAGGTTCTAAACGCGAAATACTGGTTTTTGATGAAATAGAAAACAGTTGACGAGGGAGTGCAGGGTTATGGAACTGTGGAAAGATGTCAAAGCAGAATCTGAGTCCGTTAATTCAGAAAATGAAGATCAGCTGACGCTGGGTTTTGTTGAAAACTCTGACAATCCGACCTCGGTTAATGATTTGAGCACACCTGTCAAAGATGAGCATCTCGAACCTGTAACAAATGAAAATCAAATGGAAAACATTGAAGATAATATAGATTCCAGAAAACCCGGGCCGCATATTTTCAGGCCGGCGCAAAGTCAGATTGACGCAGCTTTGAAAAAACAGCAAAGCCACAGCAGGGCCCGGGAAGCAAAAAAAGCCGGAAGCGATAAAGAAAAAATGTACGAAAACAATAACAACAACTCAGCTGATGCTCCTGTAAAAAAACAAGCAAAAGAAGGCAAAAGTACTAAAAAGGAGGCTCTCAAGTCCGGTGCCGCATCATTTGGCAAGTATTTGCAGGAGACCAGAATCGAACAGGGATACAGCGTTGCTCAAGTCGAGGACGCCACCAAAATTCGCTCTTATTATATTGAAGCGCTTGAAAATGAGCAGGTGGAAAAACTGCCTCCCGGTGTATTTATTTTTGCTTATGTAAGAAGTATATGCTCGTTTTATAAAACACCGCAGGGGAAAGTTGATTATATTCTGGCAGAACTTAAATCCAGGCTGGACAAAGGGGTTCCGCAGGAACTCTATGAGAATATAAACCTTGATTATGAGGTTGACCAGGAGAGTGAGCAGCGCTTGCGTAACTTGACCTGGCTTATTTCAGGTGGAGCAGTGTTACTTGTAGCTATTATAACAGCTGCCGTTATCATCCTGATTCCGGGTAAGCCCGCCAAGGCTGCAAAAACCAAACCGGTGATTGTTATTACAGGAGAAAAAGTAAACGAGGCACAACTGGAAACTATAATAACCGGCAAGCCTCAGACTCTGGATATTTCTGCGTTGCCGGTCAACGACCAGTAGTCCAGTTTTTACGTCAAGCAAAACTGGCTGTAAATGCCGGTCACATCTTATTGTAAGTGATTTAAATCAATTTTTAATTGGTAAATTTAAATAGTTCGTCTATATTAGAGGCTATGAATATGAAAATTCTGGTTATAAATGGACCCAACTTACAGCTCCTGGGGAGAAGGGAGCCGGAAATTTACGGCAAGCTTACTTTGGATGATCTTGAAGATCAACTGAAGCAGGTTGCTGCAGCATTCCCTGTTGAACTGGATTTTTTCCAGTCAAATCATGAGGGGGCTATTGTCGACTGTATTGGCAATGCGCCACAGAACGGATTTTCCGGAATAATTATCAATCCCGCCGCTTATACTCACACCAGTGTCGCTATTCTTGATGCCTTAAAAGGCGCAGGGCTGCCTGCAGTCGAGGTTCATTTGAGCAATGTTAAATCCCGGGAAAGTTTCAGGCAGCACTCCTATACGGCAGCCGCCTGTGTCGGGGTAATTGCCGGTCTCGGTTTTGATGGTTATGAGTGGGCTTTGCGCTCGCTTGTAAGAATTTTAAATAAAGGAAGCCTCTGATAACTGCTTTTTAAAGCCGGTTATCTGGAGATATTCTCAAGACAATTAATTAAGCATTTTAAGTCAAGAAATAAAATATGAGAGGATTTTTCAACGATGAAAATTGAAGAAATCAAAACAATAGTCAAAATGATGTCTGAAAACGATCTTACAGAGTTTAAGATCGAAGCGGAAGAATACAACCTCTGCATCAGACGCGGTGGTGATAAAACTCAGGTTGTTGCAGCTCCAGCTCAGGTGATTCAGAGTGCTCCGGTAGCCGCTCCGATCGCTGCCCCCGCTCCAGCTGCGGCTCCAGCTCCAGCTGCTGAGGAAGCACCAGTTGCTGAAAATACTATTGACTCTCCGATTGTCGGCACTTTCTATCGCTCACCTTCTCCGGATACGGATTCTTTTGTACAGGTTGGTGATACTGTTGAGGCTGATACTGTTGTCTGCATTGTCGAAGCGATGAAAGTAATGAACGAAATTAAAGCTGAAAAGAGCGGAACTATTAAGAAGATTCTTGTTGAAAACGCCACTCCTGTCGAATTTGGTCAGCCCTTATTCGTCATTGACTAACGCTGGAGTAATATAGTATGTTTCAAAAAATACTGATCGCAAATCGTGGGGAGATCGCCCTGCGTATTATAAGAGCCTGTCGTGAGCTTGGTATCAAAACGGTTGTCGTATATTCAGAAGCTGATCGGGAAAGTCTGCCGGTAAAATTTGCTGATGAAGCGGTCTGTATTGGTCCGGCTGCTCCTGCAAGCAGTTACTTGCTCATTGAACGCATAATCAGCGTCGCTGAGATTTGTGATGTAGACGCTATTCATCCTGGTTACGGATTCCTGGCGGAAAATGCTCATTTCGCTGAGATTTGCCGTGACTGCAATATAAAATTTATTGGTCCCTCTCCGGAAGCCATGCGGGCTCTGGGAGACAAAGCGAATGCTCGTGAGACAATGGATAAAGCCGGAGTTCCGACTACTCCGGGCAGTGATGGGCTGATTCATAGTGAGGATGACGCACTTAGAATAGCTCATGAACTCAGATATCCGGTTATTATCAAAGCTTCGGCCGGCGGCGGCGGTCGCGGAATGCGTATTGCGCATAATGATGCCAGCTTGATTCAAGGATTTCACGCGGCTCGTACTGAAGCGGAGAATGCTTTTGGTAACGGCTCGCTTTATATGGAAAAGTTTATTATTAATCCGAAGCACATTGAGATTCAGATTATTGCTGATGAACATGGCAATGTCTGCCATCTTGGTGAGCGTGACTGTTCGATCCAGCGCCGTCAGCAAAAGCTGATTGAGGAATCTCCATCTCCGGCTTTGAATGCAAAAATGCGTGAAAAAATGGGCCGGGCCGCAGTAAAAGCTGCTAAAGCGGCCAATTACACCAATGCGGGAACAATTGAGTTTCTGTTCAGCGAAGGTGAATTTTATTTCATGGAAATGAACACCCGTATCCAGGTTGAGCATCCGGTTACTGAAGAAGTCACCAACGTTGACCTTATAAAGGAAATGATCAAGGTTGCGGCAGGAGAAAAACTTTCCTTCACACAGAAAGATGTAAAAGTGGAAGGACATGCGATCGAATGCCGGATTAATGCAGAGGATCCATCCAGAAACTTTACCCCGAATCCAGGCAAGGTTGATTTGTTCATTCCGGCTGGTGGCATTGGGGTCAGAATAGATTCACATGTTTACAGCGGTTATACAATCCCGCCTTACTATGACAGCATGATAGCCAAACTTATAGTAAAGGGGAAAGACCGTAAACAGGCTCTTATCAGATGCCGCAGGGCACTGGAGGAGTTTACTGTGGAAGGAATCAGTACTACAATTCCGTTTACTCAGCAGGTCATTTCCAAGAAAGACTTTGCTCAGGGTAAATACGATACTGGTTTTATTGAAAAGATGATGCAGGACCAAGGAAAATAGTTTCTGTTAATTTGTTCCAATAAGCATAAGTTCCTTTTAATATCAGTCTTAAGCCTTATTTATGGGTTGATGTTGAATTTGAATAACTTTATAATAAATGCAGCTAATGCTTTATAAGGAGAGTAAATTATGACTAAAACAGCTTCAAAAGCTAAAAAAGAAACCACTGAAGCCATTGCATGTGAAAAAGGCACTGAGCTTGGTTTGATAAAGATTCATGAGAACGTTGTGTGCTCTATTGTACGCAAAGCGGCATTGTCAGTACCGGGAGTCTCCCGTTTGTCAGGAAGTTCTTTTGTCGATAATATCGCTGAGATTGTCGGAAGTCGCAAAATTCATGACCGTGCTATTGATATTAACATGCATGACGACAAGGTTGACGTTGAGATCAAAGTCAATATCAAATTTGACTTTAAAGTTCCTGAAGTCGCCGAGCATGTCCAGACTGCTATAATTGAACAGGTAGAAAGCGTCACCGGCATGACTGTTACCGGTGTAAACGTAGTTGTTCAGGAAATTGAGGATGCTATTGAAGAAGATAGTATTGAGGCAGAAATACCGGAAGTTTAAAAGCGCAGGTGAATCATGCAGGAGCTGATCAATAAAATTTTGCAGTTCGAAAAAGTGCAGCTGAATGATTTCAACAAAGGTTATCTGGCCGGGGTTGCTATCGTACTGCTGGTCATACTGGCATTGCTGGTACTTCGAATAATACTGGCTCTGATTTTTCGCAAGAAACGCTGTTCCAGCATTAAGATGAAGGCTGATAACGGCGATACCTGTGTTTCGCGTGCGGCAATTACTTCTGTGGTAAAGTCTTTGGAAAAAGAATTCAAATTTATTTCTATTTCCCGAGTCAACCTTTATGCTACAAAGAAAGCCCAGTTTCTGGATATCCTGATTGACTTTGATGCCTCAGGAGGTGGTTTACCGCCTCAATCTGATAAGTTCAAGTCACGGGTTCTGGAAGCGGTTGGTGAAGTTTTCGGTATCCATACCATAAAGAAAGTTCACCTGAACCTCAGGCACATCAACCTGGATAAAGCGCCGGTGAAGACTCTGCCGAACGCTGAGCTTCCCAAGATCGAGGCCAGGAGTGCGGCTGGGGTTGAGGAAAAACCATTTACTCCGGATATTACTACTGATGCAGCTGATTCTAGCATCTAATTCCGAGCGGCGAAAAGTATTGCTCAAAGAGATGGGACTTGATTTTGATCAGGTCCCATCTTTTGTTGCCGAGGCGGGGCCTGGCGAGTGTTTCTGTCCGGATACTACGCTGATCAACGCAAGCCGCAAGGCGGAGGATATCGCGCAAAGATTCCCAGATGCCCTGATTATCGGTGCTGACACCGTTATTGAATGGAATGGCGCGGTTATTGGAAAGCCTGCTGACCTGGCGGATGCCAGACGTATACTGATGGAACTGTCCGGTAGTACTCATGCCGTTGTTACCGGTATGGCTCTGCGTTCATTGAAGCAGAATATTCGTGTTGATTTTGCTGAATATACACGTGTGACCTTTAAAGAACTTACCCCTTCCGGTATTGACCAGTACTTGGAGCTTGTCCATGTAATGGACAAAGCTGGGGCATACGCAATACAGGAATATGGTGAAATGCTCGTTGAAGCAATAGATGGCCCGCTGGATAACGTTATCGGTTTGCCATGCAGGCGGCTCGCAGAGGCTCTCAATGCCTGCAGTGCAGCAGCTATGAGTCAAAAATACTTTTGACTATCTGCCGGTCATCAAAATCGTGACGCTTGCCGTTTATTTCCTGATAGTTCTCATGCCCTTTTCCGGCTATTACGACAAAATCTCCCGGCTCTGCTTTTGCAGCAGCCAGTCTGATTGCTGCCTGACGATCTGAGTCGGTTAGAACATTGCATCTGGAACTGAAACCGGTCATTATATCCTCTATTATTGATTGAGGATTTTCGGTACGAGGATTATCACTGGTGACGATGACCAGGTCAGAGTATTTTTCAGCAGCCCGGGCCATCCGCGGGCGCTTGGTGCTGTCCCGGTCGCCTCCGCAGCCGAAAACGGTTATCAAACGGGCTGGAGCTATATTTTTAAGGTTTCTCAGAACATTTTCCAATGCGTCATCGGTATGGGCGTAATCTACGAAAAAACTGACTCCGCTTGGTGCCAGATAACTTTCCAGCCTTCCAGGTACAGGAATCTCTGCCGCCAGGACGGATAACACCTTTCCCGGAGGCAACCCAGTGGCAACAGCCGCACAGAAAACTCCGATGCTGTTATAAGCATTGTATTCCCCGATCAAAGGGGTTTCGAAGTTGTATGCCGTGCCGTTGAAGTCAAGTGTACAGGTAGAGCCTTTCACGTTTGATAAAAGGTCCTTTATTTGACAGTCTGCGGCGGGATTTTTGCCAAAGGTTATGACGTGCGCTGGTAAATCCATTCGGCTGAGGCGTTCACCGTAAGTATCGTCAACGTTGATGACCGCTGTACTTCCGGCTTCGAGATATTCTTGAAAAAGTGCGGCTTTAGCCTTGAAATACCTTTCCATGTCAAGGTGATAATCCAGGTGATCTCCGGACAGATTAGTGAATATTGCAGTTTTGAATTTTGAACTGCCAAGCCGATGCTGATCCAGTCCGTGACTTGACACCTCCATTACGGCGGCGGTGCATTTTGCCGCTTTTATTCCAGAAAAGTGGTTTTGAAGTTCAAACGCTTCCGGAGTGGTGCGGGATGCCGGTATCGACTTGTTACCATAGCGGTATTCCACCGTTGACAGTAAGCCTGTTTTTATGCCGCATTCAGAGAGGACCTTGTGGAATAGAAACGCGCAAGTCGTTTTGCCATTAGTTCCGGTGATTCCATGCAAAGCGAAGGAACTCGCCGGTTTGTTAAAAAAAAACTCACTCAACAGAGCGTATGCATAATAAGAATCTTTCACTCTGATCCGGTTAATGCCGGCTGGGGTCGCAATATCATGGCGGGTATAGAAAATAGTTTCAGCCCCGTTCTCAATGGCGGCATTTATATAATTATGCCCGTCCGAAACTGCACCTTCAATGGCGCAGAATATTGTTTTGGGAATGACTTTGCGTGAGTCGCAGGCTGCCAGCGGAACATCATGATCACAGACTATATTTGATTCCAGGATATGTTCTGGCAGGTATTTTAAAAATTCATTGAGTTTTTTCATTTTCAGGTAAAACCTTTTCCAGCTTCATGCCGCGTGAGGCTTTTAAAAAAACGCTGTTTCTGTCTTGTGAAAGACATTTAATCGTCGGACTGGCTGCCTCCGAGTCGTTGAAAAAGAAAGTGTTTTCCGGCAAATCAAGGTTGCAGCCTGAGTTGTACATCTGTCTGCCTATTAGACAAAACGCGGCTTGCGGGAATTTTGCGAATGCGTGGTTCAAAATTCTTGTGTGCTCTGCGGCAGTCCGGTCTCCGAGTTCCAGCATATCCCCCAGGACCAGCAGAAGATCTTCCGCGTTACTGAATTCAGCAAGCCAGTCAATCGCAGCAACCATACTGTCAGGGCTGGCGTTATAGGCGTCATTAATCCAGTTTGTACCATTTATTGATTCAATTTTCATTCGCATACCGGGCAGAACGCATTTTTTCAAGCCCTCAATAATATGTTTGGGGCTAATGCCCATGGCCAGAGCTACAGCAACGGCTGCTGCTGCATTCAAAGCCTGGTGGGCACCAGACAACTGCCATTTCAGTTCAAAGGATTCACCGTTCAGACTGTTGAAAGTCACGCGAATACGGCTGCCGTTCAAACCTCCGCCCAAATATTCAGACTGAACATCAGCAGCGGGGTCGTAACCGAAAGTTAAAACTCTAAATTTTTCCACCTTTTTACGCAAAAAAACGTTTTGTGGGCAAGAGTAGGGGATTATTGCTGTGCCAGTGCTTTTTAATCCTGAAAAAATCTTTGATTTTTCTTCGGCAACTCCCTTGAGGTCACGCAAAAACTCTAAATGACATGGAGCTATGGCCGTAATAACGGCAACATCCGGTTCAGCAGTTTTGCTTATAGGTTCTATCTCTCCAAAGTGGTTTGTTCCCATTTCAAGCACGCAAAGCTGATGCTTTTTCGTGAGGTTAAATATGTTTTGGGGAACCCCAACCTGATTGTTGGTATTATTTCTGGTGGCATATACATAATCATAACCGGCAGCTTCAGCAAATATTGATTTTATGATTTCCTTGCAGCTGGTTTTTCCCATACTTCCGGTTACCGCGGCAACCTGCAGTTCTGACAGGCTTTGCCGGTAATATTTAGCCAAAGCCTGATAAGCCAGCAGCGTGTCTTCCACAAGAAAAACCGGGATTGGCAGTTCAGTCAGATTTTCCAGAGCAAAAGACCGGTTTACGCACAGTACTGCAGATCCAGCCGCAATGGCCTTGTCCAAAAAATTATGAGCGTCAAAAAACTCACCTTTAAGAGCTACAAAGAACGCATCAGAACAGTCATTGCGAGTGTCGGTTGTGATGCCACAGATCTGTTTTTCTGGACAGATCCCGTTAAGCCATTCGCCTTTTACAGCAGTTTCGATATCTGTTGTTGAAAATCTGACTGAATTCATTTTTATATCACGGTTCGGAAATATTCAATGGTTTTTTGAAGTCCTTCATCCAGTTTTACTTTTGGTTCCCAGCCGAGAATATTTTTAGCTTTTGTAATATCAGGTTTTCTTTGCGCAGGGTCATCCTGCGGCAGCGGATCAAAAACTTTACAGGATTTTGAACCGGTGAGTTCAATTACCAGGTCAGCCATTTCATTCATGGTGAATTCCCTGGGGTTACCGAGATTGATCGGGCCGGTTATTTCACTGGGGGTGACAATCATTTTCAATAGTCCTTCAATCAGGTCGGAAACATAACAGAAGCTTCGGGTCTGATTGCCGTCACCATAGATAGTAATGTCCTCATTTTTCAAGGCTTGTACAATAAAATTGCTGACAACCCGCCCGTCATAAGGCAGCATGTTCGGGCCGTAGGTATTAAAAATCCTTACAACTTTTATATCAACACCGACCTGTTTGTTATAGTCAAAGAAAAGTGTTTCAGCACAACGCTTTCCCTCATCATAGCAGCTTCTTGGGCCGATGCAGTTCACATTTCCCCAGTACTCCTCAGTTTGCGGATGCTCAAGTGGATTGCCGTAAATCTCAGATGTGCTGGCTTGAAGAATTGGAATGTTGCGTCGTCTGGCCATGCCGAGCATGTTTATAGAACCGCTGACGCAGGTTTTTGTCGTATGGATCGGGTTATTCTGATAATGAACAGGCGAAGCAGGGCAGGCCAGATTGAAGATGGCATCGACTTCAAGAAATATCGGCAGGGTAATATCGTGTCTTATGAGCTCAAAATTAGGATGCCCGATAAGTTCCCTGATATTATTCTTGCTGCCGGTATAAAAGTTATCGACACAGATAACATCGTGATCATCTTCAATTAGTCTTTTGCACAGGTGAGAGCCGATAAATCCGCTCCCGCCGGTGACCAGAATCTGCTTGCGCTTCATTACTTACTTGAGCTCCTCGTCGTTGATATTAATTATAGCTTTCACTTTCTGTCCTCGGAAGACAACTCGGAAAGTTCGGTTTTTATCCAGATAGTAAATCCAGGTGCTGTTCATCGTAGAAGGGGTTCTGCAGGCGGGAGGCAATCCGCAGGTCATTATAACCTGTTTTTTAGTCATGCCACGTTTGATCAATCCCTTCAGCATGGTTGCAACAACTTCTTTATTCATTCCCTCTATGTAGTCTTCTCGCGGCTTAAGAGTAAACATCTGCTTGATATAAACACGCATCGGCACCAGCATCAACTGCGGATCAAACAGTATTGTATACTGCTGTCCGTCTTTGGTCTTGAAAACCAGAAGATAATCGGTCGCTTTGACTGGAATTACCTCAGTGCCGAACGGTATAATTCTGCCGGTCTGGTAATTCAAACTGCTTATCTGGGCCGGGTTCTGATACCAGATATTTGATTTTGTATAAATTTTGCCGTTCAACGGCTGTTGCAGAACTTCAGGAACTACGATCTGATTGGCACAGCCTGCAAATAGAATCAACACAGCCAGCGAACATAAAGCCAGTAAAAAACGGCGAAACATATATAATCCTTTCTTTGTATTAATCGGGTGAATGGTAAAATTTACATCATCAACTGAATTAAACAAGGGAAAAAGAGTTATTTTTGAAGTGGTAACTAAAAAAAGCCGAAGCGTCAGCTCCGGCTGTAAAAGCTTAAGAATAAAAGTTAACTTGTTAACAGAAAACTTCGCGCAGATTAACTTTTGCACTTTCATCAAGTGAAATCAAGGTCTTTGTGTGACGGATGCCATCCAGCTCGTGGGTCATTTTGTTTGCCACTACATCAGACAGCTGTGCATTGTCCTTGGCTCGTACCATTACAACCAGATCATATTCACCAGCTACAGTATAAACCTCAGATACACCGTCCATAGACATCAGGCCCTTGATTACCTGTTTAAGCTGCGGACGTTTGACATTTACCAAGACGATTCCAGTTACCATTTATGATTCCTTTCATTTATCTCGATTAAAGAGTTAACGAAATATCTCTTAAAGCTTACATTCTACAATAACTGCAGCATGAGGCATTGCAAATAAAATCTTAACATTTGTCATGCAATACAAGCTTGTTTTGATAAGTTTTCTTAAAAGGCGCTTGGTGACTGGCTGACTCCGGTCATAGGAACGAAACGGACCGCGATACCGGGCTGTGAATCGAAATTATTACCATGCCTGACAATAGTAGTCAAAGTTTGTATTCCGGAAGAACTGCCTAGTGGAATAACCATTCGGCCGCCGTCTTTGAGTTGACTTAGAAGTTCTGCAGGGATGACTTTGGCGGCTGCGGTTACGATAATGCTGTCATACGGGGCATTTTCTTCCCAGCCTTCACCTCCGTCAGCGGTTTTCAAAAAAATATTATTGTATCCCAGAGCCTTGAGTCTTGTCTGAGCTGTAACTCTAAGGTCATCAATAATCTCTACTGAGTAAACCGCGGCAACGATTTCAGCTAGAACCGCAGCCTGATAGCCTGAACCAGTGCCGACTTCAAGTATCCTGTCACTGGCTGCAGGCTGAAGAAGTTCAGTCATCAATGCTACGATATAAGGCTGGGAAATGGTCTGTCCCATGCCGATAGGAAGCGGAGAGTCATCATAAGCAGCTTCGGTCAGACTTTCAGGTATCAGCCGGTGGCGCTCGACTTTTTTCATAGCATCGAGCACCTGCTGGTTTTTTATGCCTCTGCTGATAAGCTGCCTGCAGACCATTTGTTCCCTTTCAAGCATTTTCATTTTTCTCCTTGATTATAAGAGATTCAGTGAATAATTGTGCTTAACAGTGGACAGGTTTTAGTCTCAAACTTCACGAATTCTCTTTCAAGTTTAATCTGTTCATTGAGTTTTTGATTGCTGCGCATCAATTCAGCCTGACTTTTATCAGGCATCCATTCAGGAGCGCGGACATTCTCAAATTCCGGAACAAGCAGATTGTAGTTGTGCTTCTGATACAGGCTTCTGCCGGTTAAAAATGAGTATTCGATGGAGTTACGAACGATATCTTTCAGCTGATCATATGATATGTTATATCTTTTTACAGCTTTTACAAATTCCATCGTCAGGTTGGAGCGATTGACCCCTTCGTCATCAGTACAGATAGTAACTGGTACAGCGTTTTTCCGGAAAAGATTGAACGGATGATCATTTCCCCTGATACCCAGAATGCCTTCGTTGCTGCTGAGGCATATCTCGACACAAATCCCTTCTTCACGCATCTGTTTGAGCAGTTGCGGCAGGTTTTTCTCCCAGGCAATGGAAACACCGTGTCCAATTCTTTCAGCATGCCCTTCTTTTATCGTCCTGGAAATCCGGTCCTGCATCGGCTCTACAGGTGAGTCTCTGAGAACAAGCTCACCGGCATGCAGAGTCATGTGAGGTTTATTCATTTTGTGCCAGAGAAAGTCAAGGATTTTCATCTGTGCGGAGAAGCACTGGCGCGAAAGCGGCATGTCTTCGGGCTGCACAATATTGTGGGCTACGATGCGCGGATCAAGGTTTACTGCTTTCATATTGCAGAATGCCATGGCGAAGAAAGTTTTGTTATTCACGTTACGCCAGGTTTCGATTATGTAACGAACCGTAACCGGAAAACCTTCTTCATTGTATTTTCTCAGCAGCAGCTTGTGAGCTTCAACTTCAATTTCATTCAATGTAGTAACAGTTTTCTGGGCAACTTGATATTTTTGGTAAGCAGCTTCCGCCTGTTGATAAGCTTGTTCCAGGTTGTCCATGGAGAAGTTTTTCAAAGCATCTTCAACGGGCTGCTGGTCAATCAGCGAAAGTATAAGTTCAAGATAGTTGACATTCTGAGAGTGGTTTCTGTGTATTACTTCAGCCAGCATCTGACCGTATGAGCGGTTGGTACTGAGCATCCGGAGAAAAGTATCAAAAAAGTGATCATGGATCTTTCCAGTTATATAAGCGCCCCTGGTGCTGATTGCGTCACGGTAGGCGTAATAGGCCTTTTCATTTTCCGGCTGTTTGAGTTCAGCTGCCGGTATTAATTTTGCACGTTGATTTTCAGACAAATTTTTTGCTTCTTTTGCGGAATAGAAATGTTTGGATGCAGGATCAAACAGCAGGTTGTTTTTTGAAGCCGATTCCAGCAGAAACTCACCGTAGGTCGCGCCGAGCAAATGATTATGGAGGTCGCCGCCTTTGGGCATTCTCACAAGAAACGCAATTAATTCTGGAGTGCAGCCGCGTTTTGCGGTTTCAAAGAGCGCTTCGGGAGTTGAATGAGTACCTTTATTGTTTACGAAGTCTGCTTTGAGTGGAGTGCAAAGTACGATTGAAGCACACAGAAAAAGCACAGTTGCAGTTAATTTCAGTAGAGATTTTTCCTTCATAAACACACCTTTTTTTCTTATTTTTCTGAATATAGTTGCCCATTAGACTCCGCTAATTAGAACTTTGTTCAATTTCCCTGTAAAACAATTATATAGCCGGAGAGTGCATTTTGGAAGTGTTTACGAAGAAGAAAAAGGGCAGGGATGGGTTATGAATAAACTCGAGATAGAAAACAGCAGTTTTGTTATCAAGGGGAAAGTTACAGGAGCGCTGGAAGCGCTCCTGTAAAGCATTACTCAGCGAAGGCCGACAGCCTCTCTTACTTTGACCATGGTTTCTTCAGCCAGAGCACTGGCGCGTTCGCCACCTTTGCGCAGGACCTCACTGACAAAGTCCATATTGTTTACCAGTTCATCCCGACGTTTGCGCATGGGCTCGAAATACTCCCAGAGAATTTCAAAAAGTTCCTGTTTGGCATGTCCATAGCCGTAATTTCCAGCCCGATATTTTTCTTTCATGGCTTCTACTTGTTTTTCATCGGCAAAAAGCTTGAACAGGGCTACTACGTTGCAGGTTTCCGGATCTTTCGGTTCTTCCAGTTCTTTACTGTCGGTGACGATGCTCATAATCCTCTTGCGGACAGCCTTTTTGTGGCCGAAAATCGGAATAGTGTTATCATAGCTCTTGGACATTTTCTGGCCGTCGGTGCCGGGAATAACCATTACGTCTTCACGAATGTAACCTTCTGGGATAGTAAAGACATCCCCGTAAATATTATTGAAGCGAATGGCTATGTCGCGGGTGATTTCCAGATGCTGTTTCTGGTCTTTGCCGACCGGTACCAGATCAGATTGATAAATCAGGATGTCTGATGCCATCAGAACCGGATAGGAAAACAATCCGTTATTTGGAATAAACCCTTTGGCTACTTTGTCCTTATAGCTGTGGGCGCGTTCCAGCAGGCCAACCGTGGTCACGTTGTTGAGAATCCAGGTGAGCTCGCAAACCTGTGGCACATCAGACTGTCGGAAAAAAACAGTCTTGTCGGTATCCAGCCCGCAAGCCAGAAAATCCAGGGCTACAGAATTGATGTTTTCCTGAAGATGTCTGGGGTCGGGCTGAGTTGTCAGGGAGTGGTAATCCGCGATGAACAGATAAGCTTCTCCCTTTTTCTGCAGTTCTACTGCCTGATGCATCATGCCGAAGTAGTTGCCGATATGTGGAGCGCCTGAGGGCTGTATTCCAGAAAGTATTCGCATTATTTTTTCTCCTATAAAAAGGCTTATGCCCTGGTGACTTTTATTTTAACAGATATGCCGTTGATGTCAACAGCTTCAGCGTCGAGGCCGGTATTCTCCTCAATGCTTAGAGCAAGCACTTCGTTGCAGATATAGTCTCCAAAATTATCCAGTGCAGTTTTGAAATCGTTGTCCAGCTGATATTCGATATTGATACGGTCGGAAACTTCAAAGTCCATGTCCTTGCGCATGTTTTGAATTCTGCTTACAAACTCACGGGCAAAACCTTCCTCTTCCAGTTCACGGTTGAGGACAGTGTCGAGTGCGATAGTGATTCCACCCTCGTTGGCAACGGTCATCCCGGCTTTTTCATCACGTTGAATAATCAGGTCATCAGCGCTTATTTCAAGGCTGCTGCCGTCGCTGAAGTTCAGCTCAGCGGTTCCGCCAAGCAGTATATTATCAATTTCCAGTGCACCAATCTGAGCTATTTGTGCTGCGGCTTCCTTCATCAGTCTCCCGAGCCTGCGTCCGAGGACTTTGAAGTTGGCTTTAGCGGTACGATGTACAACTTCATTCTCGTTTGAGCTGAATTCTATCTCCTTGACATTGAGCTCTTCAGAAATAATACTGGAAGTTTCTTCCAGCATCTTGCGTACTTTATCGTCATGTACAACAATTACCGCTTTGGCCAGCGGCTGGCGGACTTTCATCTGGTGCTGGGAGCGCAGGTAACGGCCAAGCGAGACCGCGGTCATGGTGTTTTCCATTTGAGTTTCCAGATAGACGTCACGACGGCTGTTGTCGGCTTGCGGATAATCACAGAGATGAACGGATTCCGGCATTTCTTCAGTCCGCAGGTTTCGATAAATAGCCTCGGTCGAAAATGGTATAAACGGAGCTGCAGTTCTACAGAAGGTAAGCAGCACATAATGCAGCGTTTCATAAGCTTCATTTTTATCTGTGTCATTCTGGCTTTTCCAGAATCGACGGCGACTGCGGCGGATATACCAGTTGGTCAGGTCCTCAACAAATTTTTCAAAACGGTTGGCCGCTTTCTGCAGGTTGTAGTTATCCATTTCGTTCTGGATTTCCTCAACCATCTGAGCCAGTGAACTCAATATCCAGCGGTCAAGCGGGTTTGAGGGATTTTCCGGACCGCGGCTTGCGCACCTGGGCTGCCATTTATCTACATTGGCGTAGGTTACAAAGAAACTGTAGGCATTCCACATCGGAATCATGACTCCCCGCAATACATCTTTAATGCCGGTTTCGCTGAACTTCAGGTCTTCGCCTCTGACTACCTGCGAGCCGAGCATGAAAAGACGCAGCGCGTCTGCACCGTAGTTTTCTATGACATCTGACGGATCAGGGTAATTCTTTTTGCGTTTGGACATTTTCTGGCCGTCCTCAGCGAGTATCAAACCATTTACCACAACATTTTCAAAAGGCGGTTCATCGAAAAGGGCAGCTCCAAGCACTACCAGTGTGTAGAACCAGCCGCGGGTCTGGTCGAGCCCTTCGGCAATAAAGTCAGCCGGAAAATTCTTTTCAAAATGTTCTTTGTTTTCAAATGGATAATGCTGCTGGGCATAAGGCATTGAACCACTTTCGAACCAGCAGTCCAGAACTTCAGTTACCCGGCGCAGCGGAGCCTGGCCATCCTTTGATGGAATTTCCAGCTTGTCCATGAAATGTTTGTGAATATCGTCGATCTTTTTGCCGGTGAGACTTTCAAGTTCTTTAACCGAGCCAATGCAGACAACCTCTCCGGATTCGTTACGCCATATCGGCAGCGGGCAACCCCAGTAACGGTTGCGGCCAATGTTCCAGTCCCGGGCATTGGCCAGCCATTTTCCAAAACGGCCTTCCTTGATATGCTGCGGCGTCCAGTTTATTTTAGCGTTAGCCGCGATCATTTTATCTTTTATTTTTTCTATATTGACAAACCAGGTTGGCAGGGCTCGGTAAATCAGTGGGCTGTCACAGCGCCAGCAGTGCGGATAGTTATGCTTAATCTGACCGCGATGAACAAGCTTGCCTTCTTCCTTTAAGCGCCTGATGATGTCTTTATCGCATTCTTTTACATAGCGTCCCTGATAGTCGAATACTTCATCGGTAAAACAGCAGGACTCGTCTATCGGGCATACTTCAGGCAGGCCATAGGCTTTGCAGATCGCGTTGTCGTCCTCGCCGAAGCCGGGAGCCGTATGTACTATACCGGTACCGTCTTCGGTACTGACATAGTCAGCCAGCAGTATTTTAAAAGCGCCTGCTTCCTTTAAATCAGAGAAATAACTGAACAGCGGCTCGTAACGCATATTTTCTAGCGCAGAACCCTTGAATTTTTCAACAATTTCCGGCATATCTTCAGGTTTGTAATAAGCACTGAGTCTGGCTTCAGCCATTATCAAATAGCTGTCGCCATCCATGACCTTCACATAGTCGATTTCCGGTCCTGCTGCCAGAGCCAGGTTTGAGGGCAGAGTCCATGGGGTAGTTGTCCAGGCCAGGAACCAGGTATTTTCTTCTTCAAGGCTCTTGAAGCGAACAGTCACGGCCGGGTCCATAACTTCTTCGTAGCCTTGATTTGCCTCAAAATTTGATAAGGGCGTCGCGCAGCGGGGGCAATACGGCAGGATTTTGTAACCTTCATAAATCAGGCCTTTGTCCCAGAGCTGACGGAAAACCCACCAGATTGATTCCATGTAATCAAGGTCCATTGTGCGGTAGCCGCCCTTAAAGTCCACCCAGCGTCCCATGCGGTTAACGACCTGCTCCCACTCAGCAGTATACCGAAGTACAATTCCACGGCAGGCTTCATTGAACTTATCAATACCGTAGTTCTCTATTTCCTGCTTGTTTGCAAGGTTGAGTTCTTTTTCCATTTCATTTTCAACCGGCAGTCCGTGACAGTCCCAGCCGAAAGTACGGGAAACATATTTGCCGCGCATTGTCTGGTAACGTGGAATAACGTCTTTAATTGTACCGGCAAGCAAATGCCCGTAATGCGGCAGTCCGGTTGCAAAAGGCGGACCGTCATAAAATACATATTCTTCCTGATCTCTACGGTTTTCCAGAGATTTTTCGAATATTTTATTATGCTTCCAGAAATCGAGGATTTTCCCCTCCATTTCAGCGAACTTAGGTTGATTGCTTACTGGTTCAAACATTTATGGTTCCGTTAATTTATTTTATTGAATGTAATTATATTCTGAAATTTTATGCGTATGCTTTTTGTTTTTTTTCCAGTCGAAATTTCAAATACCGCCAGATCGTTGTGAACGGCCTTAATCTTCAAAATCTCAATTCTGGTTCCATCATTGACGCACATTTCAAAAGGGCCGCTTCTTTCACCAGTGCTGTCAACAGCAAAATTTTCAAAAAAACGCTTGTTGTACACTTTGCCGTCTGCCTCTGATGAGGTTTGAGCAGTTGCGTCATGTTTCAGTTTTATAGATGCTGACGCCTGAAATGCCAATTCATTATTGTCCGGGACTTCAGCCCCTTTGCGTAAAGCTCTTTCAGCCTCTTTACGAACTTTTATATTAAGCAGACTGGATGTCAGGTTTGCCGACTCACCGACGTCTCTTATTTCTTCATCATGCAGTTCAAGACTTCTCGCCGTTCGCAGTCTTACCGCCAGAATCCCCGGGTATACATACGGGAAGATCAGGCCAATAAAGAAATGTAATATAACTTTGTGCCGGCGCAACTCAGCAATTGTTGCCGCCAGAAAGCCGCTGCCCAGCCATACCGCAAAAAATATGAAAGCCAGGCCTATAATTTGCCAGTCCGGCCAGACCCCGGCACGAAAAATTACCATAATAAAGCTTTTCAGCGACAAAACAGTGCCCACAATCATCTGTAAAATGGCTGACAGCATATAAACTGCTCCCGTTATAATTTCTAAATAAGTAACCGATAAGCGGCCAGGCTGATCTTTTTAATATTCCGTTATAGCCCGCATGACCGGATATGATTATTTTTACCGTGTGACTTAATTAATATAGTGTACTAGTATTAAACTGAATACTATAATTCTAAAATCAGATTTTTCGAGCATGATGAATTGCTTTTTTACAATTTATCAAATCCGGTTGAATCTTGTTTGTTTCTGAATGACAAAAGGTTTTTTTGATAAAATTTCAACATTGATACAATATTAATAAAAATAAGGCGTTTTAATGTTCAGAGCATTCTCGAAAAAAATAAACAGTAGATAGTTAACAACAATATGGAGTTATTGAAATGAAAACCAGAACTGTTATGATGCTGATTGCTGCAGGTGTTTTAAGCACTGCCATGACCACTGCGGCGCAAGCGGTAAAAAGCGATGACAATGCTAATGATGTCAAGAAATGTAAAGGCGACAGGAAACACGATCGGGGAAAGATGCGCAAGTATCTTAAGGAGAAATACCCTGAGGAAATGAAAAAAATCAAAGAACTGCACAAAACTGACCCGAAGGCGGCTAAAGCCAAGTTTAAAGAGCTGGTAAAAAAAGCTGTCAGGGAAATGCCGCCGGAGATGAAGGCCAAGATGAAGGCTGACATGTGCAAACGTTCTAAGTGGGTACGTGAAAAAATGAAATATATCATGTATGCCCGTGAAAAATACCCTGAAGAATTCAAGTCAATAAGAAAAATGCGCGAAGATAATCCTGAGGCTTTCAAAGTGAAAATGAAAGAACTGCTGGATAAAGCCAAAAAAGAGATGCCTAAAGACTGGAAGCCCAAAAAAGATTTTAGAAAGACATTCAAGCACCATCATAACGGAATGAAGATGCTGCAGACTAAATACGGCAAGGAAATGGACGAAATCCGCAAACTGCGTAAGACCGATCCCAAAGCCGCCAGAGAAAAATTTAAGGCTCTCAAGAAAAAAGCAAAAGCTGAATTTAAAGCAGAGCGCGAAAAATTTATTACGCTGGTCAAAAAATACCGTGAAACCAAAGACCCAAAACTGCTTGAACAGATTAAAGCTGACGTGACTCAGTCAACAGAGCGTCGCCTTGAATTCAAAAGAAAAATGATTGCAAAAATGCAGGAACGTATTGCTGCAGAAAACAAGAAGCTGCAGGAAGACGAAGCCAAAAAAGATGAGATTGTAAAAAAACGTGTTCAGCAGATCGTCCAGGATCCTAACTTGACCTGGTAATTTTGCTTTAACTGTTGAATTTCAATCCCCGGGGATAATTTTTCTCCGGGGATTTTTAATGTTGTCACAGGGGCAGGGGACAGTTTACTTGAAAAGATTTCAATCTTTAAACTGTTATTTGCCTTAAACATTTTGTTCACAAAGTATGCACGTGGAACCTGAGTAAGCTTATTTAACTCTGTTCTTTTTTGTCTCTTTCAAATATTTGCGCAGCTTACTTTGTTTTGGTGTAGGAAATGAAAGCAGGTAATATGATACGTTATCCGCAAACGCGTAGCTTTCTGTAATACCCATATGAGCAGCTTTCAAGTGGATAACGGCGCGCCAGTTGATTGGGGACTGCATAAACGGGACCCATTCGCGCCCTTCGCGTTCGTCCATACGAGCACTGGACGCGAGAACCTTGCCGTCGCCGGCTTCGTATTTTGTAACAGTCAGCTTACCGGTTTGGGGATCGACTTCGGCCTGCCGGCTGGTCTTGACAGCATCGCCGGCGAAAAGAATCATGGCTATATCTTTCGGTGGTAAGTCATATATTCGCATTGCTTCAGTAAATTGCTTTGCTCTTGCCAGGCACTTTCTGAGGTGGTCTAAAGCAATCATATAGCGCTGACTTTTCTTTTTTACTCCGGGCAGCATTATTTTGAGGTATTTATCCTGGCCGGGGTCAGCCAGCCCCCACTTATATTTAATCCAGTTCCTGATATCAAACATGTCTATATTTTTTCCGGAACCCTTTTCTATTACCGAACGCGTACTGGTCAAAGGCAGCATCTGATAATAAGTTGCAAAGGTGCCAATCACTGAAGGCGGGTATGCCGGAGCTCTTGGATCGACTTGCAGCCCGTTAACCAGCTCGACGCAGGTATCAAGATAGCCCGCATTCGGGGTGCCGACAATAATCAGTTTATCAATATATTTACTGCCTTTCCACTCCAGATCCGGCAGTGAACCGTCAGCAGGCAGGTCATCGCCGCCGTAGCGGAGATAATACCTGGACAAGAGACCACCCATGGAATGGGCAATAATATCAAACTGTACATCAAAATTCTTAAGTCCGTACAGTTTCTCATACTCATGCTGCAGGTATTTTCTTTTTTTACTGATAAAATGATCCAGCCTTTTTGCATTTTCCGGCAGGTCGCGTCTCCAGTCGTAATAGAAAGTAAAAAGCGAGTAGAACTTTTTACCTTCGGGCAGTGGGCGGTGTGATGGGACATAACCGGCAATTGTGAGAATCTGGATCAGTTTATTGTAGGCATCTACATGAAACTGGATTCCCAGCAGCTTTACATTGAATTTTGAGAGAAGTTTATAGGCATAGACGTTGTCTTTCAGCTGGTCCAGGCGTTTACCTTCGCCCATGGGATGGCTCAATTGCCTCAGGTGTTCATTGGAGTATCCATTAAAGGCTTCTCTGCCGGTAAAATCCCCCCAGACGGTTTTTCCGGTAACGTGATTTTTCAGCCTGGCGCCCAGAAAGCCGTGAATCACTATGACTGGATTCCTAGCCGGGCCCTGGTATTCTGCAGACTTTCTTGCAATATTACCAAAAAGTGGCTTGTCATATACCTTGCAGGAGTTATAAGAGCCGATTGCAGGGTCAGTAGAGTTACAGCCGGAAAAAAGAGCGACGAATGCCATAGCGGCACATCCTGACAGAAATCGATGTATTTCCATATCTCATCCCAGAATAAAGTTTTCTTTTTTTTTGTTTGATATATAACTTATGAAAATATAATGTGGTTGCAGCTTATTACAAAAAAAATGAGAAAAAATGTTATTTAACTGTTTCAGCTTGAAAATCTGTTTTGCGAAAAGTGTTACCGGGTTTGCAGCAGTTCTATTATTTTTTCATATGCAAACTTGTCCGCCAGGTTTACAAGCATTCCAATCTGACACTTTTTGAGCGAAGATTGTTTTACCAGTTTTTTAAACTCAGCTTGTTTGCCGTTTTCAATTGCACTGATCATTTCAGCTTTAAGCTGGCTGGATATTTTCAAATCGCTGCTGCATGGTTCTTCAGAATCTGCAGTTTTCTTTTTGACGACTTTTGCAGTAAACTTGCACCCGAGCAAACGTTTAAGAGCCTTTAGAATATCCTCTTGGATATAGGGTTTACAAATATACTCATCTGTGACTTTTTTCATCTCTTGATTTTTATCAGGCTCCATGGTACTGGCTGTTACCATTATAATCGGAGTCTTGCTTGATAACCCTTTAATTCTGGCCGCGGTAGTCAAGCCGTCCATCTCCGGCATGTGCTGATCGAGCAGGACCGCATCGTATTGTCCATTTTTAAATTCTTCAAAAGCCTCTTTGCCATTTTCAACCTGCGATACTTTAAAGCCAAATGCCTTGAGCATTTCCGCCAGCACCTGCCGGTTGGTATCGTTGTCATCTGCAACCAGCAGCTTATATTCCGGCTCGCCTTTTGCCAGGCCTTGAATTTCAGTTTTTTTGCTCTTTGCCTTACTGGAGCTTGTTTGGTCAACTGTTTCAGCTGAGAACTGGAATAAGAAAGAGCAGCCCTTACCCTCAGTACTCTGTACTGTAATATCTCCTCCAATCAGTTTTGCGTACTGCAGGCTGATCGGCAGTCCAAGTCCGGTACCTTCCTGCCAGTGTTCACGGTCCGCCTGCTCGAAAGGTACAAAAATCAGGTTCAGCTTATCTGCAGCGATGCCGCACCCAGTGTCGTTGACTTCAATAATAAAGATACGTTTATTGTGGGCCTGAGAGCTTGGCTGCAGTGAGTAAGCTTTGATTTCCACGCCGCCACTATTAGTAAATTTAACAGCATTTCCAATGAGATTGATTATAATTTGACGAATTTTTCCGGCATCAGCAGAAATGAACTCCGGCATTTTCTTATCAATATTGAGTTTAAGCCAGAGATTTTTGCTTTCTGTCCTGACTTTAAACATTGCTTCCATATCCTTGAGCATATCTTTGATGCTGAACTGGGTCTTGGCAATTTTGGTACGCCCGGCTTCAATCTTGGATATTTCAAGAACGTCATTTATTAACGCCAGGAGGTGTTCGCCGCTGCGGTTAATTACATCCAGGTTATGGTTTTGCTGTTCATTGAGGTTGGAGTCGCGCCGCATCAGCTGAGTGAAGCCTAATATCGCATTCATCGGAGTACGGATCTCGTGGCTCATCATTGACAGGAAGCTGCTTTTGGCTCTGCTGGCAGCATTTGCCTTATCAACTGCTTCTTTCAGCTCATTCGTACGTTCAGCTACTCTTTGCTCCAGGGCGCTGTGCGCCGCTTTAAGCTCATTCTCGAAGTTTTTTCTTCTTGTAATATCAAATATAATTCCTTCTATCGCTGAAAGCTTTCCTTCTTCAGTGTAAACGCCGACACCGCGCTCATTGACCCATTTTACATCACCTGATTTTGTGATGATACGGTATTCAATATCAAAAGGTCTGTGCTTTTCGACAGCAATCTGAACCTGGTCCCAGACATTGTTCTGGTCTTCAGGGTAAATGAGCTCATGAAATGATTTGACCCGGTTAAACAGCAGTTCACTTGTTCTGTAACCGGTCAACGGCAGGCAGCCCTCACTGACAAATTCCATGGTCCACTCAGTGTCATTCTGGCAGTGGTGAACCATGCCCGGTACATTCTGACTCATATTGAAAAAGCGCCTTTCGCTTTCCCGCAGCGCTTCCGTAGCCTGTTTCCGTTCAGTAATATCTCTTACAATAGCCTGCACATAATGTTTGCTGTTCAATTCCAGTTGGTTCAATGCAACTTCAACATCAAATGGAGTACCGTCCTTTTTAATATGCTTCCAGTAAAAACGCTGTGGATCTCCCTTTAGTGCGGCAGTTATGTACTGATGTGCCAGCTCCTCAGCATTGGTCATTGAAAATTGTTCTTTGGCTGTAAAGTCTAACGGGGATTTTCTTTCAATTTCTTTTTTATCTTTAAGCCCGAACATCTTTAATGCTTTCTGATTGCAGTCTACAAAAACTTCATCTTCTATCAGCAAAATGCCGTCATTTGCCGTTTCAAACAAAGTGCGGTATTTTTTTTCGCTTCTCCTTAAGGCTGCAGCGGCTTTTTCGGTAACAGCTATATTGATTCTGCGCAGCGGTGTAACAATGGATTTCGCGGTAAGCAGTGCGACCACAGAAACAATTGCTATTGCCAGCAGACCGGAAAACAGAAACCATTTTTCCAGCCTGTAGACTGGCTGGAAAGCATAGTCCTTATCAATTTTTATGACCAGTCCCCACTCAAGGTCAGGCAGGTAACGCCAGTCAGCGATAACCTCTTTTCCGCGGTAGTCCTTGAAATATCCGTAGCCACTGGTTTTGTTCAGGGCAAAGGCCATCGGGATATCAGTATTGATATCTGCACTTCTGACACAGACAGGCGGGTCTAACTCTGGTGCCGCGCCAATGAAATATGCCTCGTTGCCATACTTGCTGCCGACAAGCATCTCGCCTTCTGTTCCCAGAACTTTTGTATTATTGATTATGTTGCTGATTTCGTCGACATTTATTCTGGCGGTCAGCAGGCCGCCGAATTTATTGTCAACCATTACCCAGGAGGTGACATAGGCATATGGTTCCTGGTCAACTCTTGTCGGAATAAAGCTGGACATTCTGTTACTTGTTTTTCTGCCTTTCTGGAAGGCGCGCCGCAGTTTTCTGTCTATGTTTTTTGCTGTCAGAACATTTAATCCGACCAACTCTTTGTCCAAGGCAAAAAGGATACGTCCATCAGAAGAAATCAGCATGATTTCATCCAGATTGTTGGCGCGGCAGAATTTTTTAAATTGCGGCTCCAGTGTGGAGTTTTCAGTCAGAAGTTTTTCCTTTGAAGGTGATTTGTCCAGCTTTTGCAGAGCATCGATAATTACCTGATTCATGGAAATAATATTTATATATTCTTTATAACTCGCAAAATACTTACTGATATAATTAGCTTTATTCTGGGCGATGGAAATTAGATTATTAATAATTGCCTGTTTGGTGATGCCAGCAGCGTGATAAAATGCCATATAACCAGCGCTGATCCAGGATAGAAAAGTAATAAGCACAAATAAAGAAATGAGTTTCTGAGCAATCCGGTAGCTTTCATGCTTAAATTCATTTCTCATCTGTTATAAACCTCAATTTAAAGCATCTAAAATAGATAAAACGGCATGGATTTGCGAATGTAAACTCCTGCTTCAAGGTAATATTGCCCGGAAAATGTATCTTTTCAAGCTTTTGCATTCATGGTCTTAAAATATTGAAAATAAATCATAGATATATCAGCGTTTTTTTAATGAATTTTTTGAAAAAAAGCTAATGTGGAAGTAAACTTTAAATATAGTGTCTTAAAATCCTGTTCTGGAGAGTAAATGCTTTATGAATATTGCAGAGCCCAAGTCTTTGATTATGATTGTCGACGACATGGTTGATAATTTGAAATTACTGCAGACTCTTCTTACTTCAAACGGATACCGTACCGCAGTATTTCCAAAAGCTGAACTGGCTTTGCGTTCTATTGAAAGCACCTCGCCAGACTTGATCCTGCTGGATATAAATATGCCGGGTATGAATGGGTATGAGTTCTGTAAAATTATAAAAAAGCGTAAGAACTTAGCCGATATTCCGGTTATCTACCTGAGTGCAATGAATGAACTTGATGATAAGCTCAAGGCATTTACCTCAGGCGGAATCGACTATATAGCTAAACCCTTCCAGTTTGATGAAGTACTGGCACGGGTAAGTACCCATGTAAAACTGCGGCAACAGAAAATTGAGCTTGAAAAGCGAAACGCTCAGCTGCAGCAGATGGAGCAGAGCCTGGAACAGCTGGTCATAAAGCGGACTGAGCAGTTAAGTGCTTCAAATACTCAGCTCAAAGCAAGCCAGAATGAACTGCATAAACTCAACCTTGAACTTGAAAAGCGTGTTGAGGACCGGACGATTAAACTGCAGCGCTCTAATGAGGCTCTTGAAGAGTCTATTCGAAAGCTCAAGCAGGATGAGGAGGCGGGCAGGATGGTGCAGTTCAAGCTGCTGCCTGATCCTGAAATGGAGATTTCAGGCTTTGAATTCAAGCACTTTCTACAGCCTTCTCTGTATATGAGTGGAGATTTTGTGGACTATTTTGAAGTAGACGATGAACACATAGTTTTTTATCTGGCTGACGTTTCCGGACATGGCGCAGCCCCAGCTTTTGTTACTTTTCTGATGCGCAGTTTTATCAACAACCGACTCACCAATTACTGGAACAAACATGAATATATAATTCTTGATCCGGGTAAACTGCTTGCCAGTTTCAATAAGTCTCTGCTGGAAGAGGAACTTGATCGTTTTATAACAATGTTTTACGGAGTGATTAACATTGGGAGTAATACGCTCCGTTATTCTAACGCCGGACACTTTCCTTTTCCTTTTATGGTTACTGATAACGCCGTAAGGCAGATTATTCACAAGGCTCCTCCGATAGGAATGTTTGAGTTTTCAGAATTTACTAATAGTGAAATTGTGCTGCCGGACACTTTTAATATGACAGTTTTCAGCGATGGAGTCCTGGAAATTATTGAAGAAAAAAATATAAAATCGCAGCTTGACGTGCTGGAAAATGACACTCTAAAGTACAGTGGAAACTTTAAAAAACTCATAAGTTCCCTGGACATAAAAAAGTTTATGCCGCTGCAGGATGATATTACCATACTCAGCATTAAAAGAGGATAGTTTCATGCAGGAAGGAAATATTTTATATGCCGTTTGCGATGGCAAGTGGATTATTAAATTTGTCGGTGATATACGTTATTCAGTAGCCCGTGGAATCCAGGCATTGATAGATGAAGTTGTCGCTGACAAAAATACTGCGGACATGCTTATTGACTTGACCCAGACTGAATATATTGACAGCACCTGTCTGGGGCTGATGGCTAAACTGGCCAGTCTTTTGTGGAACAGGTGCAAAAAGAAAATCACCCTTTTATCTACAAATGACAATATTAACTATCTGCTGGACAGTATTGGATTCGGTGATGTTTTTCTGATTGTTGATGATGCTGAAGCACCGCTGGTGCGGCTTAATGAAATTCCAAAACTGGGAAATGATGAGATTGAATGTGCAAAGATTATGCTGGAAGCACACCGGCATTTGGTGAAATTGAATGCAAAAAATGCAAATGAGTTCAAAGATGTTGTTGCGCTTCTGGAAAAAGACTTGCACCTGAACTAGATGACCGGCAGCTGCAAAAAAAAAACCTTCCGCCGCAGATCAGGCCGGAAGGTTTAAAGTTTTTTATCTGGTTATTTTATTTTTTCAGTCGGCTGCATACGTATTCCCTTTTGAAAAGTTCCGAGTTTCAGCAGCTCTAATTTCTTTTTGTTCTGTTTGCAGCGCCTGATAATGATAATCCCGGTATCTTTAAACTTTTTCAGAATATCCCGGGCAAACTGTTCGCCTCGAATAAAAACGGCGGTTGACAGAAAATCGGCGTCGCCAGCATTTGGAGTAACTATCGTTACCGATAACATGTCTTCAACCGGCTTACCGGTTCTCGGATCCATGATATGTGTATAGTGGTGACCATCAATAGTTACATAGCGTTCATAATTGCCGCTGGTGGCAACTGCCTGATCAAGCATTTCCACGACGCCCATAATTTGCTGAGTGTGCAGCGGATTGCGTATTCCAATCAAATAAGCTTCGCTTCCGGGGCGGTTCAATGGAGGTTTTGGCAGGCAGAACATATTACCGCCCAGGTCAATAATACCGCTTTTTACCCCCATTTTCATGACCGCATTAGCAGCAGCCTGTACCGCAATACCTTTAGCTATGCCGCCCAGGTCAAAGGACATACCCTTTACGGTGAACTTAACCGTTTTTTCCTCATCATTGAAAATAACTTTATCCAGGCCGATTTTGGATTCGGCTTTTTTGATTTCAGCAGCGGACGGCAAATTGCCGCGCTTGCTGTAAAATCCCCATAGCTTCATTAAAGGGCGTGCGGTTATATCAAAAGCTCCGTCGGAAAGCTGGTAGGCTTTTCTGGAAACTTCAAGAAAACTCCAGAGCTGAGGAGAACATTTAAACGGCCTGTCATAAGCAGTTTGATTAAGCCTTGAAAGTTCGCTGTCCGGATCAAAAATATTACAGGTTGATTGAATATTTTCAAAAATATCCATTACGCGGTCAGCAGCTTGATCGACCAGCATTTGCTTTTTGCCGAAAAGCATAATGCGGGCAAATGTTCCCATAATAGGGTATTTTCGTTCAGTTTGAGAAAATTTGACTTCCTGCTTCGAAGTCTGCTTGTCTGTTTTTTTGGTCATTGTTGACCATATAAGGCCAATTACCAGAATTGCAAAAAGAATTCCCCAATATTGGCTTCGGCTCAAACCCTTGTACTCTTTGAGCCGCGGATTCTGCCCTTCGTTTGCTGAACTCATTTTATTATCCTCTAAATTTTGACGGTTTTTCAACATGGAGTAATATATACTTGTAAAACGTGTTTTGACAAGCTATTTTTTCTTAGTTAGAAGGTTATATTGTTTATTAAATTTGTCTTCAAGGTATTGTAATGGTCAATATAACCATATATTATTATATTTATATTTATAAATTCAAATATCGGAGGAGAACAATTATGAGTTTTACCCGCAAACTGTCTTTCGCTGCAATTCTTGTTACTATGCTTACCGTTTCAAGTCCTCTGTTTGCAGCTTCGCGGGAAGGCGAGGGGGCAGAAAAAGAAACCAAAACTTTCTTTACGGACCGCAGCCTTGGTTTGATCAGAACTTCAATGACGCCGTTTGAGTTTGGTATATTGTCACCGTTTCAGCTTTTTTCAGGAGAAACTAAAGTTTATGGAATAAGGATGTCAGCGTTGTACACCTTTAACAAAGCCGTTTACGGGCTGGACGCTGGGGTTATTGGTGATTCGGACGATTCATATGGAATCCAGGTCAATTTATGTAATCTTATGAATGACACGCAGGGCGGGATAGGCATCAGCATGGCCAATATTTCCCAGCGCAATATGTACGGTGTTCAGTTCGGAGCTTACAATCAGGCTGGAATTCAGGATATTGCCAAAATTTTCAGCGGGGTCGGCGATGCTCGCGGCTGTCAGTTTGGAGTGGTGAACCTTACAAACTGCAATTTTAAAGGTGGGCAGCTTGGGCTGGTAAACATCAGTAATACCGTATATAACGGAATTCAGATTGGTTTTGTGAACGGCTGCTGGGGACCTGATGAAATCCTGAATGATTTTTTCAGCCAGGCAACCAGAGATGCTGCCGATAATATGCAGTGCATCCAGATCGGATTTTTAAATTTTAACCCGAATGGCTACCTGCCGTTGACTCTGGTATTTAATTTTTGCCCCTGAGCGTTCAATTAAAAATAAGTTTAACTGCCCAATAAAGTTTGTATTTATATTTAATAAGGGTTTATTTTACAGGTTTAAATAAACCCTTTTATTTTTGGTGAATTAATGAAATATGCTGTTTTTCTTATAAAAAGTAATGATCGAAAAGGGCTGTTAGCTACTATTTCTAATTTTTTCTATGAAAAAGATTTCAATATTTTGAGGTGCCAGCAATACACTGATCTGTATGAAAATAAATACTACATGCGGGTCAAGCTGGATATCGCAGAACTGCATATAACCAGAAGAAAACTTGAAAACGCCTTCAAGGTGCTGGCTGACAGTTTAGGACTTGAGTGGCAGGTGCATTATTCAGATTATGTGCCGCGGGTGGCGGTCATGGTCTCGCACACTTCGCACTGCATGTATGACTTGCTGGTACATCAGCACGAGGGGGACTTGCAGTGTGAAATTCCGCTTGTCATCAGTAACCACTCGAGCCTTGAGCATGTGGCCGACAAATTCAGGGTTCCCTTTTTCTGTTGTCCGGTTTCTAAAAGTAATAAGTCTGAACAGGAAAAAAAAGTTATTGAGCTGCTGCAGAAAAATCACATTGACCTGGTTGTACTTGCCCGTTACATGCAGATTCTTTCGGATGATTTTATTCAAAGCTATACCGGGCGTGTTATCAATATACATCATGCCTTTCTGCCGGCGTTCAAAGGGGCAGATCCTTATCGACGAGCCTGGGAGCGCGGAGTAAAGGTTATAGGTGCTACGGCGCATTACGCCACCAGGGATCTTGACGAAGGACCGATCATTGAACAGGATGTTGAGCACATAAGTCATGAATTTGAACCGGCTGACCTTAAGCGTATTGGCAAGGATATTGAGCGTCGGGTTCTAACCCGTGCGGTAAAAGCCCATCTTGAACACCGAGTGATAACGTCAGGATTGCGAACTATTGTTTTCCCTGTATAGAGCGTACAGTTCAGCGCATGTTGCGCAGCAGGTCTTCGAAGTCGTCGGGCAGGGGGGCTGTAAATTCAACCAGCTCTCCGTTTACCGGGTGCGGTATTTTAAGTTTCCAGGCATGCAGCATCTGGCGCGGAGCAAAAATCAGGCGGTTCCCCCCATATACCTTATCACCGATTACCGGATGGCCTATTGAGGAAAGGTGAACACGTATCTGATGAGTTCTGCCGGTGAGAATGTTGACGCTCAGCATACTGGCCGGTATGCAGTCAATAGTACCGGATTTCACGACATCATAAAGTGTAACCGCCTCTTTGCCATTTCTGGTAACAACCGCCATTTTTTTGCGGTTTACCGGATGTCGGCCGATCATAGTGATTATTTTGCCGCTTTCCTTTTTCGGAATCCCGAGCACCAGAGTCATATAAGTCTTACTTACCCTGCGATCGGCAAAGGATTTTGAGAGCTTAAACTGAGCTTGCGGGGTTTTTGCAATAATCAGTATTCCAGTAGTATCCTTGTCCAGGCGATGTACGATTCCTGGCCTTCCGGCGCTGGTGGACATGGTTTTCTGGAGGTGCGGATAACGTCCCAGTATTGCATTAACCACCGTTCCTTTATAGTTCCCTATGGCAGGGTGAACCACCATATTATCCGGTTTGTTAATTACCAGCATATATTCATCTTCATAAAGGATTGGAAGATTGAAATCCTCTGCCGCGGGCTCAGTGCTTTCTGGTTCTTCAAGCTCTAAAGTCAACTCCATGCCGGATTCTACTTTCAGCCGCTGGTTGTCACACACGACTCCGTTTATCCGGGCCTTGCCGTCTTTGATGATTTTCTGCAGAAAAGAACGGGAGCATTCTGGAACCAGCCTGGAAAGGCAGCGGTCCAGGCGGATTCCCTCCACGTCTTTATCGATTGTCAGGTTTATTATTTTTTGCTTCATTTTTCCTCAAGAAATATATCAGCAGAATAATACCGATAGGAATAAGAAACAGGCCAATAACCTGGGCCGGGGTGAAAAGGCCCCAGGTAAGGCTGTCGTGGTCGCCGCGGAAAAATTCATCGACAAATCTAATTATACCATAGGACATAATATACAGCGACATGACGACACCACGTTTGGTTTTTCTTATCAGGACAAATAATATGCTGGCAAGTATCAGGTTCGCGGCAGTTTCATAAAGCTGTACCGGGTGTACCGGCAAACCGGCATATTTAAGATAAGCCGGCGCATTTTCTGGATAGATAACGCCGAGAAAGCTCTGAGTGGGTTTGCCGTAACAGCAGCCATTAAGAAAACATCCTATCCGGCCAAAGGCATGCCCTACAGCCAGCGCCGGACTGCAGATGTCCATAACCCGGAGCATATTCAGCTTTTCTTTCCAGCAGTATCCGATAATTGCCACCATTGCCAGGAAGAAGCCGCCATAGAAAACCAGTCCGCCATGGTCGACCCTGAATATTTCCCAGAATTTACCCTTGAAGGAGGGCCAGAATTCTATAACATAAAAAACTCTGGCACCAATTATACCGAATACTACGCTTAAGAAAACCAGTGTCGTCACCTGGTCTGAGTTCATCTTTGCGTATTTTTTATTCAAGTTCAGAACAAGTGTTGCCAGCAGGAAACCGATTGCTACCATGACTCCGTACCAGCGGATAGTCAAAGAGCCCAATTCTAAAAAAATCGGATGCATTTTTCACAAGCCTTCATTTTACGAGTTGCAATTTTTCAACGATTCCTTACGGTTTGCAACATACTCCATAATAATGACGATGACAAATCCCAAAGCCGCCAAACCGATGGCATACCAGAACATTTTATCGAAATTTCCCGGAAAAATGTTCTGCTCAACCACCGGCTTTATTTTTGCCCCGGTAATTTTGAAAGCTTCAATATCAGCAGGTTGCACTTTCAGGACTTCGCCTCCGCTCTTGACGGAGAACAGTGTAATTTTTTTCCAGGGCCATAACTTCCACATGGAACCAACCATGAAGCCGATGAGAGTTGCTACAGTAAGGTCATGGAATTTTCTGAAGAGCCAGTTCAGCAGGTGAACAAACGACCCGATACCGATGACACAGCCTGCGCCCACCCAGAAGAGAGTACTGAATGCCTGAATACTGAACTGTCTTGACGCGATAGCGGCAACTGAACCCCAGACGTATTTATACTGGCCAAGTACCAGAAGTATAAAAGATCCTGAAATTCCCGGCAGGATCATAGCGCAAATAACAATCATGCCACTTACAAAAGAGAACCACCAGATGTTAGGAGTTTCGACCGGAACCAGAGTCACTATCAGGTAGGCTGCGACGGCTCCGATAATCAGCATCAGGTAACGGGAGGCCTGCCATTTCCTGACTTTTTTGAATACCGTCAGTATCGAAGCCAGAACCAGCCCAAAGAAAAAGGCAAAAGTCAGTTCAGGGTAATGTTCAAGTGCTTTGGTAAAGAGCTTTGCTGCGGTGCCAAAAGCGATCAGAACGCCGACTCCCAAAGCCAGCAGGAAACGCCACGGTAGAGTTTCGTACATTTTCTTTATATTAAAAGTAAAAGCCATCTTAAAAGTTGGCAGAGAGGCGAATTTGCGTATTGACTCAATTAATTCCTCGTATATTCCAAGGATAAAGGCCATCGTGCCGCCTGAAACCCCGGGAATAACATTGGCAACCCCCATGGCAAAGCCGGCAAACCCAAGTTTTACATAGCTTCCGAGAGTTCTTTTCTCCTGAGCTGCAGGAGCCTCAATTTGCTCTTTCATAATATCCCTTTCAATTTGATAAATTGCATTTTAATTCCCTCAAATATAGCTTCATTTAAAAAAAAAACATGATAATTTTATTTTTTGAATGGATTTTTTACAAAAACCTGTTAGTTTTACAGCTCGACATTACTGCTCAATACAACCCCGTGGTGTAATGGTAGCACAAGTGGTTTTGGTCCACTTAGTCTTGGTTCGAATCCAGGCGGGGTTGCCACTCTTTTTCCTGCTGGAAAGTTTAAATTAAATGATTTTTTTGTGGTCATAGAACAAAATATTTAGCTAAAATACCAAAAAAAGCACAATTGGTACTACCATTTTAAAGATACTGGTGTATATTAAATACATATTTATTTTTGAGAGGCCCACTCCTACTCCTTATTTTACACAGTTTCTCCCGGGCCTCTCTCCTTGCGTTTTTTACTGATAAGGGGCGTAACAGCTTTTCTGAGTAAATAATATCATCTGTGCCACTCTCTGGTGGTATTGGCAGAGAACCGGAAATATTTTAATGTGATTAATGTACTAAACAATTTGTTAGGCCTATTATTATTATATTATTCTTTAAAGCAAAAAGTAACAATATGTTAATAAGCACTTGCCTAACCTGTATTTACCCTGATTTTAAAATATCAATATATTCTCAAGTGGTTAATTTAAAACAGGATAGGTGGTATATGGGGCTACTGTCAATTCCTGAATTTTAAATGCATTACATAATACAAAAATAATATTACAATAAATGTTTGTTTTCTATAGAACATGCTTCAATTTCAAAGGTCTCAATCAGTAAGGTATTACATTATTTTTTAATATTGTACTGGTGAAGAGGCTACCTTATAACTGCGCATGCAGCGTGCCTGAATAGTTATGATGCTGTTATGATATGCGGTATATGCATTTAGAGACAACTATTCCCGCTTTATTATGCAATGACTTGCCGGTATGCAGCCATACACATGGGGACAGCAAGCAGTATTTAGTTGCTGAATGCATTTGAAAAGCAAAAGCGCATACTGGAAATAAGCTTTTTTAAGGAAGCAGCAAATCTACAACTTCAGACTGCAGTAAAAGATGTGATATACCGAATATTTTGGGTCGACTATTACAGGCTTGCAGTTTGCACTTTTTAGATTCATAGAGAAGTACCGATTCCCTTGGGCTCGGTGGATTTCCGCCAATCATGTTAATTACCAAGTAATACCGGTACTGAAAAAGTAATCATAACAATTTGGAGGGACTTGCCTGAAACACAAGTTAAATCAGGATTTCAGGGGGAATGGAACAAGCTCCAGCTGAATATTTGAAACCTGCCTTTATCAAATCATGGAGTAATTGATTCCAAATAAACGTGAAAAGCGGTGCGAAAACGCTGTCACGGACTTACATAAACTATAAAATAAGGGAGCATAAATATGAAAAAACTACTTTTACTTTCAGCTTGCATCACGGTTTTGTTATCCCAGATATGTGCTTATGGAACGGATGTGACCTATACTCCTGTTGATTCAGCTAATGAAACTTTTGCCCCAGTAAGCGGCCTGCAGAAGACTTTTGCTGTTATTGACAATAATAATGAAAAATTTCTTCTGACCTCTGTTCTCGCCTATTCAAAAGGAAACCCGCTTTATTATGGTTTGAGTCTGTCTCATATGCCAGATAACAATTCCCTCACGCAGGTTGGAGGCTATAGAATAGAAGCGCTGGCTTTTACTGTTGACTCAGCCACCAGTCTTATTTATGTAATTGACACAAATGGTTCAACTCATATTTACAGAGCCTATACGGTACCCAACGTTGCTCCTGAAGCAAATATACTGGCAGACTTAACTGAAGAAACTGCTGCAAGTCAGCCTTTTTTTCAGGATGATCAGGAGCAAGGAACCATATATCGCAATATAGTACCTGAGGGAAATATTTCCCCAGGGCTAATTAGTAGAAATCCGGGGCTTGGTTCTTTAGCTGTTCTTTTGGGAGGCTGGCTTTTCTATGGCAGAGAAAATACACTTACCTGTCTGAATAAAAATGTCGATAAAAGTGATTGCAGCTACAAGGTATTTAGTTCAGATACTCAAAGAATTACAAATATTTCAGCGGTGAATGAGCCGAATGGTTCACAAAAGCTTTTTGTTTTAGGGCTGAATGGAGAATATAAAGTCTTTGAGTGGAACAGAGCTAAGCTGCAGCTTAAGGAAGTAGGGCAGGGTACAGTACCAGATTTCTATGGGGCAGCAAATTTTATTGTTACACCTTTAGGTGAAGATTTTAATAGGAAAATAGTGCTGACTTATGTTAAAGACCAGGCAGTTAAATGGGCTGACTTAAGTGTGGAATCCAGCGATAACAGTATTGACTGGAACAGTCTAACGACTGGAGGCGTGCTGGCTACTAATGACAGGGAGTATGGAGCGGTGCTTCAGTATTTACTACCGGAGGACAGGGAAATTAACGGCAGTATTGTCGACAGGCCTCAGCAAGCCGGGAGTCAGGAGCTGATAATCATCAAAGCTGCAATTTTAATCGAAGCTTTTCCTTTCGTTTCATATCTGGACTCTTTTTTCTCTGGTTATTTATGGTACAAAGCAAATCAAACCGTTGATATCGGAGAGGCATATAGAGTAAATTCTGATAATATTATCGGGGTAGCTTACGGCCCCCCGCCTTGTCAACCCGGAACTACAAGATCTTTTTTCACATTGGGAAGAAGAGTCAGTCAGGAAAAAGTTGAAACTAACGGCTATGACACCAGTACCCAGATTAGTTTTGGCGGTACCTCAAAGTCCGCATTTCAAGAGGGTTCTGCATGGGTTGGTCTTTATGCTAATTATGCTTACAATGCACTGAGTTCTGCAAGAATAGAGATTGGAGGTAATAACGATTACGGATATACTTCAGCAAGCTCTAATGCTGGGAGTTCAAGTATTGAAACAGGAACCGGTACAATCGATGATCCATGGACAGGTGACGTGGGATATATTTTCGTAGAACGTGGATATGACAGATACAATGTTTTTAAATTAACTCCCATAGCAGATTATGATTCATCATATGTCGATCAGAATAACAGCACTGTTATAAATATGGCTGTCGCGCCTTACAAATTTGAACAACCATATATGTCATATGTTACTTTCAAGCTTAGCTCTCCTGCAGGAACAGATCCAATTATTTTAAATTCATCAGAAGATACGGATCATGTGAAAAATCCGGCTGTAGTGTATGATAATTTCACTGGGTATACAGAAGGCATGCTGACTACAGGTGTGAACAGCTTTGTTTACGGAAATAACTTTACAAATTCTTTCTGGAATGCGGATAACAATATAGACAGTGCGAGTTATTATATCGATGAAAGTATAAATGCTGGAGCAGTACATTATAAGACAAATACTAATATTTTAATAAATAATGCCAGTCGCTCTCAGGCAAATATCACTTTTGACCGCTCTAAGGAAGAATCCAACCAATTTGGAACAGGAATAAATTTTGACCTGGAAGTTAAAGGTGGACTGGAAAAACTTAGAATTGGAGCAAAGTTTTCCAGTAAATTCGGCTTTACCGCCGGTAATCAAACAAAACTGGGAGAACGGGCGAACTTTGGTTTTGGAGCCTGGGAAACAGTAAACATGCAATCGCCAAATATGGAGGTCCAGGCGCATTTACTGTTGCCTGGGAAAAAACAGAAAGTAAAGCCATTCTGGTGTCCGCAATGGGCCTGGGAAAAAGGAAACAGGCCATGGTGCATAATATATACTGTTCGTGCAAATCCCCATGCACGTTCACTGTGATTTTTTTATAACTTTTGACTTTGACAGTTAAAAGGAAGTTTCAGGTTCCGGTCAGCATCCTCATTTTACATTATACTAATAAAAACTATCAAATATATTATGTGACAGAGGGTGCTGCCGGAATTGCATATATTTACGCCGGTTAACTGCCGGCGTACTTTGAGTAAGTATGTGATTTTGTCAGAAATCTTTTGGTGGTTGATGCTGCCATGGTTAAACTGCTTTTCAAGCTCGTATTGTGGTTACACAAATAAGCCTGATAGAACTTATAAATTTTTTCGGTTGCATTACGCAGTTTGTGAGAGCCGTGCAGCCGATAAAGCTCTCTTTCTATGAACTTGTCAATTACTGAAATTTGCTGCTCAGTACCGTTGGGGATATCCGCATCATCTCTATTCAGCAAGAAGTCAATGTAGAATATTCTTTTCATCAAGTCTCCTCTGATAAAAGGATAGTTCCGGGCTGTCATCAGGAGCCCGTAAAGATTATTAAGGAGGCTGCTGACCTCTGATATGTAATCCATGCCTAAAACCTTTTTTACAGCTTTATGGAAATGTCTTTTGTGTAAAAATTTCATGCTGTTATAATCTTTAAGCAGCGCTTTTGCTTTGAGCAGTCTCAGCTCATCCTGTGACGACGCTCTGGATGGACTGACCCCTTCAGCAATTGAGAACAGTTCGGCGTCTGGTGTATACATGGTCGATTCCGCTATTTCCATTTCCTGCGGCCATCTGTATCTGGTGGGGTAGCACTCTTTTGAACTTGACGCGGTAAGAAAGCCCCAGCGCTTATCATTTGCAGGGACTTTTTGATTGACTTCGCGGTGGATGGTGTATTTATCGACTTTCAAAGGACGCCATGTCTGGACCAGCAAATCGTCAACAATGCCGGCGTAGCCCAGAATTATACACGCGAAGTTGTGACAATTCCTTTTTAGCAGATTAAAATCAGTAAATGTAGAGTCATGCTCCAGTTCAACCTTATTTACTATATTTTGACTGAAGGTGTTGGGGTTTGTAATCTGCTTCATAAGCTCATATAATTTCATCCAGGTCCACTTTGAAATGTAATAATGCTTTGCATAAATGGTTATTGCATCTTTGCTGCTGCTGGTCAGCTGTTCGAATATGACTTCTCCTCTTGTATTTCTCAAAATATGTGAAATGGGTACATGACAGTGCCTGTTGGTCCAGTTGTCAATCTTTTTCCCGCTGGCAGGAACTGTTCCAATACTGCAGACAGTATAGAAAAGACCGTTTGAACTTCTGCGGCTTAAGATGATTACTGCATGATCATAATGTTCAAAAGTGCAGTATGATATTATGTGCTTCCTTTCTCCTATCTGTTCTTCCGAGAATATTTTTTCCAATTGCATAATAGACCTCAATTCCAATAAATTTTTAACTACTTTTACTCAACTGTGAATCCCTTCAAAAATGTCCCTGCAATTCCTTGTGAGGAGTTATCGTAAAACAATTTTTACCCAAAAATTCCCTTAATTTTGATTAAACTCATCATTACTTTACTAACTGTAATGCTCTCAGAAATAGAGTTTCCTATTTATCTGCTGCATTAGTGTACAGGTGCCTCTATTTTGTTCTTTTTGTGTGGATAAAAAGTAATAATATTAAATGACAGGGGGAATTGAAGGAGCAGTTTTGAATTTTATATACTTTTAAAAAAGTAATATTAATAGTAGCATTTTAGTGAAATAGAATGTGAACAAACAGATAATGTTGATTGTAATTAATTTATAATTAGTTATTTAAGTATGTTGTTTTATCGGTTGTTTTGGAGTTTTAGTTTTATCTATATAAAATAAGGCAGTCTTGTTGTTTTCATTATTTGCAAGCTGTTTTCTTTGTCAGTCCGGTTATCTATTTGTGTCATTTTTTCAAATATGAGAATGAAGTCCGGGTTAATTATTTTGTAATTAACTTTTTGCTGCTTGCCTGTCTCAAACTAATACCCGCTTTTATGACGCTCCCACCTTCTTATACGCAAATTAATGTTGGCTTCTATTACCGGGTACATCCAGACAATGTAGTTGGGGTCTGATTTACAGTGCCATTCAAAGTTCTTGCCCGACGGGTTTTCAGATTCCAGGTATATAATATTGTTTTTGCGGTAATATTTTTTTACTACTACCTGACCGCTTCGCAGTTTGGCAGCAACAATATCGCCTCGTTGCGGATATTCCCCGCCAGCAACCAGCAGGGTTGTGCCATGTGGAAATTCTGGACTCATTGAGTCGCCTTCAACGTCTAGAGCAAAATATCCAGGTTTGATTTCTGATTTAAACAATTCAAAATGATCTGCACAGCCAACGGCAAAATCATCTATCGGTTCAAGGGCAGGTTCATAGGTTGCGGCCTGAGCGAAAGATATTACAGGAACCTCCTGCATTGTTCCCGGTTTTACCAGTGAAGCCTCATCTGCTGCCGCTGGAAGTTGACTTTCACCTGTTTTGCTCAGGATGTAGAGCCTTGTCATACTTTCAAGTTCATCAGGCGGAATATCCAGAATTGCTTTGATGGTATCAAACTGGTGCTTGCTGATAAAATTTTTGCCTTTTATTATATTGGAAATATATGGCTGAGAGACTTTTAGGGTTTTTGCAATGTCTTTCTGGGTTTTGCTGTTGGCTTTTAAAACTGATTTTAGAATTAAGCCAAATTTAATTTTTGCGTCCATTGTTTATTCTATCCGGTTTAAATGTAATAATTTCTACCTTCTAAAAATATAAATTAATGGTTATAAGTCAAGTTGTTTTCAGGATTTTTTCAAGTTTAAATAATTAAAATATAATAATAAGGTTATATTTATTGAAGAAGGTTTCCTCTTTTATAATTATGAAAGTAATACTGCAGTCGCGTTTGTTGCTGCTTTTGTTGTTATTGTTATCTGTTTACTGGTAAATTATTATCGAATAATATTTGCCGAGAGGTACGGGTGAAATCAGGGTTTGTCTTGATTTATTTTATCAAAAATAAAAGAGAAAGTGATGATTTATTATAGAAAATATAAGTAATTGGTTATATTTTGTGTGATTGAGAAGCTGAACGCGGTTATAAAAAGTGACAGCGCAAAATTTATTTTAAGTAAAACAAGGTTTATAATGCATATTCACGCGAGTTTAAGAAAGAGCGGATCCTGGTTTCGAGTTAAACGGGCATATTTGCAGCGCAATTCCATAAGCAGCCCTGCAGGAATTTTTTTAATCCTGGTTGCAGTTTTTGTGATATTTTTAAAACTTATATTAAATTGGTGATCGCAAATGATCTTTTCTTATTTCGACGTCATATTTTCTATTAAGATGAGTTTACTGATTGAGCTGGTAGTGTATTTAATCAGAGACTGCCCTGACATATTAATTATGAGCTAGCAGGAAGCTTGAAGCACTGCGAGTTAAAGTCTATACCCAATCAGCATTTTACAGGAATAAAGAGTTGAATTAAGATAGGCTCTAAGTGCTTAAATGCTAAGATAATGAATGGCGGAGAGGGGGGGATTCGAACCCCCGGTACGATTTCTCGTACGCAGGTTTAGCAAACCTGTGCTTTCAGCCGCTCAGCCACCTCTCCGGGTCTGATGCCAATTGCAAGAGATGTTATTATACTGCTTTGTGCTGAATCATCAAACTCAAAACGTAAAAAAAACGTAAAAAAATTATCATTTTTTCCAAATGTTTTCTCTAAACAGTTCATCCAAAGGCAGTCGCCTGGATGGTAAAGGTAAATCAGCAGAATAGCCCAGCGTGATCAAGCTGACCGGCTTAAGATTTGAAGGCAGTTTTAAAATTTTTTTTATGTACTTTGCCTTAAACCAGCCTATCCAGCAGCTGCCAATGCCCTGTTCCTCCGCGGCAAGGACAAAATGCTCTCCCGCAATGCCAAGGTCAAGGTAGTGGTAGTTGATACCTGAAACCATTGGAGCAAGCCAATGAGTAACCGGGTTGATTTTAGCGCATAAAACAACTATAACTGGAGCTTTAACCGCCCAGGGCATTGGAATACCTGGGAGGAAGCCTTCAGTGCAGATTTTTTGCCGCAGCAAGTCATCCTTGACAATTACAAATCGCCAAGGCTGTTTATTGCAGGCGGATGGGGCCCAGTGTGCCGCTTCAAGGCAGTTTTTTAAAATCTCGTCTGGAACTGGTTTATCCAGATAATTTCTGCAGCTGACGCGTTGCTTCGAGAGTTCCAGCATTTTCAAATCAGACATAAATAATTTCCTGTGAATTTTATAATAAAATACATCGCTTGCTGAGTGAGTAAAATGCTGAAAGCAAAAAAAGAGTGGCATCCCCAAGGGGATTCGAACCCCTGTTGCCGGGATGAAAACCCGGTGTCCTAGGCCTCTAGACGATGGGGACGCATGTATTTAAAAAAGCTGGCATCCCCAAGGGGATTCGAACCCCTGTTGCCGGGATGAAAACCCGGTGTCCTAGGCCTCTAGACGATGGGGACGCATGTAACCAAAAAAATTGGCATCCCCAAGGGGATTCGAACCCCTGTTGCCGGGATGAAAACCCGGTGTCCTAGGCCTCTAGACGATGGGGACGCGTTAATGCGCCGATAACAGCCTGTCATTTTTCAGCGTCTGCCGGAAACTGGCATCCCCAAGGGGATTCGAACCCCTGTTGCCGGGATGAAAACCCGGTGTCCTAGGCCTCTAGACGATGGGGACGCTAGAAAAATGAGGTGTTATTATATGGCTTTTTGCAACAAATTCAAGTAGCAAAAAACAAAAAAAAACGAAAATAGTTTGATTAAACATGATATAAATTGCCCGATAAAGTTACTGCACAAGCATTAACGGGATGAAAAAACTGTTTCTGCTAATCGCGATGCTGCTTTAGACTATTTTGTCTTCCGGCAGGAATCCAGGACTTTTTTTGCCACCTTTTCAAATATTTTGGGGTAGCGGATTAATTCTTTCTGATAGGGGCATTTTTCGGGAAACTGCCATAAGTCATTGCAGCAGAATCTGCAGGCTCCATGAGCTCTGGACAGGTGACGGGAACTGCGGTCGTAATTCAATTGCCCTTTGCGAAACATCTCCGCAAGAACTTTTGCCATCATTTCAAAAGGAATAAAGTGATAAGCCATAATAATATTCCAGCCCTGCACGGATATCCGGTGCCTTATCTCATCATCCTGTCCGTCTATCCTGACGGCTATGACATCGTTATATCCGGGCGGTTGAACCCGGTTTTCAGACTCCAAAATTTCCGTATCGCTGCTGAACTCATTTTTGAATACCTGCCAGGCATCGGCTGAGAAGCGCGAATGCGGTACAAAGTTCTGCCAGTATGAAAAGTGGGGGCAGGTTATAATCCGGGTTTTAAGATGATAATCACGGTACTTGATTTCAAGATATTTTTCCCTTTCGGTGGTTTCCTTCAGGAGCTGGAAGATATCTTTGCCTTGCCAGTCAAGATCCAGATAAGGACCAAAAATTTCACCAAACATATTAACGGAACTCCTGCCGACAATTACCAGCAGTTCCGGTCTGCTCTGAATTACTTGAGACACCGCATAGCCATGGATATTTACACAGTTTTCAGTAATACGTTCTGTAGGAATATCGTAGGTGGAGCTCCATCCAGGGGAGGCGCAGGCTATTAAATCATGCTGGGAAACATCTTCACCAATGGTCAGTTCCGAATCGGCCAGTTCATCGCGGCACATGTTTTTAAAAAGCTCAAGTACATTGATAAAGCGTTGATAATAAGATGTACAGTTTTCAAAGATATCAATATTGATACCTGAGACCGGCTTTAAAACACCGGCGATAACCTCGCCGCGTTTAAAATCCGGCTTGTCTTCCTTTTTGCTTGACTTGTCTTTCAATACTACATAGCGTGCATCAGGAGTCCAGGCCAGTTCAATTGCGGTTGGTTCAGGTTCATGAATGTATTGTACAGTCAACAGCAGCCAGCGATGGTCTGCACTGCGGGCTGTACTTATTATCCAGCCATCTTTGGCAGCTTTGATTTCAGTGCCTTCAACAATGTGCGGCAGCAGAAATGCCGGGTCGAGGCTTTCCTGGAAAATTGTCTGATGACGATAATGATAGGCATATTGCTCATCTTCATTAAAATGTGGATATGCCCAGCGGGCTCCGGAGCTTGAAGGGAAATAAGAAGTTAAATTTGGGTTTATTCCCATTGTCATTATAGGTGCTTTTCGACAGCCGTGCATTATGGCCGGGTCGATGAGGTTAAAACCGCTGGATACCGCCTGCATCCATTTTACCGGCTCCATTGGTCCAGTCTGTTGCGGAAGATGTCTGAGTACCTCGGCTGGGTAGCGCTCAGTCCATGAGTAAGCCGGGTAGGGGCCGTATGGGGGGATTCCGCCCCAGAACCATTTACAGGTACGGCAGGATTTTACTTCGTTGACCAGTTTTACTTCGATTGGCGGCACTGCAGCTTTTTTAAAAAAAGACATATTATGACTTCCTTGCAATATTTTTGGAACACGGAGCACCCCAAGGTCCGTGTTCCAAAAAGGTTTAGAAATTTGCAGTCTTTAAAGCTTCCTTTGAAGTTATGTTGATTTTTCCATTATGTGACTTCAGGCGTTGTTTAACTTTATCGCACAATTCCGGGTTCAAGAGCAGTTCATTTATTGTAAGAACAGCTGGGTCTACATTGATAAAGTTTCTCAAAACAGTATGCAGTCCAGGCCGGTTATTGAAGTATCCAGTGTATTTAACCTTTTTATCCTTATTGAGTTCCGGTTCAATGTTGCCATTTGAATCCATTGCTCCCTCAATTATTTGAGTCGCTCCTTCAGCTTCGAGCTGGAGCATGGTCATAGCTCTGGCCAGACCGTCCATGTGACCGACTACCATTACCATTTCAGCAATCTGATGATTTATGAGGCGCTCAAGGGCTGCCTCGAGGGTGAGTGCCGGGGCTGTATCAAGTTTTCTGAGGCCGGCTCTTATTTCACGCTTGTTGGCTTTTGACAGTTCCTCGCGCACTCTGGGCTCATGGATATGAGCGTCCTGGGGTTTTCGTATAATTTGTTCAGCCCAGGATAACAGGGCTTTCTCAAGGCTGCTGTAAATGCCTTCCGGGGCATGTTCATGTCCAACTATGTACAATATTGAAAGCTTGGCTTTTTCAAGTGCCATTTCTCTGGCGGCAGCACGCTGTTTCTCATCCATTTCCACTTGCGGGCTTCTTCCAACTCCGTATTCATCAAGAAATGTATTATAGTAAAACATGGTATGGTGCTCAACACCGTATCTGCTGCGGTTCAGACGATAGACTTTCTGAATGAGCATTTCTTTTATTTTTGATGAGACATAGCCACCGGTGTTTACACCGTTGCGCCATTCGTCTTCATTGAAAAGCAGTGGCAGTGAATAGGGAGCCTCATACCGGGCCAGCTCCGGATGATGGATGAGGGTGTAAGGCAGATTTCCTGGAAAATATCCGCCGAAGCTCCAGCCATAGACTCCCACCTGAATACCGCCTACAGTAAGCCCTTTGTCGCGATCAGGAGCACCAAGCCATGCCGGCCTGATGTCACTGTTTTCATTTCTGCCTTCATAGGGTGTGAAAGGAATACGCTGTCCTTTCGGTTCAGCCGGCATAATTTTGATTTTACCACTGAGGACTGCCTCAAACAGCCTGCCGCCTTCAATGAAATCTTCATTTTCTTCTGAAACCAGCTGAGGTATAAGTCCAGCCATGCCTTGTTTGTTCAGTTCGTTGATTCTGCTGATTACTTTTGCCGGTAGATTTTGCTGCATTACGTCGGACATAAAGTCTTCATCCGGAATGTTGAGGGCGCTGAAGACATCGGTCAATGCTACAAACTGCAGGCAGACAAAAGACAATTCAACCAGTTGAGCGTTTAAATGGATTTCAGCCTGGTCTGCCGGAATTTCATTTGTCACGTTCTGGGCAGCTTTACGCGATAATTCATCAATTACAACCGAATCCGGAGATTCCCCTGCCGCCAGAGCTGCAGCTCTGGCCTTTCTGGCGGCTTGCAGCCGTGTCATCCACAGTGCTTCTTCGACATACTTCTGCTGATTTTCTTTTTCAAGAATTTTCTTGAGATGATTAAATTGATCATCCGTGTAAAATCTTGGATTGGTGGCAAAAGCGTGGGCAAAGTCCAGCAAAGCCATTTCAAGCGGTGAGAAAATATCCGGACATTTTTTATACTCCAGCAGACTGCTGTATTTTAACTCAAACTCCTTTTCCGGGATACCATGCTTGGAAAAAGTAAGTTTGCCGAGTACCGCATGGTGCGTCATGGTGTACCAGCAGCGGCGCAGCTGTCCAATATAACTTATAATCATTTCTCGCAAAGGACGGTCCAGAAATCCGGATATCTGCACTCCATTTCTGAATGAAGGTTCATCAAAGAGCAAAGTGGTTGAATAGTTTAACTGCTGCTCGAGTACTCCGGGAATATGGAGCAGGTACTTGCCAAGATTATTAGGGAACGCTTCAGGATTCAGGTTGCCGCTCCATATCCAGTCGGTCATTGCCTGTAAGCCTTTAGTCCAGTTGCAGTTGTGCTGCCTCAGGTCGGCGTCATTCAGCGGCAGCGAACATACAGGTCGTTTTTCCTGCGACATTGGAATGCCTTTTTTGAATATTTTCTCCATGTAAATGTTCCTCGCTTCTGTGGGCATATTCAGCACACATTATTATTCCATTATTTTTGTGGATATCTGTTGATTACGGGCTGATAAAGACGGAACTTAGAAAACCGGATGGTGTTTGACGGTGGCGTCATGCCTTTCTTGGGCCAGTGTTTTGCGCCAAGCCGTAGAAATACGGTTCTACATAATGTAGGGACTAATGCTGTTCCTGAAAGAACCCATTGCCGGTTAAATTTATCTCTGTAGTAGGCGTTGAAAACCGGGCCGTTGCGAACCAGCCGCAGACTGCCGCTCGGGTTACTTTTTGAGCCATCACCAACATCCCGGCTGTACTTGTTGTAAATATTTGAGGACTGGGCTATATGGTCAACAAATTCGGGCAGGGCGGGACCGTTGTTCCAGCCGATCCTGAAACCGTCATTTTCATCACGTTCGCTGCTGGCATAAGGCGGTGCACCATGAACATCAAAAGTCAAATTTATACTGCGTTTGCTTAAATCTTCGTTACTCATATGGTGATACCCCGGGTCCACTTGAATAGCAGCAAGCTCAAAAGTTGTTCCCTGATGCGGATTGATAACTTCAAATGAAACCTGTGCATCAAAATTACCGTCAATTGGAAAACTGGTAAGAGCTGCAGCTCCTGAATATTCACCGCCTTGCCGTATTTTTATAAACAGCCCGTCATCCTGAAAAATGCTGGTATCCTGATTGATTTTCGAATACCCCATTGTCCAGTAAGTGCGGTTAACTTCAGTTCCTGCAAAGTCGTCACGGACAATGCAGGCGACAGGCGTTTCAAGACTGCGTATTTCGTGAACGGCCCGGACGATGAAGCCTTCAATCCAGGCATAACTTTTCAGTTTAAGATAATTTTCTGGAGTGGGAGTCCCGGATTTTGAACTGGATACTGCAATCACAGCTGTAGCCTGAAGCTGTTTTTGCAGCGACTTTAACTCCGACTTTTTTGAACTGGCTAAATATTCTGCATTCAGGATCAGGTATTCAAGCCCCATTGCGGCAGCTGTGTCTGCGGCTTTTTCTGGAGTCTCATCCTCCTGAATCAATGCCAGAGATGTCTTTGAGGATAATTTTCTAATGCACTGTAAGGTATCTTCATTTCCGGCTATAATAACTGACCCTGCAATACCAAAGCGTTCAATGAGTGTTACTACCTGACTTACCAGCTTGTGACTATTGTCATGGGGCAGGAGCCTGAGCAGCAGTTTTGTCCGGCGCGAAAAAAGCAGCATAACTTCAGAAAGTTCCGGGTGATAAAGCGGGCGTTGTTTTTTGCGAACTCCTTCCCATGGTGTGTCTTTACCAAAACCTACCGGTTGATTTTCTTTATCAAGTTTTGTTGACCTGAAGTTGATACCGGCATCAAGAAACCGCAGGTCCTCAGCCTTGATTTCACAGATTCGGCGTGGATCCCCGCAAGTGTTTTCCAGAGTCGGTTCATCACAGCAAACAGCAATGCCGTCAGAAGTTAGCTGAACACCGAAAGCCAGACCATCAGCATCAGCTCCAAGAGCTCCCCAGTAGGCCGGTAAAGTATTTTTGGGTGCTCTGATGCTGGCTCCACCGAAAGCCCAAATCATTTTCTCTTCACTCATAATCCAGTCTCCTCGAAAATGTTCTCGCTTCAATCTTATTCTTACCGGAACAGGGTTTGTTCCCGAGTGTTTTATAAATCATACTCTTACATCATATCAACGCGGAATAAGCATCCGGCGGAGAAACTGCAGGTTAAAGCTGTCGCCGCCTTTGATCGCTGGCCCCTGATAAGAACAATGCCAGTCAGCCGGAACCTGCAGCGGTGTCGCGCTTTTATTTACAATGCTGTCAACCGAATCGGTTATTTCCGGTATCCTGCTGCCGGTTGCCGCCATGTCACTATGCCAGTGCTCCCAGTAGATCAGGCTGTTTTCGCCCACACAGACAATAGCTGCATCTAAACCGGCAGGTGTTTTTTTCTGAATACTCCGCAGCCACTTGTAAACTGAGTCCAGATAACTTTTTACACTTTGTGTTTTGCTGCGGCAGGCGCACAGGACTCTGGTTTCGCCGTTATGCCAGTCGGCATGATTACTGAATAAAAAATATGGCTGATCACATAACAATTCATTTTTAAGTATTTTCGGAAAACCGCTTTTGCTCTTTTTACTGAAAACCGCCCGGTGAAGCAGCCCGTAGGCTCTGCCGACCGGAGTGTCGAAGGTTTCTTTGTAAACTTCCTGGGATTCATAGAATACTAGGGCGATTTCATCCGGCATATCCTCCGGCTTATTATCAGGCAGGACTGTCGGCAGATAAGCAGTCATTCCCAAAGGTACCTGGGTCTGTACGGCTGTTGGAATGAAAGCGGAGCCGAGTTCCTTTTTAAAGTTCTGCCTGCTCAGACTTGAAACTTGAAAGCCGCGCCAGACCCGCACACTGTCGGGAGCTACCGGGCATACTCCGGGATTCACTGCCGGACCTTTTCTGCGCCATTGCCGGACGCTCCAGCCAAACCTGACAGTATGTGAGCACAAATCCTGAATGCGGCGTTGATATGGTTTGTCTGAACTGGCCAGCAGATTACTGCGCTTGACCGGTACTTCAAGCGATTTCAGGTTTTTTTCAATTTTTGCCACATCCCGATTGATATTTATTTTTATAGACTCATCCAGATGCACAGTTTTATTTTTTACGGCTGCCCCCTCTGCTTTTGGCAGGTTTTGCAGTGTCACTTTGAATTTTTTGAGGAAGTCTTTTTCTCCATAAACCGGGCAGCCGCCGATAATAGTTGCTCTGACATGTTTGTCTTCAGTGGCAAAAAACACTTCCAGTGCATTGTCAGTTTCCAGCGGACTGCGGAGAATAAAGAAATCAGCAAGGCTGCCGGGAGCAATACTGCCTGTGTCAGGCATTGACAGACATTTGGCGGCGTGAGTTGTAACCATCTGAAATATCTGGGTGTCGCTGATCATTGAGCCGGTAGTGTTGAAATAAAAACGCGCGAACTTGGCTTCATCCCAGACATGTTTGGAACCGCTTGGACTCCAGTCTGAACCCAGAGCAACGTTAATTCCTGCTTCGATCAATGGCTCCACATCCAAAGTATCGCCGTAAAGCAGCAGATTTGAGACCGGTGACCAGATGACCGAAATATTTCTCTCCAGCAGAAAGTCAAGGTGCCTGGAATTGGCAGTATCTATGCCGGAGCAATGAATCAGTGAGAGCGGGGTCTCCCGGACCGCGGCGGCGTCCTTAAATGCGGGATGCCGCATAAATGCCTCAAATTCCAGCCGGCTGTACCTGTCTGCACCCCGGTTGCTGCCGAAGCCACTGCGTCCCTCTGCGAGGTGAGCCAGAGTGGCAAGGAGCTTGCCACGTTTGCGGTATTCAACATAACGGTCGATGCTTTTCTGCGGCACTGGGGTACCGTCTCTGCCCGGCTTAAAAAAGTCGATCACAGAATAGATTTTATGGTGCTTGTCGTATTCAAGATCAGATGCATTGGCAGTGTCTCTGCACAATACCAGACTCGCGGCTGGACTGAATTCACGATCGAGGTCTTTGCTCTCCTGCAGGACCGTTGTCCCGCCGGCTACTGCCTGCAGTTCGGCGAAAACCGCCAGTGTTTTACGGTTTTCTGGTGTAAATATATCCATGTAGGTATGTCTGATGTCATTGCGGTATCCAGGGTTACGGCGCCAGATGTGCCGGTTTTTAAAAGGAGCCACTGTAGAATCCCAGATCGGTAGAATATTGTAAGCTGAATGGGTATGGAGATCAAGCAGTCCCGGAAAGATCCAGTCATTTGCATCGGTTTTTACGTAAATAGCGTCATTTGCACACGGAGGTCGTTTTCTACTGACGCTTTCAATGCGTCCGTCTCGGATCATGATGTAACGGTCGCGGGCACTTCCATCCGCATGAACAACTTTGCCACGCAGCAGTAACGGAACGGCCATTTTTTTCTGCATGATTTCCTTCTCCCCGATTAATCAAGCATCGCAGCATAATTGTTCAGAAGTGAAAATATGGCTGAAATACTCAAGAGTTCTATTTCATGTCCAATTGACCGCCGGGCCGGATTCCAGCAGGTATTCATTTATTTGCTGCAGCGGATTACCGTTTGCAAAGTAGTTAGCCGGCCACTGTGGATGTCCTGCTTTGATCAGCTTCAGGTTATCCGTGGGCACCGATTTTTTAATCTGCAGTCTCAGGATTTCATCTTCCAGGTCATCCGCTGAGCTTCCCCACATAACAAAGGCGACCGGCTTTGACGCCGCCTGAGATACCAGGATATCCAGTACGCATTCCGTAAACGGCTGCCATAGCTGACGGTGACTGTCCCGGTGACTGTCATCCCACTTGGTATAAGTCAGGGTGCGATTCAGCCAGAGGACTCCCTGACTTGCCCAATGAGCAAAAATTTTATCAGGAGGCGGCAACTTTATGGCCTCATCGGCAATACCGCGGGCTAGTTCAACATGGGAAAACCAGATTGGCTGGCGCAGTCCTTCATACTCGTAGTCATTGTATGCCATTCTCTGGTCAACCAAACTGTAGCCGGCGTTATCCGGATCGGTAGCCGCCGCCGCAGCCAGCAGGCTTTGGAGGCTGGGTGATACCCTGGTTCTAAAACGGAAATCACTTTGCCAGTCGGTCAGGTTTCCCTGTTCAAAAGATCTGCCTGTAGCTTGACGTTCCTTGGTGTAGGGATCATTGCCGAATATGACAACCCTTACACTGTCCGGGGGTAAATCGCCGAACGCCTTGAAAATATGGGTTCCCGGCAGCGGGTTATGAAGCCGCGGCCAGATGTTTTCGGAATTATTCAGTTTGACGTTATAATCAAGGGCCTTAAAGTCCAGCTCAACTTCTTTAAAAGCCGGCAGCCATTCTTTTGGCAAGTTTTTGCGCCAGTTCTTCAAATCTTTTTCCAGTCTCTCTCTTAAGCTGGGCATGATTAATCTCCTGCTGCTTTTTTGTTACGCAAAGGTTTTGACCATACATCCCACTTCCATAAAGTTTGCGCATGCGGGTCTTTAGGGGGTCTGCGGCCGAAAACTCTGCCGAGGTGCATTTGTTTCCCATTGCTTCGAAGGTGGATTATCCCTTGAATCGCCCGTTCATATAAATGGCCATGCCCGCTGTTGAACTCAGCTTGTTGAGAAGGAGATAATTTGCGGAAGCAGGCCGCGAGTTCGGTTGAGAAAATTGCCGGTTTTTCAATTTTTGAAAACCTGGTGATAGTCCCAAGCAGTACAGCGCTTGGATGCCCATGCTTGTCAAAGCGGTTGTCTCCTGATGAAATAACCGCAGCGTCAGGAGAAATCAGCTTTAGAAATGGTACGGAAAAGTGCTGACTGCCGTGGTGTGCGGCTTTGTATATATCAGAATGCCACTCATCCAGCCTGCCGGCTTGAGAATAGTGACTGATAATATCATCCATTGATTTTTCGTTTAAATCACCAGTCAGGAGTACCGAATTATTGCCGTGAATCAGCTTAAGGACTATGGAGTTACCATTGACGGTTTCACTTTTGGAAGGGTAGCGTGGCAGAGTGCCGGCGGCATCTGCGCATGGCCACAGTACTTTTATTTGCAGGTATTTGTTGTCCTTGCCGTATGGCGGCAGGTACTGATCGGCAGCGTCAAGCCGTCTGCAAATAAAACCGCCGGGCGGCAAGTCAAGTCTGTTGTGCCAACGGCGTTCAGATTCCATTTTTTTTATGATGCGGGGGAGACGTTTTTCTGCCTGTTTCACGGCATCGATAAATTTTTTCATAAAGTGGCTAAGTTCCGGAGAACCTGGAAGCTGCGGGTAATCCTCCAGCCCTCCCAGCCGGTTGCCTATTCTGGGGCCGGGGTCGGAGGTTTTCAATGTCCGTCTGAATAAACCGTTGTGAAAAACTCTTTTTACAGCTATTTGCGGATGTCTTAATATTTTTATCAGGCCCCCGGTATGATCCAGGTCGCTGTGGGTCGCTACTACTGCTTCCAGGTCAATGTACTTGTCTGGTTTGTCCAGGTGGTATTTGTTGCGCAGGAAACTCAGGGCGGAATCATCTTCTCCTCCATCAATCAGGACTCTTCTGTCGTCAGGAGTCTGAATCAGGATTGAGTCTCCCTGATCAACATCAAGAAAGTAAATCTCGAGACAGCGTTCCCGGGTCAGGTCCGCTGAATTAACAAAACCCTCGCCGCCACGATATACTACTTTGACCCGTTCATCAGCAAGGATACTTGATTCCGGAGAGGTGATTTTCATCCATTCACCCATCAGCATTTTGGCAACGGTTTTTTTGCCTTCAGCCGCTTCGAATATATTGACCAGAGGTGCAGCCGCATATACATAGTTTCTCAGCATCGGGTCAAGAATAATGTCCTTTTGCTTTTTCAAAATATGTCTCCTCGCATTGAAGTATCAATACCACAGTGCAGTCTTACACAGTATAATTACTCAACAGGTCGGGTGATTAGGCTGAGGACTATATTTCAGGATTCTCTGAAGTCTGTAAAAAGCATTTACCTGTTCAGGTTGGTCTGCGCAGCAGAAAAAATACCGCATACAGAATTCCCTGTTATGTAAAAGCCAGCTTTTAGAGCCTGCCTGAAAAAATACCGGCAATCATGACTGGTAAAATTTGCCGGTAACTGCTCCTCCATCAAAATATTCGAACTTTCCTTCTGATACATCTATTGAAAATTTCCATTGATTGAGTCAATTTTCAAATGAATTAGTAAAAAAAAATAGATTTTAGCCTGATAAAAGTTATGGACTGTTTGCAACTGTTGGCAACAGGGCAAAAAAAACATCTGCGGATAATCAGCCCGCAGATGTAAGACATTGGATAATGAACTTAAATGTTCAGCTGAGTTCCAGCATTCTTTCTATTGGTCTTCTGGCTTTTTCTATCAATTCCGGTGAGAGCTTTACCTGATACTGCATTTTTTCAAGAGATGCCAGGACATCATCTACTGATATCTTTTTCATATTAGGGCACAACAGTGCAGAATGGAGAAGAATAAATTCTTTTCCGGGGTTTTCTTTTCGCAGACGGTGGAGTATTCCCTCTTCAGTTCCTATAATAAAATATTTGCTGTCGGACTGCCTGACATGGCGTAAGATTCCACCGGTACTCAGCGCGTAGTCTGCAAGCTCAACAACTTCCGGTGAACATTCCGGATGGACCAGCACTTCAGCATGAGGATACTGTTTTTTGGTATCGATCAACATCTCAGGAAGAATGCGGTCATGAGTGGGGCAGAATCCAGGAAACAAGGTTATCTCGCGCTGCAGTTCTCTTGCTACATTGGCTCCAAGATTTTTATCCGGCATAAAGATAATTTCCCGGTCTTCAGGGATTGAGTCAATAATCTTGGCAGCGTTTGCCGAGGTACAGCATATATCAACTTCAGCTTTTACTGCTGCCGTACTGTTAACATAACATACAGTCACCGCATGAGGCATATCCTGCTTCAAGGTGCGTACTTTTTCGGCATCGACCATATCAGCCATCGGGCAGCCGGAGTTCGGAGTCGGGTGCAGTACTATGCTTTGAGGAGAGAGAATTTTGGCAGTTTCTGCCATAAAGCTGACGCCGCAGAAAACTATAACTGGAGAACTTGAGCGCTGAGCCTTTATTGAAAGTTCCAGAGAGTCTCCGACAAAGTCAGCCAGATCCTGAACTTCTGGAATAACATAATTATGTGCCAGTATTAATGCGTTATGCTGTTTTTTGAGTTTATCTATTTTATCCAGTTTTTCCTGTAAATCCATATTCTTTTATACCTTGATTGTTTTTGTAAATCCGCACCCTGCTGGTTTATTGATAATCGTCAAAAGTGTTTTGACCGTAAAATCAACTTCTTCGACAGTATTGTCCCAGCCAAAAGAAAACCTGACAGCACCGTTTGTTTCAACAGGAGAGCAACCCATTGCGGCCAGAACGCCGGAAATACCTTTGCGGCTGGCGCAAGCCGAACCAGTAGCTGCCTCAATACCTGCACGATCCAGCTGCATGGCGATTTTTTCTGCGTTTTCTCCCGGGAAACTTACGTTTAAAGTATTGGGCAAACGACTTTCTGGATCTCCGTTAATAATAAAATTTTTCAATCCTGCCTTGAGTGCTGTCTCAAAACTGTTTCGTAATGATGCAGTAAATTCAGCATAAGCATTGAGTCGTTCACGACAGATTACGGCGGCTGTTCCAAGTCCGACGATCCCCGCTACATTTTGAGTCCCTGAGCGTAGATGATACTCCTGTCCTCCTCCATAAATTAACGGTTCGAGTTCTATACCGTCTCCGGTATAAAGCGCTCCAATTCCTTTAGGTCCGTACAATTTATGTCCTGATATTGACAGCAGATCTGCTCCAATGTTTCCAGTATCAACAGAAATTTTTCCAACAGCCTGTACGGCGTCCAGGTGAAGCAGGGCGCCACAGCTATGTACGGCATCTGAAATTCCTTCCAGATCTAAAACAGTGCCGGTTTCATTATTTGCCCAGATGAGCGAGACTAGTCCTACTGAATCATCAAGCTGTTCAAAGAGATTTTGCTTGTTGAGTTGTCCATTTCTGTTTACGGGAATAATCCCAAGCTCAAACCCGGCTTTCTGCAGAGCCAGAGCGGTTTCGCGGGTCGCGGCATGTTCAACAGAACTGATAAGCAGCTTCCGGCGTGATGCAGACTGTTTGCGCATTATTCCAGACAATGCCAGATTTGTTGCCTCAGTCGCGCTCCCCGTAAAAATAATCCTGCTGGCAGGGTCAACCCCGATAAGTTCAGCAACCTGGGCTCGGGCTGTCTCAATAGCTGATGCCGCTTTGCGGCCCGAAGAATAAAGGTTTGACGGGTTGCCGTACATATCACTGAAATATGGGCGCATTGCATCTACAACTTCCGGCAGTGCCGGACTTGTAGAGTTATAGTCAAGGTATATCTTCATAATACTACAACCATTGTTATTATTTTCATTGTTCCCCATTTTATCGTTGTGCATTTTCCCTGCCGGGCTCGGGGCGGACAAGCGCACTCATAACCCGTGTACCTATATTAAATCACATAGTAACTTTGTCAATTTTATCTAAGTATTAATAATAGTGGAACAAGTTTATTTCAAGTAATGTCTACTTAAATAGTAGAAAATAATTTAAAAAAAATGAGGTTGAATGCTTGTTATTTCGTTTTTAATGATTATAAAGTATACTAAATGAATATACAATTAAATTCAGATGACGGGATAAATTAAGGATGAACCTATCAACAAAGAGCCGGTATGGGCTGAGGATTCTGCTTTGTCTGGCTAAAAGCTACGGTACTGATGTTCCGCTTAAAGGTAAAGCCATTGCTTCAGAACAGGGGCTCACAGAGCCATATTTTGAACAAATAATAATAAAACTCAAGGCTCACTCCCTGGTTGCGACAGTCCGGGGGTGTCATGGCGGGTATTTGCTTAACCGTTCTCCGGAGACAATTTCACTGCTGGAAATAGTTGAAATATTTGAAGGACCAGTGGAACTGGTTAAATGCCGAAAAGGCACATCTGTCTGCCCAAGGCAGTCGGAATGCGCCGCCCAGTCAGTGTGGCACAAGTTGTCCAGAACTATAAGAACGGAGTTGGCAAAAGTAACTCTTGCCTCCATTGTTCAAGAAAATGAAAATAGTGATCAACCGGAATATGTCATTTAATAAAGCCTGATCAAGGGGGCAAATCATGGAGAAAATAGCAAAAAATATTTTAGAGCTTATTGGTAATACTCCTTTAGTTGAAATTAATAAAATAAACCCCGGAAAAGCTAGAATTGTAGCTAAACTTGAGCAGTTTAATCCTCTGTCAAGTGTCAAGGACCGGCTGGGGATTGCACTTATTGAGGATGCGGAAAAAAAGGGAGTTATTAAACCCGGCGACACCCTGGTCGAGCCGACCAGCGGCAATACTGGAATCGGCCTGGCGTTTGTTGCGGCTTACAAAGGTTATAAACTGGTGATAACTATGCCGGAGTCAATGAGCGAAGAGCGTCGCAGGTTGCTCAAAGCATTTGGTGCGGAAATCGTGCTTACTGACGGCAAGCTGGGAATGAAAGGTGCGGTACAGAAAGCCGGGGAACTGCAGGAACAGCTGCCGGGAGCACATATACTCGGTCAATTTGTTAATCCGGCAAACCCGGAATATCATCGGGCTTTTACTGCTCAGGAAATCTGGCGTGATACTGACGGCAAGGTAGACGCATTTGTGGCCGGAGTTGGTACCGGCGGGACTGTTTCCGGGGTTGGAAGAGGCCTGAAAGAGCACAATAAAAAAATAAGGATTATTGCGGTCGAGCCAAAAGAATCGGCTGTCCTGGCTGGAGGCAAACCCGGAGCGCATAAGATACAAGGTATTGGTGCCGGTTTTATACCGGAAGTGCTGAATCAAAAAGTAATTGATGAAGTTATTGATATTAAATCTGATGATGCCGGAAAAGTAGCCAGGAGGCTGGCAAAAGAGGAAGGTATTCTGGTGGGAATATCTTCAGGGGCGGCAATGGCTGCCGCGCTTGAGTTGTCGGTTCTGCCGGAATATGCAGGTAAAACAATTGTTGTGCTGATGCCTGATTCCGGGGAACGTTATGTATCAACCTGGCTGTTTGAGGATAAAATCTGAGCAGAGCAAGATGGCTTTTAAACTGTTTTTAAAGCTTGTAATTTGAACTTTTAAATATCTAATTTTTTTGCAGTAATGCTTAAAGGGAGTAATTAGTTTATGAGTGATTCCAGAAAATACCATCATGAGACGCTGGCAATTCATGCCGGTCAAAGCCCTGATCCTTCAACCCTGTCGCGGGGAGTGCCGGTTTACCGGACCAGTTCATATGTGTTCAGGGATACCAAACACGGCGCGGATCTGTTTGCACTTAAGGAGCCGGGCAATATTTATTCCAGGCTGATGAATCCGACAAACGATGTCCTGGAGCAGCGTATAGCTGAACTTGAAGGCGGTGCGGCCGCCTTGGCTTTTGCCTCCGGTACTTCAGCTATCTTTTTTGCGGTTACCAACATCCTTCAAGCTGGCGATGAGATTGTGGCTGCCAACAACCTTTATGGTGGTACCTACACTCAGTTTGATACTATTCTGCCACAGTTCGGCATGAAGGCCAGATTTGTACCGGTAAATGACCTGGAAGCTGCAGAACAGGAAATCAATGACAATACCAGGGCGATTTATATTGAGACGATAGGCAATCCGGTATTGGATTGTGCAGATATAAAGAAATATTCAGCACTTGCTAAAAAGTATCACCTGCCGCTGATTGTTGATTCGACTTTCTCGCCCCCGACTTTGTTGAGGCCGATTGAGCATGGCGCGGATATAGTTGTCCACAGTCTTACAAAATGGCTTGGCGGACACGGTGCCGCGATTGGCGGAATCGTCGTTGATTCAGGGAAGTTTGACTGGACTGATTCCAAGTTTGCCCTGTTTAACGAGCCCGATGAAGGATATCACGGTTTGCGCTTTGCCCATGACCTCGGGGAAATGAATCACCTGGCTTTTATTATTCGTCTGCGGATTGTCGGGTTACGCAATGTAGGTCCAGCTTTGTCGCCTGATTCTGCCTGGATTTTTTTGCAGGGGGTTGAAACCCTGCCGCTTCGTATCAGAAAGCATTCAGAGAATGCTCTGGCGGTTGCAGAGCATCTTGAAAAACATCAGAAAGTTGCCTGGGTGCGATATCCCGGTCTAAAGAACGACCCCAGCTTTCCGGTTGCCTCCAGGTACTTGAAAGAAGGCTTTGGCGGTATGGTCGTCTTTGGTGTAAAGGGCGGGTTTGATGCAGCTGAAAAAGTCATTAACAGTATAGATTTGTTCAGCCACCTGGCGAATGTCGGTGATGCCAGGAGTCTGATTCTGCACCCGGCCAGCACCTCTCATGCTCAACTAAGTGAAGAGCAGCAACGGGAAAGTGGATTGACCCCTGAGCTGATAAGGTTGTCAATCGGACTGGAACATATCGATGATATTATCGGGGCGTTGGACGACGCACTGGATAAAATATAATTTTCTGGAGGAGGACCCCCAGAACTTGGAGAAAATCTGTACCCTGCCTGACTTCGTCTGGCAGGGTACTCTTTTTGTAGACCTTTACAAAAGAAAAGGCAGGTATCTAAGAAGATACCCGCCCTCAGAAACTAGTAGAGTCAAGCTTAATGAATATTACGCTTGTCTTTTTTGTAATAATCTTTGCCCAGTACTTTAAAATTGTCGTAATAAACTTCGCTGATAGCGTCGTTAATTTTATTGTGACTTTTAATAGTCCGGTCAATGATGTTGTGCAGTTTATGCTGCAGCCTTGATAATTTTTTGTTCATTTTATCCACCTCTCGTATATTAAAATTTTCAAAGTTTCATTGTTGTGCTGAGAAATAAATTCATCTCTCAGAATCAGCCCATTAAGACAGGTATTTTACCAGTTTGTTCCGTAATATTCAAAAAATTAATGAAAAAAAATTAAAAATGAAATTATTTTCAAATAACCTCAATGGATAAATTTTATTATAAATGATTTATTTATAATATGTTATGGTTTATTATGGTGTTTTGAGAATTTTACGCAGACTGGCAGTAAAAACTGCAACAGAATCTGCGGATAGTTCTTAAATAAATGTGTTATTTAGAATAATATTGTCCATTTTTTTGTAAAATTAGAATTATATTCTAATAGATATATTTATATCTAAGGTTTGGTGTGTATCCTGTTACCGGTGTGTTTTTTACAGCATAAAAACTGTTTTTTATTTAAGTGGAGGTGTAAAACATCAGTTCCAGTATTTTGTCTGGTGCAAGTATACCAATTTCCCGGAACTGCGTACATAAAAAGCATAGGCAGGAAAGGCTGATTTACAGGGGGTGTTCTATACCCGCAAGCCTGTTTATATCGGCAGGCATTGTGCGGTTGCTGGTAGAATATTTGGGTACAGTTATTGTACTGTGTGAAGTTAGAACCGCAAACAGAGAAATATTTTAAAGCTCAACAACTCTTAAGTCAAAACCAGCGGTCATGAGGAATGCTTTGTCTTCAGGCTTTATGCAGCTGTCAGTAACAAAGATATCGATGTCCTTAAAGTCAACTACCTTCATGAGTGAATGGACGTCAAATTTGGATGAGTCGAGCAGGGCTATGACCTTATCTGCGTTTTGAATCATATTCTGCTTGACCTGAACTTCAAGCGGGTTGGGATCAGTCAGACCGGTTTCATTGTCAAACCCTGCCGAACTGATGAAAAGAATATTTGACTTATGGGAATTGAAAAATGCCTGAGCACTGGGACCGACAAATGTATTTGAAATTTTGCGGAGAATACCGCCGCTGCAGACCAGATTGTATTCATAGTTGAACTGGGTAACAAGGTTGCAGATGTACATGCTGTTGGTCAGTATTGTGATCGTCTCAGCCAGTTTTTCCAGGAACTGGACAATGCTGGCTACTGTTGTTCCTCCTTCAAGAGTTATGATATCGCCTGGTGAAATGAAGTTCCGGACGGCATATTCCGCCAGCGCCAGCTTTTTACCTTCGTTAATTAATCGTTTTACGGAAACGGTGTTCTCAGCTATACCGGATCTTTTAGGCTTTTTGATTGCCGTGATACCGCCGTGGATTCTTTTCAGTACTCCCTGTTTTTCAAGCGAGTTGATATCGCGCCAAAGGGTCATACTGGATATTCCAAGTACCTCAAGCAGCTCTTTTGTAGACATGGAACCGGATTTTTCAAGCCTGGAGATAATTACTTCTTTTCGTTCTTCAGCAAGCATTGTTCTGAAATCCTCGATTATGTTTATACTAAATAGTATCATCTTAACATTTAAGATACAAGTATAAAATGATATAAAAATGCCTAAAAACTATTTGACAAAGTGGGTTTGCGATGTCTAATTATCATTAGGTATCAAATAATAACATTTATTAGGCATTGCTGTTAAGAGGGGTAAAATAATGGATTATTATCTTGGTATAGATGCCGGAGGTACACGGACGAGATGTGTAATGGCTGATTGTCATGGCCATATTTTGTCCTTCGGGACTTCCAGCACTGCCAGTCTTGGGTCAGCTGAAAAAGAAAAAGTTATTGAAAGTCTTACCAATGCAATTACTGATTGCACTGAAAGCATACAGGGGTTTGACGGCCGCATAAAAGCTGCGTTTGCAGGAGCTGCCTCTGTTGTGCTTGAAGAAGAAAGACAGTATTTCTGCAAGCTTATCAATGATGTTGACGGCATCAGCATTGAAAAAACCGGAGCTCACCATGATATCCATACAGCTCTTAAAGGCGGTTTATGTGAGTCACCAGGAGTGGCTTTGATTTCCGGTACCGGTTCAAGCTGCTACGGAATCAATAAAGATGAAAAATCATGGCAGGCCGGCGGCTGGGAATACATAGTTGATGATTTGGGCAGTGCTTATTATCTGGCAACCCGGGCATTAAGTGCTGCGGCAAAAGATGTGGATGGACGTGGAGAAAAAACTGCATTGACTCCTTTGGTTTTTGATTATTTCAAGCTTAAATCCTGGCCTGAAGTAATTATGCGGCTGCATACAGAAGGATTCAGAGGAAGGCCTCTAGGAAAAAAAGACATTGCCGGATTTGCGCCAAGTGTCAGTCATTGTGCAGAGCAGGGTGATGAAATTGCCCTTGATATAATTAAAACCGGCATGAATGAACTGGCCATGATGGTGGAGGCTGTCTGCTGTAACCTCGGCCTTGCTGGCAATGAACAAAAACTAATACTAACCGGAAGTGTAATTAACAACCCGTTCATCAGAAAGATTTTTCAGCAGAAACTTCGCAAGCTTCTTCCTGACATGCAGATTTGCGATTCGATTTTTCCGCCGGTTGTCGGGGCTTTGCTTGAAGCAATGCGGATTAGTGGAATTAAAGCTGATGACGAAATTAAAAAGAATTTGAAAAATTCGGTGGTTGATATCTGCCACTTCTTTTAAGGTCTGCGTGTTTATGCATATTGAGAATATTGTAAAAAAACTGAATTTGAATGATGGTTGTATCGAGGGAGCTGCTGTTAAGATCAGAAAATTGAGCGAGCTGCAGGAATGTTTCGCTGATGAAACTGCTTATGCGGCGGCTTTGGCTGAAGGGGATAAAGTTGTTTATTCTGTTTCAAGTATTGAGCCTGGAGATAATGGTGGGGACCTGCACTTTGGGCTTGGAATGATCATGCCGGGCCGGATAGGTGATGAATATTATCTCACAAAAGGTCATTTCCATGAAAAACGCGAGGCTGCTGAGATTTATATTGGCCTGAAAGGCAAGGGGGCCATGCTGCTTGAAGACGAATTATCCGGAGACAGCAGAACTGTTGAGATAAAAGAAAATACAGTAATTTATGTTCCGGGAAATACGGCGCATAGAACCTATAACACCGGTTCAGAACCGGTAATGTATCTAGGCATTTACCCTGCGGATGCAGGACATGATTACGAGGCGATTAAGTGTAAAAACTTCAATTGTGTCGTTACGGCAACAGAGGCGGGCCCTGAGATGAAGAAACGCTCCGATTACCAGAAATGACTAAACAAATATTTAGAGGGCAGCCAATGACTGAAGTTTTAGATAAGTTATCCCGGGTTATGCCGGAAATTGATTCTGTGCACCGGCCTTGGGGGTATTTTGACCAGTTCGCTCACAATGAAAAAGTCACAGTAAGTTTAATGCATGTAAATCCAGGACAACGGCTCAGCCTGCAGTCGCATGAAAATCGTGCGGAATTATGGATTGTTTTCGATGAAGGAGCAAAGATTCAGGTGGATTCCGAAGAGAAAGTCTATGGGCCGGGAGACCGGGTGTGGATTCCTGCCGGTTCGAAGCATCGCTTAACCTGTTCCGGGAAGACTCCGGTCAGGGTTCTTGAGGTAGCTTTTGGAGATTGGGCTATAGAGGATATTAAGCGCTTTCAAGATGACTACAAACGCTCCGAATCAGGGGAATGACATGCATAGTAATTACGATAAATATCCTCACATTGAGGTTAATGGTTATGATCATCAGATTTTTGTTGGATACAAGGACATTTTTGACAGAATAAAACAGCAGCTTGCCGTTTTGGGAAAAGAAAAATGCATTGTTGCGGTTGACTGTTATCCCGGAGTTCTTGATGAAGAAGTACTCCCAGCCTTGAAAAAAGCCCTTAACCCGGCAGCCGTAGTTAATACTCTGGATATTAAACATTCAGAAGATACTATCGCAAAAATGCTGCAGCGAAATCTGACTGATGATAGAATTTTTGGCGTGATGTCTTTTCACAAGCTGGATGAATTTTTTGATGCCGCCAGAATCTCAGATGCTCTTGCCGAAATAACCGCTGCCGACGGCCTGGTTTTAGTCTATGGAGTTGGCGCGTCGTTAATTTGTAAACCTGATATTTTAGTATATGCCGATCTGGCCCGCTGGGAGATCCAGCAACGCTATAGAGACGGGCGTCTTGATAACTGGGGAGCAGGCAATTACACTGAGGATACGCTGCGAAAGTATAAGCGGGCGTTTTTTGTTGAGTGGCGGGTAGCTGACAGACATAAACTGACACTTTTTGATAAAATAGACTACCTGCTGGATACCAATATTCCTGGAAAGCCTAAAGCAATAACCGGTGATGCCTTTCGCGAAGGTCTTGATAAAACTGTTGAAAGACCGTTCAGAGTTGTGCCGTTCTTTGATCCGGCTCCATGGGGTGGGCAGTGGATGAAAAAAGTATGTGGACTGGACAAAAAGCAGGAAAATTTCGGCTGGTGCTTTGATTGTGTGCCTGAGGAAAACAGTTTGCTGCTGCGTTTTGCCGGAGTCGATGTTGAAATTCCTTCTATAAATGTTGTTTTTCGCAATCCTGTGGAATTGCTGGGCGAACAGGTTTACGCCAGGTTCGGCAGGGAGTTTCCCATCAGGTTTGATCTGCTGGACACAATGGGAGGCGGTAACCTCAGTTTTCAGGTGCATCCGCTGACTGAATATATCTACAATACATTTGGCATGGCTTATACTCAGGACGAAAGCTACTACCTGCTTGACGCCGGCAAGGATGCGTCGGTGTACCTTGGCTTGAAAGAGGGCGTGGATTCCGATGAAATGATCGCGGATCTTCGCACAGCCCAGAAAGACTCGAAACAAGCATTTGATGCGGATAAGTACGCTAACCGGTTTCCTGCAGCCAGGCATGATCATTTTCTGATTCCAGCAGGGACAACGCACTGTTCCGGGGCTGAAAGCATGGTTCTCGAGATCAGCGCCACTCCCTATATCTTCACCTTCAAGCTTTGGGATTGGGGAAGGCTTGGACTGGACGGTCTGCCCAGGCCGGTAAATATCGAACATGGTAAGAACGTAATCCAGTGGGACAGGACAACACACTGGGTCAGGGAAAACCTGGTGAACAGGATTGAACAGATCGCCTCCGGCCCAGGATGGACTGAGGAGAGGACCGGATTGCACAAACGTGAATTCATAGAAACCAGAAGGCATTGGTTTACAGCAAAAGTAACCCATAATACAAACGGAGGAGTAAACGTACTAAACTTAATCGAAGGTCAAGAGGCGATAATTGAAAGCCCGTCAGGCAATTTTGAACCTTTTATTGTTCACTATGCTGAGACGTTCATCATACCCGCCTGCGTTGGAGAATACACTATTTCTCCCTATGGAAAATCGAAAGATAAACGTTGCGGAACGATCAAAGCATTTGTTAGAGATTGCTAGATTAATAATGAACACAATTGGGAGCTCAATATGTCAATGAACAAAAATGCCAGGAAGATAATTATCAGGGCGTGCATTTTCGCCGGGTTAGGCGGATTGCTTTTCGGTTTAGACCAGGGTTTTATTAACGGTTCGTTAAGCTTTATCAAGGAAGAGATGCATCTTTCTCTGATACAGAGTCAGTCGTTTGCCAGTATAATGCATCTGGGGTGCATTATTGGAGTGCTGTTCAGCGGCTGGGTCTCAAAGACCATCGGCCGCAAAAGAACACTGGTTCTGACTGCGCTCTTTTTTGGCTTTTTCAGTCTTCTTGGAGCATTTACTCATGATGTATTCGTACTTTACGCCTCAAGGTTCGCGCTCGGACTTGCGGTCGGATATGCTTCATTCGTAGTTCCGTTATATTTTTCAGAAATTGCCCCGGCAAAAATGCGTGGCGGTTTCATTGCGATGTATCAGCTGATGATTACCATTGGTATTTTTGCAATATTCCTTTCCAATTCCGTAATTGGGACATATTTCCAGAGCTGGCGCTTGATGCTGGGAGTTATTGCGCTGCCTTCAATTGTCATGTTTCTAGGTGCCATGTTCATCCCGCAGTCACCGCGCTGGCTGGTACTCAGGGGCAGGGAAGATCATGCCAAAGCTGTTCTTTCCAGTATCCGTGAACATGAAAGTCATGCTGAAGATGAACTCAATGAGATCAAGGAAAGCCTTGATACTGATACCAAGCAAGGTGGCTGGAAGCTGCTTAAGGAGTCATATTTTCTGCGGGTTCTCGGACTTGGAATTCTGCTGATGCTGCTGCAGCAGTTTTCTGGAATCAACGCGGTCATATATTATTCCGGTGAAATATTCAAGAAAGCCGGAGCTCAGCATCCCGCGATGGGAACTGTAGTTATTGGATTAATAAATGTGATTTTCACTGTTGTTGCCATAAAGTATGTTGACAAATGGGGACGCAAACCAATCTTATATTCCGGGCTTACTGTGATGACCCTGACCCTGCTGATAATCGGGTCTTTGTTCAAAATGCAGGAAAACGGTATCGTACTGGGAAATTTTTCCAGTGGACTGATGGTAGCTGCCTGTATTGTTTACATTGCCGCATTTGCGATGTCGCTGGGACCGATCATGTGGATTATCTGTGCTGAGATCTTTCCGCTCGAAGGACGTGATTTCGGTATTACTGTTACCACAGCTACCTGCTGGGTGGCTTGTGCGATTGTAGTTCAGTTCTCTCTGTCTATTATCCACCATTTCGGCGGTTCAGCTCTTTTCTTCCTGTTTGCGATCTGCTGTGTGTTAGGCTTTTCTATTGTACGCCTTTTCACTCCGGAAACCAAAGGTGTTTCGCTTGAGCATATTGAAGGCAAGCTTAAGAGCGGTGAAAAGCTTTTGAGAATCGGAAGGACCTGATAACTGGTCTTTTAAAAAATAACGGCGGCTCTGTCTTTTTGTGCAGGTGCCGCCGTTTTGTTTTCTATTGCGATGTTCACGCTGATACTGCAGCGCTGTTTCAATCATCTTGTCCATCAGTGATTATCCCGTTTGCTTCTTTTATCATCAATCCGGTACAGGCTGCGGAAGTTATTGTAATAGACTTCATTGATTGTATCATTAATCTTGTTATGACTTTTCACTGCCTTGCCTAAAAAGGTATGCAGCTTATGTTGCAATTTTGTTAGAGTCTTACTCATTTTTAATTCCTCTAATTTACTTCTATCTTTTTCATGTTTCATTAACTTGTAAATCCTCAGTATTAGGTCTATCTAAGCAAGCAAGACAATGCACCGATAAAAATGTTCTATAACTTCTTCTATTTTTCATTATTTTCATAGTATTTCAATTAAAAGCTAATATTTTCAAAACAGTTTATTGTGTGTTATCCTGTTTTGGGCGTTAGTATTATGAGATAATGTATTGTTATTTTTTTACATGGCTGTTAGCAGGCTAAAAACTGCAATGCTTTTCACTGGAAATGTAAAAAAGGACTATATCTGACATTGATTGGATTTTCATAACTTGATCAGAATTGCTGTTAGAGTCTTCAGGTTTGATAAATTTTCACACAAGCCGTTCAGGGCATGTTCTCAGCCAGCTTAAAAGATTTTCGGACTTTCAGCTCACAATTTATCTGCAGTTGTCGTTTTCAGAACGATAATCATGGCTGAAAGTGTAATTTAGAAAGAAGTTTTGCAGGTTAAATTAAGAAAATTAAATTCTCTGTTTATTGTTTTCAGTTAAAATAATGATTACTCGTAACGTAAGGCTTCAATCGGATTTAACTTTGATGCTTTCCAGGCCGGGTAGTAGCCGAAAATTACACCAATTCCCACTGATACGGAAATGGCAACAATAATCACCATGGGTGATGCTGCAGTCGGCCATTTAAGCATGTGAGCAATCAGCATTGCGCCGCTGTGGCCAAGAATAATTCCGATAATTCCGCCCAGCATACAGAGAACCAGTGATTCAGTCAGGAACTGCAGCAGAATATCTCTGCTTTTGGCACCGACGGCCATGCGCAGTCCTATTTCCCGGGTGCGTTCTGTTACTGACACCAGCATTATATTCATAATGCCGACACCGCCGACAAGAAGCGATATCATCGCGACACAGAGCAGCAGGTTTGTCATGACTGAAGTGGCCGAAGTCAGCAGTTTGGTCATTTCAGTCATGTCCCTGATTCCGAAATCATTTTCCTTGCCGGGAGTGATGCGGTGCCGGTCTTTGAGCAAACTGGTGATCTGGTCAATGGCAGTCGGGATAGCTTCTGCACTGACTGCCGAAACCATAATCTGATCAATAGTCGCATACCTTACCTGCATATTGGTGCTGTTGCCGGCGGCATCAACCTGCGGTGGATACAGCTCGGGGCCGGTAGATGGGTAAAGGTTACTCAGCGTATTAGTGTCTGTTGTCGAGTCAGTACTCTGGTTGGGTTCTGACAAAGATTCACCCGAAACCCGGGCGTTGACAGTGGTCCACGGTGCAAGCACAATATCGTCCTGATCCATACCTATCATGTTTGCTCCCTTCGGGGCCAGTTCACCTACTATTTTGAAAGAAACATTCTTTATACGGATATCTTTGCCAACCGGGTTTTCATCTTCAAAAAGTTTTTCGGCAACAGTTTTGCCGATAATGCAAACCCGGTTGCCGTTCAAGACATCACGATTGGTAAACGGCTGGCCGCGCATCAGGTTCTCGCGGTCAGTAATAGTCAGATAATCCAGAGTGGTTCCGGCAATAGCCATAGGGACCCAGTTGCGACTGCCCCAGACTACCTGTGCCCGGGCTTTGACAATCGGAGCGGCGGCTCTGACAGCAGAGCATTCCCGATTAATGGCTTCACAGTCACCGGGAGTAAGGGTTTTGGCGGTTCCTGAACCGAAAGATATACCGCTGCTGTTCTGTTCTCCTGGAATTATGAGCAGCACGTTGGCTCCCATGCTTGAAATTGATTGCTGGATTGACTGCGATGAACCGTTGCCCACTTCCATCATGGTGATGACTGATGATACCCCGATAATAATACCCAGAGCAGTCAGTGCGCCACGCATCGGATTGCGGCGCAGTGCGGTAAAAGCCATACTGAATGAATGAAAGGTTCTCATTACGCATCCTCCGTCTTGCGGTAAATGCCGTCATGCATACAACCGTCGCTGATGTGAATTACCCGGCGTGAGCTTTCTGCAACTTTGTTATCATGAGTAACCAGTAATATGGTAGTACCGTGCGTTTCATTAATTTCCTGAAACATTTCCAGTACTTCTCGGCTTGTGGCTGTATCCAGGTTACCGGTGGGTTCATCCGCCAGCAGCAGCGGGGGGTCATTAATCAGAGCTCTGGCAATGGCAACCCGCTGTTGCTGTCCACCGGAAAGCTGTGACGGGACATGATGCATCCTGGACTCAAGTCCAAACTTTATCAACATGGCTTTAGCGCGTTTTCTGGCCTCGTGCTTGCTGAGATGCGCCGCGGTATAGATTAGCGGCATAGCGACATTTTCAATCGCACTGGTCCTGGGAAGCAGGTTGAAATTCTGAAAAACAAAGCCCAGTTTGTGATTGCGCACTATTGCCATCTGGTCGCCGTTCATGCTGGTCACATCCTCCCCGTCAAGCAGGTATTCTCCAGAGGTTGGTTTGTCCAGGCATCCCAGTATATTCATAAGGGTACTTTTTCCGGAACCGGATTGTCCCATTAAGGAAACAAGTTCACCGTTTCTGACTTCCATTGAAACACCTTTAAGCACTTTAACCGGAGTGTCTCCGAGCATGTATTCCTTACACAGGTTTTTTATTGAAATAACCGGTTTCATAGTTACTATCCGATTTTTTGTTCAGTAATTGCTGCCTGACTTAAGCTTTTTTACCGCCGCGGAGCTTGATTGAAAACGGGCTGCTGCTCTGAGTGGAGTCTGAACCTAATTGAGTTCCTGTTACCAGCTGTGTTCCCTCTTGCAGCTGCGGCGATGTAATTTCAGTGTATATGCTGTCGCTTACGCCGGTTTTTACCCTGACTGGGATAACATATTTGCCATCCTGCTTCCAGACTATTTTGTCACTGGCTTTGAACCCGGCTTTAAAGTCTTCACGATATTTCGGCAATATAATTTCCTGTGTGGGGCGCCAGCGTAAAGCGGAATTGGGTACTTTGATAGCATTATGCTTTTCAGCAACAATAAAGGTAACATCTGCGGTCAGGTAAGGCAGCAGTTTTCCGGATGAGTTGTCGGTATTTACTTCGACTGTATAGTTAACCACATTTTGCGTCATACTGGCGTTCAGGCGTATTTTTTCGACAATACCGGTAAATGTTTTGCCCGGAAAAGCGTCAACAGTAAAAGTAGCTTTCTGGCCTCGCTTAATGTTGCCGATATCAGCTTCGTTTACCGCAACCCACACCTGCATCCGTTTCAGGTCCTTGGCTATTAAAAACAGGCTTGGTGCGTTCAAGCTGGCCACGACAGTCTGGCCGATATTGACACGACGGTCTATTACAACACCGTCTACAGGCGAAGTGATCGTACAGTAATCAAGGTTCTGCCTGGCGCGGGCCAGGCTTGCCTTGCTGGAAGCCAGCTGTGCTTCATTAACCTTAACTTCAGCCTGGGATATTTTATATGAAGCTTCTTCCTGACGCAGTTTGGATAAGGCATCGTCATAAACCGCAACGGAAACAGCCTGTCCGGCAACCAGTTTTTTCTGCCGGTTCCATTCCTGAATTGCATAGCCGAATCTGGCGGCATTTTGTTTCACCTGTGCCTGGGAGCGAACCAGATTGGCCAGGGCTGCTTTCTCAGTTGCAGCAGCTTCCTTTACATCAGCCGTATATATTGTGTCATCAATATGAGCCAGAACTGTGCCTTTTTTTACCACAGATCCGTAGTCAACGAGTTTTCCGCTGGAGTCCTTGCCGAATCTCATAATCCTGCCGCCGACTTGAGCCCCGACGTCAACAACTTCTTCCGGTTCTACAGTCCCGGTAGCGCTTACTCCTTCCAGCAGGCTGCCTCTTTCGACTTTGCAGGTCATATAATTGACATCAGCCGACTTGCTGCCGGACATGAACCAGCCGATGCCGCTTAATGTGGTGCAGCCGATTATCATAATTATAATAATATTTCTATAAAGTTTACGCATGTTCATCTTCTCCGCTATTAGAGTATTTGGGCTATGCTTTGTTAGTCTGTTTTTAGTGAAAAATAGTTACTTGCTAATAACAGGAAAAACGAAAAAAAAGGGACAATTATTGCTTACAGGCAGAAAAAAAGTACCAGATAAAGGTCTGGATAAACTCTCTTCAATTCAAGCGCAATGGAAAGGATTAGATAAACTGTACAGGGTAAGGAGGCAGGGAATCAATAAACATTTTCCCATAGCGTTTTGAAACCGCCCTGCGGTCAAGAATGACAATGATGCCGTTATCCGCTTTGCTCCTGATCAAACGGCCGATGCCCTGCCTGAATTTCAGGACGGCCTCCGGCAGACTGTAATGCATGAAAGAGCTGCCTCCGTTGTGTTCGATGCGTTCACACCTTGATTCAATCAGCGGGTGAGATGGTACCGCAAACGGAAATTTTGTGACAATGACATTACTCAGAGCCTCTCCCGGCACATCTACTCCAGTCCAGAAGCTGTCGGTGCCGAAGATGACCGAATTGACGTCACGCTTGAATTCCTTAAGCATAGCAGAACGGTTGAGCTCTTCGCCTTGAATCAGCAGTGATATGTCATTTGTATCAAAAAAGTCACGCAGGTTATCAGCGCAGTGCCGCAGGAGCTGGTAGCTGGTAAACAGCACAAAAGCTTTGCCCTGAGTAATTGATATAAACCTTGGAATCTGCTGGAGAAGCGCAGAGGAATAATCTTTATGATTGGGTTCAGGCATATTCTGAGGGAGGAAAACCCTCACCTGATTACTGTCAAACGGTGAATCAAGCCGCAACTCCGCACCATTTATGAAACCGACCCGGCTTCTGTAATAGTCAAAACTTTTCCTGACTGTAAGTGTCGCGCTGGTCAATATAACTGGAAATGACGGTTTGAACAGTACTTCCCGAAGTACCTCAGGAACATTCAGCGGCGCTGCCTGCAGGACTATTCCGGAACGGTCTTCCTCCACCCAGTAGACGCTGTCGTCAAAAGACATTTGTATAAAGTCGGTTATACCTGAAATGTAGCTGTAGCATTTCTGAACTTGTGATTCCAGCTCTGCCCGGAAGTCTTTGTCATCCTGAATTTGAGAATAATCGGATAGCGCGACCCGCAGAGTTTCGAGTTTTTTACTGAGAATGTCCGGAAAGGAGCCTGGATTTCGAACCCGCCTTACCGAATCCTGCTGTTCAAGCAGAAATTGCTCAAATTGACTGAAAAAACGTTTGACCTGTTCCTTGAGATCGGCCAGCATCTTTCTCAGTTCCAGTGCGTCCTCGCCGCCGCGCATCAGCAGTCCTTTGGCGTTATCCGGGTTAAACAGGCGGTTGAGAAAGCTTATCATACCGGCACTGGTTATCCTCAGCCCGAGGTAGTCTGCTGCATTATTTTCAAGAGTGTGGGCTTCATCAATTACCACTGCAGTATATTCAGGAAGCAGTGACTGTTCCGCATTCTCGATACCTTTCATTTTAAGATCGGTAAAAAACAGAGCGTGATTGGCTACTATGATATCCGCGTCTTCCCATTCACGGCGGGCTTTCCAGTAAAAGCAGCGACGAAAAAACTGGCAGCGAGGACCGAGGCAATTTCCGGCTTCGCAGCAAACGTAATTCCAGGCAGTCTGTTCGACCCTGAAGTCGATTGAGTCCCGGTCTCCTTCAGTCGTATTTTCAGCCCATTTTGCAATCCGGTCAGCTTCAAGTTTCAATGAAGCCAGCGGCAGATATTCATCCCCGCGTTCTCCGGTAGCCAGCCGCAGCCGGCGCAGACACAGGTAGTTGCCTCTGCCTTTGGCTAGAGTGGCATAGAAATCTTCCCCGGTAAGCTTCTGGAGCAGTGGAATGTCTTTGCGAACCAGCTGCTCCTGTAAATTTATCGTTTCAGTGGAAATAACGGCAGGTCCCGGAGATTGTTTAGCATAAAAAATCAGCGGAATCAGATAGGCGAAACTTTTACCGATGCCGGTAGGGGCTTCAATGCATAAATTACTGCGTACAGCAAGGACTTCAGCTATTTTTTCCGCCATAGCGGCCTGCTGAGGTCTGTATTCATAAGGCCTGCCGCCATGAATCTCTGAATTGCGCATCGGACCTTCAGCTTCAAAAAAACACCTGGTGGCAGTTTCCAGTTCCAGACGGTTTACCTGCCCAGCCGCCGCTTTCTCGATACACTCGTAGGCTTCCTCTTCCTGGATACTGTCTGAAATATTTTCAGAAGCCCAGCGGGAAGCGTGTTCATTTGGCGGGGTATTGGCAGCTGGTTTGATCATGGTAAAATTACTTTCAGTTCCAGTGTGAACGCAATGCTTTTACTTTAGCGGCAATGTCATCGGCTTGAGTAATTTCCGTGACCATGGCAATTCTGGTTGCTCCAGCCGCAAAAAGTTCACCCAAATGGTGCTCCTTGATGCCTCCCATTACAGTAAAAGGAATATTTATGTGCGGCTTTACTGATTCCAGCATTTCAATGCCGACAACCCCGCATGGAACAGCCTTGGTTCCGGTAGGATAAATCGGCCCGACATTGACATAATCTGCTCCGGCAGCCTGTGCGTCAGCGGCTTCCTTTATATTGTGAGAAGAACACCCCAGCAGCAGTTCAGGAGCAACAGGCCGGGCAGCGCTTATCGGCAGGTCGTCCTGTCCGAGATGAACGCCGTCGGCCTCAACCGCCAGAGCAATGTCCACATGATCGTTGATGATCAGGAGCATATTGTACTGGCTGGTAATGCGGCGGTATTCAAGAGCCTGCTGGTAAATATCGGCTTTATTACGATTCTTCTCGCGAAGCTGGACTATTTTTGCTCCGCCCTCTGCTATTGCCTGTAAAACACTGATGACATCTCGCCCGGCAGTGAATTCGGATGAAACTACTGGATAAATATCTATATTCTTAAAAGCAGCAATACGAGCCGCTTTGTCTTCAAAGGGACTTGACATTCTTTTTCCTTATTTTTCGGAGTCGCTGTTGTCTTTTTCAGTTTTTCTTTCAACCTTTTTAAAATCCCGGCAGTCATCCATTGGGTTGACAGCTTTCTTCTTTTTTTCGCAGCGGGATAGAAACGGGTGAACCAGATAGTGGATGCAGTCTCGGCAGAAGTGTCGTTCGCCTGCTTCAGCCTTCAGTTTAGGTTTCGGCTGTTCAGGATCTTCTCCAAGCAGGGCCGCCAGACTTCCGGCTTTGGTCGTCGTCGCTTCCTGATCTTTCTGCTGTTCCAGCTCTTTGTCCAGATCTGCAATTTTTCTGCCGCAGATTGCACAAACAAGAGACCTGGCTGTGGCCTGCCATCCATCCATCTCAACTTTTTCTTTCAAGATAGTTTCCTCTGCACAGTGTGGACATTTTGCTTTGTCACCCGGCTTCATTCTCAGGCTCCGTTTTATACAGTTAAATAAACATTGATTAAGATAAGACACCACAGTAAAAATGCAAACAATTTTTCCATTCAGCATTATCCCTCTTATATATATTAAGGTATTAAGCAGTGGAAGAGTTGAGTCAGCTGGGCTTCTATCAGCAGGAAATAGCTAATATATGTTTTATTGTCACATTACGACAATATGGCACAGTGAATTCGAGTCAATTTGGCACTTTAAAAAAATTATCAGATTGTTTACTTGAATGTCGGAGAGAATTCATATAATATTATGACTATAGAGAAAAGTTGTTTTTAAACAATTGCGTAAAAGGCAGTATAAATGCCTTGAAAGGCGCTGATTAATATGCAGCATCAGGATTTAAGCCGATTTTCTGCTGCTGTCTGGTCAGTTCCGGCATAATACGTGCTGCTTAATGAATTTCGGTAACCCAAGACGGATTAAAAACCGAAGGAGGCATTGAAATGTTGGCAAAACTTAATGACAACTGGGGACTGTTCAATCCCTTGAGGACCATGAGTGATCTGCACAAGGAATTCCTGAATCTCTTTGATGAGTTCGGTGAAGGATTGAGCCGTTATCGCGCAAACTACCCGAGAATGACCCTGACCGACAGCGAAAAGGATATAAAGGTCCAGTTTGCTATGCCCGGTTATGATAAGGATTCTCTTGAAGTTGAAGTTCTTAGCGACTTTCTGAATGTCAGGGCAGAGCGCAAGGAGCCAGAACTCGAAAAGGATGAAAAATACTTGCACCGTGAACGGTCTTTCGGAAAATTTGAAGAATCCATTAAGCTCCCCGCCAAGGTAAAAAGCGGCAGTGCTAAAGCTAAATTCAGCAATGGTATTCTGGAAATAAAACTGCCTAAGCAGGATGCTGAAAAACCGTTGTCCATTAAAGTGGGCGAGTGACAGTTATAACTTTTTACTGAGGAGAACTGATCATGGCTGAAGATAAAAAAGAAGCAAAAGCTATTGAATATGTAGATTTCGCACCACCGGCCGATGTAATAGAAGACAATGCCGGCATCAAGCTGGTGCTGGATGTTCCAGGCTCCTGTTCTGAGTGTCTGGATATTGATGTAGAGGACCGGGTGCTGAAAATTACTGCCTGTACCAGTATCGTAAGATGCGATAAAACAGTAAGATATAAGCGTTCATTTCAGATTTCCGACCAGATTGCCGCAAACAAAATCAAGGCAAAGGTTATCGATGGAATTCTGACCCTTGACCTGCCAAAGACTGAACATGCCAAGGTGCACAAGGTGAAAATTCAGACTGACTGATTTAAATTTTCAAGACTTCCCCGGCTTAACTGGGGAAGTTTTTTTTTAGTTTAATTCCTGCCTCAGAAGTAAAGTTGGCAAGTTTCATGCTAATAAAAATTAACTTTGTTGAATATTATGGAGGCACAGGCATGAACAAAGATAAATTCACTAATCGTTCCCGAGAAGCACTGATGAGCGCTCATAATATCGCAATCGAACGCCATCATCAGGAACTTCATACGGAGCATATGCTTTACGCGTTGCTCAACCAGCAAGATGGACTGATCCCTTCCTTATTGAAAAAAATGGAAGTTGATCCCGGCAGAGTTAACCGGGATGTTGAGGGAGTTATTAATTCTATTCCGTCGGTAACCGGCAGCGGAGCCGGTAAAGTCACTCAATCTCGTGAATTCAGCGAAATGCTGGTAAATGCCGGTAAGAATGCTGAGGCTATGAAAGATGAGTTTATCAGCGTTGAACATTTCTTCCAGGCCATGATCGGTGTTGGAAAATGTGGCGAAATACTGCGTACAGCAGGCGTCACTGAAAAGAAATTTCTGGAAGCGCTCAAGAGCGTACGCGGCAACCAGAGAATTACATCTGAAGACCCGGAGGGGACTTTTGAAGCTCTGGAGAAATACGGCCGCGATCTTACTCAGGCTGCAGCTGAAGACAAACTTGATCCGGTAATTGGCCGGGATGAGGAAATCCGCCGCGTCATTCAGATCCTTTCACGTCGTACCAAGAATAATCCGGTGCTGATTGGTGAACCTGGGGTTGGTAAAACGGCTATTGCTGAAGCTCTGGCTATCCGTATTGAACGCGGTGATGTGCCTGAAGGTCTCAAGAACCGCCGTCTGGTATCACTTGATATGGGCGCTCTTATTGCCGGAGCCAAGTTCCGTGGCGAATTTGAAGAGCGCTTAAAAGCTGTTCTCAAGGAAGTAACCTCTGCCGGTGGTAATATTATCCTGTTTATAGATGAACTGCATACAGTTGTCGGTGCCGGCAAAACTGAAGGCTCAATGGATGCCGGAAATCTGCTTAAGCCGATGCTGGCTCGTGGCGAGCTGCACTGTATCGGGGCTACAACCCTTGACGAATACCGCAATTCTGTTGAAAAGGACGCTGCTCTGGAGCGCCGTTTCCAGGCGGTAGTAGTAGACCAGCCGACTGTCGAGGATACCATTTCTATTCTACGCGGTCTTAAAGAGCGCTATGAGATTCACCACGGTATAAAATATAAAGACTCCGCACTGGTAGCGGCAGCTGTTTTATCCGATAAATACATTTCAGACCGCTTCCTGCCTGACAAAGCCATTGACTTGATTGATGAGGCGGCAGCCTGCCTTCGTACGGAAATTGACAGCTGCCCAGCTGAGATTGACGAAATTGAGCGTCGTGCGATGCAGCTGGAGATTGAGATTGCCGGCCTGAAAAAGGAAAGTGATACTGCGGCAAAGAAACGCCAGGCATTGCTTGAAGAGGAACTTGCTGAACTTAAGTCTAAGATCAAAGAGCTGCGTGCCCGCTGGGATAATGAGAAGCAGGGGATTTCCAAACTTCGTGAACTTCGTGAAACTTTGGAACTCTCACGCCAGAATCTGGAGCGTGCTGAAAGAGAATATAATCTTGAAAAGGCAGCTGAGCTGAGGCATGGAGTTATTCCAGGCATTGAAAGGCAGATTGAGGTTGCCGAAGAGTCGCTCAAGACAGGCGATGAAGCCAGCAGAATGCTGAAAGAGGAAGTTGACGAAGAGGATATTGCCGCTATTGTCAGCCGCTGGACGCAAATTCCGGTCAGCAAGCTTGTTCAAAGTGAAAAACTTAAGCTGCTTGCACTTGCAGATCATTTGCATGAACGGGTTGTCGGACAGGATGAAGCTGTCAATGCTGTTGCCGAGGCTGTGGTCAGGGCAAGGGCAGGGCTTAAGGATATGAAGCGTCCCACCGCATCATTTATCTTTCTCGGGCCTACAGGTGTGGGAAAAACTGAACTCGCTAAAGCGCTGGCAGAGGACTTGTTTGACGATGAACGCGCCATGGTGCGTATTGACATGTCTGAATACATGGAAAAACATACTGTCGCACGTTTGATCGGTGCTCCTCCTGGATACGTCGGTTACGAAGAGGGCGGCCAGCTTACTGAAGCAGTCAGGCGCAAACCTTACTCAGTGGTCCTGTTTGACGAAATTGAGAAGGCACACGGCGATGTATTTAATATCTTCCTGCAGATCCTTGAGGACGGTATTGTAACTGATTCGCATGGTCGTACGGTCAACTTCAAGAATTGCATAATTATTATGACCAGTAATATCGGCAGTGACCTTATTCTGGATAATAAAGGCAGTGTTGACGATATCAGACCCAAGCTGCTTGATAAGATGCGTGGTCACTTCAGACCTGAATTCCTCAACCGCCTTGATGAAATTCTGGTATTCCAGCCTCTGAGCAAGGAAAACATCATGGGTATTGTTGATATTCAGCTTGATTATTTTGCCAAACGGCTTGCTGATCAGGAAATAGGTTTTGAGATTACTGATGATGCCAAAAAACATCTTGGCGATGTTGGTTATGACCCGGTATTCGGTGCCCGTCCGTTGAAACGCGCTATTGTTAAGGAAATCGAAACTCCGGTATCCAGAATGATAGTAGGCGGTGAATTAGTGGAAGGTGCGACGCTGAAAGTATCAAAGGCTAAAGATAAACTCAAGTTTACTTCTAAATAGTTTTTGAGTACTGCCTGATAAATCCCCGCAAATATTTTTTTGCGGGGATTTTTTTGTATTGGTTTGATATTCAGTACCTTAGTTGCTTTTATATTTTAAATGGTTTCAATATTATATAAAAAATTCAGTTAAGGGCTTGACTTTGCTGGTGGCGCATACCAATTCCTCTTAAAGTTTTCCAACTGGAAACGGAAAAAGATGTGAATCTTGGTGATAGTTTTGTAGTTATGAAAAAAAATGGAAAAAATATTGATATGCCAATCTCATAATTGAAAAAAATGTTATTCGTTTATTGGTTTTGAGATTTTTTTTATGCAGGAAAGCTGAATTCTATGGTATTTTTTTGTTATTTTGGGTCTGTAAAGGTGGAATATTGAATATATGTTGTGTATTATAAATCATTGAGGAACCTAAGCATTCAAAAGGAGTAATTTAGAAGTTGCAGCAATCGGTGGAATGAGGCTGAGTTGTAACTTTGTTATGTGGAGGTCTGTCATCATGCAATTAAATGTTGCCGATTTATTGAAACCTGTTTCTGAAGACTCTCCTTGCGGATCTAACTTGGAATATGACCCCCGGTTTCTTCAGCTTGACGAGCTTGCTGAGGGAGTCCCTGAGAAGCAGATGGGCGATTCTGTAATTGAAGGCCGCGATCCTGACTGGAATGAGTTGAGAAAAAACTCGCTGGAGCTCCTGAATGAAACCAAGGATCTTCGGATTGCGTTGTTCCTTACTCTGGCAGAATTAAACCTCGATGGTCTTCCCGGATTTGATCAGGGTCTTCAGGTACTCAGTGGTTTGCTTGACAATTTCTGGGACAAGGTTTATCCTGAATTAGATGTTGAGGATAACAACGATCCGCAGGAACGAATTAATTGTGTAATGTCGCTTTCACCGGAACCGGGAGCTTACCGGGATCCAATGATGTTTATTCAACGCCTGCGCAATGTTCCACTGTGCAAGTCCTCAAATCTTGGTAAATTTACATTATATGATGTTTTAACTTCAGATGGCAGTCTTGAAAGCGAAAACCCGGCAGAACTTAAACTGGTACGCGCTGCTTTTCTTGACACCCAGCCTGACTTCATTGAGACTTATCGAAATCATGCATTGGGTTGTATAAAATCTGTTGAAACAATGAAAAAAGTCTTTGCCGAACAGGCTGATGATCATCTGGATTTCTCATTGCTGCTTGACTCTCTTAATGCTATTGTAAAGGCATATGATGATTTTGCCATGTCAAAGAGCAAAAGTGATCCTGAAGAGAACCTGAATGAGGCTGACAGTATTGACGAATCAGAGGATGCAGCATTAGCAGATGAAGAGAAGAAAAAAGCAAAATCAAATTCTTCATATAAAGGCAATGGCAAGATTACAAACCGCCAGCAGGCAGTTGCGCTGCTTAATAAGGTAAGTGCATATTTTGAATCAGCTGAACCTTCAAGCCCGGCTCCGTACTTTATAAAAAGGGCTATCAGAACAGCTGGAATGAATTTTATGGACATAATCTCTGATATTTCACCGGCTGGTCTGGATCAGGCCAATACCGCTCTCAAGCCGGCAGAGTTAATTACTTCTGAAATTCAAAATACAAACGAACCCGGCGCCCCTGCCGGAGCGCCTGCAAAGGAGGAAAATAAGGAACCTGAAGAGGAGAAAGCATTTAATCCATTTGCATAGTACCTGTTAATAGGTTTATGAACACAATGAGTAATATCTCATAAACAGATAGGAGAACATTATGCCAGGCAGTAGTCAAAAATTTATTGGTAGAAATCGTGCCCCGAGGGTCCAGATCGAATATGATGTGGAGCTGTACGGCGCCGAAAAGAAAATCAATTTGCCGTTCGTCATGGGAGTTCTTTCAGATCTATCGGGGAAGCCGGAGGATGACTTGCCACCGGTAGCTGATCGAAAGTTTCTTGAAGTTGACGTTGATAATTTCGATGACCGCCTGAAAAGCATGAAGCCAAGAGTAGCGTTCATGGTTCCAAATACTATTACCGGTGAGGGAAATATTGCAGTGGACCTGACTTTTGAAAGTATGGATGATTTTTCACCTGAAGCTGTTGCCGAAAAGGTTTCAGGGGTCAAAGAACTGCTGCAGGCAAGAAAAGAACTTGCTACACTTATTTCATATATGGACGGCAAAGCAGGTGCTGAGGAACTTATCAGTAAAGTGCTTAAAGACCCGACCCTTTTAAAGGCGTTGTCTGAACAGGCTGCCGCTGAAAAAGAAAAGGACAAAGAGCCGGAAGGAGATAAGTGATCATGGCCAAAGAAGTAAAAGAACAAAAAGGTGCCCCGCAGGCAGCGGAAGAGCATATTGAGGTTTCAGAATTTGAGTCGTTGCTCGATAAAGAGTTTAAACCCAAGACTGATCATGCTAAAACAGCAGTTCAGAAAGCGGTTAAGACTCTTGCAGCTCAGGCCCTTGAAAAGGCTACGCTCATTTCTGACGATGTAATAAATACAATTGAAGGCATGGTTTCTGAGCTTGACCGCAAACTCAGCGAACAGCTTAACGCTATAATTCATAATGAACAGTTTCAGCAGCTTGAAAGCGCCTGGCGCGGTCTTAGCTACCTGATTAACAATACTGAAACTGATGAAAAGTTGAAAATCAGGGTCTTCAATATATCCAAAAACGAGCTGGCAAAGACTCTCAGGAAGTACAAAGGGACAGCCTGGGACCAAAGTCCGCTGTTTAAAAAGATGTATGAAGAAGAATACGGAACTCCGGGCGGAGAGCCTTACGGCTGCCTGGTAGCTGATTATTATTTTAACCATCTGCCCAAAGATGTTGAAATAATGAAAGGCATGGCGCAAATCAGTGCCGCCAGCCATTGCCCGATGATTTCCGCAGCTGACCCATCTATAATGAATATGGATGCCTGGCAGGAACTTTCCAATCCGCGTGATTTGACAAAGATATTCTCAAATCCTGAATACGCGGCATGGCGTGCATTCCGTGAGAGCGATGACAGTAGATATGTATCTTTGACAATGCCTCGCGTTCTAAGCCGCTTGCCTTATGGTCCGAATACAAATCCAGTCGAAGGTTTTGAATTTGTTGAGGATACCGGCAAAGGCGACAGCAGAGCTTACAACTGGATGAATGCTGCGTACGCTATGGGTGTGAATATCAACCGTGCATTCAAGCTTTACGGCTGGTGCGCGAGGATTCGCGGTGTTGAGTCCGGCGGCATGGTTGAATCCTTGCCATTCCATACATTCCCTACCGATGACGGCGGAATTGCTTCGAAGTGCCCTTCGGAAATTGCAATTACCGACAGGCGTGAAGCTGAGCTTTCCAAGAACGGTTTTCTGCCGTTATGTCATTGGAAAAATACAGATTATGCGGTCTTCCTTGGTGGACAGACCCTTAATAAACCGGCGGAATATGATAATCCTGACGCCACAGCAAACGCCAGATTGTCCGCAAGACTGCCGTATATTTTCGCGACTTGCCGCTTTGCACATTACCTGAAATGTATTGTGCGCGACAAGATCGGTTCATTCAAAGAGAGAGAGGACATGCAACGTTGGTTGTCAAACTGGATTGCTCAATACGTAACAGCGGATCCCAAAGCCTCTGAAGAGGTTAAGTCCAGATTTCCCCTGGCGGCCGCTGAAGTTACGGTTGAAGACGTTGAAGGCAATCCCGGTTACTACACAGCGAAGTTCTATTTGCGTCCTCACTTCCAGCTGGAAGGACTCACGGCTTCTCTGCGGTTAGTTACCAGGTTGCCCAGCCAGAAGAAGTAATCCAGTTTTTTAAATGATTGTATTCCGGAGTGAATGCGACTGAATCAGTATTGTCAGTCATAGCCGGTAAAAGTCGGGCAATACCAATCTAGTCACTGAAACTTCGGAAAACACAGTCACAAGAGTCAAAAAACACAAACTAAGGAGAACTAAAATGGCTTTTGCAGCTTACATTACAATCGAAGGCGCTGAAGGTCAGTCAACAAACGCTAATCACCAGAACTGGATAGATGTTAGAGCTTATTGTTCAGGAGCTAACCAGGAAACCCGCAAAGGCAGCAACCTTGCTTCTGCTGGACAAGGAATTATGGCTCCTCTGACTTTCATCCACTCTATTGACAAGTCATCTCCTAAATTGGCAGAACTCTGCATGAACGGTAAAAATGTTCCGTCTGCAACCCTGCATGTATGTGCAATGATTGGCGGAAAACAGGTTATTGTTTATGAAGTAAAACTGGAAACAGTCAGAGTTGTTGAAGCTAAGCAGTGTACTATTGCCAAGGATCAGGTTGTGTACAGTGAAGATGCCGCTCTTTACAGTGCAGCCCAGGCTGAAAGCAGTAATATTGAGCCGCTTGAGTCTATTTCTCTGGCAGCTGACAAGACCACCTGGACTTATCACGGATTCAAATCTGATGGTACTGGCGCTGGCCAGGTAAGTGCTAAGTGGGAAGTCGGCCAGGGCAAAGGCGGCAGCTGATCTTGAACGCCGTTTAAACGGCAGGAGTTGATATGAACTTAGAGGACTTGTTCCAATCTGGAAGGCTTGAAGAGTTACAGGCTAAAGTCATGGAAGACGTGCGCAACGCTCCGGACAATTCCGCAAACCGCATTCTGTTGATCCAGATCTTCTGTCTGCGGGGAGAATGGAAAAGAGCCGAGAAACAGTTGAGCGCAGTAGCTGACATTGACACCAAAGTTCAGCTCTGGAGCGGACTTTATTCACGGGCCGTCTTATGTGAGATGTTGCGTGAAAAGGTCTTCTCCGGAGAAAAAAGCCCGCTGGTATTCGGCGAGCCGGAACCCTGGAATGCCCTGCTTTTTAAAGCGCTCCAATGTCATATCGATGGAAAACTGGATGCTGCCGCTGAACTGCGGCAGCAGGCCTTTGAGCAGGCCCCGGCATTGCCGGGGTCTCTTAATGGTTCCGGTTTTGAGTGGGTTGCAGATGCTGATACCAGACTGGGCCCGATGCTGGAAGTTATTGTGAACGGAAAATACTACTGGATGCCGTTTACACGATTGCGGAAGGTCACAATTGAAGAACCCAGGCACATTGTTGACTTAATCTGGACTGAGGCTAAAATAGAGCTGGCAAACAGTACAAATATAGTCGGCTACATTCCTACCAGATACCCCGGCAGCACTGCAAGCCGGGACGAGCAGGTTGTGCTTGGTAAAGTTACGGACTGGGATAACCCCCATGGTGATACCTGGATTGGCTCCGGACAGCGTTGCCTGGTTACAGATCAGGGAATGGTGCCTGTTACCAAAATCAGGGAATTAATAATTGAAACTTAATTGAGGCGTCAAATGAAAAGGACGCGCGGCAGAGGCAACAGGATTACCGCTTCAGACCGGTTTATGCCGTGTCTGTTTGACCGGTTGACGGATGAAAATCCGCACCTGCGCAAAGAAGGTGTTTCCTGGAAGGTCTTTTCTATTCAACAGTTCCGTGCGGCACTGTTGAGGGATTTGTCATACTTGCTCAACTCACGCAGCAAGATTCCGGAAAAGGAATTTGCGCATTTTCAGAATGTTGCCACTTCCGTTCTGAATTATGGAATTGATCCGATTATCGGTAAAAGCAGTGAAACCTTTGAGCCGAGAAAGCTGGAAAATACTCTGATCACGGCAATCAAGCGTTTCGAACCAAGAATCGAGCCTAAATCCCTGGTCGTCAAAGTTACCCCGGATGACCGGGACAAGACTATGGCGGCATTTCTTATAGAAATAAGCGGCAAGGCAAATATTCAGCCGTTGAGTGAAGAGTTGTATATCCGGGCTAAGCTTGACCTTGAAACCGGTGCATTTATCGAAGAAAAAGAGTAAATCCTGATAGTGCCCGGCAAGCCGGCCGCTTTGCACTAATGTCAAGCGGCTGCCCTTTAAATTTATTTTTTGTACATTGTGAGCATGCAACCTGCTGAGAAATTTGAACAAATCCGGCATTGCTGCTTTCAAATATATACAGCTATATAAAACTAGTTTCCGTTGCCTAAAACCGGTTGCGGTGACAGATTAAATGGAAAGGCTATGGATAAACAGTTCTTAGAGTACTATGATCAGGAACTCGGACACTTGAGGACAACAGCAATGCAGTTTGCTGAAGACTTCCCCAAGATTGCTTCACGCCTGCAGTTATCAAAATTTGACTGCGCCGACCCTTATGTTGAACGTCTGCTGGAAGGGTTTGCCTTTATGGCGGCCCGTGTCCGTAAGAAGCTTGATGACGGCATGGCCGGTTTTACTGAAACCGTTCTTGACGCAGTATTTCCTTTAACAACAGCACCAATTCCATCAATGGGAATCGTTAAACTGGTGCCGGATTTGTCAAAGCCGGAACTGCTCAAGGGTATTGATGTTCCCAAGGGGACAAAATTTACTGCCCGGTCACTGGCTCAGGGGGCACCTCCGGTCATTTTTACCAGCTGCACCAGTGAAAAGCTTTACGCGCTCAAAATTGATGACTGTGCGTATTTGGACCGTGGTGCCGGTGAAGTGGCAATAGCGGCCGGACATCAGGCCGGAGCTTTTATGAGATTTACATTGAGCTGTCCTTTGGAGCAGCCGCTTTCACGGCAGCGATTTGAGAAGTTGAATCTGTTTCTCGATATGGATGATTCACAGGCAGTGTCGATTCTGCGGCAGCTGGAATCAAATTGCGTTGGGATATACTTGAGCAGCCCGGACAGTAAGCAGACCCGCCTGTTGTCACCGGACTGTGTAAAAACTATCGGCTTCAGTCATCATGAATCCATGCTTCCAATTATTGACCGTACTTTTAACGGCAATCGACTGCTTATAGAATACTTTGCATTTCATTCAAGGTTTAAATTTTTTCAGATTAAGGGATTGAGGGATGCATTAGTTGGCTGGGACTCTTCTTCAGTGGAGGTGCATTTTCTGTTTGAAGAGCCGGATTTGAATCTTTCCGGGGCACTGCACCGTGACAGCATAAAGCTCTTTTGCATACCGGTCATCAATCTTTTCAGAAGGCATTCAGACCGGGTACCGTTTACTCGTGATTTTTCATATCATGTGGTGGTAGACCGCACAGATGTGCCGGATTATGAAATTTATGGTATAGAAAAAGCTGTTGCCTATGATCGCGGCAACAGTAAGCTTTTTGATATTAATCGGTTTTATCATACTACAGACCGTTCGCTTGAGGAAAGCAGATTCCGTCGTAATTATTTCAGTGTGCGTCGCCGCCGCCGTGAATTATCTTCATCATCAAGGCGCAGCTCATATTACGGCAGTGAAATATTTGTCAGTTTTTCCGGTGAGGACTTCCGGAAATATTCTGAAGAAATCCATGAATTCGGGTTTCAAGTCCTTTGTACAAACCGCGATCTTCCATTGTTTATTGTACCGGAGGATACGCTTTCCAGCCCTGACCTTGAGGGTTTGAGTAAAGTTAATTTTGTCGTTGGCCCGAGCGAGCCGTTACCGCCTCTGACCAGGAATGAAAGTAACTGGTCGGCAATAAATCTGCTGCGTATGAATTTTGCTTCGCTGTTTCGAGGTAAAGGGCATTCCCCTTCGAAAATGATGCGCACTCTGCTGGCACAACACTGTCCGGCCGGCCGTTCATTTGGCCTGCAGCAGATTCAGGGAATTCAGTCCGTAAAGGCGTACCCGGTTACCAGGAGTATTCTGGAATCCGGCAGGATTTGTTCGGTGCGTGGGCTTGAAGTTGTGGTTATTGTTGATGAACAGGCTTTTGCAGGTATGGGATGTTATCTGCTTATGCGGTTGCTGCGGGAATATTTCTGCACTCTTGTTGCCTTGAATTCATTTGTAGAAGTTGTAATCTGCACAAACCAACAAGGAGAAATCATCAGATGGAAGCCGCGCATGGGGATAAAAAGCGAGCTTTGACCAAAGATTTGCTGAGCAATTCATGGAAATATGATTTCTTTGAGGCTGTTCGGCGGATTGAGCAATTAAACTCGGAAAAACCCCGGGTTGGTTTTTCACGCCGTGTTGACGAGGATCCGATTATGTTCGGACAGGTGCCTCACTTACATTTTCCTCCGACAACCATTGCAGATTTTCAACAGATATCGCAAAGCCCTATGGGGCGGCTGGAAGTTTACTTTTTTGGATTGCTTGGCAGCAATGGCCCGATGCCGCTGCGCTTTACTGAATATATCTACAGGCGCATGAGGAATCACCTTGATCCGACTTTGCGGTGTTTTCTGGATATTTTTCATCACCGGATGATTTCACTTTTTTACCGTGCCTGGGCCCGAAATGAACAGGCGGTCAGCTTCGACCGGCCGGATGACTGGATATCCAAGCAGCTTGCATGTTTTGCCGGAAGCGGTGACGATGAGTGTGATGACTGGGACGGTATCCCTTACTATGCCAGAATTTATCAGAGCGGCCTGCTGGTAGGGCATCAGCGGCCGGCTGAGGGCCTGCAGAAGATACTGGCAAACTTTTTTGAAGTGCCGGTTGATATTCAGGAATATGTCGGCACCAGCCTTAAGCTCGATCGCACTAACTGGTGTCGCCTCGGTCGCAAACGTGATTCTGCAACCCTTGGGATCAACGCAGTACTTGGGGAATCACAGTACACTGTAACCGAAAAATTCCGCATTTGGATGGGGCCGATGGGGCTCAAGGATTTTGAGCGCCTCTTACCCGGCAGCAGCTCTAATACCAGAATGATCAACTGGGTAAGATACTATCTTGACAAACCTTTCCAATGGGAGGCGGTGCTAATTTTAAAAGCAGAGGAAGTGCCGGAGACGATACTTGGGCAATACGGAATGCTGGGAAGAACTTCCTGGCTGAAAAGTAAGGAATTTACCAGCGACAGTGAGGACGTGAGAATTATTGGAGATCACTACTATTATGGTTCAGATATTTACAGTTGATTTGGAGAAACGGTCAATCTGGAGGACTTATGGCTGAAATAAAAAGAACAGAGCTGTTTGGTAAACTAAACGAGGTTGCCTATAAAAGCATAGAAAGCGCAACTGTTTTCTGCAAGATGCGCGGCAATCCCTATGTGGAACTGATACACTGGCTGAATCAGATTTTCCAGACAGATGATACTGACCTGCATAAGATAATTCATCATTTTGAAATTGATGAGGCACGGTTGGCAAAAGACCTGACATCACAGCTTGATAAACTGCCCCGCGGTTCTACCAGTATTCAGGATTTTTCACCGCATATTGAGCTGGCTATCAAAGAAGGCTGGCTGGTGGCTTCATTGATGTTCAAGCGATTTTCAATCAGGACTGGAGATGTAATTCTCGCGGCCAAACGGACCCGTGAGCTGAACAGTGTTTTGCGTGAAATCAGTATCCAGTTTGATAAAATAAAACTAGATGATCTTTCGGATAATTTTTATAAAATCACTACCGGCAGCCGCGAAGAGGGACTTGCCGCCTCTGACGGTACCGGGATAGCTGCGGACAAAGGTGTCGGTACCGAATCCGGTGCCATGGCACCGGCCCAGATGGGTAAGCAGGAAGCGTTGAAGCAGTTTTGTACTGATTTGACCCAGCAGGCCCGCGAAGGCAAGCTTGATCCCATTGTCGGACGTGATGAGGAAATTCGCAAAATTGTGGATATTCTGATGCGCCGACGGCAGAACAATCCAATACTGACCGGTGAGGCCGGAGTTGGCAAGACCGCGGTGGTAGAAGGTTTTGCGCAGCGCATTGCAGCCGGCGATGTTCCACCCCCATTGCGCAATGTGCGGTTGATTATGCTGGATATTGGTCTGTTGCAGGCAGGAGCCAGCATGAAAGGAGAATTTGAGAATCGACTTAAGCAGGTGATTGAGGAGGTACGAGCCTCTGATGTCCCGATAATTATGTTTATTGATGAAGCCCATACTTTGATTGGAGCAGGCGGCTCTGCCGGCCAAAGTGATGCTGCCAATCTACTGAAACCAGCCCTGGCGCGGGGGACACTGCGGACGATTGCCGCGACAACATGGGCCGAATATAAAAAGTATTTTGAAAAAGACGCGGCTCTTACCAGGCGTTTTCAGAACATCCTTATAGATGAACCGGACGATGAACGTGCTCTGCGCATGATGCGCGGAGTAGCTGGAGTTATGGAACAGCACCACAAGGTTCTGTTACTGGACAATGCTCTTGAAGCTTCGGTTTCTTTGTCACGCCGTTATATTCCGGCGCGCCAGCTGCCTGATAAGTCGGTCAGCGTGCTGGATACGGCTGCTGCCCGGGTAGCTATAAGTCAGTCTGCTGAACCGGCAGAAGTTGAGGACATGCGCCGCAGCATTGAAAGCCTTGAAACCGAGCTTGGAATTATTGAAAAGGAATCTGCAGCCGGTTTTGATCGTAAAGAGCGGCTCAAAACTGTAAATGAGCAATTAAAAGAACTGCGCGAAAACCACAAGAAACGCACTGTGGAATGGGGCAGGGAAAAAGAACTCGTTGAAAAAATCCAGGAAAGCAGAAAACAGCTGCAGAAAAAAGAGCTGAAAGCTGCTGACCGAAAAAAAATACATCAGGAACTGAATAAAAACCAGAAGAAACTGCATGAGATTCAAGGTGAAGTTCCGATGGTTTCTTCAGAGGTTGATGAGCAGAATATAGCTGCTATAATCAGTGAATGGACCGGAATTCCATTGGGAAGAATGGTACGGGATGAACTGAACAGTGTGCTGAAACTGCCTGAAATTCTGGGGAAACGGGTTATCGGACAGGATGCTGCCATGGAAATGATTTCCAGCCGTGTCCGTACCGCAAGAGCGTCACTTTCTGACCCGAACAAGCCAATCGCGGTTATGATGTTGTGCGGACCCAGCGGAATCGGCAAAACTGAAACTGCACTGGCGCTTGCAGAAGCGTTGTACGGCGGTGAGCAGAATTTGATAACTATTAATATGAGTGAATTCCAGGAAGCCCATACGGTATCCACATTGAAAGGAGCGCCTCCAGGATATGTTGGCTATGGTGAAGGCGGAGTATTGACTGAAGCGGTCAGGAAAAAACCTTATTCGGTTGTACTTCTGGATGAAGTTGAAAAAGCACACCAGGATGTGCATGAAATATTCTATCAGGTCTTTGACAAGGGCCGAATGGAAGACGGGGAAGGGCGCCTCATTAATTTCCGTAATACAGTAATTCTGCTGACTACGAATGTGGGGACAGATGAAATTATGGCGGCCAGTTCCGATCCGGAGCTGATTCCCTCCCATGAAAAAGTTTGTGAAATGCTGCGGCCGGCATTGCGCAAGAAATTTCCGGCCGCATTGCTGGGTCGACTGGTAGTGGTACCGTATTATCCGCTGCCGGAAGATGTGTTGTGTAAGATTGTCGATCTTAAACTTGAACGGATAAAACAGCGCATTAAGGAAAATTACGGCGCTGATATGTCATATTCACAGAGAGTCAGGGAGCTGATTATTAATCGCAGTTCTGAAATCGAGTCCGGCGCCAGAATGCTGGACAATATTATCACAAATACGATTCTACCGGAACTGGGTCGGGAAATGCTCGTTCGAACAATGGAAGGCAAAGCTACAAAGAAAGTGGAACTGGATGCGAACGAGAAGGATTTTATTTATAAGATCAAATAATTGAGGTGTTAATATGCCTACTCCTGTCGCTACTCTCGGAAGTGTAACTGTGACTGGTGATTTTGTCACAGGCCTGTGTGTAACTTGTATTAGAATGGGAATGCCGGCTGCAACAATTGGCAACCCCGTTATGGGTGCTGCCTGTGTTGGGGCAATAACGGTAAGTTCCAGTTTAACCACCATCAGGCAGGGACTGCCTGTTGCCAACATAACCGCAGTTGTTAACGGCGCTAATCCAATTCTTGGATTCCCCATGGTCACTGCTGTTGGAGTTTCACCGGCTATTACAATAATCCGATAGTGTACAGGGGGTCAGTATGCCTGTATTATATACGCAAGATAACCGTGACCTTCAAATCAAGATAAATGGAAAAGAAGGCAAGGATTCATTTGGTAATGACAAGATTCTCATTGCGGAGATAATAGAAGGATCGTACGAGGCCCTGGCAGCCCCGTTCTGTCTTAATCTTAAGATTTTATCGCCCGCAACAGGCGCGCCGCTGGCAGTGAATGAAATGCTGGGGCGCAATACCACTGTTAAATTAAAGAAAAATCGTGGTGGCTGGAGACAATTTAACGGTGTCATTACTGATTTTATTTTTGAAGGGTACTACTGTTATGAGACGCAGCATGGAGATGCTGTGAGTAATACTGACCTCTATCAATACAGCGTTATTTTAAGGCCCGGCTTGTATTTGCTGAAGCGCAGCCGCAAGAGCCGGGTTTTTCACAATATGTCACCACGGTCGATTATTCACAATATACTTGCCGCCTGGAAAATCGAATTTCAGGATGAACTTTATAACAGTTCCAATGAAGTGAGGAAATACTACGACTTTGAACAGTGCGTACAGTATGATGAAAGTGACTTTGATTTTATTTCGCGCCTCATGGAAGCAGAGGGTATTTACTACAGCTTCCGACAGGAGGAAGACGAAAAGAAAGGCCCTGTTCATAAAATGATTCTCCGGGATTCAAATCCCGCGATTGACTCCAGATTAAGGTTTGATCCGGATGGACACGAGGAAATGGTATCCGAATTCGCAGCTGGCGAAAGTGTGGCCCCCGGGGCGGTTCGTCTGGATGATTATGATTATCGCCAGGCCGATGTGACCTTTTTTAACTACGATGACACAGAAGTGAATCAGGAGACCGATCTCGGTGCTTATGCCGGAAATATGCTTATCAGTAACTTTGAAGCTGGTTTTACCACTCTCCAAAACAAGTCTGAAACGCCCAGATACCGTAAAAAACTAAAGTGTATAGCAGCACAAAGACTGCGCTCTGAACAGTATAAATGGCATGGTGTGACCAGTAATCGCGGAATTACTGCCGGTACTGCATTTTCTCTTACTAATTTTCCCGGCGGTAAAATCAGCGGGTTAATAACCAGAGTTGATTTTCTGGCAAAAACCACACCTTTTGCCACGGCTGGTGCTGCAGTTAAATCTGATTATATGTCAAGTTTCAGAACGAGGTTTACTGCTCAGGAATTAACTCAGCCATACCGTCCGGGACTGAAAGTGAAGACTCCACGTATTAACTCGACCTTAAGTGCCAGAGTGATAACAGTTGAAAATCCACCGGCTGCTTTTGAAGGGAATGTCAGAACAGTCAGCAAAGCTGCTGACAGTGCGGCGGCAGCACTGCAGTTCGGAGCAGACCTGGGGGGTAATCCTGTAGGCATTGAGTCCGATACCTGTCGAGTCAAGATCCTGATGAACTGGCGTAATACAGATGCGGATAATCAACCTGACTTTGGCTCCATGTGGCTGCATGCGCGTTTTGGACAAATCTGGGCCGATCCAAACAGCGGCAAATTTGAAATTCCGCGCAAAGGGCAGGAGGTAATGGTCAATTTTGTAAATGGTAATCCCGCCTTGCCGGTAGTAGTTGGGAGTCTTTATAACAGCGTGGTTGCACCACCGATAGATCTGAAAAGTTCTCAAGGCATATACAGTTCATTTATGCGTTCGGCTTCGGTTAGCAGTTCGAGTGAAACACCGAATGCATATAAGTCACCGGTTTCGCTTGAGAGTAATATGCCGCTGCCAATGGCGGTCTACGATCTGGGCAAGAAGGAAAAACAGAAAAAATACAGCCAGATTTCTATATTCAACATGGATAACGGCAAGTTTTCCGAGCCCAGAGTCAGAGATGATGCTTTTATGACCCGGTGGTTTTTTCCTGCTGGAGAACCGTCAATTCAAAACCTGGTTGATGATTGTGAAAAAATACATAAAGGCAGCAGTTCAAGCGGCTCCAAAATGTTTTTTGAGGGCATCAACATGTATTCCAATAAAGATGTTCTTAACCAGTCAGCTCAAAGCCAGTACATAAATGCCGGCAAGGATATTCAGATTTGTGCCGCTAACTCAATAACCCTTCAGGTGGGACGCAGCAAGATTACCATCAAAGACGACGGTGTCTCTTTGAAAAACAGCTTTGGAGACCCGATCTGGTCAACAGGGTATATTGAGGATTACCGCAGCAGTGATGGCGCAGCTCCGAAACAGCCTAAGTTTAATATTCCAAGCTTCAGTTCTTCGGTGTCCGTTGTTCCTGGAACCATTGGGATCAGTGCGCCGAACTGCTTTATGCAGGGCAGTTATTCCGCATCAATCAAAACCTGGTTTGGGTCAAAGCTCAGCGGCGATATCGGCGCCAGTGGAGTGCGCGGCATGACAACTTCTGTCCGTGGCGGTGCCAGTTTGAAAAATATGATCGGCGACATTGTTTCACTGGTCAGTAAAATGTCAGGAGACTTAAGAGCGTTTTCAAAGAGCGATTCCGACGTTATCGGCACGGATACGATGGGGGCGTTGCCGGCTCTGTATTCGCAGTTGATGATGACTTATAATACGTTTATGAATGTATACAATACTATCAAGATAATCAAAAACATGTTCAGTCTGAAATCTTCTTCAATCAGCCTTAAATACGACAGTATGAATAAGAGCAGCAAGAAAATAAAGCTGGATTCGCCTGAAATAGATGTAAACGGCAATATTCTGGGTGCATATATCGGGATTGTGGATGAAATGTCTGCCAATACAATTCCAGGCCTTGATGACGCGATACAGGCGATAGCTTCGTTTGCAGCTATTACTCAGCGAAAAACAGATGTAGCCCAGATAAGTAACCGATCTATAAAAAGTGATTCAATGCAGCTTGATGAAAGCGATACAAGTCTGGCGTCAAGCGAAAATGAGGTTACTAACAGTAAGTTGTCTGCTTCTGACAATGAGACTGCAGCATTGAATAATGAAACTCAAGTTACCGACAGTAAAACCGGAGTGGTAACTTCTGGACAGAGTGTCTCCGAAAACCAGATGGCGGCAACCAGCAGTGAAGTGGCGGCTGTCAGCAGCGAGACCAGTGCGGTGGAAACACCGGTAAGCGTCTCCAAACTTGAAACCTCAGCTATGGATATAGCTACTTAATTGTATGGAGAAACAGTTATGTCATGGGACGGAAAAGGTTTTAGCAAGCCGCTGATAATGCTTGATTTCAAGACTCCGCTGGAGGCTGTCAAAAAAAACGCATATCGACCGGACGAAGATGTTGAAGCTTTACTGGATAAGGATATGACTTCAGAGCAGTTTATTGCTGCTCTCAGGTCAAATGGCATGATAAAAGAGGCTTGTGATTTCATGTGCTTCTGTGTCAACCGGCGCATAGGTGTATGGTGGGCTTTTAACTGTGTCGAAGCAGTTAATTCTGAAATTGAGGAGCAGCTTAAGAAATCTCCATTGAGTTTTGAAGAGCAGCAGCAGAACGAGGTGGAAGCAAAAGTCGCTCAGTGGAGCGATCGTTCCGGACTCGACGCAATCAAGGCAAAGCATGACGCTCAGGCCCAGGCATCTATAAAGACAATGGAAAAGCTGGCTGGTCCAGAAATAACCAACCCGAAAGACCCGCTTGCCAGGCCGCAGGCATTGCTCCGGCAGCAGCTGGATAATGACTTTGCCAGCCTGGACAATGTTATGAATGAAATGTCAGCTGCAATAAGTGCCCTGCCGCAACAAGACCGCCTGGCAGCACAGAGCTTGGTTGAAAAGATCTACGCTAAGTATGAAACCGAAAACGGTATCCACCCGATGAAGGCATTGGAACAGGGTATTATGAAAGCAATTGTTCCTGAACCAGTCCCACAGGATACTGCTTTGAGAGATCAATACTTTGCGGCTATTAACCATAAGATTGAAGCTGTAAAAGAATATATTGATCAGACAATCAATAAGCATTTTCCGCTTAAAATGCCCGGCTTGCCTAAGATGCCTTCAAAAAAGAAAATAGATGATGCTCTCTTTGCTGTAAAGCGGTGGATTCTGACTCCCACTGACGAGAATGGTAAACTGGCACTGGAGGCTGGAAAACCAGTAGTGAAAGAGCCTGAAGGCATTTGCGCTTTAGCCGCCTACTGGAGCAGTACAAACTTAACTCCGGAGGCAAAGCAACCTTTATATTCTCCCCCGGGACTGGCTGCAAACGGTTTTTTAAATACGCTCTTCCTGTGTGCCATGAAAAAAGGCGGCAGCAAGGATTATGACCAGAGGTATGAGGAATACTTTGATCTCGGTATTGATGTGTTGACAGGAGTGAAGACCTGGGATAAGGAATGGGAAAAAGAGAAAGTCAGGATCCGGAAGGCTGAAGAGGAAGTATTGCGGCCTCCCAAATACGGTTTCGGCAGAGAAAAATAGTCCTTTCGGTATTAAGTAATGCTTTTGTTGTTACTGCCTTTGCTGTTTAAAAGTATACCTTCTCAATGCTATTGTTTCCCCCCTTGAAAATAATTCATCAAAGACAATGCTGGCCAGCCTTGTCTACATATTTTTTTATGCATAAAATTGTCTTATAAAACAGCGTTTCATCCTTTACATTTTCAGCCAGTGAGGGTATACTAATAGTTATAAGCTAGAGGGGGCTTTACAAGATTTGCTTTGAACATGCTGCAGCGTTGTCTGGGGCTAATGCCGAGTATCAGGGGGAAACTTCAAAATTATTCACTATGTATTTATTTTTCCGGTAATTTATAGTGAAGCTCAAAGAAACTTACAACAGTTTTCTGATTGTTTTTTATTGTAAAGGGTAAAAATTTGAGGAGTAAATTGTAAAGGAGCCTGTTTCTATTTCCAAAAAACACGGGTATGAGTTAGTTTAAGTTTTCTGCCATTACATATTTAAACTATTTCCCAGCAAGTATTACCAGGAACCCCGAAATAACGGCAGAATTGTTTTTCACATTTCCTGAGGAGAATACGGGTAGACATTCAACTCTGTTTGATGCCTGCGGTGCTTTGCGTATAACGGAGCCAGGCATCTCGAAACTGCCGAAACAAGCCATTATCTGAGTTTTTGTTTCCGCGGAAGGTATTTGGAGAAAATCAATTTTGAGGTGTGATATGTCTACCCATAGAGTTTGTAATGACGCATTATTGCTGCCTGAAAAGCTAACCGCAGCCTGCCTTTCATACACTGTCTATTCCGATCTGTTATCAGTCTTTTCATTTTTTCTAAACATGCCGGATAGGAGCAGATCATGACAAAGTATACTCAGCAAAACCGAAATCTGCAGATCGAAATTGAAGGCAAAACCGGAAAAGATGAAAGCGGCAATAATTATGTTCTGCTTTCGCAAATAATGGAAGGTTCATATCAGGAGCTGGCACAGCCTTTCAAGCTGATTCTGAAGCTTGCTTCTCCTGTTACAAGTTCCCCGCTGACAGCAGCCGACATGCTTGGACGGAATACGACAGTAAAACTCAAAAAGGACGATGATACCTGGAGGCTGTTCAATGGAATTCTGTCCGGATTCTGCTGTAAAGGTTATTATTCTTATGCAGAGTGTGGGCATGAGGTCTATAACACAGATCTTTATGAATACGAGGCGGTATTAAGCCCGAAGTTGCTGATGCTGAAAAACAGTATTAAAAACCGTGTTTTCCACGATAAAAAACCAACTGCTGTAATTACCAGCATACTGTCTGACTGGAATATTGAATATGAAAGCAAACTGACTTCAAGCGAGGATGATACAAAGGCTTATTATGAAATTGAACAAGTAGTGCAGTATGAAGAAAGTGACCTTGATTTCTTATCCAGACTGCTGGAAAAAGATGGTATTTTTTATAACTTCTGGCAGGGCGAGGATGACAACGGCAACCCGATTCACAAGCTGGTATTGAGGGATTCAAACCCTGCATCTGAACTGGATCTGAAATTTGATTCGGGTGGTGATTCTGAAGCTGTAAAAAAGTTTTCTTTTGGTGAAGATGTAGTTCCTAATGCGGTTCGTACTGATAATTATGACTTCAGACAGGCAGATGTTACTTTTTTCAATTATGACGACACTCATATCAATCAAACTACTGAGCTGGGTTCATATGCCAATAAAATGCTGGTCAACAGATTTGATGCAGGTTTTGTCTCAACCAAAAGCAAATCTGATGCATCAAAGTACCGGAAAAAACTTAAAAAACTCGCAGCAGCCCGCTGGCGCAGCGCGGCTTATTGCTGGCACGGGACTACTGGTAATCGCTCAATAGCTTCCGGGACAGGTTTTACCATGACTGGCTTCCCCGGCAATGAAATCAAAGGGGTAGTTACCAGAGTGGAATTTACAGCAAAAACAACGCCTTTCACTGTTTTGACTGGTACCGTCAAAAAGGATATTAAAAATGGCTTCAAGGCAACATTCTGGGCACATGATCTGGAGCAACCCTTTAAACCTCAGCTCAGGACCAAAACCCCCAAAACTTTTGCAACGACAAGTGCCAGAGTCATTACTGTAGAAAACATACCAACTTCAACGGAGGAGACCGAATTCCAGTTTAATTCAGATCTCGGTGGTAATCCAACTCTGCTGGATTCTTCCACCTGCAGAGTAAAAATACTTATGAACTGGCGAAATACTCTCGACGACAATACTCCTGATTTCAGCACAATGTGGCTGAATGCCAGGTTTGGGCAGATGTGGGCCGACCCTAACAGCGGCAGCTTTGATATACCGCGTAAAGGACAGGAAGTACTGGTATCTTTTGTTAACGGCAATCTGGCACAGCCGGTTATTGTCGGCAGTCTTTATAACAGTGTGATTAATCCGCCGATAGATGCAAGTCTTACTGAGGGTATTTATGGAAACCTGATGCGTACTACTGCTGTTGCCGCCAATAAAAACGGCGGCTATGACGCGACATCATCACTTGTTGACAGTATGCCGCTGCCGATGGCTGCGTATGACCTTGGACAGAAGAAGAACCGGAAAGGCTATAGTGAAATTTCAATGTTCAGTATGGATAACGGACAGTTCAGTGAGCCTTCCTATGACGACGCTGATTTTATGACCACCTGGTTTTTCCCGGCGGGGGCACCGCCTATTTCAACGCTGGTGGGATATAAGGATTCTCTGGGGTCAGGTTCTGCTGGTAAGAGCATGTTCTTTGAGGGGATCAATATGTATTCCAATAATGACGTGCTGAATCAGGCGGCCCAAAGCCAGATTATAAATGCCGGAACAAATATTCAGATCAGTGCCGGCAGTTCAATTACTCTTGAGGTTGGACGCAGCAAGATAACGTTAACAGACAAAGGCATTGCTCTTACTAATACTTTTGGAGCTAAGAACAAGTATGCCGGCTATGTCGCGGCATATCAGGATGTAGATAATAATGCTCCTGAAGCGCCATCATGGAGTCTGTCGACCTTCAGTTCTTCACTGGCTCTGGTACCCGGGCTTGCTGGATTAACCGCGCCGCTTTCTTCAGTTTGCGGTACTTACCTGGCCAATGTCAAAACCTGGTGGGGCTCTGAGTGCGGCGGTATGATTGGCAACACCGGCGTAAAAGGCCTGAAGTCGAATGTAGCTGGCGGCTTTGATTTGAGTTCCTGTCTGGAAAACCTGGCGAAAATTGTAAATAATGTTATTCAGGATGTATGTGGCAATGTTGGTACTAAAGCGAGTCTTTACGGTGGCGGCAGTATTAACGCCAGTCTGAACCTGATACTTCAGACTCTTCTTATGGAAGGGGTATTGTTAACAATAATAGGAACAATAACCATGTTTTTGGGTAAGTCTGGTTTTAAGGCTTCTGCCATTGAACTGCAGACAAATTCAATGGTAAACAGCTCTGATGAGATCAGCCATGATGCACCAGTGGTAAAACTGCAGGCTAATCCGTTTGGAGGTTATTTTAACCTTGCCAGACAAATTGGCGATATGGCCGGCGCCGGCAATGTCGTTACAGGGATGATGCAGCAGGCAGCTATAACTCAGCATAAACTGGACTTGATTGAAATTGAGATGCGAACCTTGAAGAAGGATGAAATGCAGCTTCAGGATTCCAGTACCGGTGTTCAGGAAAATAACAGCAAAGTATCTGAAGAGGAACTTGAAGCGCATAATGACAGTGCCCAGGTCCTGGAGAGCAACGTGGATGTTGTCAAGGATGAAGCAGGTGTCGTTAACGATGAAGCTAAGGTTTCAAAAGCTGAGCAGAAGCTGGCCGAATCAGAAGTTAAAGCTACGGGACAGAAACTCGAAGCTGTCGAAAATGATATTAGAACTATGATTATTCAAAATAACTTAATGGACTGTGAGCTGATGTAGGTTACTGGCAATTTAAGTATTTTATTTTTAACAGGAGACGCATTATGTCTTGGGATGGAAAAGATTTTAGCAAACCGCTGATAATGCTGGATTTTACTACAGTCCAGGATGCTATTAATAAAAACGCCTACGAACCAGATGAAGATGTGGAAAAACTTATCAGTGAAAATATGACTTCAGAACGGCTCATCGCACTTTTGCGGTCTAAAGGCATGGTAAAGGAAGCTTGTGACTTCATGTCTTTCTGTGTCAACCGCAGAGTAGGTGTCTGGTGGGCCTACCTCTGTGTGGAAACTGTAAATAAGGAAATTGAAGAAGAGTATAAACGTAATCCATTGACATTTGAAGAAAGGCAGAAAAAAGAAGTTAAAGAGAGAGTGGCAGAATGGAAAGACACTTCTGAGCTTGATGCGATAAAAGATCAGTATATGGGGAATATAAGTAACTTCAAAGCCAGTATGGACAAACTTTCCGGGCCGAGAATTACTGATCCGAAAGATCCTTTAAAAGGCACTCAGGATTTAATTCACAGTCAGATGGATAAAAACAGCCTTGATTTTTCGGTAAAGGAAATTCAAAAAGCTATTGGAAACATGGATCCGAAAGCTGTCAGCGAGGCCAGAGACCTGCTGAATAAAGGATATGCAAAATATGAAGCCAGGCATGGTATTCATCCCTTAAAGGCTATTGAGCAGGAGCTGATGAAAGGTATTGCTCCTGAACCGGTGCCTGAGGACACTAGTTTGCGAGACAAGTATTTTGCGACAATTCAAAGCAAAATAGAATCAATCAAACAGTATATTAATGATAGTATGGGTAAGCATTTCCCATTGAATATTCCGGGACTGCCCAAGCAGGCGTCCAAGGAAAAGATTGACGGTGCACTGTTTGCTGCTAAACGCTGGATACTTGCTCCAACTGATGCCAACGGCAAAATTGCCATGGATTCGGCTAGAAAGGTGGCTTCTGAGCCGGAAGGGTTTTGTGCGCTTTCCGCTTTCTGGAGTTGTACAAATTTGACTCCAGGAGAGAAAACTCAAGTTGTACCGCCTCCAGGGCTGTATTCCAACGGTATAAAGAGTACTGTTTTCATGTGTGCCATGAAAAAAGGCGGCAATAAGAAATACGATGAAAGATATGAGGATTTTTTCAATATAGGAATAGATTGTGTTTGCGGTATTAAAACCTGGGACGAGGCCTGGAAGAAGGAGGCGGCAAGGATTGTCGGCAAGGATAATTCCAAGAACCTTGAGTCCCAGTACGGGTTTGGCCGAGAGGCACCACAACCGGAATAGTATTAATGCTCTTTTTAAGGTTTGAAAATTATTATATATTCATGTAAGATAATAACATGAGGAAAAACCAAATGAGGCAGGGAGAGGAGCATGGCTACTTATACTCAGGACAGTCGCAATCTTCAGGTTTTGATCAATGGGCTGGAAGGAGCAGATGACTCGGGTAATGACAAAGTGCTGCTGGCGGCAGTTCTGCCAGGAAGTTTTGAGGCATTGTCAGAGCCTTATCAGCTGCGTCTTCAACTGTTGTCTCCGGTTACCAGTTCAGCTCTGAAGGTTCAGGAGATGCTTGGGAAAAAAATTACCGTCAAAATTATGCTGGAAAATAATCAGTGGCGCTATTTTGATGGGATTATCAACCAGTTTCAACTTCAGGGATATTACACTTACCAGACTCAGAACACAACTGCTTTAAACAAAGATTTATACCAGTACCATGTCTTGATGACACCAAAGCTTGAACTGCTTAAACGTAATTGCGTTTATAAGGTTTTTCACAGTATGGATGCAAAAGGTATTGTAAAGTCAATTCTGGGCTCATGGAATATTGACTTTGAGGATCAGACTTCCAGCGGTACCGGTGTTGCCGAAAAAAGCTATACGCTTGAGCAGGTATTCCAGTATGGGGAGTCAGATTTTAATTTTATTACAAGACTAATGGAGCGGGAAGGAATCTTTTATTCTTTTGTTCACGAAATGGATAAAAGCAATGTACCGCAGCATAAAATGATCCTGCAGGATATGAATACCGCTGACCGTGTGAAGTTAAGCTATGATCCGGAAGGTGCTGATAATGAAGTTCAGGTTTTTGAGCAGGGCGAAGAAATCGGGGCAAATTCAATACGTCTGGATGATTATGACTTCAGGGACGCTACTAAGTGGTTTTTCACTGGCGATGATCAAATGATCGGGCAGAAAACTGATTTACATCAGGTTGCCGATATGATGCGTCTTGACAATCCTTATGCCCAGTTCAGCGAAACTGCCGAAGCCGGTGATGACGCTGATTACAGGACCAAACTGAAGACTATAGGGGCACAGCGGGAGCGGGCTGGACAGTTCAGATGGCGAGGCACGACCCGGAATCGCGGCCTTGAGGCCGGAAACGGAATAACCCTTAACGGGTATATCAGTGGAGATGTTAACGGCTTGATTACCGGCTTATACTTTGAATTAAGTACAACTCCGTATGCCATTGAGGATGCTTCAGTAGTATCAGATTCTCAGTTCGGCTTTAATGCTGAATTTACGGCTCAGGATATAAGTGTGCCGTTCCGGCCGCAACTCACTGTAAAAGCTCCTGAGATGGGGGAGGTCCAGTCTGCCAATGTTATAACAGTTGAGAATTTTCCGCCAACGGAAAAGAGATTCACTTATGATCTTGGCGGTAATATGATCTGGGTTAACAGTGATACCTACCGGGTTAAAGTTCTTTTCAGATGGAATAACACTAAAGCCGACGGCAACCCTGATTATAATTCGATGTGGGCTTACGCTCGCTTTTCACAACTGTGGGCAACTTCAAACAGTGGCAAGTTTGATATCCCCCGCAAGGGGCAGGAGGTTTTAATTACTTTCAGTAAGGGCAATCATGGTCAGCCCCTGGTGATTGGCAGTGCCTACAACAGCGCAATCGGCCCCCCGGCAGATCTTTCAGTATCGAGAGCTTATTATGCCAATGTACTGCGCAGTGCTGCAGTAACTCAGGAAGGCGGCAGTCAGGCATCAGGCGGACTGGCAATAACCCCGCCAGTACCATATACAGTTAATGAACTGGGGCAACAGTCGAATCAGCTGAATTACAACGAAATTGGTATTTACTCAATGGACAACGGTTACTTTACCGACCCGGGCGATCAGTTTGAAAGTGAATTCTGGTATATAACTCAGTATCTTTTTCCAAGTGCTGCGCCGACACTTCAACAGCTGGTCAATGACGTTAGAAAACTTACTCAGGAGCAAGCCAGTACCGGTGGTGACACTACGGAACATTTTGAGGGAATAAATCTTTACTCAAACAAAAGCGTATTCTGTCAGTCGACCCAGGATCAGATTTTCAATTCCGGCAAGGATATTTATATTCAAGCCAGAAATTCCATTCAAATTCAAGTGGGCAGGGCAACTATAACCCTGAAGGATGAAGGTATTGTTGTACAATGTGCTGCCGGTACGCCAAATACTACAAAAGCATATATTTCTGACTATCGCGGCTCTGATGTTAACCAGAGCGGACCTGGAGTTTCCTTACCGCTATTTAATTCCGCGCTTTCGGTTCTGCCGGGAAGAGCGGCAATGAGAGCTCCTAATTGTTCTGTGTCAGGCATGTACAGTTCCTCAATGGGAACCTGGTTTGGCAGCAGTTTCAGCAGCTTTATCGGGAGCTCCAGCATTCGAGGTCTTACGACATCATTAAAGGCCGGTGCAAACTGGAGGAATGTTTTTACCGACATTCAAGGACTGGTGAATCAGGGCCTGAATGTAGTTAACACCAACGTCAGCGATTCGAAGGCAACCGTGGGGCTGGCATCTGCCCAGGCCGGCTCAGGACTTATTTCACAGGGTATGCTGATATACACGGTGATTGAAACAGTGGTGAGCAATGTGAAAGCTTTGCGAGGTTACTTCAGTCTGCGTTCTTCCTCCATTAACATGGAATATGATAAAGTAAAAGTTTCTACATCCGAGGCAAAAATAGATGGCTTGAAGGTGTCCAAGAACGGTAACTGGGTAGCTCCTTTTGCCGGAACCATAGAAGATTTGGCGGCAGCTGGCACAGGTGGCAACGGGCCGGCTGATGAAGCTGCAGACCAGTTAGTAAATTCTTTCCAGGATGTTGCCGATATGTCACAGGATGAAACAAATGTGGCAGAGAACCGTGAAAGATCAATTTCAGAGTCACATACAAATGGTACCGAGACAGAGGCATCTGTAAACGAAAGTGAAGGTACGGTACAGGAAAGTGCGGTAAGCGGTGCCGAACAGCAGTTAAGTGCTTCGCAGACGGAAGGAGAACTTTCAAATCAAAGCACTACAGTAGATAATACTACGGCAAACGTAACCGAGACCGACGCTGCGGCTATGAATAACAACGTAGCGGGATTAGGAACTCAGACCGATGGACTCTCTACTGAAACCGGCGGTATGGTGAGCAGTACTGATGGCTTGAATATAAATATATAATTTCAAATTCCTGGAGGAAATCATGTCTTGGGACGGAAGAGGATTCAGCAAACCGCTTGTTTTACTTGAATATGAAACTGTTCAGGAAACTATTGAGCACAACGCTTATAAACCGGATGAAGATATTGAAAGTTTCATTCACCCTGATATTACAACAGAGGAGTTTCTGGCTTCACTGGCAATTTCAGAAAAGTTGAAAGAAGCGTGTGATTACTTGTCTTCATCAGTAAACCGCCGGGTGGGAGTCTGGTGGGCCTATCGCTGCATTAAAGAGCTGCATAAAGAGATTGAGGAGGAAAATAAGAAGAATCCACTGCCTCCGAAGGAGCGCCGCAAGAAGGCTATAGATAAGAAAATCGCCGAATTGGGTGATATGAGTGAACTCAATGCTATAGAGAAACAAAATGAGGCAGCCGGAGCGAAACTGAAGGAAAGCATGGGTAAGCTGGCAGCCCCGGACATGGCAGACAGCGATCCGATGAAAGCTCTTCATTCTAAAATACAAGGTGGGCTGGATAATGAACTCGGGAGTATGAATGCTGCAAAAAGTTCATTGGAAAAAATGATTAATGGAGCCTCGCCGGAGGTTAAAGCCGCCGCTCAAAGAAATTTTGACCAGTCAATGGTAATGTTCAAGGCAAAGCACGGCTTTGACTTTAAGGAACGGCTTGATTTTTTGATAAAGAAAGCAGTTTTTCCGCCGGAAATAAAGCCCGACAACTCAAAAGCCGAACAATATTTTGGTATTGTTGAGAGCCGGGTAAAAGCAACAAAGGATTTTATTGAAGGTGAGCTTAAAAAATATTTTCCACTTAAAATTCCAGGTTTGCCCAAAACTCCATCCAAACAAAAATATGATGAAGCCTTGAATGCGGCCAGAAGGTGGGTATTGACTCCAACGGATGAGAATGGCAAAATTGCTTGTGACATTGGAAATCCCGTTGCTCAGAAACCGGAAGGAGTATGTGCTCTAGCCGCTTACTGGAGCAGTACTGATTTAATGCCTGAAAGCAAGCATCCGGTTCCTCCTCCTCCCGGGCTGGCCGCAAAGGGCGTTTCTACTACAGTATATATGTGCGCTATGGCTGAAGGCGGCTCAAAGTCCTATGACGAACGTTACCTTGATTATTATAAAATAGGTGTTGACTGTGCCTGCGGTATTGATACGTGGGATGAAGCCTGGAAGCCTGAAGATACTGTTATTGGAGAGGAATACGACTGGGAAGGCAAAAGCGGTTTCGGCAGAAACGGCGATGATGATTCCGGTGATTAGTATTTAAGGCTTAAAGGTGCAGGCAGGTCTATAATAACGCACCGGGTAAACCCCGGTGCGTTATTATAGATTTCTATATAGCCATTATTCAGAGCCTTATGATCTTTCTGCAATAAGCATTACATGGCTGGAATTATCCGGCGAAAATTTACTGAAATCTGTCCCGCCGTAGAGTTCAATTTTTTCGAAGCCGGTATCATGCAGATACTTTTTCATTTCAGTATATTGATAAGGGAAGAGACGAGTGCTGCTTAAATGTGATACCGGTTTTTGCCCGCTCCAGTTGATTGTCATAATATTAAAATTTACATAAGGATCCTCAAAGTCATAAAAGCGTATGAATTCATAGTCTCCACTTTTGCTGATACCGACAATACGTTCCCGCTTTTTAAGGATTGCAGCATAATTGAGCAGTGTTATAATCAGGTGTCCACCTGTAGAAAGGCTCTGGCGGCAGCCTTTCAGGGCAGAAAACAAATATTCATCCGGGAAAATATGTGGTACGGTATTGCCCATGCACAATACAGCATCAAAGGTTTCATCCAGGTTACAGGGCAGGGCCTCCATGGACGAAAGAATAAAATTTGCAGCTGTGTTACAGCTTTCTGCATTCTTTTTCGCGCCGGCAAGCATCTCTTCAGCGATATCGGCTCCGGTGGCTTTGCAGCCGCAGCGGGCCGCGGCAACGGTATAAGCACCTGTTCCACAGCCGGTGTCAAGAAGCGTTGATACCATGAAGCGCTTTTTAAGTTCGGTAATAAGCTTTTCGCCTTTCTTCAAAAGCTTTTCAAAAGGAAACATCGAATCATAAAGGCTGGAGATATTATTGTAAAACGAAGCATTTGCAGTTTGGTTCGGTGAATTACTCATAAGATGGGTTTGACCTCCTCGATAAAAATTGATTCTAATGGGCAGTCCATCGCAGCAAGCATACATTTTTCGGAATAACCTGGCGGAACCGGATCCATTTTCAAAATGGCGATTCCATCGTTAATTTCGAAAATTTCAGGACAGATGCAACAACATCTGCCGCAACCTATACAGGTCACTGGATCAATCTTGACTTTCATCTCTACTCCTGATTTGCTGATGTTATTAAACAGCTCAAAAAATTTTGTCTTGAAAGCAGGATTGAAAAATGCTATTTTCTGAAAATCAGAATGATACGACAACTCTCACTATAAAATAATATTTTAATCATGGAATTCAAATAAAGTTTACAGTAAATAATAATCTGCCGGTTTACCGGTTTTCTTTTTTACTGTCAGAATAACTCCATGAGGACTTAAATTCAGGCAGATGTATTAGAAACTCATCGAGTGCGAAGAAACAAATTTTGAAAACCATTGTGCCTGCTTGGCTATGTCGTAAGAACCTTCAATACGCAGGCGGGCTTTTAATAAAATCTGTATCCTGAGATCGCTGTCATGCAGCAGGGTTTTGCAGGCTTCGGCAAATGCTTCAGGCTGATCTGGCGGAGCCAGTAAGCCGGTTTCAAGGTTTTCAACCAGTTCGGAAACAGCGCCGCAGTCTGTGCATACTGTCGGTAAACCGATCGCCATTGCTTCTTTCATGCAGGTTGGAATAGAATCCCGCTCTCCGTTTTCAAGAATACGCGGTGCCAGCAGAAATAAGTCGGCTGCTTCCAGCAGCTTGGGGATTTCGTATCTTGGAATTATGCCGGGAAAAGAAACGTTATCACTTAAGCCAAGATCAGCGGCCATGGCTTCAAGAGGTTTCCTTGCCGGGCCTTCACCAACAACATTGTAAGAGAATTCAATTCCCTCTTCTTTCAAGCGCTGCATGGCACGTAGAATTGTGTCAATACCTTTTTTACGGGTGAGGGTGGCAACCGTTATAAAATGATAAGGAGGTTCAGGCAGAGTGAAATCTTTGATAAAATCAAAAAGCTGCAGATCTATACCATTAAAAATTGACAGGAGAGCCGGTTTGTTTTTAATATTAGTCAACATCATTTCATAGATTGCTTTGCGGTCATAATTTGATAGGGTGAAAATATATTGACTCGCGCAAAGGGCTGGTTTCAGTCCCCTGAATTTTTTGATGAAAATTTCGCCAGGAAGTGCGGTGTAACTAAGCGGCATCCCTGATAAACTTGATGTCAAGTAAGAAGTTATAGCTGCGTCTGGGCTGCAGTGACTGTGAATATGGTCTATTCCGCGGTCAATAATATGTTGATTTACCAGCAGCATCGCATGCATATAATTTTTGATCAGCCGCAGAGAGCGAAACGGATTTTTATGTAAATGCAGAAATGCACCTAAAGTTCGTACAGACCTTACCGGTGAAATCAAAAAGAACATCAGCATGGTAAAGAAGGCCTTAGGAAATGCTTTAACCGGATTATCCAGATAATGGACTTTGGACTTCAGGCGTTCGGGGAATAACGCAAGGTCGTTTTCGCTTGGGCGGCAGATGGATATTATTCTGAGATAATATCCCATTTTTTCCATGATCTCTACCTGTTCAAGCAGAGTAGGGGCCTCCAGGTCAGGAAAGCGCTCCATTATTATGCATATCTTTTTTGAATTTTCACCCATAATAACGCAATAGCTCATTTTTTGTTCAACAAAAAAATCTGACAGCAATGACATTCTCTTCATTGTATAATTGGTTCTACCATCTAAGTATGAGACAATTCCGGTGTCAAAATGTTCCAGTTTGTATTTATGTTATGTAGGTTTTGCTAATAGTTTTAGAAGCAGTTACATGAAAACAAGTTCAGTGAGAAATAATTTCATCTGCAGGCCAATTTTCAAGCATTAGCTGTTTCCAGTATATGCTGGAAATCAAGTGCCTGCAAAACTCCAGCCGGTTTCAGTAAAATTCAGTGGAAAAACTGCCTCAATAGTTACTCCTCCAAACATCATTGATAGCCAGGCAACCTTATTTAGTTTGAATCTTATATATTAAAAGGTTTTGCTGTAAAATGATTTATAACGCTAGTCATTTAGATAAATCAAATGAGAGCAGTTGTCACATGATATGACTGCACCTTTTTTGGCTTCTGTCCAGGTTTGCGGAGTTATTTTAAGATGACAGCTGCCGCAAATTCCTGAAGCATTTACCTTTACCATGGGCGGGGTGCCTTTGGCCAGCAAGCGCTTGTACAGGCCGAGTACATTGCTTTCGATTTTGCACTCAAAGTCTTTGCGACTGTTTTGAAGGTTCTCTATCTGCTCTTTTATTTCGACTTCCATTTGTTTGAGTTCTTCTACTTCGTCAAGAAGGTTGCTTTTGTCGGCCTCAAACTGCTTTTCTTTAGCCTTAAAATTGTTTTTATGCTCTTCAAGCTGGTCAAGCAAAAGAATTTCTTCAGTTTCTTTTTCGCTGATTTTTTCTTTGAATTGATCAATTTCACTGAGCATGGCTTTAAATTCAGTATTTTTCTTGACCATTGAAGACTGCTGCTGCAGGTGTGAAATTTTTTCATTCAGTTGGTTAATAGCAGATTCGGTCTGTTTAATAGCCAGTTCTGTATGTTGAAAATCGCCTTTTGCGTTGTGAAGGATTTCCTCTTCCCGCTGGATCTTATTCTGGATATCTTTGATTTCCTTCGGAAGCATTTTAAGACGCATCTTCAAATTAATGATTTGCATATCAACATCTTGTAATGCAAGTAAATTCTCGATCCACTTTTTCATCCGATTTGTCCTTCCTGGGTATATGCTCGTTAAAATCGAAATTATTCTTGTAATATAGCCTGTTACCGCGTTAAGTCCAAGTACTTGTTAAAACATAAGCTGTATTTTGCAGCATTGCCCTTAAAAATCCAGCTCAGGGTGATTTCCTTTGCCGTATGCTGGAGTGACTCCGAGTTTATTCCAGGCTTTCATAGTCGCCTGTCTTCCCTTCGGCGTCCTGACCAGAAACCCTTCCATTATCAAATAAGGTTCATATACTTCTTCAATCGTTCCTTCTTCTTCACCGACAGTAACCGCAATGTTTTTTAACCCTACAGGGCCACCGTTAAAGCTGTGAATAATGGCTTCCAGAATACGGTTATCCATTTCATCGAGTCCCTGATCATCGATATTGAGCATTTCAAGGGCTGCGGTAGCTGTTTCCCCGGTGATGATGTTGTCGGCATTCACCTGGGAGTAATCCCTGGCCCAGCATAAAAGATTATTGGCTATCCTGGGAGTGCCTCGACAGCGACCGGCAATTTCAGAAGCGCCTGCTTCTTCGATTTCTATATTCAGTATGCCTGCAGAACGTTTAACAATTTCAACCAGATCCTGAGGATGGTAATAATCAAGCCGACATGCCATCCCGAATCTGGACCTGAGTGGTGCTGACAGCATACCCTGCCTAGTTGTTGCCCCAAGCAAAGTAAAGCGTGGCACGTTTAACCGTACAGAACGGGCACCCGGTCCCTGTTCCAGCATAATATCGATAAAGAAATCTTCCATAGCACTGTACAGATATTCCTCAACAGTTGTATTGAGGCGGTGTATTTCATCAATAAACAGCACATCGCCCTCCTGCAGAGAGGTCAATAACCCGGCCAGGTCTCCCGGCTTTTCAATTACCGGGCCGCTGGAAGATTTAAGGCTCGCTCCCTTTTCATTGGCAATTATATGTGCCAGTGTGGTTTTTCCAAGTCCAGGTGGCCCGCTTAACAGCAGGTGTCCCAGGGGTTCATCACGGCCTTTGGCTGCTTTTACAAAAAGCTCAAGCCTTTCTTTTACCTTTAACTGGCCGGGAAATTCTTTGAACCGCTGCGGGCGCAGGGTATTATCGCGCTTCTGGTCGCGCTTGTTCATGGTTGAAGTTATAAATCTTTCAGACATGCTTTTTTATCAGTTCATTTTTTTAAGAATATATTAGGTTCGCATGATATTACAGTGCCGTCATTATAAATAGCTTCTATTTGGCAAAATTTCCAATGGCAATCAACAAAAAGAAAGGATGTTTGGCAACAGTCCCCGCGAATAGTCTGCTTTGCGGTTGCAGACTGAGTTTTGTGTGAAGAGCCCTGGTATTTATGAGTAAGAGCACAAGTGAAATAAATACCTCCTGATTTATAAATATATTGACCTTTTAAGCAGAGATTTTTTCATAATGCTTTATGTTTTGTATTTATTTTTTTTAAGAAAATTAAAGCCGTTAATCAGTTGTTTATTTTATAATTCATTTTTTAATTAATAAATTAATATCTTTTTAAAATATAACCTTGAAAATGCTTTGATTAAGTTTATTATGCACCAAAGTGAATACTGAATTCTAATTTGATAGTATTAAGTTGCTTTTCTTTAATGCAAACTAAAGGAGACTGTTGTGAGTAAATTGTTTCTGGTTTTTATGTCGCTGGTTTTGCCTCTGGTTGTTATTGGAGGAGCCAAGGTTAATATTTTCATTGACAATGGGGCTGGAGGCAGAGTCACGGTTATGCTGCATGACGCTTTGTCAAATGATCAAGAGCACTCAAAAATGGTTTTGCCGATGCAGACTGTAAAGTTTGGCATTATTTCAACCAGTGGCACCATGTATGCAGAGAAACGTCTCCAGGTACTGGACACGGAAAGTGGTATTATCGGGGAAATAGTCTTATGCGTAAATGACGAATTAACTCAGAAAAAATATAATGTCAAAAGCGTAAATGGTGGAATTTTCGTTGACACTTTGTCAAAAGAGTGGCAGAGTCAACATGGTATACCGGGAATAGTGCTCAGAATTACTGGGAGTAAGGGGGAAACGGCTCTTAAAAATGAAGGAATGAATTCTGTAACTGATTATGGTGCGATAGGGGATGACTTTACAGATAATTCTGATATCTTTAATGACTTGGAGGCTGACCCGACAAAAGACCGTTACTACCTGCCTGATGGAGTTTACCAGGTACCCAGGCCGGTTTGTGAACTGAAGAAGACTTACTGGGGGCCCGGTATTCTTAAGCTTAAAGACGAAGTAGATTCTCAAATGCGTGAGCGCAGGAATATTCTCGATTCAACCCGGGCAAATACGGTAACGGTATTTCCAAAGGTTGATAATGCCTCAAATGTCCTGCTTCCTGACGGAACCTGGCTTGATGTTTCTAAATCCAAAACCAGCGGAATTCAGGAGGCAGTCAATTATGCTTTTGGTGATGGCACAAAGGGAAGCGGTTTTTATGATCTGCATATTGTAGGCGGGGAGGCCAGAGGAGACTTTGGCACTAACTCCTTTGAACAGAATGGTGGAAGTGTTGTTTATGATCTCAATGATACGCTTGTAATTCCTCCTGTTCAGGGGCACTCTTTTTCCATGGGAGCCTGCACCCTGAATTGCCATCCGCCTTCAGGACCGGCAATACTGTTTGACTCGACAATGATGTTTAGAGCTGACTGGCGCGGCTCGCAGATAGTTAATCAGGGGCCGGGAAGTGCTTTAAAGTTTCTTCCTAGAAAGCACCTGCCACTTGATGACTGGATGATCACAAATGTGGATTCATCATTTTATATTACAACAGTTTTTCAGACTGGAAACTCCGGCAGCGCGCCGGTTATAGACTTTGACATATCAAAGGGCTCCATAACTAATTGTCGATTTATTTTTGATGAAATTAATAATGGTGACGATGCGACATCGGACAGCCAGGGGGTTGCAGTGTCAAATCCGCCGGAGGCAGGCTGCTTCAGATTTCACTCAAATAAGATCACTTGTTATCATGTTCATAACTGGGGACGCTATGGGCTTGCGATATATGACGTGGAAAGCGGAGAGTCAAAAAATAACCTCAGCAATAATCACTGGGATTTGCGGTTGCAGAGCGGGCATCGCATAGACGGTAGTGCCGCGGTTTATACAGAGGGCGGGTATGATTATTTTAATATTGGAGTTGAAGATGAAACCTGTGATTTTTTTATATCACTTGCTGAAAACGCCAAGCATAATTTATTTAACGCATCATATGTGACGGGTAATGCAGCTGGAGAAAGTTCAATCAATAATAAATCCAAGTATATGGGAACCAACAAGCTGGTCAGGACCGCAACTCCAAGCCATAAGCACCTTAAACCTGATGATTCTCCATTCATACACCAGAATACGACACTGACGGATCAACTGGTAATGGTCAGGGGAGGAGTAATGCAGGAGAATGTGTGCATGTCACTTGACGGGGTAAACTATTGTGATACCGGTGCCCAGTGTGGACAGTTCTATTTGCCTCCGGGTTACTTTTTAAAAATAAGGTATGCGGAAGTCCCGGCAATGAGTTATTATCAGTTGTAGGGCAATCTAACGCATAAAGTGTTCAATTCCTTGCTGCACAGGGAAAAGCCGGTTTTGCTGGTGTGGCTAAACTTAATTTTAAACTGTTGCTTGGTTAATATAAGATCAAATTGACGTTTAAAATTTATTTGAAGGAGTAAGGAAAAAAACATAAAATAGCTGATATTTATTACTTGTTTTTCACTTTAATTATGATATTGATATTCTCTGTTGAAATTATTGCAAGTTGCAATTCAACTGTTTTTATGGGTAAGTTTTGAGTCAAAAGATGTGTGCGGATTATAATGCAGGAAAATTTCAATAAAATCTGTACCCGGATTGCTGTCGTTTGCTCTATGTCATTAATTTGATTTTATCTATTCATATAGAAATATCTTATTGTATCCCTCGAAGCTTATAGCAGAACTTTTTGCTGAATACTGGATTCAACAGCTGAATTTTAAGAGTTTAGAAAAAAGGAGCAAATCCGAAAGAAAATTCAGAGCATTGGCATTCTACTGGGTTCTTTTATTTTTGGATTTGAAAGAGAAAACGGAAAAGAAGGAGTTTCGACAGGGATAATCCGGTGATGTCCCGGGTTGTTAGAACTGGAAGAGGACAAATAAAGACATCAGGAGCAGAGAGGAAGCATTCTTTAGACTGTTTTCTGCAAACAGTCTTTTCTTTTTCGAGTATTCAAAAAGACTGTTATGCAGGTTATCAGGGTCTTTACTATTTGGGCAGTGGTACTGCCAGATAAGCATCAATTATCGCTCTGTCCAGACCGGAGGCAGCGTCACTCCTGAAGAAACGGTGACTTTTGTGTTCACTGTCCTCATCATCAATATAAGTAGTTCCTTCCGGGCATAATTTTTTGATTATTGACCTGAACTTTTGCTCGCAGTCAATCTCCGGGTACATATTCAGTAACCTGGAAGCTGTTCCTTTGTATTCATCAACAAAGAATGTTATGACGCTGTCCATGACTCCATTATCTTCCAGCTTATATTTTAAGCATTCCTGATAAGAGGGAATCTCAAAAGCCGTTCCTTTAATAGAAATTGTGGGATTTCCGATATGGAAAAAACCCAGTGAGGTAATAAATAAGTCTATTTCAGGGAAACGTCTGGCTAGCTCATAATTTGTTTCAGGGACCAGTACATTGTAGTTTAAAAGTCTCGCAGCTTCTCTTTCCCGGTAAGACTTGGGGTCGTATAAAAATTGATGGGCAATTCTGGCTGCGGTTGAAGTATCCCATCCTCGTCCTATTTCTCTCAATTTCCTTATACAGTCATCTCCGGTTCTTTGGTATGACGGTCTCTCAAAGCGCCAGTGTCTGCTGTTTTCATAGCTTGAGTGCCAGTTGGCTTCAATTGGTCTGAAGTGTGCTCCAAGTCTTTGAAGAGCTTTGGTCAGCGTTAATGTATTTTTTGAGAATCCGCCTTGGTCCAGTGTGGAATAGGGGTCATATTTCTGATAATAAGTGTCAAACAAATGTTCAATGTTGTGAGGAAGGTCTTGTCGGATTCCAGACTGGCGAGCTTTTCCCTGGGCAATAGTTCCTCCAAAGTTCTGCGATCTGTAATAATCACGCCTGGATTTTCCTGAAACGTACTTGCTGGCATTCTCCATGCAATACATTATTTTTTTGGGATTCCACCCGCTTCCTTTTATGAGCATTTGAATGACTTCAAGGCTCAGGCATGCTCCCAGACACAAACCCGGTTCATGAAACTGCCCAAGGATGACGTATGTTTTTTTGCCTCTTGCTCTTTCAGTGTTAACTCTGCCTGCTATTTCTCTGGCTATATTGCGCATTGTATTATCCTTAAGGTGTTTTAATAATTAATATTTTCTATTACTGTTTATAACTCTATTAAAGAAGGCTTTTCAAGCGTTTGTAGACTTACGCGCTCAGATATAAGGCGTGTTTGTAGACTGGATTGTATGAAATCTATTTTTCTTTGTGCTTATAATTATGGAAATAATGAAGTTTTGCCTAAAGCCTGTTCACAGTATGTGGTATGTTGGGCAAAATATTTTTCAACGAACTAACAGCAGGTGCTGGAAAAGTTACTTTTTTATATCGTCTCAACATTATAATATCCCCCTGAATATTATTAAAATCATCAGCTGCAAAAGATCAATTGGATCATTGATTATGTGTTAGACTGCTAATAATTTAAATTGTTCTTTAATTGAGTGAATTTTGTTTTTAATTTTAGCAATAGTTATATCTGTATTTCAGTAAAATATGTTTTGATATTTATGGTATATGTTGTTTTAAATAAGATTATTATGTATATTTTTCATGTGCAGTTTCTGGGGTTGGTTTCAGGTATATATTGAGTTTTTGTATTTACAGAATAAAGTTTATTGTTAAGCTTTCAGTGAATATTTGTTTAATAAAAAAGATAATATGCTGGAATGGATTGGTCTATATAATACTTGAAATTATTATTATTGACCGGTTTTATTGACTGCAGCAGAATTATTGTGATAGTGGAAATATAAAGTTTAATTTGATATATTATAATTTTTGCTGTTTCTTTATCGGATGCATAAATAAGATGTTGCAGATTTTACTGGTGTTGATCTGGTGTTTCCGGCTGCTCATATATTTTCCTGTTGAGATACCTGACGATTGTTTGCTTAATACTGAAGCCTTTGGCTTGAATTTTACACATAATGTGTTACCTTCTAAATTTACTGTTGTATATATAGCTGAATTATTTATTGATATACAAAAACAAACTGCAATTAAATACAAAAGAAGGATATTGGAGTTATGGACAAACGCTTAGCTCGTCTTTCGGCTAACACGATCAGAGTTTTATCTGCCGAAGCAATCCAGAAAGCCAAATCAGGTCATCCAGGAATGCCTATGGGATGTGCCGATTTTGCAATTACCTTATGGTACAAGTACATGCGGCATAACCCCAAGAACCCTAAATGGCTTGGCCGTGACCGATTTATTTTGTCTGCCGGACATGGTTCCATGCTGCAGTATTCTCTGCTTCACCTCTTTGGCTATGGGCTGTCTATGGACGAGATAAAACAATTTCGGCAATGGGGCAGTCTGACGCCGGGGCATCCTGAGTTCGGGCACACTGCAGGCACTGATATTACAACTGGTCCGCTTGGCAGCGGATTTGCTTCCGGTGTCGGCATGGCTATTGCCAATAAGTATTTTGCAGCACGTACCGGTCTGGATAAAACTGACCTGGTCGACAACAAAATTTTTATGATCAGTGGTGACGGCTGTATGATGGAAGGCACTACTGCGGAAGCCGGCTCTCTGGCCGGGCACTTGAAGCTTGATAACCTTATCTGTTTTTACGATGACAACTCTATAACAATTGAGGGTTCGACTGAACTGGCCTTTTCTGAGGAAGTGGGAGCCCGTTTTACAGCATATAACTGGCGCGTTATCCGCATCGAGGATGCAAATGACATCGATCAGTGCGACAGAGCACTGGCTGAGGCTATGGAATCAGACGGGCGCCCGACTTTGATTATCGGCCGTACTGCGATTGGCTATGGTTCTCCTAATAAACAGGGTAAATCTTCTGCTCATGGTGAGCCGCTTGGTGCTGATGAAGTTGCTGCAACCAAAAAGCATCTTGGAATGCCGGAGGAAGACTTCGTTATTTTGCCGGAAGTTGCCGAATTCTGCGATGCCAGAGTGGAAGAACTGGTTAAAAATGCAGCGGAATGGGATAAAAAATTCCAGGAATATTTAGACAGTAATCCCAAAGATGCCAAAGTAATTTCAGCGATGATGAATCGTGAACTGCCGGAAAATCTGCTTGAAGAACTTCTGAAGGTAGTTCCAGTTGATAAAGCAGTTGCCACTCGCGCTTCTGCCGGAATTGCACTGCAGCGGGCCAGTGAACTGGTTCCTGCGCTGGTTGGCGGGGCTGCCGATCTGGCGCCATCAACCAAGACTGATATTAAAGGAGCTGAAAGCTTTACTGCAGAAAATCGTCATGGCTGCAACCTGCACTTTGGCGTGCGTGAACTTGCCATGGGAATGGCTGGCAACGGTATGGCACTTTATGGAACAGCAATCCCTTATACTTCAACATTCTTTGTATTCTCTGACTATATGAAGCCGGCTCTGCGGTTGGCTGCCATTCAGGAGCTGCATGAAATATATGTATTTACTCATGACTCTTTTTATGTTGGTGAAGACGGCCCGACTCATGAGCCTATTGAACAGCTTGCTATGCTGCGTACTATACCGGGATTTACTGTGCTGCGCCCGGCAGATGCGCGTGAGGTTGCTCATGCCTGGACTGCCGCTCTGCAGGCTGACGGTCCGGTTGCGCTGCTGTTGACTCGTCAGAACCTGGAGCCGATTTCAGAAAAACTAGCTGGTAATATTGATGTTTCCAGGGGAGCTTATGTGCTTGACGATGAGGCTGACTTCAGTCTTATCCTGATTGCCACTGGTTCTGAAGTCAATCTGGCGCTGGAGACTGCCAGGCTGATTAGAAGCAAAGGTTGCAAGGTGCGGGTAGTATCTATGCCTTCTCAGGAACTTTTCCTTAAGCAGAGCAAAGAGTATCAGGAATCTGTTCTGCCGGCATCCTGCAAAAACCGGGTTTCCATTGAGGCGGCAACGACTTTCGGCTGGCAGCGTTTTGTGGGCGATAGCGGTCTTGCAATTGGTATTGACCACTTTGGAGCTTCCGCTCCATTTGCTGTACTTGCTGAAAAATTCGGATTTACTCCTGAAGCTGTTTTAGAAAAAATCAAAGCTCACTTTGGTTGTTCATGTTGATTTTATCATACTGATAATACAAAAGCCGCGCCTGATGAGGCGCGGCTTTTTTTATTAAATCTTATTTCTGGCAGTCAGTGTTTTTTCTTAAGCTGCTGTTTTAGTAAAGCAATTTCCTGGGTAAGGTTTTTAATCTGATCATTTTGTCTGGAAATTACCATTGAGTACTGAATCAATATTACAATTACCGACATCAGCATGACCAGAAACAAGACAGCTGGAGCGTAAGCAATGCCAAAAATACTTGCCAGTTTGTCGATTGCGTGCTGCCAGCAGGATACTATCAGAAAGATTATTCCGGTTGCCAGCCAGAGCAAGGCATAGGCTTCTTTTAAGCGCTTGAGACGAATTGCCTGGATTATGCCGGATAAGAAAAAAAGACTCCCGATAATAGCAATTATTTGGATCTTAGTCATGGGTAAGGCCTTTATTGTTTTCGGGTTTTCTGAGAGCAGCCATCAGTATCGAAAAAGAAACCTTAATCATATAATAAACTGCCCGGTTTGAAGAAAGGCATGAAATGCCGCCTTGCCGCTTGCGCATTTCGCATGGAATTTCTTTTATTCTGAAGTTGTTGCGATTCAGTAATATGATTTCTTCTGGTTCCGGATAATCAAATGCCGGGTAGTGTTCGGCCATAAACGACAATGCCTGATGGTTATAGGCTCGAAATCCGGAGGTGCTGTCGGTAATTGTCTTACCGGTTATCAATTTTATCAGCCACTGAAAGTATTTTATACCGACTTGTCTCAGGAATGTAGATTTAAAACCGTCGTGTTTAATACAGAATCTTGATCCGATGACCACATCTGTGCTGCCTGATTTTAATTCACTGATGAATTTGCAGATATTTTTTGCCAGATGCTGTCCGTCTCCATCAAATTTAACTGCATAGCTGAAGTTATTTCGGGACGCGTACTTCAGGCCGGCCTGGACTGCGCCGCCAATTCCCAGGTTGCACGGCAGGTCAAGAATTACAGCTTTTTGAGTTGCCTCTATGGTTTTTACAGTATCATCCGTTGAGCAATCATTGACAGTCAGAATTGTCCATAACTCTCCATCTGGGGTGTTTTCAAGAATGTCCTGAATAACGTTTCTAATACTTTCCTGCTCGTTATAGCATGGAATTATTATGCATACTTCACCTTCGGCCATATTATTCCTCTATTAAAATAAGCATGGTAATTAGTCTAAAATATATTACTGCCTAAGATATCATTTTTTTTATTATTTACAAGGGAGTTAAGTGTGTATCAGTTTTATGATATCAGGATCAGGATACGGTATTGCCAAAATACTTTTATACTTTCATAGTAAGTGATTCGATAAATTTGTGTTTTCTGGAAATGTTGTGACAAAAAAATACCCGCCCTGGCGGGCGGGATCACGCAATTACTCTTCATTCCTCTATAAAAAACCTGTAGCGTAATACAGATTTAGAGTCATAAGTTACATTATAGCAAAAAGATTCATAGAATGAAACTTTTAAAAAACTTTACTCTCATATTTACAGCGCTCTGGCAAGCAGCTGCATAAAGTCCAGATAAATGTTTTGCAGAAAAACAAAAAACCTGATTTTATAGTTTTAATACAAAAGTATATTGTAATACTTTTTCTTGGGAGTTCCTCCAGGACAAGTGGTAATCCTTCAACTGAAGATGTAAAAGCTTTTAGTGTGCTAACACATATTAAAAGCGTTTTTACTTTAATTTGTCCCATTCGCCACTCCTGTTTTATTTGCGACTTGTAAACAGGAATGTTTCTTCTCAATTTTTATATACTATTAAAAAGTACCATCTCAAATTAATAATACTAGTAAAAATATGAAAAAATGACTGATTTTTATTAACTCCCTGTTTTTGTAATACAATAAAATTGTAAATTTTACAAACAAAAAAAGATACAGTTTTTTTACCTTTACACTGAGATCAAGTATTAATTCGCAAAATTGTATTAATTTTTAAAAGTCTTAATAGTTTGAATAATATTTAAATATCCCTTCTTTTAATAGCATTGTCAGTCAAAATATTCTTCTTACACGCAGTGGCATCCATGCCAGAAAAATTTCATGTTTAATAAACCTAAATTATTAAAAACCTGTTACTTAAAGGATATCTTAATAAAAATTTCATAAAGATCTTGAATTAGTATGCAAATACCTGTTTGTGTTCATGTAATCAATTGGATACGTTTGAACAACTCGAAAAAAATCCTTATAATTATTAGTTGATTAAAATTAATAAAAAGTTACAATATTTTTTTATATTTATTGAGAAATGTTCCAACTGTGATTTAGTGCATTAACTTTGAGAAATAATTTGAGCAGAAAATACCCGGTAATTTAAATACGGATATTGTGAGAATATAGATACCAAGGCCAGGATTGATATAAAAACTTATAAAAGCTCTATCAGTAAACATTTAAAAAAAGTTTACCATAGCTGAATGAAACATCATTATAACAGCTTTGCTTTTCAGTTTATTCCTGCGTGTTTCAACATTTCTGTGGTATAGTGTTCAAATACTATTTCCCTTGATATTTCACTGTGTCCTGCAGTAAAACCTTCGTAAAGGTGTTTAGGAGCGGTATAAAGGTTGTACATGGCGTAAAATGCAGCTGGATGGCAGAGTTTATCGAGATAAGCTACGTCAAACCAGGCTTCGGCTTTAACTTCAGGGACAAAGTTCGTCAGGCTTGAGAATTTACTGGTTTCCCTTACCAGCTCGATAATTTCAGCATTATCATCTTTCTCTATAAGCCAGGTTTGCAGATTGAATTCAAGCGTGGAGTCGCATGAGCCCGGAACTCCGGCGAAAATAGCAGTGACCCGCTTATCCAGTGCCGCACAGCTTACTGCCAGAAACCCTCCTTGACTTGAACCCCTGATAATAAGTGTTTTCCTGTCCCACTCCGGTTGCAGGCAAAGTACATCCAAGGCTCTGCGGTGTCTGAGCAGCAGCTCGGGCAGATAACTGGCATGTTTGTCAATTCTTCCAGCTTTGAAGTAGTTTCCAAGCTGTTCCTGTATTTCTTCAGCAAGATTCTGATAATATTCCGGTGGCTGGTTATTAGGCAGCCCATGGGCGTTTATGTCCATGGCCAGGAACCCCAGTTTTGCCGCCCCGTTTACTTTAGCCAGGTCGCTGTCAGTAATGCCGGCTCCATGAGTGAAAAGCACCGCCGGCAGACTTTTAGGCCTGGAATTGGTCGGTTTTGCGAGGTATCCTCTGACAGGAAGTCCTCTGTAATGAGGCGTTTTAAAGTCAAATACATCAATTTCATGATATCTTGGCTGATGTTTTCCAAATACCGGATACTGATCATGCCATGCCTGGTATTCTGAGTCATGAAGCTGAGGAATTTTATTATATGATACTTTCAACGGCAGTTTGGCAAGTAGATTCAACTTTTCATGCCAGAACTGTTTAAAATCAGCAGGGCAGGCACTCGTGGGGCGTATTAGTTCGGGAGAAACGGCCGCAGCAGCTTCAGAAAGTTCCTCCTGGCCGGAAATTGAAATCTCTATAAAACACGGCTTTTGAGCTATTACACTTATTCTGTAATCCCTGCAGCCGGAGGGCAGGGAGCCTGTAGAGACTACTTCAAACCGGTTTACAGTTACAGTATATTCGGCATTTGTGCAGGTAACAGGAACGTTCGCAAGAAAGACTATTTCCTCGCCAACTTCATATTTGGGAACTTCACGTTCTGTTTTTACTGAAATATTATTGAGCATTTTACCTGTCCTGTTTGTTGATTGTAGCCAGGTAAATATAATTAGTATATAATATAATTGCCAGTTAAGAACGTACTGGTATTAAAGCTTTTTAAACTTTAATTACGGGTTGATCAGTATCAGCAATTTTTATAGCAGTCAGATCATTTTCATAGAGACGCCCTGGCAGTGCAACCAGAATATTCACCGGTTTCCGGCTTAAAGAAAACGGTGGGTGGTGCCAGACGCCGCTTTGTAAAATAACCAGGGTGATTTGCGGAATCCTGAATGCTTCAATATTATCTACAGCCGGTGCAGTTCCGCAATTCGGTGGAGCAACCCCAAGAGCAATATCCCCGTCTATGGGCATCAGCATTTTTGCCGTAAATGCAAGTTGTTCAAGTCTGCTGATTTTATATTCACATGGTTGTATTCTCAGTAAGGAGTAGGAGACTGAGTCTCTGCTCAGGTCCTGCTTTAGAAGTTTCCTGGAAAATATTTTGTTGTTGTTGTCAATCGGATCTCCGGAAGAACTAAACAGGTGGGCATAGCTGCCATAACGTTTAAAGTTTCCGAGCGACAGTTCCTGCAGTTGAATGATATCCATTTTCTCTCCGAATCCTATTGTTTCGATAAACAGTTTTGCTGTTACGACAGAGTAATTTTAAATACCGCTAAAGATCTCTGATTTTTGCGATGTAGGCATTGGTATCGAACTTCCTTTTCAGGCCGTTCTGGTTCATAAGTCTGACCTTGCCGAGGACCGGGTGAGAAGGCCAGGGACGGTCATGTTTTCCAAAACACCAGGCCACCCCGGTACAACTGTTCGGGTCGCGTCCGTCAAGTTCATATTTATCATTAAGCTGCAGCGCTCTTTTGAAGCCTTCTTCTGGTGTCCTGCTCCACAAAAGAATCATTTTTCCCCAGTACATTCGCATATACCCGTGCATTTTTCCGGTAACAACCATTTCCTGCTGAGCGGCATTCCAGCAGGGGTCATGAGTTTTTCCGGCTTCAAGTTCGTCCAGTGAATATAAATATTCACGCGAATCTTTCCGATGTTCTTTCAATGTTTCTATCGCCCAGGGTGGCAATGAACAGTAACTCTGGCAGGAGCTGTTGTAATGAGCGAAGTTGATTGCGAGCTCCCTTCTGATAATCAGTTCTTCAAGAAAATCCTTGGCGTCCGGCAAACCTGTTTTATTCACCTCAAGCGCTATCTGCAACGGAGATATTTGACCAAAATGGATGTAAGGACTCAGTCCGGATTGAAAATCCTCAGACGGAATATTTCTCATTTCAGCGTAACTGGACAGCTTGTCATTTATAAAAGTTTTAAGGCGCCTCTGGGCTTCACTGGCTCCTCCCGGATGGTATTTTTCCGCTGCCGTTACGCTGTTGTCAAGATGCAGGGACTTTATTACTTTTTCAGGATCAGATATATCTAAAGATTCAAGCTGCAGGTTGTTTTTACATTCAACTACGTGGTTTTCAAGCGGCTGCATAAAGAAGTCGCGCAGCTTGGTTATTTTAGGACGGATAGTGTAGGCTGCAAACTCTTCTTTGGGAGAAGCGGTTTCAACCGGCACAATTATATCAGATTCAACTTGCACTACCGGTGTCTTTATCTGCTGAAACGCTGTCCCTCTCCACTGTTTTTGCACAGGCATGTAACCGGTGTCAAATACCGTTAATGCCGCTTTGCTGGACAGCTTGACAATGCCTTCTTCAGGTGATTCCTGCCTTATGACAAAATTTATGCCTTGTGCTTTCAGTTTTGCCGCGGTCTGCTTTAATCCCTCAAGCATAAACCTGCAGTTCCTGGTGTTGGAATCGGGATATTTTTCAGAAATTCCGAAATAGACAACAAGCGGCAGTCCGGCATCATTCGCCTGCCTGACCGCGAACTCCAGCGCGTGGTTGTAATCAGCCCGCTGTGAGGCCTGCATCCAGTAGAGTACGTAGTCGCCTTGGGACAAGGGCCCGCCTCGCAATACCTTAATTCTTTCTTTATGTATCACTTCTGGTCTCCTCCTGTTGCATCTCATAATATTTATGATAATATAAAATTAAATCAATACCAGTTGAGTTTTAATATTGTTGTAAGAATAATACCTTAAAATCACTTGTGTTTGTTTTGGGAGGAAACAATGATCAGGCTTGGTTTATGCTGTATATTCATCGATGAACCTGTCAAATACCACTATACAACGCTGAAGATCATTAAAAGTTTCAAGCGACGCGAGGACCAGCTGCAAAAGCTTTCCGGCATTGCCCTGTCAAATTCAAAAGCTCTGGTTGAATCAGTAAAAAACTGTAAAAAACTGGGAATCGGGGCATTCAGAGTACTTTCGCAGATTCTGCCGATATATTCCCATCCTGAGTTTGGTTATAACCTGGATGATCTGCCAAATGCTGCTGAAATAAGAGCTGATTTTGCAGAAGCCGGCAGGTTTGCCCGTGAAAATGACATCAGGCTCAGTTTTCATCCTGACCAGTTTAATATTATTGCATCTCCGCGGGAGGAGGTCTTTATCAATACAATCCGTGAACTCTCATACCAATGCATGGTTGCTGATTTGATAGGCGCTGACAATGTTAATATCCATATGGGAGGGGTATACGGCGACAAGGCCGCAACTCTGAGACGCTTTGTTGAAAGATTCAAACAGGTGCCTGATCTGATAAAAAGGCATTTGACCCTTGAAAATGATGACGTATCATATAATGTTGAAGATCTGTATCCGGTGTGCATGGAAACCGGAGTGCCTTTAATTTACGATGTTCATCATCATCGCTGTCTGCCGGATCGTTTTGATATAAAGGAGGCAACCGCAAAATCTTTTGAAACCTGGAATCAGGTAAACCGTGAACCGCATTTTCACATTTCTTCGCCGCGGGAAGGCTGGAAAGGCAAGAACCCCAGAATTCATGCTGAATACATTGACATCAAGGACTTTCCCGCTGCATGGATTGACCTGAAAAAGGATTTTACACTTGATATCGAGGCAGTGGCAAAAGAGCTGGCAGTGAAAAAATTAACTGCTCAACTGAAACGAAAAGGCGTTTCCATACGACCTTGATAGAATAGTTTTTCTTCAAGTGACAGTCAAAAATTTTTTGATCATTGATTGAAAAATTGTGTTGCAATTATGAAAGTGAGTTTTAATTTAAATAAATTATATTAAAAGATATTAATAAAGTGGGACAACAATCCCTGCTAAAAGGAGATCCTATGAACTTTCTGCGACTTTCATCCCTGCTGCTTGCCGGTACTGTCTGTCTGACCGGCTGCAAGCCTAAGCGACCTGAAGTGAAACCATCTTCAGCGGTAGTGGTTGTACCTGCCAAAGTGGGAAATATTGTTGCCAGTACCATAATAATAGGTCAGGTAAAAGCCTATGACAAAGTAGAATTGGTAGCCAGAGTAAAAGGATTTCTGAAAAAACGTAATTTCACAGAGGGCGATCTGGTAAAGAAAGGTCAGCTGCTTTTCCTGATTGAACAGGATCAGTACAAGGCCGATGTCATCAAGGCGAAAGCTGCGGTGATGAGTGCCATGGCCGATAAGAAAAATGCTGATATTGACTATGAGCGCCAGCGCAGTCTGTATCAAAAAAGAGCTGTCGCCCAGAAAGAATTTGATAATGCGGCGGCAAGCAAGATGAGTGCAGAGGCTGCAGTCCTCAAGGCTCAGGCGGAACTGAAAAATGCTGAGCTTGATTTAAGCTATACTGAGATAAAGGCTCCGTTTGACGGTATTGTCGGACTGGCAGCCTACAGTGAAGGTAATGTGGTGGGGCCTGACAGTGATGCGCTTGACAGTATTGTAAAAGTTGATCCGGTCAGAGTCCAGTTTAATTTAAGCGAAGTCGATGTCCTGCGGATTCAAAAAGCAATGATAAAAGAAGGCAAAGAACGCGAGGCAACCCCTCCTATCGTTGTAAGACTGATTTTTCAGGATGGCAGTGAATATAGTAAAACTGGTAAAATATCCTTCTGGAACAATCAGGTCAATTCATCAACCGGTACTTTTCTGATGCAGGCTACTTTTCCTAACCCGGACTATCTGCTGCTGCCTGGGATGTATGTCCGGGTAATGCTTGAGGGCCGTAAATCTTACAAAGCGCTTTTGATTCCGCAGGTGGCAGTCATCAGTGAACAGACTGGCGATTATGTAATGATAGTCGACAAAACTAATAAAGTTGATCGCCGGAAAGTAGAACTCGGACGCAAAAAAGGTTTGAATATTGAAGTCAAAAGCGGCTTGAAAGAAGGCGAATTGATTATCACTCAAGGACTGCAGAAAGTCAATGAGGGAATGGTGGTTAAACCGGTTATGGGTAAATCGTTCCCGCTTGGTGAAACAACGGTAAAACCGCTGAACGGCAATCAAATGCCGCTTCCCAGCGATGGTGATACAACAGTAGCTGCAAAAAGCGGAAGCAAGTCTGTGAAAAAGCCGGAGGCGGCAGTTAAAAAGAATGCTGGATCCACTGCGGTTAAAGAGGATAAAGCAAAATGATTAGTAAGTTTTTTATTGAACGCCCCCGCTTTGCGCTGGTAATTTCCATTGTGATTGTTATTGCCGGCCTGATATCGATCAGGGTATTGCCGATTGCTCAATACCCAAATATTACGCCTTCACAGGTGAAGATAACCGCCAACTACCCGGGAGCGGATGCTGAAACTGTACAGAAAACTGTTGTAGAGCCTATTGAAACGCAGGTTAACGGTGTAAAACGTATGCTGTACATGTCTTCAACCAGTTCTGATACCGGTGACGCCACGATAACGGTGACTTTCGGTATTGGTACGGATGGAGACTTGAATACGGTTAATGTCCAGAACCGGGTGAAGTGGGCTGAAGCGCAGATGCCGGAAGCCGTAAAAAAGCGTGGCATAATTGTCAAGGAGCAGTCCAGCAATATGCTGCTGGTGGCGGCGGTTTATTCGCCTGATGGTAAATATTCTCCACTCGAGCTGAGCAATTATGCGGCAATCAATCTCAAGGATGAGCTTGCCAGGATTCCCGGAGTAGGGGATGTGTCAATTCTGGGTGAATTGAAATATTCTCTGCGAGTCTGGCTGAATCCGGCCCGCATGGCAAGCCTAGGCCTCACTGTTGATGATGTTTCGAATGCTATTAAAGAGCAGAATGTTCAGGTGTCAGCCGGTTCTTTAGGAGATGCGCCTTCCAGTGACAGTCAGATTTTCCGGTATACTGTTCAGACCAGAGGCCGTTTGAAAGATGTTACCGCTTTTAAAAATATTGTAATCAAGACCCTGCCTGACGGGGCCAGTGTCAAAATAAAGGATATTGCTAAAGTAGAACTCGGTTCCGAAACCTATTCATCCCAGGGACAGTTGAATGGCAGCCCGGCGGCCTTGCTGGCTGTGTATCAGCTGCCTGATGCCAACGGTCTCAATATCGCGAAACAGGTCAAGGAAAAAATAGCTGAACACCGCTTTCCGGAAGGAATGAAATGCGGAGTTAAGTATGATACGACCAAGTTTATCAATGCATCCATTCAGGAAGTGGTCAAGACTCTGGCGGAAGCCGTAATTCTTGTGATTCTCATAACTTACCTCTTTCTGGGAGACTTGCGTTCAACTCTGGTGCCGTCGGTAGCTATTCCGGTATCGCTGATCGGTACTTTCGGGGTTCTTTATGCGATCGGCTACTCAATCAACCTGATCACTCTTTTCGGGTTGATTCTGGCAATCGGTATTGTGGTGGATGATGCGATTGTGGTTATCGAAAATGTTAACCGGCTGATGCATGAAGAGGGGCTGCCTCCAAAGGAAGCAGCCAAGAAGTCGATGGATCAGGTAACCGGTCCGGTAATTGCCACAACCCTGGTGCTTCTGGCCATGTTTGTGCCGGTATGTTTTCTGCCCGGAATCACTGGAGAATTGTATCGCCAGTTTGGTATCACTATTGTAGTTGCCGTGCTGATCTCAACTCTGAATGCACTGACCTTGAGTCCGGCCCTCAGTGGTTTGCTGCTCAAGCCGATGGGTAAAGGATATAAAAAGCTGTTTATATTCCGCAAATTTGATGAACTTTTCGAGAAGGTAACCAGCAAATATATCTGGCTGGTCAAGCATCTGGTTCGAAAGGCGATTTTTGTTTTCGCGGTTTTTCTTTTAATACTGTTTGTCGGGTTTAAAGTTTATGAATCACTGCCTACCGGCTTCATTCCTGATGAGGACCAGGGGGTGTTTTTTGTAAACGTACAGTTGCCGGATGGTGCCGCACTTGCCAGAACCGAAAAAGTCGTTAAACGGGTTGAGAAGATCATGAGAGGTATCTCTGGGGTTGAGGATGTTATTTCTGTAAGTGGATTTAGTATTCTGAACGGCACCAGCTCCCCGAGCAACGCAATGTTGATTGCAATGCTTAAGCCATGGAATGAACGTCCGACACTTAAGCAGTCCCAGTTCGGAATCATGTTCCAGGTCTACAAGCAGGTTGTGAATATTCCAGATGCCATGATAGTCCCGTTCGGAGTGCCGGCCATTCCCGGAATCGGTTCGACTGCCGGTTTTTCATTTATGCTGGAGGATACCACGGGGACAAATCCACAACGGCTGGGACAGTATGCGAATTCTTTAATAATGGCAGCAAATAAAGAACCTGATTTAAATCGGGTTTTTACAACTTTCTCTGCAAATGTACCTCAGGTTTATCTAAACATTGACCGTGAGAAAGCGCTGAAGATGGGAGTTTCAATTGAAAGTATCAATAACGCGCTGCAGGGATTTACTGGAGTTACTTACATCAATGATATCAACAAATTCGGCAAAGTTTATAAAGTCCAGATGCAGGCTCAGAAAAACTATCGTTCACAGGTAAATGACATCAATGATATTTATGTCAGAAACAGTGATGGTGATATGGTGCCAATGAGCACGCTGGTTCAAGTTGAGACTAAGTTCGGACCGCAGTACCTTAACAGGTACAATCTCTATTCAGCCGTAAAAATAAACGGCAGTGCGGCCTCCGGCTACAGTTCTGGCCAGGCAATGGCTACCATGGAAAAACTTGCCAGAGAATTACTGCCGCGCACCACACGCTTTGACTGGACTGATATGTCATATCAGGAAAAAGAGGCAAGCGGCAAGATTGGAGTAATCTTCAGCTTCGCACTGTTGTTTATCTATCTATTCCTGGTTGCCCAGTACGAAAGCTGGATGATCCCGATTTCTGTGATGCTTTCCGTACCGATTGCCTTTCTGGGAGCCATTGGTTCATTGTGGGCTTTCGGCATGACTAACAATATTTACTGTCAGGTCGGATTTGTTCTGCTGTTTGGACTGGCTGCCAAAACGGCAATTCTAATTGTCGAGTTTGCCAAGGTGCAGCATGAACAGGGGATGCCAATTGTAGAGGCTGCCGTTTTTGCGGCAAAACTGCGTTTCCGCGCGGTTCTTATGACAGCATTTTCGTTTGTGCTTGGTACTTTCCCACTGGTGATAGCCTTCGGCGCCGGAGCAGCCAGTCGTCGCTCGCTGGGTATGACAGTGTTTGGCGGCATGACGGTTTCCGCCATATTTGGTACAATACTGGTGCCTTCGTTCTATGTTCTGGTGCAAAAGCTTATTGACTGGCAGAAAAAGCGCAAAGAACGCAAAGCAGCATAACCAGAGATAAGCATGAACTAATTGCGGGCAGCTTGGGCTGCCCGTTGTTTTGTAGATTTATATTAATCGCTGTCCCAGTCATGGTTGCGGTTTCTCGTAAGGTGATCAACTCTGGCTTTTATGATTTTATCGGCATTCCGCCTTCTTTTTTCATAATTTGCCGTGAGGTTGGAAAGTTGCATTTCAAGTGCTTCAAGCCGTTTCTTATATCTCAGCATCTGTAGATCAAAGGTCTTGCGTGTCATGGCATAGATTTGATTGTAGTACTGTTGCTTCTCAGCATTATTTGATGCCTTGTGGTACTTAATTATTAGTTCCTTCAGTCTTTTGGATTCAAGTTTACGCTGTTCTTTGTAAGCTTTTACCAACCTGTGAATTTCTTTTCTAAAGGCCTCCGGATCGGTCTGGTACAGCTTCTGCAGTTTTGCTTTTTCAGCGTCAGAAACTGTCGGCAGCATACGCAGTAACTTGTAGTTGTGCTGTTTTTTTCTTGATGGTTGATTATAATCGCCGGCATTCAACAGGCACGGAGTACTGATGGCCAGTAAAAAACAGAAGATGATTCGCATACTATTCCTCACAGATTTTCCAGATTAATCTCGTTATTGACATATGACTGCAAAGCATTGTCATTATTGTTGCTCATAGTCAGCATCTGCCTGCTGATTTCAACTTCAGTATCAAGTTTGAAAACTTGACTCTCAAAGTTGTTCCAGCTCCACTGCTGCAGATATTTTTTTTCTGCTTTAACCGAGTTATATTCACTGCAGGTGACAATAAAAGCAGCGGCCATGCTGGCGGCTGCGGCTGTATATCCTATCAGCCGTCTTAAGGTAACTCGGCGTCGAATTGACTTGCTGCGTTCCCGAGCATGTTTCAATATCTCAAAGTCTTTACTCAGCGGCGGATCAGTTAAAGGCAGTTCAGTGCTTGCCAAAAGACGCCAGTCCTCCAGGAAATTTCTGCACTCTGAGCAAGTTTTACAGTGTGTGCGCACTCTCTGACTGAATTCACTGCCGGAACTAAGGATTTCCTCCTGAATTTTATTACATTTGTCTTTCATTTTCTATACCTCCGACTTCAGTCCCTGAAAGTGTTTTCCGCAGGTTCCTGACAGCATACTGCATTCTGGCCAGCGCCGTGTTTATCGAACACTTCTGGATATTGGCTATTTCTTTAAAACTAATATCTTCCTGTCGCAGCATGAACACTTCACGCTGTTCCAGCGGAAGCCTGCGAACAGCTTTGCCGAGGAGTACTGAAAGCTCGGCACGGTCAAGTTCACGCCATGGTTCACTGCCTGTGGGATCGCTCAACTCCGGAACTTCATCACAATCCAGTTCCACTCCACTCTGCCGCTGCTGCTTCCTGAAGTGATCAAGAGCGCTGTTGCGGGCTATTTTTATAACCCACGACAGGAAACGGTCCTGGTGATGATAACTTCCCAGCTTATTTACAGCTTTTATCCAGACCTGTTGAAAAATGTCATCAATTGAGGATTCCTGTCCTGACAGCATGTTCAAAAGGAAACTGTAGACTTGACGTTTGTATTTTTCATACAGCAATTCAAAATCTACGGCGTTGCCGGATAAATAGCCTTTTATCAAATCACGATCTGATCTTTCCAAAAGTAAAACCTGCCATTTTATATAGTTAAACGTGCAGAATCGGAATTTATTGTTCGTGAAAGCATGAAAATTTCAAAAAATCCGCAACTGGCCGGTCTGCCGGCAGCAGCCGATAATCGCTTAAACGGTCACGGCTGACCCAGGCGGCACTCTGCCCCTCCATAGGACATGGCTCTTGTGCGGTTTCCAGTTGACAGCGCACAAAATGCAGCTTTACGGTTTTGTCAGGATATTCATGCTCCAGCATGTAGATGGTGTCAAAAACCCTGATTTTGACATCAAGTTCTTCAGCTATTTCCCTGACAAGACATTGTGCAACTGTTTCTCCCGGTTCGAGTTTGCCGCCTGGAAACTCCCAGAAGCCGGCCATGTCCTGGTGTTCAGGGCGGCTGGTCAGCAGAATTTCACTGTTTCGGCAGATTATTGCTGCGCCAACTTCTATTTTTTTCATGCAAAGCCTGGTTTTGTGACGTTGATATTACTGTTTTTTATATTAATTTAATTGAAAATAGCGTCAAAACAAATAACGAGGTGATAAATGCCGATATTTGAATACAGGTGTGATTCATGCGGTAGCGAATTTGAATTACTGCAGCCAGGAGCTGATCAGGCTGGTGTCTGTAAAGAATGCGGCTCGGAATCAGTTACCCGTAAACCTGCAGCCTTTGCCGCTCATGCCAGCGGTAAACCGGGGTGTACCAGGCGTGAGGTTTGTCCTGCTGTCGGTGGTCACTGCTGCTCCAGCTCTTCACCATGCTGTTCACATTGAGAAAAGATTTTTATGAATAAAACAGAATTATTTGCAACTCTTGAAAAATTTAATATGCGGCCAAGCCGGGTGCTTGGACAGAACTTTTTAATTGACAAAAATCTGCTGGATTATATTGTTCGTGAGGCACACCCGGAGCCCGGCGAGATAGTGCTGGAAGCCGGCCCGGGATTCGGGGCGCTTACCAGGCTGCTGCTGGCGGCCGGTGCTGAACTTTACGCCATAGAGTTTGACCGCAGGTTGTGTGATTATCTGAGAAACAACATTAAAGAACCGAATTTTCATCTCACTGAAAATGATGCCTGCAGAGTTGATATTGCCTCTATTCTGCCAGAAGGCAGACCTTTCAGGGCAATTGCCAACCTGCCTTATGCCATCAGCAGCATATTTGTCGGCAAGCTGCTGGATTTGCCCAGTCCGCCTGTGCAGATGATTTTCATGCTGCAGAAGGAGATGGCGCAGCGCCTGGCGGCCAGGCCCGGAACCAAAAACTATGGAGCGTTGTCAGTACGTTCTCAGCAGCTATACGATGTGAAACTGTTGCGCACCGTTCCTCCTCAAGTTTTTCACCCCAGGCCGGAGGTGGATTCTGCTCTGGTAAAATTTGAAGCGACCGGTTACCTGCCTGACTTTGAGCTTAGAAAACGGCTTTGCGGCATTGTCCGCTGCGTTTTTGCTCAGCGCCGCAAAATGCTGCTGAAGCCGCTGGCAGCTGCATATGGACGTGAGAAAGTTGAAGCAGCCCTGCAGAAAGCCGGCATTTCTGAAAGTGCCAGACCGGCGGAGCTTGATATTAAGCAATACGAACAGCTGGCAGCTTTTCTTTGATGGATAAACGTTTACTCAAAAAATACCTGTCCAAAACGGCACCGGCGGAAATTGAACCTGCATTGCCTGACTTCCCGGTAAACATGGCGGTTGTTATTCCGGTTCTGGCTGAACTGGAGTATCTTCCTGAAACCCTGCAAAGTCTTGCCGGCAACCCGGTTCAAGCCTGGGATGCTGCCATAGTGCTGCTGGTTATCAACAGCTCTGACAGCACTGAAGAAAGCAAAGTAAAAGAGAACGATATCCTGTTGAGTAAACTACGCGGCAATGAGCCGGAAATCTGTGGCGGCCTCGAGGTCGGACGGCAGCTTTTCTGGATTGACGCCAATTCAGCTGGGCGACAGCTTTCTGAAAAAGGCGGGGTAGGTGAAGCCAGAAAGCTGGGCATGGATAATGTTTTAGCACTTTTTGAGTGGAATGCGGTTTATTCTCCGCTTTTCTGTTGTCTGGATGCCGATACTGTAGTCAGTTCAAACTATTTATCGGCAGGCAGGTCATATTTTTCGAAGAATCCTGACTGTGCGGCGGCAACTTTTGAGTTTATGCATCGTGAAGGGCACAATACATGCCTGCACCGGGCGATTGTAATATATGAGCTTTTCATGCGCTATTACCTGCTCGGGCTGGAGTTTGCCGGATCACCATATAACTTTAATGCGTTAGGTTCGGCAATAGCGACGCCAGCCGAGTCATATATCCGCTGCGGAGGAATGCGGCCACGCAATGGGGGGGAGGATTTTTACTTCTTACAGGCAGCCTGCAAATACGGGCAGGTTGGTGTGATTAAGACGGCAACAGTTATGCCTTCAGCACGTTCATCGGACCGGGTCCCATTCGGAACTGGTCCTAAAGTGTCGGAAATTGCGGCAGGCAATGGCCTGTTGTTTTACTGTCCCGCTGTATTTGTGATGCTGAAAAAGATTTACCTTGTTATCGACGGGCTTGAATCACCTGGTGATTATTCTGCTTTGCCTGAACATTTTTCTGCAGCCGACCCGGTGATCGGCACCTTTATGCGCAAATTCAACTTTGAATCGGCATGGAAGAAGATTTACAGAAATACCCGGCAGGAAAACAGCTGCCTGAAACGGGCTTTTAACACCTGGTTTGACGCTTTTAAAACTTTGAAATTTGTTCATATGTGTGAAAATGAATATGCTGAATTTGCCAGAGTTGAGCCTTTGTCAGCTTTTAAGGGGTTGCTGGAAATGGGAGCAGAAATTCCGGTAGAAGCTTTAAAGGATGAAGAACGGCTGTTAATTCGCCTGCGTGAAAACTGAATGTAGACTTTGACTAATTAGTTTGATTATTTCATCTCAGGGAGTAGTATAATAGTCATCGATACATAAAATATCTTAATACGAGCTTGTCAATATGGCTAGAAGAAGACATTTGGGTTCAGTTTATACAATGTATCCTGCAAAGTCACTGAGCATCTGGTTTGGCACCAGATTGTACAAACTGATTGCTGCTTTTGTATGCTGTGCTGTTTTTGCCGGTATTTACTATGTATTTATCGGGGTGGTAAATTTCAATAAGAATAACTTTTTACATGATTCTCCTAAGACCACTGCAATGGAGATGTTTAAATCAGAATTAAGTTTATGGATATTTTTTCTTGCATGCGCTGCCATTGTTTTCTGGATATTCAGAACCAGGATAGGTGAACGCAGGAAAGCGGAAAATAATATCCGATAAGAGCTAATAAGAGGTGTTTGATATGAAGAGACTACGCTTGGTTTTACTGCCGCTGGTACTTGGTTCGGTTGTGCTTGGTACCGCATCCTGCGAATCATCACAGGAGAAACCGGCAAAAAATTGTTGGAAAGTACGCAGTCCATACAGGAAGTCTTATCCGAAATTAAAACAGTATAAACTTGTTCTTATTCCTGTAGGTAAAAAAACTTTCACGGCTGATCAGAAAAAGGAATTCAACTTCAGCCTGCGAAATATTGGCAGTAAAACTGTTCGTATTGATGAGTGGTTTATGGAGGAGGCTGATAATGTCAGGTTCTATACCCATCCTTTTGAAAATAAACCAGTTAAATTTGATCGCAAAACATGGAAGTGCTGGATTCCGCCAATGAAAAAGAAGACAGAACGCTTTCAACTGGAGCTGATGCCTGGCAATGCCGCTTTGATAATGACAACCATGTCATTTCTTGACGATCTGAAGCCTGAGGACGGCAAAGCGGCAAGAGTGCTGGTTGTTGCTGAACTTAATCTTACCTCAGTAAATGTCAGGACTATGCAGTTTATTGTTGCAGTACAAAAAAAATAGTTATTAGACACTATAATAAGCACCTGAAATGACAGTTCAGAATTTTTATTATGTCACTTTTAGGCTTAGATATATTTGTTTTTTTTAATTTGGAGATTGAAAAAATAAACAAGTTTGTTACTTTAAATGTTAAAGTGCTTATATTAACTCAGTGAGTAAAACTCAGGAGACAATGTAAATGAAGGTATTTAAAGCCTCAGTGGTTGCTGTCGCGGCTGTTATGCTTTTGGCTGGCTGTAAGTCTACCGAAACCCAGAAAACCAAGAAATTAGCTGAATTCAAGCAGACGGAAGAGCAGAAAGTAAAAGATATTGCCTTTGTCTATGGCGATGACATCGCTAACGGGCTGAAAAAAGGTGACTATAAATTGTTCGTCAAAAATTTGACTCCTGAAATGCAGAGCAAGATAACCGAGTCTGTTTTCAAGAAAATGAAAGCAAGAATGGACAAACAGCTTGGAGATTATCAGTCAAAAGTATTTCTGACATGTCTGAATAATCCGCTTTTCAGGACTTATGTGTGGAAGGCGACTTTCAAAAAAGAAGTGACTTTGAAAAATAAAAAGACTAAAAAATTTGATAACCAGTTGCTTTTTCGTATAGTTATTGGTAAAATTGATAATAAATATGTTGTTCTGGGATTTGGTTTCCAGTAATATAAGTTAGTAGCTGCGCTGGCATTTTTTCAGCAAAAGGAACATTCAGGTATATGGGGCAACCTGGCAGCGCAGCTTAGTCGTTTTCTACTCTATTAAGGAGAGAGGTAGCACATGAAGGCTTTGACTGAAAAGCAGAAGAAAATTCTTGATTACATTGAGGATTTTATGGAACGTGAGGGGATGGCCCCTACAGTTTATGAGATTGCTGATTTTTTCAGCATCAAGACATCAACGGTCTTTGCACACTTAAGAGCTCTCCAGAGGAAGAATCACTTAACTCGCAGTTCTAAAGCTCGTAGTATCAGCTTGAATCGGCCCAAACGAAAGCCAAAACACATGTCGTTTATACTGCCGATCCCGTTGCTTGGCAGGATCAATGCCGGGCTTCCCGCTGACAGTCTCGAATTCAAGGAAGGCGATATTTTTGTAGATTCCAGTCTGGTAAGTAAGAAAGAACAGGAAACAGCATTTGCTCTCAAGGTGCAGGGCGAGAGTATGCGTGATCTGGGCATTTACGAAGATGATGTTGTAATCGTCAAGCAAACTGAAGATGTTTGCCCGGGTGATATTATTGTGGCTCTGATCAATAAAGATGAAACCACTGTTAAAAGTTATTTCCCGCTGCGCGGCGGTCGCGTCGAATTGCGCCCTGCGAACGATGAGTTCTCTACACAGGTCTATCCGTCTTCACATGTCAAAATCCAAGGCAAAGTGATAGGTTTACAGCGTTCATATTGAACATGAGAAATAAGTTGCTCCAGCCGGCAGTTGTTTGACTGCCGGTTTTTTTTATGCCTGCAGTAAGAGCTTTTGTGGCTCTTTCGCGATCGTTTTGAACAATTCAAAAATGTAAAATTTGGCAGAATTATGCAAGAAAATTACAGAAAACAATGTTAAAAAGCAGGTATATTTTTGTGTTTTTAAAGCTGCGCCCTTTTTGCATCTGTGAGATGCAGGAAGATAATGAGATTTCGCACTATGATATCGATAAGCAATGAGTATTAAAAAAATGGTGCATTCGAGTTATGCAAAAAGCGTGAGGCACCGGGGGCAGAGAGCCCCCGGATATATTTCAGCAAACGAGGCTTACTCTTCGTTGCTGTTAAAATCACAAAGGTGACAGTGGCGGCAATCCATACCTTGAGGAGGAATATATACTTCGCCGCGTTTGATGGCATTGCGCTGGTTCAGCCAGTTCATAGCTGCCAGAAAACAGCCAAGAATTATAAATGCTCCGGGAGCCTGTGTCGGCAGCAGGAAATCTACTGACCATGGAGTAATTACCTTTATTTCAAACAGTGATCCGGAGGCCAGAAATTCACGAGTCCCGCCAAGCAGCACGAGCGCCAGAGTAAAACCGGTTCCCATGCCAAGGCCGTCAAAAGCTGACCTTACAGGGTTGTTCTTTGAGGCAAAAGCTTCAGCCCGCCCGAGAACAATACAGTTTACCACAATAAGTGGAATAAAGATACCCAGTGCCGCATTGAGGGCAGGGGGGGCGTAGGCATCCATCAGCATTTGCACTACAGTTACAAAAGTAGCAATTACGACGATATACACCGGTATACGGATTTTCTTTGGCACTATGTCACGAATTACTGAAATAACGATATTACTGCCCAGCAGTACAAATGTGGTGGCCAGGCCCATTCCCAGACCGTTTTTTGCATTACTGGTTACCGCCAGAGTCGGGCACATGCCCAGCAGCAGAACCAGTACGGGATTTTCTTTCCAGAGGCCTTTGGAGAAATCTTTAATAAGGCTCATTGTTAATCCTCCTTATTTAGCCGCTTCGGCTGTGCCGCCGAGTTTGGCAATAATTTCTTTTTGATTCACCTTGAAAGTCTTGGTGATGCGATAAACGACATCGGCAACAGCACGACTGGAAATCGTGGCGCCGGTAATATACTTGAGAGAACCGCCGTCTTTAATAACCTTCCACATCTCTTTACCGGCCTCCTTGCCGGCATACTGATCCAGGATTGGGTTAGGTGGCAGAATTTTTGCTTCAGGGCCTTCTGGTTTGAAGATACTGAAAATAGTCTTTTGACGTGTACGTTCGCAAACTACCGTGCCGAGTCCGGGGGTTTCGCTTTGTTCTGTGATCAGAACAGCCGAAATCTTCTTATTAGAGCCCGGCAGTACTGCTACTGTCCGGATACGACCGTTTGGTTCGAGACCGACCATGGCCTTTACCTTGCCGCTGTATCCTTTTAAAGTAACACCCTGACCAGCGATACCAACTAGTTTGCCGTCTTTCATGGCCCCAAAGTAGGTAATTTCTATCTTGTCGTCATCAACGGCTTTGACAGTTACCTTGTCAGTGCTTGGCGAGTTGTCAAAGGCCGGCAGCACTTCTTTAAGGGCATTGTTGGTTGCCTGCATTTTCATTTTAGCGATTGGTGCCTTGGTCAACTGGGCAAAGTAAGCCAGGATCAGGGCAGCGACAGCACCGATCACAGCAAGAAAGATGCCCAGCAGAATAATATTTTCTGTATTTTTTATTTTATTCATGCTGCAACTCCTTCCTCGACAATCGGCTTGTTGTAGCCAAAAGGTCTCTTAACAAAGAATTTATCAATTAAAGGCACCAGGGCGTTCATAAAGACAATAGCGAAGCTTACGCCTTCCGGGTAATTCCCCCAGATGCGAATAGTACAGGTAACTACGCCAAGCCCGATGCCGAACACCGCTGCTCCCCAGTTAGTCATTGGTGAGGTAACCATGTCAGTGGCCATGAAAATAGCCCCGATCATTAAGCCGCCGGTAAGCAGGTGGAATACAGGCGGAGGAGTAACTCCAGGCAGGAAATAGTTAATAATACCGGTCATCAAGGCAACTGAGCCGAGATAGAATACTGGAACCTGCCATTTTATCAGCTTGAACGCAATCAGAATTAGCCCGCCAATCAGCAGGGCCAGAGCTGAGGTTTCGCCAAGGCAGCCACCCATATTTCCGAGAAAGTACTGCCAGTAGCAGCTTGGGTTGGCAACCTGGGCAAAGTTGTTTACAGCTTCAGGGCTGTGGTTCAGCACTTTGGCGGTTGTTCCAACAACCCCAAGTGGAGTTGCACAAGTTACAGCATCGAGCTTACCAGCCAGAACGCTGCTCCAGTCCGCTTTTGTAAACAGGCCCTGACAGTAACTGGCTGTGTCGGAATTCATAAATCTGGTTGGAATCCAGGTTGTCATGTATTTGGGCAGCGCTATCAACAAGCCGACACGGGCGACCGCTGCCGGATTGAACGGGTTATGCCCCAGGCCGCCGAAAATCTGCTTTGCCAGCCAGATTGCCAGGACAGAGCCAATCAGACACAGCCACCAAGGAGCGGCAGCAGACAGGTTCATAGCCAGCAGAATACCGGTTACAACTGCACTTAAGTCTTTCAGGGAGTCCAGGTTCTTTCCGGCAAGTTTAAGCCAGACGGCTTCGGCAACAACACAGAAAACTACGCAGTATCCCATAATCAGCGCTGCGGCGCTTCCAAACAGGATTATTCCAGCACAAATTACTGGAACTAAGGCGATAAGGACTTTGATCATTATCGAACGCACGTCCTCCGTAGCATGAATATGGGGTGAGGTGCTCAGTACAAGCTCGTCACCTTTTGGCATAAGCAGTTCAGATTTCACTTCTTCGCTCATTTGGGTCACTCTCTATTTAAATTTATTTTTTTGAACGGTTTCTAATTTCCGCTTTTGCTCTGCGGAAGTGCTGGACAAGCGGACGGTGAGCCGGGCAAATATAAGCGCAGGATCCGCATTCAATGCAGTCCATTACATTCATTTTGGCAGCCAGGTCAAACTTTTCACTTTCAATGGCAGCACTTAATGAGCCGGGAAGCAGATTCATCGGACATGCACTCAGGCAGCGACCGCATCTGATACAGGCCGTTGACTGGTACTGAATGACATCAGATTTTTCCAGCAGCAGTATGCCGGAAGTGTTTTTCATTACAGTGACGTCCATGGACTTCTGAGCAAACCCCATCATTGGTCCGCCAAGAATGATCTTGCCCGGTTCTTGGGTAATGCCGCCAGCCAGCTCAATTGCCCTGGAAACCGGTGTTCCCAGTCGGAAGCGCCAGTTTGAAGGGTTTTTGATCGGTTCGCCGGTAACAGTGGTGATACGTTCAATCAAGGGCTTACCCTCCTTGACCGCATCAGTCACAGCTGCTGCAGTTCCGACGTTCTGAACCACACAGCCGGCATCCATCGGCAGCTTGCCGGCTGGGACTTTGCGTCCGGTAACGGCATAAATGAGTTGTTTCTCAGCTCCTTGAGGATACTGAACTTTTAACCCGACGACACCAACGCCATAAGCATCACACTTGTCAAGAAGTGCATGAATAGCGTCTTCCTTATTAGTCTCAATGCCGATAAAGACATTTTTCACTCCCAGTGCGTGACCGAGAATAGCGGCACCTTCCAGGACTTTTTCGGTTTCTTCCAGCATCAGCCGATGGTCAGCAGTCAAATACGGTTCACATTCAGCGCCGTTAAGAATAAGGTAATCAATTTTTTTATCCGGAGGCGGAGATAGTTTTACATGAGCCGGAAAAGCTGCCCCGCCCATACCGACAATGCCGGCATCGCAGATGCGTTTTTTCAACGTTGCCCCATCAGTGTTTTTCCAGTCCAGCGGGGGCATTAATTCACCCCATTCATCCTTGCCGTCTGCAGTGATGATTACGGCATCTGTCGGAACTCCCATCGGTCCTGGAATCCGGTCAATATTTTTTACTTTACCGCTTGTCGGAGAGTGCAGCGGTACGGAGACGAAGCCACCAGCTTCGGCAATCATTTGTCCCTTTTTAACTTCATCGCCTTTTTTGACCAGAAGTTTTGGCGGGGCACCGATATTCTGCTGGACAATCACCTGGTATTCATCCAGCAGCGGGGCTTCCTGTATGGCAGCACTCCTCGACAGGTCTTTGCCGTCTCTGGCCGGGTGAACGCCGCCTTTAAAGGTAACAGTTTTGTAAGTCTTGGTAGTCATTACGCAGCCTCACCCTTGTCTTTTTTTTCAGATTCCTCTATTTTAACGTGCTTATCGGCAGTCAGCAGACAGCCGGTAGGGCACTTGGCTTTTTCAACAATATCGGCTTCCGGTAATTTTTCGGCATCATAATTAACGCCTACCAGGAAGCCTTTAACATCAAACTGGCCCTCTTCAGCAGCCTTGACGCATTTGCGGCAGGCAATACAGGGGACGGAGCAAACTTTCATTTTGACCGCGCCTTTTTCAGGAGAACTGCAGTAGATATGTACTTTGGCATCGACTGGAACCAGCTTGATGAGGTCTCTCGGGCAGGTATCGACGCATTTGCCGCAGCCAACGCATAAATTTGGATGGACAACAGCCAGACCGTTTATAATTTCAATAGCGCCAAAAGGACAGGCTCTGGCACAGCTGCTCATTCCAAGGCAACCGTAAGCGCAGCCTTTGGGGCCGCCGGCAATGAGAGAGGCCGAAATACAGTCACTGACTCCGTTATAAAGAGTCTGGACTTTTTCCTGATTTTTGTCGCCGCCGCAGAAAACAACAGCAACTTTTTTCATGCTCTCGCCAAGTTCAACGCCAAGTGCCTGAGCAATCGCGGCAACCTGTTCCTGAGACGCGACTGGACACTTATTCGGCGCGTTTTCACCATCAACAACTGATTTCGCAAAATCCGCACAGCCGGCTTTGCCACAGCCGCCGCAGTTGGCGCCCGGGAGAAGTTCCGTTACCAGCTCAATTCTCGGATCAACTTCCACTTTGAAGATTTTGACGGCGATACCGATAATGCAGCCAAGCACGGCGCCGATTATTGCCATAGCGGCAAATGCCGCAATGTAAATTCCATATTCTTCCATTATATAAAACTACTCCGTATTAAATTTTATCAGCAGAGGCCGGAAAATCCGATAAATGCCATAGCCAGTATTCCGGCAGTGATCAATGCAATTGACATTCCTTGAAACGGTCGCGGAACTTGAGCCAGCTCAAGGCGCTCACGTATGCTGGCAAAAAGGACAAGAGCCAGTGCGAATCCAACTGCTGAGAAAAATCCGAATACAGTGGACTGCAATACGTTGTAGTTCATTTTTGAGTTGATTGTAGCAACCCCCATCACTGCACAGTTGGTTGTAATCAGCGGCAGGTAAATCCCAAGTGCGCTGTAAAGCGGCGGGCTTACTTTCTGCAGAACAACTTCCACCAGCTGCACCAATGCGGCAATTACCACGATGAACAGAACAATCTTGAGAAATTTCAAGTCTGTCGTTACATTTAAGTAAGGTACAGTTATTGCTGTTTTGAGCATATAATTGTAAATGACCGAAGTGATCAAAGATGCCAATGTCATAACGAAAATTACTGCGCCAGACATGCCAAGTGCTGTGTCAAGACGCTTTGACACCCCGAGGAACGGACAGATTCCGAGGAACCTTGCCAGTACGAAGTTGTAGACCAGCACAGCGCCGATCGTCAACTGGAGATATTGTTGAGCTTCACCCATTATCCCAAATTCCTGTTTGTTTATTTACCCATAAAAACATCACGTAATTTATCTTTAAGTTGAGCTTATTGCAAATAATCTCGAAAAGGTTTTTATTATAATTTTGTTAAAATGTTTCAGATACCCCTGCTAAAGCCCATTAGTAATTAAATGTTCTTTCAAAGCCTTTACTGGAAATGCAGTTGAAATCTGAATCTATTTGTGAGGGGGTAATTTTCTTACAGCACAGAAAATTGCTGGAATAAGCAGAATATAAACCACGGCTGCTACAAAATATACTGCTCTGATACCGGCAAACATGGCAACGGCTCCGCTGCTGACAGAGCATAAGACCCAGCCCAGGGTTTTGGCGCTGCCCGCCCAGCCAAAAAATAGACCCCGATCTTTATCCGGTGTGCATTTGGCCAGCCATATTTGAAATACCGGGTCAAGTCCTCCGGCAAAAAACACCATGGCAAATCTTGCAGTAAACAACATTCCAATAGAGTTTGCGAGGCCGTGCGGAATCATCAGTACCCCGGCAAGCAGTGCTGAACACAAAGCTACTTTAGGTGCGGATATCTTGTCTGCCAGCCAGCCGAGTACAATGCCAGAAAGAACGCCGGCTATTGCGGATGCACTGGTGAGGAGGCCAGTCCAGCTGGCAGCGTCTTTGGCCCCGTTCACTTTCTCGACCATCATAGGAAGAAACGGAATGTCGAATTGTCGTGCGTATCCCATTATAAGAACCAGCAGCAGTATATACCAGACTGGACCAAACCGCGGCAGCCTTATTTCGAATTCCTTCATTTTTTCCTGAAAAGTCATGTGCGGCACAAAATCTTCCTTTACCCCAATTGCGGCCAGCCCCCCAGCGGCCAGAAACATGCAGCCGCAGAGAATAAAGGCTATACGATAGCCGAATGTATCCACTATTATGCCGCCGAGAAAAGCTCCGGCCATTGCTCCGCTGTAGATAGCGGAGCTCAAAGTGCCAAGCGCAAAACCGCGTTTTTCATAAGGAGTGTTGCCGGAAATTAGAGTTTGGGCAGCAGTATTGGTGCCGGAAAATGCTCCCATGACAAGTCGAATTGCGACCAGCCAGCCTACCCCTGGCGCGTATGCCATTAACGGGGTCAGGATTGCATTGGCAAAATTGGCACGAAGCAGCATTATCCGCCTGCCGTGAATATCAGCAAGAAAGCCCCATATTGGCGAAAATACCGTAAAACTCAAATAACCCGCAGCTGTAAATTGTGCTACCCAGATACTTAGTTGTGACGGATCGGTGATCCCGAGCCGTTGGATATAGAAAGGGATAAAAGGCATAGCAAAACTGAATCCGGCAAAAGAGAGGAATTGACTAAGCCATACGAAGATGAGATTTTTTTTCCAGTGTACCATACTCACTCTGTTTTTCGAAATTTGATTTACATTTCAATATAGAAGCACTATATTTGATTGCCATAGCAATAAATGCTGATTTTATGTCGGAAAATGCTGTATAAGGTAAATGTTACTACACAGGGCTGGTTTTTGACCTTGAGGTTTATGCTGTATCCGGCCGTAAGCAACGCATTAGATGTTGCAGATAGAAAAACAGATAATAGGCACACAGCGTGTGTCCGTGAAGCCAGGAATTGACCGTCAGGTCAAGGAGCGCTGAACGAAAGCCGCCCGGTGATTGAGGGTGACAGCGTAAAATTACGCTGTCATTGAAGTTAGGGTTCTATCTACAAATAATCAGAAAAAACGTGGTGCAAGGTGAGTAAAAGTCATAAACTAGCTATCAGTAAGTTGATTGAAAACAGCCTTGAGTTTAAGCTTCAGGCGTGTGCAGAAATTACAATACCAAAGCAAAAAGCCGGTAACTGGGTGACTTCGGCTTTTTCGTCATTCTCGCTGATGCTGACCGGAGATGTGGTGACAGAGTACAAAGACGGCAGAGTGGATCACCGTAAGCCTGGGGAACTCTCCTATTTTGCAGCTGGGCAGTGGCGAAGGTCCACGGTAAACTCTGATAACGGAGCCCGTTTTATCTGGATAAGGGGACAGTACCGGGTGCTCAACGGCCTGGACTTGTTGACATTTTATGACGTTCCTGCTCATGTGGCTGATGATGAAAAAGGGATAATTGAGTTGATTATGCGGGTTTTTGTGAATCTTGAAAATTCTGATGAAAAAAACCCCATGGTGATTGCGGTAAAGCGTAAAGCGGCAGCTTTCAGGTTGTTGTCAATTATTCTTGAATCGGCAAAGATTAAGCCCTCAGCTAAGAAAAGAATAGTTGAACTTGAAAGATTTTTGCCGATTATAGAATACATCAATCAGCATTACCTCGAGGATGTCGATGTTACGGAGCTTGCTGGGATGGCCTGTCTCTCCAAGTCACAATTTCACCGCCAGTTTAAATCTGCATTGAACCTGGCTCCTTTTGAATATGTCAAAAAACTGCGCTTACGGGAAGCAATTAAATTGCTGCAGCGTACAGATATGAGTATTGCTGAAGTAGCTGAGGCCGCTGGCTGGAAGGATCAGTTTCACTTCAGTCGTATTTTTAAAGCCTCAACTGGACTTGCTCCTTTGAAATATCGGCAGCAGATGAAAACTGACCTTGGCGCGTTTCTTGCCGGATTATAGAAGGAGAACATTCTCAAAAGATCTGTCCCAGGCTGCGGCAGCGAGCAAAACTGCAAGCTGGTATAAAATACAATTGTGCAGGATCACGACACGGTTGTGCAAGCAGTCTTCAAAAGGCAATGGGATTCTATTCGAAGATAAATTCAGAGGAGTTTTATAAAAAAAGAAAGCAGGTATTACTCTAGCGTAATTTTCTTTAAGGGTTTGCGCCCTTGATGCATTCTCGTTCAGAGATTGACCTGCTTTCTGGTAACGAAAATACATCATAATATGGAAAAAATCAATATAATTCAGCAAAATATAACAAGAAAAATTGCTTACCATTCTGCTTAATGTATTACTAATTTCTGCTATGCTGATTCTGGTTGTTGATTTCCAGAACCTTGCATAAAACACTAATGTTTTATTTCAGGAGCTTCAAAATCCAGCAGCAGGGGAAGATGGTCTGAAAACTCCACGTCAGGCACCTTGAAATGCCTGATCTGAATGTCTTTTGAGCACAGAATATAATCAAGCTGCTTCTGTGGTCGCCATGCCGGATACGTCGGCACATTGTAGGTATTTGGATTGATGAGGCCGCATTTCTCCATAAACGAGTGCAGTTCCTCTTCTCCCTGCATGGTATTAAAGTCCCCGGCGACAATTACAGGCTTGTCATCTGGCAGAATTCTGGCCAGGTGACGCAGCTGTTCAGCTCTGGCTTTCTGGCTCAAGGCAAGATGAACCAGATAAAATACTACGCCGTTGATTTCACTCTCGATTACCAGTTTTTTCATGCCGCGCGGAAGGTAGTGAAAATAGGACCGGCTTTCTTCATAGGATGTCAGTATCGCATTTGCATGATTGCGCAGAAACGGTATAAACCTCAGCAGTGAGTATCTCCCGTATTTGGTATCGCAGACATGAAAATGGTTGAGGTGACTGGCCAGACGTTTTACCTGATCAGTCCTGTCTGTTCTGTAGCTGCCGGTATCGGCTTCAATCAGGCCGACAACATTAGCCTGACTGTCTCTAATAAAGTCAATAATCTGTTCGAAGTGTTCGTCAGGAGTCTTGATATAACGGTGGGTCGTGAGCAGTCGCTTATGTGCCCCTCCAGGGCTTCCGGTTCCGTATGCTATATTGTAAATTAAAAACCGCATTGTGTTTTAACTATGTTTGCTTGAATTATTGATGTTACAATACTAATTTAATAAATGTCTTTCTGAATTTACAGCAAAAACTGGAGATTTCTATGCCTGCAAGCATAATTGACGGCAAAATGATTGCCGCTAAAGTTCACGAGGAAAACGCGGAAGAAGTTGCTGCCCTGGCTAGAGACTATAATGTTCAGCCCGGTCTGGCAGTGGTTCTGGTGGGTGATGACCCTGCGTCCCGGGTTTACGTGAACATGAAGGTGAGGAAGTGCAAAGAACTGGGAATTTACTCGGAAAAGCACGTCCTTGAAAAAACTGCATCTATGGATGAGGTTCTGGCGCTGGTTGATCAGCTTAATAACGATACCAGAATCAACGGAATCCTTGTGCAGTCTCCGCCGCCGCCGCAAATAGATGAAGATGCGGTTGTGGCAGCAATTAATCCGGCAAAAGACGTTGACTGCTTTCATGCGGAAAACGTAGGTAAAATGTTAATTGGAAAACAAGATGGATTTGTTCCCTGTACTCCATATGGTATAATGAAGCTGCTCGAGCGCAGTGGTATTGATCCTTCCGGCAAGCATGCGGTAGTAATCGGGCGCTCAAATATTGTGGGCAAACCCATGATGGCGTTGCTGGTGCAGAAGGCAAAGGGCGCCAACGCAACTGTCACTTGCGTTCATTCAAGAACGAAAAATCTGGCTGAACTAACCAGACAGGCAGATATTTTGATTGCCGCTATCGGTAAACCGGAATTTGTTACTGCAGATATGGTAAAAAAGGGCGCTGTTGTGGTTGACGTAGGAATAAACCGGGTTGACGATCCTAACGGCCGGGATAATTATCAGCTGGTTGGCGATGTCAAGTTTGATGAAGTCGCGGCAAAAGCTTCCATGATTACCCCTGTTCCTGGCGGGGTAGGGCCCATGACTATTGCAATGCTGATGCATAATACAATAAAAGCCTGCAAGCTTCAAAACGGTATTGGGTAATTAATGAAATTTTATTAACGGACGCGATATTCGCTCACGTCCGTTTTTTTATGGTTCAGTCGCAAACAAACAGTTTATCCCAGTACTTGGATACCGGCTCATAATCAAGAGACTCAATGTCCCGTTTGACTTCTGAAACCGAACGATTGTCATTCAATGAAAACTGCCCGACATCCTTATCAGCTTCGATTGCGTAACCGCCGGGAGTGACCTTCGAGCCGGCACTCATGTTGGCGGCACAGGTCTGAATTATTCTGTTTCTGAATTCAGCTGTCTCACGGGTGGACACTGTCATATCAGATTCCGGAAAAGTTATTCTGAATGCCAGCATCAACTGCTCCAGTTCTTTCTCATTTACCGGAAGCGGTACTTCAAACTGATCCTCAATAGGAGTAATGCGGGGGAATGAATACTGAATCTTGCTGCGCCAGCAGTGTTTCCTGACATAGATGCTGTGTGCCGCCAGGCTGGCCGCTTCAAGGCGCCAGTCATACAGGCCCAGCAGGAAGCCCATTCCGAGATTGCGCATCCCGGCTTTTCCGGCGCGCAGGTGGGTTGACAGCCTGTACATATAATCGCGTTTGGGGCCTGCGGGGTGCAGATCGGCGTACAATGGCTGATTATAAGTTTCCTGGTATAGAGTGACACCGTCGATTCCAGCCGCAAAGAGGCGCTTGTAATCAGACTCTTCCAGAGGAGCAACCTCTATGCTGATATATGAAAACAGTTTTTTTAAAATCTTGGCTGTTGCTTCAAGGTATTCAATGGTAACTCCTTTGGGGTCTTCTCCGGCAACCAGCAGCAAAGAATCAATCCCCTGCGATTTCAACGCCTGTGCTTCCAGCATAATGTCGTCCAGACTTAAATCCTTGCGGTCAAATTTGTGATTAATGTTGAAATCGCAATATTTGCAGCTGTTCACACATTTATTGGAAATATACAAAGGAGCGTAAAAACTTACAGTACGTCCGAAGTGGCGCAGTCGGTTAACTTGAGCTTTTTGCCGCATTGCCTCCAGAAAATCAGCTGCGACTGGAGACAGCAGACTCAAGAAGCCTTGAAAATCCGGTCGTTCACTACTGAGAACCTGCTCAACCTGGCAGGAGGTCGTATTGTTAATAATGTCGCTGATTTGATTTTCGTCAGCTTTCAGGTATGGAAACATTAAACGGTTCCTTCTGCGAAGATATCCATTGAGAATGAAGCCATCGGACTGGAGGCATTGGCTGCAGTAGTTGCTGCCGCAGCCCCGGCTGTTCTGGTCATGGTGCCTGTTGCAGTGGCAATCTTAAACGCCTCAGCCATCATAGCCGGGTTTTCCGCGGTTGCAATGGCGGTATTTACCAGAACCGCATCAGCTCCCATTTCAAGTGCCTGTGTGGCATGTGAGGGAACTCCTATTCCAGCATCAATAACCACTGGAACACAGGCTTGTTCAATGATAATGCGCAGCATGCATTCTGTTTGAAGTCCCTGATTGGAGCCGATCGGAGATCCCAGCGGCATTACCGCATGAACTCCGACGTCTTCAAGGCGTTTGGCCAGAACAGGATCAGCGTTTATATAAGGCAGAACAATAAACCCGTCTTTTACGAGAGTTTCTGCAGCCTTGAAAGTTTCAATCGGGTCCGGCAGCAAATAGGTCGGGTCAGGATGAATTTCCAGTTTTATCCAGTTATAGCCGGCGGAGCGTCCCAGGTGTGCGATTCTGACTGCTTCTGCAGCATCGCGGGCGCCGGATGTATTAAGCATAACTTTTATTTTGTCATGGTCAATGGCGCTGAGTATGTTATCGGATTGCGCGTTATCGAGATCTATTCTGGTCATCGCCATAGTAACCAGTTCTGTTTCCGACGCTTCCAGTGCTGCCTCAAGTGCCTTCTTGCTGGAAAACTTTCCTGTTCCCAGAAAAAGACGGTTTTTAAAAATGTGATCAGCTATTTTTAAATCATTCATATTTTAGGATATTCCTGTTTGTATTCAGCCCGGCTGTTGAGTCTCTCTACTCTGTAATATAAAGGCTGTTTTAAAAAAAACGAATATAATAAATAATTCTATAAGTGACTTAAATCAAGTGTGGCCAACCGCTTTTTAAGTATTTTATTTATTACACTTTCTTGAAAAGCCGTCCTTTTAAAATATAATATCCGACGACATGTTTGAGTTTGCAGACTATTTAAGCTGCAGCCGATCTTTAGAAAAAACCGGCTTATTAACAAGTACCCGCCGGACGAGGTTTTTTATGGAAATCATATTTAATGGAAAAAGTTTAGATATTGCGCCGGATACTTCACTGGCGACTTTTATGGGAAAAAACAATCTTATTTTTGAGCATACCCTGATTGAGCTTAACGGCAGGATACTTTCAAAAGAGGAAAAACTTGAAGTTCAGCTTGCCGCCGGGGATACCCTGGCGGCTTTTACTCTGGTTTCAGGAGGTTGATAATGCCGGAGAATCTGTTAAAAAAAGGACTGGAGCGATACTTCAGTTCTTCTCAGCTGGAAAAAATTGAAAATGCTCACATCGGAATTGCCGGAGCAGGGGGATTGGGTTCAAACTGTGCTGTTAATCTGGTGCGCTCCGGTTTTAAGAGATTTTGCATTGCCGATTATGACCTGGTGGAACCAAGCAACTTGAACCGGCAGTTTTTTTTCGCTGACCAGATTGGCAGGCCCAAGGTAGAGGCATTGGTTGAAAATTTAAAGCGGATCAATCCTGATATTGAAGTTAAAATGCTGAATGGAAGGCTTACTGCCGAGAATGTTGAAGAGTTTTTTGGCGATTGTTCAATTGTTGTAGAGGCTTTTGACTGTGCTGCAGCCAAAATTATGCTGATTGAAAAACTTTCAGCGTCCGGAAAAATCCTCATTGCAGCTTCAGGGCTTGCAGGCTGGGGAGCTGCTGACGATATTATTACCAGAAAACTTTCAGATAAATTCTTTCTAATTGGCGACAGTACCAGTGGTATAGAGTCAGGGCTGCCGCCATGCGCCCCAAGAGTTAATGTTGCCAGCGCAAAGCAGGCTGATATTGTGCTCAGTCATATTTTAGAAGGAAAATAGAACAGGGCATGGCTTTGAACATGCCCTGTTTTTTTTCAGACCAGATTAAATTTCTGCTTTAAAATATCGATAACTTTTTCTGCTGCAGCATCAAGCGGCAATGGTTCTTCCTGTGGCGCTGACAGCTCGAACTTGTTGTCACCTTCACGCAAAAACATAGTATAATGCGGCTCTCCCTTTTTCTTGAGTCCCTGCATGCCGATGCACGCTGCAGGATGACCGCTGCAGGAGTTTAGACAGCCGGAAATTCTGATCATTTCCACAATCCGGTTTGCCAGTTTTGTTTTCAGCTCTGGAGATGTTATCAGCAACTCATCAAGCTTGTCCGCTATTTTTTGAGCCATGGCAGTCGAGTCAAGGATGCCGATTTTACAGATATTAGCTCCGACACAGGACACAATATTGCCGGAAAATGATTTCAGGCATAAATCAATATTATCTGAGATGTCGTTCAGAAAATTGAAAATCTCGGGCAAAGCTGACTTATGCACTATTGGAAGCAGTAGATTTTGCTCTGTAGTGAGGCGCAGAAATTCAAGACCACATTTTTCAGAAAGGTCAGCGATCAACTCCATCTGACTTGAAGTCAAGTTGCCGTTCGGCACCCGCAGTAAAACGGAGACGGTCTCATGATTGAACTTTGCAGGCGTAACAACCAGCTCCTGCCAGGCTTGAAATTCTCTCGCTGCTGACTCAGGAGTGTCAAACTTTTTCAATCTGCTTAAACTGCCGCTGAGGTCATAATCCCATTCCGGCATACTTTGGCCTGATTCTGCCTTGCTGTAGTATTCCATGAACAGTTTTTTAAATTCAGTTTCACCCAGGCGCTTTAGAATGAACCGAACTCTGGCCTGCATCCGGTTTTCGCGGTTGCCGTGGTCATAGAACATTTCAGTCATTGCCCGGGCGCAGCGAGCGGTTTCCTCGACCGGAATCCAGTCGAAAAGCAGAACACCGAAGGCACTTTCACGTCCCATGCCGCCGCCGCCGTACACCTTGAAACCAGGCTTGCCGTCTTTGTTCATGGCGATGAAGCCCAGGTCTTGAATTGCCGCCAGGTGCTCATCTCTGGAAGAAGCAAAAAATCCAATTTTAAGCTTTCGTGGCAGCTTGAAGGCCTTTTCCCAGCTAAACATCGCCCTGGTCAAGCGCCTGGCATAGGCAATGACATCGAACACGTCATCAGAAACGATTCCGCTGTCAGGCGGGGCCATAATATTGCGGAAAGTATTTCCGCCGCCGCCGATGAATGGCATGCCGTGGTCTGTCAGAGCTCTGATCAGCGGCAGGACTTCTTCTGCCGGAACATCCTGGACCTGCATATCCTGCCGGGTAGACAGATGAATAAAACCGGCATTATGCTGTTTAATGGCTCTGGCTGCATCGCGGAACTGACCTACAGAAATATGTCCGCCGGGGACACGGATTCTGGTCATAAATTTATCATTGCGCTGCTGGTAAATACCAAGTTGCGCAGAAGTGTGTTTAAGTTCCTGGGCCTTAATCTCTCCGTTGATAAAAGCATTCAAATGCTCTTCAAGCATGATATACTCTGGTTTCATTGTACTCACCTGAAAATTTATTAGTAAAAAATCAGATTAAAATAACACTGCGAACAACTTTTGCAATTAAGTTAAGTCTAGTATGACGCTTCTTTTTTTAAAGCTTACCTGACTTTCAGGCCATGTGACTTGAGTATGCTGACAGCCTCCTTTACACTTTCTTCCGTCGGGGGTCTGACATTGCCAAGCTGATAACGCTGCTTAAGCTCTTCCCACTTGTATTCACCTATTTTGTGGAACGGAAGGATCTCAACAACTTCAATATTGCTGAAACGGGATAGAATTCTGCCTAATACTTCCAGTTGTTTTCTTTCAGCAGTGATACCCGGCACCAGTACATGTCTCACCCAGATAGGAATTTTTGTCCGGCAGAGATATTTAGCTGTTTTCAGTACGCTGGCAAGACTGCTGCCGGAGAGTTTTCGGTAAAGTTTGTTGTTTGATGCCTTGAAGTCCAGAAGTACCAGATCACACTGCTGATAAAGCCGCTTTACTTTTTCATTAAGAATTACCCCTGAGGTGTCGAGAGCTGTATTAATACCGGCATCTCTGCAGCGTTTGAAAAGTGCAGTTACAAATTCAGGCTGCAACAATGGTTCTCCACCAGAAACAGTAACGCCTCCACCGGAAAACTCCATGTAGGAACGGTACTTTTCTATTTCAGTAAATACTTCATCAACGCTGTATTCAGTTCCCGCATGTATGTCCCAACTGTCAGGATTATGACAGTAAAGACAACGCAGCGGACAACCCTGCATAAAGACTATGAACCTCAGCCCGGGACCGTCAACGGTTCCGCAGCTTTCAAACGAATGTATTCTTCCCTTGGTTTCGCTCATATATTTCCTGTAAATGAATTACCCCGCCCAGGACCGGACGGGATAAGCTGGATAATTTTTAAACTCTTGAGTGGAACGTACGATTAATGACATCAAGCTGCTGTTCGCGGGTCAGACGGATAAAGTTGACCGCATAACCTGACACCCTGATGGTCAGCTGAGGATATTCTTCAGGAGATTCCATGGCTGCCAGCAGGGTTTTACGGTCCAGTACGTTTACATTAATATGGTGCCCGCCATCGTGGAAGTAGCCGTCGAGAATTCCTACCATATTTGATATTCTGCTTTTTTTGTCCTTGCCAAGAGCCTGCGGAATTATGGAGAAAGTGTAGGAAATGCCATCTTCAGCATCATCGTAAGGCAGCTTGGCGACAGATGCCATTGACGCGATTGCACCATGTACATCCCGACCATGCATCGGGTTTGCTCCCGGGGCAAATGGTTCACCGGCTTTTCTACCGTCTGGAGTGGTGCCGGTTTTTTTGCCGTAAACCACGTTACTGGTAATGGTCAGTATGGACATAGTCTGGGTGGATTCACGGTAAGTGCTGTGTTTGCGCAATTTTTTCATAAAGGAATTAACCAGACTGCAAGCCAGCTGATCAGCCCGGTCGTCGTTATTACCGAAGGCCGGATATTCTCCTTCAATTTTAAAGTCAACAGCCATTCCCTCAGAGTTACGGATAACCTTAACCTTTGCGTATTTTACGGCTGAAAGAGAATCCGTAACCACCGAAAGGCCGGCAATCCCTCCGGCCATTGTCCGGTAGACATCACGGTCATGCAGCGCCATCTGCATTTTTTCATAGCAATATTTGTCATGCATGAAATGGATTGCGTTAAGTGCGTTTACATAAGCTTTAGCCAGCCATTCCTGTATCTGCTCAAATTTATTGACGAGTTCGTCATATTCAAGGTATTCTGAATTAATTGGTTCAAAGCGCGGGGTTACCTGCATTCCGGATTTCTCATCGCGGCCGCCGTTGATGGCGTACAGCAAGGCTTTAGCCAGGTTGCAGCGAGCTCCGAAAAACTGCATCTGTTTGCCAATTGCCATTGCGGAGACACAACAGGCAATGCCGTAGTCATCACCAAATTTGGGACGCATCAGGTCATCATTCTCGTACTGGATAGTGCTGGTGTCGATAGATACCTTAGTTGCAAATTGCTTAAAGTTTTGCGGCAGTTTCTCGCTCCAGAGCACGGTCAGGTTTGGTTCCGGGGCAGGTCCCAGGTTGTATACAGTGTTGAGGAAACGCATGCTGGTTCTGGTTACCAGGGTGCGTCCGTCCAGGCCCATGCCGCCAATAGCCTCAGTTACCCAGGTAGGATCACCGGAAAACAGCTCGTCATAAGCCGGAGTTCTCAGGAAACGCACAATGCGCAGCTTCATTACAAAATGATCAATCAGTTCCTGAGCTTGTTCTTCAGTAATTACGCCGTTGAGCAAATCTTTTTCCAGGTAAATGTCCAGAAAAGTTGCAACTCTGCCAAGCGACATGGCTGCACCGTTTTGCTCCTTTATGGCTGCAAGATAGGCAAAATATGTCCATTGTACAGCTTCTCTGGCGGTCAAAGCCGGGGCGGAAATATCATAACCGTAGGAAGCGGCCATTACTTTTAACTCCATCAGCGCTTTGATCTGCTCTGAAAGTTCTTCGCGAAGCCGTAAAGCTTTTTCATCCATTATTTCAATGCCCACAGAGTCTTTTTCTTCCAGTTTTACCTCAATCAGCCGGTCAATGCCGTACAAGGCGACACGGCGGTAATCTCCAATAATCCGCCCGCGTCCGTAAGCGTCCGGCAGGCCGGTAATAATACCGGATTTTCTTGCCCGCCGTATTTCATCGGTATAAACATCAAATACGCCGTCATTATGGGTCTTGCGGTATTTTGTAAAAATCTCTTTGAGCTCCGGGGCAACCTGGTATCCATAGGCTTCAAGTCCGGATTCCACCATCCTGAATCCGCCGTTAGGCATGATGCCCCGTTTCAACGGTTTGTCTGTCTGCAGTCCGACTATTTTTTCATACTTTTTCTTAATATAACCGGGGCCATGTGATACTATCGAGGAAGGCACTTTAGTTTCCACATCAAGAATGCCTTTGTCAAGTTCTTTCTTTTTAAGGTCACATACAGTGTGCCAGAGTTTTGATGTGGCTTCAGTCGGACCGCTTAAAAATGAGCTGTCTCCTTCGTAAGGCTGGTAATTCAGCTGAATAAAATCACGAACATCAATGGTGTCGCACCATTTTCCCTTTTTAAAATCAAGCCATGCGTTCTGCATTTATATATCCTTAAAGTTTTAACTGTTAGCAAATTCAAAAACCGATGAGTGTAAAACAGGGCAACTCTGAAAAGCGTCAATTGCAGCAATGCTTATCCATTGCACTGCTGCTGGAAAACGGTTATCAAGAAAACCCTCAAAAATTCTGACCGTAAAGCCAAAATCAAGCAATTACTCACTCAAAGCAACAGGTACAATATACTCAATAATTAGGGATGTCTAACTAAAGATAAGTGTATTTTAATAAATATTACTGATTTTATAAAAATTAATTCAGTATTGAACTGAGTGCATTAATAAATACCGGTAGACGCATTGAAAAAACAGCAAAAATAATTATAGTCTAACTTGTTTTAGGCTAAAAATTTTTAAAAGGCATTTAGAAGGAGTTTTTGATGCGGAAAGTATACCTTGCCTGTATTACATTTATCGGATTGACTACTTTAGCACTGGCGTATGTTGTTCCTGAAGACGATTTTGACGGTCAGGTAATCAAGCACTTTGCTTACACCCTGAAATACTGTAAAAAGTGGCATCAGGCCTACTGGGTTGCGTATGAAATCAATGCTGAAAAGCTGCGCGCGCCTGCGTGCAAACGCAATGATCGTTTCCGTCCTGACCCGGCAGTGGAGGGAGGCAGCGCCAAGCTTTCTGATTATTCCCGCAGCGGGTATGATCGCGGCCACATGGCTCCGGCTGCAGTTTTCAAGTGGTCTCCCAAGGCCATGTTAGAGTCATTTTACTTAAGTAATATGTCACCTCAGACTAAGGACTGTAATCGTAAGATTTGGAAAATGGTTGAGGCCAGAGTCAGAGATATAGCGATGGAATACGGTGTAGTGAATGTAATAACTGGACCAATAGTAATTGGCAAAGTTTATCAGGAAATCGGCAGCAGCCGGGTTGCTGTACCACAGCTTTACTTCAAAGTTGTTCTGGACAGAAATATGAAACCTATTGAGTGTTTTGTCGTCCCCAATCGCGGCAGCAAATACCCTCCGTCTTATTTTAACGTACCAATCAAGTTTGTAACTGCGCTTACTGACTTGCGATTTCCAGCAACCTGATCTGCATTGCTGATACGGCTTCCGGCGACACTGGCGCCGGAAGCTTAATAGTATTCATAATTCTTTCTTACAGTTTGTTTTGCCATGCCTTCAGGACTGCAGTCCCAGTTAAAAGGCAGACGATCACGGGTGAATCTGATTTTTGGCAGCGCGAGCGGTCCCCAGTAAAAATCGTTGACATCCTGATTGCGCTTTGCTGTATCGAGCTTTGCAAAAACTTTCCAGTAATCATTAGCTTTCTGTTGATCCTGTCTGGTATTTAAGGCGGAGCAGTGCAATGCCAGCTTTTGGTACGCCCCTATGCAGCCAAGTTGAGCTGCTTTTTTCCAAGCCATCATTGCTTTATCAGGCCTCAGAGTTTCAAAGAAATTGCCGGCAAGATACCAGGCACCGGGCAGGTCGGCCTCGCAAATTTTTTTCAAGTACTTTAAACGTTGCTTTCTTGATGAGCAGTCGGAAGGTAAGCGTTTTATCATGGCCAGACAAGCCCCGTAGTGTCCGGATTCTGCGCTCAGTTTATAATACTTATCAGCAGTGAAATTGTCCATTGAGACTAACTCACCTCTTGAGTACAGCATGCCTAGAAAATATTGTGCATCACTGTTTTTCACAGCGGCTCTTTTAAGCATCCGGATGATTGACGCAGCCAGCTGTTTTTTCTCTTTTGTATATTTTATGTCATCCGGGAGTGCTTTATAATTTGCATAATCAATAACGGCTCTGCAGAAGAGGCTAGTTGAATCCGGGAATGTTTTCCAGGTATTATAGGCAGTAGTGAAATCCTGCTTCATATAAGCCTCGCTGCCCGGGCTGTCTGGGCACACTGCGCAATTTTTAAGCACATAAAAAGTCATATTATCAAGCAGCCGCTCATGCCGGTCAGGGGTGAAGTCTTCAACTGTCAACCTGCCCAGCAAAGCTTTGGTTTTAAGATATTCCAAAGTGCATTCAGAATTTTTCAGTGCATCGCCTTTTTCAAAAAGGCTCAGCGCCAGCGACGGAGCATAATTACTCCATTTGGGTTTATAGCGTTTTTTGTCCAGCAGTAATTTTCCTTTGAACAACATTGCCGGTGAATAACCAAGCGCTATCAGCTTATCAATCCAGCCGGACGCTTTGAAGTTCATAGTAAATTTAAAAAAGTATGGGTTTTTATCGAAGCGGCTTTTCTGTTCAAGATTTAATTTAACCAGTTCAGGCGGAGCTTTGGGAAAGAAGTGTTCTGCTACAATAAACAGGAGTTTCGGGTGGAATTCAAAGTTGTTTTTCAGGTAATCAATACGCAATGTCTCCATTGAGACATTTTGACTGAAAAGTGAGTTTTTCAAAGATTTTCCCAGTCGTACAGGGTGGAGGTTTTTAGTCAGTTCCAGCAGGTGCAGGGCGTTGGTCTCGCCGTAATAGGCGCTTTCCCGGCGCAGTTTACATAATTCATTAACAATTCTAGCATTGAGCAGCAAGTTTTTATTTTTAAGTTTTTGGCGTAGCATCAGAGCTTTCAGCGATTTTGCTTTTTCATAGTTACGCTTGATGGCTTTGTTCAGCCAGCGCAGAGCGGCCCGGGTATCAGCAGCGGTTCCATAGCCAAGGTAATTGAGAACTCCAAGCTGATACATGGCAAAGACGTGTTTTTTAGCTGCCGCTTTTTTGAGCAGATTAATCCCTGCTGAGTAGTTTCTAGTCTCAAAGTCCCCGCTGAGACAGCGCATGGCTCTGTAATAGATGTAATCAGGGTTTTTGTTGATATTTCTGCGTCTTTCAAGATCTTCATACTCTGCATAAGGATAAGCCTCATACTCTGGTTCTGGCAGGGCTTTCAAAAACTCAACGTCGTCAGTAAGCGTTACTTTTACCGGTGAGAGTTCCAGTTGAAAAGGAGCTTCACTGCGTTTTTCCTTTAACCAGGGCTGGAGGATATAAATTGCGGCACTTTTCAGGTTTGTACTTCTCTTTAAATTAAAGTCTTCTATGAATTTATAACCATTTATGTTATATGATTTTAGTGAATCCTTGCGCAGGGGAATAACAAAACGGTAGGCTTTGACGTTATACAGCTGTGGCCCTGATACATTGCCGCTCAGGTTGCTGTATTTGAAAAATTGATTTTTTCTATCAATAGTTTTGTATGTAAACTTCTTCTTCTTAATTTTGACATTATACTTTTTAGAGGTTTTGTGAAAAATTATGGGTTTTGGAGGTGGAGGTGGCGGTTCATCACTTATGAAGCCTGAAGTTACAGTACAGCCTTTACTGAAAAAGTTATCATACATGCGGTCAATTTTCTGTTTATAGCTTAGAGCCAGTGAACAAAAGGTAAAATGCTTTGCCGGCTGTAATCCCAGCTTTTGAGATACCGGGAAAATTCTGCTTTTAAAAGAAATCACCATGTATTTTCGTTTTGCGTTTTTTTCTTCAGAAGCAAGTGATGCTCTGACCGGATAAAAAGCCGGTGTTTTTTTGTGGTCTTTCAAGCTTTCAGGAACGCTGCGTCTTCGAAATTTAAAAACTGCGCCAAGTGGAGTATCATATAATTTCTTTACATTTTCTCCTGTTTTCCATTGGGCGTCAAAGCATATATTATCAGCACCTTGAGCTGTTTTCAGCAGAAAAGCCAGTATTGCCATACCGGTCAGTATTTTGTAGTGTTTCATCGGCATATTTGTTTCATCATCCCGAAATTATGCAGAATGTTTCGAAAAGTGGTCATGAATATATTCTACAGTAAATTAAAAATATTTCAAAATATTTTGCAGCATATTCATATGAATAAATGATAATTTCAAAAAATGGAAAAATATTGTGGTAAATAATATTAGCAAAGTTGAACATTTTGATTGCCTTTGCAGTCTAAATGATCAGAATGTTTCCTCTCTCTCCTCCTTTTGCTGAACCTCCCGCCCCCAACGGGAGGTTTTTTTTATCTAAAAACCGGAATTGTCTGGTAACGCGAAACAAAGTGAAGAAGAAATGAAGGTAAAGTGAAAAAAGTTTTAGCTGAGTGTGAGTGGTAATGTCAAGCAGCTGTCACGGTCCAGTTGACCATGACAGCTAAAGGAAACAATTTTAAACAGGAATTCTGTTGAATGTCTTCTGGAAAAGTTCATACCAGATCTGGTTAGGGTTCTTAATATAACTTTTGATAAATGATCTTAATGTAGTGTTGGCATGGTAACTGTAACCCCTCATAACTTCCAGTGCTCTGGAGTAGAAGTAATATTCTCTTTTATTTATATCATCAACATACTCCTTAACAGTGCTTCTTCCGCCCTTTATATTTGACAAACTTTTCAGAGCTCCTATGTAGTCAAGTACAATTTTATCAAAAGTTCTGGAGTCACTGAGAAGCTTGACATGGAGTCTATCCTGATACCCCTCAAAAGCCTGATTTAGAAGTTCCATGCCGTTATTGGTTGAGTTTGTAAAATAACTTCTTGGAATTGTGCGCCACAGATTTAATGCCCCAATAAGCTCATCCAGTGTACCAGTTGTAAAGCCTTTGTTATTGGTAATTTTTTTGCTGGAACCATTCAGACCATGACCAAAATCAAAGGAGAACATGTGCAGTACAGTTGAGCGTACTCCATCGTGCTGAACTTCTTCTGAAAGAATTACAGAATTTTGAAATCTGGAGCCTATCATGTCATAGTCATTGATAGCCATTATTGGAGCGTAATATCTGCCTCTCAAGGTTGCCTCATTGCATTTCTTGTCAAATACAAGATCAGGATTCCATCTGGTCATAATGCAGAACTTTTCCCGACCGCTGTTATAGCTGGCCACCATTATTCTGGTCTCAGGAACTTTAAAGCCGCAGGCACCGGCGACCTGCATGCACAGGATTTCCCTGAAAGTTTCTTTGTTTTTATTTCGTTTGGAATCCATTTTGCTCCAATTGTATAACTTAGTTTCAACTGCAGCTGAACGGTACCACGCTTTATCAGCTTTGGCATAAGCGTTGGTGTGCATGTAATTTGCCTTGGGATTACTAACTCGCGAACGGAAATTCCAGAAGCTGCTGGGATCTTTATAAACATTTTTTATCATCCAGGCGACGCCGCTTTTTTTGCAATGTTTGGCGAATTCATCAGATTGTCCTTTCGCCATATTACTAATAAGTCCTTTGAGACACATTCTGGCAATTTCCGGATTATTCTGCTGCAGGGCCGCATCCAGCCGATCATAAACTCTTGCATATGCTCCCTGAGTATTTTTAAAGTATTCAGTCAGAGTTGCAGCTGTCTCCATGTTCAGTATAATACCAATGAAACCTGGAGCTACACCAGCTGTTTTTTCCTGAATTTGCATGACATCACTCTCGTAAATAAAAATTTTACTACTTGAGTCACTAATAAACTTAGGCCAATGCATATCAAGTTGCTGTATAGGTTTGGGTGCCATGATAGAACCTTTATTTAAATTGTTTTTGTTACAGGACTTTGTCTTTTATTTGCATAACACTCTTATTTCAGTAATGATTATTTTAATGACGATTATATAGTTCTTGCTAAAATTAACTCATTCTTCTGCAGTGTTTGAACAGAATTAATCCGGAGTATGTCGTTCAGTTATTATTATTTGAAATTGGCACACGTATTTGGTGGTAGTCAGTCCGAAATGGTATTCCTGTTTGATAAGTTTTTTCACTGTCAAACGTTGTCTGAGATTTGCACATAGTGCTCTATGACATGGCAGATTCTCCTTGAAAGTGTGCTCAAAACTCTTCTTGCGATCTCGATTATTATATGAAATTAGATATCTTCTCCAGAGAAGTTTGTTCCGTGAAAATACAGGAAGGCCATCATAGATCGCTAAAAACATGCTTAATTATTATTTTCTACCTGAAAAACTGAAAATTACGACAGTATAAGATTCACTTTTTCTAAAAAATGAGAGGCAGAGAGCTAAGCAGTGCGGTTGTGGATTGTAGCCAGTTAAGTGATTTTAAAGCAGGATATTAAGAATGAATTATAAAAGAAAATATTAACAATATTATAAAAAAATACAAACAATGCCTTGACACCGGCGGCTTATTTCCAGCCTATAACCTTATAGCCTTTTTCAGCAAGCCTGGTCTCAACATACTGTTTAAAAACCGGGTCCGGCTGTTTTTTGGTGAATATACACTCAAGGAGCCATGACGTGCCGCCAACAGCAGCGCTGATAATACCCCCGATGCCAAAGCCACCAAGCGCAAAACTCAAACCGGTATTCACGCCGACTCCAGCCGCAGTCTTTACGGCCGACTTCCCCAAGTCGTTGCCGCTTTTTGACTTGTCATCATAGCCGGCTTTTTTAGCCTCAGCCAGAGTGGATTTGACATCTTTATCGGCCTGTTTCCTGCCGACCATTTTGTAGTATTGATTTGGATACAGAACCGGATTACAGGTAGAGCAGCCGCTGAAAATCAACGGCATGAATATGGATACTGCAATTGTCAAGAAATAAAATTTACTTCTCATTCATGCTTAGACGAAACTCGGTAAGCATGTCAACGACTTTTTCTCTTACATTCTGCAGATGAACGCATATTGCTTCGAGTTTATGTCGCAGTGCCGCTTGACGGCGCTGCAGAGAGTTGAGCTTGCCAAGTAATTTGTTAATCTTTTTTAATATTCGTTTAGCCAGACTTATTTTAAGATTGGGCAGGTTGTCACTATCCAGCTCAATCATATCAGCACTGCGTGACAGCAGATTTCCAAAAAGGCAGACAACGGCAAGGCCGTCTTTTTGCAACGAGGGCCGCAAGTCGCGAACCATACATACGTTCCATTCCCAGGCAAGCTTCTGAAGTTCAAGAAATATATCTGCCCCTTTGCGTCTTTTGATGTCTGCCGTATTGAAAGAATCTTCATCGTCTTCAAATAAAAATTCCGGTCCGGCAGCAAAGCCGCTCCAGTCGGCACTGGAAGGCACCAGGTCCGGCTGGGACATGATTTTGTTCATAATGGTATTTTCTTCATCAGGCATGTCCAGACATGAAGGCAGAAGCTGAAAATAGCGATGAATGCGCTTTTCATCACGCCTTATTTCGCATTCCCATTCAAACTCATTCCAACTATGGTTGTTGTTGAAGTACTTACTCATTTTTGTCTGCTACCCGGGTAAAATTATATTTATAAGAACTACTAGACACTGCTTTTCCTGTTTTAGTTCAGCTGAATGTTAATTTTTAGCACTAAGTTCAGCTAACTTTTCAACGGATTCAATTTTCGGAGCGTCTCCCCAGAGATCCTCAAGTTGATATAAGTCTCTGGTTTCAGGAGTCATTATGTGAACAATTACCGGGCCAAAGTCTATAAGGACCCACTTGCTGGCCGGAGTACCGTCTACTGCGATTGGTTTCAAATCAAATTCTTCTTTTACGCATTTAGCCAGATGACCTCTCAATGCGTTCATTTGAGGTTCTGAGTTAGCAGTACATAAAACAAAATAATCGGCTATCGTTGTAAGCTCTGAGACTTTTAAAGTTACAATGTCTTCAGCTTTTTTGTTTTCGACTTGAGACGCACAAAACATAGCGATTTTATCAGCGTCAAGTTTTCTTATTTTCGGCATAAAAAATTAATAACTCCTTCAGCGGTAAAGACCGCGTTTTTTAATATATTTCAAGACGTCATCCGGAAGCCAGGCTTCTGGATATTCGCCATTCTGGATAAGATCTCTCAGTGAAGTGGAAGATATTTCAAAATACGGCATTTGCAACTTACTTTGCAATAAAATGTCCGCTTCTTTTGGGTTCCAGTGCTGAAGCAGATCATCTCTTGCCGGGTCACAATCGCGTCGCGGATAGGTAATTATCTCCCAGTTCTTCATTAATTCCTCAGCTTTATGCCAGGTGTGAAAATATGCCAGGCTGTCTCCACCGATGAGAATTTGTAAATTGATTCCGGGATTTTCCTGTTCAATTAGTTTAAGTATACTGACAGTGTAGGAAGGGCTCAACTGAGCTCTGCGTTCAATGTCCGATATAATAATATTTTCATTGTCCTTAAGCAGTAATTTCAGCATTTGCAGCCGATCCTCAAAACTGCTTATACGCTTGCCACGTTTATGTGGAGGGCTGAATGCCGGCACAAACATTATACGCTCTGTTATGCCGCTGGCCAGAATATGCTCGGCCAGTTTCAAGTGTCCTAAATGCGGGGGATCAAAAGTCCCGCCGAAAAATGCTGTTCGCATCTATAAATTTCCAGTCCTTTTAATTCACCGTCCTTTACTATAATCATATATTTGATTAACGTAATAAACAAGTCAAAAGTTTGTCATGACGGATTTTTGGAGTTATTTTTTTTATAACGAGCAAGAAATATACATCAGGTTAATACATTATGAAAGTCGATATTCCGCAAAACAAAGTTACAACGGCTGCCGCTGCCGTTATAGGCAGACTGCGTTCAGCCGGCTTCAACGCCTGGTTTGTCGGCGGTACTGTCCGTGATATGCTGTTGGGCAAAACTCCCAAGGATGTCGATATAGTAACTGCCGCAAAACCCAGAGAAGTAGAAAATATCTTTGACCATGTCCGGGAAGTTGGTGTTTCATTCGGGGTAATGCTGGTCAAGTATGAAGATATATGGTTTGAGGTTGCAACCTTGCGCGAGGAGCGCAACTATCTGGATGGGCGCCGCCCTGCAGAGGTTAAATACACCAGTGATCCGGAAGTCGATGTCATGAGAAGAGATTTTACTGTAAACGGTCTGCTTTGTGATCCTTTCAACGGTGAGGTGATTGATTTTGTTGACGGCATTGCGGACTTGGAGCAGGGAATATTAAGGACAATCGGTCCTCCTGAAATTCGCTTCAATGAGGATTACCTTCGAATGCTGCGGGCTGTCAGGTTTGCGGCGAGGCTCAGGCTTGACATTGAAAAAGATACATTGCGCTTTATGAAAAAAATGGCGGCAAAAACAGGAGAACTTGCAATAGAAAGGGTTCGTGACGAACTGACCTCGATGCTTACCGGATCGTTTCCGGCAAGAGCAATGCGGCTGCTTGCCGAATGTGGAATGCTGGCAGTTATTCTGCCGGAGATTGACCGGATGCGGGGGGTAACTCAACCACCGGAGTTCCATCCTGAAGGGGATGTTTTTGAACACACTATGCTGATGCTTGAGCACATGGTGCTTCCCAGCCCGGAGCTGGCATGGTGTGTGTTATTGCATGATGTCGGTAAACCTGATACATACTTCAAAGAACCTGACGGCCGGGAGCGCTTTTTTAAACATGAGCATCTGGGAGCTGAAATGAGCGAAGCTGTTCTCAGGCGGCTCAAGGCGCCGAACCGGTTGATTGAAACAGTAAGTAAAACGGTAAGGAACCACATGCGGTTTGCCGCAGCCGGACAAATGAAAGCGGCCAAATTGAAGAAAATGATGGCTGTTCCAGAGTTTTCTCTTGAACTTGAACTGCACCGTATCGACTGCATTTCCAGTCACTGTATGCTTGATGTATACAATTTCCTGCTGGATCGTCTGGTGGAGAATGAAGGTGTTACGGAGCTTCCTGAACCTTTTCTGCGCGGCAAAGATCTTATTAAGCTTGGATTGATGCCAGGTCCTGATTTCAAATTAATTCTGGATAAAGTAAGGGATGGTCAGCTTGCAGGTTCTATTGTTGATAGAGCTGCAGCTATAGAATTTGTAAAGAATCATTTCCATTATAAAAAATGACATTTATTTGAAATTGCCTTTTTTTTGCTGTAAATTTAAAGTTTAGTTTTCGAAAAGGCACTCTACAGCAAAAAGGTAAAAGTAAATGGCAAATATCAGTTTGCATAATAATGACGACACCAGTGCGCTTGATTTCATGCAGTTGGAACATCTACGCGAAATTCAACTGGCCAGACTGCAGAAAACCATAAGGCGTGCTTATGATAAAGTTGAGTTGTTCAGAAAGCGGCTGGATAAAATTTCATTTAAGCCTGAAGACCTGAAAACTCTTGATGATATTACAAAACTGCCATTTACCGTAAAGACTGATTTACGAGATACCTATCCTTTCGGGCTTTGCGCCAGCCCTATGGAGAAAATAGTCCGCCTTCATGCTTCCAGCGGCACAACCGGAAAGCCAATTGTGGTTGCCTATACAGAAAACGACATCAAAGTATGGGCTCAGGCTATGAAGAGAACTTTTGCCTGTGCCGGTATTCACAAAGGGGATATTGTTCAGAATTCATATGGTTACGGGTTGTTCACCGGCGGGCTTGGAGCCCATTACGGAGCGGAGGCTATTGGCGCAACAGTAGTGCCGACTTCCGGAGGAAATACGCAGCGCCAGATTATGGTACTTAAAGATTTCGGTGTCAGTGCGATTTGCTGTACTCCCAGTTACTTTAACTTCATTATTGAGAAAGCGGCTGAAACGGGTATTGCTATTCATGACCTGCCGTTGCGCGTTGGCATTTTCGGTGCCGAGCCATGGACACATGAAATGCGACGGCGCATTGAAGCGGAAAGCGGCATAAAAGCATATGATATTTACGGCCTTTCGGAAATTATCGGGCCCGGCGTAGGAATTGAGTGTGCCAGTCAGGATGGACTGCATATTTTTGAGGACCTTTTTTATCCTGAAATTATCAATCCGGAAACCGGAGAAGTGCTGCCGGATGGCGAGCATGGTGAACTGGTCCTGACTACTCTTCAGAAAGAGGCGATGCCGATGATTCGTTATCGCACCCGTGATATTACCAGGATAATAGCCGAACCTTGTGCATGTGGACGCACTATCCGTCGGATTGAGCGAATTTCTACCCGCAGTGACGATATGTTTATAATCCGCGGAGTAAATGTCTTTCCGTCTCAAATAGAAGCTGCTCTGTTGTCAGTTGAGGGGACTCTGCCGCATTATAATATTATTCTTTATTCGGCGAACGGAATGGACAATATCGAAGTTGATGTTGAAATAACCGAAGAAGTTTTCTCCGACAAGATACGCGCGATGGAATCGTTGCATAAGCGTCTTATGCACGCCCTGGAGCAGACTCTGGGACTGCGGGTCAAGGTCAAGCTTGTCGCACCGCAAACCATCCAGCGCAGCGAGGGCAAAGCCAGGCGGGTGATTGATCGTCGTCTTAAGCAGTAGAAAGGGGGGAGACGTCATGATTTTTTCTATAGACGCCGCCCCTCAGAAAATTTATCATCAACTTTGGAATGGTACCAGCATTCTGAATTTACTGGTGCCTGGCGGAACCGGTTGATTTACTTTGAATTTGGTAGTTCTGGCTTTTATATAGTAGTTGCCGTCAGATTTGCACTTAAACATCATATTGGGGTCCGGCTGACAGATTTTTATGTCGATGCCTGGCCAGAGGCCGAACACTGCAATTGAAGCTCTGGTTTTATTTTTAAAACTCGGGTCTTTTACGGCATAATAAAAGTGAGAATTTACATCTCCGGCAGTAGTCTGTAGAATACCCTGGCTGTCAAACCCGGTGATATTGCAGGCGTAGTTTACAATAATTACAGGAATTTGATTGTAATTCCAGAATTTGGTAATCAGAGGAGGGCAGGCTTCAGTTTTTACTTTTACCCTTATGTAGAACAGTGCTATTCTGATCTGCTTTTTTGTTTCCGGGGCGGTTAAAGTATAGCCGTTGTCAAAGTTAAGCTCGGCAAAATCCCAGATTTTACTCATACCTTGACCGCGAAAGCCTTTATTCAGTCGGTATTGTTTATCTAAATTTTTAATATATGCTGAATTTTCAATTGCTATGGAATTGGTTCTGACCTTTTGGGTGGTTTTTGCTTCTTCGCCCTTGAGTGGCAAAAGCACAGATACAGTCAGGGCGGCAATTAAAAAATAAGTCATTCTTTTCATAGTAATTCTCCAGGTAGTAATGCTTTCTTCATGATCTCGAGTTGATAATAGCCTGCATGCAGTATTATTTCAAACTAATAAATAATATTATTTTGTACTCTTTTATATAAAATGATAATTTTCGGCTTTGAAATCAGAAAATTGCGAGTTAAATGGGATGTTTCAGAGCAATTAGTCTCTATATGATTTAAAGCTGCAGCCGCGATCCGTCGCCGGCCGCACAAAATGCAAGGGGGGATAAATAAACCGAGATTGTATAAAATAACTGTATATTTAGGATAAAAACTTTGTAATCATCATAAAAACAGTTGATTATTTTTGTTTTAAAAGTTATTTTTTATGGAAACAACTATTTATCAGGGAAATAATTTTGGCTGAATGTAATGCTTCAGGTAAGAAAAGCAGCTTAGGAGGGAAGCTTCTGGCTTCGCTTTTCTTTTTCATTTTTCTGGCCGCCGGACTTGCCTTTACCGGGTTCATGGTGTTTTCTTTTTATCAAGGTGTTGTTCCAATGTTCTGGGATAAACTTCCTGCGTAATTACATCTTCGGCTTTACTGAAACCGAACAGCGCAAAGGCCAGGTATGATTTCAAGGTGAATTGTCGTTACTGCTGCAAGGGCAGGGAGTATCAATCTGTCCAGTTTGCAAACTCTTCAAAGCGGCTGGGCTATAAACAGGCTTCGAGATGTTTGAAAAGTTACCCGGCAGTGATTTGAGTACGAACTGGATCTTGAGCCGGAAAAAATCCAGTTTATCATTTTCTGGTATCTCGAAGACGGAGTCAATGAATTTGTCCAGAAAACGGAATTTACTCTTTCCACTTATGATGAAGAGATTATTCTTGAAGAAACACCTGAATCTTAAAAACAATCTAATTTAACTGCTGTAAAAGGCTTGACTTGACAGCAGTAAACAGACTATATTACTGCGTTGTTGCGGTAACTTTCCGCAAGTTTGAAGAGAAATTGTGTAAATACTTGTTATTAGCTTTGATGATTGAGTATTGCCTTTTAGAATTTTTTAAAAATCAAGGTTTTTAGCAAGCCTAAATCTGACTACAGGAGGTTTTTTGAAACTCCAGGCTATTATACTTGCTGGAGGACTGGGGACTAGGCTTCGTTCGGAGGTCAGTGCCCTGCCTAAAGTAATGGCTCCGGTGAATAACCGGCCTTTTATCGAATATCTTCTTGACGACCTCAAACGGCAGGGATTTTCCCGTGTTATTCTGGCCGTTGGTTACATGGCAGATACTATAATTGAACATTTCGGCAAAGAATATGCCGGGATGCAGATTGAATATTCTGTTGAAGAAGAGCTGCTGGGTACCGGGGGCGGTATCAGGCAGGCTATGACTATGTCTGACCATTCAGCACCGTGCTTTGTTTTAAACGGTGATACCTACCTTGAGCTTGACTATGCTAAAATGCTGCAGAAGCATCAGCAGCGTAAGTGTCAATTGAGCATGACCTTGCGTCATGTTGATGATGTTTACCGCTATGGAGCAATCAAGTTTGACGATAATGGAATCGTAGACGCGTTTTGCGAAAAGGGAGAAAGCGGCTCCGGATTTATAAATGCCGGTACTTACTTGCTGGAACCTGATGTTTTTGCCAAATATGATCTGCCTCAGAAGTTTTCATTTGAGACGGATTTCCTGGCTGCCAATATCAAAGATATCAAGCCGGTTGCATGTCTGGCTGAAGGTAAGTTTATTGATATTGGAATACCTGAGGATTTCAGACGAGTACAGAATATGCTTTAGAAAAGGCGGCTTCTTTGTAAAAGAGTTGTTCTATTATACTTCTCAAACAACTGGCATCGTCATTAAAACGATGTCAGTTGTTCAGCATTTTATTCATCATTTTTTTGTACAGGTTGGTAATAAGTGGTATGGATTTTTCCAGTCCGCATTTGCAAATCAGCTTGTGTATTGTTGAATCCGGCGCATTAATCTTATGTCCAATACTCTCAAGGCGGTTAATAAGGTAAACCTTTGATGTCGTAAACCTTGAAAATCCCTTGTTTGAGCATAAATTGGCATATCTGGCTTCCAGAACAGACCCGATGCGCCTGCTGCTCATGCGCCTGGAGTGAACTGCCGAATTCTCTTTTTTAGGCAGCAGGCGGCCACTGGAAAATGATTCTACCGATACAAAAGCGTGTCCTGTTAAATGAAGATTGTGCGGATCTGATTTTTTATTATTTTTGTCTGGAATATTATAAGCGGAACTGTGCGGAGCGGGATGGGCAAAGTGCCAGATCAGACAGGTGTCTGGATCTTCCCATTTTTCATGAATGCCGGCATTTATCATGCGCCACCCAAGGTCATATGGACCGCAGTAAAATCCCCGCAGATTTTTATGTTCGTCAAAGCCACCGAAGTTGATGGCGTCTACTTTTCTAACTGTCATGCAGGCACCGACATTTTCCCATAGTTTCTGCCAGGGGAAATTTTTAATCTGCTCGAGCGATTTAAGTTGATCATTGCCGGGAAATTCTATATTAGTTCTTGCTTCATAATGCATAAGTACAAGCGGCCTGAATCCGCCTTTATCATCATCAAAGTTGCTGAGAATTGATGAAATAAAATTTTCCGGGAAGACAGCATCACTGTCAACAATCGTGATAAGATCTCCCCGAGCCTGAAGAAGTCCCGCATTATAGGCAACGTGTTTATGATAACGACCGGTATATCCACAGGTTATTACTGTGTCAGCTTTTTCTAACACTATATCAGGGGTTCTATTATAAAGTTCAACCCAGATTAATTCATAATCTTCACGTTTAATATCTTGTTTTTCGAGCCAATGAAGAGCTTGAAAGTATTCCCGTACCTCCCAGTCCAGCAAAATCAGCGAGACCTTTGGCGGCTTACGGTATTCTCGATGTTTATGAATTTTTATCTTGTGTTTATCCATTTAAAACCTGTTGAGGTGCGTTATATTTAATTAATACTTAAATCGATATTAGAAATTATGTGTTTGCCAGAAAATGCTCCGGGATCGGGATATCACTGTAATCAGGCATTTCGATATTCTGCCATTTGCCGTTTACCTTGCGCTGAACCCAAAGGCCTTCTCTTTCAGACACATGTTCATTAAAAAACTCTCCAACAGCGAGTGTTACTCCAGGATGATAAAACCTCTCTGTCTTATTATCCTGAATGTAATCATAATTCAAGTGCTGCCTGGCCTGTTCAATGTCTATATCTGTAATGTGAAGCTCAAGGTCGTCACCACAAATATAACCGCCCTCTTTGACAATTCTGGAGTAATTCTCCAGGTCTTTTTTAACTGCCGCATAGTTGTGGTTGCCGTCAATAAACAGAATATCTACCTGTTCGTCTTTCAGCATCGGGATCAGAAAGTCGCTTGGGCACTTCATTAATTTGATATGATCGCCATGGCCTGAGCATTTTATATTATGCAGCAGCAGGTCTACGATGTAACCTTCTTTTAGCGCGTTGCGCATGGCTACATAAACAGATCTGTCAATGTTTTTATCGAAATAAGGAACAAGCGGATCGACACAGATTACATCGCCGTTATTGTCAAAATATTTAGTTACTGATTCAGCCCAGGTCAAGGCCGAGCCGCCAGCCCAGGTGCCAATTTCCATTATTGAAATAGAATCGAAACCTTCCTTCCTTTTTTCTCTGACAAGGGCCTGCATGACACGATGTCGGTCCGGAACACCTTGAGTGGCAAACATTACCTTCCCAAAGTAAACTTTATCGTTTAAAATACAACGCTTAAACTCTTCCAGGTCCTGGTCGGTAATTCTCTCATGACTGCGTATATTCTGAAGCATAGCTTCCATATTAGGGCAATCGAATGTCTTGTCCTCTTCCTCAGCAACTATGTTCTGAGGCTGGCTATTTGCTGCAGCCGGCTCCGGTTGGGAGCTGGCATCCGCCGGTTCAATCCTGGCCTCTGCATTCTGATCATTCTTTTTAACAGATTCATTTTTAGATGTTTGATTGGAATTAACCTGTTTATTGGATGTTTTTTCGTTTGTATCCATATATATTAAATCCTTTAGGTAAAAACTAACATTTTACAATTCAATCTAAGTTCAGCAAAAAATTAATGTTTAACTTTCCAGGTTCCTTTTACACAGTAATCGAACCAGTCACGAGGTGAAAAAATCAGTTCTGGGTGCCTTTTGTTATAAATATTAGCAATTTCTTTATTCAAAAACACCGGTACATCATTCTCCAATACCGCTAATTGAACAATACAATTACCCTCGGTGAAATACAAGTTGTCAGAAACACATGCCACTTTGCCAGCTGGCGGCAGCTTGGCTAATCCAAGTTCATTACTGTCTGCAAGCAGCCCACATGAATTATACTGATCCGTGGTATTGACAGCAAAAGCAATTTTAAAATTATCAATTTCGCGGTCAAATTCGTATTCAAAAGAAAAGCGCAGCTTACCACCGGCATGAAAGGTTTTACTTTCAAAAGGCTCAACCCGGAAATTTTTTACTTTGAAACCGCAATTTGTCTCGGAGGGAATTTCAGCAGGCGGCTCCGGTTCTTCATTCGCTTCCGGCTCCAGGGCCGCTTCAGGTTCCGGTTCTGGCGCAGGTGCTCCTGGTGGAATATTCGCGTATTTTTCCATATAAAGCTGGGCAATTGATTCAGTATCACTGAATGCCATCTGTTCTCCATGATTCAGGAGCAGGGCTTTTTCGGTCAGGGCCCTGACTGAATAGAGGTCATGGCTGACAAACAGAATAGTGTGGCCTGCTTCATGATAAGAACGCATTTTATCCAGGCACTTTTTCTGAAAATTGGCATCGCCAACCGCAAGAACTTCATCGACAATGAGCACTTCTGGCTCAAGGTGGGCCGCGACGGAAAACGCCAGCCGCATGAACATACCGCTGGAATAATTTTTAACCGGCATTTCAATGAACTCTTCAACGCCTGAGAAATCTACAATTTCATCAAATTTGCTGCGTATTTCCGAACGGCTCATACCAAGTACAATGCCATTTAGAATTATGTTTTCCCGGCCGGTAAGCTCAGGGTGAAAACCGGTCCCGACTCCAAGCAAAGAACCGATTCTACCAACGACCTCAATTCTGCCGCAAGTCGGTTCTGCAACTCTGCTGATAATTTTCAGCAGAGTGCTTTTACCTGATCCGTTTCTACCGACAACTCCAAGGATATCGCCTTGTTCCAAGTCAAAATTTATATCTTTTATTGCCCAGAATGTTTTTTCTTTAGGCGGAGCAGATTCTCCGTTCATCATTCGGCGGATGTAGTTGTACGGCATAGCAGCAATTTGCGCGGCAAGATCAGTGAAGTTCTTGTATTGCATGTGGTTATCACAGATCTTATATTTTTTGCCAAGGTCTCTGACTTTTATAACGGTACTCATTTTTTAATTTCCTAAATGATCTGCAAAACTTTTTTCACGCCAGCGGAACCAGTAGATACCTGTGATGAAAGTCACAAATGAAACTGACAGTGAAACGTAAAATTCCCAGCCTGGAGCACTGCCATAAGAAAACAGAGTCCAGCGGATTCCTTCAATAACACCACTCATCGGGTTAAGCGCTATTATCAACCTGTATTGTTCAGGGATAATTGACGACGGGTAAAAAACTGGTGATGCAAAAAACCAGAACTGCATAAGGAAGGGTACCAGACACCTGACGTCGCGGTACTCGGTGTTCAGGGCAGAAAGCCAGAAACCGATTCCCATAGCGGATATGGTCATTAATATTACAAAAAGCGGCAGGAATACAATTGTCCAGCTTGGAGCCTGACGATAATAGAGGAGCATTAAAGCAAGTATTATACAGCCGATAAAGAAATCAAATAAAGCAGACAGGCAGGCCGAAGCGGGCATCAGTATTCTTGGAAAGTAAATTTTATTAACCAGTCCGGCCTCTGCAACCAGACAGTTGCTGGTGGACTCAATTATTTTCGCAAATAGCTGCCATGGAATAAGGCCAACAAAAGCAAAAAGTTTGTAAGGACAGGTAATTGCCTGTTGAATGTTAGGAACGCTGGCAATTACCAGAGAAAAAATAAGCATCAGTAGAATGGGTTGAAAAACTACCCAGAGCAGGCCGAATATTGTTTGTTTATACTTGACCTTAATATCCCGTATGGTCAAATAAAGCAACAGCTCCCAGTAGTCATTCAGTTCCTTGAAGTTCAGAAACCTGAGTTTTCTTGAAGGTTCAATTACAGTTGTTCGTGTTTTTTTTTCTGCAAGCGACATCAATCCGATCCCAAATAAATTACTCTTTAAAACTATATTCCCGGCAGGTATTCAAATCATTTTATTCTTTTGAGTACCTGCCGGAGCATTATCAACTACCTATTATTTTACTTGCGGTTCGTTTATTCAGAGCAAATTTTTCTCTGCAGTCTAGTAGAAGTAATTTCTTCAATATGTTTTCTGACACGTTCACCGAATTTTTCCTCCAGCATTTCAAGATACACTGGATTACTGAAATATTCATGGAAAGCGTCATCTCTAAACTTCAACACCTGAGCTGCTGTCAGATTTTTGTTACACAGCGGCAGAGTTTCATACGAATGTTGTGAAAAACCATGCCAGCATTCCGGCAGCGCCCATTTTTCTTCAACGGCAATGTTGTAGAGTTTTGAGCCCGGGTAAGCCATGGCTGAGTAGAAATTGGCAAATTCGCAGTTCAGCTCTTTAGCCATATCCAGAGTCTCACGCATGGTTTCAACAGTATCATCGGGAAGTCCAAAAATATAGTTGCCGATTACTCTGATTCCGGCATCCTGTATAGTCTTGACTATCTCCTTGACTTCTTTTACCCGCATGTTTTTCTGTGCGCCGTCACGAACATCCGGATTTGCAGACTCAATACCGAGAGCCAGCCAGTTAACCCCGGCCTGTTTCATGATCGCCAGGTTTTCAGGATGAACAGTGTCGACACGCGCGTATGCCCAGATGTTGACATCATAACCGCGTTCAATAATACCTTTGCAGATGCTCATGTAATGATCTTTCTTCAAAACAAAAAGTTCATCTACAATTTTCAGATTTTTAACCCCGTATTCATTTACCAGAAGGCCGATTTCATCGAGCACCCGTTCCGGGCTGCGGTAACGAATCGCTGGTTTATCAAAAGGTGCATTGATACAGCAGAATACGCAGCCGAAAGGACAGCCGAGACTGGTGTAAATCGCACCATATGGTTTACGATGTTCAATATCGTCAAAGCAGTGCCAGTTATGGGCACGGTATATGTGCATCGGCAACAGATCCCAGGCGCCAACCGGCAGATACTTGTCCAGATCCCTGATCATCGGGAAGCGCTCGGTATTTTTGATCTCACCATTTTCGCGCCACCAGAGACCTTTGATATCTTCATTGACAACGTTATTGTTTTTAAGCCCGCTCAGCAGAGCTTCGAGAGTAAGTATTGCTTCACCGTCAAGTACATAGTCAACGGCTTCCTCACGAATTGTCTGTTCGGGCAGGGCGGCAGGATGCAGTCCGCCCAGGGCGACTTTGAAACTGCCTGACTTGCTGAGTTCGCGACAGATATTTCCGGCAACAGTCATATTCTGCGTCGATGCAGAGGGCTGAGAGCCATAAACAATCACTGCTGTCAGCAGCGGATTGAGTTCTTCGGTTCTGGCTGCGGTTTCAGCCGGGGTAAGGTTCTCTGCGTTGGAATCGATGATTGCAACTTTAAAACCTTTGTCCCGCAGGTAGGCAGCTATAACCGCGATCCAGAACGGCGGTTCGATAGCGGCGACATCAATCCCCAGGGATTGAAAAACCTGCTTCCGGTCTCCCGGGTTAATTAATACAATATCATGTTTCATTCAGAAAAGTGCTCCTTTATGCGATCGACGACATTTTCAGATTCTGCTTTGTAATTGGCCAGCAGCTGTCGTCTGTTTCCTAATTCAAATTTATAATTATCATCAAGGCCTACTGCCTCAAATCTGAAGTTCAGTTTATGATCATTAATCAAATTGAGCAGAAGAGAGTCCAATCCGCCTTTCCGGATAAATCCTTCTTCCATTGAGATCACATACTCATAGTTTGCTAACTCATCAGCCAGACTTTTGAAATCAGGGTTTTTCAATTTGAAAATATCAATAACAGAAATATCTATACCTGCTGCCTGCAGCTTCTCTGCAGCTTCCAGCGCTTCCTGAGTCATGTAGCCTGTTGATACGATGCAGGCTTTGCTGCCATTAGACAAAACATTATAGCCTTTATCAGCAAATTCGGTTGCCTCAGGGTAAACTGCCGGAGTAGGCTGGCTGTCAAAGCGAAGATATTTAATCCCCGGATTGTCTACTATGAAATCAACATAGGATCCAGCAGCAACCCAGTCCGCAGGGGACAATACCTCAACATTCGGCAATGTCCGCATGATTGAAATATCCTCAACAGAGTGATGGGTCGGACCGGAAACAACATAACTGAAACCCGCGCCGACACCGATCAGGGTAACATTCATCTCTTTGACCTGCGACATCAGTGCCAGGTTAACTTTAACCTGTTCGTAACACCGCATGGTTATAAATGGAGCAATGGCATAAGCGCATACCTTAAATCCCTCAAGCGCCAGACCTGCGGCGACATTGATAAGGTTTTGCTCCGCAATACCGACATTCAAAAAGCGGTCCGGAAATTTTTCGCGCAGAATGTCCAGCGTAGGCGCGCCGAAGTCAGCCGCCAGAAAAAATACTTTCGGATCGTGCTCCATTTTTTCAATGAGCCCGGCCAGAAAAACATCCCGCATTGGTTTTATATTGTTATTCATGGCCTCTCCTCTTTTTCAAGCAGCTCATCAACATGTTCGGGCTTCAGTGATTTGATGTGGCATAAGCTGTCGTTTTCAAGGTGTCCGCCGCCTTTGCCTTTGACCGTATGGGCAATCAGGGCAATGGGGCCGCTGGAGTTGTCGTTACGGGCCGCTTCAAGATGCCGGTGAGCCTCTTCAATATTGTGACCGTCAAACTCCGCAACTTTCCAGTCAAATGCTCTGAATTTCTCGGCAAGAGATCCATGAGATATGATGTTATCACAGAAATCAAGCATTGAAATTTTATTATGGTCAACTATCAAAGTCAGGTTATTCAATCCGTGGTGACCTGCAAACATCAAAGCTTCCCAGTTGGAACCTTCATACAGTTCACCGTCTCCAACCATCACAAAAACCTGTGAGGAGGATTTTTTGCGGTCAAGACCGACAGCCATTCCACAGGCTACTCCCAAGCCGTGGCCGAGAGAGCCGTTAACTGTTTCGTAACCGGGAATAACCGGGTCAGGAATACTGCCGAGAAAAGAGCCTGCCTGGCCGATTCTCATTAACTCTTCTTCAGGGAAGAAACCCAGATCTGCAAGAATCGGATAAAGAGATATAGAACCGTGCCCCTTACTGACTATAAAGCGGTCACGGCCTTCCCAGTCTGGGTCGGCCGGATCATATTTAAGGATGCCGCCATAATACATGGCGACTAAGATTTCTACGCATGACAGCGATGACGCTACACGGGTCTCAGGAGAGCGCTTATGCAGCATAAGCGTTTCCCGCCAGACATCCTGTGTTTTCTGTTCAAGAAGTTCTTTAAGCTTATTGTCCATAATTAAACATTGCTGTATTTGCTGTTATTCAAAATTGTAAAAGCTTTTTTCAGCTCTTCAATACCCATATCGAGAGTATGAACAGGTTTGAAACCGGTAGCTTCAATCTTATCATTGGATACAATGTAGTCTCGCTTGTCAGGGTCTTCGCCCAGAGGCGCTTCCAGGTACATGAAGTTTGGAAGATGCTCTTTGATTTTTGCACAAAGCTCAAGCTTGGACATATTTGCTTCAGTCAGGCCCACATTGTAAGCTTCGCCTTTCATATCGGCAAAATTGTCCATAACATGCATGAAAGCACGGGCAACGTCACGAATATGTACGTAGTTGCGTTTGAAGTGACCCTCAAAAATTACAACAGTGCGGTCAACAATTGCACGGTGAACAAAGTCATTTACCAGCAGATCAATACGCATTCTGGGGCTGGCTCCGAAAACCGTTGCCAGACGCAGGCTGACAGTGTTTTCATGCTTGAAGGCGGCCTGTTCGGCTTCAACTTTTACCCGGCCATACAGAGAGATCGGGCGAAGTGGAGTTTCCTCCGTGCAGTATTTGCCTTTTTCACCTACGCCATACCCGCTGTTAGTGATAGGAATAACAATGCGCTGTTCCTTTTCAACAACTTCAACCAGAGTCTTAATAGCGTCTCTATTTACAGTTTCAGAAGCGATAATATCGCGATCACAAAGCGGAGCGCCAACCAGCGCGGCCAGCGGGAAAATATAATCTTTGCCTTCGACCAGTTTTTTCAACAGTTCACGGTCACGGCAGTCGCCGCGAACGATTTCAAAGTTTTCATCTGCACAGCATTCACAAAGAGAATTCTGCTGATACATGAAATTATCAAGTACAGTTACCTTGTGACCTGCTTTAAGCAGTTCCGGTACAATTACTGAACCAAGAAATCCAGCTCCGCCAGTTACTAAAATATTTGCCATGTTGTATTTTCCTGAATATTTATAATTTAATTTACTGAGTTTAATATTTCACAAAGACTTTTGATTTTTTCTTTTTCAAGAGTCGGATAGTTGCCAATGTAGTAACCGAATGAATGGATGTGTTCCACTTCAGGATAATTTTCCCATTCACCGTGGGCAACAATATTCTTAAGGTAAGGCTGACGCAACTGGTTACCGCCGCCAGCGCTGCCGCGTCTGAATTCAATTGCGTTTTCACGCATGGTTTCTTCAAGGCGGTCTCTGAATTTCAAATCAGGCTTCCTGATGACCAGCGCGAGAGCGTAGTTAACGCTGCCTTCCAGTTCAAAGTCAGTGTAGTATTTTTCTGAATCAAGGTTATCCAGGAAAAACTTGAAGTTATCAAAACGCTTCTGGTTGTTTGAGTCCAGGCGTTTCAGCTGGCTTCTTCCGAGTACTCCGCCAATTTCAGTGCCACGGCAGTTAAATGCCGGATAGGCAAAAATGAAGTCGGGGCTCAGCATCGGGTTTTCTTTATTGTACTGCTCTTTCATCTTTTCATTTGTCAGCTCGCGGGTCATGCCGTGAGAGCGCAGCATTCTGAGTATCTGATAGAATTTTTCATCATTGGTGCAGATCATTCCACCCTCAATTGTGCTCATGTGATGAGCAAAGTAGAAGGAGAAGTTTGATGCCAGTCCAAAGCTGCCAAGGCGGCGTCCTTTGAAAGATGCACCGTGCGATTCACATACGTCTTCAATCAAAGCGATTCCGCGTTTTTCACACTCTTCGATCAGGCGATCGGTCAGGCAGTTGAAACCCTGAACATAGGTGAGGAATACCGCTTTTGTCTTATCGGTAAATTTTTCAATGATTTTCTCATCATCCATCCCCAGGTGGCGTGGATTGATATCTACAAAAACCGGTTTGAAACCGTTCCAGAGAACAGATGAAATATCTGATACCCAGGTCAACGGAGGCACAATAACTTCGCCTTCACCATAAGTGTGTTTGAGCGCAGCCATAGTCATAAGATTGGCTGAGGCTCCTGAGTTTACGTAAAGACTGTATTTTACGCCAAGCCACTCTGACCATTCTTCTTCAAAAGCTTTGACGTTCCCTGCTTGCGTAAGTCTAGGCATTCCCTCGAGAAACTCAATGAGGGTATCCAGGTCCTCTCTTGTAATATTATCTGCCATCAGCGGCAAACTAAAAGACATAACTCATACTCCAAAATTTTATATTTATTAATTAATAAAGTCTACTTTACCTTCGTGGATAGGCTGGTACACAATTACCTTTGAGCCTTCGTATTCAAAACAGAATGGAACGTGAAGGTATTTATTAAGAGCTCTTTTGACAGCTGGCTGTTTATCTTCCGGTACGTAGAACAGCACAAATCCACCACCTCCGGCACCAAGTATTTTGCCACCGACAGCTCCAGCTTTGCGAGCTTTTTCATAGATATCATTTATTTCAGAATTCGAAACACGGTTAGACAGGGATTTTTTGAAAAGCCAGGTGTCATGCAGAAGTTCACCAAACTGGTCAAGAGGGTCATCACTGCATAAGAGGTCAGCAGCCGTATCGACCAGATTTTTCATCTTGTCCAGCACTTCAATATTTCTGGAAGTATTTTTTACCTGTTCTTCTGCGATGTCGGAAGAGAATCTTGAAATTCCGGTAAAAAACAGCATCAGATTTTTTTCAAGCTGTACTTTGCGTTTTTCGCGTATAAGCATGGGCTGTACAGATATCTGGCCGTTCTGCTTGAACTCAATAGTATTAAAGCCGCCGTAAGCCGCAAAAGTCTGATCTTGAGAACCGACATTTTCCTTTATGACTTCCTGTTCAATGTAGATGGCCTTTTGAGTCAGGTCACTTGCGGAGATGCGTTTTCCCTCAAGAGCCAGCATGCCTTTAAGGAGCCCGGCTGTAAATGCTGAGCTTGAACCCATACCGCTGCGGGCAGGAATATCCCCGTCATGATGAACAGATACCCCATAACCAGGGTTCATGTAACGTAAAATTTCACGCACCGCCGGGTGCTCGATTTCATCAATTGTGCGTACATTCTCCTGCTGAGAATAAACAACTCGATGTTTGTGGCTGAAAAAGGGGGGCAGCTTACGTACATTCAGATAACAATATCTATCGATCGCGGTACCCAATACCTTTCCACCATGCTGCAAATAATAATCCGGATAATCAGTTCCGCCTCCAAAAAAGGAAATCCGGTGCGGAGTTCTTGTAATGATCATAATTTAAAAATACTACCCTAATATTTTACACAATTTATCAGGCAAATATAGTTGCTGTTTTGATGTTTGCAAGTAAATCTTCTAATATATTTTTGTGAGTAAATCCTCTAATATATTTTTGTGAGTAAATATAGTGACAATTTTTGCGTTTTTGAAAAGCAATTCTGTTAATTGCAGTCTCTGTTATTTTTAGAAATTGTCAGCATACATTTAACTCTTTGCCTGCTAATGCAATGTCTAAAATTATGATTTTGATGGAAGGTCTGCTTTTTTAATAGAAACTGGCATAGCTTTTAGGAATGCTGATAATTAAGATCTGCTTTGCTTTTATTGAGCTTGGTTTATTCATTAAATTTAGTCAAATAAAGATAAGAACTCAAATATTTTTTAGTAATCAGGGTGCTGATGCAAGAAAATAGCGAAAAAAAAACAGGTTTAAAGGCTGTGAAATAAAAATTTTTAAACAGTTAAGTCAATGCTTTTTTTATGAAATAGATTTTCAAAAGCATCGAATATTGAGAGCATCGCAAAGGCCGGGGTAGTCTGAATATCCGCCCCGGATGTATGATGCCAATGTATAAGTTCTTTTAATCTTCAGCTTTGATTTTGCTTATAATATCACTGGTTGAAAAACCATCTATAAACGGTAAAAACTTAATATCTGCGCCTGCATCAAGCAGTGCCTGCTTTTCATCTTTGTCAATTGAATTAATGTCATAATCCCCGCCTTTTACGTAAATGTCAGGCCGCAGGGCACGAAAAAGATCGTCACATCTTGGTGTGTTGAATGTGACAACGGCATCTACAGACTCCAAAGCGCAGAGCATGTAAGCGCGGCTGTATTCATCAATAACCGGCCTTGAGGAGCCTTTAAGTTTTTGCACAGATGCATCCGAGTTGATCAGTACAAGCATAGCATCGCCAAGAGCCCGGGCACGCATCATGTACTCGGCGTGTCCGCGGTGCAGCAAATCAAAACAGCCGTTGGTTATTACCAGGTCGAGCTGTTGTTCCTGCAGTTTTTTGCGCCAGGCGACAGCTTCTTCGAGAGTCATTATGAGGTCTGCGGGGTTACGGTTCATGCCGGCAATGTTCATTATTCAGAAATTCCTGATTCAATTTTTTCCTGTTTTGAAAGTACCGGACGCACGAGAATACCGGCTTCACGCAGCAGCTCCAGAGCCTGTTCGGCAATAGTGTACTGTTTATGATAAACAACTTCCTGAATTCCAGAGTTTATGATCATCTTAGCACACAGCAGGCATGGACTGAAGGTGGTATAAAGAGTTGAATCCTTGACCGATATGCCATGATAGGCCGCCTGGACGATAGCATTCTCCTCTGCGTGACTGCAGACACACATGCTCAGGTTGTGGCCTGATGGGGAGTCAGAGCTGCAACGCGAACAGCCGCCTTCATGGCAGTTCCTTATTCCCCTGGGAGTTCCATTGTAACCGGTCGAAATTATCCGTTTATCTTTGACAATTACAGCGGCAACCTGGCGGCGACTGCAATTGGCGCGCGCTGCTACCACCATGGCAATGTTCATAAAATAGTTGTCCCAGTCAGGACGTTGAAGTTTTTCACTCATGCCTCGTTCCCTTATTATAGTGGGGGTTACTTAAGAAGGTTTTACCAATACAGCTTTATTCGTGTTTTTCAATCACCTGCAGTTACTAATGACACTATTTGTATAAAGGAGCTTAACTTTAGTGCAGGTACTGTTTTGCTTTACGTTTTTTTTCTGGTCTGTTTCAAATAACAGGTAAACCCGGCGTCATTAACGGCTTTTTTTATTGTCGGGAACACATCTTCCGGGTATTCTGTTTTTATGGCGGCGACACCGCTTACCAGGTCCACTTCAACGTCCTGGACTCCGGGAACTGCGGTAACTGCGTTTTCGACCGCATCGCTGCAATGACTGCAGGTCATGCCCTTTATTGAAACAAGCAGAGTGTGCTCCGGTTCTTTTTCGTTGAATCCCATGTGTTTCAAAAACTGACGCAGCAGGGCAATGGCAATCAGGGCCCAGAGGACTACAGCAGATACCTTTTCAATCATACCTGGAGCACCCATGCGGTGACTGCCGGCAGCTTCACTGACAGGCAGGTGGATATCCAGCATGTTGAGAACCAGCCCGGCGGCAATTGCAAAAAAAGCAACTGAAGCCAGGTATATTATCACCGATCTTTTGCCAAGTACTTTACTCATTGAAGTAATGGTAGCGGCATTGGTTGCAGGGCCGCATATCAAAAACACCAGTGCCGCTCCCGGGCTGATGCCTTTCAGCATCAGTGCTGCCGCTATCGGCACTGAGGCAGTGGAGCACACATACAAAGGAATTCCAATCAGCAGCATAACAGGAAATGCTATCCAGTTTGATGACAGATGTTTGGCTCCGAAGTCCGGCGGCACCAGCAAGGATATCAAAGCTGCAATTATCAAACCGATTACCAGAGACGTCGCAATATCTCCCAGCAAGGTAATATAGCCGTATCTGAAAACATGGATAAATGCCTTGAAGCCTTTAGGGCGGTCCTGAACCGAACCGTTACGCATGCCGGCATGGAGTTTGCACTTTTCATCCTGCTTTGCCTGTTTTCGGTCTGCTTTACGTTCAGCTTTTGAACGGCCGAAATGTTCTATCAGCAGTCCGCCGCAAATACCGTTAATAAATGCAATTACAGGACGAAATACAGCAAAGGTAAGTCCCAGCAGGGAGTAAGTTGCCAGAATGCTGTCAACACCGGTCTGGGGGGTGGAGATTAAAAATGAGCCAGCGGCACCCCTGCCGGCGCCTTGTTTTTTCAGCGAAACTGTTACCGGTATTACTCCGCAGGAACAAAGCGGAAGCGGCACTCCGAACAGAGCTGCCTTGATGATTGATTTCAACCCGGGCTTACCCATGTGTCTGGTGATATATGAAGGTGAAAAAAACACAGATAAAACTCCGGCAGCAAAAAAACCAAACAGCAGCCATGGTGCCATCATGCAGGTTACTTTCCATAATTCAAGAAAAAAATTAATAACGTATGTCATGTCTGCACCTCAAAAGTTTTGCATTTTCTCTATATTTAACATAGTGCGAAATTATAGTTTTAACAGAATTTTTTGAGTTTATTATAGATATTGGGTTGTTTTCCCATAATTACTTTTTTAGAGTCCTCTCAAGGTAAATCCTGTCTGCTGGTAAACTAGTGATTATCCAGTGTGACGAGCATATTTTCATTACCGGCAAAAATCTGAGTATGGACGCTTAGTCTGATTTTACTGTTGTCACCTAATTTACAGCTGGCGTTAAATGTACATTTTCTTTTCTCAATAACTTCATTGTAAAAGTTATCTAGTGTTTGTCCGGGAGATAATTCCGGCAGGAATATCTCATGAAATTTCTGTTTCAAAATTCTGGAACGAGAATTTTTCAAAGCAGCAATAAAATAGTCATTTACTCTGATAAAGTCTTGCGGCAGGTTGTTCTCTATTCTGCATACGGCCAGAGGTATTCTGGATTTGTTGAAAAATTCATCATATTTTTTTCTGATAAGCCGAAGCTCCAGTTCTGAATTTCCAGATTGCTTTTTCTCTCTTCTTATTCCGCCCATAAACAGAGCTGTGCTGGCAATAGTGTCTTTACGCATCAGTTTACATCTATCAGCCGGGGCTGCTTCTATTCCATAAATTTTATCATTAATGCCTGGAAGTTTAAATGTACTGCATATTTCCAGCAGATGTTTCAGAGGGGCTGACAAGCTGTTATTGTATATAGCTGTAAAATATGCTTCTGTAAATGCGAAGCTTACTGTTGAGTTCACCATGGTTTTCTCCAACTTCATCATAGTTAATTCAAGAAGTCCGTTTACCTGAATATATAGCTAAGTAGGGAATAATGTAAGTCGAAATCCAATAATCCTGCAATAACTGCCAGCCATCAGGCTTGCCGCAGGTGGGGTAAAATTCTAGCAGGACTTTAAGCCTTCAAGGTAATGCAGCTTGATGAATTCAGCTATGGGAGTAGGATTTTTAAGGCTGTGGGGCTGATGCTTTTCACCCGGTTTGTGGATTATTTCTATATATCCGCCCAGTTTTGAATAACGGTTGGCCAGAGTATTTGTATTTTCCGAAACCGGCACTGCTTCATCGCTGTCGCCGACAATATGCAGCAACGGGATATTCGCTTTGGCCAGCGGGCGCAGATTGTCAATAGGATTTCCCTTGAATTCAATGGCTTCCGCCTCGTTGAGGCCGTAAGCTTCAAGACATTCCTTCCAGCTCTGTTTACAGCCCGGTCCATTTCCCTTGCCGCCGGGCCAGCTTTTAAAATCACACACCGGGTTATCGGCATAGATACAGGCTGTTTTGTCAGGATTTCTGGCAGCCCAGTTATAAACAGTCAGCCCGCCACGACTGTAGCCCACCAGTGCCACTTTGGGGTTAAAAGCGTGTTTCTTGACTAAGTAATTGTAGAATAAGTCAAACTTGACCAATGCTTTTGAAGAACCGAATAAATTTGCTACGTCAGTATATGCGACATGACAACCGGCTTCCAGCATGGCAAGGTCAATATAAGGCCATTCGTCAAAAAAACGGGCCCGCCACAGCCATGGAGTGCCTTCCGCTTCACGGTGCGGACAAACTACCTTGCAGGCCGTTCCTTTTAAGGAAAAGTTATAAAGCCTGTAACCGTGCCATTCCTCTACAGCATTATCTGGCTGATTGATAGAGAACATTCGGGAGTTTTCCTGCATGTTATAAGTGATAAAGCATTTCAATTTATTATTATATGATATTTTGTGTAAAAACACAACAAAAAAAAACTTTTTTTGAAAAATAATTTGATAGATAATTAAAATTGTAATACCTCTGTTTTTTTGAAAAATTAAGATAGTGTTGAATAATATTTTTAAATAAAGTAAAAAATCATTACTGTGCCGATAAATACGCTTTCTACAGTTATCCCGGAAAATAATTAATTATTAAGTGGTAATTGCTTTTATTCAGTTTGAAAATGTGGTTTTATGAATTATTAATTTTTAATATTGAGAAAATCAGCGTGTCATTCTCTGCTGGGAGCAAGTGTTTCATAAGCGAACTTAAATTTTCAGCAGGTGTCTAAATTTAAGACCATCCATTTGTTTACAATGACAGAAGAGGTACTGTTATGTTTTATAGAAGCTACCTTTTTACTCCGGGAAACCGGCCTGAGCGATTCACCAATGGTGCAGCCTGCGGGGCTGATGCAGTTGTCCTGGACTGGGAGGACGGTGTTGGGCCCGCGCATAAAGATGAGGCAAGACGGCAAGTTATTGATTTCTATTTGAATGAAAGCAACTTCAAAGACTGCGGTACGGCATTTGGTATTCGTTTAAATTCGCTGGAATCCGATTATATTGTTGATGACTTAAGAGCACTGAGAGAGACCAGTATTCAACCGGCATTTATATTTCTGGCTAAAGTTGAGTGTGGACGTGATGTTGAGATACTTGCCAGGCTGCTGGGTGATAATTATTCAGATATTCCCCTTATTCCTACTCTTGAGTCTATTCGTGCCCTTGATAATGCTGAAGAAGTCGCGGCTTGCGCACGCAGTACCGCACTTGGCCTGAGTCATGGAGACTTAAGTTCCATTTACAACATTGAGCCCGGCAACTGGGATGGACTGCTTCATGCGTGTTACATGACACTGAAAGCTGCCCGTAAATTCAATATTCCAGCTGTCGATGGCCCCTGGTTGGATGTCAGGGACCTGGACGGTCTTAAGAAGGAAATTACCAGTGGACTGAAGCTTGGTTTTGATGCAAAAGTTGCAATACACCCTTCTCAGGTCGCTGCGATAAATAAAGGCTTCAGCCCTACTGAAAACCAGATTGAATTTGCTCGCAAAGCCATTGCCAGATATGAGGATAATGATCATAACGCCTGCATGCTTAACGGTGTTATGCTGGATGAAGCTGTAATTATTCGGCTAAGAAACCTGTTGAAATCCATTGAAAAGTGAGGTGCGTGATGCCTTCATGTGATGATATATATAAAAGTAAACTCCTGAGTGCTGATCAGGCTGCGGCATTATTGCCTGAAACCGGAACCTTATGTCTGGGGTATGGGACCTCACAACCTCCCGGACTGATGTCTGCGCTCAGTCAGCGCGGTAAACATGGAGGAATAAAAAAGTTACGAGTTTATTACATGCATCTTTATGATACCGGGTATCAGGCTTTCTTCAAAGATGACAGTCTGCTCCAGGTTTTTGAGCCGGTGCCGATATCCGGACTTACAGAGTTTGACCGCAGCATATTGAAATACGGGCATGAGACAGGAAAGAAGATTATTTCAGTGGTTCCATCAAACTTTTCTGAAGTACCCAGACTTTTTGAAGACGGCAGTATTCCACTTGACGTCTGCTTTCTTACCGTATCACCGATGGACAAGGGTGGATACCTTAGTCTTGGAACCAGCAACGCCTATAATCTCGCTGCGGCAAGATGTGCCAAAAAACTGATTGTGGAAGTCAATAAAAACATGCCCAGAGTTTTTGGTGAATCATTTCTGCATATTAGTGAGATTGACGCACTGGTTGAGAATGACTCACCAATTCAAGAAATTGCTTTCCGTAAACCATCTGAAGCCGATTTGCGTATTAGTGAGTATATTGCCGAAATGGTTCCTGATGGTGCGACAATTCAGCTTGGAGTCGGCGGTGTGCCTAATGCCTTATGTGAACAGCTGCGGTCAAAGCATGATCTTGGTGTGCATTCTGAGCTGATGTGCCCGGGTATGGTTGACTTGATCAGGGCAGGGGTGATCAACGGTTCAAAAAAAGAACTGAACCGCGGCAAGCATGTATACACCCTGTGCATGGGCACCCGGAATACTTATGACTTTATAAATGACAATGCAAGTATTGAGGGGTACCCGGTCTCCTATGTTAATGACTTCAAAGTCATTTCCAGTTTTACCAATTTTATATCAGTCAACAGCGCGGTACAGGTTGATTTTTTCGGACAGGTCAACGCTGAGTTTATTCGAGGCAGGACTTTCAGCGGAGTAGGAGGCCAGAATGACTTTGTCAGAGGCGCAGTGGCTTCTCCAGGGGGAAAATCATTTATCGCTTTGAACTCAACCGCCTGTAACGGCTCGGTTTCCAGGATTGTACCTTGCGTTGACTTGGCTGCTACTGATTTGCGTATGGACACCCAGTATATTGTTACTGAATACGGGATTGCCAATATGAAAGGCAAAACCACCAGAGAGCGGACCGAGGCTCTGATTAAAATCGCACACCCAAAATTCAGGGATGAACTCAGGAAAACTGCAAGGGATAAACTGTATGTTTAAAAAAGAGGAGAAGAATCATGTCTTTTTACGGTTACACTTGTGTCGGAGAAAATCGTTATCGGGAAGTCTTCGGACCGGATTATGAATACTTTCAGGAAGGAATGGTGTTCAAGCATCGTCCTGGAGTTACTCTTTCACAACAGGACAACCATGATGAAGCGATGGATACCATGAACAATGCGCAGCTGCATTATGACGCAAACTACGCTTCTCAGACTGAATGGGAAAACTGTCTTGGGGTCAGCACCCTTACTTTGCAGCTGGTACTCGGTGCCACCTGGAAGACCTTTGCCCATAAATTTCGTATAATTCGTTACCGGAAAATTCAAATGGAGAACCCCGTATTTGGAGGCGATACTCTTTATGCTGAGTCCACTGTTCTCGAAAAAAAGGAACATGACGACAGCCCGGATGTCGGATTGCTGACAGTAGAAACCGCTGGAGTCAACAGCAGCGGCGTCAGGGTTATTTCCGTTTTATATGATATTCTGATTTATAAGAGCGGCAGACACCCTGCATATTACGATGTGGATACGGCAAAGGAACCGCGATTCCTGATTTACCGGCAATTAAATGACGGCAGCCTCATTGAACAAACCGGCCTTTATTATGAACAGCTCAATCCAGGTGAAATTTTTGAGCATCGCCCGGGTAAAACCGTAACCGCAGAAGAGAATCTGCGGCATTCGCTCAGCAGCCTGGACTGGAATCCGCGGTATACAAATTATGATTATATCGAGAAATATCATGCCGGAGTGCATTATATTAACGAAAACTATCTGATTGGCGCGGCAACCGCATCAACGACCAGAACCTTCGGTAGAGTTGTTGCTAACTTGGAGTGGAAAAACGTTTTGCTTCCGGTTCCGGTCAAAGCAGGTGATACTTTTTATGCTGAGTCTGAAATTATCTTCAAACGCGAATCAAAGTCACGCCCAAACCAGGGCATTATCTGTGCGGCGACCAGGGCATTTAATCAGGACAAAAAACTGATAATGTCTTATGAACGAACTTTTTTGATTTACAAGGAAGGTGTAGGTCCATATGCCGCTGCAGGTTATTGAATTATTGTGCAAAAAAAACTGCTGTTTTCCTGATGGATCACAGCAGTTTTTAATTTTTTACTTTCAGCTATTCAGCTGTTACGGCCGGAAAAACTTTTGTAAAGTCTTTTTTGATACTGATGGTAACCCAGCCGTTTGATTTTACGAATTCAGGTACCCCTGTCGCAGCCTTAACGGCTGTGTATTTGTCAGAACCGGGCATTTTAAGTTGAACTGTCGGGGTGTGGTATCCCGGATAACTGTATTCTCGAACAGCGTCATCATGTTTAACCAGCATGCCCAGCCTGGGTTTCAGCGGGGTGCTGCCTGAAGTGGTATATTGAAGCATACCAAAGTCATCTGTTGTATTGCCAACTGCCAGAATTGGTCTTACTCCGATATGGTCAAGAATGTTGGTGGTCTTGCCGTCACGTAGAGTTCTGGGCATTCTTATTACCGCCATGCGTTTCATCACGGGCGCCTTGTCCTTGTAGTAGACAGGATTCAGCATGTCTTCAGTTCCAATAAGCTGGGCATTTGCAAGCTTAATCACACCGTGGCACATGCCGCGCACCGCTCCAGTGCTGGTGCCGGAAACTATATATACTTTAAAGTCATTATCTTTAAGGTACTTAATGAGTTCAAGCATGGGTGGGTAAAAAGTTTCAGCCAGCGGCAGTCCGGTCCGCGGATGCATAATTATACCTTTGCTGTCAGCAACATATTTTACAAAGTCAGATTCATCCATATTGGCAAATGCAGTAAGCCAGCATTGTGGAATGCCGCTCTGGAATTTGTCTACGGTTTTCTGACTGAAGTCCCCCTGATTTATGTTGACAGCTTCATTGTAATACGGTTGCTTCAGCAGATCAGGATTGACCTGGGCATCAGCGGCCATTTTGGCTGCTGCAAAGTAGGATTCAACATACATAGGTTTTTCACATATCAAGGTGCCATCCATATCAAAGACTGCCACTCGCTGTTCCGGCGGATATACTTTAACCGCCCTTTGAACGAACTTGACAATCTTATCACGGGCACCGTCTGGACGCGTGTTCCATGATGTGAGAGAATCTTCAGTGTTCTGGTAATGGGTTATACAGCCGGCGAGTCCGGTTACAATCAAAACAGCAAAACCTAATGCTAAGCTTTTAACTCGACGCATAGCAATACACTCCTGTTGGGTTTTACCCTGAACTGGCTTCAGAGAGTTTGAGATATCCGCTTAAGCAGCGGTCAACGATAACTCAACTCCTCAAAATGCTGTATAAGATAAGATGTACTGTCTTTGGCTGGAAGTCAAATGAAAATGTACTAATTTATGTTATTGAAAAATTTATGATTGTGCTCACTCTGGGATTGGGCTTTATGTTTTGCCATGCCTTCAAGTGAATACATGACTGTACTCAGTGTAAACCCGAACCATCCTAAAAGCAGGCTGATGAGAGCAAATAAAATAATTTTCTTTGACTTATGAAAAAAAACAATAGCCAGAATCAAAGGTATAATGAAGAATATGACCGCGAAAAATATGTTTTGCAGCAGAGTAGACATAATCCACCTCCCGTTTTTGCAACGATCCTCTAATTAAGATGTTACATGATTTTATGGCAAAAGTCAAGTCATATTCAGCTGGGTCACGGGAGGATTTTATCTTTAGATGCAGGAGTTTTCCCTGAAAAGTTAAATTCCCTCTTCAAGGCGCTGCGGATTTTTAATATATGGATTCCAGGGCCACAGACGATCAGACGGGTTAGTTTCCTTGTCATAGAAAATGCCCTTTTTATGCCATAGCTTTTTCATCAGGCGAGGTATCCACGGCCAGTAATCCCTGGAGCCTTTTTTATAGAAATAAGTAACTTTCAGTTTTGGCGGAAGTGGCTTGGAAGCCGCCGGAGTATTACGGATATCCAGAAAATCCAGTCGCATTCCCTGCAGCGGAGTGAGGTCTTCAACCTTGGAGCCCGACATGTCAATATATTTCAGTGGCATGCCTTTCAGTGGGCGAATGTCCGTTATCGGCGTATTTCTCATTTCTAGTCGCCTGATATGCAACCCCTTGAGCGGGCGCAATGAATCTATTTTGGTGCCGGAAATATCCAGAATTTTCAAGGTGTCCATACCTTTCAAGGCCTTCAGATTTGTAACTTTTGTATTGCCGATCATCAGAATTTCAAGCGGCATTCCAGTCAGAGGGTTGATATCTTTAACTGAAGTGTCACGCAAGCCGAGCACTTTAAGCGGCATTCCATGCAGTGCTGCTATGCTTGAGACCTGGGTGCGCATCAGACTGAGCTCTTCAAGCGGCATATTTTTGAGCTGTGTTGTGTTTTGAAACTTGCAATTGGTTACGCTGAGCTCATCAAGGTTGAGCTTTGCCAAAGGAGCGATTGATTTCAGCGGTAAATCATTAAGATATACTTTTTTAAGATTCTTCAGGCTGGTCAGCATATCAATGTTCTTGATTTTGACATTGTCCAGACCGATGACTTCAAGGGACTGTATTTCAGGGAGTATTTCCAGGCCGGTCAGGCGAGGACCTGAAAGCAGCAGTGTTTTTAACGGAATTTTCTGCAAAATACTGATGTTTCTAACTCCGGTTTGTTTAAGTTCAAGTCCCTCAAGTTTTGTGTTTTTGAGTGGAGTGATATCTTTAAAACTTTTTCCTTTCAAAGTAAGTTTCTTGAGTTTGGGCATATATCTCAGGGCTGAAAGGTTAGATAAAGACTGATTGTCAAGCAGCTGCAGCTCTTTTAATGGAAATTTTTGGAGCCGTTTCAGGTTTTTGATTGAAGTTTTGCGCAGAATAAGTACATCCAGCGGCAGGTTAAGCAGAGGTGATATATTTACAATATCATGTCCTCCTACCTCAAGTCCGTTTACCGTCAAAGCTCCGGGGTCGGCAGTGACACGCTTCATAAAACCCGGAGATTTTATAACCATATAAAAATCCTGCCCGTTCCAGTCTGGATTGCTTCTGATCATCTGGACTTTTACTTCTAGAAAGCGCTCTTTTATGCGGAAGCTGCGCTGTTCGTCTGAAAGACTTGCGGAATATGCATTAAAGGATAAGACGGCAAGGAAAAAAAATGCGACAAAAAACTTCATAATAAAACTCCAGTCTCAACAGTTACCCGGTTTATTATGAAAAGTATATACTGCCAAAACATATAATCAATCTTTACAGCTGACAAAAGACTTGAATTCAATCATAGATACGTTAAATTTTTCTATCAAAAATAACAACTTTTCTGGAGATCGAAGATGCAAAAACGGTGGTATGGTTTGAGCAAAAATGAGTTGGATACTCCCTGTCTGATTCTTGATGTCGATTTGTTCGAAGAGAACCTGCATTATATGAATAAGTGGGCTGCTGCAGCCGGCAAGAAGCTGCGTCCCCATGTCAAGACTCATAAATGTGTTGAAATTGCCAGACGGCAGCTGGCCGGTACTGAGAATGCAGGGGTTTGCGCGGCAAAAGTTTCTGAAGCTGAAGTGCTTGTTAACTCCGGAATCGACCAGGTGCTGGTCACTTCCCCGGTTGTTACTCCTTTCAAGATAAAACGACTGCTGAACTGCCTTGCAAAAACTAATGATATTATTGTTGTTGTTGATAACCCTGAAAATGTGGAGGAACTGAACTCTGCTGCTTTAAGCAGCAACTTATGCCTTTCTGTGCTGGTGGATATAAACCCGGATATGGGGCGCACCGGGGCTGATTATCCAGCTGTTATTCCGCTTGCAGAACAGGTTCACTCCAAACCTGGTTTGAGACTGAAGGGAATTCAGTGCTATGCTGGTATTGTGCAGCATATTGAAGGATTTGAAGAGCGGAGGAGAGCCTCTCTCAAAGTAATGCTTAAAGCTGCAGAACTATTTCGCAAAATGCGCGCCAGCGGCTTACCGGTGGAGGTCTTTTCCGGAGCCGGAACCGGAACCTACGATATTGACACTGAAATTGCTGAAGTGACTGATTTGCAGGTGGGGTCATACTGTGTTATGGATGCCGAGTACTGCAATATCAGCAGCAGAAGCGGTGATCTTTTCACAACATTCCACCCCGCGTTAACCCTGCTTGCCCACGTCATAAGTACAAATCAAAGCGATTTTGTCACTGTTGATGCGGGACTTAAAGCAATGTATTTCACTCCGCACGCACCGCCGCATTTACTGAATCCTGCTGGGAAAGGCTGGGTTTTCAACTGGTTCGGCGATGAGCACGGCAGGGTTTATTCTCCACATATTGAGCTGAAGCCACGACTTGGAGATGTCATTGAACTGAACCTTGCCCATTGTGACCCGACTATAAATCTATATGACTCAATCTGGGTTGCGCGCAACGGTAGAATCATTGATCGCTGGCAAGTGGACCTCAGGGGATGCTCACAATAAATCAATGGGCCGATGTGTATTCGGGCAGCGGTTTAGCGACCCATAAAAAGTGGTGTACTTCTTTGCCCTGTGAGTTCCACCGAAGTTCAAAATCTGACTTTATATCCTGGAGTTCAGAGAGCTGTGCTTTGTCTTCTTTAAAAAGTCCCGATTGAGCGACAACCCTGCGTACAATATCATGGTACTGCATATCATCGGTAGAAAAATGGAAATGACCATTGGTTTTCATTACCCTGTGCAGCTGAGCCATAAAATCAGAGCACATCAGCCGGTTGGCGCGATGCTTATCCTTGGGCCAGGGATCGGGACAGAGAATATGCAGTCTGTCAAGCGAGTTGTCAGGCAGCATGGCTACCAGGTGCCTGGCTTCCACCCGGATCGGTTGTATATTGCAAGCTTTTTCACGTTCATTGCGCTTCTGAAGCTTACGCAGGCGGCCTATCATTATATCAGCTGCAAGGATCAAATGATCAGGGAATTTTATCCCAAGCTGGGTTGTAAAACTGCCTTTGCCGCAGCCAAGGTCAAGTTCAATGAAGTTGTTTTTGAAGTCGAATTTATCTCCAAGACAACAATAAGATTCAGTCAGAAATAAAATGTTTTTATCTTCAGGTTTTGTGCGCATCAAAATAATCCGTTGCTTATTCATTATTCATCATCAGGGTGTTAATAATATAGCAGGATTGATATTTTGCAAAGGCTCGAGAAAAATTGGACAAAAAAAAGCCTCCCCTGGGGAAGGGAGGCTCCAGCAAAAGGAGGAGAGAGAGGAAACATTCTAATAGGATAGACAGTTTTTTATGACTGAAGTTCCGCCTTTATGATAAAATTATGGTAATTAATTTTAGAAAAAGTGCAACAATATTATGTTTTGCAATGTTAGGCTGTGATAATTAAATTTAATATTATTCAGAAATAAAAAATCAGTTGTCTGTTTACTAAAAAAAGCCTCCCTTGGGGAAGGGAGGCTCCAGCAAAAGGAGGAGAGAGAGGAAACATTCTAATAGGATAGACATAAGATTTGCTTGAATGTTCCAACTTTTTTGATTAAAATGTTAAAAATTGTTAGGCTAATATCTTTTAGTTATAATGACTTCTGCCCGGATGTTTGATTATTTTTGACAGCAGCAGTTGCAGTGGAGCTTAACCTGGAACGCAGTTTTGAGTAGACCATTGCAGCCAGATAGCAGAAGCCGGCAATTATTACAATAGTTGGTCCGCTTGGCATATCAGTTCTGAAACTGACAACCAGCCCGCTCGAGGTAAATACCAGACTGAGCAGCACAGAGACCAGCATCATAGTATTAAGCTTTCTGGTAAAATGTCCGGCAACAGCAGCCGGCAGTGTCAGCATGGCGATTACCATTATAATCCCGACTATATCCACCAGCAGTACTACAGTTAAAGCCGTCATGGCAAGCAGCATTAGAAATATCAAGCGGGTCTTTATGCCTCTCAGTTCGGAAAAACGACTGTCAAAACAAACTCCGAGGATGTTGTTATAAAAGATGATCGCCGGAACTATTATGAGGGCATCAAGTACCAGTGTTATATAAATATCATTACGGGACACCAGCAGGATATTGCCGAAAAGATAGCTGTGCAGGTTTACATACCCCGGAGTTCTGGCCAGAAACAGCAGGCCTGTAGCCATTCCTATTGCCCAGATTGCTCCAATCACAGTATCTTCTCTCTGCTTGGCATAGATACTTACCAGCCAGATGATAAAAGCTGAAAGCAGTGCCGCAGTGATTGCTCCGTATACTGGTTTTATCCAGCTCAGTCCAACATTAAGGTTGAGGTACAGAGCCGCTCCAATTCCGCCAAGTACACTGTGTGCAATGGCTCCGGCTATAGAGGTTATTCGTCTAGTCACGACAAAAGTTCCCATAATTCCAAAAGCGACACTGGCCAGTAGACCTATGATAAAAGCGTAGCGCAGGAACGGAATGTTAGCTCCAAATATATTCATCATAAATTCACCCATGAGTACAGACCTCCGCCGGGTTATGAGTGTGCCCGCTTTCAGTGCAGCGGTAGTCATGTCGAATCATGCTGACATCATATCCGTATATATCACGGATCATATTGCCGTTCAGCTTATTCGTAGGGTGAACATTAACTTGTTTGTTGACACAGATTACGCTGTTAATTTTTTCAGAAACAAAACCAAGGTCGTGTGACACAGTAAGAATTGACATGCGTTTATTCAATCTGTACAACGTTTCATAGAACTGTTCCTGAATGCCGGGGTCAATATTGGCTGTCGGTTCATCAAGCAGCAGCAGTTCCGGACGGCAGGCAAGGGCACGCGCAATTAATACTCGCTGCCGCTGGCCGCCGGAAAGCTCGGAGAAAGTCCGCTTTTTTAAGTGGGTAATTGACATTTCTTCCATGGACTGGACAGCGATCTGCCTATCTGTCTTTGAATATCGTCCCCAGAAACCTTTGCGCAGGCGCCCCATCAGGACAACTTCATTTACTGTTATAGGAAAAAGTTGATCCAGCTGTATGTATTGCGGCATGTAGCCTATTTTCAACCTTGCTTCAAGCGGAGACTTGCCGAATATCGATATTTTACCGGTTGAAGGCTTCAGCAGGCCCAGCAGCAGATACAGTAAGGTGCTTTTACCTCCTCCGTTTGGACCAACGATACAGGCGGATTCAAGTTCTCTGAACGATAAATTTACATCCTCCAGAACAGGTTCGCCTTTTTCGTAAGCAAAGCTCAAGTTCTCAATTGATATTATAACCTGGTCATTCATTTATTTTCAATTGTTTTTTCTGATTTGATTGCTGACTGGATAGAGGTAGCGATGATAGTGTAGTTTTCAAGGATGTTATAAGCCAGCGGGTCAAGCTCTACCACCTTGCCCTGAATTTCAGCGGCAATAACTTCGGCTGACTTTTTATTGAATTGCGGTTGTACAAAAATAATATGAACATTTTTTTCTTTTGCCATATTGATGATTGCCTGCAAGTGTGCCGGTGATGGTTTTTTGCCTTCAAATTCAACCGCTTCCTGCTTTAGATTGTACTGCCTGGCAAAGTATCCGAACGCAGGATGATATACTAGAAAAATTTCACCGCGGTGTGGTTCCAGTTGTTTCTTCAATCTTTGGTCTACAGCTTTAAGGCAGCGAATGAGGTTATCAAAATTAAGTTTATAATAATCTTTGTGTTTGGGATCCGCGGCGGTTATTGCATCAAAAATATTCTTGGCAATGATCATATTATTTTCAGGAGAAAGCCAGACATGGCGGTCCACCTGAGAGGTGACAGAGCCAGAACTTGATTTAGTTTGACCACACCTGCAGCTTTTATCACAAACCACCGCAAGTTGTTGAATGCCGGCGGTGGTGTCAACTATTTGAACAGTACTGTCCTTCAACGCCGGAATAACCAGTTTTTCTTCCAGTGGAAGGCCTGTAGTGAAATAAAGTCTTGCTTTGGACATTTCACCAATTTGCGATGGGGATGGCGAAAAATCATGCGGGCTCTTCCCAGCGGGTATCAGCGCTTTGACTACTGCATACTGACCAGCGATTTTCGCGGTCATGAAAGCCATAGGCTGAATGCTGGTATAAATTAACATTTGTCCTTTTTTGAGCTTGACCGTTGATGTTTTCTTACCGCACCCGGTATTAAACAATATCGTCAGTAAAGCGGCGAGGGTAAGCAGTGATAAGCGAAACAGTTTCATTATTCGGTCCCTGACAAATTTTCAGAATGAGTTTATTTAGGGATTATTTTTTTTACATTGGAGGAAATAGGCCTGACATTCTGCACATTTTTCTATCGAGTGGCTTTGTCGGAACTCATTCCAGTGCTTTTGCTGATGTGGAGTCAGTATCCCGGTGCCTTTGCATAAAGGACAGGTACTGTCTAAAGCGGACATAATTGCTGCTCGAATAAATGCGGAACGGTTGTTTATGCCTTCAAGGGCTTCTTTTAGTGAGTCATCAACCTTGAAAGTTATTACTTCGGTTCTGGTTTGTTTCGGCATGTCTATTTCCTCTTTTGGGGTTCCATATTGTTATAATTGTAATACAGTGTAATATTAATACAAGTTAAATTCAAATTTTTATTACAGTTTATTCAATAACCTGCAAGGTTTTATTCTAAATTAATTACTTATTGATTTGATTTTCTGCGCCCGACATTTAAAGTAGTTACTTTTATAAGGGAGTAACTCAGGCAAATGCCGGGGTAGAGTAATATTGTTTATTGTTAAATTAAATTACATATATTTTAAATTAATCTTGGGGAAATAATGAAAATATTTCTTACTGGAATCACCGGACTGGTAGGCAGTTCTTTTGTGACAGCGTTGCTGCAGGAGCGCAATGATGTCAAGATTGTAGCTCTTACCAGAGACAGCGCTGTCATGAGTGCCCGGCAGCGTGTTGAGGAAACGATTCGCGAGCAATGTGGATTTGACGAATGCCCCGAGCATACTGCAAAAGTGATGGACTCACTGGAGGTTGTTTCCGGAGATGTTGTGCATCTGGATCCGGAAGAGTTTGCAGCAATGCCTGAAATGCAGGGTGTGGATACCATTTTTCATTGCGCCGCAGATGTCAATCTTGGTAAAGATGTAACCGGACGGACCTATAAAATTAACTATCATGGCACAGAAAATGTTATTGCATTAGCCAAGAAGCTTAAGGTTAAGGAATTCCATTATGTCAGTACAGCCTATATCGCTGGCAAGATGCAGGGAAGGGCTATTGAAGATAAACCGATTGATTCCGGTTTTAACAACCCATATGAGGACAGCAAATACCATGCTGAGCAGCTTGTCAGAAAATGTGGAATTCCGTTTTCCATATACCGTCCTTCCATAATAATCGGGCGCTTGTCTGACGGAAGGGTGAGGAAACCGCTGGCATTTTACAGAATTCTTGAATTTATGGCCAAGCTCAAAAAACATCGCTGCTCCAAGCTTAAAGCTGATCCGCTTGAGTGGGTGGATATGAATATTCATTTTACGGCCAGTCCGTCACAGCACGTTTATTTCGTTCCTATCGACTATGTGCAGTCATCAATTACAGCACTTTTCCAGAAGCCTGTCTGCAATAAGGCATATCATATAACTGGTAACAGTCCCGTCAGCACTCATCAGATCAACAACGCCATGTGTCAGGTTCTGAGGCTGGGAAATGTTATTGTTGGTGAGAATAACCCTGATCCGAATATGGATGAAAAACTGATGACCCGTTTTCTAGGTGATCTGTTGCCATACTTTTCATCAGATATTATCTTTGATCAGTCAAATATTATTGATGCGCTCGGAGCCGGTGCTATTGACTGGCATGTCGGAGAAAAAGGCCTGCTGGTGATGATGCGCTCTTTCTTCAAAGATTTCTTCCCTAATGTTGACTGGGTGAATAAGGTTATTGAGGAAGATTGATTTCAAACAATGATAATTGATTTTCACACGCACTACTATCCTGAAAAAATAGTTGAGCGTGCTCTGGATTCTGTTGCTTTGGTTCCGGGTATGGAGCCGGCAACAGACGGGACACGACGCGGCCTGATCAAATCGATGCGTGCCTGTGGCATAGATTACTCACTGGCTTTGCCCCTGGCCAATACCCCTGATAATGTACGCGGTGTTAATCGCTGGGCGGCTCTGCAAAATACAGCTCCGGTTTTTCTGCTTGGATCTGTTCATCCCAGGATGAAGAAACCTGCTGAAACAATTAAATGGATTGCTTCTCTGGGGCTGAAAGGCGTAAAGGTTCATCCTGAATATCAGTCTTTTTGCTTTCAGGATGAGAGTTTTTTCCCGGTTTGGGAGGCATGTGCTGAAAATGATCTTTTTGTTCTGACCCATGCCGGTGGTGATATAAATTTTGAAGCTCCATATAAGACTAACCCCAGGTTGATGAAGGCTTTTCATCAGCGATTTGATTCTCTCAAGCTGATTATTGCCCACATGGGCTCGTGGGGAATGTGGGATGAGGCTGAGGAACATTTGGTAGGCTTGCCGGTCTATATGGATCTGGCTTTTACACTGGGCCAGCTTGAAAACGATCAACTGGTCAGGATGATACGCCGTCATGGAGCAGATCGGGTTTTGTTCGGTACCGACAGCCCCTGGAGGAGCCAGAAAGCTGCTTTAGATCAGTTTAATAAACTTGATTTAGATGAACATGAAAAGGCTTTAATTCTCAGTGGCAACGCTGCACAGCTGCTTGATTTGAAGATTTAAAACGCCTTGACGAATTTGGTTTTAACGGCGGCCGAATTGATGCGGTGCCGTTATTTTATTTTGATATTTTTGTAATTTCATTTGCCCATTGAGGTTAGGTAATATAATGTACCTTACATTTTTTATATGGGATATAGGGTAAAAACGTTTAATATTTCTAAGGAGTATGAATTATATGTCGTTTGAATTATCTTATGTATTGATAACCCCTTACAGCCTGATGAAGTCAAGGACTGGCGGAATTCTTGCGCGTCTGCTGAGTCGCACTGACCTGGATTTTACCGGTGCCAGAGTATTGACTTTCAGTCGTGAACTTGCAGAGAGATATGCTCAGTCTCTGCATGATACGGTAGGCAGGGATGATCCGGAGAAAGCCAGACTGCTTTCAGAGTATGTTCTTGAAAACTTCACCGAACATGAGGACGGCAAAAAAGAACGCGTTCTGATGCTGCTGTTTAAAGGTGAGGATGCCTGTGCAAAACTTTCAGCTATCGCTGGAAAGCTGAACCCTCCAACTACCAGAGACTGTGTTACCGGAGAAACAATCCGTGATACTTATGCCGATATGGTATTTGATAAAGACAATCCTGAGGTGATTCGTTATTTTGAACCGGCCGTACTGACTCCACCGGACATGAAAGCTGCACTTGAAAAGCTTAAAATGTTTGCAGATTTTGCGGATAAGAACGAAAACGTTGTAGAGAATGTTTTTGGCGTAGAGGAAGGCGATGAGCGCACTCTGGTAATAATCAAGCCTGATAACTGGCGTCACCCGAGCAGTCGTCCCGGAAATATCATTGATATGCTGAGCAGAACCGGCCTGCGCATAGTTGGCTGTAAGGTTTACCGCATGTCAGTAGGCGAAGCTCTGGAATTTTATGGCCCTGTTCAGGAAGCGCTCCGCAAAAAACTCGCGCCTAAGATTGGTGAAAAGGCCAAGGAAATTATTGAAAAGGACCTTGACTTTAAGCTCAATGACTCAGTTTTACAGGGACTTACTGAATCAGTAGGAAAAGGCTTTGCTGACGATCAGTTCTCCAGGATTGTGGAGTTCATGTCCGGGCGGCGCCCTGAGGAATGTCCTGAGTCTGAGCTTGGTGATCCGGGGCTGGTCAAATGTCTTATTCTTATCTATGAAGGTAAAGATGCTATTAATAAGATTCGTACAGTGCTTGGACCGACAGATCCGACTAAAGCGCCAGGCGGAACTATTCGCCGGGACTTCGGCAGCGATGTCATGGTAAATACTGCCCATGCATCAGATTCCCGTGACAGTGTCAAACGGGAAATGCAGGTTGTTAAAATTAAAAATAACCGTTTGAGCCAGCACATTTATGAATTTCTTGAAGATCATAAAGGCTGAAACGAGCTTTTGAGGTGAAAAAATGGAATTTCAGGAAGTTGCAAAAGAACGCAGAACTATAAGACGCTTTAAGCAGGTACAGGTACTTGATAAAGATCTTACTCATATGATTGATGTTGGTCGCAGGGTGTCCTGTGCGGCTAACATGCAGCTGCTGCGCTATACTGTTCTGCAGAACAAGAGTATAGTAAAGCAGATTTTTGAGACTACTGCATGGGGCGGTTTTGTAACGCCGCGCCGCACTCCTGAGTTCGGTAAAAACGCACCTCTTACCTTTATCGCAGTCTGCACCCTCGGCGAAAGCACTGAAACTGTTCATGCTAACGCCGGGGCTGCAATTCAGGCCATGCAGTATGCTGCATGGGACGTTGGTCTTGGGTGCTGCTGGATCGGTGCATTCAATAAGCAGCGGGCTTCTGAAATCTTAGAAGTTCCGCCTGAATCACATCTCTTATACCTGCTTGCAGTCGGTTATCCTGATGAGGAACCGGTGCAGGATGATATTGACTTGAATGATTCTCCCAAGTACTATCTGGATGATAATGACGTATTACACGTTCCTAAATATAAGGTTGAAGCCATTACTGAATGGCGCTAATTCATAGTTAGAAACCATGGAAATTTCTTTCGCGACGAATATTCTTGCTGTTAATGTATTACTGTTTATTGCTGGCCTGGCACTGTTGATAAAAGGGTGTGATTTCTTTATTGATGCCGCTGCCCAGATTGCCAGAGAATTTAAAATTCCTGAAATTGTGATTGGTCTCACGCTGGTCAGCATAGGAACCTCGCTTCCAGAGTTTGCAACTGATGTCTATGCCTCAGTGAAAGGCCAGGGTGACATTGTTATCGGCGATCTTGTAGGCAGCAATATAACCAACATAGCCCTGGTACTTGGAATTGCAGTCCTTTTGACCGGCAAAATGGCTATTCCAAGACATCTGGTAAAGCGTGATGCGCTGTTCATGCTTGGGTCATTTTTTCTTTTTGCCGGTATTGCTTTTATCTGCAACGGAATACTGCCGCGCTGGAGTGGAATTATTCTATTATTTTTGATGGGTGGATATTTAATTTATCTTTTTAAGAACCGTGACGCTCTGGCCGAACTTGAGGAAGGAGAAGAACACGAGGAACCGGCTTTTAAAACATTAAACGGGGCCTGGCTGTTTTTAGTAATAGGTCTGGTTATGATATTTTTTGGAGCCAAGACCATGGTAGATAATGTTATTTATGTGGCGGACCGGTTGCACCTTAATAAAGCTCTTATCTCTGCCACAGTGGTTGCATTCGGCACTTCAGTGCCGGAACTTGCGGTAACCATTGGCAGTGTGATTAAAAATAAGAAGGCCATTGCTCTGGGCAATATAATCGGCAGCTGTATATTCAATCTGGTTTTGATAATGGGACTGTGCATTGTCATCAACCCAGTACCAGTCGCCAGGGAAATTCTTTATGTTATCAACCCAATCATGATTTTATGCGGCGTTATGCTGGTTACGTTTATGCGGACCGGCTGGCGTCTGGTCAGGTTTGAAGGGATTATTTTCCTGTTGACGTATATTGGTTTCATTATTTATAATGCAGTCAAAGTGGGTTAATTTTGCTTACCGGTATCGAGGCAGCGGTTAAACAGGACCGTTGCTCCAGTTACGGCTGCCGGCAAAAGAAGGATCATGGCGAAAGGAATCAGCGACAGAATGTAGGCTGCAAGCCCGAAGCCAAGAACTTTCACCCGGTTCCCTCGCAGAAACAGCTTGTACTGTCTGCGTCGTATGCAGCGATGTTCTGCGCTGTAAACCAGAAACGACAATGCAAAAAAGTATCCGACAACCGCTGCATATAATACTGGTCCTGCGACTGGCACAAAGAAAGAAAGCGGGAAAAGCACAATTGTCCAGAATATAGTTATCAAATTGAGTACGGCACTGTCGTAGATGGAGTGAAACATAAATACTATGAACTTCCAGCCGCGCGGCTCGTAATATTTGAAACTGAACTCATTTTTCTCTATTTTTGCCACCATGGTATCAAAGAATGGCGATGAAAATATGGTGTAGATGGTAGTGACGCCAAGCAGCAGAATACTGAAACCTGCTAGAAACGCTGCTGTCGCAGTGAGCCAGCGCAGCGGGTAAATGAAGTATTTGAGCCATGCTGCATGGGCTGACGGGTCTGGCAGCAAAGAAAGCAGCCACGGATTCAGGTATTCAAAGTAGGCCCATATTCCCAGGCCGTAAAGAAGCAGAATTATCAACATGGGAATTATGGCATAATGCCAATAGCGCCAGTTGCCGTAAAAAAGTTTAATTCCGCTGAAAAAAGTTTTAATTCCTGCAAAAAAATCACTTAACATCTTGAACATACCCTTAGTGCTGTCAGTTACTTTAGCATTCAAGTAATATTATGCGGCAAGCTGATAATGCAAACACAAAAAGTGCCGGGCATTGCAGCCGGCGCATTACCATACCTGGTGCAGAGATTTATCTAATGATCACAGGCGTTATCTCCTGTCTTTAAGTTATTTGCCAGAAAAGCATTAACTATTTCTTTCGGTGATATTGCCGGGGCTCCGGTAATAACTTTCACTCCAGCTTCTTTTAATAGTTCTTGAGCTCGCATGCCCATGCCGCCGGCAATAACTGTTGTTACTTCATTCTCATTCAGCCAGCTCGGCAGTACTCCTGGTTCATGCGGTGGTGGCGTCTTCGTTTCTGAACCTGTAATGACACCCTGCTCATCAATTTCAAAAAAATTAAATTCCTGACAATGACCAAAGTGCATACACAGAAGTCCGTTTGCTACTGGTAGTGCTAATTTCATTTTGTCTCCCTGTTTTTACAGTTTAAATATCTAAGATTTCCTGAATTTTATTACCGATGCTGATAACCGCATTGCGGGCCGGGCAGGGGGGTGAGTCAACCAGATTAAGGCCGTGTATCACTGCTCGGCCAACATTTTCATCAAAAGGTATTTCACCGATTACCGGTACTTTCATTTCCCGGCACTTACTTTTGATTGAACTGGACTCCTGCTCGTTGATATCAGACTTATTGATAACTACGGCTGCTTTAATTCTAAAATGTCTGGTTAGCTGTAAAGCCCGCAGCATATCGTGAGTTCCTGAGCATGTTGGCTCTGTAACAACCAGTGCCATACGGCATCCGGTAATTGAAGCAATCACCGGACAGCCGATTCCTGGAGGACCGTCACCCAGTATGCCGGCCGAGTCTTCAGCAGCAGCCAGACTCAATGCGGAATTTCTGACTTGAGTTACCAGTTTTCCGGAATTCTCTTCACCAATATTGAGAAAGGCATGAGCCAGTTTCCCGTAATCAGTCTGGGCGGAGTAAACAAATCCGGTGTTTCCCGGAGTCATCTCTATTGCGTCATATGGGCAGACCAGCTTGCATAAACCACAGCCTTCACAAGCACTTTCAAGTACTTTGAAATAACCGTCTGTATCAAGTTTGATCGCTTCAAACTGACACAGTGAAGCACTCTTGCCGCACTTTATGCAAATGTCTTTCTTAATGCGGGCTTTGGCACCTGAAGTAAAGAGCCTGGTGGTCAGGGTTTTTCCATCCAGCAAAATTGGCAGATTAGAGGCATCAACATCAGCATCGAAGAATGTCGCTTTTGGCTGCATTGCGGCTAATGCTGCGGTAATTGTGGTTTTTCCGGTACCGCCTTTGCCGCTTATAACAACTATTTCGTCAATGTTCCGGTCACTTTCAGCCGGTTCTGTTTCAGCAATTACTTCAGTTGTGTGGCGGGGCTCTGTCTGGAATGTTGCGCATTGTCTGGATTTGGCTAAATCAAAAGCAGCTTGAGATATGTCCTGCATGATAGCAGCAATTTCTGGGTGCTTTTCTGCCAGCAGCCAGCCTCTGGAATAACTTTCTGCATATTTGCGGGAAAAAGGAATCCTGCCCAGAATCGGAATTTCAGCTTTCTCGGCAAAGTCCTCAATTATTTTATCATTTTCCCCGGCTCTGTTGATAATAATTCCAGTCGGTATACCCATTTGTGAGCTTAATTGAGCAGCAAGGCTCAGGTCATTAAGTCCAAAAGGAGTCGGTTCAGTTACCAGCAGAGTAATACTGGCATTGGTTAATGTTTCGCGTACCGCACATCCGCAGCCGGGGGCGGCATCCAGAATATTAATGTCGCTGTCATGAAGAGTTTTTCTGAGCTGCTTTATGATGTCTGGAGCCTGAACCTGTCCGATTTCAAGCTCACCCCATGACAGTTTAAAAGGCAAACCTGAGTTTACGCTGTGGATTGTGCCTATACGTGCATTTTTAGTGCTGACGGCGTTTTGTGGACATATATATGCACATGCTCCGCAGGCATGACACATTTCTTCAAAAAGTAATGGCCTGCCTCCGACAACGGTGACTGCATTAAAGCGACAGACTGTCGCACACTTTCCGCATCCGCTGCAAAGTTCAGGGATAAACTGTGGTTTGGGCAGACAGACCGGAGTTGCCGTTGACGAGGCAGTATTAAGAAAAAGATGATCATTTGGTGCTTCAACATCACAATCGACCAAATGCAGTTTCTGATTTCCTTGCCGGCTGATCGCCCATGCCAGGTTTACGGCTATCGTTGTTTTTCCGGTGCCGCCCTTTCCGCTAGCAATACAAATCTGCATGTTTACATCCAATGCCCTTCGACGTTTGGAACTTCAGCGGAGTTGAGCTTTCCCTGCTTAAACTTTTCTATCAGGTCGCTAACTGTACCACTGGCTCCACAGATGACTTTAATTCTGGCTGCCTGCAATGTTCTGAAGGCTTTTGGGCCGCAGTGCCCGCAGATAACGTAATCTGCCCCAGTGTCGGCAACAATGGTTGCGGCTTGAATGCCGGCGCCCTGAGCCGCATTGAGGTTTTGCGTGTTATCAGTATAATATGTTTCACTGGTTTCAGTGTCATAAATCAAGAACCCCGGGCAGCGTCCAAAACGTTGATCCAGAGAAGAGTCAAGTTCTCTGCCGGCAGCAGCAAATGCTAATTTCATAATGTAACCTGCGATTTTATCTGTTATTAAACCTGCGTCCGAAGCTGATCCCGCAGCCGCCACGCATACCTGCTCTGCGTTTTTTTCTAAAACCGATGCAGCAGGCTTGTGGCTGTCGAGTTGCCTGAGGTTGCTGTTGATTTCGACAAGGTCCGAGGCCGCGTCCTGTAGCGACACCTTGTCCCGTTGGTCCGGTTCCGTCCATACCTGGCATGTTTATATCCTTTTTTTGATTTTATTAAATAATTTCAGGCAGAGTTACAGAAAAATCAGCTGCATCCTCTACCACGTCCGTTTCCTTTGCCACGTCCTCTGCGGCAATTAAAGAAATTCTTTTGATTGAAAGCGTCTTCCGGGATTTCCTGTTCCGGGCTTTCACATTCAGGGCAATTCTTCTGTTCATTCCGGGTTTTTTTCCAGAGCAGTCCGCACTTCCCGCATCGCAACATTGAGTCAGAATAGCTGCGTCCTGCTGAAATGACTCGGATGGCTTTCCCGTTTATAAGCGCGTCCGCTATTTTCTGCCTGGCTTTTTTTACAATATTTCCAAAAGTCTGCCGCGATACATTCATTTTTTCAGCTGCATCATTCTGATAGAGGCTTTCGAGATCTGCAAGACGTATAGCCTCCATTTCATCAACAGTAAGTTCGACTTCTGAAAGCATTGATAAAGGAACACCTTGCGGCTTATAATAATCTGTTTTAAAACAGCCGCCTATCTTACGGTTTTTAAATGGTCTTGGCATAGAATATAGTCTTTGGTTATTGGCATATGCTAATTATTATAGTGAAAAAAATTGCCATTGCAACTGTTTTTTCAGCAGCAACGGCAAAAAATATCAAATTTTGTTATCAGGAGAACAGTTTTGAGGACACATCAACCGGTGTAACAACTCCAACCGGACGGTTTTCATCATCACGGACAGCCAGCAGTCTGCAGTTGAGCTGCTGGGCATTAGTTATCACATCAGGAATATCCTGGCTATCCTGCAGAGAGTAAAGCTGTTTCATGCAGTCTTCAACTTTTATTGTGTTCCATTCAGTTTCATCAAGTGAAAAGATGGCTTTGTAGATGCTGAATACCCCAATCCAGTTTAACTGCCGCATATCATCCGGCATTTCACGACGCGACATAACTGGAAGCCGTGAAACATTGTACTTTCGACATAGTTCAGCTGCCTCCTTTACAGTTGCTCTTGCCGGTACCATGATTACCTCGTCAAGCGGGGTAAGGACATCTGAAACCCGTAAGTCATAAAAATCCAGAGACCGGTCCAGTATATCAGCGGCTTCATTATCAATCACACCGGCACTTTCGCTGTCGCGGATGAGCACACGGAAATCTTCCCGCATCAACAGTGAAGTCTTGTCAGTCCTTTTGTCAGCTCGGAATATTTTCAGGGACAGGCTGGTGATAAATGCCATTATCCAGGATATCGGATACAGGATAAAGTAAACGACCATCAGTAAGGGCGCAAAGAACAGGCAGCGGTTCTCCGGGTCCTGTCTGAACCAGTTTTTGGGAAGTATTTCTGGAATCAGCATGACAATCGGCAGGATACAGGAAATCAGTATAGTCCCGATTTGAGCCGGAATACCAGCAGAGACCACAAATCGCTTGGCAAATACTGAAGCTGAAGCCAGGCAGATATTGGTTCCAACCAGCATGGTTGAAAGCATCAGTCCCGGATGTTTGAGCACATAGTCGATAAAAGCCGCACGGCGGCTGCCCTTACGAATCTGAGTCATAATTCTGGGCTTCTGGCAGGATATAAGCCCAATCTCGTTTCCGGTAAAAAAGGCCATCAGTATCAGGGCCGCAATAAGCAGGATGAAGTATGTCATTGGGCCACCTCATCTGAATTTACGGGTTCCTGATGCGGCAGTTTTCTGATCAGCAGTTTTATGACTCTGCGCTTTGACACCGCTTCAGCGCGCATGGCGATACCGTCAACTTTCGCCTCATCGCCTGCTACAGGAATTTTGCCGGTAAGTTCACAAAACAAACCATTGACTGTGCTTGATTCAAACTCTTCAGGAATTTCCAGCTTTAAAGTTTCTTCGAGTGTAAATAACGGCATCATACCTTCAATAAGCCATTCGTTTTCAGCTGTCTTTTTTATGCTGAAGTCCGGCTGCTCATAAACGGTCTCTACATCGCCGGTCAACTGTGCGTAAATTTCTTTTATGGAAATTAATCCGGTTGTTCGTCCGTATTCATCAACCACCAGTGCAGCGGATATGTTTTTGGTTCGCATAGTATTTAATACCATAGTAAGATTTGAGTTTGCCGGGATAAACTCAGCCGGGAAGGAACAGTTTTCATCCCATGAGTTGCGCTCAACTGCTGAATGCAGGAAAAAGTCTTTAGCTGAAAGCAGTCTTTCAGAGTCATCAATGTCATTGGTTATTACCGGATAGAATTCGCGTTTTTCTTTGCGAATAAGAGCCTTGATCTCAGCTGGCGACATTTCAGTATTAACTGTAACCAGATCAATGCGTCCGGTCATAATTTCCTCAGCGGTAATTTCTCGAAGTTGAAACGCAGACTCCAGCAATGCGAGTTCTTTTTTGGTAAAAGCTCCGGCTGAAGCTGACATTTCCAGATATGAGGAGTATTCATCGGGAGTGAGCGCAGCGTGTTTTCTGCGTCCTATAAAATCAAGTATTAAATTGAAAAAGGTATCGGTAACCCAGATGATAGGAAACAGCAGCTTTCTTAAAAAAAGTATGGGCAGGGCTACTTTGTCTGATATTGGTTCTGCGTAAATCAACGCAACCGTTTTGGGAGCTATTTCGCCAAAAATCAATAAGACTACAACCGAAAATGAAATCGTAATTACTTTTTGCATTACCGGACTGAAATGCTTAAAAGAGGCAAAAATGGCATCATTTGCCAGAGTCAAACCGGTGTTAACAAGAATATTGCCGAAGACAATTCCAATCAGGGTAAACTGGTAGGTCTTCATAAGTTTGACAATAGCTTGCCGCTGTCTTGAGGTATCTGATCTGTAACTCAGTAAACGTGCTCTGCTGAGGGAAAAGAGGGCGGTCTCCGAGCAGGAAAAAATGGCGGAAAGAGTTATGCAGACCAGAAGCAGGATAAGGTTGATGTAATTATCTGCCAGAAAACTCAGCATGTTAAACCTCCCTTGCGCGACAAGCGGGGTATGCCTTTTGCTGCTGGAACCGGAATTATTAACGCAATAAACCTCGACGGGTCAGGTGGTTCGTCGTTGCCTGAAGCAGGCGTGTCTTCTTTCATAGTTGTAAAAAAAATCTCCATTTTATTAATAGATGCCGTAATATAATTCATTATCTATACAAACGCAAATTAAAAAGGGCTGCATATATTCATTCAAACTGAATTTTTAATTCTAAAGAATCTGTGGCTGTTTGCTTTTTGTTATGATTGAAGTTAAATTTATTGATCGCAAACAATACAGGAAACTTTTGATGAACTTTATCATACGAGATGCAAGTGGTGTCGAACATGGGCCTGTTGACGAAGAAACAATCGCCAAGTGGGTCGATGAAGATCGAGTAACTCCCGAAACCCCAGTCAGGAACAGTCTCATAAATACCTGGAAAGCCGCTGGAGACTTAAAGTTTTTACTTGAACGTTTCTCGGAACAGGAAAAGCGTCGTGCAGCAGCTGAATCATCCGCAAAGAAGTCTGCAAGAGCGGTGAAAAGTATGGCGAAATCATTTGTAAACAACAAAGAAACTGGAACCATGTTCAGGCATAAGCATATTCCGGAATATGCTACGACAGGCAGAAGGCTGCTGGCTTTGCTGTGTGACTTGCTTCTGGTTTTTATTGTTGGATGCCTCTTTTTCAGTTGCGGGATGTACTACGCACATGATCTGGCCGGAAAATATACTGATAATTCCCGGCGCATGCTGGCTGAAAAGGATAACATGGTGCTGGAGCTAAAGCATCAGTCCGGGAAAAAAAGAAAACGCAGGCGTGTTACAGCTGAACAGCAGCTGTTGCACCTGAAAAATTCCGAAAAACCTGCTGCAAAAGAGGAGGCTGGTATAACTGAAAAGTACTTTAATGATGCGGCCAATGAAGTAAATATGGCAGTGAAAAGCCAGCAGAAAATTTATAAACTGCATAAGGATAACCTGAACGCTGAGTATCCACCTTATACCTGTGCTGATAAGCGGGGTGGTTACGGAATCAGTTCAGTCTGGATAGATAAAACCGCAGCAGAAAAGTATGTGTGTCTCGGAGCAGCAAGAAATGACGCCCGCTGGATAAAAGTATCAATTTTATCGAATATTTTTACCTGGTGCCTGGTAATTTTGCTGGGTATTGCCATATTGTATTATGGATTGACGTTAGGATTTTTTGCCCAGACCTTTGGTATGTGGTTCTGGGGTATCTTTATTACCAGAAAAAATATCAGTGAGGTCTGCTACTTCAGGGCTTTCTGGTGGACCGTCTTAATGTTTTTAACTGGTATTCTGATGCCGTTTTTCAACTACTTACTGCATCGCGGCCTGCATGATATTCTGAGTGGGGTGAGAATAATCAGGGTCGGAGGCGCTACAAAAGAAGAATAAGTTATGGAACAGCTGCTTGATTTGATTAAAGACTCTGAGTTTTGTACAGCTTTTACCGGAGCCGGAGTTTCAACCTTTTCCGGAATTCAGGATTTTCGTGGAGAAAACGGTATTTACCGTAATAAAAAAATAGATGCTGATAAAATATTTTCGCTGGACTACTTTCTAAAGGATCCAAGTTATTATTATCATAACTCCAAAGAATTCATCTACAATATTCATACCCTGCAGCCGAGCATTGTTCATAGAACACTTGCCGCAATGGAAGCCAGGGGAATTCTGAAAGCGGTTATAACGCAGAACATTGATATGTTGCATCAGCGGGCCGGCACTGCAAATATCGTTGAGCTTCATGGCACGCCAGCAGAGCATTACTGCATGAATTGCGGCAATACCTATTCTTTTGATGAAATCTCTGAGATTGTTTGTAAGGATATTCTTCCGATATGCGACATATGCGGTGGTACTGTAAAGCCCCGTATTACGTTTTTCGGGGAAATGCTGCCGGAAGGTGCGCTTGAAGAAGCTTTTGAGCTGGCTCGGAAAACTGATCTTATGATAGTGCTGGGATCCACACTGGTTGTTCAGCCTGCCGCATCTGTACCGGCCCTGGCTGTCCGTTCCGGAGCGAAACTGGTTATTGTTAATGACATGCCTACTCCGCTTGACCATATGGCGGTTTTACGCTGTAAGGATCTGGAGGAGGTTTGTACTTTTCTCGGCGTTCAACTGTTTGCTGAATAGTTTCTTGTCAAAGATTTGCCATTAGAAGGAAAGCGGATTGCCCGGGCAAAAAAATGACCGGACAATCTTTTATTGCTGCTGGTGTTTTTAAAAGACTATTGAGTAATACATTAAGTAGTCAAGACCGCAGTTAATGAGTCCCGGATTTTTTTCAGCAGAGAATATTTGAGGAACTGTATCATGACCGTCCACGTAGATGGCCGTAATTTTAATATTATTAAATCCCTTTGCCTCAAAATTTCTTCTCATGATTTCCTTGAGCAGCCTGTCGTGGGGTGTTACCCCATTAAGGACTTTACTGTCAATACTTTTTGAAATAATAAATGGTACTCTGGTATTGAATGGTCCACAATGGTTGACTGCAAGATAGTAAGCACATACTTTACGGGCGATCTCGTTTTCATTAGTAGCCGTTTTGCGGATATCAAAAGTTTTTTTGTTTTTGAAATGTCTTCTGAAGGAAGTTTTTGCTTCATTTAGACCTGGAGGGGTAATGCCAAAATCCCGGCATGCACTTGTCAATAATCCGAAGTATTTTTCTACCGCACTATTGTATGCATCATCCGGCAAGTAGTCCAGTGCTGAAAGAGGGGTCTCCATGCCAAAGCACACAATATTGCGGCATCTGCTTTTTACAAAACCAAGCAGGTCATCAATAGACTTAAAATAATCTCTTCTTTCAACAGACAAGTATTTTTCGATATCCATCAGCGGCAGTCCCAGTGCGGTTATTAATTTTGCCAGGTTAGAATAATCGTCGCCGCTGGATCCCGCTTTATTCCATTCTTTGAATTTCTGGGCAATATGTTCACGCACAATATCGAACTCCTGACGGGAAAAATCAGCTTCATCATCAAAAGCGTCAACACCGATAACGGCGCTTCTTGTAGAGTAAACTTTCAGATATTCAATCAGAAACCTGTTCGCTGAAAATATTGTAGCCTGGTTATGCAGCAATATAACTATATCGGAGTCATTTATTATCTGATGCAACTTCATTGCAAGCTGAATATTAAGCGGTGTTGGATTAACTGGATACTCATATCTGGCAATCCTGTCCCTTCCTGACAAGTTTCCCCTTAGACAATTGATGCACAGAGGTTGTGTCATAAGATCTTCCCGTTCAGGAGCTGGGCTCATGCTGGATACTTCCAGCCCGGCAGCGGTTTCTCTAATATCTTCCCGCAATAATCCGTAAGACAAAGAATCTCCAATTGATTCATCAGCTTTTCTGGCTTGTAATTCCGCCTCGAATTCAAATATTTCTTCAGGCAATTCTCTGCCGACCAGTGATTGTCTTTGCAATGTTTCCTCTGAAAGCGGCAAATGAAAATAATCATAGTATGTCTCATCATTCAAATGAACGCTCTCATGGCTGCTCATAAAAGCATGATGTCGTTTTCTAAGCTGATCCATGCAAAGGTAATGATACTGTCTTCGTAGTTCAATTTCATACTGGTCAATTTCCCGGCAGTCAGCCTGACTGACCATTTGCCCGCACTGGGCGCACTCCACCTCGGCTTTAAGATAGAAGCAGGATGATAGAATTGTGAAAATGAAAATCATTTTCGATGTTAGATTTTTCAATGGTTGTCCCTCATTTTAAAATTTGTTTGTATTATATCTGTCAGAATTAGAAGTTTCCGGAATTATTTATTTTGCTGGAATCTTTTTAGAATGCGATAAATTAAGATGAATAGACTTTGCTATTTGTCATTTTGTTCGAGCTTTTTCTAAAAAAATTAAACTTAATTTTAACCATCAATTGTCTTAAATAATCTAAAATTATTTTCAATAAATTTTATTTTTTTACTTAAGATTAAAAGATTTTAAGTTTTTTAAATCAAAGGCTTAGTATTTTATATGATTTGTTGTTTTTATATTTTATCAGTTCTTATTAAATAAATATTTAAACTTATGATACTGCTGATTAATGGTTAATGGTTTTATAAATTTTTAAGCATTTATTTATATTTTTTAGATACGTTTAATAATATGTTTTAAAACTTTAAATCCTTTAGTGTTCTTATGCATTGGTTTCAATTATTAAAATTTTAGTAAGGGAGAATAAAAATATTGACAGCGGCAGTCAGGACAGGTGTGTTTTTTTCTTTAATGTTTATAAATGAAACTTAGTGCTGAGTTTATTTTTTTAGGCTGCTTGAGGATTTTCCCTTTGCATTATCGAATTTTTCATATATAAGTAATTAACTGACATTTTTTTGCTGAACATGAACAAGGATTTTATAGCCGGAGGCGCTAAATGAAAGTTTCTTTTACTAAATACATATCTAAAGAGACCGTTTTGATTCTGGACGGTAAGACTAAATTTGAAGTTTTGGAAACATTGATAAGCAAAGCTGCTGAAATTTCAAAACTTGATCGTGATATGATTATGCGTCTCACCTGGCGTCGTGAAAAAATGATGACTACCGGTGTCGGTTTCGGTCTGGCTCTGCCGCATATCAGGATCAACGATATCCCTGATCCGATTGTTCTGGTTGGAGTGTGCAAAAATCCAGTTGAGGATTATGAAAGTCAGGATGATCAGCCAGTCAGACTTATTGTTTATATTGTAGCGCCGGATCAGAATCAGGAAGCTTATCTGCAGCTGCTGGGCAGTGTTTCAAGAAAATTGCGCAATACGACTCTGGTGGAAGAAATCCTGGATAATATAACCAGACCTTCTCAGATCCTGCGAATTTTAAAACGTCGGATGCCGGATTCAGGACTTGAAACTCAGGAATAGATTCATTTTTAATTAATGCTGTAAAAAAAGCTGCCAGATAAACGGCAGCTTTTTTTAGCGATTAATGCTGCTTTTTCAGCCAATTATTATTTTCTTGATATTTTTCTTTCCAGCTTTCAGAATTATAAAGCCGTTTGCGAAGTTATCTTTGTTCAGATTCATGTTCACATCAGTAATGCGTTGATCATCAATGTAAGCTCCGCCGCCTTTGACCAGGCGCCTGGCATCACCGTTTGAGCCACACAGTCCGGCTGCTACCAAAGCCTTGATAATCCACATGCCTTCACCTTCGACCTCAGAAGCTGGAAGCGTGGCAGTCGGCAAATCTTCAAAGCCGGCATTCTTGTCTGCTTTGATATTTATCAATTCACTTGAAGTTGCAATACAGCCCTTGGCATCAGCAAACCCAAATTTATTGCCGGCCGCCAGATATGCTTTGCGCGCTTCATCCCTGCCATGTGCCAGTTTAGTTGCTTCATATGCAAGTATTTCTTTAGCGCGGTTGATTTGCGGAGCCTCTAGTCTTGCCAGCTCGTCAATTTCTGAAACTGGCAGACTGGTAAAAAAGCACAGCAGTTTTTTTACTTCGCTGTCTTCACAGTTGCGCCAGAACTGGTAGTAATCAAAGACACTGGTACGGCTGGTGTCCAGCCAGACGTTATTTCCGCCGGCAGTCTTGCCAAACTTCTGGCCGTTGCTGTCGAGCAAAAGCGGAAAAGTTGTGCAGTAGACTTCCTGCTGAGCCATGCGCCTGGTCAATTCGACTCCTGATACCATGTTGCCCCATTGATCCTGTCCGCCAAACTGCATACGGCAGCCTAGATCACGGTTAAGGACGTAAAAATCATAGGCTTGAAGAATGGAGTAATTAAATTCAAGGAATGAAAGGCCTGCTTCAAGCCTTCCTTTGACTGATTCCTGGGCCAGCATACGGTTGACGCTGAAGCGGGAACCAATATCACGCAGAAAATCTATATAGAGCATATCTTTGAACCAGTCAATATTGTTTACAAAATGCGCTTCTCCTTCTTTGACAGAAATAAAACGTGCCAGCTGCTGCCTCAAGCATTCTGCATTAGCGGCAACTTCGTCTTTAGTCAGAATAGGGCGGGCTGACTGTTTACCGGACGGGTCGCCAACTTGAGCTGTAGCTCCGCCGACCAGCACGACAGGAATGTGCCCGGCCTGCTGCAGCAGACGCATGGCCATGATAGGAAGCAGGTGACCGACGTGCAGGCTGCTGCCAGTAGGGTCAAAACCTACATAAAATGTAATTTTATCATTTTCAAGTAGTTTTTTGGTGTTTTCTGCATCGGTTTCCTGGTAGATGAATCCTCGGTCATGCAATTCCTGGTAAATGCTCATTAGATATTCCCGTATTTAAATTATAATGATAATTCTAAAAAAAAAGCACTTTCTGTATGAGAAAGTGCCTGCAAAGTTAATCCAAGTTCAATAATCTAGACAGACACGATCGCTCCGCAATAATAGTAAAGCAGATAATAAGCACGTCTGGAATAGTTGCTGAACGTTTTCATTATAAACCATTAATTAGTTTTAACAGTTCAAATATTAATGCGCTTATACATCAAAATCAAATCAAAAAACAAAAAAAACTGTTAAAACCGGCTTTGCACATTAATATGATTGAAGATTAGATATTCAACAGGTATAATTAACGGTATCTAACCAAAACCGGGAGGTCATCATGAAGGTAGTAAATATCAGAGAGACTGATGTAATGATCAATCCGCATGGGATAAATGCAAAAAAGATTTATGACACCGAAAACGCTCAGGTTATGCATATTACCCTGCAGTCCGGTGAATCCTTGATACGGCACATTACACCGGTAGACGTTTTTTTCTATGTTCTTGAAGGCATAGGCATAGTTGAAATCGGTGATGAAAAGCAAAAAGTCGGCCCGGATACGCTTATTGAAAGCTCAAAGGATATTCCACATTGCTGGTATAACGACGGGGAGGGGGTGCTGCGTATCCTGGTTGTCAAAGTTCCGCGTCCGACAACTCCAACTAAGTTTGTCTAAGTGGAGGCTTGCCTGGAGAGCTCAAGAAGTTCCAGCATCAGCTGGTCCTTCTCCTCCGGCGGCGCATTGCGCATTTTTTCGATAATATCATTCTTGCGTTGTTCCAGGCGATGTTTATGGATAACCTCTAGGCATTGTTCATAGGCTTTTTCAGCTTTTGAATGTTTGTACTGAGATTCTGATGACAGTATTCTGCTTAATTCAGGAGAGGGATTATTGCGTTCGACATCAGTCAGATAATTTACAGCATGATCCCATTCCCCATTCAGTACACAGTTGATCAGTTCATTTAAAGCTCTGCCGAGAATGGTAGAACTTAACATATCATGATCCAGATCGGCATGAGCAATTTTTCCGGCAATATCCTCATAGGCCAGACCGATCTCGAGCAATGTTTCTTCAGCATGACGTATGGCCGGAGGAATTTCCGTTTCTGAAGTATACTGTTTATCAACTGTTTCCTGCCTGCTCATGGCAGATGCAGAGTCAACAGGCTGGCGGCGCTGAAATTTGTATTTATCAGCTTGTTTAAGTTTATTCAATTCACCGAAAACCGTTTCCGGTCTGACCCCAAGTCGACTGCTTAATTTCTGGACATAGCTTTCGCGTACGACAGGGTTTGATATCTTATTCAGATAATTCATCATTTCAGAAATAATTCTTCCTTTGCCATGAGGAGACGTCATGTCATATTTTGAGAAGAAAACCTGGCATAAAAAATCAAACATGTCCATTGCTGAATTGACGATTGCGGCAATCCCGTCAGTTCCCTCAGCAGCAAAAATATCATCGGGGTCACTGCCTTGAGGGAAGGTGATGATTTTAACTTCAAAGTCAAGCGGCAGCAGTATGTCCAAGGCTCTTACAGTCGCCTTAATACCGGCGCTGTCACGGTCAAAGGCCAGAAACATTCTGTCGGTGTAACGTTTCAAAATTCTGGCCTGTTCATCTGTGAATGCGGTGCCCTGTGGTGCGACCGAGCATTCAAAACCGGCACGGTGCATGGCAATGACATCCAGCTGACCTTCACAGAGAATTGCCATATTGTTTTCCTGTATGGCCTTTCTGGCCAGCGGCAGGGCATAGAGAATATTACTTTTTTTAAACACCGGGGTTTCCGGGCTGTTTACATATTTTGCACCCTGCGGGTTCTGTTCAATAGAACGGGCACTGAAGCCGACAACGCGTCCCTGTTCATTCCAGATAGGGAAAATCAGTCGATTACGAAAGCGGTCATAAATTTTCCGTGAATTCTCATTTACAAGGATAATGCCTGACTCCAGCAGTTCATCCTGAGAATATCCGGATTGAATACCGTGGTTCATGGAAGCGTCCCAGGCATCCGGGGCAGCCCCTATTTGAAATTTCTCAGCCAGGTCAGGCGGAATGCCGCGAGTCTGGAGGTATTGACATACCGGCCAGTTTGGATTGATGCTCAAAAAGCCGTGATACCATTTTGCAAATTCATCATTAATCCGGTAGAGACGTTCACGGCGTCCGGCCCGCTGTTTGGCCTGCTGGCGTTCCTGTGGTGAGTTGTAAGTTTTTTCCGGAATAATCACATTGCATTTTGAGGCCAGGATGTGAGCTGCATTTGGAAAGTCTACTTTTTCCCATTCCATAATAAAACTGAAGACATCACCGCCGCGCCCGCAGCCGAAGCAGTGATAACGCCCCCGCTGTTCATTAACGGTAAATGACGGTGTTTTTTCCTGATGAAAAGGGCATAAGCCTTTCCATGAACCGCTGCCGGATTTCTTCAGCGGTATATAGCTGCGGACCAGCTCAAGTATATTGCAGCGTGAACGCAATTCTTCAATTATTTCATCAGGAATAGCTCGACTCATAATGCATCCGCCAAATCTGTATTTAATTTCTGGAAATGAAGCTATTTACTGGTAATCTGCTCAATCCTGCTCTTGACGAAGTCCCGTTTTTTCTGTAATTCCGGGTTGTTGGCTGTGATTTTCAAGTACTGCTTATAAAAGTCGACGGTATTGTCTGACATACCAATATAAAGATCTTTGAAAATAGCAAAATTCAGCAAGATTATTGGGTTGTTCGGTGCCATCTGATAAGCACTGACGAGATTTTCAGCTGCTTTTCGATTCTGCTTGTTTACTGCATAATATATACCCATCTGATTAAACAGTTCCGGCCGTTTCTTAAAACGCGGATACTTTGCCAGCATCTGGTAATATTTTATAGCGTTTGCCAGTTTCAAACTGGTTGAACATTTTGCCAGCAAAATCAGGGTATTCTGATCATTTGCCTTTAACTTTAAGGCCCTCAAGAGCGGGGCTACTGCATCCTGCATCTTTTTGGGATCTTTCGCATAAAGCCTTCCAAGCGTATACTGTGCGGCAAAGCGGTCTGGCTCCTGGGTTACAGCCTCGCGAGCCGCTTTCAGGGCCAGAGGCATTTTTCCGAGGTGTTCACTTGAAATCGCTTTCAGCAGTAAAGCGTCGACATTTGTCGGTTCGCGGGTAACTACCGCATCAGAATATTTCAAGGCTTTTTCCCATTTGCCGCTGGCAGCAAAGCTGGCGGCATTATTTATCAAAAAAGGAGTTGATTTTTCAGACAGTTTCTCGCACCCGCAAAGCACGGCGAGAGTTAGAATTAAAGAAAAAATAAAAACTCCATGCTTTAACTTCTTATTCATGCTCACTCTCTAGTGGTAATTGTTTTAAAACTTAATATGAACCAATGATCTGCAATTGAACCAGTCTACACTACTATATCCCGGCATTTTTTCAAATCCTAAAATGCGCTAATCATCAAACAAAAACTCAATTATTCAAGGGCCTTGCTGTATACCTGTTTGCGGTTGAAAACGATCTGCAGCCGGATCATTTCTGTCAGATGGTCGCAAATATGCTGAGTTATTTCGCCGCTGTCAGCCAGATCCTGAAGTACACCGATTTCGGTGCTGTAAATCATATCTCTCAGGGTGGCTGTTGTAACTGCCCGCAAAAGCTCAAAGTTTTCTGACTCCAGACTGGCCAGAGTTGAAAAGACACGCTCGCTCAAGTTATTATAAAATTTACGGCATTCCTCAAGTATGTCACTGTATGATTCAAAAAAATCGGTTTTCTCAAGCTTCTTTATTTCCTCAATAGCTTGATTAGCACCGATGGCGGTACTGCAAAGAGTCAGGTAGTCATCAAGCAGAGCCTTGGTACGCAGCCTGTTCGTCAGTGAAGGGAACGGAAATTTTCTCAGAAACCGAATTACAATTGACTCAAGCCGCATGACCAGTGGGTCATGCGTAATTGTGGTTGGCAGCTTGGAGGTGTTTATAATGCTTTCAAGCAGCTGTGCAGCATGAAAGTCAATACGGCGGTAGAGGCGTTCATTAATAAATCCGCATTGATACAGATAGTTAAATGATTTGCGCTCAGCAAAAATAACCCGTGACCAGACGGTGCGGGTTACGGCATCTTTTTCCTGCTGGCGGTATTTCAGTGCTTCGGCAAGGCGCTGTTTCTGATCACTTATCTTAAGCTTATACTCGTCCTCAACCGCTGCGACAACTTCATGAGGGAACTTGCCGGTATCAGCTATTTCCTTAATGTGTTTCAGTCCTTGTCGTCTGGCCATCAGCATTGCGTGCATTTCAGAGAACCGCATAAACATTGAAGGCTTGTCAAGTCCGAAAAGCCTGATCAGCCATTTTACCGTCGTTCCCTGGAAAAACAGAGTGAAAGCAACCACTCCAAGTGTGATCTCAATTATCAGCAGCCGGTGCGGCAGGTTTGGTGGAAGGCTGAAAACCAGAGCCAGCGGGACTGCACCGCGAAGACCTCCCCAGAACATGATAAGCTGATACCTTATATCAATTTTTTCTTCTTTTTTGTTCAGTCCCAGCAAGGGGCAGATACCGAAAACTATCACGGCCCGGGACAATTGTATTGCTATGATTCCCCACATTATATGTCTGAGGGTTATTGACAGGGCATTGGTGTCAATCAAGTAAAAATCTTCGGTAAATCCAAGGAGCAGGAATATGAAACTGTTGGCTACAAAGGCGACAAAATCCCAGAACTGCTTCATGTATTCTCTGATTTTCGGAGTAAACCGGGTCATTCCGTAATGATTGATAACGACTCCGGCTCCAAGCGCAGCCATGACACCGGAAGTATTGAACACTTTGTCTGCAATAATAAACGCGGCATAAGCTACAACGGTCGAAAGCGCTACTTCCACCATAATATCGTTTTCTGCAAAAAGAATGATTTCCACCATTATAAACCCGATTACAGCTCCTACAGCCAGTCCGCCAAGGAATATAATGATAAAGTCAACACCGCCTTGAATCAGAGTTCCGAAGGAAAAAGCCGCACCGGCGACAAGAATACTTTTTAATATGGTATACATAACAATTGCGGTAGCGTCATTGAACAGACTTTCCCCGTCAACCAGTATTCGAAGCCGTTTGGGAGCTCCAATAATTTCAAAAAGCGATATGACTGCCACTGGGTCAGTAGCCGAGATCAGTGCACCAAAAAGCATAGCTCCCCCGATTTCAAGCGGAGTGAAGTAATACATGATGATGCCGATCATGATAGTCGAAATCACCAGCCCCGGAGCCGCAAGTAGAAGAGTAGGGGACAGGTTCTTAAACAGCATCTTTGTATCAATATTCACGGATGCCGAAAAGATCAATGCCGGAAGCAGCACATACATTATCAGGTCGTGGTTCAGCTTTATGCTCTGAGCCGCCTGAAGCCATTCAATCCGGTTGCAGACAAAAGCCAGAACTATACCGACAAAAACCAGTCCGATAGTATAAGGTATTCTCAGGCGCTTGAAGAAAATCGCCGAAATTGTGGCAATCAGCAGCAATATTACTGCCGCCATTACAGAAGTAGAAAGTTCCGCCGCCATAGCTCTTCCCGTTTAAGAATTGTAAAATTTCAAACTTCAGGTATTTGCTTTCATTTTAGCTTTAAGTTACCTGTAAGCATGGAATGATTCAAGCAGTTTTAATTAGAATCCAGACATGTCAGTGTTGTCAGGCTTGAGTATTGGGCATTGGGGGAACATTGATAACAGCATTAGATTCATACCAGCTGCACCAAGATATTCTGAATAAAATTGAGTTATACTGCAGTGGGGGCTTCCCCCCACACATATAAATACATTATTTAGACAAGTTCGCCAAAGAGCGAAACTGCAGTACAGCGAGCTATTTTTACTTTAACCAGTTTGCCGCGCTCTGTAGTACTATCCGGCGGAAACATAACAACTTTTGCCGTTGAGGTTTTTCCTGACCAGCGATCAGCATTCCTTCTGCTGGGGCCTTCCACCAGTACTTCCTGAACAGTTCCAACTAACTTCAGGTTATGTTCGGCAGTGCGTTTTTCAAGATCCTGCAGCAGAATTTGATTGCGGCGCTCCTTTTCTTCCTGTGGTACCTGGTCTTCCATCAATGCTGCCGGTGTACCTTCACGGGGCGAAAACTTGAAAATAAATGCATTATCAAAGCCGACATTATTCATAATATTCCGGGTTTTAATGAAATCTTCTTCAGTTGAACCGGGAAACCCGACTATCACGTCAGTTGAAAATGTTATATCCGGAATGCGCTGTTTCATTTTACAGGCGATTTCCAGGTATTGTTCAGCAGTATACTGACGGTTCATTTTTTTCAAAATCCGGTCTGATCCCGATTGCAGCGGCAGGTGAACATTATGACAAACCTTGGGCAGTTCGGCAATGGCGTCAATAAGTTTATCATTGAAATATGACGGGTAGGGGCTGGTAAATCTAATCCGCTCGAGACCGTCTATGCTATTCAGTTCACGCAGCAAATCGGCAAAAGGAGAATGCCCCTCCGGTGGCGGTTTGGTGTCACCGTTCAAACCGTATGCGGCCACATTCTGTCCCAGCAGCATTATTTCCTTGATTCCGCTGGCCACCAGTTCTTTGGCCTCTTCAACAACGTCATGAATCTCACGGCTGATCTCGCGCCCTCTGACATGGGGAACAATGCAGTATGAACAGAAACGATTACAGCCGCGTGTTACAGCGATAAAAGCCTGGCAGGGTTTTGAATCAGGCATCTGGTAATGCGACCCCATGGAAGTCAACACATCACTGCCTTCGTCAAGCAGGGCCAGCTGGTTTCTTTCCTCCATTATGGAGTTTAATACTTCCGGCAGCTTATGGAGCTGTCCGGTTCCAATGACAAAGTCGACATGCGGCAATGTTTTCAGCAGCTCTTCACCATGATTCTGGGCCATGCAGCCCATAATACCGATCACCAGTGCCGGGTTGTCCTTTTTAAGTTTTTTCATAAAACCAACTTTGCCGATCGCCTTGCGCTCTGCCTGCTCACGGACGCTGCAGGTGTTGAATATTAAAACGTCGGCTTTGGATTCATGGTCTACGATTTGGCAGCCTTTTTGAGTAAGCATGCCGGCAATGGCTTCAGAATCCCGTTCATTCATCTGGCAGCCATAGGTCTTTATAAATACATTCATAGAGTTCTGGTTATTTTTCGTTTATTTCAGTTAGGGCCAGGTTGTTGCGATGTACAATGACATCATCGGCATCCCTGTTCAGAGCAGATGAAATCTCTCTGCTCTGCAACCCGATAATCTTTTCACATTCTTCGCTATTGAAGTTCGAAAGCCCGCGCGCGACAACCTGACCTTTGCAGTCAGTTATTTCCAGCGTATCGCCGCGTTTGAACCTGCCGGAGACTTTGAGCACTCCGGACGGCAGCAGGCTGCGCCCGCCTTTGCTTATCGCCTCAGCAGCTCCGTCATCAACTGTTATGGAACCTGAGGTACTGGAAAAGAACTTAATCCACCGTTTGCGGGCCTGCATCTGACGTTTGGCCGGGATGAATAGAGTGCCTATATCATCCCCGCTAATAATCCGTTCAATAGTATCGTCCCTGCGCCCGTCGGCAATCCATAAATACTCTCCAGCCGAATTGATAATTCCGGCTGCATTCAGCTTTGAGCTCATGCCACCAATGGAGAACTCGGCATTATCTGTTCCTGACGCGGCTTGCCGCATTTCATCAGTAACGTGTTCTACCAGTGAAATTCGTTTACCCAGTACGCCGTCAGTTTTTTCTCTCAAGCCGCTCTCAGTTGTAAGTATCAGGGTGAGGCTTGAACGCGTCATGGCAGCCAGCAGTGCAGCTAAACCATCATTGTCGCCAAATTTAAGTTCATCAATTGAAACCGAATCATTTTCATTGACAATCGGCAGAATGCCTCTTTTAAGTAATTCGTTGATACAGTTAAGCACATTCAGGTGTCTTTCCCTGCTCTGCAGGTCAGCAGTAGTCAACAGCAGCTGTGCAGACATGAAGCCGTGGCGGCGACATTCCTTGTCATAAATTGCCATAAGCTTGTTCTGCCCGGTAGCGGCCAGAGCCTGAATCTGCGAAAGTTTACGCGGGCGTCTGCTGATAGAAAGTTCCTGCATCCCGATACCAACAGCACCGGATGATACCAGAATTACCTCAATGCCCAGGTTTCTGAGTTTAGAGATACCTTTTATCAAAATCGGTATTCTGTGAGTGTCAGTCAGCAGTCTGGTGCCGACTTTCAACACTATACGGCTGCATTCACTTATAACCTGCTTTCTTTGATTAACTGAATCAGTATTCATAATAGTCATTGTATAATTGTCTTTTAATGAATTTATTGCAGCGGTTAATATATATTAACGGTACGGCTTGGCAAATCAAAAGCAATAATTTGCCGACATATTGTGAATATATAATGTATGGTATCAAAAAAAATCATTTCTTTTACCTTGATTTAACTCATTAGGATTGCTAGATTAAAAATTATCGTACTTTAAAATTCGGCTTAAAAATTTTAGGTCTTATAAAATTCAGCAAACAGGGCTATGAAATATTTTTGCAGAGAATGCCAGACTTTTACAGAGAGAGATCAGGACAAATATTGTGTAAACTGCAAAACGTTTCTGATTGACGCCCCCATTGCACCGGGAACTGAGATTGGCGGCTTTGAACTGCTCAATGAAATCGGTCGCGGAGCCAACGGAATAGTATATCTGGCCAGACAACTGACGCTTGAAAGGGATGTCGCTTTAAAGGTTTTGCCTGAGGGAAAGGCTGAGGACCCCAAGTTTGTCACGGATCTTCTTAAAGAGGCCAGAGCTGCCGCCAGACTTAACCATCCGAATATTGTTCAGGCCTATGACGCTGGGATGAGCAGCCAGGGAATATACTTTTTTGCCATGGAATACATTCGTGGGCGTACTCTGGATGAATATATCAGCGAGCAGGGGGCACTGCCTCATAAGCAGGGCATAGAAATCGCCATAAAAGTAGCTAAGGCGCTTGACTATGCCTGGGAAAAACAACGACTGTTTCATGGCGATATCAAGCCTGATAACATTATCATGCGTGAAGACGGCGAGGTGAAACTGGCTGATCTGGGACTGGCGACAACTATCTTCGAGGAAAAATCTGAAGAAGTTATGGCAACTCCAATGTATGCCCCTCCGGAAGTTATCAGGGCAGAACATGATAAATTCGGTTTAAAGTCTGACATGTATTCTTTCGGAGCAGCCCTTTATGAAATTTTCTGTGGGGAGCCACCGTTTAATGAATATGACTGCACCAGGGTTATGGAGATGCACTTACATGAGAAGCATGTCTCACTTAAAACACGCATCCCCCTCTTTCCAGCAGGCCTTTCCGACTTGGTAGACGCTTTGCTCAGCAAAAAACAGGAAGACCGGCCAAAAGACTGGAAAAGTATTATTTGTGCATTAAAGCGCATAAAAATCAAATCCAGGGAGTTTACGGCGGAAAAACCTGCGTGGACATATAGAAAAACTGTTATGGCAGTTTCAGGTTTAACTATCGCTGCAGCAGGAGTTTATTTCTGGTTAAGTGATTCTGAGAAAATGCTTCCGCCAGCAATTGAATCTTTGCAATTGGAAGACAAGTCGGAGACGGATAAAAGCTTAAACAAAGCGTCTTTTGCAGTCAAAAACAAAATCCAGAAAACCAAACCAGCAAGGTTGAAGCCTGTGAGGCGGGGAACTGGAAAAGCTAAGCAGTCAGCGCTTCCAGTCACTATAAAATCAGAATGCGAAAGGCTCATTGCAAAAATCCGGGCCGCCTCTGAAAAAGGTGAAGCGAAAGAACTTGATTTCATAAACCAAGAAGCGGCTGTAATTAAAAGTTCTCTGGGCAAATACCGCGATACCGCAAATGGTGAAGCGGCAAAAGCTATGAGTGCTTTGAACAACAGCTTGATTGAATATAAATCTTCACTGGTCAAACTTAAGAGCAGGGGTAAAACCGTAAATGCAATCCGCCAGAGAATAGCTATGGAAAAAAAGAGGTCTGATAAGCTGTTGTCTGAAGTCAGAAACAGTCTTAGAGCTGCAGAATCAGATTTTGCCAAATATAAGCTAATGGCTGATTTCTCATCGGCGCCGTTTGCAGAAAGAACGCCTGCAAATCTGAAACTCCTTATGAAAAGGTATGGTAAGAGAATTTCGGCAAAAAGCAAGGCGTTGATTAATAAACTCTCAGAACGGCTTCCAGAAAAGTATCAGCCTCAGGATATGTTGCAGAAACATTTTCACTTGCTAAAAGGGCAAAAACTGCCATGGACCATAAATGCTTACTGTTATACTATTACCAGAAACTACAAGGGGTATTTCAAGGTAAAAACAAAATACAGCGAGGGGGCATACGGGCTTAAGAAAGTAAGCTGGAATAAAATGACTGATGACCATATTCTGCAATTGTGGAATCATTATATTATTAATGGCAGGGGACGTTTTAATAAGCGCGAAATTACAGCAGCTTCCGGTTGGTTATTTACCTGTGGACAATACAAGCTTTTAAGTGAATTCACGCGGAATTATGGTTCACATTCCCAGAAGAATTTCTGGAATAAAGTAATTAAACTTGTTGAGCAGTCAAAACTTGAAGCCTCAGCCCTGCAATGCCTTATTGGATTACTGGGCGCTTGTACTGCAAAAAAAAGCGAGGACTTTTCCAGGTTGTCAGAGCACTGGAACCAGGAGTTTTGTGAAACTTTAGCTTTTATGAAGTACAGCAATGTGGTCCGAAGGATTGTAAGGAGGGTTGGACTCGGGTCTCCACAGGTTTCTTTATCCGTTGCGTTGTTGAAAAAACTTAACCCGGAACAGGTAATGGATATATGGGGGAGGTTTTATTTTTTGAAGTGCATCAACAAGGCGACAAAGGATATTCTAAAAAAGAAATACAATGCTGTACTCCGGCTGGTGAGAGGCAATCGGGATTGCACGGGCAAGTTCGGAATTTTTGAGTACGTTCCTCCGGGTGGAGTCTATGGCTGGGCAGCACCATCAGATAACCGGCAGTTCAAAGCATATCCACTATTGTATATTGCCTCCTTAATTGATGTTGGTTCCTGGAATGAAGTTTATCGTGCGGTCGTGATCAGTCCGAATTTCCTGAAGATAAAAGCTGCTTTTTCCCCTGGTCTGAAGCAATGGTATCCCTCTTTTCTGTACAGTACCGGCTGGGCGGCATGGCGGCTGGACTGCAACGGCGTGTTGAAGTTGACTCTGGATAGACTGCAAAATGAACTGCAAAACAGCAAAAGATATACTGGAGAGGCCTATGCAATGGCCGCTGACCTTGCTTTAAAGTTGCATTTGCCGGGACGAGCAGTAAAAATTTTAGACCAGTTTAAAAATGAAAAAGCAAACCGTATTCTTCTGCCGCTTTATTATCTAAAGGCATTTATGGCAGACAGCAGCATTGATGAAAGGCGTATTCTAAGCTACGTTGAAAGCTTTATCAGCAATAACGGGAACAACCGTTTAATACAAAATGATATTGAACTTATGGAAATTTTTCATAAAATGCTGCAGGGAAAAACAAACAAACAGGGGGCTTTAAATGCAAAATTACTTAAAGGATCTTCTTTCCCCAGGCTTTGGGGAGAATTGTTTTGCGAAGTCACGGCCCGGGCAATTTTGAACAAAGATACAGGGATTGCGTCAGAAGAAGTGTTGACGGTTGTTAAATCAGTTGCTGGAGATTCCGTATTTTACGCTGATATAAATCGCCGAATATTGCTTCTGGAACTTAGTGTTCAGGAACTGTTTCCGGATAGAGCATTAAAAATAATTCAAACCCGCATGGATACTTTTACCCCAGGCATGCTGGCTCTGTATGCCGAACTGCTGCTGCTGCGGTCTGGCTTCGTGGGAGTTATTGAAGAAAGAACTGAAAGCGCAAAAACATTAAGGGCCTTTATTAACTTCTGTCCATTATTTTCGCCATTTAAACGACTTGCGTTAACATTAGCTCAGGTAGATGAGAAAAGCGCCGTTCGCCTTTTTCAAAAAATAATGCGCCAAAACCCATCAGCAGGTACTGCACTCTGTATTGGAGTGTTTACGGCACTGGTGCATGGTAAAACAGCTGTCAAAAGAAGTGTAATAAACTCGCTGAAACAGCGCAGACAGGATATGTGCTGGACAGAAAAATTGTTTTTCAAGCGCTTCGAAAACTTATGCGAAGCGCTTGCGGAAAAATAGTAACTCATCTGTGGTATAAGTCATTACCATCAGTATCTACAGCCACAATCAACGGCATGTTTTCGACCTCAAGGCGATGAATAGCTTCAGGACCAAGGTCATCATAACATACTACTTGACATGATTTGATGCAGCGCGCAATCAGAGCGGCTGCACCACCGGTTGCGGCAAAGTAAACACAACCATGTTTTTTCATAGCGTCAACGACTTCCCTGCTGCGGGCTCCTTTGCCGATCATAGCCCGCAGCCCGGTTTCGGCAATTACTGTTGGAGAGTACGCGTCCATACGATAGCTGCTGGTGGGGCCGGCACTGCCGATCGGCTGCCCGGGTTTGGCGGGACAGGGGCCAACGAAATAAATGGCCTGTCCGTTTAAGTCAACCGGCAGTTTTTTGCCTGAATCTATTAGTTCACAAAGCCGTTTATGTGCTGCATCGCGGCCGGTGTAAATTGTTCCGGTAAGCAGAACCTGATCACCGGCTTTAAGCTTTCTTACGGTAGATTCATTGAGTGGTGTGATTAGTTTGACTGGGTTGCTCATAATATTTCCTTAAATCTCAAATCCAGCATGGCGCGCGGCATGACAGTTTAAATTGACCGCCACTGGCAGTGACGCAATATGGCATGGAAACTTTTCAATATGAACGGCCAGGGCCGTTGTATCGCCACCAAGCCCCTGAGGACCTACTCCTGAAGTATTAATCCGTTCAAGAATTTCTTTCTCGAGCTCTGCGTATTCAGGTTCGTTGTGTGGTTTGCCAACATCCCTGAGCAAGGATTTTTTTGCCAGAAAGGCCGCTTTCTCGAAAGTACCGCCGATGCCTACTCCGACAATAGTCGGAGGGCAGGGGTTACCACCTGCGCCAGTGACGACTTCCACTACAAAATCGATAATGCCTTCCTTGCCGTCAGAAGGCTTAAGCATTCTAAGCTGGCTCATATTCTCGGACCCGCCTCCTTTGGGGGCCAGAACGACATTTATTTTATTTCCGGGGACCAGCTTCAAATGTATAATCGGCGGGGTATTGTCACCAGTATTTTCGCGGTTGAAAACCGGGTCCTTTACAATGGATTTTCGCAGGTACCCCTCTTGGTAACCTTTTGCAGTTCCATCAGTAATAGCTGCATAAATCGAGCCGCCGTCAATTTTGACCATTTCCCCCATCTCGACAAAAAAAACCGCAAACCCGGTATCCTGGCAGATTGGCATTCGTTCTGTCGTTGCTATTTCAGCATTTTCCAGGTACTGGCGTAAAAATTCTCTGGCTCGTTCAGAAGTTTCGGAATTGAGAAAATCTTTGACCCTGTCAACCACATCACAGGGCAGGTCATAGGCTGCATTCATGCAGCAGGCGGCAACTTCATTTACAACTCTTTCGTAAGGTACATGCCTGATGGCATCCTGCAAATCTCTGCCTTTTGCTATTTTTAAATTTCCCATGGCCTATCACTATTATTTTAAATTAAGTTAGCATTGCTTTCATTGTTGCCGTTTTTGGGAGGAAGCGTGCTGAATCCGGTAATCTCTTCCTTGCCGGCTAATCCCACCAGCAGATATTCTTTGCTTATGGGATCCATAAAGAACCTTTTTATCAGTCGGAAATTTTCAATTTCACCAGTTGATTTCACATGGATACGCTTCCCGGTACAATAAATTTTGTCTTTTCGGACCTCAATATAATTACCTTCAGCGGCTTTTATTGGGATATCCTGTTCAATCAGTTCCTTGACCCGGTTTTCAAGCTCGCTTATATCAAAATCCGGCTCTTCCTGAAAACCTATAACAAAACCGTGTTTTACATCTGAATGCAGCTCCGGCAGCCTGCAGTTATAAACGTTTTTAAGCAGCCAGCAGGTTAAATCTTCTGCACTGTGAGCCATCAGACGGTATTTGGCATTTTTTTCGATGTCAGATTTTATATCAATCGGCGAAGGTCCGAATACCGTCGGGCGAAAAACCCGCAGATCCTCGCCGATAGCGAAGATTATCTGCGCATTGTACCCCAGGTGATTGTAGATCAAGTCAAAATGCTCAACAACTACCCTTTTTCCGGCGTTGATCGCCCGGTTGATGGCTTCCGCGATTTCAAAGAGCTGGTGAAAAGCCGACTCAAAACGGATGTCAATATGAAAAGTATGGCCCGCAAAATAATCCTCTTCAGAAAAATCGTATATCGGGGCGCGACGGTTATTAATACCGTCATCATCATTAGTCAGCTCAAGACCGGGGAACAGTCCCCGGATCAAAGTTGATTTTCCTGAACCTTCACAGCCTATTATACCGACAAGTCTGTCTTCGGCATCCAGATAACGCTGTGACAGGAAATGAGCCATTCTATACAGACGACGCTTACCGCGCGGAGCGTGGTAATGTGCCGTAATCAAATTGTTTTCCAGCAGTCGGCCGGGCATAATTATACCTCTAATTCAAGTTTGAGCAGCGGGGCATGCTGTTGAGCTCCATAAACGTCTGTGTCTCCTGGGGATCCGGAAGCCACGGGGCGCTCCATTACCGCTTTTATAGCTTGAGCCGCATCAAAGTAGATGACTTTCTTTACTTTTTCCAGCGGAATGTTATAAGCTTCCGCAATAACTTTCCGGTTAATTGCGTCAGCTTTCTTTATGTTTTGAAAATCAGTCTCTTTATTGATGATAATGTCCATTGTCAACTCAAAGGGACTGCAGTTCTTGGAGCGAATTACCGTTGCTGCATCAATCAGTTTTATTTTCATAACAGGTTGCTCCTTGTATTATAGCTCATGAATTTCAGTTTTAAATATGTCGTTTTCATCAATTTCCAATAAATGATAGATTGAAAACTTATACACATCGCCGGCGCTGATGTCAGACGGGGAGAAAGGGAAAGCCATGTTACCGGCAGTCGCTATGCGGCCCGGGTAACCGTAATGCAGCAAAGTGGAGCGAACAATACTGCAGATGGCATCTGCATCCTTCTGGTTTGCCGCCAGAGTTTCAATCAGTACACATACTTCATCTGAATGCATGGTTTCCGTCTCAAGTTCGGCCATTACGCCGTTTTTGCCGTAAACATGGAAAAATATATCACCTTTGACGCCTTCTGACTTCAGCATGGACATGGCATTTGTTTTGACTGTCTCCAGAATAGAGTCAATCTGCCCAATCATGATTGGATCGCGGGTTCCGGCAATAGAAATGGTACGACAGCCGACCTTTTCTGCGCCTTCAAGCTTGATAGTCGGGTTCTCTTCAGGAATAAATCTGGTACCTGAAACTTTTATTCTGCCTTCCGGCATTTCTTCAAATTTCACCTCGTTTAAATCAAGCATACCGCCAGGGCCGGGCAGGTACAGAGGGTCTGATTTCTCATAAAGGGAATGAGCTGCAGTCGAGTTTTTAGTAAATTCACGAACCGGACTCAGGGGAACCAGTTCAAAGTGCTCTTCACGCAGTATTCCCATTACGCAGTCGCATCCGGACCCGGGGGTGGCTGCAATAGCTGCGCATTCCAGAATTTTGCCCATGTGCAGAGCAAGGGCTGGGTCAAACCCCAAAGCTATTGGTTTGGCGGCAAAAGCGGTCGGATCATATGCCCGGCCGGCCAGCACCACCTGGGAGCCCAGGTCCAGAGCGTTTTTGATTGGTCCCAATCCCATCTGGGCCACTATATTGGTCGCTTTATCAACGGTCTCGCTATCAAGATCTGGCAGGCCGCCAAGCGGTCTGGTTCTACCTGCCTTGATGGCTGACTTGATCAATTCCTTATCGACATCGGCATAGATAACTCCCATGGTAAAAGAAAGGTTATCTTCTTCGGCAATTTCCTCAATTATTTTTCGACACCAGTCAACATGCGGTCTGGCCCCGCTGCCCCCGGCAGTGCCGATAACGGCCGGAATATCCAGGTCATAAGCTGCTTTGAGAATGTATCGCAAGTCACGCTTCACTCCGTCCCGGTTGGTAAAAGGCTTGCCGGATCCAAGGTAATACGGTCCAGGATCAACTGAGCCTGCATCTACAGCAATAAGATCCGGCTGCATTTCAATTCCGCGCTTGAAAGACTCCTCTGGGAACCCATATCCGAGGATGGCAGTAGGAGAAAGTACTTTAAATTCAGTTATTCCAGTATTCATTCTTCAGCTTCTCCATATTTTGAACGCAACAGCGCAATGGAGCGCTGCATTTCGTTATTGGTGATCATAAAGCCTTCATCAAAGCCCATGCCGGGTTTTGCCAGAATACGGGCCGGTCTGGTAGCCAGCGCGGCCTGTGCACAGCACCTTGAAGAAACATCAGTTTCATTACAGGTCCCTCCCTGATAGGCTTCCATACCGTTTCTCTGGCAGTAAAGCACGGCTTTAACTGTGTTGTGGATGCTGCCGAGATCCGGAGTTTTTATCTGTACCATGTGGCAACACTGGGTATCGGTAAAATCGACAATATCGTCATAAGTATTGCACCATTCATCGGCAACAATTTTAGTGGTGGCACCTAAACGTTCCATTTCGGCTTTGATTTTGCCAAGCATCTCAATCTGCGGTTCCTTGCCCTCCATGTCCACCGGGCCTTCTATATAAAGTGGAAGTCCTTGAGTTAAAGTGCCAAGTTCTTTCAGGTACTGTGCTATCGCCACCGGGTCAAAATCAAAAATCGGCCCCAGGTTGCCGTAGACATCAATATGGATTGCCGGGCGATAATCCTTGCCGGGGCCCAGTTCGAATATCCTGTCAGTCAGCCACTGGACGTATTCAGCGAGTTTTTCGCCTTTATTACCCAGTTTAGTCTCAATATGATTAATAAGCGCATGAGGAAGAACATCAACGCCTTTGATGATCATTTTGTCAGAGCCGTTGTAGCGGTCATCTCCGCTCTGTCCGAAGATCGGAACCGGCTCAGGAATAACCGGCAGAGAGTATTCTTCGCAAATAACTTCGCACATAAGCTTGTTCTCGCTTTTGGCTTTGGCATCAAGCAGGGCCTGGCTCAAACCGTAGCGTAATGCGGTATGCAGTGGTTTCCCGTCAATTTTCAGCTGGTCAATGTATGCCGCGGTTTCACGGAAACACTCAATATTCAGTCCTTTTAAGATTGGGTTCAAGTGTTCTTTCATAAAAGGGATATAGGTTTCTGCCAGAAAGAGTGGATCTCGGCCTCCGGCTCCGCTGTACTGTACTGCAGCCGCATCGCCGATTCCGACTTGTCCGTTGTCCAGCTCAAGCATTATTGAAATTGATTCGCCTGACTGCCTTATCGCTTTAAAACCCTCCGTCACAGGCTGCCCTACATAATTGAATCCATCATGTCCGGCGCCCTGTTTAATTGCACGCTGGTCGTCAAAAAAGAATCCTGTTTTACCAGCTGAATAAGTTATTTTATTAATCTTCATCTTGGTCTCCCAACTAATCTGCCTTTACTAATTGAATAAATGTCGTCAATAACCATTTGGAAACTTGCTTCCCGGCGTTCAAAATCAGCGCGTTTTTGAATCAAATCGCGGTGGATTTTCCTGATATCTTCCGGTATTGGTACTTTGCCGAAGTCAAGAATGCGAATCGCGCCATGATTGTCGCGCACCGGCATCATCTTTCCCGGATTGGCGAGTGACGGCGCAAAAGGAATGTCAATAACTCCGGCCTGGAAAGCGCGAACAGCACCTTCAGCAATATTGCCGTTACCAAGAGTAATGGTTGCATCCATCAAAGCCCGGGTTTCACGTTTTATCAGATCAACCTCCCAGAGCATCTGTTTAGTTTCCGGGACTTCCTGGTCGGCCAGCATATTCACAATTTGACGGGTGCATTTAAGCCCCTCAAGGTTGGCCTCCTTTGTTGGAATTCCAAATGCTTCATGTGGGGTTTTCACAATGACTTTAGTTGCTTTGGAAAGCGCAGCTGCAGTTCCTCCCCAGGTTATTACAGAAAAGGCTTTCGCCTGATCTTCAGGAAATCCTCCCATCCACTGGTGCAGAACCGTACTCAACTCATAATCCTTGTAGCCTGCCTGCTGGAAATATTCGTCTGCCAATTCACGCAGTGCCATCATTGCAGCTATATCCTGAATCATGTTACCGGCCTGTCCATAGCCCAGGGTTATTGACCGGACTCCCTGTTCAAGAGCCAGCAGTCCTTCAAGCAGGGCCACCGTGTGACTGGCAAATGGTGGAACCAGCGTTCCTGAAAGTGGTCCGAAAGGTTCGCGATTTATATTTACGCCCTGTTCTTCAAAATATCCGACCAGGCGGTCAATGTACTGCCAGCAGGCGATGGAATGCTCCAGTGGGACCTTCTTCGCATAAGGTATATTATAGGATATACCGCCACCCTCATAGGAGGTAAATCCGGCGGCAAATGAAATTTCAGCCAGCAGTCTGGCATCCGGCGTCCCGTGGCGGATTTCAACCGGTTTGCTGAGACTTTCAACAACTCGTCGACATTCGGCAATACCGTGATTTACTGCAGGGAAACCATTGAGAAGCGACTGTCCGGCGGCTTTGGATTTCTCAATGCCGCGCTGGGCTTCATTGTACTGGTTCAGGCGAGTATAGGCGTCAATAGTTGTCGGCAGCAGGTCACATTCCGGCTCAAGATACTTGAGCAGCTGAATATGCTCCTCAACCAGTGCCACTCCCGCGCGAGGCTGCAGCAATACCTGCTTGGCCTGGTCTGCTTCATACATTTTCCTGGCAAAGTTCATGCTGTCCGGCAAACCGCGCTGGTATTGGATTGCATCATCAAGATCAACGTCCTGACCTGTAGGCCAGGTTTGCAGAGCGTCCTCCCGCATCTGCATAAATTCATTTTCGGGTATTTTCCCTTGGAAAAGTTTCATTTTTTACTCCCTCAAGGTAAGTTTGTTTAAAGCTGTAGCAGCTGCGGCATCAGGGGCAATACGGGCGGTATTGGCCAGAAGCGGCAACAGGTATTCTTTGTCAGCGAAAAACTTCGGTTGCTCCGGCAGCAGTATTTCTTCTTCCGGATTTGCCGAAACCGCTCCGGCAAAAGTATTTTTTAAAATATTATCATCAGCCTGAGCCAGAAAACCGCCAGTACCGATTATGGTACTGACCCGGCGCAGATTTTTGCCGGTTTGAACTGCAGTCGGACCAGTAATTGTGTACACTGTCCGTCTGCGGCCGCAGTGCCGCACAGCAGCGGTCCGCAGGCAAACTGCTGCCAGCAGTTCCTCAAGTCTGGATTCGTTGTCATTCTGCGGTAGATATGAAGGCTCATTTTTAAAATTTTTCAGATAGGAATTGAGTTGTTTTCTGCTGAGAGAATAATCCTCCAGCTTGCAGTCGATAAATCTTGAATCAGATTCAATTGCGGCATCCGCACAGATGCGCATCCCGACATCTCCTTCAACTGTTCTCTTAATATTCGGTTCTGGCAGACCACGGGTTATTACGCAGTCAGAATCAAGCTCGCGCCGGGTTCTTGAGTAAAAATCGGTAGTAGCCCCACCCATGTCTATAATACAGAATTCAGACGGTGATTCTTCACAGTCAGCGATTACTTTTACAAATTCAAGCATGGAGTAGGGGGTTGGTACTGGTGTTTGTCCAGTACTCTTTACAAGTTCATCAAGTCCCTTTCCTGTTACAATCTGTTTTAGAAACAGTTCCCTGATCTTTTCCTGAGCCGGTTCAGGGTTAGGACTGTTTAATTCAGGTAAAACGTTTTCTATAATATGCAGCTGGTGTTTTGCCAGCAGTTTTTCAGCTGCTGAACGCAGACTGCGGTTAGCCGCAAATATAACCGGAATATTTGCGGCAATATTTTCAAGCATCTGCAAATTATGCCGGACAATTGTTTCATTGCCGCCGTCAGTGCCGCCGGTAAAAAGAATTATGTCAGGACGCAGGCTGTTGATAGCTTCTATATCCTCAGGCGTCAGTTTATAAGCAAAAACGGACTGGATTTTGCCGCCGGCAGAACAGGCGGCATCTTTAGCCATCTTTAAAGTCAGCTCCGGCACTGCACCAATAGCAACTATTCCCAGCCCGCCTTTGGCGGATGAAGAATATACCAGGCGACAGTTATCTGGAATTTCATTACTGCCGGTAAGCATACCAATACATTTCTGAAACCCTTCCGCCAGGTGAGCAGTGGTGGTCGGGACACATGCTCTCTGGACAGGTCTAAGCATAGTTGCCTGGCGTTCAAACAGTGCCCCTTTGGTAAAAGTGGAACCAATATCAATACTGATGATTTTTTCCATTTTCAGCCCTGTGACTCTCAATATCTTTTTTCAGGTAGTTTACACATTCTTCAAGCGGAGTGTCCGGAGTGAATACCCGGTCATACCCCATTGCTTTGAATTTTGTAATAATTTCTTCGTGAGGAGCTTTTCCCACCACCAGGTTGCCGCCAACATACAGTATGATATCTTCAATGCCACGTTCAACGCAGCGTTCCCTGAAGCCCTGACAGTCGATTTCACCGTGTCCGTATAGTGAGGAAACAATAATAGCCTCAGCTCCTGTCTCAATTGCCGCGTCAATGTATTCATCCTGGCTCACCATAACGCCCAGATTAACCACATTGAAACCGGCATCACTGAATACCCTCTCAAGAATTTTATTGCCGACCGCGTGACAGTCTGCGCCGATCACGCCCAAAACCATGGTTGCATGTTCCATTTTTGTCTAAGTTACCGGAGTAACGCTCCTTAACATTTTTCCATAAGTTCTGAAATTTTTTCTTCAATTCTGATCAACGCTGTTCTTTCCAATTGATATTCAAAACGTATTATACGACCACCGCGCTGTAAGAATTCACTGAACGCAGGCTGGCTGTTCTTGTTTTCTTCAAGGGCGCATTTGGGTGGAGTAATCAGAACGGTCTTGCCTTCCAGAAAATCACCGACGTCTTCATTAACAGTTTCATTTAACCAGGGTTTATTTTTCAAATTGATGTGAAATTCTTTAAGCTTATTATTGATAATATTGTAAAAATTTTCACTTTGAGATATAACACCTATGTTGCTGCTCCTCGGGATGGTGGCAAGGTCAATTATAGTCTGCTGGCTTGGCGTGACTACCGCCTGAATAACCCGATCCTTACACTCGGGCAAGGCATTGCATATTTCATTATAATGTGTTGTTGTTGTCAGGATTAAATCAAAATTGCGCAGCTGCTTGCAAGTTCTCGACTTTGAAATGGCTTCCAGCGGAAACTTGTGGAGACGGACATTTGCAAGATGCTGCAGCTGTGATTCAAATATGGACAAAGCTTCAGGATTACAGTCAACTCCTGCAATGTGGAAACTTTCCAGACGACGCTGCCTGTCCATCATCAGCAGTTGCAGCATAGTGCTGACTTCCTGGTGTGAAAAATTCAGCTTTTCGAGTGATTCGATAGTTTGATTAAGCAGCTTTACTGCTGTTTCTTTGCGACTGGCCGGCACGATATCCTGCTGCGAGGAAACAAAAGTCCCTCGGCCGTGGACAATCTGAATAACATGATTTACCGCCAGGCGTTCATACGCTTTTTTAATAGTGCCGCGTGCAGTCCCCAGTTCCTGAGCGAGATCACGCTCTGGCGGAAGTTTATCTCCTGCCTTGAGCTGTCCATTCTGGATCTGCTGCATGACTCGTTCAATAATCTGGCGATACACCGGCATGTCGGAATTTTTGTCAATCGTAATGCGCATTATATTCCCTGTTTTTTAAGCAAACGTTGACCTCTTAAATTGGCTTACACTGAAAAATATAGAGGTATATACCAATATTTCAACATTAAAAAAGCGTAAAAACGCCATTTTTCAGCATTTTTATAATGCTGAAAACAACGATTTATTTATTTGCCTGATTAGATTAAGATATAGGACTACACCTTAAGTGCTAGTTAGCAATAAGCTGCATCATTTCATCCAGCCCCTTGAATACATAACGCGGACGGTAGGCGTAGGAATCAAGTTCCTCCCGTTGAGTAACGCCGCTGAGCAGCAGTACAGTATCAACTTCGGCTTCTATCCCGGCAATAATGTCAGTATCCATACGGTCACCGATAATAACGGTATCCCGGCTCGGTGAACCGAGGGTTTTAACCGCACGGCGCATCATCAGCGAGTTGGGCTTGCCTACAAAATAGGCTTTTACTCCGGTGGCAAGTTCTATTGGCGCGATTAGCGAACCGGTTGCCGGCACAATACCTTTTTCGGTGGGGCCGGTCATATCCGGGTTGGTACCGATCAGTCTTGAACCCTTCTGTATCATAAAAACAGCTTTTTCTATCTGTTCAAAGTTATAGGTACGGGTGTCACCGACTATCACGTAGTCAGGGTTGGTGTCGTTCATGGAAATACCGCGTTCGTACAAAGCATTAGTCAAACCGGCTTCTCCTATAACATAAGCACTGCATCCGGGGCGCTGTTTTGCCAGAAATTCTGCTGTAGCCAGCGCGCTGGTATAAAAATGCTCTTTGGGGACATCAACCCCGAGACGCAATAGTTTTTCATGCAGTTCACGTCTTGTACGCTCACTGCTGTTGGTCAGAAACAGAAAATTTTTATTATTTCTGTTTAACCATTCGATAAATTCCGCAGCTCCCGGCAGCAAGCGGTTACCATGATAGATAACGCCGTCCATATCCGAAATAAAAGCGGTTTTTTTCTTCAATATTTCATAATTTTTTTTCATAATCTTTTTCAATTAACTCCATAATTTTTAAATAGAATGACTGGCAACTGCCAGTTCCTCCTCAATAATAATGCACCTTTTGTATATATAATGCAATCTATAGTTTATATAATTTTATTCAACTGTCAGCTTTGAAAACTGCACCTTCTTGTCTTTTATACAGATATTGAATTTTAATATCATCATTTCCCTCAGGACCTTAATCAAAATCTACCACTGTTTACAACAGGGAAAAGGCAGTCCTGTTTTAACATTCCGCGTTTGACATCTTCAGTCGCAAAATGTTCCATATTTCAATCAATAAAGCTGTAAATAGAAGATTTTTAGCAAATCTTTAACAAAATACACAATAAAGCTGGTTGTTTTAAAATGATTTTTTATTTCAAACTCTGGACAAAATTGAATAATCATTAATATTATATAAAACTTTTGACTTTTTATATCTGGAGGAATCCTTTGAGCGAAATTAAACTGACGCCAATGATGAAACAATATCAGCAGGCCAAGTCCGAAATACCGGAAGATGCAATCCTGTTGTTCCGACTTGGGGATTTCTATGAAATGTTCTTTAAGGATGCTGCCGAGGCCAGTGCTATCATGGATATTGCTCTGACTAAACGTGGCGGCGTGCCGATGTGTGGATTCCCTTATCATAATCTCGATGTCCAGCTGCCCAAGCTGCTGAATGCCGGGGTAAAAGTTGCAATAGCTGAGCAGGTAGAGGATCCGAAAACAGCTAAAGGCATTGTAAAACGTGAAATCACCAGAATAATAACCCCGGGTACAGTAATCGACAGCTCTGTTTTGCAGCCGGAGAGGAACAACTTTCTGTCTGCGTTGTGTACTGGCAGCAAAGTCTTTGGACTGGCCTCACTGGATATCAGTACCGGAGAGTTCAAAATTACTGAATTCGATACCATTGAAAAAATAGAAACGGAACTGCTGCGACTGGGAGTACGCGAATGTCTCCTGCCTGAATCGCTGCATAATCAGTGGGATAAAAATTCTGAATTTCCAACTCAGGGGCGCAAAATGCTATGGACGCCGCTTGATGACTGGATTTTTGCTTATGACTGTGCTGAAGAGGCTTTGAAAAGACAGTTTGATGTGGTTTCACTGGATGGATTTGGCTGTCGCGGCTTAAAGTCCGGCGTCTGCGCTGCCGGAGCTGTGCTGCATTATGCCACTGAAAATCTGCGGCAGAATGCAACTCACGTTAAAAGACTGCGAGTCTACAATACAACCTCTTACATGGAGCTTGACGCGGTTTCGCAGCGTAACCTTGAACTCGTGGAACCTATGTTCGGCAGTGGCAAAACAGGTACTTTACTGGGAGTTCTTGATAAAACCTGTACACCGATGGGTGGCAGGCAGCTGCGGGACTGGATATTGCGTCCGTTGTATGAAAAAGACGCGGTAACCGCCCGACTGGATACTGTAGAAGCTTTCAGAGATGACCCGCTTTCGCTGGCTGAATTTCGCGAAATAATCAGTGGTATACGAGACCTTGAACGCATTACTGCAAGGCTTAATATCGGCAGTGCCAACGCCAGAGATATGTTATCACTGGCTGCTGGTCTGACGGTTGTCCCTGACGTCAAGCATATGCTGGAAAACTTTGATACTGTACTGGTTGATGACCTGCAGCAAAGTATACATGCCCTGCCGGAATTATGCGAACGCATTAACAGTGCGATTGCTGATGAACCGCCACTGACACTCACTGACGGGGATATTATACGGGCTGGATATAATGAGCGCCTGGACGAACTGCGCAGCGCTTCAACAGAAGGCAAAAGCTGGCTTTCCGGAGTTCAAAGCCGGGAACAGGAGAGAACCGGCATTAAATCATTAAAAGTTAAGTATAACAAGGTTTTCGGCTATTATATTGAAATAAGCAAGGCTAATCTGGCCAATGTACCTGAAGATTATATTCGCAAGCAGACACTGGTTAATGCTGAAAGATTTATAACTCCTGAGCTCAAAGAGATAGAAAGTAAAATACTGGGCGCTGAGGATAAATCCAAGGCGCTTGAATACCAGTTGTTCCAGGAACTGCGGGAGTATGCATTACAGTTCACTCTGCAGGTTCAGAATACTGCGGCTGCACTGGCAGTGCTGGATGTCCTTTGTTCACTGGCTGAATGTGCCCGTGCGTATAATTACATCCGGCCAAGGATATCAGAGGATGAGACTCTGCGCCTCAAAGGCGGCAGGCATCCGGTGCTTGATGCTTATATGCAGGGCGAAAGGTTTGTTCCTAATGACACCGTGCTTGACGGAGACCAGAACCGGATAATGATTATTACCGGACCTAACATGGCCGGCAAATCTACTTATATACGGCAAACTGCTCTTCTGGTGTTGATGGCGCAAATGGGATCTTTTGTTCCGGCGGAAAAAGCTGAAATCGGTCTGGTTGACCGGATTTTCACCAGGGTAGGGGCGTCGGATGATATTTCCCGCGGCCAGAGTACCTTTATGGTGGAAATGGTGGAGACTGCCAATATTTTGAACCATGCCACCAGCAAAAGCCTGGTTATACTGGATGAGATTGGACGCGGAACCAGTACATTTGACGGGTTGAGTATCGCCTGGGCGGTCGCTGAGTTTCTGCATGACACACCGGACTGTCAGGCCAGGACTCTGTTTGCCACTCATTATCATGAATTGACGGAAATGGCATTGACCAAGCGCGGCGTCAAAAACTACAATGTCGCGGTAAAGGAGTACGGGGACCAGGTTATTTTTCTGCGGCAGATCGTGCCGGGAGGAACAGATAAAAGCTATGGGATACATGTGGCCAAACTTGCCGGGCTGCCAGCATCAGTGGTCAGCAGGGCTAATGAGATTCTGGAGAATCTGGAAAATTCCGCCATGGGTAAAAACGGAGAGCCGGTTCTGGCGGTTCATCATAAGCCGGAAGACATTGAATATGGCCCGGCTGCCGGCAGCAAGGTTTATAACTTTGTTGAGGAGGAAGTTTCTGAAGACAGAGGGGAATCAGTTGTCAGAAAAAGAAAACGTTCAGGCAATAAACAAAAGCCGGCAAAAGCAAAGCCGGAAGCTGATTCAGTTCAACCAATGCTGCTTTAAAAGCCGCTGGCTACTCCGGTGTGGTTGAATTCATTATATGAAATTCAACCACACCCGGCTGATTCATTTAGCCGACAGATGCTCCGCTGGAAATATCTCCATCGACTGTTACAATTTTAAGTTCTTTGCCGGTTTTGGCGGCCAGCAGCATGCCCTGCGATTCAACACCACGGATTTTAGCCGGCTTCAGGTTGGCGACGACAACAATTGTTTTGCCAACTACCTCTTCAGGAGTGTAAAACTCTGCGATGCCAGCAATCAGCTGTCGCTTTTCTTTACCAACTTCAATCTGCAGCCTGAGCAGCTTGTCAGCACCTTTTACTTTTTCAGCTTCAAGAATTTTTGCTGTTTTAAGCTCAGTCTTAAAGAAATCATCAACAGTAATAACGCCTTCTGGAAGTTCATTTTTACCTGCAGGCTGCTGATTGCTCTTCTGCTTTTTTTTCTGCTTTTTCTCAGGTGCCTCTTGTACTGACTCAATTTCCTCAAGCTTTACTCTCAGGAAAAGAGCGTCAATGTCGTTCATCTCAAGACCGCTGAGAATATTTTCAGATTTTTTGAGCTTGCCAATATGGATATCATTCAAAGCACCTCCGGATAAACCCAGAGCTTTTCTCAGGTCAGCCATTTTACCAGGCATGACCGGGTGCAGCAGGACAGATACCTTCCGCAAAGCTTCAGCAGCACAATAAAGAACTGTGTCCAGGCGTTCGTTATCGCCTTTCTTGGCCAGCGTCCAGGGCGCAGTCTGCTCCATGTATCGGTTTCCGGCACGCACTGCATTCATCACGTGTTCGATACCCTGATTCAGGCGCATATCGCAAATCGCCTTTTCCATTTCGATAACAGCGTTGTCAACTGCCGCCATCAGTTCTTTTTCAGCATCTGTGTAAGCGTTTGGTTGCGGAATCAGTCCGTCCCGATGGCGCAAATTCATTTTCACAACCCGGCTCAGTAAATTACCCAGGTCATTGGCCAGATCACTGTTGTAACGGTTTACAAACGCTTCTTCAGTAAAAGAGGCGTCCTGACCGAGAGTCATCTCTGCCATCAGAAAATAACGAAAAGCGTCAACCCCGTATTTCTGAATCATTTCCATCGGATTGACAACATTGCCGAGAGACTTACTCATCTTGTCCCTGCCGGTAAGCCACCAGCCGTGAGCGAAAATTGTTTCAGGCAGTTCAATACCGATAGCCTTCATCATCGTGGGCCAGTAGACGGTATGGGTAGTCAGGATATCTTTGCCTATCAGATGATAGGACGCTGGCCACCATTTATTGAAATGAGCATCATCCTGTTTATAACCTATACCAGAGATATAGTTGATTAATGCGTCAAACCATACATAGCAGACATAATCCTTGTCAAACGGCAGCTCAATTCCCCATGCCAGCCTTGACTTCGGTCTTGAAATACACAGGTCACCCAGCGGCTGCTTTAAGAAACCCAAAGTCTCATTGGCGCGAAATGCCGGTTGAATGAACTCAGGGTGGGTTTTGATGTAATCAATAAGCCATTCCTGATACTGGCTCATACGGAAAAAATAATTTGATTCGATTATTTCCTGAATCTCACGCTGGCATTCAGGGCAGCATTTATTGGCATCAAGGTCTTTCTCCGTGAAGAAGCGTTCACAGGGGACACAATAAAAACCGCTGTATTCATCCTTATAAATAAGATCACGGTCGAACAGGTCCTGAAGGATGTCCTGCACAACCTGTTTGTGTGCTGTATCGGTAGTGCGGATAAATTTGTCGTTGGTAATCTCAAGTTCACGCCAGAGCTCCTGGAATCTGACCACAGTATCATTGCATTGTTCAAGTGGTGATATCCCTTTGGCTTCTGCAGCTTTCTGGACTTTTTGCCCATGTTCATCGGTTCCAGTCAGAAAGAATGTCGGTAAATCAAGCGAACGGTTATATCTGGCAAGTACATCGGCAAGAATAGTAGTGTACGCATGACCGATATGCGGCTTGTCATTGACATAATAAATAGGTGTGGTGACGTAAAATTTATCCTGACTCATATCTGTAAAACCTTATAGTTATAATGGATGTTCTTTGTATAAGCTATGTAATTTACCGTGTTGTAGTAATTTTGCAATTATTTGCTCCCATAATAGTCAAATAACAGTGTGCCGTTTCACATCATGGAGCTGCTGAAGTAACGTTCGACACGATCAGGCATTACAGTTCCGATTCTCGCTTCAGGATATTCTGCGGCTAACTTGCGTGCTGCGAAAACATTTGCCCCGGCTGATATGCCTGTCATCAAACCATATTTGCAATTAAGTTCACGGGCCGTCTCAATAGCTTCATCATCGGTAACTTCAATAACCTCATTAATCATTGAGACATCCAGTACTGCAGGTATAAAGCCGTCGCCGATTCCCTGGATTTGATGCAGTCCCGGTTCATGTCCCATCAATGCTGAAACATTTTTAGGTTCGACCGCAATAATCTTTATACCAGGTTTGTGCTGACGTAAAAATTCGCCAATTCCCTGCAGGGTGCCGCCGCTGCCGACCCCGGCAACAAAAATATCAATTTCACCTCGCATCTGTCGCCATAGTTCACGGGCAGTACCTTCAAAATGAGCTCTGGGATTATCAGGATTTTCAAACTGCTGCAGACTGAAAGCACTGGGAGTAGAGGCAACAATTTCTTCAGCCTTCCTGACGGAACCGTCAATACTTTTGGCGGCAGGAGTTAATATCAGTTCAGCGCCCAGGCTGGTGATCAGTTTTTTGCGCTCATCACTCATGTTCTCAGGCATTACTATTATAACCTTGTAGCCCTTCAGTCTGCCAGCCAGTGCCAGGCCGATACCGGTATTGCCGGAGGTGGGTTCAACCAGGACAGTATCTCTACTGATAGTCCCGTTGCGCTCAGCGCCTTCAATCATAGCCAGCGCAACCCGGTCTTTTATACTGCCGCCAGGATTTAAAAATTCCGCCTTGGCAAAAATATTATGAGGTTTGATTTCAATTAAAGGAGTATTGCCTATCAAGTCAAGAATATTGTCAGTTGTCATTAGTTACCATATTATTCGATTGAAATTTAATTTTAAAGCAATAAATGCTTAAAGAATTATTATTTTACATAATTAAAAATATTTCAAATGAAATCTAGTCAAAATATTCACATTTTCAAGCAGCTAGTTAAATTTAGACAGATGCTTGAAAAAACTGTTATCCACGATTATCTTTAACAAGAGAAAATATAACCTTTAAATCCGGTATATAATTATGAAGTTATTTGCAATTGCTGCAGGGCTGTCGGGGTTGTTCGGCGTTGTTACTGCAAATGCCTTTGATAACTTTTCTGAGGCATTTAACCTTGCTCAGTCAAGATATAACCAGGGACATTTCCTTCGGAGTGCTGAATTTAGCCAGAGAGCTTTTGGGCTGGCTGCTGATAATAAACAGAAATATAATGCCTTACTGCTTCAGGGAGAGGCGCTGATGGCAGGCCGCGACTTCGAAAAAGCTGCCATGATTTTTGCTGACGCCGAGAAGATTAAAGGAATTTCTGTTGAACAGCAGATTTCAGCGTTTTCCGGCAGGCTGCGCTCCCAGTATCTGGCCCATGATTACAGTGCTCTTGGAAAATTATGCTCAGAAGTACTGGCTGAAAAAAGTATATCCAGACAGCACCTGAGACTGGCTGCTTTTTATGGCTGTCTGGCCGCCAGGCAGATTGGAGATTATAGAAACGAAATTTTGACAGCTGATAAACTGTATAATAGTGAATCAGCAACCAGTGCCTGGAAAGCCAGAGCTGTGCTTTTTAAGCTGCAGGCTTTGTGCGATATGAAAAAATACTCTCAGGCCGCGACATTAGTCAGCAGCGTTCAGAAGCTGGATGTTCCGCTGCCCATGCTTTCCGAATGGTATGTACGCTGCGGTTTCTGTGAAGAAAAAAACGGCGACCTGGAAAAGGCTGTCGATTTTTACCAGAAAGCACAGCAGTATGATCATGGATACTACCGGGGCCTGGCATTTTTAAGGGCAGGGATACTTGCTGCAAAAAAACCGGCAACCGCCGAACTGGCAATGCAGGATTTTGATAAGGTTATAAAAAGTGAGAGTCACCCTCTGCATAAAATTCAGGCAGTATATCGCTGGGGCGAACTCCTTGACAAGCAGAAGAAGTACAAGGAAGCTCTGGCTGTTTTGAAGCTTGAAGAAAAAATTAAGTGCAGTTCAATGTGGCGGGCGGAGATTTTTCGCCTGGAGGGTACTATATATCACCAGCAGGGGCAACTGGCCAGAGCTGAGTACTTTTTAATCGCCAGTCTTGAACAGCCTGGATGTCCATTAAAGTGTAAACTTGCCGCGACCGGCTTGCTAAACCAGATCAAGCGAGAGCGCAAACATATTGAGGATAGAAAAACTATTACGGAAAACTCTGCTCAAAGTTGAGCTTATTGGGTTTTGAATTCTAACCGGTAATTTAAAACTGCCGCTGGTATTATCTAAAAATATTTGTATACTATTATAATACACTTGTATTGAATCACAATACATCGCAACATTACTTAACCGTCCTGATCCGGACTTATATCATGGGTGGAATAATGATAAAAAAAACCATTACTTTGCTGTTTACCTGTTCAATGATTTTTACAGCTTCTGCTTCAGAATACTGGCAGGCCGTCTTCAATGATGCCACCAGCCTCTATAATGGTAAAAGATACCAGGAAGCCTATACTCTGTTTAAATCTACTGTTTCAAAAGCCACCAGCCCGACTGAAAAGTACAAGTCCTATATGTCCTGTGCTCACTCAGCCTATGCTCTGAAAAAGCATACGGAAAGTCTCAGGTACATTGACAGGGCAATTGCCGTCAAGGGTATTTCAGACGATCAGGAGACCCGGGCTTATTATTATAAGTTGATTGTTACCTATAATGTTAACAAGCAGGATAACGCTGAAGCAATTGCAGAGATTATCGCAAAGAACAAGCCTTTTTGCGGCTCTCTTCTTGGTGCATCAATGTATTTCAGTTCTTACGATGCATACCTGAAAAAAGACTATGAAAAAGCCTTAAAGCTGGCTGATGTGGGTATCGAACTATCTAAACCCAATACCACATATTATTACCTGAATACAATACAGCAGGTTCGCTGCCTGAGAAAAATGAGAAAATTCAATGAAGCATTCAAACTGGCAGAAGACAGTGACCTGAAGGAATGGCCGTGCCGTTATTTGGGTGAGCTGTTTTATGAAATTGGATACTGCTGTTACTTAAAAAAAGATTTCACAAGGGCTTTGAAGTTTTTTAAGAGATCCGAGGCGATCCATGAATGTGATTTCCGCAAAACAAAAGCAGTATATTTCGGAGCATTGAGCCGAAAAGAATTGAAAAAATACCCTGAAGCGGAAAAATCTTTCAGAGCGATTCTGGACATGGCTGATTCTCCAAAGCGATACAAGTATCGAGCACAATTTCACATAGCTGATATTTACTTTATATTGCAGAATTATGAATCTGCGGTTACTGAATTTGCTAAAGTTGTTCCAATGGAATGTGTCACGATTTACTGGAAGTCACGTTCAATGCTGATGCAGGGCGAAGCTCTCTGGGCTTTGGGTAAAGAAAAAGAAGCAAAAGCTATTTTTGCCAGCCTTTTAAAGATGGAAGGCGTTCCGGCCTGGATTACCAGAGAAGCAAAAAAACATGTCAAGTAACAGTTCTTATGCCTTCAAAAACTTGGTTCTCCATTATTAATGCAGTTTTTTGTGTTCAAAGACTGGTAATTCCACAATATTATTCGGTGAAGGGTTTATTAGCTGAAGTTCCCGCATTATAATTACTTAATGTGGAGTTGTAGTTTTTTCACAACTTGGAGGAATTTTTTATGCCTGAATTCTGTAACCCTTTCAGTGTGCTGCACTCAGATCGAAAACTGACTAATGGTGAACTGACAAGAGCTATACGTTTTATGGTCGCAGCTGAATATGAAGCCATTCAGCTTTATTTGCAGGTAGCCGAATCTACTGATAACAGGCTGGCACATGATGTGCTTGTTGATATTGCCAACGAAGAAAAAGTGCATGCTGGTGAATTCTTAAGACTGTTGAAGGAACTTAATCCTGATGAACAGCGGCATTATGATGATGGCGCCAGTGAAGTGGAGGAAATCATAAATGAAATGATGACCAAAAAATATCCTCCCAAGCCTCCGGAAGCACCTCCTCGTAGGCGGAAAGTCAAGGCTGAGGCTCATCCCGAAGATGATCCTCCGACTCCGGAAGGTTTTGATGAAGGGCCACCAACCTGGTCATCTTAGTTTTTTATTATGTACATTATGCCCGGCCGGATGAGCCGGGCTTTTTTTTCCCGCTCAAGAGAAAATGGCAGATGCCGCCCAGATAACTCAGCGCCAATAACGTAACTCCGGTAATCTGCCAGTCACGGTAAAAAAACGCCACAATTCCTGACACCGCCGCTGCACAGAACAGCAGTCCGAATAATGTCAACTTCCAATCTACTCTGAACAGCGTTTCCCTCAGAAAGAAAGCCGTATTAAAAACTGGAAAAAACTTCAGCATCTTTACAGATTTAGGCGCACTTCCGGATATAAACATTCCTCCAATATACGCAGCGAAGTAAACAGCCGCGCAAGTGACCGCAAGCTGATTGGCTTTATACACAAGACCATGTACGCCGGCAATTAAAGCTGCCAGTGAGGCAGCCAGCAGAATGAAGTTCACTGCCGCAGGAATTACTCCAACAATTATCATAAACAAAAAATATATAATGTTAAAAGCCGGGATAAACGGCAGCAGAAAAAGAATATTTGACTGCACATCACTGCTTTTCTTAAATGCTTTGCCTGTTGTCTGGCGTGGAGCCGTCTGATTTTTTCGTTGCCGAAGTCGTTTCATTACGGAAAGTGCCGCCAACACCTCTGAAGCTGTAGCCTTATAGGACTCAAACTCCGCCGCCACGTCATAATCAGCCTCATGTACAGCTTTATTTCGTATTGAGGCAAGCATGTGCAGGCGTCTGGAAAGAGTTTCAGGCAGTTTATCAGACAGGCTGTCAGTCATTTCATGCAGGCCTTTTCCCTCAGCCTTCAGCCGTCTTAGTTCCTTCTCGAGCTGCTTGGAAATCTCTATTATTTCGCCGATTGCGGTTTTGCGTTCCATATCCGTATTTTTCCGGTTTAAACTATCAATTGAAATATAAAATATAAAATTAGAAGCATTTCTTATTTGTTCAAGTCATCATGCTGAAATAAGTGGAAAACCCGGAATTCAGAGTTATTGTATGCAAAAAAATGGAAAGCATATGTCACGCACTTTAGAAAAAACTGATTATGAGCCATATAAACGACTGCTGCTGGAAATAAGTTTTGACGGCAGTGAATACAACGGATGGCAGGTCCAGCCGCACTGTAATACTGTACAAGCTGTACTGCAGCGCCTGCTGAAGAAGCTTTACGGCGGCCAGCACATCAGTATTCTTGGCAGCAGTCGGACTGACGCCGGGGTTCATGCGATTGGATTTGCTGCCTGCTTTTTATGTCCGGAACGGCCGCATATTTCAAATATAAAACTGCTCAAGGCTTTAAACAGCCTGCTGCCCGCATCGATAAGGGTTCGCAAGGTCTCAGAGGTTGATCTGGAGTTCCATGCCAGATACGATGCTTTGGGAAAAGCGTACAGTTACATCCTGAACCTCGGCATGGAAAGTCCTTTTTCAAGTAGATATTCCTGGCTTATGCAGACCAAAATAAATATAAATGCCATGCAGCAGGCAGCAGATTTTTTAATTGGTACGCATGATTATTCGAGCTTTGTAGTTGAACGCCATAAATATGAAAATGCTGTAAGAACAATTTACAGTATAGATTTCATGTCTGCGGGCAGTTTTTTGTGTATTACGTTTAAAGGAAATGGTTTTCTTTATAAAATGATACGCTGCATCGTCGGAGCTCTTGAAGCCGTGGGGCGCGGGTTTATTTCCGTAGAGCAATTTAAAAAAATATTTGAAGCGCAGGACCGCAGTCTGGCACCGGGCACAGCACCGGCACATGGGCTGTTTCTGGTCAAAGTCTTTTATGAGCAGTGCGCAATGGAAAACTTCAAACTGACAACCCTGCCTTTCTGCATTAACCTGGCGGAAAAACCTGATAGAGCAGTTTATATCAAGCCATAAGTTGTCTTCTGGAAAACTGGTATAATAATTATTGCTTCAATAATGTTTTTTTTATTGAAAAATTCATTTTTAGTTTGCAATAACTGCTGCTTTAAGATTACAATATATCAGGAGAAATTTACAAAACCTGCATTACAGAAAGGTGAAAAATGACTTACAAGGAAAATAAGATAATATATCTCAGTGGACCGATAATGGATGAGCATGAAGGACACGCCAGACAGTGGCGGCAGACTGCCCGGCAGCAGCTTGACAGGAAATTCAAGATTCTTGACCCCATGCGTCGCCAGTTTATAGACCGCAAGGTGGATAGTTCAAATGAAATAGTCGAATTTGATCTGCAGGATGTAAGGGATGCTGATATTCTGCTGGTCAATTATAACAAACCCAGTATCGGAACCAGTATGGAAGTCTTTTATGCGGCGCACGACCTCGGTAAGTTTGTAGTGGCCTTTTCTCCTTTTGAGTTCAAAGACTGCAGTCCCTGGATGGTTCGTTACTGCACAAAAATTCTACCTTCTCTGGAAGAAGCAACCTCATATATAAACACACATTTTGGTGATGATCTGAATTTTCAATAAGCCTGAAGCATACGGAAGTAAAAATGAAGACCATAATATATTACTTCAGCGGCACTGGGAATACTCTGGCCCTCGCCAGGCAGCTGTCTGGTAAAATCGGCAACACCGAAACTATTGCGGTTAATGCAGTCAAACAGGAACGCATTAAGCCTGATGCTGACTGCATTGGCTTTATGTTTCCGGTTTATGCACTTAACATGCCGCGTATATTTGATAATTTTATCAGGTATAAGCTGCAGGTTCCGGAAAATGCTTACCTGTTTGCAATATCCAATTATGCCAGTTTGGAGTTTGGGGCAATGGCCCAGCTCAAAAAACTCCTGAAAAGCAAGGGCCATACTTTGAATCTTGCCGGCGGGGTTAAGATGCCCAGTAATTATATTCCGTTCGGCGGTGCAGAAAGCGAAAAGACTCAGACTGGGAAATTCCTTTCAGCAGATGCAGCTCTGGCTGCCATGGCCGAGTTAATTAAAAACCGCAGCAGTCACCCCTGTCATTTTTTTGGAGAATCTGTTTACCGGCTTATAAGTGTTCTAGCCTGGCGAAGCTTTAAAAAACGCCTGGTAAAAGATGCGGCCCGTTTTTATACTGATGACAACTGCAACTCATGCGGCTTATGTATGAAAGTGTGTCCGGTAAAAAATATACACTTGGCAATGAACAAGCCGGTATGGGGCGATAATTGTGAACAGTGCCTTGCCTGTCTGCAATGGTGTCCGAATCAGGCAATACAAATGCTTGGAGTAAATCCGGCGCGCAGCAGATACCACCATCCTGATGTAAATATCAATGATCTTATTAACGCTAAAGCTGATAATTGACTATTTTAATATTGAAATTGAACAATGTTAAAAAAAGTACCCTGAAATTGAACAAAACGCTTTATTTTTTTTCTAAATAATTAGCTTCATCACTTACTTTTTAGAAAAATAAAGGAATAATTCATGAAGAAATTCTTTGCTTTGGCCGTCCTCTTTTCCATTGTTCTTGTCTCCTGTCCCTCCCATGCCTGTGAAGTCCTTGCCGCTTCATTTTCAAAAGCTGTTCAAGCCGGGCCTTTATTAAAGAAGTTCTGGAGTTACGGTTCTGATAATCCGCATGGCTGGGGATTTACAACTTATCTGAACGGCTTTACATATATTTTTAAAGCTCCTGACAATGCCGCCAGAAGTCAGTTTGCCGACAACCTTACAGATAAAATAAAATGCAACACTTTTATTGCTCATGTCAGGGAAGCTTCAGTTGGGAATGCCATATATTTGAATGCGCATCCGTTTGCCCGTATACTTAACGGCAAAGAGTATGTAATGGTTCATAACGGGACTCTCAAGAATGAGTTCCGGAAGGGGCTCAAAACCAGATATTTCTTTCCTGCCGGAAAGACTGACAGCGAACAGGCTTTCTGTTATGTGATGGATCAGATCAAAATTCAAAAACTGGAAGCATTGAATAATAATGAACTTAAGGCTTTATATAAAGTATTTAAAGAAGTAAATTCTTTTGGCAGGTTTAACTGCATACTTGAAGTCGGCGATAAACTCATTGTTTATCAGGATATACACCAGCACAATAATTTAAAAATATTGAAACTTGGATATGATTCGAAATTTATCGGTAATTTTGCTAAAGACGCCGGTTTCAAACTTCCAGAATACTGTTCAGGCTACCTGCTCAGTGCACGGCCGTTAAGCTCTGCCGAAAACTGGACACTGTTGAAACCGGGGCAGATGCTGGTACTGGAAAAAGGAAAAATAATATACAAACAATTACTTTAACAACTGAGAGGTGAATCGATGACCCCGCAAATCTCTGAATTTGGTAAGTATTTTTCTGAATTTATCGGCACGGCCATTCTTATTATCTTTGGCTCTGGAGTATGCGCCGGAGCAAGCTTGAAAAAATCCAAAGGGCAGGGTGGCGGCTGGATAGTAATTACAACGGGATGGGGATTTGCGGTTGCACTGGCAGTTTACGTTGCGGGATGGGCCGGAGGCGCCCATATTAACCCGGCTGTAACCTTGGGACTGGCAGCAGTTGGAAAATTTTCCTGGTCACTGGTACCGGGTTATATCTGTGCACAGCTTTTAGGAGCCATTACCGGAGCCTGTATTGTATTTCTTGCTTACAAGCGACACTTTGATGAAGAAACCGATCGGGATACCAAACTCGGGGTTTTCTGTACAGCTCCGGCGATTCGTGATTACAAATGGAACTTTGTCAGTGAATTTATCGGCACTGCTGTGCTGCTTATCGGATTACTTGGTATTATCAATGTAAATAACGGCATAAGCTCTGGCATTGGCCCGTTTCTGGTTGGTGTGCTGATCTGGGCGATCGGGTTAAGCCTTGGCAGCCCTACCGGGTATGCGATCAACCCGGCCCGTGATCTCGGCCCGAGGATTGCCCATGCCCTGCTGCCGATAAAAGATAAACGTGACGCTGACTGGAAGTATGCCCTGGTACCAATTCTGGGACCGGTTCTCGGCGGCATTACCGGCAGCCTCATTTATGTTGGATGTGAAAAAGTATTTACCATGTAAGGTTAAGTTGAGTTCAGCCGGTTTAACAGCCTGGCTGCCGGACTTGTTTCGTCCTGACTATAAATCTCTGTAAAAGATGAATTTAAAGCTTTGAAATAAATCAGAAAAGGAGATTCTACCATGGCAGAAAAGTATGTACTCGCACTCGATCAGGGAACTACCAGTTCACGTGCTATAATTTTTGATCGTCACGGCAATATTATTGAGGTTTCACAGCGGGAATTTACTCAGATATACCCACAGGCTGGCTGGGTGGAACATAAACCGCAGGAAATCTGGGCTTCTCAAAGCAGTGTAATGACTGAAGTAATGGCAAAGGCCAGTCTGCATCCTGAAGATATTGCCTGCATAGGCATTACCAATCAGCGTGAAACCACTATTATCTGGGACCGGCATACCGGCCGGCCAGTTTACAACGCAATAGTCTGGCAATGCCGCAGGACAGCTGAAGAATGCGAAAAACTGGTTGAACGCGGCCTTGATGACTATGTCCGTGACAACACTGGGTTACTGCTTGACGCATATTTTTCAGGAACTAAAATTAAATGGATACTGGACAATGTAGACGGTGCACGCGAGAAAGCCCGTAATGGCGACCTGCTTTTCGGAACAGTTGATGCCTGGCTGGTCTGGAACCTGACTCAGGGGGAAGTTCATGTTACCGACTACACCAATGCATCCAGAACCATGATTTACAATATCCATGAACTGGACTGGGATCAGAGAATGCTTGACGAACTTGATATCCCTCGTGCCATGCTGCCGGAGGTTAAGCCCTCAAGTTGTATCTACGGGCATGTTAACCTGGGTGGACGCGGCGGTCATCGGATACCCATAGCCGGAATTGCCGGCGATCAACAGTCAGCGCTGTTTGGGCAGGCATGTTTTCATAAGGGAATGGCCAAAAATACCTATGGTACCGGCTGTTTTATGCTGATGAATACCGGTGAAGACAAAATTCGTTCGCATAACGGGCTGCTAACTACATTGCTGGCAAGCGGCGGCAAAAAACCGCATTATGCCCTTGAAGGCAGTGTTTTTATGGGTGGTGCCACCATACAATGGCTGCGGGATGAATTGAAGATTATCCACGACGCTCGCGATGTAGAATATTTTTCTCGAAAAGTCAAAGACACCGGCGGGGTTTATCTGGTTCCGGCATTTGTTGGTCTTGGGGCCCCGTACTGGGACATGTATGCCCGCGGCACCATTATCGGCATGACCCGCGGCACCAACCGCAATCACATTATCCGTGCCGCGGTTGAATCTATTGCCTACCAGAGCCGGGATATGCTTGAAGCAATGCAGGAAGACGCTGGGATAAAGATTCACGACTTGAAAGTTGACGGCGGTGCAGTGCGTGATGGTTTTCTGATGCAGTTTCAAGCTGACTTGCTTGGAGTAAATGTAGAGCGCCCCCTGATGACAGAAACCACTGCCTGGGGAGCTGCTTCGCTGGCGGGCCTGGCTACAGGATACTGGAAGGACTTTGATGACATCTCCAGAAACCGCAAAGTGGAAAGAATCTTCAAGCCGGAAATGCCGGAAGCTGAGAGAATCCGCGTATATTCCGGTTGGAAAAAAGCCGTGGAACGCTCCCGCAACTGGGCTCTTGACTGAGTTTATAATCATTAACTTTCGCCCTGACCGGAACTATCTAATCAGGGCGTTTTTTATGGCTTATAACGTTGAATTTCAAAATTAAAAGGTATATCTTGCTGCATGAAAAAGATTCTGCCAGATAATATTCAACATGTAGCAATTATTGCCCCGGCCGGGCCGGTTAAGACAGATGCGCTTGACGTCGGGGTGGATATTCTGCACCGTCAGGGCCTGAAGGTAAGTGTTATGCCTAATGTAAAAACTGGCAGTGAGGTATCTTATCTTTCAGCTGATATTGACAAAAGATTGAGCGATTTGCACGCCTGCTGGCAGGATAAGTCTATTGATTTAGTTCTTTGTGCACGGGGCGGATTTGGCTCAGTCCAGCTGCTGCCAGAAATTGACTGGGAGCTTATGCGTTCCAGGCCGCTGCCGCTGATAGGTTACAGCGATATCACGGCATTACACGCCGGAATGCTCAAACACAATGCGGGGATTCCGATCGCGGCCCCGATGCCATTGAGATACCAGCAGGCTTTTTTTGACTGTAATCATGCTGACTTTACACTGAAATATCTGTATGCAGCGTTTCAGGCTGACCAGGAATATCAATTGAAGCTGCCGGAATCAATGCCTGCTTATGAGTTTATAAAAGACGGTAAAGCTACCGCTCTGCCATTTACGGCAAATCTGGCGGTTCTGGTTACACTTTGCGGAACTCCATGGTTTCCCGATCTGGACAAAAGAATTCTTATTGTTGAAGATATTAATGAGCCCGCATATAAGATAGACCGTTACCTGACTCAACTGGAACATAACGGAGTTCTTGGTAAACTGTCAGGGCTGTTTTTCGGCAGCTTTACAGCATGTAGCTCAAAGCAGGATTTAAATCTGATAATTAAAAAATTTGCTGCTTCCATAAATGGACCGGTCTTGAAAAACTTCCCGTTCGGGCACACTTTTCCGCTGTTGTCAATTAACATGACCCGGACAATGACAGTCGACTCCAAAACGAGACTGGTTACAGTCTGACAATTTATTTTTTGTTCAGCGGCAGAGTGATGATTCCACGCTTGATTTTTGCGTCGATTCCCATTGGATTAAGTTGCCTGCTTTTCTCCAGATACTTTCTGGCTTCAGTCTGCCGCCCCTGTATTGAGAGCAGATGGAACAGGCGTTCATACAGGTATGAACGCGTCGGGGCGAGTTTTATGGCCTCATAATAATACCTCTCGGCATCTTCAAGATTGTTTCTGGCAAACATGAAGTCTGCTGCACTGGCCCAGGGGAACGGCGAATAGGGTTTTGCCTTGACAGCATGAAACAGGCGCTGTCTTACTTCATCCGCGCTGACCCGCATGAAATCTTCTCTTGATTTATTCTTGCGCTCACAGGTATTAAGCAGCCGAGCCATTTGGTATTCGCCATAAAACAGGTGCCAGCCTCCGGTTATGGTTATAACCAGAATTATTATTGAAACGAGATAAAAAATAAACATTTTTCTGTCAACTCCCAAGTCCTGTCGAGCCGGTCTGCTGCCGGTCATGCAGACGGTAAAAAGTGCCGCCGCTGCCATTGACGCCGGAACCTGAAGGTTGACATCAGCCAGAGAATGCAGAAAAAAAGCCGCCAGCCCAAGAAAAAGGGCTGGAACATATTCCAGGTAAACATTTTTTTTAATCAGCATCCGAGCTCGTTTATAAGCAATACAAAGCGGATAAAAAAAGACCAGTATGGACGTCACCAGCCCGGCAATTCCACACTGCGAGGCAAAAGCCAGCACAAGGCTGTGGGGAGCATGAGGAGCTTCACTGGAAAAAAACTGCTTAAGCTGCATATATTTATGAAAAAATTCACCCCAGCCGTTTCCTAAAAACGGCGCCTCAAAGAATATTTTTACTGCAACCCGGTAATAGTCCAGTCTTGAATAAATCGAATCAAAGCTTCTTGAGGAATATTTGATATAAAAAATTCCTGCAATAATCATAAGCGGCAGTATAATAGCTGCACTGATTCTCAACCATCGATTTATCGGAAAAATAACCGCACAAACGGCAATGCTCAATATCAACGCAAGAATTGCCGCCCGGCTTCTGGTGCCAACCAGGACAAACAGCATCAATGCAGTGAAAAGCGGAACAAATATACTTCTAGCAACGATGGGTGGAGATACTCTTCCGAAAAACTTCCATATTGTAACAAAGCAAAGCGGAATTACCAGCAGCAGGAATCCAGCCAGAGAATTACAACTGCTGAAGGTTGCGAAAATACGATTATCAAAAACCCGTGCTTTTAATTCTCCTGCAGGAGTAATTCCATTTGCCGCTGTAGTTTTTATAAAATATTCCCGCGTTTCCTCAAAACCGAAAAAATACTGCTCAAAACCGAGCAGCAAAGTGACAAAAGTCCCAGCGACCAGTGCAGTAAGAAGCCAGTATTTCAATCTATGATTATAGCTGATCACAAGAAAAACGGTCAAAGCGTAAGCCGCAATTCCAAAAAGATGCACCAGTTCCAGATAAACAAAATCTTTGACAGTAGCTCGTATCATTCCCGCTCCTCCTGCGGCTGCCAGTATGACCCACAAAGCTGCGCATCGGAATGACTTATCGCCAGGAGCAATCCGGTTCAGCCCGAAAGCCGGCAGGGCTGCCAGAAAAACGATTCCACTGAACAGAGGAAACAGTGTGGTCGGCCAGGAAATAATGCACCATGAAAACAAATCTGCAGGAAACAAGGCGGCTGTTTCAGGCACACCGGTCAGAGTTCCGAATTTCAGCGGCAGCAGAAATGTAAACAGCAATACCAGACAGGTTGCCAGATTGCGATAAAAATCCATAAACTTGGAACTGTTCATAGGGTCTCTCCAGATGCTTTTTTAGTAATATAAGTAATATCCGGGTATAAACAAGCAAATTGAATCAATTTATGCAGGTTCAGTGCCAGGGCGCGATGCCTTACTGGAGACTGCAGCATTCACCATAATAAAAAAGACAAATTTGTTTTAAATATTTGCAGCGTTATAAAAAGTTATATAATTTTTTAAAACAGGCAGCATTAAAGGTTGAAAAATCATATTTTTAAGCAGATATTATTCTGTGGGAACATAAACTTAGGGAATTGCCGCCAATGAACATAGATCTACTGAATAATGACAGCCTGATTTTTGGTGCAGCTTCTGTGGAATACAGCGACGAAATGTATCGTTTTTACAGAATGACTGAGGAGCTTCAGGAGTTTTACAATGCAAACGATAAACATAGAGTCAGGGCCTATTGCCCCTCCGGGGTCAGAATAGGTTTTTTGTCTGACACTTCAACTTTAGCGATGGAAATTGGGTTTGGGGACTATTCAAGAAGTATTTTCAGCATTGATGTTATAATTGACGGTTCAGAAAAATTCACATTCAGTCCTCCTGAGAGAACGGATTCTTTTACTTTCAATATGGAGATTGCTTCAGGAGGTGAGCGGAGAATTGAAATTTACCTGCCGGTAATGGCTATTTGCTGGGTCAAGGGAATTAATATTGAGGATGGAGCGACTCTCGCGCCGCTTCCAGAGTATAATAAAAGAGTTATGTTTGTCGGTGATTCAATAACTCAGGGGATGGTTGTAAGCAGTCCTTCAATGACCTTCCCGGCACAGTTGTCGCAAAGCCTCGGCTTTGATTTTCACAACTGCGGGGTAGGGGGTGCTGTGATGAAAGGCGTCGTGGGCAGAATGGTTCAGGAATTTGAATGGAACAGTGTTGTTGTCGCCTATGGAATAAATGATTTTTACCAGGAACGCCAACTATGCGTTTTTGAAGAGGATACCAGACTGATGCTGGCTAATCTCTGCAAGCGCAAGGGGACCGGTTGTTTTGTGATTACACCAATCCCCTGGGCTACCAGGAAATCACCAAATGAATCAGGTTTTTACCTGGAAGATTATCGCCAGGTAATCCGCAAAGTTGCTGCCGAGTTTCCGCATTTCAAGGTAATAGAAGGACCGGAACTGGTACCAGATGATCCGACATACTTTGTAGATGATTTACACCCCAATGACAAAGGCATGAGCCTGTTTGCTGAAAACCTGAAGAAAAAGCTGGAAGAATCAGGGAGATTTTAAAATACTTGATTTTGCTGCATACGGGAGTAGATTGTAAACATTTAATCAGCTTAGGTATTATAAAATGGGCAGAAGAGAAAAATTTGTAAGCAATGGCCTGTACGCATTGAGAGAAAAGCATCGTGAACGAATTGCTTCCCAAGAAGATAGCTTACAGTGTGACACTGAAGAAAAAGAAAATATTTCTACTGCGGATAAGGAAGAAAACTTGCCGAAAAAAACTAACAATAAATTGAAAGTAGTTCCTGAAAAAGGAATTATAACTCCAGAAAAATCAACTTCGTCAACGCGCAGAATTGCGGTGAAACGCATAGATGAATACCTTAAAAACAAGCGGGATTTAACCGCGCGTATCCATCAAAATATTGCCATGCTTGAGGATGAAGGCGAAAAAATGCGCAAAAATGCGGATCAGGCTGCAGAGCTTACCGCATCGCTGGCGCAGCTGCTGACTGAGTTTGACAAAATCGCTGACGCTCCTGAGAGTGACGAGGCAGTCCTTAATGCCGAGAAAGAACTGGAAACTTTGAGAATTGAGCTGTTTCGCACGAAAGTAAAAGTTGACTCTTTAATTGATAAATTGAGGCCACAGGGGGGAACCGGTCAGATATCTCTGCTGCCCGAGCTGAATTCTCTCAATCAAATCCAGATGTTTAAAATGGGATTATGCTTTGCCCTGCCGCTGATAATTGCCCTGCTGGTGGGGTGTGCTGTCATAGCCTGGGCAGTGGTTAAATCAATGGGAGGGGTTTGACATGCATTATGCGGCAAGGATGGACCGCTCGAGACGCAAAAAGCTGGTTTTGAGATATACTCACACAAAAGGTTTTTCAAAAGTAACCGGCAGAAAAAGCCATGGCTCTTCGATAAATTTTGTCAGAAACCGCATTGTTCTGGGGGTTATGACTTTTGTTTTTGCTGTCCCCGGACTTTTTTATTTATTTTTTTAGAAAAAAAGTTATATTCATTCTAAAAATACTTCGATATATTTTGAAAAAAACCATTAGACAGTATACTTTAGTATGATAGATTTTATGATCGAAACTCAAAAGGTGCATTGATGCCAATTGCCCGCGAAAAAGAAGTGACAGAGAAGAAACAAAAAAGCAAAGACAAGCAAAAGAGCAAAGTGCAGTCTGAACCTGAGCTGCCGGAGAGGCCTGTTGATAATCCGGATAGAGATTCTCTGCAGATTTACCTGCATCAGATTGGTGAAATTCCTCTGGTTGCTGCAGAGCGACAGAAAGAGCTGACCGACGCCATTGATGCAGCTGGCAGAAATTACCGTAAAGCTCTTTATCCCCTTGGTTTTATCTTGCTGGAACACACCAGAATACTTGATCAGTTTGCAAAGAATAAAACAAATCCCAAAGAGCATTTTCTTCCTTCTTCGCTGCTTGTAAAAGCAAAGTCCGGCTTTGCTGAGGAAGCGGCGAACTGGAATATCCAGATACAGAGTATTTACAGGAAACTGGTTGCCGCTTACAGGTCTGATCTTGAAAAAGCTGATGCGTTGCGCAGAAAAGCTTCAGAACTGCTTATGCGCTATGAAGCTGTATATGATCATCTGGAAGAATGGTATGAAGTGGCCCTGGAGTACTTGAGGCTGGCTGAATTGAAAGGCAGCGAAGATATTTCAGAGGATGGAGTTATCGGGATTGAAGAAAAGTTTTTAATGCCGTATGAACAGCTGCTTGTTCATTTGGAATCAATAAAAAGATCGCGAAACACACTTCATGCACTGCATCAGGAAATGCTTGAGGGAAATTTACGACTTGTAATCAGTATTGCCCAGAAATTTCGCAATCGCGGGCTGCCTATGAGTGACTTGATACAGGAAGGTAATCTTGGACTGATGCGTGCGCTGGAAAAGTTTGATTTCAGACTGGGACACAAATTCAGCACCTATGCAACCTGGTGGATTAAACAGACTATCAGCCGGGCAATTTCTGAACAGGCACGGGTAATACGCATACCGGTGCATATGATAAATACTATCAGTGCAATGAATAATGCGGAGCAGACGTTTATTCAGGAAAAGGGCAGGGAACCGTCTATAGAAGAGCTGGCCTCTACTCTGGAAATACCGACTTCGCGCATCAGTGCTATCCGCAAAATGGCTCGACAGGCTATATCACTTCAGGCCCCGGTAGGTGACGGAGAGAGCAACTCTGTCCTTGAGGACATTCTGGCATCTGAAGGGACCGGTGACGACCCGGTCCAGGGAATTGCCGGCAAGGTGGTAAGAGAAAAACTTCGTGAGGTGTTAGCTACATTGCCGGAACGCGAACAACAGATCATTATTATGCGGTTTGGTTTGATGGGGTATTCTCCGATGACGCTGGTTGAAGTCAGCAAGCATTTTAATTTGACCCGGGAACGCATTCGGCAACTTGAAATTAAAATTCTGGAAAAATTACGTTCCCCAAGCAAATTAAAATATTTTGACGGTTTTTTCCACACAAAATAAAATTTACCAATTGTTCTCTATTTATTTTTTTGTGGTTTCAGTCTTTAAAAACCAAAAAAGAACGTTATTTATATCTCTGTGCTTAATACACTAAATTGAGGTTTTAGAATGGACTCAAAGCTTGATTTCATATTCAAAAGGCGCAGCGTGCGTAAATTTACTGATGAACCGGTAAGCGCAACTCAGCTGAACAGCCTGCTTGAAGCGGCCATGGCTGCCCCGTCTGCAGTGGCTAAAGATCCGTGGCGCTTTATTATTGTCAGAGACAGAAAAAACCTGATAGCAATAAGTGAGTTTCTGTCAAACGGCAGTTTTTTAAGTTCTGCAGGATGCGGTATTGTTGTATGCGGTGATATCAATGAGGCTCACTCCAACAGCTTGTCTTACATGATTCAGGACTGTTCAGCGGCAATAGAAAATATTCTGCTGGCTGTTACAGCTCTGAATCTTGGTGCCTGCTGGCTGGGAGTTCACCCCCGGGAAGACCGCATGGAGAACATAAGTGGGTTCTGCAAACTGCCTTCTCACATAATTCCAATTGGAGTGATTGCCATTGGCCATCCGGCTAAACAGCCGGAGCCGCGCACCAGATACAATCCTGATTATATCAATCAGGAAAAGTGGTCCTGACAATAAAAAAGCCCTCCAGCTGGAGGGCTTAAGTTTTATTACGACTAGTTGAAGTTTTCCACGGATTTAGTGATATCTCCTCTTAGATCAAGCTTTCTGAGCTTTTCCACATCAGGAGGCAGGAAAACCTGAAGTCTGGTATATGGAGCATACTCCAGAACACCTTTACGGATTTTGAAGTCCTTCACATGACCGCCCTTGGTTTTTTCTTCGCTTACAAAATGGTAATGATACCCGGCAACATTAAACTTGCCGGCATATGCCGGAAACCTGAACCCAACAAGCGTACCTTTCAGGTTTGACATATTATGCACTACCTGTCTTTTAATCACTTCGTCCAGAGGTTGATATGGGGGTTTTTGCGGCGGCAGGCTTCTAGTGGTTATCGTAGCAAATTCACCTTTTATTACTACAGCGTAGAATATATTCGGATTTTGCTCAACCGTATCGATGTATTTATTTAATTCTTCTTTTGTCATTGGATTGTTAATCATAACTTTGGCTTTGGGCCTGAAATCAACAACTGTCGAAAAGCAAACTTCATCCTGTGGCTTGACCGGTATCAGCTTACCCTCAATATTCGTTACATAGAACTCTCCATCAACTAAAGTGAATTCCCCGTCAAGCTTACTTAACGCCCCGACGCCATAGTCACCATAGCTCAACAGCTCATCGCAGGTCATAGTTGCATCGTAACTGCCGGCAACCATAGCGCCAATAGTAGACGTTTGGGTCATAGCCGGCGGACCGCTGTTGCAGCCTGTCAGAATAACGGCAGAGGCGGCAAGCGCCATAACTGTGAGTTTTGAGCCCAAAAAACGCATAGTAATCCTCCATTAGTTAATTTGCTGAATACCTTGGATCTAAATCTCCTTAATAATATAATAATTTAAATAAAAAAAAATGCAATTTGCATAGCTTCAACCAAGCATGGATTTTGTAAATATATTTTTACAGAATATCGACCTGAAAGCCATTAACTGCTCAATCAGGAACTGTCTCTGTCTTTGCGCGGGGCAGTGTTGTTGTGGAAAATTTTGAAAATGCCTGCTCCAAGCCAGACAATTAGTAAAAACACCGGCATCAGCGGTGCCAGTATTATTATAAGTAAATAATATAAAAAACGTTTGCTTCTGCTGTTTTCAGGGCTTTTAATGTTTTTCCAGATTGTCCCGAAAATTGAGTAATTGAACTGGATGTTTACAAATGGAATATACCTGGTGTATTTGCCAACAGCTTCACCACATTTGCTGCAGTAATGCCGAAACGGCGAATCAACCGGAGTCAGGCACCTGGGACACACCGGGCGAGCGTTATCATCAAGCTTTACCCCTGCTTTTTCCCATGGATCCTGTTGCTTTGGAATTTTTTTGATCCAGTAAACTATAAGTACGTAAAAAATAAAAATGCCCAACAGCAGAAGCAGCGGTAATATGTTTGTATAAAATGTGTCCATCTTTCAATTTCTCCTCTTCTGATTTTCAGGCAATAACTGTTTTTCCTGCAAATAAAGAGATACCGTTTCCTGTATCCCTGAGGTCTGGATGACTTTTTCAGGGTGCTTAATTCCGTAGCTGTGCAGCAGTGGTAACCTGCCTCCGGCCCCGGCCAGTAGATAACTGCTCAACACCACGGTAAAATTGTTTTTCGAATTATTAAGCAATATCAGCGGCGTAAATCTTGCAGATTTACTGCTTTTAAATTCATTGAGCACGGCCCGGAATGTTTCCCGGCTGCCAAAATCAACCAGACATACTTTATCATGGAAGCGGTACCAGTCAAAGATGGTTTTTCTAGTCAAGGGAATTATTTGCTTTAAAACTCCGCCTTTTCTGCAGTTTGAATAGAAAACCGCTCCTGCTTTTTTACCCATAACCCGGCATTTCCATTTCATTGCTGCAACCGCAGTTTCTTCAATGACTTTATGCCTCCCGACCGATCTGGAGAGCTTTAGTTCTGATAATAAGAATCTGCCGTGCTCATTGGCATTTATTAAATCTTCATTTATTAAGCTGCGCAGTTTTTTATACTCTGATGTACTTTCTTTTACTTTAAGCAAAGATGACGTTATCCTGGCTGCTTTCTGCCGTTTCTTATCAAAAGTAATCTCAATTTTAGCTACACATTCTGCATGTTTTCCAGCTTGGACATACCAGTTATCAGGACCAATTTTCTGCCCGCTCTTTTCTACGTGTGTATGGCCTCCAAGCACCAGATTTATTTCTGGAAAATCAGCCAGCAGCGAATAAGCATTATAACCTTTGGCATATATGCCAAGGTGCTGGGCGAGAATTATTATGTCAGGTTCTTTTGCCCTTACTTCAGGCATAATTCGATGCAGGGAGTAACTCATCTTTAATGTTTGCAAAACTCCCGGAGGACGCCATCGCTGCCAGCTGATACCAGGCATAGTCAAGCCGATTACTGCAACCTTGAGGCCGCCGCGTTTAAAGATTTTCCATGAAGAAGTTATTGCTGCGCTCTGCAAAGTCCTGCAATTTATGTTTCCAGCCAGAACAGCACCCTGAAACTGTCTGATTCGCTGAGCAAGTGTTTTTAAATTCAGGTCAAACTCATGATTTCCCGGAATCCAGGCATCATAATGCAGAAAGTTCAACGCTTTAATCATTATTTCACCTTGGGTGGCGTAAGCGCTGTAGGTGCCCTCAAGGGTATCGCCGCAATCTATCAGGAGGGTATTTTCAGGGCCCGCCTTTTCTTTTTCAGCAACAATCAGAGTGGCCAGTTTCAGCAACCCTCTATCCGTGCCGGTGATGTGCCCGTGGATATCTGTAGTGGCCAGCACAGTGACTCCAGATGCCTGAAGGCTGCATATAGAGCACAGAACCATGAGCAGGATATAAAATTTTTTTGTAGAATGCACCAGCTTGACTCCAGCCTTTATTTAGTTTAAAAGTTGCTGAACAATGAAATTTTACAAGATATATTAACAAAAAAGCATATTTTTTTTTATTCATCCTTGAAACTTCAACGAAAACAGCGATATTACTTGCTCAATTTGTATTGAACATTAAATAATTTTAAAATATAACGAGGTACAGAAATGTCACAGCATCCGAGTCTGAGAGTCGGTGGTAAAATCCGCAAGAAACGCAATGTAATGAAGCGCTTCGAACGCCTTGACGCTCTGCGCGCCGAAGGCAAGATTCCTGAAGAAAAAGTACTTGGATTGCCCAAGACAAAAGTTCAGGACTGATTTCCCTGTTTACTTTGCGGAGCCGTATCTGGTTCCGCTTTTTTTTTGATTTTTTCAAAAAAACTGCAATATTTACACCTTATAGAACGTTCTTTTTTCGAAGTACAAAAGGAGGCTGCCGTGAACCTGAGATACCTTAACGTAATTTCATTGCTTTTAGCTGCCGGAACTCTAACTGCCGGAACTCTGGTCTATAAAACCGGCAAAAATGAAAATGAGAAGATAGTTTCCGATGTTGAAATAGTCAGCATGGACCTGAAGAACATCACTATCAAACGCGGTAAATCTCAGAAAACAATCCCACGGCACTGGGTCCGTAAATATTTCAGCAGCGATATTAAAGGAGCGGGGCAGTTTGAAGATAATACTTCTGATTATACTGTCACTATTACTAATGTAAAAGTCCCGCTTAAAGGCTGCATAAAAGTCAAAAACTCCAAAAGCAAAAAGAAAAGCATCCAGACCTCTGAATTTGAAGTTGAATTTACAGTTTCAAGGAAATATGAGAAGCACAAATCCAAAGCGATGAAAATGCCGTATATTTATCTTCATATTCTGACAACCCGCAGCAAATCCTACGGTAAACATCCGGTTTACACCTACTGCTACCCCAAAGAGGCAAAAATACGCTCCAAAACTTATGATGAAGCTAAGATAATGGAAAAAGTGAACGAAATAGACCGCCCCAATATTTGGAATAACAGTGCCTTTAAAGGTTATTTAGGGAGCGGAAACAGTCAAAGACCGGGGAAAGTGGGCGGCCGCTGTGCCAGAATACCTCTCAAGGGAATCAAGGATAAAACCATTCTCGCGTATCACATCGAGATCTGGGGCAAAAACAGAATTGTTGCCACCAAAGATTGGTCCAAAGCAGGTTATAAACCTGGAAACTCATGGTGGAAACACTATTAAGGGTAGTCCAATATCACAAAATGCCGAAATAATATAATATTTGGCATCTTGCCATTTCACTTTATGGCAGTTATAGTAACTGTTTAATTAAAAATCACGCGGATCTGTGAACTGCTGAGCATTGTCCGCATTTACTTTACTGACGTTTGAGAAAAGGAGTACACATGGCTAAAGGTACTGTTGTGCAGAAAATTATCGATGAGCATTTTGTCTATGGTGACAAAGCACCCGGCAAGCCGGCGGCTATCAGGATAGACCAGACTTTGACTCAGGACGCTACCGGAACAATGGCTTACCTTGAACTGGAAGCTATGAAGGTTCCCCGGGTAAAGACGGAAATTTCCGTATCTTACGTGGATCACAATATGATGCAAAATGGTCCGGAAAACCGCAATGACCACATGTATCTGCAATCGGTAGCTGCTGCCAAGGGGGTATATTTTTCACCTCCAGGCAACGGAATATGTCATCAGGTACATCTGGAACGCTTTGGCGTTCCTGGCAAAACCCTGCTGGGCTCGGATTCTCACACTCCCACCGGAGGCGGAATCGGCATGATTGCAATTGGCGCCGGTGGTCTGGATGTGGCACTGGCCATGGCGGGTGAACCATTCAGACTGACTTATCCGAAGGTAATTGGCGTTAAGCTAACCGGAAAACTTAGCCCATGGTGTGCCGCCAAAGATATTATCCTGAAACTTCTGGATATACTTTCTACTAAAGGTAATGTCGGTTGTATCGTCGAGTATTTTGGTGAAGGAGTCACTGAGCTGTCCGTTCCGCAGCGTGCTACTGTTACCAATATGGGGGCTGAGCTTGGTGTAACAACTTCAGTTTTTCCCTCTGACGCAAGCACCAAAGCGTTTCTTGAAGCTCAGGGCAGAGAAAATCAATGGGTTCCGCTGCAAGCTGATTCCGATGCTGAATATGACCGGGTTATCGAAATTAATTTATCCGACCTGCAGCCTCTTGCCGCATGTCCTTCAAGCCCGGACAATATAAGAACAGTCAAGGAAATGAGCGGTAATGAGGTATCTCAGGTGATAATTGGTTCCTGTACAAACAGCTCTTTCCGCGACCTGGCGTTGGTGGCTACTGTGCTGAAAGGACGTAAAGTAAATCCCAATGTAACTTTGGCTATTGCCCCGGGCAGCAGGCAAGTACTTGAGATGCTTTCGCGAAACGGGATGCTTGCTGATTTGATTGCAGCAGGCGCCAGAGTGCTGGAGACCGGTTGCGGTCCGTGCATCGGACAGGGGCAGAGTCCAGCCGATGATACTGTAACTCTGAGGACATTTAACCGTAACTTCGCTGGGAGAACCGGCACTAAATGCGATCAGGCCTACCTGGTAAGCCCGGAAACTGCCGTGGCCGCAGCTCTTACCGGCAAGTTTACAGATCCAAGAGAACTTGATATTGCCTGTCCCTGTATTGCGGATGTTGAAAAATTCCTGATTAATGACAATTTCATAATTGCACCGGCTGCAGATGGCTCCAAGGTGGAGATTGTCCGCAAACGGACAATCGGCAATCCACCGGAAAACTGCGAACTCCCGAATGAAATTGACGGTAAGGTGATCATTAAGGTAGGTGACAAAATCACTACAGACCACATTATGCCAGCAGGTATTCACCTGAAACTGCGCAGTAATATTCCGGAATATTCTAAAGTCGTTTTCGAATGTTTCACCGAAGAGGGCAAACCCTCTTTTGCCGAGCGGGCTTCAGCAGTGCGTGACGCCGGACGGCATGGCATTATCGTCGGGCGTGACAGTTACGGGCAGGGGTCTTCACGTGAACACGCTGCCATCTGTCCAATGTATTTAGGCATCAAAGCTGTCATTGCCTTTGCTATTGAACGTATTCATGCGGCCAACCTGATTAATTTCGGTATTCTGCCGCTGGTGTTTGCCGATCAATCTGACTATGATAAAATTGAGCAGGATGATACAATAAAAATTGATAATACCAGAGAACAGCTCGGTGTCGGCTTGCCGGTTATTGCCACAATTTGTAAGCCTGACGGCAGCAATATAGAAATAACTCTCAAGCACAATATGTCGCAGGAGGATATTGATATTGTCCTGGCCGGCGGCCGGCTTAACTGCGTTTAAATCAGCTGGGCAGAGGCCCGGTAAGTGGTCTCTGCCGGTCTCCACAAACGGTTGCCGGGCTCTCATCCCGGTTCCACCCTTGTGCAATATCAGTTTTCCGCGAGAGCGGACTGTAAACCTTTTCTAACTGAGCCTGACTGTCAAGCGGTCAGCGTTGAAACACCTGGCTGGAGTATCTTGAAAAAGTAAAAGCAAGCGGTATAAGTAAAGAGTCGTTTAACCCCTTTTGTCCAGAAACAGAGTATTATTTTAAGGATATGAATATGGATCTTTGCACCGCCATTCCTGAAAACTGGAATGCATTGTTACAACAGGAACTGGCTTCTGACTGGTTTGCAAAGTTGCAAAGCTTTCTTGATAAAGAATGGCAGAGCGAAAAAATTTTTCCGCCACAGGAATTAATTTTTAATGCACTTGAAACAACTTCGCCGGAGAAAGTCAAGGTTCTTATCCTTGGACAGGACCCTTATCACAATGACGGACAAGCTCATGGATTAAGTTTTTCTGTGCCTGAGGGGATAAAGCTGCCGCCGTCTCTGCGCAATATTTACAAGGAAATGGCAGCGGATATCGGAATTACACCACCAGTCGCTGGAAATTTACGGTCATGGGCAGAGCAGGGGGTTTTGCTGTTAAACGCAGTACTGACAGTGCGGGCCCATAAAGCAGCTTCACATCAGAAAAAAGGGTGGGAAAAATTTACTGACGCCATAATTGAGAAGGTCAATAAAAACTGCGACGGTGTAGTTTTTGTGCTCTGGGGCAGTTATGCTCAGAAGAAGGCACCGCTGATTGATGAGAACCGGCATTACATAATCAGTTCAGTGCATCCTTCTCCTCTATCCGCACATCGCGGTTTTTTTGGCAGTAAGCCATTTTCAAAGATTAATGCCGCTCTCGAGCGGTTCGGACGGAAGCCTGTCAGATGGGACGCTGTATCTCAGGAATCACAGTTGGAACTTTTTTAAATACGGGGAGTTAACGTGGAAGAACTTTGCAGGGAAATTGCTCTGGCAATTGTAAATTGTGCCGCCAAAAACGGTTATATTGAAGGGCAGATTGCTGTCATAGAAGAACTTGCAGACTATGAAAAGGAACTGTTTAAATTCATGCTGGTTGAGACCCGTAAGTTTCTTGACCGGGAATGCAGGCAGGAAATTTCCGGCGAGGAAATCATTTCTCTTTTTACTTATGTTTCGGCCAAAGCAGGCGAAGCTGTCAGCTGCTGGGTAAACGGTCAGACACCGGAATTTTCCAGTCACGGTATGTTTGACGGCAAGGTCCCCATGTATAGCGATGACAAAGTTATGGCTTACTTCAAAACATTGGAGCTGCCCTCGGATATGGCAAAGACTTTCAGCAACTGGTGCCGGGAAAACCCTGATTTCTGTTCAGAAAATCACCTGGATCCGATAATCCCGCTTTTTGAAGCATTGAAGTGGACGTGGCGGATCGCGGTCAATCTAACAGTCTGTCTGCTTGAAAAACAGGGTTTCAAGTTCTGATTAAAATTGCTTTCCTCAATATTGAAAATGCTGTAGTTTAAGCTTAAAGTACAGCATGGGAAATTCACAAAAAAATCAAGGCCTGACCAGCCACACGGTCCGTGGCGAAATTGCAAGAGTAGTTTATGCCAACGATGAAGGGACATATTCAGTTCTGCGAGTCAGGGACAGCAACGGGCAGGAGCATGTTGTAGTTGGAAATATTTCCGGTGCCTTCGAAGGTCAGAACCTTGAAGCCACCGGAAAATATGAAACTCATCGTGAATTCGGGCGGCAGCTGCGGGTCGAACAGTTCCGTTTTACTCTGCCAAGCACCCGGGAAGGAATCGTAAAGTACCTTTCCTCAGGCATGATTGAAGGCATAGGCCCCAAGTATGCTGAATGCATTGTAAATCACTTTGGTGAAAAGACTCTTGATATTCTGGATAACTATTCGGTTAGACTGCAGGAAGTTCCCGGTATCGGCAAAAAACGGGCTGCCATGATCAGCGGAGCCTGGAAAGAACAGTCGGCTAAACGCGATACTTTTATCTTTCTGCAAGGGCTGGGAATCAGTTCGCTTTTCTGTCAGAAACTTTACAAAGAATATGGTGACCGGACCGCTCAAGTGGTCAAAAACAATCCTTATCAGCTTGCTGATGAAATAGATGGCATTGGCTTTCTGATGGCGGACCGGATTGCTTCGTCACTGGGAATTTCCAATGATGCCGCAATCCGGCTTGCCGCCGGAGCTATTTACACTATTAACCAGCTGACTGCTGCCGGGCACTGCTGTTACCCGACTGAAGAATTTGTGCAGAAGTGCGCGGAAACCCTGCAGGTGGATAATGAGCAGGCACAATGCGGAATAACCGAAGCTTTAACTCAGAGCTTACTGGTTGAAGACAGCGGCATGTATTACCCAAGAAACCTGTTTAAGGCCGAATCAGAACTGCCCGGCCATTTGTTGCGTCTGATCAGTGTGAAGCGGCACTGCGGCGAACGTTTGGCAAAAATACCGGCAGCCAGCAATATTTTACTAAGCGATGAACAGTTGACTGCAGTTGAAAGGGCAGGGCACTCACCTGTAAGTATTATTACCGGCGGTCCCGGAGTGGGCAAGACAACCGTAGTAGGCGAAATCGTCAGAAAAGCCAAAGCTGCCGGTTTAAAGATTTATCTGGCGGCGCCAACCGGCAGAGCTGCAAAGCGCATGTCCGAATCAACTGGCTTTCCGGCAAAAACCTTGCACCGAATGCTTAAATGGGAGCCTGCAGAAAGATCATTTGCCTATAATCAGTATCACCCGCTGCCGTGTGACCTCTTGATTGTTGATGAGGTTTCAATGCTGGATTTATCACTGGCTTTATGCTTGTTTCGAGCAATAAAAGCAGGTACGACTGTCATACTGGTTGGAGATAAGGATCAGCTGCCTTCGGTCGGTCCTGGTGATGTATTTCACTGTCTGCTCAAATCCCGTCTGTTCCTGGTGACTCACTTAAGTAAGATATTTCGCCAGGGAGAGGGCAGCCGTATTATTTTAAACGCTCACCGGGTGAATAATGGGCAAATGCCTGAAGGAAACTCAAAACAGCAGGAGCTCACGGATTTTTACTGGATAGAGCAGGACGATCCGGAACGGGTGGCCGATTTGATTTTACGGATGCAGAGTGAACGTATCCCGCAGCGCTTCGGATTTCACCCGGCCCGTGATATTCAGGTGCTGACGCCAATGAACCGGGGACAGGTTGGAACTGCTGCCCTGAATCAAAGTTTGCAGGAAAAACTTAACCCGGGGCACAAGCCGCAATTTAAATCTGGAGACAAGGTGTTCAAAACCGGCGATAAGGTAATGCAGACCAGCAATAATTATGATAAGAACGTTTTTAACGGAGACATGGGCAGAATCGGCAATATCGATATCAAGGAAAAGCAGTTCTCGGTTTACTTTGACAACCGGGCTGTGACTTATGAATTTACTGAAACTGATCAGCTTACGCTGGCTTATGCAATTACCATCCATAAATCCCAGGGCAGTGAATTCCCGGCAGTTATAATGCCGATGCTCAATCAGCATTATATGATGCTGCAGCGCAATCTGCTTTATACCGGCATGACCCGGGCACGCCGGCTGTTGATACTGATTGGAAGCAGTAAAGCCATAGGTATGGCAGTACGTAACTCCCGGCTGGAGCCGAGATATTCAAAGCTGCTCGAACGCTTGAGCAATTATAGACAGGAGCATTGAAAATGCTTGAAAACCTTAAACTTCAGACAAAAGTTAATATCGCACCGGGGAATTTTCCTGATTTTGAGGCAAATGCGGTATTTTGCGGAATTGGGTCGTGTTTTTCTGAAAACCTGATCAATATGTTAGTGGATACCGGATTTGACGCTGTCCAGAATCCAACAGGTATTGTCTACAATGCATGCTCAATCATGCAGGTTATAGAACGTTGTGCTCATGACAGGCCGTTTGAGCGTAAAGACTTTTTTGCTTATGGCGGACTGTATCACAGCTGGGAGCATCACGGGAACTTTTCAAAAGATAACCTGGAAGCCGCTGTAAATACGGCAAACCATGCCCTTGGCTGTTTTCGCGAGAAACTGTTACATGCTGATGCATTAATCATAACACCTTCTTCCTCTGTTGTGTACGTAAATAAGGAAACAGAAACCATTGTGGCGAATTGTCATAAACTGCCAAACAATTGTTTTTACAGAAGAATTGTCAGTGTAGACGAAAATTACCGGTACCTTTCCCACCTTGTCAATCTTGTTGCGGGAATCAATGCTGAATGCAAAATTATATTTACTCTATCACCGGTCCGGCACTATCCGGGTGATCTGGTTTTGAACGGTCAGAGTAAAGCCAATCTGCTGGCAGCAGTACATCAGGTCTGTAATGACGGCAGTTGCTGTTACTTTCCGGCATACGAGATCTTGAATGATGAGCTGCGTGACTACAGGTTTTATAAACCGGATATGCTGCATCCGAGCGACTTGACTGTTGATTATATCTGCACCAGTTTTCTAAAAACTATTTTAAGTCGTGACGCGTTTAAACAGTATAAGAATCTCCTCAAGGCAGCTGAGTTTAAAAAGCACCGCAGAATAAATTCTTGAATTGCTGTATTTTAAGTCCTATATTTAATGAAAAGAAGAGCAGGGAGGTTTATGCCTAAATTAAGCATTAAAGTAAAGATAGCTGTGATTATGATAGCGCTTTGCGGAGTAGCTTTTTTTGCCGCATATCTGCTTACTTATGTAAACCTCAGGCGCCTCGGCCGATATACTCTCAGTACCTATGAAAAACTGGGAAGAAGCGCTCTCGATGAATCTTCCAAGTCACTGGTAGTGCATTCTATAGAGGAATTAAAATCACTCTCTTCAGGACAAAGCGCCATTATAAATGTTCAGCTCAAACGCATCTCTGATGAACTTGCTGTGCTGGCCAATTTATCCGCTCGCTGCCTCGCGCCTGACAGTACGGACTTTAAATCAGTTAAAGATTTTGTTTCAGATAAAAAACCAGCCAACATTTATGATTATTCTATTATTGAGGATTTTGGAGTTCTCAAAAGACAGTCGAGTTTTTCACCAGCAGACAGAAAACTTGCGACCCTCCACCCTTTGTTGAAGTTTATTTTTGGGAATCATGAAAATCTTGATCAGATATACGTGTCTTTGAGCAGTGGCAGTACAGTCAGTTTCCCGTGGCGTAAGACGCCTCATGGCTACAACCCTCACACCAGACCCTGGTATACTGCGGCCATAAAGGCCGATGGCAAAGCAGTCTGGGTCGGTCCCTATGTATCCGCATCTTTTAATCAACTGGTAATAACCTGCTCTAAAGCGATAAAAAATGAATACGGAAAAATTGTCGCGGTGGCGGCTCTGGATATGGACGTAGAAAAATTAACCAATGAATTTTTAAAGCGCCAGTTGAGCCGCGAGAGTACTGCATTTATTATCGATTCTGAAGGAAATATCCTGGCTCGCAAAGGAATGGAAAGTTCAGGACTCAACTGGCAGCAGGAATACAAAAAGGAAAACCTTTTCAACACTAACATTAAAGCTCTGAAAAAAGTTGCTGTAAAAATGATAGGTGGGGAATCCGGAATTCATAACATCAACCTTCCCGGCGAGCCCAGCCTGTATATCGCATATTCCCCGATACCAGAGGCTGAATGGAGTTTTGCCGTAGTTATCAGGACTGCCACTCTGATGGAAGCCGCTCAGAAAACTGATTTAATGATCAAACAGAATGTACTTGATCACAGCAACTATATCCGTAAGTTTTTGCATAGAAATTCCATAGATTACCTGATACTCGCAATTGCAGCGGTTTGCGGGATACTGGCCAGCAGTATGATTCTTTCCCATAAAATTACCTCACCAATCATGCTGCTGAAACAGAAAGCTCAGGATATCGGAAAAGGAAACTTCAAGAGCAAAATTCACCTCAAAACCGGCGATGAGCTGGAGAGGCTTGATAATACCTTTGACAATATGACCCGTGAGATCCAGACTTATATGAGGGATATAGCAGCCAGCGTCAGCGAGCGTGAAAAAATGGAGCAGGAGATGATGGTGGCTGCTGATATTCAACAGGCTATGCTTCCGGAGGATATTGATGAGAATGATCGTTTTACCCTCAAATCATTTATGAAACCGGCCAAGGAAGTTGGCGGGGATTTCTATAATTTTTTTATGGTGGACAAGGACCATTTGTTTTTCTGCATTGGCGATGTTTCCGGCAAGGGCATGGCAGCATCAATGTTCATGGCCCAGGCTACTACACTGGTTGGTCATGAAGGGCGAACCGGTAAAACTCCTGATAAAATGCTGCACAGTCTTAATATCGCTCTTTCCAAGAAAAACGATACCTGCATGTTTGCCACGGTTTTTTGTGGTATACTGGACTTGAATACCGGAGTGGTGACTTTCAGCAATGCCGGTCATACTCCGCCGATTTTCCTGAAACGTGGGACTGCCAGACTTCTGCAGTTAAACAACGGTATTGCAGTCGGTCCGTATCCAGTGCCTGCTCAAACTTTTAAACAGGAAAAAGTTAAACTTGATCCAGGAGACTCCCTGCTGCTTTATACAGATGGGATAACCGAGGCTAATAACCCTGAAGGTTCTTTTCTTGGGCTTGAGGGATTATTGAGAATATTCTCAAACAGGACAACAAAACATCTGAAACCGATTATGCGGTTGCTTAACGGTCTTGATAATTTTTGTCAGCAGGAAGTTCAGACTGATGATATTACTATGGTTGCAATAACATATATTGGGAAAGAAAAGCATTCATGAGCAAAATGTCATTAAAATCAAAGATCATTTTCTATATAACCGCAATACCGGTGCTTTCCTTTGCAATTATTTGTGTTCTGACAATAATGAATATGCGTGACCTTAAAGAATTCGCCTTTGACTGCAGCAAAGACCTTGCCGAAAACGTGGCAAAAGAAAGTATGAGTGTTTTAGAAAAAGAGTCCAGGCGGGAACTGAAAATGTTATCACAGGGGCAGGCGATGATTACCAGTCTGCAGCTGCAGCGTATTGATGCAGAGGTTACCAATATTGCCTGCTTGTATAAACTGATATACAACGGAGTTTATACTGCAGAAAACAACCGTTTCACCGAGGCATTCTCAACTAAGTTTATATTTGATGACAGTTTTTCGTATTTTACATTACCGGCAGGAGTCAGCATAAAAAGTATTGAGCCTGACATCATGAGAATGTCGATGCTTAGAAACGCATTTAAATGTCTGTGTGTCTTTAATGAATACACCAGTGGAATAGGTATTGCTCAACCTGATGGACTGTTTTTCAAATTCAGCTGGTTTCCAATTCCACAGGATTTTGATCCCAGGGGGCGTATCTGGTACAAACAGGCTATTAAAAACCCAGATAAAAATATCTGGACCGGGCCGTATATAGCAATTGACAGCAATCGCAAGGTGCTAAGCTGCTCCAGAGCAGTTCAGGTAGACGATAAAATTGTGGCGGTGGTCTGCGTGGATGTTCGTCCCAGGGCTATTTCCGAAGACTTCATTGTAACTCTGGGGACCGGCGGATTTGGTTTCATTATTGATCAAAACGGTAAGCTTATCGCCAAGGAACGCAATATCGATAAACAACTCTTGTGGAATGTTCCCCAGCGTGTAAAGCAAAACTTTGAAACCGAGATGAGCAAATTGAAACTGCCCGACAGCAAGTTCAGAACCATAAGCTTCATGGGGGAACCCATTGAATTTTACCTGACTCCACTGAATATGACAAACTGGACAGTTGGCATTGCTATGCCACGAAACCTGATTACTGAAAAGGCCAGACGCAGCGGCCATAATATCAGAGATGAAAATTTAATTTACAGTTTCTATATGGATAGAAATATTCAAAGTAAACTCCTGCTGTATATTGCCTCAGGGATCTTTATAATTTCCCTGATTCTGCTGTGCAGTCTGTATATTGCAAAGCGGTTCTGTATTCCGATAATGAAACTGGAGCAGGGTGCGGAACGAATAGGAAAGGGAAAGCTGGATGAAAAACTTTATATTAAAAGCGGCGATGAACTGCAGGATCTGGCTGAAACATTCAATAAAATGTCGGCAGAACTCAAAGGAAGGATCCGGGATTTCAAGGAAAATCTCACGATTAGAGAGCAGATAGACCGGGAGCTTAATGTTGCAGCCAAGATACAGCGCTCAATTCTGCCGGACAATTTTCCGGCATTTCCGGATCGCGATGAAATTGAAGTTTATGCTGAAATGAAGCCGGCAAGAGAGGTTGGCGGAGATTTCTATGACTTTTTCTTTATTGACAACAAACACCTGTTCTTTACTATTGGCGATGTTTCAGGGAAAGGGTTGCCAGCAGCTTTATTTATGGTCAGAGCCCTGACTCTGCTCAGGCACGAAGCGCTTGAAAATTCGCCGCCGGACAAAATTTTGTCCAGTGTGGGAAATGAGCTTGAAAAGAACAATCACTCCTGCATGTTTATTACCGGGATCTGCGGTATTCTTGATACTGAAACCGGGGAGATGCTGCTGGCAAACGCAGGGCACAACCCTCCATTCATAAGAAAGAGGAAAAAAATTGAGACACTAGAACTTCCAACCGGAATGATTATCGGGGCGTTACCATTGACAAATGGTGAAATCACGATAAAGTCCTATAAATTAGAAAAGGGTGATACCTTGTTTTTATATACTGATGGAATCACTGAAGCTTTCAACAAAGATGGAGCCCAGTTTGGAGTTGACCGGCTTAAAGCTATTTTACAGCGCTTTGCCGGGGCGAATCCCCATGAAGTGGTTAATGCGGTGTCAACAGCAGTAAATGACTTTGTCGATAAAGCTCCGCAATCTGATGACATAACTATGCTTACGATTAAATATTATGGGTGATAAAAACTGTTCTGTGCTTTTTCTGGAGTTAAACTCCTCTTATTCTCATTCCATGCTTTCATACTGCATGTTGCGGGCTCTTGCTGAAAAGAATGCGGCTGAATGGAGCTGGCACCATGTGGAAACCACCCTGAAAACACCTGTAAATGAAACACTTAAAAAAGTTTATACTATAGAGCCAACGTTAATAATAGCTACCGCCTACATATTTAATATCGACTTATTATGCCTACTTGCAGCTGAAATAAAGAAAAAGCTGACAGAGTGCATGATTTTCTTTGGCGGTCCGAATTTTATTGGCAGCAACCACCAGTTTTTGCTGGACAACCCGCAAATTGATGGGGTATTGCGCGGAGATGAAACATCGGTGCCGGAATTACTTAATGCAGTCAAGGCGGATTTTGACTGGAAAAATGTAAGTGGTTTGTGCAGAGTGGAGCAGGGGAGGTATTTTGACAATGGTATTGCGGAATTCAAAGGCGAACTTGATGAACTCCCATCGCCTTATGTTACTCCTTATCTGCATGATAATAAACCTTTTTACCAGCTGGAAACCAGCCGGGGCTGCCTGGGCAGCTGTACATTCTGCACGAGCGCTGTCCATAAAGCAGTAAAAACTTTTTCCATCGACCGAATAAAAACTGATCTTGAAGCCTTAAGGTCCAGAGGGTTTCGTGAGATACGCCTTATAGACAGGACTTTCAACGAAACCGCCGGGCGAGCAGTTGCCATGCTGAAGCTTTTTCGTGATAACTTTCCTGAAATGAAATTTCACTTGGAAATTCACCCGGCCAGACTGCAATCTGAGGTAAAAGAACTGCTTTGTTCAATGCCTGAGGGACAACTTCATATTGAGGCTGGAATTCAGAGTTTTGACCCTGTAGTTTTGAAAAATATTAAGCGTTCTTCAGCTGATGGGATCCCGGAACGTGGCCTGAAGGAGTTGGTTGAAATGCAGAATTTCGAAGTTCATGCAGATTTGATTTCCGGTCTGCCGGGGCAAACTCTAGCTTCATTAGAGCAAGATATAAACAGAATGCTGCAAATAGGTCCGGCCGAAATACAGCTTGAGCCGCTAAAAATACTGCCTGGCACCCCAATTCTCAATCAGCTGAAGCAGTGGGATATTAATTATATGGTTGACCCGCCGTGGCAGGTTTTGAGTTCTGCAACAATGTCAAAAGATGATATTGACCAGTCCTGTCTCTATTCTCATGTACTTGACTCCTATTATAACCATCAGGCCTTGTGCAATGTTTTCAGTTACTGTTCAAAAAATATGTCTGATTTCTTCACCAGATTCAGCTCCTGTTTTAAAAAATACAGGTCTTCATCAGGAAAACTGCCTTTGGAGAGAAGATTTGACATTCTTGAAGATTATTTAGAATCTCGTTCAGCATTAAAGTCATTGCAGCTTTGTCGTTTCGGCAAACTGGCGGCTGGGTTTAAAGTTAATGGCTTAAATCTGTCAAAGCGGCCTGCAGGGAAGGGGGGGAAATGTATCTGGAGTAATGGAAACACTCAAAAGGCAGTAAGAGTTTGCCAGATGAAGTGTAATTTCAATGCCGCAGATTACTGGCTTGACAGAAAGTGTAATAACCTGAAAACAGGTGATTTCACTTATATATTTTTAATGCACTACGGAAGAAACGTATGTAAAATATTACAAAAAAACACCTAACGACAAGGAGCCGCAATGAACACCAGGAAACTGCTCGCAGCAGCAATAACAGTTTTTACAGCTTCAGCTTGTTTTTCATTAACCGTGGGAGATAAAGCCCCTGAGCTTAGAATAAAGAAATGGGTGAAGGGGAAACCGGTAAAAATAACAGCCGGAAAAGGTAAAAAAGTATTTGTCATTGAATTCTGGGCAACCTGGTGCAAACCTTGCAAAATGTCAATCCCACATCTAAATATCCTGCAGCGTAAGTATAAAAAACAAGGACTTGTTATTGCAGGAATAAGTACTGAAACACCTGAGGTAATCAGTAAATATCTTAAAGGGCAGGGGTTGGCTGATTACAGTTTTGGAGCCGATGATAAAATGAAAACTTCCGGAGCCTACATGAAGGGAGTCAGCGGAATACCAGCCGCATTCATAATCGGCAAATCCGGAAGGGTTGTCTGGATAGGGCATCCGCTGGAAGTTGAACCTGTACTCAAAAGAATTTTTGCCGGAAAATTTGATATGCACAAAGAGCAGCATGAACGTAGAGAAAATAAAAAATTGAAAGCTGCCTTTGCAAAACGCGACTATCAAGCAGCACTGCAACTCACTGATGAACGTCTTCAGGAAAACCCCGGAGATCCCAAATATGTTTCTTTAAAAGCCTTCATTTTATTCTCTATGGGCAGGGCGGCTGAATCATTGAAATACGTTAATAAAATGATAGAAGCCTACCCTGAGAATCTGAAGTTACTAAAAGTTAAGGTGTTTATTCTTAAAAAGTTAAACATGAATAAAGAACTTGATCTATGCTATGCAGAGTGCATTGATAAATATTCTAATCCATTGGAATTAAACAGCTTGGCATGGGATTTAATAAGCAGAAAGTTTGGCACAGCCAAGCTTAAACTGGCTTTACGTGCAGCCTGTAAAGCCTATGAAGCAGAAAAGTATCTGAACCCTGCAGACAAGGCCGTTGTAGGCAATACGCTCGCCAGAGTTTATTATCTGGTTGGCCGGCCGGACAAGGCTGTCGCTGTTCAAAAAGAAGCTTGTTTTATTTTTAAGAAATATAAAAGCCAAGAGTATAGACGCGCACAGTTGAACTTGAAATATTATCTGGAAGCTTATTCCATTGGTCAGACGATCAAATAAGTCTTTTTTTACAGTATTTCAACTCTCATGGCAGGCTTACAGTCATGAGAGAGTTTGTTATAACTGAATCAATGCATGGAACTGATAAATCAACGCTGACGGCCTGTTTTTACTTTCCTCAATAAAGTGTATACAAAACCATTTTCACGTCTTCAGAAGCCTTTTCAGGTATATAATAAACGTCGCATAATACATATTATGTTAATTTACACACAGTAAATAAAAGGACTTATTAATATTGTAAGTATATAATCTATAGATAAATACATCTATTAATAACCGTCACTGTTAATAACTTGATAATAAAAAACTCTAATAATTGTTATTAAACTGTCAAGACCCACTTAAAACTCCAATTTTAAGATATTTGGCAAAAAGAGATTTAGAGCAGGCGATATATTATCCCAAAATAGTCATTCTCATTAATGAAAAAAGCTGGCCTTATCATAGTTCAGCGGCTATGAAAGTAAGAAATATCCATGTAAAATACCCCTCCCCTTCTGACAAAGTGCGAGAAAAAATTTAATTGATGCTTTCGAGCTCATCGAGTAAAGATGACATAAGAGGGAAGGTAATAATAATATTTAAAGAAAAAAGATCATGGCCAAGCACTAGATAATAAAATATATTTTAGCATAAATATAATATTTGAAAATAAAAACAGCCTTGCAAACAACATACATTTATAATACATTAGAATACACATGAACTGGAGAATTATCGCATGGAAATTCAAAATATTTATGATAACCTGGCATTTTTTTCTGAATACAAGAAATTGAGAGATAATGCCAGAGGGTTCAACAATGAGATAGAGCAGCCGGCTGTCCGCTCTCTGGTCGAAAATATGAAAGACAAAAAAGTTCTGGACATAGGTTGTGGTTTCGGAAATTTTTGTCGCTATGCTGCCGATCAGGGAGCGTTGAGTGTTCTTGGCATTGATCCATCTAAAAATATGATCAGGGAAGCTGCATCCACTACACTTTCCAGTAACATTCAATATCTCTGTCTGCCGGTAGAGACTTTTTCGACGAACCTGGCAAGTTTTGATATTATAGTTTCGTCGCTGGCTTTTCATTATGTAAAGGAATTTGACAGTCTCGTTCAAAATATTGAGAAGTGGCTCAAGAAGTCAGGGCAGCTGGTATTTTCTGTTGAGCACCCGATTTGCACTGCCTGGCCGGAAGGATCATTAAAAAAAGATAATGCAGGGAAAAGTTTTCATCCCGTGTATAATTATCGTGATGAGGGACAATTTGAACAAACCTGGTTCGTTGATGGGGTCAGAAAATATCACAGAAAGTTATCTACCTACATCAACACTCTTCTCGAACATGGTTTTGCTGTTGAGCGAGTGCTGGAACCAATGCCCTCAGATGAACAAATTGCTCAATACCCCAAACTGAAAATCCATAGGGTTCGCCCTCCCCTTTTAATTATTTCAGCAAAAAAGCGCTGAGGTTGCCCGAAAAATACTCAAAGTTCAAGTGAACATATCAAAGAAGACCTCGACATGCAAACCAAATATTTTATACTTTACGGGTAGAGCTTTCAAGGTTCTCAGAATAACCACCACCCGGTTTTTCTGTCGCTTGATAAAGCTCTTTTCGTTAGGGTGTAATTGTGCTTCTTTGGTTATCTTCATAATTACGGCCACTTTTTCTACCCCATCAGGGAATTTCACCATTGCCTTGCCACCTTCAGCTACTCCTTTCGTCAAAAATCTTGACGGCAGAAATGCTTTTATGTGCATATTCTGGTCGGTGGCAATTGCCAGCAGTTCTTTGTTTTTTGTAACAAACTCTTTTTCATCAACATTTATTTGCACAATTGTGCCTCCGGTTGGAGCGAGAATATCACATATTTTATGTCTTTGCTTGAGATGGAGAATCTCCTTATTCAAACTCCTTATTTTTGAGTCGTAAAGTTCTTCCATTCTGATGTTATAGTTAAATTTACTCTCGGCTATTTTTTTGTTGATCTCATGCACCTGAATTATTGCTTCATTTAAGTCTATTCTAGCCTGTTGTGCTTCAAAAAAAGTGCTTAGTCCTCTTTTGCGCAGACTGGATATGGATTTGTAATTTGTTTTTATTACCTGCAGGTGCCTGATTGCTTCTGTTTTCATTTTAGCCAAATGCTCCAGCTCAGGATTCTTTGATGCCAGTTTTTTGCCATTGAGCATATCGATTTCCTTTTCAATATACAGAATTTCATTTTTATATTCCGGAGCATCAAGCTGAATCAGTTTCTGCCTGGGCTTTACTTTATCTCCAACTCCAATAAATACCCGGTCAACAAATAAGTCGAAAGGAGATCTGATTTCAATTTTGTTGAATGAAACAAAGCCTTCGGCTTTGGGTATGAAATGTTCTTCAAAGAACATGTATGAGAAATAAATGACTGGGCTCATGATTATGATAACCAGCAAATACCACTGCATTTTCGCGACCTGCCGTTTCCCTGCAGAGTAACTTTTTAAAAATGCTGCTGCCGTATTTTTTTTATTAAACTTTAAAGCCGCCATCTCATTCCTCCTTAGTGGGTTTTTTTTATGACCCACCACGGAGCCATAGAAGTGTCTTTATGAATCTTCAAAAGTGTTTCGCAAATTGCAGCCACAACAGTCCATAAGCGCATTATAAACTGATACAAAGGCATTAACAGAATATATGGAATAAAAACTAAATTCTTAGCTTTTTTTTCCGGGGTGATAAGCAGATACAGCATAAACATTGCCAGTGACCAGAAAAGATAATAAAGATAGCTGATCAACAGCACAGAAATAAAGAAAACATGCTTATAAAACATTAAAAGGTAGAGAGAGTACAGTACTATCAGCAAAGGCACCAGCATACAAAAACCAATGTCGTACCACAATATACCCAGAAACTTCTTCCAGCCCAGCATTTTCGGCCTGAGTATCTTCCGGTAGCGCTTTAAAATTATATAATAGAGATCCCCATCCCAACGCAACCTTTGCTTGAACAACGAACACATTGTATCAGGAACGTCTGTATAGGCTACTGCGTTATTATCGTGAACAATCTTCAGATATGGATAGCGTTTGAAATATCCTTTTATCCTGATGATAAGGTCCAGATCCTCTGCTGTTCCGTTTCTCCAGCCACCGATTTTTTTAATAAAGCTTTTTCTGAATGCACCACAGCCGCCAGAAACATTATTTAAAATTCCCATTCCTGAAAGTCCGGTACGCGCCATTTGGAATGTGAACATATACTCAAGAGTTTGAAAGCGAGTTGCCAGACTTTTATGACAGTTTCTGACTTTAAAGTTACAAGAAACGGCGATAACATTTTGATCTACAAAATTCTGAGTCACAACGGATACAAAATCATTGCTGCATGAAGAATCTCCGTCAAGCATAATAAGGATTTCCCCTTTAGCCAGACTGAGCCCCAGGTTAATTGATGAAACCACCCCTCCCCTGACCTGTTTGGGTATAACTTTAATATGGCGCCTGGGTGTATTTATGAAGGCTTGGCGGGCAACCTCCGCAGCTTTCAAGGTTTTACTGTTATGCCGGATATCATCAATTATCAGTAATATTTCGATATTACCTCTGTAGCGTTGTTCAACAAGGGTGGAAACAGTGCGCAGGATGTCATTTCCTTCGCTGTAACACTTTACAACGCAGGTTACATCCGGGTAGAAAGGAACCAGAATTGGAGTACCAAAGGTTCTTTTAAAGTAGATTCTAAAAGCGCTTAAAATTATCAGGGCATAAAGCGGGAATTCAATGAAAATAAGCACGGGGAAAAATGACAGAAAAAACTGCCAGAATTCACTGTTAACCAGATAAAGGCTTATTACATGGTTGAGTTCGTCTAAGAAACTGTTCATTTCTCAGTAGCAATTTCCGCTATTAAGGTTTTTGCTTTTACCTGTCTCTGACTGCCTTTTGCTGCTGTATAGGGAAAAAGTTTTACAGCCGTATCTGCAGCTGTCGGGCATTCCAATTCGTCAAAAAATGTTAAAACGTTTTTTTCGATTGCTTTCAATTGTTTCTTATCAGTCCCGGGCAATAAAAACCAGAAATATCCCGTAAGGTTTTTCGTCGCAATTGCAGTAGGCTCGAAAATGCTTCGAAGCTTCTTAGCAATAGAACTGATTATTTCATAACTGTCCCAGTCAACCTTTACCCCCAGAATGCTGAACATGTATTCATCATGGTGAACCCTCTGCATTTCCAGAAACCAGTCAAGTATATCATAAAAATATGGTAAATGAACATAATTATCTTTATCTCGCATGTGAAGCATGGAACTTGCAGTACCATTTAATATCTGATCCCGGCCGAGATCAGTCAGATTATAAGTGTAAATTGAGTGTTTAGTTAAGTTTTCCGGCAATGAGTGCTTTTTGCAGTCTATACAAAATGCCAGAGGTTTACTTTCAGTATGATATTCTCCACATTCAAAACACACACCCGATTCAAGGGTTTTGTCATAATCCTCTCCAAAGTGATTCAGCTTAGCTCTGCATTTAGGACAGATCAGTTTGTCCTCAGTTACAAAATCATCTTCTGGTCCCACCATGCCGCATGTGAAACAGTGCAGAAAATCCACAGTTTTGATATTGACACTGTTGCATGAAGGGCAACGTTCTGAAAAACACAGACGCGCAGAAAAACAGTGAGGACACGTAAATATCCTGTCAATTAACCTGTTTTCAGATAGAATATTTTTGCCTGACAGTTCCGTAAATACGTATTCTTGATTATCATCTTCATTATCAAATAGTTTCAGAAGAGGATAGTTATAATACAGTCTGTTATCCGGGGCGGTTTCTGGGTGGATTTCAATATCCCTTCTGCAGTATAAATACGCAAGCATCTTCCGCTTCCATGAAGAAGCTCTATAATCTTTCAATGAGCTGAAGTTCCGATTTATATTATCAATCGACTTATTGTTCATATCATGGTTGTCAAAGTTTCCATCAATAAGCTCTTTCCTGAGATCAGGATGATCTGAAAACACAGGGGTTGCATAATATCTGTCTGATCTTCTTAAGCCTCTAATAATATCTTCGCATTGTTTTAAAGAAAAAAAACTTATAAATACAGCGGTGAAATTACGCTTGTCAGCGAGGCAGTCTGATAATGAATTATATATTTCAGCTTCATTATATTGTTTACGTAAAACAGAAAAATCGAATTTATTATCACAAATAAGAGCAACCATAAATTATGATCCTAGATATTGATATGATAAACGCTTTAAATTTACAGAGATCAGTAAAAAGTTTCTTTGTGGTGTATTCGAGATTAATTATAATAAAGAAAGTAAAATATTTATACGCCTCTTTCTGCAATAAAAGTAAAGCACAATGATATTTTTTACAAGTTAAAAAGGCAAAGGTAATATATTGCAATTAAAAAAAATGACATTATACCGCAAGTATTAGAAGTCATAAGTTATTATAAATAAAAACAGTTTAGCATTAATCCAATCATGTATGCCGTTTGATAAAAATAAGGGATTTTTAGTCAAGCATATAAAATAAATTGTCGTCAATGGCTCACCTGCCGCCATAGTGCCCTCCTTTTTTTAAAAGGTGTGACACTGTTTATCAATTTTGTCAAGTCTAAAAAAACCTGTGTACTTTTTGTATACTTATTATTAGATCAATAGACGGAAATCGCAAGAAATCATTTACGCACATAAACCGCTAAGAAGCTTTATTTTGAGGATAATTTGAGGAGGATGGTGCGCGGGGCGGGACTCGAACCCGCACTCCTAAGAACCAGATCCTAAATCTGGCGCGTCTGCCAATTTCGCCACCCGCGCGTCATGGAAAGCGTAGCTAGAAAATACCTCAAAAAACTGTTAATTCAATTGTCAAACCACAAAAAAGATATTTTTAACAGGTCATTTTTTGCCAAGTAACTTGCCGTATAGTAAATTATGTAATAAATTATACATTTTAATAAAATGCCAAAAATTCCGGAGATACAAAATCTGTATTTCCAGTTTTATTTACTTAATGAACAAAGCGAGAAATTACAAATAGATGCTTGATACTGAAAAAGATAACAGAAAAATAGTTGAACGTGCGTTGCTGGTTGGAATTCACGAGCAGTCTACTCCTCCTGCTGAAGCAAGGGAACACCTTGATGAACTGGAAGAGCTTGTCGACAATCTTGATATTGGAGTCATCCATAAAGAAATAGTAAATTTAAAAACTATCAGTTCCAGGTATTATGTAGGTAGCGGCAAAGCTGACGAGATTCTTGAAAAAATCAAGGAACTTGAAATCGACTGTCTGGTTTTTGATGCGGAACTTTCCCCATCGCAACAGCGCAACTGGGAAAAACATACCAGAATCTGTGTAATTGACCGTCAGGAAGTGATTCTTGATATTTTTGCAAACCGGGCCTCAACAAGAGAAGCTGCTTTACAGGTTCAGCTTGCCAGAATGGAATACTCCCTGCCCCGGTTGACCAGGGCATGGACTCACTTGTCGCGGCAGCGTGGCGGGGCCAAGGGAACCAGAGGTGAAGGAGAACAGCAGATAGAAGTAGACCGCAGGCTGCTTAAGAAAAGCATAAGTGCCTGCAAACGTGAACTTAAAGAGGTCAAAAAGCAACGTGCGACTCAGCGCAAAAGCCGAAAGCGCCATGAAATGCCGCATGCCGCGATTGTCGGTTATACCAACGCAGGTAAATCGTCACTGCTTAACCGTCTCTCAGGTTCGGAAGTTCTGGTTGAAGATAAACTTTTTGCGACACTGGACCCTACCACCAGAAGCATTATCCTGCCTAATAATCAGAAAATGCTCTTGACGGATACAGTTGGGTTTGTCAGGAAGTTACCGCATGATCTGGTTGAAGCGTTCAAATCCACTCTGGAAGAAGCTGTACTGGCTGACTTCCTGGTACTGGTACTGGACATCAGCAACCGGCATGTTGAAGAACACTGGGAAACTACCATGTCAGTACTTAAAGAACTGGGTGCTGAGGACAAAGATATTCTTATTGTATTCAACAAAGTAGATAAACAGAAAGACCCTGTAATGCTGGCCAGGGCAAAAGGCTTATTTCCTCACAGTGTTTTTATTTCAGCAGTAACAGGCGAAGGCATTGAGGAATTGAATTCCAGAATGATTAAATACACCAGGGTTGTCTCAAAAGTGCTGCACCTGAAAATTCCTCCACAGCGCCATGATATTGCCGCACTGGCTTACAGCAGAGGCAAGGTACTGGAGTCGAGTTATGACGATGACGGTCATTTACGGCTGACAGTAAATATTAATTCGGCTTTAGAAAAACTATTTCTGGATTTTGTTGCTTAAATACCTTATATTAAGAGGATGTAATAATAATTAACGGAGACATTTCTGTAGATGACAAGGTGTTTGCCATTATATCTGCTGGGGACTTTCATATTTGCATATTTTTCACTGCAGCCCGCAGTATCGGGCTACGAAGACGATGACTTTGCTCCTTTGAAGGCTTGGCGTCAGGGCTATAGTTGCTCTGACAAAGGCGAGCAGAACAAAGCTAAAGGGAATAACGCTGAGGCTCTCCGGTGGTTCCGGAAAGCCTTAAACTATTATGAAGCGGTAAGCAGGGCAAGGCCTGACTGGAATCAGAACATTATTGGCAAACGCATTAAATACTGCCGGCAGGAAATAAACAGTCTTCTATCCTGTACAGCCCCCTCGCCGACTCTGAAAAATAACACATCTTCCGAATACTCTTCAAAATCGTCAGTTTCATCTTCAGCCCTCAATGAGCTCAGTTCTGAAAACGAAGACCTGAAAACTGAGTTAAAAAAGTACAAGGCAAAGCTTTTCAGTACTATGGTTGATCTTGATGATACCAGACGTGAATTGAAGCAGAAAGCAGACAGTGCCGATCAAATTGAAAACATGATGCGTGAAAAAAGATTACTTAACCATAAATATAACCTGCTTCTGGAAAAATATGAATCCCTGCAGACCAGGCTGTCAGAGCCGGACTCAGAGAAAACCCGCCTGAAGAATCAGTTGCTTGAAGAAAAGATGCAGGCGGATATTATAAATCAGCGTTTGAAAATGCAAAAACGTAAAGAGAATGAACTCCGTTCGGAAATGGCAGAGCTTTACCGGCTGAAAACAGCTCAGAAAATGAAACTTCAACAACTGAAAAACTCGCTCAAATCTGCCCAACGCAGAGTAAATACGTTCAAAAAACAACTTAGTGTCGCTGCTATTGAAAAACTCGGTTTGACTGACACTGTCAACCAAACCAAAACCCGGGTGGAACAAGCCCTGAAGAGACTGGCACAGAAAGATGCTGAATTAGAGAAACTTAATAACTGGCTGCTCGAACTCAGGGAAAAAGGAGGAAATCAGTCGAAGCTGAATAAGGAAATTGCAGAAAGATCAAGAATCATCAGCAATAAGTATGATAAACTGCAGAAAGAATATGATGAGCTAGCCGGACATAAACAGGCACTTGCTGATAAACTGCGCTCAGCCAATATGGAATATGTTCAGATAAAAAAGACGATGCAGAATATTGATCAGCAGAAAAAACTGCTGTTTCAGGATTATCAGCTTCTCCAAAAAAAATATTATGAACTAGAGTTGTGTGAACAGTCTAATGCAAAAGAGCTTGGACAAACAAGAGACAAAAACAGTAAACTTGAAGCTCAAATCAACTTATTGAGTAAACGGTATGACAAGTTGAAAGGCAGGCTGAACCGCAGAATGAGTTCAGAGTACCAGAACATTCTGGATCTGAAGAGCAAAAACCGTAAACTGCTCAAGGAAATTGAACGGGATAAAATTGCTTATGGCCAAATTTCTGAAAAATGCCGAAACAAAGAAAAAAGTATCAACAGATTAACTGTCAAACTGGAAAGTATAAAAAAGGATTTTCGAGCGCTCTCCCTCCAAAATAAAGTCCTGATGGAGGATAAACTTAAACTGAAAGAAATATCGCAAACCTGCCTGGAACTGCAGCAAAAGAATAAAGCTTACCAGAATGACCGTAAGGTAATTGACTCATTAAAGTCGGAAAAGGATCATCTGCTGAACAGGTTACAGGAAGTAGCTATTCTAAAAAAGCAGATAATGGGCTTGGAGAAGCAGAATCAAGCACTCTCCGATGACTGCAGTAATTTAAAAATGTCGATGAACGACTTCCTTAAGTTACGCGAACAGCTGAGAAGTGCAAAAGAAAGCATTACTGGATTAAGGCGTTTGCAGCAGGTAAACACCAGTCTGAACAAAGATTTATCAAAACAAACTGAAAAGTGTGCTCTTTTAGAGGAAAAATTAAAACTTGTCACGGCCCGCCAACCTGATTTAGTCAAGCTTCAAGCTGAAAATGCCGGTCTTAGTACTACTATCCAGGTTTTAAACAAACAGTTAGATGCACTGAAAAAGCAACAGACAGATTTGCTTAAACAGAAAAATTCAAATATAGATTTGAAAGCCAGGCTGGCAGCTTTGGTTGCTGAAAATGCAGAAAATGAACAGCAATGCCGTCTGGCTTTGAAACAGCAGCAACTGCTTAAAGATGAGATTAAAACCAACTGCGCTGTTATAGCTGAAAAAGACAGGATCATGCAATTGATGCAGAATCAAATACGGCTCCAGGGCAATAAGCTGGTGATGTTAAATCAATTAAGAAAAAATAATGCCCTATTAGAGGAAAAAATAGAGCGTTTAACTGCTCAAAATCGTATACTTGCAGCAAAACAGCTGAATAAGAGAAAACTGGTTAATCAGTTTAAGGCTATGAATAATAATTATGCCGGACTGGAAAAGAAATATAAAGATACAGTTGACCAGCTGACTGCGTTGAAGAGTGATAAAGCAGAAAAATTAAAAAGGTTTGAGCAGCTTACCAGTGAACTTGATAGATTGCGGAAAGCCGGTAATAAGAATATGAAAAAATTCGGAGCCGAAGTTACTGCTCTAGAAAATGTCAGTAAACACAAAGATCAAAGAATCACCGCACTGCTGGAGAACATAAAGGACCTCAATAGAACAATTCATAATAATGAAAAGACAAAAAATGAACTGGTACTGAAGGTGAAAGCTGAGTACAGAATGGATATAGATCGGCTTGAAAATGCAAAACTAAAATTAAAAAAACGCCTGATTGATTTAAACGGTATAGCTGACAAAACCGCGATTAACCTCACTGCGCTTGAAAATAGAAACAAGCTGCTGGTATCACGTCTGGAAAAATTATCAAACCGCAACAAGTATCTAGAAAATAAGAATAAACAGCTGGCTGAAAAAGTTCCAGAGCAACACGTGGTCAATGCTGCCACACCCTCGCAACTAAAGAAGCTTCTAGACAGCGGAATCAAGGCAGAACATAGTGGTTCCGAAGATGTTGCAATATGGCATTATCGCAAATACCTGGAAACAAATCCTAAAAATGCTGAAGTGAACCGACGCCTCGGGACCATTTTAATAGGACGAGAACAGTTAACAGAAGCTGCCGCCTTGCTGCAACGAGCTTACCTGCTGAATCCGGATGAACAAAATACAGCCTTAAATTACGGAAGAATTCTGCTGATGCAGAATAAACCCGGTAACGCCTGTGCCGTTCTGGAAAAAGCAATCAGGCATCACCCGGACAATTATGCATTATTGGTTGAGTTGGCAAAAGCTCTTGTAAAAACCGGCAGCAGCAGGGAAGCGGCAAAGCTTTTAAATACCGCGGTAAAACTGCAGCCTGAAAAACCTGGGGCCTATCTCGAACTGGCAAAAGTCCAGCTAAATTCAAATCAGCGCAAACTGGCTGTCAGGCATTATAGAAAAGCCAGAGAGCTCGGAGCTGTTCCGGATCCATTACTTGAAGAGAAGCTGAAAAAACAGCTTGATGATAATTCGGAAATGACCGCCTTCCTGAACAAAGCTGCCACAGAGGCTGAAACCGGCAATGACTGGGTCTCCGCCGCCTGGTACTTCAATCAGCTGCTTCAGCTGAACCCTGACAACCGGTTATTCAGATTGAAGCTGGCTGCGACTCAGCTCATTCAGAAACAGTTCAAGAGCGCCAGCAAAACTATTGCTCCTCTTAAGTCAACTTACTGCGGTGCAATCATTTTTTCTGCCGCTCAAGCCGGCAGCTGTGATTTTGCTGCCGCAAATACTTGGATAAGCAAAGGCTTAAATCTGCCTAAAGATCATAAAATAAATGCTTTAAAACCACTTTTAGAGGTCTACATCAAGCGCTCAAGACAAAAAGGTTCTGCCGTCAAACTGAAACAATATCTTTCCAGACTGGAGAAAGTAATTTAAATGGATATCAAAGCTTCCAGAAACAGTTATGTCTATCTTGCAACAATAGTTGCTGCATTTTCAGTTAGAACGGTACTTTTCGGGTTCTGGCTGTACAACCCGCTGCGTTTTTACAATCAAGTTGCCGGGCTTGACATGCAGACACTTGTGAACCTGGGGGCACGGCTGTATAATGGAGAAACCACATTCACCCTGCATAAATTAGCGCTTGCCGCTGCCATGCTCTTCAACAAAGGGCGTCCCTGGCCTGATGCGGTTATAGTAGTTCAGCTTTTAATGGGAATAGCTGTTGCATTATTAACCGCCTGGTGCGTGTTGAGATTGAAAGGCGACCGAGCTTGGGCGACTGCCAGCGGTATCCTCGCTGCGTTATATGCCCCTGCTCTAATATATCAGGTTGTAATACTTAAGGAAGCGTTTCTGACTTTTTTCGCGGTACTGGCTCTTGCCGGTTTACTTTGGAGCCACCGTAAAAACTTTTCCGGGATATCAGTCTACATTGCCGGTGTGCTGCTGGCTCTGCCGTGCCTGTGCCGGGTTACAGCATTACCCTTTGCCGGGCTTGCTTCGCTGTGGATAGCCTTAGTAATGATCAGAAAATTATCTAACTGCAAAAAAACTGTTCAGAAACTGCTTATAAAAATGTCCCTCCTGGCACTTGGAGTCTTTTCTGTTTTTATCCCCGCATCTGTGTTAAATTACAATTTGACAAACGGCAGTCAACTATTGCCTTTTAACTTGAATATCAAATATGCCTTTAACCTTGGAAGTGTGCAGGATATTAAAACCCTTGATGTTCCTGCTACTCAAAAGACAGCTAAGTCACTTCGAAACAGAGACATTTTCGTTAAAGGACTGACTTTTATCGAAAATTTCATAAGAAAGGTGCCGCTGATTTTTCAAGCCAGGGAAATTCCCAATAACCTGAATTATTATTTTATCAAGCCCTTATTACCTCCGTTAAATTATATGATCGGACCATATTTACTGCTACCTCTGGCTGTTACAGGCTTGATTATGCTGATTTTTGGAGGAAGATTTTTTCGAGCTGAAAGTATTATACTGGTTTTTATTGTCGCTTATATTCTGCCGATTTGCTTTTTTTACCCATTAGGCCGGTATCGTTTAGTTCTTTACCCGGTATTTTGCATGGTGGCACCCTACCCGCTTTTATATGCCATAGACAAGTGGCGAAGCGGCTCTGCCAGAGCAAGAAAGATGATTGCACTGCCGGCAGGTATTTACTTTACTGCACTTGTACTAACCTGCCCATCAGGAACTTTTATCAGGGCCTCGGATTTTGTTTCACATGGGAAAGCTGCGGCGGCGGGACATAAAAATCCGGCGGCTGGATTGCCATACTTTCTGGCAGCATACAAAAAGTCTCCTGAAAACCAGTCTGCTGTCATAAATTTAACAGAAACTCTTATGCAAATGAGAAAAAATAAAGAAGCACTGGCCGTAGTCTACAAAGCACATATGCAGAATCCAGATAACCCTGCTTTTAAATACTATTCCGGCATGCTGCTGCTCATCAATAGAAAATATTTCCAGGCGGAAGCCGTACTTAAAAAACTTGCGCCTGAGTCGCTTGGAAAATTGCGCATAAACTACTTTTACATGCTCGGAGAGGCTGCCAGAATGCAACAACGACCTGAAGTTGCTTTAAATTATTACAAAGCGGCTTTAGCCGCCAATCCAGCTCCGGATCAGCGCAAGCTGATTGAGCAGCTGGTCAGCAACCTTCAACGCAAATAAAGCAATCTGCAAAAATCTTCGTTATATCAATTGTGCAGTTGCCTTTCAAGCAGGGAAACAGAGCGGCGCATATTTTCGTTCTTTGAGCAAAGCTCCGGAACTTTCTTGCATGCGTTCATGACAGTCGCATGGTTCTTGCCAAATGCTGTGCCTATTTCCGGAAAGGAAAATGCAGTCAGCTTTCGACATAAAAACATTGCAACCATTCTGGGTTCGGCAATATTTTTGGGACGCTTGGAGCTTAAAATGTCATTGACACGAATATCAAAATGTTCTGCCACCGCACGCTGGATAGCTTCAAGTGATATAGTTTTTGAAGCGTTTTCCTCTTCGAGCAACTTATGCAGCAATGTTTCAGCTTTTTCTACAGAGATCGCTGAAACTGACATTGCAGAAGCAAAGGCAACAAGGCGGAGCAACGCCCCCTTGAGTCTTCTCACGCTCGATGAGATATTGGCGGCAATGAATTGCAGGACATCATCTTCAAGTTTTACAAGGTGTTCCTCCTGCATCATTTTCAGAATAGCCAGGCGTGTTTCAAAACCGGGAGCATTTATCTCGGTTGTAACTCCGCTTTCAAATCGTGAGACTAACCGGTCCTCAAGGCCGGCAATTTCACATGGCTGCTTATCAGAAGTCAGAATAATCTGTTTATTCTGGTTATAAAGCGTGTTGAAAGTATTGAAGAATTCTTCCTGCAGCTGGGTTTTATTAGCCAGCATATGCACGTCATCTACCAGCAGTATGTCCACGTTTCTGACAGAGCTGCGGAATTCGGCGTGCTTTTTTAAGCGCAAAGAGTCTACATAGTTGTTAAGAAACTCTTCACACGTAGTGTACTTAATACGTATACTGGGGTCTTTAATCAGAGATTCATGGGCTACAGCCTGGAGCAGGTGAGTTTTACCTATTCCGGTACCACCATATATATATAATGGATTATAAAGCCCGGCGTTTTCAGCCGCAGTTTTTGCGGCAGTATAAGCGTAGCGATTTTCTTCACCAACTACGAAATTTTCAAAAGTATGACGGCTCAGACAGTTTGAAGGTCGCTTGCTGGGCAGCTTTACCTTGCTTTCACTGCGTTCTGGTGATGCTGATATCTCCTTTAATGCCGTTTTGCCGCGAGTGTTTTTTTCAGGAGTATGGCCATACTCAAATTTATAAGCATAATCAATATCGTCAATTGATGCCAGAGCATCTGAGAGGACATCATCGAAATTGTCCTTGAGCCAGTCTGCGAAAAAATCATCTGAAACGCCCAGCACAATTACATTTCCGTCAAGATTGACCGGAAGTATGTTTTGAAACCACTGTTCATATGTGGTCTTATGTAATTGCCGCTGTAATCTGGAGGCTGCTTCATTCCAGATAATTTCGGCTTTGGTTTCCTCTTTTCGCATCGTGCGAACCCCTTTATTTTTCCTGATAAGTGTTACTAAATAATTAAAGTTATTAACAGTTTTTATTTCTGCTCAGCTGAGCAGAGATATTTACGCAAATCTAACATTGTTAAGACGCTAAAAATTACACGCTATTGTGATACGATACTAATATTTCTTAGATAATAAAATGCCATAAGCTCTTGATTTTGAGCTTGAAGGGCTCAAAATCGAGCATGGAAGCTGAGAAGTTAAGCTGACTCAAAAATAATTTGCGTAAGTAAAGCTTAATTCAGCTCAAAATAAAAAACTTACACAATGTTTTCTAAAAAACTCATAACTTATCAACAAGTTATTAACAGCCCCTCAATGCTTCCCTGGCGGGCAACAATAATAAAGTTATTTGACTTTTGTCAATAATCAAATAAAAAACTAAAATATTTTCAAAAAAAATCAAACAACCTTACCCATCCCCGGGCTTTCTAATTTTAGTCCTTTCGGGGTGTAAAAACAAGTAAAATTGAAAGATTTTCGGTGTATTAATTATAAGTGATTGAAAATGAATCGAATTGTTTTACTGTATGTTTATATGTTATAAAAAAACGCATTTGCAGCGCTAAGTTATTTAAGGAGTAAGCGATAAATGAAAAAGAACCGCAAACTGTTCATAACGGACTACTGTCTGACTCCGTTAAAGAAGATTGAAAAGAGTGCGATTCTATGTCAGGATGACAAAATTCTGGCAATTGGCGGGGCATCAGCTTTTGTCCGGGAAGAAGGTCTTGAAATCTATGACTTTGAAAACGCATACGCTACTCCCGGATTCATTGATACTCATATTCACGGCGCAGGCGGGTTTGACAGCACTAATGCTTATACCGGCCGGGAAAAGATTGAAGATATGAGCCGAATACTGGTTGAACGGGGTGTAACCACCTTTATTCCGACTGTGGTATCCGATGAGAGTGAAAACATGCTGAAAAACCTTGCTGCTCTTTCTGAGATGATGGGCAGAAAGCTTCCGGGAGCCGAAGCAGTAGGCGTAAATATCGAGGGGCCATTTATCAATCCAAAGAAATCCGGCTCACAGGAATCGAGTTTCATACGTGATAAGATAGACCTTGGATTTTGCCGTGAATTACTGAGTGCGGCAAATGGAAAGGTAAAGAAAATGACCTTTGCTCCCGAACTTGAGGGCGCGGTTGAACTTGTTGAGCTGCTTCGTGATGAGGGAGTGATTCCATCTATGGGACACAGCCTGGCTCAGGAAAAAGAGACCCTGCGCGCGATTGACGCTGGAGCCAGAAGCTGCACCCATCTCTTTAATGGTATGCCGCCCCTGCATCAGAGGCGGGTTACTCTGACCGGAATCATGCTTACAGACGCCAGAGTCAGTGTAGAGCTTATTATAGACGGCCGGCACCTGCACCCGCGCATGGTCGATCTGGCCTGTCGCTGCAAACCATTTGATAAAGTTATTGGTATAAGTGACGGTACAATGGGCTCTGGAATGCCTGACGGCGATTATCATATCGGTCCGACTCCGATAAAAGTTGAAAACGGATTCTCCCAGAATAAAAGCGGGCTGCTGGCAGGGACCACGACGCTGCTGGACACCGGCTGGCACAGCCTTATGAGTTACAGTCACATGCGCGAGATAAATGCGGCTGCATGCGTCACCAGCAATGCCGCAAAAGGTCTAAACCTTGAAGACCGCGGTTTGCTGCAGCCGCTGAAGAAAGCAGATATTGCTTTTTTCGAGCGCGGCACCAACCGTCCTTTGATGACAGTATGTGGCGGCAAAATTGTTTTTAAAACTAACACTAACCTCAAATAGATTCACGATAGGATTAAATGCTGAATGGAATATAGACTTTTGGATACCGGTAACTGCCGGAAACTCGAACAGGCAGGAAAATACCGGTTGATCAGGCCCGCTTTAAATGCTTTCTGGACACCAACTTTAAAGCAAGCAGAATGGGATCAGGCTGATGGAGTTTTTGAGAGGAATTCATCCGGTGGTGGCAACTGGGAATGGAAGAACAAAGTCCCCGACTCCTGGTTGATCAGGTGGGGAGGTTTTGATTTGACCGTGAAGCCAACCAATTTCGGTCATCTCGGTTTTTTTGCTGAACAGTACGCAAACTGGGAATGGTTCCGCAAGGTCATCCCGATGATTACCGGAGAGGTAAAAACTCTAAACCTTTTTGCTTACTCCGGAGTGGGTTCAATGGCAATGGCTGAAGCCGGTGCCCGTGTAACCCATCTGGACGCGGCTCGCGGCATGATTGAATGGGGGCGGGATAATCAGCGCATCAACGCTTGCGTTCCTGATACAATTCGCTGGATTGCCGATGACGTCCAGAAATTTGTACGACGCGAGATAAAGCGGGGCAATAAGTATAATGGTATTGCTCTGGACCCGCCGACCTTCGGACGGGGCAGCAAAGGACAGCTCTGGAAAATTGAACAGCATCTTGGTCAACTGCTGCTTGACTGCCGGAAGCTGAAAGACGATTCAAAACCTTTTTTTATCGTTTTGAGTTGCCATTCTCCCGGATTTTCCCCGCTTGTTCTGGAAAGAATGGTGCGGGACGTTTTTGGAAACGGCGAATCATATACTGGAGAAATGACTGTACCGGAAGGAGAGCAGCGTTGCCTGCCTGCTGGTAATTTTGTTAGATTTTCCCAGGGATTTAAAGAGAAGGTATGTTTACTGGATAACATCTGATCGGAGTCTTGATTAAATGTCAATAAAAAGCAAAATACTTCTGTCGCTACTGCTCCTGGCTGGAGTGTCGTTTATTACCATCTGTGTTTATTCATTGATCAGTCTTGAAGACATGGGGCGGTTTTCTCAAAAGGCCTCCAGAGAACTGTCCTTTCACGCGATTAATGACGGGCGTAAGACCATGCTCCGCCTGTGTCAGAACAACCTGATTAATCAAGCTAAAAACCAGGCGGCCATAGCCGATCTTGAGAATCACGGTTTACAGTCAGACATTCAACTGCTGGCAATTCTCTGCCACCGGCGTTTCCTGAATATCTCACTGCAGCCGATTCAGATGACCTGGGACAGTTTAAAACACTATTCCGGCAGCAGTAATCAAATGCTGTATGTGCTTCCTGAAAAAAATAGACACAGTCTGGAGGCTCTTAACGCAATAAAAGTTTTTTCTTCATTGAAATGCTGTGCACGCAAAATTTACTCAAATAATAAATTTGTCGAGAGCATTACTCTGGTTTCACCAACTGGTGCGTATGCGGTTTTCCCTGCACATGAAATACATCAGGCCTATAATCCGTTCAACAGTGACTGGTATAAATCAGCTCTCACTTCAACTTCCATAAAATGGAGCAAGCCTTATGTTTGCCCTTTGAGCCAGAAAATGGTTGCGACCTGTTTTATTCAGGTTAAAGGGGTTGACGGGAAAACAGAAGCAGTTATCGGGGTCAATATTGGAATTCAGAAACTGGTTGATTCTTTTATTAACCCGCGTCTCGGCAGCTCTGTTTTCAGTTTTCTGCTTGATGAAAGCGGCAGCCTGCTTGGAACCAGAAGGTTTTCCAGTTGTGGCAAATGGGAGCTCTGCAGCAGTAATATTTCTGTTTTTAAAGGCCCTAATAAGGAAATCAGCGCGATGGGACGGGCTATGATTTCAGGCGGTTCCGGCATTGTAAAGCTCAAAGCCGGTGAGCTGGTGGAAAAAGCCAGTTTTGTCGCTTATGCCTGGGTCCCGACGACCCGCTGGAGTGTAGGTGTAGCGATGCCGGTCCAGGATGTCCTGAAGCCGATTGCCAAATCCAAGGAATTTATCTTGAATGAACTGGCACTGCAGAATAATTCGATCCGCAACAACCTGAGGGCCAAATTGCGTAACTATCTCCTGATCGGGGTCTTCTTTGTTCTTCTGGTAGTATTCTTTGGTGTGTGGATTGCCGAAAAGGTTACCAAACCTTTCAGTCAGCTTATTAACGGAACCAGGGACATCGGTGCCGGAGAATTTGATAACATCATTTCGATTAAATCAGGGGATGAACTGGAAGAGCTGGCCATGAATTTCAACAGCATGTCACACGAACTGAAAACTTACATGAACAATCTGGAGGCATCTATAGCAGGTCAGCAGAAAATTGAAAATGAGCTGGCTGTCGCCGCTAAAATTCAGCAGGCAATGCTCCCCCATGCAACTGATGAGCTGTTCAGCCGAAATCGCCTGGAGCTTGACGCAACAATGCTTCCCGCGGCTGAGGTCGGCGGAGATTTTTATGACTGGCATGAACTTGGTAAAGACCGCTTCTACTTCTGTATTGGTGATGTTTGTGATCGCGGGATACCGGCGGCTCTCTTTATGGCACAGATAAAAACTTTGCTGGCCGGCAAGGTTAATAATAATATTACCCCGGAAGTGCTGCTGGCAAAACTAAACAAGGCATTAAGCAGAAACAATGAGTCCTGCATGTTCGCAAAGATATTCTGCGGCATCATTGATTTTCATTCACGTGAAATGACCTTCTGCAATGCCGGATACACTCCGCCGTTTTTTATAAAAGACGGCACTGCCAGCTCGGTAAAATGCAAAGGCTGCGACATTCCAGTCGGTCCTCTTTCTGAAGAAAAAGTAAAATACAATGCCCATAAAATTGCCCTTGACGAATTTGATGGACTGGTACTGTATTCAGATGCGGTAACCGCGTTGCCTGATAATAAAGGTGAGCATTTCGGTAAGGCAAGGCTTGAAAAGCTGATAAATGAAGTTGCCGGCAAGTCCGCTGAGGAAATAGTTTCAGCTATAAAAAAAGCAACTCTGTCCTGGGGAAATATGCAGGAGGACGATATAACCATCCTCTGCATGAAATTGAAATAAACAGCTATTCTGTAAACGACAGATGAACAATGATTGAAATGTTCATCTGTCAGTTCCCAGGTTTTTAGTGATGTGAGAATATTCTTTCAGGGGCATGATACAGCGCCACACCGAGCTCGTTAGCACGTTTTATGACATCGGCATCCCGCAGTGAGCCGGCAGGAGCTATAATCGCTTTTATTCCGGCTTTTGCCGCAGTTTCCACCGCATCAGGAAACGGGAAAAAACCGTCGCTGGCCATAGCTGAACCTTCAATCCGGTTTTCGCCTTCATACTTCTCCCGGTACTTTATAATGGCCTGTTCTACAGCGCCAACCCGATCCTGCTCGCCAGTTCCGACTGAAAGAGTCTGTCCATTGCTGACTATTACCACTCCATTTGACCTGACACTGATATTTACATACCACCCGAATAATAAATCTTCAAGCTGATCATCGCTGACCTGTATTTGTGAAACCTGGTGCCCTGCCCTGTTGTTTTCGCCCTCTGCCAGCTTCATGTCGGCAATGCTTCTTAAAGATGTTGTAAGCGGGGTTGCCGCAACCAGTGAGCCGTCGGCCAGGACCTTGAAAGTATTATGCAGGCTGGACGCTTCACCGGTATACCTGGGCAGAGTAGCAGGGTTGCCACACTTGATAATACGGATATGCCGGTTAAGCTTGTAAGTTTCAGTATCATTGAAAACATCGAGAACACCAGCCGCGTATGACGGTGCAACTACGCATTCAACAAAAGAACTCATGATTTCCTGAGCAGTCTCAATGTCAACTTCAGTATTAAAAGCTACCGCGCTGCCAAACGCGGCTCGGGCATCTGCGTCCCTGGCTTTCATATAAACCTGTTTAACGGTTTCATCCTCAAACTGGACCGCTGCTCCACTTGGGTTTACATGCTTCATTACAGCACAGGCTGGCCTGTCAAAAAACTTGACAATATTCAGAGCGTATGAGATGTCCTCCAGATTAGTCTGAGATAATCCGCTTTTGCCGGTTTTGAGGATTTCCATGTCTCCGATTACATTTACCTGCCCGGCCGGCTTATAGAATGCTGCCGGCTGGTGAGGGTTTGTACCGTAACGTAGATCCTCAACTTTAAGGTAAACTTGCCCGTTTACTTCGCATTTTTCCGGAAAATCGCCGACATTTTTTGACAAATAGGTGTTGCGATTCAATTCATTCGCTGACATCTTATTGCTCCGTATTTGGTTGCTGATAAATACTATGAAGTAATGAATCTAGTACTTTTTTGTATTATTAGCAAATCCAACGGTTTGTATTTTAAGAAAAAATCTATAAGATTATATCACAGCCATCCCACAGGGTGCTGTGCAGGTATACGACATGTGCTGACGAACCGTACAGGCATTAGGAGTTAACGGTTTTATGCACAAGATATTTATTTTTAAAACTCATGAAATTTCAATTTATTGGATGACAGTTACATTATATTATTATGAATTCTGCAAAAGGTTTTTTTATTACGATTGAAGGGCCGGAAGGCGCCGGTAAAAGTACTCAGCTGCAAATGCTGCGTGATTTTATCGAGTCTCACGGGCGGGAGTGTATAGTCACCAGGGAGCCGGGAGGTACGCCAGTGGCCGAACAGCTGCGTGCCCTTATCAAACATCACAACGGGAACGAACCGATTTACGATCAAACTGAGCTGCTGCTTATTGAGGCGGCTCGTGCTCAGCACGTAAGACACTTTATTGCCCCTGCCCTGGAACGCGGAGCAGTTGTGTTATGTGATCGTTTTTATGATTCAACCACGGCCTATCAAGGATACGCACGGCGGATGGATCTTGAAATGCTGCATCAGTTGAACAGTTTCGCGGTTGGCGGCTATCACCCGGATCTTACTATTCTGCTGGATATCGACCCGGAGAAAGGCTTCAACCGGACAGCCGGTCGGACCGAAACCCTTGGTGAGCATGATAGATTTGAACTTGAAGACCTGAGTTTTCACAAAGTGGTTCGCGAAGGGTTCCTGAAAATCGCGGCTGCCGAACCTGAACGTGTCAAGATTGTTTCCGCCGCTGATGCCCCGGAAAAAGTACACTCAAAAATCAGGGAGCTGCTGTTAAATGCTTTTTGATAAATATGCTGAAAAATTTCCAGTTATATCCAATGCGGTTATTCAGGCGAGAAAGAATAAAAAACTTTCACATGCCTACCTGCTGCATGGAGATACTCCGCAGATTCGCAAGGAGTTTTCCGCGATTATTGCCCAGATCGCAGTTTGCCCTGAAGTGGAACAAACCGGCAAACCGTGTGGGACATGCAAAGCCTGCCGCCAGCTGGAAGACGGAACCTACCCCGAACTTTACAGCCTGATGCCGGTTGGCAAGGCCTGGCAAATACCGGTTGGTGACCGCAAAAACCCTGAACCTAATACAGTACGCTGGTTTGAGCAGCAATTTTACCTGACCAGCATTACTGCTGCCGGCCGTAAAATCGGGGTTATTTTTGACTGTGACCGGATGAAAGCTGAAGCTCAAAACGCTTTTCTCAAGACGCTTGAAGAACCGCCCCGCGATTCTCTTTTTATTCTCGCAACCGGCAATCCGTCTGCTCTATTGCCGACAACCCGCTCCAGGTGTCAGGCTCTGTCCCTGCTGAATAACTGCTGCAGTTTTGATTTTGACGGGGCAAGCAGTTTGTTTAAGAGTCTATATACACTGCAGTTTGAAGCTGCCGGAAACCTTGCTCTTGCCGAGGAATGTGTAGCAAAGGTTGTAGCAATCACCAATAACCTGAAAACCGCGGCAACCGAAAGGGTTGAAGCTGAATGGGAACAGCGCCTGACAACTTCAAAAGAGCTCGAACCTGCTGTACGCAAACGTATTGAAAAGCAGTTTGACGCGGCGGTAGCCGGGGAATATATTCGCGAGAGAACTTACTTCATGTCTGCATTACATACCTGGTTTGCTCAAACTTATCATTTAAGCAGCGGAGCATCTTTTGAAAATCTGGCCAACCCGGAAATTTTTGACGGTCTGAAACTGCCCGGCAGAATTGATGAAAAAGAAGCTGCCAGAGCTTTGAATTGCGTGGATAAAATGCTTTCTGATTTGCGATTTAATGTAAATGAAGAGCTTGCTATCAGGACCTGCGGACTTACCATTGCCTTAAATTAAAGAACTATAAGTATGGCAAAGTGCTTGAAAATGCCGAATATGGGGCTAATTTTGAAGTTTTGAATTGTTTTATCTTTAAATATATTTCTTATCAAGAAGGAAATCGAAATGTCAAAGAATTATAAAATTGCTGTTCTCCCTGGAGACGGAACCGGTCCGGAAGTCGTTGCCGAGGGGGTAAAGGTTCTCAACGCAGCTGCCGAAAAATATGGTTTTGGCCTCACTTATGAATATTTTGACTGGGGCGGTGACCGCTACCTTGAAACCGGCAATGTTCTGCCTGATAACGCCGGTGAAATCCTCAAAAAGTTTGACGCAGTATTTCTCGGAGCGATTGGTCACCCCGATGTAAAACCGGGAATTCTTGAAAAAGGCATCCTTCTTAAGTTACGCTTTGACTTGGACCAGTATATCAACCTTCGTCCGGTCAAGCTTTACCCCGGGGTTGAGACTCCTATTGCCGGCAAAACTCCTGCTGATATAGATTATGTTGTAGTTCGTGAAAACACCGGCGGACTTTATACCGGTATCGGCGGTTTTACTATGAAAGGCACTCAGGATGAAGTTGCTGTTCAAAGTATGGTATATAACCGTAAACAAGTAGAGCGCTGTATTCGCTTTGCCTTTGATCAGGCAGCCAAACGCCACAGCAGTGAATCTCCCTGGAAAGGGTTAAGCGAAAAAGATATTGCCGAGGGCAAAATTGCACAGCTCACTCTCTGTGGAAAAACTAACGTACTTACCTATGTATTTGATCTCTGGGAGCGTGTTTTTTACGAGGTGGCCGAAGACTACCCGCAGGTTAAAACCGATTACTGCCATGTAGATGCCACCTGCATGTGGATGGTAAAAAATCCCGAATGGTTTGATGTAATCGTTACCTGTAACATGTTTGGTGATATCATTACTGACCTGGGTGCCATGACCCAGGGCGGAATGGGTATCGCAGCAGGTGGAAATGTTAACCCTGACGGAGTCAGCATGTTTGAGCCTATCGGTGGTTCAGCTCCCAAGTATACCGGACAAGGTGTTATCAACCCGCTGGCTGCCATATCTGCCGGAGCCATGATGCTGGACTTCCTGGGTGAAGCTGAAGCTGCTGGAAAAATCGAAGCGAGTGTTGCAGTTGTAACCGGCGAAAAACTTGACTCCATGGCCGCTGGGCGTATGGGATATTCTACTGGCGAAGTTGGTGACCTTGTTGTTGAAAATCTTTAATAAATAAGATTTACTGCACATGAGCAGCCTTATTGCACAGATTCTTGATCACTGTCGCTCCGGCGGCAGTGATTTTTATAGTATTAAGAGCGGAAGGGTAAATGGCCTTGTTGCCAGAAGCCTTCCTGCATCCGACTTTGACTCTATTAATAATCCAGATACTCTGTTCAATCTGGAAAACTTGACTAAGGATTCAGTTGGCACAACTGCCGGACCGGTTGTAATTGCCGGCAGAAATTATTTTCTGAAAAGATATAATAACCGCAATATAAAGCATCGGATTAAAAACTCCCTGCGGCTGGCCAAGCCTTTTAAGGTGCTGGCAGCATCAGTCAAATTCAGGGAAGCGGGAGTATTTGTACCTGAAGTGATTGCAGCATTAGAAAAAAGAAAAGCCCTGCTGGTTGAAAGCTCTTATCTGCTGACCGAAATGCTGCATGAAATTCACACTGCCGCAAATCAGATTGAAAATATTGTTAAGAACCTCCACGAAGAAGCCTTTATACAAAGTACCTGCACCAGCCTGGCTAAAATTCACAGCGAAGGCATCGTTCATGGCGACCCCAAAATGACCAACCTCCTGATTTCAGCAAAAGGAAATTCATTTGAGACTGGTTTTCTGGACCTTGACGGGGCCATATTGAGTGAAAACCCCGTGCCTGACAGCCTGCGTATCAAAGAACTGGCCAGAGTTATATCGTCATGGTTGAAAACCTGCAGGGATTTACGTCTCCCGCATGACAAACTTGATGTTCTGGTCAAAAAGTATGCCGAATCATATCTTGAGCTGGCCGGGGTTGATCTTTTCGGGAACAAACTCCTTGACCGTACCGAATACCTGGTAAAAAGGGTGAGAAAAAGATGAATAATGCTGACAATGAATGGTTTTTATGGCTGGATAATGCTCATTCTCCACAGCTTAACATGAGTATTGATGAGATTTTACTTAACAGGATTGCCGCAATAGGCAAACCTCTCCTCAGAATTTACAAATGGGATCGTCCGTCTGTAACCATCGGCTATGTTCAGTCCTTTGACGCAGCTCCACATGACAGATACACTGTTGTACGCCGTCCCACTGGCGGTGGAGTAGTCTACCATGACAGTGATTTGACCTATACGGTCATTATACCTCCGGGGCATGATATTGCAAAGCTGGACCGCCTTGAAAGCTATCATGTTTTTCACCGTGCAATATTGCTGGCACTTGCAGAACTCGGACTTGAAGCCAGGCTGGCTCCGGATGAAAGCAGTCCTGTTGACCGTGCCACTATGCAGTGTTTTGTCACTCCTACCCGTTATGATGTTATTGCCGCTGGCAGGAAGTATGCCGGCGCGGCACAGCGCCGAACCCGCAGCGGAGTTTTACATCAGGGCAGTATCGATTTGAAAGCTGCCGCCGGAGACGAGAATCTACTTAAGCAAAAACTTATAGCTGCATTTGAAAAGCAATTTAATATTAACTTTATTGACTTTACCCCGGATACACAGTTTATTAAAAGCGCCGAGGAGCTAGCTATTGACAAGTATGCTACCGATGACTGGAATTGTTTAAAAAAACACGGCAAAAGGTAATGGCAGAAGACATAGAAAAATTTAAAAGACAGATAGGTTATAACTTCAAGAACAAAGCACTTTTGCGTGAAGCTCTTACGCATCGCACATATGCTGTCGAAAATGACTTAAAATACGATAATCAGCGGCTTGAGTTCCTTGGAGATGCAGTACTGGAGATTATTCTCAGTGAGTTTTTGTATAACCTTTACCCGGATGCCGCTGAGGGAGAAATGACTAAAATGCGTTCAGCTATGGTCAATCAGGACTCTCTCGCGATACTGGCAAGAAAGCTGGATTTAGGAAAATTTCTACTGGCTGGTAAAGGAGAAACTGAATCCGGCGGGTGTGAACGGGATTCAACTTTATCCGACCTCTTTGAAGCTGTAATCGGGGCGTTTTATCTGGATGCCGGATTTGATAAGGTAAAAACTTTTATTGTTGATCTGTTCAAGAAGGAATTTCCGCAACCAGATAAATTGCTGCTTGGGTTGAACCCTAAAGGATTACTCCAGGAGTACTCCCAGAAAAAATGGGGAGAAGCCCCGGTTTATGAAGTCCTTAGCGTCAGTGGCCCTGACCACAGTCCGCTTTTTGAAGTTGAAGTCAAAGTTGCTCAAATCAGTGCTACCGGTCAGGCTTCAAGCCGGAAAAATGCTGAAAGTCAGGCGGCAAAGAACGCTTTGTTAAAGCTTGCAAAATCGGATAATTCCTTTATATAAAATTTATGGCTCGCCACCTTTAAAAGTATCGGGCCATTTTCGCTGACAGATAAGGATATTACAATAATAATCTACAAATTCTGGCAACCCCAGATAACCTGTTAAGGAGGCCGTGATGAGCTACTGTTTAGGTTTTCCCGGCAAAATAATATTTGGAGAAGGTAAGCTTGAGTCCCTGCCGCTTGAGCTTGAAGGAAAAGCAAAGATTCTACTGGTGGTCGGAAATCATACCGTTAAATCCGGCGTCGCGTCAAGAGTGATTGGTCTACTGAACGATTTTGAAGTTTTAGAAATTTCCGGCATCCAGGCGGAACCACCGCTTGATGATGTTGATATGATAATAAATGCCGGTAGAAATTTTGAGGCTGACGCCGTTGTCGCTATTGGTGGCGGCAGTGTCATTGATGCCGCTAAGGCGGCGGCGGCTATTATTCCCTTTGAAGGGGATTGTGCCGAGTACTTTTATGGAGTACGCAGTATTGCGACAGCAGGACTGTTTTTTGTCGCCTTGCCGACAACCTCCGGAACAGGAACAGAAGCTACCTCAAATGCGGTTCTTACTGATCCGGAAACCGACATAAAAAAATCAATTCGTCATCACTGCATGTACCCGGATGTGGCTATTGTCGACCCGGAGCTTACTTACAGCTGCTCCCCCGCCCTGACCGCTCATAGTGGACTTGATGCCTTTACTCAGGCGATTGAATCTTATATTTCCAAAGGCGCAAATACAGTTTCTCGCACTCTGGCTGCCAAAGCTGCAACTCTGGTTTTTAACTCAATTGACACAGCATGCTCCGAACCCGATAATCGTGCAGCTCGCTCTGCAATGGCCGAAGGCAGCATGATGACTGCAATGGCATTTGCCCAGAGCAGTCTGGGAGCTGTTCACGGGCTTGCACATCCAATTGGAGCCAGGCTCCATATTCCTCACGGATTGTGTTGTGCCATACTCCTGCCCTTGATATTGCGCTGGAACATGGATACGTGCGAAGACAAGCTCAAGGTTCTGGCGGCAAAATGTAATTGTGAAGATGCCGGTAATTTTATAGATCAAATACAGGCTCTTTGCAGACGGCTTGGGGTACCTGAAAATTTCAAAGAGTTCGGCTTGAATAAAAAGCATTATGACTTCATTCTCAAAAACTGTCGCAGCGGCAGTATGCGCAGTAATCCGCGCCATCTCGAGGATGATGAAATTATAAGGATACTTGAGACTTTATCATGAGCTTAAAGACCAAAAAGCCGATCATTGCTCTCGGGCTTAATCCGGCCTGGCAGAAGACGCTGTTTTTTGAAGAGCTGTTTACAGGAAAGGTTAACCGTGCATACGACCTGAACTGCTTTGCTTCCGGGAAAGGAGTTAATTTCTGCCGTGCGGCATCCATCTGGAATCGTCATCCTGTCAAGTTAATGCAGTTCGCCGGAGGCGAAACCGGGAAGCTGCTATGCCTGGAGCTGCTGAAAGAGAATTTCGAGACTGTTACTATTGAAACCGTCCACGCGACAAGGACCTGCAATACCTGTCTGTGCCGTGCTAACCGGGAAATGACAGAGCTCATTGAGCCTTCCCAGCCAGTGTCACGCCTGGAAATGGACGAATTCCACTATTTACTGCAACAGGAAATGGCTGACTGTGCCGGTGTAGCTTTATGCGGCACCCTGCCAACCGGCAGCAGTATCGAGACCTATATTAAAGCTGCTGAAATCATCAAAGCTGCTGAAATTCCCATGTTGGTAGACTCATGGCAGGATATTGCGGCGGTGCTTCAGGTGGGAGGCAGAATCATATTTAAAGTAAATGCCGGTGAAATAAAAGCTGTTACCGGAAAACAGCACACAGTTTCTGCAATAAAAAAACTGCTGGCAGATTATCCGGTAGAAGCGGCGGCTGTTACAGATGGCCCGGCCAATGCATACTTCGCGAAATCCGACCGGCTTTACACTTTTGAATTGCCGGTCATTGAGGATATTATCAGTCCGCTTGGTGCCGGTGATACCAATGCAGCAGTCTTTTTCTGTGAATACCTGAATCACAGCACACCTCATGAAGCCTTTGCCCGCGGCCTGGCGGCGGCTTCAGCAAACTGCCTGAACGCAGTCTGTGGCTGTTTTGAGCCTGATGCTGCTGAAAAAATCTTCAATATGATTAAAATAAAAGAAACTAAATTATGATAATAAAAATAAACAATAACACGTGCTTAACAGGAGAACTATAATGAATCCGAATGAAGCAACCCAGTCAACATGTCGGACAGCCACTCCAGAAAAACCTAGAGGCAGAAGCGGCTGCCTCTGGCTGACAGGTATCTTAGGTGTTTTTGTTATACTATGCCTTTTGGCCGTAACCGCCCTTATTGCCGGGGCTGTATTCAGTATTTACAGTGACTCTGGCAGTGGTGACAGCTTGAAGTCATATGACCGTGAATATATCAGCGGAACCAGGGGTTCAAAGAATATCATTCTGACGGTTCCGGTGAGCGGTATTATACATTCCGGAGATATGGCCGGAGCATTTTCACAGGAAGGAGCTTCCGCTGACAAAATATGCAAGCAGCTAAATGCCGCCCTGCGGGATTCCAACGTAAAAGCGGTAATCATCAAAATTGATTCTCCCGGAGGCGAAGTTGTCGCTGCAGACAGGATATATAACGCTGTGCAGAAGATCAGAAAAGCCAAAATTCCAGTAATTGCGGTTATGGAATCTCTGGCGGCCAGCGGTGGACTGTATATAGCCGTGGGATGCGATAAAATCGTTGCAAACCCGATGACTACAACCGGCAGTATAGGCGTTATCATACAGACTTACAAATATTATGACTTATTCAAAAAGATAGGGCTAGAAAGTGAATCATATACTTCCGGCCCCTACAAAGCTCTGCTTGACGGCAGTCGGCCGACAACCCAGACAGAGCGCCTGATTATCCAGAAGCAGGTGGATGAGGTCTATGAGCATTTTGTAGGTGTTGTAGCAGCCGGTCGACCAAAGCTTACTGCCGACAAAATCAAACACAGCACAATTGGTGACGGCAGAATAATGCTTGGCAAAGACGCGTTGCAAGCCGGCCTTGTGGACCAGCTGGGATATTTCCAGGATGGCGTTGACGTGGCCAGAAAAGCCGCAAAGCTGCCTGAAAACGATTATATGGTAATGTGTTACTCACGCCGCTTTTCTTTGTTCAGCCTGCTCGGAGCACAGGCTAATGCGGCCTCAAGGAATATAAATATAAAACTGCCGGGAAGTGGAAGTACAAACCTGAAAGCGGGACGTTTTTACTTTTTGCCAGCAAACTGAAAATCATGTTATCAGTTTTTCATGGGGGCTTTTCAGCCCCCATTTGAGTGCATACAGGAAAGTTTTATTCAAAACAGTTGAAAGATTTAATTATTTTCTTTATCGCTTTTTCGGAGAGATCCAGCGGAATGGCATTCAAACGGTCATTTTTAACTATAACTCTAAAGTGTTTGATGCTTAATACATAAGGTGGATTCAGCAAGAAATCCTGCTTGTAATATGTTCTGTTTTCTTTCAAATAATTCTGTCTGGTATTTTCTTCGAGAGCCATCAAGTTCTTGTAGGCGTATATTGCAGAGTCATCATCTTTGTACCGCCGGATTTTAACTTTAATTCCCTGTACATGGATAGTTCTGAATTCGATCAGCTTACTTTTCCTGTTTTTAATAAGCTTTGCAAGCTTCATACTGTCATCGTAAAATTTCTTATCAACCGCAGAACGTTTTACTGGAGGTTCAACTTTCAATCCGTCTTGTTGAAAATGCAGCAGCAGGTCATCTATTGAATCCTGTTTATCAGCACTTTTGTTTGAACACCCTGCAAGTAAAACCATAAAAGCGGCAAAAGCCAATGTGATGAAAGTACTTTTCATATAATTCTCCTGAATATTACGCAATTTCCAATAGTTAAAATATCCCTTTTTAGCATAAACTCAAATAAATCGTTTGAGTATTCTGTAATTACATTGGAAAAAGCATGATCAAGGACTATTTTTCATGATACTATTTTTCTTAATTAAGCACAGGAGACAGGTATATGACTGCAATTGGCACTCCTTTAAGCAAAACAGCAACAAAAGTAATGTTGTGCGGTTCGGGAGAACTAGGGAAAGAGGTTGTTATTGAAATGCAGCGATTTGGAGTTGAAGTTATCGCGCTTGACCGTTACCCAGATGCCCCGGCAATGCAAGTTGCTCACCGAGCTTATACACTTTCCATGCTTGATGGTGACGCTCTTCGGGAAATTATAGAAAAAGAACGTCCTGACTATATTGTGCCGGAAGTAGAGGCTATTGCCACCTCTACACTTGTTGAGCTTGAACAAGAAGGCTTCAATGTTATTCCCACCGCCAGAGCCACACTGCTGACTATGAACCGGGAAGGCATCAGGCGGCTGGCGGCCGAAGAACTGGGGCTGCAGACTTCACCATACCGGTTTGCTGAAACAAAAGACGAATTTGATGAAGCTGTAGCCGCAATAGGCATGCCGTGTGTTGTCAAGCCTATTATGAGTTCTTCAGGTCATGGACAGAGTGTAATAAAAACTGCCGGAGACATTGACAAAGCCTGGAACTACGCTCAGGTAGGGGGACGGGCAGGAGCCGGTAAGGTTATTGTTGAAGGGTTTGTTGATTTTGACTATGAAATTACGCTCTTGACAGTCAGACACATTGGTGGCACAAGCTTTCTGGAGCCGGTAGGCCATCGACAGGTGGATGGCGATTACCGCGAATCATGGCAGCCGCAGCAGATGTCCGAAACGGCACTGCAGAGAGCTCAGAATATGGCGAGTATGGTTACTGCAGCCCTGGGCGGACGCGGTTTGTTCGGGGTTGAACTGTTTATAAAAGGTGATGAAGTATTTTTCAGCGAAGTGTCACCGCGACCTCATGATACAGGTATGGTAACTATGATTTCACAGGACCTTTCAGAGTTTGCGCTGCATGCCAGAGCCGTTCTGGGACTGCCTATTCCAAATATTGCGTTTCACGGTCCGTCCGCATCACGCGCGGTTGTAGTTGAAGGGAAAAGCAATCAGGTAAGTTTCCACAACCTCGAAGCTGTGCTTGCAGAGCCTGACACTTCAATGCGTATTTTTGGCAAAGGAGAGGTGGACGGCCATCGCCGCATGGCAGTAATTCTGGCCCGGGACGAAAGTGTGGACAAGGCCTTGTCAAAGGCCAGACGTGCTTATGACAACCTGGAGGTCAGACTTTGACCATCCGGCGCAATGAGCCAATCAGAGTCACTGGAAAGTATTTCTCCTGGTCAACTGCCCGGGAGAAACATTTTGAATTTTGTCCGCGAGCCTATTTTTATCAGTATTACGCTGCAGCAGGCGGATTTGAAAAATACTCAGCGGCGAGACAGTTATATAAACTGAAACATTTAACAACAGTACCGTTCTGGATCAAGTCCCTGCTTGGGGAATGTCTCAGAGACTGGTTTTATGATGTTTCTGGCGACATTCCTCCGGAAAAAGTCATGCGACGCCTGCTCAGCTGGCGTTTCCGCAAAGGGATCAAATCGCTTTCCTTGCAGGAATGGCGTGAAGACAGCAAAAAACTGAATCTTTTTGAGCACTATTATGAACATAGTGACCTTGGAGATATTCTTGAAAGTGTTACAGCGGCACTCACCACTGCCGCTAAAAAGCTTTTTCAGAGCGGGCTTATTGCACGGCTTGAAAAGGTTGATCAGGTAAACAAAGTGATTTTCAATCCTCCCCTGGAAACCAACCTTGGAGCTCTCAAACTGTGGTTTGCTGCTGATCTAGTCTGGCAAGAGGACGGTAAAGTAAATTTTCTAAATATTCTTGTCGAAAACGAAAGTGAATTATCCGCGGTGCGAATGGTGCTGCACCGGCTTTATGCAATGCATCAACTCAAGCTGTCGCCTGATAAAGTACAAAGTTTTGGCTTTTTGCCCTCAAATGGGATAGTGTACCGGTTTGATGACAGCAAACTTAATGTTTCTGAGTGCATCAACCACATTAAAGACAGCAGTGCAAAGCTCCTGCAGCTGCATACAGATGAACTCAGGGAGGAGGAATTCATTAAAAGCGGTAATAACTGCGATAACTGTCGCTTTCAGGAATTCTGCAGAAATCGCTCTCTTCAGCTTGCCTAATGCCGGTCAGTTCAAATTGTTGCCCCTGGTTTTCCTAGCCTCGGTTTTCTGAGTTTGAAAAATAGAACCCCGCAGCTCAGGATGATGGTATAAAGCATAGCGGCCAACAGCCAGCTTTGCGTTCCGAATCTGCTGAACATTGTATATATCAACCAGCCTGAAGCCACCAGCCACAAAACAAAGGAATAGTATCTTATTGCCGGCAGTTTCTTTAATGAACCAAACACATATAAAAGAAAAGCAATGCTTATCAGCAGCAGAACAATCAGCGGGTTTTCAAGATAGTTATTAAGCTTGGCTATTTCTTGAATACAGAGATTTAAAAACGCTGATATTCCGGTAATTGTAATCAGAGAATTGACTCTGGGCGTATATGAAAATACTCTGTTCATCAGGCAACCAAAAAGCGCCAGAACGATTATAGCTGATCTGATTTTGAAAAAACTGTGCGTAAACAGGTCCGATTCATGCAGGTTTATCGACATGTAATTAAATAATAACAGTACAGTTCCAAGGCAGAAGAAAAAAAGCCCTGCCTGTAATGCCGATCGTGTTGCTCTGCTCAAACTTGAGACACACAGAATAATACCGACCAGCATTGCCATCCCGGAAACAGCAAAACGTATTATATCAGTATAACGGTTATGAAAAAACCATGAATTATGCCCAAGCATGATTGCTCCAAGTACCATTCCAGCAGGAATCAACCAGCCGGATGTACTGAATATAGGATGAACGCGCGTTCCCCGCTTCCACGGAGGGCGCCAGTAAAGCATCATAAAACATGAATCGGCCAGCATGCCGGCCAGAAAGTGGGAATTCAGAAAAATCATTACCCCGGGAGTGTAAACAAGGTATATCTTTCGGAAAGCGAAAATCTTGATCAAGCCGGTGAAAGCAACCACCGCGGCCGCGGCCGTGATACGGTTATCCGGAGGAAAGCTCCACAGTAAAGCAAGGCCAATTACCGACCACAAGCTGTAGTACCATGGCGCCGCCGGCACTGCTCCGGCTGAAACACCCTCATATACCAGGCTGAATAAAGAAAGCACCATCGGAATCAGTGCAAATATATCTGCGGTTTTGTGGTAGACCAGGTCATAACGGCCTTTCCAGCCGAAAAGAGCTCCGAGCACAACTGCCAGAGCCGCACCCGGAAGCATGGCAAAATCAATGAAGTTTATATACCGGCAGGACACTGTTACCGTTGCCGCCAATACAATAAAAGCTGAAGATATACATACAAGATGCACAAAAGTCTTATTGAAAACCTTGTGCTCGTTCAGAGTGGGTCTCATGGCTAAACCTGTGAAGTTTCATGTTACAGCTCTTCCCCTTCAGCCTCTTCTCCAAAACGTCTTTCAACCAGCATGTAAAGCTGGTCATTTTTCCTTACTTTTTCCGGCACCGGAACCGAAACAATACTGCCTTTTGGAGCAGTTTCAACTTTTTTACCAGCCAGTCGAATCTCACTTGCCTGAAATTTTAAAGCCCCGGTTGTCGGACCGTTAACCAGTAACAACTGCCCTGTCTTCAGATCCGCAGCTTCAATACTGAGCTCAGCAACACCCAGTTTACTGAAATATTTATTTACTCTGCCAAGATGAATTTTGTGCAGTTTAGCCCTGCTGCCGCCAAAACCGCACCAATCTCCCAGCGGCTCTCCAAGGTAATAACCGCCACGCCAGAAACCACGGTTAAAAACCGTCTTTAATTCCTCAAGCCAGAAGTCAATTTTATCTGGAGTATAATCATGGCGCTGCCATGCGTTGCAAGCTTCACGATAAACTTTTGTAACCGTTTGCACGTAATCGGCAGACCGGCCCCTGCCCTCGAGCTTCAATATGGACACTCCGCTTTCCAGGAGACGGTCCAGGAACTCAATTGTACAAATGTCCTTAGGGGACATTACGTATTTATTGTCAATAACCAGTTCCTCTCCGGTCTCCTCATCAATGACCCGGTAGCGTCGGCGACAGTTTTGAAAGCAGGCACCTCGATTGGCGGATGAGTTGTATGCCCCGAGACTCATGTAGCACTTCCCGGAAACAGATACACATAGTGCTCCGTGAGCAAAAATCTCTACCCGCACCTTATCGCCTGACGGACCACAGATATTTTCTTGGTCAATAGTTGTAATAATCTTATTAATCTGCGCAAGTGTCAACTCTCTTGCCAGCACCATTACATCCGCAAACTGTGCGTAAAAGCGAACCGATTCAATATTGCTGACATTTGCCTGCACAGATACATGTACAGGCAAACCAATTTTGTCAGCGTATTTTATTACCGCCATATCAGCAGCAATTACAGCATCAACGCCAGCTGCCTTGGCAGCATCACAGGTATTTCTCACAAATGTCAACTCATCATCATAAACAATTATATTGAGTGTGAGATAGGTTTTGACACCTGCCTTCCTGCAAAGCCTGATAATCTTAGGCAAATCGTCAATGCTGAAATTTACCGTTGCGCGTGAACGCATGTTTAAACTGCCGACGCCAAAATATACGGAATCGGCTCCAGCCCGGATCGCTGCTGCCAGTGAGTCAAACGATCCGGCAGGTGCCATTACTTCGATTTTATTCATTCAGAACCAAATACTTTGTCAGTTATGTCTCTGATGCTTTTGCCTATTGTCCTGGCAGTGTTGTCACCATTGTCGTCGATGTTTTTCAACAGTCCCTCTTTGATAGATGAAAGGTCGAGTCCAGATATTTTGGCCTGACTGAGATCCTTGGCAATCTGATCAAGTAACTTAGTAAATACTTCATTGAAAACAACTACCGGATCATTATTCTTTTTACCGATATCCTGCATTTCAAATTTATTCAAAGTAACGGAAGCGCTCTGATTCAGCATCTTTGATGAAACCTGAACAGTGCCGTTGTTGACAACAAGCTCTTCAATAATAACTTTTTTCTTTTTGCCTTCAGGAGCCGGAGCAGTTGGCTTTGCAGGCTCTTTGACCGCAGGTTCTGCCTTTTTACTCCTGGCAGAATACTGAGCGACGTTGTTCTGCAGATCTTTCAGATTACTGCCTCCTTTAATCGTCGGCTCATAATCTACGTTCATATCACTTATGGTAATTTTCTTAATTACAATAGTATCAGAAAAGATTGATTTAATATCCATATCGACGGCGAAACTTCCCATCTTGAAGGCATCTGGTTTCAGATAACCATCCGGATTTGCTATTTTCAAACCGCTGATTTTCAAGTTTCCGTTAAGCACCGAAATGTACACATTGCTGACACTTACTTTGGTGCCAAGTGCTTCCGAACCGAACTTGCGTATGCCGCCGGCCACTATTGTATCAAGATAAGCAAACACCACCACTAAAGCAATGATTACCACAATTAACAGTCCCAGGAAGAAAAATAGAATTCTTTTACCTAATTTCATGTTGCACCTCGTTTTTTTATGGTTCTCCTGCAATAAAATAAGCGCAATGACCACTAAAACAAGCGATCATTGCGCGAACTTTAAAAATATTACTGTACCTTTTAGAGCAGTTCAGCTATCTGGACAGCGTTCAGAGCGGCACCCTTCAGTACCTGATCTCCGCTGACAAAAATATCCAGGCCGCATTTATCATTGCGGGAAATATCCTGCCTGATACGTCCTACCAGAATATCATCCTGATTAGTAGCGTCAATCGGCATCGGGTAAACAAGATTTGCCGGATCGTCAACCACTATTACTCCAGGGGCCGCTGCCAACAGCTCACGGGCCTCTTCAGGTGTAATCTCATTCTCAAATTCCAGGTTTAAAGCCTCAGAGTGAGCACGCATAATCGGCACGCGAACACATGTACAAGATACCTGCAGCTCATCATCATGCAGCATCTTGCGGCTTTCGTGAAGCATCTTCAGCTCTTCTTTGGTGTAACCATTATCATAGAATGCATCAATATGCGGTATAAGGTTGAAGCCGATGCGATGTGCAAAAGCCTCTGGTGAAATCTGTTCTTCATTCAGCAGCTGTCTGGTTTGAAGCTCAAGTTCCGCCATTCCCTTGGCACCGGCTCCACTGGTAGCCTGATAGGTTGCAGCAACCAGACGTTTGAGCTTTTTGGCTTTATGCAGAGGAGCTACGGCAACCAGCATGATGATAGTCGAACAGTTAGGATTGGCAATCACACCATTATGCAGTTTGACATCTTCCGGATTTACTTCCGGAACCACCAGAGGTACATCATCTTCCATCCGGAAAGCACTGGAGTTATCTATCATCACCGCTCCGGCATTTACAACCGCCTGACGGTATTTTTTGGAAATATCTGAACCGGCACTGAAAAGTGCGATGTCAATATCTTTGAAAGAATCTTCTGTGAGTTCTTCAATTGTGATTTCTGTGCCCTTGAATGTCAGCGTCTTGCCTGCAGAACGCTTAGATGCGAGTAAACGCAGGTTCTTTACAGGGAAATTGCGGTTTTCTAGAGTCTTGATCATTTCGATCCCGACTGCACCGGTAGCACCGGCAATGGCCACATTAAACTCTTTTGACATTGTCGTCTCCGTTTGATTTTTTATTAAAACTTGGGCACTAAAAAGCAGAACTATAGCTTTAAGTATTGATATTTCAAGCGGTAAGCAACCTGTTTTTGTTAAAAAGCTGAAAATATAGATTTTTGAAGGAGAAGGGAATTACCTGTCAGAGTACACAAACACCCGCTTCCCCCCGGCCGCAGGCAAGTCAAATACTTCTGTCACTCTCCATGAAATATTGTGCCTTGAGGATATTTTTTTTAAATTATCCAGCTCTGCAGCAGCTTGTTCAGGAGTCTTAAAAAAAACAAATCGACCGGTAGACTTGAGCATATTTCTGGCTTCACGATATAAAGTCCTGAGGTCGGACACCGCCCTGGCAGTTAAGATATCAAAGCGTTCCTGCCATTCTTCCCGGCGATTCATTTCTCTGGAGCGCCCGGTAAAAACCTTAAGGTTACTTAATCCCAGAGAAGCACCGGCAGATTCAACAAATGCGGTTTTCTTGCTGATTGAATCAACAGCGGTAATTTGAAGCTGTGGGAAAGCTGTAGCCAGGATGAGCGACGGGAAACCGGCTCCGCAACCAATATCAACAATCCTCAGTCCAGTTCCAATTTCCGGAAAATACCGACATATCGCCAGCGAATCAGCAACATGTTTGATCATAAAATCATCTTTGTCCTGAATCCTGGTCAGGTTTACTTTTGCATTTGCCGCCAGAAGCAATTCATATAAGTTATCACACCGGTTAATAAAAAAATCAAAGTCAGAAACTCCACAGGAGAGACAAAAATTCTTAAATTCTTCTCTGGAAAAATCCCGAATCATGCAGCAGTACCCGCTGCCAGGTGGATAATTCCAGCAGAAAAACAGAAAAGTCCGAACGCGGCGAAAAAAGCTGCGGTGACATATTTATATTTTCTGGAGACGGCGATTTTGCGAAGAATATCCCGCAGCAGGTACGGTTTTCCTGAAAAGAAAAGTCCGGCAATGCCTAAAGTCCAGCACATTACCGCAAAAACAGCACCGTGGGCGGTGTGATAAGTAAATGATTCGTGCACCATATAATATGCTGTCAGAATGAAAAAACCGCCAACTGCCCGCGCAAACAGGTAGTCCAGAAAGAAAAAGCCTATCACGGAAAAAACAACAGCCAGTGGAAACAGCCATGACAGCATCCAGGTCCAGACAATAGGTTTTGCCTGTGGAATACACCAGAGCAAACACAGAAAACCCAGCACCACACCTGCGTATCTGTTGCGCGGCAACGCTTCCCATCGGGTTATGTTGTCACTTTTCAGTCTCAGTATAAACCAGACAATGCCGCCAGACAAAACAGCCGCCAGAAGTAATACCAGCTTATATATTGTAAAATCGTTCACTTATCAACCTTTGAAATAATTAAAAATAATGAAAACTATTTTAGCATGATATTCGCTTAAATCAAGTGAATATCATGCCTACTCAGGTAATCAGGTCGCTGCTGTTTTCTCCTGTTCATTCTTGTCTCGAGACTTGAAATTGAACCGGCGGCGAGCTTCGGGCACCTTGTTGTTGGCTTTCAGACGATAACGTTTTTCACCAAGTTTAGTGCTGATTTCACGAAGCAGTTCTGTATTGACTTTGATCTTGTATCCAGGTGCTTCAAGAAAAGCATATTCCCCACCGTTGCAGGCAATGCACAAAATCAGTGAGGCTTCACCGGGATATTTTTCGCAGACAGCACGGATGTACTCAAGATCATTGCTGGTGTTTGAGCCCTCATAAAAATGCACATGCAGTTCAGCAGAGTACATTTCCGGAGCCTGTTCTATCGGAATAATGCGTTCAGCTATCAAACGCGGTCTTTCCGATTCATCTCGTTTGCTGGTCAAGGCTTCAAGGAATAACGGCATGTCCGGTTCCAGCTCAAATCCACTTTCTTCAAGCGCCTCCAACGTCCTGCTGTATATCATAACCTCAAACGAGGTATCCAGGTCTTCAAGCTCAAGAATACCAAACGGCTTGCCGCTGTTCTTGCTGAAGCGTTTGCTGTAAGATTTTACGATACCGCCAAACCTGATACCGACATTATCCGCAAAGGAGTCAATTTCCAGCATTTTTACTGTTGAATAAGTTGAAATATACTCAGAATATTTTGCCAGCGGATGTCCGGTGATATAGAAACCCAGCAGATCCTTTTCATTTTTAAGCAGTTCATTTTCTTCGAATTCCGGAATATCCGGAATCGGAATCGAACAGATTTCCTCCTGGGCGTCATCATCAAGCAGATCAAACAATGACCCCTGCCCCGCAAGCCGGTCTTTAACTCTTGAAGCCGCATAGCCCATTGTCGGTTCAGCTATGGCCAGAACCTGCGAACGCCTGAGTCCCAGAGAGTCAAATGCTCCGGCTTTGGTAAAGTGCTCAATGATCCTTGAATTCATAGCTTCACCACAGCGCTCACAGAAGTCAAGGAAACTTTCAAACCGGCCTTCCTGTTCACGGGTTTCAATAATTTTGCCGGCAGCAGCTTCACCGCAGCCCTTTATTGCTCCCAGCCCGAAACGGATTGCACCATTGTCAACCGAAAAATTAATATCGCTGGTGTTGATATCCGGCGGTAGAATTTTAATACCCATTTCGCGACATTCGGCAATGATAAAGGCGATTTTTTCAGCATTGTCAATTTCTGCCGCCAGCACTGCACACATAAATTCAACCGGATAATTGGCTTTCAAATACGCAGTGCGGTACGCTATAAATGCATAGGCGGCACTGTGAGATTTATTAAAACCGTAGCCAGCAAATTTGCCGATTTTTTCCCAGATGATATCAGCAAGTTTCTCATCGATACCACTCACCTCAGCACATCCCTCGACAAACTTGACTTTCTGCTGCTGCAATACCTTCACTTTTTTCTTGCCGATCGCCCGGCGCAGAATGTCGGCGCCACCAAGAGTAAATCCGGCTAACTCCTGCACGACCTGCATGATCTGTTCCTGATAAAGCATAATGCCGTAAGTTTCATTAAGAAGCTCTTCCATCTTGGGATGATCATATTCAATTGGCGCCAGACCTTTTTTGCGGGCGATGAAATCAGGAATAAACTGCATCGGGCCGGGACGATAAATCGCAATCAGGGCGATGATATGCTCAATGGTCTCCACCCCGAATTGGCGGCACAGATTCTGCATTCCAGTAGATTCAAGCTGAAATACCGAAACCGTATCCCCACGATTCAGTAAAGCAAAAGTCTTGGGGTCCTCAAGACTCACTTTTGCTATGTCAAATTCCGGTTTATGCTTGCGGATATTATCTACGGCATGCTGAATTACAGTCAGGGTTTTAAGGCCGAGGAAATCCATTTTCAACAGGCCAAGCTCTTCGCACGGTACAGCCGGAAATTCTGTTATAACCTCGCTTTTGGCTCCACGTGCCAGCGGAACCAGGTTATCCAGACGCTGATCACCGATAATAACTCCGGCAGCGTGTATCCCCATCTGGCGATTAATGCCTTCAAGTACTTCAGCATATTTGAAAATTTCCTGGACATAAGGCTCTGAATCAATCATTTTTCGCAGGTCTTCAGATTCCTGACGGGCCTTTGCCAGGTTCATTTTCGGGTCGGCGGGGATTAACTTTGTAATTCTGTCCCCTTCCTCAAAGGTCCGCCCAAGCACTCTGGCGACATCTTTGATTACGGCTTTGGCTTTCAAGGTGCCGTAGGTTCCAATCTGCGCCACACTGTCATGTCCGTATTTATTACGGACATACTCAATTACCTCTGAACGCCTTTTTTCACAAAAGTCAATATCAAAGTCAGGAGGGCTCACCCGTTCCGGATTCAGAAATCGTTCGAAGAGCAGATTGTACTTCAGCGGATCTATATCAGTAATATAAGTCAAATATGCCACAAGACTGCCGGCACCGGAGCCACGCCCGGGCCCTACCGGTATTTTTTCTTTTCTGGCAAAAGCGATAAAATCACTTACTACCAGAAAATAGCTGCAGTACTTTGAGCCGTCAATAACCCCAAGTTCGAAGTCCATGCGGTCAACAATTGCCTGCTGCTTTTCGTCAAGCGAATCGAGCTTACGAGGGTCAAAGTCATAGCGATCAACAATGCCGTCCATGCAGATATTGCGCAGATACTCTTTTTCTCCCATGCCGGATTCGCTGATCTCATATACCGGATAGTGGTTGACGTCAGGGGCAAATTTAAACTTGATATCGCAGCGCTCAGCTATCTCTCTGGAAACGGTTATCGCCTCGGGAATTTCCTTGAAAATCTCCTTCATCTCATCAGGACTCTTGAAGTAAAACTCAGGCGCCGGAAAACGGAACCGTTTGGGATCATCTATTTTTGACCCGGTCTGGATGCAAAGCATGATTTCATGCGCTTTGGCATGCTCTTTCTTGAGATAATGCACGTCATTGGTCGCTACAACCGGCAGTGACATTTTTTTAGCCAGTTCAACAATCCCTTTATTAGCCCGACGTTCCTCTTCCATGCCATGATCCATTACCTCAAGGTAAAAGTTGTCACGCCCAAGGATATCGCAGTATTCGCCGACCGCCTTTTCAGCAGCTGCAAAATCATTATTTAAAATCGCGGCCGGTATTTCTCCCCCGATACAGGCTGACAGTCCAATCAAACCTTCACTGTGCCTGGCAAGTATCTCTTTGTCAATACGGGGTTTATAGAAAAAACCGTTATTAAAAGCTTCAGCAATAAGTTTACATAATGAATGATAACCGGTTATGTCCTTGGCCAACAACACCAGATGATGACCTCTTATGTAGGGAACAGATGCTTTTTTATCAAACCTTGTGGTAGGGCTGACATAAGCCTCGCAACCGATGATTGGATTCAGCCCGGCTTTGTTGAAACTTTGATACATATCAATGGTACCACCCATAAACCCATGGTCGGTAATCGCCACTGCCGGCATATCGTATTCCTTTGCCATCTCAATCAGTCCCGGCACGGTGCAGGCACCGTCAAGCAGACTGTAATGAGTATGCAGGTGTAAATGTACAAAATCAGAAGACATGAATTTTCCTTTGCGTTTGAAGACAGCTTCCAACTGTCAAACAGTCTTATTTATTTTATTTAATTTAGTATGGAAATAGAAAATTGATAACTCGAAATTGCATGAAAAGAGAATTTTCAGGTTGCCCTGCTCAAATTAGCAGTCTTCAGCATGATTATCATATTCGGAATATACTTATGCCGTCATAGAAACACCAGTTTTCTCAAAAAATGTAATATTTTTTAGCATGTTTCAACATTTTCCATTTTCAACATGTATAATAGAAAATCGTTAGCCTTTATCTTGCAAGAAACTGAGCCGACATGTCATTAGACAATCTGTATTTTAAGATACCTGGAATTAAATATTAAAACCGGGAGGCTTACAATGAAACCATCCTTTGCCGCAAGGCTTTTATTTGTCATTTTTTCCTGTGCTGCTACAGTTTCAACTGCCGCTTTTAAACCTGCATTTTCAGCAACAGAGCACATTTACGGTGCAGCAGAAGTAATGATTAAACTTAATCACGATTCGCCCGGCATAAAAAATCCGGTATTCACGTTGCCAAACGGGTTACGAATCAGTTACGGCCAGCTGGCGGCCATGCCGGATTTATTCAGTGTAGTCGGAAATTCTGCATCAGACACACGTGACCCTGTCGAAGCTGAGGAACGTTTCCTGCGAAATTTTAACGACCTGGCTGAATCATCGCAAAGCGTCACGAGATTCAATAAAATATGGCCTGTAATGCAGGATGAGTATGAGCAAATCACCGCTGCTGTAGAAAAAGGTCTGGATCCTGCATATACCTTCCAGAAAATATCCGGCGACATTGATGAAAGACTCAATCGCGCTACTGGCGGCGGCTCCATCTTTACCGGAATGTACCCACTTGGCAACTACCTGAAGCTGGCTGTAAACTGTTTTGATCATTTTGGTGAAGACGCAATTTTTGCTTATCACATCGGGCACAATGCCGCTATGAAAGCTGCCGTACTGGCAGGAAAAATCGAACGTGGAGCTGCTACTCCGAGTACATCAGATATTCAAAAATACGGCAAAGATTTAAAGTTGATTGCCTTGAATCATCTGGAATACGCTTATGCACTCAATGCGTTTGCCTGTCATTATATGATGGACAGATTTGCCGGTGGTCATATTCGGGCTCCGTTCCGGCAGCTCTGCCAGACTGTTTTTACTCAGAATATAGGCGCCTGTCTTGGTAAATATGCTCATAATGAAGACTGCTGCGATAACCTTATTGTCAGAAATCAGCTGGGAGAAACCTGGACAGCCTATGGAGACCATGAGTTTTTCAGTGACTGCAACCGGGAAAACCGGGCTCGTCTTGCGGCAATGCTGCAGCAGTCTGCTGATGAGGTTTTTGATGCTTACACTACCGGTTGTACGGCTGCTCCTGAAAATACCGACAGGCATTTTCCATATCCAGTGGCACCACTGACTGAATTTGCCGGTTTTAAACAGACATTTCCGATGTTCAGGTATGACAAAGCGTCAAACACTATTTTTCGCCGCGAGGATATTGCAAATCAATTTGACAGCCGTGAAAAATCTGACTGGTGGGGCTGGTCTACTTTCCTTTTGATCAACTCCAAAGGAATGGGCAAAAATATCCCGCCGGAATTTTCAATAACTTCGAAAAAAAACAGGTATAATGTTCCGGTGGCGGATCAGGCAGTACTTTTTGACCGGACAGAAAACAAGCAGCAGCTTATAGATGAAGGCATCATAACCGATCCAGGACTGCTTGAATACCACCACAAACAAGACACTGACTCCGCAGAGAACTTTTAAGGGGAGCTTGAATTCTTTCCGTCAATCTGCTTAATTGAGGGGAGCGGCTCTTTTGCAGTCCCTTCAGCTCTTGACTTTCAATATAAAAGCTGTAAATTGGAGAATGTGATTTTAAGTTTATTCTAGAATAAGGCGGAGGCCTGACAAATGGGCAAGGATTTTATAGCTACCGGTATAATAAGCGCGGTGCTGCTTCTTTCTATGCTGCCTTCAGCCAATACCGGCGGAAGATTGTGCTGTGATGCCGCTGCAACCAGACTCGCCCTGCTTCAAATTTCCCGTTATCACGCCGAACTCAACAGCGGCGGCGCTGAAATCAATGATACCACTGATGATGACAATTCTGTCAGTCCCGTTCAGACACCGGTTATCAATGATTTGAATAATATCAGCTTTATAAAAAAACCTCACCTCCCGGAGCGTATTAAACTCAGGGAGTTGCAGTATAAACAACCATGCTCAAGCATGCAGGGAATAAGCTCTGAAGAGAAACACAGCTTTGATATTCGCTTTTTTCACATATCCAAATTTGCGCCTTGCAAAAATAATTCATACATCGTCAAACATTTCCAGACAGCTCTGCTTTGATCTTTCCTCTATAAAACCTTTGATATTTAGGCGGATACTGCTTTAATTTTCCGCGATTCCTTTTATATTACACGGATTGTTATTTCTGTAAAGCAAAGGGAAATATTACTTTATTAAACTAAACAAGGCAAAGATATGGCTAATAATACCGATAAACTTGGAGCAAAAGCTCAAATTGACTTCCACTGTCTGGATAATGATTGTGAAGGCATTGTAAAATTCAACCTTGCAGACGTTGCCAGTTCTGATTTTCAGGCGGTCTGCGAAAAATGTCACCGCCCTTATGAACTCGATGGTGAATTACGCAAAAAACTGCAGAAAATGCTGAAACTTATCGTTACCATTCGCGAGGTCGAGGATATCCTGGGAGACTGCAGCGTTTCCGTTACTGTTGCCGGCGGTGAGGTCAAAATTCCTTATGCCCTGCTGCTGACCCGGCTTAATACGATGATTTCATTGAATTATGGCAATCAAAAAGTAGACTTCCACTTATGGGTGGAGCCATCTTCTCCGGATACCTTCCGCTAGGCTATAAAATTACAAATACTGGATATATTACAATGATGACTGAACAGGAATTAATCAAAATATTTACCGATTCAAAAGCCCTGCTCGAGGGACACTTCAAACTTCGCAGCGGCCTGCACAGCAATCGCTTTTTTCAGGCGGCCCTGCTGCTGCAGTATCCTGATATTGCGGAAAAGGTATGTGCACAGCTTGCGGAGAAATTCAAAGACAGAGAAATTGAAACTGTCATATCTCCTGCCGTCGGCGGCCTGATTGTCGGTCAGGAAGTGGCCAGAGCACTGGGTGTCAGAGCAATCTTTGCAGATAAGGAAGACGGCAACCTGGTATTAAAACGCGGATTCAGAATCAAGCCTGGCGAGAAAGTCCTTGTAGCTGAAGACGTGGTTACCCGCGGCGGTCGGGTCCAGCAGACTATTGACCTGGTACGCTCTCTGGGTGGAGAAGTAGTCGGAGTTGCTGTGATTGTTGACCGCAGCGCCGGCAAAGCCAGCTTTGACGTTCCGCATGAAGCTCTGCTCAAGCTTGAGCTTGCCACCTATGATCCGGAGAGTTGTCCTATTTGTGAGGCAGGCAAGCCGATTGAACGCCCTGGATCTAAGTAAAGTCTGATACCGCTGATTGCTGCAGCTTAAATCAGTAATTTGAAAAGTTGCTGCATTAGCCTTTAGATGCCTTAAAACATAATTTTTAAATAATTGTACTTAATTATTTCAGGAGTTTAGCTTATGCTGGTTCCAATTTTAAAAAAAGTATTCGGTACCAAATCACAGCGTGACTTAAAAAAAATGCTGCCGCTGGTTGCCAGAATAAATGAACTGGAAAAACAGCTCCAGACGCTTAGCGATGATGAGCTGAAAAATAAAACCAACGAATTTAAAGAGCGCCTCTCAAAGGGTGAGGCTCTTGATGATATAATGTGTGAGGCCTTTGCGGTTGTCAAAAACGCCTGCCGCCGACTTTGCGGGCAGGAAATCTCGGTTTGCGACCAGCCTGTAAAATGGCAGATGGTGCCTTTTGATGTTCAGCTGATGGGAGCTATTGCCCTGCATAAAGGCAATATTGCGGAAATGGCCACTGGTGAAGGAAAAACTCTGGTTGCAACCATGCCGCTGTACCTAAATGCCCTGACCGGCAAAAACTGTCAGCTGGTAACGGTAAACGATTACCTGGCACGCCGCGACTCAGAATGGATGGGGGCAGTGTATAAATACCTCGGTCTGTCAGTTGGCTGTCTGCAGAATATGCAGCCGCCGGATGTGCGCCGGGAAGCTTATAACTGTGATATTACCTACGGCACTAACAGTGAATTCGGTTTTGACTATCTGCGTGATATGGGTATGGCTACAGAAGCCGGCCATCTGGTACAGCGTGAACACTATTACGCAATTGTGGACGAAATCGACAGTATTCTGATTGACGAAGCCAGAACCCCGCTTATTATTTCAGGTCCGGTACCGGTTTCAACCCACCAGTTTGGAGAACTCCAGCCGCTGGTTTCCGGACTTTACCAGAAACAGAATCATTTATGTTCCCGCTTTGCCCGTGAGGCTAAAGCTGTACTGGATGATGAGTCAGCCAGTTCGGATGACCGCGAAGACGCATTAATAAAACTGCTGCAGGTAAAATTCGGCATTCCTACGCATAAGCAGCTTATGCGGATTCTTGAAGACGGCGATATACTGAAGGAACTTGAAAAGATTGAGATGCGGGTCCGCAGTGATAATAACCGCGGTCTGCTGCAGGAGGTTCAAAGTGATCTCTACTTCACTATTGATGAAAAGTCTAATGAAGCTGACCTGACAGAAAAGGGACGAAACTCAATATCCCCGAATGATCCTGAATCTTTCATCATGCCGGATATGCTCGAGGGGATTCACAAGATTGATACCGATGAATCACTTGACGAGGAAAAGCGTATTGAAGTTAAAAAACAATTTCAGGAAGACTTTTCCAAGAAAAGCGAGCGTCTGCATGATCTCTCTCAGCTGCTTAAGGCATACTGCCTGTTTGAGAAAGACGTGCATTATGTAGTCCAGAAAGACAAAGTGATGATTGTCGATGAGCACACCGGACGTTTGATGCCGGGGCGCCGCTTCAGCGATGGTTTGCATCAGGCTCTGGAAGCCAAGGAGCGGGTAACTATAGAACAGGAAACCCAGACTCTGGCGACTATTACCATTCAGAATTACTTCCGTCTCTATGATAAACTGGCGGGGATGACCGGTACTGCCGAAACTGAGGCCAATGAATTCCACCAGATCTATAAGCTGGATGTAATTGTTATACCAACTAACCGGCCATGTCAGCGTAAAAATGACAATGATTCAATTTTCAAAACCAAGCGTGAAAAGTTCAATGCCATAGTTGATGAGGTTGAAGAACGTCACACCAAGGGGCAACCGGTACTGCTTGGTACCATTTCAGTTGAAGATTCAGAAATTCTGAGCAGGATGCTGAAAAGGAAAAATGTCCCGCATAATGTTCTAAACGCTAAAAACCACCAGAGTGAAGCTGAAATCGTCGCTATGGCAGGCCAGCGTGGAGCTGTGACGGTCGCTACCAATATGGCTGGTCGCGGGACTGATATCAAGCTGAGCGAGGGAGTCGATGAACTCGGTGGGCTGCATGTTATTGGCAGTTCAAGGCACGATTCACGACGCATTGACCGTCAGTTGCGCGGACGCTGTTCACGTCAGGGTGACCCTGGAACCTCCAAATTCTATGTCTCTCTTGAAGACAATCTTATGCGGCTCTTCGGCTCCGACCGTATTGTCAAGATATTTGACCGCTTCGGTATTGAGGAAGGAGAGGAACTGCAGCACCCATGGCTGAATAAATCAATTGAGACAGCTCAAAAACGGGTTGAGCAGCATCATTTTTCCATTAGAAAGAGAACTCTTGAGTTTGACGATGTAATGAATAAACAGCGTGAAATTATTTACGGGCTGCGCAAGGATGCGCTGACATCTGAAGAACCACAGGAAGTGCTTTTTGAGGTCGTTGAACAGGTTGTTCAGCAGGAAGTTTTACAAGCTGCCATACCACCTGAAAAAATTGAGTCAAACGAAGATAAATTATTCAACTGGGATCACCTCAAGGCCTTTTTGAATGTCAATTTTCCCATCGGATTTGAGCAGAGTGAGCTTGAAAAGTATATAAACAAAGGCGAACTTGCTGACGCTGAAGGAATGACTGTTGCCATCGTCGAAAAGGTAGAAGCGGCTTATAATGAACGCAATGCGACCTTCACTGAAGATGAGCAGATCTGGCTGCAGCGCCATACTGTCCTTGACGCAATTGACCGTCTGTGGCAGGAGCATCTTTATACAATGGACCATCTGCGTTCCAGTATCTACCTGCGAGCTATTGCGCAAAAAGACCCTCTTGTTGAATATAAGAACGAAGCATATAAGACTTTTAATGAAATGATGCAGCGGGTCTATCGTGAGATTGTCAATAATATGTTCAAAGCCACAATAACCAGCCTGGAAAGCTTTGAAGAAATGCTTGAGCATCTGCCTCAGGAACAGATTCACGAAATATTCGGCCAGTTTGATGAAGCTGAGTTCATGGGCTCTCCTGAGCAGGTCGCAGCAGCCCAGATACCGGAAGAAATGCCTCATGATGAAAACGAGCATTTTCAGGTAACTTTCAGGCGCGATATGCCAAAAGTCGGCAGGAATGACCCCTGCCCTTGCGGCAGCGGTAAAAAGTTTAAAAAATGCTGCGGCACCTGACAAATAAGTACAAGTTATTGAGGGCTGCGAAAGCCCTCAATCTTGCAAGATACTATAAATTATATGGCGCTGCTTTGCTTATTATGCAGAGCAGCGCCAACTCCAAAAACGCAGTTAGATTATTGGTATGATTTACTGCGACTTATCCTGGTCTTCTTTTTTTTCTTCCAGGTCTTTTGCCTCAGCAACCTTTTTAGGAAAATCACCAAGAATACGTTTGACTGGACAGATTTTCACTAAAAAGCATCTTTTGCAGCCGACAGCCAAGGCAATCGGGCACAGAACCATAACATAACCTCCTCTTTAGTGGGTAATTATAAATATACACTCAAATGAAAATATTTGCAACTTTCACTATAGAGGAGGAAATCTGAAGTCCTCGAGATCCTTGTCATCCATTTGGCAGAAATTCTGAAAAGTATCAGATGAACGCCCCCAAATCATACCAGCATACTCAAGCAGTTTTGATTTTTTAATACACCGGCTGCGCTCCTGACTGATATCGAGCAGAGTGTTAAAAAAAATCCTGCATCCCTGCTCTTTTGTAAAAAGTACAGGGTTATTGTCAATAAGGTTCTCAATGCGTCTAATAAGAAATGGATCTTTGAGAAGCCCTCTGGCTGCCATCACTCCGGCACAGCCTTTTTTAAGTATTTCGTCTGCGTCATCGACTGAAAAGATATCCCCACTGCCGATCAGCGGCAGATCTCCGCAATTTTCCACAATAAATGCCATCCGTTCTTTCGTATTATCAATTTTTCGGTACAACTCGCGAACCGTTCTGAAATGTACGGCCACAAAATCAAGCATTTCGCTGTCGCTTAAAGCTGCAAGCAAGTCACCACATTCACGCCATTCATTAAAACCGCTGCGCAGTTTAACGCTCAAGGAGGCAGTTCCGACCGCTTTTTTAAGACATTTGGTAATTCCCATAATTTTATCAGTAGTCCGCAGCAGCGCTCCCCCTGTCCCGCTTCTTACAACCTGATTACTAGGACAGGCAAAATTTAAATTAATGCCTGATGCTCCCAGCTGCACCAGCCTTTCCGCTGCAGCAGCCATGACATCGGCATCTACCCCCATCAACTGTACAATGACCGGCAGGCCGCTGTTGTTGAATGGAGACATAAAAGCCTTGAGTTTTGCGTCACGCGGGACATTAGTTGTAATCCTGATATAGGGGGTAATCCAGCCGCTGCAAAGTTCCAGACGATGCGCAGCTGTACAGAAAGAGTCAGTCATAACGCCTTCCATCGGCCCCGGAATAATTCTCGGGAAAACTAGACCGGAAGGCAATTTAAAAAACAGTTCTTTATTCATTCAATTATTTCTGGCATTTGGGGCAGTAGCATGAACTTCTGCCGCCAAGCCTGGTCATTTCAATTTCAGTATTGCAAACCGGGCACGACTGCCCTTTCTTGCCGTATACCTGCAGCTCATGGACAAATTTACCCTCTGAGCCGTCAACGCTTTTATAATCAGCAATAGTTGTTCCGCCAACCTCTATAGACCGTTTTAATACCGCTTTTACAGCTTTAGTCAAAGATTCGCATTCAGCTCTGGTCAAAGATGCTGCCGTCCGCATCGGCTTTATACCCGCGGCAAATAATGCTTCCGTTGCATAAATATTGCCAACACCGACAACAATACTGTTATTCATTATGAAATTTTTAATGCTCCCAGTACGTTTTCTGGAAGCTTCATAAAGATACACCGCATCAAAGTCCGGCTCCAAAGGTTCAACTCCGAGGTGCGAAAGTTCCTGCGGGTCGGCTCCGGCGGCCTTCAGCTTGCACACCTTGACAAAACCAAAACGTCGTGGACAGTCAAAGCGCATCGTCATTCCGCCATTCATATGCCAGATAACATGTTCATGTTTTTTTCTTTCCGCAGCAGCTTCCACTATTCGAATTGAGCCTGACATACCAAGGTGAATAATAAAAGCCTTGAGGTTATCAAGCTCAATTATAATATAGCGACCACGCCGCCTTACATCAGCTATCTTTTCATTTCGCAATTCTTTATCGTAGAGCGGCGCCAGTGAATAACGCAACTGTCCGATATGAGTTTCTATACGCTCAAAAAAACGCCCATCCAGATGGGGCGACAGAGCATTTTTTACAGTTTCCACTTCCGGTAATTCAGGCATTAATACTCCTCACATATTACCTGTAGGCAATGAGATTCCCTTAATTTTTTTGTATAGAGAGACCGCATATGAGTCGGTCATACTGGAAATGAAATCCAGAATATTCATCAACCGCACATAAGCGCTCTGCTGCCAGTCCACATTTGTAATGTCACAATACCTTTCGGGCAAAAGCTGAAGCAGTTTTCTGCTGCGGTATGAAGCTTTGCCACCATTCTGCCCGGCAATGGCAACTTCATTTGCAGCATAGGCGAATGCGTCAAGCAGGCCCTCTGTCAACTCAAACCCGGCAGCTTCTATTTCAACAGCACGTCGGTAGGTATATACATCATTGCGGCTTTTAACCGCAATCATCTGCAATGCTTCAGTTGACGGGATGAGGTCAATTAACGGCAGGTCCAGCTGACCTGCGAGAATCAGATCATGGTTTTTCACAAAGCACTCGATAACCTCCCCAACCAACTGTCCAAGAGCTTTTGCTCTTAAAAACTCAACCCGGCGTTCGGGTTCCTTGAGCGCCCGGGCAAAACCTCTGATCTTTTCATCCCTGATTATTCTCATAAAGGCATCTTCAATAACTTCGTAATCAATAATTCCCAGCATATGACCATCCTCAAAATCAACTATGTGATAGGAAATGTCATCTGCGGCTTCCACCAGAAAAACCAGCGGATGTCTTTTCCAGCCGAACTCAGTGCCAGGCAGTTTTTCCATGCCGGTATTTTCGGCAACCTTGCAGAAAAGTTCACGATCCAGCTGAAAAAAATTAAACTTTTTAGCCGCAATCCCCGGCAGCTTTTTAATACTGGTCGATTCAACCGGATATTTAGCGAAAGCTCCCAGTGTTGCACAGGTAAGCTGCATTCCACCAAAGTTATCCGGCATCTGCAATCTGGTCAAAACCCGGAATCCCTGAGCATTGCCTTCGTAGTTTTCGATATCAGCAAGCTGTGCCGGAGTCATACCATCTTTCATACCGGCTGCAACCGGTGAATTACAGAACCAGTGCCTGATGGCTTCTTCTCCAGAATGTCCTAATGGAGGGTTGCCAATATCATGAGCCAGTGATGCCGCAGCAACAATTGCGCCAATGTCACTGGGGAGAATACTTTCTAGGTTATGACTGTCGCATATAAATACGCCGGCGCCGGTACCGATAGAACGGCCAATGCAGGCGACCTCCATACTGTGGGTAAGTCTGGTTCTCACATAAGCGCTTTCGGCAAGAGGAAAAACCTGAGCTTTATCCTGCAGTCTTCTAAAAGCTGAAGAAAACGATATTCTGTCAAAATCCTGCTGAAAAGGAGAGCGGCCGGGGGAAATAACTTCCGGTCTGTCCCTGCCAAGTCTCTGTGCTGAAAGTAATTCTCTCCAATCCATAAACCAACCTCAGCCAATCTCAAAATAGTGTTTTTGAATCTCAGGATTACGTTCAGCAATATTACAAAGGTGGTCACCAATTTTTTCCAGTTCAGCCATGATTTCAATAAAAATAATACCTGAAACCGGATTGCAGTCACCGCCGCTGAGGCGTTTCACATGATTTTTCTCGAATTTATTCACCAGCTTGTTGATTTTCTTTTCGTCCTTAATTGCTGTAGCCGCTCCTTCCGGATTGCGGTTATTCAAGGCTCCAATTACATTCTGGGCTTCGTCAGACAAAAGCTCCCAGATTTCATCTAACTCCTCAAGCCCAATTTCAGAAATACCAGCCTCGGCCTTCTTCAAACGTTTGGTAAGGCCGATAATATTTTCGGTATGATCAGCAATGCGTTCAGCATCATTAGTACAGTGCATCAGCAATGGTATGATTTCAGCCTGAGGAGTACTCAGTTCCCTGCGGGTGAGTTTCACCAGATATGACGTTATCTCATTCTGCAGATCATCGATCTTGAACTCACGTTCCTCAAGGTCACGTGCCTTGTCTTTATCTACCTTGCCGACAAAGAAATGATCATTCATGGCATTGTTAACCATGGACCATGATTCTTTGACCATGTAGCGAATTGACTGAATAACCTGCTCAAGCGCAACAGATGGCGTGTCAAGCAGGTGAGGCTCAAGGTAAGTAATTTTAAGCAGTTTTTCATCACGAACCGGAATTATTAGATTACAGATTTTCTCCATTATTCCGATGCACGGTATCAGTACCAGTACATTTACTACATTAAATAATGTGTGAGCATTTGCAACATGACGCATGACGTTCTGTGGAACCGCGGCAAATACATTGCCGGCGGTGAGATAATTCACCGCATACATGAATATTGGAGTATTGGTGCCGGGCCAGTCAACATAGAACAGTGCGATCATATAGGAAGTACCAAAAGCCTTCGTCAGGACATGTGCCAGAGCAACCTGTTTTCCCCGTTTATTGGTAGGTATGGAAGCAATGACAGCGGTAATAGTAGTTCCGACATTTGCACCCAGCATTAGTGGCATGGCTGTATAAAAGTTAATTAATCCACTGCCGGCCAGCGCCATGATTATACCAATAGACGCTGAGCTGCTCTGAATGACCACTGTCAATAGAATTCCAATGCCGAAAGCTCCCAGTACCGGGCCGACCGGCATGTATGCTCCATTCAGCGGATTGCAGTCAAAACTGTTGAAAAAACTGACAAAGGTAGGAAAATTACCAATTGCCTTAAGCTCATCGCCCATCATGCCCATTCCGAAAAACAGCAGGCCAAAACCAAGAATTGTAGTCCCCCACCCTCTGCCTATTTTGCTGCTGATCAGCATGGCAGCAAGAGTTCCTATAATTATTGCAGGAAGGGCCAGTTCTCCAAGTTTAAACGAGATAATCTGAGCGGTTACCGTGGTACCGATATCCGCCCCGAGGACAATACCTATTGCCTGGGAAAGCTTCAAAAGTCCGGCATTTATAAATCCTATCACCATTACCGAACACGCGCTCGAAGACTGAATTACAGCGGTTACTCCTGTACCGGCCAGCACTGCAACGATTCGATTGCTGGCAAAGAATTGCAGAATACGCCGCATGTTCTCTCCGGCAATAACCTGCAGTCCGTCACTCATCATCTTCATGCCGAGAACAAACAGCGCCAATCCGCCAATTACAGTTATTATCAGATTGAATATATTTATTGACATCGCGTCAACTCTGATGCCGCGAATGAAAATATTACGTTCTTTATCGGCTACAGTTGCTTCTATGCCGTATATGCCGGTCTTTTTGCCGACCTTGAAAGTGGTTGAGGCAATCCCCTGATCATTAGTCAGAACTCTTTCTGCGCCCAGCCCGGCTGAATAAGTTTTCTTTTCCGGAGATTCACAGACATTGAAGAAAACAGGGACGTCTTTAAGCGGCTTGCCGTTCTGGTCAAGAGCCTGGATGCTTATGGGATGCGGCAGTTTTTTACCCGACTGAGCTTCCTGATCATCACCAATAATTTTTACCCCGGTGACAAAACGCACAGTGATTGCAGCTCCCGGGTTACTTACCGGTATGACCTGAAGATATTGATCACCAATGCTTTTTCCGGCTTCAACGTCTATTACAATCTCGCCGCCGGAATTTGTGGATGCCTCTTTTGCGGAAAGCTTGATGTCAGAGCCGTCTATCGGCTGCAGCAGCAGCTTCTGGTTCGGCAACGGAATTCTCTGGCCTTCACCGCCGAGCAAGCCTTTTTCTTTTGGACCTTGAACTTCAATTACCAGTTTTTTCTTAAATTTTTCCCCGGGAAGTGCGCACTGTTCCGCGCCTCGGATTATTTTAAGTTTTTGTACAGGCAGGTTTTCTTTATTTTTGCTGCATCCGGCACATAATAACAATACCGCAATGACCGGCAGCAAAACGTACTTAAGCTTAAAGTCAGATAATGATTTCATATAAATCCATTGTTGATTAAGACATCCCTACATCATAAGGTGTGGTAAAGTAGTGCCCAAACTGCAGCTTTTCAATATTTGACCCATAATAAACATAATATTTAATCTATAAAAAACGGAACCGGCATAAACCGGTTCCGTCGTCAATAAAAGTTTCATATATTGCTTTAAATATAGCTGCTGGAATACTCACAAAAAAAATGCTCGTTTTGCGGCATGGAGCCGTCTCCGACTGTATCCGGAAAAAGTCTGGCAGCCACATGACCGTCTGCATGAAGGTAATTTGACCTGCCGCTATGTCTATTTTGCTTAATAAGGCCCTGCCAGTTCGCTGGAGTTTCGAATGCCGGGTAGCCATGATGCGATAAGGCATTACCTGTGTCTCCGCGTTCTGAGTGGGTTATATTGCCGGCCGGATTTTTTAGAATACATATTTTTTTAGCAAAGGCCAGCATCCCGTTATACAAGTAGCTTGGGCGGGTCGCCCAGTTTGCGTCAAAACCTTGACGAACTGCTGGATCCCCCTGACAGCGCATGTGCTTTGTCTCCATTCCAAATTCATTCAGATAGTCATGCCATTCCTTGAAATTCGGAGTGCTAGAAGCTTTCATAGCCGGAGCCCCGTATTGTCCGCCATGTACATTGGGGAAAAAATCCTCGTAAGCATTGCAGTATGACAGCAGCGACAACCCAACCTGTTTCATATTATTGACACAGTTTATGGACCTGGCTTTTTCCCGGGCATTGTTCAGTGCCGGCAGCAACATTCCAGCAAGAATTGCAATTATAGCTATCACCACTAAAAGCTCAATTATGGTGAAGCTCATTAGTTTTATGGAATTTTTCATAGTCATTTGGATGTGTAATTTAAGTGCAGTAATAATTCTCCGCTAAATGCAGTAAAAGTAAAACAATGTAAAAGATGAGTCAGAGCACAGGCGGCTCCCTTGCCAGGGGAATAAAAGGAAAGAATCCCACACCCGCATCAACCGCAGTAGGGACGGTCTCAGCAGGAAAGGTATTAAAGCTTTGAAAATCCAGTGCAACATGTATGAATTTACCTGTAAACGAGCAACATACAGGGCATATCCGGCCAACTTCCGAATTAGTATTGCAGTCAGTTTTATGCAAAGAAATCAGGAGTGAATTTGACAGTATATTTTTTGTGAGGCTTTCCTGGTTATGGCTGCATGATTGATGAAAAAGCGGGTGGAGAGCATCCCTTAAACCATAGATGCCAATTGCCGTGAACAGCAAAAATGACAGAACTGCAGATATACGCCTCAAAGCTCTCTCCGTTAATAATTTGCTGGATAAAACAGGTATAACAAAATAATACTCTATGATCTTTTCAAAAGCAAATTTATAACGTAAAATATATAAATCCAAGTTCAAGAATACGTAACACCGAAGCCGTAAAAACGACTGACAGGTACAGGAAACAAATAGATTAGAAGTCGGGAAGTACCGAACTGATTACAGTAGAATTTGTCAACAGCATCACCAGCCGGTCTATGCCAAGTGCGCAACCCGCGCATTCCGGCATTCCTTTATCCAAAGCCGCAAAAAAGCTTTCAGACTCAGGGTAATCAACCAAGCCGTTTTCCGCTCTAACTTTCCGAGCCTGGGTAAAACGCTTTCGCTGTTCCACCGGATCAGTTAACTCGGAATAAGCATTGGCCAGCTCCATGCCAGCAATATAAAGCTCCCAGCGTTCAGCCAGGCCAGGCTCATGCCTTTTCAGGCGTGCCAGTGCCGCGCGGCTGGCTGGATAATCTTTCAGAAATGTCATTCCCCCCTTCCCCAGTTCAGGTTCGATACATTCTACCATCAACGTATCAAATTCTCCGCGTTGCTCCGCCTGCTTGCTGGTCATTGAAGTAAAGCGCTCATAGGCCTGGGAAACGTCGATAATCTCCGGCTGTTTTGACATATCAAGCTTATATCCATGATAAATCAATTCATCATTACCAGTAACTTTATGAACAGCCTCTCTGATCAGTTCAGCAGTAAATGCCATAAGCTCCAGGTAATCGCTCCCGGCATGATACCATTCAAGCATAGTAAATTCCGGGCGATGCCTGCTGCCAAACTCGTCTTTTCTGAAGCATGGGCCTATCTGATAGATTTTTTCGTAACCGGCGCAAACCAGCTGCTTCATCTGTAATTCAGGACTGGTTCGCAGAAAGCCAGAAGCAGCCGGAATACCTTCAATATATTCCTCAGGCGCAGGAGCCTTTATTAAAACAGGTGTAGAAACTTCAACAAAGCCATTTTTGTCAAAAAAGGCCCTTACTGCAGAAATCAGCCCGGCACGAACTTCGAGCCGGGCTTTCAAATTTTTTAATTCATTTATAGTCACTTATGTGACCTCCACAAGTCCGATCAGGCCTTGCTGACACGTTCGGCATATTCGCCGGTACGGGTATCGATTTTTACCACGTCACCTGTGTTAATAAAAATCGGCACTTGAATTTCATAACCGTTATCAATTCTGGCGGGCTTGGTAACGTTTGTAGCAGTATCGCCACGGGCTCCCGGCTCAGTTTCGACAATTTCCTTTTCAATAAAAGTAGGCAAAGTAACATCTATTGCCTGACCATTAAACAGCAGCACCTGACAAAGACTGTCTTCAATCAGAAAGTATATTTTCTGGCCTAGAAACTCTTTGCTGATGCGCATTTCTTCATAGGTATCTGCATCACTGAAAACAAAAAAATCACCGTCCGGATAAGAATAGTACATTTCACGCTCTTCAAGGTCCGGTTTTTCAATTTTTTCAACCGGACGATAAGTCTTATCCATGGTATTTCCAGTGATCATATTTTTCATTTTACAGCGGTAAAGAGCTGTGCCTTTTCCCGGTTTGCAAAAGTCAAAGTCCGTGATAACCCACGGTTCGCCGTCTATCTGAATTTTTAAACCTTTTCTGAGGTCTGAAGCACTGAACATTTATTTAAGTTCTCCATTGATATTATTAATTTTTAAAAGTATTGACGCGTAAGATATAGTGCATCAGGCAAACTTTCAAGACATATTTGATTATTTCTAAAAATGACGGCAACCTATTTTATCCTGGATACAACTTCGGTCAAAAGCTGATAAAAACGATCAACGGAAGCAATGCTGACTTGCTCACTTGGAGAATGCGGATTCTTAATATCAGGCCCAAATGAAACCATATCAATGTTTGGATTTTTATTGCCCATAAGACCGCACTCCAAACCAGCATGAATTGCAGTTTTACGTGGCTCTGCCTTAAACAGCTCCTTATATATCGAACAAACCAGGTTTACAATTTCAGATTCAGGATTTGGCTTCCAGCCGGGATATTCATTATCTACTGTCGATTTGCCGCCGACTGCGTCAAAGTGCTTTGAGATCTTCTCAGTCAGAGCAGCTCTGTCTGCATTAGAGAAGCTGCGCTGCGAAGTTTTAATCCTCAAGTCGGTCCGGGAAGACTCAACAACTGCCAGGTTGGTAGAAGTTTCCACGACACCGGGAAAATCTTTGCTCCAGGCAATAACGCCATGCGGACATTCATGCAGTGAGTTTAAAACTTTTCTCAAGAATTCCGGGGACCAGGTTTTGGAGGGCATGTCCCATTCTTCTGCAACTTCCATAATCGGGTAATTAAAATTATGCTGTGCCCTGGCTCCTGCAGCAAACATTTGTGTTGCCGTTTCCAGGACTTCACCTTCATCCTCCGGCACAGTAACGATAGCGAAGGCTTCGCGCGGAATCGCATTATCCAGTGTTCCGCCATCAAGTATCGATACATTGAGGTCAAGTACAGAGGAAACATTCCGCAGCAGATCTACAATCAATTTAATTGCGTTGCCTCGATTCTGATGGATGTCACAGCCAGAGTGCCCGCCGGGCAGTCCGGAAACTGAGACCCGGTACGCCTTAGTAGCAGGTTTTAATTCTGTCCATTCTATATTGAACTCCGTCTGCAGTCTGGCACCGCCGGCACATCCCATGAAAATTTCACCTTCGTCCTCTGAATCCAGGTTCAGCAGAATATCAGCGTCCAGGAATTCCGGATCGACCTCACTGGCTCCACGCAGCCCGACTTCTTCCTCAACAGTAAAAAGCGCCTTTAAAGGGCCATGCTCAAGGGAGTCATCCAGTAATACCGCCATGGCTGCAGCGGTACCTATACCGTTATCCGCACCAAGAGTGGTGCCTGAAGCTTTTATCCATTCACCATCTGTTACCGGCACAATAGCATCTGTCTTGAAATCAAAGTCCAGGCCGGCAATCATCTGCGGAACCATGTCAAGGTGTCCCTGCATGATCACTGATTTGCACTTTTCCCTGCCTGGAGAGGCAGGTTTTTCTATAAGAAGATTGCCCGCTTTATCAACTTTGCAGCTTAAACCGGCCTCAGCAGCAACTGTTTTTAGAAAACAGCACAGCTTTTCTTCATGGCCTGAAGGGTTTGGAATCTTGCAAATATCGTAAAAAAGGTCCCACAAAGTTTTGGACTTTAATTCTGCCATAACTGTTCCTCCTTAATTTTTATAGAACGCATATTCACTTTTCAGCTATTTTATCAGACCTTCCGCATAAGATTACTTCTTCCGGGAGCGCCCCTGTCAATTCAGTCAATTAAGCACTTATCGACGAACTCTGCAAACGAATTCGCTTTATAATCATATTTCTCCTGTTGCGGGTCTCCAAAACCATATGCAGCCCAGCAGCGCTTGAGTCCTGCCCGTCGTCCTGCCTCCATGTCAGTGTAATGATCTCCGATCATCCAGCTGTTACTGAAGTCAGTCGCATATTTTCTAACAAAATACAGCAAGGCATCCGGCGCCGGTTTAAGTGGAAAATCACCCTCTCCACCCATTATTTCTTTGAAGTATCCGTCGATGCCTAAATTTTCCAGCAGCGTAACAGCCGCTTCCTCAGGCTTATTGGTAATGACCCCGCACACTACACCAGCATCACATAACGTCTTCAACCCCGGCCTGACGCCAGGGTAAAGCTCGGTTTCATCGGTCAAGTGCTCCAGATAAATCTGCTTCATGCGCAGCACGGCATCTTCCATTTCAACCCCGGTGTCTTTTAAAGACCGCTCAACAAGCTTATGCACACCGTTGCCAATAAACCTGCATACGGTATCCAGCGTCAATGGCTCCAGCCCGTAAGAAGCCCGCATAAAATTGACAGATGCAGCTAGATCCTTACGGGAATCAATCAGAGTGCCGTCAAGGTCAAAAATTACAGCCTTAGACATCATCCCTTCCTTCATTTTAGAATTTTACAAAAGGCACTTCTGCAATCCCTGGCAACCTGGCATACGAATCTGCGTCAAGTTGAGTAAACTTACGCTTCTCATAGTAATAATGCGCCAGTCCACCTACCATTGCAGCGTTATCAGTGCAGTATTTTCGTTCGGCAAGCCTCAACTGTGCCGGTTCGGCCAGGCACTCAGCCATGCGTTCACGCAAGACTGAATTACAGGCAACACCACCACAAAGAACAACGGTTTTGGCCTTAAAGTCTTTTGCGGCTAAAGCCGTTTTCCGGCAGAGTACATCAACAATTGCCTCCTGATAAGAAGCTACCGTATCATATAGCTCCTGCCCTTCAAGAATACAGTCCTTGCCGCCCAGTTTCTGTGCATGGTAGAGTAAAGCAGTCTTTACTCCGCTGAAACTGAAATTGTATTTGTGCTCAGGAGACACCGCCTTGCCCGCGCTCCCGGTTAAAGGACGCGGAAAATGATATTTTGAAGGATCCCCGCTTTCAGCTGTTTTCTGAATCACCGGTCCTCCGGGGTAGCCAAGTCCCAGCATTTTAGACGCTTTGTCTAATGCTTCACCAGCCGCATCGTCAATAGTAGTTCCTGCCAGTCTGGCTTTGCCGGTCTGGTCTATCAACAGCAAAGCAGTATGCCCGCCGGATACGACCAGGGCCAGAATCGGATAAGTTTCCGGTTTATCCAGCTCCTCCTTGCCTCCATCAAGAAATGAGGCATATATATGCGCGATAAAATGGTTGATCCCTATTAGAGGAAGACCGTTGCCGACAGCAAGGCCTTTGGCGAGATTCAAGCCGACCAGCAAGGCCGGAATGAGACCAGGCCCCTGAGTGACAGCGATAGCATCAATATCCTTCAAGGTTACACCAGCCTGCCTGAGGGCTCCATCAAGAACCGGGCGAGCAGCCTTTAAGTGCTCACGTGCAGCAAGTTCCGGCACAACCCCTCCATGTTCAGCATGACGGGCAATCTGCGAGGCAACACAAGCTCCAAGGACGTCTGAACCATCCTTTACAACAGCGGCAGCTGTTTCATCACAGCTGGTTTCTATACCAAGAATAAGACTCATAAATAACTCTGAAAGGTTTGTTAACAGTGCAACTTTAAAGACACGAATATAGCCAAATTGTTTCAAAAAGCAATAAATACATTGTATTTAGGTATTGTTTTTTACTGTTCAGCCTGCATATTACTTATAGAGAATAACATTTGAGGAGTTTGGTATGAGCAACAAAACGATTATCCTTGGCAACTTTTTCAGCAGCAAACTATGGGGTGTCCTTCTTGTCAGAGGCATTATCTCAGCGCTTATCGGTCTGATCTTCATTATAGACCCAATCAGCGCAATGTTCATTCTGGCATTGTTCCTTGGTGTGTTTTTATTACTGAACGGAATTCTGGTTCTGGTAAATTCGAGCAAAGCACCAGCTAACCGGGGAGTTATGATTACCTATGGAGTGGTCAGTCTGATTGCAGGCGCCCTGGTAATGCTCCAGCCGTTTATTGCCCAGGTGTTCTTTCTTATACTTATTGCCATATGGGCCATTTTCACTGGAGTAGAACAACTGATGCTGGCGGCGCGTGCCCCCAGAACAGCGATGCCGGCCAAAAGCCTGGCTGTTGCGGCCGGGGTTATCTCACTGTTTTTAGGTCTGCTGCTGCTGCTGAAGCCGTCAATGGGCATCACTATGATAGCCTGGGTCATTGGCATCTACCTGCTCATTTACGGGCTTTTTACCATTCTGGTATCAGTTTTTCTGCGCAAAATAAAAATGCCACTGCAATAGAAATTACTCCCCGGGGATCTTTCCGAACTGCTTGAGAAGAGCAGTACGGAAACCGGGGCGATCAACTTCATCCCCAGCAGGTTTCATATCGGAAACAGGCACCTTGCTATCCCCCATTTCCCAGAAAACAAATACATGATCCCTCACCTTCAAGCGGTCACCGTTAGACAGCTTGTGAACTCCAGACGGCAGCTTGCGCTCATTAAGATAAGTACCGTTACTGGAACCTAAATCTTCCACCGAAAACACTCCCTGCCCGCAGCAGGAAACCCTGAAATGCGCTCTGCTTACCTGTGGATCCAGTATCTGATAATCACAATCCTCACCACGCCCAAAAACACCGGAGTTCAGTTCATCAAGACTGATGACTTTCTGCCAGCCATTTTTTTTATATTGTATATATGCCATGTTTCCTGACTCTCCATCACTGCATACGATAACCCAAATCTTATGACAGAACCGGGTATATAATTTTCAAAAAAAAAGCCGCGGCAGAACCGCGGCGGAAAGATCAAATAAGAGCTTTAGCCCTGAATAGAGTTAAAAGCTTTGTTCAATTGAGCTTTTTTATTGCTGGCTTTGTTCTTGTGAATAGTGCCCAGCTTTGCAGCTTTATCCAGCTTGCTGAAACAATCATTCAGCAGACCGCCGGCTTTTTCTGCATCTTTGTCTTCCACTGCGGAGCGGAATTTCTTTTCGAAAGTTTTTAATGAGCTCAAACGAGCTTTGTTGCGCATTTTCTTGATAGCATCTGTGCGCAGTCTTTTCAGTGCAGACTTGTTTGCCATTATTAAACCAACCTTGATTTTCTTTATGTTAAAAAATTTAAAACAGCTCAAATTTAATTTTAAAAATGTTAAAACACAGCACAACCTGTAATTAACAAAGTTAATAATAATTGCATGTATTTTCGGATTATCAAGTTATTTTTGTGCACAAAGCAAAAAAAAGCCAAAATATTTCTGTAGCCGTGCACTCAAAACAGGCTGTATTATGTTGTGTACACTGCCGGACTGTTCCTCTTATTGCGATTTTTCCCTTATATATTATATAAAAAAGTTTGATAGTTCAAAATGCAGGTCTATATTATCCAAAGTTTAAAGCATATCCATACGTAATGGCTAAAGTGGGTGCGATTACCCGCTTTTTTTTATTTTTATATTTAAGTTGATTTATGTGGGCGTAATTACAGGTAAACAGAAAAGGGCCAGGCAATGAATAATGAATTACTGACAATACTTGAATATATTGAGCAGGAAAGAGGCATTAAGCGCGAAGTTCTTGTCAAAGCTGTTGAATCAGCCTTACTGTCAGCCTCCCGCAAAAGCATTCATCCGGCAAGCTCTTTGACTGTTAAAGTGGACCCTCAAACTGGTGAAATCAGAGCATGGGCCAAACTGGAAGTAGTCGATTCAATTCCCAATAACGACCAGTTGCTGCTCGCAAGGGCCCAGGAAAAGCTGCCTGATGTAAAAATAGGCGATATTGTTGACTGGGAAGTTACTCCCAAGAACTTCGGCAGAATTGCAGCTCAAACTGCAAAACAGGCTATTATGCAACAGCTTCGTAAGGCCGAAAAAGAAATTGTTCGTGATGAATTTGCCGACCGTATCGGTCAGATTATAAACGGGACCGTAAGACGGTTTGAAAGCGGCAATATAATTATTGATTTTCAAAAAGCCGAAGGCATTCTCAATTCAAAGGAAAAGATTTACGGCGAACAGTATATGCCCGGTGACCGGATCAATGCTGTCCTGCTTAAGGTTGACATAAGCGGCGGTGGTCCCAGTTTAATTGTTTCCCGTACTCATCCGAACTTTGTCCGCCGGTTGTTCGAGCGTGAAGTCTCTGAAATTCACGACGGCGTCGTTGAAATCATGGGAATTGCCCGGGAAGCCGGAAGCCGTACAAAGATTGCTGTAAAAAGCAATGATCCCAGAATAGATCCTGTGGGAGCCTGTGTCGGACTGCGTGGAATCAGAGTCAAGAATATTACTACTGAACTCAGCGGAGAACGGATTGACATTGTTCCTTATGATGAGGATCTGGCGAAATATACCATCAATGCTTTACAGCCGGCAAAAGTACAGTCTGTAGAAATCATTAATAAAGGCGGGCGTGATGAACTTAACGTTTACGTCACTCCCGAGCAGTCAAGGCTTGCCTTCGGCAAAAAAGCCCAGAATGTCAGGTTGTCATCAAAACTGATAATGCACAACATCAACATCATTGTAAACGAGCCTGTGCATGAAGACACACTTGAGGATAAAATCCGCAAAGCAAGTCAGGGTCTTGCTGAAGCTCTGGGAGTGAAAGAAGATACCGCTATGAAGCTGATAAGCAGCGGTTATGTCTCAATAGAGGGCATTAAAAGTGCCGGCATGGAAGAGATAAAAGACATCGAAGATATAGACCCTGAAGAAGTTGAAAATATATTTCAAGCAATTAACAACGAGGGCGAATAAAAATTCGCCCCGTTTCTTTTATTTAACAGTAAAATTAGTATTTAGTCATAATATTGGAAGGACAGCTGCGTGAAAAAAGTAAAAGTAAAAAATCTAGCTGAGAAATATGATGTTTCTCCAAAGGTGATCCTAAATGAGCTGCTGTCCGAGGGTATCGAAGTTACCGGCCCCAGCAGCGTCATTCCGCCTGACATGTACGAATTGATTATTCAGCATCTTGATGAAACTGTATTTGTTAAGAAGAACAAAAAGGATGGTTCATCAGATGATCAACAGAGCAAAATAGAAGTTCATATAAAGACTCCTATAATTGTGAAGAACCTTGCAGAAGCTCTGGACAAAAAACCCAATCAGATCATCAGCGATCTGATGAAGCTGGGTGAACTGGCAAGCATTAACCAGAGTTTGAGCCCGGAAACCGCTAAAAAGCTCTGTGACGGCTACAATATCGAATTGATGATCGATCACAGGGATAAAGATGAACATAACATCCATGGCGATAAGCCGGCCCTGGAAGACGAAGATGAAGACAAGCCGGAAGATTTGGTTGAAAGACCCCCTGTTGTGACTTTCCTTGGACATGTTGACCATGGTAAGACTTCACTGCAGGACAAAATCAGAAACACAAAAATAGCTGATGGTGAAGCTGGGAAAATAACCCAGCACATTGGTGCGTCTCAGGTTGTTTTCAACGACAAAAAAATAACCTTTATTGATACTCCCGGGCACGAAGCATTTACCAGCATGCGGGCCAGAGGAGCCAATACGACAGATATAGCGATTCTGGTGGTAGCGGCTAATGATGGATTTATGCCGCAGACAATTGAGGCTCTCAATCACGTGAGGGCTGCCGGTGTGCCGATTATCGTTGCCATAAACAAGATAGACCTTCCAGATGCCAACCCCGACAAGGTTCTACTGCAAATGCAGCAGAATGAACTCATGAGTGAGGACTGGGGTGGTGATGTAGGTACGGTGAAAGTTTCTGCGACAACAGGAGAAGGACTTGATCTCCTGCTGGAACGCATTCTGCTGGAATCCGAACTTCTGGAACTTAAGGCCAATCCGAAACGTCCGGCTCAGGCCGTTGTTATTGAGTCACAACTGGAACAGGGTTTTGGTGCTACTGCCAACATTCTGGTACAAAAGGGGACTCTCAAGATTGGCGATATAATTTTATGTGATCAGTATTACGGCCGGGTGAAATCCATGCTCAATGAGCATGGAGAGCGGGTGAAAAAAGCCGGACCAAGCACTCCTGTAAAACTGGTGGGGCTTTCTGGCGCGCCGGATGCCGGATCCCAGCTTGCTGTTTGCAAAAAAGAACGTGAAGCAAAAGATGAGGCTGAACGCCGGGCTCAGGCAAAACGCGAAAAACAGCTTACTAAAGGCTCCACTCAAAGCATTGAAGACCTTTTCAGCAAAATTAGTCAGCAAAATCAGAAAACGCTTAATATCCTTATCAAATCAGATGTCCGTGGCTCAGGCGAAGCTATTGAGGACTCATTGAGCAAACTGCCTTCAGACAAAATTAAAGTAAATGTTGTTATGAATGCAGTCGGAGCAATTACTGAAAATGACATCATGCTGGCAGCCGCGTCTGACGCGATACTGGTTGGTTTTCACGTCCAGGTAAATAATGGCGTCAACGAGGTTGCAAAACGGCAGGGCGTCGAAATTAGACTTTACAGCATAATTTACGAATTGCTGGAAGATATCATCAATGCATTGACCGGGCAGCTTGATCCCGAAAAGCGTGAAAAGAATATGGGTTCAGCCAGAATTCTTCAGATATTTGAGGTCAGAAAAGGCCCCAAGGTTATTGGCTGCATGGTTGAAAAAGGTTCAGTCAAGGTTGGCTACAAGGCGAAAGTATTCCGTAAAAACGAGCTGATATATAATGGTGAAGTAATTTCTTTGAGACGTTTCCAAGACGATGTCAAAGAGGTGAAAGCCGGCCTGGAATGTGGCATAAAACTAGACAATTTTGCTGATTTTGAAGAAAATGACATTGTTGAACTCTTTGAAATAGAGCTCAAAAAAGCAACTCTCTGACCCTGGAGGACAATATGCCGTCAGTTGACAGGATAACCAGAGTGAATGAACTTTTGAAACGTGAGATTGCCGATTTAATTGAACGGAGCGGTATAGCTCCTTCAAAATCGGTGCTGGTTTCAGTGACAGAAGTTAAGACTTCTGTTGACCTGAGAAAAGCCCTGGTGTTTATAAGCGTCTTTGGCGGCGATAAAAACACCAAGGAAGCAGTCATTAAAAAACTGCATAAAAATCGAGCGGACTTGCAAAAAAGCATCAGCCGAGTTATTTCACTGAAATATACGCCGGTTTTAAAGTTCACACTTGATGATCGCTTAGAATCTGGTGACAGAGTTCTTTCTATTCTCGAGGAATCAGAGCATAATGATGAAAAATAGTGTAACCCCGCATGAGGCTGCTGAAATTATCAGGCAACATGATAATTTTCTGGTAGTCACACATGAAAATCCGGATGGTGACGCTTTGGGTTCCGCCTTTGCCTTGTTAAACTTCCTGCATGACAATGGAAAAATGGCGGAAGCCCTGTTGCCGGAAGAGCTGCCGGAGAAATACCGCACTTTCGCCTCTTCTGACTGCAGGACTGAAATGACGCTCAGCGACCTGGCAACTTTTGACTGTGTCATTATGCTTGATATTCCAAACGCGAAGCGAGCTGCGTTGTCGCATATAGACTTCAATGGAATTCCATTACCGGTTATGAATATTGATCACCACCCTGACAATGTTTTCTATGCAAAATGGAACCTGGTGGATCCTCAGGCAGCAGCTACAGCAGATATTCTTTTTACAGTCTTCCGGTCTGGCAAAGGCGCTAAGATTTCTGCCAGAACCGCTGAATTGCTACTGCTTGGGATTGTCATGGACACCGGCGGTTTCCGTTTTGACAACACCTCTCCAAAGGTGCTGAGACATGCGGCGGAAATTCTGGAACTAAAAGCTGATTATCACAAAATAATAAAGCAGATGTTTTTTTCGAACCCTCTGCCCCAGCAACAGTTTCAGGCGGAGCTGCAGCTTCATCACTTAAGAACAGCTTTTAACGGCAGATTTGCCTGGTTTTTCATACCACCTGAACTGGTCAGAAAATACAATGTGGATATGCGCAATACTGAGGGGTTGATTGAAGCTTTGCGCGCTATCAGAGGCACGGAAATTGTGGCGATTATTCAGCCGGCGGAACAAGGATTTAAATTATCACTGCGCTCTAAATCACCGTGCTTCTCAGTTGGAGCCATTGCCCGCAAGCTGAATGGTGGCGGCCATGAAATGGCTGCTGGCGGTTTAATAAAGGCTTCCTGCCTGGAAAATGCCGAAAAAATTCTATTGACTCATGTTGAAAGGGAACTTAATGCGATATAACCCAAAGAAGCACAGACTGCCAGTTTTCAAAACTGATGGTGTGCTGCTGGTCGATAAACCTAAAGAATGGACCAGTTTTGACGTAGTAAATATGGTCCGCAGTCGTTTTAATGTGCCAAAGGTTGGTCACTGCGGTACTCTTGACCCGGCTGCAACCGGACTTCTGGTGCTTATGCTGGGCAGGTTTACTAAATTAAGCCAGAAGTTCAGTGGAGAAGACAAGGTCTACGAAGCCACGATGCTGCTTGGCACCGAAACTGATTCGCAGGACATGGAAGGCAATGTCACTGCTGAAAATGATTACTCTGCCATAACTGAAGAACAGGCCCGTGACGTTGTTCTATCATTTATCGGAGAACAGGACCAGGTTCCGCCCATGGTTTCCGCTGTAAAAAAGGACGGAAAACGTCTCTATGAACTGGCAAGAAAGGGTATTGAGGTGGAACGCGAGGCCAAGCGGATTACAGTATATGATATTGAAATAACCAGAATAGAATTACCGCAGATCGACTTTACTGTAAAATGTTCAAAGGGAACATATATCAGAACCCTGTGCGCTGATATCGGCACTAAACTTGGATGTGGCGCAACTCTATTTAACCTGCGCAGGACTGCAAGCGGTAAATTTGATTTAGCTAATGCAGTTGATATTGACACAATTAAAGGCTGGGAACAGCCTGATCTTGATGTTTATGTGAGGACTCTTCTTTTTGAGAAAGTTTCAAAAATTGCTGGCATTTGACTCTAACAGCTGTAGTTTCAAATAAGATACAGAAAGATCATATTTTTGCGCACTCACCGGCGGATTCTATGAAAGAGGTTTAATATGAAAATTGATTCAAAACAACTTGACAGTTTTTTGGAAGTTATGCTGCGTTGTGCCGACAAAAAGGGATTTCAGGTCAAGGACGTTCTGGAGAATATTCCGGAATCCCTTGATGAAGACAGAGACGCCCTGGAACTGCGAATCGAGCGCGAGCTTGATGGTGACAACCGGCTTTTCAAGAACTTTGAAACTGACAGATACTTCCTTAAAAAACATTTTTTCAACGGTAAAACTTTTCTTGTAACCCCGGATGAGATTGAAATCGATAACGGTATCCTCATGCCTGGACACCGCTTTTGCATCTTTTGTGAAGAGGAAATTTTCCCGTCTGAGATTTCTTTGAATACGCCTGGGGGCACTGAAGTTAAAACCCGTGAATTCACACACAATGTGACCGAGCTTGTGCCTTATCATATACTGATGGGTTCTGAACAGATATTTGACTATTTTATTGCAGAAAACCCGGCCAATCTTGATTTACTTGACCAGGAAAAACCTGCAGATAAGGTAACCTTGAATGTGTTTGACATGTCTGATTTTTACGCCGCGAACCAGTTCAGCACCGGCGATGCTCTCATCGTCAGGGTCTGCGACTGGGAAAATGGTGTTTTCAACTTTGATTACCTTAGTGGCAGTGAAAGACGCGATAAGCAGGTCACCAGCTGGATTGAAGAATTCTCCGGTGCGGTGGAAAAAGTTATTGATACATTTGAAAACTATCTCGAAATTCCGGACCAGCTGCGCTGGGCTTACTTTTTTGGAGGAAGCGAAATGCTTTCAGCAGAAAGTGCTTCTCTTGATGAGTTTTATAATCGGACTGACCGTATAGCTATCAATTTCGAAGAAGCAAACCACACAGTGCTGTCCAGGAAAATCGCGCCTGATTCAACTGAACCTGAACTGCCGGAAAATGTTGGAATTTCAAAAGGCAGAACCGGCAGCCTTCAAGCAATGCTTGAGGATATTGGATGTACCTTAAAGCCAGCAGAAATTGAAGCCTGGATGCGTATGCAGTGCTTTAACCGCAACTATGACTTTGAGGCTTTTTTCAGACGCTGCTTCGGAAGCGAACAACTCAACTTCGCTGATGATGCACAGGAAGCTGTTTTTATGAACTACATTGAGGAGCGCTGGGAATTCCTGACCGCAAACTACAACAGAGAGCAGGACGTCCCCAAAGCAGGTATAAGAGCGCGAATTCTTGAGTTGACTGAGGAACGCAGCGACTGGCTCGAGGAATTGAGAAGCCTGGATATTGATCTGTCGCTTCTGCCGCAGGAAAAGATGGATAAACTTGCTGAAACCGCAATTTATCTGAGTGAGATGCTTGAATTACTCAATTCTGATGAGCATTCATTACAACTCGACGATGCTGATAAACTCGAAGCTGCTATTGACGACGTTGCTGATTTGCAACTGCAGAATATCGAATACATAAATAAATTTATCAACAAATAAATTATTAGAAAGAACTGCTGGCAAACCGCCGTAAATGTACCAGATCCACTGTTACCTGCGGCGGAAGTTTCAGTAAATACTCCACCAGATCAGCAACATTATCCGGCTGAATCAAGCCTGCCTGCTCAAGATGCGGCCTGGATTTCTTAACCAGTTCTGTATCGACCCCGCCCGGGCAGATGACATGAGCTTTGATATTGTGAGCCCTGCCCTCTTCAGCGATAACTTTGGTCAGCCCGTTTAAGCCGTGCTTACTGGCAGTGTACGCCCCCTGCTCCGGGTAACCCTTAATGCCAACTACTGAAGAAATATTGATGATGGTGCCGCCTGCTTTTTTCTGCATAACCTTGAAGGCCTCACGAGAACACAAAAATGCACCGGTAAGATTGACTGCAAGCACATTATTCCATTCATGAAGCTGGGTATTTACCAGCGGCTTGAAAACTCCAATCCCGGCATTATTTACTAAAACATCCAGTCTGGAATACTTTTCCTCGGCTTTTTCAAAAAGGCGCAGCACTTGCTTTTCCTCAGCAACGTCCACTTTGTAGCTCAAGGTTGACGCACCGTGTTCGCGGCATTCGTGAGCTGTTTGTTCGAGCTGCTCAAGCGACCTTGCCGCAAGTATCAAACTATAACCCATCTCAGCCAGCCTATGACTAATTGAGCGCCCGATTCCCCTTCCGGCTCCGGTAATCATTGCTACTGGTTTATTCATAAAAGCTCCTCTCAAATGAAATATCAACTTGTACCGACTACTTAATATATAAAAATACCGGAACTGCAAAATACAATTCCGGTAACAAAGAAATCAAGCATTTATTCTCTTCCAGAATCTGATCAACAGCAGCGCAGTCGCTGCAGCAACCACCGAAAGTACTGATGCCAGCAGCATTCTGCCGTAAATAAAATAGCCGGTAGCAAACAGGGTACAGTAGACCCCAAGGCATCCAAGAAACATGCATAGTATGCCAAGCGGCAGATTTTGAGCCTTATGGGCAAATTCAACCTCAACACCTTCGGAACGGGCATCTTCTATAACCCGCTTCCAGCCGGGCCCGCCGGGATTAGTCAGCTGACAGAATTTACGCAGGGTCTCTTTTTCAGTAGGACGGGTCAGGTAAGTGACAGCCACCCACACTATTGTCGTAATGATAACTCCAAGCAGAAACGTCATCCATTGCGGAAACTGAAGCGTAAACAGTTTAGGATGGATTAATTGAAAATAAACAGCACATAAAAATGAAACTATCATTGCCGCGATCTCGCTGAACGCGTTAATTCGCCACCAGAACCACCTGAGAATGAAAAGCAGGCCAGTTCCGGCGCCAATCGACAACAGGATGTTGAACGCCTGTACAGCGCTGGTCAGCTGCAGCGCAAAGAATGTGGTCAAAACCATCAGGACCACAGTGGATACACGTCCAATCCATACCATCTGCCTTTCTGTAGCGTCTCTTCTGACAAATCGTTTGTAAAAGTCGTTAACTACATACGATGACCCCCAGTTGAGATGAGTTGAAATAGTGGACATATAAGCAGCAATCAAGGATGCCAGAACCAGCCCAAGCCAGCCGTTTGGAAGAAAGTTCAGCATTGCTGAATAAGCAGCATCGTGTCCAAGTTTGTCCAGAGGGAGGCGGTCTTCAGGAAAAGCTTTTGATAATGAGGTCAAACCCTTAGACTGAATGGTCAGCGCCTTAACCTGGGAACGCTGCAGGGAACTGTATGATTCAGGATTGTGGATAATCTGCTGCATAGCCGGCGAATTCAGTTTTTTCTCTGCCTGCAGCATGCTCTTTTTTGAGTCGATGGGAAATACCAGCATTGAGCATAGCGCAACAATTATCCACGGCCATGGGCGCAAGGCATAATGAGCAACATTGAAAAATAAAGTTGCCCCCACAGCATGTTTTTCATTTTTTGCTGCCAGCATGCGCTGCACCAGGTAGCCTCCGCCGCCGGGCTCTGAACCCGGATACCAGGTACTCCACCACTGCACAGCCAGTGGAATTATAAATGCACTTATCAGCAGATCGGTATTGCTGAAACTGGGCAGTAAATCAAGCTTTTCCGCCAGATCCGGGCTCGCTTTCAACTGAGTAATCATGCCCCCCAGCCCGCCAACCTGCGGTTGCGAAAGCGCATAATACGCCGCAGCAAAAGCGCCTATCATGGCAACAATAAACAACACAAAGTCTGTAATAAGTACACCACGGAACCCGCCCATGGATGAGAAAATAACTGTTACCAGAAGAGCCCAGAACACACTCTGGAAAGGAGATATGCCGAGCATGATAGTACCGATTTTTATGGCAGCCAGCGAAACTGTTCCCATAATCATTACGTTAAAGAAAACTCCAAGGTAAAGGGCCCTGAAACCGCGGAGGAAAGCAGCTGCTTTGCCACTGTATCTAAGCTCGTAAAATTCAATATCCGTAACAACATTCGAACGTCTCCAGAGTTTTGCATACACAAAAACCGTCAGCATTCCAGTCAAAAGAAAAGCCCACCACCCCCAGTTACCGGCAATGCCGTCAGTCCGGACAAAGTTTGTCACCAGGTTTGGCGTGTCTGTAGAAAATGTCGTAGCCACCATTGAAAAGCCAAGGAGCCACCAGGGCATTGCACGGCCCCCAAGAAAATATTCAACTTTACTTTTTCCCGAAGTTTTTGCTACAGCAAACCCTATAACCAGTGTTGCGGCAAAAAAACTAAAAATAATAATCCAGTCCCAGAAGTTTAGATGCATGTTTGCTCCTTCGTAAAGTTAAATTTGCAGCTACCAACTAAAGCACTTTAGTCAATTAAATACAAACAAACGGCAATGTATCATCTTTTACATGCCGCTTTGATCACCGTTATAGTGAAGAGCCATAACGGTAATGTCGTCTGACTGCTCTGCACAGCCTGCGAACTCTTTCACTGTACTGACAACTTTAGCAACTAAATTTCTGATGTCAAGCTGACTCAGACTTGACTCAATAATAAATTCCAGTCTGTCTGTCCCAAACTCTGCAAGGTCTGCATTCATGGCTTCAGTAACGCCGTCTGTATAGAGCAGCAAACTGTCACCGCTATCCAGAGTGAGCCTTGAGGTGCCATACTGAGTATCACTGATGCCTAAGGGGGGCCCGTGCAAGGTGTTTAAAAGCTCAGTTTCCTGACTGTCACGCACCAGATATGGGGGATTATGCCCGGCGTTAGTGTATTCAATCTCACCTGTTCTGACATTAAGTACAGCGATAAAGTATGTGACAAACATCATAGTCTCATTGTTCCGTGCCAGAGAGGAATTTACTTCAGAAGCCATCTCTCCAGTACTTTTATCCAGCGCAGCTATAGTCCGGTGCAGAGTTTGAGTAATCGCCATAAACAACGATGCTGGAACCCCTTTTCCGGAAACATCTCCTATGACAAAGCACAAGTGATCTTTATCCAAGTAAAAAAAGTCGTATAGATCACCGCCAACCGCTCTGGCTGGAATCAGTTCAGCGAAAAGTGAAAACTCGGAGCAATGCGGAAAAGGCGGTCTGATCTGCGGCAGGATTCCCATTTGAATTTCTCTGGCTATATGCAGTTCACTTTCTATTTTCTCCTTGGCTGCGGTTGTCTCCTTCAAGGCCGATATATAATTGCGCAAAGCTTTCTGCATACTGCTGAAGGCCCGATTTAAAGTACCAATTTCATCACTGCTTTTTATCTCCGGCAGTTTTATACTAAATTTTCCATTGCCAATTTCTGCAGTCGCCTCTGTCAGCCTGCGCAGCGGAACAGTAACTCGCTTACTGACAGCAATTACAACTCCAAGCAGCAAAATCAGTCCAGCGGCAGCAATGCCAGAAGTTCGCAGTTCAATATTATTTATTTTTGCGAATAAATGGTCATTCGGGAACACTATCCCGACAACCCAGTCATTAGAACGCAGCGGAGTGTAAAACATTAAGCACTTTCCAGCATATATTTTACTGTGTTTAAAGTCTACATAACCAGAATCGCCTGAAATCATCCTCCTGCCAACCTCACGCAGTTCCCTGTCGTTTTTTTCTTCGGCAATACTGAATATTGATGCATTCATTACCAGTCCGGGATCGGGATGTGAAACAACTCTGCCAAATTTTGACAATAGAAAAGCATACCCGTCTTCATGCAGTTTGATAGAATTAATGAGCTTTCTCAGCCAGGAAAGTGACATGTCTATGGTAACAACCCCCATAAAACATTTTTTACCGTTAATTCTTCGGTAAAATGGCACAGAGTAGGTAGTCATAAGAGTGTTGCCGCAGCCATCATCAAAATAAGGTTCTGTCCAGACCGACCGATCCAGGTTTTGAGGCAAAGTAAACCATTTTTGAAAAAAGTACTGATATTTATCGCTGCCCGCCTGTCTGAGTTGCAGCTGCCGGTTTTCATCATAGCCGCAATACAGCATAAAGTAACGCCTGCTGCTTTTGAAGCCGTTCGGCACAAATGAAATGGAACCGCCATAAACAGATGGTAATTCACGTTTCAGGCTTTTAACAGTAGTCTGCAGCATTACTTTTATCTGCTGCTCATTCATGCTTTCATTTTCCATCATCAAGGCCATTTGCCCCGCAGTACGCTGGGCAACCAGAAAAGACTGATCAAGCTGGTTAGCTGCAGCTTTGGCCGCATTCATGGCAGATGCTTCAATGCCGTTTACCATAACCTTCCATATCTGCCAGGCCATAAAAGAAAATATAACTGCAAAAATTATTATAACGCAAGCGAGGATATAGAAACTCTGTTTAAAAGCCAGACTTCGATCTCTGAACATCGTTACCTCTCTCAATTTTAGATAAATCTGCGATCCTGCAAAAACTATTATATGTGGGCACGGCTTTGATTACCCCTGCCATTTGTAATATTTTTACAGATTTTTTGAAAGCACTTGCCGACAGCCTGCCCTGACAGTTTTGATTATCTGGGAAAATCAGCTTTTCCATTTTGCTGAGCATCCATTGCTGATGAGCCTTATTGAAGGGGCGATGCCCTGCTTTGCAGTACTTTTGAATCAGGCGCAGTGCCTTTTTCTTGTTTCTGAAAGCTGCACGCCATCCCTGCATGGTTGCCGCCAGTAACCTGCGGCATATTTCCGGATTTTTCTGCCAGTACCGTTCCAGGCAATAAATACCGTCTTCAGGTATATCAAGCCCGTGATCACTAAAAAAAAATGTGGTAAGTTCATCTTCATTTATACCCGCATTCAGAATCATGTGATATTCGTTATACCACATGGTGACAATAACATCCACACCACGCCACAAAAACAAGTCAACATCGCTGACAACCGGTATTATTTCTGACTTGACATTGTTTTTCTGCAACAGAACTTGAGGAATGACTTTAAAATCAACCGTCCAGATGCCAACCTTACATCCATGCATGTCTTTTATTGTTTTAATATTGCTGTCTTTGCGTGCTACAAAAACCAGAGCTGACTTCTGAGATATTTGTCCAGTATTCACCAGGTCAAGCCCCTGACTTCGTGCCTTTATTGCGGTCGACAGGAAAACTGTTATAAAATCGGTTTTTCTTTTCTTCAGCAGTTCAAAGATAGATTCGTGAGGCTTTTTGTGCAAAATCTTAACATCTAAACCCTGCTGCTGGTAAAAGCCTTTTTTCAGGGCCATATAATAACCGGCAAACTGAGCTTGCGGCAGCCAGTGCAGCGTTAAAGTAACTGACTTAAGGCATTTATTTTCGGCGGGGTTTCCAGCAGCTGGAAAAATAAGTGCAGATAGTAATGACGCTGCAATAAAAATGCGCAACACGATGAGTTTCCTCTTTTGTTTTTTGCTTGAAAAATATATAATTAAATTACATTTTATTCAAGCAAGCATAAGAGAAAAACAGCATATCATCCTAAAAAAAGTAAATTATTAAAATTTTAATATCATATAATATATGAAATCAAGATAATACAGCTCGCCATGCAGCAAGTTTTTTTTGATAGGACCAGGCTGCGTTGGCAGGACTGGTTGAAGGTAACACTTTTATATCCACAGCAGGCAGGTCCAGCTTTGAACAATGTTTCACAAACAGCTTATGTGCGGCCTGACCGTTAAAAAATATCTTTTTAATATGCGGACACTCGCTGAACAGCCACTCAAAGTCATTTGCCTCCTCGCGGGTTATATCCGCATCAAGGCTGCCTTTCCTGACACATTTGTGAACTGTGTCCCAGAGGGCAATGCCATTTGAAACTAAGGCTTTTATTCTAAGTTCATAAGGCAATTGGTAATCAAACTCAAACAGCTCACCCATTATCTTCCAGAAAGCATTACGCGGATAGGCATAATACTGCTGGCGACGGAGCGACTCTCCTCCCGGCATGGAGCCTAATATCAATTTTCCTGAATCAGCACTGTAAAAAGGCTGAAATGAATAAATATGTTCCTTCATAAAACTAAAATCACCTTATCGATAAAGTCATATCCGGCACTCTGCCAAGCCCTGCAGTTCGCGGCACAAGACAGAGTAAAGCAAAGATTACAATATAGATATTTTCAAAAATTATCAAATAAAATTCCAGTTACTTATGCAATATACCTGGCAGGCTGCAGCGGGCAAAGTTGCACAAAAAAGGCGGTTCGCTGCATCTACGAACCGCCTACGCTAGAGCAATACCGTTATTTCATTGCTTCCTGCTTCTTCATCATGTCCTGCTTCATTTTCATCATGTCAGCTTCAGACATATCTTTCATGCTGGTCATTTTGCCCTTGCAGGTCGGGCAAGTATTTTTGCATTTTTTGCAGCATTGAGGACACATCATGGTTTTGCATTTGTCACACTTCATGCAGTGCCCTTTGCAACACTTCATGCAAATTTCTTTTTTGCAGCCGCAGCAGCACATGCAGTCTTTCATTTTGCACTCTTTACCGCAACAGCCGCACTTTACATCCTGCATACAGGTCTTTGCCGGACAAGCAGAATCTGTACTGCTGGAACCGCAGCAGCAACATCCTGTAGCCACAAAAGTAATACCGATGGTGAGTACTGCAAGAATAAGCAGTTTTTTCATGAGATCTCTCCTTTTCCATTTTGATGGGACGCAAATTTCCAGAACAGAAATTCCTACTAATTTTAATTATACAAGAAAGTTATAAAAAAAACAAGAGTTCTAGAAAGAAATCATTAATACCAAAAAGTTAGAATGGGAATCCGTCTGAAACGGCTTCAGCCTTGATTGTAACATGCTCCTGAGCTTTTTCGTGCCGGGACAATCCTGATACAACTACGGCCTTATCCGGAAGGGCCGGGCAGATTTTCTGGCAGGCACCGCAGCCAATACAGTATTCGGGATGAACGGTTGGAATTCTGAGCCCTTTTCTCCACTTCTTCATCTCCAGAGCTCCGGTCGGACAATGCTCAGCACAGGCACCGCATGAGGTCATCTGTCTGGGCACTATACAGCGGTCAAAATAATATTTAACCAGCCCTATCCTGGTTAGCTGCTTCTTTTTCAAAGACAGAGGAATCAAAGCTCCTGTAGGACACACATTTGAACAGATATTACACTCAAATTCACACATTCTGTTTCCGTAATCAAGGTAGGGAAGCATCAGACCAGCAGGACCGTACTGTAAAGCTGCCGACTTAATTACTTTGGACGGGCAATGACTTATACAAAGATGACATGAAGTGCAGCGGCTGATAAACCGGTCCCTGTCCACTGCCCCAGGCGGCATTACAGGACTGCGGCCGGCCGCAGTCAGTTTTAAAAGCGGTGCGGCAACGGCAGCTGCGATACCTGTGCTTCCGACACTGATAAGAAATTCCCGTCTGCTGAAATCAATCATTTCCGGGAAACGATGGTGTCTGCGGCGCAGCAACTCCTGATTTGACAAATGAGAGTGCATACTTGATTCATGTTCTGTCTCAGATAAATGGTGCACCTTTTCGCGCTTATGCGGATGCCGCTTCTGGTAAGATACATTATCACTCAACCCGGTTCCAGCCGGTTCATGCAGCGAGAAATGCTCAGAAATTTCCTTAGAGTGACGATAACGCCTGGCAACTTTCATTTTTATAGAAGATATGACACAGGACTCGATACAATTCAGGCACATGACACAGCGGCTGAAGTCTATTCGCTGCCTGTGAAGATGAATGCACCCCGCTTTGCAGACGGCTTCGCACTTTGTGCACCCCGGGCACGCCGGACCTTTCAGCTGTATTTTAAACAGAGAAAAACGGGCCAGAAAACTCAAGTAAGTACCAACCGGGCAGACGCTGTTGCAGAAAATTCTGCCGCGCCAGACAGCAGTAGCAGCAAGGAGCACCAGCATAATCAAAGTAATAACAAATACATAATGAGAAAACGCAATTTGCGGCAGCGGCATTCCATAGCTGCCGTCACTCAACCTGTAGAGCAACGCGTCAGCCCAGATATAAACGGGTTGAATCATAGTGGCAACCATTCTGCCGAAAAAAGAATAAGGATCAATTAGCCCCAATGGCAGCATAACTCCAAAAAGAGCGAAAATAACACTGCCGACAAGAATGGCATACCGCAGCGACCGTAATGAAGGCAGGCGTCTGAATTTTTTTCTACCCAGGGTAAATACCCAGGTAAAAATGTCCAGCAGAGTGCCAAGCGGACAGATAAATGAACAGTATACCCGGCCAATCAAGAGAGTTATAAGGCTGATTATAATAACTGAAACCAGGGCAGCCAGGTAAAAATAGGCCGTGCTTCTAAGTACCGAAGGCAGAACCTGCCCCACTACAGCCTTACTCCAGACCGGAGGAAGAAAGCAGACTAAGATAAAAAGAATAAATGTTATACCGGCACAGACAATCCTGAAAATTCGCCAATAATTCGTTTTTTCCCTGCTCAAGCTACAATCCTCCTTATGGAAACCCTTTTCAAGTCAGTTCTGCCCAGACCCAACTCTTCGCCTTTTGCAATGTAAGGGATCTTTTCAGGCTTAATTCCAAGAATTTTAGCGGCTGCTGTGTCAATTGCAACAATATCTTTTGATAAAAGCTGAAATTTAGCGTTTACAACATCATCCAGGTTTACTCCACGAGGACCATGCGTACGCATCATATTATAAGCATCAATAATATTTAAATCCGGAACTCTGGCGGTGACCCAGTCAGCTATGCATTGATTCAAGTCGGTACTGTGAAAATACTTTCTGTCCCAGACTGTGCCCATCAGGTTTTTCATAGCCGATGTCATTACCGCGCCACCGTGATTTTTCAATACTGGAACATTAATAAGCACATCACAATCCAGAACAAGGCGGTGCATTTCAGCATTTTTCAAAGCCTTGCCTCTGGGGATCACTATCTTGCGGTAATCACTGTGAGAATTGCCTGGAACTACTTTGGCCCCGGCCTGCTCCGCAGCCGCCTCTATTCCGCTGTTTCTGTAGCAGTTTTTCCAGTAATTGCAGGTATGATCCAGAACATATACAACCCCTGCTCCGGCTTTAACACAATCCAGGACTATTGCTTCAACAAGCTGTGGAGAGGTGTTTGCGGCGTATTTCGGCAAACGTGCCCAACCGATATTCGGTTTTACTACTACGCTCTGCCCTTTTTTGATAAACGATACAATGCCTCCCAGCTCTTCAATACCGCGCTTATACATTGTCACCGGGTCAGGTCCTCTCACTGCGACCAATTCAGGAGCCCCGGACTGTCCCGAGCCCTTGCCAAGGCATCTGAAAGGAGACATCACCGCACCTGCTACTCCAGCAGCAACGGCAGTTTTTAAGAAATCTCTTCTTTTCATAATTAAAGCCCTTCGAGGATTTGCGGCACTTCCTTGAAAAATGCAAAATCACCTTTAGTTTAATATATAGAATGCAAACCGGATAAATGCAAACATCACAAATTTTTCATGTCATAAATTAAGAGGTGGTTTATTATGATAGGCTGGCAGGAAATACTACTTATAGCACTTTTTGTGTTACTGTTTTTCGGCGCTAAGCGAATACCGGAAATAGCCCGCTCGCTTGGCAAAGCCTCACATGAATTCAAAAAAGCTAAAGACGAATTAACCAAAGAAACCGAAGATCTTATGAAAGCTGCAGAAAAAAATGCAGATGCCAAAGATACTTCGAAGACAGACGACAAAGCAGATTCTGAAAAAAACAGTAAAGCTTGAATTCGAGTTAGTATGGTTGACAGGCTTGGCGAAAAAAGTTTTCTTGCCCATCTTGAAGAACTGCGATGGGTGCTGCTGCGTGGTCTGATCTGCATTGCCATACTGTTTCCCTTGACCTTCTGGCTGGCGCCCTATGGCCTTAAACTGCTGGTCAAACACTCCTGCCCCGCCGGTTTTACACTTAAATACTTCACTCCCCTTGAACCTTTGTTTGTCAGAATAAAGCTGGGGCTGCTGCTGGCATTTTTTATTGGAATTCCCTATATTGCTGTTGTGCTGTGGGGCTTTATTATTCCGGGTCTCTACTGCAGGGAGCGCTTCTGGCTTGGACGGCTGGCGGTTTTAAGCTGGCTGCTGTTTATTTGCGGCATCGTCTTTTCATTTTTACTGATTCTTCCGGCTGTAATGAGCTTTTCATTAAGTATGCAGACTCAGGCTTTGCAGCCGGCTATAGGCATTAACAGCTTTGTCAGTCTCACCGGGTTCCTGCTGCTTGGATTCGGTGTTATGTTCCAGCTGCCTATTGCGGTCTTTCTGCTGGTAAAAACCGGCCTGGTCAAACTTGAAACGTTCAAAAGACAACGCCCTCTGGCTTGTATTGTTATCCTGACACTGTCCGCAATACTCACGCCTCCTGACGTTTTCAGCCAGGTAATGATGGCAGTACCAAGCTATCTGCTGTTTGAACTCAGCTTATTGCTTGGGCGCTTTGCAAAAACTCACGCCGGGGAAAATGCCGACCTTGACAAACAGCCGGAGCCTGTCATGGATTTTGACTGTCAGGAATTTGAAGTGGACTCCTATAAGTCAACCTATGAGAAAAAGGCAGCTGCTCCAAAACGAAAGCTTCGCTCAAACGCAAAACGCAGATAACATTTACTCTTCATCAAATGCAGTCAAAGCCTTGACTCGCGGCTCCAGTTCCTCTCGCGTCTTCCATTCACGATGCCACAGGAAATGAAGCATACGCCTGAAATCGCTGAGAACAGCCAGCTGACAAGGCAGCAGAACCAAAGTCAAAAGTGTCGCAAACAATACCCCGAAAGCAATTGAAATTGCCATCGGAATCAGGAACTGTGCCTGAAAACTTTTTTCCAGTATCAAAGGCATCAACCCTGAGAATGTAGTAATAGTCGTCAGCAGAATGGCCCTGAAACGGCGCTTGCCGCCTTCACGTATGGCTTCAAACAACGGCATTCCATTTTCAAGGCGGGCATTAACTCCCTCTATCAATACAATCGCATCATTCACCACAATACCGGCCAGGGCGACCATGCCGAACATACTAAGCAGTGAAATCATCCTGCCAAATAAAATATGCCCGACAACACCACCTATTAAACCGAATGGAATAGTTGTCATTATAATCATCGGCTGAATATAGGACCTGAACATTGAAGCTATAATAAAGTAAATACCAAGCATAGCCATCGGGAAACCAATATAAAGACCTTTCAGAGCGTCACGATTTTCCTTGTCCTGACCCTCAGCGTCACAAATAACATTATAACGCTGTTCTATTTCAGGCAGCACCTTGGCTTTTATATCCCGCATGATTTCCTTGGCATTACCTAGAGACTCGTCCACATCCGCTTCTACTTTGACAACCCGGTTGCGGTCAATGCGGTTTATAGAGCTCTGTCCCTGCTGCAGTTTAATTTGCGCTACACTGGTCAGAGGGATACGGTACCCCCGCGGGGTTTCAATTCTTAGCTTCTTGAAGTATTCAATTGAATTGCGCCCGGCCAGCTCCGGAAACCTCACTTTAACCTTGACATCATCCCTGCCCCGCTGTACGCTCAACGCTTCGTCTCCATAAAACCCGCCCTTGACATGTGAAGCGATATCATCAAGCGTCAAACCATGGTGATATGCCTCACGTTTCATTTTCACAATAAACTCCCGCTTGCCGGCACTGTAGTCAACCTGTTCATCATAAACGCCCTTATAGGCTCGCACCTTATCAACCAGCGCGTCAGCAGCCTTCAATATCGCGTCATAATCTTCCCCCTTGACGTCGATTTCGATAGGCAGCCCACCCGGACCGCCACGAAAAGACTTGAAGTTTGTTTTGATTGCCCCGGGGATATCCCCTACAGCTTTCTTCCAGGCAGTCAACAGGCGCTGTGAGAAAATATTCCGCACTTCTGAAGGCAGAAGTTCAACATTTACTTCAAGCTCAGACGGTTTTGCAGATTTTTCATAAGAGACGGTTGAACCAATCAAAGTGTATACCCCGAGAGCCAGTTTTTTGCCTTTCGGTAACAGCGGAGTGAACTCCTTTTCAACCTTTTTCCAGCCTTCAAGTATTTTTTGAGTTACCTTTTTGGTATCCTTGAGCGGAGTTCCAGCGGTCATTTCCACAGTTATCTTCAAGAAGTCACTGTCACTCTTTTCCATAAAGGTAAACTTGACCACCCCGGCTTTCATCAAACCACAGATAATCATAAGAATTGAAATCGCTACACAAATTGCAGCATACCGCCAGTGCAGTATCCAGTCTATAAAAGGACCGTATATTTTATTGATGAAATTATCCAGCCCAGCTGCAATTCTTTTGCGAAGCTTGCCGACAAAGTTGTATTTTCTGATCTGATTGCCTTCAACTTTCAAAGGCAGGTGACGCAAATGTACCGGCAAAATGAACAGTCCCTCAATCAGCGAAACAAATAACGCCGCGACTACAGGAATAGGAATCTGACGGATAAATTTACCCATAACCCCTGAAATCGCAAACAAAGGCAGAAAAGCGACTATTGTCGTTGAAACTGCCGCTATAACCGGCAGCGCCACCTCGGAAGTACCGTCAACCGCCGCATTCAGGCAGGTACTGCCCCGGCTCCGATGAGAATATATTGATTCCCCGACTACAATCGCGTCGTCAACAATCAGCCCGAGAACCATTATCATACCAAACAGCGACAGCATGTTTATAGAACAGCCGAATAGTGACATTATAATCAAGGCTCCTGCAATAGAAATTGGAATTCCCATTGTCACCCAGAAACTCAAACGAATATCAAGGAACATCCACAAACTGAGAAAAACCAGCAGCAACCCTATTCTGCCGTTGCTTAAAAGCATATTCAGGCGACCGCGAATCATGTTCGCACGATCCCGGAAGATAGTAAGATTTACTGACTTAGGCAGTTCCTGCCGTTTACGTTTAACAAACTCTCTCAAAGCATTAGAAATCTGTATCGCATCTTCACGATCGGTTTTAAAAATATTTATTGATGCAGCCGGCATTCCGTTAAAGAAAGAAAACATCCTGGAATCATCATCAAAAGTGTCTTTTATCTTTGCAATCTTTCCCAGAGTAATCACGGTCCCGTCTGGACGGGTTATAACCGGGATCCTGGTATATTCTTTGCCACGGTATTTACGACCAAGCGCCCGGATACGGTATTCCTCTACCGGGGTGCGGATACTGCCAGCCGGAAAATTATAACCATGCCTTCTGACAGCTTCGCTGACCTGTTTGATTGTCAGGTCATATTTGCGCAGCATTTCTTCTGAAATTTCTATTGATATTTCGTAATCCCTGATACCGCTGACCGAAGCCTGGCTTATACCCTTAATCTGCAGCAGTTCATCTTTCAGCTTTCGCGAAACCTCCTTAAGCTGCCTTTCGGGCAGTTTACCCCAGACCATAATTGAAAGAACATCACCACGAAACTTTACTTCCTTTACAATCGGAGTTTCGCAGTCATCTGGAAAGGTAGTTATTCCGTCAACTTCAGTTTTAATTTCATCCATTATGCTGGATAAATCAGCCCCGTCTTCCAGCGTTATAACAGCGGAACCTGAGCCTTCCGCGGCAGTTGTATAAATTTCCTTGACTCCTTCTATACCATCTATCGCCTCTTCCAGTTTAAGACAGATTGCCTCCTCAGTCTCTTCCGGGTCAGCACCTGGATAGTCAACACTTACTGAAACAGCATCCAGAGAAAATTTCGGAAACATTTCCCTGGACATGGAAGTTGCGCCAAAGGCGCCGCCAACCAGGATAATGAGCATAAGCATGTTGGCCAGAACAGGGTTCTTAAGGAATGATCTAATCAATTTTTTCATATAAATGACTCAGATAGTTTAGGTAGCGTTGCAACTGGATTTAAACGATGTTAATAGCTGTTTTTTTGCGAGATTTAGCCCCCTTCTTCTTCTCCTCACCGGACTTGCGGGGAGCTACTTTTTCGGGAAGGCCATTTTTGTCGAGAATATAAGGTTGACCGTCGGCAGGATTGATTGGTTTTACTTTCATACCATTAACCAGGCCTCGCGGCAGACGTTGAACAATCAATAAATCACCACTCTTGAGCCCGGCAGATATGATTGCAAAATCCCCCTCCGTTCCAAAAATCTTAATTTTTCGCTGCTCCAGCCTGCCTTTACTGTTTACAACATAAACATCGCCATCCAGTTGAACAGCCACCCACGGAATCTTTACCGCGCCTTTCAGAGTCATTCCCTCAAACGAAACTTTGCAGAACATACCTGAAACCAGAGGGAAAAAACCTTTTCGACCTTTCTCAAACTGGGTAGGACGAATTATTATCTTGACCGTTCTGGTTTCAGGGCAGAACTCTTTGATACGGGAAATTTTTCCTTTCCAGACGCATAACTCCGGATCTTCCGCCCAGATAATTTTTACTTCTGTTTTTTCAGGATTCTTAAACCAGTTAAGGTATTGCTTGGGGTCACGACTGCTGAGCCCAAGCATTTTCGCAACATCATAAGCATCCAGCGCAACCGGTATCTCAAGCTGCGTGTCATCAGCGATATCAAAAAGCTGGGTCCCAGGCTGTACATACTCACCGTTATCTATGTACATTTTATTTATTCTGCCTCTGAAAGGGCTGGCAATCGTACTGCGCTCAATATTAATTTCTGCCATTCTGATTACTGCCTTGGCTCTCTCAATCTGAGCATCAACTGTTGAAAGCTGTATTCTGCGCTGATTGAGCTGGGATTTGGTATTAATAATAGTCTTGCGCTGACTGACCACCTGCCGCTGCGCTTCCTCCATGGCCTTTTTGGCGGAAATCCCTTTCCGCTGCAGGTCGCGCTGCCTCACATAGTCACTAATGCACAATTTCAACAGCGCCTGTTCTTTTTCCAGCTGGTCATACAGGTCCTTGATTAACTGGACCAGCTCAACCCGCTGTGATTTAAGCTGTGCCATATCAGCTTTGGCCTCTTTCAGGTCTATTTCATAATCAGATACATCAATTTTAGCCAGTACCTGTCCTTTCTTGACAAGCATTCCAGCCTTTAAGTCCGCAGATTTCATAACAATTCGCCCCTTGAGCTCTGAACTCAGGGTTACATCACGAATCGGTTCTGCAGTTCCATACCCGGAAAGTTTCAGATGCACATCAGTGGTTTTGATTGGTGTCGCCATCAGCGATTTTATTAATTCCTCACTTGAGCGCTTCCTGGGTTTTTCTTTAAAGGCAAAAAGAATGACAGTAATCAGTGCGGCGACCCCAAGGATTATGCTGCATACAATCAGTCGCATTTTGACAGTATGTTCTTTGAACTTATCGTTCTTCAGAGGCGGCTTTGGTGCAGTATTGCCGGCTGAAGTGTCGATATTATTTTGTGAATCCTGATTCATTGGAGTATGTTCCCTTCCATCTCTTTATATTATTAAAATACTTTTAAAGTCAGTATTTAGCAAGTGTATTCCTTTTGCTTTTGCTGCTTATTAAGTCGTAAAAAGCATTTCTGTAGTTACCTGATTACAGCAAAAACAGCAATAAAAAATTACAATATATAGTTTAAAAACAAATAATTTCAAGAAATGACTTGCCAGAACCGCTACATAATTTATATTACGAAAAACTAAAATTAACTTCACCGGTAAAGATGGAAAATTTAATTAACAAGGCAAAGGTTCTAGTTGAGGCAATGCCTTACATACAGAAATTCAGAAATGAGATTATCGTTGTAAAATTCGGTGGCAGCGCCATGGAGGACCCTGAACTGGTCAAAGCAACCATGCGCGACATCGTACTTATGGAATGCATCGGAATGCGCCCGGTAGTCGTTCACGGCGGCGGCAAAGCTATCAGTGCTGAACTGGAGCGCAGAAAAATCAAAGTTGAATTTATAAACGGCCTGAGAAGAACATGCAGTGAAACCATAAAGGTGGTTGACCACGTACTGCACCAGCATGTGAACAAAAGTCTGATCGAACATGCCAACTCCGCCGGAGGCAAGGCGCAGAGTATCTCTGGCAAAGACATTCTCAAAGCTCAAAAAATGACCTCACAGTGCCCTGATACCGGCAGGCATCTGGATATAGGTTACGTCGGCAACATCATTGATGTCGATGTAAACAAAATATTTGAAGCCCTTGAAAGCGGTTTAATTCCGGTAATTCCACCGCTCGGCATAGGCGATGACGGTAAAATATACAATATCAATGCTGATATTGCCGCCTGCAAGATTGCCGAAGCCATCAAAGCCAGAAAATTAATTTTTCTCAGTGATGTCCCTGGTGTAATGCGGGATCCGGCAGATGAGTCAACTGTAATCCCCTCGATCCGCTCAGATGAAGTTGAGGAACTCATTAATGAAAAAGTTATAACTGGTGGCATGCTGCCAAAGATACAAAGCAGCCTTCACGCCCTTAATGCCGGCACTAATAAAGTCCATATGATTGACGGCAGAACAACTCACTCACTGCTGCTGGAAATATTTACTGATAAAGGTGTTGGAACTCAGATCATAAGACCGGATTCAATATTATGAACATTGTCGTATGCGGGATGAAGCATTGCGGGAAAAGCACACACGGGCTATTCACCGCCAATGCTTTGCAATGTCCTTTTGTGGATACTGATGATCTGATCTGCGATGAACATTTTGACCGTACCGGCAAACGCTTAACGCCAAGACAAATATATAAACAGTTCGGAGAAAAACACTTTAGAGAACTTGAAGCTTTTGTCGTAAAAGCTCTCATCAAACAGGGTGAAAACGAAAAAAGCAACAGAGTAATAGCCCTGGGCGGTGGCGTTCCGAACAACACTCTTTTGAAAGATTCTCTTGATAAGCTTGGCTTCTTTGTCTACCTGAAAGTTGATAAAGATGTCATTTTCAAAAGAATCAAAAGGCGCGGGCTGCCGCCTTTTTTGCAAACCGCAGACCCTTATTCTACCTTTTCGGAGCTTTACACAGAACGGGAACAGCGCTATATTGAACTGTCTGACTTAACAATTGTGCTGAATAATGAATATCCGGCAGCGAAAACCGGTAAAATTATATTAAAAAAACTGAAGGAAGCATTGAATGAGCGGTAGTTCTATTGGAAAGATTTTTAAAGTCACTACTTTTGGGGAGTCCCACGGTGCGGCGGTTGGCGTCATCGTAGACGGGGTTACTCCGGGAGTGGAGCTTTGCGAGAATGACGTTCAAAAAGAACTTGATCGCCGCAAACCAGGGCAATCTTCTGTAACCACCCAGCGCAAAGAATCCGACACTGTACATTTTCTTTCCGGTGTTTTTGAAGGGAAAACAACCGGTACTCCGCTGGCCATGATAATCTATAACGCTGATCAGCGTTCAAAAGACTATGATAATATAAAGGACCTGTTCCGCCCCGGACACGCTGATTATACCTACCTGCATAAATACGGAATCCGGGACTACCGCGGCAGCGGCAGAGCCTCTGGACGAGAAACTGCAGGCCGGGTCGCGGCGGGGGCTGTAGCCAGTAAAATTCTGGCTGCTAAAGGCATCAACATCACCGCTTATACTCTTCAGATCGGCAAAATCAGGTGCAAGCAGTATAAACCGGAATGTATTGATCAGAATATCGTACGTGCCTGCGATCCTGATGCCGCACCTGCAATGATAAAACTTATTGAGCAGCGGGCGGCTGAAAATAACAGTACCGGGGGTATAGTCGAGTGCAGAATCAACGGGGTGCCTGCTGGAACAGGCGAACCTGTTTTTGATAAACTTGACGCCGAACTTGCAAAAGCAATTGTTTCGCTGGGAGGCGTCAAAGGCATCGAATTCGGAGCCGGATTTGCTGCAGTCGAAATGAGTGGTTCTGAACATAATGATGAAATGACTCCGGATGGTTTTGCGTCAAATAATGCCGGCGGCATAATCGGCGGCATAAGCACCGGCAATGAAATTATTCTCAGAGCAGCGATAAAGCCAACCTCTTCTATATCCAGAAAACAACAAACCGTAAATATTGCTAACGCTCCTGTCGTGTGTGAAACTCACGGTCGTCACGACCCATGTCTGTGCCCGCGTATAGTTCCGGTAGTGGAAGCGATGTGCGCAATTACTGTGCTTGATATGTTGAAGCAGCAGGCGGCAATGCTGGCTTAATACCCAACCAGAGGGGGAGAGTATTTTATGAAAAATGCGGGTTTGTCTCTTGTCAAAATCGGCGGCAGCTTACAGTTTGTCCCTTCAACGATTAATTCACTGAGATACTTAAAGAAAATTGATCCTGCGTTGTGGGCAGCTACCAGTGTTCCGGTAGATGCGGTCAATACAGATGCCGCGTTTCTAAATTTTATGCACCCGGAAGACGAAACCGCGATCAGGGCCGATATGGTAATTGAGGCGGTTGAATTTCTCCTTGATACCTGCAGTGCATCCAGGCTTCCGGAAAATGCCATAGACCTTACTTTGCTGAACAGAAATTCAGAGAATGCTTCCAGACTGATTGAATTTATCAGAGGCTTCTTTTCCGACGAATTACAGGATGACAAACTTGTTTTTCTTGATCAAATCAGAGAGAAGATTACCCAGTTGACATCAGGCCCTCTCAATGGCGAAGGAATTATCATTCCTGCCGCAGTAGACGACACGGCGAAGGAATATCTTGAAGATGTTACGAATATTACCGGCGGAACCAAAACCAAAGCCGGTGTCACCGGCATTACTGAAGAACAGCTGGACAAATTTATTGCCGATGCAAAAGTATTCCTGCAATGGCACAAATCGGCAACACCGCCCTCACTTGGCACCCTCAATGATCCGGCTGCTTATAAATCTTACACCGCCTTGAAAAATAAGTTGAATGAGTATTTTGATTTTTGTGAAATGCTCTGCATTGATCAGGCAAATCTGGCAAGATTCAGTATTAACCCGGAAAAAATTCCGGAACTTGATATTAAGGATCCGCAGAAAGTAGCTGACTACCTTGCCTCATCTCCTCTGGCAAAACCTGATGATTCAATGCAGCTGAATATGCTTGAAAGAGTCAACCCGGTTTACAAGGCTCAAGCTAAAGTATTTGCTGAATTGTTTGAGGCAACTACTCTTACCGCTGCAAAATGGGAAGAAATCAAAAAGCTTATGGTTGATTACGACGATTACCTTGCTAAAAGCCAATCAGGACAGGTCGGCAGCCTGGGGCAGGAGAAGCTTGAAGACTATATATCCGGACCAGCTCTGGACAGGTTGCTTGAAGCTTTTGTGATGGACAAAAAGCTTGGTGAAAACCTGAAGATGCTGAAAGCTGCAGAGAAAACCATTCTTTTCCATAAATATCTGCCGGAATTTGTCAATAATTTCGTAAATTTCAAAGAGCTTTACACACCGGGGAAAATATCCATGATTCAAGCCGGCTCTCTGATTATGGGCGGCAGACATTTCAATTTGAACGTCAAAATTAAGAATGTAGCCGACCACAAAAAACTGGCGGCGGCTGCTAATTTATGCATGTTGTACCTTGACCTTAAGCGTGATCAGGAACCACCAATGAAAGTTGCGGCTGCAGTTACTTCAGGCCGGGCTAATGAACTTTATGCAGGAAAGCCGGGAATATTCATTGACTACAACGGCAAATACTGGAATGCCAAAGTTGTCGAGATAATAAAAGGCCCGGTTTCCTTTGGTCAGTCTTTCATGTTGCCCTTCCGTAAAATTGGCGACTCTATAAGTCAAAAATTTCAAAAACTTTCCGAGTTCAACAACTTAGGAAAGAATCTGGATAAAACAATTAAAGCTGCTGACGCCACAAAATCAAAATCTGCGTTAAATGCAGGCTCAGTAATGATGCTGTGCGGTACAGTGGGAATAGCGGCTCTTGGAAGCGGCGCGGCATATGTGATAAAAACATTGCAAAATGTGTCATGGACAAGAATTTCCGCGGTTTGTGCCGGTATTATTATTCTGATCCTTGCCCCGGCAGTAATTTCAGCTCTTATGAAGCTGAATCGCCGCAACCTTTCTCTTTTTCTTGAAGCTGCCGGCTGGGCGGTAAATAAAAAGATGAAAGTAAGAGGTAAAGTTTCAAAGATATTTACCTTTGTCCCAATCTACAGGAATAAAGAATAAACTTACATTTTTAAATAAACCCGTTTTGTTAAAATCAGGTTAGAAGCTTATTGCCAATTTGAAAAATATGCTATCAAGCTGTATACTTTATTAGGCTAATATTAATTAGCTATTTAAGCGTATTGATTATTGTGATATTCTGGAGCACCCATGACCGGTAAGTTTCTTTTTCCGATGGCAGCCGCCGCATTGATAAGCATTACGTCAATGAGCCTTTACGGAGCTGCCTCTTCAAGTTCAACTAGTAAGAACCTCAATATTATGTTTATTGGTGACTCATACACCTGTGGTTGTCTTGCTGAAGGAGTTTCATCCATGCCCTACCCTTTACAGGTACTAAAATACTTGAACAGTCAAAAAATTTTACCGGGATTTTCATTTTCGGCTTTTGGTCCGCTTGGAGGTTCAGATTCCCAGATTACATATCAAAATATAATTGACAATGAAGAAACCAGTGGCCTTGCACCAGCATTTAAAGAGTATCAGAAGGTGGACAGTTTTCACGGAATTCTGGCATTTCCAGGCCTCCGCTTCAAAGATTTAAATTACCTGCTGGACAACCACTCTTTTGCCGACATGATTTCAAGAGTTAACTATGAGGCTCGCTGCTGGGTAAAGATGATTGCCAGAGCAACACCTGAAGCTCCGGAATATAATGCTGAAAAATTGCTTTCGTCTCCAGTGATTAATATTGTCGTTGTCTGGCTCGGAGCGTATGATATGGCAGAAAATTACGTTAAAACCTCTGCTGATATAATGCCATACCTGGAATTGATAAAAGAACTTTATTCAGCTTTAGGAAAATCCGCATGTTGCGCTTTGATAATGATGACAATCCCGAATATTGCCGTTAGAAGAAACTCCATTCAACTGGCAAACTTTAAACTTTTCAATAACATGATTAAAGAGTTTTACAGAAAGCAGAAAAGCCGTATGCCAATGCTGCAGCTCATTGATTTGAATGATACGGATAACCCTGACATAGAAAAATTTAACACCGACTGGACAACTTTAAATTATAATATTCACCCTGCAAATTCCCTGCCATATTCTGACTTGAAAGAAATTGTTTCAAAAAAAATTATAAATATTTTAAGTAGAATAAAACAAACAACCTGATATTTACCTAATGATTAAACTAACCAAAGGATAGAAATTATGCAAAAAATAATTAGTAAGCTAATGGTTGCAACCGCAATTCTTTTCACATTGTTTATGACAGCTCACAGCGCTGTTGCATCAAAGCCACAGACGGCTCCAATTGGGATTATCAGTGCTATAAAAATGGAGACAAACTACCTGAAGTCGCAACTTAAGGACATGAAAACCTGGACAATGCTTGGACGCACTTACTATACCGGTAAGCTGAATGGTCGCAGTGTTGTTGTTGCCCAGGTTGGAATTGGAGCAATAAACGCATCGGTTGGCACCGCGATTCTAATCGATGAATTTTCGCCGTCTGCTGTTATTATGACGGGTGTCGCCGGCGGGACTAGTAAAACTCAGCCGGGTGAAATTGTTATTGCCAAAAAAGTCACATTCTACGATTTTGGTATGCTGGACCCAAAAGGCAAATTTCATCGCTCAAGCTCCTACACCCCGAACTCCGACTTCAGCGGCAGTAATGTAAAGAAAAATCCACTGTTCTTTGCCGCTGACGAAAACCTGTTAAAATGCGCTGTAAAAGCAGCTCAAAACAGTAATTTTTCTAATCTCAAATATGGCGAAACCGTTTATCTGACCAATGCTGTTCAGGGAATAATTGCGACCTCAGAAATATTCAATGAATACGTACCGCAGATAAATGCTGTTATGAAATCTACCGGCTGCATAGCTTTTGATATGGAATGTGCCGGCCCTGCGCAGGTTTGCTACAATCAGAAAGTACCTTTTATCACAATAAAGTCTATCAGTGATAACGGTGACTTTAAGATGTTTAACGCCTTAAAGCATATTTCTGCTAAAAATGCTCAGATCCTCGTGGAAAATATGCTTAAAAGCCTTTAAAAATCATTTGTATAAATAAAATTGTAATTATCTGTACCTGCCTGAAGGTACAGATAATTTTTTTATAGCTGCAAATCTTCAACTTGCCCTGAACAGCAATATTTACACATGCAAGCTTGACCGTGTTTTTGAGTAGCTTCTGCAGCTGCTTCATCTGAACTGGAAAAGAAACCCAGGTACTCACGGTGGTAGATATCAGGCTGGTATTTGCATCCCATAGTATGAACCTCACGATGGTTCCGCTGCGAATCTTTTGAGATTGAATAATGTTTCTTCATTCCACTTGCTCCCAGATAAGTATTTCCATTTTCATTATAACATTAAAATATTTGCCTTTCAACCTGGAAACAGCTTTTGCTGTCAGATATTTTTACGATGCTTTAAAAATCACTGTTGCCGGGCAGAAAAATGTAAAAGGCACTCCCTTTCCCCGGGCGGGATTTCAACTGGACCCAGCCGTGATGGTTTGAAATAGCCCCGTAAACCATTGCCAGTCCCATCCCGGTCCCCTTGCCGGTCGGCTTTGTTGTAAAAAAAGGTTCAAAAATGCGCTGAGAAATCTCTTTCTCCATGCCGCAGCCGTTATCCTTCACCATAATATAAAAATAATCCTCAGGTTTTATACAGCTAATATCAACCCCTGGCGGGCGCAGCTTAACTTTACACTCAGTCGCCTTACCCGCGGCAACCTGAAGTTTATTCTGATCTTTATCACTGGCAGTCATGGCATCTTTAGCGTTGATCAGTAAATTTATCAGTACTTGCTGAAGTTGTACCATATCACCTTTTATGAACATTGGATAATCACTGACATTAACCTTGATATCGATATTTCTCTGGCTGTTCGGCAGAAACAGCTCAACAGACTCTTTAACAAGCTCACGCAGGTCAACTTTGACTTCATGGTACTTGCCTTTTCTGGCAAAACCAAGCAGCTGTCCGGTCAATTTACCGGCCTGCTCGGATATTTCCCCGATTTTATTGAGATGCTTTTCCACCCTTTCATCTTTAATGTCCGCCATAAGTTGAACAACATCCAGGTGCCCAAGAATAGCATGAATGTGGTTATTGAAGTCATGGGCAATTCCACCAGCCAGCTGTCCGACAGCTTCAAGGCGCTGAGAGTGAGCCAGTTGTTCGCTGAGCTTTTCCTTTTCCCTGGCTAGTCTGCTTTCTTCGGTAATGTCTCGTGCAACCAGTACCAGCATCATTATTCCTTCCTGCTCAATTGCAGAAAGTGCGATATCAAGATGTTTAATATTGCCCGGAGAAACTTCATAAAAGGCCTTGAAGCGAACGGGGGACCCATCCTCTTCCCCAAGACCAAAGGGGTCATTTTTAGCGACCCTGGCCTTGACCGGTTCACCACTGGAATTCTTGAGACACTCAAGAAAGAGAATATCACGGACATCCGCTACTGAGTTTTTTCCAAGGATATTAACCGCCGCTGCATTTGCGTCAATAATTTCCCCCTTAAGGTTCAACAACATAATCATCTCACTGGCGTTATGCACCACCATTCGATACCGCCCTTCCCATTCCCGAAGGTCTTTTTCAAGCGCTTTGGATCTCCCATATCCTCCAAAAAAAGCAAAAACAATATCCAGAGCACTCTTTTCGGGCGCACCAAACTCCGATTCAATTTTTTTCAGGTATATTGTCAGCAAGGCACTCAGCCACAAAGATGCCAGAGCTTTGGCAATAAAAGAATTATTTATATATGCCCACCAGTGTGGACGGTTCCAGCCGGTTACAGCGAGATAAACGATGGAATCGGCAATTTCAGTAAAAACCAGGGCGCCCAGAATACAGAAAAACAACCGGCAATGCATGTTTCTCAAACGCTGAAAAAACATTGGCAGCAGAAAAAGCGCAAGGACTTGAGCCAAAGTAGCTCCGGTCGCAGAGTTTCTGGCACTGCTGACGAGATAATTCAAAATATCCGAACTTACCCCTTGAGATATAGCAAAACCCACCCAGTTGCATTGCAAACTGGTCAGACTTCCAAGGTAGAAGAATAAGCCGTAAGCCGCTATTGCTCCTAAAATCATGCGTTGAGCAGCCAGAGTCCCCTCAGTAACATACACCAGCAGTAGCGCAGCCAGATAAGGCAGAAACAGCACTGTGGAACCAATATAAAACTCAAAGCTTAAAATATTTACCCTGATTTCAGCCGCACTGACGAATTGAGCAAAAATAAACAGCGCCCCTACAGAAATATAAAAAGCGGCATTCCCAATCAGCTTACGCTGACTGTGCAGCAGACCAAGCCCGACAAAAATAAAGGTCATTTCCAGGAATGCCAATACTGTAGCGTAAATACTCTCCAAGCTGCTCTCCGAGAATTTTTAACTGTCGCTGTTTAAGTTTTTCAAACGCTCCCGGACCAGCGCTGCCCGATAAACATCGCGTTCCTTTGAATCAAGGTGCTTACCTGCAAACCTCTGAAGATGAGCAGGGTTAATGCTGAGGAATAATTCATTTACCGTATGCAGGTCAACCGAGCTGAACATCCCCATATCTACTCCCGTCCTGATTCCAGACAGGGAATTCAAGGCCTCCTCACTGCTCAAAGTGTAAGCATGGCGTAGAACACCATAAGACCTTCCCACATGGTCCAGCAGAAAATACTGGTTATTTTCGAGAAGGTTGATTCTGGCATTCTTTTCATGGTTAATCATCTGCTTGATCACTCCGTCCAGTCTCTCAATAATCTGCTCTTCAGATTCTCCCAGAGTACTCTGGTTTGAAACCTGAAACAAGTTGCCCCGGTTATCAGTACCTTCTCCAAAAATACCGCGAACCGCCATACCAAGCTTGCTGACGCCCTGGATTGCTGCATTGATCTGTCCGGATAAGACCAGTCCGGGCAAGTGCAGCATCACTGAGGCCCGCATACCTGTACCCACATTAGTTGGACATGAAGTCAAAAAACCAAGTTTACTGTCATAAGCATAAGGCAACTGTCTTTCCAGCTCATTGTCCAGCCGGTTGATTATATCCCAGACCTCCTGCAGCTGCATGCCGGGCCTCAAGGCCTGGATTCGCAAGTGATCTTCCTCATTAACCATAACGGCAATAGATTCATCGCCACGCAACGCCAGAGATGCCCCTTTGCTTTTCTGAACAAACTCAGTGCTTATCAGCCTGCGCTCCAGCAGCAGCTGTTTATCGATAGGCTCGATTGCATCCATTCTGAAAATAAACGCATTGCCGCCGATGCTTTTTGACTTTTCAAGCGCCATCTCCACAGCAGACTGTGAATGCTGCAGGTTATCAGCTGAAGCGGCTATCGGAAAAGGTACTCCCTCTATGTTTCTTGCCAGCCGGATCCTTGAGCTTATGGCAATGTCTTCAGCCGGACCACTGTCTGCCAGCCAGCTTACTTTATTTTTGAGCAGTTTTTCAATATTGTTTTCAATCATTTACTTTTGCCACCGGTTTGTTTTTTTAAACTCTCTTTCAGCTGAATTATTGTGTCTCTGACTTCGGCTGCCTTTTCATACTCCTCACGTTGAACAAGTTCGTCAAGTTCTTTCTGCAAGTTCATGAGCTCAAGCATCTTTCGCGGAGATTCATCATCCTTGCTGCCACCTGGTTTTTTTCCGACATGCAGTTTCCCGCGGTGCATGTTTTCCAGAGCTTCCATAATAACACTCCGGAATGTCTTATAACATTGAGGGCAGCCAACTCTGCCGGTCTTGCGCAATCCCTGCAAACTCCAGCCGCAGCCAGGACAGCTTAGTTTTGCAGCAGTGTCGTCAGCACCAGCTTTCTCCTGTTGTTCTTCAGGCAGTTTTAGCCCTGGTATTTCCATGTTTTCAGAAAGATTATACAGCATCTCAGCAAGATTAAAGCCGCCGATATCAAAGGCCGGATCGTTCTTTGATTTTTTGGCAGCGCAGTCGCCGCAGAGGTTAAGTGTTTTCTTTTCGCCGTTTATGATTTCCTGAATGTGGATTGTTGCCTCATTCTGCTTGCAAATATCACAAAGCATTATAACACCTCACATAAAAATTATAGCTATACTATAGCTTAAAGACTACTCAAAAGCAAAACGCATTTATCAATGCCGGAATTTGCGGTCAAGTTCTTCACGCTTAGCCTCATCAAGCCTCACCCCATGGCCGATAAGCGGTCCTTCCACAAAAAGCGTCGTCTTGGCTGCATTCTCAAGCACTTCCAGCCGGTCAAAAGCCTGCAGCAGATTCGATCCAAGAGCAATAATTCCATGATTACGCATTACAATGCAGTCACTTTTTTCTGCTGCATCGCCAACGACCTCAGCCAGTTCTTCTGTTCCCTGACAGCGATATTCAGCGTACGCCAGATCACCAAGGATAACATATGCCTCTGCGAGATAGTCAGTAGCAATATCACGCCCGGATGCAGCAAAGGCTCCGGCAGTGACCGGATGGGCATGGACGATCGCCTGAACATCTGCCCGTCTTTTATATATTTCCAGGTGCATTCTGGATTCGATCGTCGGCTTGAAACTTTCCCCGACAATTTCACAATCCATATCAAGCATTCCAACCTGAGCGCCTTTCATTCTGGCTTTGTCAGTAGCAGATGGTGTAATCAATACATTTTCACCGCAGCGGGCTGATATATTGCCTCCCGATGTAGTAGTCAACCCGCACTTATAAAGCCGGCGCATAAAGTAAGCGATATCTTTGGCAAGGGATTTTGTTTTATCCATTATTATAAACTCCGTATTTTGGATTTTGATTTTAGCTGATTCAGTAATATATTGACTGGATTGCGATTATTAAAGCATAAAGATCAAATTCAAAAGGATTATTGTTATGAAATTAGGAGTCATCGGCGGCAGCGGCCTTTACCAGATAGAAGGCACCTCGGATATCAGAACTGAAAAAGTAACCACGCCTTTCGGCGAGCCGTCAGACGAATTTATTATCGGCCAACTTGATGGTGTCGAGGTTGTTTTTCTGCCGCGCCACGGCAAAGGTCACCCGATAGCCCCGGGGGAACTGAATCACCAGGCAAACATTTACGCCATGAAAAAACTTGGCGTTACCCATATTCTCAGTGTTTCAGCAGTCGGCAGCCTTAAACAGGAAATGAAGCCGCGTGACGTAGTTATTGTTGATCAGTACTTTGACCGTACCAAGCGCGGACCGGAACAGACATTTTTCGGCAAGGGAATTGTCGCTCATGTCGCTATGGCCCATCCGGTATGTCCTGAAATGGCGGCAATAGCGGCAGAAGCCTCACGCGAAGCCATCGCGATTTCTGATGACACTTCCCGCTGCGTGCACGAAGGCGGCACTTATGTCAATATGGAAGGCCCGGCATTCTCAACACAAGCTGAATCCAACTTTTACCGGGCAATGGGAATGTCTGTTATCGGCATGACTAATATGGCAGAAGCCAGACTGGCACGTGAAGCTGAAATCTGCTACTGCACCGTCGCCATGGTTACAGATTATGACTGCTGGCATCCTGAACATGACCATGTGACTATTGATCTTGTAATCAGTCACCTGGTAGCAAACACCGCTCTGGCAAAAGACATTATCCACCGTGTAGCTGCTGGTATGTCCAGACTGGAGCAGGAATGCCCATGCCCGACAGCTCTGGAAAACGCTGTAATCACAGCTCCGGATGCCATGAACCCGCAGACCAAAGAAGACCTGCAGCCAATTATCGGCAAATACATCAAATAAGCTTTTTCCCTGCAGCCGGAGGTGCCTTTTACCACCTTCGGCTTTTTTTATTGGATGGTTGCAAAATTATTTGGGTTACGCTATTATTAATATATCCATGAACTTAATTCGTACGGAGGAAAAAGAATGTACAAGAGAGTTATTGCAGTTGCGATAATGCTGACTTTCGGCATCGCTGCAAGTGCCCAGGAAAAAACTGAAAACACCACTGCTCCGGCAGAGAAAGCAACAGTACAGGATGTACAAGCACCTGCTGCGTCTGCCAAAACGGAGCAACCGGCAAAAACAGAAACAACTAAAGAGAAGAAACCGGACTATTCCAAAACAACGACTACTACCACTACCACCAAAACCGTAACCAGGTCTACCACTCCAGAAAAAGCGGAAAAACCTAAAAAGAAAAGCGGTATCAACCCTGCTTACTGCCTGGCCCGCGGTTTAACCAATATCACTTTCTGCTGGCTTGAACTACCACGCTGCATGATCTATGATAATGCTCAAATTCCTTTCTTCGGGCTTATTGTTGGAGTACCTGAAGGGGTGTTGTTTACTGTAGCCCGGGCTTTTACCGGTGTTTTTGATATTGTAACCCTCGGCTTTTCAGGCGAAGCCCTGCACGGCCCCAGATTCCCAGACTTTGTCTTCCAGTCAAACTGGCTGCCGCCAGACAATAATGAGTAATTATATTCAGTAAAGCCAGTATCCGAGGGCTCCTTCAGCTCTCGGATATAACTTAATCAGAAATCACAACTCTGAACTCATTTGAATTGCAGCGCAGCTCAGGAGCGTATACGCCGGTTCCGATTGCCGGCAAGGCTGAAAATTTTCCAGGTGTCACTGCCCGCATCCGATAAGACACACTGTGACTGCCTCTTGCCAGATTGCGAACATAAAAATTCACTTTGGTATCACGCTGTTCGACAAAAGCTCCGAGTTCATTTCCAGTATAACCACTTAAAGCGTTAACGGGCTCGAACCCTGCAGGCTTGCCGTCACTGATAACTACATATTCATAGTCATTTTTTGCCTTGATATCCATTTCAATCTCAATAAGATCACCACTTTTGACCTGTTCCATGTCGTTTATCGGAACCCGACGGTATTTTTCAACAGGGATTGCCAGCGGTTGCATCTGGGCATCGGCTGTGGCTGCAGTACCATTTACCGGTTCCAGCTTGAAGTATTGCCTGGAAATTTTCAAATCGAGTCCGGTTTTGCCAATAAAATCCTCCAGACTGAAATAGGAAAGATAGAGGTTAAAATAAACCGGCCCTTTTCCGTCACGGCGGATCTCAACAGAATGCTTGCCTGATGCAAGTTGACTGGCATCAAGGACAATATTTTTATCAATACCAAACATATTGGCAGCTGTTATTTTCTGTTTTCGCAGTACTTTGCCGTCATACAGAATACTCAGGGTCATATCAGGACGGCCCTCTGAACTGTTCTTAATGTAATTAGCCAGAGCACTTACACAAGAGCCGGTTTCCCGGACAGACCCCCACCTGGAATCATTCTTGCGGTTGACGACCAGGTATTTCGCCAGCCAGGCCGCTCTTTTGCCATCTGGATCTGTCGCAGCCAGCAGGTTTAAGTAGTTCGCCTGGGCAACAATTTCACGATCAAACCAGTTCCACCAGTAATTCTCTTTGGACATTCGCAAATATGCGGTCTGGTTTTCTGCATCTTCTACTACAAACTGCTCGATATTCTGCATCAGCAGGGACAGTTTTTCTTTGTCACCAGCTGCCTTAAAGGCTAGAGCAAGGTTACTCAGACCGTAAACATTCAACTTGCTCCGGTTTTTATAAAGGATTTCGCCGTAAGCTTTATTATATTTACCGGCTTTGGTCAAGACCTCAAAAATCAATGAATCCAGCTCAGTTATCTGCGGTGTTGACTTTTCTGAAACAGCTTTTACAAACGCCGCATTCCGGCGGTTCTGCCAGGCCTGAAGCCATTCAACGCCGCGGTTTAATATGTTGCGGTCAATCTGCAGGTAGTTATCCTTGGCCTGGAGCAAACCGTCAACACAGTAGGCTGTGGTATCAGCGGCAGAATTCTCGCTGAATCCACTGAACCAGCCCCAGCCGCCGTCACTGTTCTGCATTGCAGTTATTGTTTTAAGCCCGTTTCTAACCAGGCTGTCCAGAAGCTTCTGATTGAAAACCGGATTTGAGCGCAGCCGGCGCCATTCTTTTACGCGTTCGGCTTTTGCTCCAATTTCCACTGGATTCAGGCCTGAGGCAATTTTCTGCAGCTGGCTGATATCCACCCCTATCTGTTTTACGGCAGAATATGCGGCCAGTGAAGGCAGAAAACTGTTTAAGGCCGAATAGATATCTTTGGCGTCTTTGCTTTCCTCTGCCAGATATGGCAGAGCATCCACCATTGAAGCCGCTATTGAGGGTGAATATTGAATAATTAATCTGGTTGAATCCGGCTTGCAGTCTTCAGGTATATCCAGAGCGACAAAGGCACTCTGCTTTTGGTTATTCGAAATATAGCCACTGTAAGCATTCTGCTTCTTAATTCCTTTTACATTAATCGGCAGGAATAACTTTACGCCATCACTCATATTACCAAAGGTGGACTTCAGCAATAAAACCCCCTGCCCGGGTTCCAGAGCCCGCACCTTCCAGTCAATCCTTACTTCTTTCTCAGGCAGGATAGTGCTTTCCACCTTATCAGTTCCCTGTAACTGTATTTTACCGCCAGTGACCTCCAGCGAAGTATTAATTTTACCCTGCAGCTTTGTACGGTTATGGATAATTGCTGAAACGATTGCTGTATCCCCCGCATTCAAAAACCGGGGAATTTCCAGACGGGCAATATAGTCCTTTGATACTAAAATCTGTGCTTCACCCTGACCTACCTGACACTCACCAGTAATAGCCCAGGCTCTTATGACCCAGGTGGTAAGATTGTCGGGCAAAGTAATAGGCAGTACCGCATTGCCATTGGAGTCAGTTTTTATAGCGGCCTGCCAGACTACAGTATCGGCAAAATCTTCTCGCATTACTACAGTTTTGCCGCTTTCTGCAGCAGCTCCCTTGCCCGCAGAGTCTGCCATCTTTGCTTTGCCAACCATCAAGTTCTCTCCTTCCGGCATAGCGGCCATCCGCATTTTACCGCCAAGGGATACTTCATTGCCCCGTTCCGGCTGCGGCGTCGGCAGGTAACCAAACAAGCCAAGCGGCTGCATGGTAACCTCTCCCGGCTTGATCAGTTGAGGCATATGCTTACTCAAACTGCTGCCAAGTCTGGTGCTCCAGTAACGCTTCCAGTCCCAGAAGAACTTATTTATACTGGGAATATTTGATCCGCCCGCTAGAGCATCCAGAGGCTTATCATAAATTGTCAACACCACCTGACCAGTTACTGGATTACCCTGGTAATCAGTAATTTGAATACTCACAGGGCACTTGGAACGCGGCTCATGCTTGCTGCCGGTAGTTGAAAGCTTCACCTTCAGGGATTTCTTTTCTGGAGGCACAGTAATCTGCTTAACAACTTGAGTGACTTTGCCGTCGCAGACTGCGATGCCGTCTATAAAAATATTGGGCATATCCGCCCTGGTAATGTCCAGATTAACTACTGCAGAACCGTCTTTAAGTCTTATTATCCGGGGCGCATTGCACTGGGTGCTTGAAGGTCTTACAAAAAGGTATACTGTTTGATCAGGATTCTTTCCGCTTATGAGCAGCTGCAGTTTGTCACCCGGTTTATAGGTCGCAGCATTCAGAGCAAATTCCAGCGGCAGGCTGGTTAAAACCGGCGTACTGTCCTTATCACTTGCTCCAATGCACCTGATAACTGTTGACGCCGTAGACATCTTATTGCCTTTTTTAACTTTTGCCTCGATAAGGTAATGCCCAGGAAGGTTGATTTTGAACTGAAGTATAGTTGCCTTACCAGCCTGCTTCCCGGACCAGCGCTTAACCAGTTTCCGGGTCGGATTGCCGGCCTTGTCATAGCTGACCCTGAACATATCCAGAGAATACTCTCCGGTCACAATATTGCTCTGCAGGTCCAGCGCACGAATATCAAGTTTAATGATATCCCCGACATTATAAAATCCTTTTCCAGTAGAACAGGTAACTTGAAACGGTTTGCTGCTCAAGGTGATTTTAGTTTCGCCGGTCTGGGTATGTCTGGATTGATCAGTAACCTCTGCAACCACCCGGTACTGCTGCTCGCTGTCACCATAGATTTCCCTGGCCAGACTGGTATCCACGGAAATAATCAGTTCTCCATTCTTATCAAAAGTACCACGGCTGTCTAAAACCAGCTCCGGAGGAGCTGAAGGTGCCCATTCAAAGCCGGGAACTCTACTTGAACTTGCAACAAGCTGGTCATACCCTTTTCCGTAAAGCCATTCCCAGGGAGCGGGAGGGCGCAAAGAAACATTAGCCGCTGAACGGAAAACCTTATACCTGACCAATGCATTTTTGACTGGGGCGCCGAAGAAATAGTCAGCGTGTATTTTTACTTTCATCTTGTCCCCGAGCATGTAGTTTTTCCCGACAGCTGCCACTTTAACTTCAAACTCAGGTTTACGGTATTCCTCAACCCGGAAATTAACATATCCTCCGACATTTTTCAGATATATGGTATATTCACCAAGATCAGCGTCACTGGGCAGAACAAAGCTTCCGTCTAAGGCGCCAAAGTTATCTGTTGTAAGCTTTTTATCAAAAATCTTCCTGCGTGGTGATGAAATCACGACTTCAACCTCTTTGTTGGCCATTCCACTCAGGTAGTTTGTTTTGCCGTAACCTACCATTCGCAGCCAGTATTTGAAATTAACCGTCTGCCCCGGGCGGTAAATCGGTCGGTCAGTAATACAGTAAATCCGCTTTTCCGGATCGCTTTTCTGCAACCTTGTGCCGGTGTCATAAAAATAGTCAAAGCCCATAATAGCTGTACGGTTTTCAGATCGAGCCCTGATCATATATTGAAATCCCTTCTTGAAAAGATTTCCTTTCAGCAGGATAGTACCGTCTTCGCCGGACTCTATATGGAACTGATCTGTTTTCAAGGTATAACGCTGCTGGTTTTTATTGTTCTGCTGATTTTTAATATAATCAAGCCGGTAGCCGAAAAAGTTCAAAGTGGCATTTTTGACAGGTTTACCACTCAAAGCATCGGTGACCATTAACAGCGTCCCCGAAGCAACCGGCCGTTTCACAATGGCAAGGTCGCTGATCCAGATAATCATTCTTGAGGTATTGCCATCTGCTACCTCAGCTTCCAGCAAGTATGCACCGCCTTTAGATACAGGCAGTTCTACCCCGACAGTACTGTCAAAATGTTCTTTCGGCGGAGTTAAGACTTTTTTCCAGAAAGCAATCCTGTTACCTATATATTTTTTACCCTGCGTTTTCAGCAGCCAGTTACCGATCGATTCAGGACGCAGTCCGTTTTTAAATAAAAGTTCGCGACCGGCTTTGGTAGTAAGGTATTTTCTTACATCGCTGAAAAAATCATCCTTGTTAAGAGAAAAAAGCTTGAACTTCACTTCAGATGCGTTACGGAATTTAAAATCTATTTCAGGTTTGCGCCCAGCTGGAAACGATTCACATGGCAGGATTTGCCCCCAGTTCTTTTCAATCTGATCAAGTTGTTTCTGTCTGGCATCCCGAATACCCTTGCCAAATCTCCTGACTGCCTGTCGCAGATATACCGCTGCAGATTCATACTGCCGCCTGTTCAGGTAAATTTTCCATATTTTATCCAGCGATTTTTCAGACAAATCACTCCTTCCCTGGGACATCATTTTGTAAATTTTGAGGAAGTTAAACTCATCGGGCAGGTTTATTCGGCGAACACCGTCTGCAAGCTTTGCAATAGTCTCATTCTCCTTGAGAGTTTGAATAGCATATTTACTGCTTTTCAAAGATACCAGCTGACGCTGCAGTGAGTACCCCAGAGTTTGGACGCCAAATTGGGACTGCAGGAATTCCGCAAACTTATAGTCAGCCATAACATCGCCATTTTCAGCGGTCATTTTCAGAACCAGACGCCAGCGTTGCCCGTCATTAACAGCAGAGGCAAAATCAGAAGGTACGCTGTAAAAAACCGGCTTACCCGCTTTGTCAACCGGAGCTCCTTTGAATTCCTCATACCGCATTCCCAGGTATGCAGGCTCCGACTGGTAGTCAGGTACATTTTTCAGGTCTGTCAACTGCTGAAGCTTCCAGGAGTTGTTTCCGGTTCTTCCGAGCATCAGGGCGTCCGCGACACCAAGGTAAAAATTTTTCTTATCACTGCGCGAAGAACTTGATTCTATTGCCGGCAGCGCAGTAAAATACAGCCGCAAAGCTTCAGCTCTGTCCCGCTCCATGGAAGAAACCCGGGCCCCGCCGCCGCGATGATAGCCACGCTTGAACTCCCCAGCTATCAAATACCCGAAATGCTGTGTTTCAACACAGGAACGCGCAATTGCAGTTAACATTCTGGGGTCAGCTCCGTATTTTTTCAAAATATCAGAACGAAACCCGTCAAATCTGGAAATAAGCTTAGCAGAATACATTGCCCTCAGGGCTTTTTTATACATCTCCGGGTAATTCAAGGTACTGTCAGTAGAGCCGGACAGTGTTTTTTTATACAGCAGAAAAGCATCACGACTGTTGTTGTTGCTCAAAGCAAGATCAGCCTTTTGCTCAAGTTCACTCCAATATCCCCCGCAGACGCGGGTGGCAGCTATTATCAACAATCCCAATACAGGGAACAAGAACTTTTTCATTGAAAAACCTCATTCGCTTTGCTTTAATATGATTACTAAAGCTAAGACAACACCCCTATTATAAACTTAGACTCGATTCAGTAAAATATCAATCAAAATCTCAATCGTCTATCAGCATCAGGATTTGAATTAAGCCAGATCCGGTAACGCTCGGAAGGGCCCCGTCTGACAACTTTCATAAAATTTTCAAAATCCAAAGCTGTTTTCAATGAGGAAACCTCGGCTTTAACACTACCGGTGAAACCACGGCTTTTCAAGTAGTCTAGAATTATTTTTCTCCCGGCCTTCATGGCCAGCTCAGCCCCAAGATAATTTATTAACTCCAGCATATGCCGTTCAAGTTCACCAGCCAGCTCCGCCGGCGTCGGCGGCTGATATTCTTTCTGGTCACACAGTTCCCTGAAAATCCAGGGGTTTCCCATAGCTCCCCGTGCCAGCATGACACAGTCACAGTCGCTTTTTTTCTGCAGTTCGTTACGGTTTCTCCAGTTAGTTATCCCACCATTTGCAATAACCTGCACCGGCAGACTGCTGCTTGCAGCTCTGATAATATCGGCAAAAACAGGCCCGGAATAAAACGACTTCATAATTCGTCCATGTATAGTCACAGCACGAGCTCCAGCCTGAGCAAGGCCGGACACCAGCTCCAGAGTCGGCTCCGGGTCAGTCTCATCCAGAATACGGATTTTAGCAGTAACCGGAAAGCGCGACTTCTCAGCGATAATACTGAAAATTTCTACAGCCCGCTTAATATTTTTTCCAAGTTTTGCTCCGGCCTCTTTCTTGGCTACTTTGGGAACCGGACACCCCAGATTAAAATCAAGTACATCAAATTCCCTTTCATTCAGAACCTCAACAGCCCGTTTAATGAACTCAGGATTGCTTCCAACCAGCTGCACGCCCAGCCATTCCTCATCTGCGCCGCGCTCCATATAGCGCAAGGTTTTATCATTGCCGAAGGCCAGCGAACCGGCGTCAATCATTTCTGTAAAACAAAACCTGCAGCCATAACGCCTGGCCGAACGCCGATAAGGAAGATCAGTATAACCGGAAAGCGGTGCCAGCAGAATGCTGTTTTCAGGGTACATACGCAATTTCATGTATAATCAATCGTCATCCCGCGGTGGTGTTTTAACTTCACCGTGCATTGACTGTAATTTTTTTATAGCTTTATTTTGTATCTGACGCACCCGTTCTCTGGTGCAGCCGACAGCGACTCCAACCTCCTCAAGAGTCATTACCGGATTGCCGTCAAGCCCGAATCGCATCCGCAAGACCTGCTGCTCACGCTCGGAAAGGCGTTTGACCAAGTCGTAGAGATGATGCATGGATTCAACATCTCCCAGAACTTTGTCCGGGGCTCTTTCAGGCTTATCTTCAATAAAGTCCTGAATCTCCCCGTCTTCTCCGGCAATAATCGGCTCATTCAAAGATGAAGTATTAAGCGATGCATGTCTCAATTCAGATATTGTCCTGGGGCTGAGCTCAAGATAATCAGCAAGCTCCTGAACTGTCGGCGCCCGGTCCAGCTCACGGGCCATCTCACGCTGGGCACGCCTGATCTTATTGATTTTCTCAACAGACTGTACCGGGATTCTGATTGTACGGCTTTGCTCCGCAATAGCCCGGCGCATAGCCTGCTTAATCCACCAGGTACTGTAAGTACTGAACTTTGCCCCTTTACTGGGATCAAATTTTTCAGCGGCTGTCATTAAGCCAATATTTCCCTCGGAGATGAGGTCGTGCTTGGACAGCCCTCGATTAAGGAACTCATTTGCCAGCTTGACCACCAGCCGCAAATTGGCTTTTACCAGTTTGCTTTTTGCCTCGTCATGCCGCTTGGGGTCACCTGAGTGAATAGCTTCAGCCAGCTTGACCTCCTCTTCCCTGGACAACAGGGAGAAATCAACAATGTTCCGCATATAAACCTGTGAAGTGGTCATCGGATTATCGTTAATTCGCTTCGAACGCTTCGGCTTACTTCGCTTTTTGAGTTCCTTAACCATACCTGCATCGGCTTTTTAAGTTACAAATTTATATTTGGTCCAAAGTTTTTTTGTATCCATTAAGGATAGCATCCAAACTAATATTAGTTACTTTAGCGCCGTTTGCTTTAAATTCAAGTGACTTTGTATTTACCACTTTGCCCACTTGAGCAAAAGGGACCTCTCCCAGTAACGCTTCTATTTTTGCAACATTTTCAGGTGCAACAGTCATCACAAAACGGCTGTTTGATTCCGAAAATAGTTTTTGTGTCAAAGTTAATTCTCCATTGACTGGGATTTTATCTGTATCAATTTCCAGTCCTAGCCTGCCGCCCATCGCCACCCTGGCAAAGGCAACCCCAAGTCCACCCAGAGCCGGTGTATGCAGAGAGTTTGCCAGTTCAGCCTCTGTAACTCTGGAAACCGCATTATATATTTCAACAGCTTTTTCTGCGTTAACTTGTGGAACATTGTTTCCAGTCTCATTCAACATGAAATAATACTCACTGCCGCCAAGTTCATTCGCAGTGTCACCAATTACATAAACCAGATCACCCGCAAACTTTGCGTCAAGTGTAACAGCTTTACGAATATCATCCATCTTTGAAATTGCGCTGAATAGTACTGTCGGCGGAATTGAAATCTTGCGTCCACCACGTGTACTGTCATTTTTCATACTGTCTTTGCCTGAAATACACGGTACTTTAAAAGCCTTGGTATAATCATAAAGAGCCTGATTAGCTCTTACCAGCTGAGCCAGTTTGTATTTACCGTCAGGCGTTTTCTCGCTTTGCACCGGGTCAGGCCAACAGAAATTATCCAGACCGGCAATGTGTCCAAGTTTGCCGCCGACAGCAATAATACGTCGCACGGCAAGGTCAATAATAGACGCCATCATATGATAAGTATCAATGTCACTGTAGCGTGGCAAGATGCCTTCTGACAGGATTACCCCTTCGGTACTCAGCTGTTCAATCATTGTAACTGTAGCGTCACTGACGACGTCACGCTTTACTCCGACAAACGGCTTTATTACGCTCAGCCCTTTAACTTCATGATCATACTGGCGCGCCTTATACTCGTCAGAGCATATATTTAATCTGGCCGCCAGTTTCTGCAGATCTGCACCGCAGTCCCTGCCGTCAATTACCGGCTCTTTAAACTCGGGGCGTTTCCATTCAGCCTTGAGCTGCATTCTGGGCAGACCATCATGCATAAACTCAATATCAAGCAGCGCAACAGTCTTATCACCATACTTCATATGGAATTTGCCGCTGTCAGTGAACTCACCCATAACAGTAACTTCGACATCGCGATCAGCAGCAAGTTGCTTAAACTTTTCAATGTTCTCCTGAGGCACCGCAAAGCTCATGCGTTCCTGGGCCTCGGAAACCAAGATTTCCCACGGGTCAAGACCCGCATATTTTAACGGGGCTTTTTTCAGATCCATACAGCAGCCGCCGCACAATTCAGCCATCTCGCCAATACTTGAAGAAAGACCGCCGGCCCCATTATCAGTAACAAAACGATACAGACTCCGGCTGCGGGCTTCGTAGATAAAATCACTCATCTTTTTCTGAGTGATCGGATCGCCAATCTGCACCGCCTGAGTCGGGCTGTCCTGGTGCAGCTCTTCGGATGAAAAGGTAGCCCCGTGAATGCCGTCCTTGCCTATTCTGCCGCCAGCCATTACTATCAGATCGCCAGGCTTGATTTCTTTCTCAAAACCCTTAATGCCGTTAATTTCACACGGCAAAGTCCCGACCGTTCCGCAATAAACCAGCGGCTTTCCAAGATAACGATCTTCAAAATATTCCCAGCCCAGTCCGTAAGGAATACCACTTTGATTTCCACCGTCAATCACACCTTTGTGAATACCGTCACGCAGACGGCGGGGATGCAGCAGGCCTTCAGGTACCTCCTGTTCTTTTGTAAAAGGTGACCCAAGACAGTATCCCCATACATTGATCAAAAGGTCAGCCCCCTGTCCGGTTCCCATCGGGTCGCGGTTAACTCCGACAATTCCGGTCATGGCGCCACCGTAGGGATCAAGCGCAGACGGGCTGTTATGGGTTTCAACTTTGTAAACCAGGTCTACTTTATCATTGAAAGCTATCACACCGGCATTGTCATGAAAAACGGATACCAGCCAATCGACTTCCTCGGAAATCTCATGGGTACTCTTCATAATAAAGGTCTTGTAGCAGGAAACTATTTTTTCATTCTTGCCTGATTCAGTATCATTGTAATCAATTTCAGCAGCAAAAATCTTGTGTTTGCAGTGCTCTGACCAGGTTTGAGCCAGTACTTCAAGTTCAACATCTGTAGGATTTGAACTCAATCCGTATTCATTACGTCCACTGCAACTGCGGAAATAGCTCTGTATAGCTTTCATTTCATCAATTGAAAGGGCCAGTATCCCCTTGCGGCTGATTTCCATGAGCTCTTCGTCACTGACTTCAAGGTTATACTCGTTGACGTTGCCGCCGCCGCTGGCGGTAACCCGCGGCATATTGAGCGGAATTCCTCTGGCAGCGTCCTCGCCGGCAAACACACTGACCGATTCAATTAATTCATTGGCCAGCAAATCACGCGAGATATGCTCAACTGCTTTGCGGTCAAGATGCCTGCCGTAAAGCATGTATTCAACAGAACTGAAAACTTTTTCACCGTCCCTCAATTTGCGGCCGATAATATCACCGACAGCCTCTTTAGCAGAACGACCTACATTATCCGTAACACCGGGTTTAAATCCGACAGAAACCAGCCAGTCAGCTGCTGCTTCAGGAATACTTTCGCCAACTGTACCGCTTTGCAGCACTGGATTGGCAAGACCTCTGGCAACTGCCGCCGCCTGCTCATCATTGATGTCAGCGCTTACTGTATATACATCCCGGGTCCGGACTTGGTCAACATCGATATTCAGGAAGTCTGTAATCTGTTTTTTGACGCTCTCCCCTCTGGAGTCACGCCACTTACGCAACGGGGTAATTTCGATTCTATAGTTCATTTTAGAAAAAGTTCAATCCTTTGCTGAAGTTATTAAAAATATAGACTATTCATAAAACTGTTATCACATTAAACATATGGCGGCATATTCGCATAGTCCCTGATCTGCTTAATCATTTCATGGACCTTTCTGCCGACATTGTCAAGCTTGGCAAGCTGGATTATACGCTCCTTGCAGCGCCGGTATTCCCGCGGGGACAGAATTTCATGGAAAAGCCCTGACGCATCTACCAGACTTATAAGAACCGCGTCACGCGGCGAAGGAATTTCATTAGTCATCACTATATTACGCAGCCTGGTTTCAACATCGACAATTTCAGTGTTATCGATAATCGGGTAACGCCTGCTGGGGAAAAACCAGAGTATTTTCTCCTCAACTTTTTTAAGGATACCTTTTTTAATAAGCTGACCAAGTACTTTTTTCTCAAGTTCCCTTGCATACGGCATAAGCACCTGCAGACAGTGTTTTATACTGGTTTCTTTTTTGTCAGTTTCCCTGAAAATATCAATTACACTGTCAAGAACGGGAAAACCTGTATATTCAGTGTTGAGTATATACAGCTCCTCCTGATCGGTATCTATGCGGTTGTTGAAAGAAAGTTCGGAAAGTACCGCCCCAACCATGACGGCGTCAAAAACAACATCAGTTGAACTGATAACTACTTTACCAGTTATATCATCCAAGGCCAATAAATATATTTCTTCAGCAAAACTGAGCATTTAGCGTCTCCTGATTGATACTGTGAACTCTTCATAACCTATCACTCAAATCACACTTATAAAGCATGACACCTAAATTTTTCAATTAAAAATATCTTATCATTATCAACCGAATTCGAGAGGATATTCAGCATAAAAAACCGTTCCATCTTCATGAGAAGAAGAAAAGCCGCATTTACCATGCAGATACTTTTCTGTAAGCAGTTTTATACTGTAAGTACCCCAGCCACGGCCGCCCCCTTTGGTGGAAAACCCCCTGTTGAAGATTCTAAGGCCGACATCATCAGGTATAACCTCAGAGTTATGAACCTTGAATACGACTTTTTCTGAATCCTCAAAACAGTCAAGCAGAATTGTCTCACCTGCCTTGCTGGCTTCAAGAGCATTTTTTACCATATTGCTGACTACCCTGAAAACCAGTGTCTGGTCAGAAGTAAATTTTACCTTTTCCGCGTCAGACGATATCTTAATAATTCTGTCTTCGCCCAGATCATGGAACCGGTACAGCTCCATAACATCTTTCAGCAGCCCAAGTGAGGAAAACTTCTCTGGTTTAACGATCAAGTTGCCTTTCTCCGCACTGAGCAAATCACGTTGATTTTCTATCTCTTCCAGCAGCTGCAGCGACAGCCCAGCAAGCGAATTGGCATAATCCGGAAAAAGAGAATGATTATCCTTCAACATCAAATGTACACCGTACAATCCGGAAGCAGTATTCATCAGGTCATGTAAAAATATCCTCTCAAGCGCACTTCGATATTTCTCATCAGCAATATCGCGCAGCACAAAAACCGTAAAATCAATACCGTTCTGCACCATCGGAGAAGCCCATACCCTGAAATTTACAGCATTGCCGTCGGCTGTTGTTATTTCACAATCCTGCATTTCACGGGTTTTATTCTCCATACTGTTCATAATAGCGTTTGCTGCTCCGCAGACCCGGCAGAATTCAGTCGTACCACAACCGCCGGGATTGTCTGAAGAATGAAGACAGTTAAGCATCTCACCAGGACGCAACCCCTTGATGCTGTCTATTGAAGGAAGCTTCAGAAATTGCAGGAGAGGAGAATTGGCATGAACAACCTGACGCTGCCGGTTTAAAACTACGGCAAAATCAGGAAAGAAGTCAAAAATCTGCCTGGTTTTATTGTCACCGGAAAACAAACTAACCTGTTCATCTACCTTGGGGCTGGAGGCCCGCTCGGCAGGTGCAAAAGCTGTATACAACAAGTCTTTTATAATGGAAGCCAATTCACATCTCCATTCTCGTTAATTCATGCTATATTAAAATAACACAATTATCTTCGATTGTAAAACTTTCAGGCAAAAAGAATTTACCCGCAAATAGAACAGACCGCCAGACCGCCACGGGAAGTTTCTTTAAATGCACACGGCATCTGACGTCCGGTTTCAAGCATTGCCTCAACCACTTCATCAAAGCTTACCTTCTGCATCTTCGGATCTCCGACAGAAGCAACCAGATAAGCATTATAAGCAGTGATCGCGCCAAATGCATTCCGCTCGATACAGGGAATCTGGACATATCCGCCAACCGGATCACAGGTCATTCCCAGGTGATGTTCAAGCGCAATTTCAGCCGCACATTCAATCCGGTCAAAGTCACAGTTGTTAACATAGGCAAGCAGTGCAGCAGCCATTGCTGAAGCAACTCCGACCTCTCCCTGGCAACCAACTTCAGCACCCGATATGCTGGCATTGTGTCTGACTATAAAACCTATCGCCGCGGCAATCATCAACCCGGCACGCATTTTTTCATCGGAAACCTTCTGATAGTTTTTCAAAAAGTAAATAATTCCGGGTAAAACTCCGGCAGAACCAGAGGTCGGCGCAGTGACAACCATATGTCCTGCTGCGTTTTCTTCAGATGCCGCCAAAGTAAAGGCATCAAGCATACCGAGAAACCTGTCAGGAATATTCTCAAGAGCATTTGAGCGCTCAAAGAACTCTTTAGCCTTGCGCTGCAGTCCAATCGGCCCCGGCAGGATGCCTTCAGTATTAATGCCGCGCTCCACAGCGCAAATCATGTTATCAATTATAAAGTCAAGCTTTTTGTCAATATCTTCAGTACTGTTTCCAGAAAGACTTTTTTCATTATCAAGCAGAAGTTCAGCCAGAGGAATTTCATATTTTTCCACAATACGACGCAAAGATTCCATATTCTTATAGCGATAAGGCGGCATTTCGCGTTCTTCAGGCTTTTCCCCTTCGCAGATAATGAAGCCGCCACCAATAGAATAATAAGTTTTCTCAAAAAGCACGGATGAACCGCTCAATACCTTAAGAACCATTGTATTTTGATATGGGAAGTCATGCTCGCCATCAACAAAATGAATATCCTCCCGCTTGAAAACCAGTTTAGGAGCCCCTTTTACTGCAGGTCTGTAAACTTCGTCTTCATCCTGAAGCAGCCGTTCAAGTAAGGCTATGTCGCAGGTTTCCGGCTGTTCTCCAAGCAGACCCACGGCAACTGCCCGGTCAGTACCATGCCCCTTTCCGGTCGAGGCAAAAGACCCGTAAAGCCATGCCTCAAGCCTCACAGCTTTGTCCAGTTTATCACGACTGAGTCCTGACACTTTCTCGACAAAGTCATTTGCGGCCTTTATCGGCCCTATAGTATGTGAGCTTGACGGTCCAGGCCCCACTTTAAATAAATCAAAAAAAGATGTATCAATATATTTTTTCATGCATTTTCCGTGCTAAATCAAAAAAACATTTGTTCAATAAATATTTTACAGCCAATAAGTATTATGGCTACTCCACCGATAATTTCAATATTTCTTTCAAACAGGTGTCCAAAAAACCTGCCCAGTACATAACCGGCAAAAGAAATGATAAACGTAAATCCTCCCATCATAGCTATAGCCGTTAGCAGCGGACCCTTTGTCAGCGCCAGCGATACTCCAACTCCCAAAGCGTCCAGACTTACTGCCAGTCCGGCAATAATCAGCATCTTAAAACCGATTGCCGGTACCGGGGTAATACCATCTTTTCTAGCCTGAACAGCTTCCCAGATCATTTTGCAGCCGATACCGCCAAGCAAAATGAGCACAATCCATGGTACCCATACAGATATCACATCTGCAGCTCTAAACAGCGCAAACCAGCCCAGAACAGGCATCAGAGCCTGAAAAAAACCAAAAGAGAGCGCAGTCTTTAACGCCGATGTGGCTACCTTCTTGCGACATGAAGCGCCCCAGCAGGCAGCGACCGCGAAAGCATCAAGGGATACCCCAACTGCAATCACGGTCAAGTCAAAATAATTTAACATAAATTGAATCTGTAATTTAATTTATGAGTTAAACAGCATTGTCAAAACAGCTTTTTGCGTATGCAGCCGGTTTTCAGCCTGATCAAACACAATCGATTTATCTGAGTCCATAACCTCATCGGTTATTTCTTCTCCTCGATGCGCAGGCAGACAATGCAGTATTTTTACTTCAGGTTTAGCGTGTTTCAGAAGTTCAGAATTTACCTGATAAGGATGAAGTTCATTAAAACGTTCAGCCTTTTCCTCTTCGAATCCCATACTGACCCAGACGTCAGTATATATATAATCGGCACCTTCCACAGCCTTAACCGGATCTTCTTCCCAGCTTACATTCGGGAATTTGGTCATAAGCTCCTGGTCAGGTTTATAGGCTTCCGGGGCAGCTATTACCAGCTCCACTCCAGAAAGCCCTGCACCGAGAATAAACGAATTTGCCATATTGTTGTCACCATCACCGCAATAAACCAGTTTGACGCCTTCCACCTTACCACTGAACTCGTAAATAGTAAACAGGTCGGTCAATATCTGGCACGGATGATAGTCATTAGTTAGGGCGTTAATAACCGGTACTCCCGATTCGGCAGCCAGCTCCTCAACATCAGCATGTTCAAAGGTCCTGATCACAATACCGTGAAGGTAGCGCCCAAGCACCCTGGCAGTATCAGCCACGGTCTCGCCGCGCCCAACCTGCATTTTATTCTGCTCGAGATACATAGGATAACCGCCCAGCTCCTGAATACCCACTTCAAAAGAAACCCGGGTACGGGTAGAGCTTTTTGCAAAAATCATTCCGATCGTCTTGCCGGCAAGCGGCTTAAAATTATCTTTACCACGCTCACGCTTGAGCTTGGCAGCTAATTCAAACATCTTATACAGTTCTTCGCGAGTTAAGTCATTAACTGTCAACAGACTTTTTGACATGAAAAACTCCTTGTAAATCATTAAGCAGAGATTTCAGAAAAAACTTTTTCCAAAATCTTCAAACCTTGTTCAGCTTCTTCTTCCGACAAGTTCAGGGGCGGCATCAGCCTAAGTACATCCTCGCCTGCGGAAAGAGCAATCATTCCCTGCTTGAGCAGCAACGGCAGCAAATCTCCACCATTACCATCAAGCTGCACGCCAATCATCAGGCCGCGACAGCGAACAGACTTTATACAAGCATATTTTTCAGCCATTTTTTCAAGTTCGGTTTTGAAGAAATGCCCCATCTTAATACAGTTTGCCAGAATATTTTCATTATGTATGGCATCTATTACCGCACAGGCAGTAGCACAGGCCAGCGGAGTTCCGCCAAAAGTACTGGCATGGGTACCAACAGTAAGAGTCTCCGCATGTTCGCGGCGGACAATGAACGCGCCAATCGGAAATCCATTACCCAGCGCTTTAGCTATAGACACCGCGTCAGGCTCTACGCCGTAACCCTTAAATGCAAAAAAGTAGCCGGTACGCCCCATTCCGCATTGAACCTCGTCAAACAGCAGGAGAATTCCCTTTTCATCACAAAGAGCGCGGACTTTTTTAAGGTACTCAGTATCCGCCGGAATAATTCCGCCTTCACCCTGGACCGGCTCCAGCAGGATTGCTGCAGTCTGATCAGTAACCGCAGCGGCAAGAGCGTCAAAGTCATTGAAAGGCACTTGCGAAAAGCCAGGCATATCAGGCGCAAATCCTTTGCGGTATTTGCTTCTGCCGGTAGCGGCAAGTGTAGCCAGAGTCCTGCCATGAAAAGAATCTTTCATTGTGATTATCTGGTCCTTGCCTTTATCAGAACCCCATTTACGGGCAAATTTAATCAGACCCTCATTGGCTTCAGCCCCGCTGTTGGCAAAAAATGCCACACCGTCAAAACAATGTCTTACCAGTTTTTCAGCGAGAACAGCCTGTTTTTCGTTCATGTAAAGGTTGGATACATGTACCAGCATCCCGGCCTGCTGCTGAGTAGCTTTGGTAACCGCAGGATGGCAATGCCCCAGATTGCAAACACTGATTCCAGTTCCAAAATCAAGATATCGGTTGCCAGCAGAATCCCAGACCCAGGAACCTTCTCCTCGCACAAGAAGCAGCTGAGGCGCATAGGTCGGCATTACAAATTTCTGATATTTTTCGGCAATCGACTGATATTTTGCGTCACTCATGGGACGAACTCCTGATTTTAAATCACATCAAACGAAAAAAAATAATTTAATGCTGTATTGTTGAAATTCAAAAGGATTAGCGTATTTTTTGGTAAAAACTGAAAAAAATACTGGAATTAGCGTGCGCCTACAATTCGACTGTTATATCGCAGAACTCCTTCAACGATACTCTTAGCCAGCAGATTCTGATACCAGCTGCTTCTCAGCTTTTTCTCTTCAAGCCGGTTAGAAAGAAAACCGCATTCAATAAGAATGGCTGGACACGGAGCATTTTTAACAACAAAAAATCTGGAGCGTTTGACCCCGCGGTCATCGGCTTTTGTCCGCCTGATTAAGGCACTTTGAACCTGATAGGCAATATTCATGTTATTTTTATCATAACAGTTGCCGCTGTATTTTGTCCATACTGCCTTTGAAGATGAAGTTGAAGCTGTACCGGCCGGAGCCAGGCAAAAAGTCTCAATTCCGTCAACGGCTTTATTGGCCGCAATATTGGTGTGGATAGAAATAAACAGGTCAGCTTTGTATTTTCTCGCCAGTTCAGTTCGCTGGGCCAAAGTCAGGTAACGGTCGCTGTTTCGGGTAATGACAACTCTGTAGCCTTTCTGCTGCAGCATCTTACCCACCCTTCTACCGATCTGAAGCGTCATATATTTCTCTTTTGTATAAGTTCCCTTGCCGCCATCATCCTTGCCGCCATGGCCGGGGTCTATCATTATGGTCCGCAAAGAGTGCTTGGTTAAAGCCCCGCGTCGCATTATCGGATCAATTGTTTTCAGAAAATCAGTACTGCTTATAAAACAGTCGTTGCCTTTTACAAAAGGCGCATAGGACAAATAAACTTTTACCCCGTTTACAGTACAGTCCTTTTTCTGCGGGTAGAATAATAATTTTGAATATTTACTCGAAAGGGTAACCATTCCCTTCCAGACATAACACTTCATACCGTAATAATTAGCAACATCACGCAAGTAAACGTATTTTTTGCCATATGCCTTGACAAACCGTATTTTGTTGGTGGCATACAGGTTAAAAGTCAGGATAAACAATACAAGGCAGACTACCGGCAGCAATAATTTTTTTCCACATGAAAGGAGCATGATAATTGTCCATATTTGTCTAAAATACACAAAAAATTCTTCACCTCAACCTGCAAAAGATATATCAATATAAGTAATCAGTCAATACGAGAAAGCAAAGTTTTTCCCTGATATGATTCCTGCGGAGGATACATTGCTTCAATTTCATGACCTATCTCTACTGACTCGTTTAAGGATCCGAAAACAAATCCCTTTGCCATTCTCAGTACTTTTCTCCATGGCAGTCCCAGCGCAAACCCGGCTGCGATCGCTGCCGACAACGTACATCCGGTACCATGAGAAGCCAGTGTGCCGGTCATTCGCGGAGAGCTCAATTCATAAATTTTTCCGTTATTAATCACTATATCGGCAGCAACATCACTTTTTTCATCAAAGTGCCCGGCTTTTATGATCACACTGCAATGCCATTTTTCCGCGATCACCCCAGCTGCACGGATAGCCTCATCCCGGTCAGCTATAGACATGCCAGTCAGGATTTCCGCTTCCGGAATATTGGGGGTCACCCAGTCAGCCAGCGGAAGCAGCCTGTTATTTAAAGCCTCAACCGCCTCTTGCTCCAGCAACCGGCTGCCGCTGGTAGATACCATAACAGGGTCTATTACAAGGTTGATTTTTCTCGATTCAAGGGTTTCGGCTACCGCATTAATTATCTCTGCATTGAGCAGCATTCCAGTCTTGGCGAATCTTATATCAATCTTATCCAGAACAGTATTAACCTGCATGGAAACTCCTTCCGCCGGAATAGCGTCAATGCGGTTAACTCTGCAGGGATTCTGAGCGGTAACCGCGGTAATCGCAGAACAGCCAAAAACTCCATAAGCTGAAAATGTTCTCAGGTCAGCCTGTATTCCGGCTCCACCACCGCTATCACTGCCGGCAATTGTCAACGCTGCCGGATAAAACTCTTTTTCACTGTTTTTCATATATCCCCGCCTTGTTATAAATGTATATCCAATTTATATTCAAAATAATGAAAGCATTATAAAGCATAAGGAATCTAAATTACATTATATCCGGTCAAAAACAAATAGCTCATATATGATTTTACACGCTTTAAACCATATCCACTGTTCAATACTCACCACTGTCTTTCTACTGTGCTTCAGTAATAACAGCTTTGCAGCTCCCAGTGATGAATTCATCACAGGCTCCGGCACCCTGATAGCTTTTCAGAAATTCGACCATGGTTACCATGCCCTGCTTCAATACCTGAAATATACTGACAGAACAATCTGCTATTACCTGAAAAACCCACGTAGAACGCAGAATATAAACTGCAAAATTTACGTGACAGCTGAAAACATACCCGGTGACATAAGTACTCAAAGCAGTGGCAACAGTCTGATTATCAATGTTTCAAGCAACACCCTGGCCAGAGGCAGAGATTTTCAATTAATGGGTAAACTGATTAATGCTCTGCTTTATGCAAAAAGCGGAATTTTTCCGGAAAAGACCGCTCGCCCCCTCCCCGGCTGGCTGATAACCGGGATTTACGCAAAAATCCAGGCGCATTTTCTTGAACAGAGTATTATTTCAGTATCATATTATCCCGGCCTGCGTGCCCTGCTCCAGGACGGGAAAATTCCGCCGCTGCGCCGTTCACTGTTTACGGCTTTGTCGCCGGAACAGGACGGTATTGCTTTTGACCTTTATCTTGAACTGTGCCGTTTTTTTATAAATGAATTGCGCAGGCTCAGCAGTAGTGTCGATAACCCTTTTTCAGATCTGGTCATACTTTCATCCAAAGAAAGATATAAGCCTGAAGAAATCTTTGACTCAACAGTGCTGCGGGTTATAAGCCAGGTCTATGACAAAACTGCCGGCAACAACGTAATTTCAGATATTTCAGATGAAGAAAAGCTGCAGTTATGGTTTATTGCGGCATTGAACAAAAGACTTGTCAATTACCTGGTACCTTTAAAAGCAGCTGCGTTTATTTCCAAGTTCCGGAAATTCAGAAAAGTGAATTACAGAATAGAAAAAAGAAAAAAAACCATCCATAACCAAATTGACATTGTTGATTTTCCGCGGGTATATCACAAGCTGCTCAAGGATAACTATGCACAGGGATTGCTAGCGGAGAAACTGATTGAATTAAACAGCTTAAGCAACATTGCCCCGGCTTTAACCAGAGAACCTCTTGCCGTGCTGTATAATACACTTAAGCAGATAAACAGTATTGCCGCGCCAGTTGCACTGGACAGGATGCGACGGGCAATGCGACAACTTACAACCGCAATATCACGGCAGGCGGCTATTGAAAAATATCTGCTGAAAATTGAATATCAAATGATTCCTCCCGGAAGGCTGTTCAGGAAAGAACTGCTCGAAACTAAACGACTGCAGAAAAACAACTGGACTGAACTGAGTAAATATCTGGACAAAGTCGAAGCTGATTACCTAGAAGACTGAATTCTTTAGTAATGTCCGGCTTGCCAATCAGCTAAATCCGTACTATTTTTACGGCAGGGATTGCATAACTTTAATAAATGAATATCTTATGCCCCTTGGATTTGGGTCAAAACCGTGCGGTTTTGAGTGAATATGATTATTAAACTGAATTAAATATACTCTTTGTATAAGGAGAGACCATGAAAGCAAGTAAGATGCTGAATTCTTTGATGCAGCGTGGGAGTGACTTCCTGGGCTGTGAATATCCGATAATATGTGGTGCAATGACCTGGGTTTCTGAACCTAACCTTGTAGCGGCAGTCTGCAACAGCGGCTGCTTCGGCTGTTTGGCCGGAGGAAACGCGCCGGAAGATGTATTGCGGGACCAGGTAGCTCAGGTAAGATCATTGACGGACAAGCCGTTCGGAGTTAACCTGATTACAATTGCTCCCTCTTACAAGTCTCATCTTGAGGCTATCAAGGACATGAAGCTGCCTTTTGTCGTTTTTGCCGGAAGTTTTCCGCGCAAGGAGGAAGTTGAGCTGGCAAAAGCCACCGGGGCAAAAGTTATGTGCTTTGCCTCGACAGTATCCATCGCTAAGCGTATGATTCGTTTCGGTGCGGATGCAATAATTCTTGAAGGCAGCGAAGCTGGAGGTCATATCGGTCATGTCTCTGCTTCGGTTCTTATGCAGCAGGTGCTGTTTGAAGTAGCCGACAAGATTCCGGTATTCATGGCCGGCGGAATTGCAACAGGCAAAATGATGGCACACACCATGCTGATGGGTGCTGCCGGAGTTCAGCTCGGCACCCGGTTTGTAATGACAGAAGAGTGTCTGGCACACGATAAATTCAAACAGTCATTTATTCGCGCTAATGCTCGCGACGCAATTTCTACGCCTCAGTACGACTCGAAACTGCCGGTAGTCGCAGTTCGTTCTTTGCGCAACAAAGGTGTTCAGGCATTCGGGCAACTGCAGCTCAAGCTGTTAAAAGAACTTGAAAACGGCACCATTAAACGTGAAGACGCGCAGGAGGAAGTTGAAAAGTTCTGGATGGGAGCACTTCGCAAAGCTGTAGTTGACGGCGATATTGAAGGCGGCTCCCTGATGGCCGGACAGTCCGTTGGCCTGGTCAACAAAATTGTTCCGGTAAAAGAGCTTGTTGAAGAGCTGATCACTGAAGCTTCCGCCACCGTGGATGAACTCAAGGAAAACTTAAATTCATTAGGCTGATAATCGCCGATGGCATGGATTAAGGGCAAAAGTTTTATCAAAATCAGTTATCTGCTTATTCTCGCCGCATTAATAGCGGTGGTTGCAGCAGCCGGTTTTGATACCCTGAGAACTGTGGCATTTCGCATTTCCAGTGGCTTCTTTTACCCTTATCTGTCTCTACCGGCATCAGGCAAATATGAAATAGCTGACCGCAGCTTGCTGCTCCACAGCAGAAATGAACTTGCTGCGGCGCTTGAAAAACAGCAGAAAGTTAACCGGGCGCTGTCCGCCAAGGCTGCGGTAGTTGCAGAGCTTGCCGTTGAAAATGAAGAGCTGAGAAGCCTGCTGAAGCTTAAAGCACGCCCGAATTACAGTTATATTGCAGCTGAAATTATCCTGCGCGACCCGGTCAACTGGCAGGAAGGATTTGTCATAGGAAAAGGCAAAGCTGAGGGCGTCAAAAAAGGCACACCGGTATTATGCTTCAGCAATGGGGACAGCAACCACCCGATTATGGCCGGCATTGTAAAAAACGTCTCTAATCATTCAGCACAGGTAACTTCCGTTATAAGTCCGCATTTCCGAATATCAGCATACCTGACCGGAAATAAAGCCTACGGTTTCCTGAACGTGGATGAACAGCAGCGCCGGGAACCCGGTAAGATCAACATCAGTTACCTGCCAGTAGCACACAAATATAAAACAGGCCAACGCTGTGTAACAACCGGCTTTGAACGCAAGATACCGGCCGGTATTGATATTGGCAAAGTGTCGGAGATAATCACCCCCGACACGGTTTTCGATAATAATCTTTATAAAACCGGCATGATTGAACCGATGGTCAATCTTGAAAGTATACATTTTGTTTTACTTCCGGTCTTTACTGGAAAAGGCCAGAAAAAGGAGCGCTGAGGATGTATCTGCTGTTTTGTGCCGCATACATGGGAGTGCTTTTTATATTGCAGTTGCTTGTCGGCAATGTTGGGGTTTATTTGCCTTTATGCGCTTTAGGAGTATTCTATTTGAGCGTTTCAGGCAGCTGGCGCAAGGCTGTTTTTGTCGCGCTGCTGGCCGGAGCGGCACTGGATTCACTTTACGGACGGAGTCTCATGCTTTCCCCATTTACTTTTGTGCTTACAGCCCTTTACGGACAGTTCTGGATAAGGCATTATAACAGTAAACAACTGGCTGAAAGCATAGTTCCAGGAGTGCTCATACCGGTTATAACTTTGGTTCCGCTCTGGCTTTACAGATTCTACAGTTCAGGGCTTAATCTTTTTCAGATAAAAAGCGCTTTGACAATGTTTATTTTTACCTGTACTTTCGGTGCAGTCTTTATGCCTCTGCTTGTAATAATACTTGATAATGCCGCAGGAATGTTCAGACTGCCCAAATATACAGAAGCCAAAAAAAGACTTTTAGAAAACCGGAGATAAACTGATGCGCAGTATGTGGCTGAAAAACCGAAACAGAGTCATTTTTCTGGGATTACTGCTGTTATGTGGTTTTTTTATACTTGCGGCAAAATTATGGCTGGAGCAGATAGAGGAAGGCAGGTCTCATAAAAACAGAATCTCAAGACAATCCGTTCGCCGCATTAGAATACCAGCGCCCAGAGGCAAAATACTGACTTCAGATCATCACATTCTGGCCACAAATACACCTTCCTTTGATGCTTATCTGTACTTTGAGGAAATGCGGCAGACAAGCCGGAGCAAGACGGTAAAGTATATTGAGGATTCGTTGAAAAAAATCTACAAATCCATTGAAAGAAAACCGGAAGTTGACCTGAAAGCGGTTTATTTGCACATGCGCCGTCCCGGAACTCCCTTCAAAATTGTAACAAACCTGACCCAACAGGAAATTGCCAAGTTACTTGTACTGACCAGTCAAATTAAAGGTCTCAGTATTATCCCGGGCAGTAACCGGGAATATCCTGACGGTTCAATCGCTGCTCACATAGTTGGTTACACCAGGCCGGAAAATCCAATGCAGGCAAATGACCGCAATAAATTTTCCTACTATGTCCCGGACCCGAAAGGTGTTCGCGGACTGGAACTGGCCTTTGACACATTTGACAATAATGAACATAAAATTCGCGGCCTCAAAGGTTCTCCCGGATTCAGTCTGGTTCAGGTTGACCACCTCGGGTTTGTCCGGCAGGTTTTGATTGATCAAGTGAAGCCGCTGCCTGGAAATAACATTGTTTTAACTCTGGATTATGATGCTCAAAAAATAGCCAGCCAGCTCATGGCAGGCAAACGCGGTGCCTTTGTATTGCTCAACGCAGATACCGGAGCAGTCCTTGCGATGGTTTCTTCTCCTACCTTTGACCTGAATGAGTTTGTTCCAAGGATCAGCAACACGGATTATCAGCGACTGCTTAAAGATCCCGGAATACCGCTTCTGGACAGAGCCTTACAGGGACAGTATATGCCGGGCTCGATTATTAAGCCGCTGAACTGCCTGTCATACCTCAATAATGGAGTCAAACCGGAAGATTATGTCATCTGCAAGGGTTACACCCAGATCGGAAACGCCAGAATTCGCTGTGTATCATGGCGCGTTGGCGGTCACGGCAAAGTCAACCTTTATGCCGCTCTTCAGAAATCCTGCAACGACTACATGATTGAACATGCCCTGAAAATAGGTATTGATAAGATGATCCCTGTCCTTCGCGAAGCCGGTATAGGCCAGAAAACCGGTATTGAGCTGCCGGAAAGAAAGGGTCTGCTTCCATCAAGGGAATATTGTCGAAAAACCCGCAAACGCAACTGGAGAGCCCATGATACCGGGCTGGTTTCAATTGGTCAGGGCATGATAGAAGTAACTCCATTGCAGGCGGCGGTCTTTACTGCCGCCCTGGCAAATGGCGGAAAAGTAATGAGGCCTCACCTGTTGAAAGAAATCCGTGACAGCCACGGCACTGTTCTATACAGGAAAAAGCCAGAAGTTGAAAGAGAGCTGAAAACAACACCTGCCGACCTGGCTGCTGTTCAAAAGGGTATGTACATGGTCGTAAACACCAGTGAAGGGGGCGGCCGAAGAGCCCAGAATAACTTTATCAAACTATCCGGAAAAACCGGCACAGCCGAGGTAGGTTACGGAAAAAACCGGCGCAAGAACGTCTGGTTTATCTGCTTTGGCGAATATAAGGGCAAAAGGTACGCGCTGGCAGTGCTGGTTGAACACGGTACTTTTGGCGGATTGATCTGCGCCCCGCTGGTTAAGCAGTTCTTTTCGCGCTGGTTCTGGTTCAAGCAGCACAGCGACATCAGCCCGTAAACCGCATTACGTGTTACCAGACTTTATACCTGCCGCCACGTCATGGATTATTTCTTCAAGAGCAAACTCTGCCTTCCAGTTGAGCAGATCCCTCACAGCCCTGGTATTCGGGGCACGATGCAGCATATCCTCAAAGCCTGCTTCATAAGCCTGATCATAAGGCACTTTCTTTATGCCGGAGCTGCTTCCGAGTTGAGCAATAACCAGCTCAGCCAACCCCTGAATACTGATTTTATTGTGACTGCCGATATTATATATTTTCCCGTAGGACTCAGGGCAGTCTATTAAGCCGATCAAAGCACGAACCGTATCAAAAACATGACAGAAGCACCGCGACTGTGTACCGTCTCCATAAACAGAAAGATCTTCATTGTTCAAAGCCTGCTCTACAAAACGCGGCACCACCATCCCGTACTGCCCGGTCTGACGCGGTCCAACTGTATTAAAAAAGCGAACTACAGTACCCTTAAGTTTCTGGGCCCGATAAAACGCCATTACATAAAATTCATCAAGCAACTTACTGCAGGCATAAGACCAGCGGGAATGATTCGGGCAGCCAATCAGCAAGTCATCAGTTTCGCTGAATGTTTTCTTTGTAGACTTTCCATAAACTTCGCTGGTACTGGCAACGACTATCCGTTTATCATGCTCCGCGGCTGCTTTTAGCACCTGCTCTGTACCATGAACATTAGTGGTAATAGTCCTTACCGGGTCATTTACAACTAACTCAACACCAACAGCTGCCGCCAGGTGAAAAATCATATCAACATTCCTGACTATGTCCCCCATGTCAGTCATAGTCACAATATCTTCCTGAATAAACTCTAAAGCCGGATTGGACTGAACTCTGGCAAGATTATTTAAGCTGCCGGTTGAAAGATTATCAATAACAACTGCCTCATGTCCCATTTTCAGCAGTCTTTCCGTAAGATGGCCTCCAATAAAACCGGCGCCGCCGGTTACCAGGATACGCATTCATACCTCCCTAAGCTGTTTGGTTCTGGCGGTTAGCGCCTCCCCCTGTAATTGATTTGATCTTTCCGAACAGTGCAATTACTGGGCCGGAAAAGATATATAAATTAATTAATGCAACTACCGCTGCAATCTTAAACGCGCCAACCGCTAAAAGAATTATCAGAAAGACAGCCAGCCGTTTTTTATTACGCCTGATTGAAAAAAGCCATTTGCCAATATGTATGTATGATACATTACTGACCATTAAAAGTCCAAGGATCGCGGCATATATCGGCAATCCGAATTCAAGGTATTTTATTGGAGCTGAGTAAGTCTTGCAAAGAATAACCACACTGCAGATAGCGGCAGCTCCGCCGGGTGAAGGCAGGCCAGAAAACTTGTCACCACTCTTCTTTTCCACCATTGCATGCACATTATAAGTGGCCAGCCGGAGCGCGGCACAGCCAAGGTAAACGCCGCAGAACCCATAGGTTATTACTGTCTGCCAGATATTCATCTGCTTGCCGCAATGGGCCAGGATAGCACAAATTATTGCAGGAGCAACTCCAAAAGTAACCATATCAGCCAGGGAGTCCATCTGAATGCCTTTCATACTGGCAGCATTGAAAATCCTGGCGGCAAAGCCGTCAAGCGCATCAAAGATCATCGCAAATAAGATTACCCATGCGGACAGCGCAAACACCTCCATGACCCCTTTGGGGCTATGATAAACCTGCAGGGTAAGCAGCATGGCAGTAAAGCCGCAAAGTGAATTACACAAAGTAAGCGCATTGGGAACCGACTTAAACCAGCGGTTCTCTTCAAGAAGAGTTCGAAATCTGTTTTTCACTTTAAACAGGCTCCAGTTATTTCCTTAATTTTGCCATACTCGAAGCGCCGGCCAGAACTCTGTCACCGACCTTGACCAGCACTTCAAAACTTTCTTCCTCTGCTGGAATATAAAGCTCAGTGCGTGATCCGAATTTAATCATACCGTAAATTGAACCGCGCTCAAGCATATCTCCTTCAGTAACCGGACAGACAATACGCCGGGCCAGTGCCCCAGATATCTGTCTTACTGCCAGTGGAAATTTATAATCGCCTATTACTGCCACGCCACCAATAGTCATAGCTTCATTTTTCCTGGCAGACTCCTGACTGCGGGCATCAAGGTAACGCCCTTTCCGGTAATTCTTATATTTAACAATCAGTTTTGACGGGATACGGTTTAAGTGTACATCAAAGATTGAGAGAAATACTCCAATTCTAATCACCGGGCGGTCTCCGAAAAGCTCCAGACCGTGATTCTCAATCATTTCAATATCTTTAACTACCCCGTCAGCCGGACTGACTATTAATTTAGGATCATCAGGGATTACCCTTCCGGGGTTACGAAAAAACGCGGCAACAGCACACCAGGCAGTAAAAGTCAAAATTACCAGTGCTACGCCGACATGCAGGCTTACCTTTACAGCAATAACGGCAAATATAACTATCAAGACCAGAGCAATTAGTAAACTGCTGCCCCACTCTTTCAAACCAAATCTGGTTAGTGTCATTGTAATGCTCCATTCAGGTTCATTGCGCCGAATAACATCTTATTTGCCAATTAAACTATTCAATATATTACTTAATAGACAGTTTTCAATAGCGTATTATCCGCTTTTTGCTGTTCCATATTTGCGCTTTTTCTTCTCCTCTTTGCGCCTGCGATACGCTTTAACCAGGTATAGTGAGATCACATAGCCCGGAACTGCCAGCAGCAGACCGAACAGGAAGCCGCCCGCAAAAAATGAAATAACAACTTCTTTTCCCAGCGCAAACAGAGAACTCAAGGTTTTCTGCTCAAGGACTTCCTTGAACATATGCTCGACCGCCTTCATGGTCAAGGGACGAGCTATCAAGTAACTGCCTACCCAGCATTGAAACGGATAGATGAAGAAAATAGTTACATGATTTGTGACAAAAGTACACGCAACAGCCGGTATTTTAGCGGCTTTAAACAGGATTGCCAATGGGAGCACCACAATAATCTGGGCTCCAAATGGAATTAACAGGCCGACAAAGAAACCTAAAGAAACTCCCCTGGCAATATATTCAGGGTTGCCGGATTGTTTTACCAGCTTAAAATAGTAATAGGCCAAACTGTGTTTGCTGATTTTCTTCATGGTTTCCTTTCTATAATAATAAGTATGCTGCGAACTGCCTTCAAAGCGCTTAAAATATACCGGATTTCAAATTTTTACAACACTCTAATTTTACAAATTTGAGATGAATAGTATTGTATTCGAATCAAATTGTTAATAGACCAATACCTGAATGCATAGTTATAAAGGAATTTTCCAATGCAGAAAACACCTAAATCACTGCGCTTGCAAATAGCTATTTTCGGACGGACAAATGTCGGAAAATCGAGCTTTCTTAATTATATTTCCGGGCAGGATGTAGCCATAACCTCGCCCATACCCGGCACCACTACCGATGTTGTGGAAAAGCCCATGGAACTGCTTCCCATAGGGCCGGTAGTGTTTATTGATACTGCCGGACTTGACGACACCTCTAAACTTGGCGAGGAACGGATAAAGAAAGCAAGAAAGGCTTTTGACCGGGCTGACATAGTGACTATTATCTGTGAACCCGGGCAATGGGGCAAAGCAGAGGAAGAAATAGTTGCAGAAGCCAGACGCCGCAATATTGCGGTTGTAAATGTAATTAATAAAGTTGACATAGTCCTTCCTGAACCCGAATTCAAGGAAAAGCTTGCGGCAGCAGGAAAAGTAATTGAGTGTGCCTGTACCAGAACAGAACAGCGTGAATCGGTTCGCGGCGCTTATAAAGCAGCTTTAATTGAGAACTGTCCGGACGACTATATTACCCCGCCGCCACTGGTAAGCGACCTGTTGACCTCCGGCGACACCTGCCTGCTGATAGTTCCAATTGATCTGCAGGCCCCCAAGAGCCGGCTCATTCTTCCTCAGGTCCATACGATTCGCGATACTCTAGACAGTGACTGTGCTTCTATAGTAGTAAAGGAAACTGACTACCTTAAGATGCTGGCCGGGCTGAAAAACCCGCCTGATCTGGTTATTTGCGATTCACAGGTAGTTGACCGCATGGTCAGAGAAACTCCCCCGGAAGTCAGCTGCACCACTTTTTCAATTCTTTTTTCCAGACTGAAAGGCGACATGGAGCAGTTTGCCAGAGGAACGGCCGCCATCGACAACTTGAAGTCAGGTGACAAAGTACTTATCGCAGAAGCCTGCAGCCACCACGCCACAAAAGACGACATCGGCCGGGTAAAAATTCCCAAGTGGCTGCGTGACTACCTGGGTTATGAGCTGGATATTGAGGTATATGCCGGCAGGGATTATCCTGAGAATCTTAATGAATTCAACCTGGTTATCCACTGTGGAAGCTGCATGCTCAACCGGCGCGAGACTCTTGCCAGACTTCAGAAGGCCCAGGAAGCAGGCGTGCCTGTTACCAATTATGGAATGTGTATATCCTATACCCAGGGGGTGCTGGAGAGAGTTCTTTCTCCATTCCCCAAAGCCCTTGCCGCTTTCAAAGAGGTAATAAGTAAATGACTCCTTTTTTAGCCATTGTAAGTTTATTTATCATGTTTTCTTTCTGCGGGTGCACTTCCTACGATTATATCGGGGAAGCCACCCGTGACCGCGAATTTCAGCACATTCCTGGAGAACGCTTTGTTCTGACCCATGACTGTGTGCTGGTTGCCGATCATGAAAAAAAATATATTATTCCGGCATCACCTGTAAGGGGCACAATATCATTTTTTAACCCGAGACAGCCTTATCCTAAGTCCTTCTATCCCGGAGAAAAATACCTGACCAGCCGGGTTGTTGGAATAATTCCGGCCGGCACGGTTTTAATTGTAGACAGACTGGAACTGGCCAGCAGCAGAGGAAGTGGCTACAAAGTAAATGTTTTAATCACTTATGTCGATCTACCGCGCTTCCCTTTCAAAAACGTAGACGCGTATTTTCTGCAGGACAGAAGCTATCCGCAATCCCTTAACCCGGGAATTGCTTTGCCTGATACCAGATGGTTCCGATGTCTTTTCGGGTTTCAGGGCAAAGTGAGAGCCGGCTTTATCCAGGCAGTAGACTATCAGGGGAAACTGATTACTTCTCAGATGATTAAAAGATAAAACATCACCATACACAGTAATTTATTATGTTTATAATAAACACTTTATGCATATAATATTTTATTAATTATTTTTTACAATAAAAATCAAAACCTACATATATCCTATCAGCTAGCGCTCCCAACTGCTACCGCCTGACACCGTCTGACGTTCCTTTTAAAAAAGTAAAGCCCTCCGATTGGGGAATCGGAAGGCCTCAGCAAAAGGAGGAGAGAGAGGAAACATTCTCCAAATTTAGACATTGTAAAATCTGCGATGTTCACTTCCTATTTATATTCGACTTTCTTTTTAGTGATAGTCATTTTCCCGTGAGTTGAATCAATAATCATCTCTTCTTCAAAGAGCGGCTCACTGGAAAAGATTTTATGCGACTTGGCTTTGTAGTGAGCAACCGTCCCGACAGGAATTGTCGTTACGCTGTTAAGACACGAACCGACCATAATAGTCGGGGTTGGAAGTTTAACCGTCTGCTATCAGCGGCAAGGCCACGGTAAACGGGATAAGCAGCCAGAGTTTATTCATGGGGCTCTCGCTTAGCGTCTTGCCGGAAATGTTTGAAAATCGTTGTATATTTAGCGATTTTGTCTCTAACTTCGATAATTTCCTGTATTATAACTTCGATATTATCAGGGTTCTGGGTAATGCGCCGGTGTCTTACCTTGGGGGCTTTCATCAATTTTAAGAACAGTATCCTGCCTGATAGCGGCAGTTATATTTTCATTCTCGGCTTTGATTGTAAAAGTGCATTCCGTATTAATCCCATAATCTGACCATGGTTTGTTCGACTTCCGGCAAGTCCGGTAGTTCTATAATTAAGTTAACCTTTAACCTGTAACCGCGATCAGCTAAATGGAGGAATTCTCCTATCAGTATAGGTAAAAAGTGCTTTAAAAGTCAGATAAAACAGCTCACAATTGAGCAAAAAGTGGACATCAATAATGTGACAAATTTTAATAGCAAAAAAAATATAATTTAACTGGACTTTTATTATATAGGTTATCTATTATCCGTCATTTCATTAAGCAAATACATTTTACATGAAAAGGTTATGTAAAATGTATTTTGTGACTACCAGCAAATTATTATTTAAGTTCTTAAAAGGGGAAATTATGAAGAAATCGTATTTTGTTTTAGCTTTGCTTACTGTAACAATGTTTTTTGCTTTGACTGAATCGCGTGCACAAGTCAAATTGCAAGATGCAGAAGATCGCATATCTCGAACCCCTCAGTGGAGCCTTTATCCAGTGTGGGGATTGCGCGATGTTCTCAATAGGCACTATAATTTGTGTAGCGAAATCCCAGCTATTGGGATCTACAAAGAAGGAAGCAACCACCTTGAAATTCCAGGTTATCGTTTTAGAAAACGCCTTTTAGTCATTAATATGAATGAAAATGCACTTGAAGTTGCTCCACGTAATTTGCGGCAAAGTATAACTCCAGGTATAACACAGTTTCAAAATATTGCTGAAGTTTTATTCACCAGAGATAACAGATGTTATGTTACAGCTGTCATTACTGGAAATTTCAAGTTACGAGAGTATCCAATGGTTGGTAATGAAATGAACATTTCTTTCCATGGTTTTTTAACAAATATATTTCCTCATTTAGAAGAATTTTCTTATGATATGCCAGTAGGGCTATTTGTTCCCAAAGGCGTAGGAGCAGCGAAGGCTAATAATATTCCTGTTGAAAGATTAAGCAACCAGCTTGTTATGTGCTCTGTAATTGAGAAAATAATCAGGGCCCATACATGTTCTCCTAATAATAGTAGATTTAAGCCTTTTACTACAATTTCTAGTTTTTGGACTGTTGCTAAAGTTGGTGCGTTTGGAGATACTATCATTGTAACATATCATCTACTTTTAAATTCCAAAGAACTGTCAGATGTGGTAGAGCACATCATAAATAATGCAACGGAAAACCGGCATTACGCTACAATGTTAGATAGTATCAGGAATGTGGCTGATGAATTGGAAGTTGATGAATTTAGTGCTGGTATTTTGCGTGACTGGATTGACAATGTAAAGCATATAAGCAGGCCTTTTTAATTTTCAGCTACATCACAGATCAGTGAAGTATCAATCCCAAATGGCGACGACGACAATAAAGATGATCATTAGTTTGTGTCAAAATATCCATAATTTATTATATTTTAACATTTAACGTTATAAGCCCTCCGATTAAAGTATCACCGGAGGGCTATAGCAAAATTCGGAGAGAGGGTCTAATTTTATTAGGCCTCCATAATTAAATGATGCTCATTTTTTATTAAATTCGATTCTCTTTTTAGTGATAGTCATTTTCCCGTGGGCTGAATCAATAACCATCTCTTCTTCAAAGAGCGGCTCACTGGAAAAGATTTTTTACGACTTGGCTTTGTAACGGGCTATTGTTCCGACAGGAATTGTAGTTACGCTGTTAAAATACGAACCAATCATCATGGTTGATGTTGGAGTTCCGCCGCCAATTGGGCCTACAGTAACCATTTTGCCGCCGCTGCCGCTGTTAACCATTCTAAACACTTTATGCAGAATAGTTCCACAGCCAGCTATCAGCAGCAAGGTCACGATTTGAAACAAGGATAGTTTTGCCGTTTCCTGGCAAAGTAGCCTGTAAGTGGTGAGCCTTTAAATCATACTGTATCTCCGCCCCATAGGCAAAAGATATTTTGGCAGTAGTTGACTTTGACCCGACTGCTCTGAATTTATCTTGATACACAGAAGGGGTGGGTTACCTTACCCTAAATTGCCACCAGGGCTAATCACGATAAACTGTGCCCCCAAACATAAAAAATTGAAATTATTAACAACAGCATAAGTATTAAACATTTTTTCATAAACGCTGATCTTCATATACTATTATTTACAAAGTCTTTGAACTCACTGAAAATCTTCTAAAGAAATAACAATAGAGTTCATATAAAAATATGAACTCTATTGTTATTGTCAAAAATTCTTAATTAGGGAAGAGGATTTGCTTTCACATAAAAATCCAGGCAATAATTATTTAATAATTTATTTTTCTCTTTAGAAAAAATAGACTGAGGACCATCTTCAACATAAATAGTTGTCACTTTAAGGTCTTTGAAATCAGAAAGCTTATCTTTAATCAGGTTCTGAATCAACATCTTCTTTTCAGTATCTGAATATGTATGAACCATGTACTGATTGTAACCATCATCTACTGATTTTCTCCATACACCATACTGCTCATCCAATAATAGAATTAATGGAACTTTATGATCAGTTCTACTATTTATTGCCTTGTAGTAATTACAGATTTTGTCCGTCATAATATCCCGAACAACTTTTGCGTCGGTAAATTGCCAAGACATAACAGTTTGCGCATTATTTTTTTCTGAAGTTTTAAGCTCTTCTAAAGTAGGAACCTTACGGCCGTCTGTATAACATTGTTCATGAGCAGTCTTTATTAAATCATAATGTTGTTCAACTAGCTTATCGTAGCCTGCATCTTTGTCGCCACGGTAATCTCCTAAATGAGTAATTGGAGTAGCGGCACCAAAACAGACAGCATTAGGACAGCGTGCATCAACAAAGTTAACAAGGTTTGCGCGAGTGCTGGCAGAGGCATGACCTCCATGAGGGAGTCTCATGCAGCAGCCATAACTCTTAGTCGGGAAGTATTTATCAAAAGTTAAAGTTGGAAAGCCAAGCTCGGTTATTAAACTGGATAAATCTGGACTAAAATCATCGTATTGCTTATTGATAGTGTCATGTACTGCCTGAAATACTTGCTTATTAAGTTCAGGATTAGACCAGTCAGGGCTTCCATCGTATGCATCGAGCCCCAAAACAAATCGTTCATTGCTGAAAAGCCTTAAGTAGCTGAGCAATAAATTATCTGCTGCGTTCATCGTACTCAACAATATAACAATATCAGAACTTTTAACTATTTTATCCAGTTTAAGGGCAAGTTGAATATTTGTTGGCAGCTTGAGATTAAGGCTGCTGATACAACCATCATTCAAATTCAGCTTTAACATTCTACAATTCTTACATACTCTTTCTACTTCAACTTGCGGCTCATTACTTTCAAATCCAAGCACAGCATTTTGAATATTAATAGACCGTTGATTAAGCCTAAGGCCTGACATGGTATCCCTGATATCAGCTCTTATTTTCTCATAGGGAAGAGTATCGCCAATAGATTTATTCATTCTTTCAGTCTGTAACTGTGCTTCAGCTTGCTCCAATAATTCAAAAGTAGCAGCCTCCCTATAAAAAACTTTTCTTGCTGGAACATCAAATAGCTCACAAAGAACATTCATCGTTAAAAGACTATTACTATTGATTAATCCAGAATGCTTTGAGCTAATATAGTCCTTTACTTTATCCAGATACATCTGCCTGAATTCAAGTTCTAAACGGTCAATACCGTTCACATTCGTTTCTTCTCCACACTTTGAACATTCTTCCGCTCTTGAAATGCTTGCTAATAAAAAAACTACGAGAAAGAAAATTACTACATACAATGATTTTCTCATTACAACTCTTTCTTAACTGTTGAATTTTATTTCCCCCTTGTTTTATTATCAGCTTTTAATAAGAAAACTCTTTTTAAAGGATTGTCAATTATTGTATTACACCCAAAGTATGAGTATTGCTTAAATAAACCAATTCCCATAATGTCAATCAAAGCTTCTCCTCAAGAATATTTTGCCTCATTAATCCTTCACTACCTCCCACTCCCTAGAAGCAACATCACCAACTGCAGAGTTCAAATCCATTTTACATTTAAGTTTACAATCAACTGAATATAATTATTCATATGACATATAATGGCCCCCCTTGAAAAAGGAGACCACTATATGTAGCGCAAATTATAGTAAGGAATTTATTTCTACAGCTTTCTCCAAAGTCAATTAAAAAACATCACATAGTCCAAGTCAAGGTCAGCCAAAAACATATTTTCCTGCCTGGAAAATATTCTGGAGACGCCGTGATCAAGACTAGCGTATATGACAGTGACTTTTTTATCTCCAAGCTTCAATTCCTTAAGCCTCTGCCTGACAAGCTCTGGAATCCATTTTGCCTTTTGATTTACTCCAAGTTTATCTTGAAACTTATTGTTAATATTTGATTGATTGCTAGATAATCCGTAATTGGTGTTCATGGTTATAATAAGTGGGATTTTATTATGACTCTTCGTTCCCACATTTAGCGCATTAAAGTAATCGCATACTTTTCGCGCAATTTCCTGGCGACAAAGCTTGGTCCCGGCAAAAGAATAAAGTAACGTTTGAATCACTTTTTGCTTTTTCGTAGTCAAAGCTTCGTCAAAAGTAGGTGGAGTTTCATTTAGCTCAAGGTAAGCCTGCTTTATCAATTCATAGTATTGCTTAACTATACTTTCAAAATTTTTCTTCAAAAATGTGGGGTCGTCAAATGGAGTTCTTATTCCAAAACAAGCAGCATGTTTACACCGTTTTTCAGTAAATAAGAGCAGATCCATTATATGATTATCAAATTGATTCCAGTGCCTCGATGAGTATTTTTCAGAGGCTAAAACAGGAAGACCAAATCCAGTTATTATAGAACTTAAATTCCTATAATCATGTTCCATATCGTCATCATCACATTTATTGAATTCAGTTTCCAACATCTTTTTAACAACCTCAAACTCAGGGCGAGAAGAATCAACTTCATCATTAAAGGTATCAAGCCCTACAACTACCCTTTTACTGCTGTAAAGTTTAAAGTAGTCAATTAAAAAATCAGCGGGTGAAACACTGTCTATCCCGTGAAGCATTATAATAATATCTGAATCGTCTAGTATTTGGTCAAATTTCATTGCCAGCTGAATATTCTTTGGCGTGACAGGGCGGCGGTAATTTCTATCATTATAAGGTAGAGTACCTTTAAAACAATTATTACATACCCAATCTTGTGGAAATATTTCCAGTGAAAGTTGATAACGGGCAAAATCATGTTTAATCAATTCTAAGCCTGACTGTGCGTTTTTTATTTTTGGCCTTATTTCATCGTACGGCAAAAAATCCCCAATCGACTGCGATAGTTTCTTAGACTGCAATTCGGATTCGATTTTTATTGACATCATAGCGGCTTTCTGCCCCAAGTTGTTGTTGCTGAAAAGGTCATCTTGAAACGGGTTATGATAATATTCATAAAACTTATTATTATCTAAATCATTTGAACCATTTTCAATAATGAATTGTGAATGGGTTTTTCTGATATGATCCATTAGTTGGTTTAAATAAAGATTTCTAAATTTTACTTCAGTTGCCTCTATCCTTTTGCAAGCAGCACTCCTTACCATCTTGCCGCATTGGGCACATTTTACCTCAGCTTTTGAGCTTAAAGCCCACATTAAAACTACGATGGCCATAAAGCTTACACACAATGATTTTGTCATTGTAAGGTCCTCTCAATATAAAAATTATTTCCCCCTTTTCAGCAGCATTTGCTAATATTAGCTTTTAAATTTAAACTTTCAATTATTGTAATATAATAAAATCAACTCTAGCTTTAGATATAAATATACCACTTCTTTGAGTTGCAGGCCCGATGTTTAGAGCTCTATAATTTTTCAGCTAAGAAACTGAGAAGTTGCGGTGATCCTTAAAGCTTAAAATTTTTTAGGTTATAGTTTGCCAAAATTAGCCAACACAATATTTGAAATTTTTCATTTTCTTAGAGCCGATTTTGATTAAAACCCCCTTCTAAAATGTTCTAAGCTCAAAATTCTTGAATTAATCTCATAAATTTTAAAGCATTCTCTAATTTCCACATTTTAAAAGCATAGTCATTTATAATCAATGATGTACATTTTGAGAATATATATACATCATTGATTATATTTAAATCTAAAAAGTGGATAATTCAGCTTGCACAAAATAGTCTAAGCAAAAGTCTTCTAATAAATCATTTTTTTCTTTTGAAAAAATAACTTGACCTCCACGACAAACAAAAAAAGTAACAATTTTCAAATTATCATATCCCAAATCTGAAAGCTTATCCTTTATAAGATTCTGGATTAACGCTTCTTTCTGGGCCTTGCTATATTTTTTTAACATGTAGCTGTCATCTTCAAATTCGTCAAATAATACACCATAGTCTTTACCTAATAACAGAATGAATGGGATACCTTTTTTAGAGCTTTTATTAATTAATTTGTAGTAGTTACAGATTTTATCTACTACTTTACTGCGAACGGCCTTTGTTTTTCTAAAAAGATAAGCCCAGTTACCAGTCAAATTACTTTTTGCTGCAGTTTTTAAACGATCTACAGATATAAATCCATCCTTGTTTGTCCCAAAGAGCTCCTCAAAAGCGAGTTTTATTAAATTGTAATTCTCTTCGACCAGCTTATCGTATTTTGAGTCATGATGTCTCAAATGAGTAACTGCTGGGGAAACACCAAAGCAGACAGCATTAGGGCAACGTGTTTCTAAGAAGCGAACAAGGTTATCTCTAATACAAGCATGTGAATTATATTCCACTCTGGTAGCTGAATAATACTTCTCAAAAGTCAGAACAGGCAATCCAAACTCAGTTATTAAACGCGATAAATCTGCCGGAAAATCACCTTCACATGCATTATTAATGCTCTTCCAAACTACTTCAGCGACTTCATCATTCAACTTTGGATCAGACCAGTCAGGACTCTCGTCGTAAGCATCTAAACCCAAAATAAACCTTTCATTGTTGAAGAGATATAAATAACTGAGCATTAAACTGTCAGCAGCACATCCAGAGTCTAATAATATCACAATATCTGAACTTTGAACAACTTGGTGTAACTTCAGGGCCATTTGAATATTATATGGAATTTTTATAACATCATGCTTTATAATATTTTCATCATAACTTAAAGTTAGATTATGAAAAGCACAAGATTCACATAAAGTTTTCGTTTCAATTTCAGGAAAATCTCTTCCAAAGCCCATTGTGGCATTTTCTGGTAGTTCTTCAGCAAACCACCCATCATCAAACCCCAACTCAGGTAAAGTCTCTCTTATATCAGGCCTTATTCTTTCATAAGGTAGGGCATTCCCTATAGATTGATCCATTCTTTTGGCTTGTAACTCATTCTCGGCATGCACCAATAAATTATAAGTTTGCTTATCTTTATAAATAAAGTCTCTAGCCGGGATATTAAAGAGTTCACATAGAACGTCCATAGTTAAAAGTTCATCACTATCGATTAGAGTAGAATGCTTTGACGTTATGTAATCCTTAATTTTATCTAAATACATTTGCCTGAGTTCAAACTCTGCCGAATCAACAATAAACGAATTATCCTGATCAGGAATAATTTCTACTTGACATACTTCACATCTTTCTGCTTTTGAGACAAGGTGTGACATAAAAACTACGACAAAGAGAAAAGCTATTGATAGTGACCTCTTCATTACAAATCCTCTCAACTTGTTGATTGTTAAAGCTCCCCCCTTAAACAATCTCAGCAGTTTATTAAGGTATACTTTAAGCTATTCATTACAAGTAATATGATACAAATACAAAAGCTAAAATATGGTATGCAGATAGACCTTTTTGTATACTTTAATTCTTAGTCTTTTATTTTAAATTAAACATAAGCTCAATTCAATATAAACCAATGAAGTCAAAACATGTGGAAGTATTTCTATGAATTATTAATTATGTAAGTAATTTCTTCTACTGTTGAATATATTTTACCTATTACTATCATGATGAACAACCGACCTTGTAAATTTACTTTTATAGTGTTAAACAAAAAGAACATCAACTCATACTAAAGCAATTTAGTATACTGGTATTAGAAAAAGAATATTCGAGCTTTGTTCTGCTTAATTCTCAAAAAATGGTCGGTTGGCGTTAACGGCCATGAAAAACTTGAAAATTTATTAACATCTATTATATGGCTGTTTCCCAAGAATGTGAGTGTACTTTCAATATAGAGTTATTATGCATTTGATAACTTAAAATAGCTACTCGCCAGGGTATAATCTAGGTCATTCAGGCAATTCTGCTGAAAAACTCAAATATTGTGATAGGAAGACCTTATGAATATTATTTTATAATTTCTAAAGGCAAATAGAAAATACTATGAGTTTGATAGGTTTCAGGAAATGTAAATTGGCGAATCAAAGAAGGTCACTATTAAATTTATAACCTTGTTATTACAAAAGAAAGTACTAGAGTGTATAAATAGTTTTAAAAGAAGTACTAAAATGAAGAGGTTAATTCAATGATTAAAACCATAGACTTATTTCCTGAATTGAGCAATTATCTGATTGGATTATTAAAGGATCTAAAAGAAGATGATTGGTTGAAGTCTACCTGTATCCCTGGGCGAACAGTAAAAGACATTGCCTCTCACATACTTGATGCAAGTTGCTTGAGAAGGCTGTCCGCTCAAAGAGATGGTTATATAGGAGAAAATCCTGATATAACTTCATATTCAGAGCTCATAGATTTCATTCAAAAATTGGCTAATGATTGGATTCTCGCAACAAAACGGCTAAGTCCTGAAATATTAATCTCTTTATTGGAAGTAATGGAAAAAGAGCTATACGATTTTCTAAAAGAGCTTGATCCGTATGAAACTGCTTTTTGGCCGGTAGCATGGGCGGGTGAAGAAAAGTCTTTCGTCTGGTTTGACATTGCCAGGGATTACACTGAAAAATGGCATCATCAAATGCAGATAAGAGATGCTGTCCATAAGACAGACACTGACATTTTTGAACCCAAGTTTGTGCTGCCAGTATACCAGACTTTTATGAAGGCATTGCCTTTTACTTATATGGATATTAAAGAAAAGGATAATACCCTAATAGTTGTTCGCATCACCGGAAAATGCGGAGGAAACTGGTTTTTATATCGAAACGAGAATACCTGGGAACTATCACCGGGAGACCGAGGACAAGTAAAAGCCGAAATAATAATTAAAGATAATATAGCTTGGAAATTATTTACAAATAGTATAAGAAAAAATAGAAATTCTTATTTAAGAATAGAAGGTGATGCTAAATTAGGCGAAAAAATAGCTGATATGGTTACAGTTTTATCGTAACCACAGAGGTAACTAACTCATGGAATTTTAAAATGGCGAAGGTAATGTTAATCCAGAAATTTTTCATTAGAGATCTAAAAGGGCCGATTTTGGACAACGGTCCTGAAAAAATCAAAATTTCTCACATTTTCAAATAATTTTTAGATTTATAAAAGATAAATGTCCTGAATACGGCATGACGTACTCATATAAATCATAAAAAGATTCTACCTGCTGTGACTTTATTGGCATACTTTGAACTGAGCACATTTAAAACCCCAGAATAGAATACCAGGAATTAAGAGCACAAAAAGGTGCACATTAGCTATTGTATTTGTATCATATTACTTGTAATCAAGGATATAAAACATATTTTTCGAATGCTGAGATTGTTTAAGAGGGGGTATACTTTAACAATCAATATAAAAAGGAGCCGCAATGAGAAGATCATTGTACATGACTGTAGTTTTCGCAATAATGTTATTCACCAGTTTTATTCTTAAGGCAGAAAAATGTGGACAATGTGGCCGAGTCCTAAGCAATACTGAAAATGATTTACCCAGAATGGAACAAACTGAAATCGAATTTAGAAAAATGTATTCAAGAAGACTGAAAGAATTCCTCCTTGAGCATCATTCGGATCTAATCAGTAGCTATGGCGATAATAATTTAAATATTGATATGCTATATGAATTTTATCATGTTCCTGCAAAAAAAGAGTTGTATGAAAAACCTGTAAATACGAATACATCTTTTGAGGTTGAAAAAAGACTGCTGTTTAAAAAGCTCCCACCATCAATAGGTGATTTGCTTCCTTACGATGAAATTAGAGCTGATATTAAAGACACGATGTCGGGATTGAAAATTATTCCTGAAAGGTATTCATATTGGGAATCTGTTTTGGACATTGAGAATAGTGATTTTGATGCTGCAGAACTAAAACCAATATGTGATCGTTGTCGAAATGGTATTTTACGTCTTAATACGCAAAATCAACCTTTGAGCTTTACTCCACGTAATATTCAGTTGGTTATGAAGTTAAATAAGTTGATAGACAGTTCTGACATTCTGATAGTTTTCGAGCATGGAAGAACCGCTAACTTTTTTTTAACCAGCTACTTTAATATTTTTAACAGCAAGAGGTTTGTTTTTGGAGTTGATGTTTTTGACGAAGAGCTGCAATCTTCTTATTTAAAACTCAATACTGTGAGGGAAATAATTGATGATAAAATTAATCAATTTGATGGAGAGGATAATAAGAAAGACTATAAAGTTCTGTCTAAATTAATAGCCGAGTACGGGCTTCCTCTACTAAGCATGGAAAAATATCTCGCTAACAGACAGGGAGCTTTTGTGGATTGTATTTCCGAAAACGCTGTAAGGTTTCTTGAAACAAGGTGCCCAAATGCCTTCTGTTTCGGCGCAGGAAGTGCGCTGAGTAATTTAACAGAATCAAATTATAATAAAAAAATCGAAAGCTATCCTGATCTGTTTAAACAACTATGCAATGAGTTGAATCTTTCAATGGACAAAGGGCTGTCTTCACATAAATATACTTTACTTACTAACAAGAAGGATTTTCCGAAAACAGTGACACTCCGCAAAGAAGTAGCACAAAAGATAGGAGTATTCTACGCAGCAGTGAACCGGGACAGATCAAGTAAAAATAGGATCCCATTTATAATATTATTAAAAGATGATTATGGCATACAAAAAAATCAAGAAGGACAAATCAAAAGGCCTGCAGCAAACGAAAAAGAGATGTTAATCCAGAATATTCTGAAAGAAAAACTTAAATGCTTAAACTTAAGAGACGTTAAAGTTACCACTTTATATGCGCATTCCTCATGGTATAATAACAGGTTTGGCATATTTTCTCAAAGGAAAGATGAATTACTGCAAGCATTAGATTTAGATTATGCAGTACTTTTTTCTGTATTATAATGAGAAAAACACGGTTATTTTTTTGAGGTTTATTGCAAATTAAAATTCACTATCGAAATAATTATTGAAAATATTATTTCGATAGTGATTTAAAAATTGGCGACTTATTAGAATTTCTTTGTCATCATATCACAGCCTTATAAGAGATTCAGGGCTTTATACACCTGTCCTCTCCAAATTGTCCACCTTTATCATACAAAACAAGGTTTACGTTTTTTTCTATAATAAAATATTCTCCGTGAGCATTTACGACTTTTTGTATTTAATTTTTTAGTTTGATTGTGTTTTCGTCAATTCGTCAATACTGAGAGTGCCATCAAACCATCTGCCAACTTCCCTATCATAAGCTTTCTCTATATTTAATAGTCCTAAGCTTATTAATATTTGATAGTTTATGGACTCTAATTTCCAAATAAAAGCCTTCAGGGTTAAAAAGGGGATAAGCCCGCATTCCTACATTTAAATTTATACCTTTAATATAATACCAGAAGCAAGTTGGGTTTTAATCAGAATAACTTGAATCATCTATTCCAAAACATTTATTTTTTAAGAATAAAAATAAGGTATATTTGACTACAGCTTCTCAATCCATCAAAAGAGCATATCCTTGTGCTTCAGGATGCTGGTCATCAGGGTTGGCTACTGGGGCTACTTTATCAATATTTATTTTATCAAACATTCCAACTCTTTCCCAGTAAGGATCTTTTTCCAAAGCTTTTTTTAGTTGGCCTGGGGAGATGTCTGCATGTATTGGATTCTTTATGATTTGAACGCTTTCGGCAGGCGGAAACTCTCTGTAGAATTGATGAGCCGCCAAAATACACCTAGAAGCAAAATTTGAGCAATAAAAATCAGTTGGCAGATTTCTGTTGTTAAATTGTCTTTGATTGTACCTTCCTAAAATACCTCCAGGCATAATCGCTCTAAGCATTCTTGAGTGACTTGAGTATTGACCATAATGTTTATTACTCTGTTCCGTCTGACTATGAATCATTTCGGCAAATTCACATATTGTTTCTCCTGCTATTCTACTTTTGTTTCTATATATTGTAGCAATGGAATCAGTCAGCCAATCTCTTAAAGAAGATATTTGAATTTCTGGATCGTTTGCTTCTATGACGTTAGCTTCTTCATCACAAATTATTGAAGTATGATATTGCTTAGAACCTGAAGTCCAGGAAATTGTTTTTCTACACGGGTTTTTCCCTTGAGTAAGACTTGACAAAAAAACTATATCCCCACGTAATAGTTCATCTGTAATCATTTGGTTATACTCTTTCTGTAGTAGTTCATTTGTAACAACTACAGCATCTGGAAAAAATGCATCTTTCAAAATTTGGTTAGTATTCAAGTACTTGATGACAAATTTCACCGATGTCGTTGCTTCACTTCTTCTGGTACTGCCAAAAAACCAGCCATGATGACGATGTTTTGCGGCATGCCATACAAATCTCCTGAAAATAGATTCAGCAGTTTTGGCATTTATGACATTTGATGAGTGGATCAGGTCGTGATAACACTTTATTAAGCGTTCGCGTTTATGACTTGAGCCTTTTGCTGAAAAGCAGGTTTTGATTGTTGTTTTCATAAGGCGGGCTAATTCCTGCCTGATATTTCCATGCATGCATAAGTCATATTTAAGCTCTCTATCATTATTTAAGTATCGATTTACAATGCTGATCAATTGTGTTGTTGAGTACTTCTTCCTGGCCAAAAAATTGCCGCGTTGTATTGAAGATATGCTTATAAAAATGTTATATACTTCTCTTATTTGCCTTACAGTTACTACGCTTTCAGACGTCAGATAATGAAAGCACTTCTGCATTTTTCTATGAATTTTATCATTATAACGGTCAGCTCTTATGACTTCCATCATTAACACTGCAGTCTTAGCTTTTAACTTTGTTGCTGAATAGGGCACTTTGGTTACCTCAAATTTGTATTATATGTATTTAAATTACGATTTAATTATAGATTTTTATTATCCATCATTAAACATGTGTCATATTTAAACATAACCTTCGCTGGTAAATGCAAGTTCTATATTTCTTTCTGTCATTCGCAAAATTTCATTAATTGCGAATGATGAAAATGTTTAATCAAACAAAATAATCAGGATTTTTGATAAGATGACAAATACTGAAAAGCACTTTAAGCATATCATTATAAAAGCTCAATGCGTTTTTTGTATTATGTTTTATTATTGTTTGCAGCCTTTTGTACTTAGTAAAACTTAGATTATTTAATTATTAATATTATTTTATTAATTATTCTTATTATTAAATAATTATTATATGTATAATTTAAGAAACTGCGTTTTTATCTATTTTAAACATAGCAAGGCCATTAATAATATTTTTTATAGATATATTTATAAGTTAAATTATAAGCTATACAAAAGGTTTAAGATCGTCAAATGGCCAAATAGCAAAAGAGTTTTACAAGGTGCGATACATCAAACTGATAAGTACACTTCTTGTTTTTTTGAACTTGTTGTCGGGTTTTATTTATTAACAAGTCTTTAGAATATCAAATAACAAAAATTGGATATATAACTTTAGGCATCATTTTCTTAACCATAATAATTATTATCATTTTTGATAAGGACTGAAATTAATAGTAAAGTTGCCTTTCAGAGGAGCGTTTTAACTTTAAAATTGAATATTTTTGAGTCTTATAAACATAATCGCTCTAGTTACATCTTATCAATAATTATATTTTTAATGAAAATCATTGATGAATTAAAATAAATACTTTATCGTGAAATTGCTTTAAAGGTAGCTTATCCAAAGGCGTACCACGTTGCATTGAAAAGGAAGCTGGATTTTGCCTTTGCTGTTAGAGGTCTGGCGGGAATGCGATGTGGTGGAGTAGAGGACGGAATATAAACTCTACTTTTCTTTGCCTTTTATTTATAGAACTTAAGTTGATCAAAACATTGACGGTGATCTACTGTCAGTCTAGCTTTACCTCAAAAGCATTCAATAATGATATTGCTTCTGGTAATGAGAATATAGCTCCATGTACAATGTTGACTAGAGGGTTTATTTGGTAGTTTTTAGCGCCCTTTAAATTTGCTTTTTCAAAGTTAGCTTCCTGAAATTTTGACTGAGCCAGGTCGGAATTCTGAAAACTAACCTTTTGTAGGTTAGTGCCGAAGAAGTCGCTTTCAAAAATCTGGCAAGACTTGAAGCAGCCTCCTTTTAAATCTAAATCAGAAAAATTGCACGTTTGAAGACGACTATTATAGAACTTGATATCAAGAGAAAATGTATTTACGTCACAGAAATCGATACCCGTAAGTTTGCAATGTTTAAATTCGACCATCCTGAAGCTGGTATTCAGTACATTACACAGGCTTAAGTTACAGCCATTGAAAGTGCAATCTTCAAACACCGCATTGGTGAGATTACTTTCAGAGAAGTCGCAGTTTTTGAAAACACAGCCAAAAAATTCTTTTTTGCCAAATACAAGTCCAGTAGCATTAATTTGTTTAAACGTTTCATCTTCATAAATACTATCTGCAAAATCGTTCATTGATATTCCATCTATTAAGTTAAAGGCTCAAGGCTTATAAGAAAAGTTTTGAGTTCGTAAAAAACACTGTGAATATTAACTTAATATAATGCCCTTTTCAAGAACAATATTGTCTGAAAAGGTATAGAAACATATCACCTCCTTCATCTAAAGGTGAGTCAAATCAAGTTGGACTGAAGTATGTTAATTAGAATATTAGCTTATATGGACTGCGCTATCAACTTTTAGTTTTAGTTGAATGTTTTGTACTCTTTCCCTGTTAATTTGTACCTCTTTTGTACCCATTGGGGTACATTTTCTATGCTCAAACTTATTCACTTTGTACCCCCTTTGAGCTCAACTTGTACCCCGGGTACATTTTAAAGAAGAGAAAAAATGTTATTGATAAAGTTACAACTTGTACCCCTGAATAAAAAAGTAAAAAATTTGTTTAAACCGGGCGGGGGTCCCCTCACAGCACCTTTTGATAATTAACTAATTATTATTGAACAAAACAGATATTATAACAATCTAACAAATATTAGATAGTATTACAAAGAAGTTAATGGGTATTCTTTCCAAAGTTCTTAAGTTCAAAATTAAAAAATCGAAATGAAAATTATTAAACATCTTTACAAGTAGAAATTGTTTTATTATGGATCGATTAAAATCTTTTATGCACGTTATATTTTTCCCATTTAAGAAAGTAGGAGCTACACACGCAGTTTACAAAGTTTCAGATGAGCCTGACTTAAAAGCTATACCTCAGTCAAGGTTCTTGGCCCTTGATACATTAAGAGGGTTGTGTATGATAGTTATGGCTCTTGATCATGCACGTGATTTTTTCTCATTAGGGTATGTATCATCATCACCAACAGATCTTGCTGTAACTACCCCCATGGTATTTTTTACCAGATGGATAACTCATATTGCTCCTGCTACCTTTGTTTTACTTGCAGGTATGGGAATCTTTTTTGCTGGCCGTAGGCGCACAAGGAAAGAATTAGCAATTCTTTGCCTTACTCGTGGCTTTTGGTTAGTTTTGCTTGACCAAACTTTAATTCACTTTTACTGGTCATTTTCATATAATGCGCATTATTTATCATTTTCCGTATTGTGGGCAATAGGAATATCAATGATTGCTATGGCTGGTTTGATATACCTGCCCCGCAAATGGGTAGCAGTCATTGCTGGAATTATGATTCTTGGCCACAATGCCTTGGATGGAATATGTCCTGAAGCTTTTGGTCCTTTCAGGTTGCTTTGGGGGATATTGCATGTCTCTGGCGTACAGACATATGGTGAATATAATTTTAACGTTTTCTACCCAGTTATTCCTTGGATTGGAGTTATGGCCGCTGGATATCTTCTTGGCAGAGTAACACAGTTTGAGTGTGAGTTTAGAAGGAAATTCTTTTTGAGAAGTGGAATTTTGCTTATTATTGCCGGAGTTATTATAAGGTCTATTAATATATATGGTGATCTACATCCATGGTCTATTCAAAAGACTCCATTGTACACGTTCTTAAGTTTCTTAAATGTAACGAAATACCCACCGTCACTAGTTTTTCTATTGTTCTTTTTAGGCATATCTATGGTACTGTTATGCTTGCTTGACCGACATTGGGGGAGCTGGATTAAGCCTGTTAAAATATTTGGAGAAGTTCCTTTTTTCTTTTATATATTGCACCTTCCACTTTATCATATTGGAGGAATGTTGCTTGCTCTCGCTTGCTTTGGCAAAGCCAATTGGATGTTAGGTTATTATGCTCCTAAAATATCACCTGAAGGATTAAGCTATATACCCTCTTTGCTGCCAACCTATGTCGGCTGGATTTGTGGTCTTTTAATTATTTACCCGTTATGTAAAAAATTTGCTAAACTCAAAGTAACAAAACGGAGTTGGTGGATAAGTTATTTATAATGAATTCACAAAATAATTTCTAATCAGCTTGACGTTGCTAAAAGTCCAAAAGTTAAGCATGAAGCGTCTTGCAATGTCTTTTAAAAGGCTCTTATTACATGCCCTTAATTACTCCAACTTTTAGTGATGCCTTTCCTCCACGGGTTGGGCTTGCTTCAAAAGCGTCGAAGGATCACTACTATTTGCAGGGCGCTTTCTTCTACTCACTCCCCCACCTCACACTCCCTAAAAGCGACATAATTTACAGTGCAGTCAAAATCCAGTTTTCCTTCCTGCCCAAGTTTCCCTTGAACGTCCTCTTACTAAACCACTTTTGCTCTTTAAAATCATAAATATGTTCTTTTTCAAAATTGCAAATTTATTATTTAGGCTTATAATAGTTAGTCGTTTTTAGAGGAAACTTTTTTAGAATAAAGTGTTTACATGAGAGTTTTATTTTGTATTCTGTCTTTATTCGTAGCTTTTAATCTTTGTAGCAAAGAGATCAATATAACTTACCCTAACTGTCCCTTTAACCTGCAATTGATAGTAATGAAGAATAAGGGACTACTGGAAAAAGAGTTTGCGAAGGATGGGATAAAAATAAAATTTCATAATATAATGAAAGGTACAGAACAAATCCAAGCAGTAGCAGCAGGTAAAATTGATATCTGTGGTAGTCTAAATACTACTAGTATAATTATAGCGGCTGGTAAAAATATAAAACTAAACATAATTAGAGCAGTTTGCAACTCAACTGACACCTTAGCTTTAATGACTACTAATCCAAATATTAAATCAGTTACCGACTTGAAGGGAAAAACTATTGCCTGCGCAAGTAAGTGCACCTTGCATCAACTGCTGCTTGAAGTTTTATCTAAAAATAATTTGACTATAAAAGATGTCAATTACATACCAATGTCAGATGCAGAAACCTATAAGGCCTTGGTTGCCGGTAAGGTCGATGCTGGGATATTGGCCTCGGTTGAAGTAGTGAACGCTAAAAAGAGAGGAGCAAAAGTTTTGACAACAGCCAATGGGCTAATGCGACCTAAATTAGTTGTTGCAGTTAGTGAATCTTTTGCCCACAAACACCCCAATTGGGTTGGGAAATATGTGAAAGTTCAGAATGAGGCGATGATGTTTATTAAAAAACATAAAAGTGAAGCCTTGCAATTAGCGGCAAAAGACCTTGGTATTTCCTATAAAGATGCTGAATGGTTATACAATAATACCAAGTTAATAGATACTTTAAGCAAAGATGACGTAAACAGTTTAAAAGATGATATTGATTTCTTGTTTCAGCAAAAGCTTATCCCTAAAAAAGTAAATATACTTTCACAAGGTGCTGCAGTAGACGTATATTTTGAAGACTTTGTACGAGACCAAATCAGTATATGTGCTGTTAGCCAACGTAGCATTCTAGGTACTTACCATAGCAAAGGCGGAACGCTAAGTAATAAGTAATAACACTGCAAAAATACATTTTGGTTTGTGGTAAGTCTTAATCTAACTTTTCAAATAAGTTAAATAATGTTAGGTTGTGAAGTGTTTTAAATAAACCTTTTGATTATAATTGAAAAATATATTATTAAAGATTATATTAGTTTTTCGTTTTGAAAGGAAATTTAATTATAATTAAGAGGTCTAAATGAGAGTTTTATTCTGCATTCTGTCTTTATTCGTAGCTTTGAACCTTTTAGGAAAAGAAATCAATATAACTTATCCAAGCTGTCCGTTTAACCTTCAATTGATAGTTATGAGAAATAAGGGACTATTGGAAAAAGAATTTGCGAAGGATGGGATAAAAATAAAGTTTCATAATATAATGAAAGGTACAGAGCAAATCCAGGCTGTCGCTGCAGGAAAAATAGATATATGTGGTAGTCTAAACACTACCAGTATAATTATAGCGGCCGGTAAAAATATAAAACTAAATTTAATAAGAGCAGTTTGCAACTCAACTGATACCTTGGCTTTGATGACTACTAACCCAAATATTAAATCAGTCTCAGACCTAAAAGGAAAGACTATTGCCTGCGCTAGCAATTGCACCTTGCACCAACTGTTACTTGAAGTTTTGTCTAAAAATAATATGACAATAAAAGATATCAACTATAAACCAATGTCGGATGCAGAAACATATGATGCCATGTTTGCAAATCAGGTTGATGCAGTAGTATTGGCCTCGGTAGAAGTGATTAATGCCAAAAAAAGAGGAGCAAAAGTTTTAACAACAGCCAGAGGGCTAATGCGCCCCAAGCTAGTTGTCGCCGTTAGTGAATCATTTGCCAAAGAACACCCTGATTGGGTTAAAAGATACATCAAAGTCCAAGATGAGGCAATGGAATTTATTAAAAATAATAAACGTGAAGCCTTAGAGTTAGCTGCTAAAGACCTCGGCATTTCCTATCAAGATGCTGAGTGGTTGTACAACAACACCAAATTGATAAATACCTTAAACAAAGACGACATTATAAGCTTAAGAAAAGATATCGACTTCTTGTATCAACAAAAACTTATCCCTAGAAAAGTAAATATTCTGACAAAAGGTGCTGGAATTGAAATAGCTTTTGAGAACTTTGTAAGAAACCAAATCAGCCTATGTGCAGTTAGTCACAATTAGCTCATAATAGAGCTTTGACAAAGTTAGAACTTTTTTCTATTTTTTTTAGGGCCGTGAACCAAAACCGGCCCTTTTTTGATGTTCTAACCTCAACGTAACTGGGTTAACGTTAACCTCAATGCGTTAAAAACTATTGACATAGTTGTTTTTTAAGATAAACTAATTATTGATTTTCACTCTTTGCACTATCCTGGTATAACCGGGGTTTTGAAATCATTGAAGACTCTTGGAAACTGAAACACAGTTGCTTTCCATTAAGTGATGGTGAACTCCTCCATATATATTTGAAAATAGACCATATAAAGTTATAGTTCTTTATTCTACAGGAAACACATTTAAAACAAAAGGGTTATATGAGAGCTTTATTTTTGATCGTGCTTTTATTCGCAACTGCCAACATCTTTGGAAAAGAAATAAATATATCTTATGCAAAGTCTCCTTTTAATCTTCAATTAATAGTTATGAAAAAGAAAGGATTACTAGAAAAAGAATTTTCAAAAGATAAAATAAAAATAAACTTTCACGAAATTACCTCCGGGTTGAAACAAGCCAAGGCACTAGAGACAGGTCAAATTGATATATGCGGAGTTATAAACACAACAAGCATAATTATAGCAACTGCCCAAAATATCAGGATACAGATGATAAGGGCTGTTTCCAAACCTGTAGATATTTTTTCGGTAATGACTGCAAAAAAAGAGATCAACTCAATCAAAGATTTAAAAGGCAAAACTGTTGCCGGGCCTCCTGGAACTGTATTGCATCAAATATTACTCAAAGCATTATCTAAAAATGGCATGGATGCCAGGGATGTAAAATTAATACCAATGTCAATATCTCAAGCATCAGATGCTATGCTTAATGGGAAGGTTGACGCCGCATTATTAGCTGCAAGTAAAATGTTGAAAGCTGAAAAAAAAGGAGCAAAAATCTTAACAACAGCAAAGGGACTAATTATTCCTAAATTAGTTGTTGGTGTAAAAGAGGATTTCCTTAAAAAACACCCAGATTGGGTACGTAGATACATAAAAGTCCAAAATCAGGCTATGGATTTTATAAATAATAACAAATCTGAAGCATTGCAGTTAGGTGCTGAGGAACATGGGATCTCTTATGAAGAAGCTGAACAATTATACAAAATGTCTCATTTGGCAAACACCTTAAGCAATGATGATATTGATAGTTTAAAAGAAGACATTGATTTTTTATTAAAAAATAGATTGATTCCTGAAAAAGTAAGCATCATTCCATGGAATGCTGAAGCTAATTTATATCTTGTAGACTTAATAAAAACACAAATTAGTATATGTGCAGTAGCTCTTAAGTAACTATTAATGAAATTAGATTAGAGAATCATTAAAACAAATCTTTAATTTTTCTATGTAACTAATAATCCAGCTATTTATGATATCCCGGCCATTGTATTGGCCGGGCTTTTTGTTTATCGCTGCCCCATAACATAAACCAATCCTTCTGCCCACGGATATTTTTTTGCAATTCGCTGCATTTGTTTCCAGACCGCTGGCTTAGAAATGCCCCTTACTTGGGCAATCTTTGCATAACTTGTCGGGTACATTGTCACTGCAAGACTTGCTGTTTCATAACTGGACATCGATGTTTTTCGCATTTCCTCCAAATCCAAAAGAATCTGAGGCAGTTGATTGTGGATTCCCATCTTTCTTACGACTTTCTTATCGATGGCTCTGGTGGCAACTTCAAGATACTCCTGATAGTCCTCCTTCGGCTCCTTATGAGCATTTTTCAGGTTGTGAAACCTGTCTTCATTGAATTCTTTTGCCATGAGGCCAATCTCCTATCGAAAGAGGAAGTGTTTAATGCTTTCAATTACTGAGCTGATCTTACTTTTTGCTGGTCGAAAAACAGCTGATCTAGGTTCATAAAGTCTACCCCTTATTTGGCATTTACCCTTTTCTGCCCTTGCGATACTAGCAAATCCAAATTCGTGTACAACTTCATTCGCTGTAGACAATACCGGACGAAGACATTTGAAGTGCGAACAGCGGTGTTTTATCCCATCAAATAAGTACCATTTACAGTTCTGGTAATTTTTCAATGTTAGTTTTTGTAAACCTGATCTTCTGCATAATAAAATCCTATCTATGTCCTACATCATAGTGCTCTTTTTAGCTATCTACTGCTATCGTCTGACGTTGCCTCAGTAATGTTTCTAAGCTCAAATGTAGTATATATGAAGGATTTAAAAAGTCAAAGGCAACTGGTTACTTCTTCGTAGCCTTTTTTTCCAGGTATTTAACTTTCAAATTGCCGTGCCAGTAGGTTTTCTGATTGAAGGTATTGCGGTCCATTTCCCCCTCAATCATATCGTGGGTAATCGGCTCAATCGCCTTTTTGCGGCCTTTGGCAATACACTGGGCTATCATAATCAGCTTTTGACGAGCCTGCTGGGCTATCAGACAGGAGTTGTCAGGGTTGAGCTCCTGGACAGTGTAGTTCATATAAATAATAAACCCGGTAGCGGTATCAACCACATTATAGGTGTAGTTCCTGCCACCATGCTTATATTTTTCCTTAAAACGCGGCGGTGTGACACACCCGGACAGAATACCGGTAAAAGCAGCCACACTTACTGCCAGCATTATATATTTAACGGCTTTCATAGTTATGCCTCATTTTTCAAAATACAGAATTTTATCGTATTCAATATACCTGATTTAGCCGATTTTTCAAATACAGCCGCTAATTATCAGTTAAAAGCCCGGCTTTGCTTGAAGCAGACTTTGGACAGGCTATATTTTCTGAGCAAAGTTTAATCCGGAGGATATTTATAATGAGTATACCTGTAAAAAAACTGAAATGCGGCTTTGAAATGCCGGTGTTCGGTATGGGTTCCTGGATGATGGGCGGCAATTCTGAGAAAGACCCAGATAATGACGGTCAAAATGATATATCAGCTTTAATTGCCGGACTTGAGCGCGGCCTTAAGCATATTGATACTGCTGAAATGTATGCTCAGGGGTTCGCCGAACAGATTGTTGGGCAGGCCCTGAAAGGACGCAACCGTGAAAGCCTTTTCATCACTTCAAAAGTCTGGAATGACCATCTTGCCAGCGATGATGTCCTGAGGGCATGTGAAAACAGTCTTAAAAGACTTGGCACAGATTACCTAGACTTGTATTTGATCCATAAGCCAAACGATGACATTCCGCTGCAGGACACAATAAAAGCCCTGGACAGACTGGCAGATGAAAAAATGATTCGAGCCATCGGGGTGAGTAACTTCGCGGTTTCAAGGTTGAAAAGAGCTCAGGACTGTGCGAGTCATAAAATCGTGTTGAATCAGGTGCATTACAACCTGTCCTATCGCGAGCCTGAAACTGAACTGTTGAGCTACTGTCAGAACAACCATATCATGCTGGAAGCATGGCGACCTCTGCAGAAAGGAGCTATTCTTGACGCCGCTTCACCGCTGCTGGATGAGATATGCGAAAAATACCGCAAAACCAGATCCCAGATAGCCTTGAACTGGCTTATATCTCAGCCCAATGTGGTTACAATGTCCACCATGCGCTCGATAAGGCATATTGAGGAAAACCTTGGAGCTGTCGGCTGGCATATGCATGCCGATGATATCAACCGTCTCAGACATGAATTTCCCGGACAGCATAAAATATCTGATGCTGTTCCGCTCAGTTGAAACATAAAAGGATTAATTTATGAGTGATAAAAAACTCCTCATGCGTAAAGATATCCCCAGGGAAATGACCTGGGATCTTGATGTGATGTACAAAAACACTGCCGGGTGGGAAAAGGATTTTGCCAGAATTCCGGAGCTGCTGGAAAAGTTCTTAGCATTTAAAGGGCGCCTCAGTGAGTCCCCCTCAGTACTTAAGCAGGCAATTGAAGCTGATGATGCGATGGAACGTCTGGCTGAAAAAGTTTACGTTTATGCGCATTTGCGTTCTGATGAGGATACTGGAAATTCCAAAAACCGCTCAAAAGTAGATCGCGCCAGTGCTTTGTTTGCCGAAATTTCTGGAAAAACCGCCTGGTTTGATCCGGAAATCATGGATATCCCGGCGGATAAAATGGAAGACTTTCTGCAATCAGAAGAGCTGAGTTTTTATGCACGCAGCCTGCGTGAACTGTTACGGGAAAGGCCGCATACGCTTTCTGAAAAGGAAGAGAGGATACTCGGCATGTCTTCGGATGTAATGAGCACTCCTTCAAAAACTTTCAGCATGCTGAACAATGCGGATTTAAGTTTTCCTGAAATAAAAAATGAACAGGGTACAGAAGTAGAACTTACGCATGGCAATTATATCAAGTTTCTGGAGTCATCAAAGCGCGAAGTCCGCAAGGCTGCTTTCGAAGCAATGTATGATACATACAATAATTTTCGAAACACCTTTTCATCAACTCTGGACGGCACTGTAAAGCGTCATATATTGAGCTCAAAGCTGCGCAGCCATAAGTCAGCGCTCAGTTCGGCTTTATTTGGTGACAATATTCCGGAGGAAGTCTATCGCAACCTGATTCAGGCTGTGCATGATAAACTCCCGGCTCTCCACAAATACATGCAGTTGCGCTGTGATGCGTTGAAGCTGGAAAAGATGGACATGTATGATATTTTCTGCCCGCTGGTCCCTGAATGCAAAGTTGAAGTAAGCTGGGGTGAAGCAGTCAACTGGGTTCGTGAAGCCCTGAAGCCAATGGGAAAGGAGTATTGCGATACTTTGGAAAAAGCTTTCAGCCAGCGCTGGGTTGATGTTCTGGAATGTCGCGGCAAACGTTCAGGAGCTTATTCAAGCGGCTGCTATGACAGTTACCCTTACCTGCTGCTGAATTTTCACGGCACGCTGAATGATGTATTCACCCTGGCCCATGAACTCGGGCACTCAATGCATTCTTATTGCTCACACCAGGCTCAGGAATACCACTATGCCGATTACCGCATCTTTGTTGCGGAAGTGGCATCAACAACCAATGAACAGCTGCTGCATCACTATCTGATGGAGAACACTGATGATAAAAAGCTTAAAGCCTATCTGCTGTGCCATCTGCTGGATGAACTGCGCGGAACTATTTATAGACAGACTCAGTTTGCAGAATTTGAACTCTGGATGCATGAACAGTCCGAGCAAGGTATACCGCTTACCCCTGATGTTCTTTGCGAAAAATATTTTGAACTCAATAAGCTCTACTATGGAGATGCAGTCAATGCTGATCAGCGTATAGAAATGGAATGGGCCAGAATTCCCCACTTCTATTATAATTTTTATGTTTATAAATACGCCACCGGTATTTCTGCGGCTGTAGAACTGTCTCAGAATATCCTGAGCGGAAACTCCAAAAAAATAGAAGATTACTTTGGCTTCCTCAAAGCCGGGGATTCCAAAGACGTACTTGATATTATGAAAGATGCCGGAGTCGACCTGTCAACTCCAAAGCCAGTCCATGATGCTCTTGATCTGTTCGACAAAACTGTCGATCAACTCAGGGAGCTGCTGGAAATTTAAAAGCATCAGCCTGCGACGAGAACCAGCAGAATCAGGAGTTCTGCTATCTCTTCGCAGGTACCGATCGTATCCCCGGTGCCGCCACCAAGCTGTCTGAAAGATTCACTGCGCCAGAAGATAACCCAGACGGCAACGGCTAAAGCCCCGATAATACCATGCCAGCTGAACAGCCACCATGCGGCAAGCAGCATAAATGAAAGCGGCCAGATAAAATTCAGCAGCGACTGTCTCCGGTAAAGAACTTCAGCCATCCCACTGCTGCGGGCGTATCCGGTAATACTTATATACATAGGCATGGCGCAGCGGCCTGCCAGCGGTGCCAGCAGTACGGCATATTTTAACAAAGCTGGAGAAATACAGTAAAACACTGCAGCTTTAAGTCCCAGAACCGCCAGCATGGCAAAAACTCCCATGGCCCCGATTCGACTGTCTCGCATAATTTCAAGTTTTTTCTCCCGCGGGCGGCTGCTGAAAAAACCATCAGCTGTATCAGCCAGCCCGTCAAGATGAAAACATTTAGAAAATAATTCAAGCATTACTACCAGCATGATTGCCGTCACTAAACGAGGGAAAACAACCTGCAGGGCAACTGTAATCAGGTAGCCGACAATCCCCAGCACCAGTCCTACAACCGGGAAGAAAGCTTTGCACCCCTCAAGATCTTTTTCTTCTGGCATAAATCCCGGTATCGGGATTGGCGTGATCAAGGTTAAAGCTGCCAAAAATTTTCTCATAATCCCTCTTCTGTAATATTGGATTCTTCAAAAGTTGCCATACGGGTCATTACTTTTACCGCTGCATCAATAAGATTCATTGCCAGCGCAGCACCGGTCCCCTCGCCCAAACGCAAATCTAGATAAAACAGCGGTTTTTTATCCAGCAGTTTCAACATATGCGGATGCCCCCGCTCCATACTGCCGTGCGACTGAATCATATATCCGGCGGCGTCTGGGCATAGTCCATGAGCAATCAAAGCGGCAGCAGTGGTTATAAATCCATCAATTACAACTGGCTTGCGATGCGCAGCTGCTCCCAGGATAAGTCCGGCAAGGCCGCCGATTTCAAAACCGCCGACTTTGCCTAAAACATCCAGAGCATCATCCGGATCTGGTCGATTAAGCTCAATACCGCTTTTAATCGCATCTATTTTGACTTGCAGTTTTTCCAGAGGCAATCCAGCTCCACGGTCGACCACTGTTGAAATATCCTCTATTCCGGCCATCACCGCCACTATGGCTGAACTGGAGGAAGTATTGCCTATGCCCATTTCCCCCATGCCGAAAACATCCGTTTCTACGGCCAGTTTTTCCGCTATCTCAATCCCGGCCTCAACAGCAGCTGTCGCCTGAGCACGGGTCATTGCCGGACCTTGAGTAAAACTGGCAGTCCCGTTTGCCACTTTTTTATCCAGCACTTTCCCACTGTCTGTCAAGTGCCTGACATCACCGTTTATTCCCATATCAACAATAGTCAGATCCGCCCCGGCATGTTCAGCCAGAATGCAGATACTGCCTTTCCCCTGGGTAAAGTTCTCGGTAACCAGCCGGGTAACAGCCTGGGGTTGTTCGCTTACACCCGCCGATACAATACCATGATCACCGGACATTACTACAATATGTTTACGGGCTACCGGTGGCGCCATGGAACGGGTTATACCACACAAGTCCACTGCCAGGTCAAATACCCTCCCCAATGACCAGCGCGGAATGGCCAGATTCAGAATATGTGCTGTCGCCCGCTGCCGGTATTCATCCGACTGCGGCTCAACCTTTGCAATTGTAGATTCCAGTAACCCCATAATAAATTTTACCCTTTGAGCTTTAGTGGCAGACCGCATGCAACTAATATTACATGGTCGGCAAAACCGGCAATAGCCTGCGAACAGCGCCCTGACAAATCACGAAACTTTCTTGAAGCCGGATTATCCGGAACAATTCCCAGCCCCACTTCATTTATCACAAATATGATTCTGCCGCAATGTGCGCCGCAAACCTGCTGCAGCTCCCGGCATAATTCAATAATATCACTTTCTTCAAGCTGCTGGCTGGCCCGCTCCGCAGCAAACATCAGGTTATTAATCCATAGCGTCAGACAGTCAACAAGAATCGTCTCCCCCGATTTTACCTGCTGGATTGCTGCAGCGATATCAAGCTGTTCCTCAATTGTGTGCCAGTTGGCGCCGGCCCGCAGCATCTGGTGATGTTTTACCCGGTCCCGCATTTCAGCATCTAACACGGGTGCGGTGGCTATATAATTTCTGGGAGCTGACAGTTCCTGTGCCAGCCGCTCTGAATAAGCACTCTTGCCGCTGCGGGCGCCACCGGTTATAAGGTAGACTTCAGCCATTTTACGGTTCCTCATGCACTTCAGGTTTATGGTTCAAGCCGCAAAGAACACCTCTGCCGTCTCCAAACAGCCTTACCTGCGAAACAGAGCCTCTTGAAACCTCAAAACCGAGGACTTTTTTGTAATTTCCGGTTATCAGCCTGCAGATAAGTGAGCAAATCACTCCGCCATGGGTAAACAGGACAATGTTTTCGGCTGAGGAACTTTCCAGCAAATCAATGACCGTATCCATTCTGGCAAAAAAATCATCCAGTTTCTCTCCACCGGGAAAGGTGAAGCCTTCAGCTTCTTCGAACCATTCAGTTACCTCAAGCGGCCAGTCACGGCTGATATCACTGAAACTTTTGCCCTCCCACTCTCCAAAGTCAATTTCACGCAACTCTGAAACGGTTTGTGCCGGATGTTCTCCGCTCAGCTTCAAAGTCTGCTGCACTCGCAGCATCGGACTGGCGTACACTTCCTCATACTGCAGTGCCTGCAAATAGTTGCCGACAGCCACTGCCTCGGCCTCCCCTTTGGCAGAAAGGGGAATATCCATAGAGCCGACATACAGCGAATCATACTCTTCAGGCAATGAGCCGTGTCTTACCAGATATACATTCTTCATAAAGCAATAATCCTCCTCAGTAATACAAATACAGCGCAGCTGAAAGCGCTGAAAAACAGGGTTGTTCCATAAGCCAGCATTCTGGCCCTGCAGATATGCAGCGGTGCAAGTTTTTCAACCTCTATACCCCACTCCTCGTAATTTTTGACCCCGTCTTTATACAAGGTCGGACCGCCAAGTTTTACCCCCAGAGCACCGGCAAAAGCCGCCATGCCCCAGCCGGAGTTGGGACTGGGATGCTTCCGGTGACCAAGCCAGGCGTATTTTACCGCGGAAACAGCTCTTAATCCAGCGAAAAGAGCTGCCGGAAATATTGCGACCAGTGTAAGTCTGGCGGGGATAAAATTCAATACGTCATCAAGACGGGCGGCAAAAGTGCCGAACCTGCGGTATTTTTCATTGCGGTAACCAAACATCGCGTCCAGAATATTGACCGCCCGGTAAAAACAGGCAGCTCCGGCCGCTCCGGCCAGACCGCCAAAACACCAGCCGACCGCTGCATAAAAAATCGCGGCGGTTATCCCGTCAATAACATTTTCTCCGACACTCTCAATGCATGAACGAATCACTCCATCATTGTCAAGTTTTTCAGTGTCACGACTGACAATCATTCCTACTTTTTGTCTGGCCTGGTCAAGATTGCCGTCATGCAACGCATCTTCAACAGCTTTGGCATGGTCATTTAAACTCCTCAGGGCTATCGTCACATATATACAGACAGCCGCAGCCCCAAGTCCAAGCAGAGAATCCACCTGTAAAGCCAGTAAAACTACTATTACCGGAAGTACAGTGAAAATTGCAATCGCTACGAGCGCGCAGCACATCCCGCTGCTGAACCCATCTCCTGAAATTGCCCGGAAGATTTTTTCAAGATATGTCGCCAGCTTTCCGAACAGTGCTACCGGATGCAGGCTGCCTTGCGGGTCTCCAAGCAAGGAGTCCAGCAGCAGGACCGTAATTATTAACAAAGCAAGTTCCACGCTACAGCCCCATTATTTTGTATATTTTTTCCATATCAACCCCGGACCGGACCGTATCGGCCAGACGATTAAATGCGTCCTCCGTGTTATATGCAGCACATATTCTGCCCAAAGGCTTCCTGCCGGTATCACTGCGGATCCTGTCGATAAACTTGCGTCTGAAAGCATCGTCATCAAAAACACCATGAAGGTAGGTCAGCCAGGTCCTGCCAGCAGCATAACCAACCGGAACTCCTGCTTTATCTGTAATACTGATCAGTGATTCGTCTGCGCACTTAGTAATGCCATGATGTATTTCATAACCGGAAACTTCCAATCCAGTCTGTCTCCAAATACCCTTAGTCCGGCACAGATTTTTTTCCGGCTCAATGACTGTTTCAAGCGGAAGAAGCCCGAACCCTGTTGTTTCAGGAATATCCGACTCCAGGCCAAGCGGATCGCAAATTAAAGTACCGCACATCTGCAAACCTCCGCATATGCCAATCATCCAGGCCCCATCCCTGACCGCTTGCTGGATTCTGCAGTCCAGGCCGCTGGCACGAATTGCATTCATATCCCCGATTACATTTTTGCTCCCTGGCAGAATAACAATATCAGGGGAACCAAATTCGTCGACGGAACGTACCTTGCGTACCCGCACGTCTGGTTCAATATCAAAAGGCGCAAAGTCAGTAAAGTTCGCTATATGAGGCAACCCAATCAATGCCGCATCCAGTGCATCGTCGTCTTTGGGCGCATCGTTTACAAATGAAAATGACACCGAATCTTCCTCCGGAAGCCCCAGCTGATGAATATAAGGAATGACGCCCAGAACCGGTTTGCCAGTATAATCAGCAACATACTTATGAGCTGTATCCAGAAGTGAAGCGTCGCCGCGAAACCGGTTAACCAGAAATCCGGCAAGCAGGTCACGTTCCCAGTCAGCAAAAGTATCAACCGTGCCGATAAATGAGGCGTAGACTCCACCCCGGTCAATATCACCGGCCAGCAGCACCGGGCTTTGAGCATATCTTGCCATATTCATGTTAACAATATCGGAACCTTTCAAGTTCATTTCGCCTGGGCTTCCCGCGCCCTCCAGAATAACAGCGTCATAATCTTTTTCAAGCGAATCATAAACCGTCTTTACTTTTCCGAAAAGCTCCTGCTTATATCTGAAATATTCCTTTACCCGCATGTTGCCAACCGGTTTCCCCATAAAAATTACCTGAGAGCCGGTATCCGTCGACGGTTTCAGCAGTACCGGATTCATCCTGACGTCAGGATCCAGCCTGCAGGCCTCGGCCTGTACCACCTGCGCTCTCCCCATCTCACAGCCGTCAAGCGTAACATAGGAATTCAAAGCCATATTCTGGGACTTGAATGGAGCGACCTGATAACCATCCTGCAGCAGAATACGGCAGAATGCCGCGGTTAAAACGCTCTTACCGGCGTTGGAGCAGGTCCCCTGTATCATCAAAGACGGTTTGCGTTTTTTCTCTTTGATGTAAAAGTTCGGAACCTCCGGGTGCAGCACTTTATACAGTGCGGCAGTCAGCCGGGCATTCTGCTCAGGCAGTTTCACCGCTATTCTTATGAAGCTTTCATCCAGTCCGTGAAAATTTGAACAGTCACGAACCGCGATACTGTATTCATTCAAAAGTTGTTTTCGTATCGCCGCAGCCTTGACCGGAAGCTTCAGCAGCAGAAAATTCGCAAGCCCGGGAAATACCTTTATACCGTCTATCTTTTGTAATGCGGCAGCCATTTCAGCTTTTGCTGCTTTATTGGTGGCAATTGTCTGCTGACGGTAATGATCCTCCAGTGTCAGCACTCGAATTCCGAACTGCTGGGCAAAGCTGTTTACAGACCAGTCCGGAAGCTGTTGTTTCAAGCTGGCAATAAGCTCCGGGGCAGCAAAGGCAAACCCCAGCCTGAGACCCGGCACGGCATAAAATTTTGTCATTGAACGCAGTACAATGACATTCGAAGGTATATTCGGCAGCAGTGAAATATTTTCATCGGTAAATTCCGCAAAAGCTTCATCAACGACAAAAATCGATGCAGGGTGTTTAACTGCCAGCTGACGCAAAGTCGCTGGCTGCAATGCCGTCCCGGCAGGATTTCCCGGATGTCCAATAAAAACCAGTGATGGGACCTCTAATGCCGCGTCAATACCTTTGACATCCGGAATAAAATTGTTATCTTCTCTGCTCTGAATAAACTGAACATTCAATCCGCTTGCCAGACAGGCTTTTTCGTAGTCAATATATGCCGGCGCAGCAATAACAGCCTGCCGCAAACCGGCAGAACGGGGAATAGCATAAATAAACTCGTTAGAACCATTACCGGCACAAATCATTGTTTCATTGATACCGAAATGCTTCGCTGCAGCCTGAATAAGCTCAGTACAGCCGATATCCGGATAATTTACTATATTGTCAATATTCCGATTCAGCAGCGCACGCAGGCATTCCGGCGGCCCCGCCGGATTTATGCTGGCACTGAAGTCAACAATGTCTTCCGGCCTGCAGCCAAGTTCTTTAGCAATTTCAAAAATATTCCCGCCGTGCTTCCGCATTATCATTCGCTCCTGACAATATCAAAAAATTCCAGCACCGCCTCAGCGGCTGCGGCAACTTCACTCTCAGTATGCGCCATTGAAACAAAGTTCAGCTCGAACTGTGACGGAGAGAAATAGTATCCGCGTTCCAGCATGTAAGCGTGAAATGCCGCAAATTTCCCAGTATCACAGGTCTTGACGTCATCCATATTATGCAACGGTTTTCTCGCGGTAAAAAATACAGTAAAGACTCCGCCGTATGAACGACAGTGTACCGGCAGATTGTCTTCCTCAGCATAGGCGTTAACTTTCTCTGCAAAAACTGTAGCCAGCCATTCCATATGCGGGTATGGGTTTGAATTGCGCAGCGTATTAAGGGTGGCAATACCTGCCGCGGCCGCAATCGGATTGCCGCTCAAAGTTCCAGCCTGATAAACATCGCCCAGCGGGGCAAGCTGCTGCATTATTTCCCTGCCGGCAGCAACAGCGCCAACCGGCATGCCACCACCGATAATTTTACCGAAGGTACTGATATCAGGGTTAATCCCGATAAGCTGAGAATACGCCCCGGCATGAAATCTGAAACCGGTAATTACTTCATCAAATATCAGGCAGCTGCCGCTTTCGCGGGTGAGCGAACGCAAGCTTGCAAGAAACTCACGGTCACCGGGAACCAACCCCATATTTCCAGCAACCGGTTCGACAATGACTGCTGCAATTTTATTTTTATATTTTTTGAATACACGGGTCACTTTTTCAATATCATTGTACGGCAGAGTAAGTACTTCTGAGATAGTTGCGTCAGTTACCCCTTTTGACGAAGCAATGGAATTTGTCAAGAGTCCGCTGCCGGCAGAAACCAGCAGTTGATCAGAGTGTCCATGGTAACAGCCATCAAACTTTATGATCAGGTTTTTACCGGTGAATCCACGGGCCAGGCGAATAGCCGTCATCACCGCTTCAGTTCCTGAATTTACCATTCGTACCATATCCACATGTGGCACCAGGTCGCAAAAAAGTTCAGCGAACTCGACTTCAAGCGGGCAACAGGCTCCGAAAGTCAAGCCTCTGGCTGCAGTTTTACACACAGCTTGGACAACTTCCGGATCAGCATGCCCCAGTACCAGAGGCCCCCAGGAACCGCAGAAGTCAATGTATTTATTGCCATCGACATCTGTAATTTTGGAGCCCTTACCTCCAGTAATATATATCGGATCGCCTTTTACTGAAGAAAAAGCCCGGACCGGACTGTTGACACCACCGGGAATAATTTTCTTTGCTCTGGAAAAAAGTTCATGTGAAAGTTTCATTATATCTTAATCCTTTAGAAATTTATCATACTGATTGGCCCAGTAGGAAATAAAGATGTCTGTGCCGGCGCGATTTAGCGAGTTGATAGACTCTCTTACCAGCTTCTTCAAATCCCCCCAGCCGTTATTTGCCGAGGCTATTAGCATGGAGTATTCACCGCTGACATTATATGCCGCCACCGGCAGCATGGTATGGCGCCTGACTTCACTAATTACATCCAGGTAGAACAGCGCCGGTTTGACCATCAGAATATCAGCACCTTCCGCTTCGTCAGCGTGAGACTCTCGCACCCCTGCCCGCCAGTTGCGGCAATCGGCCTGATAACCGGAGCGATCACCTTCAGCAGGTGCTGAATCCGCTGCCTCACGAAAAGGTCCGTACATGGCTGAGGCAAATTTTGTTGAATAGCTCATCAGTATTGTATCTTCCAGGTTGTCATGGTCGAGTGCCTCCCGGATTGCATGCACCTGGCCGTCCATCATGGCGCTGGGGGCCACGCCATCGGCACCGGCACGCGCATGACTGACCGCCATACTGGTCAGCATTTCAAGACTCTCGTCGTTCAGAACATATCCGCTTTCATGCAGACAGCCGCAGTGGCCGTGAGAAGTATACTCACAGACACATACATCAGTAAACACCAGCAATCCAGGAAATTTGTTTTTGAGGGTCGTAACCGCCTCTTGCACCAGACCATCCGGCTGCCAGGCATAAGCCGCGTCAGCAGATTTGCGTTTTGCATAAACAACTCCGAAAACCATTACTGACCTGATTCCCATCGCGACAACTTCAGCTACAGCTTCCAGCAGAGTGTCGATAGAATAACGAAACTGTCCCGGCATTGCCTTTATCGGTTGTTTTATGCCTTTGCCTTCAACTACAAAAACCGGCCACATAAACTTTTCTGGACCAGGCAGTGGTTCTGCCAGCATGGAGCGTATCGCAGAGTTCTGCCGTAAACGACGTAAACGAATATTTGGAAAAATACGATTCGACATCACTAAGACCTCAAATATCTTTTTATTTCATTACTGACAAGGACTGCAGCCAGGGACAACGCCATTGCCTCAACTGTGCATTCACCTGCCTCAATAATTTCTGCATCATCAAGTAACTCTTCAGCCTTTTCCGCTGTAGGCGGACCTATTACACAAACTTTTTTATCATTCAACACAGCCGCCCCATAATTACTGACAAAGGACTCAACACATGAGGAACTGGTGAACATCACAACTTCAAACTCAGGCAACCTGCCCGGTTTTTCCTGGCGGTTGCAGTAAAAAACCTTATCCGTGACTTCGGCACCGGAAAGCTGAAGTTTTTCAGCAAGCGATTTTGTCGCCAGATCAGAGCGCAGCCTCAGGACTTTAGTGCCGGCAGTAAGTTGCGGCTGCAGGCTTTTTATCAGGGCTTCTCCACCGTAATTCTTTTCTGGACAAGCCTCTGGTATAATACCATGCTTTTTAAAAACCGCCGCCGTACCGCTGCCGCAAACCGCCAGCTTAGGCAAGCGCCTTAGGTCAAAACCGCTTTCCTCAATATTTTCAAATAATATCTCCGCACATGACGGCGAAGTCACAACCAGCCACTCATATTGATCAACTGCTTCCAGGGTTTTGCAGGCATCGCCAGCAGACTCCAGTTTGATCATCGGCAAAGCATGAAACTTTCCTCCAAACCTCGTGACCGCCTTTTCTGCCCTGCTCAGCAGACTGCCACTGCCCGCAAACAGCACTTGTTTCCTGCGCAGAGCCCCGTGACCGGCATAAATATTTTCCGTTTTTGCCGCAACTCCTGTCAGAATGATCCCGGGAGAGCCTGCAGCTGGAAGTTTCGAAGTTATGCTGCCAAGACTGCCGCAGACAATATTCAAGTCGGGGCTGCCGGCATCAAATACCACAGTCACTGGGTAATCATCTTTTTTGCCCTCTGCCTTCAAGGCCGCGATAACACCTTCAACCTTACCGGTTGCCATAAACAGCGCCTTGGGAAAATCACGCAGCTCTTTGTCATCAAACCACTCAAACCCACCGCTTATTGCACGCCGGGGAGTCGCTGCAATAAAACCACGGGCCTGATCACGCTGCGTCAGCAGAAGTCCGGTACCGGTAGTAGCGGCACTGAGACTGGATACCCCCGGCAGCACTTTATATGGCAGGGAGTATTCATTTAGTGCAGTCACCTCTTCAGCAAGTCTGCCAAATATACCAGGGTCTCCGCCTTTAAGCCTGACAATCCGCTTATTTTTTCTGGAAAAGTCAATCAGCATTTGACAGATTTCCGGCTGGGTGGCAGCATGCATACCGCTGCGTTTTCCGACATTTATCGCTTCTCCTTCAGGAGGCAGCTCGTCCAAAAGTTCATGCGGACAGAGAGCGTCATACAGGCATATATCACATTCACGCAATGCTTTTATCGCATCCACAGTTGCGTTTCCGGCGGAGCCAACCCCGGCTCCGGCAAATATAACCGGTTTAACAAAAAGCTTTCGCAGTTCAGTAAACACCGGATGCCCGGTTTTAAATGTAAAAGCCAGTTTGCCCTGGAGCTCCGGAACCGGCATTTCGTCGAGTGGTATATATTCAGTAATTCTGTCCTCAAGGCCAAGTCGCTTAAGACCGGCAGCGGCCATAATCAGCACATCATATTTGCCATTGTCCAGCTGCTCAATACGGTGCTCAATATTACCCCGGACCGGCAGTCGCCGTCCCTCTGGAAAACGCCGGGCACAATATTCATCCCGCCGTTCGCTGCTGACACCGATGCGCGGATCATCCATAATCGTTTCGCCTTTACGGACTATAAGAACATCACGTGGATCAGCACTCCACGGCAGAATCAGCATATCGAGGCCGGCAGCCAGAGCTTCCGGTAAGTCCTTGGCACTGTGTACTGCACAATCAACATTGCCGTTTATAACCGCCTGATCAAGATCCCGGGTAAAAAAGTCCGGATCACTCAAACGCAAGTCAGTCTCCCGATCACGGTCACCCGGCGACGACATCGGCACAATACTCAGTTTAAGAGACGGGACTAACCGCCTCAGCTGGGCAAACGCCTCCCTGGTCTGGGCTATTGACAGGCGACTATTTCTGGCACCCGCGGCTAATACTGACGACAAATCGTTCATACTCAACCTTCTTTATATTGATTATCTCCTCGGCAATATCAAAAACCTGCCGCATATCACAATTTTTGCGGCGGTGCCAGTGCTTTAAATCATCCATATTGAAAATGCTGATATCCGATCTGGTTTCCGCTATAGCGTCATCTACATTACGCGGCATACCTAAATCTATCACCGTGCAATTTTTTTTCAAAACAGCAGTGTACTCCATGCCGATAACCGGATCAGGTGAAGTTACTGCGGTTATCACTAAATCGCACTGCGGCAAAACAGAATCAGCCTCTTTCAGCTGGAACAGATTTACCTCTTTATATTTGCAGACCGGCTGCCGTTTATTATAGCCCCAGTAAAGCATGCCGGCATAGGGCATAAGTTTATCCAGCAACCCGGTTCCGACCATGCCGCTGCCAATAATGGCCACTGTGGGATTTGCTTTTAAACTGCATTCAGCAGTCAGAAAATCAACAGCCAGATCCTCAATTTCAACCTGCTTCAGTATGCTTTCTGTGGCCTGCCGTATTTTTTTGGCGCAATGATGCACCATATTGCGCACCGCTTTCATCATAGATCCAGCCCAGCCACTGGATACTGCAAACTCAAATGCCTGCTTAAACTGTGTAATTATATGGTTTTCTCCAGGAGTCTGCGAATACAGTCCGGCTGCAGTAAGACACAGGTGACGGTATGCTTCACTGCCCTTCTTCAAATAAAACTCACCTTCTTTTAAGCCGGAAAATCCCATTATATTCAGCAGCATTCGACTGAGAGTGCCATCGCACTTTGCCGCAGCAATAAGTTCAACACGGTTACAGGTATTCAGCAGCGCAAACCCCTGGATTCCCCACAGACGGTTGATCATATCACCAGTTTCAACCAGTCGTTCCCCGCTCAAGTGCAAACCTTCACGATGCTCCAGAGCCAGATGATTGTGATCTGTTCCAAGAACAATCAGCTGCGTATTCTCAATAGCTTCAATATGCCTGGCAAGGTTTTCCTTAATCAACTTTGTCTTTCTACAGGCAACCCCCTGGCTGGAAACCGCCACCGTAATCTCTTTGTTCTGGAAGCTGGCCGGAGTTATAAATGAACTTTCTTTCCAGTGACGGTCAACAGAACAGGCTATAATCCCTCTGGATTTGGCTTTTTCAAGCACCTCCCTGTTTAGCTTGCGGTCATCGGTAGCCAGATAAACCAGAAATACGCCGTCCAAATCACTTTCCCTGAACTCTCTTTCATGCAGGGTGAGAATATTTCTGTCCCCGAAATCCCTGATACTCTGAGCCGGTTTGGCGGCCACAACCGTTACATTGGCTCCTGACTCCAGAAGGCGCTTCAGCTTTCGGGCAGCTACCTTGCCTCCACCAACAATCAGGCAGCTTCTTTTATTTAATATAAGATTTACAGGATAAGTATTCATTTTGGAATATTAATTATCTTTTATCATTAAAATCGACCTGACACCCTGAAACTTCAGTCGGGCTGGCACCTGCATTTGCAGGCCCCTGTTCCGACCCCGGTTTTTCGGGTAAACAGCCTTTTCCGGTATTTACTATCAGCATTGACAAATACTCGTCTTTACGATCTCGTATTTTATCCGGATCTTTTGAAATAAACTGTTCAGGCAAACCGATATTTGCACCATAAGTAACTTTAGCATCAGGTACTTCTTCAGCCAGTAAATCAAGTATTTTATTTCGGCTGCGGTAAGTTTTCAAAAAGACCAGTGTATCCCCATCGGCAAGCGCTTTTTTAAAGGTCTCAGGATCAGGATCAATATAATTAGGCTGCACAGTAAAGCGCTCACAGTCTTCTACTAAAACTCTGCCGGATGCTGCAGCCAGCGCACTCCAGGAATTAACTCCGGGAATAAACTCAGCTCGTAAATCATCAAGCATCAGCTCAAGAAACTTGACCAGATATCCGCAGGTGCTGTAAGTCATCGGGTCACCTATGGTGGTAAAAGCACAGTTTTTGCCACGCTCCAGTTCATCTGCAATCAATCTGGCATTTTCTTTTACACACGCAAGCCGCTCATTCCAGTCCTTACTCATTGAAAATACCAGCTCGTGGCATTCCGCTTCAATATCCGGAATGGAATCAACCACATTGCCTGACACACTGCGTGCTCCCTGACGCGAGACTGCGGAAAAAATAACATCAGCATTTTGAAGACATTTTACCGCCTTCAAAGTCACAAGCCCCGGATCTCCGGGGCCGACGCCAACGCCGTAAAATTTGCCGTAGCGCATTAGCTGACCTGCTCAATTGAAGCTTTTAAGTACTTTTTCGAGATGCTTTACAAATATCTGCATAACCTGATCATTTTCACCAAGGCCATGTAAATAAGGAACACATTGTATACCGGATTTTTCAAGTTGGGATTTCCATGAATCAGGCTCGTCGCCTGCCATGTCATTCATTGCATGATCTCCAGCCACAACCATCATTGGGATCAAAAAGGCTTTCTTTACTTTAGCTTTGATCAACTGTTCCTTTACATCATCAAAACTTGGCGCCCCTTCAACAGTACCGACAAATATTTTCGGATCTTCCTTGCTGAATTCATAGGCGGCCGCAACATAACTTAAATCGCCGATACCTTTTTCATTGCCATGTCCCATCAACACTACAGCATCTTGCGGCCGACGGTCACCTGGCAAAGTATGACGCACCGCACTTACCAGATATTTAAGATCACCATAGGACAAGAGCATGGGGTTACCGACTTTTATTTTCTCAAAACCAAATTCAGGCGAGAAAAACTCTTTAGCAGTGCTTACTATCTTTTGATACTCCTGCCCGTTGGTAATGTGCAGCGATTGAATTGCAACTTTTTTATAACCCGCTTTATAAAGTTTTCTCAGGGCCTCCTCCACAGAATCAATTTTTTTGCCCTGTTTTGCCAGTTTTCTGCGAATTATAGATGAAGTATATGCCCATTTTACCGGTATACCCGGGAAGTTCTTTTTGACCAGGCGATCAATATTAGTGTAAGCTATCTCAGCACGCGGCACACTGGTGCCGAAAGCAACCAGCAGTATAGCCGTGTCCTTTTTTGAGGTCGGAGACGCAGCCTGGGCTGAGTTTGCATTCTGGGCCAGTGAAAAAGTTCCTATGGCAGTGATGGCGGCAATAAGCTTGAAAGCTCCGCCGAGTGGAAAGTATTTACGCATTTATTTTTTCCTTACTTCGTTATTCAGCGTGACTCGCACTGTTCACAAAGATGTATCGACATTATCACGTCAATCAATTCACATTGCAAAAAGTTCCTGACTCAGCTCCGCCGGGGCAGAGCAACACAGTTGCGGCACAGTCCCGGATTTTCACCGGGTTCCTTAATTGCAACACCTTTCCCGGTTAATATATACCCTAAATATTAGCTTTCAACGCATACTTTTGACAGTCGCAGCTATTTATTGATATCTTTTTGCAATATGCTAATAATGTTTTAGTTCCAGACCAGTCATCGCCGTTATTTTAATTAAACAGCTTGAATTTATTACCATCTGTAATTAGGTTTGGCATTAATCCAGAATAACTGAAATTATTAATTGGAAAGTCGGAAATGATTCAAAATAAGAATAAAGAAAAACGACACGGCCTGCTGATAAACATTACCGGCAACGGCAAAGGCAAAACCACAAGCGCACTGGGGACAGCAATGCGTGCACTTGGCTGGGGCTGGAAGGTCAAGGTCGTTCAGTTTGTCAAGAGCAGCGTAGCTACCGGTGAAAAAAAATTTGCAGACAGTACCAGCCTGCCTTTTGAACTTACACCAATGGGGGCCGGTCTGACCTGGAAAAGCCAATACCCTGAAGCTGAGCACAGCAGCCGGGCACAAGCTGCCTGGGTCTCAGTAAAAGACATTATTTCTGATGGCAGTACTGATCTGCTCATTCTCGATGAACTCAATATTGCTTTGCAAAAAAAATGGCTGCCGCTTGACGAGGTGATTAAGTTCCTGAGATCAAGGCCTGCCTGGCAGCATATTATTATAACCGGTCGATACGCCCTGCCTGCAATGATTGAAGCCTGTGACCTGGTATCGGAAATTCAGGAAATCAAGCACCCGTACAAGGCCGGGATACAAGCACAAAAAGGAATTGACTTCTGATGTTTGAAAATATTACATGGGATTTTTCAGGAATGGAAATTGAACGCGAAAGTTTCCGCAGGATTGAGGCTGAAGCTGACCGTTCAAAATGGAATGATAAAGAATGGCCGGTGGCTCGCCGGCTTATTCACACGACTGCCGACTTCACGATTGCGGATACTCTGAAACTGCGGCATAATCCGGTTGATGCCGGCGTTGCCGCTCTGTATCAGGGCGTTCCGCTTTACTCGGATTCAAACATGATCCGCTCCGGGATATCAGTTCCAAAACTGCAGAAGTTTAACCCTGATTATACTCGTGAATCCATCACCTGTCTGGTCGCGGATCCTGAAGTTGCGGCAACTGCAAAGGAACAGAATATCACCAGGGCTCTGGCAGCGGTCCGCAAAGCCAGAGCTATCATTGACGACGGTATTTTTCTTTGCGGCAATGCTCCTCTTGCCCTGGCCGGGGTTATAAAAATGATTATTGAGGAAGGGATCCGTCCCGCCCTCATCATCGGGATGCCGGTTGGTTTTGTTAATGTAGTTGAATCCAAGGAACTGCTGCGTGAAGTGGACATACCGCATATCACAATAGAGGGGCGGCGCGGCGGCAGCCCGCTGGCAGTAGCTACTCTGCATGCAGTAATGGAAAGCGAACTGTAGTTAAACGTTATGTCGGAAAAAGCCAGAAAATTACGTCGTGGATTTACCACCGGGAGTTGCGTCGCGGCCGGGGCGATCGCGGCCTATCAGGCTTTGTCCGGAAAGATGCCCAGCCGGGTAAGCTTATATCTGCTCAATGGCGAAACTGTTTCTATTCCTGTAACAACAGGTCCTGATAATTTTATTTCAGTAAAAAAGGATGCCGGAGACGATCCTGATGTCACCGACAAGGCTGTCATAAGAACCCGGCTGACGTTCTGCTCGGCTGAAGCCGCTGAAAAGCATGACTATATTGAACCGTGCGGCAAATCACAAATCATTATCCGTGGGAAATCCGGAGTTGGACTGGTTACTCGCCCTGGCCTTGAGGTTCCTGTGGGTAAATGGGCAATTAACCCGGGACCGCGCCGTATGCTGGCTGAGAACCTGTTGCATGCCGGATTCGGGGAGCAGAAAGGTGAAACTCTGCTAATAGAAATTGAAGTTGCCAACGGGGAAAAGATTGCCCGTAGAACCTTGAATCCAACGCTTGGAGTGACTGGCGGCATATCCATACTCGGAACAACCGGAATAGTAGAGCCATATTCAAATGCCGCCTATATACACACGATAAAAATTCATATCAAAGCTGCCGCGGCACAGGGTTTTGACACTGTCGCCCTGACGACCGGCAGCAGAACAATGAAAAATATCAGCAGAGACCTGCCTGACATTCAGGATGACAACTGCATCAGGATCGGTGATTTTATCGCGGATTCTCTTGAAGCCGCCGCCGAAGATCCAAGCATTAAAAATGCAGTAATTGCCTGCATGCCCGGCAAAGTTTACAAGTATGCATGTGCCCACCGTATTACACATGCTCATAAAAACAGACTGGAGCCGGGCCTGATGGTGAAGGTACTCAGGAAACTAGGTGTGGCACCAGCCACTATTGAGGCGGTAAAAAAATGCGACACTGTTGGCGAGGCCATGTCAAAACTTACTCAGGATGAAAACACGTTTCTTTTGCATAATCTAGCGGATATCGCTTATGACAACTTGCGCAAATGGGCTCCAGGTGTCAATATTATAATAATGCTCTATAACACGGCAGGAAACCTCATTTTGCGGAAAGGAACTACTTCTGAATGACTGAATACGGACATCTTTATATAATCGGCTGCGGTTTGGCGGACCAGCCGCTCAGTGGTGAAGCTGCCGAAATCCTGAAAAAGGCTGACGTTATCGCCGGCGGCAAAAGGTTGCTTGACTGCTATGCACCGCCTGAAAAAGAGCTGGTGCTGATCGGTGCGAAAGCCGGTGAAACAGCCCGGAAGCTGGTTAAACGTTCTCGCAGCAGTCAAATTGTTATATTGGCTTCCGGCGACCCGCTGTATTTCGGCATCGGAGCTACTGTCGCCAAAATCGCCCCACCGGGCAGTTTCACCGTACTGCCGCATATTACCGCTTTTCAGGCCGCTTTTGCCAGACTTGGCATCTCCTGGTCAAATGCCGAATTATTCAGTCTGCACGGAAAAACCGAAACCGTCCCCTGGCGGAAATTCTTATCAGCCTGCAAAGCGGCTATTTATTGCGACAACCGCCTGCCTGCCAATAAACTGGCAACAAAGTTACTGGAGCATTTCCCACAGGCTGCATCAAGACGGGCCGCAGCTTTTGAAAACCTCGGCAGACCTGATGAAACTTTTCAACTCGGAACATTAAAAGATATTGCTGCCGCCGATTTTGGCAGTCTGTCGCTGCTGGTACTGGCTCCAGCTGGTGCTTCTTATGAAATGCCGGGCCTGCCGCTGGGACTTGATGATGCTCAGTACGAACACGAAAATAATTTAATAACCCACCCGGAAGTGCGGGCTGTAATATTATCAAAACTGCGCTTGGGTCAAGGCATAATGTGGGACCTGGGCGCAGGCAGCGGTTCAGTCGGAATTGAAGCTGCCGGACTTTGCCGGGCTTTGACCGTGATTTCTGTTGAAAAATCCCCAGCACGGATAAAGCATATAAAAGACAATGCCAGGCTGAATGGAATTACAAGGATACGGGTATTTGAAGGAAACATCCTGAAGAAAATTCCTGAGCTGCCCGCACCGGATTTCATCTTTGCCGGAGGCGGCGGCAGGGATATTCTCGAAATTGTTGAAAACTCCTTCGAGGCTTTAAACAGCGGCGGCAGGCTGGTTGTCTCCGCTGTGACACTTGAAACGGTTGCGGCCTTAAGCGGAATTTTGCCGAAAAACCGGATTGAGGCTGTATCGCTGACCGTCAGCAGAGCCAAGGCTGTCGGTGATTTAAGTATGATGAAAGCTGATAATCCAATTTATATATTTGTTTTTCAAAAGGATTGACATGAAAGGAAAAGTCATAATAGCCGGAGCCGGACCCGGAGCCGTCGACCTGATTACCTTGCGCGCGAAAACCGCTCTGGAACAGGCTGATGTAATCATTTACGCTGGCTCTCTGGTAAATCCTGATATACTGGCTTTTGCCAGGTCGGACTCTGAAAAAATCAACAGTGCCGGCCTCTCACTGGATGAAGTCATAACTGTTATTCAAAATGCAGTAAAAGCTGATAAGCAGGTCGTCAGGCTGCACACCGGAGATCCTGCCATGTATGGCGCGATTTCCGAGCAGATGAATGAACTTGATAAACTTGACATTGACTATGAAGTAATTCCGGGAGTAAGCAGCGTATTTGCGGCGGCGGCAGCAGTCAAGGCTGAACTTACAATGCCGGGAATTACCCAGACCGCGATTCTGACCCGCCGTGCCGGGCGCACCCCGGTACCTGAAGCGGAAAACATAAGCAGGCTGGCTGCTAATAACGCTTCACTGGCATTATTCCTCAGTGTCGCTGACATGCCCGGTCTTGTAAAAGACCTGATTGCCGCCGGCCGACCGGCAGAAACTCCGATCGCGGTTGTCTACCGTGCATCATGGCCAAATGAAAAAATAGTTTGCGGCACTCTTGCCGATATTTCAGAGAAAATTCAAGCGGCCGGAATCAAGCGGCAGGCAATTATTCTGGTTGGAAAGGCTATTGCAAGAAGTGGCGAAAAGTCTCTGCTTTACGATTCCGGGTTTGCGCATGGCTATCGCGGCACAGCGCAGGAACTGAAATTTTCCGGAAAAACAGCGCTGTATGCAATCACCAGACAGGGTGCATTAAAGGCTGGAGAAATCTCCGGAGGCTTAAATAACGCTGAAGTTTTTGTTCCAGAAGGGCTGACTGCTGATCACAGCGACTTCAAGAGCTTCGGAAGCAACAAACTGGGTAAGCTGCTCAGGCTTAACTGGCATCTGTATGATGCTCACCTCTTTGTCATGGCCGCCGGAATTGTGGTACGCAAAATAGCTCCACTGCTTGAAGGCAAAACCGTTGACCCTGCAGTAGTGGTCTGTGATGAACTGGGCAACAACTGTATAAGCTTATTGAGCGGCCATATTGGCGGCGCCAACCGGCTGGCGACAACCGTTGCCGGAATAACCGGTGGCAACGCGGTAATCACCACGGCAACTGACACCAGAAAACTTATTGCGTTTGACGAACTGGCAGCAAGGAATAACTGGCAGGTCTGCAATCCGGAAATGATAAAAGTATTCAACGCCCGGCTGCTTGCAGGAGATAGTATAGACCTGCTGCTGCCGGAGGATGTCTTTGAAAAACATTATCGCGATATTCGCGGACTCCATCAGATCGTAACTATTGAAAAGGCTGAGCATCCGGTAGTAGTTCTTAACTGCAAAAAAGATACCGGACTGCCTTGTTTAAGGCTGACATCAACCGGGTATGCCGTCGGTATCGGCTGCCGTCTTGATATTTCTGCTGATAAAATTGAGAAAGCCGTACGCGCGGCATTGAATACCGCCGGACTCAAACTGCAGATGGTAAAATGCCTCGCGAGCACAGACCTGAAGCGTTATGAGTCCGGATTGCTGGATTTCGCCACCGAATACAGCCTGCTGATTCGCTTTTACGGCAAAAAAATGTTAAACAGTGTCAAAACACCGCATTCCAGCCCCAGAGCAGAAAAGGAATTCGGAATAAGGTCTGTTGCTGAAGCCGCAGCAATGCTGGCTGCTGGTAACGATCACCTGATTCTGGAGAAACAAAAACTTGACGGGGTTACCGTTGCCATAGCCGCTATTGTCCCGACAGGAAGTAACAATGAGTAAACAAGTAATATACGCCATCGGTCTCGGCCCGGGAGCAGCTGACCTGCTGACTCCGAGGGCCGCCAGAGCTATAGCGCAATGTGACGTAATTGCCGGGTACAACGCCTACCTCAAACAGTTCCCTGAACTTTTCAACGGCAAAAAAATTATCGGCAATGGCATGCGCGGCGAAATTGAACGCTGCAATCTGGCATTGAAAGAAGCTGCCTGTGGTAAAACTGTCGGTGTTATCTCTTCTGGAGACGCCGGAATTTACGCCATGGCGGGACTGCTGCTGGAGCTGGTTAACGCTGAAGGCATGGATATTGAAGTTGTTTCAATTCCCGGAGTAACCGCCGCTTCAGCCGCAGCGTGCATACTTGGAGCACCACTGATGAATGACTTCGCGGTTATAAGCCTGTCCGATCTGCTCACTCCACGACAAATTATTGTCAAACGCCTGAAAGCCGTTGCCGCCGGTGATATGGTCTGCGCCCTGTATAACCCCAGCAGCACCAGACGCAAGTCCCTGATCAGAGAAGCGGTTGAGATTTTCATGGAAGCACACGGAGGCGACTGTTACTGCGGCATCGTCAAAGACGCTTCAAGGCCAGGTGAAACTGCAACCGTCTGTCAGCTGTGTAACTTCCCGTTTGATTCTATCGACATGACCACCATAGTTATTACAGGCAACTCGCAAACACTGTTTGAAAATGGAAAACTTTTTACTAAACGAGGCTACATTGAAAAATACGGCAAATAAAATTTCTGCTTTCTGCGTCGCAGGCACCAGTTCCGGAGACGGCAAGACTACTGTCACTCTGGCACTGCTGCGGGCTTTGAAAAAACGTGGACTCAAAGTGCAGCCGTTCAAATGCGGGCCTGACTATATTGACCCTGCTTTCCATAAAAACGCCTGTGGAACAATTTCACGCAATCTTGACGGCTGGATGATGGGTAAGTCAGCTGTCAAAGCAAGCTTCTCAAGAGCGGCCGCGGCTGCAGACTGTGCTGTAATCGAAGGAGTCATGGGGCTTTTTGACTCCTCAAAGCCAGGGTCTTTACAGGGCAGTACTGCTGAGGTGGCAATTACTTTGGACCTTCCGGTTATTTTGACCGTCAACGCCCGCGGCATGGCAAACAGTATAGCGCCTCTGGTAAAAGGGTATACTGAATTCAACAAGGATTTAAAAATAGCCGGGGTCATTGCCAATAAAGTAGGATCTGCCAGACATGCTGATATTTTACGGGAAACTCTTACTCATGCCGGACTCCCTCCACTGCTCGGTTATCTGCCGCGGGAGGATGACTGGGTCATGCCGGAACGCCACCTTGGCCTGGTACCAGTTTTTGAAAACAAGCGCGGTCAGGAATGGTTTGACTCGCTGGCCGAAGCTGTAGAAAAATATTTCGACCTGGATAGAATTATTGAGCTAACTCATACAGCTGCTCTCTCAAATTCCACAAAAAAAAGGCATAAAAAGGGAAAACTGCGCCTGGGGCTGGCATATGATAAAGCATTTAATTTCTATTATGAAGACAACCTTGACATGCTGCGTGATAACGGCTTTGAGCTGGTCAGGTTTTCTCCGCTTATCGATGAAACCCTGCCGGAAGACCTGAACGGAATTTATATCGGCGGCGGGTTTCCTGAGGTTTTTGCCAGAGTTCTTTCAGCCAATACTTCAATGCGGCAGGCCATAAAAGACTTTGCTTGCAACGGCGGCTTTATTTATGCTGAATGCGGCGGCTATATGTACTTGACTAATGAAATCAAAAACAGTGACGGCACTTTCCCCATGTGCGGCATTATTAATGCCAATGCATCCATGGGCAAACGAATGCGTTCGCTTGGCTACCGGGTGATGAAACCGGCATCAAAGTTTTCTTTCCTGCCAGAAAACATCGTAATGCGCGGTCACGAGTTCCACTGGTCTAATATTAAATTTAAATCAGAACCCAAACCGCTCTGGCTGGCACATAATACCAGAGAAGAGGATTTTTCGCCATGCGGATTTCGTCACGGTAGAGTATTTGCCAGCTATTTGCACCTGCATTTTGCGTCCTGCCCTCAAGCTGTTCAAATGCTTGCTGATTTTATTCGCCAGATAAAAAAACTACAGGCTGCCAGGTACCAGCCTTAAAAATCCTCACTTAAAACAGCCCGGCTGCAAGAGCCGACAGGAACAAAGTGCGGAACCTCTTTTTCATCCATGGTCAGGTGCGCTTTTATATTGAATACTTCACGCAGCATCTCTTCTTTTATAACATCCCCCGGGCGGCCCTGGCTGAAGATGGCCCCGTCTTTCATCACCACTATCTCATCAGAATATCTGGCTGCCAGATTCAAATCATGCAGCACCATGACAATGGTTATACCAAGCTGCAGATTCATTCTACGAATCAGGTCAATAATATCAAACTGGTGACACACATCCAGATAGGTTGTCGGTTCATCCAGCAGCATTACTTTCGGCTTCTGAGCCAGATTCAACGCAATCCATGCCCGCTGCCGTTCTCCACCAGACAAGGCTGAAACCGCGCGCTTACGCATGGTTTCAAGTCCAGTCAACTGCAAAGCCCGGTCAACCGACTCGACATCTGCAGGGCTGAACCCCTGCAGCAATCGCCGGTATGGGAAACGTCCATACTCGACAAGCTCCTCAACGGTAATATCTTCAGGCGCGCTGTTAGACTGCGGCAGAACCGACATCATACGAGCCAGCTTTCTGGTATTGAAAGAATGTACATTCTTGTCATCGATATAAACCGTCCCACTGTACGGGCGCAGCGTCCTGGCAATAACCTTGAGCATAGTAGACTTGCCGCTGCCGTTGGGACCGATCAAGGTCACAACTTTACCACTTTTTATTCCGAGGTCAACTCCATTCAATACCGGGGGGCCACCATCATAACCAACAGTAAGATTACTGACTTCAATTTTCATGTTTTTTCCCTCGCAGCAGATACAGGAAGAATGGAGCACCAAGCAGTGCCATAATAATACCGACAGGCAGCTCTGCAGGCTGAATCACCATACGGCCAAGCGTATCACATAACATCATCAAACCGGAGCTGAACAAGATACAGGCCGGCAGCAAGACCCGATAATCAGACCCTACAACCAGCCGCATTGTATGAGGAACAATCAATCCAACAAAACCGAGCAGGCCGGCAACACTCACAGCAGCTGCGGCAAGCAAAGAACTCACTGCGATAAAAGCCGCCCGGGTCAGTTCAACATTAACCCCCAGGCTGACAGCAATTTCATCGCCAAGGGCCAGTATATTCAGACGTTTGGCACCAGTAAGCGCGACACCGGTTCCGAGCAGAGCATAAGGCCAGATCATCGCGGCATGCCGCCAGGTCCGAGCTGAAAGTCCCCCAACCATAAAACTAACAATCCCGGCAACCCTTTCAGGATAAAACTGCATTAAAGCACTGATACAGGCCCCAAGCAGACTGGCTACAGCCACACCAGCCAGAATGAGCCGCATTGGCTGCACCCCGTGTTTCCACGCAGCCAGATAGATAACCAGCGTCGTCCCGACCGCTCCCGCAAATGCAGCAGGCACCAGCAACACTATATACTGCGGCAGCACAATCATTATAATGATCGCCAGCAACCCGCCTCCAGCACTGACCCCGATAATATTAGGGGAAGCCAGCGGGTTCCGCATTATGCCCTGCAGGATCGCACCTGACAGCGAAAGACAAACTCCAACCATAACAGCAACAACATTACGTGGCAGCCTGATATTCCAGATTATCTGTCGGTTAATTCCAGAATCCTCGATAAAAAGAGCCTTGAATATCCCAGTCCAGCTTAAATCAAGGCTTCCCATTCTCAGGCTGATAAAAAAAGCAAAAACAGCAAAAATGCCCAGAACAACAAATGCGGCGCATCTGTACGAAGCGCGTTCCCTGAGATTCCAGAAGTTATTTTTAGAATCGACAGTCATTATTTATTCCAGTTCTCCCATGGATACAAAATTTTTGCCATATACCTGAAGGCCTCAGGGTAGTGTTCATTTGCCTTGTATAAAAAAAGGCGGTTCGGCAAAAAGTATACCCGGTTATGCCTCACGGCGGAAATTTCCTGCCAGGCAGGATTGGAAAAGACCTGTTTTTTCAATTCCTTACGGGCAGCTTCAGAGTCACACATTGTCGTGAACAGGATCACATCAGGATTATCCATAACTATTTTTTCAAGACTGAAGGGGATCCTGGTTCCTCGAATCGAGTCTGCTGCCTCGTCAATAAGGTTATAGCCATTCAACATTTTGGCAATCTGAGCGGTGTTTGCCAGTGAAGACTCGCAGGACAAACCCCGCCCGGTATAAAAAATGCTTATGAAACGCGGGCTTTTCTGTTTAGCCGCTTTTTGACATAATTTGTTGACTTCAGAACTAATTTTCACGGCTGCTGCATTGGTTCGCGCACTGCCGTCGTTAATATGACAGAAGAGATCCAGGACATTATAAAACTCCTGATAATTTGTGTACTGAACAACAATATACTCAATGCCTGAACTTTTCAGGATATCAATAGTACCCTGCCCGCAGCGAAAAGCCGAGAGGATTACTAAATCCGGCTTCATTGAGACAATTTTTTCCATATTCAGGTTCAAAAAATTTCCCACCCGCGGCAAGGTGCGGGCAGCTTTCGGCAGGTTACTTACATTCATCTCCAAAGTATTGGGAATCGCAACAGCCTTGCCGCCGGCACAATACCAGGCCCCGACCAGCGAAGTGTAACCAATTATAACCTTTTCAGGATTCTTATGCAATGTAACACTTCCGCCATAAAAATCACGGCACACAATGGTATCCGCCGTTTCTTTAATAACAAGAGGATTAAGCTCTTTTGCGCATATTGGCAAAGCCGCAATGACAGCTAAACTGCAAAACACCGACTTTATAAGTTTTTTCATCCGATACTCTTTTCTTCAAAGGTTGTGTCAGTTCTTGAGCCGCAATTCGGACTCTTTAAACTCACTTTCGTGCCATCACTCTGTAAAATTTATAGCCGGGCTGTTGTTTTACAACATTTTTCAATAGTTTATCTCATCTTTTTGCTTAACGGAATAACGTCATAAAAGTCAGAGCAAAAGGAAACAATAAGCTGCTCTTGCAGCATAGACTGTTGCAGGTAATTTATCACAGATACAACTGGCAAAGTAATAAACTCTTTAAGATCTTCCCCCCCTTTAGTAAAGTCAAATGTGATTATTATTTATCGCAATTTTGCAAAAATACCGATTCTTTATATTTTTTAATGGAACTTTAATTAAAAACATGATGTCATAATATTTTAGCATTAGTTTAATGTTAATTAAATATTATATGCTGATCTTGTTTCCATGGGTAATTTTTGAAATATATGTAGCTTTCAAGAAGATATAAACATAGTTTATTTAGCAATTCTTCACTTCTAAAAAGCTTCATCATTATTTCCTGCTTGTTTTTTAAGTTTGTTAAGAAAAATAATTCTATCAAACCTGTATTTTTAAACAATGTTAATAAAACGAGGGACAACATGGCAGAAACATTGCAGAGAAAGAACCATCCGACGTTTGTTTATCTTTTCGCAGCTACAGTAGGCATGGGCGGATTATTATTCGGTTACGGTACAGCTGTAATATCTGGAGCTATGCTGTTTATTCAGGACCAGTTTCACCTGTCCACCTTTCAAATGTCCCTCACGGTAAGTATACTTCTGGCTGGAGCTTTTTTCGGCGCTCTGGCAAGCGGCAAAATAACAGAAAAACTTGGACGCAAAAATTCGCTGCTGCTGGGGGCTGCCACCTTTCTGGCAGGATCAGTTATTTGCGGCTTTGCAGTAAATGATACCATGCTTATTGCAGGACGCTTTATTGTCGGATTAATCATCGGCATGACGTCATTTATAGTCCCTCTATATATTTCAGAAATAGCCCCTACCAGCCTGCGGGGGCGGTTGGTAATCATCAATACTCTTGCTGTAACCGGCGGTATGCTTGGATCTTACATCCTCAACGTTTTCCTTGCACCGCTGGCCTATAACTGGCGCCTCATGCTGGGTATTGGCGTTATTCCAGCCGCGTTTATGTTTGGAGGACTGCTGTTTCTACCGCAGAGCCCGCGCTGGCTGATGAAAAGAGGACGCCGTGATCATGCCCGCCTGACACTGGAAAAAATACGCCATCTGGATGAAGTTGAAAACGAACTTGAGGCAATTGAAGCTATTATAAGCAGCCAGCAAAGCCAGAGTCACTGGCGGGATTTACTCAATCCCAGATACCGTGGAGTAATGACTGTCGGTATCGGACTGGCGATGATTCAGTTATTTACCGGTTGCAACGCGGTTCTTTACTTTGCGCCAATTATTTTTAAAAACTCTGGCTTTTCCGGAATCACCGCCCAGCTGATGGCCACTGTCGGTATTGGTTCAGCTAACTTTTTGTTTACAATTGTTGCTATCTGGCTGGTGGATAAACTGGGAAGGCGCTTCATTCTGAACTCAACCCTGGTTGGCATGACAATAATGCTTCTAGCCATTTCAATACTTCTGGAGTACTCTGCTACAAGCAGCTTATGTCGATACTTGCTGATTGGAACCATGGTTATATATATTTCAAGTTTCGCACTTGGACTCGGCAACCTTTTCTGGCTGCTGATTTCAGAAATCTATCCGCTTCGCATAAGGGCCAAAGCAATGAGCCTGGCCACCAGCGTCAACTGGCTTTCAAATATGATTGTGGCTATGTTCTTTCTCGGAGTAGTCAACCATATCGGAACCAGCGGAGCTTTTGTTCTATTTACTGTAATTTCCTTTGTCAGTTTGATCTTCTGCTACTTTCTGGTACCGGAAACCAAAGGCGTTTCACTTGAACAGATTGAGGAAAACCTTAATTCCGGCAAACCAGTTAGGGACATCGGTATTCCGGTCACTGCCAGAATGCGTCTGCTGAAGTTTTTTACAAGCCGTATCGAAGATATTGACGAACATAGTAATGAAAACCTGAAACCAACGGAGAATGTCTAATGCAACAAATTATTACTGGAGTAATCGGCGCGGGAAGAATTGGACGACTACATGCAGAAAATTTGATTTTCAGTATGCCAAGGCAATTCAAAGTCAAAAGCATTGCGGACCCTTATATTGACCGCACCTGGGCTGAAGAGTCGGGCATCCCGGTAATCCTTGAGGATTACAAGGAAATCCTGAACGATCCTGAAATTGAAGCCGTTCTGATCTGTTCTCCGTCGGATATGCACGCCGATCAGATCATTGAGGCCGCTGCCGCCGGCAAGCAGATATTCTGCGAGAAACCGGTTGCACTTGATATAAACCGCATTAAAGAATGTATAGAAGCCTGCAAAGAAGCCGGAGTTATCTGTCAAGTAGGTTTTAACCGTCGCTTTGATCCTGATTTTGCCAAAGTACGTGAATCGGTTAAAAATGGACAGCTCGGCGAACCGCACATCGTCAGAATTACCTCTCGTGACCCAGAGCCGCCTCCGGCCAAATATATAAAACAGTCCGGCGGTATTTTTCTGGATATGACTATCCACGACTTTGACATGGCCAGATTCCTGGCTGACAGTGACGTTGAGGAAGTATACGCCAGCGGCGCGGTGCTGGTTGATCCCGAAATCGGCGAACAGGGAGATATCGACACTGCAATGATCAATCTGAAGTTTGCAAATGGCGCTCTCGGGGTCATTGACAACAGCCGCAAAGCGGTATATGGGTATGACCAGCGCGTAGAAGTCTTTGGCAGCAAGGGTTGTATACAGGCCCAGAATAAAACGCAGACCAAGACCGTTTTCAGCGGAGCTGACGGAGTTATTTCCGAAAAACCGCTGTTCTTTTTTCTCGAACGCTATAATCAGGCATACCTTAATGAACTGCAGGCCTTTTATGACGCCGTGACAGGCAAGGGCGAAATCCCCTGCGATGTTGCCGACGGCCTTGAGGCCGTGCTGATTGGAAAGGCTGCCCTGAAGTCGCTTAAAGAAAACCGTCCGGTAAAACTGACGGAAATTTCCGAATAAACCATCATGCTCCCTGCTCGCAGGGAGCTTATTGATGCTATAATATTTTAACTATGTTTAAAAAAGGGATTATTAACCATGACTAAATCAAGAATGCAGTTGACCAGCGAAACAGCTACTGATTTCTGGAATGACTCCTGCAGCTTGAATGAATTGCGTGAGGCCGTTGAAAACGGCGCGGTCGGAGCCACCAGCAATCCGGTAATTGTTTACAATGTAATCAAAAATGAAGAAGATTTCTGGATGGGGGAACTTCGAAACATTATAAAAAGCAATCCCCATGCCTCAGAAGAGGCTATAACCTGGAAACTCATCGAGCATATCGGTATAGAAGCTGCAAAAATCCTGCAGCCAACTTTTGAAAACAGTAACGGTCAGAAAGGCCGCCTGTCACTACAGGTCAATCCTGCTCACTATAATGATGCAAAGGCAATGGTTGCCGATGCCAAACATCTGGCTTCTCTGGCGCCTAATATTGCCATCAAGGCCCCCTGCACTGCCGAAGGTATTGCCGCAATGGAGGAAATGACCGCAAACGGTATTGTGATTAACGGAACTGTCTGTTTCACGTTGCCGCAGATGCTGGCATGTGCTGAAGCTGTAGAGCGTGGTCTCAAACGAGCTGAAGCCAATGGGCTGGATACTTCCAGCATGCAGCCCAATGTCACTCTTATGGTCGGACGTCTGGACGATTATCTGCGCGATGTTATGAGCAGGGAAAGTATCATTCTGGACCCGGGATATCTGGAGTGGGCCGGTGTCGCGGTTTTCAAAAAAGCTTACAAAATATTTAACGAACGCGGCTATCGCAGCGTTCCGCTGGCTGCAGCATACCGTAACCATATGCACTGGTCAGAGTTTATCGGTGGCCGGGTTGTGCTGACTGTTCCCTATAAATGGTGGAAAAAATTCAACAATTCAGACATCGATGTTACCCCGCGTATTGATAACCCGGTTGAGCAATGCAAAATCGATGCGCTCTACAAGTATTTCAACGACTTCCGAAAAGCGTTTGACGAAGACGGTATGCAGACTGATGAATTCATTACCTACGGAGCTACTGTCAAGACTCTAAATCAATTTGTCAACGGTTATTATGATTTGCTGAATTTCATCCGCAACAAGCGACTGGTTGTAGCCTGAGCTGAAAGGTGCCATCATGAGAAATGCAGATAAACTTATTGTTAAAAATCCAGCCGGTTTTGCTAACGGCTATACCGCTGTTACTTCAATGGCGGCAACGGATGATAAAACCGGACTGGATTTTGGGATTTTAAAAATCAGTGCCGGGGAGTCTTACGACCTCAGCAGCCCACTCGAAACGGCCTGTCTGCTGCTGACTGGCGATGTCACTTTCACTTATGCGGAAGGACAACGCCGAGCTGCCAGAAATTGCATCTTTGATGAAGACCCGGTTGCAATTCACTTCTGCAAAGACCGCAGCGTGACCCTGACTGCGGTCACCGACAGTGAACTTAACATTGTTCGTGCGGTTAACAATGCAGAATTTGAAACAGTTGTGTTTGACTCAACCAACATGCTGGAGTCAGAGCGACGCGGCAAAGGACAGCTGGAAGATACCTCATATCGCATAGTCAGGACGATATTTGACATCCGCAACCGCCCGGAAGCCAAACTGGTTCTTGGTGAAGTAATTACTTTTCCAGGACGCTGGAGTTCATACCCGCCGCATCACCATCCCCAGCCGGAAATCTATCACTACCGCTTTACTGAGCCGCAGGGATATGGCTATTGCCAGCTTGGTGAAGATATTAAAAAAGTAGGTATGTACGACACTTCTCTGATTTTGGATGAAGATGACCATTCGCAGGTAGCCGCACCCGGATACGGAATGTACTACATCTGGGCAATCCGTCATCTGGACGGAAACCCATACACGGTACCTGAGTTTACAGAAGAACACAAATGGACCTGTGGTCCGGAGGCCAATGAGCGGGTATGGAAGCCCGGATTTGAGCTGTAAATACGGAGATAATAATGAAAACCGTCAGGATGACAATGGCTCAGGCCCTGGTTCAGTTCATAGACAAGCAGTTTATCGAACTTGACGGAGTCGAGCACAAATTTGTACAGGGCATGTTCGGCATTTTCGGACACGGCAATGTCACCGGCCTCGGTGAAGCTCTGGCATATACTGATAATGATATTACCTTTATTCAGGGGCACAATGAGCAGGGAATGGTTCATGCCGCCACTGCATATGCCAAGCAGCGCAACCGTCTGGGCATCTATGCCTGCACTACCAGTGTCGGTCCCGGAGCACTCAACCTGGTTCCCGGTGCCGCGACTGCAACTTCAAACCGCATCCCGGTGCTGCTGCTGCCCGGTGATACCTTCGCATCAAGACAGCCGGATCCGGTCCTGCAGCAGATTGAGGTACCTGGCGACTTCACTGTCACTGCCAACGACGCACTGCGCCCGGTTTGTAAGTACTGGGACCGGGTAAACCGTCCTGAGCAGCTTATAACAGCACTGCTTAATGCCTTCCGGGTGTTAACCGACCCGGTTGATACCGGCGCCGTTGCTGTATGTCTGCCGCAGGATGTTCAGGCTGAAGCATATGACTACCCGATGGAATTTTTTGATAAACGCGTCTGGCATCTTGACCGCCGCAGCCTTAGCGCACGCGAAGTCAAAACAGCTGCAGAGGTTTTTTCAGAAGCCAGACGTCCAGTAATCATCTGCGGGGGCGGCGTGCAATATTCTCAGGCTTGTGAAGTCATTCGTGACTTTGCTGAAGAATTCAAAATTCCGGTTAGCGAAACTCAGGCTGGTAAAAGTTCCCTGCCCTGGAATCATCCTTTGAATGTCGGTGGCTCAGGCGTTACCGGAGCCGAATCAGCAAACCTGCTGCTGCGTGATGCCGACTTAATATTGGCTGTCGGCAGCAGACTGAGTGATTTTACCACCCTTTCAAAACGGCATTTCGGGGCTGAAAACAGTAAAATTTTCTGTCTCAATGTCAGCTCATTTGACGGCCATAAACTGGGAGCGGAACTGCTGCAGGGTGATGCAAAAATCGGCCTGCTGCAGCTTGGAGAAGCATTGCGCAGCTCTGGATACGCAACTGCTGACTCCTACCAGTTGCAAGTCGCAGAAGCAAAACAGAGATGGGATGCCGAAGTAGACCGGCTTTATGCTGATAAATGTGAAAAAGGCAACTGCCAGACCAACGTACTCGGTGTTGTCAACAAAGCCATAGCTGACAATGACACCATTATATGCGCGGCCGGCAGTCTGCCCGGAGATCTGCAGCGTCTGTGGCGCTGTAAAACTCCCGGAAGTTATCATCTTGAATACGCTTTCAGCTGCATGGGCTACGAAGTTGCTGCCGGACTGGGCGTAAAGCTGGCAAAGCCTGATAACGAACCCTGGGTAATTGTCGGCGACGGCAGTTACATCATGCTGCACTCAGAACTGCTGACCAGTATCCAGGAACATCAGAAAATTAACATCATTCTGCTCGATAATCACGGCTATCAGTGTATTAAAAATCTGCAGATGAGCCAGGGAGCAGAACATTTTGGCAATGAACGTCGTTTCCGCCAACCGGAAACCAATCTGCTCGATGGAGAAATTGTCAAAGTTGATTTCTGTAAATACGCTGAGGCACTGGGTGCAAAAACCTTTTTTGCCCGCAATGCCGATGAACTTGCCAAGTGCATTGAAGCTGCTAAAGCAGAAACCGTTTCCACTTTGATTGAAATCAAGGTTGAACCTGGCACTATGAGCAATGGTTATGAATCATGGTGGCGTGTCGGTGTGGCTGAAACTTCGGAACGCGAAGAAATCCGCAAAGCATCTGCAGTTATGCAGCAGGCTGTTTCCGAAACCAGAAAGTTCTAAAATTGTCGTTTAAGCATATTCACAAACAAAACGGAGATACAACATGTTCAAATCAGAAGACGTAAAACTCAGCATTGCCCCGATCGCCTGGACTAACGACGACCTGCCGGAACTTGGCGGTGAAATACCTTTTGAACAATGCGTGGATGAAATGGCAGCTGCCGGCTTTATCGGTTGTGAAGTCGGAAATAAATACCCCAAAGACAAGCATGAGCTCAAAGCGGAACTCAACAAACGGGGACTACAGGTGTCAAGCGCCTGGTTCTCCAGCTTTTTCACCGATGGGAAAAAGGAAGAAACCATCAAAGACTTCATCGAGTTTATGCACTACCTGAAACACGGCGGTGCTACTGTTGTAAATGTTTGTGAATGCGGCAGCTGTATTCAGGGCCAGCAGGACACTCCTATACTTGAAGATTATAAACCTGTCTTCACTGAAGAACAGTGGCAGATGCTGGCTGAAGGGCTTAATGAAATCGGAAAAATTGCCGTGGATAATGATATGAAGGTAGCTTATCACTTCCACATGGGCACCGGCGTACAGAATATGGACGAAGTTGACCAGCTCATGGCAATGACTGACCCGCAGTATGTCTATCTGCTGCTGGATACCGGACATACTCATTATGCAGGTGGCGACAACCTGGAACTGATAAAAAAATACGGGGACCGCATTGGCAATGTTCACCTGAAAGACATCAGAGATGACGTAGTTGCGGCGATCAAGGCTGATAAGAAAAGCTTCCTCGACGGCGTAAAAGCCGGAACCTTCACAATTCCAGGCGATGGCAATGTCGATTTCGAGCCGATTTTTGAAGCATTGTCTGAGCTCGGATACAAAGGCTGGTTTGTGGTGGAAGCTGAACAGGATCCGTACAAAGCAAATCCTTTTGAATACGCTAAAATAGCCCGGGCCTATATCAAGGAAAAAACCGGTCTTTAATTGATTAAAAATCCGGGGCATTAACCTGCCCCGTTTAAAACTTTCATCTATAAAAAAACTTAAGTGTTTTTTGTCAGGAGTTTCATATGAAAGAGTTAGTTCTCGGAGTAATCGGCTGCGGCCGCATCGGCAAAATGCATACCGACAACATCATCAAGTACTTTCCAAACGTCAATATCAAAGTCATTTGCGATGCTGCAATTGACAGGGAATGGGCAGCTGCCCGCAATATTCCAGTCACCAGTGATATAAAAGAGTTGCTTGGAGACGACCAGATTGAAGCAGTGCTTATTGCCGCACCCAGCGCGTTTCATGTTGACTTGATCAAACAAGCCGCAGCTGCCGGTAAACATATTTTCTGTGAAAAACCACTGGCATTTGAACTGGATAGAATTCAGGAAGCGATCGATGCGGTTGAAAAAGCAAAAGTAAAATTTCAGGTTGGATTCAATCGCCGTTTTGACGCTGATTACAAAAGCATTCATGATCAGGTGGCAGCTGGAAAAATTGGAGCTCCGCACATTATCAAAATTACCAACCGTGATCCACTGCGCCCGGACCCGAAATTCATTCCTAACTCAGGCGGCATGTTCATGGATATGACAGTGCATGATTTTGATATGGCCCGTTATGTCTCAGGGCAGGAAGTGGTAGAAGTCTATGCTGCAGGCGCCTGTCTGGTTGATCCGCAAATTGCCGAACTCGGTGACATTGACACCACCCTGATCAGCCTCAAACTCTCAGACGGGACGCTGTGTCTGGTAGATTCAACCCGTGAAACTAATTACGGTTATGATCAGCGCCTTGAAGTATTTGGAGAAAAGGGCCAGATCAAGGCTCAGAATATTGGAGAGACAAATTTAGTTGTCAACACTCCCGGAATTGGTCAGGTTACAGACAACCCCAAGTGGAGCTTTGTTGAAAGATATTTCGACGCCTATGCCAACCAGATGAAGGCCTTTATAGCTTATTTAAGCGATGACAATGCCAAATCTCCGGCAGACGGGGATGATACAAAAAAGGCGGTGGCTATAGCCATTGCCGCGCAAAAGTCTTATGAAGAAAACCGTCCGGTCAGGCTCTCAGAAGTCATGTAACCGGGAAATTATCAGGAGATCAGAAAAATGAGCATTTATAAAGTCAATCACTTTATTAACGGGGAGTTTGTAGACGGTGCTTCGGGAGAGTATTCCGACATCGTCAATCCAGCAACCGGCGAGGTTGTTGGTCAGGTCGCAAGAGGTAATGATACCGATCTGAACAAAGCTGTCGCAGTTGCTGAAAAAGCTTTTGAATCATGGAGCAAGGTCACTCCGCTTCGCCGTTCCAGAATCATGTTTAAATACAAAGCCCTGCTTGAGGAAAACATGGATGAAATGGCCGCGATAATAAGTCGCGAGCACGGCAAGGTCATTGAGGATGCCAAAGGTGAAATCATTCGCGGCCTGGAAGTTGTCGAATTTGCCTGCGGTGCTCCGCACCTGATGAAGGGCGAATACTCCGTCGATGTGGGAAGTGAAGTTGACTGTCTTGGCATCCGTCAGCCGCATGGCGTAGTTGCCGGGATAACCCCTTTTAACTTTCCGGCAATGATACCAATGTGGATGTTCCCGGTTGCTCTGGTTTGCGGCAACACATTTGTCCTCAAAGTAGCCTCTCACGATCCTTCCACCGCAACATTAATGGCCAAACTGCTGCAGCAGGCCGGACTGCCGGACGGCGTTTTTAATGTTGTCCATGGTGGCCGGCAGATTGTACAGGGAATGCTGCATCACCCCGGCATCAAGGCTATCAGTTTTGTCGGTTCGAGCACTGTTGCCGAAATCGTCTACACCACCGGCACCAGAAACGGCAAACGCGTACAGGCCCTGGGGGCGGCTAAAAACCATGCCATTGTCATGCCTGATGCCGACCTAGACATGGTGGCGGATAACCTGATGGGAGCAGCTTACGGCGCGGCTGGAGAACGCTGCATGGCCATCTCAGTCGCAGTTGCAGTGGGTGATAAAGTCGCTGACTCCATTGTCGAAAAACTGCAGAACCGCATTCCCGCATTGAAAATCGCTGCGGGTGATGTCCCCGGAGCTGAAATGGGAGCGCTTTATTCAAAAGCTCATCTTGAGGCTGTGACCAATTATATTGCCGGCGGGGTTGAGGAAGGTGCTAAGCTGGTTGTTGACGGACGGCCTCTGACCGGCAGCAAGGGCTATGAAAAAGGTTTCTTTATCGGGGCTTCACTGTTTGACCAGGTCAAACCTGGTATGAAAATCTACGATGAGGAAATCTTCGGCCCGGTGCTCTGTGTCTGTCGTGTGCCTGATTTTGAAAGCGCTGTAGAGCTTATAAATAATCACAGTTATGCCAACGGTACCGCCATTTTTACCAACGACGGCGGCACGGCACGTGCTTTTTCCGATCAGATTCAGGTCGGTATGGTTGGAATAAATGTGCCAATCCCAGTGCCCATGGCATTTCACAGTTTTGGCGGCTGGAAAGCTTCAATCTACGGCGATTACGCCATGCACGGCATGGAGGGCATCAGGTTCTTCACCAAATTGAAGACTATCACAGTCAGGTGGCCGCAGGGTTCAATCAGTGGCCCCGAATTCGTCATGCCAACGCATTAAGCACTCTGCAATTATTCTATTTGCGGCTGTCCAGCTTGACTTTCAGCTTGCCGGGCAGCCGCTTTGTCTCATTGCCTCAGGAACTCCCAAAGCAAAGCCTGCCCCTTCTATATTTAAAACGGCAGCATTTAAAAGCCGTGTCAGCAATTATCTGAGCACGGCTTGACAGTATAAGTGAGTTATTCAATTTCGCTGATCGAATCAACCAGCAGGTTAGAAATCCCCATCAGGACTCCCGCGTCCCGGTTCCCTTTAGTGCGTTTAATCATACATTCTTTAAAACCTGGAGCCATGGCGTATTTAGCCGTTTTCTCCCGAGCTATATCAATTGCTTCCGGGATCATCTCAAATATACGCCCGTTAAGCAGTACCAGACCTGGATTTAGAATGTTTATGGTCATGGAGATTCCCCTGCCAAGGTAATCAAGAATTTCATCAAGCTCCTTACTGACATCAATTGAACCATTACGCAGCATTTTCTCCAGTTCAGTAAAACTGACTTCATAGCCGACTTTCTCACTCACCTTACGCTGCAGAACAAAATCCGAAGCCACCGACTCCAGACAACCGTGTTTGCCACAACCACATAGCGGGCCGCCAGGCGCAACCACAATATGTCCAAGTTCACCGGCATATCCGCATTTGCCGTTTAACTGACCACCGTTGTTCATAATCCCCATACCCATACCGTTGGAAAGATCAATTACAACAAAATTATTGCAGTCATCAGTGCTTCCTGCATTCTGCTCAGCGAGACACAAAGCAAGCTGTTCCTGCAGAGTCAGAGTCTGCAGATCAAGGCCTTCTGCCATGTCAGTAGCCGGAGACGAACCATCAAGATAGTGAATATTCGGGCTAACGATAACATTTTGCTCAATAGTATTAACCAAACCGGGAATACTTATCCCAAGGCCTAGAAATGAAATGTTCTGTGATGCCTGTTTCAGCATAAATTGCCGGAATTCCCCAATAAGTTCGTCATAACTATCAGGGGTCGGGAATTTATATTCAGCAATCTTCCTGAGCTCCAGAGACAAAGGAGCAGTAAATATCTTACAGGTGGTGACGCCAACTACCGCGCCGAAAACCTGAATTTTTCTTCCGGAGAGAGTATAGCTCTTGCTGGGACGCCCTCTGCCTTCCACTTCCGACTCAACTTCCCGAATCAGCCCGCTGTCCAGCAGAACAGTAAGCAGTTTCTGCATTGTCGGTGCGCTAACACCGGACATGCGGGTCAGCTCTGCGCGCGACAAAGGGGATTTATGTCTCAAATGATCCAAGACCTCCCGGATATTAATCTGGCGAGCTAGCGATGGCGTCGCTCCCCGTCTTTTGCGTTTACCATTGTCAACATTAAAAATTTTGACCATAAGCTTTTCCTAATATAACCCATTCCTGTTTAAGTCATTTTAAAAATATACTTAACCACGGATTTTTCAATAAAGATACTAAATTGCTTTCATATTTTCCGGGTTTTGCGCGTCAGGAGGCTCTGAACCTGTCCTCACGGCACATTTTTCAGTTATAAATAATTTGAAATGCTTTGAACTCCTAAGAGGAAAAACGCTGCGCAATTCTCACCGAATCCATAGCGTCAGCCGCATAGGCGTCGGCCCCGATCTGATCTGCAAAATTCTGATCCACAACTGCACCTCCAATCAGGAAACGCACATTATCAAGCCCTTCGGCTTTAGCCAGCCTGATTACATCCTCCATGCGGATCATGGTAGTAGTCATCAGTGCGGAAAGCCCGACTATTTTCGCGTCATGCTCCTTTACCGCGGCAATAATTCTTGACGCTGACACGTCTTTCCCAAGGTCAACCACATCAAATCCATAGTTTCTAAGCATCAGTGCCACAATATTTTTGCCGATATCATGAATATCGCCTTCTACTGTGGCCAGAATAACAACCGCCTTGTTATCGGCCGAATTCTCTTTACTGACTAAATGAGGTTCCAGCACCTCAAAACCTTTACGCATTGTGTCAGCCCCCATAATCAGCTGCGGCAGAAAATATTTTTTGCAGTCGTAAAGGTCACCGACTTTGTTAATTGCCGGTATCAGGCTTTCATCGACAATTTCCTTAGCTGTCTTACCGGCAGTCATGGCTTCAGCAATACACGATTCAATGCTTTCCTCGTCACCCTCAACTACACAATTAAAAACTTTTTCCAGCGGAGGAATTTCTCTGGCGGCAGCCCCTCCAACCTTTTTGCAGGCACCGGCTTCACCGCCGAATTTCTCCACATAGCGCCGCATCCGGTGATCACGCCCGGTAATAACGTCAGCAGCATAAATCAAATTCATCAGCATTTCAGAAGACGGATTGGCAATAGCCATATTGAGCCCCTGCCCGAGGGCCATTCCCAGAAAACCGGCATTAATCCATTTTCTTTCAGGCATTCCAAAACTTACGTTAGACAGGCCGCAGGCAGTGTTCACCCCGAATTCACTGGCACACCAGTCAATGACCTCAAGAGAAACCTTGGCAGCTTCCTGGTTTGACGAAATGGTCATTATCAGTGCGTCAACTGTAATATCCTCGCGCTGATAACCATACTTCTGCGCTTCAGCAAAAATCGCTTTGATAACCTCTATGCGCTTTGCGGAAGTGTCAGGAATACCTTTGTCAGTCAGCGGCAGTAAAATAAACATGGCCCCATATTTTGCCGCAATTGGAAGAGTTTCAAGAATACGGTCTTTTTCCAGAGATATCGAGTTTACCAGTGCCCGCCCTGGATATAGCCGCAAAGCCGCCTCTATTACATCTGAGCGGGTAGAATCAATACATAAAGGCAATACTGAAGCCTGCGCCAGCATGGATACAGACTTAAGCATCATGTCCTTCTCATCAATACCGGAAAGTCCCATATTGACATCCAGTATAGCGGCCCCGCCTGATTCCTGCTCTGCCGCATATTTCTTAACCATGGCCAGACTGCCTTCACGCAGTTCAGCCTGCAAAGCTTTCTTGCCGGTCGGGTTGATCCGCTCGCCGATTACCCTGAACGGCTGGTCCTGTCCCATCAGACAAGTTCCACGTGCCCCGGAAACAGCTCCGACAGCCTGCCGAAGCGGCTGAACAGGAATAAACCGTGCGGCCGTTACCGCCTGCGCGGCAATGTGCTCAGGCGTAGTGCCGCAGCAACCGCCGATAATATTGGCTCCAGCAGCGGTCAGCCCTTCGGCAAAACCAGCAAATTCATCCGGTGTCATATCAAATACGGTCTTATTATTAATCAACTTCGGCATGCCGGCATTAGGCTTCGCCAGCAGCGGAATAGTTGCATAAGGTTTAATCTCTTTGATCAGTTCAATCATATTCTCAGGACCGGTAGAACAGTTACAACCAAAAGCATCCGCGCCAAGTGCCTGCAGCGTAACCAGTGCCGACAATGGATCATTACCGGTAAGGGTACGCTGATGTTCATCAAAAGTCATGGTGACCATAACCGGAAGGTCACATGTCTCCTTCACGGCAATCAAAGCTGCCCTGGCCTCCTGTATATCCATCATGGTTTCAATCGCAAAACCGTCTACTCCGCCTTCTACCAGTGCTTCAACCTGCTCTTTGTAAACCTCGACGGCAGACTCAAATGCCAAGTCCCCAAAAGGTTCGACAAATTGACCAGTAGGTGCCAGATCACCAAATGCCATCGTTTTTTCTGAAGCAAGGTTCGCTTTAACTGACTCGGCCAGCTTACGGTTAATTTCAACTGTCCTTTCAGCCAGTCCGAACTCTTCAAGCTTCAAACGGTTGGCACCGAAGGTCGGCACATAAACAATATCAGAACCGGCAGCTGCGTAAGCATTATGAATTTCATTTACTGCCTGTGGATTTTCCAAGGCCCATAACTCAGGGCACACCCCCTGTGGCATTCCACGTTTTATAAATTCAGTTCCGGTGGCTCCATCAAGAATAATCGTCTTTGTCCTCACCAACTGATCAAAAACCGATTTGCTCATTAAATGCTCCATTACATAATAATTTTAATTAACTTTAATTACTCCTGCTACAGCAGTAACAGTTTTTTCCGGAACCATCAGAAAATGGGGTGTCAACTCCACACCAAGCCTGCCGAGGTCAAGAAGTCGATATATCTCTTTCTGGTTTTCCAGCCCGAAATCCCCGTATCCAGCGGAAAAGCGAAGCCTGGTCAGGTGCTCGTTGGATCGCTTAAAAATCTGATTAAGGTAGTTTTGCAGCCATCCCATAGCAGCGTCGGCGGTCTCGCTGCCGACAGCATCATATACTAAAGCTGATACTCCGTCTCCGGAGGCCGCAAACTCTGCAGTTCTTTCAACAATTTCATGTCCGGCCGTAGCTCCGAAAATAGCCAGTCCGCTACAGTCACGTACCAGGCGCAGAAGCTTTTCGCTTTGAAATACCGTCCCGTTCTCTAAAGTAAAGGAATTTTCTCCAAATTCAGTGATGGCCAGCTTAAGCCAGACACCCTTAAGTTTACAACAGGCGCTGGCGGCAATCATCGCGTTAGCGATCTTGCGTTGCTGACCAGCAGAAATCTCATTCAAATGCCGATTATGCCCAAGTCTGCTGTAAATTTTTTTTTCAGGCAAAGGCAGCGGTATGCTGTTGACAAATATCGGCTTATACTTTTGTGTATCTTCTTTATTCATATTATATATAATATTAAACTTGGTTTGACTACTTAAAAAAAACAGCTATAATTCACAGTAATCTAAACCTTTGACTTGAAAAAAACAACTTTGTTCACCACAGCAGGCGTTTTTTTCTGGAAAGTATCACATTTTTGACTGGTATTTTTCAAAAAGCGTTCTATTATGCAATAGTTAGCGATCATTAAATTAATAACTGTAACTAATAGTAAATTTGACTGAACTTTCACTAAACCACAAATGGATACATCCTATAAGAGTTTAAAAAACAATATATTACATAGATCTTTATTTTCATTAATATTCAGTCGGAAGTTTTCCCGGTTCTTTTTGCTGTTTTGGGAAAACAACTCAAACTAACAAAATCAACTTCAACGAAAGGATCAAAATGCCTATGCCTACTACGCCTTTAAAAATCAAGTTGGGCAAACTCATTAAAAGCGGTCTTCAAGCTGCAGGATTAAGGCAATTGGATCTAGCACGTCACCTGAACATCTCAACTTCAGCCGTGTCACAAATGCTAAACGGAAAAACCGCACCTGATGCCGCGCACCTTGAAAAAGTATTCAGTCTGCTGAACTGCAGTCGTAATCAGATTTTCATCATGCGCGACCTGCTGGCCAAGATCCGCTCAGGAGTTCATGAGCTCAGGTCTCCCTTGAACGACCTCCTGCGCGAAGCAAGAAAAGCCAGAAATCTCACTTATGCCGGTCTTTCCAGCCTTACTTCCATTGCAACAGCTGAATTGCGGGCCTTTGAATCATGTTCTACCGCACTTCCAAGCAAAGAGCAAATGGAAAAATTATCCGAGGCGCTTGAGATTCAAGGTTCTGTCTTTCAGGAAGAAATATCCCGCTACATGAATGTAGTTCAGGAAAATACACCTTGCGAAGTCCAGGAACAACAGGCAGGTTTTGCCGCTGTACCCAAGGATGTAAAATCTATTCCCGTTGTCTCTGGTAAAAGTATGCTGGAATTTAATCCGGCTTTTGAAGACATCAAAAACTTCGTCTGGCGCCAGTACGAGCAAATTATCTCCAATCAAGCTCTTTCCTCTGGCGATGATGAGGAAGTTTTTGCCGTAAACGATGCAGGCAACCGCTTCGACCCGGTACTGCCGGGATCAGCGCTGTTGCATGTTACACTCAAGAAGTATCCTGAAAACGGCGACATTGTAGTTGTAAAGCTGAAGAATAATGACAAATTACTTCTCAGAACATTGCAACGTCGTGATAATGAGAATGTTTTCTCCTCTTTTCTTGAAAAAGAATCTGACGAAAAGACCACCATTGGAGACCCAAGAGACATTGAATGGATCAGAAGAATTCTCAAAATTGAGATAAAGGATCTATAAAAACGGTTTCCTTTGCTGGCGGGAGGAGAGAGCGCAAGCTTAAGGGGGAATCATGGAGAAGGATGTTGTTGCGCTGTTTGCTGTCGAAAGTTTCAAAAAATTTGGTAAACGGCTGGAATCTTTGCGTAAAAGCAGAAATTTAACGCAAAGCAAATTGTGTCTCAAAAGCGGGGTTTCAAGAAATTCCATCTCAGCTTATGAGTGCAACAAAAGATTACCCCAGCTTGCAACTCTTGAAAAGCTGGCAGCCGCGTTACAGATTGAGTGTGTTGTTCTGGATGACCAGCAATCATTTAATCGAAATGCTCGTCAGCATTTGTGCAACTTTGATTCTGAGACTGGGGAATTCTACCTGTCTTCGGAAAAATAATTTATAAAGTGCCGGCATAAAGCCGGCTTTTTTTTTACTTGCAATCAGGTTGGCTCTGCAATATATTTCGACTGTTTAATACAAAACGTCAAAAAATCGCGTATAGCTTATAATTTGAGTATTAATTAAGGGAATTATCATGACAGCCAAAAAGCCTGAAGGCAAAAATGATCCGGACTCCAGACGCACCGGCGGTACCTGCGGAGGCTGCATAGGCTGCCTGTTCTTCCTGCTGGCAGTAACCGGCGTAATATTCTGGATAATTGTCAAACCCAAGCTGGAAGAAGCCGGGTATTCTTTTGATGATTTTAAAAGTACTGCCAGAGAGATTAAAAACAATATCGCAGAAACCATCCAGAACCTTTCTGACAAATACGATGCCGCCAAGGATAAACTTAGCTCAGTCAAGGAAAAGGCTGGCGATTTGAAAGATGACCTTAATGACAATTATGATAATGTGAAGAATAAAGCCAAAGACATGAAGGATAAAGCTCAGGATTCAATCAACGAATCTGCGCCTGAGCTGATTCCGGGATAACAATAATGCAAAACTCTGACAAAACAGTATTGATAACCGGCGGCACCAAGGGTATCGGACTGGCAACTGTCAAACGCTTTTGTGAAGCGGGAATGCGAGTGATAACCTGTGGACGAAAGCAAGATATCTGGCAGGCCATAAGCAAAAAACATTCTATTTTGAAAAGTGTTGACTTCTTCGCCGTCGATTTATGCAGAGATGATGAACTTGAAAGATTTTTTGCTCATATCAGGGACAAATATCATTTCATCGATATTGCAGTAAATAACGCGGCAATGCCTATTGCTGCTGCGGGAAACTTTAAAGACCTTGATTATGCAGCAATCAGCTTGAATTTAGAAAATGATCTGATTATGCCTGTAAAGTGCATAAAGAAAGAGCTTGACCTGATGCGGTCCGGCTCAAATATTGTCAACGTGACATCAATAAGCGGTTTTACTGCAACTACCCAGGCAGCGGTCTACACTGCGGCTAAACATGGTCTTGAAGGTCTTAGCAAAACTCTGGCTCTGGAGCTTATCGGGCAAAACATCAGAGTAAATTGTGTAGCTCCCGGTTTGACTATGACTCCACGCTGGGATAAGCGACTCAGTCTGCCGGACAGTTCAGCCGAACTTGAAAAAATCCAAAACCAGCTCCCGGCTGGAAGGTTCGCTGCTCCTGAGGAAATAGCCGCTGCCATTTTCTGGATCAGCTCTGAACAGGCAAGTTATGTCAACGGACATACTCTGGTTGTAGATGGCGGGTTTTCGATCCCTGATGCAAGAACCTGCAAATATGAATAAGACCAGTCCTTTCTAAATGAATCCGCAATTATAAAAGAAAAATAGTGATTTCAGGTTTGACGTGATTTAATTGCGGTGTAAAGTTGCAATTCAAAGCTCAAGCCTGAAACAGCTGTTCCGGAATTCTTGAAGCAGCACTTTTCCGGCTGTAAAAAAATTACCGACGATTCTTTACTAATGGAGTATTACAATGGGAGCCCCGCTTTTTAAAGTTTTGATTCTTGCTGTTGTTCAAGGCATTGCCGAATTTCTTCCGATCAGTTCTTCAGGTCATCTTACTGTTTTAAGCAAGCTGTTTGGATTCGATCCGGACTGCAGTTTGCTGTTGACAGTTATACTGCATGCCGGAACGCTTGCCGCTATTATAATATTTTACTTCAAAGAACTTATTAAGTTGCTGCATCCTCAAAACTACCGTATGGTTGGGCTCCTTCTGCTGGCAACAGTTCCGGTGGGCATTACCGGAGTGGCTATATCAAAGCTGGGCTTTGAAGAGACTGTCTTTAATAATCTTTTTGTCCCTGGTGTCGGATTTATAATTACTGCTACCCTGCTGCGCTGGGGATTGCACAGCAGAGAGTCGGACGAGGAATGTCTGCCAATGGAAAAAATGAGTGTCAGGACCTGCATATATATCGGACTTGCCCAGGCATTTGCCATTCTGCCAGGAGTTTCAAGGTCCGGTTCGACCATTTCTGCCGCGTTACGCTCCGGCATTAAAAAGGCAGATGCCGCCCGCTTCTCCTTCCTAATGGCAATTCCGGCCATTGGCGGCGCAGTCGGTTATAAGCTATTGTCAGCCTTGACAAAACCTAAAACACAGCTAGGTTCAGTTAGCACGCATGAACTGCTGCTGGGCTTTCTGGTATCCGCTGTTGTCGGTTACTTTGCGCTATGGCTGTTGCTTGACATGCTGAAAAAAGGAAAACTGCAGGCATTTTCATGGTATCTTTACTGTCTTGGGACTGCAGTCTTGATCTGGGCTTTTATCAGTTTTTTTATATAATCATTGAGTAAATGGAGGCGGATCGTGAATAATAACAACATTCTTTTCATAGGGGCCGGAAAAATGGCCACTGCAATTGCCGGCGGCATGATTGTCAGCGACTTCAGCGCCGGACAGATCAAAGCCTTTGACGTATCAAAAGAAGCGGCTGAAGCTTTTACCTTGAAAACCGGTGTGCAAGCCGAATGCAAAAACCTAAAACCGCTTATTGACAAAGCTGACACGGTTATTTTAGCGGTGAAACCACAGCACTTGTCAAAGGTATCCAGAAAGGCTGGAATTACACTGAATAACAAGCTGGTTGTTTCAATAGCAGCTGGAGTCAAAATTGAACGGATAAAGGAACTGACTGCAGCTGAACGGATAATCAGAGTGATGCCCAACACCCCTGCCATGGTTAATGCCGGTGCCAGTGCCTATGCCTTGTCTGATGAGGTTTCTGAAACAGATGAAGAACTGGTTACCGCAATTCTGAAATCAATTGGAACTTATACGAAACTACCTGAAAGTCTCATGGATGCAGTAACCGGCGTCAGCGGCAGCGGCCCGGCTTATGTATTTGATTTTATCCAGGCAATGGCTGATGGCGGGGTTAACGCCGGATTGCCGCGTGAAGCGGCAATGAAACTGGCTGCCCAGACGGTTATGGGAGCGGCCAGGCTCATGCTTGAAAGCGGCGAACACCCGGCAGTGCTGCGGGACCAGGTAACTTCGCCCGGCGGTACTACCGCCAAAGCCCTGGCTGTACTTGAAAGTAATTCATTTAAAGGTATTGTTATCGAAGCAGTTCTGGCTTCAGTTGAACATTCAATTGAGCTGGGAAACAAATAAGCAACTAAAGGCACAAAATGGAACTGAAAAATCGTTTAAGCGTAATTATCCCGGTCTATAATGAAGGGAAAACCGTTAATGCTGTTATCGAGCGCGTTCAGGCGCGCCCTGAAACCGGTGAAATTATTATTGTCGAGGACGCCTCAACGGATAATACACGTGAAAGCTTAAAAGTTTTTGAAGATCAGCCTGATATCAAGATATTTTACCAGGAAAAAAATCTGGGCAAAGGAGCTGCGGTTACCAGAGGAATTGCAGAAGCAACAAAGGATTTCATAATTATTCAGGATGCTGATTTTGAATACACTCCTGAAGACTGGCCTGCTGTGCTTGCTCCATTGGCTGATGGCAGAGCTGATGTTGTCTATGGCTCCAGGTTTATGGGAACCCCCGGCATGGTACGCTATTTCAGACATGAAATGGGCAACAAATTTCTGACTTTTATCTCAAATCTTTTTTCTGATATTCATTTGAGCGACATGGAAACGTGCTATAAAGCCTTTCGCCGTGAAGTTGTCCAAAACCTCAATCTTGAGTCAAAGCGATTCGGCATTGAGGTTGAATTCACCGCCAAGCTCGCCAGAGCCAGGATTCTACGCATCTGGGAAGTGCCAATCTCATATAGCCCGCGCCGCTACAGTGAAGGGAAAAAAATAACCTGGAAAGACGGCATTTCTGCGTTATACCACATCGTAAAGTTCAATGTTTTTATGAACAGCAGTAAATTTTATAAGCAACCATGGGCTGAACTGCTTGGCAGAAAAACGCGCTGATCAGCAGCTGATAAGAGAGAATTTAAAAGTTTTTCAATCAATGTTATGCCACATCCAAAAATTACATCCGGGGTTTAACACATGATTCACCTTTTGTATATAATTGCGATCTTGATTCTGACAGTATGTTATATTTTGACAACCCTGTATTTTATTTCCCGTGGTAAAAAGCGGGCCGATAATTTAAAGCGGAATTTTGAAAAAGACAGGCAGAATTTTCTCTCTGAGACTCTGACTCCGATTCATGAAAGTGAAGAGGAGAAGCTGAAAATAGCAGAAGCCAATCTCAAACTGCTGGAGCAACAGGAAAAACTGCAGGAGCAGAAACTTGAAATGGCAGAAGCCAACCTGAAGTTGCTGGAACTTAAGGAACAGGTTGAATATGAAAAGGAACGTTCTGAAAAACTGCTGCTCAACATCCTGCCGGCACGGGTAGCACATGAGCTTAAGGAAACGGGAAGAAGCGTCCCGGAATCCTTTGATAATGTAACTGTATTTTTCTCAGATATCGTTGATTTCACAAGACTTACCAGCACCATAGATCCGGCTGATGTAATCAACGAACTCAGTGACATATTTACTGAATTTGATAAGATATTCTCCAATAATCATTGTGAACGGATTAAAACTATTGGTGATGCCTATTTGAGTGTTTCTGGCATGCCGACTGCTGACACAAAACACTTCAGCAACATTTTAAATGCTGCTCTTGAAGCTATGGAGTTCCTGCATAAGAGGAATTCCGGTTCCGGCCTGAAATGGCACATGCGGATGGGAGTTCATTCCGGCAGTGTTGTAGGAGGAATTGTCGGTGTCGAAAAATATATTTATGATGTATTTGGTGACACCATAAACACCGCTGCTCGGATGGAGAGATACTCAGAACCAATGCGCATTAATGTCTCAGAGGATACTTACCAGCTGGCAAAAGAAGAATTCAAGTTCATTGAAAGAATTCCGGTTGAAGTAAAAGGCAAAGGCACCGTAAAGATGTATTTTCTCGAAAAACCCGCCTGAAGAGATATCTGATTTTACTTGCAACTGCTGTTTCTTTTTTCGTTTAATGTATTATATTATTTTTTACGAAAATTATTTAACACCATCGTTATAATTATCTTTCGTCCAGAATTACAGCCAGAAAGCAAAAGGAACAGCGAATGGATTTCCATGACAAAGCAAAACGCACAGCCATCTGGATGCATATCCACTGTACAGAATGCGCTCCTGACCGTCACAATACTTATAAAATGGTTGTGAATTTATGCACAAATGACAAGGCTGACAAAGCCCTGCACTTATCTCGTTGCTGCAATAAACAGTAGAAGCTGAAGAACAGAATAATTAATAATCCAATCTTTGCAGGACTGTGTAAAAAAGCTATTACAGATAAAAAGGAAAGACTCATGCCAAAGCTGAATTTAGGAATCCCAAAAGGAAGTCTTGAAAAAACCACTTGCCAAATGTTTGCCAAAGCCGGCTATAATATATCAATCAGCTCTCGCTCCTATTTCCCGGCTATTGATGACGGGGAAATTGAATGTATGCTCATCAGAGCCCAGGAAATGTCCCGCTATGTCGAGAAAGGCATCCTTGACTGCGGCCTGACTGGATACGACTGGATTCAGGAAAACGGTTCTGATGTAGAGGAAATAGCTGAGCTTGTTTACGGCAAAGTTGGGCGCCGACCACTACGCTGGGTTCTGGCGGTACCGGAGTCTTCTGATATAAAATCTGTCCAGGACCTCGAGGGCAGACTGATTGCCACGGAAGCTGTCGGAATGACCAGGCGCTACCTTAAAAAACACGGCGTTAATGCAACAGTAGAGTTCAGCTGGGGAGCAACAGAGGTGAAACCGCCCCGGCTTGCGGATACAATTGTTGAGATTACCGAAACAGGTTCTTCTCTGAGGGCAAATAAATTAAAAATTATTGACACACTTTGTGAAAGCACCACTCGGTTTATTGCTAACCGGGGCGCTATGGCCGACAATTTCAAACGGGCTAAAATTGAAAAAATAGCCATGCTGCTGAAAGCGGTACTGGCTGCTGAAGGCAAAGCGGGGTTAATGTTGAATATAAAACAGAAAAACCTGGACCGGGCACTTGAGAAACTTCCCGCACTTGAACGTCCCACAGTTTCGCCGTTAGCTGAGCCAGGCTGGGTAGCCGTTAATACTATTGTAGATGAGTATATTGTCCGGGACCTGATCCCGGAACTTATTGCCTGCGGCGCGACAGGCATTGTGGAATTCCCCTTAAATAAAATAGTTCTTTAGCATAATTCAATATCGCCTTCGAAGGTTGGTTTTCCAGCTTTCGAAGCTGAAAAAGGGAAGCTTTTTCTAGCCGTTCATAGCCGTTTCAGCCAGCAGAAAGGGAATCAGTTCGTCGACATCCCCTGCCCCTAGAACCGCTACTACTGCGGGTTCCGGCATTCCATTCAGGATACTTGCCGGCATGTCCATCCACTCGCCAGTGAGGTTGACAGCGGTATTCCCAATGCTTTCGGCAAGGTCGGCTGAATCAACCGGTCCAACCTCGGTCCATGCGGCAAATACCGGCACTGTGAAAACAGAGTCAGCATTTTTCAACTGCAGAGCGAAGTCGTCAATATACTTAGCCAGTCTGGCAAATCTATGAGGCTGAAATACCACTCTCAAATGCCTGGCCGGATAAGTAATTCTAAGTAGTTCCAGCGCACATTTTACCTCTGTCGGGTGATGCGCATAATCCTCAATAACAATCAATCTTTTGCTTTTGTAGTGCCGAGTCATTCTACGGTCAACGCCGGGAAAGCTGGCCAGCATTCCAGCAGTCTCAGCAACTTCCAGTCCCAATTCAGCCGCTACTGCACAGACAATTGCCGAATCCACCCGCATAAACCCCCGGATTGAGTCAGGCAGTTGCTTGAATGCCGAATACATTTTATCGATATAAACTACATTTTCGTGTCTGCAAAAAACACTACGGGCAATATCGTCTTCCCAGCATAACAGACTGTTGCTTCTTTCCCCAAAAGTCTTGAAGTTTTCAAAGAGCTGCTCATCACCGCCGACACTCCAGCTATGGTCATCCTCAACATTAGTAACTACCCCCAGCCAGGGTTGAAAAAAAGCGTGGGTTCCATCACTTTCATCAGCTTCAGTCACGAAAACATCACCATCACCGGCAGCATAATCCTTAAAATTGTTTACTTTTCCTCCAATCAAATAACCACAGTCAATACCGCACTGCCTGAGCAGCCATACCAGCATTGCCGTTACCGTAGTTTTACCGTGCGACCCGGTTATCGCAACCTGACGCCTGTAACATGAACTGAGTCTGGCCAGAAATTCGCCACGCCGCACACATGGAATACCTCTTTTCTCAGCTTCCATCAATTCCGGGTTATCCGCTTCAGCAGCCGAGGTAAACACCAGCAACCCCGTATCTGCTGCAAGATTAGTTTCACAGTGTCCACAAAAAACATCCGCACCGGCTGCAGCCAGGGCGGATGTTTTGTCATTTAATTTAATATCAGAGCCGGATACCGCATGACCGCGCTCCAGCATAATACCGGCAAGAGGCGCGGTTCCGGCTCCGCCAATACCGACAAAATGTATTCTGCCGGGGAAGTTTTCGTGATTACTCTCCTGTCTCATCTGCGGTTGCGGTTTCTGAGGTTTTGAACTGAGTCTCATAAAGATTACGATAAATGCCTTCCTGCTTCAGCAGCTCATCATGAGTGCCGCGCTCAGTAATAACACCATTTTTGAGTACTATAATCAGATCAGCATGCTGGATTGTGCTCAGGCGATGCGCAATGGCGAATACCGTGCGGTTCTCCATGGCACGATTCAATGCTTCCTGAACCAGACGTTCTGTAACCGTATCCAGTGCGCTCGTAGCCTCATCAAGAATAAGCACCGGAGGATTCTTCAGAATTGCCCGGGCAATAGCCACACGCTGCTTTTCGCCGCCGGAAAGCTTGAAGCCTTTTTCACCAACTTCAGTTTCATAGCCTTCACCATGTCTGCCGTCAACGATAAACTCGTGGGCATTAGCTTTTTTAGCGGCTTCAACAATCTGTTCCTGAGTTGCGTCATCACAGCCATAGGCAATATTATGCGCGATGGTTTCGTTAAACAAAACCGGAGTCTGGGTCACAATTCCGATATGCTCGCGCAGCGAATCTATTTTAAAGTCACGGACGTCAGTGCCGTCTATTGTCACAGACCCGCTGTTCACATCATAGAAGCGCGCGATAAGATTGGCGATAGTTGTTTTACCTGAACCGGTCTCACCGACAACCGCCACAACCTGACCTTTTTTGATCTTAAAATTGACGCCCTTAAGAATGTCGTTGTCATCATAGGCAAAACTTACATTATTAAAGGAGATCTCTTTATCAAACTTTTCAAGCTCAACAGCTCCGGAACGTTCCCGGATACCGGTATGTGTATCTATCAAGTCAAAATACCGGTCCGCCGCCGCCATACTGCGCTGCAGATAGGTAACAACTTTAGCCAGATCCTTGATTGGACGATAAGCTAGAATCGCCGGAGCCAGCATTGCAATCAGTGCTGTAAAGTTATAGCCTCTGCTGTAAGAATAAACCAGAAATACCAGTGTGGCCGCAACCCCGATAACCTCCATCATCGGACTCATCAGCAGCTGCATCTTAAGTGCATGGACTATCGTCCTGAAGTACTTGCGGTTAACTTTATGGAAACGCCTTACTTCAAGTTCTTCTGTATTACTGGCCTTTACCACCAGAATCCCCGTGAACACTTCGTGCATGCGGGAAATAACCTCAGCGATTTTGGCAAAAGAACCTTTATATATTTTACGGATGCGACGCCCGAGAAAAGCAACCGGCAGAATAACAATCGGGGTACCGACCAGCAAGACCAGCAGCAATGAGTAATTATGCAGCTTCATACTGAAAATCACAATTGCCGCAACACACGATAAAATTTCAATTGGACAACGCGTCGCGTCTGCAACAATATTGGCAACTGAAGTTTCGATCGCGGAGGTATCATTTGTGCATCGACTGATCAGATGACCGACATCCATCTTTCCATAAAATTTGAGCGACTGACCAACCAGATTTTTGAAAATCTCATCACGCAGATCAGCGATCACCTTGGCCCCTACCCAACGGGTAAAATACCGGTTTATGTAGGTCATGAGGTTTTTGATTGTCCAGCCTATTACAAATGCAATAACATATATCAGGAAAAACTGCCAGGCCATACGTCCTGCAGAATCTATCACAGAGAAAGTATAATTGACAGGCCAGCTGATATTTACCTTACGCTTGTTTTCAACAGAAATCGGCAGGTGCAGTTTCTGAGCATAATGCTCCAGTTTATCCATCGACTGAGTCAGCTTTGGATCACTGTCAGCAGGGCTGAGCACCTCAGCAATAGCTTTTTCTTTTTCTTCCTTTGTCAGTTCCCTGCCGTCCTGATTTTCTATTGCAGCGGCAATCTTGGCCGCCTGTTTAGAAACTGTCCGCGAAGGACCTCCGCCGACAGAATATTCAACAGCGTTCATCAAGTCAGGCAGCACCATCAAACTGGCAAACATTGAACCGCCCACCATAAAACCGGCAACCACACCTATAGTGAGGCGAAACCAGTACGGCTTGGCATAACTCAACAGCCGCAGATAGCTCTGTCGCTTGAACTCTTTTTCGTTTTCTTTAATGCGACTCATTTAATCACACATGATATTTTCGATTGATTCAACAACAAACTTGCGTTGTTCCGTAGTTGACTCCGGGAAGATTGGCAGCGACAAAATCTCTTTTGAGGCCTGCTCACTAACCGGCATATCACCTTCCTTGTAACCAAGATCTTTAAAGCAGTCCTGCTGGTGCAGGGAAAGAGGGTAGTAAACACCACTGCCTACGCCTCTTTTCATCAATTCAGACCGCAGCTCATCACGGCTGCCTTCTTTAATCAATATACTGTACTGATTATATATGTGGCGGGTAGCAAAATCGGCCACAACAGGTACTTGAATCTTATCTCCAAGCTTTGAGGCCGCAAACATTTCATTATATTCGGCAGCATTTTGTGTCCGTGCCTCTGACCAGCCGTCAAGCTCTTTCAGTTTGATGGAAAGCACCGCGGCCTGCAAAGCGTCAAGGCGGAAGTTACCACCGACATAATGGTGTATGTAAGTGGATCCCTGACCGTGGTTACGGAAAATCTTGAGCATTTCAGCTTTCTTCTCGTCTTTGCATGTGACCATACCGCCGTCTCCAAAACAGCCGAGATTTTTCGTCGGGTAAAATGAGAAACAGCCATAATCACCAACACTTCCGGCACGTTTGCCTTTGTATTCAGCACCAATAGACTGACAGGCGTCTTCTATAACAATTAAGTCGTGTTTAGCTGCAATCGCATTGATTGCATCCATATCGCAGCACTGTCCAAAAAGATGTACCGGGATAATAGCTTTAGTATTCGGAGTAATTTTTTTCTCTATTTCAACAGGATCAATGTTAAATGTATCCGGATCTATATCAACAAATACCGGGGTTGCCCCGACCCTGGAGATCGCTCCTGCGGTGGCAAAGAAGGTAAATGGCGTAGTTATTACTTCATCCCCTGCTCCAATATTCTCAACCATCAGAGCGATAATCAGCGCATCGGATCCGGATGTTACCCCGCAGGCATAATTGGCTCCGCAGTATTCAGCGATTTCATGTTCAAGCTTTTGAACTTTTTCACCCAGCACAAAGCGCTGAGAATCGCAAATGTCACTGATCTCTTTGACAATCTCATCTTTCAGACCAGCATATTGCTGAGTAAAATCAAGTAATGGTACCTGCATATTTAAACTCCAGATTGTTCTGTTAATAATCCTGATAAGATAGCCCGTCATCATTATTTATGCCATGATAAATAAATATATTTTTCATAATATTTAAAGCTTGAGCAAACAAGTTAAATAAAAAAATCCAGGATAAAAAGCCAGAGGAAAAGCCATAAATACAGTTTTTTTGCCAGCTTTGATACTGACGATGCCAACACGTATTATTACACAGACTATGCAGTTATCAGCAATTTAATTTACTAACTTGGCTGAAATTTAAAGAATTAATGCTATATTCTCACGCTTAGACTTAAAGTTTTAGCTAACAAAATAAGAGGGCCGGTTTGGATAAGGGATTCAGGGCAGAAATTGATATTGAGAAAATAGTTTACGGTGGAGCCGGTCTTGGCCGCATAGCAGGGAAAGTATGCTTTGTCCCGAATGTAATAGACGGTGAAAAAGCAATAGTTGAAGTTACCGGAGAGCGGCGTGATTTCCTGAAAGCCAAATGCCTCAGGATACCGGTTCCTTCCAGGCACCGTATAGAGTCAGAATGTCCGCTGGCAGCAGTTTGCCCGGGCTGCACTTATGCCCATGTCAGCTACGAACATGAGAACCATCTGAAAAACAATCAGCTGCTGGAGTTTGTAAACAAGAATATTACTTTAAATGAAAACGCCGTTATGAACTTCGCGGCATCACCCTCCTGCACTGGTTACAGAAATAAAATAACGCTGCATGTCCAGAAAGACGGCGGTGAAACCCTGCTTGGATACAAACGCCCGGACGGAACTGTTCTTCCAGTCAAAGAATGCCTGTTAGCCAGCCCGCAGATTAATGAGAAACTTGCGAACCTGATATCCGATAAAGGCTTTTTCCATACGCTGCATCACGGTCAATCGCTGGTGCTGCGGCATACCGTCCAGAACGGCGTTGTCTACTGGCGTAATAAGCCGTCAGCCAAAATGAGCTGGCTCAAAGAGGAAATGCCGTTTGGGAGCTTTTCAGTGCCGGCCGGCAGTTTTCAGCAAGTGAATCCCTACGGATGCGGCAAGCTGATTGAAGGGGTTATAAGTTTGCTTGAGCAAGTCAATCCCGAAAGAGTAATTGACCTTTACTGCGGCTCCGGCCTGTTCGCCACCGCTGCCGCGGCGGCCGGCTTCAGGGATATTATTGCGGTTGAAGCAGATGAAAAAGCGGCGGCAGCAGCAAAATACAACCTCGGCCAGTATGGCGTTGCTTCCCCCGAAGTGGTCAGCAGTGACGCTGCAGAGCAGCAAAACCTTCTTCTTGAGAAAATCAATGATAAAACTCTGCTGATTGTTGATCCTCCACGCAGCGGATTACACAAAAAGCTCAGGAAGATACTCACCTCCAGCAGATTAAAACATTTAATCTACATATCCTGCAGCCCGGATACTCTGGGACGTGACCTGCTGGAGTTTGACAAAGCGGGTTTCCGGCTGGAAAAAGTTCAAATGATCAACATGTTCCCGCGCACGGGACATTTCGAAACATTCACCTACTTAACAAGATAAAAGCAGCAAAATGAACAGCGGACATCGGGAGAGACTAAGAAAAAAATACCTCAAAGGCGGCTTCAATGCCCTGCACGACTATGAAATGCTTGAGCTGCTGCTTACTTTTGTCATTCCCAGGCGAGACGTTAAGCCGATCGCGAAAGCGATGCTAGTCAAGTTCAAAGATATGCAGGGAGTGATGGATGCTTCGCTCAAAGACTTGACAGACTGCCGGGGAATCGGCGAAAATGCCGCTACCATGCTGCTGCTTTTGAAAGACCTCTGTACAGAATACCTTACTATAAAAATCAAGAAAACAGATGTTGTCGGCTCTCCTGCCGACGTTGTCAATTTTGCCAGGATGTGTCTCGGCGCAGCCAGACAGGAAACTTTCATGATTCTATACCTGAATACCAAGAACCATGTTCTGGACTATGACCGCCATGAAGGCACTGTTGACCGCGCTGCAGTTTATCCGCGCAATATTATTAAACGCTGCCTTGAGCTGCATGCCTCAAGCATAATTCTAGTTCACAATCACCCAAGCGGTCAGACTGAGCCATCACCGGCCGACATCAATATAACCAGAGAAATTGATAAAGCCGCCGGGGCTGTCGGCATTACTTTGCATGACCACATTGTGGTTTCATCTCAAGGCTACTGCAGTTTCAGGGAAAACCGGCTAATTTAAACTTTCTGATTCGAAAACCTCTGAAGTATTCCCCGGCATCAGCATTTTTTCAACTTTTTGTGCACTAATCTGCTCTTACAGGGTTGAGATTTTCATTTTCGGAGTTAGTTTAATTACTTAACAAAGTCCATTTTAAGCTTTGAACAACTGGAATTTAATATAATCGAAAAGGAACGGGAAACATGGATTATGTTGCCGAAATGAAAAGCCTCCCGAAGAACCATGACTTCTTCATCGGGTATGACAGCGACGGTTGTGTATTTGATACCATGGAAATCAAACAGAAAGAGTGCTTCTGTCCTAACTTTATCAAATACTACGGACTGCAGGCTGCCAGCAAATATGCCCGTGAAGTCTGGCAGTTTGTAAATCTGTACAGCAAAACCCGCGGCTGCAATCGCTTTCTGGCGGTGCAGCGTGCGCTTGAATTGATAAATGACCATGAAGAATTTGCCAAGCGCGGGGTAAACCTTAAATCATACCCTGCCCTTGATGCCTGGATTGAAGAAGAAACCAAACTCGGCAATCCCGCTCTGGAATCCAAAGTGGCCGCTACCAGTGACGAGGAACTGACTCACATCCTTAAATGGTCAGTTGCCGTCAACGACTGCATTGCTGCTATGGTCTTTGGCATCCCGCCATTTCCGGGTGTCAAAGAGGTTCTGGCAAAGTCAGCAGACAAAGCCGACCAGATAGTTGTATCCCAGACTCCGCTGGAAGCTCTGACCCGTGAATGGAAAGAAAACAAAATTGATCACTACCTCGGTATGATTTGCGGGCAGGAACACGGCACCAAGACTGAGCACCTTAAATACACTGCCGCCGGTAAATATGATTCGGACAAAGTCCTGATGATTGGTGATGCCCCCGGCGACCTCAAAGCGGCCAAGGCAAATAATGTCCTTTTCTACCCCATTATTCCGGGACGCGAAGAAGAATCCTGGGCTAAATTGAATGAAGAAGGCATTGAGCGCTTTTTCAACGGCACCTATGCGGGAGCGTTCCAGGAATCTTTGCTTGACGACTTTGACAAAGCCCTGCCCGCCCTGCCGCCATGGAAATAATTTAAAAACAAGACATCACCATATCAAAGCCCCGCCTTTATCCGGCGGGGCTATTGTTTATAACGTACCTTTTTTGGCACCTAATTTTAAACTGCGGTAATTTTTAAAATTTGAGATAACAATTAAAAGACTTATACTTTCATTCTGAACAACAAACTCACTAGGTCCTAGCAAATTATGGAATCTGCCTGCAGACATCTTAAAATTGCGCAATCAAAATAAAATAAAGAGTGTCTGAATTTTTGAAAAAAAAGTGAAAAAAATATTTTAAAAACCTGAATTACAGGTTATCGTAAACCAGAACTATGAATAACAACTGAACGGTGTACAAATGATAGTAAAAAAACTGGCAAGACTTTTCTCCAGTGATATCGGAATAGACCTGGGCACAGCAAACTGCCTGGTTTTTGTACGGGACAGAGGCATTGTCCTCTCAGAGCCGTCTGTTGTAGCTATTAACGAAAATACCAAAGAAGTTTTGGCTGTCGGTGAAGAAGCGAAACGCATGCTGGGACGTACTCCGGGTAACATCCGTGCAGTTCGCCCGATGAAAGACGGTGTAATCGCTGACTTCGACATCACCGAGGAAATGCTCCGGTATTTTATTCAGAAGGCTGTACGGCATGTGCCGCGCCGCCAGCGAATGTGGCCTCCCAGAGTTCTAGTTGCGGTCCCGTCGGGTATTACCGAAGTGGAAAACCGCGCGGTAAAAGACAGCGCCAAACGAGCTGGCGCCAGTGATGTATTTATTATTGAAGAACCCATGGCCGCGGCTATTGGTGTCGGCTTACCGGTTACAGAGCCTTCAGGCAGCATGATTGTCGATATCGGCGGCGGTACGACAGAAGTTGCGGTTATTTCGCTTTACGGGATTGTCGGGGCACGCAGTGTGCGGGTCGGTGGTGATGAACTCGATGCCGCTATCTGTCAGCATATGAAACGTGTCTACAACCTTATGGTTGGAGAACGTACTTCAGAGCGTATAAAGGTAGAAATAGGCAGCGCCTATCCGGTAAATGATGAGGCGGAACTTGAAGTAAAAGGACGCGACCTGGTGTCCGGTCTGCCCAAGACCGTAAAAATCACTGCCGGTGAGATCAGAAATGCCCTGCAGGAACCTATAACCAGTATTATTGAGGCTGTGCGCGGCACCTTGGAACGTTGTCCCCCTGAGCTGGCTGCTGACCTTATTGATCGCGGCATTATGCTGGCGGGCGGCGGAGCTTTGCTCAAAGGACTTGACAGGCTTATCATTGAGGAAACTGGATTGCCTGTTTTTGTCGCGGAGGACCCGCTCAAAGCGGTTGCACTGGGAACCGGGGTAATGCTTCAGGACCTTGACATCATGGTGCGGGCAGCATCTTAATTTTTTCCTGTACAAATTCCACAATTTAAATTTCTGCGAAGTACAGCTTTCAATTCTTATGTACTTTTCAGTGCTATTCTAATTGCATCTTAATTGCTTCAGGTCTATATTTCAGCGTAAGTGAAAATGAAAGGAATTTGTTTTGGAATACTCCGCTGCTATAGATTTATCCGGTTGTGAAGCCGGTTTTGCTGTTGCCGAAACTGTTTCAGGCAACCTGATATGTGAAGCAACCAAGCCAATGAGCGGCCGCAGTTCAGCGGGCCTGCCTGACTGGGTTCTGCAGCTGCTTGCAGAAAATAATATTGACTTAAAATCCATAAGACACTGGACAGTCGGCAGCGGCCCCGGAAGCTTTACCGGCATGCGTCTGGCTGCTGCATTTGTCGAAGGACTGATTTTTTCTAAAGAAGGGATTGAAACCCGCTGCGTGCCGACCGCCTTTGCTCTTGGCGCTGAATTAAACACTTCAGACGGCGATAAAATCGCTGCTCTTTTTGATGGTCGTAACAAAGAAATTCTGCTGTATGAGCTCGAAAACAGAAACGGTGAAATTACGGCAACCGGGGTTACCGAGGTTTTAAACAAACAGCAGGCAGCTGATTTTTTTGTGGCTAACGGCTTTTCCGCCTATACCGCTTTTAACAGTGATAGAGCAGCTTTAGAAAAGATTATTTCTCCGGAAATCATCTCTGAAATTAAGTTTGCGGAACACATTCCGACCGCCAACCTGATCAAAAGCAGTCTGCCTTACACAAATAACCTTACTGAACTGGTTTACATTCGCCCGGCAGTATATGCAAAGAAACAGGCATAACTAGATCAAAAAAAACTAGAAGAGAGGGAACCGCAGGATGAGTAAAGACCGCATACCGAAATCCCGTAAGGGCTGCATGACTATAATCTTATCATTGCTGGCTTTACTTATTGTGGTGCTGCTATTAGGGTTGCTGGTGCTGGGTTCACTGGTCTTTGACCCCGAAAAGAGATTCCAGGTGCGCCCCCTGACTACCGGGGAAATTTTTATTCAATCCCAGGTAATTAACCGCATTATTCCTGTAGTTATGAACAGCCGGATAAACACAGTTGCCCAGCTTGAATTAACACCAGCTGAGGTCAACGCTGTCATAAGATTTGTCGAAAATTCCGGCAGCATAGGTGACTTTCTTGCTGGCAAAAAAACCATTTCTCCAGCCGATTCTGACATTCCTTACAAGCTGGCTTACCATGATGGCAAGTTTTTTGTCCAGTTTTCTGCGGATACCGGGTTAAATAACCCCTTCGGGTCCCATGTGCTGATCAATTTAAAAGGTACTCCGATAATTAATGATAAGGGAGCGTCTCTTAATATTGAGGAAGCGTCAGTAGGTATGGTTCCGGTTCCCAATCGCCAGGCTGAAATTATCCTGCAGGCTGTAATTAACAATTACTCAAGCCATGAAGTATTTAAGTCTCTCAAACACATTGTAAAGAAAGCATACGTGGCTCCGAACGGCAATCTGGTCATTTTTTACTACCCCTACCGGCTGCGTCAATATGTAATGAAGAGCTTTTTGTGGAACTTCCATTGATTTGCTTTTTTTTGTTTTCCGGATATTGAAAAATACAGGTTCGGATATATTATATAAGCTCACAAAGCATGCCCGGGTGGCGAAATGGCAGACGCAACGGACTTAAAATCCGTTTCCCTTGTGGAGTGTGGGTTCGAGTCCCACCCCGGGTACCACCTTAAATCTATTCAAAATCAACAAATTACAACAAAATTCATGATTCAACGTGCTATCACCTGATTACTCATGTTTTGTCGAATTCCAGCCACATTCCAGCCACAACTTTTTTGAGGTTAAACAAGCAGAAGCATAATTGTCTAATAAAGAACAATTCCAGCCACAATTTGCCAAAATATCAGGAAATAGCTATAAATATAAGGTTTTTGTAACTTTGACAGGAATATAAGATTTTTAATTCATTAAATTCTTAACCATCACTTCTCACTGAAACACCGACTCTGAAAGATTTTTTTCATCATGCAAATGCTCTAAAATACAATTTTCAAAAAAAACTAAAAATCTGGAATCTAGCAATTAAACAGCAATAGCCTTATAAACAACTTTATCACTCAAAAACACAAGAGACACACTTCACCAAAGAAAAGAACTGAGAGAATGCTAGCATTAGCTTAAAACGCAAACAAAGAAGAAACCTGAGGCTAGTTAAAGAAAATAAGAGAAAACTTTTAAAATTAGCTCAGGAACTTTTAAATATAATAGAAGCTTGATGAAGCATAATAGGGGTAAAAATTTTTTACCCCTACCCCCTTTTACCCCTAGGGTAAAAACGCTAAGCTCAAAACGGTCCCAACTTTTACCCCTGGGGTAAAAACCTTTGAGCTCAACCTTTACCCATCTATTTGCAATTAAAACACTAAAGTAAAGCAACTTACAACTTTTACCCCTAAATAAAAAGGGTAAAAATTTGTTTAAACGGGGCGGGAGTGCCCTCACCTCTCAAGAAAAAAACTCTTCACAGTACCTTTTTTTGTTTCTAACTCTTAGGAAGCAAAGTTACGAAGGAAACATGAAAACGCACTATCGAAGTGTGATCGGTTATCGATTAATACATAACATAAACAACTGTAGACAATTACTTGCCAACCACTTTCTTTAGACACCGCATCCTTATTCTTGAAATCAAATATAAAATTCAACAGCCACTTGATTTATTATCCTCTTTCTGATAGATTCTTAGATAATATTCGGAGGAAACATGTTCAAAAAACTATTTCAGATAATACTGCTGACTATATCTTTTCTAACTTTTTCATGTGTAAGTGAACAGGAACAGCTACAAAACTATCAGCACAAAGCGCGTTTATGCAGGTATGGGTCAAATTATCAAAAATCTATTAAGTATTATGAAAAGGCTCTGGCAGTCGGTAAAAATATAAATATTCCTTTATTCACCACTTTGAATATATATATTAACCTAGGAGAAAACTATCTCAATATAAAAAAATATGACAAAGCACTTCACTATTTAAAGAAAGCTGAAAGGCTTTCTTCCAAAACTATACTTAAAAGTTATGAATATTTTCAGATATTTGAGCTGCAGTCTATGGCATATCGTGGTACTGGACAATTTAAAATAGCTTTAGAAAAAGCTCATTATATTTATGTTAAAGCACTAAAAGAACGAAAAGAAGACAAACATTTTCACGATGAACTTGCTGCAAAATATGCCATACTAATTTCTTCAATATATCTTGATTTAGATGATTTTAAAAACGCCCTTAAATATATGCGACAAGCCTGTGATCTTGCCCAAAATACCCACAATTTACTTTTGAAAAAAATGACCTCTGAGAAACTCCAAAAGATAAATCATGAATTTCAAATTCAAACTCTTACTGCTAAAGGTCTTTATTTTTTAAAAAAGAAGCAGTTCTTAAAGGCATACAAGTACTTTTCGAAATTAGAAAACATTACATATATGCATAGAACTTCTGACGGCAAGCAATATGCAATGGCAAATTACTATTTAGGAAAGTTATTTTTAAGTAAAAATGAATATTTTAAGGCATTTGAACATGTTGAAAAGTCAATCAACTTAATTAAAAAAATTGACGGTGAAAATGCAGAAAAATTACTCTACTATGAGCTTGCTGCTCTCATAAGTTATAAACTAGATAATATAGACGATGCTATTAATTTCCAGCATAAAGCAGTATTTCATTCTTTAAAAGCTTATGGCTCAAACAACTCAAGAACTGTAATAACCTCATACTTCTACGCACTTTTACTTAGTCGTGCCAAAAGGACTGATGAAGCTCTAAGTATTCTTGAAGGAATAGAAGTAAAAGCTAAAAAAATATTCAAACCCAATTCTCTAGCTAATAAGAGAATTACAGCCCTTATAAAAAAGCTGCAATTCTCCAAATAAAATTTTTTAATTACAATTTATCACATACTTCATGTGTATTATCGCTAGTCATAGAATCTTTAAATTTTTTATTATTTTTATGGCTTTCCATAAGATTTATCCATTTCTTTGAAAAGGTCATTAGAGTTTGCCAACTTTTCACTTTTTGCAGCATTTAGCTTCCTTGAACTAAATGATTCATTCCACATACCAAAAACTTTTGGAACTTCTATTAAGTAAATGCCACTTCGCTTATAAAACTTATTAACTATCCCTTTCATAGCCAGGTAGCTATCGAAAACAAAGTTACAATAATCCTTGATTACTGGGGGTAATTTATCAGAAATGTATTTTGCAGCTCTAACAGCAACTGCCATTTGACGATAGGAATTACGCATTAGTATTCTTGCTTCATCTGCCTTACTTACAGCATTCTCTAACTCTTCCATTGTGGTTTCATGATTTTTAGCCAAGGTGTATAACCCTTCGAAAACTGCTATTGTATTTTTTGCTTTCGATCTCGCAACTTTTATTTTTTTCATCAAATCATGTCCATGATATAAATTGCTCATAATTGTATTCACAACATCTTTCTTAGCTAAAATTTTGCAAGTTCTCCTCTAGTCAATGCTCTTTTTATTGAAGAATTTTCAGTGATTTTAATATACATTTTTTCAAATATTTTGTTGGCGTCTTCCATTCTTTTGTCATGCTTAGCCACCAAATATGACTTTATATGTGGAATCATCTTATCATAATACTCATATACAAAGTCAAAAGATGATATTCCATCGTCATATTTTTTTAATTCCTTTAATGACATTGCCGCTTTTTCTCTAATTATGTTCATAAGTGCTGCTTTTTTCGAAGGCACCATCACTTTTTCTTTTTTTGTCTCTGCCATCTTAAACTCCCATAACACCTTATATAATTACGTTTATATAAATTTCCCCAATAGAATTAACTCTTCCATTACCTGCTTCTTCAGACCCCAAACCAATTAAATGCTTCAAAATAGCACTGGTTTTTATTATGCCGTCAGTATGAATTAACTCTTTCCCGTATTCCGGTAATAGCCTATCAAGTTTATTTATTAATTGCAAAACACAATCCCGCTCTTCATAACGGCAAAAGAACTTAATATCAAATTCCTGAAAGCCTGGAATATTTGAAGCACTTTTGCCTATAATAGCTACCCCACAGCCATTGACTCCAAAAGGCAGGCCTCCTCGGAAGATTTCTTTGTCAACCTCTAAGTTCAATTTGTCGGCTATGTAGCTGGTTAAGGCACGTTCAAATTGTATCATGTCTATGTTTTCGTGCCTGGTTAATTCCAGCCTTTCAGCTTCGTCAACGTCAAACTTCTTGAAAAGGATTCCTTCAGAATCAGGAAAAGCTTCAAACCTCAAGGTCAAGGTGTGCTCTTCTGTTTCGTGGAAAGCGTATTTAGTGTCGATTTCAAGCGCTGCGTTCGGTAGGCAGTAACCAACGATGTCCATCGTATTATAAGGTATCAGTTTTAATTCACCACCATCTCGGGTAATATCATGTGCCAGTTTACTTGCACCAAGCTGACCGCTGTTGCCGAGAATTGTGCCAATTCCGGCATCAATTGCTTTGATTTCAGCGTCAACCGTTACTTTCATACCATGAACACGTTTTGCCAGCAGCTGAGAATAGCTTTGCGCAGCTGTCCGTTCGTGGTAAGTTGACTCGATGTTAATTAACGGACCACCTACAGTTCCGCCCAGGTGAATGCCTTTATAAACGATTGCGCAACTGCCGACCTTGAAATTCTCTGTACTCATTTGAGTCTCCATCTTTTGTGCTCCGTAATACGAAGATCATTGCACCAGCCTTTAGCTGGCCGGATGATGCTTTTCAACCATATGTCAAAAAGCTTTGCATATACAAAAAATGTCAACCTTGCTCTATTAAGCTGAACAGTTACTTCAAATTAAATTTTCAACCGCTGCTTTATGGTGCAAACATATATCCAAAATGAACAGGTATAGCGCTCGGTATTTATCGACTTCATTATATATTGCATTCTATAATAATTACTGTATCTTTATTTCTTGAAGTTAATCAGCTGATTCAAAGGAGAAAAAAATGCCGAAACTCAAACTTAAGCCGCTGGATAATTATACTTTCAGTATAGATATTCCAGTGCGCATCAATGACATCAATTATGGAAACCATCTGGGCAATCACAATCTGGTTTCTATCCTGCATGAAGCCCGCTTCAGATTTATACAGTCTCTTGGTTTCGAGGATGAACGCGACGCAGGTATTATTATGCAGGATCTGGCAGTAAATTATAAACTGGAATCATTCTGTAATGATATCCTGACGGTCCATGTCGGGGTTGGCGAAGTTTCAAAAGTGACATTGAGAATGTTCTATATGATAGAAAACCAGGACAACAAGCTGGTAGCACTTGCGGAAACCGGTCTGGCTTTTCTGGACTATGAAACCAGAAAAATTGTCATTGTTCCGGAAAAACTCAGGTCATGCTGTTAAGCTTTTAAAAGCTGATGCCGGAGATCTTGTTTATCAAAAGTTGCCTGCAGCCTTTTTAGAAACTGTCTCCGGCAAACATAGCCGCAGCTGAAAAAACTCAATATTCAGCGTTTGTACGCTACAACAGTGGGAAAGATTTTTGCTTTATCATAGATAAACTTAATATCTTTATACCCGATATCATTAAGCATTGTTTCCATCTCAGACCTGGTTGAGAAATTTTGCCAGATGGAGCCGAGTACCGATGTAAAAATAGCCATACCTCTTTTCAGCGCCTCGCAATCAATCTTGCTCATATCCCATTCACATAATTCGCCAGAGCCAGGCGGATAAGCAATATAGCTGGTCACCAGTTTACCGTTTGGTTTTAAACTGTTGTAAAAAGCCTGATAAAGAGCTGAAACCCTGGCTTTATCGGACTCATAAATATTCAGCCCGTTGCTGGAGACAAGATCAAACTTATCTTTGCAGGGCAGTTCCCAGGCATCACAATGCATGGTGTGAGTAAACTGTGCTAAATTCATTTTTTCTGCAAGCCGAATCGAATACTTTAAAGACTCCTCATCAAGGTCAATGCCGTAAAGCGCTATATTTTTGATCTTGCTGAAGTCAAGATAAAGCAACTCTCCAAGTAAGCCGCCGGGGATGCAGGCAAGTTCAGCATTTTCCCTGACACATTTGTTGTTTTCCTCAAGAAAAATCCTGTACCGCTGCTGCGTGGCCAGAGTAATAACACCTTTGCTGAAAATAAAAGATTCCAATTCGGTTAACTCTGAACCATCACTGCTCTTATTAGTGATTTGACTGTTTTCCGGGAATTGCAGCATATAATGAGTCCAGAACCCATTAAAGCCGCCATTGTTTTTGATTAGAAACCTTCCGGCTTCAAACTTAGTCAAATCTTCAAGAATCTGTAGTTGTTCGTCAACAGAAGCAAAGGTCGTATCATTGTTATCCAGTATGTTTCGTTTCAGCATATCAACTGCCTGAGAAAAGTCCTGATCAATATCGCCGTGTGATATAATATTCTTGCTGTTCGTCATTTTATTCCTCAAATAAACAGAGTTTTAGATCTTGCCTTTCCAATCAAGTCAACCTCATGCATAGAGTTGTAATGTAAATATATTAGCTGATTTTCCAAGTATTGCACTACCTTTTTTTCTAATTTTATTACGGTACCTTTATTTTAGAGCAGCTGCTTAAGCCACGAATTTATAATTTTATGAAATTGCTCTATGCGGTTACAGCCTTATAACCTTTTGAACATTAAAAATGCATGAAATGTTAATTTATTAATTGCATTAGTACACTAATATACTATATTAATAATCTGGGTGCAACTTATGCGTATATTTTTTTATTCAATTTTTAAAGCACTTTAGTAGTGTTAAGAGGTATCTGTTATGGAAAAAGTATTATCTGTTTTTGCCGCCTGTCTTTGCGGTCTCACATTTTTCGCTCCAGGCACAGTCTGCGCAGAAGATTCAACTGACAGCAGTTTTCCGACAGAGGTGTTTGCTCCCTATGTCGACACGTGTGACTGGCCAATATATGATTTGTCTGATATATATGAAAAAACCGGACAGAAATATTATACTCTGGCATTTGTTGTATCGGACAGCGATGGACAGGGTATTCCGACATTTGGCGGTTATACAGAGTATTCTGTCGCCAATGAGCATTATATGGACCAGGTGGAATACATTCGCGGCAAAGGCGGCGATGTCATTGTCAGTTTTGGAGGTGCCATAAACACATCACTGGCAAGTGCTATTGATGATGTTGACACCTTGGCAGACACCTATCAGTATGTGGTCGATACCTATAGTTTGAAGTGGATAGATTTTGATATTGAAACTGACATCAGCGATACAACAGTTGTTGACCGCCGCAATCAGGCAATCAAAATTCTGCAGGATAATAACCCTGACCTGCAAGTCTCATACACTTTGCCTGTAATGCCTTCAGGCCTTACAGATACGGGTTTGGCTGTAATATCCAACGCCCTTGAAAACGGGGTACGGGTAGATTGTGTCAATATTATGACCATGGATTACGGCATTGGAGGTGATATGGGGGAAAATGCTATCGAAGCAATGGACAGTCTGCACTCTCAACTGGAAGAGTTGTACGAGGAAGCCTCGCAGTCAAAAGACTCAGGTGAAATATGGGCAATGATAGGGGCAACGCCAATGATCGGGCAAAATGATGTCAGTTCCGAATATTTCTCTACCGATGATGCTGAGGAAGTTTTGGAATATGCAACAGAAAACAATATCAAACTTCTGTCGATGTGGTCCGTCAACAACGATGATTCAAACTACAGTTATACCACAATATTTGACCAGTTTACATCTTCGTAAATTAAAAAAAATTCAGACTGATGTCAGAATCTGTCATCAGTCTGAAACAAACACTTCAAGGAAACTAAGATAATTTTGCAGCGATATCCTCGTACTTAATGTACACCAGAGTTCCCACCGAGACCATATTAAATAGTTCAATGATGTCTTTATTCTTCATTCTGATACATCCATGAGATGCTCGCTCGCCAATCAGTCCCTCTTCAGGTGTCCCGTGTATATAAATATATCTTTTAAAGGAGTTATTGTTAACTTTATCCTCCAGTCCTTTCAGCCACATGATCCTGGTCAATACCAGATCGCCCTTGACCACGGTTCTCTGGGTGTAAACCTGGGATACTTTATGAGTATTAACCCTGCCTTTAAAAATTGTGCCAAGCGGGGCGTGCGCTCCAATTTTTTTGGCTATTACATGCTCACCAATCGGAGTTTTATTACTACCGTACTTATTACCAATACCATATTTTGAGCTTGATATTCGGTAAGATTTTAAAACATCATCGTTTTTGTCCAGCAAATACAGCTTCTGCTTCTTAATACTTATTACAATCTTGTACTTATCTGCACTGCCCCCAACAGCCGAATAACACCCTATTGAAAAAGCCAGCAGCATCAATAAGAGAATTAATTTTCTCATCCAAAACTCCATAAATTAAATGTTCAACCAAACATGCGGTCAGGTTGCATTTAGACCTTGCTGATATTTTATCCCCAGATCATACACAACAAATCTGAATTTAGCCATTAATTCCGGAAAAACAACCTGAACATTCAGAGAATATGGAAATCAAACCTCAAAGGTACATCAATTTCTTAAGGCATGTGAATTTTCTGGTTTTCTTTAACTTGAGAAAACCTCTTTCTTATTTTTTATAATAAATAAAGCTCAAACAACAACTGCACAAGTCAGCTGGAAAAGAATTTCAGCCACACTCAAGATATTTATTTTTAAATAATTACAATTACAGGTATTATTTATATTCTGATAAACACACTGCAGTCAAATACAAGAGGCAGTGTATAAAGGCACAATAATCAGGAACAAAAACTACCTGCATCACTACTAATATCTATACGTCAAGCAGTAGAAAAGCTGCAGTATTATTGGCTAAACATTTAAACTTAAAAAGTAAAAGAAGATTTTTATAAGCAATATTTCAACCAGGAAAACTTCAATTTTTAAGAATAAGGACTAAAGACAACAGCAGGTTTTGAAAAGACTTCTCAAATGGACAGTCCAGCTTATAAGATAAAGTTTCCGGATAATATTTACTTTATCAGATAAGTTGGAAACGCTTTAATTCAACAGCAATATTCATAATGAAAGGTCTCAGGATGCCAAGACTATTTAATTCGGTATTCTTCTCTGGCAGAAAGAAAGATAAACAGCAAACCTCCCGCTCCAGCGACTTCCAAACTCAGCGTAGTCACACCTCATCGCCATGGATTCTGCAGGCCTTGAACTATATATTTGCCAGGAAACTTGCCGAGGTTTATAAGGCGGAAGAAATGATGCTTTACCAGATTAAGTGGTCAAAACTTATGCCTGCTCAAGCCAGACGCCCAAAAGATTACGCTCAATACATAAAAAAAATGGAGCAGATCAGTGAAATAAGGGACTACCTGCGCTGCCAGCCGGAAGACATAGTTAACTATTTTATGCGTAACGGGCTTGAGCTGCAGGGAAACGCAAACGGCTTCATTAAAAGCAAAGGTATCGGCAAAGAGCTTATCGGAGCTGTAGATATATTGAAAATAATTAATCCATTCAGCTATTCAGAAGACCTCTCATTTGGCAGAAGCGGCAGTATAGATTTATCAGCGTCCCCTTCACTGAGGCTTGGAGCCGGGGTAAAGTATGGCAAGAATCGTGCCTCTTTCCTGTTGCAGTATGCCCTCCCCGATGAAAAATGCCTCAGGATGCATAACATCTGTCCGGGTTTGCCGGAATCAAAAAGTTTTTTTGGCAAATGCTTCTGGAATATGAAAGGATACCGGATTGAAAAAAACCTCAATGCGGCATTCAGCCTGGGAGCAAGGGCGGCAGCCAAGGTGGAGTACGGCCCTTCTGCAAACGGAAAGACGGTATATGGTGACTTTGATTATGCCCAGTTTAATACCTCTGCCGGACTGCAGGCAGCATTTGACTTGTCGCTGGACGCAGTTGCATGTGCAGCCTCTCGTGGAGTTGAAAACCTGGTTTTCACAAGCGACAGAGCGGCGTATTTCAAAGATGAGTCAATGATGAGAATGTGCATTGAAAATGATATTCTGAATGCCCTGCAAACTTATGATTTTTATGCCAACATGAAATATCAGGATGAAAGATCAGTATTTGAGAATCAGATTTTTCCGCCGGACATACTTAGGGTTCATTCTTTTAATTCGAAATTTGCTAACAGATACCCGGGTTACTTGTACATACTTACAACCCGGAGCGGCTACACAATGAATTTCGGTCAGGTCGAAGCATCTTCTGACGTTAACGTCAACGCTAAATTCCAGCCGCTTGCAAATGCTGGCGACGGCACCTATTTAAGTGAAGACCATGTATTGAATTCAACAGCAGTAAAAGCGACTCTTATTGATGCAAAGGCCAAAGCCTATGTCCATCAGCGTAAAGCAAATTACAAGCAGAGAAAGTACAGGCTTCGCCTGCCGTTCAGTCCTTACCCGGAAAGTGGAAAATTATACTATTATAATCAGGATACCGAGATAATTTACACTAAGGAAAAAGCATATTCATTTCTGGGATATACCGCTGAGATGAGCAAACTGTGCAGTCTGGAATTCTCCAGCGAAATGATGCCGGATACTTCCGGCTGGAAAGACTTTAAACATAACCTGAGTAAGCAGTCACCCGCCTACTCTTACAGTAAAGGAAAAAGCCTGGTCCAAGACAAGAAAAGTGAAAACGCTTTTATCCAGAAAGAATTTCATGAGCATACCCTCATGTACAACTCCGTAAATTACATTTGGAAACAGTCACACGGCCGGGCTATTGCCTGCCGCGGCTGCAGTTTTAATATTGGAAAATCTTTTGATCTGGTTCCGATTACCGCTTTCTACAACACCTATTTTGAAATCAGGGACTGCCTCAATAAAACAGCTCAGAGAGGTCTCGCTGCAAATCTTTTGAAAAAATTAAAAAGCAGCAAACCCGATTTGAAGCAACTTTTAAACAGGGATGAACTGGTTAAATCTCTGAACGCGGCAAAAAAGCTTTTACTGGGTACAGTATCTTCTTCCTCTGTAAAAGGAAGCTCAAGAATATCCGGTGATGAAGTTCTGGCAAAATTCAGCGTAAGGGAGTTTAAAAGAAAAACTTCAAGCAGCTGGCATCCCAGAAAAACCATTACCAGCGTCGATGCCGCACTTGGCAAGTACTGGAAACATACCACCGCATTTGCCACGAAAATAACCACACAAGTAAATTATGACAAGTATTTTGACGAAATAAATGACCGGATAGGCCTCCTGACCACTATTATGAGTGAATGCCGTAACTGGCAGGCAACACATGAATCCAGCAACAGCCGGAACTCTACAGTCGAGCAGCTTACTGCTGCCTGTATAAAAACAATATACTATTATAATGCATGCTATGACAGGACTGTTGACAATAACCGGTTCAGGCTGATTCTGAACCTGTCAAAACTTCTTTCCCTGCGTGACAATCTCGACGGTATGTTCCAGGCACTGCACATATCTGCAACTTCAGGAATGGAATATCTGCTTCCCGGAGACACTCCCAGCAGGAACAGTGATATTGTCGGGCTCATTTTTGACCTGGTTGAAGGAGAAAGCGTCAAAGCCGCTATCTTTGAAACAACTTTTGACATCGACTTGAAAAAATTTGTCAACGTCTCTGACGGGAAAGTCTATTATTCACCTGAAGATCGCAAAAAAGATTTCAAAGACATGAAGCTGCCGACGGCAAGACTAATGCGCATGGCATGTGATGACAACAATGTCGGCTTAAGAATTATTTTCCGCAGAGAAGACTCATTTGAAAATAAAAAGGATATCTTCCAGCTTGGAACGCGCTTGATGCCAGTGGAGTCCAGAAAAAAATTCGATATTAATCTTTCTTTCAGCTATCAGCAGCAGCAGAACGCATTTACAGGCATTTCACTTTACAGTGCCGCCAGCTCGAAATACAGGAAAACCGCCCCCAGAAACCATTCAGTGATTGACAATTACTACAAAACAATCCTGATATCCTGAACACCGGATCCACAGTATTCACGCGCTGATCGTGCCTGAAGTAACAGGTTCTCTCAATTGCGGTACGGAAACGGCTGCTTCAACTGCACACAGGTTCGTCGGCTGTACTTCAATCTGCAATTGTGGAACCTTAATACAAATATTCAGTAGAATAGCGCATAAAATTTCGGGCTGTGGAGCATTTATAAATTTTAATCTTTGGATAATTTATAAATATTGATTTTTTGTTAAAAAAAAAGATTAGATTTATATTATATGTTTATCATTGATTTAATATTAAATCAACAATGCGTACTTCAAATTAAATTGAATAAAACCTATACAACTGTTATTACTATAATACAAGCATCATTCTAAATCTGTCCTCAGTACCATCATAATAATGATGACTCCTCGCCAACATCCAAGGGCACAACAGCTTCAAAAATAACCATCCACACATTACACTGCTGCGGGATCACCTTGCCAAACTATACGATTACTATTACTAGCACTCAAATATAATAGACTAATAATAGGTAGGTAAAAACTAAAATATGATTTATTTTTAAAGTAAATTTTAAGCCCGATTCAAATGAAAAAATTAGAGATCAAAAGTTATATATTATTAGTGAATTTTTTTTTAGTTATTAATCTTGACTATACACAAAACCAAGTGTACTTTAGAGGCCCGCAAAATTGCATAAACATCAACAGGGAGAGATACTTATGACCAAATTTAAAAAAATGCAATTCCCCGGAGCACTAATTGTAAGCGCAGTATGTTTCTTCGCTTTTCTCGGCAGCTATGCGCTGATGAATACGAATGAAGGAGTCTATGCAGGCATCTCACGACGACTTATGGAAACTGGCAATTATATAGTTCCGCGACTGAATGGCTTGATTTATCTGGAAAAACCACCCATGATTTACTGGCTGACAGCATTAAACTTTAATTTATTTGGAATAAATGAGTGGTCTGCACGGCTGGCACCCGCCCTGGCCGGGTTTCTGATAGGGCTTCTGCTTTTTGGTTTCCTGCGTCACCAGGACCGCAAAAAAGACGCGGTATGGGCACTTTTGATATGGTCCTCAAGTATTGGAGCCATATCCTGCTCACGCGTTATATTGTGCGACATGGTCCTGACAATGTTTCTAAGTGTCTTACTGGTATCATTATATATATACAGACAGAACCGTGATCAACAGGGCTGGCTGTATGTGGGATACGCAATGGCTGCATGCGCACTGCTTACAAAAGGCTTGCTTGGAGTTGCCCTCGCTGGGATGACCATGTTTGTATATATTTACAGCGAACAATCTGAGCACCGCCTGTTTTCCTTCAAACGCTTCGGCAGCGCTGTAAAAGAGATGTTCAGTTTCTTCTCAGTCATCGGTACTGTTATCTTTTTGGCAATTGCCTTGCCGTGGCATATTGCTGTAGCGCAGCATGACCCCAACTTCTGGTACTACTATTTCGTTAACGAGCAGTTCCTGCGTTTTATGAATGCACGTGAGCCGCATGATTATTATAACGGCCCTATTTACTACTATGTAGTCCGTCTGTTTGGGCTTATGCTGCCATGGGTTTTCTTCCTGCCGGCGTTTATCTGGCGTGAGAAATCACAGGACCTGCCGCGCAAAGAGCAAAGCCTTGAGCGTTTTTGCTGGAGCTGGTTTCTGGCTATTCTGGTGTTCTTCTCCATCAACAGAGCTAAAGACCACTATTATATTATTACCGGAATGCCTCCGTTGATCATACTTTTTACACTTCGTATGCGTCAGGCTAAAGAGTTCATATATAAGAAACTGGTTTTCTCAATTTTCAGTGTCTTGTTCTGTATGCTGCCACTTTCACTGCTGGCTGTATGGTTTGCGCCCCAGTTCCTTGGCAAACTGGCTGAATCACACAGATGGGCTGCCTACCTCTATGCTGAAATTCTGCCGGTTACTGATTACCTCGAACACCTGGTCCTGCCGGTATCTATTGCCATAGCCGCATGCATGATCGGACTGTTTGTAATCTGGTACGCCAGAAAGCATCAGAATATTCGTGATTATTATGTCTGGACTCTTGCGGTTTTTATTGCTGTATTGACCACTACAACAGTCAGCAAATTCTATCTGTTTGAGAATAACTATTCGGCAAAGAACATCATCGCAGAAATCACCGAAAAATATGATAAGGAAAATATTGACCTCTACATGTACAGAGATTTTGAGAAAATATCAACGACTCCTTACTATTTTGAGCGTCCAGTAATCGTCATAAAATCTGAAAGCATGGACTTGCTTTACGGCATGAACAAACCGGACAGCAAGCCGTATAAAATTACCCTTGAGGATTTCCTGAAACTGCCAACCAAACGGCCTATTTTTGTTGTAATGGAAAAACCCCACCTTGAGGACTTTCAGGAAATCAGCGCCCAGGCTGGATTTAAAATGTGGAAAGATTACGGGCATCGCGGCGTTTTCTATCGTGACCGCTGTATCGAAAATTAATAATCAGATATTTCACGCGCAGGCAAAAGCCTGCGCTTTTTTTTTTGCAGGAATATACAAAATCAATATTCAAGCAAGCAGAAAAATCGAATGCATAAAATAAAGTATTTTTGATAAAAAAACAGCTATGCGTAACACGCATAGCTGAAATATTTTAAATTATTCTGGATGACTAGAAAATCTTTGCCACCGCAATAATGTTTTCATCTTTTTCAAGAGTCAATGCCATAGGAACGATGCCGTTTCTGATACTTACAGCACCAATTGCCGCAGTTTGAATTACCCGGCCGTCTGACAGCTTCTGTCCCGGAACCGCAATTGCCTTTATAGTGACTTTGCCGTTTTCTACTATTGCAACATATACTCCCATAATTTTGCTGTCTGATATGGTATGTCCAATAAATGTAATATAGGCTTTATTATCTTTTATATAGAGCGTCGGATTCCATACCTTGGTAAAAACAGTATTGATTGTATCATAATATTTTCCAGTGATGACAAATGGCTGAGAAAAAACATTGCCGCCGGCGTTTGTGTATATTGCATAAATCAGTCTATGCAGGTTGTTCTCAAGTGTGTAAGCCGTATACGCAATCCTGCCGCCAAAGTAAGATGGTCCTCTGGAAAGCATTTTCTCACCTTTCGGCAGCTGCCCATATTTTTCCGGAACAGTTTTGATAAGCTTTCCGGTTTTGCGATCAAAAATGTACATAAAGGTTTTTCCGGCAATGCGCTCAGTGCTTTCGGCAGGAATAGCAAATTCCCCGGCTGCTACTGAAATATCAAAGAAATTACTCTTAGTCCGGTCAGATTTACAGAGTATTGAAAACTTGTTCTTTGAAGTATCAGCTCCCGGAATGATCTTGTAGGCATACACCACGTTGGTTTCATTATTCAGTGATGTGATAAAAATCGCTTCTGAATTGGTTGTAATATATGGAGCATCAAAATTTCCAAACTTTAAGCCGTTTGTTCCCGGAGCGGTCTGCCCCTGTATGGCAATCTGGAAAATTTTCCATTTTCCATTTTCTTTAATCGCATAAAAAACACCTTTCTTGAGGTTTTTCAGCGAGGCACCAAAAGTAACGATATTATCCTGAATTATCGGTGAGTTGAATCCGGCAGATGAAGATTTACCGCATAAAGGGAGAAAAAAATTAAACTTTTCGCTGGTACCCTCAATTTTACTATTGACAGTAACTACTGCAGATGGGGTGGAAAAAGTTCCATCACTCTTCAGGCAGGAAACGAAAATAGCCGGACCTTTGGTCTTTTCATCGAGCCCGGTATAAACAAAACTTTTACCGTTCTCAGCTATAGATGGTGGTAGGAAAATGCTTTTTGCAGCAGCAATTTCTTTAATCTGAAACCCCATCAACAGACTGGGGATCAGGGTAATGGCAAAAATCAATAATCCGGGCAATGTTTTCTTCATAATTACACTTCTAGTTTTAGTATTTTTGTAGAATTGGCTTCCGCTTAAAAATCTTAAATAATCCAGTGATATTTTATGCCTGATACATTAAAAAATATTCAGCTTAACTTTTCACTTTTTGCGCTTTTAATTTATAAGCTCGAATTGATATACAAAAATATAATCCTCATCGAGGTTTCCGGGGCAAGCTCAGCGGTTAAATCATGTCCTCTAATACTTAATCCCCATAATTACGTACCACATAATAAATTTAACCATAAATTAGAAAAAAACAATACCTTCTGCTTTTATTAATGATAAAATGATAATTAACTTTAGCCTAATATTTATAAAATAAATTTAAAAAAAACAAATCCATATACCATTTTTACCTTTTTTCTTAATATTAGTCATGAGTAAAACATACCCTGATAAGAAAAAGTTATAACTGATGATTAACGAATTAGAGCACATGACTGCTTCTGGGAATGCCGCCATTCTAATTTAACATTCTGCAAATTATATTCAGTGTATATAACAGGAAAATTTTACTTTACTTAGCGACCCCTGTTTTATTTGCATTACAATTTAATATAAAAGTGTTGTGGCTTTCTGCAGCATTTTACTGGAAACTTGCCAGTTTTTGACAAATAAACGATGTTGAAAGAGCGTATCCATTGTTTATAATGTATCTATTATAGATTTATGATATGGACGCATAAGCTCTGGGCATACCTTTACACTCTTTTCCGGTTTTCTCTGCTAAGGCAAGGTGTGATTGGGCGCTCTTTACTGTTTTCTCCCGCTGTTTTTTATATAATGATCGAAAAACTAACGGAAGTTGCTCATATAGAAGATTAAGAAAAATGGAAGATTTGCTGAACACAGTGCGGTTGAACTTGGCGTCAGAAAATACATCCGCGCATAATATCATTCCCGAGCTTTCCAGCAGCAAAGCAGTGTTCGTCCGTAAAATTACAATATTCACTTGGCAGCAACGGTTTCGTAAATATTTGGCAACACTTCATAGACTGAAGCTAGTCTCCAGCAGGACAAAGTTCCGGTTTGGCAACCACTCCCTGCCACAAAGCCAGCCAGCTTCAAGCCACGGCAGGCGTCCAGGGACATCCCTGGACATTGTCACCTGCCGGGCAGTTTTCAGAGAATATTGTGCTAGTCTATCTTCCAGTTGCTGCCAGCTTCATTGCCTTTAAAAACTTCCTGCATATCAAGGGAAATTTTTGCCGCCCTTTCCAGTTCGCCGGAACAGGCGGCAGTAATGATATCCCTGCCCGCAATAAAGCTTTTTTCTTCTTCATCCGGTACTACCGGGCAAAAAAACAGGTTCACATCTGCCGGTATCTGCCGCATCGCAATATGTGAAGCCCGGCTGTCCTCTACACTGTCGCCAAACATAAAAATATTTTTGTAGCCGCAGCACCCCAGAGCTGTTAAAGCGTCTCTTTTGGTTGCAGTCTCCTGTCCGAAGTAGCGTTTTATGAAAGAGATACCCTCCTGCTCAAGTGAAGCCCGGATTGAGCTTTCTGTAGCCGTGGAAACCAGATAGAAGTCGCATTTACCCTTGAATTCATCCAGAATATTTTCTTTAATTCCTTCGGTTAGTCCTATACAGCTCAATTGAGTGAGGCGTTCGTCTATTTCCCGGCTCCAGTCAAGGAGCCGGTCAATATCTTTATCTCCGGCGTATTTGCTAAGATTTTCAGAATTTAACTTCTCACCTCGCTCATCAATGGCATTGATTGCCCTTTCCACACCGGCAAGGCGGGTGTCGGTATTAAAGTTATCCGCCAGATAGCGTCCAAGAGCAGCTGCGCACAAAAACCTGGCTTTGCCGGCATACTCTTTTGAAAAGAAGTTAATATATCCATAGGCTTTCTTATACTTGTCCAGAGATACCTGCTGGAATTCCCTCACATGCAGAAATAAGAGCGTCGACATTATCTGGTGCTTATGTTCAGTAAACAACTTGCACACTCCGTCAAAATCCAGCGCTATCGCCGCTGTTTTTTCCGGCTTGATTTCCCTGGTCAATTTATCAATGTATTCTGTATTCATAATATTTTCCATACATTTTCGAGCAGTAAAACCGCCCGAAGCATGCAAATTCAGCAATTCCCGTTGTTATAAAGATAATCCGTTACGGCCAGCAGGCTGTACCGCATAAGACCATATGATACAATAACTGTTTCCATTTCTTCTGGAATCAAAAGTTCCTCATAAGGCACAGTAGAAACCAGAACTACCGGTTTACCAAATTTACGGAGCTCATTCAAAAACTTTTTATCAGTATGATCCTTGTCGTTGCGGTCAAAATCAGCAGTGGCAACAATTACATCGATTTCATCGATCTTGCCCTGTACAGCTTCAAGCGCGTGCTCCCTGGAATGAGGCTCGTAATCCACATATGAAATGTTTGGTGATTTTTCCAGCATAAATTTCCAGAACATTGCCGGATGATTCCAGGAGTCATTCCTGGTTTTCTGACTGAAAATTACCCGGTCAACAATCATAACCTTCTGTTCCGGTTTCAAAGGAAGAATACTACTTTTATCGCGCTTCAAGCGGATTACTCTCTCAGCGGCTTCTTTGCCGACAAGCTGCGCGTTTTTGTCCCACAACACGGATTCTATTTGATCAGTATCAACCATACCGCCATTATCAAACAATCCATATTCAGCTTTGAGTTTCCAGATACGGCGCAGAGACTGATCAATACGGTCTTCTGCCAAACGTCCGCTCCTGACCGCATTGGTCAAAGCCTCATGCAGTTCATAGCGCAGAATATTTTCGTCTTTCAGAAGCAGCAGGTCCACTCCAGCTTCGACTGCCATAATGCAGGCTTCGCCGATACTGTATTTAGCCATAAGCCCGCCCATGGTCATCGAGTCCGTAGTAATGACGCCATCATAACCAATCTCATCCCGAAGTAATCCCTGAATTATAGTTTTAGAAACTGTTGCGATTTCCTCTGAAGGATCAAGCTTTGAAAAAATTGAATGTGCCGGCATTACTGATGGAATCATATTTTCCGCATTGAGCACCTGATAGGGCTTAATATGATATTTCATCATGTGCTCTTGATTTTTTAGATCCTTTATATATACTATATTTTAGTTCAAAAACAGGATAGAGACAACGTCATACGATAGCAGAAGATAGCTATTAATAGCACTATCTTATAGGATATATATAGGATTTATTTATGAAAAAGATCAAGTTTACCAAAACTAATATTGAAAGATTGCCAGTTCCGGATAAGAAAAAAAAGTATCAGGATATTGATAATAAATATCTGCATTTAATAATAACACCAAAAAATTCTCGCACCTATTATTACATACGCTGCATTAATGGACGTCCTAAATATATAAAAATTGCCTCCTATGGAGAAGTGTCAATTAAAGCAGCTCAGCATCGTTGTATTGGGATAAGTAATGACGTGATGTGTGGCATAGATACCAAACAAAAAGAAAGGCAAGATATTACACTTGAAGAAACGAATAATTATTGGCTACAACATCGCAAAAAAACTAAGGGTTGGCATAAGGATATAAAAGAATGCCGCTCTCGCTTTGAAAAATATGTTCCACTAAAATTAAAAAAGAAAAAAGTCACCGATATTGATCGTTCCGAAATTAGAAGACTACATCTTAAAATCCGTGATGAAATCGGTGCTCATACAGCAAATCGACTTTTACAATGTATTGGCGCTTCTATAAATCTTTTAATAAAACATGACTTTGGTATCCTTCAAAATCCTGCCGCAATGATTGAATTATTCAAGGAGCGCAGCCGTTCTCGCTTCATAAAAGAAGATGAAGTTGAACGTTTCTTCACTGAGCTTATGAAATCAGCTAGTCAAGACTTTAAAGATTTTGTATTGATTGCTCTATTCACTTCAAAGCGGAAAAGTAATGTTTTAGCTGCTGAGTGGTCAGAAATAGACTTCAATAAAAGTCTATGGACAATTCCGGGTAAAAAGACTAAAAATGGCGACGATGACGTGACAGTCTTGGATGATGCGGTTTTGAATATTTTTAAGCGTCGTAAACAAGCTCAAGAATCAATTGGAGTAGAAACAAACTGGGTCTTTCATTCAAGAGATAGCCAGAATGGTCATTATCGAAATCCAGCTAAACCATGGCATAACTTACTCAAACGTGCTGGCATCGAAGACCTGCGTATCCACGATTTACGCCGTACTTTAGCAAGCTGGATGGCAAACCAAAATGTATCACTGCACATGATAGCAAGTATCCTTGGTCAAAAGTCGACAGGGGTAACACCTACCTATGCCCGTTTAAGCGTCGATCCTAAACGGGAAGCAGTCAGCAATGCTGTGGCTGAGATGCTGAAAGTTGGGAAGCTTAAACTTGGTGATAATGGGTTGGAGTTTGATGAGGTGCGTAAAAAAGTACAAGAAATTGCAGAAATTTTAATTGAAACACCAAGTCTCATAGGTGGTGTGAGAGAATTTATAAACAATCAAACCTTATAGTCAAATTGATATTTTCATCGCCAAACCTTATAATTATATAGAAAGGCAAAAGGTTTGGTCCCTTAGTTTTCTTTGCCTACCTTTGAAAAGGGCCAAGCCATAGACCCTTTCTTATGAAAAATTTTAATCTGTTATTTAAAATAAAGGTGGAAGGGAAAAAATTTACGCATGGATAACTCACTTAATAACAAGTTTATAACTTTTTTGCCAGATTTTCAACCTGAAAGGCTTGTTGATAATATTGATTTTAAGTGGTCAAATGTTTAATTAATTGAGAGTAAATAGAATTATGCATTCAATATTAATAATTTCTTCTCTTGCAGTTATCGCTGTTTTTATTGTAACATTTTTAACATATATCAAATTATTGGGCATAAAAAAAAGCAATTTAAAAGACAATGATTCACAAAAAAAGTGTCTTTATTTTAGAGAATGTAGTATTTGTGAATATTCTTTATACAGTATAGGGGGGTTGATCGTTATTACCGCCTTAACTGTTTTATCTTTTTACACTTTTTTCGAAGGTGAAGAAACTTTATTAGATGATTTAAAACCTAAATCCCAAGAGGTAATCAAACTTACTAAAATATCTCAAGACATTTATAATGAAAAGCTTAAAAAATTATTTTTATCAATGCTTGGAATCATTGTTTTTGTCGCTGTTGGAGTACCAACTCTGTGTTATTACATTTCAAATAACTTACTTAAAAAATATTTAGATGAGATCAGACTTGAAGTGTTAAATGATGTGAAAAAGCTGGCAAAGAAAGGACCTGAAGAAGAGGTCAAACAAGGCAGTATGCATTCAATGCTTGAAGCCAAAGCGCACAAAGTACTTAAAGAAAAAATCGATAAAAAAGGTTAGGCTTTAGCCCATCATAATAGCAACTAAAGCTAACTTAGCAAAATCATTGTAAGTTAAGCTTTATAGATTCTTGTAGAACCTTCAGTAATTATCTCTTAGTGTTGTCTAATGTTTTAGCATATAACCTCAACAGTTCTGCTTTGTTCTCTGGAAGACTAAAATAATCTACAAACTCTTGGATACAAGAAGCCTTAATAGGGAAATTTGATACCTTTATTACTATAGTTTTATCACCGTTTTTGAACCCGGTTTCTAAGAATTCATTGACTTTTTGCCTATAACGATTAGCTATTGAATTCTTTCCATTAAGCCATCTTGAAACAGCTGCAGAAGAAACTCCTATAAAAGCTGCTGCATCTTTATGGGTTATTCTTCTATCTTGAATAACCTTATTTAATTTATTAACCAAATCGTCCTTAAAAACTTCTGCCATTTACTCCTCCCAAAATTTAATGACACCTTAACATACTACATGTTACTTATTTTTAAACATATGGTATTAGCCTACATTAAACTTAATTTTATCAATATTTTAAATTGATTTAATTACAGAAACATCTATGTTACACAACAGCGAACCATTAAGAGTGCTACAACAAAGCCCACACTCCCAACCAATTCAGAAACATTCGCATTTCACGATGTGCAAAATCTAATTCAATAAAATACAAACGCAATCTTTAAAGTCAATACGATTTAATTGTCTGATAAAAGAAAGTTTGATGATGTAGGGACTAGTGTCAGAGTTTTTAACCACAAAAAAGGTAGCTAACCTCTTAGCTATTTCTGTAGAAACTATCAAAAGGTTTCGAGCTACAAACGAGGGACCCAAGTATGCCAAATTTGGCAAGTCAATCAGATATGCTAAAAAAGATGTCGACACTTGGATTGAATTGCAAAAAGTAAAAACTACTTAGCAATACCAGCTAAAATTTATTCCTTTAAAAACTGAATCGATCTTAAATTAATTAATATCCAAAAATTTGCGAGGTATTGATATGGGGATTTTTTTGCCAAAATTTTGGGTTTCTGAACATAGCGACAAGCAAGGTGAACCGCTTTTTAAACACGACTACCTTTCAGAATCCGCAGTAAAATTCTCTGCGTATTGTGTTATTGCTATGATCTGGCTTGCAAGTTTATTACTGATAACATTTAGCATGCAAGGTTGACACTTGAAGAACTAATAGAGCGAGGTTGGATGAAAAGATTTGCCAGCGGCGGAATTACTTTAAAAAATGTTTCCTCCTCTACCTTTCCTCTCTCAACCCCGTCGCTGGTTTTCGGTTCAACAAAAACATATAAATACTAGGATGTGATATGGACAACATTGCCTTAAAAATGTTCAACTTAGAAGATGTCAACGTAAGAGTTATTAACAAGGACGGCAAGTCTTGGTTTGTGGCCAAGGATGTGTGTGATGTACTGGGGCTTTCAAATCCTACAGTTGCCCTGCATGGCCTTGATGAAGATGAACGGGCTAAGTTTTTCTTAGGGCGTCAAGGTGAGACTAATATTATCAACGAATCTGGCCTTTATGCTTTAATAGTCAGATCAAACAAACCCAACGCGAAAAAATTCCGCAAGTGGGTGACTGGGGAAGTTCTGCCTTCGATTCGGAAACATGGTGCTTACGCTACTCCTCTCACCGTTGAAAACATGATTGCCGACCCGGATTACGCAATCAACCTGCTAAAAGCCTTGAAAGATGAACGCAAAGAAAGAGCCAAACTGATGCCGAAGGTGATGCATTCTGAAGCCATCTGCGACAGCGAAAGCTTATTCACCACTACTCAAGTTGCCAAACGCCTCGGAATTGGACCGCAAACTTTGAATAAGTTCCTAATTTACAAAGGCATTCTGACCAAAGATAAAATGCCTACCTATAAATTTCAGGACAAGGTCGGAAAGCTATTCAAAATCGTCGTGCATAAAGTTAATGAAGAAAGAACTGCTCAATACATAAAATGGTACGAAGCAGGAGCGCGATACATAATGAATGAATTTGCCGGTGCACCTCAACTTGCAATATAAAGGATAATACCATGCCAAACCTTACTAAAATAGAAACTATCAAAGCCTTAGACGCCGCAGCTAAATCTGGCATTAGTGCCAATAACATTAAAGAACAGTTTGAACGTACTTTCGCCATTGCTGAGGCAACGCAAGAACTCAGTAATATGCTAACCCCGCAGTTAATGCAGCCCATTATGCAGCTGCAGGGCAGAAAACTTGGTTTTAGAACAGACCGTAGATACTCAGAAGCAGAAGTGCGAGACTGCTTGATTGAAGCTACTTTGCAGGGAGTTTACCCGGTGGGGAATCAATTCAATATTATTGCCGGACAGTGCTATATAACTAAAGAGGGGTTCGGGAAGAAACTCAACGATATTTCGGGGCTCTCATGGCTGATTATCCCGGGCATCCCCAAGCTGCACGGTGATAAAGGCGCCACGATCGAGATGGAAGTCAGTTGGACATTTAACGGTAAACCCGATAAAAAGACCTTGCCGATCTGCGTACGAGTCAACAGCAAAATGGCTGGAACCGACGCCATAATCGGCAAGGCTGAACGCAAAGCCAGAGCTTGGCTTTTTCAAAATATAACTGGTCAAGAGGTCGTTGACGGTGAAGTTGAAGCCGACCCAATCAATGTAACTCCAAACCCGGTCTATAGTTCGAAAGTTCAGGAGTCAAATTTAGCCGCGGATTTTGAAAAGGCAAATGGAGAACTCTTATGAAGCTTGATTCAGCCAATTATTATTCACTGGAAGCCGACCAAAAATATATGAGCGTGTCGCAGTTTGAAGCTTTTGCACATGGCTGTGAGGCTGCAGCCTATCGTAGATACGTCACTGGAGAAGATAAAGGCGAAGAATCGACAGCCTTACGGGTCGGTAGTTATGTTCATTCTTACTTCGAATCACCAGAAGCCCATACCGTTTTTTGCGAGGAGAATAAAGAATCAATTATGACCAGAACCGGGAAGCTGCGAGCTGATTTTGAAAAAGCTGATCAAGCCATAAAAGCAGCTGAAAATTGCCCCGCCTTCATGTTTTTCATGGAGGGGGAGCGGGAGCAGATTTTCACTGCGAGATGGCTGGGCGTAAACTGGAAGATTCGCTGCGATGTGATTAATCACCAGAAGAAGTATTTAGTTGATTTAAAATACGTTAAAAGCCTATCTCAATATGACTGGATGACCGTATATAGAGATGAGCAAGGCAACTATTCACGAATTCAAAGCGAGCAGTTCAGCACACCCAAGAATATCAAAGTACCATTCCACATAATCTGGAATTACTGGCAGCGCATGGCGATATATCAAGCCATACTCTTAGCGGCTACTGGTGAAGTATACCGCCCGATAATTGCCGGAATCTCCAAAGAAGAGCCACCGGATATCAAGATTCTGGATATGCATAACCCTGAAGCTTTGGAAGCGGAGGTCAGTCAAGTAGCGGAACTGCTGCCAAGGGTACTGGATATTCGCAAAGGAAAAGTTAAACCAACTAATTGTAATAATTGTGCATCATGTCGGAAACAAATGCGCCAGCAAGGTAAATGTGAAATTTTAACCGCAGAACCCTTCGTTCTGTAAGCAGGAGTTATAAAATGAGAAAAATGAAACAAATATCACCAACAGCTATGAGAAAATGGAATGAGGAACACCCATTTGATAAGGATCTACTATCAAAATTCTTAATGGGATTTCAAAATATCAGAACCGATTGCCACCGCAGGTGTGGTGCTAAGCCGAAGAAACATACTCAGCATGTTTAGACTTCGCATTAATTAGATTAATAACAGTTAAAGCATTTTATAGGTAATTAATTGATTGTAATAAATATCATCTTAGGCATCGCCGCTTTCATTAGCGGCATCGCCTTAATAGTCTTGGCTTGTAAAGTTAATGAGGTTGAAAAGTGAGAAACATACAGTTCAGATTGACCACAGAGGAAAAAGACGCTATCCAACATCGAGCTAACTGTTTAGACCTGACGGTTGCAGAATTTGTCCGGTGTTGTGTTGTCCGGTACAAAAAGAAAAAACTCTTACCTTATGATGGTGACCTGAAACGAGGGACTGACGCTAAACTGACTATCGATAATTTTCCATATAACGATGTCTCTGGCGACTTACTGCGGCGCTTGGTTATATCCCAGCTGGACGACCTTAGAGCTAATCCTTTGCCGCTGCCAGAGCCGCTGCCGCAAGCGATAATAGACGAGGCCTTCAAGTGTGCTATCCCGGCAATATACTAGGTTAATTATTCATTTAATATTTTATGATTTAGTTGAAAGGAGATTGATAATGCCAACAAGACTACTAAAAGAGGGCATTTTAACTAGTGACAAGGTCAACAACCTGTCTTCTGCTGCCGAGCTTTTTTATCGTCGCCTCATGTCGATAGTAGATGACTACGGTCGCTATGATGCTAGAGTGCCAATACTCAGGGCATCATGCTATCCATTAAAGCTTGATTCTGTCGGTGTTGATGACATTGCGATATGGATAGATGAATGTCAAAAAAACGATCTACTTCAAATCTATAAAGTGGATGAAAAATGTTATTTGCAGATGAAGGATTTTAGACAGCAAGTCAGATCTAAAAAAAGCAAATTTCCAGCACCTGTGGATCCCGAGTGTGGCGAATGTACAACAGATGCTAAGCATATGCACAGCACATGCACAGCAGGCGATAAACAGGTGCACAGCACGTGCACATCAGATGCTAAGCATGAGCAATGCATGCCTAGAAATGATGTTAATGTAGAAGATCTTACAAAAAATGCTAAGCACATGCATAGCACATGCACAGCAGATGCACAGCATCCGTGTACTATAGACGAAGACGAAGACGGAGACGAGAAAAAGAATATCAAAAAGAATTTCTTAACAGAAATCCCAAAAAGTAAGCCCTTTTTGCCTCCTGAGGCTTCTCGCATCGATTATTCAGGTCATGTCCAAGAGTGGAACAAATTTGCCAAGCAGCATGGGTTACCCCGAGTTGAAAAGTTGACCAAGAGCCGTAAGAGCAAAATCAAATCCCGGCTGGCTGAGGGGTTCGATTGGCGCAAGGTCCTGCCCAAAATCAGTGCCAGCAGCTTCCTACGGGGCGACAACAAGCGTAGCTGGAAGGTGTTCTTCGACTGGCTGTTCATGAACGAAAACAACTGGCTCAAAGTGGCTGAGGGACATTACGATTCAGCCCAAAAAGACAACCAATACCAGCTCAAAAGCATCAATCCAGCCAACTACTCGGAGGTGTTCTAGTGATCGTTGACTTGCAAAAGCTTAAGCCTGCTGAACTGGTTAGGCAATATGCCATTGGTGGAGAAAAGCAGTTCTGGGAGTATGTCGATCAGTTTCGGCACAAACCGCTGATAATCGATGACATTGCTGGAGAACGGGAGGTCAAAAGCTACGGGAATGCCAGTCCATTAATTGATTGTGCAGCAGAACGTTACACGCTGTTCAAATACAATGGAACGCTAACGTTTTTTACGACCAACGCTGAAGATCGAAATGAGCTCAAATCTCGCTACGGCGATCGGATTGTCAGTCGGATTCTGGGTATGTGTGATCCGGTGCATGTTGCTGGAAAAGACGGTCGATTATCGAGGTAATCTGAAAAATGCGGTTTTGACTCAGGATTTAAAATCAAACTAAAATAATTTAGAAAACAAGCAGGAGATTTTAAATTGTCTTTATGCGTGTTGGGTCATAAAATAAATTTCCACAGCCTCCACGCTACTTAAAATAACTTTCGATAATTTGACGGCCAGAGTGCAGCTGCAGCACTCAAGAATCACAGGAATAGAACAAGACACCCAAACCTGTAAAAAATAACTTAAGCAAAAATTAAATTTTATGAAAATGGAGAATGAAAAATGAGACATTGCCAGAACTGTAAATGGTACTTATTTGATGGGATAAAACACCGCTGTTCGCACTACAAATGTCTTCGCCCGGTATTATCTACAGCGAATGAAGTTGTACACGAATTTGGATTTGCTGTTATCGCAAGGTCGCAACAAGGCAAATGTATGCTGAAAGGTAGACTTTATGAACCTAGATCAGCTGCTTTTCGGCCAGCAAAAGGTAAGATCAGCTCGGTAATTGAAAGCATTAAACACTTCCTCTTTCGATAGGAGATTGGCATTTATGGTTAAAGAATTCAATGAAGACAGGTTTCACAGCCTTAAAAATGCTCATAAGGAGCCGGAGGAGGACTATCAGGAATATCTTGAAGTTGCCACCAGAGCCATCGAAAAGAAAGTCGTAAGAAAGATGGGAATACACAATCAACTACCTCAGATTCTTTTGGATTTGGAGGAAATGCGAAAAACATCGATTGCCAGTTATGAAACAGCAAGTCTTGCAGTGACAATGTACCCGACAAGTTATGCAAAGATTGCCCAAGTAAGGGGCATTTCTAAGCCAGCTGTCTGGAAACAAATGCAGCGAATTGCAAAAAAATATCCGTGGGCAGAAGGGTTGGTCTATGTTATGGGGCAGCGATAAGCAAAAAGCCCGGTCAACACAATGGTCGGGCTAAACAGAAAAATAAGAAACGTTAATGCCTAATTAATTTAACCCATAAACAAATTAAGTTAAGGTTTTTCATGAAATCGAGGTTGACGTCAATCCAAAGGATTTGTGCTTAAACAGGCTTCAAAAAGGGCAAAAAGGTTGACATCTTAAAAAAAGTTTTAATTACACCATGTTTTTTGGGTAGCTATTTTGGGATTTTAAAAGTTAAATAGGAGGTGTTATTTTTTAGCAGAGGTAATTTTTTGCTCATCACCAAATGATTGCTTTGCAAAATCAATAGCTTTGTTAAAACGCTCAATTTTTCTCTGTAACATTGCATTTTTTAGTTTATTGCTGTTGTTCGTTATCAGTTCAGTTATTATCTTTTGGATTTCATCACATATTTTAAGATTAGAATCATCATACATCAAAATATTTGAGTAGTAACATTGCTTCATATTACATTTTGGGCAGTAATCAATAATAAATCCTTCTTGTATTACTGCTTTTATTAATTTCTTTTTTCCAACTGAACTTAATTGATCCAAAATCACTCCTCCATCATTAATGTGCTTTAAACTATCGAACTGACATTTAGAAAAAAGTCAGTTCGATAGTATTTATAAAAATTGATTATGAATCTTGATATTGAAAGACTTGAGTCATTACATCAACTTTTGATTCTCCCTCAAAAAATATGCTGTAACCTCCATTATGAATTTTGTTAATGTCAAAATTTCCTTCACTTTGCAGAATACCATAGAAACGTCCTTGGTGCATAATGATATTAAATCCATGATGATTTTCATGCACTAATTGTGGAAATGCATAGTTAGCAATTTTTCCTTTGACATCACTTAGTGAATTGCCATCAAAAAAAATGCTATAGTCATGACTATCGATTTTGCTTATATCGAAAGCTCCTTCATTTTGTAGAATGGCATAAAACTTGCCAAGATATTCAATGACGTTAAATCCATTATGGCCTTCATCAACCAATTTAGGGTAATCTTTAATTTCTGCTTTAAATTCATGTGGTGAGATATCTGAGTCAGAAAATTCTTCTTTTCCTTCAATAAGTGGATCCGAAGTTAACATGTTAATATTATCTACCCAGTCTCGAAGAACTCCCTTGCTGAACTCGTCAAGGTTTAAGCTTTCTCCGACTTGCTTTAACACAGATAACATTTCATGAAAATCGCTATGCCCAAAGACGACTGATCTTACAGCATCTGAGATATTGGAAGTGTTACACAATAAGTGGTATGTCACATAGATATTTTTATTTTCATCGTCTATTATGGCTAAAGTCCAAAAGCTGGAAATCCCGGTGAACGGAACAAATCTTGCATTATTTGGCGAACATCTGAAAGTGTTTACATCATTTTCGTCCTGATGGCAACTTACGTGAATATTAGCAAGCCTTTCCATTGGAATAGTTTCATCAGAAGCTGCCAGAATACCTCTAGGGGAATACATACCGACAGGGATATCTCCAGAAAAATTGATCATACCTGGATCATGATTTGTTGATAATAAACCGTGATAGCATATATTGAATTCCTTTCCTACTAAAGTTTCATCATCTGGGTGACTACCTTTGCCAGTAATTACGGCAGAAACAAAGCATTTATAACCATAAAAATCCATCATCTCAGAAATATCATGGAAATATAAGATATTTGGAAGTATATTCTGTCGTAAACCCCGTGGTGCCCAATCTAACATCCATGGAGGCATATTTATTATGAGAACTTTCTGCCTGAATAAGTATTCCTCACCAGTATATTGACCAATGGCAGGTACTTCTGGAATAAGTGGGTAGTGATTATTAGTTGGACTGCTAACATTCCAGTATGGTTCAAGGCTCCATTGTTGTGCAAATTGGACATCGTCTTCGTATCTACTGATTGAAGAAACATCCCAAACGTCATCCATCCTTCTGGGCTGCGACCAGGCCTGATTTGCTATTAAACATGATAAAAACATGAATAGTAATAATAAATTTTTTTTCATTTGCCTCTCTAAATTTTCATTATTGATTAATCATTTGATGGAAAGCTAATTATAAAGTTAATAGTGCTAATTATAGCTTCCAATTTCTTGAAATTGGTTTGTAGAAAGCCTGATGTTGAAAAAAAGCATCTTAAAAATCAAAATAATCAAAAACATCACCTCTCCTTTTGACTACAACAAAATATAAACCTTTTAAATACAAAAAAGGTTGAGAGTACTAATGGCTGTTAATCATCCATTCCTTTATTTTTTTACTATTATTTAATTATTAAGTTAGAATCTTATTCCAAGAAAAATAGTATTATTATGCTAATGAACTTCTTGAAATTATTCGTAAGTATTTATTATTTAAGGGATAAAATAGTTCGATTTATAGAGTATGGTTTTCCTTTAAACCACTAAAAGACTTTAATTATATCATATTGTCCTAATTATGTCAAGGATTTTAAAAATGGAAAGGTTAATGTTAACCCAATAATTTTGAGCTTAGAACATCAAAAAAGGGCCGGTTTTGGTTAACGGCACAAAAAAAGGCGAAAAATTTTCACATTTTCAAAAAATTTTTAGATTGATAAAAGATAAATGTTCTAAATACGACATGACATACTTATATAAATCATAAAAAAGTTCTACATATTGAAACTTTATTGGATTGAATTGAGGGTGTGTTTAATTCAAAATAGAAGGCTAGGAATTAAGAATGCAAAAAGGTCTATCTGCATACCATAGTATAGCTTTTATATTTGTATTATATTACTTAAAATTAATAGCTTAAAACATACCTTACGAAACTGCTGAGATTATTTAAAGGGGGAACTTTATCAATCAACAAGTTGAGAGGATTTGTAATGAAGAAGTCATTGTATGGAGTAAGCGTATTTTTATTAGTTTTGATTTCAGGCTTTGTGGCTAATGCTGATGTACAATGTGCCGAGTGCGATATGATGGTACCAGAAAATAACTGCTACCAAATAGATCAATCTGAACTTGTGTTTAGGCAAGCATATGCCCGCCAGGTAATCCAGTTTTTAGGTTTAGAAAATAACCTAAACCTCGGGGAGGAAGCTTTTAATCACCTTAATTTAGATGATACATCCAGAACAACAAGTGCTAATGAAACTATAGCTTACTTCATAAGTGAATATTCAGGTATTTCTAGAGATTGGAGGGTCTATGATATATATCACTGCCCACTTTCAACGCAGGATGAAAATACGAATACGACTGCAGTCCAGCAATATATGAGTAGCATTGTCGCCTTTTGGCCCTTTTACGAATTCTTTTTTGTACAGAGTTTTCAATTATGAAATATGTTGCATGGCAATTGGTGGTAGGAAATATCTGAAGAAGTTGTGATATAGAAAAAAGACGGCGTCATTCTACATGGACGAAAGACAGCTTAAGACATTTATAAACCTCTATGTAATGCGTTTTATTTTAAATATTTTCTAAAAAATATTGAAATTTAAATTAAAGATATCTACAATTAGATTATCAACTTTTTTACTTGTCATCTATATTCGACTTTTTGAGGAGAGCTGGAAAATGAGTAGCTTAAATGATATATCAGAGTTTAACCCTAACCGGAAAAAAATATTCCGGATGATAATTCCCTGTTATCCCGCGTTTAATATATATTCTTCTGTTGCTCGGAAAACCACTGCCTTGGGCCCGATTATGATCGCAACGGTTGTGAGTAAAATTCCCGGATGGGAGGTTGAGGTAATTGATGAAAATAATTACTGTTGGTGTGGTCCGCAAAATGCCGAGGGCAAACCGGCACATTGCTTGCTTCAACAGAGTCGTGCTGCGGATGTTGTCGGATTATATGGTGGCTTGACCAGTACAATTCCGAGACTATATGAAATTGCTTCTTTTTATAGAAAGCATGGTGTGATAAATATTTGCGGTGGACAACATTTTATTGAAGATAACATCCGGGAAGCATTGAATAATAACATCGATTATGTTGTTGTCGGCGAAGGTGAGGTAACTATAAGAGAATTGTTTGAAGCACTTTGTACAAATAAGGATGTTGAAAGCATTGATGGTATAGCGTTTCGCAGTGATGGGAATATCATTGTGACACAGCAGCGAAAACCAATTGAAGACTTGAGTAATTTGCCGCTGCCAGACTTTTCTTTACTGCGCTATGCAAAAGTTAGTTTGTACCCTGTAAGTTGGACGCGAGGATGCGGAATGAACTGTGAATTTTGCACGGTAAAAGGGAAAGTGCGTTGTGGAACAGTTGATTATGCTTTTCAACAGTTTACTTCTATATTCGAAAGATTTAATGGAAAAAGTTTTTTCATTGTAGATGACCTCTTTGGGCAGAAACGCGAGCTCACAATTGAACTTTGCCGTCGATTAAAGGCTTATCAGGAACTGATTGGCGTGCGTTTCTTCATTTCCGTTCAAATCAGACTTGACAAGGCTAATGATTCTGAGCTGTTGAGCGTGATGCGTGATGCTGGAGTTAAGGTTGTTGCTATTGGATTTGAATCACCTGTTTCCAGCGAACTTGAAGCGATGGATAAGAGGTTAAATTCAAAAGAAATGATTAATTTAACAAATATTTTCCATCGCACGGGGTTTCGGGTGCATGGAATGTTTATCTTTGGTTATCCGGCCAAGGTAGACCAGAAATTTACTCTTAGCGCTCGCGAAAGGGTTAAACTTTTTTACAGCTTTATTCGCAAGGCCAGAATTGATACAATCCAGGTTGTTTTGCCGGTTCCATTGCCAGGAACTGAACTGACTCGACGGTTGGAAGCGGCAAAGCGTATCTTTCCCAAGGAGTCGATCGGATGGGAATATTATGACGGAAACTTTCCGCTATTTTTTCCTGATGAACCGTTGACTGCCCAAGATATGTATTTGTCGCATAAATTGTTGATGACCAGATTTTATAGGTTCCGCTATTTTTTTGCAATGATTCTTAATATAATAATTTTTCCAATGATAATTTTTTCTATTTTTAATCTGCGCCGAGGGTGGAATTGGTGGTATAGGGCATGGAGGAACAATTTGTGGCGTATCGTCGGCTGGAGTATTATCAGAAAATGGTCTGCTTGCTCTAAAAAAGATGGCTTTGGGGAAAAACTTGCTTTTGTGGAACACCAAAATAGACAATGACAAATTATATGCGATGCTATTTTTACCTAAAAGATATAACGACATATCGACACGAGAGAGAATTGACGTCCGACTAGATAGGTGAAATCTGATAAACAGATAAAGCTGAATTTTTTGCAGGGTATTAGCTTATATTTAATGTTCACTTTCCTGTGGGATTGACAAGTAATTCATTTACTAATTGCCTCTATGTAGAGGTTATGTCAAATTGATAGAAGACAATGAGTCGAAAAAATGTAATGTTATCATTCAAAATGAATGATATTGCAGATTACACCTTATGATTTTCTAGCCTAGTCCTAGCAAAGTACTTTAATTACTACCGTTCTGACTTAATTTATCTAAAGTTTTTTGACCCCATAATGACTCAAATATTTGCTTTGCAAGTAGTTAAACTTGAAAAAACAAAAGTAATGCTGTATAATTTTCTTTAGTGACGAGTTTTAAGTAAAACTCGATTTATTTAGTTATTGCCAAAGGAGGAAATTATGAAGAAGATGCTTTTTCTACTTGCTCTGCCGGTAATTGTTGTCCTTTTACAAGGATGTGCCAGCGGGTTCGCAGAACGTCAGAAAGCTGTCAAAGTAACTTCAGGTAAACCAGGAACTGAATTCGTGGTTCACGATCGTGCCGGAGCTTTGATTTATAAAGGAACGACCCCGGCTCTGGTTCCATTGAAAGCTAGCAGTGGTATTTTCAAAAAAGAAATTTATACCATTGCTTCTACTGATGGTAAAATCATTAAACAAGTCCCAGCAGAAATATCTATCTGGTTCTGGGGAAACTTTGTCACTATCCTGGGCTTCATCCCGGATGGTTTCAATGGTCTAATGTGGACTCTGCCTGAAGGAGTTCACCTTGACGGATATATGCCAACGCAAAAGTAACACTAACACACCTCATTCATTCAGGGCCTTCGGGCCCTGTTTTTTTGCATTTAAACTTGTCGTCTAATAAGTCCTTCGTCACTTCCAATATTAAGTTGAGATAATTATCTTACAAGGAATTTAGAAAAAATATAAAATCTAACTTAACCCTGAGTTATCTTGTCTGTAAATGGCATTCTAACGCCGTCGGATTTGTGCTGGATTATAAGGTAACATATAGATATAATAAGTCACAATAAACGAATCATAATTTACTATTGGAAAGTAATATTTTAATCATTCAAAAATATGGCATAAAAAGACATTTAAGAAATTATTGAAGACCTGAATAAGGTTCACCTCGTATAAAAGATTCATAAATAATATGATGTTTTAACTTATGCCTCTACAAAAAAAAATTATAAACACAATTATTGAAAGTATATAAGGGATAAACAATTCAAATCCAAGTTTATTAAGAAAAATGATTTCTAATAATGACTTCCAAGCCTTTTTAAAATTATTTTCTAATAAAAATACGTCTCTATCATTTTTTCTTTTAATGACCAAGCCATCGTCATCTTTTCGACTTGTTGGATCAGTATATAATTTATCACAAAATTTTATTTCAGTAATTTCAATCTTGAGCCCTATAAGCATTGGGAATAATTTTTTCCAAAATGAAAAATCTTCTAACTTAAGGGCATCGTCTTTATATTTATATCCAAATGTTTTATATTTATTACATATAGTAAATATAATTTCTTGAATAGCTTTTCTTTCAAAAAAACATCTATGACAAAATAACATAAATAATATAATTAATGCAATATGCAAAAATTTGAGAGTTATCGGCACACCGTTGTATTCAAGTTCTGAAAGCATAGGGTAAAAAATTATTCCAAGTGATAATAATGTTGTGCATATACTAATTATAGAGAAAATTTCTTTATTTATAAAATGATCTTCTTTGGCCATTTCTAAACTCCTGCTTTTAATGATTCTTTGAAATAACCCAAGGCTTTTTTTTCTAAGCGAGGTTCTTCAAAATACTTATATGCGAAGAATGCTTTTAATAAATATAAACACGATTGCTTTATATTTCAACAATAAGTTAACTCACGCACATCTAATATAAGCTATTACTATTCAGTAAGTAAGTTTTTTGAAACAAGAACTGTAAAAATAAGAGGTGTGATCTTGAAAGCACAGGAAGTCTGTAAAAAGCATGGAATCAACGTTTGTTAATCAAATATATTCCTCAATTGTATAGTCATTTGAAAATAAGTCATAAAGATAATGTCGCCATTACGCTAATATATATAAAGTGTAGTATATTGCTCCCCATTTTTCAATGGAGGCACTACAAACTTGTATAATTGCTTTTCAATAAATAAGAAAGGTACTGTGAGGGATTTTGAAGGTTTAGAGGTGGGGGGACCCCCGCGTGGTTTAAACAAATTTTTTGAGTTTTTATTTTAGGGGTACAAATTGTAAATGTCTCATTAGTAATGCTTTTTCCCGTTTTAGAAATGTACCCCGGGTACAATTTGAGCTCAAAGGGGGTACAAAATTTGTACCTCTAGGGGTACAAAATGAAGGAGTTTGAGCTTAGAAAATGTACCTTTAGGGGTACAAAATACGAGCGACTTAAAATAAAATTTAATAAATATTTAAAATATTGCTTTAAAATAAGTTTCTAAGTGACAAGTATAATCAGTCTAAACACGTTTAGAAATGAAAAGTAAATAAGAAGTATATCAACAGCATAAAGTTAGTTCTTTTTCAAAGAGTGAAAACTTACAAGTTTTTTTTCTTTTTCATCCCATAAGTTTAACCATAATGATTTAATGCTTCTTTTGACAGTTAATACCTTAATGGCATGTAATGCCGTAGTTTCATTATAACAACGCTGTAGATTATAATTTGGTATACGTGGTCTTAAATGGTGAATAGGGTGTAATCCAATATTACCACTGAGCCATTGAAAAAATTTTGGTAATTTATAGTAAGAGCTACCTTCAAAAGCGGCCTTTACCGGATCCCATTCATTATGATGTGCCCAGTAAACACCATCAAACTGGTGCTGAATAAAAAAAAGCCAAACACCAATTATACCAGCTACTACTAAAATGTACATATACAATAAAAAATATATTGGTGATACACCTAGTATACCCAATATACTTATAAACAAAAGGAGTGCCAAGTTATTAAACATAACACTAAAACGTCCTTTTGCTCCAGTATTTTTAAATGAAAATCTATGATCAAATATGAATAGATATGCAGGCCCAAAACCAAACATAATTAGTGGGTTCCTATACAACCGGTAAGCTATTTTTGTACGCAATGGAGAATTCAAATACTCTTTAACAGTCAATGTCCAAACATCTCCTACGCCTCTTCGGTCCAAATCAGCATAAGTGTTGTGATGAATATTATGAGTATATTGCCAACGATCATAAGGAGTAAAAGTGAACAAACCTGCAAAATAACCACATATTTTATTTGCTTTACGAGAAATAAAAAAAGAATTATGAGTACAATCATGAAATATTATAAAAATGCGTACTTGAAAAACAGAAGCTATTGCTGCTGCCAACAAAATTAACCACAAGGAACAGTCTATATTAATCATCCATACTAAAATTGCCCATGCTCCAGCATAACAACCTACTGAGGTGATAATTTGCAAGAGTGAAGTTTTTAAATCAGGTTCTTCAAATTTCGATGTGTCCTTGTACCACTTGGGTTCAGAATTATTTGGATGTTTCTTCCCTGGTTGATTGTACATATTATTTCTCCATAAATATATAGCTTCATGAATATACTATAGTATATATGTAATTTTAATATCATATGCCCAGATTTACGTTAGGACGCAGTGGCTTATTTAGTTTATTTGTTTAAATAATTTAAAATCTAATTTCCAGTAATTTTTTAACCATTTTATAGTTAGAATACTCTAATTAAAAAATTTTTTAAGTCAAATCATATTGTTTTTTTCAATTGGTTAACGCTTCTGCTGATTTATAGATAAATAATTTTTATTTTAATAAGTCTAAACCTGTAAAAGGAGCAATTAATGAAAGTACAAGAAATATGTGACAAACATAATATCAGTCACAAGAATGTGTTGAAGCACTGCCAAAGAGGCAGATTTATTTTAGACGGTTCGTCTACACCGCCAAAGATGTTTCCAAGCCGGGTGCACGAAATGCTAAATGGGAGATTACTGCTTTAGAGGGCAAGCAGCCTGAGCATGATGAGGTCAGTGCTAAAGAAAAGCTGCAACTTACTAAGCAGCGACATCTTGAGACCCAGATTAAAAAGCTTGAACAGACCATAATGGAAAATCGCCTGAGTGTGTTTGAGAGATTTATTGACCTTAATACCACCCTATTAGTAAAGCATCTAATGCCAATAAAAGAATTTATGCTTGAACATTTAGCTGAAAAGGAGCATGACACTTGGAATCAATTAGTAGAGGACTGTATCAGGAATCTGTACACCGGATTATCGACAGCCGTCTTCGAGTCGTTGCAGGAAGCTTAAGTGTCAAACATAAAGTGAGCCCGGCAGCTTGGGCGGAGGGCAATGTGGATTTCAAGCATGTAGTTTCAGCCCGAATACGGAGTAAGCTTGACTTAAACCTAACGCCTTATCTGCGAGCACCAATTGATGCCTGGGATTTTGCTGGAACTCGGCGTGAAGTAACAGTTTGTGCTCCAGAGCAGACCGGGAAGACCTTAGCTTGGGTGTGTGGTTTACTGTGGACCTTTATCTTTCAGCAATGTTTGTCACTGGTTTGTTATGAATCAGATGACAAGGCCGCTGAAATTAATACAGATAAGTTTAAGCCGCTAATGGAAGGCATTCCAGAATTAGCGGCTGAACTGGCTGTACCCAAAGCAGTAAGAGCTGATCGCTATAAGTTCTCCCAATTGAGCAGTTTTTTTCAAGGCTCGGAGCGCAGAATTACCTCCAAGTCTGCCAAGATCAATGTCGCCGATGAGCTTGATGACTGGATAGATCATGCCGCCACCGTGGATAATCTTGAAGATATGCGAAAGCGTACCCGGTCATTTGCTGAATCGATATTATACAAGGTATGCACAATTAAGGGGTCAGACCGGGATTCAGCTGCTGGAACTAAATCCTCCAAGATCTGGCAGGAATTCAAAAGTTCGAGTATGGGCTTCTGGTATTTAAAATGTCAAAACCCTAAATGCCCCTCTTTACAAGGCGAGCACCCGGGCTTGACCATGCGCTCAGCGGATATTCATAACTTGCAGTTTGACCTTGATGCCGAGAAGCGGTTGATTAGTGGAACTGCCCGACTAGTATGTCCAACTTGTGGATTTGAACACCCTGAGACGATGAAACGAGCAATGAACTTACAGGGTGGTTACATCCATCGCCACCCGGAAAGACTGCAAGGCAAAAGTCCACATTACGGCTTCCAATGGGGAGTCTTAGGCAGTCAATTTGAGGCATTTGCTTGGGATAAAGTGGCGGCTATACAGCTTGAGGCCGGACACACTGGCGACTTGAAGAAGCAAATCTTATTTGATAACTCTTGGCGAGGGTTACCCTTTAAAGAGCGTAAGGCCAACAGCCAACAGGTCGATGCCATCAGAAGCCATTGTTCGACAAAGCTACCGGAGTCAGATACGATTGAAGCAGTGTTTCTCTCCGCTGACACTCAGGATTATGGCTGGAAGTGGGAAATTCGAGCCTTGGATATCAATTGCAACCGCTGGCAACTGGCGTATGGGTTTTGTGAGTTTCTCGAATTTACAGCTGAAGAAAGAGATAAACACAACAGTCGCCGTAAGCTGGCTGCAGAGCATGAAGGCGGCGAATTTGTTCCAGTTGAAACTCTTGAAGATGTGCTGTATAAGGAATATCTGGGTATCCAACCCATACTTGGCATAATTGATGAAGGCGGACATCGAGGTTATGAAGTACGAAATTTTGTAGCTAAGCATCGACGGTTGTACACCTATAAAGGCGACAGTCGCGGCAGTCAAAAGTTCTGCTTGTCCAAAAACTATCCCAAACTCATCTTGGCCCGCAAAAAGGAATACCAAGCCCACTTACTGCATTACATATATACTCAAAACAACCGGGATAATTTCTATTGGTATTTGCTGCCAGAGCAGGAGGTTAGTCAAGAGTATGTGCGTGAACTCAGTGCGATGCGTCCTGATTCCAGTAATAAGAAAGAAGGGCACATGTATGAAAACTATGTGCATAACAGTCGGGTGCATGACTACTTTGATACCAGTAAGATGTATCTGGTAATTGAGGATTTTGCCATTGCCTATTTGGCTAAAAGCTGTTGGCAGCAAAAAAAGGCAGAATGCCTCAATATTCCAAAATCCTCACCAAAGAAAGCAGAGGCATCCTTGACACCAATTAAGAGCAATTGGATGAAAGGTTTTAATCTTTGAGCTTGAATTAGTTATCTTTTTATATACAGTAAGTAAGCTGTTGTAAGGGGGCTTAAACTGTAACAAATAGAGAGAGAAACATGTTACAATTTAGCAACCGAAGGAAGTTTGAGTATTGGAATAACAAGGGGTTGGTTGGAATCGTTGTTGAAGGCTTTTTAGAAGAATATTTATTAAAGAATATTGATCAGTGCTTGGGACTCGGAGTAGTTATGGGCAATCAGGCCTTCAAAGTAAGATTACCTAAAAGTAAAGATGATATATTTTGGGGATTTGTTGGACAAAAACCTGGTAATATTGGTATAATTCGGCATGGAGCATTACAGGTCATGCCAGATACTCCAGTAAAAAGAGGAAACCAAGTTTTCATTCGGCATGTTAAAAAAAATAAACAAGATCAACTTGGAGCTGTTTGTAATGGAAAAGAAAAAAACACTTCCTTGCAGGCTGGAGGTTGGATTTTTGCAGGATCTGCTGAAGCTGGTGAAATCGTTAAAATTAAACGTATAAGAGACTTTTTATAAATCCTCATCTAATATTATAATTTTGCTTCCCACCTTATGGGTTAACGGCGCTTCTATTTAAAAAAGGAGCGCTTTTTTTATGCATGAATTTCCTAAAGAATTAACTTCCGGCTTCAGCCACAGCTGGGCGGTCATTTTGCCGGAGTATCCGACTTCAGCAGGCTGAAATATACGCTATATGGTTCGTATTAAATCGGATAGGCTTCTGGATATACCAGCTGCAACCAGTGATAACGCCTATCAATTCTCCATATCCTGTGATGATTTAAAGTGAGTTTTGCCTGCAGTAGTGCCGTGGCAAGGTGTTGCGGTCAAAAGTGATATAAGAAAGTTATTAACAAGTGGCAAGATCAAATTGGTTCCTGATTTATCTGATACCAGTGTTGACTTCCGAGATTATCCAGAAAAAATGCTTGCAGCTGTAGATGCAGTACTGGAAGGGCGCTTAGACGACCCAATAACTGAGGTTGAATATAACGGCAGGCGCTTAAAGTACCTGCCAGTAAATGAATTACTTGATCTCAGTAAAATGTTTTTAACGACGCTGCCGCAGAATCAAAGAATCCAAACTATCTTTTGCCGATGGCGCTAAGCTCGAGTATGATTCAGATGCTCATAATTTACGGGCTATTTTGCCCGGTGGCGGTAAAACTACGCTTATTTCAGATGGTGGCATTACCGTCACTGGGCAGATTATCAGCACTGGATATCAGGTTGCGGGTGGAATCTCTCAAATGAACCATTTGCATGGTGGAGTTAAAGTTGGATAGTGTGCTACCTCTGTACCACAAAAGTGAATGTGGGTAATATTTACTCCTCAAACAGTCCTCCCTGAACTGCGATCTCCTCGTATTACCCACATTCAAGGATAATATTTAAATTTACATTACAATAATTGCTTATCAATAAATGATATATGAAAAATTATTAAAATAAAGATCTTTTACCAGAGCGCATTTAAAAACTCCAGCTATTTGGGAGCAACTTATCAGAGGTCAGATCCGTAACGTAATATAAAAAGTAAAAACTTTAGCTTAAAATGTATTTATTAAGCTTTAAAAGCCTCCAAGCTATCTATGGGCATGACAGGCTGGAGGTAAAGTGAGGAAAAATATCAAAAATACTACGATACTTTTGTCATTACAGCAAAAATAAAGTATAAGGCTTCGACTTTTAACTAGAGCTCCTCCATGGAGGAGCATGAGACTTGCTTTTGGGACATCTCAATAAGAGCACTATACCTTAAGTCACTGATACAGTCAACTTTTTTTATCAAAAATGATAAACATTAGTATAAAAAGTTTTATTAAAACCTAAAAAACAGGTTAGCCAATTTTAAAATTGGCTAACCTGTCATCCCATTAGTAATGCTTCGATAATGTTTTGCATTGCCTAAGCATTACGGATTTAATATAGCATTTTATTTATAATAATGAAATTATAAATTGAATTTACGTTAAAAATATAAAAAGCCCTTGATATTTGTGAAGGGTAAACACCGAGGGCTTCAAAAGTAATGGCTGATTCCAAGCCAAGTAAGCATAAACTTAAATTAGAGTTTTATAAACAATATTTAAAAATATATTAAGCAATACCTATTATCCATTTTTAAATGCATCATTCTAATATGAATTGATACTGATAATGCGTTTTTATCAAAAAGGAGGCCTCTGATGCTGGGGGGTAACATCAGAGGCCAGGAAGAGAACTCAATACGCGTTATTACACACTAATTAACCAATATTGGTTTTCTCCCGTTGAGCTGTTGTCAGTATAAACGAGAGGAATGCAACAATATTGCAGATGTGTTATATTTATTTTGCATTAAATGATCATTATAGTTAACTCTTTCCAATAATTTTTATAATTTTGAGATCAGGTCGACGTTCCTTCTATATAAAAAAAGGATGCGTGATGACTGGAATAAACAAAGGTACCGGAATATAAATTTTGCAGGCCAGCAACTATGATTGTCGCTGGCCTGTCTGACACAAGCTAGGTCTTTTAACCTAATTTACAACCTCTTTCTTACCACTAAAACACACGTCATTAGAAGCATAAAGATTTATTATATTACAATTATTACTATTTGTCAAGAAGTCCATATAAAAAGTGCCTCCAGTCTTATTGCGAGGAGCTACAGACTGGAGACAAACTTTTAGAGAAAATTGCATTCAAACAATTTTAGCTTGTGGAGCTATAGACAATTATAAGTGGCAAATGAATTTTTGTCAACATTTCTTTACAAAAAGAGCCTCCAGCTTGCAGAATAGGATACAAACTGAAGGCAACGTCTTGCCACTAGGACAATCATCAGATATAAAAATATAAAGTGAAGATATGTAAAATCAATTTATTTAATTTTTTTTTTACAAATTTCTAATCAGGATAACGTTCCTTTTATATAGAAAAGGGAAGCGTAATGAATATAGTTGGCAAAAATATCTAAACAAAATTTTACTTTATGCTACTTCAGTCACTCAATGATAAATAAATTCAGCAGGTCGTTAATCTGAATTATTAGTTTTCATTATGCACCAAGTTAGGTTGTATTTGAATATTGTTTTCTAAAGTATATTAGAAGTTGTAAAGGGGAAAAACAAAATAAAGAAATGGTTATGATAAGATTCTCCAAACAATAAAGGAATATATAATATTGATTTACCTGTTTTTCTATCAACCATAATCATCTTTGTCTTGCAATAACCTGCTTGGCGTACCCTTTTGAAAAAAGCTATTTCTGGAATACTTACTGTACCTGCAAGTGGTACTGGTATACCCATTTCTGGAATGCCACCAAGCCATTTCTTATGACTTGTTCCAACACAACCACTAAATAATTCAACTATAATATCAGAATTTTCTTTATCATCACTTATGATTGCTCCTGAATTCACAAGTTTATACTTTACTGTACCTTGAAGGTACTCTTTATCTGAAGCTTCAAGAAGTTTATTCTCTATGAATACTTTTTTATTACTCACTTGTGTAAAAGTGATTTTTTCAAATGCTAAGTCAACAGCCTTGGTACATAACAACTGTTCCTCGGCTGATCTTTTTGTATTTGTAACAGTTGGCGTTGCACATCCAAAAGATAAAAGCATTATCAAAGCTAATATAGTTATAAAAATTATTTTCATTAAATTCTCTCCATCCATTTTCAACTAATAATATGGTATTTTGCTAACTTTTGCATCAATTTAATATAAGTATTATTTACTACTATTCAATATTATATTAAACCATAAATAATAATTACCAACTTATCTATTTTTTAGTAATTATGTCATAAGGTTAACGCTCCTTCTGTATAAAAAGGGATGCGTTATGACTGGAATAGACAAAGATACCGGAAAGGCCTTGAGCAGCTTAGCTCACTTAAAACAATCGATCAATGACATACTTACCACCCCACTGGGCTCTCTGGTAGTGCAACATCACTAATTTCAACTAATAAATGCCACATTAAGTTACGACCCTTTGGTGGTGGCTGTGCGCAGTAACTGCTGAAACTTTAATTATAATTAATGGGAAGACCATAAAACTTAAAAGCCCGGTCAATTCAATGGCCGGGCTAAACAGAAAAATAAGAAACGTGAATGCCTAGCTAATTTAACCAATAAACAAATTAAGTCAAGGAGTCTAAAAATGCCGAGTTTAACGTTAACCCAGTTACGTTGAGCTTAGAACATCAAAAAAGGGCCGGTTTTGGTTAACGGTCCTGAAAAAAGGTGAAATTTTTTCAATCATATCTAGTTATTTTTTCTTTGTGTAATCAAACATAGTTGATGCAAAACCAAATGAGTCATCATTTTTATAATCCTCATTGATGCTCCAGGCCATAATTCCTGCATATTGCTTAGTTGAAAAATTCGTTTCACATTTATCATATTGTGTTTTCATTTCTGACCAAATTGTACTGATAGGAGTATCAACTGGAACGCTTTCACCATTGCTATTTATATACCGATAAGGTGAATACCATGAAGCCGTAGAAGAATTGCTTGTGGGTTCTCCTAAGCATATTTGTGTTGATGATGGAATACTAATTCCAAAATTATTTTAGTCAATATAATTATTTACTATATAATTATAAATGTTATAAATGAAATCTACATTACCTTGCATGTCAGCGTCATCATTCCATGTTATTGTTCCATCAGAATTAACCCCAAATCCGTTGTTATTATAGCATTGAATAAATATATAATCGAAGCAACCTTCTCTTATAGCTTCATCATAATCTGAGTTGTAGCCTGTTGTAACAAAAGCGACGTATATTTCGCCGTTATCATTAATAGCATTAACCTGTGGAGCAGCTGTAAGAAGTAAACTCGAATTTGCATCTTTAATTTCAGTTGCAAGCTGATATAAAATATCTTCTCCTACAGCTATTTCCAAGTCCAAATCTATGCCATCAAAACCTAAAGATGATGCATAGCTTGCCATATTTTTTGCAACAGCCGTAATGTCACTATTTCCGGGAGAGTATGTATTATTTGCTCCACCAAACGATAACAAGAATCTGATATTTGGATTATTTGATTTTGCATTATTAATTGCGTCTTCTAAATCTGATAAGGTATCGTAAGGACCATATTCATCTAAACTAATTTCAGTATTTGTAACACTTGCAAAGGCAACAACAATTACATTATAATTATTATCCATAGCTTGGTCAAATGTAACATCTCCCCAAGTTTCCCAGTAGCCAACATGTAAGTTGGCAAAAGAAGAAAAGTGTACTATTTTTTTATTTTGCCCTTTTGATAAATTAATCATTTGTGTACCTCTTCATATTTTTGCTTAAATTTTAATATTTTATTTAAAGCAACCTTCATGGTTATACTAATTACATATGAAGATTCAAAGAATAGTAAAACATTATGAAAAGTTTTTTTCTCCTTATATTATAGAACTTCAATACAGGTCCTGGAAAAAGTTGAAAATTTTGTGATCTTTTTCAGTTTTATCAATTATGCAGTAAGCGATGACCACTTGAGCTATAGAAATTTTCAAGAATGCTACGAGAACTTACTGCACATAGACTAATTTGTTTTTTTACAAAGTTTCCAAAAGCTATTTTTGAAAGGATATTTAAATTAATGACGGCACGAAACTGCCTCTCTATTAGAGACTAAGAATATATTGCAATTGCTGTACTCTCTGCAACAACAAGTACCTACATCAACGTTAACATAATAGTCTTTTGCTTTTTCAAGAGCTTGCGCTGAATTATTGAAGTATCCAAGAAAGATCCTATCCTTTCTCTCTTCAAGAAACAAACAACCTGCACTGTGAACTCTATGCACACCACGTCTATCAGCTTTTACATTGACATAATAATGTTTCATGGTAGTTCCCTCTCCTATAAATGCTTCCAATTTATAATTATAAATTAATAAAACTTGATTGTCAATGGTTTGATTCTCTGAAACTTATAAAAAGTCTAATATTTGATAGATATAACACTATTACTCTAGAAAAAATAACTTGCGCCTTCCCATCTTTGCGATTATATTATCTTTTGAAGGAATTTTAGTTAAGAAAAAAATAAATAATTTTAGGAGGAGAAAAGGCTTTTTCTCGTTAGCTGCGAACGCAACAATTTATTTGAAATCGATTTTCGCAACATCGATGGCTGTACTTCAGCAAAACGCCAAATTTTGAAGCAAAGCACAGTAGAATTAGATGTTGCGCTCGCATACTTTTGCGGGCGCATTCTGTCTGTATGTGCTTTAGGTATTGGCGTACCTGCTGAGGTTGCAGCGGAATGCTGCCCGCTCTTTTTATAACGGCGGCCTAATTCTTGTAATTATTTCCTTTGATAAGTCATTACCAAACAAGAAAGTGCTGAATAATGTTGAATAGGTTGCCGTTTCCGAAATGTCTTTTTGTATTTTTTGTAATTTTTTGCTGCAATTTGTCTAACGCTATTGTTTTATCAGATACTTCCAATAAAGCTAAATTCATGCGAAACCTCGTGATGAATGTTGAATATAAAACTGGGACCCTACTAATACTTGATTCCAATATTGCTGATCATATTGTTAAGAAATTCAAAGAAAACTACCGCAATGCTCAAGAAAAATATACAGGTAAAAAGTTTCTGATTAGCGGGACAGTTTATAATTTAAAGCCAGATCCCAATAATAGAAGAGATGTGCTTTTTGAAGAGGATTATATCTGCATTAGTATCTTGATTCCGTATTTAAAGAGAAAGCGTTTTTGTCGGCGAATTCTGTGTTATATGAAATATGGTAAAGACTTCAAGGACGGGATCGTTGAAGGTGTGCATATTACGTTGAAAGGAAAGTTGGATTTTGACTGCACTGTTAATGACCTGGCTTTTAGGGAGTGCGAGGTGGTGGAGTAAAGTAGAATATTAAAACGCCCAACCTGATCAGAAAGTATCATATATCAGGTTGGGCGGTGTAAAAAGAACTAATTTTTATTGCAAATCTGTTCGTGAATTATAAAAATCATTTAGTGTGGCACTCTTTGCTGCAATAAGCACAGCCATCCACGTCGTGAAAATACTTCTTAGCTTTTTTGACAGCATCGCGACAATTTGTAAAAGAACCAAGAAATTCCTTCTTTTCTACGATGCCCAACCATTCACAACCTTCTTTATGAACTTCATGTTTTCCATTGCGATCATGTGCATTAACATAATAAAGAGCCATTGCTCAACTTCCTGTAGCTATATCTTACTGCTAACAATTATAATTCTAAAGGATGTAATTATCAAGTTGTTAGAGTAAGATAATCTGCCCTGAATCTTGGCTCTGTATTAAAAAGGGGATATTTTTGTTGGCTGATTTGGGGCATATATTAAATATGGCAAAAACATTAAAGATAGTTTAGTCAAAGGTGTTTGGATTAAATTGAAAGGGATACTGGATTTTGACTGCACTGTTAATGACCTGGCTTTTAGGGAGTATGAAATTATTGATGATTAATGGTGCAAAATATCCTTGGGTGATAAGTTTTGATTGAGATCATGGGAATTGGTTTATTTTAGTAATACTCATACTACCTTTGTGTGTAATACAATAATTGACAATTCTGTAAAAAGATATTTTTTATTAAAAGCTGATAATAAGACAGGGGAATAAAATTCAACAGTTGAGTAAGGAGATGCAATGAGAAAATCATTGTATGTAGTAATTTTCTTTTTCGTAGTTTTTTTATCAGCAACCGTTTCAAGAGCGGAAAAATGTTCAAAGTGTGGAAAAGAGGCTGATTTGGACAATGTTGACAGTTTAGAATTAGAATTCAGGCAGATGTATCTGGATAAAGTAAAGGATTACATCAGTTCAAAGCATTCTGGATTAATCAACAGTAATAGTCTTTTAACTATGGATATTCTTTGTGAGCTTTTTAATATTCCAGCAAGAAAAGCTCTTTATGAAGATGATGACACTTTTGAATTATTGAAGCAAGCTGAAGACCAGTTACAGGCTGAAAGAATGAATAAATCAATTGGCGATACTCTTCCCTATGAAAAAGTAAGAGCCGATATCAGGGATACTCTGCCAGGCCTTAGGCTTGAAGATGACTTTCAGGGCTGGCTTTATGAGGCACCTCAAAATGGTGTAATTGGATTTGCACTTAATGATCTGAAAGTTAAACCGGAAGTTAAAATAGAAAGAGTATGTAATAAATGTAGAATGTTTGAGCTGGATTTAAATTATAATGAATTAAAAAGTTTAAATATCAAGCTGCCAACAAATATTCAACTCGCCCTTAAATTGGATAAAATAGTTAAAAGTTCTGATATTGTGATACTGTTGAGTACGATGAACGCAGCAGATCATTTATTGCAAAGTTACTTAAGACTTTTCAGCAATGAACGATTTGTTTTGGGACTGGATGCATACGATGGCAGTCCTGACTGGTCTAATCCTGAAATTAATAAGCAAGTACTTGAGGCAGTACATGAAACTATCAACAAACAATGTGATAATAATTTCCCTCCAGTATTATCCACGCTAATAACTGAGTTTGGCTTTCCAACTTTAACTTTTGATAAATATCACCCGACTAGGAGTCATGTCCACAGCATAAGATTCCCTTATGGAAGTGTTGACTTTGCCAACATGCGCGAAAACATTGTTAGCTTTCTTGAAGCACGCTGCCCTAATGCTGTCTGTTTTGGTGCTGCCACTGCAATTACTCATTTGGCAAATTACCCAGACTACGATAAACTACTTGAACAACATTATGATTTACTAAAGACTGCTCATGAACAATGTTATACAGACGGCCGTATGATTCCCACTTTAGAAGAGTTTAAAACTTCAGGACAACGGATTGCGCATGTTATGTCTTACTCACTTATCGATGCAAAAGTTGTTCGGGATATCATGACGGACAAAATCTGTAATTACTACAAAGCAATTAATAGCAGCCCTTATTATAAAGTTCCATTCATTCTTTTATTGGATGAGCAGTATGGGGTATGGGTAAAAAAAAGAAAGCGTGACTATAGCTACATGGTTCATAAATATTCAGACAGTGAAAAGGAGATGTTGATTCAGAACCTGATTAAAGATAAGCTTTCCAAAATGGGACTTAAAAATCAAAAAGTTACCACTATTTTGGTCGAATGTGGCCCTCCGACTATTTTTTCTAAAGAGAAAAATGAATTATTAAATGATTATTGCCTGGATTTTGTTGTGAGAGCAAATCGTCTTCCTAGTTATAATTTTTAACAATATTAATAGAGTTCATATTTTTATATGAACTCTATTGTTTTCTTTAGAAGATGCTCAGTGAGTTTTAGAACTTTGTAAATAGCAATATGAAAAAAATGTTTAATACTTATTCTGTTGTTAATAATTTTGCTTTTTAATGCTTGAAGGTAGATAAAATGTGCAGTCCCAAATGACAGCTCTTCTTACAGCAGAGTTATCCGCAATTTTGTCAGGATAAAAGAATGGTCTTTAACTGATGAATACGAAGCAGCGCTATCGCCAAATCCTACATTAAATATTATTCGACTGCTAAAAGACTTTACACGTGATAGGCGAAAATCTGAATGGCCTTACATTTATTTAAAGAAAGAGTTAACAAATACAGATAGTCGCAATTTATTTTTCAAAGCTTGACTATCTGTATTTACATAGCAAGGATCCAACCTTAAATTTGTATAATATTACAAAAATAAAAAAAGACATTTAATGGTTGCGCAAAAGATGTGATTTTTTTGTTATGTTTACTCTCCAAAATGATAACCTCGAAGAAGGCACGGTAGATAGTTTTAGTGTTGATGCTGTGATTGATGGACACTGATTCGATCCTTTGATTATAATGTTTTACACAAAGCAGGTAGCCTGGGAAAGTTAATTGGAGTAACAACCGTATAAAATGAGCTTATCAACGGGGAATGGCGTACTTCAATGATAGATATGAAAGATTATGATATTTAAGTTACTTGGATTAAAATTAACTCACAATTTTTGAACTAACTGCTTTACTTAATGATTGATGATCATTTTAAAAGGTACTGTGAAAGGATTTGGAGGTTTAGAGGTGGGGGGACCCCCGCCCGGTTTAAACAAATTTTTCACTTTTTTATTTAGGGGCACAAGTTGTAAGTTATTAGTAATTAATGCATTTACTTGGTTTTAAAATGTACCCGGGGTACAAATTGAGCTCAAAGGGGGGTACAAAAGGGGTACAAATCTACAGATATTGTCAATTATTTTGCTGAAATAACTTCCTGCACGTTAATGTCACAACATCAATATAGTAAGTCTCTTTCTTGATTCAAAAGAGCGAAAATGGTTTACTTTTATATTTTCAATGAAACGTAGGCAGAAGGTTGAAGTAAAAAAAGGTGAAATTTTTTATGCCTTTAGTTATTTATTTTGCTTTTAAAAGGTAAATCTTTTATTTTAGATTGCCCGGTTACTTTTCTACTACTCTGAAGTAAATTTAAGCGCATTATCGAAGTGTCGATCCCCAAAGAGTTATTTCGATAGTGAGTTGGAAAAAATTAATCACTAGTTTATCCAAATTAAAAGGCCTGCTTATATGGGAAATATTGTCATTCAATTAACATGGAAATCCTCAAGATTGAAACCATCTCCAACTAGTTTTACAGTAGTCAATGATATCGCTTTAGAGAATGGTAGATATTAGATTAGTAGACTCTGTACTACTCTGGTTTTGAATAATATGTGATACGTTCTTATAATAGACACTCTCCTTACCTTTTGAAGCTTGAATTTAATTTGATTGCATTTAGATGTTCGATCACTTTCAAGTAACAAAATTTTTTTATATAATTTTAGATACTTCTTTCCATTTTATAATAATAAATATTATTTTTGACAAAGGCTAAATTTCATAGTAAAACTGCCTCTTTTGAGGGAAAATTAAAATTTGAAATTAAATATTTTATGAATACTATTAAATTAATACCGGATATTTTGTCTATTTATGTAACACAAATGAACAAATTAGGAATCCCTTCTTTCCAATAAATATCTAGCTTGGCCGTTCTAGATTAATTGATTAGCAATTTCATGAAATGTGATATTTGTATAGAGATTTTATAGAATATAGTAACATGGGTATTAGACTAAAAATGAGAAAATTTAATTCTAGAAAAAAGACGGTTACACCAAAAACAATAGACATTGGAAAAAGTATAATCGGGACAAGTTGGGATTACCAGCATACTCCTTGGACAGGAAATATGCTAAGACATATAATAATCCAATCTAATAATATTTGGCGTGCAATTGACTATTCTCGAACATATATCTATACTAATTTTGATATCAATGGACTGCATTCCGAGCTTTCAATATTCAAAGACAGTAACAGCAATTGTGTAAAAGAGGTCTTAAGTTGCAGATCAAAAAATGTAAATTCCGTTAGAAAATTAGCAAAAAAATATGCGTCAAAAATAGATGGTCTTATATTGCCTGGAGGTGAAAACGTAGAGCCATGGCTTTATGGAAGACGAATGAATCGCACTGAAGAGGCTAGTTACAATAGAGACTTTTTATTTAGAACAATGCTAGAGCTTTTTATAACAAATTATTGCTATCAATCAGGAAAACCAATCATGGGCATTTGCAGAGGCTGCCAATTACTTTCAGTCTTCTTTGGCGGCTCGCTCATCGATGTTGAAGGACATCACAGAGTAACACATAAAAAGTTTAAGTTTCAGCCAAGAACTATTTTAGGTAATATACAGAGTCAAAAAAACGATGCGTATAATGCAAGAGCTTTTCATCACCAAGCGGTAAACCCGCAATCGCTGTCTTCTTTGCTTCAAGTGGCAGGTAAATTTAATGGTGTCATCAAAGGCTTTGAAAGCCAATACGCGGGATTGATATTTGGATTACAGGTTCACCCTGAATTTCATTATCGCTATAAAACAACTGGCTTCACTGATATCAAAGGATTTCCTTTGCGATTATTCAAATATTATTTTGATGCAGTCGAGGTCTATCGTCGTAAGAAGTATACATTAAATCAACTGCTAAAAACTAGAAGAATGCTTAGTCCATATAGTTCAGAGATTAGCCTTAGTTCATTAGATAGTCTTGAAGAGTTTGACTATTTTATTATAAATGGTAAGCCGGACCTTATTCAGTTGCTAAAAGCATGTAAAAAATCTTTAGGAAGCTTTGTGCGGACAAGAAGAGATCTTAAAAGTGCAATGTTTGATTCAATTTATTCTACAATAAACAGAACAAGTCAAATAACGGTTGAGGAATTTGATTCTTTTCTTAAAGATATAGTATTAATTGCCATCACGCCTCGCACAACATATAGTTTTTTAGGTATTAGAAGAACGCAAACTTCGTCGGGAACAAGGTGTTTGAATTTTATTAATTCCACTAAACATATGAGAGATACGATAAGAGCTTCAATCAAAAAAAGGAGTAATAGATTAAATTATAGTGACTTATACAAGTATGTCAATGCAACACGTGAAAAGGTTTCTAATAAAAAGTTTATGAGGCAGTTAGCGTTTGGAATTGATACAAAAGGAATTGCAGATTAGCCAGATAATGCCTAATTTTAAAGACGAGTTTGATTAGGTATGAAACTGTTATAATCTTCATAGAATGTATGCTAAACATATATTCAAGTAGACTAATAGTTGAAGTATTCGATCGACGAGCGATCCCGGTTACGGGATCGCTCGTTTAGAGTTTAAGAGGGTTTTATAAATTTTTTTATGAATTTAGGTGTGAGTTCAATCCAATTTCTGCATATTCATGAGAGAGAACGTATTTTAATTCGTTCTGAATATTTTTAGCAATTTTTTTCACTATATTCATGCAAGTATCTTTCTCTTTTTAGACTTGTTGTTGATCAAGGCTCATATTTCAAAATTGGAAATGAGTTTTCACTGTGATGTCTCTTATTAAGTTTTCAAATATTATTGGACTTCTTCTTTTATTTGCATAAATTTTTCATCATGAGTCCACTTTCTTAGGATCATGAATTTTTCCTACTTAAAAACTGCTTCAATTAAAGGTATTTTTGAGTGAAAGCAATATAGCCGCATATTGATATCTTTACTCAATATTTAACTAAAATATTGGAAAAGGATAAATCAGAAAAAGATTGGTATAATGACTTAGTAAATTAAATACATACATAAAAATATGCTAAATTTTTTATGTATAAAGCTTGCCTAATAAAAGTTAGGAATTTAACTTAAAGGGTGATTTTGTAACTAGAGAAAACTTTAGCTCTAAACAACAGCAGCCTTTAAGGAAGACAATCCTAAAGGGAAATAAATTATGGGAGAAATTATGAGGAAACTAGTATTTGAACTTCTTGCAATTATTTGTATTATAATACCTTTTACCCTAATGGGCAACAACATTCATGAGCTTACTAAATCTAAGTGTATTTTAATACCTCCATCAATTGCAGAAAATGGTAGAAGCTTTGTATATGTGGGGATTGACTCAAAAAATAACGGTCCAGCAATATTTATTTCAAGACTAAAGAATGATGGGAGCTTTTCTCCACCGACTGTTGCAGTAAATACTCGAAGTATAGGTGAAGGTCTTGAAACGTATTTTAGAACATTTCACGCTAAACATGGTGAATGGGCAGCGACTAAATTTAGACCAGCAGGTGGGTTTAGTTCACCAACTATCCAGGATAATATAATCACCTTCAGCGCTAACCTTAAAGATTTACGTAAGGGCATCTTTTATGCCATTCAACAGTCAGGCAAATGGAAAGTCTACCCAATTGCATTACAAGGCCAAAAAGCTCCTGACACTGCTGGTCTAACTTTTCAAGATTTTGATGCACCATATATAACTACAAATTCAGAGGCAATATTTCTTGCGAGCTTGAGTAATGAGAAGAACATTATTTACTCATTTAACGTACTTCCTGAAAGTAAAAAGAAGAGATTTTCAATACTGTGTAAGTCTAGTAAAAATAAAGATAACTTCTTTGACATATCAGTCGCCAAGGGAACATTTGCAGTTCCAGCTTCTGACGTTTCAGAAAATACTTATATGTATATTTTTAATAGAGCTAGCAGAAAGCTCATTAAGACTGTGCCTAAAATATACAAAGGTTTACCAGTTGGCCAGAAAATATTCTTTAGAGGTCCATCTTTTTTTGATGGTAAATTGGCATACTCTGCTTATATATTAAAAGGTAAAAATAAAAAATACACATATGCTATTTATTCAAATGCCGGAGGGAATACATTTTCAGAGCCGGTGGTGATTTCAGGCAAACTAATAAAATCTCTAAATGATAAATTTTCTACAGTAATTCACCCAACATTATTCATTAAAAATAAAAAAGCTTTTATTGTTTTTATGGGCCAATTAATTGGAAAGAATAACAGAGCTGGGGTGTTCTTAGCTACTATCAAGAACGGTAATGTCAAAATTAGTCCCATTGCGATACCAGATCAAAAGATTGCAAAAGATAAGGTAATTGAAAGTGCAGGTGTAGGTGCAGTTTGTATTAGAAATAATATTGTGCCTTTAGCTTTAAAGCTTAAAAATGGGGATAATGTAATCGCGTTTACTAAGGTATATTGAAAATCCTTATTATAGGATGTCCAAAGATAAAAATCTACCATTGAGGAAAATTCTCACTGATAGAGCTCCTTTAATTAAAGCAATGCACTACAGTAAAATTATTCTTCAAAAAAAACAGCCGTACTTAGTTTAAAACTTGGCTTAAGCATCAACAACTAAAGAAAAGGATATATAGAACAAAACTATGAATTTATTAAAAGGGGGTATAATGAAATTTTTTCACACTGTTTTAATACTTATTACTGGTATGATACCTTATTTAGCATTCAGCTATGAAATTAAGGAGCTTGCACTTTCAAAGCATATGATTACATCAGCATCAATATCAGAAGATGGTAAACAGCTTGTTTACCTTGGAAATGATCCTGAAACTAATACCGAAGCAATTTTTGTTTCCGATGTCACAGAAAAAGGAGAATTTTCTAAACCAAGCTTAGCTGTCAACTCCCGGAATTTGGCCGAGGGGCTTAAAGAGTATTTTAGTAAATTTATTGCCAAAAGAAATAAGTGCTTTTTACCAGAGCTTAAACCGTCTGGAGACTTTAGCTTGCCAACTGTCTACGATAAGATTATTTCATTTAGTGCCTCTTTAGTAAACTTACGTAAAGGTCTATTTTACGCAATAAAGAACGGTGATAAATGGAAAGTTTATCCAATTATTTTGCAAGGGAAAACTGCTCCTGGGAAAGGCAAATTAAAAATTCATGACCTTACACACCCTAGTATGACAATAAACTCAGAAGTTATATTTATTGCCACCTTGAGTGATGAGTCCGAAGTTGTTTATGCAGTAAAGCTAATTCCAGAAGAAAAAATAAAGAAAAAGCAGTTCGTGATATTATATGAATCTAATAGAATTAGGCACAGCTTTTGTGATGTGTCAGTATCACAAGGATCTTTTGCATTGTCAGCAAGAAATTTTTTCAATAGAAGGCATATGTATATTTTTGATAGATCAAATAGAAAACTTGTGAAAACAATGCCTGAAAAATGTAAAGGATTGCAGCAATGTAAAAGAACATTCTGGCAAATGTTATCATTGCATAAAGGTAAACTAGCCTGTTGCGCCCATGCTGCACTAAAAACTAAGAATAGAAACTATCGCCATGCCATTTACTCAAATGCAGGAGGTAATGACTTTTCAGAACCTGTGGTATTATCAGATAAGTTAATCAGACCTATAAATGGAAAGTTCTCTAGAATTATTAAACCTACATTATTTATAAAAAATAATATCGCTTACATAAGCTTCATGGGACAGCTATTAAAAGAAAATAATTATGGAGTGTACCTTGCCATAATCGATAGTGGTAGAATTGATATTAGGCCAATTGCCGTGCCTGGGCAAAGATTAGCAGAGAATAAGGTAATCAGACATGCTAGTGTAGGTAGTGTTGGAATCACAAATGGAATAATACCGCTAATAGTTAAATATAAAAATGGCGATAACGTGATTGCTGTAACTAAGGTATTTTAAATACCTGTCACCATAATAACTCATTACAAAGCCAAATCGTATAAGATCTTTTCCAGTGAACCGTTCTTTGAAGAAGAGATGAATATTGATTCAACTCACGGGAAAATGACTATCACTAAAAAGAGGGTCGAATATGATAGAAAGTGAACATCGCAGATTTTACAATGTCTAAATTTTAAGAATGTTTTCTCTCTCTCCTCCTTTTACTGAAGCCTTCCGATTACCCCGTCGGAAGGCTTTACTTTTTAAAAGGAACGTCAGGCGGTGTCAGACGGTAGCAGTTGGGAGCTCTATCTGATAGGATATATATAGGTTTTGGTTTTTATTGCAAAAAATAATCAATAAAATTATATATACTTAAGATATTTACTACAAACATAATAGACAACTTAACATAATAGTATTTTGGCTTTAAACAATCTGATATTTCATCATGTGCTCCTTGCTCAAAGGAATATCAGAAACCCCGAAATGAGCATCAAAAGCAGTATCCCCCCGGCCCGGATAGTGTTTCAGGCAACCGATTACATTTGATGACTTAAGTCCCTGTAATGCTGCTCTGGCACAGCCGATCACAACCTCAGTATCCTCACAATATGACCGGGTATAAATTTCCGGGTTGGCTGGGTTGACATTTACATCAACAACCGGAGAATGTATCCAGTCAATGCCAATTGCCTTAAGCTGTTTTCCCAGGGCCGCCGACGTTTTTTTAATAAGTTCGCAGTCACCCAGGTGTCCCAGACCCATTGTCGCAGGCAGGCAGAGCATACCCGGCGGCGTGAAATCGCCGCCGGCGGACTCATAATCAGCCACCATATGCAGCGGCAGGCCGAGGCCTTTACGCTCAAATGCCAGCTTGCGCAGTTTGTTCAGAGTTGCAGCGTACTCAACAGCAGTTGCCCGCATTGGCGGAATATCCATATTAAATATCTTTTCCCGGAATGAGGGCTCTCGATTGACGTTTTCAACCCCGGGCGCACCGTCAGGCAGATAGCGGATAAACTTTCTGGCAAGGTGCGGAGAAAGGCGCAGACCGCCCAGCCCGTACTGTTCAATAAATTCTACTAATTCAGGCTCCACAAATGTACCGGTAAGCCCCAGAACCATCATTTGAGCGACCTTTTCCTCAACTGATAAACTGGTGAGTAGAGAATCGAAGTTCACTGTCATTTTTCATAATCCTTTTGCTGAAAATTCGATTTTAAAGCAATATTACTTTAAAATTTAATCAATATGTGCGTGGTCAAATCTTGAAATTTTTTAAAGTCACCTGCAGCAGTCTGTCATAATGACCCCCTGTCGATGAATTTTGTTTTGAAAGTTATGCCCGGCAGCGAATTCATTTGATTTCGCAGCATTTTCCCCAGCATACCAACTGCAGTTTCGCCAATTTTATGCATCGGTGTCTCACATACCGTCAAAGGCGGCTCATAGCTTGAAGCCTCCGGAATGCCAGTACTTCCGGCCATGCCCACCTGCCCCGGCACAGCCAAACAGCGCTTTCTGCAAATTTCCATCACTCCAGCAAGAGCAGTGTCCCCGTAAGCAAATACTGCCAGCGGAAAAAGCTCATCCTCCTGCTCCTGTAAAAATTTTTCAAACACCTGTGCAGCATCATAACTCCTGATTGAAGCACAACTGCGGATATACAGGTCAGCCGGGTCTACACCGTGCCTGAACAGGCTTTCCATAAAACCACGCAGTTTACAGTCACTCCCGGCTCCTGCGGTGGTCAGGTAAAGGTAGTTTCTGTAGTGTCTGCCTGAAGCGTAAGCCGCTATTTCAGATGCTCCGCCGTAGTAATCGGCAGTAACGTAATTAAGTTCGTAATCATCAATTCTGTTTATCGTAACAAAAGGCTTGCGGCACTTGCGTAATGACGGAAGCAGCACGCTGCCGAGAATCGGAGTAAGGCAAATGAAAGCATCATATTCAGAAACAATTTTATCAAAACAGAAAATACCTGTTTTATCGTTTTTAAGCGCCAGCATTGTCCAGGTTGCATCTTCTGTCATCAGCCGCTTCTGAATGCCCTGCAGGACATTGCCGGCCCAGGGCATTTCCCTGTAGTTAAACAGGCCTTCTGTATTGACTGAAGTGAAAAGAATTGCAATCCTTCCGGCAACCCCAGTCTGAACAAACTCCTGTACAACAGGTTTTTTACCGCGGGAGGTCTTTATGAGTGAGGCCTCCGCCATGTCCTGGAGTACACGCCGCGCGGTAATCTGACTCACCCCGAACATTTCAACAATATCGTTGAGACTGTAAAAACAATCTCCGGGCTTGAACTGCCCGGAATTCAATTCTTTCAACAGCTCTTTCCTGATTTGCTCATAGAGTGGTATTGCGGAATCTTTCTCTATCATTTTGGCCTTGGAAATTATTTAAAAATAACTATGTATATAATTATACAAAGTTATTTTATTTTGTCAATACCGTTGAATATGATTCCGTGTTAATACTCATGATTATACTATGCTGTCAAAACTATGAAAAATCTGGATTCTCAAAAGTGAATTTTTTTAGTGAATATAAAAAAGATGAGGTTTATTAGCTGCACCTGCTCGATTCAGAAAAAAATTCCAGCTCCATTAAAGTATTAAATATCTTTATCATAATATATATACCTATTTAAGCTTTTTTTTAAATAAAGTCGACATTTCAGTAACTGCAAAATAATCCAATAATTAAAATTACAACCTTTTTATTAACGCAAAGTGAAAATGATCAGCACAACAGGAACAAAAAACCTCCTGCTGTTTACTATTTCGGTAAGTGATGAAAGGGACTGAATTTTACTCCGGGTGTAAAAGACCAAAACAGCTGCCATAGCCGCAATGCTGCAGTTTAAGAATACAGTAACAAACTTTATTTCTGATTATTTTTAAACAATCTGAAAATATTTACCCTTGAGGCTCCCTCATTTTTTCTTTGCGTATTGAAAATCTGAACGTCAGCAAAGAAACAGTTCAATCAAGAATCAGTATATCCACTCTTAATAAATAATACAATTGAATGGAGAAATTGAGATGCCCGACAAATATCAAAACCTGCAGATGGCCATTTGTGACCTGACCATGAACCTCGACTTTGGCAATTACTATGAAATTCTTAAACCTGAAAAGGGCCTCTGCTTTGGTTTATCATACATGTGGCAGCAGGCTCTACTCGCTGATGGCCTGACTTCCTTTTTTGCCAAAATGGATATTCTGACTCAAACATATCCTACTCTTGACGATCAATTTCAACCCAAAACCCTGAGCCAGCTGATTAACGATGCGAGAGAGAAAGTAAAAAGCAGTACCCCTTTAAACCAAAAGGATAAGCTATACCTGAGCATTCTTTCATTTCTTGACGGTATTATCCTGTATCACTCTCCAAGCAAGTCTTCCATGTACCTTGACCGGGCTGACACAGATTTGTTTACTCAGAACTGTGAGAAAGCCTCTAAATATGTGATGAATGATACCCTTTACAACGGGCAAGATGGAATTTTAGTACCGATGACAAAATGCTTTGACCGCCCTTTTATCGGAACTAAAAATGAGTATGTTGCTATCATAAAATCTGTTGTCGAAAGTGCAATGCAGATGAATATCCCTTTCTGCATTCAAATGGGCTCTGAAAACCATGCTATTGCGCTCGGAGTTATAAACGGCAAGATGCACCTTTATGATGCAAATGCCTTATTTCACAATGTCTACTATTACCCACTCCATAAAACCGGGTTCGATTCTCCAGCTTATGCTGAATGCGTAAACGGTATTTTCTTTGCTTTTCGCCAAACGGAAACACTGGCTATCAACATTTCAGTGTTTATCCGTCCTGAAGATGCTGATAAGAAATTGTCTGTAATGAATAATATGTTTTCCAAGCAGATAGCCAGAACAATGACAGACAAATTGATAAAAAAATTAAAAGACTACCCGGATATATATAAATGGCAGTTGAATCACCAAAGTGCACGTGCCAGCTTCACTGCACAGCAGCTTGAAAGAATTGACAACTTTGTCGTTTTAAAAGAATTCCTTACCGAAGAAAGACAACTTTGCTGCGGTAATACTGTTCTCAGTTGTAAATACACTCACTATAACGGCAGCAGACCCGCAGCCAGAAACGGCAAAGAAGCATATTATCATATTATTGACAACGCCCTGAACGAACTTTTAAGCATCACCATGCACAACGAACAGGAAAAATATGACAAGTATTTTTTGCCTAAAGCAATCGAAAGAAAACGTCATTTAAAAACTCTATTTCTTTATATGGCCTGCTGTAAAGGTCATATCGATGTTGTCAAAAGGCTTTTGCAGGAACCGGATATCGACCCTTCCCAGGTTGACTCAACAAAATCAACTCCACTTTTCATAGCCTGCCAGAACGGACACCTTGAAGTGGTTAGAGAACTTCTAAAACACAGCCTCAAACAATTGAATCAAGTTGATAAGGAAGGAGCCAGCCCATTATACGTAGCCAGTCAGAACGGACATTCAGCGATAGTCAGAGTCCTGTTGAGGCAGCCTTACATAAACATTTATACAGCAGTAGATGGCTCACCACCGCTTCATGCGGCTGCCAAATTCGGATACGCAGAAGTGGTCTGGCAGCTTATTAACTGTAGAGGAGCAGATATAAATCAGGCAACTTCCAACGGCACAACCGCACTGGTACTTGCCAGTGATAAAGGTCACGACAATGTAATATTAACCCTGATGAAAAAATACCCGCGACGGTCATGGAATTTCAACGAGTATGAGGTATATAAAGGCAAAGACCCCAAAGTAAAAGAGATGCTCAGGGTATTCTGCTCTTAATCAAAGCTTTTTTACAGGTTCAAGTTGCTCACATGAAAAAACTTGAACCTGTTCTCTGCACCCATAAAAAATTATACCTGTTGTAATATCGCTGTTTTAGATTATTTTAACTGCAGGAAGGAGAGGGTTAAATACTGCTGAGACACACTTGTTTCAGTAAATTATAAACTGTTTGAGCACGCGACTGTTTTAGAGGTCAATTAACATGAAAGAAGAACTGGGTTATGCCTTTCCGGGAGACTCCGTCCCCAAGATTTCAGAAGTCGGAGGGAAAGGCTTATCATTGATAATAAGTTCAAGGGAAAAGATGCCGGTACCGCCTGGATTTGTCCTGACTGTAGAATTCTTCAGGCCATGGCTGGAAAGTATTAAATCGTCCCCTCTCTGGAAATCATTTCTTAACTCCGACAATACATCGATGATGTCGCTGTGCGAGGAAATAAAAGTATTTTCTCAGGATCTGACATTTTCACGGCAGCAAGACATATTTTTAGATAATGAACTGAAAAAGTTTCCTGATAAAACTGTTTTTGCAGTCAGGTCGTCCTCTCCTGAAGAAGATCTCGAAGGCAGTTCTTTTGCGGGGATCTATGAAACCAGGCTGGGAGTTGTGCGCAGCGACATCAAAAGCGCCGTCAGAACAGTTTTTTCATCATGTCTTGACCCAAGGATATTTACCTACAAGAAAGAACAGGGGTTTGATGTTTTTTCTCCTCAGATTGCAGTCATTATCCAGCAGCAGATTGCCAGCGAAATTTCCGGAGTCTGCTTTTCTATCAACCCCTTTACCAATAATTACGATGAAGTCGTTATTAACAGTAACTGGGGACTTGGTGAAACGGTTGTTTCCGGTACTGTTACCCCGGATACCTTTATATTTGACCGTTTAAAACGAAAAACCAGAAAATTCACAATCGGAAAACAGGAAAAGTCAATCTGGCTTAATGCCGATGGTGGAACAACCACCAGAAACAATACCGGAAAAGCTCAAAAAACTTTGACAGCCAAACAGGTAAAGCGCATTACAAAACTGGTAACAAAAGTAGAAAATCTCTATCAAAAACCAATGGATATTGAATGGGCTTTTTACAATAATACCCTTTACCTGCTTCAAGCACGTCCGATAACTTCTTATATGCCGCTGCCTGAAGAAATGAAGACTGTTCCTGGAAAACCTAAAATTCTCTACCAGGATATGACGATCAGTGTTCAAGGGCTGTATCAGCCAATTTCCGTACTTGGCACCTCTATGTATCAACAGCTGCTCGAAAAGCTTTCTTTGTTCCTGTTTTCAAGTAAACCGGACCTCTCGCCCTCTAACGCGCTGCTGTTCATTATAAACGGCAGGTTCTATATAAATCTTTCAAATTTGTTTGAATTTGTCAATAAAAATAAATGTGCAGACTTTATACAAAACATGGACCCACTGGCTGCTGAAATAATCCGAGGTCTGCCCAAAAAAAGATATAAAGCCAGCGTTTCAAAAACTCCCGGTTACCGTTATACAGCTCTGAAAATATTTTGCAGGACTGTTCCATATATAACTCGTGGTCTGCTGTTTCCTAAATACACTAACAGATTAAACCATAAAAAGTTTCGTGAATTTGAAAAATATACTGAAAAGCTCATGCAAAGCAACCTGCAGTTAACTGAAATTACAGCAAAGTTGTTTAAAAGACTGACTGCCATGATCTTCAAAAACAGTGCTCCGCTTGGCTTATCAGGACGCGCTTTTCTAAACTACATAAAAAAACTTGTCCCTGATGCTGAAACGGAAGATTTACAGGCACTTAGCCTGGCCTTGCCAAATAACGTCACCACGGAAATGGGACTAGAGCTTTATCGGCTTTCATGTGAAATCCCCGAATCAATGACCTCACAGGAATTCCTCAGGAGTTTGAACAATCACGCCCTGCCTTCAAATACCCAGGAAGCATGGGACAAATTTCTCCGCACTTACGGGCATCGCTGCCCGGATGAACTTGATCCGAAGTCCCCAAGATACCGTGACACTCCGGAAACGCTGGTCGAGATGATTTTTTCTATAAAGTCAGCCCCTGAAACGGAATCTCCTCTGAAAAACTTTAAGCGACTGCAAGTCAAACGAAACAAAGCTTTTCAGAAAATCTTTACTGCAGCCAGACAGAAAAGCTTCATCAAGGCAAAGATTTTAAAATTTCTGTATAGATACATTGAAACTTTTGCCGGTTATCGTGAAACTCACAAGTATTATCTGATTTACACAATTGATCAACTACGCCGGAAAGTAATATCACAAGCAGAAAATTTGTATGCTGAGGGGCGTATTGATTCTATTAACCAGGTGTTTGACCTGACTCTTGAAGAGCTGCAAAGCTCTCTCAAGGACAGCAATTACGATATCCGGGCAAGGGCCAATCGTAATATTGTATTTCCGAATAAATTGAGAACATACCCAAAGCTGCCAACTATTTTTGACTCTCGAGGGCTTATTCTAAGGCCGCCAGTCAAGGAAATGCTGAAAGGTGAAATATCAGGGACCCCGGTCTCTGCCGGCATTGCCAGCGGACCAGTAAAAGTTATGCACAGCCCGACAGAAAAACCTTTCAACAAGGGAGATATTCTGGTTGCGAGAGCAACTGATCCTGCATGGACAACACTTTTTGTTAACGCCTCGGCAGTAATACTTGAAGTCGGCGGGGTTTTACAGCACGGAGCTTTAGTTGCCAGAGAATACGGACTGCCCTGCATAACCGGCGTGGCAAATGCTACCAGCCTCTGGAAAGATGGAGATTCAGTTGAGGTTGACGGTTCAGCAGGAAGAATCCGCAACCTCAAGCATTCCTGAATTTTTTCCGCTTAATACAGCGGGGCCGTCTGGAGCTCCCATTTTGTTGCGCTGCTATCTGTGATCTCCTTCCAGAATGCTCCTGGAATATGGTTATTGTCTGCAATCAGAGGTTTCAGCTGATAAGCTGGAAAATATACTCTGCACAACAGCGGCTTGTGATCACCTTTATAAGCTATCATCTTAAGCCACTTATCTTTTGGAATATCATTCGGCACCCAGAAAGTCTGCCTTGAATTATTATCTTGAATCAAGGGCTTGCCCCCAATTTCAACTCTTCTTATTAAGCTGCCGAATCCAAACGCGATTTTATACAAGCTCGGTGTCTTGTACCTGTGAATAGTGGAATCATAATATTTTGAAGCCTCTTTATCATCGGGAGCCAGCAGATAAAGATCAACTGTGACATCTGGAGATGTTAGGTGCTGAACCTTGCCCCCTGCTCCGTCAGCATAGGACATTCCGTAAGAGTTGGAATTACCTGCAATGTATTTATTATAAGGGTTTTGATATTTGCGATTCTTTAATGACACCCAGGAATTTTCGTCTTTCTGAAAATAATGCCCGCCCGCAGCGGTGGGAATGCGTCCGCAATTCAAGGCAATCAGCAGTTCTCTGACCGCACTTTCCACCCATGCCTGATACCGGTAAGTGTTTGCTGCAGTATTTCCAACCCAGTTCAAGTGAACATTGGTCGAATTCAGAACCGGGCTGACTGAGGTATCATCTATCAGTTCATCATTATAAGTGACGTACATGCCACTGTCACTGTCGCCAAACTCAATGGTTTTGCCGTTCAAAGCGGCCTCTGTAAGGAAAATACTTGTGTCAAACTGGTAATTATTCAATTCGAGAATGACATTCTTTACCAAAGTTCCATTCAATCTTTTTTCAACAGGGGCGGTAAAATGACCGGTGAATTCAGAGCTCAGCCAGTCGTACCTCATCCAGCTTTTATAGCCAGAACCGGCAACTGGTAATGTTTCAGTATCCAGAGTGATGCTGACCCGGTTGACAGTCAAGTCATTCAGATACTGCGCATACATTTTTGAATAAGCTTCCGGAAGTACAGTCGGCCCCAGTATTTTTTTGTACTTCAGTTTTGGGCCACATCTTACAACAACAGATTCTATGTCTGCGGACCTTGCTGAAAGCTCCTTGATCAGCCCCTGCAGGAAAGCATTACCATCCCGGCCATAACCAGTTTTTTTCATACCGGGATCATCACTTGTGAGACCACAGAGCATACCCACCTGCTCCAGATTATTGAGGTTCCAGTAGACCTCGCCTTTTTCACCATTAGCCGGCGGTATGTAGGTAAACTCCAATAAGCCAGTATATGCGTCACTTTCGGGACTGAGCGGTAAATTGTCCTTGAAATCTTCTGATTTGCCAGAGACCGGCCCCAGCAGCCCGAACTGCAGTTTACCGTTCTCTATGCTGTCAAAACTGATCTGATATTCGTCATTGCCATCAAGAAACGGCTGTTTATACTGCTGTGCTTGAAAATTCTGATCGCTGCCCTTTAATCCGACAACGCTTCCAGGAGATGTATCCAAGTAAATGAACGCACCCTGATTGCCGGTTTTATTATGAACGTTTATTGTAATCCTGGCAAGGCACCCAAAAGACAGAAAAACCAAAAATACAGTCAGCAATCTTCTCATTCTTCTTTTCATAGCAGTAAATCCCATAATTGATTTTTTGCATAATTCGCCCAATTTTTAGACCAGCGGGAAATTGTTGAGCAATTATAGTAATAATACTAATATTCAATAGCTATATATTCATTTTGCCCTGCATTCAAGTCTTAAAGCATATTCATTTTGCAGAATATCGATTTTTAATGCTCCTTGGTCGTCAGATTGCATTCTTGCAATTCTCTATTATGTTAAACCCAATGTAAAAATTGCGAAATATCTGGAACTTAGCAAAGATTCGAGGAGCTTTATGCATAAAGTCACTCTTGCTGAACATCTTTTGACGCGCCTTAAGGAACTGAATATTGAACATATTTTCGGAGTTCCGGGCGATTATAACCTTTCCTTTCTCGAAAGAATCGTTGACTGTCCCGACATGGAATGGATAGGCAACTGTAATGAACTTAACGCCTCATATGCCGCGGACGGTTATGCCCGTGTGCGGGGAGCGTCCGCGCTGGTCACTACTTTTGGTGTTGGCGAGCTGAGTGCTGTAAACGGCTTAGCCGGGGCTTTTTCCGAACATGTACCGATAATCAGTATTGTCGGTATGCCCTCAACCGCCATGCAGCACGGACATGTTATTGTTCACCATACATTAGGCAACACAGATTTCCGGGTTTTTGCCGAAATGAGCGGCAAAGTTACCTGCGGGCAGGCAATACTCAACCAAGATAACGCTGCGACGGCTATTGACGAACTGCTTACCAGAGCAGTTCATCATAAAAGGCCGGTTTACATCGGGATTCCAAGTGACATGTTTATGGTAGAAGTTAAAGCCGACTCCACCCCGTTAAAACTAAGCCAGCCAGAATCCGATCCCAACGCCCTGAACGAAGCAGTCGCGGCAGCAGCAAAACTCATTAACCGGTCAGAGCGCCCGGTGATGCTTATTGATCTGGACGCTGAACGTTTTGCTATGAAATCGCTTATCAAAGAGTTTCTGAAAGAGACTAATTTTCCGGCCGTTACCCGTCCTCTGGGCAAAGGTGTAGTAGATGAGTCATACCATAACTTCCTTGGCTTTGACAGTGGAAATTTCAGTGTTCCGGCATTGCGCCAGCGCCTTGAGGGCTCTGACTGTATAGTCACCTGTGGAACCAAGCAGTCTGACTTCAACACCGGCAATTTCACTTCAACCCTGAATCTGAACTCAGTGATCTGTATCCAAAGCGGTTATGTCAGAGTAAGACATGCCGTTTTCGACAATGTGTTCTATACAGACTTCATTCCTGCATTGAAAGATAAACTTAAACGTAAATTTGCCACTGAGCCGCTTTCAGTTCTCGAAGCGGATATATATACTGCCTCGGATAAACCTGTCACTCAGGAGCGGTTCTGGCAGCGAGCGGCAGGAATTATCAAACCGGATTCGATTCTGGTCTGTGAGGTTGGGACCTCGCTTTTCGGGCTTTTTCAGCGAAAACTGCCGGATAATGTTAAGTTTGTCGGTTCTGTATTGTGGGCTTCAATCGGCTACTCTGTAGGTGCTCTGCTTGGCGCCTCCCTTGCTGCCCGCAGGAAGGAAGCTGTGCTGTTTGTCGGGGACGGTTCCTTGCAATTAACTGCACAGGCCCTGTCAACAATGCTGCGGCTGAAACTTAACCCGGTAATTTTTGTTATTAATAATCAGGGATATACTGTTGAAAGGGTAATCCATGGTGCTCATAAGCCTTTCAATGATATAATGAACTGGCAGTACACAAAACTTCCTGAAACTTTCAATGGTTCAGCCTGGACCGCGCGTGTTTCAACCGAACTTGAACTGGAAACCGCTCTAGGTGAAATTGAAAAACATAAAGAAAAACTGCGGTTGATCGAAGTGGTCATGGATAAGTTTGATGCTCCTGAGCTGCTGCAGAAAATTGGCAGTTCCTGTGCGGATTTAAATCGTTACTGATTGCAAAAAGCAAAGAGACATACTATTGTTCAATACATTCAATATCAGATAAATTGCGAGGATCATAATGAAAAAACAATCGTTGCTGATTGCCGCCGCAGCTTTAACCGGTTCTCTGCTGCTGTGCTCATGCACAAGCACGCCTGAATATAATACAGCTGATAAAGACTCAAAAAAACAACTGCCTGCATTTGAAAAAGCTATCGCCCTGAACCAGAACAAATCAGCTGAGGCCATGCTTGCTGCCGGAGTGCCGATCAACGCACGCAACCCTGACAGCGGCTGGTCACCGCTTATTTCGGCTATTTACTTCAACAACTGGGAAATCGCCCGGGAACTGATCAAAGGCGGCGCTGATGTCAACCTTGGCGACAACATGCGGCGCACCCCGCTGATGTGGGCTGCCATGCGCGGCAATAAAGATATGGTCAAGTTCCTGATCGAACACGGTGCCAAGGTCAATGACCGTGATATCTACGGGCGCAACGCTTTTCAATATGCCATGGCCTATAAAAAGGACGATCTGGCTCTGTACCTGATCCGGGCCGGACGCAAACCGCATACCTTGCGCATAAATACTGAAAAGTACGAAAAGATGCTTGAGGAAAAACAGAAACAGGAAGAGCTGGATAAGCAAAAATCCAGACAGGTTGAAGCCGCTGCCGTCAGAAAGCAACAGGCTGAAGCCGCAAAAACTGATAACCAACCCCAGTCTGCAGCTGCTGAAAAGTCAGACAAACCAGCAGCTAATACAGCTACTGAAGATGCAAAATACATCATTCAACAAGTTCCGGACCCTAAAAAGTAACTTCAGAGGCTCCGTGCTTTAACAGGATATCCCGTACAAACTTGTGGCAGGTAAGCATAATTACCTGCCTTTTTTTTGCAAATTTGTTTAAAGCGCTCACTGCAGTATGCAGCCGCTGCTGGTCAAAGTTAACAAGAATATCGTCAAACACTACCGGCAGCGCCTCACTCTGTTGCTCATACTGCTCAATCAAGCCTAGGCGCATTGCCAGATAAAGCTGCTCACGTGTGCCACGGCTGAGTTTTGCGACATCTTTTGAAGCCATGGCAGCTGTCTTTATCTGCAACTCATCGGATTCCAGCGGCTTGGATATCTCCAGATAACGATTATCTGTAAAATTCCTGAATATCCCCGATGCCTGACGCAAAACCTCAGGCTGTTTCTCACGCTCATACCGGGCTACAGCCTTCTGTAAAACGGTTCCAGCTGTAACAAAAACCGCCCACTGACTTGCAGCATCACGCATCTGCTGAATAAGCCTTTCACGTTCATTGCGCAGCTGAATAAGCCGGTCGCTGGAAACCAGACTGTCCAGTTCAGTCTGTATACTGCCATTTTTTGTATTCTGCACGTCAATTTGCGAATTTAGTTCGTTGATCTCAGTCTGCAGTTCGGCAATCCGGTTTTCAATGACATCTGAAGTCAGGTTTTTCAGTATATTACTAAGTTCAATATCGTCCCACTCCGAACCGAAAATCTCCTGAAGGCGCTCCAGGCAGCGCTGTTTGCGGTCATTTATCTCATCCCGCTTGCGGCTGGCCTGATACGCCTGTTTGAATTCATCATCGGAAGCAGCACTGAACTTATCCAGAAAGGCATGATAATTGTCAACGGCGGATTTATTTACCTTCTGGTCTAAATTCAAGGTTTCGAGTGCCTCTTTAAGCCGTTTTTCAAGGCTGTTCTTTTCTCTTTTACTTTCATCATTCTCCCTTGCGGCCAGAGCAATCACCGAAATATTTGAAGGAATATCCTGTGAAAACTGTTTTTCAGGCAGTAAAGCAGCTATAGCAATAACCCGCTTTTCAACTTCATCAAGCCATGTGACAGCATTATCAAACTCCCGCCTTTTTTCCAAGTGCTCCTGCTCAAGCTGCGACAGCTGTTCACAATGCTCAGAGTATTCAAGCACCGCTGCGGGCAGCAAGTCATTTTTGAGACCGTTTTCCTGCAGCCAGTGCAGCCAGTCCTGTTTAGAACTGTCAGCACCCTGCCCAGAGCTATCATTCTCTCCTGATCCAACAGCACCGCTGATCAAAGCAGCTACAACAGCGATAAATGCCAGCACCCACAAAGTATAAGCGTTGGCAGGCAAGCTGTTGAAGAAAAAAACTGTGCCGGCCACAACAGCGATCAAGCATACAGCAATTGATATTCTGAAAAATATTTTGCGGTTCAGGTTTGTATCAGCCCGTTTTTTCAGCAGCAGTTCTACATTTTCTGTCTGCTTCTCCTGCTCAAGGCGCTGTCTGAAAAATTCAACAGCATTTCGCTGTTCCAGGTTCAGCGGTGCAAAGTCCCCATTTAAGGCTATTCCCGAAATATCCTGTTTAACTTTCATAGTTTCCGCATCAAGCTGTTCCAGCTTTTTACTCCGATGATGCATAGCGCTGTGTTCAGCACGAAAGCGTTCTATACACCCCTGCAAAGCCTGAACTTCAGAAGCATTTTTCAATAATCCGATGTTTATTTCCAGATTATTAACTGCGGTCTCGAGTTTATGGCATTCAACCTCCTGCTGCTGCAGCTTACTGGCAGACTGTTCGAGATTAAACTTTATACTCTGAAATTCCTCCAGGTCCTCAGGGGCAATATGGGCCAAAGCCGGCAATTCCTTCATCTCTTTCCGGCAGGCTTCAAGTTTGTGGTATTCACCCGACGCTTCACGTTTGCGCTCCCAGTCGCGTAACTCAATGCCGTAATTTTTCCTTCTTTCACGCAATTCATCAAGTTCTGCAAGCAGCCCGGCCCGGCAGTCAGTCAACTCTTCATATTTCTCAAGCGACGAACCGGCAGCCTCAATCTCACGGTCAAGTTCAGCAAGCTGTTTTTTAAGGTTCGCAAATACCTGATTCTGTCCGCGCGGCTTGAAAATATCTTCAGCACTGGAAGTTAGCTGCTTTTTTACCGCGGCAAGAGAAACTCCGTCAATATCCATTCCGGCACCATAAATACGGCTTTTTATATCATCTCCGGATAAAGATTCTGTTGAGTAAAGTTCTTCTATGGAGACAGCGTAAACATTATGGTAGAATATTTTGCCCGCCCTGAGAATACTTTTTAAATCATCGGGATTCCTGGAAACTCTACCGTCCTGCCAGGTAATAAGTACTTCGCCGCCTTTGCTCCATTTTTTGCGTTCAATGGTGAGTTCCTCGCCATTGTCAAGCTCGCACACCAGGCGTCCCCCCGGAATACCACCGTCAACCGGTTCATAGCGGTTAAAGTCATTTTTTTTGCTTTTCGGAGGAAAGCCGAACAAAATCCGGCGCACAAATTCAAACAGAGTAGTTTTGCCGTGTTCATTGGGGCCGAAAAGGACATTAATCCCTCTGCCCAGGCCTTCAGTCCGGCGATCGGATAAAGTACCATAGTTGTCAATAAATATAGCTTTTATAATCAATTTTCAGTCTCTCCAACCAGATAATCAAGCAGCATAGTTTCCGCCTGCTGCACAATCTGACCCATTTCATCGTCAGAAAACTCACCGATATCCCGGCAGTTTCTGGAAACCGCGCTCAATGTTCTCTTCAGCTCTTTTATTCCGTCATCAGCAAGCAGTTTACCGGATTCTTCCAGCACTTCCGCCGGAAAACCGCCGGAGCTGATTAATGAATCCCGATCAATTAGACTGCCTGTATCAACAATGACCCGGTCCAGGTTGCAGCCAGGCAGACAGCTTGCCGCAAGTTCAAAAATCTCATCACAGGCCGCCTCCTTCAGTTCACGATGCAAAGCTGTACGACCAGTCAAGCTCAGGCGCAGGATAATATTCCGCCCCTCAGCCTTCTCCTGCAGCAAAGAGTCTAAAGCACCAAGTTTTTGCTGAATTTCACTGATTTCGCTGCAGCCGCTGATATCAACGCATTCCTGATAATACCGCATTTTATCAACCGCGACAAATTGAATGTCAATCTCATTATCAGAGTTCAGTTCAACCAGACAGCAACCTTTGGCTCCGGTCTCCCGTGGACTGGTTCCCTGTGAGCATCCGGGATAAACCACTGCAGGGGTTGCTTTTTTTAAAATATTGAAAGTATGAACATGCCCGATAGCCCAGTAATCAAACCCCGTGTTCTCCAGGTCTTTAAGCTGACACGGAGCATAGGACTTCCGTCCAAGAGAACCGACGTCAGTATGAAGCAAGGCAATGGCTGGAAGTTTATCAGCCGGCCTGCTGAATTTCTTTGCCAGATTTTTCTTTATCGAAGCGGTTGGAAAGCTGATTCCGGTTATTGAAGCCAATGGATCACCAGCTTTTTCAAAAATTACAGTCTGCGGCTCGCCAGATTCAAAGACATGTGCTGAGTCTGGCAGCTTTACGGTTTTGGACCAGTTGTCCAACGGGTCGTGATTGCCGCAAACTATATATGAACTTATTCGACGGGCATCAAGCCTCAGCAGCTGGTCCCGCAGAAAAAGCCGGCTTTTCAAGCTCCGGTCCTCATCATCAAAAAGGTCTCCGGCAATCAACACAAAATCAACGTTCTTGTCAATTGCCAGATCGATTATCGCAGCAAATGCTTCATATGTAGCATCTACCAGTTTTCCGGCCAGCCCGGCATCAGCTGAGGCCACTCCTTTGAATGAGCAGCCCAGATGAATATCAGAGCAGTGGACAAACCGGACAGGACGCATCATACCTCCCGTTTTCTTTTACCCAGCAGCAGCAAGTCTCTGATCTGCTTCTCAGTACGGGCTTCCGTCCAGGAAGACTCAAACCGCTGGTTCTGTATTATCTGGGCGATTGCCGCCAAAGCTTTAAGGTGGCGATTACGCTGGTCTCTGGTTCCCACCAGAACAAAAATCGCTCCGACATTACTGTTCCCGCTACCGAAATCTGCACCGTTAACGCATTTTACAATGAATAATTTGAAGCGTTTTTCTCCCTCTAAAATAATATGGGGTATTGCAACAGTCGGGGTTATGGCAGTACTGCTTTCCAGCTCCCGCTCATTGATCAGGCCATACATTTTTTCCGGTTCCATTTCCAGTAATGGAGCAATATCATCTGCAATTCTTCTGAACAGATCATCTGATGACATGGCATCCTCATATTTAAACACTGGCGCCATTTCAACAAGCAGGTCAAAATCATCTTTAACCAGCTCGTCCCGCTGTCTGATAATTTCCCGCAGTTCACCTTCAAGCCCATGGGAGTCAAGGCGTTTATTCTTCATTCTGCCAACCAGATGCAGCAGCGCAAATTCGCGACTGACTTTCCTTCCGAAGAAAACGTATATGATCAGCGCCAGGCCGATGATAAGCAAAGATATCTCAACAGCCTCCATGCCCATCTTGACGATCATAAATATAAAAACACCGACATTTAAGAATGGCAGAAACGGATACAGCGGCATCTTGAACGACGGCCGGTAATTCTGAATCCGGCTTTCACGCAGGATAATAACCGCCAGGTTGGTCAGTACATACGACAGCAGAATAACAGTTGAAGCCGCCTTGACCAGAGTGTCGATTTTCAACAGCAGAGACAGTATAATAAATGTTCCTGTCACCAGGATCGCGTTCAGCGGAGTTTTAAGCCTGCTGTTAACTGTACTCATAAAACCGGGCAGCAATTCATCACGACTCAACGCCAGCGGAAACCGTGATGAAGCCATAATACCGGCATTTGCTGTGGTAATAAATGCCAGCAGCGCACCAGCCGTAACCACATAATAACCAAAGTTGCCATGATAGATTCTGGCGGCGTCGGCGAGCGGAGTCATTGACCCGCTCAGGTTTTCCGCCGGCATCACACCAACTGTAACCATCAGAATCAGGGTATAAAGAAGAGTCACAACAAAAATTGACGCAATCATCCCGAGTGGAATATTACGCCGCGGCTTCTTTACCTCTTCGGATATACTTGAAACGTTAAGCAGTCCCCCGAAGGAAACAAAGACAAAAGCCGCGATGCTGAAAAGTGCCGCTCCCGACTTGCCGTCATTGATAAACGGTTCAAACTGCAGCACTGAAACCTTGGGCATTAGAAAAACAATATAACTGCCCAGAATGATCATCAAGGCCGCAACCATGACAATTTCCAGCCAGGCCGCCTCCTTGGTACCGATAATATTAATAGCGATAAAAATCAGTGCCGCGATTATCGCGCAAAGAGTAAGGTTCCAGCCAAACATTACGCGAGCGACTTCAGCCATACCAAAAATAGCGAAAGAGGTTTTTAGTGAAAGAGCAAACCAGCTGAGAAAGCCGGAAATGGTTCCGGCCAGCGGGCCCAGGCTCCTTTCAATGTAGTAATAGCTGCCACCGGCTTTCGGCATCGCGGTGGAAAGCTCAATCACGGCAAGGGTGCCGAGCAGTGCGAATATACCCGCAATCAGGTAAGAAACAAAAACTCCCGGTCCTATCTCTCGAAAAGCCAGGCCTGGAAGAATAAAAATACCGGAACTGATCATTGCACCGGAAGAGATACAGAATACATCCAGTGCACCTAGATTTTTGATAAGCTTGTGCTTGCTCATAATCTCGCTCTTTTCATTAGAATTACCTGTTGTTCTTACTCGTCCAAACAATACCACCCCGCCCGAATTATGCAAACTTTGTAATATAAAAAAAGACTGTCACAACTTGAGGATGACAGTCTTTTTAAATCATCATGCATACCGCACATTTTTGTAATACAGCATGTTATAAAATAATGATTACTATTTTATTGCTTAGGTGTTTTTCCTATATATATCTGACGCGGCCGGGTGATTTTGGAATTTGACTTGACCATTTCCTTCCAGTGTGCAATCCATCCCGGCAGACGGGCCAGCGCAAACATCACGGTAAACATATTTTCCGGAATTCCCATGGCACGATAAATTATGCCGCTGTAAAAATCTACATTAGGATACAGGTTTCGCTCAATGAAATACTCATCTTTGAGGGCTTTTTCTTCAAGTTCCCGGGCGACATTCAACATTGGATCATCAATTTTCATGGCATCAAGAAAATCATGGCACTGCTGCTTGATGATTTTAGCCCGCGGGTCATAAGTCTTGTATACCCGGTGCCCAAAGCCCATTAGTCTAAAGCTTGAATTTTTATCTTTGGCCTTTTCAATGTACTTCGTTACATCGCCGTCTCTGGCAATTCTCCTCAGCATATCCACTACCGCCTGATTAGCTCCGCCGTGAAGCGGTCCGGAAAGTGCGGCTATTCCGGCAGAAATTGTCGCATAAAGATTTACCTGGGCACTGCCCACAGTGCGAACCGCTGTTGTCGAGCAGTTTTGCTCATGGTCAGCATGAAGAATTAACAGGCTGTTTAAAATCCTTACTACTTCCGGACGAATTTCATATGGCTTGACCGGTGAATCAAACATCATGTTGAGAAAATTGGCACAGTACGGCAGATCATGTCGTGGGTACACCACTGGATTGCCAATTGAGCGCTTGTAGGCAAAAGCCGCCAGCGTCCTGAATGTGGAAATAAGTCGAGCCGCTGATTTATCTATCGCCTCCCGCATAGACAAAGTATCGACATTCGGGTAAAAAGTAGAAAGAGCGTTTACCATAGTCGCCATTATTGACATCGGGTGAGAGCCGCGGGGGAAACGGTCGAAAAAGTGACGCATATCTTCATGCAGCAGAGAATTCTCAGTTAATAAAGTAGAAAAGGTGTCTCCCTGCTCTTTATTCGGCAGTTTTCCATGCAGCAGCAAATAAGCTGTTTCGATAAAACGAGTATTTTCCACAAGGTGTTCAATAGGAATACCACGGTAACGTAAAATACCCTTTTCACCATCAATAAAAGTAATCCTGCTGAAACAGGCAGCTGTATTCACAAAACTAGGATCTATAGTCACCATTCCAGTTTCTTTTCGCAGTCTACTGATATCGACAGCAACCTCATTCTCAGTACCGACAATAATCGGCAGCATAATCTCTTTATCTTCATAAACTAATTTTGCATATTTTTGCGTCATGTGTACCTCTAACTGCTATTTTGATAATTTAAAAATCAGATTATATTAATTACAGAATGTATTCAGTTTATAAAGACTTCTCTTACAATATCAGAATTAAGCAACAGGCAAATATTATATAAATCTTTTATAAAAAAGGCTTTAAAACAGGAATACAAAATACCGGAACAGACATTTCAACAAGTATCAGGACTCTGAAATCGAGCTTTTATTATTCAGGAAATATAAGATACACCAATTATATATCTTTTCAAGCACTTTTATCAACACCTGTCCGTCTTGTCATAATTTTTCACTGGATATTTTTTAATACTTTTTATATTAATAGTAAAATATAGATAAAAAAATATCGATACCCTCTTGACTTTTACCTAATCCTGTATATAATGTCCGTATAGTATAGATAAAAAAATATCTATATAAAAGGATTAAATGGGATTTTATGGGTAACAAAAAAGTACAAAAGCTGCCATCGATCAGGCGTATGCCGACGTACCTGCACAAACTCAAGCAGATGCGTAAAAACGGCCTTGACACAGTTTCCACTACGATAATGGCCCGTTACATGAATCTGGAACCAATCGTGATTCGCAAGGATCTGGAACTCACAGGTGTAACCGGACAGCCCGGAGTCGGCTACAAGATTGATGAGCTTATCGATGCAATCAAATCATTCCTCAACTGGCATAATACCGCCGAAGCAGTTCTGATCGGAGCAGGCTCTCTCGGCAGAGCGCTGCTGGGGTATGAGGGCTTCGAAGACTACGGACTGAATATTATTGCCGCTTTTGATGCCGACCCGTCCAAGATCGGTGCTGAAATTAATGAACGGGAAGTCTTTGACATCAACCGGCTGCCGGAGATGACCACCCGCCTGCAGGTTAATATGGGTATCCTGTGCGTGCCTAATGAATTTGCTCAGGAAGCTGCAGATATGATGGTCGAAGGCGGCATCAATGCCATCTGGAACTTCACCAATGTAAGCCTTGATGTACCTGATCACGTCGTCGTCCAGCGAGAAGTAATTGCCAGCGGACTGGCAGTGCTTTCAGTGAAACTGAATCAGCAAATGCTGACAGATTAAAAACGGAGTAAACACAAATGGCTGCAAAAATCATTATCTGCATGGGCAGTTCCTGCTTTGCCCGGGGAAATGAGGAAAATCTGAAAATTATTGAGCAATACATAGCTGAAAACGGCCTGGAGGCTGAAATTGACTTGAAAGGCAGCTGCTGCGAAGGTCAGTGTTCAGCCGGTCCCAACCTGAATATCAACGGAGAAATGTTTCACGGAGTAGAAAAAGGCACTTTGATTGATCTGCTGAATTACAAGCTGAAGTAGTTCATAATTAATCATTGACCGGGGAGTTTAAGGGTTATGAATCACAGTTATCCAATTTATACGGTAAAGGCCGAGTGTCAGGACTGTTACAAATGCGTCCGCCACTGTCCGGTAAAGGCTATCAAAATCGAAGACGGCAGAGCTGCCGTTATTCCAGAATTTTGCGTAGCCTGCGGCAAATGCGTTGAGGTTTGCCCGGCTCATGCCAAGAAAGTCAGAGACGATTCCGGACGGGTCAGGCACCTGCTTGAATCCGGGCAGACTGCTTATGTTTCACTGGCCCCGTCATGGATCAGTGAATTCCAGGGTATCCCAGCAGAGCGTATGATTGCTGCCTTGCGCAAACTCGGCTTTGCCGGTGTCAGTGAAACCGCTCTTGGCGCACAGACCGTCAGCGCCCAAACCGCCGGACTTCTGAAACATCATCAGAACGGCGCTCTGATATCCTCCGCCTGCCCGGTTATTGTCGACTATATCCGCAAGTATCAGCCTGGTTTCACCAGTGCTATAACTGCGTTGCTGTCCCCTGCCCTGTCACATGCTAAAATGCTGCGGGCATGCTTTGGCGAAGACATTGCCGTAGTCTTCATCGGCCCCTGTATCGCCAAGAAAAACGAAGCCGACGCGCACCCGGATATAATCAACATCTCCCTGACCTTCAATGAACTGCGGCAGCTTTTTACGGCTGACGGCATTGACCTTTACAAAGTAAAATCCGGCAGTGACGATCACTTTGTACCTACTGCGGCTGAGGAAGGCGCTGTATATCCAGTTGAAGGCGGCATGAACAAGACCATTAAAATCATTGATGGCTGCGGGCATATTAACTTTGCTGAACTAACCGGCTTGCAGAATCTGGAACAGGCCTTTAACGGACTGAAACCACAGGATGTCAAAGAGCCGGTTTTTATTGAGACCCTGGCCTGTTCCGGTGGCTGCGTACACGGGCCCGGCACTTGCCACGAATCCCCCGGCCTGCTGGAAAGACTGCGCGTGCTTAAACATACTCAAATTCCCGAAAAAGCTCCGGAACGCAACACTGATTTTGACATACGAGATATCATAACACCGGACAAACGCCAGAATAAACTGCCTGACAGTCTGCCGCAACTAAAACAGGCACTGCGGTCAATCGGCAAGAACAAGCCGGAGGATGAATTAAACTGCGGCGGCTGTGGTTATGACACCTGCCGCAACTTTGCGGCGGCACTCATCAACAATAAAGCAGAACCTTCAATGTGTGTATCATATATGCGTAAACAAGCCCAGAAAAAGGCTAACGCGCTGCTGCGCTGCATCCCATCCGGCGTTGTTATAGCGGACAGGGAACTGCAGGTAGTAGAGTGTAACCGGCGCTTTGCCGAGATGCTGGGCAAGGATACGGTCATGGCATTTGAAGCAAAACCGGGACTGGCTGGAGCCGACTTGTCACGGCTGGTGCCATTTCACCACCTGTTCAGAACTTCACTTGCCAGCGGACGGGATATTCATCGCGATTCGCATCGTGAAGGAAACCGGCTGTTCAACATTACAATTTTTACGATCGAGCCCGGTGAAACTATCGGCGCAGTGCTCATGGATGTCACTAATACCGAGTTACGTCGCGAGCAAATCGCGGAACGGGCCCGCGAAGTCATCAATAAAAACCTCAGCACTGTCCAGGACATTGCCTGTAAACTCGGCGAGCATATGGCTGAAACTGAAATACTGCTCCGTTCTATCAGCGAAGATTATGCAGATGAAAAACTGCTTAAGGATATAAAGAAAGAATATAAATACGAAAAATGACTATGAATACCAAACCGCTATTTATTGATCTGGGTTACAGCCAGTGCCAGAAGCACGGCCAGGATATCTGCGGGGATGCCTTCAAGTTTCAGAAGATTCCCGAAGAAAACCGGCTGGTGGCAGTACTGTCTGACGGACTCGGCAGCGGCGTCAAGGCCAACATTCTGGCTTCCATGACCGCGACCATGGCGGTAAAATTTGTTTCTGAAAATACAGAACTGCTGCGCTCCGCCGAAATCATGATGAGCGCCCTTCCGGTCTGTCAGATCAGGAAAATCAGTTATGCCACTTTTACTATAGTGGACACTGCTCTTGACGGCAAAACCAGAATAATCGAGATGGGAAATCCCCGCTTTATTCTGCTGCGCAGCGGCACTCCGGTAGAAGTACCTTTCACTGAAATAGACAGCAAACAGCACCGCAACCGCACCATGCGCGTCTATGACCTGGAAGTTGGAGTAAATGATCGGCTGATCTTTTTTTCAGACGGCATCAGCCAGGCCGGTCTCGGTACCAATGCCTACCCGCTGGGATGGCGGGTTGATGGTTGCCGCAAATACCTGGAGAACACTCTGTGCGAAAGACGTGAGACGTCTGCGCATGAACTGGCTGACAGCGTAATCCGGGAAGCTTTGCGCAAGGAACCAGGATATTCCTGCAAAGACGATATGACCTGCGCAGTCATGTATTTCCGGAAGCCCCGTAAAATGCTGCTGTTTACCGGACCGCCTTTTGACCGGGAACGCGATACTGAATGCGCAGTTATTGTTGACGCCTTTGACGGGGATAAAATCCTGTGCGGCGGTACTACGGCTGAAATTGTCAGTCGCGAACTCAAGCAGGAGTTGACTATGGATTTGACTTCGGCAACTCCAGACCTGCCGCCGGTATCACATATGGAAGGGATTGATTTGATTACCGAAGGTATTTTCACCTTGACCCGAACTGCCCAGCTGCTGGAAAACAAAAGCGGCGATGAACGCCACTCCCCGGCAGGGCGGCTGGTTGAGGTTATCCTGAGGAATGACATCATAGAATTTCTGGTTGGCACCAGAATTAACGAGGCTCATCAGGACCCCAATCTGCCGATTGACCTTGAATTGAGAAGAAACATAGTCCAGCGCATCGCTGAAACTTTGCGCAGGGACTATTTGAAAGAAGTAACAATTAAATACGTATAAAACATCATAAAAGTTTGTGAGGTTACAAATGCAGGCAACCATGGAAAAAACTCAGAAGATGGTCGATCATCTCGCGGCCGTCAATAAAATCCTGGAGAAATACGACTTCGATGAAGCGAAGCTTATTCCCATTCTTCAGGAAGTACAGGAAGAATATAAATATCTGTCAAAGGATGTTATCAGTTACGTCGCAAATTCGCTGGATATTCCCCCGGCTAAAGTTTACGGAGTAGCCACTTTCTATGCGCACTTTTCCTTAAAACCCAAAGGAAAATATATTTTCAAGCTGTGTGACGGCACCGCCTGTCACGTCAAGAAGTCACACTCAATCCTGGAAGCGCTTTACAATAAACTGGAGCTTTCAGAAGACAAAAACACTTCCGATGACATGCTGTTTACTGTTGAAACCGTCAGCTGTCTCGGCGCGTGCGGCCTTGCTCCGGTTATGGTCGTCAATGAGGAAGTATATGGTCAGGTCACTCCTCAGAAAGCTGAAGAGATTGTCGATGAAATCCTTGAACGCGAAAAAAGCGCTGAATAAAACCGGATCACCAGGAGTACAAAATGAACGTAAAGAAAAAAGTTGATCTTAAAGCTATGGCGGCTCAGTACAAGGCTGGTATTGATGCCGTGGAACGCCGCATTGTCCTCTGTGCCGGTACCGGCTGTGTAGCCAATGGTTCGCTCGATGTCCGCGACGAACTGGTCAAAGAACTGGAAGCAGCAGGAGTCGATACCAGAATTGAACTCAATGTACATGATGACAATGAAAAAGATTTTACCGGCACCTATGTCTCCAAGAGCGGGTGTCAGGGGTTCTGCCAGATGGGCCCTCTCCTTCACATTGAGCCCGACGGTATCCTTTATACCAAAGTCAAAGTTGGTGACGTCAAGGAAATTGTCGAAAAGACTCTCCTTGGTGGTGAAGTTGTCGATCACCTGCTTTATCACGATCCCGCCACCGGCAAAACCTGTCGTGGTGAATCCGATCTGCCGTTTTACAAACGCCAGCAGCGCGTGGTTCTGGCTAACTGCATGATTGAACCTGAAAATATTTTTGAATACGTATATAAAGGCGGATATGAAGGAGCTGAAAAGGCTGTTACTGCCATGAACCCGGCTGATGTCTGCCAGAACGTGCTTGAATCCGGCATTCGCGGCCGCGGCGGCGGCGGGTTTCCGACCGGATTGAAATGGAAATTTACGCTGGCTTCTGAAAACGCCAAAAAGTATGTTATCTGCAACGGTGACGAGGGCGACCCGGGAGCTTTTATGGATCGCTCGGTAATGGAAGGCAACCCGCATGCGGTTATTGAAGGTATGATGATTGCCGCCAAAGCTATCGGCGCTGATGAAGGCTATGTCTATGTCCGCGCAGAATACCCGCTGGCAGTAAACAGGATGCGCCGCGCAGTAAAAGACGCTGAAACTGCCGGACTGCTTGGCAAAAATCTTTTCGGTACTGATTTCAATTTTACCCTGCATGTCATGGAAGGTGCCGGAGCATTTGTCTGCGGCGAGGAAACCGCACTTATCGCTTCTATCGAGGGTAAGCGTGGTATGCCGATGCCGAAGCCACCATTCCCGGCCCAAAGCGGCCTCTGGGGAAAACCGACAGTCATCAACAATGTTGAAACTCTGGCTTCAATTCCAATGATCCTGCGGAACGGTGTTGAAGTTTATAAGAATATTGGAACTGAAAAATCACCCGGAACCAAAACCTTCGCCCTGACCGGTCACGTGGCCAACACCGGGCTCATTGAAGTACCTTTCGGCACCACTCTGCGGGAAATTGTTTACAATATTGGCGGCGGAGTTACCAACAATGCCGGAGAAGTATCCGGAGAAGACTTTAAATCAGTTCAGATTGGCGGACCCTCCGGCGGCTGCCTGACTCCGGAAATGCTTGACATGCCGCTTGATTTCGACTCTCTCAAGGAAGTTGGCGCCATGGTCGGTTCCGGCGGACTGGTAGTAATGAACAACGAAACCTGTATGGTCAAAGTAGCCCGTTTCTTCATGCAGTTCACCCAGAATGAATCCTGTGGTAAATGCGTCCCCTGCCGGGAAGGCACCAAACAGATGCTGGCACTGCTGGATGATATAATTGACGGCAATGCTGACGCTTCAACCTTGAAGCTGCTGGAACAGACAGCCAAAGCTGTGCAGATTGGCTCGCTGTGCGGACTGGGAAAAACCGCGCCTAATCCTGTGCTCTCAACTTTGAAATATTTCCGTAAAGAATACGAAGCACATGTTTTTGACAAGTTCTGCGCTACTGGTGAATGCCGTGACTTGACCCGGCCGGAAATTGATGCTGAAAAATGCAAAGGCTGTACCGCCTGCAAACGCAAATGTCCGGTCGATGCCATTTCCGGCGAGGTTAAACAACCGCATATCATTGACATTGAGAAGTGCATCAAATGCGGGGCCTGTAAGGAAATATGCCGCTTTGACGCTGTTGTCGGGCTTTAATTGCAGTCAGTAAACTTGCTAGATATTCAGCTGCAAACATGAATAAGAACTGAAGTCAGCTGAATAAATAAATAATTAAAAGCACTTGTGCTTAACAGGAGTTACAACATATAATGAAGACTGAAAATACAATTTTCGTCAACGGGCGGGAGATTGCCTTCAGTGACGAGCGTAACCTGCTGGAGGTCATCCGCAAAGCCGGGATCGAAATCCCGACATTCTGCTATCACTCCGAACTGAGTATTTACGGCGCCTGCCGTTTGTGTATTGTCGATGTTGAGGGGCGTGGCATCATGGCTTCCTGCTCCACCAAGCCAGAATCCGGCATGGTGGTAAAAACCGATACCAGCGATATCCGTGAAATGCGCAAAATTAATGTGGAGCTGCTGCTGGCTAACCACAAACGTGAATGTCCTTCCTGTACCCGCAGTGCCAGCTGCACCCTGCAGGACCTGGCCCGTCGCCTGGGAGTAGAGGAGATACGTTACAAACAATTGGAACAGGAAGAGCCCATTGACAAATCCTCACCATCACTGGAGCGGGATCCGAATAAATGTGTTCTCTGCGGGGACTGTGTCCGGGTCTGTGAAGAAGTTCAGGGCATTGGCGCAATCGGTTTTGTAAACCGTGGCGCCAACGCCAAAGTAGCCCCAGCCTTTGATCAGGATCTAAATGAAGTAGAATGCGTCAATTGCGGTCAGTGTGCCGCGGTATGCCCGACCGGCGCTATTGTTCCGCGTCAAACTCGTGACGATGTCTGGGCTGACATTTACAACCCAAGCAAAAAGGTTGTTGTTCAGATCGCGCCGGCAGTCCGGGTCGCCCTGGGTGAATATTTCGGTTTTGAACCAGGAGTAAACATCGCCGGGAAACTGGTAAACGCACTTAAAATGATGGGATTCGATCAGGTCTATGACACCTGTTTTGCCGCTGACATGACCATTTTTGAGGAAGCGACCGAATTTATTGATCGTTTTACTAAAGGAGAAAACCTGCCTTTGTTCACCAGTTGCTGTCCGGCCTGGGTGAAGTACGCTGAAATCTATTACCCGGAAATGCTGGCAAACGTTTCCAGCTGTCGCTCTCCGCAGCAGATGTTCGGCTCAGTAGCCAAAAAAGTCCTGCCGGAACAGCTTGGTGTTGACCAGCGCGATCTGGTGGTTGTGTCAATCATGCCCTGTACCGCTAAGAAATTTGAAGCACAGCTCGATAAGTTTAAAGAAGACGGTATGCCGGAAGTCGATCACGTCCTGACAACAGTTGAAATCGGTCGCATGATCAACTCCATGGGAATAAATTTTGCCGAACTTGAACCGGAAGCCTTTGATATGCCAATGGGCTTCAGTACCGGAGCCGGGGTTATTTTCGGCACTACCGGTGGCGTTATGGAAGCTGCTTTGCGCTATGCAGTCGAAAAGATTGAAGATCGCAAGCTGGACAAAGTCGACTTCAAGGCGGTACGCGGACTTGAAGCAGTAAAAGACGCAACACTTGAGGTTGCCGGACAGGAAGTTAAAGTCGCTATTGTTCACGGCCTCCAGAAAGCCAAGGAACTGGTTGAGAAAATCAAGGCTGGTGAAGTCAAATATGATTTCATTGAAGTTATGGCCTGCCCCGGCGGCTGTATCTCTGGTGCCGGACAGCCAATTGCACACAGCGAAGCGGTACGCCGCAAACGGGCCAAGGGCATTTATAATGCCGATAAACAGCAGCAGCTGCAAAAGTCTCAGGACAATTACATGGTTGCCAAATGTTATGATGAGCATCTGGGCGGCAATCCCGGATCCCATGAAGCACATCATGCGCTGCATACCAAATATGTCAATCGCAGTCAGCTTTTTGATGCCAAGATTCCGGTTGTCCGCGGTACAGAAAATAACCGGCTGCCGGTCATTGTAACTATCTGTGCCAAACAGCAGGACTGTCCCGGGCAGAAGCTGCTGGCGCTGATTGTAGACTACGTTAAGAAAAACGGTTACGGGGAAAAAGTCGACATCGATGCGGCTTTCAGTTCACGCCCGGAAGCCGACGGCACTATTTGTGTCACTGTCGGCGACCAGGTGGTTGACCGCTGCAAATTCATCAACGCGGTAAATACTGAAGAACAGCTGCAGAATCATGTTGAGTTTGAAAATATCAAAAAGGCGATAGACGCCGCCCTGAAATAAGTCACCGGGGGCTGTATCAGCCCCCGGAATCCAGTTGCATAGTTGTTTCAAATGCACTAATAAAGCGTTATTCAGTAAAATCAACAGCTGTAAAAGCTGAGAAGTATTTGTCTGTGACCAGGGGAAGCAGACAGTTTATTTACCCATATACCCTACTCCCCCCTATCCTGCCGGGCCGTCGACCGACGGCCCGGCTCTTTTTATTCAGGAAGCCGTAAAATATTTTGAGTTTTCTGATTATGCTTTTTAAAAAAAATCAGACTGCAGCCGGAATACGTTCAACGCTGCTGGTCAGCTCCTTGATAGTAACCCGTTTGGTAGTATACTGACTGGTATAGGCCAGTGTGTCTCTAAGGGCACAGTTCAAGGCATACGGCTTGAAGTGCAGATTAAGGTTTATTCCGTAGCTTCCAAACCGCTTGATAATATGGGGCTCATGCAGTACATCCAGAATCTCATAATTGCTGTGAAATCCATTTTTAGCGTAAACCGCGATAGTCGCCAGCAGAAATTCATTTACCGCATCTTGCCCGAATGAGGTGTACTTGCTCATGAATTTCTCCAGCAGTCCAACGACAAAATACATGTGTCCGGAAAGCGAGGCGCTGTAAACCGCGTTAGAACGCTGCATTGGATACATGCCCTCCTGGAAACTGTGTGTGTAAATATCGGGTATACGGTTAACCTGTGCCCGGCTGGTAATTTCATCTCTGAAATATGGATCTTTTGTAGTCATCAGCCCACGCTGATGACTCATTACCGCCTGGCTGGCCTGCCCGCGCCTGCTGAGATCGCGCTTGGTCAGAAAACCGGATTTGACCGCCCGGTCTTTAATGGGATATAACTCTGATGCTTTTTTCAGTTTGCGTTCATAAAATAGTCGAACGTATTTTTCGTGTTTTTCCGAGTCACTCCAGGTAAGAATAGCCTGCTCCGCCTGTTCTCTGGCAGTCAGCCGCATCCTGCTGTAAACCGAAATAACATCATTGACAAGCCGAAGGTTCATATCGTGCCCCAGGTGATACTGTGCCAGTCTCGTCTCAAAATAGCGCCGGGTACTGTTAAGGCATTTGTTGGTAACTGTCCTGGAGTTTTCAAGCCCAAAGCTCAAAGCTTCGCAAAGCTGACGGGGAAAATAATTGCGGTGGTGTTGCAGTATCTGCCTGATCTCTTTTTTAGCTTCAGCATACTCATATTCATAATACAGATTGATAATTTTTGTAGCATATCCCGGATTATTCAGGAAATTTTTTAATACCCCAACTGTCAAAATAATGAATTCAGAGTCATTGAGATCAGCAGCCCGGACCAGCGTGTTATATTTTTTAAGCGGAATAGAATCAGGTCTCGCAGACTCAGAGATATATTTTGCCGGCTCATAGAAAGTCAAATCACTTATACTTCGACTTAATTTCTTATTGAACTGCAGTAGAATACCACGTTTACGATTCGGGTGCATAACCTCATCCGGGATTGATTTAAGCAGCTGTCGCATAAACTGAATCATGTCGTACTCACAGCGTTCATTGTCATTATTGTCACGACAAACCGCATTGGCAAGCATAAGCATAGTAGAATTAAGGTATTTACCATCTTTCCTGTCATGTTCTCCCAGTCGGCTTAAAGTTTGCAAATCGCCCTCACTCAAGTTCTCTTTTTTAAATAACTGCAGCGCAATTTCATGCTTCAGCAAAGCGTTTTGCAGCCTGCGACACTCACCACTGAAAACATTGGTCAACAGGTCCCTCCTTTCAGCTTCACTCAATGTACAAATATGACGGCGTAAATCGCTGCCTCTGGTACTCAACATTTTTTTAAAGACATTCTTCGTTTTCCGAACTGAAAGTCTGGCACTGTAATTCCGGTTGGTCATACTGTGATACTGGGATAAATCTTTGAAGCATAAGAACCCTTGCGGGACCTCATCCTGCTGTTGATTGGTCACAGCTTTCCTTGTATAAAACAGGCTGACAATATCATTTGAGAAAGCTTCAAACAACATGCTGGCATTTTGCTGACGAGCAGGAACCATCTTCAATACCGCCATTAATGCCGCACCGTAATCCCTGATTCTTGCATAAACATCAGATTTGCTGAATTTACCATTAAGCAGAAACATTGACAGACGATGCAGTGGATAATGTTTCTGCTGGGTTGCTGATGCGTCATTACGCCACTTGTTTCTCACAAAAGTCTCAACTTTACCTCCTGCCGCTTTGCGGGCGCAAAAATACTGCAGGTCTCTAAAGCGGTCCGAGCCGGTACAGTCTGTTTTTGAGTTGCCGAAGTCAAATGCCTTTATAATCGGAAATTGATTGTTGTCCTGAAAATATTTTATGTTATGCAAATGGAGATCACCATGCATCAAGTGAGCTTTGTACATACAGTAGTGAATATATACCAGCTGATGAATAATACGGGTTATTTCTGCTCTGGCTCTGTAGAAATGCATTTGATTGCTGAAACTGTAAGCCTCTGGAAATCTCTCCACATGTACCCCAAGAGTAGTGCTGCCTTCATATATGGATACACGCCGGTATCTGCCTGGCTGCTGCCATGGTCTGCTTCCGGCCGCACTTTGCTGCTCCTGTCTGGACAGCTCATTCTGAAATGAGAAAAAGATATTTCCAGGAAGAATATCATCTGTACTCAATCTTAATATAGAATCCTTGAAGGCGTCTTCTTTGGGAAAATCCGAGAGCCCTTTCCTGCTGGCGGCATAAACCAGCCCCTCCTCCCGGCTGAATTTCTTATGTTTGCCGCCAGAAGTTGGAGCTTGAGCTGGAAGGCCTGAAGCCAGATTTTTTTTCAAACCTGAAATGTCTGTATCATACAGCCTGTAAGCTATAATATTCTTGTATGAATCCTTGTCAGGAAGCAGCTCTGCCTTGTGCTCAATAACACGCAGACCACGAGCCTGCACACAGGAATGGTGCAAAACCTCTTTTAAGGCATGTCTGCTTGTTCTGAATTCAGCATTACAGACTTTGCATATATACATACGAAACTCCTAAAGCGTCCTGGTAGCGTTAGTAAGAAAAAAATAACCGAAAGTACTCTAAAGACAGCTGCTGCACTCGCCCTGAACATAAAAACGGCTGCAAGGAGGAAGTGAGAATAACTCTTTAAAGGCTGCAATCTTCTGTATTTTTATCTCATTTCTCTTCACTAGAAAAGGCTGATGCCCTCTAAAAGTATTAGATTTATTAATGCTTTTTTTGTTCCGCATTGCCCGAGCTTTTTTTACAAGAAAATGGTACTGAGAAAGCCGCCTGGTTTTAAGCTGCATCTAACTGAAGTATATAAAGCCTTTCATGGCACTATGCATAAAATTACCCGACAACCGACAACTCAGCATGAAATTTTGTGCATTAACACTTAATTACAAATCATTTGAATCATTTTGACACTTGATGAGAAACTGTTGCTTTATCCAGTCTGTTGAATGAGGATTTCCAGTGCCAGCCGCTGATTCCAGTAATCACAGCGCACACCAGAAAAAGCAGATAAGGAGCCATCGGACTCCCTGTCTCTTTTATCAAAAATGTGAAAAGGAATGGGGACAAGCCGCCGATTATTGCAAGCCCCATATTAAAACTTAAGCCCATGCCGGAAGCCCTGACATTTGCTGGAAACAGTTCTATTATACTGATACCATAGGCACCGTTCACCATTCCAACCGTAACGGCAATTAAAATGCTGAATGCATACACCCAGGCATGCCCGGCATGAATCAGCATGTAAAAACCAGCAAAGCCACTGAATACGCTGAGCACACTACCGCTTATTAATACGATTTTTCTCCCAGCTTTGTCTGATACGTAGCCAAAGATCATCGAGCATACCGCTAATATCAAAAAGCTTGTTGTGGTAACCAGGTAACTGCTTTCAGCCTCAAAACCCAAAATAGAAATCAAATACGTCGGCAAGTAAAGGATCAGAGAAATAGTACAGGCGGACAAAGCTGTCAGCCCGAAACCTGTAAAAAGCAAAGCAGGTTCCTCCCGAATAACTTTCACTAATGGGAACCGGCTGATTTTATCAAATGTTTTTAGATCTTTGTATATAGCGGTTTCGTAAACCCTCTTTCTGAGAAAAAAACTTACTATTCCAAGAAAAAATCCTGCTATAAAAGGTATACGCCAACCCCAGTGCAGCATGTCTTCTGTCGAAAAATTATATTTAAGGAAGTACCCCAGTACACTGCCAAAAACATTACCCAGAGTAATAAACATAAATATAGCGCCAGTCACCAGTCCACGATTTTTATCGAACAGATGTTCAGCAGAAAAAATACTTGACCCGGGGATCTCGCCTCCTACCGAAATACCCTGCGCAATCCTGAGCAGGGTCAAAAGGACCGGAGCCAATATGCCAATCTGTTCGTAGCCGGGCAGCAGGCCGATAAACAGGGTCGATACCGCCATTATCAGCACACAGGAAGAAAAAGCGATGCAGCGCCCATAATAATCTCCCAGATATCCAAAAATAATCCCGCCAAGCGGACGGGCAAAATATCCAAGAGCAAAAACCCCAAATGCGGCAAGCAGCCCGGTAAACGTATCCTTCACCGGGAAAAAAACTTTGCTTATATAAGGGGCAAACAAAGCATAAACAGTAAAATCAAAAAACTCGAGACTGCCGCCCAGACATGACAGCAGAACAACCTTGAAGTCTTTCCATGTAAACATAAATATAAGCCCGTACGCATTACGTCATATACGAATATCTCTCAAAAGGATATCAGCTTTATAGACACCCGGGCTCGAGAAATGCTCCATGGAAGCATAAATAATATTTTTATTTGTAATCTCTGTTATTTTTCCAGACGTTAAAAACTGCCAGCAGAAATTCTTTTTCCTGAGGCACCAGAGCTTTCCCCGAGAAACAAGCCACATGTTCATTCCCCAGAGCCAGCATTTTTCTGCCAGCGGATTTGCAGACAGTAATGTTGTCAGCTGCAGAAAAAGTAATTTCCCGGGATTTACTGAATAAATAATTTAAAAAGTTGATCTGCAGTTTGCTGATACTCGTTTCAATCAACAGGCGGTCAATACTTCTACTGCCTTCAAGCCATATAACAGAATTATCAGTAAATGTAAGTTTTTCGGGCTCATAGGCTCTAAACTGTAAAAAAGCATAATACAGCATCGTAAATAATGCTGGAACCAGTATTACCCCGGCAAACGCAAAAATTCTAATATCATAGTTAGACGGTTTGAAGCTGAAACTGATCACGGGAATTGCAATGATACAAATATTTAAAACGGCTAGAATGCCAAAAACCGGCCTGGTTAACTTTCTGCGTGGATAGTCCCAGCTCAAACTGAAACCGCTGGCATTTTCCTCGACCTGTATTCTTGATCCGGCCGGTGGTTCAGGAATTTCCATAATCAAACCTTTTGCTGTAAATTTATTTATCAAAGGCACACTTTTGACTGCAATAATAGCCTGAAAATAATAAATTTTCAACCTGTAACTCTAAAACTGGCAGCTCCTGTCAAAAAAAGTTTTCATGCCGAAATATAAATTTAATATTTTGTTGAATAACATATTGATTTTTTACTTAATGAGTGTAGACTCTTCCTTTAATTCAGGTCTCGTGCAATGAATTCCTGTGAGATTCAGGAGCTGTCGCGCAACTGTAATCAGCTATATGCTGTGAGCCAGATCTTGCATTGACCGGTGCAGTCAACGTGTAAAGTTTCCGCGTCAGAAACTTGTTGACGGGAAGCCCCTGCCCTGTGACTTCCTGTTTTCAACTGACCGTAAACTTTCCGCAGGTTTTATTCAAAACAAAAGGAAAGTTTGAGCAATGAAAAATTCAACTCCACCCCCGTCTGTGTCTTCCGGTACCGTACCTGTTGCGGTAACTGCAACTAATTTCACTCTTATCGAACTTCTGGTAGTGATAGCTATCATAGCCATCCTTGCCGGAATGCTGCTGCCTGCGCTATCGCAGGCGAGAGAAAAGGGAAAAACAATCAGCTGCGTCAGCAATATTCGTCAGCTGGCAACAGCACTTACAAACTACACTTCGGATTTTGACGGACACTTTGTACCGGGAAAAAGCGATGGCGGCGGGGCCAACCTGCACCGCTGGCACGGCAGTCGTGCCAACGCAAATTCACCATTTGAATCAAATGGACCGCTGATGCCATACCTTGGTGACAGTAAGAAGGTAAAAGAGTGTCCCAACACGCCGGCTGTTGACAAAACCCACAATAACGCTTTTGAAAAAGGCTGTGGCGGTTATGGCTATAACTGTGCTTACCTGGGTTCAGGGTTTAAAGTAACGACAGTTTATAAAGCTGAATTATTTGAAATGACCCCAAAAATAGCAAACGTAAGACGGCCGACTGAAACAATTGAATTCGCTGATACAGCAACGCTGGCCAATATAAGCGGCAATCCGGCTTTAATTGAAGAGTCGGAACTTTATCCGCCTTTGAATGGCTGGGGAAGCTACAGTCCTTCGATGCACTTCAGACATAGTAACCGGGCAAATATAGCCTGGGTAGACTGTCACGTCTCTTCAGAAAAAATGACCTTTTCAAATGGCTACACCTTCCCAGTTACAGTTTCATCTAATGAATGTAAAGAAATTTACAGACTTGGCTGGGCAGGAAAAAACAACAATGATTTATTTGATTTAAAATAATAAAATACACATTTTGGCCACTTAAATATTCCCTCACCGTACACGACATTCACTTGTCTTATTGCGGCAGCCTCTCCTCGGCGGGAGGCTTTCTTGTTATTTGACAGGGAGTTGACTGGAAGATTTCAAAAAGTGGTGTAAATTAAGCGGGTATCACAGTTTAAAAGAAAAACAGTAAAGAGAAAACGGACATTATAATGAACAAGACTATTCTTTGCATAGGCGCCGGTTATGTAGGGGGACCGACCATGGCGGTAATTGCAGACAACTGCCCTGATTACAAAGTCATAGTGGTTGATGTCAACGCCGACCGTATAGCCGCCTGGCAATCTGATAAACTGCCAATTTATGAGCCCGGGCTTGAAGAAGTGGTAAAACGCGCCCGTGGTAGAAATCTTTTCTTCTCAACAGATGTTTTCGGCGGTATCAAGGAAGCCGATATTATATTTGTCAGCGTACATACTCCAACCAAAACTTTTGGAGCCGGGGCTGGTAAAGCTGCGAATCTGCAGTACTGGGAAAAAACCGCCCGGGATATTGTCGAACACGCCGGACATGACAAGATTGTTATTGAAAAAAGCACGCTGCCGGTCCGCACAGCGGAAGCCATGCACCGTATTCTGCAGTCAAACGACAAGGGACTGAATTTTGAGGTTATCTCAAATCCGGAATTTATGGCTGAAGGCACTGCTATTGACGATCTGCAGAACCCGGACCGGGTTCTGATCGGCGCCATGGAAACCGAGAGCGGGCAGCGGGCGCTGCAGCATATTGTCGATATTTATAAGCACTGGGTACCTGAAGAAAAAATCAAGACGACCAACGTCTGGAGCAGTGAACTGAGCAAGCTGGTTTCAAACGCCATGCTGGCACAGCGGATTTCTTCTGTCAACAGTATTTCAGCGTTGTGCGAAAAAACTGACGCTAATATAGTTGAAGTTTCCGGAGCGATGGGGCTTGACTCCAGAATCGGTCCTAAATTCCTGCGGGCCAGTGTTGGTTTTGGCGGCTCATGTTTCAGAAAAGATATCCTGAATCTGGTTTATCTCTGTGAATTTTACGGCCTGCCGGAAGTAGCCGCCTATTGGGAACAGGTCGTTCTGATGAACGAATATCAGGAGCGGCGCTTTGTCCAGAAAATCATTGACCGTATGTTCAATACCGTTGCCGGCAAAAAAATAGCCCTGTTCGGATTTGCCTTCAAGGCCGATACCGGCGACACCCGGGAATCTCCGGCGATATATATTTCCAAGCTGCTGCTTGAGGAACGTGCGGAGCTGGCTATTCACGATCCGGAGGCCCTGGCCAACGCCGCCATTGACCTTGAAGAAGTCGAAGGCGAATTTACTTTTGAGGCGGATCCATACAAGGCCGCTGAAGGTGCACACGCTATTGCAATCCTGACCGAATGGAAGCACTTCCGGGATCTGGATTACGAGCGATTATATGACAGTATGCAGAAGCCTGCATTTATTTTTGACGGGCGCAACATACTGGATCACGAAAAACTGTTTAAAATCGGTTTTAATGTGTATCCGCTGGGACAGAAAGCTCTCAGCCATCTCGAAAAATAACTGACCAGTTAGTTAAAATATTGCTCCCGGTCAGAAGCCGGGAGCTTTTTTATACTCAGCAAAAGGTGATGTTTCAAAAGAGGGGAAACACACTTTGAATTCTCATATTCAAGGATAGCATTAGTATTAGTTGCGTCATATCAACACCATTGGAGTATAAATAATGATTGAAGAAAGAGAGCACTGGAGCAGTAGTCTCGGCTTTGTTCTTGCAGCTGCCGGCTCGGCAATCGGGCTCGGAGCAATCTGGAAATTCCCGTATATCGCGGGTCAGAACGGAGGCGGTGCCTTCCTGCTGATTTACCTGGTTTTCGTAGCCATTATCGGTATGCCGGTAATGCTCTGTGAAATAACACTCGGCAGACGCACCCAGCAAAACCCGGTCGGGGCATTCAGAATGCTCAGCCCGGCAAAATCCCATCTCGCGAATTTTATCGGATTTTCAATGCTGTTTACAGCTGTTGCTCTTTTGTGCTTTCATGAATACGGCTGGGCTATTGTCATGTTGATTGTCGGCGGGTTAATCATCCGCTACGGCTGGACTTCCGCCGGTATTATCAGCATTGTTGCTGGATTTGTCATACTGTCCTACTACAGTGTGGTAGGCGGCTGGACCCTGGGCTATATAATCAAGTCCTTTCAAGGTGAGCTCAATTACGTTACTGAGGCGGCGGCGGCAAACTGCTTTAATTCCTTCAAGGACAATATGGGCTGGGTCATTCCACTGCATATCGGTTTTATGCTGATCTGTTCATTAATTATTGCCAAAGGGGTAAAAAACGGTATTGAAAAATGGTCAAAGATTTTAATGCCGATGCTTTTTGTCCTGCTTGTTATACTGATACTCCGCGGACTTACTCTGCCGGGAGCAGTTAAAGGTGTCAGCTTTTTCCTGAGTCCTAAATTCTCAGATCTGTCCACTGAGGGTATACTCACGGCAATGGGACTAGCGTTCTTCACTCTGAGCCTCGGAATGGGAGCCATGGTCACCTACGGAAGTTATATCTCGCGTGAACAGAATGTATTCATGTCGACTTTATCGATCATACTGCTGGATACAGTTATAGCAACTCTGGCCGGACTGGCTATTTTCCCGGCGGTTTTTGCGATGGGCTTCAAAGAAGCGGCCGGTCCCGGGCTGGTGTTCAACATTCTGCCGGCAGTGTTTAATTCTATCCCCGGTCAATTCGGCTGGCTGTGGGCCGGTATATTTTTTATTCTTTTGAGCATCGCTGCAATTACTTCCGGAATAAGTCTGCTGGAAATGCTGGTGGCATTTCTGTCTGACGAACTCAAATGGAAGCGCAATAAAGCAGTATGGATTTCATTTACAGCTGTAACGACACTTGGTCTGCTTTCAGCGGTAAGCGTTTCCAGCTGGGGTCGCATCGAGTGGTTGCATCAGGCACTGGTTAAAGCTTTTCATATTGAAAGGGGAAGTTTCTTTGACATGATGGACAACTTCTCATCCAACTGGCTGCTTCCCCTGAGCGGACTGGCCGTTTCCATTTTCGTCGGCTGGATATGGGGATCGCGCAAGGCGGTTGAAGAGATCCGCCACGGTTCACATAACTTTGCTGATGTCCATCTGATTTCATTACTGGCGGGGCTTAAGGATGACGCCAGTCATAACAATGCCCGTTACCACGTTCTGACTCTTGCGTCACTGTGGGGCATTTTCATCCGCTTTGTGGCCCCGGTGGCGATTACGATAGCCTTCCTTCACGAAGTCGGCTGGCTTAAAAATAGTTAACCTGTCATGCTCCCGTTAATTCGGGAGCTGTTATTATATATGCACTGCATATCACTGAATACTTATAAAAATTGCTATTGTGGAGATAATTAATGTCAGAGACAAGAGAACACTGGAGCAGCAGTCTCGGCTTCGTTCTTGCCACTGCCGGTTCGGCAATCGGACTGGGCAACATCTGGAAATTCCCTTATATCGCAGGACAAAACGGCGGTGGCGCCTTCGTACTGATTTACCTGATCTGTATCGCCATCATCGGTCTACCTATCATGCTTTGTGAAATCACCCTGGGCAGGCGTACGCAGAAAAGCGCAGTCGGCGCCTTTAAAATGTTAAGCCCTGCCCGCTCTCATCTGGCAAACTTTATCGGTTTCTCCATGGTATTTACTGCGGTCGCACTGTTTTTCTTCAAGCAGTACGGCTGGGCCATTACTATGCTGATTCTCGGCGGAATGATTATCCGCTACGGCTGGACTTCCGTCGGTATTATCGGTGTCTTTACCGGTATAATCATTCTGTCTTACTACAGTGTAGTTGGCGGCTGGACCCTGGGATACATTATCAAGGCGTTCAGTGGTGAACTTAATTACGTTACCGAACAGGCGGCATCAGCTCGTTTTGACGCATTCAAATTCAATCTGCCGCTGGTAATAAGTCTGCAGGTCGGTTTTATACTGCTGTGTGCCCTCATTATCATTCGGGGTGTTCGCAACGGAATTGAAAAATGGTCCAAGATCCTGATGCCGCTGCTGTTTGTTCTGTTGATAGTCCTGATTTTACGCGGCCTTACCCTGCCGGGAGCGTCAAAAGGGGTCAGTTTCCTGTTGAGTCCGGATGCATCCAAGCTTTCGGCCGAAGGAGTTCTGGTGGCCCTGGGACACGCTTTTTTCACGCTGAGTATCGGCCTCGGAGTAATTATTACTTACGGCAGCTATATCTCACGTGAGCAGAATATTTTTAAGTCGGCATTGTCAATTGTCGTTCTTGACACTTTGATGGCAATCTGCGCCGGGCTGGCAATCTTTCCGGCAGTTTTCGCCATGGGCTTCAAAGAGGCCGCCGGGCCGGGTCTGGTTTTTAATGTACTGCCGGCAGTTTTCAATTCGATCCCGGGTAATATGGGCTGGTTGTGGGCCGGATTGTTCTTTATTCTGCTGGCCATAGCCGCTCTTACTTCAGGAATCAGTATGCTTGAAGTCGCGGTAGCTTTCTTTGTGGATGAGCTCAAATGGAAGCGAAATAAAGCAGTAGTTATCACCACTCTGGGCACTATATTCCTGGGCATATTTTCAGCGGTAAGCCTTTCCAACTGGTCTAAAATTGAATGGCTGCACTCCGCTTTGGTCAAGGCCTTCAACATAAAAAGCGCCAGCTTCTTTGACGTTATGGATGTATTATCTTCGAACTGGCTTCTGCCGCTCGGTGGACTGGCGATTGCCATTTTTGTCGGCTGGATCTGGGGAGTGCGCAAGGCAATTGAAGAAATTCGCCACGGTTCGCATAATTTTGCTGACGTCCACTTGATTTCGCTGCTGGCTGGGCTTAAAGACGACCCCAGCCATAACAATGCCAATTACCACGTTTTAACGCTGGCTTCTCTGTGGGGAATTTTCATCAGATTTATCACCCCTATAGCGGTAATGTCAGCATTTTTACATGAAATCGGCTGGATGAACTTCAAGTAATGGGGATTAATCATAACAACAGTACCTTGGCGGTATCGCTCGTGGTATTTAACTGCAAACAATAAATTTACAAATCCTGGAGATATCGAATGTCTGAAATGAGAGAACACTGGAGCGGCAGTCTTGGTTTTGTTCTCGCCGCAGCAGGTTCTGCTGTCGGTCTCGGAAATATCTGGAAATTTCCGTACATAGCCGGAGAAAACGGCGGCGGAGCCTTTGTGCTCATATATTTGATCTGCATAGCTATAATCGGTCTGCCTATCATGCTGTGTGAAATAACTATGGGGAGGCGCACCCAGAAAAACCCGGTAGGGGCTTTCAGGATGCTCAGCCCTGAGCGTTCACATCTGGCAAACTTCATTGGCTTTGCGCTGGTCTTCACTGCTGTCGCTCTAATTTTTTTCAAACAATTCGGCTGGGCAGTGGTATTACTTATACTGGGCGGGCTGATTATCCGCTACGGCTGGACCGCTGCCGGAATTGTCGGGGTATTTACCGGTGTAATAATTCTTTCTTATTACAGTGTGGTGGGTGGCTGGACAATCGGCTACATTATCAAATCCTTCAGCGGCAATCTTAACTATGTCAAAGAAAGTGTGGCTTCTGCTGATTTTGACGCGTTTAAAGACAATATCGGCTGGGTTATATCAATGCAGATCGGATTCATTTTTCTCTGTGCTCTGATACTTCTGAAAGGAGTTCGTGACGGCATAGAAAAATGGTCTAAAATTCTGATGCCGCTGCTGTTTGTTCTGCTCATCGTGCTGATTCTACGGGGGCTTACCCTGCCGGGGGCGACAAAAGGAATAAATTTCCTGCTCAGCCCAAAAATGTCAAACCTGTCGGCAGACAGTGTTCTGATTGCCCTGGGACATGCCTTTTTTACTCTCAGTTTGGGCATGGGAACCATGATTACTTACGGCAGTTATATTTCCCGTGAACAAAATATTTTCATGTCGACACTGTCGATTGTGGTGCTGGATACTGTAATGGCGATCTGCGCCGGTCTGGCAATTTTTCCATCAGTCTTTGCCATGGGCTTCAAAGAGGCTGCTGGGCCGGGCCTGGTTTTCAATGTCCTGCCGGCAGTTTTCAACTCAATACCCGGTGGAATGGGCTGGCTGTGGGCTGGTTTATTTTTCGTTCTCCTGGCCATTGCCGCCCTTACTTCAGGAATAAGCATGCTGGAAGTTGTAATCGCGTTTTTTGTCGATGAAGTTAAGTGGAGCCGAACCAAGGCAGTCATTATCACCGCGACCGCCACGGCACTGCTGGGGATGTTGTCTGCTGTCAGTATTTCCAGCTGGAGCAGAATAGAATGGCTGCACATAACACTGGTAAAGACATTTGGCATCAGCAGTACCAGTTTCTTTGATGTAATGGACAAGCTGTCATCCAACTGGCTGCTGCCGCTGGGGGGTCTGTCAATAGCAATTTTCGTCGGGTGGATATGGGGAACCAGAAAGGCGGTTGAAGAAATCCGCCACGGCTCACATAACTTTGCCGACGTCCATCTGATTTCATTGCTGGCCGGACTGAAAGATGATCCCAGCCATAATAACTCAAAATACCACGTTCTGACACTGGCTTCGATGTGGGGAGTATTTATCCGCTTTATCACTCCGGTTGCGGTAACAGCAGCATTTCTTTATGAAGTAGGCTGGCTGACCTTTAAGTAATCACTGATTCTATTAATTTTATCCCGGTTTTTAACCGGGATTTTTTTTGCTTTGACAAATGCATCCATAATAGTCACGCTGCAATTGATTATTTTGATTTAAAGACTAAATTCAATATTATTACTTCAATATTTCAATAAAATCGGAGCAAAAGGATGGCACAGATAAGAGAACACTGGAGCGGCAGTCTGGGATTTGTACTGGCCGCCGCCGGCTCGGCAATCGGTTTAGGAAACATCTGGAAATTCCCTTATATCGCCGGAGAAAACGGCGGTGGTGCTTTTGTCCTTATTTACTTGATCTGCATCGCAGTTATCGGACTGCCGGTTATGCTATGTGAGATTTCGCTGGGCAGACGTACTCAGAAAAATCCGGTGGGGGCATTTAAAATGCTCAGTCCTCATCGTTCGCATCTGGCTAATTTTGCTGGGTTCTCAATAGTATTTACCGGAGTAGCACTGATCTTTTTTCAAGAGTTTGGCTGGGCGGTAATTCTGTTGATTCTGGGTGGGCTCATTATTAAATGCGGCTGGACGGTTGCCGGAATGCTCGGGGTGGCCTCCGCTTTTGTAATACTCTCATATTACAGCGTAATCGGAGGCTGGACAATCGGCTATATAATAAAAGCTGTCAGTGGACACTTGAATTATATTACTGAAAGCGCCGGGTCGAAGTGTTTTTCCGGTTTTATGGTTGACTTGCGCTGGGTAATACCGCTGCATCTCGGATTTATGCTGCTCTGCGCTCTTATTATTCTGCGCGGCGTGAGAAGTGGAATTGAGAAATGGTCAAAGATTTTAATGCCGATACTGTTTGTCCTGCTGATTGTTCTGATTCTACGAGGCCTCACCCTGCCCGGCGCGGTTAAAGGCGTCAGTTTTTTCCTGAGTCCCAGGCTGGAGCTGATTACTGCGGAAAGCGTTCTCATTGCTCTGGGACACGCTTTTTTTACCCTGAGCCTGGCTATGGGAGCCATGATAACTTATGGCAGCTATATTTCCAGAAAGCAGAACCTTTTCCTTTCAACTATTTCGATTGTGATACTCGATACAGTAATTGCCATACTTGCCGGCCTGGCGATCTTTCCGGCGGTTTTTGCCATGGGCTTCAAGGAAACATCCGGCCCCGGACTGGTTTTCAACGTACTGCCAGCAGTTTTCAGCTCAATTCCGGGCAATCTCGGCTGGTTATGGGCGGCACTGTTCTTTCTGCTGCTCAGTATTGCAGCCTTGACTTCAGGCATGAGTCTGCTGGAGGTTGTCGTAGCTTTTCTCGTCGATGAACTCAAATGGAAACGCGGAAAAGCGGTTTTTATTTCCAGTTCAGTCATAACCCTGCTGGGACTGCTGACCGCTGTAAGCTTTGCTGACTGGAGCCGCCTTGAATGGCTGCACATCGCTTTAGTAAAGGCATTCCATATCAGCCATGGCAGCTTCTTTGAGGTAATGGACACCTTGACTGCCAGCTGGATGCTGCCAATTGGCGGCCTGACCATATCAATTTTTGTCGGCTGGATATGGGGGACCAGAAAGGCGGTTGAAGAAATTCGGCACGGTTCACATAACTTTGCCGACGTCCACCTGATTTCGCTGCTGGCTGGCCTTAAAGATGATCCCAGCCATAATAATTCACGCTATCATGTATTGACACTGGCTTCATTATGGGGAATTTTCATCCGGTTTCTCACACCTGTAGCGGTGACTGTTGCCTTCTTACACAAGATCGGCTGCCTGAATATAAAATAAGTTTCAGCTGAAAGCCCGGCAGTTTCGGGCTTCCAGTGCAGCAATAGCTGTAAGTTAATCACCATTTCCCAAAAAACATAACATAGTCCAGGCTAAAATCATTCAGTTCCATATTTTTTTCTCTGGAATATATGCGTGGAATCCTGGGATCGTAATTTGCCAGAATTGTTGTAACTCTCACATCTGTCAATCCCATATCAGCAAGCTTTTTTCTGACAAGTGACTGGATTAACTGTTCTCTCTTAGAAGCGTTGGGCTCTTTATCAAAATAACCGTTTTCATCTCTCAATATTCCGTGATAACTGTTAACCGTGACAATCAACGGCACGTCGTTATGACTGCCGCCACTGCGGTTGATTGCACTAAAATAAGCACAGATTTTCCGGGCAATTTCATTACGGTTGGCAAGGGATGAGTTGAAAACAGGATAAAGTTGACTCTTCATCATCGGCTTGTGAGATGTTTTGGCCTGCCTCAAAGCTGGTGTCGGAATCTGAAATTCTTCACATGCCTGCTTCAACAAACCATAGTGATTATCAACAGCTCGATTATAAGCATTTTCATCAAGAAATATTAGACTGGAAAGCGGAGTTTCCAAAGCAAAACAAACAACATTTCTACAACGTTTTTCGACAAAGTTGAGCAAGTCTCCAATATTATTTGAATCCAGCTGATGCCAGTCTCTGCTCTGGTACTTATTCAAATCAAGCACAGGAAGACCAAAAGCACTGATTAAATCAATTAAGTCTCTATAAGAACAGCTATTTTTTTTAACTTCATTATTCCATTCGTCAAATTTTTCAACTAAAGTTTCTCTGATTTCAGTTAACTCAGAGGCAGTCGAACCGGTCTCATCGTCAATAGTATCGATTCCCAAAACAAAACTTTTACTGCTGAAAAGCTTCAGGTAGTCAATTAAAAACTGGTTAGCCGACAGCGACGACGTTTGCTGATGAAGAATTATAACAATATTTGAGCTACGTACAATCTGGTCAAACTTCAATCCCAGTTGAATATTATATGGAATTACAGCTCGCAGATTTCTTTGCCTGCTGTAGGGCAACTTTCCTACCAGGCACTCATTACATATAAGTCTAATTTCCAAATCGTCCTCAGCAGGCTGAAACTCAAAAGCCGATACCCGCAGACCGGAGGCCGCATCCTGAATATCCTTTCTTACCGCATGATACGGCAGTAAATCTCCTATGGATCCAGGCAGTCCACGAGACTGCAGTTCAGTCTCTACTTCGATTAACGCCGCAGCTGCATTGCGACCGGCTTGAATACTTTCATCAAAAACCCTGTTTGCTGCAATTATATGATAAAATTCAAAAAACTTTTCACAATCCAAACTTGTCTCGTCATGCTGACTGATAAAACTTAAATGTGCCCTTTTAATATGCCCCATAAAATGGTCAGCATAAAGTTTGCGAAACTCAAGTTCCGTCGCGTCAATCCAGCGGCCATTGGCCGGGTCAACCATTTTCGCACACTGAGCGCATTGGACAAGCCCCTGAGCAATAAAACTAGACATAAAAATTACGGCAAAGACCATACACAGAAACACAGATTTTCTCATTAATTCTCCTCATTTATTTATATTTGTTAAAAGCTGAGCCGCCCAGCTCAAACGCAAAACCCTATTAGCCTATATCTATATCATAAATTATCAAGCCTTATCATATTAAAATTTAATTTATATTAAATAAATACAATTATATACAAGGGAAATTCAACTTAATTAAAATATATAATTTACCATTAACAAAAATAAAAATCCCTCTGTAAATACTTTTTAAAAAAGTATTTACAGAGGGAATAATTAATAATAAACATATATTCACAAGAAATATATTAATTATTAAATTAATGTAATGAGATACTTATCAAAGACTATCAAAATTCCAGAAAAACAGTACATAATCCAGACATAATTCCTCCAGCAATGCATTTTTCTTCTGCGAATAAATACAGGGAGTCATATTGGCGGCGACATATACAGTGGTAACCCTGACATTATAAAATCCTGATTCTTCAAGGTATTTTTTCACAAGAACCTGAATTAAGCTTTCCTTTTCTTTGGGATCAGGCTTTTCCTTAATAATATCATTACTGCTTCTAATCACTCCGTAATCATCTCGCAAAGAAATTATGAATGGGATTCCGCTTTCTTTGCCTCTACCTGGATTTATGACCTTATAATACCTGCATATTTTCTGTGCCATTTCTTCACGACAGACATTTGTACTTTTGTACTCAGCAGCAAGCTTGGAAACAAACTCATCCTTGTGACTGTGCATTATCTGTTCCGGCGAAGGAGGGGTCTCATTAAACTCCTCATATACCTGTTTTATCAAACCATAATATGCCTGAACTGCTCTATCAAACTTATATTTATCCAGAGATTTCATAACGGCCAACGGGGTTTGTACCCCAAAGCAATGAGTATTTCTGCATCTAAGTTCTATAAATTTCAGCAAATCCAAAATACTTCTGTCACACAGCTGCCCATAAGCTGCATATTTGCTGAATCTGAGAAGCGGAAGACAATAGCTCGTGATTATACCAACTTCAATGCTGTAGTTGTTGCTGTTATTTTGATCACCGTCATAATCATTAAACCGTTCCTCAATAACCTGCTTTACACTTTCAAATTCAGGCCTGGTAAAATCACCGTCTTCATCAAAAGCTTCCAGACCTACAACTACTCTTTTCCCACTGAAAATTTTAAAGTAGTCAAGCAGAAAATAATTGGCAGAAAACAGTACTGAATCCTCGTACAAGACAATCACAATACCTGAATCTTCTACAATCTTGTTGAACCTTATTGCAAGCTGCATATTCAGAGGGGTTGTCGGCCTGGAATGCTCAAAAGGCAGAATCCCTTCAAGACACTGATAACATACTCCGTCTTTAGCACTTGGTTCGACATTGCCGATCTCAAAGCCATGGCATGATAATTTAAGCCCGGATATCGTGTTTTTTATGTCTTCACCCAGTTTATCATATTCAAGTTCACTACCGGCAGACTTCGGCAATACTTTACTGGCCAGCTCTTCTTCAACCTCAATTGACATTGCTGTAATATTACTTAGCTTGAAAAGACCATCTCTCGCGGGAACATGATAGTGGTCATAAAATCTCGGTAAGTTCAACTCTTTGTCATCAGATCGATTAATAAAATCATAATGCATCTCACTGATATACCTGTTGATAAAATCACAATACATCCTTCTAAGCAAAATTTCTGTTTCATCAAGTTGAACAGTTTCTTCCCAATCTGAGAGCTCACGCTCACACTGAGCACATTGTTCTGCTTTTAAAAGCGTGCAAAAAAGTATTGATATAGTAAAACTGAGTAAAAAAGCAACATATTTTTTCATTACTAAAACTCCAAACTCAATTTAGAGATACAGTCAATTTCTTTTTCGTTGTATTTAAAGATCAGTTCAGCAGGCTCCCCTTTCATAATTTTTTTGGATATAGCCTGACAAGGCCTTCTAAATTTGGATTCAGTCACTTCGGCAGAAACAAAATCTTTTTTATTTCCGCAAAGGCTGCTGAATTTACCGTGTATTCCCGTCTTTTGGAATAAACCAGGCGTTAAAACTGCTGCAGAAGTAAAACTAAAAAACATCAGACTTCTCATTTTTCTCTCCAAACGGTTGTTAATTCCCCCCTTAACAACACTACGATGCTTAATAGTCTAAACGCCAATGAGCACACATCAAGTTGTAAATGCAAAATAGTTAACATATTACCAAACAAGTAATACTTTTTATTGCTGAAACTGCATTATCAAAAATTGTATACAAAAAAAGCCCGGCATGCCGGGCTGGAAAAATATTGCAGTTTCTGACTAACGAAGTTTCAATGTGGCAAGCGCCATCAACGCAAAGATTCCGGCAAGAATCCAGAACCTGACAACAATTTGTGTTTCAGTCCAGTCTTTTCGCTCAAAGTGATGATGAATCGGAGTACATAAGAAGACCCGTTTACCGGTAAGTTTGAAAGACGTCACCTGGATGATAACGGATAATGCTTCAAGCACAAAAACGCCACCGACCAGCGCCAATAGAATTTCCTGCCTGACAAGTACTGCAATCAAGCCAATTGAACCGCCAAGTGCCAGACTGCCGGTATCCCCCATAAACATCGCGGCCGGATGGCAGTTATGCCAGAGGAAGCCAATACAGGCACCGACAATCGCGGCGGCAAAAACCACAGCCTCGCTCACGCCGGGAATAAAAGGTACATGCAGGTATTTCGCAAAAATGGCATGTCCGTACAGATAAGCCATAACCGCATAAGTCAATGCGCAGAATATAGAGCATCCTGCAGCCAGGCCGTCCTTGCCGTCCGTCAAATTCACTGCGTTTGAAGCCCCGACAACAACTATTGTGCTGAACAACATGACCCATGGAGTCTTCAACACCGGCTCTTTTAAAAACGGCAGCATCAGCTGCTCCATCAGATTTCTGGTCTCAGGAAGGTAGTTAAGACTCAAAACGGCAACCCCGGCAATAACAAATTGAGCTAAAAGTTTCATTTTTCCAGGAATACCATCTCGTCGGTTATAAGCTACTTTTGCAAAGTCGTCAATAAACCCGAGAAGACCAAAAAGCACCAGCGCAGCCAGCAGAATCAGTGGAATTGGATTACTGAGTTTGTTCCATAGCAAAACCGAAAAAACAACTGCCGAAATAAGTAGTATCCCTCCCATGCTGGGAGTCTTATCCTTGGCCCGGTCAATATACTCCTCATCCATAATCCCCTGATACCGGCAAGGCGCGTTGGCATTGAAAGCCTTGAGCTTTCTTACTACATAAGGACCAAGCAGCAAAGTTATTGCAAAAGCAGTAAAAGCCGCTCCTCCAGCTCGGAAAGTTACGTATTCAAACAGGCGCAGCGGCCCGAAAAATTTATCAAAATCAGATAGCCAGTAAAGCATTCATACCCTCTCTGTGTGCAGTTATATTACGATGGTTCCTGCTCACAAAATAGGTATTTTTTGCGCTTAATTCAAACCGGATGATAAAAAAAAACACCTATTTGTCACAACCCAAACAACAGACAAAAGTTACAAACAGGAATATTGTTTTTCAAGTAGATAAGCTATCGGGCAGCGGAAACGGAAGAACGGATTTTTAATTCTGTTGGAACAGGCCAGATTCCGGCATTCAGCGAGCCGGACTGCTCATATTCTTCCAACAGGCTGAAAAGATGTTTAACTATCAAATCAGAACGCTGACTCACAGATGTCAACCCAAGATAATCACTGATCTCATAATTACCATAGCCAGTCAGAGCAAACCCTTTTCCTGGTACAATTCCCATCGAATCCAAATGCTTGAAAACTCCAAAAGCAGAATAATCATTTGCACAGCAGCAGGCAGTTAATTCAGGGCATTTCTCTATGATCTGTTTGAAAACACTGCAGCTTATTCCAGCGTCATAGCTGCCGTTGCCAATATACTCAGCCCTTGCCGGAATGCCCGCTTCCTTCAAAGCTTTTAAATAGCCCTGATGCCGTAAATACCCGGAAGTTCTGGAAGCAGCGCCGATATACGCGATGTGGCGATGCCCAAGCGTGAGCAGGTATTTTACCAGCTCATAAAATCCAACCTCGTCCTGAGAAATTATTTGAGGAGCAGCTAATCCCGGTATAAGCTCATCAATGATAATAGTCCTTGACAATGCTTCATGGAAGTTAAGCCAGGAACACTGCGGCCCGGGAGGGAACAACACAATTAACGTATTTTTGTCCTCAGCAGCACGTTCATATTGGCTTTTTAAAACTGAATAATCGCGGCGATGACAGAAAATTTTCAAAAACAGGTTATTTCGCATACAGTCAATTTCAATAAGATTCAGCAGCTCTGACAGAGAGTTATCCCCTTTTTCAACAATAATGGAAATCGACTCCAGCGGCTTTACTTTATGAGGGGCTCCACTGCCGCTCCAGGTCACGACAGTGCCAATCCCAGGTTCACGTCGTATAAAATTCTCGCGAACCAGCATTGACAGAGCATTTCTTACCGTAATGTGAGATACACCATACTTCTTCTTAAGCTCACGTTCTGCAGGAATAAGTTTTCCCTGTGGATAATCCCCGCTCACGATATTACTCTTCAAATCCAGATATATTTGCTTATATATTGGAATCTTTTTACTATCCATAAGAGCTTTATTGCCTAATAAGTGTTTTTGCTTATTAAGACAACAAAATACTAAAAAAGTTCAGCCACTTTAAGCTCAGGGAAGCATTTTGCCGGATTTGAGATAGTTCAAATGCAGCTCAAAGGCGTTATCCAGATGCTGTCCAATATGACCACCTCTGGAACTGGTAATATACCGCATCAGGTAGTCACGATATTCTGGAGCAGCACAGTTATTGATAATGGTTTCCGCCTTGCTGCGCGGAGAAAGCCCACGCAAGTCGGCCACACCATGCTCGGTGACAATGACTTTAACTGAATGCTCACTGTGATCGACATGAGTGCACATCGGCACAATTGCTGAAATCGCTCCATTTTTGGCAGTGGACGGACTCATAAATACGGACAGATATGAGTTGCGTTCGAAGTCTCCGCTGCCGCCAATACCATTCATGATTGAGCTGCCGAACAGATGAGTCGAATTGACATTCCCGTAAATATCCATCTCAAGTGCGACATTCAGTGCAATGACTCCAAGACGTCGAACCAGTTCTGGATTATTGGACAACTCCTGCGGCCGGAGAACAATTCTATGACTGAAATAATCAAAATTGTTATACACATGCTGTAAAGTTTCTGGCATTATGGTCAGGCTTGAAGCACTTACCCCGGTTATTCTTTCTCTTTCCATCAGCTCAACAGCACTGTCCTGAAGCACTTCACTGAACATGCAGAACGCGGGAAAATCTTCATTATCACCAAGAGCCTTGAGAACAGCGTTGTTGATGTTGCCGACTCCACTCTGCAGCGGCAAAAAGTTTCGCGGCACTCTGCCGGCAGCTATTTCATTCAACATGAACTGGACAAAGTTAGCAGCAATTCTTGTAGCAACTTCTCCACAATCACCAAACGCCCCCACTTCATCCGGGCGATTAGTTTCAACAATCGCAGCAATCCTTTCCGGCGGTATTTCAACATGCCCGATGCCGATTTTATCCAGAGGATGATAGATTGGTATCGGATAACGGTTTGGTGGTGGTTTTATAAACGCTATATCTGTAATCTCGGCCAGGCGCGGCGAATGATAGCTGTTGAGCTCTATTATTACTTTCTTTGCCCGCCTGGCAAAAGTAGGAGCACAGCCGATCCCGGTCGTCAAACAAACCCTGCCCCGGTTATCAATAGCGGAAGCTTCAATAACCGCGACATCAATTTCCCCAAGAAAACCATAATCGACCATCTGGGAAATTTCCGACAAATGCATGTCAACAAACTCAACCTTGTCTGCGTTGATGCTCTGCCGCATCAGCCGGCTGGTCTGGTAAGGAGCGCGCCAGCGCACCGCGTCAGCAGCGGCAAGTTTATCATCAATAGAGGAACTGACCGAAGCCCCGGTCAGCACATCAAGTTTATACGATTTTCCCTGAGCATGCAGTTCCTGAGCTCGCAAGGCAATTGCCTCTGGAACTGCTTTGGGTGAACCTGCCGGGGTAAACCCGCCAAGTGCGATTTTAGCTCCGTCCGGAACCAGCTCGGCAGCCTCCTCCGCAGTCATAACCGGAAAATTATATATCGTATTCATAATCAAACTACACTGTAAGAAATTTATTATTAATCAATTACAAAATAAACTCAAAAAATATCCTATATACAGATAAAGCAGAAAACCAAACGTTTATTCACCTTTGAAAACCGGCTTGCGTTTTTCAAAAAACGCATCAATTCCTTCTTTGGCATCCTGACTGTCATAAACGGTACGCCTTATTCCCTGCAGGCGCTGAAACTCGCCAGGGGTTAGAGGATTAGCCTCGCCAAGCACCCGCAGTTCTTCCTTGATAAGAGCAACTGAGAGCGGTGCCTTGGTGCAGATAACTTCAGCCGTTTCCATAACCGCGGCCTCTAGATCTTCAATATCATAGGTCTGATTGACGATTCCGGCACGTTCCGCACGTTCCGCTGAAATCGGCCTGGCAGTGAAAAACAGCTCTTTAATAATATGTGCACTGCAATCACCCCTTACCAGATTGTGAACGCCGACAATATCATAAGCAACTCCAAGATTTACCGGAGTCATGGCAAAAGTACTGCGTTTATCGGCAAAAACCATATCACAGCTCATAATGGTCTCAAAAGCTCCTCCCCAAACCGTGCCTTCAATCATCGCAATGACTGGAGCCGGAGATTTCTGAATAGCTCGGATCACTCGGCGCAGAGGGTCTTTATAGCTCAATGGATCACGCTTGCCGCGCGGCAGTTCTTTGATATCGTGTCCAGCAGAAAAAACCTTTATTCCAGGCTCAGCCCGCAAAATAACGCACCGCATTTTTCGGCGTTCCATATCTTTTAGAGCAGCAATTATATCGTCAATCAATTCACTGCTCAGGGCATTCAGCTTCTTGGCGTAATCAAGAGTGATAATTCCGATAAAGCCTTTTACTTCCGTCTTAACATTACTCATTTTTTATTCCTCAAGTTAGACATAACTTTTTCAGTCAGCCTGGCAGAAGCCGCCAGCGGCGTTAATGCTCCACCTGCAACTTCCTGTTCAAGTTCATCCATATAAGTTCTTATAGCAGCAACTTTAAAAATTTCTTTAATCAGACGCTCTTTGCAGAGCTGAGTTGTCCAGCGCGCATACTGTTGGCCGCGCAGCCGCTGCAGATTACCGGATTCAAGCAGCCAGTTGTTATGCTTTTCCACAACCGACCACAATTCCTCAAGTCCGGTCCGCTGCAAAGCGCTGCAGGTCATTACTTCAGGAGTCCAGCCCGGCAGGCGCGGCCTTTTAAAACTGATCACTCCGCTGTAAACGGATTGCGCTCGCAATGCGGCCTGAATATTATCGCCGTCAGCTTTATTTATAACAACAGCATCGGCATCTTCCAGAATACCTTTTTTTATTCCCTGCAAATCATCCCCGGCCCCGGCAATAAGCACCAGCAGGAAAAAATCTACCATATCAACAACTGCGGTTTCGGATTGCCCGACGCCGACCGTCTCAATCAGGATGACATCGTAACCTGCTGCTTCACAAACCATAATCAATTCCCGGGTCCCGGGGCTGACTCCGCCAAGGAGCCCTCCTGAAGGAGAAGGCCTGATAAAAGCCTGTTCATGAGCACAGAGATCAGCCATTCTGGTTTTATCACCAAGAATACTGCCACCCGAATGGCTACTCGAAGGGTCGACAGCCAGAACAGCAACCCGGTGTCCCTGTTCAATTAAATGCATTCCGAGCGAATTTATCAATGTGCTTTTTCCTGCCCCGGGTGTACCGGTAATACCGACGCGGATTGAGTTGCCGGCCAGCGGCACAATCTGTTCAAATACCTGTGCCGCAAGCTGCCGGTGATCCTCAAGACGGCTTTCGAGCAGTGTCATCGTGCGGGCAATTATCGCCCGGCTGCCACTGCGAATTCCATCCACATAATATTTTGCAGGATAAAGCATTATCAGTTTTCCGCTTCTATTACCGCCAGAGTTTTGACAGCACTTTCAAGCATAGGCGTCCCGGGGCCGAATACAGCTTTGACCCCATGCTCAAACAGGAAATCATAATCCTGAGGAGGAATAACCCCGCCGGCAACCACTTTGATGTCAGAACGGCCCATTTCCGCCAGTTTTTGCACAAGTTCCGGAATCAGGGTTTTATGACCAGCTGCCAGAGATGAAGCCCCCACCGCATGTACATCATTTTCGACTGCCAGCCGCGCTATCTCTTCAGGAGTTGAAAACATCGGGCTTACATCGACGTCAAACCCCAGATCGGCATAGGCGCTGGCAATAACTTTGGCCCCGCGGTCATGTCCATCCTGTCCCATTTTTGCGATCAGCACTCGAGGCCGGCGCCCATGGCTTTTTTCAAATGCGTCAACTTTGGCCAGCACATCTTCGAAATCCTTATGAGCAGTTTCATTCTGGTCAAACACGTGTGATATAACTCCTGTTACACAACTGGTTTTCTGTATATATCTGCCAAAAATATCTTCCAGAGCATCAGATATCTCGCCAAGAGAAGCCCGGACACGGGCTGCTTTGACCGCTGCCTCAAGCAAGTTTCCACCTTCCCGGGCAGCAGTGCGCAAATTATCCAGCGCTTTCTTCACAGCTGCAGCATCACGCTCCGACTTTATTTTCTTAAGCATTGCCACTTGTTCACGGCAAACCTTGACATTATCAATTTCCAGTACGTTAACATGTTCTTCCTTGTCAGGACGATATTTATTAACCCCGACAATAACCCTTTCGCCTTCATCAATCAGTGCCTGCTGAGCCGCAGCAGACTGATCAATCATCCGATTTGGAATACCGGCTTCTATGGCCTTGGCCATACCACCGTGTTTTTCAATTTCCGCAATCAATCCTCTGGCTTTTTCAATAATTTCATTAGTCAGGGATTCTACGTAGTAGGAACCGGCAAGCGGATCGACAGTACGACAAATTTCGGATTCTTCCTGTACAATGATCTGCGTATTACGGGCAATCCTGGCGGAAAAGTCAGTAGGCAGTCCCAAAGCTTCGTCAAATGAATTTGTATGCATTGACTGAGTTCCGCCAAGCGCGGCAGCCATGCATTCTATGGTTGTCCGGACAATATTATTATACGGGTCCTGCTCAGTCAACGACCAGCCGGAAGTCTGACAATGGGTCCGGAGCGCCATGGAGCGCGGATTTTCTGCTCCAAAGCTTTTTACAGTTTCGCTCCACAGATAACGCGCAGCGCGCAGCATGGCTACATTCATAAAAAGGTCCATGCCAATACCAAAAAAGAAAGACAGGCGCGGTGCAAAATCATCAATTTTCAACCCGGCACCCAATGCGGCACGAATGTATTCAATACCATCGGCAATAGTAAATGCAACCTGCTGTACACAGCTGGCACCGGCTTCGCCCATGTGATAACCGCTGATACTGATAGTGTTAAAACGCGGCATATTAGCCGAACAATAGGCGATGATATCAGAAATGATGCGCATTGACGGTTTCGGTGGATAAATGTAAGTATTGCGACACAGGTATTCTTTCAAAATATCGTTTTGAATCGTACCGGTGAGCGCTTCAGGCTTTACCCCCTGCTCTTCTGCAGCAACGATATAAAAGGCCATTACCGGAATTACCGCTCCATTCATGGTCATGGAAACTGACATCCTGTCAAGCGGTATCTGGTCAAATAAAACTTTCATATCCTCAACCGTATCAACAGCGACACCGGCTTTGCCGACATCGCCTTCCACACGGGGATTATCCGAATCGTATCCACGGTGAGTCGCAAGATCAAAAGCCACTGAAAGTCCCTTCTGACCAGCGGCCAGGTTGCGGCGATAGAAAGCATTTGATTCCTGGGCCGTAGAAAATCCTGCATACTGCCGGATTGTCCATGGGCGCCCGACATACATTGTCGCACGCGGCCCGCGAATGTAAGGCGGAGATCCGGGCATTGTGTCGGTCAGCTTATTGGAACTGATATCCTCAGCTGTATAAAGAGGTTTGACTGTGATTTTTTCCGGAGTGTCCCGGTATAATCCGTTAAAATCCTTGTGAAGCCTGGAGGCTTCTTTCTCAGCTGACAACTTCCATTCTGCGTGGCGGTCCATGATTAGTCTCCTTGTCATGGAATCATAATATTTTATGAAGCTGATTTTCATGATTATTTTATGCGCTTCCGCATACCATCCACCCCAAAAACCGGCTTCGGGAGAATCTTAATAACCAAAATAGCGACGAATACTGCATCCGCCGCTATCTACTCATGAGAGAAACTGCAAAGTCAAGTCAATCAGTTACTTTCAAACATAAACAATATAGACAACAACCAAATGCAAAAGTTTCACAAAGACATCATCAAATGTAAAAATTTGCCAACAAAAAACAACGTCGTTATTAATATTCTAAATAAACAATGGATTAAAACTATCTCTATCTATTTATAGCTTACACTTTTACTCAAAAAAAAGCAAAAAAAAGCCGGAACTGTATAATCAGTCCCGGTATAAACAAAATATAAAGCACTTTCTCAGAATAAACAACAGCAGCTTTACTGATAATATTCTGAAAAAGAAGCTTATTTTTACTGTGAACCGCTACAGGTCATCCGAGTATTTTTTTGATGTTTTCTTCAAAAGGAGCTCTAATAATACCTTTCTCAGTAATAATTCCAGCAATAAGTTCATTCGGAGTTACATCAAAAGCCGGATTATAAACATTGACTTCCTCTGGAGCAGTTAATTTACCACAGCCTTTACGCACTTCATCTCCATCACGCTGTTCAATGGGAATTTCATCGCCGGACTCCAGACTCAAATCAAACGTTGAGTAAGGCGCAGCTACATAAAATGGGATGTTATGATATTCAGCCAGGATGGCCACTCCATAGGTACCGATTTTATTTGCGGCATCACCATTAGCCGCAATACGATCAGCCCCGACAATGACCATGTCTACTTTGCCCTCTTTCATCACCTGAGCCGTCATATTATCGCAAATGGTAGTGACATCCACTCCAGCCTCATTCAGCTCCCAGGCTGTCAGGCGTGATCCCTGCAGCAGCGGACGAGTTTCATCAGAATAAACCTTGATATTCATGCCGTTCTCACTGGCAACGTAAACCGGCGACAGAGCAGTCCCATAATCTCCGGTTGCCAGCGCGCCGGCATTGCAGTGAGTAAGTACCGTCATGTCATCCTTGAGCAGTTCAGCTCCAAAGGAGCCGATCGCACGGCACATAGCAATATCTTCATCAAGGATATTAAGTGCCGTCTGAAGCAGTGTACTGCGCAGCTCAGCCGCGTTATCAATACCGGAAACAGCATCCTTAATCTTTTTGAGAGCCCAGAATAAATTAACCGCAGTAGGCCTGGATTCAGCCAGCCTGTCAGCAGTGGTAATTGCCAGCTGCCGCAGCACAGCCGCATCCTGAGAAGCCGATTTTCTGACAACCGCAGCAACACCGACAGCAGCAGCACAGCCGATTGCAGGTGCACCGCGTACTACCAGCCGCTTGATGGCATCAAAAATCGCTTCAGTTTCATCAAGCTCTACATATACCAGCTTTTCCGGCAAAAGCGTCTGATCGATAAGTCTCAGTTTTCCCTGACAAGTGTCAATTTCCTTGGTGTACTCACGGACAATCTGCCCGTTTTCCGTAATCCATGAAACAGGATCAAGCATAATTTTTCTCCAAATATTACTTCTCTTTGTGGTCTTCGTAATCTAATTTCTTAATTGCTTTCTCTCCACCTGCCACGTAAACTTTTCCGGTCTTTGGATCTCTGATCAAAGTCGGTATTGTATCAGTTCTCTTATATACTTCCCGGCTTTCAAGTTCACCATTTATGTTGTAGATAAGGCAGGTGAAGACCTTCGGTGAAATCGGCAGCATAATGTGCAGTCTGCTGAAATTGTCAACATCACAAACCATCCGTTCCTCTCCAAGCTCAAAGCCGATTCGTTTTATACTGTAAATCTTTTTTTTGTCCTCAAGCAGTAAATAATATGTTTTCCTTTGCCCTTCAAGCAGACACCTTATAGTAAACGTTCTGGTCTTTACTCTTTTAATCTGCTTTTTTTCTGCGAAATCCGGAACCCCGACAGTCCGCTGCCATATTACCGAACCTTGAGAAATATCAAAAGTGCATTCATTTGACTGATAAGAATCCTCAAACATATTGTGCTGAATAAACGCCTTGATTCTGTATTTGCCGCATTTGAGCAAGTTATAATATTTATTTACCGGCACCACAATTTCTCTGGTAGCTCCAGGACGCAACAGAATCCCAACCATTGGGTAAACAGTCCCTTTAATTCTCGAAATGCGGCGCTGTCGACTGTCAATTATTTCAAAAAGCAGCTGCCCCTGCAGTTTTTTATGATTGCCAAATGCAACTGCGTGCCCACTGTCATTGCGCAGCAGTATTTTGGCAAAAACCGGCTCATATTGTAAAAAATAGTGCCGGCTCAGCTCAAGTCTCATCGCAATCTGCCCCCAACTCGTCAGAGGCATTGCCAGAACACCTAATAGAACAAGTAACAAAATTTTACTTTTCATTGTCCGCTCCTTTTTCTGAAAAATCAAGCAGCTGACTCAGTATTTCCTGCTCATTAAGATTATGGCATTCGTAAGTTTCCTTTGGACAAATACGTTTCAGGCATTTAATACAGGACAGCTTCCGCTGGAAAATATGATGAAAATCCCCATAAGGGCCGGTTTTTTCAGGAGAAGTAGGGCCAAATAAGCCAAATACTGTTTTTTTAAGCGCCGCGGCAATATGCACCGGCCCGCTGTCGTTACTTATAATAAAGTCACACCTTCTAATGGCTTCAATCATCTCTCCAATAGAGGTTTTCCCGGCAATAGAAACCAGGCGTGGATTATTCACCAGTCCTGCAATTTTTTGAGCCCCGTTAATATCTGCAGCGGAACCAATCAGCAAGATCTTGAAATTCGGTTGGTGTTCAAGAAAATTTTTCGCTATTCTCGCAAAGAATTCCGGCTTCCAGCATTTGCTTTCCCAGCGAGCACCGGTAACGAAACCAAGTATTTTATCACTTTCACCAATGCTGCTTTCGGCAAGTAAGCGGGTAATGCCTCTTGAATTGCAAGATACCAGCGGCAGGTCAGGCATATCTCCCTCAAGGCTTTCACCAGTAAGGGCTTCAACCAGCGCCAAATTACGATCAACGGCATGTACTTTGTCCCTGCCTACCTTGACCTTGAGTTTATAGGAAAATCTTGAAATATTTTCTTTCGGCCGCGCAAATCCCGCAGTAAGTGAGGCTCTTGCAAGTGAAGTAAAAATCGCGCTCCGCAGCAAGCCCTGAAAATCAACAACCAGATCATACTTTTCTGCCCTGAGCATTTTCACAGTCTGCTTCAATGCCGGCAGAAAAGACTTAAGTTTTCCCAGTTCACGCCGGGGGAAGCTGATGATTTTATTCAGCTTGACTGGCGAATAAGCCAGAGCATCGTTGAATTCTGGCCGGACAAACCAGTCAATATCTGCCTCAGGCAAGGCATTATGCAGCAACCATACTGCTGGGAAACAGTGGAATATATCTCCCAGGCTGCTTGGTTTTATAACCAGGATTTTTTTGATTGAATCTTTTTTTAGTAAAGCCATATTGCTCAAATTAACCGGGATTAATTGCCGGTTTCAAGGCGCAGTGCCAGACGTTCCGGCAACCCTGCACTTAGGATTTTACGCTGAGCGGCGGCAATATCATAGGGCAGACGATACCTGGTAACCCGGCGCTCTACTGAATCATAAACAGCAAACGATGCCCTGGGGTCACGATTACGCGGTTGTCCAACACTGCCGACATTAAAAAGATATTTAAAGCCGGTCTGCACTGAGACAGTAAGCTCATCGGCGACCTCAACATTACGCGGAAATACCCCTTCTTCAGGGCTGTATGCCCAGTTCGGTATTTCATCAATAGGCTTTTCCGTCATGGAGGAAATCGGCTTTTTGCAGAAGGCAATCGGCACATGAGAATGCCCGCAAAAGCATAACTGTGTGAACTGGTAGGTAAAATTATCAGCGGCATGATGCGCGTCAAATATATACCCCCAGTTCTCAGGCGAATCTAAAGTGGCATGGACAATTGTAATGTTAGTCCCCTGGACTGTAGCGCGATAAGGCAGATTTGCCAGCCATTCACGTTGCTCGTCGTTAAGCTGTTCTTTAGTCCAGATAACAGCTTTTCTGGCATGAGGATTGAAGCCTTCCATCTCTTCGCTTGCGATCGAAGCATGCTCATCATGGTTGCCCTTTACAACGGCAGCCGGGTCCAGAGCACGGACGACTTCCAGACATTCACTCGGGTCTGCATTATAACCTACAATATCCCCGAGGCAGACGTACTTTTCTACTTCAACCTCTCTGCATTTTTCCAGAACAACGCTCAACGCTTCTAAATTGGCATGAATGTCACTCAATATCGCGTACTTAGCCATTACACAAGTCCGTCCCTTATTTTTCCAATATTAACGACCTTATCGGATATTTGGCTAAAGCCTCTCTGCCGGGAAGGAATCCCAGTTCCACGATAAAGTCAACCCCCAGAATGTTTGCTCCAAGTTTTTCGAGCAGCTCTACGGCTGCAGCTGCAGTTCCTCCAGTTGCCAGCAGGTCGTCTACCAGCAGAACGGAATCACCAGGCTGAACAGCGTCTTCATGAACTTCCACTTCAGCCTCTCCGTATTCAAGCTCATACTTGACAGAGAGTGTGTTATAAGGCAGTTTGCCTTTTTTGCGTACAGGCACAAAGCCGCAGCCAAGTTTGTAAGCCATCGCACTGCCGAGAATAAAGCCGCGGGCTTCAATTCCTACAATGTACTTGGGCGGATTATCAATGTATTTTTCTGACATGATGTCAACGATGTTAGCGAATAGATCTTTGTCTTGAAGTAAAGGTGTGATATCAATATATACGATCCCCGGCTTGGGGAAATCAGGTACTTTCCTGAGTGCAGCTTCGATTTTCTCTAAACTCATGCAAGAGCTCCTATAATCATTTTTATACTATAAAAGTGGTAACAGAATAAGCCGGATTCTGTTTTTCGCCGAAGCGAAATGGTAATCATCTATCTAAGCGACCAGAACCCGGAGCTCAAACGCCGCGAGCAGCGACTCGCTCCCTATTTGGTCTTGCTACAGGAGGGGTTTACAATGCGGCGCCGCTCTCGCTGCGCGCCCGGTGGGCTCTTACTCCACCTTTTCACCCTTACCCCGTCATTAGACGAGGCGGTATATTTTCTGCTGCACTTTCCTTCCCGCGGAATATCGTCCGCAGTATCCTTCTTTATCAAAAGGACTCCCCGCTCTGTGTAGTCCGGACTTTCCTCCCGGCACTAAGGCGCCGGGCGACTACCTACTGTTACCACAAAGGTATAATATAAGCTTTACATTTAATTAATCAAGGTAAATCTACTCAACTTTTTGTTAATAACATTCATAAGACAAATAAAAATATTCAAGACTGCGCTTTGGCCGCTCATTCCGTTCAGTTTTTAAATTGACGTCATCCCGGATTGCAGAGCCATAGCAACGCTTAAGCTGCACTGGGCCAGCACATAAAGCATTTCAAATACCGGTACCGGATTCACCCTCAGCAAGGGGCGCTGGAAGCCCCTGCTTAAGGTATCTGCAATTCTTATTCCTTCACTTTGTCCATTGCGGCGGCAGCGCTCATCAGTTTCCGCAAGGTCTCTTCAGGGTATTTATACAGTTTATTTAAAACAACAATGACACCGGAAACCGTGCTGATGGGAGTTTCAGAATGCAATACTTCAACCCTGCCGTCAATAAAAAGTACTCTAATCTGCTTTGATTCTGCGTCAGGTCGCTCAAAGGCCAACGGAATGTTTTTGCTGGAAGTCTCCTTGAACCCTCCAATATAACAAAACTGCCGCCCATCAGCATCAAGAAGTTTATCGGCATCAATATACTTTTTTTTGCCTGAAGTAAGCTCAGCCAGTCCTTGGCTGCCGCTTGCTTCAGGAAAACAGTCATTATGTGACATGGCGTACATTTTTAGCGCCATGCCGGCTTCTCGCAGATTGGAAACCTGTTTGATTGAACGCCGACGCCCATGTTCTTTCAAAAGCGTAGGCATCAGCATCCCGACATTAAAGCCGGCAGGCATAATCATTGTCTTAAAAATAAGCAGAGCAGCCGGGTCCATATTTGAATTCATTGTCATCAGCACCCCGTGATCCGTAATCTGCCAGACCGCCAGGTAATCTAAAGAAAAACTTTTTTCCAGATCATTTATCAGGTTTCCAGCCATTCTATGCGCCATAGCCCGACGGAAAATATCACCAAAAATCGTTACCAGCCGGCGGCTGAAGAATTCAAACCCGTTCCCATCAAGCGGCAGCCCCTGCAGCAATGCTTTATATTCAGGCTGATCGACCAGACGCGGACCCTTGCCCTGCATCGTCTTGACGATTTTGTCTACAGTATATTCATTTGTCGCTATAAACAGGTAATTATTACGCAGAACAACAACCGGCTTCAAATGCGGCAATAAAGGCGGCAAACCCAAATTAATTACACCAGCATTCCCGGACTTTCCGGCAAACTGCGGTACCAGTTTACCCATTGCGTCAAAAGCATAACTGTCCTTCACTTTGGCATAAAGCGCGAAATCCAGCTGTTGAATTTCGCCACCGGCTAAGAGCGGCAGGTTCATGCGTTTCTTGACATCAGCGGTTATCACAAAGCCGATATCGCCTTCAAAACACTGCAGGAAGCGGTTCATGTTCACTTGCCTTGCAGTAAAAAATTCCTCTACTTTTCTAAGTCTGGCCCCGACTACAATTGATTTGGCATCCGCGTTCTGGTCTTTCAGCCACTTCCAGAACAGAAAAGGTTTAAAAATCAAACCATCGCAATATATGGTGTCGGCAGGGAGAGACTGCAGCAGCTTCAGCTTTTCCGGCTTCATCCCCATGACTTTCCACAAAATCCCGTTTTGCTTTTCTTTTGCCCGGTGCACATACATACGCGTACGATACAAGTCTTTGGATATTTTTATAGCGCTCACACCGGCCCCGTCCACAACGCCAAAGCCGCTGTTACGACAGACATTTCTGACAAACCTTAAAATTTGAAACGCGTTTTCGCGATCTGAGGGAGCAAGGTTTAAATCCCTGGCAATCACCTTTTTCAGTAATTCATAATGGTTTTCAACAGCTTTTATGAAAGTTTCTGATGAAATGTAAAAAAACAGTGTACCACCGGGGTCAAGCTGTGAGGTTACCGCGTGAAAGGACGTCTGTTCTCTGTAATCCTGAACTTCTGCAGCAGAAACTCCAAAACACAAGAACAAAGCCGGATAAAGCAGCAAATTTCTGAAATACTTCATTATTCTCTCCTCAGGTTAGATTCTCCTTTCTATTATTATTACCTGTAAGAGATAAAAAATCAATTAGTAATCTTCCTGAGCATCAAATAATAACATAAAAACCACACATAACCGTGTATATACACAAAAACCCCGCCGAGGCGGGGTTCAAAAGCCAAGACTGAAGAGTCTCAGAAATTTTCTGTTAAAAACAGTTTATTCCTGATCATCTTCCATCATTTTTGTGCATTTGCTGTCTTTTTTGCATTTTTCAGCTTTGTCAGCTTTTTTCACGCAGCATTTTGAGTCTTTGTCAGCTTTGCAGCATTTGCCGTCTTTGCAACAGCTTTTGTCTTTACAGCAATCTTCGCATTTGCCTTTACAGCATTTGCCGTCTTTGCAGCAGTCACATTTTGCACAGGCATCGTCACATTTAGCGTCAGCCTTTTTACAGTCTTTCGCTTTTGTGCATTCAGCTGCTTTTGTGCAATCTTTAGCTTTGACAGTGCTTTCGCATTTGGTTGCGCAGCTGTCTTTTGCCTGCTTTTCGTCCTTGGCTGTTGCAGCCATGACACTTAAACCAAGCATAGCGACTACTACTGTGAGGATTACTCTCTTCATTGTTTTTCCCTTTTTTTTGTTTATCGAATCGCCATTTATTTGACGTTCTTCCCTTTATCATGGGTATCACACCCGCACTTCGGTCCAGTCCCGGCCGGCGCTTTCTTCATTTCCTGAGCAATGCATTCTTTAGTATACTGCTGGACCTGAGGCATCATTGCCATTACTTTTTTCTGAATCAACGGCATCATACGCTGCTGTACAAGCGGAGATTTATCCAGAAATGCCTGGCCGGTTTTGCTTTTAAAAAAGTCAGTCAGTCCATGCATTTCATCAAGCGTGTAAATATCCGCGTAAATCTTGATAAAATCATTTTTGAATTTATCCCAGGACAACTCCTTGCTTATCATGTCAAAAACCTTGCCGCGAATCTTGAGTGTCGCTTCTTTGTCTTTAACATTTTTCATCATTTTAGTCATAACATCAAGCTGCATTTTTTTCATCATTTCAAATGAGCGCTGCATATTCTGCTCAACCCGCATGGCTGTCAGCATCTGCAAAGCCGCATTCTCTTTTTCAGTCAGCTTCATGCGCTTTGCCGCTTTGGGGGCAGCAGCGGAAACATTTACAGCAATTAATCCTGCAACAGCAACCAGAATAAGTTTCTTCATCGTCTTCTCCTTAAATTTGTGTAAAAAACTTTTACCAGCATCACGTAATCATAAATTTTTATAATTTCTCGGGTATTGAATTTTTAATTCTTTATCGTCTTCTCCTTAAATTTGTGTAAAAAACTTTTACTGTCATCACGTAATCTGAAAATTTAACAACAGGCTAAAATAAGGTCGGCATTCAGCCAAGGCCCTGACCTGAAAGCATCAATCCACATAGCCATCGGGGTTCTTTTGAATCCATTTCCATGCCGATTCTATGATAGCGTGTGCGTTTTCAAACTGCGGCTGCCAGCCCAGCACTTCTCTGGCACGATCAGAGCAAGCCACCAGAGTATCAGGATCTCCTGGCCGGCGCGGCGCCACCTCGGCCGGGATAGGATGACCAGTAACCTCACGAGCCGCTTCAACAATCTGTTTAACGCTCAAACCATTACCGGTTCCAAGATTGTAGTGTCCACTCTCCGGAGCGGTCATCGCCAGCATGTGAGCCTGAGCCAGGTCCATTATATGGATATAATCACGAACACAAGTTCCGTCCAGCGTATTATAGTCATTACCAAAAATCATAATTTTATCACGTTTGCCCTGGGCCACCTGCAGTATTAATGGGATCAGGTGAGATTCCGGACTATGATCCTCACCAAAGTTTTCTGAGGCTCCGGCAGCATTAAAATAACGCAATGCCGCATAATTAATGCCATGTATTATATTATACCACTTTAGAACTTTCTCAAAGCAAAGTTTAGATTCTCCATAGGGATTTATTGGATTTTGTTCAGTTGTCTCCCTGATCGGCGACTCTTCCGGCTGCCCGAAAGTGGCTGCAGTACTGGAAAAAACAATAGATTTTACACCGCCTTCAACCGCCGCATCGGCAAGGTTGATACCGTTAGCCAGATTATTCCGAAAATACTTTGATGGATTCTGCATCGACTCTCCCACCAGAGAAAAGGCGGCAAAATGCATTATTGAATCAAAGCTGCCTTTGCGGCAGGTATCAATTATAAGCTCACGATCGGCAAGATCGCCATGGATAAACTGTGCCCGTCGGTCAACTGCGGCACGATGCCCGGTTACCAGCGAATCAAAAACGGTAACCTCGTGCCCGTTATCAATCAGGTACTCCGCACATGCGCTGCCGATATAACCGGCACCTCCACAAACTAAGACTTTCATTTAAGCTCTCTCTTTTGGAAGTTCGTAATTTATGAGTTTACAACCTCAATCGGTAGACTGAAAGGGGTCTCCAGGTTGATTTTGTTTACTGAACGCAGCAGCGCATAAGTGGTTTCAAGATAAGGCAGACAGAGCCCTTTACGCTGCGCAAGCCGCATAACGTTTCCAACAATCGCCTCGACTTCCATCGGCCGCTTATTCTCGTAATCAAGCAGCATGCTGGTCTTATATGCCGGAAAGTTGCGAGTGTACTCAAGATTTCTCTCAACAATATCATCCGGCAATTCCTTGCCGTAAGCCGCAGCCGCCTGACAAATCTCACGCATCAGATTTTCGCAGATCTTCTCGAGTTCAGGAGTTTTTGAAATCACCTGGGTATCGACTCCTCCTGACAAAACTGAAACCGGATTATACGGAGTATTCCAAACCAGCTTGATCCAGCGGAAAAGTTCGATATCATTAACCGCCTCACAGTCAACCCGGGCCTCAACAAACTTATCAACCAGGTACTGAACCTGAGGAGAAATAAAACCGCCGGGATAATTTCCCAGCTTCAATCTGCCTGCCGCCTGATGCTTAATCCTGCCTTCTCCAAGCCGGTATACACCAATATATGCGATACCGCTGGCAATTTCGTTATCAGGAAAAGCTCTGGCAATATCTTTCTCAATATCTATGCCGTTCTGCAACAACACAATCACCGTGCCCGGTCCGACAGCCGGGGCGATATGCGCAGCAACATCAAAATCCGGCAGCACCTTGCTGGTCACAATCAAATAGTCAGGAGTCCCCGGATAGGCAGTACATTTTTCATAAACTCCCGCCGGCCTGAAAAGCATATTACCAGCGCCGCTTTCTATTTCAAAACCCTTGTCACGAACATGTTCGAAATCCGAACGGCAAATGACAGAAACCTCCATTCCCGCCTGTGCCAGACGGCCGCCGAAATAAGCGCCGACACCACCGGCACCAAAAACCAAAACCCTGTTCATCTTTGATAATCCCGTTTGCCAAATATTGCGGTTCCAATTCGGACCAGAGTCGCCCCCTGCCCGATTGCAATCTCGAAATCCCCGCTCATCCCCATAGACAGCTCCGGCAGCACCAGTCCGCTCGCAGAGCTCATGCGGTCACGCAGTTCACGTAAACCGCCAAAAATTACATTCAGTTCATCGTCAGCAGCCTCAAACGGTGCCATAGTCATTAAACCAGAGACTTTTACATTTTCACACGCCGCGGCCGCTTCGGCCAGTTTCATCGCCGATTTTTCTTTCAGCCCGAACTTGGAATCCTCACCGGAGAGGTTGAATTCCAGCAACACATCGGGTTTATTGCCACATTCACCAGCCAGCCGGTCAATACGTTTAAGCAACCTCAATGAGTCGACGGAATGTATGCATGCTGCACACTCTACAGCCGGCTTAACTTTGTTACTCTGCAAGTGTCCAATCATATGCCACCTGATATCCTCAGGCAGAACTTTCGCTTTGTCAGTCATTTCCTGCACCCGGTTCTCACCGAATATGAATTGACCGCAATCGTAAGCTGCCAGAATAGCTTCCAGAGGGAAGTATTTGCTGACCGCAACCAGCTTGATATCACTGGGGTTACGCCCGCTTTTTTCGGCTGCCGCAGCAATACGTTCGTTAATTTCCTGCAGATTTTCTTTAATGTGTTCCATTCATGCCTGACCGTTCAGATATTCACTTTTTACTTGCCGGACTGACTTTATTTTCCGGCGGCGCAACTGTAACCTTGTATTTGGGCGGAACGTTTTCCGTAATCCAGACATTACCACCTATTGTCGCCCCCGCCCCTATAGTAATATCCCCGAGCACGGTTGCTCCGGCATAAATCGTTACATTATCCTCCAGAGTCGGGTGACGTTTCGAACCTTTTATGATCATACCACAGGCGTCTTTCGGAAAACTGAGAGCCCCCAGAGTAACCCCCTGGTAAATCTTGACATTGTTGCCTATCACCGCAGTCTCACCAATGACCACTCCCGTTCCGTGGTCTATAAACACGCCTTTTTCGAGATGCGCTCCAGGATGAATGTCTATGCCGGTAATGCCGTGCACATATTCAGTCATCATCCGCGGAATCAACGGCACTTTCTGATGATAAAGCACATGAGCAAAACGCTGTACGGTAATGGCTTTAATTCCAGGATAACTGACCACAATCTCGTCAGTTGACATTGCAGCCGGATCTCCGTCGTACGCTGCAGCAATATCCAGTTTCATTGATTCCCGGATCCCGGGTATAGCATCAAGCAGTGCTCTGGTTGCGCTTTCGGAGCGTTCCATTACATCGCATTCGTCACACTCCAGACATTCAACATAACGGAATGATCGGATAATCTGGTCAAGTAACTCAGAGTAGACCTGTGTAAGGATATCTCCGATATTATATTTAATGGTTTTCAAACTGTAAGTTTGAGTACCGTTGAACCCCGGAAACACAATCTCCAGAAGTTTATCCATTATCTCTAGAATCTCACGCTGCCGCGGCAGGTTATGCCCCTCAAGGTGATTTATACCCTGAGTATCCTGGTATGTAGCACAAATCCTGCTCACCAGGCTCTGAATATAATCCCCGGGCATTTTTGCGGTATCCTGTGCACAGCATTTTGCTTTCATAATAAACTCCAAAGTAAGCGACCAATTTAATGTAATCACGTCAGTTCTGAGCTTCAAATGAGTATCTGGAAAAGCTTTCCCGGATAAAGTCTTTAACTTTAGCCCCTAAACGGCCAATATCAAGAGTTATTCGATATTCTGTACCTGTTCTCTTATTTTTTCGAGTTCAGTTTTAAATTGTACAACCATTGGAGTTACTTCGCAGCCGTTGGCCTTATTGCCGAGGGTATTAATCTCCCGGAAAATTTCCTGCACCAGGAAGTCCATACTGCGCCCAACCGGCTTATCGTGTATCTCCAGAAAACCGCGGAACTGCTTGAAATGGCTGCGCAGCCTGGTAATTTCCTCCGAGACATCGGAACGGTCGGAATATATAACAACCTCTTTAATTACTCTTTCGTCATCAGGGTCAACCGGCAAATCCGCGTCACGCATTTTTTCAAGTAGTTTCTGCTTCAAACTTTCAGGGATATCAACCGTTAACGGTTCAATTTCATTGACAATTTCAGTCAGCCTGTCAAGCCTTAAACAAATGTCTTCCGCCATGCTGCGCCCTTCGGCAGCTCGCATCTGCACCAGAGCATTTAACGCACCAGTGACTGCCTGAGAAAAAGCAGCTTTGACTTCTTCGCTCTCAACATCCGGACTGACTGGCTCAATAACACCCGGCAAGCCAAGCAGCTCAGAAATTGACCAGCTGCCACCACCAGCTTCATTATGCAAAGCCCGACACTGGTCCGCCAGTTTCTGCAGCAAGGCATGATTTATACTGACCGCTTCAGTCGCGGCGGCTTCAGCCAGAGTAAAGTATACCCGTGCCATAACCGAACCGCGGCTTACTTTTTCACCAATCAGGCGTCGCAGCAGCGGTTCCAGGCCAGAAAACTCACGTGGCAGATTTGGACGGATATCAAGCTGTTTCCGGTTAACTGATGCAATTTCGACAGAGAAACTGATACCGGTTTTATAATCAGCAGCCTCAGCTTTACCAAACCCGGTCATACTTTGCATATCAAACTCCTGAAATTAATTTTCAAGTTGCGTGGTATCATCTGCAGTGCCGCTGTCAGTACCCTTAACTGTTGAACCGGCCTGCTTATCTGCATCAACTTTATTTTCCTGAACAGTAGTGTTTTTACTGGCAGCTTTTGTCTCTGTATTTTTGTCAGCTGCTGTCTTTGCTGCTGAACTAACCTTTGCTTGATCAGTGTTTTTTTCATCAGTCTGTGGCGATATCTCAAAAAGTTTTTCCGGGCTGGAAATCATATCTGCAGGTGCTGCAGGAACTTTTACTTCAGGTATTGACTTTTCTTTTTCCGGCATCGACTGTTTTTTTGCAGCCGGCATCGATATGTCCCCTTTGACCGCTGACATGATTTCAACCTGAGGTTCAGATTTAGCCGGTACGGCTGTTTCCTTTTTGCTTTGCGGTTTAGTTATGTCACCTTTCACTGCAGACATAACTTCAGCTCCCGAACCGCCCATAGCTTTTGAAGCTTCAGTTTCAGTCTCCGGCTCAGGGATCTTTTTATCTGAATCTTCGACAGGCACAGGCGCTTCACTTTCAGAGGCTTTGTCCTTGCCGGAAGTTACAGCATCTTTGACCGCTTCTGTTTTTTCAGCAGATTCAAGTTTAGCTTTGTCCGTCAGCAAGGGACATCCTGAAGTATCGGCCAGATCTTTTTCAGTAACTTTTTCAGTCTCTTTGCCCTTGTTTATGATGTGGCTGTTTAAGTCCTCCAAAGTAGTCTCCTGGCCGAAAAGCGGCTTCCACCCGCTAAGCTTATTTGTCGATGCACCGCAAACAAACACCACCCAGCCTTTGCGAGTTGAGGGCCAGACAAAAGACTTCTGGACGGAGTAAGCCAGCTTATTCGCTTTCTGTTTCTCAGGGGTATCACCGAAAAGCTTGCTCTCAGTATAAAAATTTGTATCATAAACTTTAGGCACTGTAAACCTTATGCGATTCAGCATTTGAGCTGAAAGATACAGGAAGTTGTTGGCTGCAAACATGACTGCCTGCCGGTTTGCTTCAATCAGCTCGTGGTCAGGACGCTTATAACTTTTTATGATCAAACGATTAGGAGACCAGCCGCGCAGGTGGTTATCACTAACGCCAAAAACAATGTAAGCATCTTTACACCCAGGAATAACCCATGCAATACACACCTGGGATTCAACCGCCATTATGGCTGAGCTTCTTTCATTTGGCAGTTCGCCTATAATCTCACCAGCCATAATAACCGGTTTATTAAATTTAACATATTCACGCTGATGCAGGTTCAAGGTCCGGTCCTGATCCAGAATAAACTTTCTGGCTTTCTGCACCGCTTTATCTTTATAATAATCGTCAGACTGGCAGCCGCTGAAAAGCAGACACGCACTTAACACACTCAGCGCTGCAAATACGAATTTATACCTCATAATAAAAATAATCTTTCTTTTAACTGTCATTTCATAATCTGAAATTTAAATATTTTCAACTGATTATGGGCATACAGTCCTTATTCCCTGATGTATCCGGTCTTAAGGCTCTAAGAAAATTTCTGCACAGATATGCGTTCTCCACTCGTGGCCCGCCAGCCCGATGTCAGCATGCCGTCCTGAGCAGCGTTGGCCTGACCGACCGGCTGTACAGCTTTCCATCGAACAGCTGTGCTTTCTTTAATTCGCCCATAATTTTTGAATTAAAAATATAGCCTAAATTCACTGCAATGCCAATCGCATACTGCCATAACCGTATTTTTATTACTGAATCATAATCATGAAAAGCTGGTCACCCATTTCTTGAATTTAACAAATGAATATTGAGGATAATGGTGCTCCTTTTTTGTAAAAACTGGTAATTATTAGTATCTTCAAAATTGATTTTCCGGGTTTTCCATGTACCTTTATTTGTTGCTTTCTGGATTGCGAGAGGAGATTATTATTTTATGGAAAAAAAGACTTTTATTACCGAGACTGTAAAAGAGATTCTGATTGCTGATGCTACCACCGGCAATTCGATTTCGAAACATTTCGATGATGACAACTTTACCAGCAGGTTAAACTTAATTGCGAAAACCCTGTCAGAAATTTACGACAAATATGCTGACAACAAACACTGCGAAAAAAAACCGGGTCAATAATGACTTGAAATCGCACTCCATTAGGCAACCGAATTGGAAAACTATCAGGATGAAGCGGTCAAGCTCTTTTCTTATGTATAATTCAGCTTGTCACGAGCGCAGATATTGAAAAGTGATCTTATTAAGCATTTATGACGCAAAACTTATTAAAGGATACATCATTTTATTATGAAGAAAAACGTCATAGTCGGAATCGGTGAAATATTGTGGGACATCTTTCCTGAAGGTAAAAAACTTGGCGGCGCCCCCTGCAACTTTGCTTATCACTCCTCAGCACAGGGAGCAGAAGGCATAACTGTAAGCGCAGTCGGCTCGGACCAGAATGGCGACGAGATTATCGCGGCCGTAAAAGCCCGGAAGCTGTCAGCTGATTATATTTCACGCAACTCTTACCCCACCGGCACCGTCTCAGTTGAAGTCAAAGCTGGAAAACCCTCCTATATTATTCACCAGAACACTGCATGGGATAACCTGCAATGGACAGATAGCCTGCATACTCTTGCTGCTCAGGCTGACGCGGTCTGCTTTGGTTCATTAGCTCAGCGTAATTCAATCACTGCTGAAACCATTCACAAATTCCTAGATGCTGTTCAAGAATCCTGCATTAAGGTTTTTGATGTAAACCTGCGGCAGAACTTTTATACCAAAGCAGTTCTTGAAAAATCTCTGATGCATACTGATATTCTTAAAATAAGCGACGAAGAACTACCGGCATTTGCCGCGACCCTGGAACTGGACACGCCTTCTGAAGAAGATTTATTTAAGCAGCTGTTTGAAGAATTCAACCTGGATATGCTGGTATTTACCCGCGGTGAAAAAGGTTGCCGCTGCATTTGCCCCAGAACCAAAACTGATGATCTGATTCCGGCAAGTAATCCCGGAAAACTTCTGGATACAGTTGGTTGCGGTGATTCATTTACCGCAGCTTTTACGGTAGGCATACTTCGCGGCCTTTCTCCCCGTGAAGCAGCCGGACATGCAGTCAAAGTTGCCGGATTCGTCAGTACCTGCTCCGGAGGCACCCCTGAGATTCCGTCTGAACTTGTACTGAAGTAAAATTTTTGCGGCGGTAACAGTGCCGCCGCAAAAAACTTTTTTTTAATTATGACTTGGTTTTTTGACTGCTTTAAAAAGCAGCCTCTACTCGCAACAAGCAAATCTTCAAGTTTTTATGACCTTAGGACTTGAGTAGTGCGGCCAGCTGACCGTACAATCAACCTGCGATGAATCGATATCAACGAAAGGCCTGGTATTCTTTTCAAGCTCATCAGGGCTGAAGCCACGTATTTCCGGATGTGGACTTTTAATGCAGAAGTAAGAAGTGACACTGAAGCCCCTCTCCTCCAGAAAATGCTTAAGGCTTGTTCTGCCAATATTCTTCAAATCAAGAATGTGTTTACGGCCGACAGGCACCAGAACAATGTCACGACCTTGGAATCTATGAAAATATGACAATCTTGCGGCAATAGTTTTGTTAGCCCGCTGCCGCACCTTACTGGCTTCAGTAGAACCATCATAAGTAAACTTCTGTCCTTTTAATTTGTTTGGAGCATATCGTCCTGAACTGTCACAAAGCTTGCTTCTCTCTTCCTGCGTCAGGTAGCGTTCTGCAAGTTCGGCATAATCCGGATTATTTTTGCATTTTAATAATGTCAAGGCATCATCGTAGGTTACCACAGGTACTTTTGAAGCTTTGCAGACCGCATGCAGTTTATTCTTTTCCAGAGTATTAAACCTTTTCAAGGGTCTGACTGTATTGTCACGCTGATTTACAGAAAAGCTTTCAATGTTGTTAAGAATACCACTCAGAGCCTGCATCTCTTTTTCGTGTTGAGTATAATATATATACCTGTTCCTGTCGTGTTCGATAAGTTTTGATGCAAGCATCTTCTTTTCAAGGTTTCTCTGGTGCGGGTAATATGGGGAACCTTCAATTGCAACAACTATTCTCCTGAGCAGGTCAGGATTATACTCCTTTAGATACTCAAGTAGATTTACTATAAAACTATTTGCAATATAATCCCCATCGCCGTGCACATGACCCAAAAGATGAAAATTAGCCTCCCCAAGCATATAATTCGTAAACTCAGTAAGTTCATCCGCCATTTGAGTGTCGATATTTAAACATTTATTACAAACAGGCTCACGAGAGACTGCCCCAGATTTTCCACCAAGAAAAGTATGCTGAAGGCAGTTAAGGCAGTGAAACTTTCTGCATAATGCACAGAATTTACCATTAACTGTAGTTGTCAGAAGATTCTCGCTGTAGCCGGTACTTTTGCCACAGCCCCTGCAAACCAGAATCTCTCGCTGACACTCATCACAAATCCTGAGAAATGTCGAATTAAACATATTTGCTGGAGAACCAATGGGCCTGATATTCATTTGGCTTTTTGGAATCCTGTGCCTGGAGCAGTTGCCGCAAACAATTCGTCCGCATATCCTGCAGTGATGAATACCGGTTCTAATGAAACCTCGAATCTCAATTTTACAATTACTGCAGACCGGAATCGGGACGCTGTCGTTTTTTATCCATTTATGATCGGGCATTTTTTCTTTCTCTGCTGTTTGAATTTGTTTGAATTGGTTTCTAAAGCACTGACTATCCCACTAATTTGTATGACTTTACAACAATTTCGCCTGATAAAGCTTTGTGAGCATAAGCAGCTGTATATTTAAATGGTAGAGCCGACATTCAAACAGAAAGTTCTGGCTGTACACCAAAATCAAAAATAATACACCGTAAGATACTTAGGATAATCTACTTACAATTAATATACTAATCTTATAAACTGCACTTTTGTCACTATTTTGTAAGTAATTCCAGATCACCTGCATATAGTCAGGAACTATTTAAAATGATATGAATCCTGCCTGCTTATTTTAACCGGCTGTCATGAAAGGTATTAAATAAAAAGCGTACATTGCATTTACCCAGCACAACATTTGTATACTAATGTAATGAATATAAAGCATTTTGAAGGTCGACCGTTTTATAGTTTTTGATAAATTTAGAAATTATCATTACTCTGAACAAATATTGGCAAATGAATTTAAGTAAACAACAGTGATTTGAATTTCGTGTAGCTGCCAGACTATGAGAAATGTTCAATTTTTGGTTGAATACAAAAAAAGACGATTAAAAAGCACTAATATATTTGTTATTTTTAAATTGTAATCAATATTAGTCAGCAGTGTTTAAAATAAGCAGCAAAATGATAAAACATTTCTAAGAAAACACAGGAGGTCAAACCCATGACTTTAAGAAAACTGATCAAAGCAGCCGTCATTTCAATTATGTTTCTTTTGCCTTTACTGCTGTCTGCAGATCAAACTGAAAAAAACCTGGAAGAATTATCAAATGTCCATGGCGTCAGCGGGTTTGAAAAACCGGTCCGGGATATTCTGCTCAAACACTGGAAACAGCTGGGAATAAACTGCAAAATTGACGGCATGGGCAACCTGATTGGCAAATATCCAGACTTTTCTGATAAAAAACCTACCGTGCTGGTTATGGCGCATATGGATGAAGTGGGTTTCCTGGTAACTAAGGTTGATGAACGCGGCTTCCTGCGTTTACAACCGCTTGGTGTCTGGGTTGACTATGTAACCTGGGCTCAAAAATGGACTGTTGGTATTGGAGATAAATATATTACCGCCATCAGCGGCATGGATCCGCCGCATGTGCTCAGTGATGAAACCAGTATGCCCCCTGTAAGTCTCAATATGCTGTTTCTCGATACCGGGCTCGACAGAAAAGAACTAATGGCCATGGGTGCAAGGCCCGGCCTGCCGGTAACTCCTGCAGTTAAATTTGAAATCCTCAAACCCGGGAAACGTTATGCCGGCAAAGCTTTTGACGACAGAGCAATGCTTGCCGTTATGCTTGACCTGATGAAATATATTAAAAACAATAAGGAACTGTTCAGCAAAGTAAATGTCGTATTTGCAGCCACAGTGCAGGAAGAACTCGGCATGCGGGGAGCCAGAAACGTTTACTCTTCTCTGAAGCCGGATCTGGTTTTGAATCTGGAAGCCGGTATTGCCAAAGATTATCCAACACAGTTCACTCAGGACTGCGAACCTAAACTGGGATCAGGTCCGACTATCTTCATTTACGACTGGAGTATGATGCCAAACCAGAACCTGGTTAAAGCGCTGGCTGCAATCGCCAAGGCAAACAAAATCCCCATGCAATGGGAATCCGAATATAATTACGGAGAAGACGCCTCATGCCTCCAGGGAGCCGGACAAGGGATGCCGGCAGTAAACATTGGTATACCGGTGCGCTATGCCCACAGCCATATTGGCATTATGGATCGGGATGATTATGATAATACAGTAAAATTGCTGATTGCGGCAATTGTGAAATTCGACAAAAAATCCATTGACAGCATGCGCTGACAAACCCGGTTCAGATTACCGGATCAATTCAAAGGCCCCGGAAACGCTGAAATGCGCTTCCGGGGATTTTTAATTCTAACGTTTCTGTTTCCAGCTTCAACTTCCATTCCTGTTCATAAATGCCCGGTGCAAAGGCTGTTCCTGTTCATTAACGTCAGCGTAAATATTTATAAGTTTGAACAAAGTACAGGTTTTGTGAGTCGATATTATTTATACAACAACTTATGAGGAGTTTTAATAGTGATACCGGATCAATATCTGCTGATAATTGAGTCTGTCAAAATGCTTACATGAAATGACAGCTGGTCATAAAGTAAAAATCCTTTACCACCGATCAAAATATTATTTCATTCTGTTTCAAAATATCTATTTTAAATTAATACCTTTAACAAATCAGGATTGAACTGCATGTATTATAATAGAATCTTTTGTGCCGCACTAGTACTCTTCATAATGAGTGTTGTTTCTTCAGGAAAAGCAATGACCTATCAGGACACTTTGGCAGCAGCCGACTTAAATGTTAACAGTAATATCAAAAGTGCCATTTCAGATCCTACCTACCCTGTATACCACCTGCGAGCTCCCTCCGGCTGGATTAATGACCCCTGCGGGCTTTTCTATTATAATTCGTCTTTTCATATTTTTGTACAGTCAAATCCGTGGGGGAATATGTGGGGAAATATGGCCTGGTCGCATATTGTCAGTTCGCCGAACAAAAAATGGGATTATAAATGGTTTTATCCCAGATACCAGGACGGAAAGGTAAAAACAACCGCTATTTCTCCGTCACTGGACAGCAGCGCCGCTGACAAGAATGGGGTGTTCACCGGCTCCGTAGCAGTGCTGCCTTTTAAAGAAAAAGATAAAGCCGGTCGGACTATTACAACATATTACCCAGCCGCACTGTACTCTGCAGTATGGGGAACCCATGAATCCAGGCAGGAAGTCATTGCCATGGCTAGAGCTCTGGATGCCAATAAAATCAGCCAGGGAAAACTGGTTGATCCACATTTGACTGAGTGGACTAAATATTCTACTTACTCAAAAAATGATCCCAATAACCATCCCGATGTGATCCTGCGGCAACCGGCTGACCTCAACCTGATATCTTTCAGAGACCCTTATATATTTAGAATGCCTGATGATAAAAACTATTATATGATTGTCTCAGCAGGTATTAAAAACAAGAATGCTGCTCCAAGCGGTGTAATACTTTTATTCAAAAATGACGGCCAGGACCTGACCAAAAACTGGGTGAGAGTAAATAAAGGGAAAAACTTTTTCTTTTCTACAGAAACAGCTGTAAAGGACGCTATCACCAAAGGCGGAAATATTGAATGCGGAGTTGTATACCGCCTGACAGATCATATCGGAACAACCAATGGCAGTCCTTATATTATAATATTCGGCCAGGACGGTTCCCCGGCCAAAGCTTACAGTAAGGCCATGTACTACACATTGGGAAATATTGTAAAATCAAAAAACGGCATCGTATTTGAACCGCTTGACTCCTTCAAGGAGCCGGACGGCAAGGCCCGTAAAAAACTGCTGGATTTAAACCCGGAATTTGTGTTTTATTCCTCAAATCTTCTGCCGGTAGATAATGAGCAACGCCATTTCCTGGTCAGCTGGCTTAATATAGGCAGTCAGGCCAATGACGGCAAGACCTACAACTGGGCAGGAGCTCTGAGCGTTCCCAGGTTCCTGTTTGTCTACAAGGAAAATGGCATCTTCAAACTTGGGCAGGATCCGATACTGGTCAATGCTTTGCGCAGAAAAAATGTATTCAGCTCCCAGAAAGTGAAATTTTCCGGAAATAACAGTGTTTTACCCCTGAGAGGAGTAAAAGGACGACACTTGAATTTGGTTGCTGAATTTAAAAGTGCCAATATCACAGCTGACACTTTTGGCTTTCAGCTGGCTGTGAACGGTAAAAAATATTTTCCTGTCACAATTTCCCAAGGCAAACTTATAATAAACAACAGAAAACCGCTTGATCTGCAACTGCCGTCTCATGAAAAACGGGTTAAACTTGATATGTACCTGGATGGTGCAATCCTTGAAATCTTCATCAGCAAATATGTTAACGGCAATTTTATTTCTTACCGCACCTACAGTTGTGCCCTGCCCTCCACCGGCAATGTATTAAAAGAAGGTATCAACATTACCGGTTCTGAAAATATAACAGCAGCAGTGGATGTTTACGAAATGGATACCTGCTGGAGTACTGAACAGGAGGTATCCGCAGAAACTGAACAGCTGAACAAGGCAGTCTGCCGGAATATACTTCCAGGCATGGGAAAAACCTATGTCGTATCAAAGAAAAGTCCAGCAGTAAAATAATTTTTAAATATTATACTTTCCTCCGAAGTTGCAATTTGAGAATAAAGCTTCAGGGGAAAGTTACTTTTTTTCTCTTGATATCCAGTCACCAGTCTGCAAACATATTAATTCTCTCACATTAAACAGGAAACTCTGAAAAGTTTTGAAAAGGAGCCAAACTACAGCCAAAACTGCTTCCCAAGCAGAAGCATTGGTCGCAGCATATGTACTTGTGCTGATAACAACTGGCTGTAAATCATAACTTATAGATGTCGCCCATCGCAAAGAAACAAGTGCAAAATAGATTAACTATATAACGATGAAAGCAGACTCGTGTTTCAACTTTAACATACATTAATAATAATGAAATTATCTTATTTAACAGTTTTAATAATATGAGAAATTATTTTATCAATATTAGATTACAAAGACATTTTGCCAGTTAACAAACAATATTAACAAATTACTTAATAAATAACTTCAGCAAATTGTACTGCAAATTAGACATTTGTAAACATTGCAGCCACACAAAACAATTTCTTCTTTTCTCTGCACAATACTATCTGATTTTTATAATTTTTTAAAAATATCATTTTTTGCTGATTACTAAAATCCGAGCACGAACACTAATGCGCTTTAGGTTGTCACCCCTAATTAGAGAATTATGTGATTTTACTTTTCTCTGCATTTTGCATTGACTTTATAGCGCAGACAGGGAAAAATCTTGATATTGATAAAAAAATATGAGAAAAGGAGACGATATGAGTAACGATGTTATTATATTTTCAAAATATTCACATTATTCAAATGATTTACATTTTTTTTTAAAAACCCATAAATGCCATTATAAGGAAATAGCATCAAAAGATTTATGGGTAAGAGATTATTTTTTTCAAGGGCTGAGAAAAACCTATATTAGAAATAAAAATTCAGAGTATGCAAAAACGCAGACGTTTGAAAAATATGGTTTCCACAAAGTACAAACCGATTATTTACCTGGGACTGACGATATTTACCCTTGGATGCACGCTGATGATGAGAGATTTTTACATGATTCAGACGTACAATCCATAGAACAAACTTTAAAGTCATCAAACCGTGCCTTGGAAGGGGGAAACCTCTTTCAATGTAAAAACAAATACGGTAAGACTTTTCACCTGATAGGAGAAAGAGCTCTATTTGCTGAAAAAGCACTTTTTTTACATAAACATCCAGGTGCTCAGGTATCACCTGGTCAAATTTTAAGCAGGTATAAAAGGATATTCGGTCCTAATGTTATCATTGTTCCCAATTTAACCTACCATTTGGACCTGCAAATGAGTTATATCAAACAAGGCCTGTTCATTTTAAATGATTTTTCATCCATTCCTCTTTGTTTCAGACACGTATATGAAAAAACCGTGATTAAAAGCAGAGAAATACGTAGACTTTTGCAAGACCTTGGTTTCACAGTCATTATGTTTCCACTTGTAATTTATGATACGGAAAAATTGACTTTCAGTAACGGAGTTTCTCATAATTTCGCTGCAACATCAAATTTAGCCAATGGAATCAATATTACCAGCAATATCAATTACAAGAAACTTTTCATTACGCTGGATACTGACAATGAAACTCATAAAAGAAATTTTACAAGAGTTTTATCAGAAAACGGTGTCATTCCTCTTTTCGCGAACAGGAATGGTATGACCGCTGTTGAAACACAAAGTATTTTCACCGGTGGGGGACTTCGCTGTCAAACCAACATGATAAGAATAAATCCCCATAATGTGGCAGCAACAAAGATTCAAAGCATGTTTAGAAGTCACGCCTTACAAAAACAAGTAAAACCAGCGATAAATAGAAATAGAGAAATTGCAGCTGTTTTTTTTAAAGACCTCAGACTTTTTTCCTTTCAATATAAATCTCATATGGAGAGCCAGCATTTTGGCAAAACATTATTTCAGGACCAATACGAACTAAAGCGACATCAAGTCAAATTTATGCTAAGGCTCTGTGATAAATACAGCAATAGATTTTGCTATAATTATCAGCGCGTCGTAAAAGATATTCTGAGTATTATTGAGCAAGGATCTCAAAATTCTGATATTTATATAACTGTGGTTTCTATGTTAGCGGATCATTTCAGTAAGTTATTGCCAACTGCTCAAACAATATTATTTGATACTGCAAAAAACTTTATGGGAAATATAAAAAGAAAAATAAAACCCAGAGAAGAAATAAGGCAAATGCTGCTGAATGATGCCAGTCAAGTAGACCTCTATTACAAAAAATCCGTATATTGCTCTCATCTTAAAAAATGGTAACCCCTGGAAGGCTTTAATCAGGAGGTCATAGCCCATGAATAAAAGACATCTTCAATTTCATGTACAATAAGGACTCCAAATGTCAAATATTACTTTACCTCCGTGATTTATATTTCTGACGTAATCAAATTTGAGAGCACAGTATCAATGAGCTGGAATTATAATTTGAGGGATGATTATGAAGAACTTTATACAGGAATGCATCAATTCTCTGGTGATGTACAGCGAGATAGAAAAAAAAGCCGGATTTTTCACCAGAAGGCATCATAAACAACGGGCAGTAGCTGTGGCCAGATGCCTGGCAGATGCCCTGAGACAAAATGATTTGCCACGATGCAGGATGATAATCGCGGAGCAGCTGCGTCTACTGAATCCTGAACTCGTCACCGGCCTTGAAACAGTAAGGGGAACGTTCTGTCGTGGAGAAAGTGCAAACATGGCAACTCAACATCTTGACAATATAAACTTATCAGGAAAGTTTTATAAAATTATTCGAGATACTTTTAATAAAATAAGAGGTATCAAAGGATATGAATATCTCAATGCCGGAAGTCCTTTCATTCACCGTATCTGGCTGGGAAAATTTCCCGGAATTGAAGCAATTGAAAAAATCTGCTTATGCGATGCCCATCTTGATAAAATCTGGAAACATCCACGCACCAGCGGTTCAATCAAAAAAATAAGTTTTCTCTGGACAAATAACCAGAAACTCCTGAATTTCGGCAAATTTCGCAATCTGATCATTAAAGACTATCGTTTACTGACAGGTTCCAGCCCCGAATTTTCTCAATATGTCGATTCATTCCTGATCCATAGAGAATACGCATTTGCCAGTGATATTCTCAGGTTTCTTGCTCTGTATGAATTCGGGGGGTGCTTTCTGGGAATGCCATGGCAGCCGCAATTAAATATTGACTGGCATTATAATAACAGCGTTTTCAAACCAACAGACACCACAATGAAATTTTTTAATTTTGATTTCGGAGGTTACACGGTAAAAGCCGATTTCCCATTTACTGTGAATGATGATTTGAATCTTGAAAACCGAAAATGTCAGATGCGCGTTTTAGCATGCATAGACAGCGATATCTGTTATACAGGGATGCCGCACAGTCCGTTGCTGCAGTGTATAAAGAATATACTTTTAAGAATTATACAAGGCAGTCACGGGATGAATGTTATGGCCAGCTATCGCAAAAAACTGCATGAGTATGCTGTTCTATTCAAAAGCGAAATTGCCCAGAGGGACAGTTCATTCAATGTCGGAGGTACAGTTACAAATTATTACCCGCTTTTAACAGGTCTGATTAAAATGGGCTATGCAGAATTGTTTCCGGGACTTATGAAAAACTGTCATGGGCATACAGTGCTTGGACCTGACGGTTTTGACCTTAAACCTGAATACAAATGGTGCGTTACCGACTATAGAATTCCCCGCACAAAATGGTTGGCTTATCCTGGTTATAAGCTTGACGAGATGCTGCTCTCACGCCTGCAAAATGAATCATGGTTGAAAGTCCCGCGCGGATATCAGCCAGGTGTTGAAATTTAAAATCAGATTGCTTTGCATTAACTACTGGGTACCGCAATTATTCAGTAACTATCATGACTATTGAAATTCAGCCGAAATCACGGCGCCAGTCCTGTATTTCATCAAGAAAACGTGGAATTACAGTTTTAACTTTCCGGGGACCGACGCCTTTAATTTTCAAGGCTTCCGCCGGGGTGACAGGCGTAGCCTCCACCAGACCTTCCAATGCGGCGTTGGTCAATATCTGAAAAGGAGGGACCTGCTGATCTCCAGCCATCTCAAACCGCAGCTTACGCAATCGTTCATAAAGATCATTACCACCGCCAGCAAACTCTTTCCGGGGTTCAGCTTTTTTCTTTTTTCGGGAAGCTTTCTTTGTCTTGACTTCAGGAAAATCAAGCAGGATATTCTCATATCCCATCAAAACCTCCATGCCGAATGGAGTTATGTCAATACATGGATACTTGGGGTCACCAACCTTGGAGATACAGTCAAGTTTTTCAAGGGCCTTCATATACAATAGAATATTATTCTGGCTTACCCCCTTCATGCTGCCGAACTCAGAACTGCGGTCAAGTCCCCAGTCCACAATCTCAGGGCGGCGTGCTCCCGCCAGCACCTGGCTTATCCGGCCGCGGCCAAAACGGCCGTCAAACTTTTTAACCGTGGTAAGGATTCTTTTAATATAGCCCTTTTCCAGGTCACTGGGCTCGCGTTCCGGTACCCCGGCTGCAGATCCGCCGTTGCAGATATCGCAGTTCTCGCAATTCCATGCTTCAGTATCTTCGCCAAAATATGATATCAGAAAGCGCTGCCGGCATTGACCGCTGTTAGTATAGCTGATTACCTCGTCAAGCCGGGCTGTTTCAAAATCACGCTTTTTATTCAGCACCTCAAAGTCAATTTGCAGTTCCGCTGTTTCCGGTTTCAGCAATTCAGTTGACCTGCCCGCAAATGGCGGCTGCCATTTTAAACAATCCCCGTCAAGTGCTCTTAGTACCCGTTTAATCTGTTCAATATTGAGTCCAGCTATGTGCGCCAGCTGTTCATAAGAACATTCCTGAAAAACCTTTATCTGTGATCCGAAATGGTTAATGCAGCGTGCGATGAAGCGTGAACGCTGCGTAGACTGGGCATAATGTCTATTGCTGAGCGTTTCGAGGTCCTCCTCAAAACGAAGCATCCCGGTATTCTGCTGCCTGAAACCACGGGCAATATAACCGTGCTTCTCCAGTATCCGCATCGCACTGCTCAACTGGTTATCAGATTTTGCCTGCGGAATTAATTCCACCAGGTCAGATAATTTTATCTCCAGGCTGTTGCCGCCAGTCTTGTGCCACAGCTCAAGCAATGCCTTATACAACCCCCTCAGCAACTCCTCAGACGGATTGCTTAAGTCAATCAGGAATTGCTGTACAAAACGATCACTGTATGAGTAAAGCAGAATGCATTCAGCGGGCTCTCCATCTCTTCCGGCACGTCCCGCCTCCTGATAATATGCCTCCAGTGACCCGGTAAGGTTGTAGTGAATCACCCGCCGTACATCGGGACGGTCAATACCCATTCCAAAAGCATTTGTCGCCACCAGTACCGGGCATGATTCAGTCATAAAGTCCTCCTGTGCCCGGCTGCGGTCTTCGTCAGTCATTCCTGCATGATAGGCTATACAGTCAAACTCTTTTGATATCTGTTCAACCGCTTTACGGGTCGAAGCATATATTATTGTCGGACAGGGACTCTCCAGCAAACCGGCAATAGCCCGGTTTTTCTGCTCATTACCGGGGCAGTCCAGCACCGAAAACGCCAGATTCGGTCGCTTGAAACCGGCCACATGCAGCCGCATGTCCGGTCGACGCAGCATAGTACAGATATCCTCGCGTACCTTTGGCGTCGCGGTAGCCGTAAAAGCACAAATCTGGGGAATTTCATACTGGTCAAGCGCTTCGCCCAGCCGCATGTAGGAAGGACGAAAATCATGCCCCCACTGACTGATGCAATGAGCTTCGTCTACAATCATGGTACTTGGAGGTTGATGCGAAAGCAGGTGCTGAAACGAGCTGGTGGTAAACCTTTCTGGTGCTACATATAACAGCTTAATATCTCCAATCGCCGCTTCCCGCATCAGGCGCTGCTGCTCCGGCTGCGAAACCGTGCTGTTGATGTAGGCGGCAGGAATTCCCCTGCCCCGCAGCGCATCCACCTGGTCTTTCATAAGTGATATCAGCGGAGATACTATTATTCCGTAACCAGGATTCATCAGTATTGGCAACTGGTAGCAGAGAGATTTGCCAGCCCCGGTCGGCATAATGACACAAAGATCATCACCTGCCAGAACTTCATTTACAATATCCTCCTGGTTGTCCAGAAAAGAATCAAATCCAAAGTATTCCTTCAGGGCAGCCCGTGTATAATTGTGCATAGTATCCTTCCCGCTGTTTTATGCTGAAAAATATAATCTAACACAACAGGCCATTTGCGCAATATCAATACTCTTATTTATACTGAAAAACGCCTGAAGGCATCCCGGATTTAACTGCCGGTTTTCAATATAATCAGATACCGTGTTTGCAAAATGGAAGAATCAACCGTATTTTTAATTATAAATCAAAATATAGCTTTTAGTCTGAACACTTTTTTTGAATCGATTATTATTGAAATTCAACTTAAATCCACAGCTGAAAGGAGCGGAATGAAACTTTTCCAGACTGTTATACTGATAACTGCAGCGAGCTGCTGTTCCGCAGCAAGCAACCTTGAAGAACGTGTTACAAAACTCGAAAGGGAGCTTGCTTTAATTAAAGAGCAAATCAAACCGCTGCTGACGGATAAACACCAGATAGACAACACCCTGCAACAACTTAGAGCCAGAGCCAGACAGCGAATGCGTGCTGATTTGAATAGTCATTCTTTCAGTGACCTGACTTATATTGAAAAAACTTATAAGCAGGCTTACAGGAAATGGGGAACAGAAGAGTGTATCGAAAAACTCAAAAAGCTGATAAAAAAATATCCTGAATCAAACCGGGCCGGCTGCGCAATATTATACCTGGGGCAAATGTCCAAAGACCCTGAAAAGAAAAAAGCCTTTCTGCAGCAAGCAATTAAGAAATTCGGTGGCTGCTACTACGGAGACGGAGTTCAGGTGGCTCCTTATGCTGCCTTTCAGCTGGGATTTCTTTATTATAAGAAAGGAGAAAAAGGTGCGGCTAAAGCATTGTTCGACCAGATAAAGGCCAAATACCCGGACAGTATTGATCACAAAGGGCGTAAACTGGTTAGAATGCTTCCAGCAGAGCGGTAAGTGACAGTTTCTCTAACTGGCATTAGCCCTGACCAGTCAATCTTGCTTAAATACTGACTGCAGAGCCCTTTGCCAGTCACCGGCCTGAGCCATAAGGGCTTTTATTGTTCTTTCCTCATTCTGGTCAATATCCGGTCAAATTGATTAGCAAAAGCGTGCACATCTTTCTGATTCAATGCGGAGGGCCCTCCGGAGACTTCACCAGTATCCCGAAGCTCCTGCAGCAATTCACGCATGGCTAGAGCATTTTTAATGTTGGCAGCAGTAAATTCCCCACCACGATGGTCAATAACACGGGCATTTTTTTCCAGAACCCGGTCCGCTAGCGGAATGTCCGCTGTTATAACCAGATCACCTGGCTCAACCATCTCAACAATCCGGTTGTCAGCCTCATCCGGACCGGCCTTGACAACGACACTGGTCACGAACTTTGAAGGGCCGACAGTGACCCGCTTGTTTGCAATAACAAAAGTGGCAATCTGCAAACGTTCAACTGCCCGTATAAAAACCGGCTTCAGTATGTTTGGAAAAGCATCTCCGTCGACATAAAGTTTCATAGTTCAAGGGATTTCAGGTAATCAGTTACCGGTTGACGAAACTCTTCGGATTTCAAAGCAAATTCTATTGTTGATATTATAAAATCAAGCTTGTTGCCGATATCATGGCGCGTCCCGTTAAATTTAAGTCCATACATTGCCTTGTCGGCAAGCATGGCCCGCATGGCATCAGTCAGTTGAATTTCATTTCCCTTACCGCGTGGCGTCTTTTCAAGGTAGTCAAAAATATCAGCGGTAAATATATAGCGGCTGGCAATAACCAGATTTGACGGCGCTTTGCCAGGTGCCGGTTTCTCCACAAGTCCGTTGATTTCATAAAGGCTGTCATCATCACTCGTGCCGGCGATGACACCATAACGGGAAGTCAAATCCTGCGGTACTTCCTCCAGTGCCACCACTGCCGCACCACGATCGGCATAAACATCCAAGAGTTGTGATGTGACCGGCTTATAATCAGAGCTCAAAACTGTATCACCAAGCAAAACGGCAAACGGATCATTGCCAACAAAACTTTTGGCCTGCAATACCGCATCACCCAGGCCTTTCAATTCCTGCTGATACACAAAGTGCAGCCTGGCCAGGCCGTCAATTCGCCGCAATTCCTCAAGCAGGCTGGTCTTGCCGGATTTCTCTAAACGATCCTCCAGACTGAATTCCGGGTTAAAATGCTCCTGAATAGCCATTTTGCCGCGACTGACAACAACCAGAATTTCAGTTATGCCGGCTGCTGCGGCCTCTTCAATTACGTATTGAATTACCGGTTTGTCGATCAGCGGAATCATCTCTTTTGGCACCGCCTTGGTAAAAGGCAAAAAACGCGTGCCGAATCCGGCAGCGGGTATAACAGCTTTTTTAATCATGTTGATCTCCAGAAAATAGTGAAGTCTTTAATTCGCAATCATTCAAAAGCTTCTTCAGACGAGTTGACGATTTGCGGTTTAATTACCTCAATGTTATTCTCATGCAGCCTGCTTCTGAGGGCTTTGAACATGTCCTCATTATCATAGGTCCCAATAATCGCTCCACCTGATCCGGTGAATTTTGCGGAAGCTCCAACAGAACGGGCCGCTTCTACCATCTGTTTATTCTTGGGACTAACGGATGTACACACTTCACAGCGTAAATCAAAATTACGGTCCAGCAGCAGTGGCAATTCATCACAACCGCCTTTATCAAGACAGGCTTTTACCTTACTTGTCAGCTCAGACCATTCTGTTATCGCTTCCAGCACTGCCGGATCACCGGCTTCATAATTCTCTCTCAATCTGCCATGCAGAATTTCAGATCCCTCAGACAGGTCTGTCCTGAAAGCTATGTACAGATTGATATCTTCAGGAATTACAGTCTCCTCGTAAATGCCGTATCCATGTTTGTTCATGTATTCACGGTCAAAGTCCATGAAAACCGGTTTGTTATAAGCCTGAGCAACCCGATCCTGCAGACCGGCGTCTATACCAAGCTCCTCTTTCTCAACAGAAAGCACAAAATTTGCGAGCACCGGCTTTGCCATTTTTACCTGATAGAACTTTTTCAAAGCTCGGGTACACGCTGTTATAATCGCTGAAGACCCGGCCAGACCAAGCCGGTTCGGGATAGAAGTGCTGTAACGTATAGTGAAGTTCCGGTTATCAAGTTCAATAGCGTTGCGCTGGCAGTATTCATAAAATTTCTTGATTGTAGCTTTCAGCAATCTGATACCACCATAGTAGCCATGCAGCCCGACATCCTCAGCCAGATGCTCAATTCCCTTGAACCTCGTGTGGTCCCGCAGTGAGGGCAGCAAATCAAGCTCAGGACTTTCATAAAGCAAAATTTCCGCACAGTAATTGCTGAATACAAAAGCAATAGTCTTGCCGTAATAACCGTCGGAAGGGTTGCCTATAAGCGCGGCTCGCGGAAATGATTTCGTTTTTATTATCATCACTCTACTCAACTTTTGGTTAAACAACTTCCTAAGATAGCACCACGAAAAGCTTTTGCAACCATCAAGCTCCAGCGCTGCTGTGTTGATAAATAACACCTGTATTAAATCACCGAGGTTAAAATTATTTGAAGCCGCAGTCCTAACTGTAGTCTACACCAACACAATCAAAAGCAGCCTCAACGTCTCTGGTGTTAAACCCAAGCTTCTCTGCAGCACGCCAAACTCCGTTTGCCGCTTCCTCAAATTCAACGGTTGGCGTCCAGTAATGAGTTGCCGCATAGGCAAAGGCTTTGAATGCCTTCTGGACATTCCAACGGCTTGCCAGAATATAAAAAGCCAAATTGAATATACCGTTCCCATGATGAATGATATAACATTGCTGATCAGACCAGCTTTGAAAATACAACTTCGCTCTGAAGGTTATATCTGCATATAGAATGCTGCCGGTTATAGTGGGATCATAACAGTCAGCTGACTCCTTATCAAGTGCAGGGTTGTTCAGGTAGCGTTTGGGGGTGCCGTCAGCTGTAACTGTAGAACCAATCTGCCAGACAATTTTTCCTCCGGACTCCGGGTATATTTTCTTATACATTTCAGGGTGATGCCGCATGACATAATCCATCGCAGCTACCGCAGAAATGTCTGCAAAAGATTCGCATATTGCTCCTGACTCGTCGTGATACTCCAGCTTAGTGTGCGACTCATTAAAGCCGTGAGCAAGTTCATGGGCAACTACATCCAGACTTACCTGGGGCAGTATGTTGCCGCCGTGACCATCACCAAAATTAGCTGCTTTGCCGTCCCAGAACGCGTGGTCATAATCGATATAATCACAGGATTTTCCAATGCACTTTTTCTCTCTGTAATGAACCCTTAAAACAGCCTGCCGCTTAACTCCATCAGAAGATTCAAGACAATTAAGCCCATACTCACGATACATCTTTACCACACAATTACCAAACATAAATGCATCATTCATAACGTTATACGCATTATTAAATTCACTTTTACCGCTGCAATTCTTTCCGCTCCATGAATAAGCCGGCCCCCAGACATAATTACCATCAATATCTTTGCCGTCAAAATGACGCAGATCCACAACTTTCACATCATCGTTTTCCAGGACAAACAAATTTTCAGTCACGCTTACCGGCATAAATGGCAGTCCGCATCTGCCATAACAATACTTCCCGGTATAATAATTACCGCCAATGCCGCAAGCATCTATGCCGGCATTATTTTTCCATCTTTTTATAATTGCCCCGCTGGCGGCGTCAGTAACAGTTGTCTCCATTCCGGCACCGCTGTCTCCAGTAATAAAATAAGCCAGACGGTAAAAGGTATTCTTATTTTTTTTCCCGGTTAAAACTATCAGCTTGCAGGTAGTTTTACCGCAAAACGGATATACCGCATCAACAGCCTCATTTCTTTTTGCAGGTGTATTATACTTAGCAACGTCCACAGCGCTGATATACGCTCCCACATCATTTTCCATCCTGCCGTTAACGTTTTTACTGCTGATTATAATTTGTGCTCCGTAAACATCAACCCCGTGAAATTTCTGCTGATAACGAACAATATTTTCTCCGGTTGCCACGGCTTTTCCAACAAGGCTGAAGCTGGTTTCAAAAGCATTGGAATTCAACCCCGCCTGCTTGGTTTCTTGACAAAAACAGAATTTTTCAAGTACAACGGTATTGGCATCCCGCAAGTGTATTGTATTACCCCTGACAAAACCAGCATAAACCACTATGACGGTTATAGCTAAGCTTTGCAGTAGATGTCTCGAGCTGGTTTCCAGCATCTTTGCCTCCGTATTATTGCTTTTCTCTTGCTGTGCAGAAAGGTTTCCGAAGGCTAATTGACAAATAAATACTAAATTTTGTTCAATGTATGTATATTTAATTTCTTTAAAAATATTTTACTTTCAAGCCGATATAAAGATCATTTCCTGTTCCTGTTAACAGAGTGATTTGAACAAATACGGCCTGAAAAAACAAATAAATAGAAACACTTGACATTAAATGCTATTGACTTTACGCTATTATGCTTTAATGATATAGCGAATAAATCGATTTACAGGAGACTCAGTTTAACCGCCTACAGGATAATATATGACTGACAAAGATGAAATTTTTTCAAAACCTTTAAACAAGGTAGATGATTTTAAATTTGACCGTAATGTTGCAGCGGTCTTTCCGGATATGATAAAACGTTCCGTTCCGGGATACGAAAATGTGATTATAATGAGCGGACTTTTTGCCGAACGCTTTGCCCAGACGGGCACTAACCTTTATGATCTGGGTTGTTCTCTGGGAGCAACCACCCTGGCCATGCGGGAACGCATTACTGCTGACGACTGCAGAATTATTGCGGTGGATAAATCGGTGGATATGATAAAACGCTGCCGGGAACTTATAGGTGAAGCCGGCAGCTCAGCTGTTCAGCTTGAACTGAGAGAGGCGGATATCAGGGATATTGAATACAGCAATAACTCAATGACTGTATTGAATTACACTCTGCAGTTTCTCCCGCCAGAAGACCGGCGGCCGCTGCTGCAGAAAATCTATGACAGCATGCTTCCGGGTGCAGTGCTGGTACTTTCCGAAAAAGTTACTTTTGAAGAAAAGCAGAACAGCGACCTCTTTATAGATATTTACCATGCCTGGAAAGCACATAACGGCTATTCTGAAATGGAAATCAGACAGAAACGCAACGCGCTTGAAAATGTTTTGATTCCCGATACAATCCCGCAGCACCTGCAACGGCTTGAAGCGGTGGGATTCAAGCGCTGCGAACTGTGGTTCCAATGTTTTAACTTCATGTCAATGGTGGCCTTCAAATGATTATCGGGGATTACAGCGATTTCAAAAAACTGGCTGAACAGACTCCGCTGGCTCCGTGGGCTGAAGCATATGCGAACAAATCACAACAGGCCATGTTTGAATGCAATCACGGCCATCTGGATATGTGGCTGGAAGCAATTAGGGAACTGCCGGAAATTAAACTTTCTAATATAGATATGGACTCTGATACAATACGGGCAGGCGTACCGGCGGACTGTGACAACGCAATCAGGGAACAGCTCTATGATTGCATGCAGAAGCTGCGTCCATGGCGTAAAGGGCCGTTTGAAATATGCGGTATGAAAATTGAAACGGAATGGCGATCCGACTGGAAATGGAATCGCTTGAAAAACCATATTGCCTCTCTTAAAAACCGCACTGTTCTGGACATCGGCTGTGGCAGCGGCTACCACTGCTGGCGGATGGCTGCAGCCGGCGCAAAGCTGGCAGCAGGAATTGATCCCTACAAAGTTTTTATCGCACAGTTCTGGGCGATGAAAAAATATTTGAATGATAACCGGGCATGGGTACTGCCACTTGGAGTTGAGGATTTACCGACTGAAACCCGGTGTTTTGATACAGTCTTCTCAATGGGTGTACTCTATCATCGCAAATCGCCGCTTGATCACTTACTGCAGATACGTGACCTGTTGCGCCCCGGCGGTGAACTGGTATTGGAAACCCTCGTAATTGACGGCGGCGAAAATGCAGTACTGGTCCCAGAAGGCCGTTACGCGAAAATGCGCAATGTCTGGTTTCTGCCTTCCTGTGCTGCACTTGAAAAATGGCTGCGCAAACTTGGATTTGAAAATGTCCGCACAGTAAATGTCACCCGTACCTCAGTAGATGAGCAACGCACCACCGACTGGATGCGCTGGGAGTCACTGAAGGACTATATTGATCCGGAAAATCCAGCCGTGACCATTGAAGGATACCAGGCCCCTACCCGGGCAATTATAATCGCCAATACCCAGTCTTAATAAAAAAAAGCGGCTCCGATATGAAGCCGCTTGAAACCTGATTACTCAAATCCTTCTCAGTACCATTCCTGAACGACAGGGCAGATACAAGCTGATCATATTGCGAACTTCCCTGCCGTGCTTTTCCGGGATTGTATAAAAATGCTGATCCGGCTCCAGCCGTCCATGCCCGTTAAACTCCGGGCTGTCAACATCCAATACCATTTCGTATTCACCCGGCAGGACCTCAAGCTTATAATCAGAAAAGGACTGTGACGGGTTAAAATTGAAAAAGAAAAACAGGCTGCCGCGTTCAAAGGCAATAATCTTGTCAGCGTCATGGACCAGAATTTTCTGCGGCAGGCAGTCGTAAATTCTTTCTGAACGAATCAGATGCAGCATAGACTGGTCAAATTTGCGCAGATAATAATAACGCAGATTCTTATCCTCCGCGAGCGACCATTGCCGACGACAGTATTTATATGACCAGCCGTTGCCCTCCCGCGGGAAGTCCACCCATTCAGGGTGGCCGAACTCATTGCCCATGAAATTCAGATAGCCGTTCGATGATGTGGCAACTGTAATCAACCGGCTCATTTTATGCAACGCAATACCGCGATCCACCAGCATATTCTCGGATCCAACGCACATTGAATCATACATTGAACGCTCTACCATACGAAAGATAGCCGTCTGGCCGCCGACAATGGACTGATCGTGGCATTCAACATAGCTGACAGTCTTTTCATCCTGCCGGCGGTTGGTCAGTTCGTGCCATAAGCCGCACATACTCCAGTCCTCGTCAGGCTTGTCAAACAGCTTGAACCAGTAGTCAGTGACTCCCATCGCCAAACGGTAGTCAAATCCCATGCCATGATCACTCAAAGGCGCTCCAAGGCCCGGCATACCGCTGACATCCTCAGCTACGGTTACCGCATCCTGCCTGACTTCGTGGATTACTTTGTTAGCCAGGCTCAAATAGACAATGGCATCCTCGTCAACCTGGTCACCAAAATATTCATCATAACTTGTGAACGCATGGCCCAAGCCGTGGTGATGATACAACATGCTGGTCACGCCGTCAAAACGAAAACCGTCTATATTGTATTCATCCAGCCAGAAACGCAGATTAGAGAGCAGAAAATGCAATACTTCGGGCTTCGCATAATTAAACAGCAGTGAATCCCACAGATAATGCTGACCGCGATCCCCTTCATGAAAATACTGATAGCCGGTGCCGTCAAATCTCGCAACACCCTCCACCTCATTTTTCACGGCGTGAGAATGCACCATATCAATAATAACTCTCAGACCAAGACCATGGGCGGTATCCACCAGTTCCTTGAATTCATCCGGAGTGCCGAACAGAGCACAAATCGAATAGAAGTTCGCAACATGATAACCGAAAGATCCATAGTAAGGATGGCTCATAATCGCCATCAGCTGGACTGTATTGTAGCCGGACTCCGCCAGCATTGGCAGAATATTTTCCCGGTATTCCTTAAAACTGCCGACGCCTTCCCTCTCCTGAGCCATGCCGACGTGGGATTCATACACCAGCAGCGGACCGTCCTGAACCGGACGGCGGTTTTTGAAGACAAAAGGTGTTTTCGGCTTCCAGACTCTCGCAGAGAAAACCAGCGTCTCCGGATCCTGGCTGACATATCTGGCATAAGCGGGAATGCGATCACCGCTGCCGCCATGCCAGTGCACCCGCAAGCGGTAGTGCATACCGTGAGCGAGAACTTGGTTCGGGAGCTCAAGCTCCCAGTCACCTTGCCGGTTCAGGCGGTTAAGTTTAAATTCAGCCTGTTCCTGCCAGCCGGAAAAATCCCCGACCAGATAGATTGTGGAGGCATTGGGAGCCCATTCCCGAAAAACCCAGCAGCCGTCACGAAAATGCAGGCCGTAGTATTCATGCGCGTTCGCAAATTCAATCAGGCTGTGCTTCCCCTCTGTCAGCCTCCGCTCCATATTTTCGACCATAAACTCACGCCGTTCAATGACCGGCCGGAAAGGTTCCAGCCAGCCGTCATCAAACAGTTTCGCGGTTTTGTTCGGTAATGGTTTTGCTGTCAACATTATGGAACCAGCGGACGTTTAAGCATTGACTCATAAATATCCATATAGCGCTGTGCCGTTACATCATGGTTGAACTCAGCCTTGGCCTCTTCCATGATACGTGCAATCTGCGCATATTTGACCTCGTCAGGCAAGTTGTAAAAACGCATAGCCTCATCAATTCCCCAGACAAGGCCGCCGGTATCGTAGGTTTCAAAAACAAAACCGTTGCCCGTGCCTTCAGCCACGTCAAGATGTTTGACTGTGTCATGCAGACCGCCGGTATCATGCACTACCGGCAATGTTCCGTAAAGCGGGCTGATCATCTGCGGCAGTCCACATGGTTCAAACAGCGACGGCATCAACATGAAGTCAGACGCTGCATAACCCAGATGAGAAAGCTTTTCATCAAAATCACATACCGTGACCCGTTCATGCATATCGTGCATGCGGACTATATCACGGAAAGGCTGCTGATATGAGCCGTTTGCGACAATGGCCACCTGCAGCTTCCGTTTCCAGTATTTAGAAACGATATGATATAGAATATCTGTAAGCAGCTGACACCCTTTCTGTACCGGGTCCAGACGCGACGGCCAGAATAAAATCGGGGCCTCAGGATCAATCATTAAACCACAGCGGCGCTGGAACTCAAGCTTATTGCGTTTTTTGCCTTCCGCCACATCCTCAGCTGTAAAGTGGTTTTTAATGTATTTATCATTCGCCGGATTGAAAGAACTGTCAGGCGCATTCAAAATCCCCAGTGCGCATCCGGCCACAGTCTTGCCGGCAATTTCATGACGAATGTTTTCCGGAACAAAATCGTGCCGGCCGTCAACAATTTCATGCAGGAATGTCGGAGACACTGTATTTATGTAATGCGAGGCGAAAATCCCGCTGGCAAGCAAGTCCACCGGATTTGAATCACGGGTTTCCTCGTAATTATACGGCTGACGTTCAAAGTAAAGATTTTCCCAGAACTCGGCCGCATCAATTCCACGGTCTTCAATCGCTTCAAGCATCATTTTCTGGGTATGTATGTTATGCACTGTAAACAGGCAGGGAATGCCCAGACGACGCGCCATCGGCGGTATTAGTCCGGTCATCCAGTCGTTACAGTGAATTAAATCAGGTTCAACTTTTGGAATTATGTTATTGATAACTTCGCGCTGAAAAGCCATGGCGAAACGAAAGCTGTCAGCGGAATAATTACTGTATACCGAGTCACGGTAGTAAAACACTCTATCTTCAGCCAGGTGAATACGGCTGTTGGAAAGGTGACTCATATAAACGCGTAATTCATGGTTAATCAGTCTGCCCACATCAATATTGAACATCCGTCTATAGTGCGGCAGGGCAACATGGACATCGGCTCCCTGCCGGTAAAGTGCTGAAACAAGTGAAGCTGAAACATCCGCGAGTCCTCCGGCTTTGGCCTGCAGAACATTGGACATATTACCCATACCGTTTGGAAGATAGGTTATCTCCGGCGTCACAATCAGAATTCTTGGATTGCTCCTTCTTCTACGATTCATATTCATCGGTGAAATCCTTATTTGAGCCCGCCCCGGTCAAAGGGCGGGCCGGTGTTAACAGCTTAATCAGCCCAGCATATAAATCCAGGCATGCTGTTACGCCAATCCCGTCCGGTGGGAGTAATTCTGGCAGTCAGTCCGAAACGACCGGACTGAGCACAGTGCAACTGGTATTTGTACATATAATGGCCATTACCGAGATCCTCAGCCAGCTCCATATTTGCAGTATAGCTGTGGATTATTTCATTGTGTGTGTTTACAGGTCCGTAATATACTTGAATATCGACATCTTCCGGCTTCAGCTCATTCAGGAAAACCCTGGCACTGACATTGAAAGTGTCGCCAACGTGGACATCAACTAATTCACTGTCGACTTTCGGATATTCTATCTTAATACTGGCGTAATTATCCTTAAGCCGATTCTTGCATTTCACCAGCTTCTTCGCCGCTGTTGCATTTTCTGCGGTAAGCTGCTCATACCGTTCTACAGCCGGAGCATAAAACTTGTAATTGTACTGCTGGATCATACGCATACTTGAAAAGTTACCAAGCGCCATAATGATTGATTCTTTCATCATCCTGATCCAGCGGTGCGGTAAATCACCCTCCGAGCGGTCATAGAAAGTCGGAATAATATCCCGTTCAAGCAGGTTGAACAGAACATGTGACTCAAAGTTGTCACAATCTTCCGGATCTTCATAATTTTCATCTCCGACAATGGCAAAGCCGCACTTGTGGCTGTAAGCTTCTGCCCACCAGCCATCGAGAATACTGCAGTTCAAGACGCCGTTGACCGCGGCTTTCATACCTGAGGTACCGCTGGCCTCCTGCGGCCGGCGCGGAGTATTCAGCCATACGTCAACTCCTGAAATCATCTCTCTTGCCAGTGACATGTCGTAGTCCTCAAGAAATACTATCCTGCTGCGGACACCGGGCTGTTCACAAAACTGGATCAACTGCTGAATCAACGACTTGCCGGCTTCATCGGCAGGATGCGCCTTGCCGGCAAAAATCAGCTGGATAGGCCTTTCCTGATCACTGAGAAGCAGTTTCAGCCGTTCGGCATTGCGCAACAGCAAAGTACCGCGTTTGTAAGTAGCAAAACGTCTGGCAAAACCAATTGTCAGAATATCCGGATCCAGGAAGTTTTTGGCCTGATATATTGTGCTGCAGTCCAGACTGCGGCATTTCATGCGCTGCTGCAGTCTCGACCTGGCTGACCGAATCATGCTGTGACGGCACAGCTCATGGGCCATCCACAATTCCTCGTCCGGGATACTTTCAACATACTGCCTGAGTTTACGCGTATTCGGGTTTAAAGACCAGTCTATGCTCAAATAACGATCAAATATTGCCCGTTTGCGCGGCGCAACCCAGGTTGAAATATGCACACCATTGGTCACGTGTTTGATTGGAATTTCGTCCATTGCCCGCCCCGGCCAGAGATGACGCCACATATTGCGGGCCACTTCGCCGTGCAGCTTGCTCACTCCATTGGAGTAGTTAGCCAGACGCATTCCCAGAATAGTCATGCAGATCTCATGAGACTTATCGCGGTTATCAACCGGAATACCCCAGTTAAGAACTCTGTTGACGTCCAGTCCGGTGTCTTTCAGCAGAGACTCAAGATATGGACGGACCAGATCAATATTGAACACTTCATTTCCAGCTGGAACTGGAGTGTGGGTTGTAAATATATTGGAGCGCCAGACAACTTCAAGAGCTGTATCCGGATCCATTTTTTTATCCTGAACCAGATGCTGTATTCTGGCGAGGGACAGAAATGCGGCATGCCCTTCATTCATGTGACATACTTCAGGCTCAAAACCCATTTTAATCAGGGCCATGTAACCACCGATTCCAAGCAGCAGTTCCTGCTCCAGGCGCATACGGCGGTCACCGCCGTACAGCCTGCCGGTAATTTCACGGAATTCCGGAGGGTTCTGCGGTAATTCGGTGTCCAGCAGAATGAGCGGAATATTACCTACCATCATGGTCCATACTGAAGCAACCAGTTCGCGATCCAGCAGCGGCAGTTTTACAAAAACTTCGTTGCCATGGAGATCAAGAGCTCTGGTCAAAGGCATATTATGGATTTCATTATCCGGATAACGTTCAATCTGCCAGCCGTTGCGGTCAAGGTACTGTCTGAAGTACCCCTGACGATACAAAAGTCCCACACCGACGATGGGAAGTCCCATATCGGAAGCCGCTTTTAAATGATCTCCTGCCAGTACGCCAAGGCCTCCCGAATACAGGCGAATACTCTCATGAATCCCGTATTCCATGGAAAAATAGGCGATATGCCGTGTTGACCTGTCAGGATTTTTTGAACAATCCCGTTCAAATTCCTGCTCAACACGTTTAAGCTGCCTTAAGTACGCCTTGTCTTTGGCCAGTTCTTCCAGCCGGGCCTGTGGTACCATTCCGAGAAATTTTCTTGAATTGCCGCCGACCTGACGCCACAGGTTGGGATTGATGCGAAGGAATAATTCGGTTGCCTCAGGGTGCCAGCTCCACCAGACATTATAGGAGAGCCGTTCCAGAAAGCTGAGTTCTTCCGGAATTTTTGGGGCAACATTATATAACTGAAAATTGATCATTTTAATTCCTTATCTTCGAGTATTTTGTGGGGGTAACATCCCCCCATAACATGAAAACAAACCGGAAGCCCTGAAGGTCCATCGACCGCGGCTTCCGGTCTGGTAAGCGTCTATGCGCAATCGGCATTTTCATCAAAGAATGCTCTCCAACAATGCAAAGTTGTCTTATTCGACAACCAGAACACTGTTTAAAGTTCCCATTTCGTTGGGTGAAAAATTAGGATTTCTGGGATCAATGCACCAGGCATCATCAATAAAGAACTTATATTCATAGGTTCCGGGCTCAAGCAGCATCGTCCCCTGGTATACACCCTCTTCGTTCTTATCGGAAAGCACTTTTCTGCAGGGATTCCATTCATTAAAGGACCCTGCAACAGACACGGTTTTACCCGGCTCTGATTCAATTACAAATGTTACTCTTTTTCTTTTTGGCGCTTTAGCTTTTTTATTAGCCATTTTTTTTAGTCTCCTCATTAAAAACCCATTGTGACAGGTTAGTTTATATTTTATCTTATAAATATAGCAAATTCCAATACATCAATATAATATTTTCTTATTTTTTGTAAACTGAATAAACCACCTCCACTTATTGTTTCAATTCACCATTCAAAACCTTACACACCCTGTACAATTCAGTAATTCCCCAGGCCTGCGCTCCGCAGCCACGCCAGCGGTGCGGTGCTCCGCCGTCAAGAATTTCCGGCACCTGCCCCGGCGTTCCTGATTCAAAAAGTTCACGACATGACATCAGAATCGTCAACGCCCGCTCACGGGAATTTTCGCCACCAACCTGATACAAAGCTTCACAATATGAAGGGAACGGCCACGTCCAGGCGGTGCCGTTATGATATGCCGGCTTGCGTCTGGTATCTTCGTCACCACGGTAACGAGGCCAGAAAGGCTTTTCCGGATCATTCAGCAGATGTCCGCCATTGGTAACCGGCAGCTTGAATTCAACCTCAGCATCGGCCAGACTGCGGATTGCTCCTGGAATCAGCAAGGCTTCACTGCTGCGAATCACTCCCCTCATGATAATGTCATGTTCAACTGCATTTAAAGTTACAGCCAGCAGCTGATTTGATCGACAGGCATCGTCAGGCACAGCCCGCCTGGCCGGAGTACCAGGCCTGGCATGGAGACAATCCGCCAGAAAATCCCGGTGCCGCAGCCAGAACATTTCCTGCAGCGACATTCTGGCGTTATCCCGTAAATTCAACCAGAGTTTGTCATGCGGAGCCAGAAAGTCCAGCGCCGCCAGCCACAAAGCCTGAATCTCCACCGGATAGCCTTCACGCGGCGTACAGGCCGGGTAATTCGTGTCCATCCAGGTGAAGTGGGATGGGCTGAAAACCAGACCACTTTCTTCATCAACAGCAATGCCGTTCGGGGTGCCGATTCGGTAATTTTCGGCAATTGACAAAAGAATATCAAAAATAGTGCGCCGGCCACACTTTTCCTTTAAAAGCTGCTCATCGCCAACTGCCCGGCAATAATCCTGTATTGCCACAAACAACCAGAGTGGAGCATCGCTGGTATCGCGGTTGGAATGGTCATTACCGCGAATCATATTAGGGATGGTCCCCTGGCGTTCGAATCCGGCAAACTGCATAATAATATCTTTTGCTTCCTGAAGATAGCCGGCGGCAATCATACCACGCAGACAAATCAAGGTATCACGCCCCCAGTCAAGAAACCATGGGTAGCCGGCAATTACAGTATGGTACTGGTCCCGTTTGACGATAAAGCGCTTTATACCATGATATAAAGCCGTCTCGGGAGCCTGTGCTTCCGGCAAGGCAAAACCGTTCCATTTGAAGTCATTCAACTTACTCTCGCCACAACTTCCACTGGCATCAACCGTAGCCAGCAGAGTTCCGCAATCATTGGCTTTCAGTTCAAATTCAAAAAATCCCGGACTGAATAAATCCGTATGGGCCTCAAGTCCACGCTCATGCTCCACAGGCAGGCCAACCATGTACTGCCATTCCGGCTGTGGAACAAATGCACCTCGGTCAAGGTGTACTTCTAAACAGCGGCTGCGGGCAGGCTTGAATTCAAATCCTCGACTCATACAGGATATGGAACGTGGAAAATGAGCCTCAGGTCCATCCATCGCCCGGGTTATATTATGATTAACGCGATCCTCGATGTCAGGACGCAGAATAATCTTTATTGGAATATCCCCATTTAAACCACTCTGAGAATCCGGTGAAACATTCTGGCGGTGAAACTTTAATTGTACCGCATTGCCTTCTGTCGCCATCTGCAGAGTAATTTCCAGCGGCACGCTTTTACCCTGTCCGGCTGGAATTTTAAAAGTCCAGCGGGCCGCGTTGTCACTGCCGGCAGCAAATGACTCTAAACAGGAAAGGTTCAGCTCCTGTGAATAGTCACTGCAGATCAGCCAGCCGCGACAGCGCGAAAACATCACCTGCCTGTCAACTGGATAATCAGAATTTAAATTTGCGGCAAGTACAGCATCATATTTACTGCGTAAAGTTCCCCACTCAGCACGCATCTGGCTCATCCCGCCCAGGCTGTTTGAACAGAGGGCGTATAAATGGCCTCTGCCGACCTCTTTCCGGCTAAAAATATTTCTAAAAGTAACCCGGTCAGATCTGGCAAGCAGGCAGATTTCACCCGAAACTTTACGAACTTTGCCGTTTTTAAAAATCCGTAATTCAATATTCAGTCTGCGATTATCACAGTCTGCATTTTCCAGCCCGGTAATACATGCAAAGTAACCATCTTTAGCAAGCTGCAGGCTTTTGTTGACAGCTTCAGGAACTTTACCATTTTTGATCTCCACCCTGAACGGTGATTCGCACTTGACCAGCAGAATATCGCCAGCCGGCACCATAACAATACGATTCTGGTCCGGGCCTTCCTGCCATACCGTAACTGCCGGGATCTCCAGCCCGGATACTTCTGCGCAAAAGTCTTCAGGCGAATGCAGAAATTTTTCCACCAGCACATCAATATTTATTTCAGACACATCACCATAGCCATTAAATATTGAATAGATACGCAACATTTCAGCACGTTTACGCTGCCGGGCCACAACTTCCGGTTCAGCCAGTTTAACCTGCATCGCCTTTTCCAGTTCATGCAGAGCTTCATCACCCGCAACAAGGCACATCACCTCTCCCGGCTTTAACATCAACTCCTGCAGGTGCTCGCGTTTCACCGGCCGGACTTTTCCGCCTCCCAGCAAATCAACAGCCCCTTCAAAAGCATCAAAATCACTCGCCGCCCAGGCAACTTTTGCCTCTTTTGCCGTATCCAGGTTTACCAGAGCCAATACAACATGTTCCCGGTTAACACTGGTTCTAAGCAAGGCCAGGGCCTCATTGCCATCCACTTCGACAAGTTCGGTCTTAGCCCCGGCAAAAAAAGCCGGATTGGTCTCAAGCAGTGTCTGGAGCCGCCTGAGGTCCTGCACCTGGTTGTCTTCGCATCCCCAGTTAAGGGCATGGGCTTCATGGACATTGATCTGTTCGGTAGCAAACCACTCAACGCCATTAGTAATGCCAAACGCTCCGTTGTGGGCAAAAAGCGCGTTCATGGCGGTTCTCATTTTTGAGAAAGTTTTTGAAACAGCCGCCAGCCGACTGTTATCATGAGTTTCCGCATAGTTTATAAAGCACCCACGCTTCATGCTCATTCTTGATGCGTACGGATAATAATGCTCAATTTGACGCCTTGAAAAATTCTGGAACAACTCTGAATAAGCCCAGTTCAAATCGGCTTCTAATAACAGCCGCTCCTGAATTCTGGCAGGGCCGCCAAGACCTTCAAGCAGGAATATGGTATCCGGGTACTCCTGACGCACCCTCGCGACAATATAATGCCATGCCTCCAGCGGCAGCATATACCCGGCATCGCAGCGAAAGCCGTCTACTCCATGTCGACACCAGTACAGAAAAATATCAGCCATCAGAGTATGTACCTCATGCCGCCGGTAATTCAGCTTACACAAGTCTGCCCAGACCACCTCCCAGGCACCGGGATTAACAAAAGTCCCGTCTTTTTTGCGGACAAACCAGTCCGGATGCTCTGTCTGCAGCCTTGAGGCCCACCCAGTATGATTGACTGGTATGTCTATAAAAACCCTGGCATCACGAGCGTGAATCCCGTCTACCAGTTCCAGAAACTGTTCAAGTGGAGTCGCTTTTTCATCAAACTCAGCTAATGCAGGGTTGACTGAAAAATAATCCAGCGAAGCAAACGGACTCCCAAAACGCCCCATTTTGCCGTAAACGGTAGGAACCGGATGTATAGGAAGTAGTTGAATAATACGGCTGTGCAGTTCACCGATAATAAAATCAAGCTGTTTGATGACATCCCTGAAAGTGCCGGCAGGTGGAATTACAGTATATCCCAGTTTATCCAGCATTTCACAGGATTTCCGTTCTTTTTCAGAAATCGCACAGCAGTGCATATTCGGCCCGAACTGCCGAGGGAAAACGGTATACATAGTGTTACCGCAAATATTTCTTGGAGGTTCGACTTTTAAATGAAAGTTTGTGCCATCTGCCCAGAGCTGTTTATTATCAGCAAAACGCAGAAACCAGCATTTAGCTTCAAAACAGCCAACCTCAATAAGCGGCAGTTCTATTTCCCAGCAGCCATCGTCCGCCTTACGCATTGGCAGATCATGCCAGTCACATGCCAGGATTGGCGTATTTTTTTCAGTATGATCAATTATTTCCTGTCGTTTAACAGCTGCCCGGCCGAGATTGGTTCTTAAAAAAGCCTTACCTTCCCCGTCAGGCACTGCTCGCAATCGGAATACGATGCAGTCACCACTGCTGAAAATGTTTAATGCGGGTACTATTTCCTGCTTCAAAACAAATGTCTCCCAAAATTAAAAGCCAACCACCCTTGTCAGGGAAAAAAATCAGCTCCTCGGAATATTAGATTAGTATTTAAAAACTACGATAATTTATTTTTTATGGAGCCAAATTCAATTCAAGAACATATAATCAAATGAAAATCAAATATTTTCATAAAATTCTAATACCTTTTGCAGATGACCCTTGCGTTCAACTTGTAAAACCATAACAAACTAAACGACTAAAACGACATCAATTAACTCAGATTTGTTCACTAACACAACAAAATTTTTATTAAAAAAAACGGATTGGAAAAATTAGCAGAAAATACCTTTAATCATACCATCTTGATAATACGAAACTTAAAACAAAAATCTTTTTTCTGTGAAAGTTTTTTAACGACCGAAATTAACTGAAACAAATTCATCATCTTCTCCTTCCAGAATATTTGTCATTAAAAATTTATAGGCAGCAGGATATTGCAGTTAATGTTCTCTCTTCTCCTCTTGTTTTTGCTTATTAATAATCCGGACGGAAGCGCCGGCGCGGCGGCCCTTTTCTGGGAGCCGGTTTGATGTCTATGATTTTATGATACTGTATATATTGGGCTTCAGTCAATACAGCTTTCATGGTCCTGTCAAGTTCGGCCCTGGCTGTTCTGATTTTTTCAAGTTTCCTGCCTTGACTTTCATCAGAGAATTTCACACTGGCAACCTTGGTAAAGTAATTACCATAAGCTGCTTTCACTTCTTTTTTCTGGGCTTCAGTCATATCAAGCTGTTTCATAGTTCTGGCATAATTACGTTCAACACTGCTCTGAACTATTGGCGGGTCTCCAGCAGGTTCACGTGGCGGCGGCGGGCCTTCCGGGCGTCGATGACGACAGCCGGCCAGCAAAACAGCCCCGGCAAAGGCTGAGGATAATAATATTGTGGTAAGACGTGTGTTATTCATAATACACCTCCGTATCATGTTATCAACTACGCATTTATGTACTACGGGCGAACGCCCGGATAGAAAAGAATTCTCCAACGCCGACAATATACACTATCTCTGGTAAAAAGGCAATCTTATTTATTGACGGCAAGAATGCATTTTTGTAAATTAAATACACTATGTAAATCAAGTTTTCAATTTCAAGGCTGAAACAGATATCCTTCCATCTCATCAAGAGACTCTTTTGGTACTGGCGCCTGCCAGTTTTCTGGAGGTTTCCAGCCGGGTGGAATCAAAGCACCCAGACATGCAGCACATGGTCCAATTGTTTCCCAGACCGTAAATTCATTTTGCTCTACCGCATACTGTTCAATGTTGCCAAACCGCCGCCAGACCGGATAGAACTTATCCATTGCGTTGCTAATCTGCCGGTAGGTCATTTTTTTGCCTTTTGAAACAGCTTCAGGCATCAGACAGATATCAGTTCCGGCAAAATTATGATCCTGCCGCGGCGGATAACGCAGAGCATAGACCATGTTTTTAACATTATAATCTACCTCAAAAGTATATGTGTAAGGAGTAATTCCCGGCATAGGCTCAAGAATACCGTCTGCATATGAAGGCAGAGAAAGAATTCTGACTGGATAATTAACCCCAGTGCCGGTAGGCAGTGAGCGCCCCATCGGATTGGCACCATGCAGCCAGTCATTAAGCAGCAGTGCTGCATCACGATATTTATACGCGCCGCTGATCCTGTAGGCCATTATGAAGTAACGCCCTTTATTAAACGGGATCGCATTGCCCCATGCCAGATTCCGGAAAAATACGTGGTTTGCAGGAAAAGTCAGCGTCCGGTAAGCCTGCAATTCCTGGTAATGCAACCATTCCAGAGCTTTTTCCATGATCTGCTTTTTGGCCGCTACCGCAAAATCCGGAAAATCACGCAGTCCGAGACAAACCTCAGTCATAAAAAATGGCGTATTCGGGTAGTCTGACTGCCGCAGCGCAACTTCAAAATTAGCCCGGCTGGCATAAGTATCATAATGGCGGTCGTTGGTGAGAACAGCCAGGTTGTATGCCGCTTTGAACAGTACAGCCTTGTCCAGCCCCGGAGGCTCCCGGTAAGTGTAAGTGACATATTCCTTACTGCTCTCAAGCCGGTGGCGAAAACGATGAACGATCCTGTTGTCTGGATTAATCGCGTAATTAAAGGCTTTAACCGCTGAGCTCTTGAACAATTCAGATTTTTCTTTTGCTCCGCATTTCAAAAACGCTCTGGCCAGCAGTGCCGCGTGGGCAGCATACAACATGGTGCTGTGCCGCGTAGGCAATGCCAGATAGTAACGCTGCGTATCTTTGGCCGGATTATAGACTTTAGGATGGCTGTCCGCCTCTATCCAGCAGCCGACTCCGCCTTTGCTGTTCTGCGCCCGCCGCCAGAGATCAACCCCCCAGGCGGCTTCATCAATTATATCCGGAATACCGTTACCGGATTCCGGGATATGCAGCTGCCCGTCGCTGAAATTTTCCGGAAACATAAAGTAGGCCGAAAGCAAATCCTGCACTATCCTGAAATGATAAGTCCGGCGGTCAAAATCCCCGGCATCCCACCAGCCACCGTTGACATGGGGCAGCGCTTTGTCAGTAGCGGTTTCTTCAACAACTGTAAAATGATCAATCTTAACCGGTTTGCCATATTGATCAAGGTACCCGCAACCGTCTTTACGCAAAGTATTATAATCAGAGTCTTCCGGGGAAAAACCGCCCACCCATGTGGTCATGTGATTCGCCCCCATTTTCCAGTTAGTCTGCGGCGGAGCCTTTCGAATACCGGAACGTTGGTGAAAAAGCCCTCTGATATGGGTGAAAAAAGCCCTGCCAACAGCATCATGGCTGATAGCAAAACTCCAGGAACGCCCTACACCCGGAATATAAATATAATAACGCCCTGGTTTATCAAACGGGGAAAATTCAAGATCGTAAACAACCTCACCGTTAATTGGAACCTTCATCCCTTTAACCGCAGTAAAGTACTGTTCCCGCATGCGTGGCCAGATTCGACCAGTAAATACCCGGTCACCAGTTTTTTCATCGATCAGGTAAAATGGTTTTTTATTCAGTCCGGGAAAATCCATGTTCCCGGCCGGACCAAGCCACATGCCAAGATAGCCGAATTTACGTCCGGCTTCCGGCAGATAACCGATCTGATTGACTTTTATTGCCCTTGAAATAATTTTCTTATCATCATAGACAAACGTTAATTTCTCCCGGTCTGCAGTGGTGACGGTGTAACTCATGCCGTTCTGGAGCGGTTTCTCAAGTTTCAGGTAGGCAAAGTGAGCGACCGCTGCGGCTTTTACCATTTTCATTTTGCCGGACGCTATGACCGGGACTCGCATCTGTCCAATGGCATTTATCCAGTAGCTGTTACGGCTGAATTTTATACGCTTGCCGATTTTATTGCGTAAAATAAAGGTATCAGGACTTTCAAACTTCTTTTTCAGTTTCGGCCGATAATCACTCAGGACCTCAACTGTACCGAAGTTGTAATGAAAGTCATACGACCAGTCCGGAACTTTTATTTCTCCTCTATCCAGTTTGAGCAGAAAATCACCGCATTCAATTCTAAAACGCCTGCGAATGAAATTGTTATAGTTACCGACAATGCAGATCCACTGATTGTCCAGAAAATGAACTTTCAGTTCACCCTGCAGCGGAAAATCATACTTTTCAGGAACTATTCGGCGTTGATTGTTCTTAGATACATAATAGTTTCTGACCTTTGAAACCGCTTTAGACCATAATCCGGGTTTATTATCAGCCGTTTCTCCCGCTGATTTGTGAAAATTTGTCAATTTTACTGCACCAGCTGTTTTTGATGCCAGTTTTTTTATCTGTCCCGCTGACAATACACCGTCGTAATATCTGATATCAGCAAGCCGTATGCCCTTCCACTGCTTACCGGAAACCCTGCCCAGCGATATTGGACCGTAGTTATTTGAGCTGCTGAATTTTTCAGTAAAGACTTTCTTGCCGTCAACATAAAATAAATATTCAGAAGCGCTTGCAGCAGGAGAAACTACCAGAGCATAATGATGCCACCTGGAATCATTAAACCGCTTGAATTCACGATTCTTTCCGGATCCGACCTTTACATTCAATACTCCCCAGGGGGCGGAAAGCATCGCCCCGGGACGGCCGTATTCAGAACTTCCACAACCAAATAAATCAGCCTGGTAACTGTTATTTTCAGGCAGGGAAACAAAACCGCAGACGGTAAAGCCTTTTTCTGTACTGAATGGCAATACCGGTCCGGCAGCCCCTTGATTTTTGCCAGGCAGCAGGCATTTTTCGCCAATTTCTTTTGCCTCAGAAAATGACATATTTCCAGAAATTGTCTTCAAATCACGGTTGTGACCGGAAGAATCTTTCAGGTTACCGCCAAACCTGTACCATGCCAGTAATGCCGGTTCAACGGCGAGGCACGCTGAAAATTCCATCAATAATAACGTAAGGATAAAAAATACTCTCACCATACCCCTCACCTTTATAATTAACTGCCCTTTTCTATTTTACTGAGTGATAACAATCCCGGATGCCATGTCTTCAACACCTCATTTTTAATTATAAAAATTTTACATTATTACGATGATTTTTGCAAGATTAATAACAGGGCAACAAAAAATTAATTTGATATTAAAGAAAAAATATGTAATATATTTGAGGGACCTGTCAATATTTTTAAAATTCTGCAGTGATAAAAACTGATGAGCAAAAGCAATGAAAATAATGATATTCCGGCAATTCCACTGATAAATTCCGGTATTTCAAGCCCGATTGACGCAAGCGGCCTGCAAACAACATATCATCCGGCAGCCGCAGTCGCTGTTTTTACTGCACGGTTATGCTGCGCCGAAAAACTACTTATCCGGCTGCTGCCGGAAAATAAAATTGCGGAAATATCTTTGACGCGCCAGCGCAGCACAGCATATAATCTTGATGCCGCCGCAACTGCACTGGCAGCCGCCAGGCCTGCCGATCAATTCGGCATTGTTGATTTATCAAAATTCGCCTTCAGCCTGAAGGTATCTGCATCGACTTGTATACTAATTCCGGCAGCAGGAAACAACTGCTCTCAGTTCTATGAAAGACTGCTGATTTTTGCCGAGAATTTAAAAGACAGCCTGCATCTGTCTTTAGAAAATATCCCGCTGCTATCAAAAAAAGAGCATGAGGCTGTCACCCAAGAGTGGATTGCTGCCGAGCGGGATTATGATTTAAACCTTCCGCTGATCCGGCGTTTTGAAAAAACGGCTTATAAACAGCCAGATGCACCAGCGGTCTCAGAGTCCGGCAAAGTCTGGACTTATGAAAAACTGAATCGCCGGGCCGATGACGTTGCGGCCTGTCTGTTTAAAAACGGTATCGCTGGAAATCAGGTAATCGGAATTTACAGTAACAAATCCGCTGAGACCCTGGCCCTGCTGCTTGGAGCATTCAAGGCGGGGTGCGCTTATTTGCCGATTGAACCGGGACGGTACCCCCGTGAAAGACTTGAATATATGCTTAATTCAGCCGGTGTTGAAATCATTTTGCAGGGTACTTTTACCAACGCCCCTCACGCAAACAAAGTGAGTACGCTTAAAGTCATTGATTATAAATCCATAAAACCCAGTGCAGGTCCATTAAAAAATATTGCTTTATCAACCAGTAATATCGCTTATATAATTTTCACTTCAGGCTCAACGGGTAAGCCCAAAGGGGTAAAAATTACTCAGCGTAATCTGCTTAATCATAACCTAAGTATCATTGAGAAATATCGACTTGCGCCAGACAGCAGAATTCTCCAGTTCAGTACTTTCAGTTTCGATGTTTTCTGCGAAGAAGTCTACCCGGCTCTGCTGCTTGGAGCAAACCTGTTCATAGCCCCGCAAACCGCTCATGAATCGCCATATGTCCTGCTTGATTACATTGCCGTAAATGCAATTTCGCTAATCAATATTCCGACTTCCTACTGGCATGAGCTTGCCGGCGCAATCACTGACCGTGATTTGCCGGTATCACTCAAAACCGTGGTTATAGGTGATGAAAAAGCCTTCTCGAAAGTATTCCGCAGCTGGCAGCAGCGCTATCCAGAAGTCAGGCTGATAAATGCTTACGGACTGACTGAAACCACAATAACCTGCACTATGGGGGAAAATGCCCACACTATCGGCAAAAGTATTGCTAATACCAGAGTAAGCATTCTGGACAGATGGTCGCAACAGCTGCCAGCTGGCATGCTGGGAGAAATCTGCATATCTGGAGAATGTGTCTGTGCAGGCTACCTTGGCGACCAGAATAAAAACGCCGAAGTATTCTTGACAGACCCGCTTTTCCCGGATTCAAAAATATTCCATACTGGAGACCTTGGCAAATTCGACGCTAACATGGAGATTGTCTTCAAGGGCAGAGCTGATTCCGAAATCAAGCTGCGCGGCTTCAGAATTGACCCGGCAGAAATTGAATCAGTATTGCGTGAATGCAGTAATATAAAAGATGCCGCCATCGCGGTTTGCGGCAACACTGCAAAAATACTCACCGCTTTTCTGGTAATAAATGATAAGACCACTGGTCTGGCTGTGAACAACCTCAAAGCAGTCCTGCGCAAAAAACTGCCAGGTTATATGATTCCCAAACACTTCCGGATACTGCCGCGACTGCCATTGACGCCAAATATGAAAGTTAACCGCAAGCTGCTGGCTGCTTCCGAAGTCGGTACAGAAGCTGAAATAACCAGTTCAATGGAAGTTAATTCGCCATTAGAAATTCAGGTTTATTCGACGTTTAAGGCAATCCTTGGTTATGGTAATTTTGATAATATTACCAGCTTTTTTGAATTAGGCGGAGATTCCCTGTCCGCCATCAAGCTGCTGCTGCAGCTTGAAGAAAATACCGGGGCAAAAATCCCGTTTGAAATCATTTATCAGTATTCTTCGATAAAAGAATTGAGCGAGTTCATCGCCCAGAACCAGGAGCAGGTCAGCATACCCCGCAATCCGCTGGTTTTGAGCCATAACGGCAGCGGCAAGTATTAAATCAACTCCTCTTTTGATGAAATAGGACAACGCTATGGTAGAATTCCATAACAACACCTTGAGCAAGACACTTGAACTGTGACCGCTTCGACCGCGATCAATCAAATCGTTTATTAACTGTTCACGCATATCGTCATGTTTTTTACTGCGCATATCTTATTTATGCCTCCTGCTGGTCCATGACCGCCATAAAAATAAAGGGTTGCCTAATATATAGCGCAAGAACATCCGCCGCGGTTCCTGCAGCAACCTGAAAAGCCACTCCAAACCAATCTCCCGCATCCAGCGCGGCGCCCGCTGCATATTCCCGGAATAGAAATCAAATAAACCACCCACTCCAATAATTACTTTAGCATTCAACTCACTAGCAAAACGGTCAATCCAGATTTCCTGTGCCGGAGCTCCCATGGCAACCAGTAAAATATCCGGGCCAGCAGCATTAATTTCGTTGATCACTATTCCCCGCTCCTCTGAGCTGTCAATAAATCCATGGTGACTGCCGCATATCTTCAACCCCGGATAAGTTTTTTTGAGGCGACCGCCCATGGCTTCTGCCACGCCCGGCCGCGCCCCGAGCAGATAAATCGAAAAGCTGTTCTCAACCGCGACCCTGCACAAAAAAGGCAGCATGTCCGTACCGTTTACATTTTCCCTGAGTGGAGTCCCGTTAAATTTACAAGCCAGTAATACCCCAATCCCGTCCGGCAGCACATAATCACCACGACGGAGAATCTCATAGTAGTATTTATTTTTCACCGTTTTATTAAAACAGTCAGGGTTAACAAAAAAAACTTTCTTCCTGCTTCCCGCGACAATATCTTTGATGAAAAGATCTATCACCTCCTGCATAGTTATATTTCTGAAAGTAACTCCCATAATAGTAACTTCTGCAGGCAACTCAGCCTTCGGGTTATGGAACACAGCTGCGGGCAATGTACGTAATAAAATTAAAACATCGCTCAGAAAGCCGTGTCTGAAAGTATACTCCATTTCAACCTGCATCCGGCCTTCATGTCCTGTGCGGCTGCTGTTACGGAGAAACCATAAACTGAAAATACCAGGCCTGTCACTATATATAAAATTATCACCTGCTGTTCTGGCATCTTTTCCATACTCTTTAATACTGACTCCAATCAGCCTTAAATCACAAGTAAGTACGTGAAAAAAAAGAAACGTGTTTCGGAGAACTCTATGGTCAAAATTAAATACCCTGATAGTTCTTACCTTGCCGTTCTGCCAGTAAATCTCTTTTCGTATAAAGACCGGTCTGCCGTTTGTAATTTTCCTGATCACGCAAAAAAACAACAGAGGGGTGGCAAACAGCAGAAATAATAAAAAGGCAGCAGTAAATTCACATACTCGACCAAGACTTCTGGAAAGGATAATAAGCCCACGGAAACAAAGAATTCTGATTCCGGCAGTCCGGTTCTTAACCCTGATTCCCTTTAATCTTTTTTCAAATGTCGTAATTTCAATTCTTCGAGCTTTCATAACATGCGACCAGTTTTTCAGCGTGCTTACGCCAGTCAAAAAGTTCCTTGCGGCGCGTTCCCGCCTCTACGAGTTTATTCCTGAAGTTATTATCCGTTAATATTTTAACCATACTCTCAGTAATCTGTTCCGGCTCTGCAGGATCAAACAGCATTGCCGCGTCCCCTCCTATTTCCCCAAGCGAAGAGTTCGCCGAACAGGCAATTGGAATTTTACAAGCCATAGCCTCTACCAGTGAAAGTCCGAAGCCTTCAAAAAATGATGGGAAAACATACAAAGCAGCCCCACTCATCAAAACCGGCAGAACAGTGTATTCAACAAAACCGGTAAACTTTATCGAATCGCAGCTGCTGCTGTCCGCTGCGTAAGCTTTAACGATTTCCGCCCCGGACCAGTCGCTGCCTGCTAACACCAGATCGTACTCCCGGCGTAACTTCTCAGGCAGCCTTTCATATGCCTTAATTAAATTAAGGTGATTTTTTCCGGGGTGTTCTATCCGGGAGATATAAAATATGTATTTCTTATGCAACGCATACTTTTCCCTAATCTGCCGCAAAACAGTTCTGTCCTTGATCGGGTAAAATATCTGTCTGTCATAACCGTTATAATTTACACACAACTTTTTACAGGGCATGTGCCAGTATTTTTTCAGGTCAGTTTGAGTGCTGCAGCTGACTGCAATAACCCGATCTGCTCTTCTGATACATCCCGGTAGAATTCTTTTTATGTAAAACATCCTTAACGGATCATATTTGCAATCTATGTGGTATTGTGACAAGTCATGCACAACTGCCAGAGTCGTGCCTCGCTTGAACAAAAATGCCCGGCGGTTCGCAGCCGGAAGCAGCACAAAATCATACCTTTTCCAGCATATCCTGAGCGGCAGCCAGATTAAATGCCATAACATATTAATCACAGGGACCTTTAGAAAAGAACGCACGGGAAGATAAGTGATATTGTCATGTTGCGGCATAAGAGAGATATCATCGTTAAAGGCCAACACCTCAACACGATGCTCAACCGCCAGTTCACGCAGACAGTTACAAATATAAACAGAAACGCCTGACTTCCCCTTGTCAAAGGAAGTAGCACTTACCAGAATGCTGTACATCCAATACCACCCTATATTGATTGCTAAGCAATAATTGCTTCGAATGCCTCTATAAATTTATTTACGGAAAACTCCGATTTTATGAAATTTCTGCCGTTCTTTCCCAACGCCAGAGCTTTTTCCGGCTCCAGTGCCAAACGTTTAATTGCTTCAGCCATGGCAGCTGTATCACCGGCAGCCACCAGAAAGCCGTTGTGGCCGTCACGCAGCCATTCACTGACTCCGCCGACATCAAAACCAACCACCGGCAAACCATATGCAGCCGCCTCAACACCGGTCAGGCCAAAGGGTTCCTGCCAGCGCGACGGAAAAACCGCAATATCGGCCTCGCGGTAATATTCTGCGACCTGATCCTGCCAGCCGGTAAATTCAACTCTGGTCTGCAGTCCCTTTTGCAAGCACAAGTTGCGCAGATATTTTTCATCTTTGCCGCCGCCAACTATATACGCTTTGAAATCAAAATCAAGCAGGTTCAATGCGTTAAGCAGTAAATCAAACCCCTTCCCGGCAATAAGCTGACCGACGGCTACGATTACTGGAGTTTTGCGTTTACAGCTTTTTTCGACTGCAGCATCAGGTGTATCTATAATTGTATAAATCTTTGATATATCCTCACACCTGAAGCCATTTACAGTTAAATTATGCCGCATATATTCCGACATGACTGCAAAACGGCTGCAGCGACGAATTTCTCTGAAAACCTTTGAGAAATTACGGTCCCAGTTTAACTTTAGTTTTCCATTATTTTCCTTTACTAAAATACTGCAAAGCAAACAATATGGTCGATTTCCAGGCAGCGAACAGTTTTTGCGTTTAAAGGGAAAATACTTATGTCTGCGGCGACAATAATAGTCATGGTCATGGACATAAAGAACTGTCCTGAATCTGGAATTCAACATTCTAAGCAGCTCGAAATCCGACAGTTTATGGATAAAAACAGCATCAAAGTTTAATGCCATAATTTCAGCTCGGTCATCAAAAGAATAAACTTTTCTAAATGGAGCGCAGAAAGGTTCGAATTGTCTTGCCGGTTCTGCAAACATGCCGAAAACCGCAAAGTCACAGTTATTCAGCGCTTCGGCAGTGTCGTAAATAAAACGTTCCACACCACCAAAAAACCCTCCTTTCTGAGAAACATATAATATTCTTTTAACTTTTGCCTTTGAACTCATCAATTACCTTGTTATAGAAATTCAAAAGTTTGTCAGTAATACGATCCCAGGTAAAATATTTCCTGACCGTATCTCCTGCCTGCTTGACCAGCTTATCCCGCAAATCCGGCTTGGCTTTAAGCTCTTTCCAGGCTTTCAGAAGTCCATCCAGACTTTCAGGCTCAAACAACAGCCCGGTCTCATGGTCATCAATAATTTTTTCCAGACCACCAACCCTGCTGGAAATTACCGGCAGCCCCGAAGACCAGGCTTCAAGCACAACAATCCCAAAAGGCTCATGCAGTGAAGGCAGAATAAACACATCTGCGGCATGGTAGGCCGCATGCAGGTACTCTGATTCAGGCTTAAGTCCCTCAATCACCGTTACCCGGTCAATTAAACCGAAACACTCAATCATACGCCGCATTTCTTTATAATAATTCACTGCCGTAACCGGCCCAATAATCACCAGGTGCTCTTTGCCTCCGTCATTTTTTATTTCATTCATCAATTCAAGCAGTTGCTTCTGATTTTTCTGGTAATCAATTCGTGAAACACAAAGAATAATTTCCGCATCAAGTGGAATGTTGTAATTATGTTTGAAGTCAACTGTCGGTTTTTTTGAAAAATACTCATCATCAACACCGTTTGGAATATACTCCACAAGCTTATTAGAATATTTTTTCTTAACCAGCTCGTATTCGTTGAAGCCAACACAAATAATCCCGTTAGCCTTCTCAATAAAATTGCGGTTATAACCCAGCATCCAATCAAATATTTTACCGTAGTTAAACGTCCGGTTCAGAGGCTTCATCATTTCGTCAAGTTCACTTTTAGGAACATCCAGGCAGCCGCCATGAAAAGAAATAACATAAGGCACCTTCCTGATCTCAGCAGCGAGCTTTACACAATCAGCCAAGCGCTCCATAGTATGACAATGCAGAATATCATATTCGCTGTCCCGCAGGTATTCAAGCATTTTGAGGCAATACGGATTGCCCCCTTTTTTATCAAGCTGCAGTTTACGGGATGAATTCATCGGGAAGTAAGGATAAAAGTAAGGGAAACGCCTGATCATCAATCCATGCAAATGTTCCTCTTCCAGTGCAGCCAGAGCTTTTGTGCATAAAATATCCGCAGTACAGTTTTTATTCACCAGGCATCGGGATGTATTCCAGACAACTGACTCAGTCCCGCCCCATTCTTCGAAAGTAAACCGTCTTAATATATTAGCAACTTTCATCGTATCCTCGTGTTTCCTGTAAGCATGAATGACATAAAATAATTTGGCTCAACAATTCTCAGATTCAATCAATAATCCCTAAATATAATTCAAAATCATGCTTTTCCACCTTATTTAAAATAGTCACGCCTGCCTTTCCACATCGCAAAACGCTGCAGCAAGCGGTATACTAACCCGTAAGGAATATGATCTATCCGAAAATGAGATAAGAGGAACTTCCAGTCCCGCAGCAGCTCTGCGGTACATGGCATTATGAAGTCTTTAAAGAAAGCAGGCGCACTGCGGTATATACGTCCTTCCGCCAGCCCCTCATTATAAAACCTGGTCCAGACTTCCTGCAGAGAGTAGTTGTGCGAATGCTCAACGTGAGCTTCAGGAATATAATCAATGCAATACCCCAGCTTTTTCATTCGCAGCGACCACTCCACATCTTCTGAATACTGCAACGTTTCGTCAAACGGGTTATGCAATAAAAGCTCGGTTAAAATCGCGGAACTTGCCAGCGAAAAAAAATGCTGCCAGCCAGCTGAAACAGTTCCATCACCAAACGCCCTGACATGGTCTTTCCTTACCAGAGGCCGCGCCTCAGGACGAGGATGCTGGTCACAAAAAACTGCGACGGTGTTTTTTCTCTCAGCATCAAGCAGCGGGGCCGTCAGGTTTGTCAGCCAGTTCATTCCCTGAGGAATGCAATCTGAATTGTTGAAAACAATGATTTTGCCGCTGCACAGCTGCACAGCATCATTGAGTACTTTACCCGGAATATATTCTTCCGGAGGTATTTTCATAATATGCTTTGGGGCAAAACCTTTAATAATTTCAAGAGTACCGTCAGTGGAGCCCGAATCGGCACATATGAGTTCAAAATCGGAAAAGCTCTGCCGCTGAATGGCATTAAGGGTTTGCTCAATGTATCTCATATCGTTTTTTGACCTGACAACGATACTGACTAACGGCATCTCAAGGATCCTTTCTGTCAATGAAAAAACAGGTCTCATTAATATCCCCGTACCGGTTTCGGCTGATTTCTGAAGCAATTGAACAAATAATAGCCATACCCCGACCGGAAGTAGCAAGCGCCTGTTCAAAATCATTACCGTTTTCAGCCTTCAAACCGTCACCCACATTCCAGCTTTTTCCCTTGTCCAGCACAGAAATCTCTATCCTTTCAGACATAACAGCAACTTCAACCAGAATGACCGGACGGGCCTGCTGGCGGTTTACCAGGCCATGAACAACAACATTATTCAAAAATTCCCCTATCAATATCTCTACCACTCCAGCCAGCTTATGACTTTCCGTTGTTTTTTCAATAAATCGGCCGAATTCAGCAACCAGGCTGTTCACCGCGGCAAGTATGGGAGCTGAAGTCAGGGCCAGCCGTTGTTTTTTGTGGCCGCCTTTGAAGCGTCCCAGGGTCAAAAGGCAGAAGTCATCTCCATTACGTTCATAGCCCATCTGACACAGGGCCTCACGCAGGCGATACGGAATTACAGCTGCGTTTTTAGTAGTAGAAATACTCTCCAGCAACATCTGCATATTGTCAATTCCCAGCATCTCACTGCTTTTTCTTTCAGTAATTTCAAAAACTCCGTCCGTCAGAGCAAAAAGCAGACTCCCATCCTCAATTTCAACAGTAACAACATCCTCTGCACAATACTCAAAAGACTTTTCCCAGCCAATTGGAATTCCCCCTTTGTTTTCTGGATTCAACATCCTGATTTTTCCGGAATCGGGGTTAAACTCAAAAATATCAGGATGCCCTGCACTGTAAAATTTCAGCTGGTTCAAATTATAATCAACACAGGCCGCTACACAGGTCATATAATTTCCCTGTCCCAGTTCACTGCAGAAATATTTGTTCATCCGGGTCAGTACTTCACACAATTCGACATCCACAGGATTACGACCAAATATCATCTTGATCAAAGACTGAACCGCACTCATATATAAAGCCGCCTGTATCCCGTGCCCGGCAATATCCCCAACTAAAATAAAATATTTACCTGGACCGATCCTGATAACATCAAAAATATCACCGCTTACCTTCTGGCATGGTTGATAAATTGAGGAAACAAAAAAATCATCAAACTGCACACACCAGCCCGGAAGCATCAGGCTCTGCACCTCAGACGCCAGCTCCAGATCTTCTTCCAGGTTGTTGTAATAGTTTCTGGTACGATCCTCCCGCTGACGGTCCTCAACAGCATTGTGAATCTGCCGCAGCAGCTCAATCCTGACAAACGGCTTTTTCATATAATAAGTGAATTTATCTTCCGATATTTTTTCGACCAGTTCATTGTCAATTGTGTCAACAACAGCTGTCAGGTATATAACCGGAAGGCGCGGCGCATACTGGCGAATAATCTTTCGAAGTTCAAAACCGTTTATTCCAGGCATTATGACATCCAGCAGAGCAACATCATAATCATTGCCCTTTATCATTTCAACTGCCCGGTCAGCACTTTCGCACCCCGTTACATCAATATTCTCGTTTTTCAGCGCTTCACGCAGCAGCAGCAGGTTAAACTTCTCATCATCAACCGCCAGCAGCCTTATCTTTTTTTTATTATCCTCCAAACTCATGCCCCTTTGCTGATATTGCAGGCCTCAACTGCTGACTCCATACTGTCATATATATCAAAAATCCGATAAGCACGCGTTATTTCAAAGATCATTCTGGGTTTATCCCGCAGACCTGCCAGTTTTAAAAAACCTTCCTTGTCAATTATGCTCTTGAGGCATGAAACCATACTGCCGAGGCCAGTGCTGTCGATGTATTCCATTTCGGACAGATCAAATATGAATTTACTGTTATTCCTTGAAGCTTCCATGAATTCTGATTTCAAGATTCCCGCATTTGCTGCATCCAGACGGCCAGTTATTTTTAAAGCACAAACATTTCCACAACTTGAAAACCTTATTTCCATCCTTTTTCCCAGATCGTTAGATTTGTTCGAATATATTTCCTTAAACAATATTATAATATATAATTTTTATATACACAAGGAGTTGATTTTAAAAATGCTGGATATTTTATATATAACAAACTAATAAATTTTATATAATAAAAGCCGTATGTCTAAACTGCGGTGAATTCTATGACATACGGCATTATGTGTAAAATATTTTCAGCAGATATGGCTGAAAATACCAATGAGGCAAGCCTTACTTTAAGCAAACTTGAGTTTGCCATCCTTGGCAGTTACTCTAACCTTTCCCCCGCTGGCCAGCTCTCCAAACAAGAGGGCATCGGCCAGCTTCTCCTGAATCTCATGCTTAATCAGACGCTCCAGGGGACGGGCTCCCATTTTTGGACTATACCCCTTAACCGCCAGCCATTCAACAGCTTCAGAAGTCATTTCCAGTTCTACTTTTCTGGAATTCAATTCATACTGCAACTGTCTAATAAATTTCCAGACAATCATTTCCATTAACTCTTTTGACAACTGATTGAAATAAATAATAGAATCAAGGCGGTTGCGGAATTCAGGTGCGAAAAACTTCTCAACCTCCTTACGGGTTGCAGACTGTGAATTATCATCTCTGGAAAATCCGATATTATTGGAATCCAGCAGCCTGGCACCAACATTGCTGGTCAAAATGATAACTGCATTGCGGAAATCAGCTTTTCTGCCGTTATTGTCAGTCAAGGTCCCATAGTCCATTATCTGCAGCAGAATATTGTAGACATCCGAGTGAGCTTTCTCTATTTCATCCAGCAGCAGCACACAATGCGGGTTGCGAATCAAAGCTTCCGTCAGCATCCCAGACTGCTCAAAACCAACATAACCCGGAGGACTGCCTATAAGCTTGGAAACCGTATGCTTCTCTGAGTATTCACTCATATCAAACCTGACAAACGCAATACTCATCAGGTCTGCAAGCTGTTTAGCCAGTTCAGTCTTGCCGCAGCCGGTTGGACCACAGAACAGAAAACCTCCCATTGGTTTAAGTTTATTGCCAATCCCCGCACGGGCAATTTTTATGGAAGTTACGACTTTTGCTATTGCTTCATCCTGACCAAAAACCACAGTTTTAAGGTTATCTTCCAGGCACCGCAGTTTCTCGTTGTCTTTAGCAGAAACCCTGGCTTCAGGAATATTTGCCATTTGAGAAATAACGGTTTCAACTTCTTTGACGGTAATTGTCCTGCGTCGTTTTTCATCGCGCAGCGAGTTCCCCGCGCCGGCTTCATCAATGACGTCAATAGCCTTGTCCGGCAAGAACCTGTCATTGATATACCTGGCGGAAAGCTTCACCGCCTGCCGGAGTGCTTCTCTGGAAAACTTCACCTCATAATGCTTTTCATAGTAAGGGCGTACACCCTCAAGAATATCCATTGCCTCCTGTTCAGAAGGTTCAGCGACATCAATCTTCTGAAAGCGCCGACTGAAGGCTTTGTCCTTCAATATATGGTTTTTATAGTCATCATAAGTTGTGATGCCGATACACTTAAGATTTCCAGAACTCAACGCCGGCTTCAGAATATTTGAAGCGTCCAGAGAACCGGCACTTACCGCCCCAGCCCCCACCACGACATGTATTTCATCAACAAACAGAATTGCATTTTCAACATCCTTGAGCTCTTCGATTACTTTTTTGAGCCGTTCCTCAAACTCACCCCTGAATTTAGTACCGGCAATCAATGCCCCCATATCCAGGGCCCAGATACTGCTGTCTCTGAGTCGCTGCGGTACTTCATTATGCACAATCAGACGGGCCAAGCCCTCGACAATCGCCGTTTTACCAACTCCGGATTCACCCACCAGAACAGGATTGTTCTTTTTGCGACGACATAACACCTGCATAATCCGCTTCAGTTCCGTCTTACGGCCAATAATAGGATCTATCTCGCCAGCGGCAGCCAAATCTGTAAGGTTAACAGCAAAACGCTGCAATATTTTTGGAAGTTTCTTGCCGTTCTGCTGCAGTCCATCATCTGTCCCGACCCCAGTTTCATCGGAATCATGGGATTCAAACTCGAAGTCCATATCATCAAAATGGTGCATGAAGTCGTCATCATCAAGCTCTTCCTCGTCATCACGATAAAAAATGTCAGAACTGACCTCTCTGATTACATCAAACTCCTGCAGTCCTGCCTGTCGCATGAAATAATATGCATGAGATTTATCCTCACGAAAAATCGCGACAAAGACATCAATTACCCCAACCCAGCTTTTTTCTGCGCTGGTCACCCGTCCAAGCGCGTCGTTAAGAATCCGGTTGAAAGCTATCGACTCGACAGGAGGCGCATTGCATTCAAATATATCTACTTTATTCTCAAAAAAATCATTGAGATTGCTTTCAATTATTTCGCGATCAATCCCAAGGCTGTCGAGCAGGGTTCTGATTTTATCATTATGTAAAAGTATAAAAAGCAGGTGCTCAGGCAGAATAATCTCATGCTTGAGCTCTACAGCAAAGTTAACTACATCATTCAGAGCCTCATTAAGCTCTGAAGTAGGTTGTGGCATGACCTCCAAGTATTACTCCTTTTCAATGTCGCAGCGTAATGGGAAATTGTGCTGTTCAGACAACGCCTTAACCTGCGCAACTTTTGTTTCAGCTATCTCAAAAGCATAAACTCCGCAAACTGCCTTGCCGCTTTTATGCACCGACATCATAATATTTTGCGCGTCAGCCAGGGAGCGGTGAAAAATAACCATCAGGACCATAACGACAAAGTCCATTGTGGTATAATCATCATTGAACAGCATTACTTTATACCTGGAAGGCTCTTTCAAGTCAAGCTTTTCCGCTTCGATAACTGATTCCTTAGTCTGATGCATGGCTCTCCATATCCCCGGCATTAATTCTCATTTTTTGTAAATACAGCCTCAAGAGGCAGAACAAAACATGCCGTATTAAATTTATATTTCAAGTATAAAACAGCACTCTTGAGGAACAAGTTACTCAACAAGCCAGGACGTTATACGCCTTTAAACTCATATTATAACAATAACATGCACTTTTTTCTACCCCTGCAAAAGCTTAATTGTAAATATATTATCACTTTCGAAGACATAAAAAAGGGGATATGAGGCCAACCGTTCATTTTGACTTATAAACTTTTTCAAAATCTTTCAGTAAATGCTGCAGCTTATGAACATTTTCCAAATCCAGAGACTGCTTGGTCTTCATCGCATAAAAAATTATTCTATGCAGTAGCTCAAGCTGCTTTAAATATTTGCCGTACTCTTTCTCCCCAACTTCATCCTTTGTCACCGGCTTAACCCGCTGTGCCAGGAAGTAGTACCAGGCAAGATTCTGGATTTTCTCTGCATGCTCATCCTTGTTATGCACCCAGCGGACAAGTTGGTTCTGGTCCTTTGTCTGTGCCCGAGTGATTTTCATAATAGTCATAATGGATTTCTGGACAGTTATGATATCCTCTTCCATCATCTTGAAGCGCATGTCGTCATTAAAAATCCCGCAAGGCAATTGACAATGTGCCAGCGCTGTGCCGGCAAGGCACAGCAATACTGCTGCAATGTTCCTCTTCATTTTTGCTCCTCTCTCAAGTCATTTGGTCAGGGGCGAAATGCTCCCCCGGTTTGTACTATTACTACTGAAATTTCATGGATGAGTTTTCCGGCTTCTCTTGCCAGCATATCCAACGAAGAAAGCTGCTTTATTCTGGGTTCATATTTTGAATATTCCTCCATGGAATAAAACCGCCTGAGCATGCCGCTGGCATATATCAAACTGATGATTACAGCATCTCGAGGATCAGGTACCAAACCTTCATTCTCGATAAGCCGCCTCACTCTATGCTTGACTTCCTCCATTTCCTGATTATCTATAATCGGGTACCGACGAGATGGTATTACCCACAGAATGCGGTCATCGACTTCCTTTATTATGCCGCGACCAATCAGACTGCTGATAACATTGTTCTCGATGTCAGCTGCCTCTGACAATAGATTTTCCATCCAGAAATGAATGCTTTCGCGGCGATCGCGCAGCCGTATAATATCAATTATTCCGTCAAGCATCTGATCATTTGTAGTCTCAGTGTTGACAAGAAAGATACCCTGGCTGTCATTATCTATCCGGTCCAGAAAAGAAATCTCGCAAAGAACCGCTCCGACCAGCAAACGATGCAGCATCATTTCACCGCCCGGCAGTACGATTTTCCCCGACTCCTCGTCCAGGGCCATCAGATAAATTTCTTCCGCAAAACTCAGCATATTTCCTCCGATATTTGAGTTTATAAAAAATTTATACCATTTCCTGCCGGGTTCAATACCAGAAAGGAAAACTTTTTGTGAAATCAGCCAGACTAAAATTAATAATTATTATTTAAAACACAATATAAACAGAATAATATGCGTAAAAACTGCACATTGTTAAACTATCTTTATGTAAATTACATCAGGTACATATCAAAATTCTCAGCATTGAGCATATTGGTCATTAAAGGACCTTTTATGTGGTAATTCTTCAAAATCCAGATAAAAGGAAACATATTTAAATTGAATAAATAATACTTTATCAAAAGAAATAAATAAGCTCTTGCAAAATTCACAAAAAATGATAGGCTTACTTTTGAATTTAACCGGAAATAACAATATGCCTGACAAAAAGAAAACCCATATAAGCTGCCGCGACCACAAGCACAAACTGCAGGTCGAACGTATTATTGCAGAACTCATCACCTCGGAATTTTCTGCCATGGAGTATGTTAATATTGCCATAGGCGGGCCCGGCGGTTCAGGCAAGTCGACATTTGCCGCAGGCCTGCTTCCTCTGCTGCAAAGCACTGCCCTGCTGCCGCTGGATGATTATAAAACCTCCCGGACAAGCAGATACGGCAAAAATCTTTACGGTGCTCACCCTGAAGCCAACAAAATGAGTTTGATCTGCAGTCACCTGCAGCAAATTAAAAGAGGCAACTTATTTCAGCGGCCGGTATATAATGCTGTCACCGGGACCGCCGATTCAAAAATTGAATTTACACCGGCAAAATTTAATATAATTGAAGGGGAAATCTCCACTTACCACCAATTCAGAGATTATATTGACCTGGCAATTTTTATTGACTCGGACTGGAGGACCCAGCTCAAAACCAGAATAAACCGTGATATAAATGAGCGCTGCTATTCTGAAGAAAAGGCTATTGCTACATTCCTGCAAAGTAACCTGCGTGAATTTCGCAAGTACGGTGCGGAAAGCAAAAAATGGTCTGATATTCATATTTACTGCCGCAATGATTACCGCCTTGAGCTTGAGTCTGTTGAGGAAAATTTATTTAAAAAGCACAGTGACATTTTCTGCGATAATTTCTCTGAGATACCTCCTGACGCGGCAACAACAGCTGTCAAAACTCAGATAAATATGCAAGGAGAACTGGACCTGCCAAAGTACATTGCCGAACTGGAAGCTACAGCAGCAGCCGGCATCCATAGAGTAATCATCGGCAACGTTCAGGAAGGCAGACGCGAAGAATTGTCGCTGGATGAAAGGCGGCTGCTGCTGATAACGGCACGACGGTATTTCCCCGGAGAAGTTATCTTTGACGTGAGTTCCTGCTCAATAAAACTCACCCGAAAAATGCTTGAATATACCGTAGAAGCCGGTGCCGACGCGGCTTATGTCGATACCTCCCTGATAAAATCCATTCCCGGGCAGGAATTCATTGATACTGCAGCCCGCAATCTGGATATCAGAATTATTCATGCTGAAAACTTATGAGTGCACTGACCTTCAGGTAATTTGCTAATTTACCTTTTGCCGTGTAATCTATAAACAGATTCACTGCAGGAGGAATTATGCAGTCCCTGAAAAAAGAACTTCGTCATAGCTACATCGGCAAAGTATGTTCATTTTGTGCGGCTGAAAATCCACAGATCATCGATAATGAAAAACATCGTTTCTGTGACACCGAATGCCGGAAGAGATACTACAAAATCAAAACAACCGTACCGCTGGCTGGAGAACATCTGGCCGTCAGGCGCAAAGGCTACTGGCATCATGGCGTTGGCGATGACAAAGGCGGCATAATTCATTATTCAGGCTTTTCCGAACAGGCGGCGTCAGGGCCCGTAATTCAATCTTCAGTAAGCAGATTTGCTCAGGGCCGTCCTATGCATCTGATTAAACATACTCACCGCAAATTCGGCATACTTGAAGCTGTTGAACGAGCTAAAACCAGAATCGGCGAGCAGGAGTATCACCTGCCTTCAAACAATTGTGAGCATTTTGCCAACTGGTGTATAGAAGGAGTTGCTGTCAGCCGTCAGGTCACCAAGGTCTCAACCTATATCACCGGCATCGGCATGTATCTGGCGGTACTGCTGGCAATAGACGTCTTTGCGGTTACTGGCACTGCTGCTGCAGGCTCATCACTTTTTTTCACAGCTATGACTGAAGTTAAATACGGTTCCGGAATGCTGCTGCTGATTACTGGTATCGGCTGTACAGGCGGCCTGTTAATGGCCACAGCTCTTTTCTTTACCTTGCTGAGAGACTTGCCGTGGCTCAGCCAAAAAGAACGCCGGATACGCAGAATATGCAGGGTGGCATCATTTGCCACAGCCGGCATTACTTCATTTGGTGGTCTGGCATACCTCTATTTTCTGGCAGAGCGAATTCTTGCCTGCGAAATTGAGATTAAAGCGGCTGGCGATGGCATAACCAGACTGATTACTCTATCTGTGATATGCAGCACAGCCCTGCCGCCGGTTTTAACCACTTTGGCCGGTATGATTTTGTACAGGATTCTGGAAAAACGCGCCATCAGCCGTTAACAGTCAGCGACGGCTTTTGTTACGGGGACGACGATCACCGCGCCCTCTGCTGGAGCTGCTTCTGCCACCTGTGCCGCGTCCTCGGTTCCTAGCCTTACGCGGCGGCGGAGCATTTGGCGGCAGTTCCGGTGTCACAAGCATCTCTTCCGGCGGCAGTATGCATTTCATATCCTCACCGAGCAGTTTTTCTATTTCCGGAAGATAATACGCCCCGTATTCACAGACAAAGCTGACTGATTTACCTTTCTGCCCGGCACGGCCGGTACGGCCCACACGATGCACATAATCCTCGGAGCGCTCCGGAAGGTCATAATTCACAACGACAGATACATTGTCCACATGAATACCGCGAGCCGCTACATCTGTGGCAATAACAATCTTTTCTTTGCCGGAGCGGAAGCGTTCCAGAATCTTCAAACGCTTCACCTGTGGTATATCGCCGGAAAGCAGCGCACAGGAAATTCCGTGTCGCTTTAAATTATCATAAAGTTCAAAGTTTTTATCCTTGCGGTTTCCGAAAATCAGCATCCGGTCAAAGTCTTCATTCTTGATCATCCACATCAGCAGTGGAAATTTTTCACTAATTGCCACAGTGTAAAACTTCTGTTCAATCAAGTCGGTCACCATCTGTCCGGATTCGCTTTCAACTGAAACCGGGTCAGCAAGCCATGAATCGCTCAGGCGCAAAATACGCTCTTCAAGGGTAGCGCTGTAAAATAAAGTCTGGCGCTTGCCCTTGCCGGGCAGCTGATTGAGAATACGTCTGACATCGGGAATAAACCCCATATCCAGCATCCGGTCCGCTTCATCAATCACCAGAATTTCAGTCTGTGAAAGGTTAAGGTGACGGCTTCGTGAATAGTCGATAATTCTTCCCGGCGTACCGATAAGTATATCAATGGGCCGGTTCAGGTTTTCACGCTGCTTGCGGTGGTCCATTCCTCCAAAAACCACCACGTTGTACAACCCGGTGTACATAGAAATTTTTTCAGCATCCTTATAAATCTGCAGAGCCAGCTCCCTGGTTGGTGCCAGCACAAGCGCCCGGCAGCTGCCTTTGGCGGGATGCGGCTTGGGGTTTTTCAGCAGTGTGTTGAAAGTGGAAACCAGAAAGGCCGCGGTTTTTCCGGTGCCGGTCTGAGCCTTTCCCGTTAAATCTTTGCCTTCAAGCAGGTGCGGCATGGACTTGGCCTGAATCGGGGTACAGTACTTGAAATCCATCTTCTGCAGCCCAAACAGGATATCCTCATGGATATCAAGGTCACTGAACCGGGTTTTTCCAGCCTCTTCAGGCGGGATTATCAGCTTTTCCGGTTTAGGCGGAATCTTTTTGGGTTTCGGCTCGTGAACAGGCTTTTTTAAGTTCTTGCTGCTGTTATCAGAACGGACCTTTTTCTTGCGACGCCGGTTTTGATTCCGACCACTGAAACTGCCGGAATCGTCATATTTCTTATTGAAATCATTTTTTCTGGAAGAACTGGAACTCTTTTCCCAGCTGGAAGATTTGCGAGATGTCGCAGTTTCAATGAGTTTATCATTGTTCTTCCTGCCGAATAAGTTTTTTATTCTGTTACCTAGTGCTTTAATCAACTTTGACAACCTTGTTTATATATTTGACAAAAATCATTTGAAAAGGTAAGTTTATGTTGGAGAAAATACAAGTGTTAGGGCGATAATAATGCAAAATCTGACACAAAAGTAAATTTAATGCAATTATTGCGCCTCTTTAACTCTTCTCTAATATTCGCAAAATATATTGTGCTTAACATTTACAAATGAGCTTATCAATTAAGCCGTTCTTAACAATATCATAACATTTTTTCAAATGTTGTATCAGAATATTTGGTGGAGGTAACAACCAGGAGCATAGTATGACAAACAGTAGTGTCGTTGATGAAATCTTACAGAAACTTTCCCGTAATAAAGAAAAATGGCTGAAAGGCATTGAAAGCACCCGGGAAATGTTGTTGGGAAATCTGTCGCTTTTGTCAGAATTTCCAGCTCAAACTTTCCATGAAAAAAACCGTGCTGAATTTATCCTGACCCGCTATACAGCCAGCGGTATTGTCGACCCTAAAACAGACCGGATGCATAACTGCATTGGTATATGCAACGGTAAAACCGGATTGCGGAATATTGTGGTATGCACCCATATTGACAATCAATTCAGCCTTGGAATTGATCAGAATATAACCATTACCGCCGACCGGGTTCACGGTGCCGGAGTCGCGGATGATAACCTTGCAGTTGCAGCACTTATGACCCTGCCAGACATTCTGAATCAACTTAATATTAAACTTGACTGCAATATTATCATAGTGGGGACAACCCGTTATCATGGCCGTGGGGACTTCGAAGGCATCCGCACATTTCTCCGTGATTTTCCCGGCAAGGTAGACGCGGTTATCAACCTTACCGGTATAACTCTTGGGACGCTTGACTATTTCAGCCTGAGCAGAGTACGCTGCGACATCCATTGTGAAACCAGAGAACAGGAAATGGAATCATCCTGGATGCGCATGTCGGAAAGCAGCGCCATTCTGGTAGCAAATGAAGTAATCAGCAGCCTGTACAGCATTCCGTTGCCCAAAAAGCCTAAAACAATTTTAAACCTCGGCATGATTTCCGGTGGTGAGCGCTACAGTACAATAAGCCGCGAAGCCGAAGTAAATCTGGAGATACTCAGCGAGAACAATTCTCTTATGGACAGCCTTGTAGAGCAGATATCAGACTGCTGCACAGATATCGGGGCCAAACACAGTGCCAACGTCACCTGTGATTTTTTCGGCCGGCATGACGCCTCAGGACTCAGCAGCGCGCATCCTCTGATTAAAACCGCGCTGGGAGTCTTCAAAATACTGGGCCATAAACCCCGGATGGAATACTCAAATTCACAGATCACCGTAAGTTTAGCCCAGGATATTCCATCCATTACTCTGGGGCTTACCGAGGGTGTCGGCGGCAGCACCAACCGCAGTTTTATAGAAATTGCCCCGCTGTCTCAGGGGATCCTGCAGCTGGTACTTTTATTAACCGCAATCGATCAGATGGGAGAAATTTGCAATGGTTAATCTTGATAAATGGCTGAAAAGCCGCACCTTTCATTACAATGAATTCAGTGACATTAAACGTCTGGTCGAGTTGAAGGAGCGCAAAGGAGTTACCATTAGCCTGTGCTTTCCGACCTTGAATGAGGAAAAAACCATTGGTAAATCTATTGTGGTAATGAAGTCCGAACTAATGGACCGTTACCCTCTGGTTGATGAGATTGCAGTTATAGACTCCGGCTCAACTGATAACACTCTGGCAATCGCCAAAAATTTCGGAGCTGACACTTATCTGGCCTCGGATTACTTGGAAAGCGAAGGTGACTGCCGCGGTAAAGGAGAAAACCTGTGGAAAGCCCTTTATCTGCTTAAGGGTGATATAATTGTCTATGTCGATGCCGACATTTCAAACATCCACCCCCGCTTTGCCTATGGCCTGATCGGGCCACTGCTGATGGAGCCGGAGGTGAAGTTTGTAAAAGCTTTTTACAACCGCCCTTTTAAAACGTCAGCCGGCATATCTCCATCGGGAGGTGGCCGGGTTACTGAAATACTGATCCGACCGCTGTTCTCACAATTCTTTCCGGACCTTACCGGAATAATTCAACCGCTGTCAGGAGAATATGCCGGCTACCGGGAAATGCTCGAACGAATTAACTTCCCTATCGGTTACGGGGTTGAAACCGGAATGCTGATTGATCTATACCAGCAATACGGGCTGGATGCGATTGCCCAGACCAATATTGATCTTCGAATTCACCGCAACCAGACAACAGCATCGCTGGGTAAAATGGCATTTGGAATTCTGCAGACATTCTGGAACCGGCTTCAAATGTACAAGGAGCTCCCGCCTATTGCTCCCGAGTCATTTATGCTGCGGCAAATGGGCATTGACAATGACAATTACAAGGTCATTGAATATGATATCCGGGAAAAGGAACGTAAACCGATGCTTGAAGTGGAAGAGTATATAAAAAAGTATCATAAGAAGAAAAAGTGATTCATTCTAACCACAGGAAATCACCATGAAGACAGCGATACTGCATCACCATATGCACCCGGGCGGAGTCACCAGAGTTATAGAAATGCAGCTCCAGGCATTATCCGCCTACCCTGAAATAACCAGCCTGCAGCTGATTACCGGTGATGAAAAAATCCACGCTGAACTGCCGAATACAATTGAGCAGCTGCGTAACCCTCTGTTGAATTACCTTGACTGCAAAAATCTTTCTCCGGCACAGCTTAATCATCAATATATAAAAATTATTGAATATTTGCTCGAAGCCACCGATGCTGACACCGTAATTCATGTTCATAATATTAATCTCGGCAAAAACCCGGTAATGACTGCCGCGATCCATGCGCTTATGGAAAACGGACGGGCTGTTGTCAATCATGTCCATGACTTCGCTGAAGACCGTCCAGAAAATCTCAGTGCCCTCCTTTCTGTCATAGAAGGGACTTTCGGTAGAAAGCTGCACAACGTGATGTATCCCACCTGCCCTGACTGCAGATATGCTGTTCTTACCAGAATGGACAAACAGCGCCTGGTGGACTATGGCATTCCACAAGAACAAATCACAGTTCTGCCCAATCCGGCTTGTGTCGGAACGCCTTTGACCGGCAAAGCTGCTGAGGAAGCGGCGGCAAAGGTTAATACTGCGCTCCAAATTAATAATAGTCTGCCCAATTATGTTTATCCGGTGCGTGGAATTCGCCGTAAGAATATCGGAGAATTTATCCTGCTGGCAGCGGTTTTTGCTGACAAGGCAAACTGGATACTTACCCTGCCCCCGCGCAACCCAGTTGAGAAGGTTGAATATGATAACTGGAAGGAATTCTGCCAAAAGAATAACATAAAGGTTATTTTTGAAGCTGGAGAAAAGTGTGCTTTTAAAGCGGTTATGGCAGCGGCTGACCGGGCTGTGACTACCAGTATTCGTGAGGGATTCGGCATGATTTTCCTGGAAGCCTGGCTGTTTGGCAAACCGGTAGTTGGTCGCGATCTGCCGGTCTCTGAAGATTTTAAACGCGCCGGAGTCAAGATGCCGGGGCTTTATCACCATCTGCTGGTCGATGTTCCCGATGACGGGGAAGCAGACTTCGGCATGTTGCCGCAGGAAATTCAGATGAAAATAATTGAGAGAATAATCTCAGAAAGCTCCTCCAGGCTTAAATTTCTTGAGGAAAATGAAACGCTGAAGGCTTTTTTCAGAGACTTCAGTATTGACCTTATCAACTCGAACTGTAAAATAATAAAAAAAGAATATTCTCTGGAAAAATATGGACAAGAACTGCTTAAACTCTATAAGACACTTATTTGAATCTCAGCAGCGGATTGAGCCAATACCAACCGGCCTTAATCCTGCCCTGAGTAAAAATAATAATATAAAATGCGTAATATTTGATATTTACGGCACGTTACTCGTGTCTTCATCCGGAGATATTGATAAGGCCAGATTCGCACCTTCCTATGTCCTCGAGGCATTTTCGAAGTGCGGTGTCAGACTGGCGTCCAAGACTCCGGTTAAAACTGCTTCGCTGATTCTGGATGAGTATGAAAAAACCATCCTGAAAATGCGGGAGGAGCTGGAAGATCATGAAGTTCCCCATCCGGAGATAGACATCAGAATGGTCTGGCAGAAATTACTCAGGCAGCTTAATGAGGCTGCACTGATAGAAAAGCCGACCATGGATGATGTCAGCCGGCTGGCGATATATTTTGAAACCCTCAGCAACCCGGTGTACCCGATGCCTGATATGCATGAAGTTGTCCACAGCATTTATAAACGCGGTATGCCCATGGGGATCATTTCAAACGCTCAGTTTTATACCCCTATAATCATGAACTTTTTTCTCACCGGGCTGATCAGCGATTTTGAGGACGTTGAGTATTTTGACCGTTATTTAAGCATCTATTCGTATAAGGAAAAAAGAGGGAAACCGGATATCGCTCTTTACAAAAAAGCGGCCGGCCGCTGCTTTAAACATCATCAGGTAAGCCCGGAGCAGATTCTCTATGTCGGCAACGATATGCTGAAAGATATCTATCCGGCTAAGAGTATGGGCATGACGACCGCGCTTTTCGCTGGCGACTGCCGTTCTCTGCGTCTACGCGAGCAGCTTCCCGAGTTAAAAAAAGTAAAACCGGATTATCTAATTAACAGGCTCGATCAGATTCTGGAGATTATACAATGAATGTTTCGCATTTGAACATTGGTATTATTCACTCGCTTATCGGAAAAAACGACGGCGTGTCCATCGTAATCGACCAGTCAGTGGAAGCTATGGTCAAATACATGAATATACCGTTGGGAAACATTTTTTACCTGGCTGCGCACTCGTCACCGCGCTTCAACACTGAAACCAATGATATATTCTGGCACAAAAGCCCGCTGCATAAGCGTATTATACAATATTTTTGTGAAGAGCCTCCCTGCTGGCTTGAGGGCGAAATTATGGAAAACGCTTTTCGTGCCAAAGAAATAATTGCCGATTTCGTCGAACGGCATCAGATAGACCTGCTGATCGCACATAATACTTCTCACCCTTACAATTTCATAACTGCTGTCGGGCTCGGGCTCTACCTTGAAGAAACCCGCAATGCCGGATTTATCTGGCCCCGGGTGCTGGTTTGGTGGCACGACTCTTTCTTTGAGCGTCCAAGATTCGCAAATCCGAATCCGGTAATTAAAAAATACTTGAAATACCTACCCGGCACTTTGATAAACGGGGTGGTTTTTATCAACCGCGACCAGATAAAACTGGGCCGGAAATATTTCCAGGCATACGGTAAGTCCAATCTGCCTACTTTCTTCAAGAAACATACCGCCGTAATTCCAAACACCTGCGATATTCTCTGGAACTGGAAAGCTCCAGACTGGGATTCCCCGCAAATGATCGCCCCTCCCAGAGACAATTACAACTATACTTTTTTTGAGGATATCGGACTGATAGAACTGGTTAGAGCACAAGGCTTTGAAATTGAGGACAGCATAATCCTGCTGCAGCATACCAGAATTGTGCCGCGCAAGAAAATTGAAACTGCGATCGACTTCGCTTTCAAGCTTGAAAAGAAATTTAAAAATGATAAATGCATTGTTCTGCTGATCTCTGGACATTCCGGTGATGAGCAGGTTGAATATAAAAAATTCCTGCGTGAATACCATTGGGAGAAATCTTCGCGGGATCCTGAAGCCAATGTTATTCTGCTTTTTGGCGAAGACCGTATTCTGTCACATCGTGACATTATTGTTGACCGTAAATATTATAAATTCGCAGAAGTTCCCTCAATAGTCGCTCAGCACGGCGGCCTCGGCACCTTTTTCAGCGATATAGAGGGCTACGGCAACAACCTGCTTGAAATGGTCAGCTGCGGGCTGCCGGCGGTTATCAACCGTTATCCAATCTACCAGCAGGATATTGAAAGACTGGGCTTTGAACTGCCGGGCATTACAGACGGTGAACTTACAGATGACGTAGTAGATGCGGCATATAAACTGTTAATCAATCCGGCAGACCGCAATGAAGCGGTCCACCACAACCTCCAGGTTCTTGACAAACGACTTAATCACAAAGTAATGGCCCGCAAAATTAAACCGTTAATTGAAAATATTTTCTTTAGAAGGTAAATCCGCTCCATGGAAATCAAAGCAATTCTTGAACAGCTTTACGGTAAGGAGATCGCAGGCAGGTACTCTGAAAGAATCGAAGAGAAGGCCACAAAACTCCTTAATTATGAATCAATTAAATCAAGACCAGCTTTCAGTGAGAAAGATTCAATACTGATCACATATGCCGATATGGTGGGAACTCAGAATGGCACGACCCCGCTTGCCACCTTGACCAGTTTTATCCGGGAATATGCCGAGGATATTATTGATACAGTACATATCCTGCCGTTTTTTCCGTATTCATCCGATGACGGTTTTTCAGTGACTGATTACCGCAGTGTTAAACCGGAATATGGCTCCTGGAAAGATATTGAGTTGATTGGCAAACATTTCAACCTGGCCTTTGATGCAGTATTCAACCATGTTTCTGTTGAGAGTAAATGGTTTCAAGGATTTCTGAATGAGAACAAAAAGTATCAGGAGTGGTTTGAATCCCCTGATGACAGCTTTGATGCCAGTAAAGTTTTCAGGCCACGCGCTCTGCCGCTGTTTCACGAATATGACAATTGCAGAGGAGAAAAACGCCGGGTCTGGACAACTTTCAGTGAAGATCAGGTGGATTTAAATTACCACAGCCCTGAACTGCTGCTGGAAATGATCGATATATTCCTGCTGTATCTGGCGAAAGGAGCCAGAATTATCCGGCTTGACGCAATCGCTTTTATCTGGAAGGAATCCGGTACTTCCTGCCTCCACCTGCCGCAAGCGCATTTGCTGGTCAAACTATTCAGAAAAATTGCTGATAAAGTCGCTCCAGGCACGGTTATTCTTACCGAGACTAATGTTCCGCATAAAGATAATATCTCTTACTTTGGTAAAAATTCTGATGAGGCCCAGATGGTCTATCAGTTCCCGTTGCCGCCTTTAACCGCCCATGCTCTGCTTCGTCAGGATGCAGCGGCTTTGACAAAATGGGCCGGTTCCTTGAAAGAACCGCCCGCGGGTTGCACTTTTTTGAATTTCCTCGCTTCCCATGACGGTATCGGCGTCAGACCGCTTTCCGGACTGGTCCCTGCAGATGAACTTGAATTTCTGGCTGACGAAGCACTTAGAAAGGAAGGAAAAGTTGGCTGCAAAAATAACCCGGATGGCTCCAGAAGTCCCTATGAACTTAATATTAACTACTTCAGCCTGATTAGAGAGCCGGGTGAAGATATGGAGTATTCGGTAAGAAAATTTATGCTGACCCAGGCTGTAATGCTGACAATGCCCGGTATTCCAGGTATTTATTTTCACAGTCTTTTCGGTTCGAAAAACTGGACTGAAGGTGTGACTCTTTTGGGACACAACCGTGCCATCAACCGGGAGAAATTAGACCTGCAGCGGCTGGAAAATACACTTAACGCTCCATTCACCAGGCGCGACTTGATTTATGGGGAATACCACTCGCTGCTGAATTTACGCAGACACTGCAGAGCCTTTCATCCAAAATCAGGATTCAAGGTATTGAAGCTGCCCTCATCAAAAGTCTTTGCAATACTGCGCGGAACAGCTGAAGGCTATAAGCCATTACTCGGCATTTTTAATTTCTCTAATGACTACGAGATTATTAACCTTGCCAAGGTAAAGGAATTACCATGTGAACTGCGTGAACTTCAAGGCGGCCCTGCCATCAATAAATCTCACTTCGAGCTTAAACCCTATCAATTTATGTGGCTGACCTGCGCACACCAAACAGCTTTAAAAAAAACGGGGGGCTGAATGCCCCCGTGTAAATATTTGATGATGCCAGCTAGCTTTCTGCACCAAATTCAAGTGTGATTTTGGTCTCTCCGCAGTCAAGTCCAGCTTCCTGGCAGATACGACGTACCGCCAGCAGCAGATCCGGGTCACTGACATTTATCTGCTGTTCACCGGCACTCAACTTCATTCTGCACACTTTTGAGCAAGTGCCACGCCCTTTGAACAACGGTCTGCCGCGACGTCTGCCAACCGGCTCGATTGCACCGGCTGCGATCAACAGACGCAAGTTGCGGTAAAATGTTGAATGGGCTACTGGAAACCCTGATTTAGACATTTTTCTCAGAAGATCATTACCATCAAATTCACCTGGCAGGTTGGCAGCGGTATTAAACAGTTCAAGCCGTTCCTGAGTAACCTTCATTCTGCGTCCATGCAGGAATTCTCTGAATCCATGTTCATGCACAGCTTTCATAACTTATATCCTCTAATTTGAAGTTATTAAAAAGTTCTTTCAATTCATGCAGACTTCCCACTCTTACACCTTGAAGCAGCAGGTCAAAAAGACGCTCTGCCTGCTCAAATAATCGCATCAAAGCAAGTGACCCCTCCTGTCTACCGTAGATCCGCCAGCGAGCCCCCGGCAAATTTCGTGTGGCCCCCGGGCGGTATATAAACGCTGCAACGTCCTTGAGCGGATATCCCAGAAATATCCCGATTTCATGCGGGAACTCGACGTTATCAGCAAATCTTTCAGTTAAAAGCCGCAAATCAGCATCAACACCGGCAAATTCACGTGTATAGCCAAAGCGGTTCAAAAACAGTCGGCAGCGCCGGTCTTTCAAAGCAGCTTCAAGCGCATGCCGGTTAAAAAAGAGTATCTGCAACCCCTGACCGTTGTCAGAGAGAATAAGATGCTCCAGACCGGTCACATCCCTGAGCCGCCAGTCATGCTGACTAAGAAGGTCATAGCAGCGCCTCTCCGGCCTGGTCTGACTGTTTCTGACGTGCAGCAGCAGTGAGGGTTTAACCCCACTCAAAACCGGAGCTAATCTTCTGCCGCTGAATCTAAGAAATTTCTCCAACTGTTCTATCTGCTCTAAGCTACTCATAAATAGGAAACCCTATCTTAATTGATAAAAAAATATCCGATGTTGTTCATGTATTCTATAACACTTCCTGATAATGTCAAGTAGGAAAGCCTAATTAGTTGCAATTTTATTTGCAATTGCAAGACTGGGGGGTCAAGATCGATATGGTGCCTTATCTGGAATCTCTAGTCATTTTACGCTTAACAACTTCTTCTATCGGAATGCCGTTAAGGTTTAGACCGGATACCAGTGCCTGACCGTCTTTCACCTTAACTTTTAAAACGCAACAGTCCTTGGGATCTGTAAAAAAACCGGCCAGCAGCTTATCTGCCTCAGGAGCAATTTTCTCATTAACAAAATAACGCCCAAATGGCAATTCAATAAGACTCTTGTTCTTATTCTTCCAGCGAAACTTAACCCGGATATAATCACCTGCAGCTGGCGGCTGCGTACTCAGTTCAGAAAAATACGCAAAGCCTTTAGCGTCTTTTGCAATAACCGCATAGCAAACTTCACCTGGAGAAAAGTCCTTTTTGCAATTTTCAACATAATTCTGCTGCACCCTGATATCCAGATATCTGCCCCTGAAAGGATCATAGGGATCACGGGGCTCCACTTTGAATAAATATAAATTCCCCTTTGACAGGACAGTCTCGGCCCGGAAGATCATATACAACGGAACCGCAAGCACAGCCAGACTGACGATAATAAATAACACCCAGTTTACTGCAATTCTTTCGATCCTGTTCATTTCAGCACCTCCCCGGTCCTCTCTACATGTTTAAACTTCCTGCTTAAAATGATATTTGTAACCAGAAAAGCAATACCGGTAACAATAAAGCCTGCAGCCCTGATCAGAATAGGAACATCTGAATCGAAAAATTGAATTATAATCTGCACCGCAATCAAGAACATCCCCAGGTTCAGCAGGGGCATGTTGTGTCTGCTGCAGCTTTTAACAATTAACAGTATACCATATATAACCATTAACAGAACAAACAGATATCGCACCAGTACTTCCGAATCAAAAAGTATCCCGGCCACAGCTGCCAGCGGCAGGATTAACGGGATTACCAGACTGCTTTCTTTCAAGCGAAACATTTGAAACAGCATCCACAAATACAAAAGCGAGCTGAATACAATCAGGCCAGTTTCTGACAGATTGCTTGTGAAACTGACGCCTCCGCTCCAGAAGCTCTCGATTGAACCAAGTGTCATAAAAGCGGCTACTCCCAGAAAACCGGCCACCAGAAAAGAGTTCTTCCATAAAACAAGCCCCCTCTTCTCAAATCTCTTGCCGGCAAACAGAATTGCCGGCAGCAGCACCGCCCAGCCTGCCTTGAACATACCTGCATGGCAGTCCCTGAAAAAGCCAAAGAAGTTAATAATGATAAATACTATCAGAATATTGCATATAAACTGCATTTTTATCGAATTAAGCTCTTTTAATATATAGTAGACGGCATAAGGCAGGACAAAGGCCAGAAACATCCAGCTGTAAGCTACGCTGTCGATGCGGAGCGATGCGTAATTATAAATTGTCAGCCCGATGAGAAAAAGCAGCAGATATGCCTGACCCTTGAATATATACAGCAGTGGAAATGTAAACAGCAGGCAGGTAAACATATACTCATAAATCATACCGCCTGTGTGATAAATCTGCGACACCATAGCCACCACGACCGCAAAACTGCCGCCGATCAGTACTGCTGAAGCCTCCTGCCAGGCCTGATTGCGGTCATCAAGTTTTGTATACCAGCCAAAAGTCAGTGAGGCCACAAGCGGCACAAAGGCCAGCGACAAACGTATCCTGAAAGGAATATCCTGCCAGTTATGAGCCACCAGCAGCAGCACTCCGCCCATAACAAGAACCGCACTCAATGCCCCGAAAATAATCAGCATTAAGCGTTGATAATTTATGCCGGCTGGAATCTGTCTGCTGTAGTAGGCATGAAGTTTTTCACAATTTTCCTCGTCAATGATTCCGTTTCTCTCAAGATCAGGCAGCTCCCCGAGCAACCAGTTGATAAAAGATTTTTTTGAAGCCATACACCGACCCTCCATGATAATAAAAGAATATCACCATCAGACTGCATTTACAAATCAAGATACCCTAAGTAGCGTAAAATTACCGACAGTCTGTAAAGTAAAAGATTTTGAATACTGCAGGGAACCCTACTTATATTTTTTAGCAAATATTCTAATCTTCAAACTCAAATTAGGCTATCATTCGTATTACAAGGTAATTAAAAGAGGTAATAGTTATTTTTCAATTAATATTTTTTTAATAATTTTCTTGATTTTTTTTCTTTTGTTCTGGCAAATTGCGATTTTGCAACTATACTAGCAGGGTAATTTAGCCATAAATAACTGGCGAATAAGAAGTTATATTAATACAATTATATTAATAAAAAAGTATTAATTAAGTCTATTCGGGTATCCGGATTATAAGGAATATCGGACAACTAGGGAGTCAACAAGCTATGTCATGCTGTGATTGTCAGGGAAAAGGACAAGAGGAACTGAATCTGATCGAACAGTTTCCGGAAAAGCGTGAGCAGTTGGAAGCCTATATCGCCACACTGGATATTGGCGATGATCGCGAAAAAAATCGCGGCTTCCTCATTCAGAGCCTGCATAAAGCTCAGGACATTTTCGGCTATCTGCCGCTGAGTGTACAGCTTTTTGTGGCTGATAAGCTGAAACTGCATCTTTCAGAGGTTTACGGAGTAATCAGTTTCTATTCATACTTCACCGACAAGCCCGTCGGTAAATACAAAATCAATGTGTGCACCGGTACCGCCTGTTTCGTTAAAGGTGCCGGCTCTATCCTTGAAGAGTTCAAGCGCTATCTGAATATTGAATGCGGTGAAACCAGTCGTGACCGCAAGTTTTCGCTGGGGGCTCTGCGCTGCGTCGGAGCATGTAGTCTAGCTCCGGTTGTAATGGTAAACGAGAAAGTTTACGGCAAAGTATCTACCAAAATGGTGCCGGATATCATCAGCGAATGCAAATAAAATTTGAGGAATTATAATCATGATTGATTCTGTAGATAAACTGACACAGCGCACGGCAGATTTAAAGGGCCGGACGCAGGCAGGCACTCAGGTCCTCGTTTCCATGGGAACCTGCGGTGTAGCTGCAGGAGCTGCTCCGGTACTGGATGCGCTCAAATCTGAAATTGCCAATCGCAAGCTTGAAAACGCGGTTAAAATTGTTGAAACCGGCTGTATGGGACTCTGCCATTGTGAACCAAGTATTGAAATTCTCAGTTCAGAAACCGGCAAAAGCTTTACCTATGGCAATGTCAAACCGGAAGATGCCGGTAAAATCCTTGACAATCTCAATGACATAGCTGCCGGCATGTCAACTGTAGAACGCACCTGGTACTATCCTGAGCTGGAAGACAATACTGAAAATAAAATTCAGGCCAGAATTGTACTGAAAAACAGCGGCCGTATTAACCCTGAACTGCTGGATGACTATCTGGCGAACGACGGTTACAGCGCGTTGGCCAAGGTCCTGACCAAAATGCAGCCTCAGGATGTCATTGATGAGATTACAGCTTCCGGCCTGCGTGGACGCGGCGGCGGCGGTTTCCCGACCGGCATGAAGTGGAGTTTTGCCGCAGCCCAGAAGTCCGATGATAAATATATGATCTGCAACGCGGACGAAGGCGATCCGGGTGCATTCATGGACCGTGCCGTGCTGGAAGGCGACCCGCATGCCGTGCTGGAAGCTATGGCTATCGCCGGCTATGCTATCGGTGCAAACCATGGTATTATCTATATTCGTGCTGAATACCCGCTGGCTATTCAGAGACTTCAGATTGCTATAAGCCAGGCTGAAAAAGAAGGTCTGCTCGGCGACAATATTTTCGGCAGCGGATTCAATTTCAAGCTGGAACTTAAATATGGCGCTGGAGCTTTTGTCTGCGGCGAGGAAACCGCCCTTATCCATTCTATTGAAGGAAAACGCGGTGAGCCGACATTTAAGCCGCCCTTCCCGGCTGTTTCCGGCCTGTGGAAAAAGCCGACTATTGTAAATAATGTTGAAACTTATGCCAATGTCCCGGCCATCATCCGCAAGGGGTCTGCCTGGTTTAAAAAGATTGGTACCGAAAAATCAGCTGGTACCAAAGTGTTCGCGCTGGCTGGCAAAGTCAAGGATGTGGGTCTGGTTGAAGTACCGATGGGGACTAAACTGCGCGACATCATCTTCGGCCTCGGCGGCGGCATTGAAAACGATAAAGAGTTCAAAGCGGTACAGACCGGCGGACCTTCCGGCGGCTGCATCAAAGCAGATAAGCTCGATACGCCGATTGACTACGACAACCTGATCGCTCTCGGTTCCATGATGGGATCCGGCGGTATGATTGTCATGGACGAAGATGACTGTATGGTCAACGTTGCCAAGTTCTTTCTTGAATTCACCCTTGATGAATCCTGCGGCAAGTGCACCCCCTGTCGTATCGGCAATAAACGTCTTTACGAAATGCTGGAGGAAATCTGCGAAGGCAAAGGTACTGCTCAGACTCTGGAGAAACTGCGCAACCTTTCTCATACCATTAAGGACACTGCATTGTGCGGTCTGGGACAGACTTCTCCAAATCCGGTACTGTCAACTATGATCAACTTTGAGGATGAATATCTGGCACACGTACAGGACAAAAGCTGTCCGGCCGGTGTTTGTACTAAATTGATCACTTATGAAATCAATGACAACTGTGTAGGTTGTACTTTGTGTGCCAGAAACTGTCCGGTTAACTGTATCTCGGGCGAACGCAAAGCTCTACATGTTATTGATCAGTCTAAATGTATCAAGTGCGGCGTTTGCTACTCTGCCTGCAAATTCCACGCCATTGACAGAAAATAACCTCACAGGGAGACTAATATACCATGATCAATTTGACCATTAACGATACTCCGGTCAGCGTCGACGATAATGCGACGATTTTACAGGCCGCGGCCAAAATTGGCATCAGGATTCCTACCCTGTGTCATTTTGAGCTTGACTGTTTCTCAATAGAGCACCGCATGGGCTCATGCCGTATCTGTGTAGTTGAGGTGGAAGGCCGCCGCAACCTGGCTCCGGCATGCTGCACCCCGGTTACTGAAGGAATGGTTGTCAAGACTAACACCATACGGGCCATTAACGCTCGCCGCACTATGCTTGACCTGATTCTTTCGGACCATCCGAAAGAGTGTCTGACCTGCGAGAAAAACGGTGACTGTGAACTGCAGAACCTGGCCAGTGAAATGGACCTCCATCACGTCATGTATGAAGGCGAAATGTCCACTTACAAAATCGACCTGGCCTGCAACGCTATCGTTCGTGACCTCAACAAATGTATTATGTGCCGTCGCTGTGAAACGGCTTGTAATGATGTACAGACTGTCGGTATCCTTTCCGGTGTCGGTCGCGGCTTTGACGCCGTTGTCGCTCCGGCAGCCATGATGCCGCTGAATGAAACCAAATGTGTATTCTGTGGCCAGTGTGTGGCAGCCTGTCCGGTTGGCGCATTAACTGAGCAGAACAATAAATACCAGGTATGGCAGGCGCTCAACCAGAAAGGCAAACATGTTATTGTCCAGACTGCTCCGGCAGTGCGGGTTGCCATTGGTGAAGAGTTCGACATGGCTCCCGGTTCAATTGCCACCGGCAAACTGGTAGCCGGCTTAAAAATGCTTGGCTTTGACAAAGTCTTCGATACCGACTTTGCCGCCGACCTGACCATTATGGAAGAAACTACAGAACTTATCGAGCGTTTAACTAAAAACGAAAACCTGCCGATCCTGACCTCATGCTGTCCCGGCTGGGTTAAGTTTTTAGAACATCAGTTCCCGGAGCTGGTTTACATGCCTTCAACCGCCAAAAGTCCGCAGCAGATGTTCGGTGCTATTGCAAAAAGCTATTATGCCGAAAAACTCGGCAAGAAACCTGAAGATATCATCTGTGTCTCAGTCATGCCCTGTCTGGCTAAGAAATACGAAGCTTCCCGTGAAGAGTTCGCCCCGGAAGGCGTTAAAGACGTCGACCTGGTTATCTCGACTCGTGAGCTTGCCGACATGTTTAAAGAAGCCGGCATCCAGCTCGAAAAACTGGAAGACCAGCAGTATGACAACCCGCTCGGCGAATCTACTGGCGCCGCTATTATTTTCGGTGCGTCCGGCGGCGTACTCGAAGCCGCTCTGCGTACTGCGGCCGACTGGCTTACCGGTGAAGATATCAAGGAAATTGACTTCAATGCCGTGCGCGGACTTGAAGGCATCAAAGAAGCTACGGTCAATGTTGCCGGCACTGATGTTAAAGTTGCAGTTACTTCCGGCCTGGGCAATGCCCGCAAAGTTCTGGAAAAGATTCAGAAAGGCGAAGCGCATTACCATGCTATTGAAATCATGGCCTGCCCCGGCGGCTGCCTGAACGGCGGTGGTCAGCCTTACAACCACGGTGATTCTGATATTCTGGAAAAACGTAAAGAAGCTATCTATACCGCGGACTCCGACCTGCCTATCCGCAAGTCACACGAAAATCCGCACATCAAGAAGCTTTACGATGAGTATCTTGAAAAACCGGGCAGCAAGCTGGCTCACAAGCTGCTTCATACTCACTACACTCCCAGGAAAAACTGGTAGTATAGACCATATTTCAGACCTGCTGAAAAGCGGTATTCAGGCTGTTGACAACGTATTTTGTCAACAGCCTTTTTACTGTCAGCGCAAACTTGCACTGCCGCCCTCAGTCGCCGGGCGGCTTTCGCTCAGCGCTCCTTAACCTGACGGTTAATTCCTGGCTTCGCGGGCCCACGCTGTGCCTGTTTTATTTTATGAGCATTTATGTTCCTCCATTGCTTATTTGCAGTTAAAGTTTATTTCTGCTCAGATATAGTTTCTCTACTCGTGGCCTGTACGGCCGTATTGTCAGCGCAAACTTGCACTGACACCCTCAGTCGCCGGGCGGCTTTCGCTCAGCGCTCCTTAACCTGACGGTTAATTCCTAGCTTCGCGGGCCCACGCTGTGGACCTATTTTCGACTTTGCTGGTTACAACGCTTTGTGTTGTGCTCCCGGCTATGCCAACCTTAAACATCAAGATCGAAACCAACTGCAGACAACAGGTTTTCCAGCGGTGGACAATTTTGTTAAGAACCAAAAAGAGGCACGATAGTTTGCAAAAAAACATTACTAACTTATAGTAGCTTTTTAACACAAAATTTTCAGGTTATACAGGATGGCAATAGTAAATTATATTTTTGATCTGGACGGCACGCTGGCAAACACTCTGCCGGTATGTGTCAAGGCCTTTCGAAAAGCACTGGAACCCATACTGAATCAAACGATTTCAGACAATGATATCCTGGCTACTTTCGGGCCTTCCGAAGAAGGCACTATAAATACTTTCGCACCACACTGTTTTGATAAAGCGATGACTGCGTATATGCACCATTACCGGCTGGAACATCAAAAATGCGCGGAACCTTTTTCCGGCATTCGCGATGTCCTTGACATGCTTAAAAATAAAAAGTGCTTTATGGCACTGGTCACCGGCAAAGGGGAAAAGTGTGTGGATATAACCCTCGATACTCTCCGCATAAGGGATTATTTTCACGCAGTAGAATGCGGTTCTCCTGAAGGCTGTATCAAAGAACGCCAGGTAACGGCAATGCTTGAGGAATTCAACTTAAACAGAGATGAAACCGTTTACGTCGGAGACTCTGATTACGATGTGCATGAAGCTCATAAATGCAGTATACAGGCAATAGGCGCGGCCTGGGCTGACACTGCAAGTGCTGAAAAGCTTAAGGCCAGCAACCCGGAATACCTGTTTACCAAAGTAAGTGAACTGCAGGATTTTATTCAAAAAAATTGACTGTTATTCCAGACAGTTTGACCTCCGGCTGGTAACAGCCGGAGGTGTAAGTTACGATACCGAAAATTAATTCGGAAATATCTAACCAGCAGAAGTTATTTTCTGCTGGCCTCAATCATTGCTTTGGTTACTTCGCTCATCACATTGAAAAACTCATGTGAACGGAAACTCAGACTTTTTCCCTGCATAAGTTCATTGACTTTACTGATTCCTGTCTGAATTACATCAGCCGGGTAAAGATATTTTAAAGAGCCAAGATAGTTTACCATGTCGGAATTGGAAATCAGTTCATCATAACAATGCCCATTACCAACCAGAGTTTCTAACTGGGCGTAAAGTTCAGGAATCTGATATACATAACAATTCCCGGTACTGGCAGTATTATAAGTGAACTTAGACTCAAAAGTAACATTCCCGTTTCCTTTGAACACATCCGTGGCTGGTCCGCCCAGTTTTGCCTGCCACTGCCCCTGATTGTAAAGGTAGGCGATCAGGCGCTGCAATCCGAGCACAGAAGAAAAAGTATAAGTTTGTCCACCTATATTCACTGAGCTTCCCGGAGCCTGTATTTCTGCGTACTTTTTTGCAAACATATTTACTGCCGGGTCATAAAGCATATAGCTGATCACATCAAAATAAGCTTTGACAATATTGGAAGTACAGTAATTATCAAATGATACTGTTTCAGCTTTATCGTCATTACCCAGGAAGCCGTAATATGAGGCTAGAGCTGGATTGTCGACGGCTCCAGAATTTTGAACTATATCACTCAGCGAGTTATCAATCTGCAGATAACCGCTGGGATGGCTGTGCGAATCCCGGCCCAAGGCTGATTCCTGAATTCCGGTCGCTATATATTGATTTGGCCCGAGACTCATTACAATATCCGAAACCAGCTGTGGAGTGGCTCCGGTATTACTGAGCTTGCTGTCTATGCCTGTCAGGTATATAAAAGTGCAATAGGCCTGAGCCAGCGAAAGCGGATAATCTTTACCAGCTTCAGATATCAATGAACTGATGTCAAAATTGCCGCCTCCCTGTGATAGCGGAGTTGAAACGTTACCAACTCCAATCCTGAAAGTTTTATAATCATCTGTCGCCGAAAAAGCCGAAGTTCCAAAAGAGATAATCAAAGTCGCTACAGCACAGCAAAGTAAAGTTTGCTTAAACATTTTCCCTGCCTCATATAAGGTTTGAAGTTTTAGATTATGACTGCTCTATCAATTGCCGATAACAGTATGCACATACCATGGACCGTCAGTGAAAGAAAATAACATCTTCAATCAATGACCGCCTGTTAGTACTTGAAGCGCTTTAATACTCACATATTTTAGACAGAGAAGTAAATACGATGTTCAAAAAATGTATGACTTTTATTTAAAAAAATGGTAAAAATTCGCGCCGATTGCTGGCCTGGCAATTCCAGGCTTTGCCCATCCCGCATAGCCGGGAGCACAACACAAAGCGTTGTAACCAGCAAAGTCGAAAATAGGTCCACAGCGTGGGCCCGCGAAGCCAGGAATTAACCGTCAGGTTAAGGAGCGCTGAGCGAAAGCCGCCCGGCGACTGAGGGTGTCAGTGCAAGTTTGCGCTGACAATACGGCCGTACAGGCCACGAGTAGAGAAACTATATCTGAGCAGAAATAAACTTTAACTGCAAATAAGCAATGGAGGAACATAAATGCTCATAAAATAAAACAGGCACAGCGTGGGTCCGCGAAGCCAGGAATTAACCGTCAGGTTTAGGAGCGCTGAGCGAAAGCCGCCCGGCGACTGAGGGCGGCAGTGCAAGCTTGCGCTGACAATACGGCCGTACAGGCCACGAATAGATAAGCTGTACCTGAATCAATTATCGAAGCTGTAAAAGATATTTAAATACAAATGTAAAATTATTAAGCGGTAGAATGGAATATTTTGCTGAGTTATCGATGGTGTCAGGCCAGATATTCGACCTGAAGTCACAGCCTGACACCTGCATTTAAAATTACTAGTGATCTTCCTGCTGCAGCGCTCGCCTGGTCCGCTTCGCTACGCGTTTTTCCTTCAAGGTTCTGATTGGCTCTTTTTTGACGTTCTTTCTAGCGGTAAGACCCTTCATGATTTTACTCCTTGCAGTTTATCTTCACCTCTAAATATCGTCCGTGTCCGGCCAATGATGTCAACGGACAGCAATGATTATATTACATGATGAAAACAACGAAAGCAAGTGCCATTTTAATAACTCAATTGACACAAGTCATCCTCTCCCAGTTCATTTTCTGCAAAGGAAAAAATTTTTATATTTTTTTAAAACATAAATACCGTTTGTGGCATTATTTAAACTGGCAATTATATTAGCTGAACATATTTTTTACAAAATAACCGAAGGCAGATATAATGATCAAAAAAAATTCAATAAAATTTTTTGAAACCTTACTGAAAACCTCCAGCCCCAGCGGCTATGAAGAAGAGGCAGCAGCGGCATTCAGAGATTATTTAGGCAATTTTTGCGACAATGTAAAAACCGATGTGATGGGTAATACTGTCGGCGTCCTCAATGAAGGAGCTGAAATGAAAGTAATGCTTGCCGGACATTACGACGAAATCGGCTTTCAGGTTGTCCATATCAGCGAAGACGGATTTATCTACTTCCGTCCCAATGGCGGCATTGACAAGCTGAATGTACCCAGCTCTGAAGTTATGATATTGAATGAACACGGCAAGGTGCCGGGCGTTATCGGCAAAAAGCCTATCCATCTGCTCAGCCCGAAAGAACGCGACAAGGCGCCAGAACTTGATGACATGTGGATAGATATCGGTGTGGAATCAAAAGCGGAAGCTGAAAAGCTGGTCTGTATTGGAGACCCTGTCGCCAACCGGGTCAATGTACAGTTTATGGGCAAAAATCGCATCGTTTCAAAAGGAATGGATGACAAAGTCGGTGCTTTTATTGTAGCTGAAACCATGCGTGAACTCAGTAAGCGTCAACTCAATGTCGCGGTATATGGAGTTGGCACAGTCCAGGAGGAAGTCGGACTGCGCGGAGCAACTACCAGCAGCTTTGGCATTAATCCGGATGTCGGTTTTGCTATTGATGTCGGTTTTGCAACCGATGTACCGGATGTGCCCAAAAAGAAACTTGGTGATATCGCGCTGGGTAATGGTCCCGAGCTTACCCGCAGTGCTGATAATAACGTTGTTCTTGGACGCTTCATGCGCAAGCTGGCCAAACAGAAAAAGCTGACTTATCAGGAATCTGCCGCACACCGTGCTTCAGGCGGTACTGACACTGCAAAAATTCAGCTCACCCGAACAGGTGTGGCTACCGCGCTGATCAGCATTCCAAACCGGTATATGCATTCGCAAGTTGAAATGTGCGACTTGCGTGATATCGAAGGAGCAATAAAAATCCTTACTGAAACTATTGCGGCGCTGAAAGGCAATGAGAGCTTTATTCCCGGAATTGACTGATACCGTTAACGCCGGCTCTGTTTAACGCGGGACCGGCGTCTGATTCTTAACATAGAGCCAAAGACTGGCAATACAGGTAAACTGCTGTACTGCTTTCAGCAAAAACCTGAGCGTTGACAGCATAAAATACTTGTGAAACTTCCTCAACGCTGAATAGACCCGGATTTAAAAAGTGCAACTGCCGTTTTAACTTCGGATAATGGATGTTTCAATCAAATCTCGAAGCTAAGTTATAGTTGTCACATGCAGTTCGTATTGAAAACCGGTGTCCAGCTTTCTAATACCGAAATTACACAATATTTTTACTCCAAGCTAATCAAAACCATAAATCATGCCTATTTAATATTGTATTTTCGGGATAAAAGACTATAATTGTTGAATATGTAATTTTGTAAAACTTAAAAATCGAAAATAGTTATGAATACCGCTCTTTTAATCATATTAATATTGTACATATTAACTCAGCTGGCTGACTTTGCGCTGGAGTTTCTAAATCTGCGCTATCTCAAGAAGCATGGCAATGAAATACCGGAAGAATTTGCCGGAGTTGTCAGCCCTGAAACCATGCGAAAAAGCACTGCCTACACTTTTGCAAAATCAAAATTCAGTATGATCAACCGCATCTACACCCAGCTAATTACGCTGGTATTCATATTCGCAGGCATATTGAACTGGTATAACAATCTGCTGTTTGGTTATCAGGAAAGAATGAACTGGCCATTTGTTATCTGGGGTTTAATTTTTGTTATGCTGCTCAGCTATGCAAAGACTATCCTCAATACTCCCTTTAACTACTACCAGACATTCGGACTGGAACGCCGTTTCGGTTTCAATACGATGACTACCAGGCTCTGGTTCAACGACCTTGTAAAGGGTGTACTGGTTTCAACTGTAATAATATCTATCCTGCTGCTGGGAGCTTTCTGGCTGATAGATAACCTGAGAGATATCTGGTGGCTTCCGGTCTGGGGATTCTTTTTTGTGTTTACTTTCTTTATAATCTATATATCACCATATGTACTGGAGCCCTTATTCAACAAATTCACGCCCATTGACGACCGGGAGCTGGCAAAAGATATTATCGAGATGCTGAAACAGGCGGGTATCAAGGTCAAAGGCGTATATAAAATGGACGCTTCCCGCCGCACCCGTCACTCCAATGCTTATTTCAGTGGCCTGGGCAGAGTTAAGCGCATTGTCATCTTTGACACATTGCTGGAAAAACTTTCCCATGACGAACTAATGGCAGTCCTGGCCCATGAAGCCGGACATTGCCGCAAAGGACATGTAATTAAAAATCTGATCCTTTTTGAAATTCTCACCGCGATTGGTGCTTTTATTGCGTATGAAGTTCTTGAACATACCTGGCTTACCCAGGTATTCGGCCTGAGTCAGGATACGTTCTTTGCAAAGATGGTTCTATTCAGCTTTGTCGCAAGTATTGTCATCTGGGCAATGCCTCTGATATTCAATACTATATCCAGGCACTTTGAAAGGCAGGCTGATGATTTTGCGGTTAAAGTACTGGGGACCGGCAAAAGCCTGGCAGCGGCATTGGTAAAGCTTTCAGCAGATAACCTGTCAAACATACACCCGCAGAAGCTCTATGCCCGCTTCCACTACTCGCACCCGCCTGAAGTGGAACGTATCAGACGGCTGAATGCAGCTGAAGCGGACAAATAAAAACCCACTCCCGGCTATTTTAAAAGAGCGGAGTCAATTTTGATAACCACTTTTTTGGCTGTGCAACTGCCGCACTGGGGGGATATACAGGGCATGTGCCCTTCTTCCGCCATAAAAACGGCAAAGGTTCCCGGCGAAATTTTAAGCTCTACAGCTGTATCCGGATTATATTTATAAAACCCGCAATCTTTTTCCTCATTAAAATCCCCAATTTCCTCAAGGGTGCAAATGTCACTGTAAAAAATTCTTTCTGTACCACTCAGCAAGGTCTGAATATCTACATAACGCCGGTGAATCTCTATTTTGCTCTCTGCAGGCGATTTGGTCTCATAGCTTTGCACTACAGCAAATATAGCATCACCATCGATGTCGATACGCCCTTCCTCACAATTCGGATCCAGGCCGGAAAGAAATTCAAAAGCCTTTCTAAACGCTTCATTTCCACCAGATACGTAATTTTTCCAGTTCACACATTGATCAAAAATCATAGCAACCTCAATCAGTTATTCTTTATTATCACAAGACGGCAAAACAAAACCTGCTTTAAGCGTCATTTTACCGGATATACCAATATTTTCATCACCGGTCCTGACAAATCCCTGTCTGGACTCATCCCGGACAAAGGGAACTTTTCGGGCCGGGCGTCCATAAATATCGAGCTGGAGGCCGGTCCCGGACTTTTCCATATCAAGTCGCAGTTTGATCCAGTCATAGTTAAACCTTCGCAGTACGGCAGCGGCGAAATCATTACCCGAACCCATGTAAGCAGCCACATCAGGCAACCGCAGAATTCCATTTTGCCCCGGCGTAGAAAAAAGCCTTGATTTATGGAAAGTTATATTTCCAAAGTCATTAATGCCAAGTTTAACTCCACCGCTTATGAAAGCATCACTGGACACGCTCTTCAAGTTGATGTATTTGAGCAACGACTCCAGCATAATATTGTCAGCTTGAAAATCAATATATGCCGCGGTTCCAGCAATGAATGGAGCCAAACTCTGAAATCGCCCTCCCAGCCATTCAAAAGCACTGTTCTCCAGATAAACTCTGTTTTTTTCTGACAGCTGATAATAGAATTGACAATTCCTGATTTTACAATTACCAGTCCGCATTACCTCCGCTTTTAAAAATTGATGCGGCATGGAAATACGGTTGCTGAAGTCACTGAACTTGCAAATTCCACTGACACCTTTTAACTGCCAGCCTGAAGTTTTAAGAGCAGCATTCGCTAATTTTATTGAACCAGTATCAGATATTCCTGATCGACTTCCCGCAACCTTAAAATCATACCCAAGCCCCCCACTTACCTGAACCGAACTGACACCGCTGGCAATGTCAAACTTCAAGGGAGCCGCAAGTTTACACAATGGCCGTTTCAGGTTTAATGAGAATTCAGTTTTATCACCTCTAAAACTCAGAAACCCGGATAACAAGCCTTTTTTCCCCGTATTTCCAGCAAGTGTCAAATCTCCATTGCCGGCTGAGGCTGTACCTGTTATTGCCCCCAGAGGGAATTGCCCCAGCACAAGTTGATCAGCGTTAAAACGACCTTTTGCCTTGACATTTTTATAACCTGACTGTAATGGCAAATCAAAGTTCAAGTTTTCCATAATAAACTTCCTGCCGAAATTCAAATTTCCTTTTTCAGCTTTTATGCGGGCCGAAACTGTACTTTTTTGTCTCCGTCCTTTGCACTGAAATGAGGGAAATGATACCACGGCAACCTGATTCTGAGCGAACAGTCGCTTTATCTTAAGTTCAAACCCATCCTGAAGTTGAGATTTATGCTTACTGTCCCTGTTAAAAAAAACCTCAATTTTATCAGCAAAAATTCCATTCTGACAACTCCCCCAACCTGTTTCTTCTGCCTTGACAGCAATTTTAAAATCAGAGTCTGAAAAACCGGAATAATTTTTATTCAACGACAACTCCAGACGTGGTTTGCTGCAGAAAAAATCTTTATTATTCCAGACACCACTCACTGTTGCAAATTTCCCTGTTGCAATAAGTTTTGCTGGCAGTTTAAGCACTTCCCCGACGTTATCCGGTAAGCAGCGGACCTGCACTGTTGCATCGGCTATCTGGAGCTTGTCAGCACCAACTGATGACTTCAGCTCCATTTTTCCAACTTGAAATGAATTAAGAAACTCTCCTGGCTCCCCTGCCAATATCCGCTCTTGAGTGCCATTCATGTCTCCTGCAATATCAATTTTCCATAAGTCGAGCCGCTCATTATTAAATGAAGCATTTATACTATCTGCTTTACCATTGTACCTTGCCGAGAGAAGCGTCTGGCTGCGGTTAAAATTCAAGTATAAACCAAGCTCACTTTTTCCGGAATCAATTTTTACGTCATGTATCTTTGCGGAAAATGATTTTACATTTGAATTAATACTGCAGTTCTTAATAGAAAGCTGATCAAAATCGCCTCCACTGATTTTCAAATAAGAACTCAGACTTAAGTCTTTTAACAGGTAACTGGAAGCACTTTTTACCGAAAGTATTTTTCCTGTTTCAGCCCTGACTGCACAACTCCATAGCCGGGCAACTGAATCGTAGTATGCCTCCAGCCCTGTTTCAGCAGCTTCCGAACTGATTACCTCATCTGCTTTCTTCAGAACAAATTTCCGCAGTTTTAGCTTAGCGGACAGCCGGTTCAAGGTTGTTCCTTTAAATTTATTCGAACCGGAAATTTCAAGGTCGCTGAACTGCATTGACTCAGCAGCAGATGAAATAGACAAAGCCGGCAAAGTAAAATTAAATTTATTAGCAAGCAGCCTGAAGCCGCCGTTTTTATCAGGCCCGATCTTAAGATTTGACAAGAATTTCAAACCAGAACCGAAAACAGCCTTGCCTGAACGGCATGCAGTAAAATTATCAAGCAATCCATTGAAAGCCAGAGAACCATTATTTCGAATCCCGTGTCCAATTATGCTTAAATCACGAAGTTCGCAAAAAGTATTAAAGCCTCTGAAGTCAAAAATAAACCTGCCTCCTCTATTTTTCTTGCCTCCATTATCAAATGTCCTGAAGTACCAGCTGCCGCTCTGCTGCTCAAAACGACCTTTGAAGTTCCTTGACACAGAAGTTCCTCCAACCATTCTTGTGGTGTATCCAAACAATCTGCCCATACTCCTCAGATCAAGCTTAACTTGACCGCCAGCGGTAATCGGCATACTCGTAACAGAGGGAAAATCCAACCTTACATCCGGCAGAAAAAGGTTAAACGGTTTTCTGCATAAAACATTTTTGAAACGTAAATAAAAAGGTCCTCCCACTGTTTTTTCCAGAATAAACTCCAACTGCTGCGGAATCCCTGACGCTTTCAAACGATTCCGCATGCGCAGACTGCCATAACTGAATTCTGCATCTTTTGATACACCGTGACATTTCAGACGTAATAACTTAATATCCTCCAAACCGATGCATAAGACGCCTTCTACCCTAGCGGAACCCCTGACATTGAGATTTTCAGGGAGTTTCCATTGACTTAAACAGGAAAAGAGTTCTTTCAATTTATTGATCTGCAGGTCAAGTCTGTAAGCAATTTCTGCGATATTGTCTTTCAGATTGAAAACCAGCAGTGAGTCAATATCATACAGTTTGCGATGAAATTTAATATTGGCCTCAAAATTTGACCAGTCAGCTTTGAGTGGCTTAAGCTTCAGAGAAAAAGGAATCACATGATTTGCTCCAGAAGAATCAATATACAGTTTACTGTCTGAAATACTTAATTTTGCTTGGGCTAAAGTCCCAGTCCCGCTTTTTGAAGAATGACCAAAGTTTTTTCGAATCAGTTGAATAAATTTTTCCAGATTGACATGATTTATCTCAATTTTATTCTGCCTTATCCGGCACTTAAGTTCTACCCCACGCAGGGTTATCCTGTTTATTTTTAAGCGTTTTAAGCTGAAGAGACTTTGCGGTTTATAGCGAATAATCACTGATTCAACTTTTAATGCCGGATTCTCCGTATCACCAATAGAAAGCTGGCCAAGGTCCGCACCAAAAACGCCAACCCGCTTTACTTTGCCGGAAAAACCCCGGATTCCAGCCTCATCCGCCAGCCGCGGAATTACGTGATTGCCGAAATACTGCGGCATATAAAAACTGAAGATATAATAATAGGCAGCAACTAGCAGAATAATAACAGTAAGCATCAGACCTGTAATAACTTTGGCCACTTTAGTCAACGCCATACCCCAAACCTTGATATAATTATGTTTCCAAGCTTGTAATATAACACATTTTAATAAATTTGCCACAACAAAGCAGTATCAGGAAAACAAAGCAGTATCAAGTTTTTAAGCGCTGGAATATGCAGCGACATGCTAAATCAGTCATCCAGACCAATGAGCACCCTGCTGGTTTCAGTATATTCAACAGTCTTTACAGGACGCCAGCCGGAAGCAGTTCGAAAAACAAGCTGATTTTTATAAAGACCGAACCTGTCGGCAGCAAAATCCTCAACAACCCCCGGCAGGACCACCCAGTCACCAGATTCCTTGAGAATATCCAGGTTTTTCAAGGCAAGAGCTTCAAGAGCATCGCCAGTTTTTTTATGCTTATTATGCATTCTTTTTTTTCTGACTTCACGCAGATAAGGGGGCGTATACTTCCCGTAATGGGCATTTACCGGAGCCGAGATTCCCAGAATCGTACCTGAGTCCATATCATCCCCTCTGCCAGTGTATGGCCGGGCCATTATTACACTGCTTCTCAAACAGCTGTGTCCTCGAACCAGCGCTTCTTCAATTGGAACCGTATGAAGACCGACCAGCAGCCTGTGCCCGTCTTCGATTACAGTCAGGTCGCCCGGGTGAATATTCAAGCAGGGAAAATCACTGGTAATATTTGACAATGGAACAAAGCCGGCCAGGACAATGAAGTCTATCTCATACGGCTTGATTTCAAGGCGTAATTCATCAGTCCACATTTCACGAAGCTCTCTGCCCCTTTTAGTAAACAGTGTAACTTTTTCTTCACCATGCCTCGAATAAAAATCCTTGATGCCGCACGCTACAACCGGCAACTTAAACCTGTCCCCGATTTCAAAAGCACGACTGGTCTTTGGGCGGTCAGTTACAATCAGCACCGGCTGCCAAGAACTTTCGACAGTATGGCTCTCCAGAAGTCTCTCGGCGTTGGTTCCGCTGCCACTTAAAAAAATTGCCGCCCTTGGCTTAATTTCTTTTTTTCTCTTCGGCAAAAGTTTTACTACATTGTCTGGATTCATATTTTTCCCGTAAAAATTTGATAATAGCTCTATTAATCTGAAAGCTTTTTTAAAATAAGCAAGTTTTTTCAAAGAAAATCTAATGAAGTTAATTTGTATTTATGCCGTCGCAAATATAATATAAAACAAGTCGCAGATAACAGAATCTGCCCCTGATTGTAAATTAATAAACCATTGATATAATTCAGAGAGGGTCCTAACATGAAATATGCTAACCTGATCAAAAAAACATTTCTTTTTGCCGTGATAACTGGAATGGCAATCACTTCATTTGCAGAACGTTGGGACTGGGCAACACCTTATCGCGGCCCTAAACAGGATATTATCAACCTGATTATAACGTCCAATTACAAGAAACCGCTGCTTATGGCTCAGCTGATTCAGTATGAAACCCGGCAGCCGTATATTCTGCTTCCAGTACGCAAAGACGGCGGAATTTATTTTTGTCCCGTAAATAATAAAAAACCCGCTCTTGAAATTAAAAAAGAAAACCTTGCCAGGTTTATCAGTTTCCTTAATCCAAAAAGGATTATCATCCTCGGCGATGAAACCTATGTGCCTGAAAAATTCCTTAAATCCATAGACAAAAATATCCCGACAGTTACAGTTTCCGGCGATGACTGGGACCGGGCAGCAGTGACTTTGACCAATCTGCTAGGTATCACAAACTTGAAATATGACTTTGCACGTTTAAGCAAAAAACTTGAAAAGGGTTCACTCTACAGACCCAGCAAAGGAAAAGTTTCTGAGCCTCCAAAGTCCAAGGACGACTTGATCCTTGAAGCTACTCCAGCCGATACAAAAGCTGAAGAGGCATCCAAAGGAAATCTTGAAGAGGCGAAAATTGAGAGCAATGATGCCAAAGCAGAAGACACTGATAAAAAAGTAGATAAGGTAACAGATTTACCAAAGGAACCCGAAGTGGCAATTCCTGAAGGCTCCACACCTGAACTGATAAAAGCCAACTGACGCATTTAATCATCGTATGCTGAATTTCTATAAGATCGCAAAAAATACTTTTATTGAGTCTATTCGTGAACCGATTTTTTTCCTGCTGCTGCTGACAGCACTGGTGTTGATTGGAAATTTTCCATTTATGACTATGTTTGTCTTTTTTGACCAGGTAAAACTGGTTGTAGACAGTTCAATGGCAACAACTCTGCTGTTCGGTTTGTTCGCAGCTGTTCTAAGTTCCAGCCATACCGTTTCGCGCGAAATGCGAAACGGTACTGTGCTGCTGCTGATGTCGAAACCGGTAACCCGCTTGAGCTTCATAACGGCCAAAATGGCCGGTATAATGGCCGCAGTTATCCTGTTTGTATTTATCTGCAATTCGGCATCTTTTGTCTCAGTTTATATTGCCAAAGATCAGTTCCACCTTGACATGGCGGTTTACTATGCCTTTTTCACCATGCTCAGCATCGGTGCTGTTATCGGCATGGTGAGCAACTATCTTTACAATAAGCCGTTTCCATCCGTAGCTACTGCAGGAACGGCAGTAATGATTCCGTTACTGGCAATCTTCTGTACTGTGTTTCGCCCGGCACCAGAACTTGACATGCAGTCATACCTGTATGCTATGCTGCTGCTCTTCTTTTCTGTTTCCACCATGGCGGCAATTACTGTAGTTTTTGCCACCAGGCTAGAAGTTGTTGCCAACCTCACAATTACCTCATGCATATTTTTTATGGGGCTTATTTCCAACTATCTTTTCATGCGTGACACCGGATCTGAAATATTGAATTCTCTGCTGCGTGTTTTCTACGCAATTCTGCCTAACTGGCAATTTTTCTGGCTTGCTGATGCTCTGGCCAGCAAACAGAGTATTCCATTCAGTTATGTCGCCTGGTCTTTCGTCTACGTAATTTTGTACATCTTTTTCTGCGCTATATGGGCAGTTGGAATCTTCAAAAACAAAGAAATAGCCAGCGATACCCGTTAGAGCAAACTGCTGGTTTTATCAAAGGGTACAATTGATGGATAAGGGCTGGAGCAGCCCTATCACTGCATGCGCATTGCAGGGTAAGTGAAGCGACCCGGCAGCCCTGTCTCAACATCCAGTGGAGCTTTGTTGTCAGGAATTCCCCAGCGCCTGGAAAAAGGCCAGAAAACAAATAAAGCTCTGCCAACTATATTACTGCGCGGGACAAAGCCCCAGATCCGGCTGTCTGAACTGAAGTAGGAGTTATCTCCCATCATGAAATAGCAGTCTTTCGGTACCTTAACCTCATCTTCAGGAGCTCCAAGATATTCACCTGGAGAACCGTCAACCACACTTAAATGGCCGGCATAACCGCCCTTGCCGCTATAGAGTTTCTTGAACTTGTCACTGAAGGCGACTATTGGCTTATACTCATCTGCGCCCTCAGGTTTCACAAAAAGCATGTTATTAATAATTCTCAATGTATCACCCGGCATACCAACCAGACGCTTGATATAGTAATATCCACTTTTAGTGAGCGGCTCTCCATCATGCATAATACCACCAGTGTTAAAAACAACAATATCGCCACGCTTAAGTCCGGTGATCTGAATGGAAAACCGATCGACAAAAAGATGGTCCCCGGTTGACAGCCAGCCGTCGCAAAGTTCCTGTCCGGACTTATATTCTTCCGACGGATTCAGGCCAGTATAGGAAATTACTTTTGAAACTTCCCCCGGCAAAGTATAATTGACATCACCAATGTTAAAGCTGGTTTTTGTAAAAAACAGGCCCGATGTATACTGACGCACGGAATTCGCGTTAAGAAAACCGTCCTGTTTAACGCTCAATTCCGCCCGGCTGGACCCAAAAATAAGTTCATTTAATGCTGGCGGCAGATATGTCAGCATTTTATTGGAGCAGTCTTTTTTCTGCATATAATGAATACCGAAAAGGGTCGGCTGCATACTGCCAGTAGGAATTTTAAAAGGCTGCAGGAACAGTCCCCTGATACCAAAAGCCACTGCCACTGCTACCGCTATTATGTCCGCATACTCCCTGATAAGCGCAAAACCTTTTGGGGGATAAGCCCGTCGAAAACGCTGGTTTCCAGAAGCAAGCAGTTTTTTTACCTCATCCGGTTTCTCACAATCAACAGCTTTTACATCGTCCCGGATGGCACGCAGGTCATCCTGCTGCTTCTGAGTGAGGATATCGTCGTCCGCATGCAAAACATAATTGACTTGAGCGACGAATTTCTTCACATTTTTCTTAAGTTTGCGTTTTTTAAAATTAAACATAATAGTATTTCCGGTTATTCATTTTCGCCAGCCTTCAGAACTGCTACAAAGGCCTCCTGCGGAATATTCACGCTTCCAACCTGCTTCATTCTTTTTTTACCTTCTTTCTGTTTTTCAAGCAGCTTACGCTTACGACTGACATCTCCACCGTAACACTTGGCCAGCACGTTTTTGCGCAACTGCCGAATAGTCTCTCTGGCAACGACCTTGCCGCCGACAGCAGCCTGGATGGCAATCTGAAACATCTGTTGTGGAATAACTTCCTTGAGCCGTTTCGCCAGCAAACGTCCCCTGCCGTAAGCATGATCAACGTGTACAATCGATGAAAAAGCGTCCACCGGTTCGCCATTAACCATGATGTCAAGCTTGACCAGTTTACCCGCCTGATAACCTGCCGGCTCATAGTCCATGCTGCCATAACCGCGGGTAATTGACTTGAGCTTGTCATGGAAGTCTATCAAAATTTCATGCATCGGCAGGCTGGTTGTCAGAATAACATGATTGGCATCAACAGAGTCAGTATGAGTACAAAGCCCACGCTTAGTCATAATTAAATTCATTACATCGCCGATGAAGTTATTCGGCAGCATTATTTTAGCAATAATCATCGGTTCCTCTATGCGGTCAATTTCAGCCGGATCCGGTAAATGAACCGGATTATCAACTTCAACCATTTCGCCGCTTTTCAGGTACACGTGATAAATTACACTGGGATAAGTCGCAATTATGTCCATTCCGTATTCCCGGCGCAAACGCTCCTGAATCACTTCCATGTGCAGCAGTCCAAGGAAGCCGCAGCGGAAGCCAAAGCCAAGCGCCGCGGAAGTTTCAGCCTGATAGAAAAAGGCCGCATCATTCAACTGCAGCTTGCCCATACTTAATTTCAACTGGTTGTAATCAGCGGTATCGATTGGATAGATGCCGCTGAACACCATTGGGTGAATTTCTTTGAATCCAGGCAGTGGCAGCTTACATGGAACCTTGACATTGGTCATAGTGTCGCCAATTTTAGTATCAGATGAACTTTTTATATTGGGGATAATATAACCGACAGAACCCGCTTTAAGATCTTCTGTTGCCGTCATTTTTGGAGAAAAGCAGCCAACCTCCTTGACCTCGCTCTCCAGGTTATTACTGAAAAGCTTGATTTTATCGCCGCGCCTGAATTCTCCGTTAACAACCCTTACATAAGTAACAACCCCGCGGAAAGTATCGTACTGAGAATCAAAAATTAAAGCCGCAGAACCGTCAAAATCAGCTTTTTCCGGTGGCGGGATACGCTCAACCACTGCTTCAAGAATTTCCTTGATACCAATGCCGTCTTTCGCACTGCAGCTCAGTGCCTCTTCACGTGGAATCGCCAGCACTTCCTCCATCTGCTCATAGCACATTTCAAGGTCAGCCGCAGGTAAATCAATCTTATTGATAATCGGAATAACCACCAGGTCCTGTGCAAACGCAAGGTTTACATTGGCTACAGTTTGAGCCTGCACTCCCTGGGTAGCGTCTATCATCAGCAAAGCTCCCTCACAAGCACCAAGTGAACGGCTGACTTCATAAGAAAAGTCAACATGTCCTGGAGTATCAATCAAATTCAGCTCATAAGGGTGTCCGTTATCAGCGACATAACGCATTCTGACCGGGTGCGACTTGATGGTAATGCCGCGTTCCCGCTCCAAATCCATATCATCCAGCAGCTGTTCCTGCGAATCACGCTGGGAAACCGTTTTGGTCAATTCCATAAGCCGGTCGGCCAGAGTGGATTTGCCATGGTCGATATGCGCTATAATCGAAAAATTCCTAATACTGTTAAGTTCTGTCATATTATTATCAGGTTTCCAATCACTTTCATTGAACAAAGCACAAATGCTTTTTATGTCTGTTTTTAAGCTGTATTTCCCGGCTAATACCAAAACTGGTTAAAACTTCAATCAGCCATATTACAACAAGGCCCATAATGTAGCACACCAGCCATAATATCGCAACCTTTGCCACTGCATTTGAACAAACAACCTTTTCAGCTTGTTAAAAAGCCGCTGCTGCAGTATATTCTCTGCTGTAATCTGCTTAACACGGGAGTAAAAAAGATGTCTTCAAGTGAATATAATGTCTTTCAGCTTAAGGTCGGTGGATTTGATGACAATTTCTCATACTTGATAACTGCTGAAAACGGCGACAGTATAATTATTGATCCCTGTGGAGATACCGGCATCATAAAAACTGCTTTTAAACGGCGAAAGAAACTGAATCCGCGTTATATCCTGTTGACTCACAGTCATCAGGATCACATTTCAGGAATCAAAGCCGTTCAAAAATTTTTTGATGCTGAAGTATATGCCCATCCTAAAACTGCATGGCATGGTGCGCAGCCACTATCCGACCACCAGAAACTGCCTTTTGGAAAAGGCTACATCGAGGTCATTTTCACTCCGGGTCATACCAGAGACTGTGTTTGTTACCGGCTGCATGATAACTCAGCCCTCTTTACTGGTGATACTCTTTTTATTGACTGGTGCGGCTACTGCAATGCCTTTGAGATGTATGAAACCATGCGCAAAATAATCTTCCCAATGGCAGACAGTAACATAGTTTATTCAGGGCACGATTACGGACGCGTTCCATATGCAACACTCGGGGAGGAAAAGCTTAAAAACCCCTACCTCAATGCCGCTTCCTTTGCTGAATTCAAAGAAGCCCTTAAGAATCTCTAGAATTAACTTCGGCAAACGGCTTTAATTACAAAAATATTTTTACAGAAAATGCTATACTAAGCGCTGTCCGTACTGTTTCTGGCAGCGTAACGCCTTACTGTATTCCTGAAAAGCTTGAAATTAATCGGCTTGATAAAGCAGCGATCAACTCCGGCAATAACCAGACGCTGCCGGTCATTCTGACTCAAAAAGCCGGTCAGGACAATCACCGGGACTTCACTGGTAGCTTTATTGCTGCGTAAATTTTTCAAGATGCAGTAAATATCGGTTTCCGGCAGATAACGTGAAATAACCAGCAGGTCAAAACAGCCGGCATCTACGGCTTTGCGGCACTCTTTACCATTGGCTGCTGTCTCAATAGAACAGTTATCCTCCTCAAGTAAAGTTCTTATTATCTCAACATTATCAGCATCATCCTCCGCCAGCAGTACTCGCAAAGGTTCACTGGCCGCAGCGTTTTCAAAGTCATAATCCATTTCAGGCTCCAGCTCATCCAGCTTGTCGCCCTGGTCAAGTTTCTGGTTGGAAGCAATTATAGGACCATCCGAGCGCACTACATCTTCCGGAATAACTTCCCAGTCAGCAAAAATAACCTTAAACTCAGTGGCGGCATTGGAGTTTGACTCTGCAGTCAAAGTCGCACCAAGTCCGTCCGCCTTGGTTGCAGCCAGCATCATATTCAGAACCGCCGGACTTGAAGTTGCAGCAAAATCCTGCTGCGGTACAAATTTGTTGAAAAGCGGCACCAGCGGCTCATGCTGTTCGGCACAGCGATTATCCCTCACCCAGAAAACCACGTTGTTATTTTCATGGCGGCAGCCGCAGGAAATCACTTCATCCTGACCAGCAACCCTGGCCAGTGAGCGAATCAAAGTACTCAAAAGCAGCGAAAGCAATTCCCGGTCCGTCGAAATCCTCTCTGGTGCATCAGAACTCAAATGGTTTACCAGAGAAATGTCTTTTTCATGCATACAGAATATGTTGTATTCCACCAGTTCCCGCAGAAAATCAGCCGTGTTGAATTCGGTAATATTCAAGTAATTTTTTTCAGCTCCAAGCTTTCCTATATCCAGAAGATTAGCAACCATTCGGTTCAATATTTCAACATTTCTGCCAATACGTTCCACCCGGCTGCGCAGCAGACGGTCATAACACCCCTTGTCCAGGTCATTTGAAATTATTTCCATATAACCGTTAATCGCATTTAGTGGAGTACGAAGCTCGGGTGACAGGTTTGATAGAAAACGTGATTTTAAATTACTGGCTTTTTCAGCTTCAAATCGAGCTGACTTCTCACGCTTATGACTTTTGTCCAGTTTCTGGAAAGTATTCTGCAGACGGTCACGCAGATAATTAAGTGACTTCATCAAGTTGTTAATTTCATCATTACCGGTCTGGCAGTCCGTAAGTTTTGAAGGAAACTCACCACGAGCCAGACTGTCGGAGAATTCCACCGCCGCAGTCAACGGCTTCACCACTTTTCTGGAAATGTAAATCAGCAACAGCAGGACATATATGAAGCCAATCAGCGGAAACCCGAACAGCAGAATGTTCTTAAGCTTGTGTTCGGTTCTGGCCGCTTTACGCATCGCCCCTGCTTTATTAGCGTCATAAATTTCAGAGCGCAGCTTTTGCGCCCTGTACTGCCGCAAAAGCGGATTGACACCGAAAACAATAAATATCACCAAAATACTGCTCATTATAACAGCTATGGAAATAATATGTAAAAAAAATTTTCTTGTTATTTTCATTTGCAAACCTGCAAGGGGTTATAAATGTAAAAATATAGGAAATCCAATACTAACGTCCCATACTACCATAGTAGAAAAAATATCCTGAGTAGAAAGCTAATGCAAACAGCAATTGACTATTTATTGGCAAGATTGTTCTTAATTAAGTAATCATCAGAACCAGCTCCAGAGCAAACTTCATTTCAGCACATCTTTTTAACACCGCCAGAATATTGTTCAGCCAGTAAAAACAGGTGTTAATTGAAAAGCTGAAGCTGTTTGCAGTCATCATGCAGCTCCTTGAGCCAGACAGTCTGGACAGGTGTATCCTGCTCAACTACTTTAAATAATATATCGTTTCTATTAATACTATCCAGTGTCTCGGTACCCAGCCGGCGTACCAGATCATAACAGTTACATTCCGAGCTGATGTGTACCAGGTACAGCAGTCTGGTTTTTTCACTGAGCAGCAACGGCAAAGCTTCCATGGCATCGACATTATTCAAATGTCCATGCCGTCCCATTATACGCTTCTTGAGATAAAACTGCCGGTCTGAAGCTCGCAGCATGTCCTGATCATAATTACTTTCCAGCACCAGCATGTCACAGTCACTTAAGCGTTGCCTGGCCAGAGAGTTAACTGCACCCAGATCCGAAGCGAACCCGACTTTGCAGCTGCCATGCTCAATAACAAAACCAACCGGATCAACCGCATCATGCTGCACCGCAAACGGGTTAATTTTAAGTCCGGCCAGCTCAAAAACGGTGCCCGGGGCAAACTTCATAACATTTGAGGGCAGCTTCCTGGACTTGTGATTGCGCAGGTACTCTTCGGTACCAAAAGTCATGCAGGCCGGTATTTTCAGCTGGTCACAAAACACCCGGCAGCCCTTGCTGTGGTCCTCGTGTTCATGAGTTAACAGCAGCGCAGCTATGGAATCCGGGGAAATACCGGTATGTTCCAGGCGTTTCACAAGCTCCTTACGTGAAAAACCAGCGTCTATCAGGAGATTGCCGTCAGGAGAATGGACTACAAATGCATTTCCTCTGCTGCCGCTGCCCAAAGCTGTTATTCCCAGTGTCATATAGTATTTTCTTCCCAATGTTACAATTTGGCACTTGCTTCAATTTTTTGCCAAAAGAATGCTTTTCTAGTTGAAAAAAACTGCCGATAAAATAATTTAATATCAAAGACAGTTTTTTTAATATACAGAATACGCCGCTGATATCAATTAAGATAAGCGGCTTTTTAGCAGACAAATATTCAGGACATCCGGAACAACTTTATGCCGAGAGATTTATTAAGTCAGCACCATGAATTGAGACAGGAACAGATTCTAGCCCCGAGGCAAATTCAGTCCCTGGAAGTTCTCCTTACCCCATTACTGGAACTGCAGGAAAAGCTTTCCCAGGAAATAGCTTCAAACCCGGTTATTGAAGCTGATAAAAATCCAATTGAAGAACTTTCCGGAGACCCAATGCGTTCAGCGTCCAATGCCGCAGATGCAGCGGACGCCTCTAATAAAGAAGATGAAAACGACATTTCCGACCTGCTTAAACTGGCCGACTCCTGGCATGACAACCTGCCGCCGATACACAGTCGAAACTACGCATCAGCCGAAGATGACGAAAAACGCGAGTTTATGTTTAATTCACTTATTGAGCAACCGTCGCTTCAGGAACACCTGCTGGAGCAACTGCGTTTTGCCGATGCTGATACAAAAACCACTGAAATAGCGGAAACCGTCATCGGCAGCATTGACAACAGCGGTTACCTTAAAACCCACCCTGCGGATATTGCCATAGCGACTGCGTCAAGTATGGAAGATGTTGAAAAGGCTGTTGAACTTGTTCAGTCTTTTGAGCCGGCTGGAATCGGCGCAAGAGATCTTAAAGAATGCCTGCTGCTGCAACTGAAACGCACCAGGGGCAATAACCGGATGCTGAAAGAACTGATCAGCGAACACCTTGAAGACCTTGGCCGCAACCGGATGCCTCAAATCGCCAGAGCTATGAAATGCTCTGTTGAAAAGGTTGAAGAGCTAACCCGTAAAATAAGGAGCCTCAATCCGTTTCCAGGCTCCTCAATGGCTCCCTCTGATCCGGTGTATATCATACCGGAGCTGACTGTTGAAAAAATTGACGGCAAGTATGTCATCAGTTCCAGTGACAACTATCTGCCGCGCCTGAAAATATCCCAGACCTATCTGGATTTACTGGAAAAACCCGATACTCCGACTGACACCAAAAACTATATCAAGGAAAAACTGATCAATGCTAAAATGCTGCTGAAAAGTCTTGATCAGAGACAAAGCACCATCCGGAGAATCGCTCAGGTTATTGTTGATACCCAGTATGATTTTTTTGAAGAAGGAGTTGAACACCTCCGCCCATTGACAATGCAGCAGGTGGCTGACAAACTTGGCCTGCATGAAACTACTATCAGCCGGGCTATTGCTAACAAGTATTTAAAAACGCCCAACGGATTATATGAGTTCAAGTTCTTTTTCACCACTGGCTACCAGTCAGCGTCCGGAGAAGAGATATCATCCCGCGGTATTAAAGAAAAAATTAAGGATTTGATTGCTGATGAAAATCCGCAAAAGCCTCTTTCGGATAATAAACTTTCCAGTCTTCTGAAAAAGGACGGTCTGAATGTTGCCCGGCGAACAGTCGCTAAATACCGCGAGGAACTTGGCATAGTGTCTTCAAGTATGCGCAGGAAATTTTCATGATTATTGACGGCTTGAGTAAAACTAAAGCTTTCACCAGAAAATCATTTGTTTTTCATGCTGCCATGTTCATACTTTGTGTTGCAGTGGCTTTCATTTTTCGCTCCGCAGTCTGCTCGCGTGAAATTGCCCGGGTAAAGACTGAAACCGGAGCCAATTTTGCTCCATTTTTCGTAGAGAGTGCCATTATGTACGGCTATGTTCAGGATATTGCTGACGGCAAAGGTATTCCTGAATATGACCCGGCACTGCCAAGCGCAGGCAAGTACCGGGTTTCAGAACAGATGTCCCTCGGACTGGAATACTTTCTGGGGTATGGTCTGCAGCTCAGAAGGCACTTGCTTGGCATTCCTGACGACAAAACTCCATTTGAAAAAAGTCCCGCCGAAACCTCCTGGATCAGAGGTCAGATACGGGCCTGGGTCTGCCTGCTTCCCGGTTTTATTTACCTCTGGCTGATATTCTCCGGCTGCAACTGGCTGCTGGCTGTCGCCGGCGCCCTGCTCTACGCAGTCGCTCCATCAGCAGTTGCCCGCTATACGGGGCAGGACCTGCTCAAAGGAGAATTCGCCTTACCACTGCTTGCAGCAATGTTTGCATTCGCAAGCTATGCCACCCGCAAATCCGGTATCGCTGCCGTTGCTCTTACTGTATTCTTTGCTTTCTGTGCCACTGCCACCTGGGATGCATCACAATTTGTCATTGGCATCTGGGGATTGTGGGAAATTGTCCACTGGTGCCTTTATGGGAAAAACCCCAGGCGGCGCAATATTTTTATTGTCATCTACTGTGCGCTGCTGCTTTCAGCAGTGCTTGTACCTTACAACCGAGCGCATGGTTTTATTCTTTCACCAGTAATACTGATGATCTGGCCGGTTCTGATTATTCTGCACTTTTGTGGCGGCAGGAGTTTTGGCGGCAGGGTAATGCAGGCAGTACTGTTCAGTATAGCCGGGATGCTTCTCTGGCAGGGAATCAATTTCAAAAGCGTATTTGCCGCCAATTACAGCCACTTTGCTTCTCTGGCCAAAGCCAAACTGCTCTACTTGAATTCAAAACCTCTGGACCCGGAAGCGTTGAACTTTGAACAAAGATTCATGTGGACACCGTCCCTGAATTCAGCCACCTGGGATCAGACCCGGGCAATGTTCCCGCTTGTTCTGTGGCTGCTGATGCTGCTGCCGGTGCTTGGAATATATCTTAACCGTACCAGCCGGAGAGTTATCAAAGGCTTCAAACGCTCAATCGTACCACTAGGCATGACACTGACTTTTTTCGGGTTTTACATATTTTTCTTTCGATTCCATGTATTTTGTGCGCTGTTTATGGCTGTAGCATTTCCTCTGCTGCTTGACGACTGGCGACGTTCGATACTGATGCCGCCAGCCAGAATGGTATTGATTCTGCTGATTTTCGGAGCAGTAATTTATGAAGGCGCTACAACCTGGAAGCTGCGGCGCTCCTACCCGGCCGGCTTTCTGCGTGAGTCCTCTGAGCTGATTCACTGGTTCAGGGAATCGGGCTGCTCCGGAAAAGTAATGCTGGGCGACCTGGCAGTTTCCCCTCTCCTGAAGGGCTATTGCGATGCCAGCATAATAATCCAGCCTAAATTTGAGATTGCAGAGATCCGCAATCAGGTTAAGGATTATATTATGTTGATGTTCCACGGCACTGAACATGACTTTGCTGATTATTGCTCTCGCAATAAAGTTGACTTTATTGTTTTTGACAGAGGTACAGCGGGCAGTATGCATAAATATTCTTATCGCTACATGGCAGCTGCAAAGAAACTCAGTTTTTTTTCATGCGCAGTGATGATGGAACAGCACCCCGACAAATTAAAGTATTTTTTTGAATTGACTCCGCCCAAAAAGTTTCAGTTCCTGCGCAATCGCTACCGCGTTTTCAAGTTTATTTCTCCTGAGAAGAAAAAAACTGCCCGGTTCAGTGCGGAACTGGCAATGCTGTATTACAGGAAGGGAAACCTTCTGCTTGCCAGAAAACTGGCCAGGGCTGCATTTTATTCTGATCCAAAGTCGGATCAGGCTGCTCTCACCTATTACAAAATCTTTAAGAAAGCTCCTGGAATTACTTTGCAGAAACTGTGCAGATAAAGCCAGCAACCCTACTTTTCAGGCCGGTTCAGGCAGTGTTGCACTTTTTAAAACGATAATTATTACTACTTTTTGATCATATGCTAAAAATCGTTGTCTATAAATAGGAAAATAGCTTAGTTATGTTGGATTTTTAATGGAAGAGCTATATAGTAATGCCTTTTGTTGTATAAACTATTTACAGGTTTAAATATGGAAAAACTATACCTGGGAATCGATATTGGATCGACCACCCTGAAAGCTGTTTTGCTTTCCGAAAGCGGTAAAGTAAAGCACTCAATATATCAGCGCACCAAGCCTGTAGGAACTGGCAAAGTAAAATGCACAGGACACTGCAACAAATGTGGTGCCTGCAGTTTCGGCGCGCTTCGTAAAACCATAGACGGTTTTCTCTCTGAAGTCGGCCTGAAGAGCATTGATGAAGTAGCCAGTACTGCTGTCACCGGCAGTCAGATTGTTGAAGAGACCAAAAATTTTATCCCTTATGACTTCAGGGTCAGTGAAGTATCAGCTCATGTTGCCGGTGCCCAGCACTACCACCCGCAGTGCAAAGCCATTCTGGATGTCGGCGGTCAGGACAGCAAGGCCATGATTTTCAATGATAAAATGGGCCTGTGGAATTCCAAAATGAGCGGAATATGCGCTGCCGGTACCGGGGCATTTCTGGACAGTGTGGCAGTCAAGCTCAACATACCGGTGGAGGAGCTTGCCGACCGGGCCAACTATGACAGTGAACTCGAATTTTCATCGGTCTGTGCCGTACTTAGTGCCACATCCATTAATAAATTTAAAAATCGCTTTCCGCTTGATGAAATAATCGGCGGAGCATGCCGGGCCCAGGCCAGAACCATTATGTCAGGAGTTGGCGAAATCTTTTTTGGCTACAAAGGCGATATTATCTTTCAGGGCGGCGTTGCCTATAACCGGGCTGTTGCCTACTACCTTAAACAGATCACCGGCAATAATATAATAATCCCGGAATTCAATGGCGTAATGGGAGCGCTTGGCGCTGCCTGCCTGGCCCGTCAGCACACCAAGCTTGCCGGCAGGCTTGCTTCAGCCAGCGAAATTCTTGCTGACAAAAAACCTTTGAAATCTATTCAAATGCGGGCGAAATCAACCCGTAAAGAGTTTTTATCGCGCAGCAGTGATCCGATGGTATGGCGTAATTTGTTTTTCCCGACAGAAATACTTAACGCCATGAATCTGAAAATGCTGACGCTTGAAACTTACGCCGCGCTTTTTGCGCGCAGTCCCAAGAAAATCAAACGTGCCTTTGACAGTGCTGCCTGCAAAGGCTATTCCAGTGAGACCTGCTCATTTCTGCGGGCTCTGGAAGGCATGGAGTTACCGAAGCCTGACTTTGGGGTTTCCACCTCACAGCCCTGCCAGCAGGGTGAAAGGGTTTTCAGGGACCTGTTCCGCTCTTATGAGATGGACGATAAGTTTTTCTCACTGCATACGCCGTTGAATATTACTGAAAGCGCCATTGAGAATATGGCTCAGGATCTTGAATACTGCGTTGACCTGCTGGAAAAGGAAACCGGCAGGAAAATGGACCTGAAGAAACTGGCGGAAGCTTGTGAACTTTCAAACGAAGCCCGGCATTACTCCAAAATGTGCAATGAGCTCCGGTTCCATGCTCCACCTTTGATCAGTGGAACTCAGATGGTATATTTCTCGGTAATTTTCTCCCAGCTCTGGGGTCGACAGGAACTGGTTGATATTCAGAAACAGCTGTATGAAGATCTCAAACAACGCCGCGATGAAATCGGTGACACCATAAAACGTGAGGATACCCACCGGATTCTCTGGCTGCACCTGCCTCCTTTTTATGACAGTTCGCTGTTGAACTACATTGAGCAGGAATGCAATGCGCCGATCGTCTTTGAAGAAGTTAACTTTATAGGCTGGGATGCTCTCGACCCGAAAGATCCCTATCGATCACTGGCCCGCAAACTGTTGACCGTTGGGTTCCTTGACCCGAACCACCGGGTCAAGACCATCAGTAAAAGGTCTTCGGAAGCCGGCTTCAATGGCTGCATCCTGTATAATCACGGCTTTGGACGTTGTTCCATGTCAGATGCTTCTTTTATGAAACACCTGAGAGAAGAACTTAATGACGCATCCATTCCGCTGCTGGTTCTGGATGGCGATTGTGTGGATCCTACTATTGACCCATGCAGTACTTATACAAAAGTAAGTTCATATATTGAATCATTGAATGAAAAGAAGTATGGCAACATCTTCGGTCCGGTAATGAAATAAAAGCTTCAAGTCAAAAAGCGGAGGACAAAAATGATCAGAAGAGATGGTGATTATCAGGTGGATATTCGCACAGAAATGCGCGGCGGCAGCGGTGACGTCAGGATTGAGCATCTCTGGGACGAAAAAAATGAACTGAAAGGCCGCACCCGCCTGTGCGCGAGAATTACTTTGCAGCCGGGCTGCAGTATCGGATTTCACCGCCATGAAGATGAAGAAGAGGTCTTTTACATTATAGAAGGTCAGGCAGAAGCCGATGACAATGGTGAAAGTGTAATTCTCAATGCGGGAGATACTATTCTGACTGCCGACGGTGCCGGTCACGCCATAAAATGCGTCTCTGAAAAACCATTGGTAATGGCGGCCTTTATCGCATCATATAAATAATACCAGTTTAAGGAAAGCATATTTTAACTTATGAGTTTGGATTCGAAACAACTACTGAGCATTGCCGGGAAATTCGGCACTCCGGTTTATGTCTATGACGGCGATGAAATCGTCAAACGGTACAATGAACTTTATGAGTTCATCAAGTGGCCGAAACTGAAAATTCATTATGCGATGAAGGCAAACTACAATTTCCGTATTCTGAAGGCGCTCAACGCAGCCGGATCAGGAATTGACGCGGTAAGCCCCGGCGATGTCATGCTGGCACTGAAAGCCGGATTTACTCCTGACCGCATCATATATACGGCTAATAATGTTACTGACGAAGAAGTTCGTCAGGTAAAATCAACCGGTGTGTTGATGAATGTCGGGTCACTGTCCCGCCTGGAGAAATTTGGCAGGGAATTTCCCGGCAGTGAGGTCTGTATCCGCTTCAACCCGGATGTCATTGACGGCGCCCATGCTAAGATTATGACCGGCGGGGATTTGACTAAATTCGGCGTCCTCCTCAAAGACGTAGATAAAGTTAAAGCAATTACCGAAAAGTACAACCTGAGGGTTGTCGGACTGCATGAACATACCGGCTCCGGCCTCCAGCATACTGAATCCGTTTTTAAAAGCATGAAAAACCTGATGGCAGTCGCCACCAGGGAAAATTTCCCGGAGCTGCGCTTCCTCGATTTCGGCGGCGGCTTCAAAGTACCTTATGAGCCCAATGAAAAACGTGTTGACTATGCAGAAATGGGTGCTGAAATAACCCGGCTGTTTTCAGAATACTGCAATGAATACGGCCGTGAACTTGAAATGTATTTTGAGCCCGGCAAGTATATTGTCGCCGAAAGCGGCTATCTGCTGGTTGAAATCAATACCATCAAGAACAACAATGGACGGTGTATCGCAGGATGCAATTCAGGTTTCCCGCAACTCATTCGCCCGATGTTCTATGAGGCGTATCATCATATTGTAAACCTGTCAAACCCTGACGGTAATAAGGCGCTTTTTGATATTTGCGGCAATATCTGCGAAACCGGTGACCGTTTCGCTGAACAGCGCGAGCTGCCGGAAGTCCGTGAAGGCGATATTCTTGCCCTGGAAAATGCCGGAGCTTACTGCTATGCCATGGGTGGAAATTATAACCTGCGCCCAATGCCGCCGGAAGTTTTTGTCAGCAGCGGTAAAGCAGAACTGGCCCGCCGCGGTCTGACCAGCGAAGAACTGATAAATCTCATTACAGGTGAATCTGAATGAATGTTGAGTTTATAAAAATGCACGGCATCGGCAATGATTACATCTATTTTGACTGCATTGCCGATCCGGATCTCATAACGCAACCGGAAAAAATTGCCCCTCAGCTGTCTGACCGCCATTGCGGTATCGGCGGCGACGGCATTGTTCTTATCCTCAAGGACGATGAAGCAGACTATTGTATGCGCATGTTTAATGCCGACGGCTCGGAAGCTGAAATGTGCGGCAACGCCATTCGCTGTGTAGCCAAATACCTGTGTGATAAAGAATACATTACCGGCAACGAAGTCACTATTCAGAGCGGCGCCGGTATCAAGCATATTGAAATCATACGCGACACTGACGGCGCGTTTCACTATGCCAGAGTAGACATGGGAGAACCGGAACTGAAAGGGTTATTTATCCCTGTAAATGTCGATACCGAACCGGTAATCGATGTCCCGGTCAGCGTTTCTGACGGTACAGAGTACAAATTTACATGTGTTTCGATGGGTAATCCACACGCCGTTACATTCGTCGATGAAATCACTGATCAGCAGGTACTGCAGCACGGCCCGGAACTGGAAGTAGATAAAATGTTCCCTGCCAAGATTAACGTTGAGTTTGTCAAAGTGCTTTCACCATCAGAGGTGGATATGCGGGTCTGGGAGCGCGGCTCAGGAGAAACCATGGCCTGCGGCACCGGGGCTTCCGCTGTCGCCGTTGCCTGTGTCCTGAAAAAGCACACCGGGCGCAAAGTACTGGTACATCTGCGTGGCGGCGACCTTGAAATTGAATGGGCCGAAAACAACCATGTCTACATGACTGGACCGGCCACTACAGCCTTTACAGGCACGGTTGAAATATGATCTGCAGGGCCATTTTCTGGCCCTGTCTCTTCCAGACAGCTTCTTTATCTGTTTTGCGGATAAAATCCGACTTCAATACCGCTAAAATCAAAAGTCACTTGTGCTTGCTAACCTGATTTTAACAAAAATTAATTGACATTTGGCCACCTTACGCAATAGTTAATATAAGAGGACCACAGCGTATTCAGGATTTTTTTTATGAATTGAATACTTACATGCCGGTAAGTACGACGCCGCCTGTCGTAATGTGATTTTCAGGAGGTTGCCATGAATGGTAAAAACAAGAATCATCACAAGAAGAAGAAAAAGAGGAAACATCAGCCCGGACTGGCGCCGGGAACTCCGGTCTATACTGGTGACGAAACACCACAGAAAACCGTAATAAACCTGCACTCTTATGATCGGGAAAAATTCGATACTCAGGTCATCACAGCTGCAGAATCCCTGCCCGAGCTGGTCGCTCAGCCCGGAGTTCACTGGATAGAGATTTCAGGCTTTGCTGATACTACGCTCATTGAACAGATTGGTGAACATTTCCTGCTCCACAGCTTGACTATAGAAGACATTCTGGACGTGCTGCAGAATCCTAAATTTGAGATTTATGAAAACTACCTGGTCGTATTTTTACGACGCGTAACTACAGATGCAATTTTCAATGAATTCAACTCAACTCAAGTCTGCCTGATCCTCGGGACCAATTATGTCATCAGTTTTGAAGAAAAGAAATCCAATATTTATGATATTGTGAAGCGCCGGCTGCGCTTGTCAAAAAGCCGGCTGCGGCTGGCCGAAGTAGACTTTCTTTTTTACTCACTGCTTGACGTGGAGGTGGATAACTATTTTACCGGCATAGATATTGTCAGTGAAGAGATAGAGCACATGGAAGCTGAAAGCTTTACCGAACCGCAGGAGACCACGCTGCGCAACATTCACTGCATTCGCCAGCAGCTCCCTCTCCTGAAACGTTCAGTGCGCCCCCTGCAGTATATTGCCAATGAGCTGCGGCATGAACGTATCGCTCTTATCAGGCCCGAGCTGCATATTTATTTCCGCGACCTTTATGACCATATCCGGCAGATTATTGAGTCAGTTGAAATTTTTCGTGACCAGCAGACCGGTATCATGGAAATATACCTTTCCAACATTAACAACCAGATGAATAAGATTATGCAGTTCCTGACCATAATCGGTACTATTTTTCTGCCGCTGACGATGGTAACTGGAGTTTACGGGATGAACTTCAGGTATATGCCTGAACTGGGCTGGCGGTATGGTTATTTCATGGTACTGGCTTTTATGCTGGCAATAGCTATTGGTATGCTGGCTTTATTCAAAAAGAAAAACTGGATTTAAAGCCGTTTTTTCAGACTGAATCCACATTCAGCCCATTATTGAAACTTATAAATCCCAAAAAACATGCTATATTGTAAATATAAAGGATAATTGCGGATATATATTAACAGGGTTGCGAGATGACTATTTCATCTATTCAAAAGCTTAAGCCGCCTTTTCAGGCAGGCATTATTGATATCGGAGCCCACTCAGTCAGGCTTGAAGTTTTTCAGATAGACAAGCAGGGCAATGAAGAAACTCTCGAGCGATTGAGCCAGAACCTGAACCTTGGATATGATGTCTTCCGGCGCGGTGAAATCAGTTCAAAAAATATGAACCTGCTGTGTGTAATTTTAAAAGAATTCGCCCAGAAACTTGATGAATACGGGGTCAGCTACTACCGCGCGGTTGCCACCAGCGCGGTACGTGAAGCGTTCAATCGTGATATCCTTATAAACCGGGTCCTGGTAAGCACCGGTCTCAATGTCGAAATCCTTGAACCTTCAGAAGAAACCAGGATACTTTTCACCCTTATGCGACAGCAGGTCAGCAAAGCGGTTCCGGATTTTCACAAAATGAACGCGCTGGCATTCGCTATAGGTTCCGGCTCCATGCTGATAATGTTCTCGGAAAACGGCAAGTTAATGTTCGGGGAGTCTGCGGCTCTGGGGACGGTGCGTTTTTTTGATGAATTCGGCCGTTATGAACTTAACCCAGATAAAATAATTGATTTAATAGACTCTTTTGACCTTAAGACCCGCTTCCCGGAATCATGTACCAAAGGGGAGAAACCACTGGCGCTTATCGGACTTGGTGCCAGTGTGCGTGCTTTGATCGGGATAAAACGCAAGATCACGGAAATGGAAGTTATTCGCTTAGAGCCCTCTGAGCTGCATGAAATCATGGATCGCATTTATGACCTGACGCCTGAAGAGCTGGTCCATAAATATCATATTCCTGACGTACTGGCTTTGAGCATTAAGCCCTGCGGACATATCCTGAGTTATTTTTTGAGAAACCTGAACTGTTCAAGCTTGATTTTTCCGGGTATTTCCACAAGATCAGCATTGATAAACGACATGGCAAGAACCGGCAGGGACCCATTTGAAGAAGACCTGGTCTCAGTCGCGCACAATATCGGACTCAAATACAATTATGAAGCAGAACACGCAGAATGTGTAACTGCGATAAGTTTGAAAATTTTTGACAAGCTGCAGAAAAGCTACGGTTTGTCCAACCGCTCGAGACTGTTGCTGCAGGTAGCGGGACTGCTACATGATATTGGACGCTTCGTGGATACCCGCAAGCACCATAAACATTCTTATTACCTGATCAGCAATGCCCAGATACCCGGGTTAACGGATCGCGAGCAGAATCTGGTAGCGGTAATCTCCCGCTACCATCGCAAGGCTCTCCCCCGTACCTCACATCTGGAATACACTTCACTTAATTCAGAAGATAAGGTGAAAGTCTGTAAACTTGCCGGCATTTTGAGGGTTGCCGACGCCCTTGACCGGGCGCATCAGGATAAATTTAAAAATGTGAAAATTGAAATAAGCGGTAACCGGATGCTGCTGAAAATACCCGTGTACGAAGACTTGTCTATTGAATCAGTATACTTGAAAAAGAAAGGCGATTTATTCCGGGATGTATTCGGGCTCAAGATCAGGCTTGAAGAGGAACTGCATAGATTATGAGCAAGAAAAAACCTGAAAACTTTGGCAGTGAAATATTTTTGAGTCGTGAGTTAAGCTGGCTTGACTTTAATTCAAGAGTGCTTGATGAGGCCGGTTTTAAAGCCAACCCGCTGCTTGAACGCCTGAAATTCATTGCTATTTACAGCAGCAACCTGGATGAATTTTTTATGGTTCGGGTCGCGGGATTACGGCAGCTGGTCAAAATTAACAGCAACACGCCCGACCCGGCCGGACTTACTCCGGAAGAACAGCTGGTTACCGTCAGAGAAAAGGTTGAGGGTGAGGTTAAACGCCAATACCGCTACCTTATGCAGCAGATTCTTCCGGCACTGGAAAAAAATAAGGTGAGACTTCGCAAGCCGGGACAGTTGTCAGCCAACTGCCGTAAGGAGTTGACTAACTTTTTTAATGCCCAGGTCTTTCCGGTTCTGACTCCGATTGCCGTCGATCCCAGTCACCCGTTTCCAATGTTGAACAACGGGTCTATCGAGATTGTGGTCAGCATGATACCGCACGGAATGCAGGAAACTGTCTACGCTTTTGTAGAAGTACCCGAGGTATTGCCACGATTTATTAAAGCAAACGACGGGCTTGAAGGTGACACTTACGTACTGCTGGAAGACATTATTATGGACAACCTGCAGGCTCTGTTTGTCAACTGCAAAATTGATGACTATTTCCCGTTCAGAATAACCCGTGATATGGATTTTGCGATAGAGGAAGAAGGAGTTGAAGACCTGCTGCACTCCATAGAAAAAACACTGCTTGAGCGTCGCAGCCGTGAACCAATCCGCCTGGAGATGCCTGCTGGTACCAGCGGCAGACTTGCGGAGTGGCTGCAGCATGAGTTTCAGCTGGACAGTGAATTCAGGTACTCAATTTCAGGACCATTACATTTAAAGCAGTTTTTTGAACTGGCTGACAAAGTAACAGCACCAAAACTGAAAGAAGCGTCATGGACACCACTGCCCTGCCCCGGTATTGATCCACAAGAATCCATATTCAAGTCCATAGACGAAAATGGCCCGATATGTATTTCATTGCCCTACCATTCCTTTGACCCCGTAGTACGCATGATTGAGGAAGCTGCCGACGACCCGGATGTAATGGCTATCAAACAGACTTTGTACCGGGTAAGCGGCGATTCTCCGGTGGTCAAAGCACTGCAGCGCGCTGCGGAAAACGGCAAACAGGTAACAGTTATAGTTGAACTTAAAGCCAGATTTGACGAAGGCAATAATATCCTCTGGGCGCGACGACTTGAAGAATCGGGCGCTCATGTCGTTTATGGTATTTCGGGTCTGAAAATCCATTGCAAAGCATTACTGGTGGTACGCAAAGAAGACGGCCTGATTAAACGTTACGTCCACCTTTCAACCGGCAATTACAATGACCGTACCGCAAAACTTTATACCGACATCGGCATGATGTCGGATAACCCCAGGCTGTGTGCTGACATTTCAGCCTTGTTTAATATTATGACCGGCTATTCTTCGCCCATGAACGAATGGCATAAAATTGAAGTTGCTCCATTCGGCCTGAGACGCAAGTTTCTCGCATTGATTGACCGTGAGACAAGGCTTTCAACCCCGGAGAACCCCGGAAGAATTATTGCTAAAATGAACTCTCTGGTTGACCCCGAAATCATCAGACACCTGTATGCTGCAGCTCATGCCGGAGTGCAGATTGACCTGATTGTCCGTGGTATCTGCTGCCTGCGGCCCGACGTCGAAACAGAAAACATCAGGGTAATGAGCATTGTTGACCGTTTTCTCGAACACTCAAGAATATTTTTCTTTGGCAATGGCGGTGAACCGGAATATTTTCTGGCAAGCGCTGACTGGATGCCGCGCAACCTGGACCGCAGAATTGAACTTCTGTTTCCAGTTGAAAATCAGGACATGAAAGATATCCTTCAGGCAACTCTGGATATTCAGCTGGAGGACAGGGAAAAAGGACGTATTCTCCGGAATAACGGTACTTACTCACGGAGATTCATGCTTAAACACTCCAGGTACCGCAGCCAGTGGCGTACTTATGAACTGCTGCAGAAAATGTCAACTGAGGAATTTGTCGACTCTGGAGAAAAGCTTAAGATATTTACAGACAAAGGTGTTCTGGCAGAAAAAATCGGCCGCCTGTTCCGTGGTTAACTGGAACAGTTTTGCATTTTAAGCCAGTACACAGCTTTTGCTGCTTCGCAGCGTCGATAAAAGTATAATTTAAATTAGCCACCGGATACTTTTAATCCAAAAATTTCCGGTTATAGTTTATTCAGGACCTTAATTGCAAATTTATAACTTCTCGGAAGGAGTTTCACATGCCCAAATGTGTTGGTATATTAACTTCCGGCGGGGACAGCCCCGGTCTTAATGCAGCGATTCGCGCAATCGGCAGAACCCTTAATCAGGAAGGCATCAGTCTGCTGGGCTTCAGGGACGGTTATGAAGGCATCGCCTTTGACCGCACTATGCGCCTCAACTCCAATGCTTTTTCCGGCATCCTCACGGTTGGCGGCACGATCCTGAGAACCAGCAGGAACAAACCGCATAAAATGCCGGTCGGCAAAAACATCATCGACATGACTGACGCTATTGTGGAAAATTATAATAAACACCAGCTGGAGTGTCTAATCTGTATCGGCGGCGGCGGAACCCACAAAAGCGCCCTGCGCCTCAAGAAAAAAGGGTTGAACATAATTACCCTGCCTAAAACAATTGACAATGATCTGGCCGTCACTGATACCACAATCGGTTTTGATACAGCTACAGGGATTGCAACCAGCGCAATTGACAGCCTGCATTCAACTGCCAGCAGCCATAAGCGCATAATGCTGGTCGAAGTAATGGGACATCGTGCCGGCTGGCTTACTCTGGCCAGCGGAGTGGCGGGTGGCGCCGATGTAATTCTGCTGCCGGAAATTCCCTACGACCTGAATAAAGTTGCTGACGCCATTAAAAAGCGTACCAGGCAGGGAAAAGTTTTCAGTATTGTGCCGGTAGCCGAAGGTGCTTATCCTGTAGAAGCTGCAGAATCGTTTAATGCTGCAATTGCCCAAAAAGCCAACCCGAAGTCCAAAAAGGAAAAAAATGAAGCCAAAGCAGAACTGGGAAGACTCAGTGCAAAATACTGCGGCCATACTATTGAGCTGGCTCAAAGTCTTGAGAAAATGACCGGTCTGGAGACCAGGGTCACTATTCTAGGCCACCTGCAGCGAGGCGGCACGCCTTCAAGCGCCGACCGCCTGCTTGCCACAATGCTCGGAGCCGCCTGTGCCGAATCAATACTCAAAGAGCAGTACGGGGTAATGATTGCCGCCCAGGGACAGCACACTATTCCGGTTCCGCTTGAGGATGTTGCCGGGATTAGAAAAACCATTCCGCTGGATCATTCCTGGTTGAAAAACGCGCGCCAGATGGGAATATCTCTCGGGGATTAAACATGGCAGATAAACAGATTATTGAGCAAGCCGGGGCAGTACCCTGTTTTTTGAAAAACGGTGACATTTTTTTTATTCTTGTTACTGCCAGGAATTCAGCACGAAACTGGATTTTTCCCAAAGGGTTTATTGACCCTGGTCATGACCTTCGCTCAACGGCACGACTCGAATGTTATGAAGAAGCAGGTTTGCTGGGAGAACTGCTTAATCAAAAAATCGGGTCGTTTAAATATACAAAATATAACAAAATTTACCGGGTAACTTTTCTTCCCATGCTGGTTACCAGTATACTTGATAAATGGCCTGAAGACCATGAACGCGAACGAACAATTGTCAAACTCAAAGACGCTTTGACTTTACTGGAAAATGATGATAAACTAACAAAGGTTCTAAAAAAAACCGCATCAGCGGTAAAACCCAAGCAGGATAAGCTGAAAAATGGGCAAAGAAATTGAAAGAAAATACCTGGTTAACGGCAACGAATGGCGTAACCAGTTTGAATCAAGAGAAGAAATCTGTCAGGGCTACATAGCCCGTTCCGGCTCTTGTGTCGTCAGAGTCAGGGTCGCCAGCGAAAAAGCCATGATTACCGTCAAAGGCGAAGCTATAAATATTACCCGGTCTGAATTTGAGTATCCAATCCCCAGAGAAGATGCTCTCAAGATGCTGCTTGAATTTTCAGCAGATAATCTGATTGAAAAGAAACGGTATTTCGTAAATTTCGGCGGTAATGAGTGGGTTATCGACGAGTATTTCGGCCGCAATGCAGGGCTGGTTGTTGCCGAGATTGAGATACCTGATGAGGCAACCGAATTCGCCGTTCCCGAATGGATAGGCAAAGAGGTTTCCACTGATTTCAAATACTCAAATGCTTCCCTGGCAACCAACCCATACCGGGACTGGAAAGACGATGATGAATAATTGAATCAAGCCACAGGAGGGGAAAATTGCACAAAAGGCTGGAAACTGAACTGCCGGATAAATTTGACTGGCAAAACCTTTTGACCAGTCTGCGTGATTCATTTATTCTCACCACCAGAAGAAAACCGAAGCAGCTGGTAGAGTTCCTGGATACTTTTGACTGGCGCTTTTTCAAGGCATCACTCTGCCTTACCCGCATTGGCAATAAATACACTCTTAGTGATATTTATACCGAAAAAATTATCTCAGAGTTTATCTGGAGACGCAAAAAAGAGTATCGCTCCGCCTGCGACCTTGCATCAGATAACCTGCGGAAACGTTTTTCACAAATTCAGGGCCCCAGAGCTGCCATTAAAATTGCGGAATTAAACTGCAGTGGCAGCAATGTGCAGATTTTGAATGAAGACAGAAAAACGGTTGCTCTGCTTGCCGAGGAAACTATCTCACTACCCCAGGATGATTCAGGAAACGAACTGCCGCTTAAAACAATTCTACGTCTGACTCCGGTAAAAGGATACAACGCTGAATTTAAAAAAGTACGCTGTACCCTGGAGCAGCTTGGGCTGGACCGACTGGCGCCAGCTGAACCATTAATACTTACTGCATTGAACGCAATCAAAATAGTTCCATGCAAGTATTCTTCTAAAATCAGAACCCCCTTGAAGCCTGAACAGACCATTCTGGAGGCTGCGGTCATGCTCAGCACAGATATGGTCAAGGTCATGTGCAGCAATGAGCAGGGTATTATTGAAGATATTGATATAGAGTTTCTGCATGACTACCGGGTTACAATACGCCGCACCAGGGCACTGCTGACCCAGTTGAAGGGGGTTTTTGCTCCCGCTGAAAGCGATGAGTTCAAACAGCGTTTCAGTGCTCTCGGTAGAATGACTAATCATATGCGCGATTACGATGTGCTGCTGTCTTACCGGGAGAGATACCAGAAAATGCTGCCGCCGGTATTAAGTCACGGTCTTAAACCATTCTTTCAAAGCATCGTCAAACAGAGGCGCAAGGAGTTTATAAAAATCAGTAACTATCTGGACTCTGATGAATACCATACGCTAATGGCTGACTGGAGCAAATTTCTCAAAGAAACGACCTTGGAGCAGAAAAACTCCCATTCGGATGATAATGTTGTCGCATTCGTATCAAAGCGCATTATGAAGCGCTTTAAGCGCATAGTCAGAATTGCCGGAAAAATAGATGAGTACACACCATACGCAGATGTCCATGCAGTACGTATCGAATGCAAAAAACTTCGCTACATGCTGGAATTTTTCGCACCGCTCTATGAAAAAAATCTGTCTGCACCGATAGCCAGATTGAAAAAACTGCAGACTTTGCTTGGAGACTTCAACGACTTATGCGTGCAGTCAGATGCCCTCTCAGGCAAAGTAAAACGATTGACTCCAAAAGGCGCCAGGGCGATGCATACAGCCGCGGCCCTGGGGGGGCTCATTGCCTTGTTAAGCCGGGATCGGGAAGAAATAAGGTATAAATTTAAAACGGCTATTTCCGATTTTATCAGCGAAGAGAATCAACTGTATTTTACAAATATATTCGCCGGCAGAATGGAGAGCGGGACATGAAAATAGTAGCAGTTTACAACATAAAAGGCGGGGTGGGGAAAACGACCATCGCCGCAAATCTCGGTTACCACGCGGCAACCCGGAATTTCTCAACTCTACTGCTGGACCTGGACCCGCAGGGCTCAATATCATATTATTTCCGAGTGAAACCGCATAAGAAATTCAATTCCGAAAGATTTATCAAAGGGACCAGAATTCAAAAATTCATTCGGGGCTCTGATTACAACAATCTGGATGTTCTTCCATCAGATCTTACCTACCGGCATCTGGAAATCCTGCTTGCCGCAAAAAAACGCTCCCGTCGCCAGCTGCGCCGCATACTGATGCCGGTAAAAAACGAATACGACCTGATTATCCTTGATTGCCCACCAAATATTACCTTAGTCGCTGAAAATATATTCAAAGCTGCAGACCTTATCCTCATACCAGTAATTCCAACCACTCTGTCTATGCTCGGATTTCAAAGTCTCAAGAAATTTTTTGAAGATAATGACCTGAATATTAAGCGCCTTAAACCGTTTTTTTCAATGGTGGAAAAACGCAAGAAGCTGCACTGCGATATTGTCAGAAAGCACACTGAAAACAAATCAGACACGTTTTGCAACACTCACATACCATATAACTCAGCTGTCGAAAAAATGGGCCTGAACCGGGAACCGGTTCACTGCTTTGCCCCGAAAACTTCTGGAGCACGCGCTTTTCAAAAGCTATGGGACGAGGTGGAATCAATCCTCTAGGAACTATCCACTTCTCAGAAACTTTATTGAACGTTGATGAAAGTTTTTGGAGAAAAACATGACAAGACACTCTTTCTGGAATGATGATCGACACTACTTTGAGTATATGTCAGCAATCAAACCGGAGCTGCCTCCGGTCAAAGCCCTGCAGCTTCTGCCGGCTTTTAAAAAACCAACCGACCTGTGTAAATTTGACTTTTCAGCAGATCTGCAAACTCCTTATCCCGCCACATCTCCCAACTGCCTGGCAGCCTTTGCCAGGATTGCCGCCGGTGACAGCCTGACCACAACGGGAGCGGCTTCGTCGCACTTCTTTGTAGTACTGCACGGCAACGGCACGGTTTACTGCGGTGAAGGGGCCGTGGAATGGCACCAGGGAGATATCCTGACAATACCCTGGGACCGGCAGATTGTTTTCGAGTCTGAAACTGAATCACTGCTCTACTGGGTCAATGACGAACCATTGTTCAACCGCCTGCAGGCATTGCCGCAGCGTCCGGCTTTCAGCCCCACCATTTACCCGTATAACGAACTGAAAACCGCAGCAGATAAATACAACGCCCAGTCAAATGCTGCCAGGCGCAACCGCAACGGCGTTATTCCGGTCCACCCTGAATACCTCCAGACCAGAAGCGCAACTCCGGTTTTATGGACTTTATTCAACATCATTCAACCCGGTCAAATTCAACCGGCACACCGGCACAACTCTGTCGCGCTGGATCTGTGCACTCAAGGCTCAAAAGATGGGAAAGTATATACCCTTATGAGTGAAAGAGTTGACAAGAACGGCAACTTAATTGACCCACTTAAAATATGCTGGGAGCCGGAAACAGCCTTTATCACACCGCCTGGATGGTGGCACGAGCATCATAATGACTCAAATACACCTGCCGTAGTGGTGCCAGTGCAGGATGCCGGACTCTATATTTACCAGCGTACACTTTTTATCGAATTCGCTTCAGAATTTAGCAAGTGATCAGTCATTGCAGGCAGTTTATTGCGATATATAAACTGCCAGTCACTTTTCAAGAACAGGTATTTTGAAGTTGAAATCCCGACCTGTTCTTGAATATATTACCTTACCTTTGCAGGTAATATTGAATTCAATAATTGAATCGCTGTCAACCAATCCTTTTTTAAGTTTTTCACGCACTATTTCAGGAATCCTGTCAAAATTAACTGTAACTGCTCTGGAATTGGTTGTAACCACACTCAAAAGTCCTCCTCTCAGCCTGGCTGTAATGTGGCAGAATTTATTTTTATTTTTAAGGTCAGTCTTGATCCAGAAAAAGGCTTGATCTTCATCGGTAATAAAGTCAAGAGAATCAAAAAAACGAGTTTTAATATTCTCCTCCACTTCACAGGTATTCTGATAATACTTTACCCTGTTAATAATCCATTCCGGCGGATAATTCACAGCACAGTGCGGAGCATTTAGCAGCCAGTCAACCTGAGGCTGAAACTGATTAAACTTTCTTATAGCCTGGAAGAGGCTGGATGACTGGTCAGGGTTTACCCAATTGTCATTCGTACCGTGCCACATGAAAAACGGGACATATTTGAAGTTTCTGGCATAATATATTGCGGATCTGCGTCGATACTCAAAACGATTCTTTTTTGAAGGCGGCGACAACTCTTTTTCTGAAGCAGCTCTTAATTGAGGCAGTGCTGACTTAATCCATCCTTCCAAATCACTTATTCCCTGCCCCGCAACAACAGCAGCAAACCTGTCAGGATATTTGGCCGCCATTATCATCGCCAGCATCCCTCCCATTGAACGACCTGCAAGATAAATCCTTGATTCGTCAACATTATAATGCTTTATCATATATCTGATTGAATCCAGGATATCGTGTTGAGCCGGAAGCGCTGCCAGAGAAAACTCGCCTGAAGCCTTTATGCCATGAAGCTCCGGACAGACCAACAGGTATTTATGCTTCTCCGCAGCTTTGTAATAACCCAGCTGTTTAGCCATAAACCGGTCGCCTCCCATATAATGTGCTATTACCAGCAACGGCATTTTGGCTGTTTTACCGACTGACTCAGGAATAAAACCGGCAGCTTTCTGCTCTGTTCCGTCATAAGAACTATTAAAATTAAATTCTATCTCCTCTGCAGCAAGCAGCGAATTCAAGCAAAAAACAAGAATAATCAACATATTTTTCAGCATATTATAACCCTTTTCTCTGTAACAAACGCCTTTGATTCAGCATGTTCTTCTAATTTAATTACCAGGCATAAATTAAATTTTTTGAGCATTAACCTTTAAACGCCTTTGTTTGAAATTAATAAATACCGCAAGTCAATTCTATACCCTCTATCCGCAATTTTCAATCTACTGTATTTTTTTCATTTTTGAGAAAATGTTTATTATTTCTGAGAATATTATTTACAGTAAAAACCTAATCTTAATTAGACAAATCAAAAATTTTTGATTTTTCCAAGCTCAAAACTGCTGATAATAAAGAGAAATGATAAATCTGGCATGTTTACTGTTAAATACCAAATCGAAGTCCGGTAAATCCGGAGACAAAGAAACATTCAACACGGAGGTCCTCCAATGAAAACAGGATTAACAGCAGCAGTTCTCACCACCGCAGTCATTTTCTCTTCTGTTAACGCCAACGCAGATGGCTTCAAAGACAAATGGAGGAGTTTTAAGAACAAAGTACATGCCAAAGTCGAAAACTTGAAACAACATCTCCAGGACCGTATGAACAGTCCTGAGGTACAGGCCAGACTTGCCGAAATCAGGGCTCGCCACCGCCAGATCACAGCAGATGTGCTTCGCGGCTGTCTTGAGTCATACCAGCAGTACAAACTTGAAGTAAGGCCAATGCTCAAAGCCAGGCTCGAGCTGAGGATTGCGGAAATCAGGCTTAAAATCGGAGAAAGATTCAGGTTCTACCGGTCAAGAGCAAGACGTAAATATGAAGCAAAGTTGTCGGAAATTATTGGTAAGCTGCCTCCGAATTTAGCAGCCGGCATAACCGGGATCAGGGCATCTGAACAGTATCAGTCATTCAAAGCCGGAGTAAGACAAAAAATCTATGATTTTCTGAAGATAAAGCTCAAAGACACCAAATTAAGAGCTAGGGCAAAAGTAAACCAGCTGGTCAATAGAATGAGCGAAAAATTTGAAAACTGGCTCGAAGAAAAAATAGCTGAACTCGAGGCTTAATTTCCATTAGTAATTCAAGTAATGCAGCGCCCCGGGCCGCGGGGCGTTTTTTACCGCAGTGCAGCCAGATATCTTCTGGCTGCCTCTATAACATTATCAGTGCCTTGCCGCAAGTCATCAACGCTAAGCTCAACCTTGAAGTCGGGCTTTACCCCGACACGCTCTATCGTCCTGCCGGACGGCCTGATACAGTCGCCCATAATTGTCTGCAGCCTGAAGCCGCTGTTTAAACGCAGAAAACTGGAGGGCAGACATTTACCGGATGTTGTCGTCCCGAAAAGCTTTGCTGTCCCGGCATCCTGCATGGCCGCAGCAAATATTTCAGCTGAACTGTATGTGTCTGCATCAATCAATATCGCCAGAGGCCCGGTAAAACATCCATTTTGCGGATACGATTCAGGTTTCAGTGTAGCACCTTTTAATTTAAAAGTTCCCAGCGGGACCGGCTTGGGACAAACCCAGGCGGCAAGCCATTCCGGCAGCAGAGCCATCCCGCCAATATTGCCACGCAAGTCGATAATAAGTCCTGCCGCCTGGCGAAATTTTCCCTGGATGTCCTGACGGCAGCGGCAAATCATATCCGGAAAAAATGCGGTAAACCGGATATAAGCAATATTGCCCTCGAGCAGGTTTGACTGGTAGGTACTGAAAGACCTCGGCATCACCCCGAGCTTAAACCATTTTGCCCCATTGGCCTTTCTAACTAAATCAAATTTCCTGGTGTTACCGCCATTATCAATGAGCTGAACTATTACCTTTGTACCGGGCCGGCCGGCAAGCATCGACCTTACCAGAACAGGCCAGCCGACATAATATTTCTGCTCAGGCTGAAGAGTAAGATTATTAACTCCTGTCAGTTGCCACCCCATCTTTATCCCGGCAGCAGCAGCGGAAGAACCGGGCCGAACCCTTATTACATAAATTTTATCTTTTATCTGAGCTGTCCTGATGCCAGTCCCAGCAGGCAAATCAAGTTGTTTGCAGGAGGCTGCAATATTCCTCCGGGCAGTGTAATTACTGCGTTGGGCCGCTCGCAGCACCTTTAAGACTGTTCCGCCCACAGGAGGCAGAACCAGAGTATGACTCTGTCCGACCGACCGCAGCATTCTGTTCAATAACCGCACCAGCTGCCTGTCATTGCGACACTGCAGCACCAACGGCTTGTACTTACTGTAAACGGCCTTGTTTACAGCTTTAAAATCCTTTACAAAATGCTTTTCAGCAACAGTCTGCCAGACCTCATCAAGCACTTTTTGAGCCCTTGCCTGATAGCTTCCTTCAGAAATTGCTGCGGCATTCAACATACCAGCTGCCAAAATCAACAGCCCGATAATCCCTCTCTCTGCCCCTTTTGCCATGCCGGTCATTCTGGTTTACCTGAATCCACACCCGGACTCTTCACTGCAGCGGCTGGTTTGGCAAAGACGCTATCCGGGATCTTAATATTTACCTCGTAAGAATAAAGCTTTGCTGTAACCGTCATTCCAAGAACTGAAGAAATCATTGTACAAGGCATCATCATGCCGCCCAGCTTGCGATAATCGGCAAAACTGTTTACAGAACGTACCCGCCCCATTGAAGTCTGCATTGTCATAATCATTTTTAGCGGCAGATAACTCTCAGCATCCGCATAGATTATTACTGGAGGCAGCTTCAAAGCCTCAGGACAATAACAAGTTACCTTGAAACATTCACGATCATTGATAAAACTTTTCTTTTTATCAATTTCAATTTTTTTAAAAATATCTCTTAAGCTTAAAGCCGGATTGCTCATGCGGGCTGATAACCTTGTAAAATCCAGTTCAGGTCCGACAATGTCCCGGATCCCCATACCTTCAATCATAGTCCAGGCGTATTTCCCGTCAAATGCCTGAACCGTTGTCGGCATATTGCTGATCATGATACAGACTTTTATTTTATCAGGTGCCTTGAATCTGTTGACCATGGTCATTGTAATCCGCTGCATTTTCAGTTCAGCCCTGTATTTGCTGTGGTAACTTCTAATTGATCTGGCAATACCGTCAGGGTCAACCGCTTTTTCCATCCTGCTGATTACAAGTGCTGCCGCCGGGGCTGAAAGTTTTTCTGCAACGGGCTCCTTACAGGCTTTTGCTGATGCAGGTTTGTTTTCTACTGCGAAACTTGAACAGCTCACAGTAATCAAAATAACCAGCAGCAATATATTTTTCGTCATTCCAGTCTCCACTTTTTTATTAATCAGTCAACACCCGGGATTGAGGTATTGTATACCGGCTTTTCACTTTTTCCTCTGATGAACTGGTTTGGATCATCATCAATTGAGTGCATTACCTCACTGCAGCGATTCATAAAACGATTGAATTTGACCAGTGAAAGAAACAGTTTCTCCCTGATCTCGCTTATGTCGTCAACAACAACATCACGCCCCTTTCCAGTCTTACTTATAAATTCCCTGGCATCAGCCAGCAGCATACTGAACTCTTCAATTATTTTCTTGAGCTTTTCAGCAGGAAGAATTTTTCTCAGGCGGGCAGTTCCCTCCTCAAGGAAATCAATTGTTTTCAGCAATTTGGCAACTTTTTCCTCAGAGAAAGCCTGCCGCAGATTTTTAGCGCTGTATTCTACATCCAGCGATATACGGTTGAACCGCGATATCATTCCTTTCAATTCCTGACTGTTGAATATTTTGTCAGCATTGTCCAGAGTTCTGTTTAATTTGTCCGCCAGCTCTCCAAAATCCACTTTAGTCAACTGCTGAACAGTCTGACTGATATTCTGAATTACATTGCTGACATGTGAAGTCCTTGATTTAATGTAAAATACTCCTTCAGGAGGCCTGACCCGAAGCTCCGGCAATGCAAATTTCGGATTACCAGAAGAACAGAGCTCGATATATGAACCGCCCATGATTCCGGATGCATTCATAAAACAGGACAGTTTTTTCCGACGCAGAACCTTGTCAAACTCCCATGACCCTGAAGCCGTTATCGGCTCATCATTCTTCACCATATCCATAGACGAAGGAAATATATTGAAATAAACATCTATATAACCATCAACATCGCGCATCGCGATTCTGGTAATTCGCCCCACCGGCACTCCCATATATTTAACCGGCGACCCGACGGATAAACCTTCAACCGAAGCATTTATTACCGTCATTGCCTGAAATTTAGGTTCAAAAAGTTTCAGGATTCCAACCGCAAAAAAACTGCCGAACAGCAATACAATCGACAGTGTTAAAAAAACTCCAAGCTTGATCCGGTTAGCGTTATTCATTAAAAACAGTCCTCCAGTCGAAAGAAATTTATATGCTGAACAGTGATGTCAGTACAGCATCTGCAATTATTATCAGAAAAATAGCGGTTACCACTGAAGAAGTGGCAGCCCGCCCCACCCCCTGAGCATCCCGATCCGCCTCAAAGCCCTTCATGCAGCCAATTGCGGCAATAATCAGGGCAAAGAAAAAACTCTTGACCAGTCCCTGGGTCAAGTCCAGCGGCTTAACAACTTCAACAACTTTGAAGTAGTATTCAGTAACAGTTAAATCCAGCAATGAACAGACTATCAGCATGCCGCCAATAATTCCGAAAATATTGGCCAAGACGGTCAAACAAGGCAGGACTACAATCATTGCTAGAACTTTCGGCACAATCAGCACCCGGCTGGGCAGCATGCCAAAAGTAACCAGCGCATCAATCTCTTCAGAAGCTTTCATGGTACCGATTTCAGCGGCAAAAGCCGAACCTGAACGCCCGGCAAGAACAACAGCAGTCATCAAAGGCCCCAGTTCGGTTACAATTACAGTCCCTATCAGGTTGACCACATAATTCTGAACCCCGTAACGGCCAAGTTGAACAAAAGCCTGAAACGCAAGAATTACACCAATCAAGGTTCCGAGCAGCGAGACGATAGGTACTGCATCACTGCCGCAAATATCCATATAATAAAGTGTATTTTTAAAATGAATCTTACGCGGATGCCGTACAGCGTCAGCAAATGCGCCCAGCATTTCTCCACTGAATTTTATGAAGTTCAAAGCTTCAGTACATATCTTGCAGGCAGCGTCACCAACCTGCTGAAACAGTTGTATCTCCTGGCGCATAATATTATTTCTTCAGGATTTTATTAATCTCTACTGCAAGCTCTTTACCCAGCTGGTTGACTGCGGCTGATGCGGCTCTGGCATATTCGACAGGACTCTTTTCTTTCAGCCCAACGGATATATCGAATTGCCGGTCGAGTCTGGACTTGCCCCGGCGGATGGTGTAAAAACCGCTTATCGCAAACTGCATTTTGTCCAGCTTGACTTCAAACGTATCCAGTGTTCCGTAAATTTCACAAGCCGGGGCATCTGTCGTATAGTTCACAGCAAAAGCTTTATTGAGGCTGCGCATTAATAACTCACCCGGAGTCTGTATCCACTTGCTGTAGCCTGCGTCAACTATTCTGTACTTGTTAATCCTGATTCTGATTTTTGATCCGGCACCTGACTCATTGTCAAACTCGGAAACTTTAACATTCGCTGCTGCAGCGAGCCTTACCGGCTCCACACTGAGGTCATAATAAGCAGTTTTATGATATGGAGCAAAAATACAACCGGCAAGCGTAACAGAAAGTAAAAAGGTAACTACAAGCACCTTAGCAATTTTTAACATAGAATAACAACCTCCGAATTTAGAAAAATGCTGTCAAAATAGTTTATCCCTTTCCAGAGCAAAATCAACTTGCACCGTCAATATAACCGCGCTTTTTATCAAATACAGCTTCTTAAGGCAATAATTAATCACTGAATATACCCCCCTCTCAATTGCAAAATCGTCGTACTTAAACTATTTTATGAGGATGTCAGTTCAAGTACTTATTTCTTTATCCTTGTAGCAGGGGGTTATTTTCATACTTGTGCTGCAATTATTTAATCATAAAAATTTTACGGAACGACATGGAATGTCCAGAAAAGATACTATTTTAAGCACAGTAAACTCACCGGAGGACCTGAAAAAACTGTCCCTGGACGAGCTGAAAAAACTGGCTGTTGAAATAAGAAAGCTTATTATCGATACGGTGGCTTCTGAAGGAGGCCACCTGGCGCCGAATCTGGGTGTAGTCGAACTTACAATAGCTTTGCACCGGGTATTTGATTCCCCACACGACAAGCTGGTGTGGGACGTAGGTCATCAGGGCTATGTTCACAAGCTGCTGACCGGGCGCAAGGAATTTTTTAAGACCCTCCGGAAATATAAAGGCTGCCTGGGTTTTTTATCGCGCGAAGAATCGGATTATGACTGTTTCGGGGCAGGACATGCCGGTACGGCTATTTCCGCAGCCCTCGGCATGGCAGCTGCCGCAGACCTCAAAGGCTCCGGCGAAAAAATTGTAGCGGTTGTAGGTGACGGCTCACTTAACTGCGGCATTTCGCTTGAAGGACTTAATAACATCAGCGGCACTTCTCAGAATATGACTATCATTCTGAACGACAACAAAATGTCTATTTCAGAAAATGTCGGTGCGATTCCTTCATACCTTAACCGGATTATAACCGCAAAACGCTATAATAAGATTAAGGCTTTTGCCAGAAAGTTGCTGCTTAAAGTCCCCAAGCATCAAAAGATAAGGCGAGCTATTCAGCGCCTGGAAGAAGCGACAAAAAGTATTTTTCTGCCCGGTGTCTTCTTTGAAGAGCTCGGCATCCGTTACATCGGACCGATTGACGGTCACGACCTGCGCGAGATGATCAGGGCGTTTGACGCCGTAAAAGATTCGAATCGCCCGGTTCTGGTACACGTCTGCACCGAGAAGGGACGCGGCTATACCCCGGCGGAAGAAGCGCCGGAAAAATTCCACGGCTTATCCGCATTTGACCCTGCCACCGGCAAAAGCAACGGCAAAGGCGGTTTGACATTTTCCAAGGCATTCGGCAACTCTGCGGTTGAGCTGGCTGAAACATACAGCGACGTCACCGCCATTACCGCCGCCATGGCTAAAGGAACCGGACTGTCAAACTTTGCACAGACCTTTCCTGACCGTTTTTATGATGTCGGTATTGCAGAGGAACACGCTGTAGTCTTTGCGGCCGGCCTTGCAGCCTCAGGCTTACGTCCGGTAGTTGCCATGTATGCAACTTTTATGCAGAGGGCACTTGATTGTGTCTTCCATGACGTATGTTTGCAGAACCTGCCGGTCATATTCTGCCTTGACCGCGCGGGAATTGTTGAAGACGGGCCAACCCATCACGGCATCCACGATCTGGGCTTTTTTCGCAGCCTGCCAAACCTGATTTTGATGTCACCCCAACATGAAGCCGAACTTAGAGACATGATTTTCAGTGCCTATGAGTTGAAATGTCCGGTCGTTATACGTTATCCCCGGGGCAAATCCGGCTTGATTGACGAATTACCCCAAACCCCACCCGGCAGAATTGAAACCGGCAAAGCTGAAGTTGTCCATCCTGGCAGCGACGGTGTAATCTGGTCTGTAGGCAGGGAAGTGCAGACTGCCATGAAAGTGGCTCAGAATTTAGAGAAAGCAGGTATTTTCATAAAAGTAGTCAATACCAGATTTCTGCGTCCGTTCGATGCCGGTGCCCTGCTTGAGGATGCGGCAAAAATGCCGGTATTTACCCTTGAGGACTGCGTCATTACCGGCGGTCTGGCATCGGAAGTTGACGAAGTTCTCGTACATACCTCGCACCACGGCACAAAACATTTTGGCTGGAGTAAAGAAATTGTTCCTCATGGCTGCACCAGTAAAATCAGGGACAGCCTGAATATGAGTACTGAGCGGATAGCAGAACAAATCAAGTTGTTTTTGAACAGGTGACTTGTTAAAGTAAAATTGTAAAGTTAAAGTATCGTAAAGATAAAAAAAGGTGCAAAAGAATGAAATATTACCTGATGCTGACAGTACTCTGCTGCGGATTAACTGTCCTTGGTGCGGACAAATCGCCAAGAGAAACCTTGAATGACCTCAAGGTCGAGCAGAAAAAGGTTGCGCAAGAAATCTATAAACTGCGGCTTAAGCTGATAAAAGAAGATCCGGCACTGGCAAAACTCCATAAAAAAATTATGGAACTGCATAGAGAAATGGCTCTCAAGCTTGAAAGCAAAAAATCAATGCGGATTATGGTTGACAAAGCCTCACAACTGGATCAAAAAATTAAAGATTTAGAAAAAAAAGTTCCAGAAGAAACGGAAGAGTAACTTAAATGAGTAAAACAATTTTAGTTGCGGGTGGAGCAGGATTCATCGGGGTCAATTTTATCAAGTTCATGCTGCGGGAAAATCCCGGTGTGAAAATTGTTAACTTTGACGCTCTTACTTATGCTGGAAATCTGGCAAGCCTGGCTGACTGTGAAAACAATCCGGATTATGAATTTTTTCATGGTGATATCAGGAATGATAAAGATGTAGCATCAGCCATTAAGAAATATAATGTTGACAGTATTATAAATTTTGCTGCTGAAAGCCATGTCGATCGTTCCATAGACGGACCGCATGTTTTTCTGGACACCAATATACTTGGCACCTATACGCTGCTGCAAGCCGCCCGCGACTTTGGAATTCAGAGGTTCCTGCAGGTTTCTACCGATGAAGTTTACGGATCCCTCGGAAAAGAAGGCATGTTCACGGAAAGCACCAGCATCAAGCCCAACTCACCATACAGCGCCAGCAAGGCTTCGGCCGATCATCTGGTACGGTCCTGGCACAAAACTTATGATCTGAATGCGGTAATCACCCGGTGTTCAAATAACTATGGAGCTTACCAGTTTCCAGAAAAAATGATCCCGCTTTGCATCAACAATGCACGTCACAATAACAAGATCCCGGTATACGGAGATGGCATGCAGGTTCGCGACTGGCTGTACGTTTACGACCACTGTACCGCTATCTGGGCAGTCTTTGACCGTGCCGCCCCTGGAGAAGTATTCAATATCGGCGGCAATAACGAAAAGACTAACCTTACTCTAGTCAATTCCATTCTGGCAATGCTCGGCAAATCCAAGGGCCTGATTCAATTTGTCAAGGATCGTCCCGGACATGACCGGCGCTATGCCATTGATTCATCAAAAATGAAAGAAAAACTTGGCTGGGAACCATCAGTAACTTTTGAACAGGGAATCGAAAAAACTATCAAGTGGTATATGGATAACCAGGCGTGGCTTGATCAGGTCACCAGCGGCGATTATCAGAATTACTACAAGCAGATGTACCATCAACGCTGAATGGAACCCGCAGAGTGCAGGACACCTGAGTCCTGCACTTAACAACCATGCAGAAACAGCCAAAATTGGCCGCTGGATTGTAATCAATTAATGAAAAAACAGATAATTTTAGTACAGTTGAATTAAAACAGCAGACTGTTTTTTTCTCAAAATCTTAGTTTTGAAAAAGCTTTCTCTCTTCACTTCTGCCATACAAAGCATTTCCCCAAAGCTACCTTAAATTTTTGACCACTCTGGTATAAAAGCTAAATCTGACAAACCATTTAACTTTTTGGCAATGAACATAAATCAAACTGCATGAGACGTTATTAATTATATTTTAAAACGGCTGTTTATGATCTGACTTACCCTCCCAAAAACCAGCTGCATAAAGCTGTTTATACATCGCTTGAAGCTTAAAAACAGCTGTATCAGGAACAATACTTAAAAAACTGATTACTATTTCTACATGACGAAGAGTGCTGATGATTAATAGGGTTTTAGCTCTTCAGACAGCTGAAGACTCTGATCATATTTTTTTCAAGCATCCTCTCAAAATTCACTTCTTGATGCCTGAACGGCATTACGATTTTATGATAACGGAAATTTTATTTCCACTAACCAAGGAGCAACATATCTTGCGGAAATTTCAATTAAGTTTTCTATTGATAACGCTGCCACTCATCACATTCGCTAAAGCCGGAATTAATATTTACATTGACAATCAATCCAGTCAGACAATTACGGTTGTTCAAAAAGACGACAAGTCAGGAAAAACCAATAAAACTCTGACGGTTCTGCCCGGTGCCACAGTAAAATTCAATTATATTTCAACAGGCTATCTTTTTAAACTGCGAATTAAAAAACGACTTCAGATTTTTTCAGGAGGAGCAACTCTTGGTGAAGCTGCCATAAAAGTCTCAAGTGCATTCACAGATAATTCCTTTAACGTTTATGATCTCGAGGGCGAACTGGCTGTTGACAATGTGGCAATGGAATGGCAAAGCTGGTACGGCACCCCTAATATAACGGTAACGGTATTTCCGGAAAAGCTTGATCTTTCCAAAAGTGAAATTTTCAAAAATGTCAAGCGGGTCCTGATATTTGGCGACAGCCTTTCCGACAAAGGGACGCTGTTCGAATATACCCAGGGTGTTATCCCAACAGCAAAACATTACTATAACGGTATGTTCTCCAACTCTGATGTCTGGGCTGAAAGGCTGAAGAATTCCTTAAAGCCGTTCGGTATAGAAGTCAGCAACTATGCAGTAGGCGGAGCAACGGCAATATTCAATCCGGATTTTGAACATTTGCCCTATAGTCTTGCCGGCGAATTTGACGTATTTATAGCCAATGCCAAACTCAAAAACTGGAAGGGATTTAACCAGTTTCTGGTTTTCACCTGGATTGGGGGAAACGACTACCTGACTGAGTCCGCCAGTCTTTCCAGCCAGGCTATTGAGAATCTGGCCGGCAATGTAGTTGCCAGTATAAAAAGTAACACTAAGAAGCTTATTAAAAAAGGCGTCTCAAAGTTTGTTTTTATCACCCTGCCGGACTTGTCTCTGGTACCGGAAAGCAAAGTTGACTTGAAAAATACTACTGTGACAAAAGCTCTTTCAGAAAAACATAATCAGAATCTTAAAGATATGATTACCGAGCTGCAGAGCCAGTACAGCGACAAGACCTTTATCCTTCTGGATATAACCCCGCAATTCAACAGCGGCATAAATAATACCGCGGAGTTCAATCGACAGTACGGCACAAATATCACTATCGTAAATGATTCCTGCTGGAAAGGCGGCTATACACTTTTAAAAAGTCAACAGGCCCTGAGCAAAACTCTGCCTAAGACCGCAGATATAAAATCAGCGTTGATGGTCGCCTCAAGCGGTGAGATGCGGGCGAACCCTGAAAACTATTTCTTCTGGGACAGAGTCCATCCTACAGAGCCAATTCATAAAGTACTGTTCAATTATTTTCTTGAGACGCTTGGAGTAAGCATCAAGTAGTAACAGCACAAGTATTATCCTGCCTGTCACTTTTCTCATAATATTATTTTTGAGAAAAGTGACAGGCTTATCTGTATAACAGTTTATGCAGAACTTTATAAAGTTTCACACCATACCCCGGGTATTATAAATTGTAAGTATTTAGTAAGTATTCCAGAACGCATTAAAATAACTCATTTAAATTAAATCCACCTCAAAAAATTCACTTTTATTTTTATAAAAAATACATATTTGCATGAACAAAAGAAAAGTTTTAGCAATCTATATGAACTTTGTGGGAAGATACAAAATATCAGGTTATTAATCGCCAAGCTGCTTTTATTACCGCTTTTCATTGAATCTGCCAACAGCCTTCAAGACAACAAAGCTTTTGAAGATTGAAGCTTAAGGAGAGTCTGTACAGATTTTATTGAGATTCACCATCTTCTTATGCTTAGTAAGCAGTGCCTCTCTGGTGCTGCAGAAACTGAAAAAACTGGATAAATACAATTATCCTGAACAATGGAGATTATATTGAGAAAGAGTTTTTTTGTTTTATTGTGTATATCATTACCACTGATAACATTTGCAAAAGCCGGCATGAATATTTTCATTAAAAATGAGTCAAAAGGAGCAATAACAGTTGATCTGGAAAAATTCAGTTCCGGAAAAGTAGAAAAAAGCATTAACATCCTGCCCGGAACAACTGAAAAGCTGGGTTATATCAGCACAAATAGATTTTATGGGTTCAGCAAAAAAAGGAGAATAAAAATACAAAAACCTGGGGAGAGCTGCTGGCCTTACTCAGTAGATGTACTTCTTGAAAGCGGTTACAGCAGTAACTCCTTCAGGGTCCTTAAGACTTCCGGTAACGTTGCTGTTGACAACATGCATAAAATATGGCAGAACTGGTTCCCAACACCATGCCTTACCATAACCGTCTCTCCTCAAAAACTTGATATTTCCCGAAGCAGAATATTTCAGGATGTTATCAGAGTACTGATATTTGGAGACAGTCTTTCAGATAAAGGAACTTTGTGCAAATACACTCAGGGAGTTATACCCACCCCTAGAAACTATTATAACGGTATGTTTTCAAACGGACCAGTCTGGTCAGAGAAAATGCGGTATGACTTGAGAAGATACTGTGGAATTGGAGTGAGTAACTATGCAGTAGGCGGGTCAACAACAACTCCAAAAGATGATTATTCGCACTTGCCTTACAGTCTTTGCGGAGAAATGGAAACCTTCAGAAAAGATGCAGCCAATAACGGCTGGACTGATTTTGACCGCTTCCTGGCCTTTATCTGGATTGGAGGCAACGACTACCTCACTGAACCGGCAGACTTGACTGATGAGCAGATTTGTAATTTAGTCGGCAATGTCATTACCGGAATAAGGAATCATGCTGAAGCTTTGATCAATACAGGAGTTAAGAAGTTTGTTTTTATAACTCTGCCGGATCTTGGACTTGTTCCAGAGTGCAAGGTGGACTTGAAGAACTCAGAGGTAACTCATAAACTTTCAATGTTCCACAACTACTTATTAAAAGTACTAGTAGTAAACCTGCAGCAAATGTACCCGGAACGCACATTTGCTCTCATTGATATGACTCCAAAATTTACAGAGTGCATCAATAACCCGGACAGCTTTAATAAAAAATACGGAACCAATATTGTCAATGTTGACGATTCCTGCTGTGTTGGTGGCTATACTGTACTTGACAGTTACCTGCTCAAAACTTCCGTGCTTCCCAGAACCGGAGACCTACAGGCTGCTGCTGCAAACTATGTTGTTGTGTCTGACAGACAGGATGAATATGTCTTTTATGACAGAGTTCATCCAACTGAACCAATGCATAACTTTATGTATCATTTTTATATGGAATCCCTTGGTGCCAGATTTATAGAAGAAGGATCACCAGGATATCGCGGCTTCTAAGCTCGCACTATAATTCAACCGGGCTGTCGTGCAGCCCGGTTTTTTCTTTTCTTACTCCTGTTTGTTTTTTTAACAGTTAACTTCTTTCTTCGGAACAATGGCAGTATCCAGGAAGTCTCAATACATAGTAATTATGTTGAGCTAAACATATGCAACTCAACGATAAAAAGTATTATTTAATGGATTTCAAGGGAGAATTTTATGGCACTGAAAGCAGCAATTATTAAATTTTTTACCGATCTGCATGTTCCGCCAATGGTTTCGGAATATCTCACAATATTAATTCTGCTGGGGGCCATACTGCTAATAAGCTGGATAATTAAAAAACTTATCGAACACTATTTCCTGTCTTTCTGCAAAAAGATTGTCGAACGTACCACTACCAGGTGGGATGATATTATATTCGAAAATAAACTCCCTGACCGCATAGCCCTGCTCATCCCCGGGGTAATTGTATATTTTCTTTCCGATATGATTTTTACCCAGGGCGCTGGCGGTCTGCTGAAGTATGTTCAGATGGCCTGTGCAATTTACATCACCTTTGCGTCGCTGCTGATTGTCAATTCGGTGCTGAAGGTCATTGACAACCTGTATAATAATTTTGAGACGGCGTCGGAAATTCCTATTAAAAGTTTTCTGCAGGTGGTAAAAATTTTCTTCTATTTTGCGGCAGTAATCGTCGTAATATCCCTGCTGCTCCAGCAGTCACCATGGACCCTGCTTAAAGCTCTGGGGGTTGTCGCCGGTGTAGCGATGCTGGTTTTTAAAGATTCCATTCTGGGACTGGTGGCCTCCATTCAGCTTTCCGGTCAGAAAATGGTCAGAAAAGGCGACTGGATAGAAATGCCGAAATTTGGAGTTAACGGCGACGTCGTTGATATATCGTTAACTACAGTAAAAGTCCAGAACTTTGACAAAACTATTATTAATATTCCAACCTATTCACTGGTCAGCAATTCGTTCCAGAACTGGCGCGGTATGGTTAATTCAGGTGGAAGGCGCATCAAAAGGTCGGTCATACTGGACATGCACAGCTTTAAGTTCCTGGATGAGAGTGATCTGGCAAGGCTTAAAAAAAGCAAACTCATAAAAAGCTATATCTGCGAAAAAGAAAAAGAGCTCAAAGAACAGAATAAAAAGAATAATGTTCTCAGTGAAAATGAGATTAACGCCAGAAGACTTACTAATGTCGGGACTTTCAGATACTACATAAAACAATACCTGGCCAATAACCCGAAAATCCGCACTGATATGACATTTATCATCCGTCAGCTGCAGCCTACAGAAAAAGGTCTGCCGATCCAGATATACGTTTTCACCAATGATACAAACTGGGCTAGATACGAGGAAATACAAGCGGATATTTTTGATCACGTCCTGACAATCGCTCCTGAGTTTGAACTTTCCATTTATCAGGATCCGTCCGGAAGGGATATTAAAGAAAGTCTGTCACAGATTAAGCTTTAAAATACAAAAAAATCCCCCATTTGAGTAAAAATTCTGCAAATGGGGGATTTTTATTAAAAGATTTTTTGCGCAAAAAATCAAAATCTGCTGATAAATTCATAATTCAGGATAATTTTCTTCGGCACACTGGCTTCAAATGGTGCCTCAAGCTTGTTTATCAGCAGCTCCAAAGCTACATTGGCAACGTCGACCGTCGGAGTTCTGATTGCCGATACCTTGTGTGTCAAAAAGTTATACCACTTGTTTTCATCATAAGTTATAATCTTTACTTTGTCCTGATTTCCGGGAAACAGTTCATTTAAGCAGCCCAGCACTTCGTGACATATAATTGTAGAACCGCATACAACCCCATCTATGGATGGAATGCCTTTTATGAAGTCATAAATAGTTCTATTAGAAGCACTGCTGTGGTATGCAACCTGTAGAATATTGCCGGCGTCAAAACAACCTGCCTCCAGCATCGCAGTTTTATATCCGGCCTTTCGTTCTTTTATGGTATAATTTATCTCTGAATAACCAATAAAAGCTATATTGCGCCGGCCATTTTTCAGCAGCTGCCTGACTGCCTCATAGGTACTGCGGAAATTATCAATACCAACAAAATCAAAATTCTCCGCATCAGTATTTCTGTCTACCAGCACCACGGGCAAGCTTTGCTCCTTGAGCAGAGAGTATGTCTGAGAAACATCTGAAGGGGCAAGAATCAGACCGTCAATTCCTTTTTCCAGCAGCAGGTTTATACAGTCTATTTCTTTGTCCGGATCCTGCTCTGAATCGCAGAAAATTAAATTATAACCACGGTTTCTTACCATTGACTCAGTATATTTAATCAGTTCAGCAAAAAACTCTTCCCTGATATCAGCCACTATCATTCCCAGCAGCGGAACTTTGTTTTTTGCCTTTTTTGAAGTTGCTGTTGACTTATAGCCAAGACGCCTGATTGATTCAAGGACCGCCTGGCGGGTTTCGTTGTCAACATGTCTGGTCCGGTTTATTACATGACTAACGGTAGTCACAGAGAAATTAGTGTCCTCTGCAATGTCTTTTAGTGTTATATTCTTTTTTTGCGCCATAATATCATTCTGTTATTTTATGCTCCTTGCTTTAATATAACCTGATGATTCCCGCAAAGCAAGTAAAATATCTCTACTTAATTGCGCAATAATTTTAACTTTTTGCGCAAAAACTTATTGACATTTTTCGCAATTAGGTCTAATATTTATTACTAAACTAAATACGAGGAGTTTTGAAGTATGCCTGCTAACAGTGTAATCGACTCAAAATTCAAAGGGAGCATCTTTTCCGCCAAGGAAAAAGATGCCTGGCCGATCTCTAAGCATGAACTTTTTGGTGGCAAGTATTTTGCCGGGTATTATGCTTCAGAACATGTGGCGGCCACGGAGTTTGTTTTTGGAATCATTCTGGTGACCATGGGGGTAAGTGCCAGGGATATTTTCTGGGGTTTGCTGATAGGTAATTTCCTAGCTGTTTTAAGCTGGGCTCTGGTAACTGCTCCAATAGCGGTTGAGACCAGACTTACCTTATACTGGTATATCAGAAAAATAGCCGGCAGAGGAACAACACTTTTATATAACGCAATGAATGTCATTGTATTCACTATCATCTCAGGAGCGATGATCACGGCATCGATATCCGCGCTGCGCGTCCTGTTCAACATTCCCGTTCAGCTCAAGTGGTACCCGGAAAGTGCTGCTTTTGTGATTCTGGGGCTGATTCTTGGAATTGCGGTTGTAGCCATAACTATTTTCGGCTTCAAGGCTGTAGCCATGTTTTCAACCCTGTGCGGTCCCTGGCTGTTCTTCATGTTTACTGCCGGAGCTCTGGTTGCCCTGCCCTATCTGGCAAACCATGTTTCCGGAGTAACCCACATATCTTCTTTCAGTCAGTTATTCAATATCTGCAATACAGCAGTTTGGGATGGCGTTAACAGCAACGGCCATGCCGGCATTGGGCTGCTTGGCGTAATCGGCCTGGCCTGGGCTGGAAATTCCTTTACTCATTTCGGCCTGATTGATATGGCAGTGTTCAGGTATGCCAAAAAATCCTCTTATGGTATGTATACTGCCTGTGGCATGTATTTTGGCCACTTTCTCGCCTGGATGGCAGCCGGCATCATGGGAACGTCTGCTGCGCTGCTGCTGTCCCGCCCTCTATCGCAAATGGACCCGGGTGATGTCGCTTTCAGCCTGCTCGGGTACTCGGGCATAATTATTCTGATTATTGGCGGCTGGACAACTGCCAATGCCAATCTATACCGTGCCGGACTGGCTGCTGAGGCTATATTCCATAAATTTTCCAGGCAGAAAGTCACTCTTGTTGTCGGCATATTTACTGCCATAATATCATGTTTCCCGTTTGTTTTCACCAAGGCCTTTCAACTGGTAACTTATTCAGGAATTATTCTGGTACCTATCGGTGGAATAGTTTTTGCCGAACACTGGCTCTTTCCCAGAATAGGGTTAACCAGATACTGGTCTTATTACAAAAATGAACACACCAACTGGCCAGCGGTAGGTACCTGGCTTGCAGCGCTGGTTTTTTCTTTTGCTGTTAACTACTACGGTATAATCTCATATCAGTTTATTTTCATTTTCGAATGGGGCCTTTCAATACTGCTCTACATCCTCCTGTCCCTGCCCTCCGGTTCAAAGGAAAAATACAGTGAAGAACAGGCACGGGACGAACAGGTCATGGAAGCAATCAAAACAACTCAGGAAGCAGATTATCAGCAAACCCTGAGTGAAGACAAAGAGTGCAGTGCCGCCAGAAAAAAGGCCAAGTCAAAACTGACCTCTATTGTTCACAAGCTGGCATGGCTCTGTTTGATTATTATTGGTGCCAATGCCATGTATGTTTTCTTCTTCAGCTCCGACATAGACAATTATATGCATAATTTCAGTACATTTAAAATCATCTCGCTGATTGCGACAATTCTTTACTTTACTCTGGGCACCGCGACTCAGCTTTTGCAAAGAAAAGATGTGAATTCATAATTTAAAGGAATGATCATGAAACAGGCCGTAATGACAGCTCCGGGCAAAATTGAATTCAATAACATCGATGTGCCGGATATTAACGATAATGAAGTTCTGCTTCAAATAAAGAAAATAGGTGTGTGCGGCAGTGACATTCATGTCTATCACGGTAAGCACCCTTTTACCAGCTATCCGATTGTACAGGGACATGAATATTCAGCTGTAATTGAAAAGACCGGAAAAAACGTTACAAAAGTAATACCAGGGCAGAAAGTTACCGCCAGGCCGCAAATAACTTGCGGCAACTGTGCACAATGCCGGCGCGGCGACTATAATATCTGCGACAACCTTAAAGTCAGCGGTTTTCAGGCAAACGGCTGCGCTCAGGACTTTTTTGTTGTATCCGAGGATGTTGTTTACCCGGTGGATGATTCGATATCATTTGAGAAAATTGCATTGGTGGAACCGCTGGCTGTAGCTGTGTACGCGACAGAAAAGCCCGGCAGCCTTGAAGGCAAAAATGTCGTTGTTTATGGAGGCGGAACTATTGGCAATTTTATCGCTCAGGCAGCACGCTGCCGGGGCGCAGCCAGAGTGATGCTCAGGGAAATCAGCGCGTATCGTCTGCAGGTAGCTGACGCTTGTGGAATTGACTATATCTCCAACCCGCTTGATGAGTCAATGGAAGAAGCCGCTGAAAGAGTTTTTGGACCCGAAGGCTTTTCTGTAGCATTTGAAGCAGCCGGTGCCAGACCGGCACTGACTGACGCTGTAAACAGCATTTCTAAAGGCGGTTACATCGGCATTGTCGGTGTATTTTCAAAAGCGCCTCCGGTCAACATGGCTTTTATCTGTGAACACGAACTGAAGATGGCCGGTTCAATGATGTATAAGCATGAGCACTACCTGAAGGCTATTGACTGGCTGAAGAATAATATGATTCAAACTGATGCTCTCATAAGCAAGTGTTTTGATTTCTACGATTACCTTGACGCCTATAAATATATTGATGAAATGAACGACAAGGTCATGAAAGTAATGATTAATGTTAACAATTAGGAATTAGTCTGAAAATTGACTCTTAAGAAAAATCAGTGAAATTTAATGTCTTTTGCTGCACTGATAATTATTTAGATAAACCCCCGAAATGAGGATTAATATGCAAGCAGTATTAATAGAGGATCCCGGTTTTATTACCGTTGATAATATTGACTGTCCGCAACTGGCGGATAACGAGGTGCAGGTCAAGCCACGTTGTGGTGGAATCTGCGGGACAGATGTCCATATCTTCGAAGGCAATTTTATCGGCAGTTATCCGGTAATTCCATGTCATGAATTTGCCGGCGAGGTTGTTGCCGCCGGTAAAGATGTCAAAAGGACCAAAATTGGCGACAAGGTAATTATTGATCCCAACATCCGCTGCGGCCACTGCAAGCCCTGCAGGGACGGAAAGCTCAATATTTGTGAAAACTTTTCAGCCATAGGCGTCACTCGTCCCGGCGGTTTTGGTGAGCTTGTCAGCGTACCTGAGGACAATGTTTACAAGTTTGAAAACTGCTCTTTTGAAGCAGCCGCCTTCTGTGAACCGCTGGCTTGTGTTCTTTACGGCCAGAGCAAACTGAACTATTCAGACGAACAGAGCGTTATCATCTGGGGAGCTGGAGCAATCGGCTTGCTGCACTTGATGGTTTGCAAAAATATCTACGGCTGCAGAGATATTACCGTTGTTGATCTCTGTCATAAAAACCTTGAAAAAGCCGCCAGGCTTGGAGCGAAGAATACCGTTCTGGCTGATTCAACCCTTGAAACAGCTCTTTCGGAAATCAATAACGGCAAGTTTGACCTTGCCATTGAGGCCACCGGGAATATTAAGGCTGCAAATTCGCTGTTCAACTACCTGGGGCGTGGTGGGCAGGCCCTGCTTTTCGGAGTATATGATCAAAAAGCGAAACTAACCCTGTCCCCCTTTGAAATTTTCATCAATGACTGGGACATCAAGGGCTCTCTGACCTATAATTATGACTTCAAAGCTGCGGTTAAAGCTTTGGACGATGGAGTAATTAAACCGGAAGTTTTAATCAGCCGGTCAATAAGCCTGGCTGAGACTCCCGATGTCATAAAGCGAATGGCTTTTGGAGAGCGACTTGGCAAGGTTCAGGTAAAGATTTGCTGATAGTGTCTTAGAGGAGTAATTGACACCCTAATATGACTGCGTCAGCCTGTTTAATAAGCAGGCTGGCGCGGTTTTTTTAGAGTCAGCCTGTTTCCCGTTTAACTACGATAACGCCAAATTGAACTACCCTCTTTAAAAATGAAACTGAAGCCAAATATCAGTACTTAAGATAATATCATAAAATATAAAAAAATTAAAATACTACTGAATTTCTTTATATTGCTATTGAAAATAATTTTTTAACGACAATCTTAGGTAAAATTTATTACCCTTATATTAAGCAAGTGTTTACAGGCCAGAAAAATAACCCTGGAGGAGAGTTATCGATGGCAAATTACAAACAACACCTGGCTGGAGGCATTTTTTTTGGTACAATTTGCACTCTGGTCTCAGTCTTCGTATTTGGCTTCACCATAGTCAACAGTCTAACCATTTTCATACTTGGAGTACTTGGAAGCATACTGCCCGATATCGACTGTGACGGCAGCACACCGGCTCATATGCTGTTTGAGGTTATGGGGCTGTTGGTTCCTATTCTTTTTCTAAATAGATTTCTGTCAAACCTCAGCCTGGAAAATATAATATTCTTTTTAGTTTTCGGTTATATATTTACCAAGTTCTTCCTGTCATTTATTTTTCACCGGTTCACTGTTCATCGAGGAATTGTACACAGCATTCCCGCAGCTGTTATAATTGGTGGCATGGTCTTTCTGGCATTTAAAGATACTTCATTCTACCTGAAGCTGATTTATGCCCTGGCCTGTACCGGCGGCTTTATTGTACACCTCACCATGGACGAAATATGGGCCGTTGATATCTGCAATAACAGATTAAAGAACAGCTTCGGTACCGCGTTGACCTTCTGGTCACATTCACTTGTGACTACTTCAGCAGCCTATATAATAATTATCTGTATGGCTTTTCACCTGTACTATAATGTCAAAATCCCGGGAAGTTTTGATATTGAGGAAGGCAGGTGCTCAACTGTTCCCGAGCTGACTCACGAAAAACTTAAAAACACCGGCTGGGCGGACAGATTTTTAATTGATATTAACTCAACCTGGCCAACTCTTTGCAAAAGGTACTTCAAAAGCTGAAAATGCATATAAAATGCAATCACCCGATGCCGCTGCAAACAGCGGCATTTTTTTATCCGGTCTTCTAAAAATAGAAATCCTGCAAACCCTGCTTATCATATAAGTCAGTACTTATCAACACATTAAAATCAACTAAAAAACAAGTAGCATAAATTACTTATATTTTTTACCATTTTAACATTGAAAAACAATTCTCAACAGCAACTTTAGGTAGAATTTATTTGAGTATTTCTTAATACGTCTTTTTAGTAATTTTACAACAAAATCAACTTTTAAGGAGAACATTTCGATGGCTAATTTCAAACAGCATATTTCCGGAGGCATTATTTTTGGAATATTATGCACCCTAACCTCTTTCTTTGTGATGGGCTTCACAGTTGTAAACAGCCTGACAGTGTTTATTCTTGGAGTTTTAGGCAGCATTCTGCCCGATGTCGATTGTGATTCAAGTACTCCAAACCATTTGCTGTTTGAAGTTATGGGACTACTTATCCCGGTTCTTTTTTTAAACAGGTTCCTGTCCAACCTCAGCGTTGAAAATATCCTTTTCTTTTTGATAGTTGGTTATATCGTCACCAAATACGCACTTAAATTTATATTCAATAAATTCACCGTCCATCGCGGAGTTGTGCACAGTATACCAGCCGCAATAATTGTCGGCGGTATTGTCTTCCTGGGTTTCGGCGAAACTTCCTTTTCCCTTAAAGTAATTTACGCCATGGCCTGTGCTGGCGGTTTCATAGTCCACCTCGTAATGGATGAAATCTGGTCGGTAGACCTGGGCAACAACCGGCTTAAAAACAGTTTTGGTACAGCGCTGACACTCTGGTCAGGATCGATAATTTCAACTGTAGCGGCATACGTGGTAATAGTCGCGATGGGCTTACTGATCTACAGCAGTACAACAATCCCCAAGAGCCTTGATATATCGGAAGGCCAGACTTCAGCAGTGCCTAGACTGGAAGGAAAAACTCTTCAGAAAATGGGCTGGGCTGACCGATTTCTTGTAGATATCAACTCTACCTGGACCAGTCTCCTTAACAGATATGTGAAAAATTAATCTTGAAATATAGGTCAACTACTTTTGAGCCGCAATGAATTATCAATATTAATTCATTACTTATTTAACTACTTATTCAACCTTTCCTGAAAAACCGGAGGCTGTATAAGCCTCCGGAAACCAACAAAAAACTGTTCAAAAAAACGACTTTAACAAAAAATACAGAATTCACGGAACAAACGATTAAAATTAAGTGTTCTATTACTTTAATTAGAAGAGGTTTTTTACCGCGTTACAGTTTTGTTAATGCATTACAGATTGCGTTGCTCAAAGACAACCCGGAATCCGGAGCAATGCCGCAAATTGACAGAATTCAGCACTGTTTCTAACGAAATAAAATTCCCTGATTACACCTTCAGGCCAGTGGCTCTCTGTCGTGAGCAAAATTGCCGGCATACAGAACCGCAGCAGCTTGCCTGAGGTTATTGACTTAATACAGCACCAGCCATGCAGTATAATGCTGCCTGAATTCGGCTCAATGAAAAAAATATAATGAAAACATTGAAAATTGAAAATGATCTTCGCAGGCTGATAACTTCACCTTACAGCGTTGAAATGGAGGAAATAATTAAATATCCTCAACCACGTGAACTTGAAACAGGTACCAGTGTTGTTGCTATCGGCGACCTGCATGGTAATGCAATTAAATTTCTGTATTTTCTGATAAAGTACAAACTGGTTGAGTGCAGCGGAATCGGCTACTTAAATCTCTATATAGCCTATATGGATAACAACATCAAAAACTTCGTGACTTTCCTGAAAAAATATGTCCGTGTAAACAGTTCTTCTCACAAGCCACTGCTGGTACTTATTGGCGATACCCTGGCAGACAGGGGGATGAACGACTATATGACTTTAAAGGTTTATGAATTACTGAAAGATTCTGGATTTGAGTATATTATAATTTTCTCAAACCATGATCAGGAATTTATTGTAAACTTTCATAAAAAACTGCTGAGCAGACAAGCAAAACCCAGGACTTTTATTCTTGGTCAGCCAAAACTATTTGCCAGATCAATGATTAACATGCATCAAAGCATAATGCGAGGTGAAATCTCGGATCGGGAGGTAGAGTCTCTAGTAAGAACAGTCTACATACCGAACCTGAAGCTGGTTTATAAACACCGGATGGCTTATTCTCACCTTAAAAGCGAAATGGTAATTTTTACCCATGCTCCTGTAGATATACCTTTTCTGCAAAAATGTCGAAAATTCATATGCCGACAACATTCAACAAGAGACTTTGACCGTGACTACATGATGGTTGAAAACTTTTCCTCGATTGAGGAAATGATTGACGCAATTAATGCAAATTTCAGCGTTGAAAGTTTTGTTAAAATGCACAATAATTTTGACTTTCAATTCAACGAAAGAATTTTTGAACAAGCCCCACTTCTGAAGCTTGTGTGGAATAAAACCATCATGGAGCCAAGCTTTCAAATGCGGCACAAGATAACATTCATTCATGGCCATATTGGTCAGCAGGTTGTCAACTCCAAACATATAATTAACCTGGACTCACACTTCGGCAAAGAACACCATGAAAAATATCCTTTTCCTGTCGCTATGATAAAAGAGCTGGTTGTATGCGGGTCGGTTATTGACAGCGGCTATTTCGCCCGGAGTCAGTAGACCTTTATTCTTCAGCTGCATAATGCTGTTTATGCAGCTGAAAACCGGCTTTCGCGTTTTTAATAAAGATTCCATAAATATATAAATTTTTAATAAATATTAAAAAAGTCCTATGCATGAAAAAAAAAGCATGTATAACAGCACCGAATAATCTTCTTTTCAACAAACTGCCACAATAAATAATACATATTAAAACATACCTGTGCATATATAATAAGCAATCTTTTCAGATGCGTTCTCTTTAAAGCGGAACAAAGAATGGCCCCGGGTTAACTATAACAATATTGACACTAAAAGTTATTCTTACAGATCAGGTCTTTATATGCCGAACAATGCTTACAGAACAACGCTTGAGAATATCGCACTGGACAGGCTGATCAAAACATTCAGGCCCCAAACAAGTCATAATGACCACACCAATCAATTAAAGCTAGAGGCGCTCAGAAGAGTTATTGCCCTTTTTTATTACAGCAGCTTCAAAATCTGCGGACAACCTCCAGACATAAAGTACAGTATAGGTGAATACTTTATCCATGGCGGCAGGATCCTTTTTGACCTCAGTGAACTGCCTCGCACCTATAAAAACGCTTTCAGACAATACATACTGCTGGAAGACAAACAGGATTCGCCAGTATACAGTCGGCCGGCTGCAACCCACGATATAATTACTATTGATGGCGTCGGGGAAAAAAAGCTGAGCTTTATGGAATCCGCCAGCGGCACTGCCTTGAATATTTTTAATGGATCAATAATAAAAGGCGAAACCGGACATTGGGGAATTGATTTAGCGATAGGCGGTGCCGGCAACAAAGTGACAGAGCTTGGCGGCACTAGACGACACACGGTAAAAGGAAACGGAAATTACGGGCACATGTACATATTCTGCAAAGGACAATATCCTGAAGCTGCAATGACTGGACTCGAAGAGGCGGCACCGGGCAAAACCAACCGGGTCAGTGGCGACAATCATGGCTTGAATGGCAAAGGCGGGCATTACTCGGCCTGCATTGCGGACAAACTTGGTAATATGCAGTCGGACAACAGCTTTGATGAAGGCTTCAGGTCACATCGGAAGCTGCGGTCAAAAATGAGTACACCTAAAATAGATTTGCCTGGAGGAGAATATAACTGGAACTCGGCAATCGTTTCAAAATTTTCTTTTCTCAAAGCCGTAAACTCCAAAATAACTGTAGAAAATGCTGCAAAATATCTGCTTGCCCCGCACCCGGAAAGCATTCAAGTGACGTCAAGGGGAGACCGCTACCGCAATATGCTGCTTTACAGGTTTTCCCGGGAAGTTTCCTTGCTCAAAGCTCAATTCAGAGAGTGTCATGGAGACAGGCTTTCTCAAAAGGGCTATGATTCCATTGAAATAGAAAAAACCATATACCGCCTTTTCTCAATAGGTTCCCCAACAGTCAAGCACGAAATAGCCAAACTGAAAGAACATGGAATTAACGCACAATCATATCTCTCAAAAATTAACCGGCTGTCTGTACAAAAACGCATCGGGGATTCTTCAGGGTTCAGGAATTTTATTTTGAATATTGAAATGGAACCACTCTCGAACAGGGAGGTCGAAATTCTGGCTGAAAGAAAAGCCGACATATTCAAAGTACTCACTAAAGATAAAAACTTTGAGTTAATAAGGGAAATCTATAATAAGAAGAGTAATCTCGGAAGAATTTTCCACCAGCGCAGAAGCGGAAAATGGCGGGACCCTTCCTATTCAAGGGGATATTTCGCAAAAATTGAACGCTTTTTGACCGATAAAGCCTCCTGCAAACACCAGATAAAGCTTATCGCGTTTCTCTCTGCAACGGCAGGTGCAACAAGCTGCTATAACCTGTTTTCAAAAACTAAAATGGAAAAATTTACCAGGATTAAAATTGATATTCTTTGCTCTCCTGAAATTTCTTCCCGGGAAGTAAAATACCATTTACAGCAGATTATCAGCTGTGCGTTAATGAAACGGGGAACCTCTGTTCAGACATCAAGCGGCAATAAGGCTTTGAAACTACTGAATTCATCCTTCATGGAATATGGTGCGATTATAAGAAAAATCCTCAGAATCAGCAGGACGCTGGTTTACTCTGACCTCATGACTTTCGCTCAAGCCGCAGAAATATAACAAACGAGATTCAACCCACTTTCCAGAAATTTTTTCACCTTTATATTTTCTTATTTTCTAAAAATATTCAATTAGCAGTACCTAAGATTTTATTATATCAATACAGTATTAGCATAGCAACTATTTGCAGCTTTAATTACTACTTAACTATTTAAATTAAAATCACTTAAGCACTGCACTACACAAACCGGCCTTTTGATTTTCAGCATCAGTCTGCCACGCGAAAGGCTTCAAGGCTATGCAGATGCTCACAGCAACAGGAACAGTCTTTCAAGACTAACACTATTCAATTAAGGTTAAACTACTTACGCATTTTAATAGTCGAAGTGCGATTCCCTGAGAACTTACCAAAGAAATTCTTTTCCTTAACTAATAAGGCTGAGCAACCAAATCGGTCTTATTAAAATGCTATGAGGAAAGAAAAATGATATCAATAGGTCTTTTAAGCAGTGAAGTAAGTGAAATAAAAAACAGGCTTGAGCAGATATTTCAGGAAAACAGCAAGTTTGCTCTGAGTCATGTGCGCTATACCGTTGAAAATGGTTTTTACTTTCACAACTCCTGGGGAGGCTTTGGAAAAACTGCGGCCAGAAACAGAGAACAAAAGCGCAGAGCTGCCAAAATAAAATTATTTGAGTATTTTCAGAATAAGTTCCCCGAATTATATTCACGTCACTTCAATTATTTCAGATTTAATGCCTTCACTCGGGCTTTAAACAGTTTCTGTGCTGGCGAGACTATTACCGGGCGAGGCTTCCAGCAGGCATGCCAGGAATACTTAAACAGACGTCAGACAGTTACCCGGGCTTTCAGAAATAGCTTTGGGAATATTCTGGCCAGAGTAAAACTTTTATATGACAACAGCGATGTTATGTTGTTTGGGCATAGACACGATATAAGAGAATGCCGCGGACACTCATTTTTAAAAGATTTCCTCTTGCGGTTGCGTAATGTTAACCATATTGACACCTCCAGAAATCATATTATTTTTTTTGAGCTCCTAATGTCCCTGCACTCCCACTACCAACGTAGAAGAATATCCAACTACAACCCGGAAAGCAGTTATCACTTTGAATATGACCAGAACTATGAAAACCCGAATTCAATGCGGAGACATATGGATTTTCTTGCAGGCCTGCAAGGTGAAAATAGTGCAATTTTAAGAGATAAAACCAGCTGGTTTTTAAATAATCTGGAAAATGTATACTTTTTTGATGACAGTCTGACTTCAGGAATCATGAGCCCCCCTGAACAGGAAAAAATTTCACATGACAGCTTATTTTCTTATGAATTGCTTTCCAGGGATATGGAAACTGTCAAACGCCTACACGGCATTTCCCGCTTGGATTTTGGCAGAAAAGAAAGACATCTGATAAAGAAAAACGGCTCAACCGTAAATTACGAACTGCGGCAGAAAAATAATATTATAATAGGCAGAAGAATGCTCAATGACATCTGCAGGTTCAGGAAAACATTTATTGTAATTGGCAGCAAGCACCTGTACGGAGGAAACGGAGTCATGCCGATGCAGAACTACATTAAGAAGCATTTGCCAGACAAAAGGCTTACTGTGATTGAATTTGTAGAGAATGATGAACCAAATTTTGAAAAAACAGGCAGGCATTTCATTGATGCAAGGATCTCATGGCCAACCTGGATGAGCGGACTGGAGCAGCCCTGAATCAATCTACTCAAATTCCGCAGCTGTTATCATGCTGAAGCAAGCCCGGCTTTGACTTTAACATTTTGGGGGCCTTTACAAATTTAGCAACAAGCTTTAAACCTTGTGACGTCAAGATTCCAATTATTATGCACATAATAATATTATCCTGAAAAATCAGAGTTGTCCCGAAAGTGACGATAAATGAAATCAAACTCCGACGATTGTCATGCCAGAATTCAGTACAAATTCTGAAATCAATCAATTTGTAAACCGCACTGATTATAACCGCAGCCAGCGCAAAGCGCGGCAAATAGCTCAGCAAACCCGAAAAAAACAGCAATACAACCAGTACTGAAAGCCCGGCTGTGATTGAAGTCAGCGCAGTCCTGCCCCCAGATGAATATGCAAGAGCGCTGCGTGAAAAAGAACCGCTGCCGGGATAACCTGCACTGAAACCGCCTCCCAGACAGGCCAGGCCCTGCCCCAGAAATTCCTGGCGAAAATTCAGCTGCTGCCCGGTCTTTTCAGCTATAGTACTGCTTATAGAATACACTTCAAGAGTCCCTAGCACAGCAATCACCAGCCCACCGGGAATAAGCTTGATATAATCACCCCAGGTCAACCCTGCAGGTACTCCAAACTTCGGCAATCCGGCAGGAATATGCCCGACGGTTGCAATAACCTCGTGCTGTAATAATCTATTTATAAAAAGAGTCGACAATGCGGCCGCGATGATGACAATTAAAACCGAAGGCGACCTTGGAAAGAGTTTTTTTAACATGAATAAGGCCCACAAAGCCACACCGCCAGCAGCAATAGTGAGTAAAATGCCCGGCGACAGCCTGTTAAACAACTGGTCATATTCGGCAAGATCAGACAGGTCAAATCCAATTATTTTATTTAACTGGGAAAGGATAATGATTATTGCTGCCGCACTGGTGAAACCTTTTATAACAGCCCGGTCAATTTTTCTTATCAATTTATCCAGCCTGAAAATACTGAACAGAATGAAAAAAACTCCGGCAATAAGGCAACTGCCCTGCGCAAGTTGTATATAATAACTGGAACCTGGCCTGGCCAGCCCACCAAGAGTAGTGGCCACCACCAGTGATATCATTGCCACCGGTCCAGTTGACAGATGCGCAGAGGATCCCCACAGAGCCGCTATTATACATGGTATTATCGAACAGTAAAGTCCATATTGCGGCGGCAGTCCCGCCAGCTCCGCGTATGCCATCGACTGCGGCACCAGAACCATTGCAATAATCAAGCCGGCCTGAATATCCGGCTTCAGGGTTTCAGTCCTTATCGGAAAAAGCCGCAAAAATGGAAAAAAATTCAAAACGTTTTCCCTGTTCATAATCATTCCTCATATAGTAAAATCCAACGAAAGATCATTCATATCAATTTGGTATATTATAAACACCAGATAAACAATTACAAGCCACAAAAGAATATTTCATACTATTTTTATATGATACGCTTGATTTTTTACTTTTACGCTATAAATTCCCTCTTATTAACAATAGAATTGAGTATAAAAATAGAAAACAGAATGAAAATACTATTTCATACCATATAAATATGAAATAACAAAGAAAGCCACATTTGCTTTAAATATACTAAATAAGTAGGAATAATTAAAAATGAACCATGATAATTCAAAAAATTATTTAATGACAGAGGGGCTGCATCCTGAAGAAATCCTGGTTCATGCAGCTGAAAAATTTAATAAACAACTGGTTTTTGCTTCATCGCTGGGCGCGGAGGACCAAGTAATTATCGATATGATTTACAGGAACGGTCTTGACATTCCGGTTTTTACCCTTGATACGGGGCGGCTGTTCGAATCCAGTTACCGCCTGCTGGCTGCAACTGAAGCCAAATACGGCATTAGAATTGAGCTGTTTTTTCCCGAAAGACAATCTGTAGAAAAAATGGTATCACAACATGGGATTAACCTCTTTCGGGAAAGCGTGGAAAAGCGCCGGGAATGCTGCCGGGTACGCAAGCTGGAGCCTCTTGCAAGAGCACTTTCTCCACACAAGGCATGGATCTGCGGCTTGAGGCAAGCTCAGTCAACTACAAGATCAGAACTGCAGGCAATCGAGATTGACGCAAAGGGCATGCTGAAAATCAATCCGCTTTTTAACTGGAGCGAACAACAGGTCTGGGATTATATCCATACTAACAAAGTACCATATAATGAACTCCACGACCAGGGCTTTCCAAGCATCGGGTGTGCCTGCTGCACCAGAGCGGTCAATACCGGCGAAGACATAAGAAGCGGCCGCTGGTGGTGGGAAACCCCTGAACAGAAGGAATGCGGGCTTCACATTGTAAACGGCAAACTGCAGAGAATTAAAAATACATAACATAAAGCTTTAGAGGTATAGAAAATGCATAAAAACAGAATCAGTCAGTTGAGACAACTGGAAGCGGAAAGCATCAGGATTTTCCGGGACGCAGTAAGTCAGGCGGAAAATCCCGTACTGCTTTATTCGATAGGCAAAGATTCATCAGTGCTGGTGAGACTGGCACAGAAGGCTTTTTACCCGGCCAGACTGCCTTTCAAGCTACTGCACATTAACACAACCTGGAAGTTCAAGGAGATGATCCAGTTTCGGGATGATTTTTGCCAAAAAGCAGGACTTGAGCTGACGGTGCATCACAATAAAGAAGGTGTTGAAGCTGGGGTAAACCCTTTTGATTACGGCAGCCGCAAATATACTGACATAATGAAAACCCAGGCACTGCTGCAGGCACTTGAAGCCGGAAAATATGATGTCGCTTTCGGTGGAGCAAGGCGCGACGAAGAGAAATCCCGTGCCAAAGAACGCATTTACTCCTTTCGCGACCGCTTTCATCAATGGAACCCAAAGCAGCAACGCCCGGAACTCTGGGCCAATTACAATGGAAAAATCAATCCGGGAGAAAGCGTCAGAGTTTTTCCGCTTTCCAACTGGACGGAAACCGACATCTGGCAATATATCAGGCTGGAAAAGATTCCGCTGGTCGGCCTGTATTTTGCCAAGGAACGCCCGGTGGTCGAAAGAGACGGCATGCTGATTATGGTTGACGATGACCGGATGCGGCTCACCCCTGGAGAAAAGCCGGTTATGAAAAAGGTCCGATTCAGAACTCTGGGCTGCTACCCATTGACTGGAGCGGTTGAATCTTCCGCAGAAACGATTGAACAAATAGTGCAGGAAATGCTGCAAACCAGACTCAGCGAACGCTCAACACGAGCAATCGACCATGACGGTGACTCATCTATGGAACAAAAAAAACGTGAGGGTTATTTCTAATGAATATTGCAAACTTTCTGGACAAACACGAAAACAAAACCTTGCTGCGCTTTATAACCTGCGGTTCGGTTGACGACGGCAAATCGACCTTAATCGGCAGACTGCTTTATGACAGCAAGTTAATATTTGACGATCAAATCAGAGCCTTGCAAAATGAAAGCAAACGCATCGGCACCAACCGGGAAAGCGGCAAAATTGATTATGCGCTTCTGCTTGATGGCTTGAAGGCAGAACGCGAACAAGGCATAACCATTGATGTTGCCTACCGGTACTTCTCTACCCCGGAGCGCAAATTCATCATTGCCGACACCCCGGGGCATGAACAGTACACCAGAAACATGGCAACAGGCGCCTCCACAGCCAGTCTGGCCATTATTCTGATTGACGCCCGCAAAGGCATCCTGACTCAAACTCGCAGGCATTCCTACATCGTCTCTCAACTTGGCATCAAGCACATCGTTATCGCTGTCAACAAAATGGACCTTGTTGATTACTCGCAGGAAATCTATGAGCAGATCAAACGGGATTTTTCCGACTTTGCGGCCAATTTTAACTTCTCAAGCATCAAGTTCTTTCCACTCTCTGCGCTGGAAGGCGCTAACGTGGTCAGCAACAGCAGTGAAACTCCATGGTACAAAGGCCCTGCCCTGCTGGAGTATCTTGAAAAGGTAGATACATCCGAAGATAATGACCACCTTGAGTTTCGGTTTCCTGTTCAATATGTAAACCGCCCCAATCTTGACTTCAGAGGTTTTGCCGGCTCAGTAGTCTCCGGTGTCATAAAAAAAGGCGATAAAGTTCAGGTACTGCCTTCAATGAAAACTTCAAGGGTCAAGGAAATTGTTACCTATGACGGCAATCTTCCCGAAGCTCATGCCCCGCAAGCTGTAACTTTGACTCTGGAGGATGAAATTGACATCAGCAGCGGAGATATGCTGATCAAGGCCGACAACCTGCCCCATATAACAAACCAGTTCAAGGCTGACATTATTTGGATGACGGAAAAGCCATTAACTGAAAACTCTGATTATATAATTCGTCATTGCGGCAGCTTCGTCAAAGCCAGGGTTTCCAGGATCGCCCACCGGACCGATGTAAACACTCTGGAAAACAGCCCGGCAGACCACCTGGAGCTAAATGAAACAGGAGAAGTGATGATAACAACGTTTTCTCCGCTGTTCTTCGACACCTATAAACAGAACCGTGAAACCGGGAGCTTTATAATAATTGACAACCTGACCAATAATACCGCAGGTGTAGGCACCATAACCGGTCCAGTTCAAAACATAATATAAATACATATCCCGCCCGCAGAATCCACTGGATAATGCTGGCGGGATTATTTCCCGACAGGCCAGTTTATAGAGATTTATCGGGTTATATGTTTGTAGTTAAGCTGGAGTTTGCTACATTAACAATTGAAAGCAGACTAAAATTTGAGGTTTTTAATGAAAATATCGACCCGGACCAGATATGGCCTGAGAATAATGATTTTCCTGGCAACACAAGACCCGGACAGCCATGTCAATGCAAAGGAAATATCTTCCCACGAACATATTACATTAAAATATACCGAACAGATAATCCGCCTGCTTAAAAAAGCCGGTTATTTGAATGTCAGCCGCGGAGCCAAAGGCGGCTACTCCCTAAAACCAGCTGCCAAAAACACCAGAATAAAAGACCTTTACAACCTGCTTGAAAAAGACCAGAAACTGCTGAAATGTCTTGAAAAAGAGTGCTGTGACCGCAAAGCAATCTGCTCCACCTATGACTTCTGGTGCGGGCTGGAGGAGGTAATATCAAATTACCTTTCTTCAAAAACTATCGGCGATCTGGCCAGAGAGTATCAGGAAAAATCAGTACCCCCCATGTTCTACATTTAAAACGGATACCAGAATTTTTCAGTTGTTGTTATTCGGAAATACAAAAACAGCGCAAAAACTGTCAGGGCCAAAACCGCAACTGCATAATCAACTTTTCGCATTGGCGTAAGACTGTACCAGGTCCTTTTCTGATGTTTGCCGAATCCTCTTAAATCCATGGCATTTGTAACCTTGTCTATACGCGCCAGAGCAGAGTTAATCAGCGGTATAGTTATATTAAAGAGATTCCTGATCCGTTTCAGAAGTGATCTTTCGTCCTTTTTTATACTCAGGCCGCGGGCAGCCTGAGCATTGGCAATAGTTTTAAATTCATGCTGAATATCCGGAATATAGCGGAATATTATATTGAAAGTATAGGCCCACTTGTATGGCACTCCCAGCTTGCTTAAGCTGCTCGCAAACCGGCTGGGATGAGTGGTAAAAATCAAAATTATAACCATCGGCAGCAGCGAGAGGTATTTTAAAGAAAGGGTTACTATATAAAAAACCGTTTCCAGGGTAAGGTTATATAATAAAACCGTGGATTTCCCGGTCAGGGTTGTTCCATAATCAGGTGTAATCAGATATATAAAAACAGCGTTGGTCAAATTGAATAATATAACCACAATAAACAGGTTTCGAATTATTCTTGCCGGGATTTTCGAAAAGAACAGGAAAAGAGCTCCCATCCCGAGTAAAATCAAATTAATTCTGAGGTCAAGAAACATAAAGACGACAATTGACCACAAGGCAAAAATCAAGACTTTCAGACTTGGTTCCATCCTGTGAAAAAAAGAATCCGAATCAACGTATAATGTTCCAAAACTGCTCAATGTTTTTTACCTCTGTCAAAATCAATAAAGTGCTGAATAAAGCCGTGTTTATTTTCTATCCCAATAACATCTGCCAGTTTACCCAGCGAAGTCTCCTTGAGATTGGCTTTCTGAACTATATCACTCTGTGAAAATACATTGGCCGGAGTATCGTCCGCAATAATTGTTCCGTCAGAAATTACAATACTTCTGGTAGTATATTCCAGCGCCAGATGCATATCGTGGGTAATAAGCATAATAGCTATTCCCAGTCCGGAAAGTTCCCGCATAAAATTCATAAATTCAGTATAATTGCTGTAATCCTGCCCTGCAGTAGGCTCATCGAGAATCAGGACACCCGGCTCTCTCGCCAGCACCGAAGCTATTGAAGCTCTGCGTTTCTGGCCGTAGCTCAATGAGTTAAGAGGCCAGTTCCTGTACCCATATAACCTGCATTTTTTTATGGTCTCAATAAACCTGGCCTCAAGTGCTGTCTCCAGTTTTTTGTCAGCTTTTTTCCGCCAGCTGAAAAGCTTGAACTTTGAAGGCTTGCTCATCCCGGCCCGAAGCCCCAGTGTCACTTCATCCTTGAGCATGTGCTTTACTGTCATATTGTTAGGATTCTGCATGACATAGCCGATCTTGTCCCCAACCGCCTTAACGCTCCAGTCATTAATTAACTCTCCATCGAGAATAATCGTACCTGAATCCGGTTTAAGTATTCCAGTAATCAAATTAGACAAGGTAGACTTACCAGCCCCGTTATTGCCAAGTACACTGACGATTTCGCCTTTATGCAGGTCAAAGGAAACATCTTTTATCGCCTGCCGTCCTGAGGGATAAGCAAAACTTACATTCTTAAGAGAAAGAATTTTATCTTTCCGGATATTTTCTCTGGGCTTTTCAGCCTCTTCGAACCAGTTCATCACACTCTCTTTCAGGTCATAGTCGCCACAATTCCGGATATTATCAAGCTGATGTCCTTCATCGAGTTCAAAGTTGGAATATTTTATAGCCTCTACATATAACGGCTCCCGTAATCCGGCTTTTTTTAAAGTGTCGCTCCTCAGCAGCTCACACGGCTTACCGTTGAAAACAATTCTTCCCTGATCAAGCACCACAACCCGGTCAATGCTCTTCTCCAGCACATCTTCAATTCTGTGCTCTACGATAATGATAGTTTTGCCGGTATCTTTGTGCAGTTCATCGATAAGTGAAATTATATTCTTGCCAGAAGCAGGATCCAGATTAGCCAGCGGCTCATCAAAAAGCAGAATTTCTGACTGTGAAGACAGGACTCCAGCCAGAGATACCCGCTGTCTCTGCCCGCCTGAAAGTTCATACGGGCTGTGATTTATATAATCCTGCATTTTGACTGTTTTAAGGCAGGTCAGGACTTTTTTTTTCATCTCCGGCAGCGGCGTCATTTCATTTTCAAGCAGAAAAGCAACATCTTCTCCAACTGTCAACCCGATAAACTGTGAGTCCTGGTCCTGTAAAATAGTACCCGTGACCTTGCTCACTCTGAACAGGTTTTCCTTTCCAGGCTCCATTTCACCAAGAAAAAGACGACCGCTGACCTCTCCGTCATAAGCAAAAGGAATCAGTCCGTTAATACAATGCATCAGGGTGGATTTACCAGACCCGCTCTGCCCCGCGATAAGCACCTTTTCGCCGCTTTCAATTTCAAGGTTAATATCGCACAAGGTAGGTTCTTTCAGGTTTCTGTACCTGAAGGTAAAGTTTTGAAAAACAATTCTGCACATCAGCTTTCTATCACCAAATTACTGTTTTTTCTATTTGTCATCAAAAAGCTCAAAACCACCGGCAGGCCAAACATAATAAAAACTACCGAATTAGTCAGAGTTATTACTACAGTCTGCAGTAGAATCTTGCGGGGAGCCTCATCCATTATAATTACATCTGTAAAGCCGGCAAATGAATAGCCGAGAACAAAGCCGATAATGCCGGTAACGGCCATAAATACAATATGCGCAGGCCGAAACAAACCGTATTTCATATCAAAACCTTTGAACAGAAAAACCAGACCAACGAAAAAACCAAAAAAGCCAGAACTCAGCTCCCAGTTCCACCATACACCCCAGCCAGCCAGAACATCTGTGAGCATGTGGCCGATAAACCCCGAGAGCAAGCCGACTAAAGGACCGAAAAAAGCGCTGAAAATGGTAAGTATGACTATCGCCGGTCTAATCTGAACATTCGGACCTATGGGGATTCCGACCAGCCCGATTATACCGTAAAGTGCGGCACCAATGCTGATTGTAACCACTGTTTTAGTGCTGAAATTAAGCATCTTCAAATAAATGTTTCCGTTTCCTGCACAATCCTCCTGACCAGCAGATCAGTTGAATTCATTTAGATATATATGTTCAATTTTGTATGCGAATAAACTACTATAGCGATAAATTATTTGATAACAGCCACTTCCGGACATCACAGCAGATGCTGTTGATCGTTATTGAAACATAAGATGACCGCAAGACTTTTCATTCCTCAGACATATTAGTCCAGCAAAGCAGCTTTTTTGTTCCACATCACCTTAATTACTTTTTCATTTTTCAATATTACCTGACAAATATTTGCCGGTTATAATATACTGCTAAAACAGCTGAAGAAAACACTTCCTTGGGATTTTCTGTCAAATGAAGAAGCAATTTTTATTGAAAAAGTTTATAACTGCTTTTATCTTTGCACGTGAGCAAGAAGAAAAAGGAGCGATTTATTATCTCATGGATGCAATGATTATCATACTGGGGTCTCCAAATGATGCCCAGGGCAATCTCTCAAGTATTGCCATGGAAAGGTGCGATGAAGCCATAAGGCAGTACTTTGCAACTGATAACTGCAAAATAGTCCTGACAGGTGGCTTCGGTGAACATTTCAATATTACTGATAAACCACATGCTTTTTATGCCGCTGAATATCTTATTTCAAAAAATGTCGCAAAACCCGACATACTGGAATTTGTGGAGAGTTCCAACACATATGAAGACGCTGAGTTTTCCGCACCGGTTGTAGAAAAATACTGTCCGGAAAACGTTATAATAGTAACGTCGGACTTTCACCGCAACCGGGCTGAATTTCTTTTCAATAGAAACCTGCCCGACAGAAAATTCAGTTTTGCCTGCAGTTCCACCTGCCTCCCTGCTGGCGAGCTGCAGAAGCTGGTTGAACATGAGAGGAAAGCCCTGAAAAAACTTAAGTCCGCCACTTTTTAATCGGCGGTTCAAGCCTGCGTTTTCGCATTCCACTGGCCAAGGTCTTTAAGTCTTTTGCCGCTGTTCAGGTTAAACTCCAGTTCCTCAAGAGTAATACCCTTAGTTTCAGGCACATATAGACTCAGAAAAATAATCGCCAGTATGCAAAACACGCCAAATATGAAAAATATCGAAAAATTCCCATAATGCCGCATAACTGTCAGAGCATTGCCCATAACCAGACCGGCAAAGGTCCAGTTCACCATGGTAGTCAAAGTCATCCCAATTTCCCGACCTTTCATCGGAAAAATTTCAGAACAGACCAGCCAGACAACCGGACCCCATGAAAAAGCAAATCCAAACATATATACTGCTGCTGCTGCCAGCAACAGTACTTTGGGAGTGCTGCTGATCAGAGCGGGATCTGTTACTTTACCAATCATTAGAAAAGCCACTCCCGAACATATCATCGCGACTCCCATAATACCGGCGCCTATATATAGCAGTTTTTTCCTGCCCCACTTTTCAACCAGCCAGATTGCCGGAATTGTAAAGACCATAAAAACAGTCGGCACTGCCATTTTGGCTATAAAGCCATTCATGCCGACATAACTGAATATTGTTGGTGCGTAGTAAACCATCAGGTTGATGCCGACAAGCTGCTGAAAAACCTGCAGCAGTATTCCCACAATGAGGATTTTAATAAAATGCCGGTTGAAAACAACGCCTAGTGATCGCTCTCGAGAATCACCCACGACAGCCTCGATTTCACTGATTTCAAAATCAACTTCCTGCTGGGTGTTTAATGTTCTTCGCAAAACTTTAACGGCCTCTTTCCTGCGCTTTTTCAACATCAGCCACCTTGGGCTTTCCGGCAGAAATACAGAACCTATAAACATCAGCAGTGCAAACAGCGCAATAACCAGAAACATGAATGGCAGTGCAGATTCAGCTTTGAGGAAAACCTTTACAATCAAAACATTTGTCAACGATATGAGAAATATGCCGATAGTTATCATAAACTGAAATAACGTACCCATTGAGCCGCGTATTGATGAAGGAGCAGTTTCCGACAGGTAAAGCGGTACTATAAATGATGCCACCCCAACCGCAAAACCAAGTCCGAACCGACAGGCAAAAAGCACCCGCAATGGCGGCAGCAAAGCAGATATCACCGACATGGCGACAAATATGAAACCGGCAAAAACCAGACTCTTTTTGCGCCCCAGCAGTCTGGCAAAAAAGCCGGAAAGCAAAGCCCCGATTACTCCGCCTGTAGCAAGAATTGCGGAATAACTCTCCCCGCCTGAAGTGCCAAGGTCATACACCTTTTGAATTGTGCTGAGAGAATTGGCAATAAACCCCTGATCCAAACCAAACAGCAGTCCGCCAAGGGCCGCTGTAACGCAAACCATTATGACAATAAATTTATATCCGGTATAAGAGTTACAGGGGGCAGATTCATTCATAATAATCTCCATGCAGTTAAGGTATAAATTCTCAGCGTAAATATCCTAAAACCAATACCACTAAAGAGAAAGTCCTCAAACTGCAGATAACTGGAAAGCATTCATTATTACTCTGCAACATGTCAGAAAGCTGACAAAATACCCTGCTCCATTTCATAGCCACCTTTAGATAAAGAAAACTGGATTACAATATTTGTTCCGAAATTTTGAAATTGATTAAAAAAATACCTTGAATATTAAACTTATGTTTGCATAAAACGTAAAACATTGTATTAGTATACTAACAACAAAGGATTGCTTTTAACAATGACTGAAACATTCAAAACTGACGTTCTGGTTATCGGAGGCGGCATGGCCGGGCTGTTGACTGCAATAAAGGCACGACAGCAACAGGTTGAGGTAATTCTAGTTGACAAAGCGTATGCTGGAAAGTCTGGGCAGAGCCCTTATGCCGACAGCCTTTGCCCGTTTAACCGGAAATGGGGACACAACCTTGAAAAATGGCTGCACGCGGTAAATGTCAGCGGTGAATACATCAATAACCCGGAATGGACAAAGCTGGTTCTGGAGAATTCTTTCGCCATATACAAACTATTTAAATCATGGAATATAGAGTTTCATAAGAACCCGGATGGATCTCTATTCAAAAAAGAGATGCCTGACGGCGGCGGCAGCACTGTTTTCTTTCACAAAAATCAGGCACCGCAAGCAGCTCGGAAAGAGGCTTTAAAGCTCGGAGTCAGGATATTTGACCGTCTTATGATTACCGAACTTATAACCAGCGATTCAAAAGTAATCGGAGCTGCCGGAATTACTGCAGAAAACGCCGACTTGCGGATTTTTAATTCAAAAGTCACCGTAATGTGTGCCGGAGCAGCTGGCTTCAAACCCAACGGCTGGCCTATCCATGAACTTTCCGGAGATTCTGATGCCCTGGCCTATCGGATTGGAGCCGAAGTTCTCGGCAAGGAATTTACTGACACCCATATGGGAAACCGAAAAACTCCGGCATTTATTCCTTTTGCAGAACAGATGAAAGCAGGAGCAGGCCCCAACACTGGGCCGAAATTCAGGCGGATTCTTAACGCGGAAGGCGACCCGCCGCATTTCAAAGGAACCGGCGGCTTATGGCTGAGCAATGAGTTTGAAATACACGCTGGAAGAGGACCATTATCAGCCGAAATGCCGGATGGCTCTATGATGGAATTTGCCGGCGGCACTACACTGGGGCTTGCCAGTCATAAAACCGAAGGCATTGTACCCAGTGGATTAACCTGTGCCACTACAGTAGACGGCCTGTTCGCAGCAGGTGATGCCCTTGGCAACATGGCAGCCGGAGCCAAATATCCATTTATGGGATTTGCCATAACCCATGCCTGTGTTACCGGGTGCATGGCAGGGAAAAATGCGGCAGACTACGCTGCTGCTTCACCCCGGAATACTATTACAACTGAAGAAATCAATGCTGTCAGGCAAAGAACATTCAAGCCGCTTAATCGAAAGGGCGGCTTCAGCCCGAGATGGGTTATAGACGTTTTAAAAAATGCCTTATCACCCTATTTTATACTGTACATCAAACACGAGGACAGGCTGCGGGGGGCTTTGACCTATATAAATTTCATCAGAAGTCACCTGCTCAGCAAACTTATAGCCAGTGACGCGCATGAATTGCGCCTGGCTCATGAAGCCTGCAACATTGTGCTTAACGCTGAAATAAAACTGCGCTCCTCGCTGGCGAGAAAAGAAAGCAGAGGCTGTCACTACCGGGAAGACTTTCCGTATCGTGACGATAAAAATTTTCTGGGCTGGATTAAACTGAAAGATATTGACGGCAAAATGACTACCTTATTCGAACCGGTTCCTGAAAAATACCGGCCAGACCTGTCTATTCCTTATGAACGGAGATATACGGCTAGAATACCAGGAGAACTTGATCACTTCAAGAGGACACTATGAGCATTGAACCTATCAATCTTGAGCTTTGTACTGGTTGTGGTACATGTCAGGACATTTGTCCTGTAGACGTAATACGCATGGACACAGCACAAGGAATACCAGTAATAAAATACCGGCAGGACTGCATGCTGTGCCAGCTCTGCGTGGTTGAGTGCCCGGCAAATGCGATCACCGTCACCCCGGGCAGACTTTCTCCGGTTTCAGTAAGCTGGTGAAAACTCAAATCCTCCGCAATGAGATGCTTGATTAAAAAAATGACCTTACTTCAGCCTGTATAAACACAGTCGAGTATTTCATTTATTGAATCATTGCCGATATCTTCCCAGCCGCGGAACTCTCCACTCATATCAGCGTTTTCAGGCAGCTGCAGCGGATGCCATTTTATATTTGAAAAGCCATGTTTTTCTAACACGCTACTCAGGTAGTTACGCTCAAAAACCATATTTCTGAACTGAATATCTCCCAACGAGAAATGAGCAGTAAAGCTGGCGTCAAGATATTCTTTACAACATTGAAGTATTTCTATTTCAATATTATATTTTCTCAAAACAGCTTTTTCATATCTCCGGTATATTCCACTGTGTTCCTGACCAAAATATCTTGTACCTTTTTTGGCATTCAAGGCGATATTCCTTATCATTTCTGACAAGTCAGCGGTGTTGGCCGCATAGGTCAATAAACAACCGCCGGTAATTATATCAAACTCGCCAATTCTGCCAAGCTCCTGAATAGAAGACTGCAGATATTTTATACCAAGCCTGTCTTCGGCTTCTCTGCATTCTGCCAGCTCAAGCATAGGTTCTGAAATATCAACCCCGGTAACTTCAGCTGCTCCCCAGCGTTTCAGCATTCTGGTAAGATGACCGGAACCACACCCCAGGTCCAGAACTGTTCTGTTTGCTACAACCTCCCTCACTGCCCGCTCCAAAGCCGCATCCATCAATTTGAAGTAAGGGAATTCCAGCTTAAACCGGGTAAAACGATCAGCAAGTTTCTTATCATATTCCATAACGTTACGCCTCTAAAAAGTGATATTCCGTGAGAAGGCAAAATATTACCAAAGCACCGCATTGTCAAACCTGCCATTTTATAATAACTTTTTATTAGTGATGTCATGATCATTCAAAAAAATTACTAAAATATATAATACTACAGTTTTAAAATACTAATACCATGCTATACTAATATAGCTAATTTTTAATAGCTTATATTATAAATTCAACGGACTTGAGGAGAAAAGTCCAAACGGAGTAATTTAATGGACCTGTCTTCATTGTACTTTCCTGTCCTGCCTCTTAGCTTTTGAAATTTGTTACTAACACCATTTTCCTCCTGTCTTTTGACTGGATCTTCCTATTTCACAACCTGAAACAAAAGAAAAAATATGACACAAACACCAAACTACCTTGAAACCAAAAAACGATCCTGCCGAGCTGTAAACTGGCTTAACTTTTTTCTTGCTGACGTCCGCGACGGTCTTGGCCCTTTTCTGGCAATCTTTCTTTTAACCACATATAAATGGGACCAGGCAAGAATTGGTATAATTCTGACTGTAATGGGCTTATCCAGCCTCATTATTCAAATCCCCGCAGGGGCGTTCATTGACTATACAAAAAACAAGCGACTGGTACTGGCTGTCTGTATACTGTTGATTTCTACTATAACAATAGTTGTAGTCTGGGTCCCGGTATATTCGCTGGTGCTTTCACTGAAGGTAATCATGGGCATGGCCACCGCCTTTCTAGGCCCGGCCGTGGCGGCAATAACACTCGGGCTGACCGGACCAAGGTATTTTACACGCCTGGTAGGCAGAAATGAAGCATATAACCACGCCGGCAATGTTTTCGCCTCTCTGCTGACTGGCGTCATAGGCTACTGTATCTCGATGCGTTTTTCCTTTTACACCGTTGGAATAATGGCAGCTCTGAGTTTAATATCCTTATTTTTTGTAAAATCAGACGATATAGATAACCGGCTGGCTCGAGGCTTTACAGAAGAAAAGTGCAATGACAACAAAATTCCATGGTACAAAGTTTTAACCGAATGCCCTCCCCTGTTAATTTTTACTATCTGCATAGTCCTGTTTCATTTTGCTAATGCCGCAATGCTGCCAATGGTAGGAGAAAAGCTGACTGATACCAACCCACAACTCGGTCCGATCTTTATTTCCTCCTGCATTGTAACAGCCCAGCTGGCAATGATTCCAATGGCCATACTGGTAGGTAGAAAAGGCGACGAATGGGGCAGAAAAAAACTGTTTATGCTGGCCTTCGCCATCCTGCCGGTCAGAGGCGTACTCTTTGCCTTTACCAGCAATGCTGTCATGCTTATTCTCATTCAGGTTATGGACGGCATTGCCAACGGTATTTTCGGAGCACTTTTCCTGATAATAATTGCCGACCTGACCAAATCAACCGGCAGATTTAATGTAAGTCAGGGCGTTGTTACCACAATAATGGGACTTGGAGCCTCCATGAGCAATGCTGTTGCCGGAGCAATTGTAGTCAAGACCAGCTACTTTCATTCCTTCATGTTCCTGGCTGGAATCGCGTTGCTGGCTTTTGTCATATTCACATTTTTTATGCCTGAAACCAAAAACTATGTTTTCCGCCCCCGGCAGCCGCAGAAACAGTAAAAAATTATACATAATATTTCATAGATCGTTCAATTTGCAGCTTTGCGGGTACACGCTGTGTGCCTATTATCGATTCCGCTGGTTTCAATGTCTTTTTAGTGCTTCCGGCTTGTGCTGAATGGAATAACCAGGTTAATAGCTCGGCAGCGGACTCAAGCTGCCGGGATGCAATGAAAACTTTAAAATATCTTGCAGCTTGATTTTATAATGCAGTTTGAAAATTCAATACTTCTGCTTTAGTTTATCAATTGCGTATTATCAACAAACCTAATTTATCTAGAAGATGGAACAATTATGAAGATCTTAAAAGTTATTGGTATGGTAATAATTACACTGGTTTTGTGCTCGTGTAACGACGAACAGGTCGCCCCGAAACCCAGTGACAAACTGCTGAGGGTTCTAACAGCCGGGGACTATCCGCCACTTACCTGGCAAAACCCTGAAACCGGTAAATACTCCGGATTCGCTATCGACATGGCTCACTCACTTGGAATGTACTTGAATAAAAAGGTTGTATTTGTAAAAACCACCTGGGCTGAACTTGGCAGCGACCTGATGTCCGGCAAAGCCGATATCGCCATGGGCGGCATTACAGCAACTCCGCTGCGCAAAAAATACTTTCTCTTTTCCGCGCCTGTAATGAGGACTGGCAAAACCCTGCTGATCAGGAAAGCTGACAAAGATAAATACAAAACTCTGGCGGATGTGGATCAAAAAGATGTGAAAGTCGTCGAAAACAAAGGAGGCACCAACGAGATATTTGCCCGCAGAGAACTCAAAAATGCCAAGCTTATTATTGTCCAGAATAACACCGTCCCATTCGATTACCTGTTATCCGGCAAGGCCGATGTAATGATCACTGATACAGTGGAAGCCATATATAAGGCAAATATTCATCCTGAACTCTATGCCGTAGATCCGCAAAATCCAATGGAGAAATCCTGCAAGATCTACCTGATCCCCAAAGGGAATAAAGCATTCCAGGAAAAAGTCAATGAATGGCTTCAGACAGTCAGAGCTGAAGGCACTGTTGAAAAATACATGAAGGAAAATAAGATATTCGTCCATAAATAAGTATCTTATTTTTATTCACAAAATACTTTGTATCTCACGCCAGGGGCTCGATCAGTCCCTGGCCTTTATAATACTAAACAGTGAAAGCATTCAGCAGCAGTTTAAAACATAATGAAATTTGCGATCTGCCATTTAACTTACCATTGCGGCTTCTTGCGATACTGCGCAGGAGACACTCCCATAATTTTTTTAAATGAACGAGAAAAATAATACGGGTCGGAATAGCCGATTTCATCACAAATATCTTTAATCTTCATATTAGTAAAATTTAAATAGTTACAGGCACGCTGAATTTTCAGCCTTATAAAATAATCCACTGGCGAATGCCCGGTTTTATTTTTGAAAAGGCGACAGAAATAAGGCGGGGTTAAATTCAAAGCTTCACTCATTTCCTCCAGCGTCAGCACTTCCTCCACCTTGTCAACCATCAATGATATAGCTTTTTCGATGATGTTTTCAGGATCGCTGTTTTCAGTTTGCACATTATAAATAACATTTGCAAAAAAGTGCCAGAGTTTCATACTGTTATAACTGCAGCTGTCAATCGTCATACCACGGTTTAAATCATCAATCATTTCCCTGATCAGCTCAAGGGTATCACGGTTCTTACTGAAAATACACCCGGTTCCATAATTGCCTCCGCACAGAGCATCAGCAAACATTGAACTGCTGGTCCCCCTGAAGTGCACCCAGAAGAGGCTCCAGCCTTCGGTGCTGCCGTATTTATGCGGTGTATTGGCCGGAATTATTAGAAAATTTTCCTCGCGAATAATGTGCCGTTTCCCTTCTACCTCACACCAGCCATCTCCTCCAACACAGTAGATAAATATATGCTGCGGGATCTTTTCATCCCTGACAACAAGATGTTCCTCCGCCAGAGGGAAGTGCCCTATATTAGTTATATAAAGTTGGCTGGTCAAAGGGCTTCCGGCCATTGCCTTTTTTATTTCTTCTGGCAATACCAGCAAGTCCTGACCTTTAAAGCCTTCTCTTTTAGGGCTCATAAACCACAATCCTCCAGATAGATAAAAAGCAAAATCTATTAGTTACTCCAAAATAAATAGCTTTAGTAGATAATATAATCCATTTTAATAAAAATATAATCCATTCCATTATTTAATTTAAGGAATTATTATATTTAGAGGAGAAAAATAGTGTATATGTGGACTAATACATTGAGGACTTGATCTATGACCAAAGTTTTTGCCAGAGAAGAGCGAATAATTATTCCGACATATGGAACCGGTAAGCCTAACAGGAATCCGATGTTTCTTGAAAAGCGGGTATATCAAGGCAGTTCAGGGGTCGTTTATCCGCATCCGGTTATAGACAAGATCAATGACAACAAGGAAAACCGGGAGTACGATGTCGTTTTCCTTGAAAACAAGTATTTAAAGATAATGATCATGCCTTCACTTGGAGGTCGGGTCCATATGGCCTGTGACAAAACCAACGGCCATAACTTTATTTACTACAATCAAGTGATTAAACCGGCTCTCGTAGGGCTTACCGGGCCATGGATATCCGGCGGCATAGAATTCAACTGGCCGCAGCATCACCGTCCAAGTACTTTTGAACCCGTAGATCATACCATCTGTGAAAACCCGGACGGCAGCTGTACAGTGTGGGTCAGTGAAATTGAACTGATGTTCCGTACTAAAGGCATGGTCGGATTTACTCTGTATCCGGAAAAATCCTATCTGGAGCTTAAAGTAAAACTTTATAACCGCACCAGCGAACCCCAGACTTTCCTGTGGTGGGCAAACCCGGCTCTGGCTGTAAATGATGACTATCAAAGCGTTTTCCCTCCAGACGTTCACGCTGTGATGGACCATGGCAAACGGGACGTCTCCCGCTTTCCAATAGCAACAGGCGAATATTATAAGGTTGACTATTCACCGGGAATCGACATTTCCAGGTACAAGAATATTCCCGTACCGACTTCATATATGGCTTACAAGTCTGAGTACAACTTTGTCGGCGGATACGACCACGGCAAAAAAGCCGGTATGCTGCACGTCTGCAACCATTACATTTCTCCCGGCAAAAAACAATGGGTATGGGGCAATGGTGACTTCGGTAAAGCCTGGGACCGCAACCTCACTGATGAAGACGGCCCATATGTTGAGCTTATGACTGGAGTTTACACCGACAACCAGCCTGATTTTTCCTGGCTGCAGCCGTATGAACAAAAATCTTTCACTCAGTACTTCATGCCATACAAAAAGATCGGCTATGTTAAAAATGCCAGCAAAGATATCGCAGTCTCACTTGATATAGATAACGGCAAAGCCGTGATCGGCATCTACACTACCGGGGAAGAAAAAGATTTAACTGTAAAACTCACTGGAAGCGACGGGCAGGAATTTTTGAAAAAAGTGATAGCCAGCTCTCCTGAAAAACCTTTTACAGCGAAAGTAAAGCTAGGTTCCATTGAACCGCAAACCGCAGTTAAGCTGGCAGTATACAGGGCTGACGGTACTGAGATGATTGCTTACACTGCCTCAAATGACAAACTGGAAGAATTCCCGGAACCAGCCCGTGAGGCTGCCGCTCCTGAAGCAATAAACACTATTGAAGAACTTTTCCTGACCGGACAGCATGTTGAACAATATCGACACGCCACCCGTTTACCGGAAGATTATTACCGTGAAGGACTGAAACGCGATAACAGCGATGTTCGCTGTAATAACGCCCTGGGCCTGCTGCTGTATCGCCGCGGCCGGTTTGCTGAAGCGGAAAAGCACTTCAAAGCAGCAGTAAAAAAACAGACTTACCGCAACCCAAACCCTTACGATGGTGAGCCACGCTACAATCTGGGACTGGCATTAAAAATGCAGGGAAAAAAGCATGAAGCTTTTGAAGCATTTTATAAAGCCGTCTGGAATGACGCGACTCAAGGCTGCGGCTATTTCCAGCTGGCACTGCTGGCTGCTGAAAGTCAGGATTTTGAACAGGCACTTGACTGTATCGAACGCTCTTTGATCAAAAACTGGCATAACCATAAGGGCCGCAACCTGAAAACTGCTGTTCTACGCCGCATGGGAAGGTTTGAAGAAGCTCAATATGAAGCTGAACTGACTGCTAAACTGGATATTCTCGATTTTGGTTCCAGAAACGAAATGATCAAATTACTGGAACTACAGGGAGAAAATGACAGGGCTGGAACTGAATTAGTTCATTTAACTAAAATAATGCGCGACAATGATAACAACTATCTGGAACTGTCGCTGGATTATATGCAGGCCGGACTGTATGATGAAGCAATAGAAATTCTGCTGAGGCTGCTGACCAGAGTCGGAACCGATAAATGCAGCCCGCTGATTACCTATCACCTTGCGTGGTATCATCAGCTGGCTGGAGATACCCGTAAAGCCGCATTGCTGTTCAAGAAAGCCGCACTGACTTCTCCGGATTACTGTTTCCCGAACAAACTTGAATCCATTCTGGCACTGCAGGCAGCCTCTCGGACAAACCCGACAGACAGCAAAGCGGCTTACTACCTGGGTAACCTCTGGTACGGCTTCAGGCAATATGATCTGGCGATCGATAACTGGGAAAAATCTGTCAAGCTTTACAACAACTTCCCGACTGTACATCGCAATCTCGGCCTTGCCTACATGAATAAATGCAACAACTCTGAATTATGCCGCTATCATTTGAGCAAAGCATTTGAGCTGGATAAAACTGACGCCCGCATTCTATTTGAATATGATCAATATTTGAAAAAAGAAAATCATCCATTGCTCTACCGTCTGGCGCTGCTGGAAGAATACTTTGAAGTGGTAAAACAGCGTGACGACCTGTATCTGGAATACATAACACTGATTAATCAGCTTGGAAACCATAAACGGGCACTCGACCTGATTACGCAACGTAAGTTCCATCCGTGGGAAGGCGGCGAAGGCAAAGTGCCACAACAGTATAAGTATTCACTTACCGAGATGGCAAAAGAAGCTATCCGGACTAAAAAATACGACAAAGCGGTTGAACTGCTTGAGCGCTGTAAAAACTACCCTGAGAATCTTGGAGAAGGCAAGCTTTACGGCACGCAGGAAAATAACATAAACTATCACCTCGGAATCGCTTATGAGGGGCTCGGCAAAAAAACTCTGATGCGCAAGGCATTTGAAGCGGCCGCAGTCGGACTCGCTGAACCCAGCTCTGCCATGTATTACAACGATCAGCCTCCGGAAATGATCTTTTATCAGGGACTGGCATTAATTAAGCTTGGAAAAACCGACGAAGCTCACAGTAGATTCAATAAACTTATTGATTATGGCGAAAAACACATCTTTGATGACTGTGAGATTGATTATTTTGCAGTATCACTGCCGGATTTTCTGGTTTTTGATGTGGATATGAACGAAAAGAATAAAATTCACTGCCGGTATATGATGGCCTTAGGCCACATGGGACTAGGAAATACAACCAAAGCGGCAGCAGAATTAAGTGAGGTTCTGACTCTGGATTCATCGCACCTGGGAGCTTTAACGCATCGCGATATGAATGCACAGTAATTGCGGAGAAATAAACAAACTATGGAAATATTGCAGAAAAATTTCGGCTGCCTGGAAGACAATCGCACAGTAAGTCTGTATACTTTGCAGAACAATAACGGTGTTTCTGTCGATATCTCCGACTTCGGTGCTACTATTGTCACCATGAACGTTCCTGACAAAAATAATGAATTCAGCAATGTTGTTCTTGGCTATGACCAGCCTGAAGACTATTTTTCCAATCCGTTTTACTTTGGCTCCACCGTCGGGCGCTTCTGCAGTCGAATTGCAAACGGGCGCTTCACGCTAAATGGAAAAGAGTACAGGCTTCCTTTGAATGACACCGGCAATCACCTCCATGGCGGCCCCGGCGGGCTGAGTCACAAATTGTGGGATGCGGAAGTAGATCATGATTCGGAAATTCCCAGACTTAAACTGAGCTGTTCAAGCCCGGATGGCGAAAATGGCTACCCTGGAAACCTCCTGGTCAGCGTGACCTACTCACTCAATAACAATAACGCTATCTCAATTGAATTTGAGGCCAGCTCTGACAAAGACACGGTCATAAACCTGACCAACCATTCTTATTTTAATCTGGCAGGAGCCGGCTCTGGCAGCATAATGGATCATCAGTTGATGATCAACGCCAACTTTTACCTGCCTATTACAGAAGACTCGATTCCTAAGGGCGAAATTCACAGCGTTGAAAATACCCCTTTTGACTTTCGGGAAATGACCCGGATTGCCAGCCTGCTGGATTTTGACCACCCCCAGATCAGTCGGCATTATGGCTACAATCACAGCTTCGCGCTCAATGGTCATCGTAATTCAGTTGTGCTGGCGGCAAAAGTCTTTGAGGAAACCAGCGGCCGCATACTGGAGGTATTCACCTCCGAGCCCGGACTGCAGTTCTATACAGCCAACTATCTTGACAAAAGAATCAATGGGAGAAACGGCAGCAGTTACGAACCGCGCCACGGCCTGTGCCTTGAAACCCAGCATTATCCGGATTCCCCAAATCACCAGAGTTTTCCGTCAACGATTCTTGAAGCCGGTAAAACTTATCGCAGTAATACTATATTTAAATGGTCGGCAGAAAATATTAACATAACAGATTAGCAGGAGCAAATGCCTGAATCAGTTGAACTCTTCAGGCTGTGAAAAAAACGGAGGATATAAATGCAACTAAACTGGACAGACATACTTGTTTTTGCCCTTTTCTTCGTCGTTGTGATTGGAGTAAGTGTATTCAAAAGCCGCAGGGAAAAAAGCAGTGAGGACTATTTCCTTGCCGGTCGCGGACTGAAATGGTGGCTGATCGGGATTTCAATTGTGGCCGCCAATATATCAACTGAACAGTTTGTCGGAATGGCCGGCCAGGGAGCCGGTGGTGTGGGGCTTGCGGTCAGCTGCTGGCAGCTGGTTGGAACCCTCGGTATTGTCATTGTTGCGTTTACTTTACTGCCGCGGTTTCTCAAAGCCGGTATTTACACCATGCCGGAATACCTTGAGTACCGCTTTAATCCTGCTTCAAGGTCACTGATGGCTCTCATCACGGCCATAATCTATGTAACGGTGCTGGTCCCCGGTGTCCTCTACTCCGGCGGGCTTGCTTTACATAAAATCCTGGACATGGATCTGGTTCCAGGTATTCTGCTCATTGGCATTATAGCCGCTCTTTATACCGTTTGGGGCGGCTTGAAAGCAATTGCCTGGGCAGACTTATTTCAGGGACTGGGGTTGCTGGCTGGTGGATTGATAACGTTTATATTGGGCATCCAGGCCTGTGGCGGCTGGGGGCAGTTCTCGTCCCTCAACGCCGATAAACTGCATCTGATCCTTCCGGCCAGTAATCCCGATTTGCCTTGGACAGGCCTGCTGTTTGGTATGTGGATTGTGATTATTTACTATTGCGGCCTTAACCAGTTTATAGTACAACGAAACCTCGCGGCAAAAACGCTGCGCGACGGGCAGCTTGGAGTAATATTTGCCGGGGCACTGTGGCTGCTGGTACCGTTTGCCATCGTCATACCCGGAATTATCGCCAGCCAGCTTTACGGTGCGGATATGGCTACACCTGACGAAGCTTTTCCAATGCTGATCAAACGTCTTATCCCGGATGGCCTGCGCGGCTTTATGTTTGCCGCTGTTGCCGGGGCAGTTGTAAGCTCGCTGGCATCAATGCTCAACTCTGCATCCACAATTGTTACAATGGATGTTTACAATCGCATGATTGACCGCAAGGCCTCTCAGAAGAAGCTTATTATCATGGGGCGGGTACTGACAGTTGTTTTTGTTGTTGCCGGCTGCCTGATAGCGCCTTCACTGGCTGACCCTAAATTCAAAGGTGTATTTAACTACATCCAGCAGTTCCAGGGGTATATCTGGCCCGGGGTTGTTGCCGCCTTCCTGTTCGGCTTCCTGGTCAAAAAAGCACCGGGAGCAACTGGAGTAGTCGCTCTAATCGGTGGTCCGGTTATTTATGGTGTCATGCAGTATTTCTTTGCGGATATACACTTTTTAATTCAGGTATTTATAACTTTTGTTATTCTGTGCATCGCAATGAGCGTTATCACCATGATTGCACCCCTGTCTGAACCCAGGACCCTTCCGCTTCGCAAGGAAATGGATGTAAAAACAGACCCGATAGTAAAAATCATCGGTGTTCTGGTAATTTTAGCAACAATAGCCATGTTTGTTATATTCTGGTAAACCAGAAAATTTGGAATCCGGGATACTCTCCCGGATTCCAAATCTTAGTGTCTTTAGAACTGCTTTATTAATTGATTACGCCCGGCCGGCACGTTCTTCTCAATGGCTGACGCCTGAGGCGATTTCTCCTGCCGGGAATGAATAACAGGCTTACCGCATAACTCAATAAAAAAATCACTACCATCAGGTAAACCGGCTCAAAATAATCAATTTCCTGTTTTCCGCCGGAGCTGTTGTTTAAGCCTTCTATGAAAAACACAGCCCAGGCCACTACTACACTCAGAATAAAGCAATAACGCCTTATTAAGTTCTTGGTCATTTTACTATGGGTATGGTTCATTTTAATCTCCTGATGCTGAATTCCGGGTGCATACAACCCTCAGCACTGAATCCTTTCTAATGAATATTTCCTAATGATGTTTTCAGAGGATAATAGACTGATCGTCATCCCCTTTCTGGTTGAAACAGTTAATGATACTTTCAACGAAGATATTGCGACATCGATAAAATATGTCGGTAAGAATAAACGGGTTCGGAAGAGAAAGACATTCACAATGACTCTCTGAATGCCGCCTCTTCTCATAAATTTCATTTTTTTTGTATAAATAGTAATCCATTTACCTCTCCCAAAAATGTTTCCTAATTATCTAATATACAGCACCTTCATACAAATAACAACAAAAACTAGTATAAATACTCATTTTTAGTTTTTTTAAGCAAAATATCAATAAGAACTTTTGTATTAAGCAATTACCAAAATATATATTTTTATTTATTTTTATACGCATTTAAGTTGTGAAAATTGTTACTCAGCAATGCCTGAGCCTGCAATCTTTGTTTTATGCGGTTCAGGCCAACCTCCTCCAATCGCGGCCCGAACGGCTCCTGAAAATGCAAAGCTGTTATTCTACGCTATTACTCAAAAGTATTTGAAGTTGAAAATGGAATAAACATAATAATAAAGCGGTTATAATACGCCTCCCCGAACAGCAAAGGCACATCAAGCACGGACTTGCCGGTTTTATTATCGAGCATTGTTATACCGATCTTACCGGATCCACCCTGGCGTTCACGTTTGTAAAATGCAATTTCTGGTATGGTCAAGGTACCGGCCAGCGGAATCGGCAGACCGGACTTTGGAATACCGGCAAGCCAGGTTGTATAACTGGTTCCAACGCAACCGCTGAAAACTTCAACCACAATGTCCGATTCCTTTTTATCATCAATAAGTATTCCCCCTGAAAGCGCAAGTTTCTGCCTCAGTGCACCCAGAACATATTCTTTATCAACAGAATTGAGCAGCTTGTTATCAACAAAAACCTTTCTATCACTGACTTGAATAAAAGTAACTTTTTCCAGCGCCAGATCAACTGCCCGGGTGCAGAGCAGCTGCTCCTCAGATGAACGTGCGGTATTAGTGATATTTTTAGTAAGACAGCCTGTTGCCACGGCAGCAACAGCGACTGCCGCAACCCAAAAATAGAATCTCATTATATTATTCCTCTCTCAAATTTATTCCTCTATAATGCCGAATCATCGAAGTAATATAACTCTAAAGAACTAAGCTGCAAACATAAAAAAACTTTTGATTAATAAAGATAAATAAACTCTGCATCCTGATATGAATTTTAAAAGTGAAAGAGTCAGAAACGCAAACATAAAAAAACCGTTTTTGAACTAACTAAAAGCTCAAAAACGGTGAAATCTCAAAAAATGGTGGTGGGGGGTGGATTCGAACCACCGAAGCATTCCGCAGCAGATTTACAGTCTGCCCCCTTTGGCCGCTCGGGAACCCCACCACTAATGGAGCGGGTAAGGGGAATCGAACCCCTATAACCAGCTTGGAAGGCTGGTGCACAGCCTTTATGCCATACCCGCAACAATCACTTGATTAGTGATGAATTGTGAAGATAACCTCTTAAATAGCTTTTTCAAGCAGCTTGAAGCAAAATCTTCAACAAAATATATATTTGAAAAATGGTGCCGATGGTGGGATTCGAACCCACACTCCGATGAAAGAACTGCGCCCTGAACGCAGCGCGTCTGCCAATTCCGCCACATCGGCATTTTTCAATTATTTCAAGCAACATTCGTTTGTCACGAGGCATTATTTTACCTCAGCAATTTAATATTTCAAGCAACTATTTCAAAAAAAATCATAAATATATATTTAAGCCCGAAAAATGATTTTTATTGAAAAGAATTATAAATATCATTTGAGATAATAACGTATTGGGAGTAGATTAAAAACGAAAGAATTAACAATAGGTAATAATAATGGCCAGAAAAAAATGGAGGTCGGCCTGCTTAAATTTAGAAAATAAGATCGATGCTTTTGTACGGAAATACTCATTTCCGCGCCCAGTCGCTATGTATTTTGCTTCACGCGGCATAGAGGGCAGCAAAGTTGCTGATTTTTTAAATCCCAGGCTGGCTGGTTTAAGTGATCCTTACCGTTTCCCCGGAATTAAGGTTGCCGCTAAACGTTTATGGGACGCAGTGATGAGCCGCGAACCCGTTCTCATTCATGGCGACTATGATACTGACGGGATTACAGCTACTGCTTTGCTTTCACTGGTATTAAGACAAAACGGCTGCAATGTACATTCATTTATTCCCCACCGTTTTGACGATGGTTACGGTTTTACTCCGGAATCACTCCATAAAGCGACGTCATCTATGCCACAGCCCTGCAAAGTGCTGGTAACGGTCGACTGCGGCATCACCAGCTGCGAAGCCGTTACTGAAGCCAATAAGATGGGCATAGACACCATTATAACGGACCACCATGAAGCTGGTCCTGAGCTGCCTGAAGCGCTGTCTATTGTAAACCCCAAAGTGAATGATGAGCTGGAAGACCTGCAGGTACTGGCTGGTGCCGGTGTCGCATTCAAACTTTGTCATGCATTTATAAAATACGGCAGACAGGAAAATCTGGGCGGCTTTACAACCCGGCTTGAGGAAGTTCTGGACTTTGTCGCTCTGGGAACTGTAGCTGACATTGTGCCGCTGCTTGGAGAAAACCGTATTCTGGTAAAATACGGAATTGAAGTACTGCGTAAGCAGTTCAGACCAGGAATCCGGGCACTCATTGAAAGCTCAAAAATAAAAACTGAACTCAAGCCCTCTGATATTACATTTAAGCTGGCTCCCAGAATCAATGCTGCCGGCCGGGTTGGAGATGCAAATACAGCACTCGATCTGCTTGAGTCAGACAATATAGTGGAAGCATATAAATTCTCAGCTCATCTTGAAGAATTCAATGCGATACGCCAACAAAAAGAGCAGGAGATTTACCAGGAAGCCAGAGAACAGATAGAAACCTCAATTGACCTTGACAAGCGTTATTCAATCCTGGTGGCTGGAGAAGACTGGCACCAGGGAGTAATAGGAATTGTCGCATCAAGAATTGCAAGGGATTACAACAGGCCAACTATTGTTCTGACAATCAAGGACGGCAAGGCATACGGTTCCGGCCGAAGCGTCGGGACCTTGAATCTGGTTGAAGTTCTTTATAAATCTTCAGATTTACTTGAACGTTTTGGCGGACATCCAATGGCCGTCGGGATCGGCATGAAAGCTGAAGTGATTGAAGAGTTCTACAGCAGTATGGAAGTCAGCATAAAAGAGCAGCTTTCCGACGCAGATTTAGAGGACTACACCAGCTTTGACGGTGAAGTGCAGCTCGAAGAGCTTGACGATGACTTTTTCAAATACCTCAAGCATCTCGGACCGTTCGGGCACAGCAATCCCAAGCCGGTATACCGATTCAATGACCTGGAACTGGTCAAGAGTTTTCCGATCGGCAAGCGCCACACTCGCGGGGTCTTGCGCAACCGGAGCAACCACCAGATAGAGTTCATTGCTTTTAATTTTGAGCATTCAAAGTTTCAAAACAGCGCCATGGATATTTTAGCCATGCCGCAAGTAAATACTTACTATAATCTGGAACGGCCGCAACTGCAGATAATTGACTTGCAGGCATTGTACTAAGTATTTACGGCTCGGCTCAAGCTTTTTTCTTCGGGGAAATATTTATTTCCCCTCTAAAATTCCTGTGATCATCTTAAAGAATAGATTTCTCCAGGTTGCCGGTTCAAAATCATCATAAGCTCAAGTTTAGTGAGCATTCCCGACAGTTTTTCAGCAGGCAATGCTGCTTCATTCACCAGCTTTTCAAAAGACTTGGGCTCAAGTTCTAACAGTTTGACGATTTGAAGCTCCTCATTAGTCAATCCTGCTGTACTGAAATCAATCGCATTTGCAGTCTGGTCAGCCTGTACTGTGCTGCCAAACCCCGGCAGGAACTCAAATTCACGCATGACATCAGCAAAATCATCAAGCAGTCCGGCTGCGCCTTCTTTGATTAGCTTATGGCAGCCTTTGGCCTGAGGGTTGTCGATATGTCCCGGCAAAGCAAAGACTGCTTTGCCCTGGTCCAGGGCGAGCTCAGCCGTAATCAGAGCTCCGCTTCCTATCCCCGCCTCAATGACCACAACCGCATGACTCAACCCCGACACTATTCGATTACGTCTCGGAAATGATTGACGACTGACTGGATAACGCATTGGGAATTCACTTATCAAGGCCCCTCCACTGTTGATGATACTGCGGGCAAGCGGCACATGATCCTGAGGATGCACCCGGGTAAGGCCGCCGCCGAGGACCGCCACCGTAACCCCACCTGCATTTACAGTTACCTCATGGGCCACAGCATCAACCCCGTAGGCCAGCCCGGAGACAACTTTCCAGCCGGCAAAAACCGCGGCTTCAGAAAAGTGTCTGGCCATCTTTTTGCCATAGGCAGTCATTCTCCTTGAACCAATAACGGCAACCGTCGGCGCCGCAAAATCCGGCAGCTGACCCCTGACATAAAGGCAGAGGGGAGGATCATAGATTCCCTTGAGCAACTCCGGATAATTATCCTCCCCCAGGGTTATTATTTCCACACCGCCTCTGGCGGCGGTGTCCAGTTCATCAGCCAGGTCAACTTCACTTTGCCAGTTAATTATTCGTTCGGCAAGCGCGAGGCTGATTCCTTTTATCGCAGCAAGCCGGCTTGCTGACTGGTTAAAAATTGCCGCAGCTGTGCCAAACTCGCTCAGCAACGCGCGAAAACGCGCCGTCCCCACCCCTGAAATCATATTCAGAACAATATAAGCTTCTCGATCATTCACAACATTTCCTTATTGCTTCGATAACAACATCTTTCTCCAATCCATCCACTATTGATACACTGCCGATTGTATCCGGCAGAACCACCCTGATAATTTTGCCTAAAGTTTTCTTATCCTGCATCATGGCATTATAGATTTCTTCAGGCTCCAGATCCCCTGAGACTTTTACGGGCAGATCAAGTTTCTCCAGCAAGGCATTCTGTCTTAACTGCAACTCCTTTTCAACTCGTCCCGTATCAACAGCCAGAGATGCAGCTACAGACATTCCCATACTGACTGCTTTGCCGTGCGCTATTTCAAAATTTGACAGCAGCTCTATCGCATGCCCGAAAGTATGTCCATAGTTCAAGATAGCGCGCATTCCGCCTTCCCGCTCATCCCGCCTGACAACTTCAGCCTTGAGTTCACAGCAGCGTTTAATTATTTTTGAGTAAAACTCAAGGTCGAGGTTTTTAAGCTTTTCACAATTCTGCTCCAGTAATGAAAATAATTCTCCGTCCAGAATCATGCCATATTTTACAACTTCAGCCAATCCACAGCAAATCTCCCCATAGGGCAGAGTCAATAAAGTTTCAGGATCAATCAGAACAATTTGAGGCTGCCAGAAAGCCCCCACTAAATTTTTACCTTCTGGCAGATCAGCTCCGGTTTTTCCACCTACACTTGAATCCACCATGGAAAGCAGCGTGGTCGGGATCTGGATAAAATCAATACCACGCATATAGACAGCAGCAGCAAACCCCGCCATATCTCCGCAAACCCCGCCGCCAAGAGCAATAATCAGCGACTTGCGATCAAGCCCGCTGCGAACTCCTTTTCTGCAGATATCAATGACGGTTTCGGGTGTTTTATACTCTTCACCGGCCGGATAAACGTAGTTAGCGGACTCCGCTCCAACCTCAGCCAGAGCAAGCTTAAGCTGTTTTTCATAAAGCGGTTGAACATTACTGTCAGTAACTATCAGACAACGCCGGGACGCGGCTAAGTTTTGCAATATACCGGCTGCCTGTTGCAACCCGCCTTGAGCTATTAATATATCGTAGGACCTTTCCTCAAGCTGAACTCTAACATTATCCATAAGCGTCACGCCGCCCTCCATATTTTTAAGGACTATCTAAAAAACTGACTTTCAACTGCGAAAATTTAACTGTCAAAACGTGCAGCCCTTAGAAGCATCCCGTAGTAACTTTTGAGTGTTAACATATTGCTGAACACAATGTTTGGCAAGTAATATTGAAGCTAAAGTACCAACAAACCTCTTATCTGGCAACAGGCAAATCACTCCATGCGGTCGTGTAATGGGGAGAACACCATTGCCTTACCGTCTGCCAGGGTTTATCAATCCCCTCCCCCAACCTGAAAACCGTTCCTTTGCCAAAACGCTGATTAATGCTGTCAACAGTTTTATCCAGACGTTCTTCACGACCGAAACTTTCCTCAGCAAAAAAATCGCCCTGCTGTACATCAGTAGACTCCAGCCCCTGCAACATGACTCCGCACTTATTAAATATGACGCCTTTTCTGAAAATATTATACAGGGCTTTTACCGCAGCTGCGGTAATAATTGACGTCGCATTTGAGGCTTCAGGCAAAGAAATGGTATGTGAATTTGCATACTGCGGCAAGTCTTTTCTAAACCGGTTTGTTCTGACAAAAACCGTAACCAAACGGGCTGTCAGGTTTTCATTTCTGATTTTGAAAGCGGCACGACCAGCATGAGACACAACTGCCTCCTGAAGATGTTCAAGCAATTCAACCGGTTTGCCGAAACTCCTTGAACAACACACATTCTTTCTTGGGTCCCGCACATCCTCCAGCTCCAGGCATGATATGCCGCGCAGCTCATACACTGTTCTCAGGAGGACTACACCAAAGTTTTTGCTTACTACCTGATCATCAAGTTCACGTAACTGCAGTGCACTTCTGACTCCCAGATTGGCCAGTCTGGCAGCAAGGCGACGTCCCACGCCCCAGATTTCATCAGTAGCAGTATCTGCAAGTATTGAGTCTGAATCCTCAGGCATAACATACACCCCGCTGGATTGCTTACTCAAGTGATTGGCAATTTTTGCCTGAGTCTTAGTTGCCCCGAAGCCTACTCCTACTGGAATTCCAGTCCAGTTCAAAACTTTTTCCTGAATTTCAGTTCCCAACCGGTAAAAGTCTTCCATTTCTCCAGTGGCAAACTCAAGGAAAGCTTCGTCAATTGAATATAGCTCAATTCGGGGTGAAAAGTCATGCAGAACCGTCATGACTCGATGTGACATATCGCCGTAAAGTGCATAATTTGATGAAAAAACTTTGACATCATTGTCTTTTATCAAGCTGCGAATCTTAAAAAAAGCGCATCCCATCGGCACTCCAAGAGCTTTTAATTCATCCGAACGCGCAATGACACAACCGTCATTATTTGACAATACTGCTACCGGACGCTTTTCAACGGACGGATCAAAAACTCTTTCACAGGAAACATAGAAGTTGTTACAATCGACTAAAGCAAACATGCTCTTACCAGTTTAATGCGGCAGACAATGAATTACCGCAGTTACAACCCCCCATAATCGGCATTCCTCATCTCCGTGCAGTTCTATCGGTTTGTATTTTGGATTTGCCGGCTTCAATTTGACGACCGATTTGGTTTTTGACAGAATCTTCACTGTAAATTCATTATTAACTACAGCTATTACTACATTACCGTCTTTCCCGTCAAGTGATCTGTCCACGACCAAAATATCGCCATCACAAATACCTGCTTCAAGCATGGAATCACCGGCTGCCCTTATGAAAAAAGTCGCTGCGGGTCGCGGAATCAGCAAGTCGTTAAGGTTCAGAGGCGATTCTAAATAGTCCTGAGCCGGCGAAGGGAAACCGGCTTGGACACTGCCGGCTGCCAGCACAACATGTTTTTTTTGTGGCTTATGCCCAAACCTCTCAAATTCTTTTCCGCCTGCCATAAAGACCTCCTGCAAATAACTGCAGCCGCCGTACAGCCAGCTGCAAAAACCCCTACACGCATTATAGATAAAGAACTTATAAATAAAAAATACATCATAAGATGACTTAATTCAATATAACAATGTCATTACCGGCAGCTGTACTTTTTCAGACCTGGCCGCGATACGAAGAATCAGGAAATAAAGCAACTATGGACTTTTCTGTACTTTCATTGCGTGCGGCAACTACTCTGGCTGCCGCTGCCGCCGCTCCTGATTTCACGCCGCACAGGATTCCATATTCACGTGCCAGCTGCCTGGTACTGTCAACAGCGACATCAAGAGGAATCGTAATAACTTCATCAATAAGTTTGTCATTATGCAGCTTTACATCATGGACAGAACATTTTAAGTCAGCGTGTTTTTTTTCAAAACCGGGAGCAAATTGCACCCCTATTATTTTAAGCTTTGAGTTTTTCTCCTTCAGCAAATGACCGGTACCGGTAAGCGCGCCGCCACTGCCAACCCCGGCTACAAATATATCCAGATCCCAGTCCATATCGTTCCAGATTTCCTGAGCCAGAGATGCATAATGTCGATCCTCCAGTAAATGTTCCCGATACTGTCCAAGCAGATAGGCATCTTTTCGAATCAGCATAATTTCATTGGCTTTTTTGTAAGCACCAGCCAGGCCGTTTGCCGCCGGAGTTAAAATAATTTCAGGATTGAAATGCTTGAGAATATCCAGATTTCGCGGAACGAGATTATCAGGAGTCACCAGAAGCAGTTTATAACCAAGTGAATGCGCCACCATAGACAGAGATGCTCCAAAAACGGCACAGGTGGGGACCACAATAGTCATGCCTTTAGTCAGAAGCTTTGTTTTGGCAGCTTCCTCAATCACAACGTATGCCATGCGGTCCATTATGTTTCCAGTAGGATTCATAAACTCCAGTTTCGCAAATAGTCTAAAGTTACTTGTTAAAGAATCACTGATTTTTACCAGTGGAGTATTGCCGACGGCATCAGCTATTTTTGAATAAAAATTCATATCAATTCTCCGAGTCACCAGAAACTGGTTTCAGCAATTGAGCCAGATTTATATTATCTGCCTGTACAGTAAAATTTGCAGCCAGCGAACTTATTCCAGCTGCAGCAGCGCAAGTGTCAAATTTATCACAAATTTCATCACTGCAGCCGAAGCCACCAATATCACCTTCAAATAACTCAATAACCTTTAAAAGACTGATGCTTTCAGGAACTTCACCAAGATAATATCCGCCATTGCACCCTCGCCGGGTTTTCACCAGCCCTCCTCTGCGAAGCGGTATCATCAACTGCTCCAGAAAACTTTCCGATATTTCAAGGGATTCAGTTAATACCCAGCCTTTTAAGCAAATCTTTTCATCCGCAGCCCTGGCCAGCTCCAGCAACACCCGCAAACCACACCTTGTTTTTACCGTGAGCTTCATCCTTAAATCCTTACCTTATCGATAATATATAATATAATACATTAAAAATCAACGACTAAAACAAATCTACCCCCAACTTATAACCGAAAAATAGTGCTTCCCCAGGCATCTGCATCAACCAGGGAATACTCACTATATGTTTTTTGCTCTTCTGAAATGCCGATAATTATTAAAGCATCATTATAATATACAGCCGAAAACAAAATAATGTATTTCATTATATAAATCATTTTTCAACATCTCTTGCCAGAAGAACCCTGCTGCCAGCATTGCGCTGCTTATATGGTAATCAAAGCGCATTGTTTTTTCTTGACTATGCTGCATACCGTGCTAGTTTAATATTTCTGGTTGGGGTGCCGTCAGTTCGGCGGCTGAGATTAAACCCATTGAACCTGACCCGGATAATTCCGGCGTAGGGAACCGCTGCAGCATTAAACGCTTTCAGGCGTTTATCAGTCTTTCCGCGGTTTCCCCATGTAAGTTTTTAACTTTAAAACTGTTATTGCTTTTTTGCAGTAACCAAAACAAGGGGATGCACAATGCCTACAGAAAATGCTATTTCCATGGCGATCCTGCGCAGCTTCTGCTCGAAGCTTGAAGCCAGTCTGGTCCTGGATGCAGCCATTGTCGGAGGCGGTCCTTCCGGACTTGTCGCAGCCAGATATCTGGCTGAAGCAGGCTTGAAGGTTGCCGTTTTTGAACGAAAACTCGCGCCCGGAGGCGGCACCTGGGGAGGCGGTATGCTATTTAATGAAGCTGTCGTCCAGCAGGAAGCTGTCCCAATTCTTGATGAGTTTGGAATCAGTTATAAGCCAGCTGATGAACAACAGGGGTATTTCACACTCGATGCTGTTGAAATGGCCAGTGGATTAATTTTCGGGGCTTTGAAAGCCGGAGCCAAAGTCTTTAACTCAGTGAGTGTCGAAGATATCGTCTTTAAAGAAAATAAAGTCAACGGCCTGGTAATCAACTGGACCCCGGTCGAGCGACTCGGGATGCATGTTGACCCGCTGACTGTTATTTCATCAGTTGTGCTTGATGGAACCGGACATCCAAGTGAAATTATTGCGCTTGCCGCTAGAAAGGCCGGCATCAAGCTGGATACTGCTACCGGCAATGTCATTGGAGAAAAACCAATGTGGGTAGACCATGGCGAAAAACAAACCGTTGAAAACACAAAAGAGTATTATCCCGGACTGTTTGCCAGCGGAATGGCAGCCAACAACACAGGAGGAGGCTACCGAATGGGGCCTGTCTTTGGCGGCATGCTGCTTTCCGGGCGCAAAGCAGCCGGTCTCATCGTAAATAAGCTTAAAGAAGCCTGATCAACTTCCACCAAGCTAAAAAAAGCCGCGCCCCTCACCTCACCCGGCGCGGCTTTTTCACGCTTTTACAGCCCCCTTGCCAATTTATCAAGCCACACCGTACTGTTGTTTTGTATTAACAAGTTACGCAAAATTGTATAAATTGATAAGTTTTTGCAATAATTGGAACACTTACGTCAATATTTATTCTTACCTCAGATTTATAAAAAAACTGATTATTTTATTGTCAAAACCCGAAAAATAGTTGATTTTTGGAATAAAATGGTATATAATGGAAAATAGTGGAAGACAATCCGGAGGATTCACAATGTTAAAGTTTTGCGGACAGGACTGCTGTTCCGTAGACGCGAACGGCCGAATCAAACTCAGCCCGCGTGTAATCAGTGATTTCGCTGAGGAATGCGGCAGTGAGGTCGTTATGCATTGTTTACCGGAAGGCGCGATTGCGCTCTATCCAGAAAAGATTTACTTGGAAATGCGTCAGAATGAAGAACAGGCAGCAGCACAAGCGGCTGCCAGCGTGGTTTTCAGACGTTCCATGCGACGGTTTGGTGCTATGAGCAAGTCTGAAAGCATATCCCGTCAGGGCAGAATCACACTTCCACCGACTTTTCGCAAGTATGCCGCCCTTGAGGCAGGCTGTGAAGTGTGTGTTGTCGGCGTTGAAATCGGTGTTGAAATCTGGAATGCCGAACGCTGGATGGCAGAAATAGACAAGATCAATGAACATGCTATGGAAAAAGGTGAACGTGAAATGGCAATGGACCTCACAACACCGAAGCCACAGGAGTAACAGCAGATTACGCCACCATAGTCAATTCATTGCAAATCATATGGAGTAAATAAAGATGAACGGCAAAAAAATAGCAAGACTCACCCTCTTTGGAGCCTTAACGGCACTTTCATTTTTACTGGTGGGTGCCGCACATAAAAATGAAGCGTCAGTTTTGAAACTGCAGCAGACCAGACAGCTCACTGCAAATTTACTTGAGGACAGTACTTCTATTATTAATGACACGCGAAGTCAATGGTGCAATGCGGTAAAAGAATCACCGCTGCTGTTTGTCAAAATTGAAACAGCCGCTACTTATACGGCTGACTGAATAAGCCCCCTCCTATTTTTCTATAGCTGGGGTGGTGCAACGCCGCCCCGGCCTACCTTACAGTTAGACATAAATCAAAATATCATTATTTTACAGCAGTAACTCTCAATTTTCCCCGTCTCCTGCCACATAGCTGAAGCCTGCCGTTGCAAAAACTGACACAGACAGTTATAATAAGAACAATCAGTTTGAAATCAATTCAAAAGATTTGATAAAATCAGGAAAGTTTGATATGGGGATATTACAGGTTCTTTTGCTGATTGCCACTTTTGTCTACTTTTTATCGACTCCATTTGCCCGGGATTGCCGGCAAGGCACAATAGACAGCAATGACATATTCAGAATACTGCATTTCGGGCACAGGTCCGGAAACAGACGCTTGAACATAAGTTTTTTTCTTGTCAAAAAGGTTGATTACACCCCGGCTTATAATCAATTTTTTGCCGGTTGGCTTATACTTCATAACAAGACAGACAAAACGCTGTATTTTTTTCATGAGCTGGGCGTTTCCACTGTACTAAAAGCCAAAGGCCTTTCCAGTCATGCTCCGCTACTGCTACTAAGTAAAAGCATTGAGAAACTTGACTGGAGCAATCCTGTCCTTGATGCCTTTGAGTATTCAGTGCCAGTCCCTCCTCGGACAGAGATCAAAATACCGCTGGAGCTTGACCTGAGATACTGGCCTGAAAAAGTAATAAAAAACCACGGCAAAGGTCCGCTGCCCATGCAGATACGTTCATACGGTATAACTGATCCAAAATTCAGGCAAAACGGGAAAGTAATCGGAGAAATCATTTTGAATATCATAGCCGTTCCCGATAAGCCATGGGAACGCAGAAAGTGTGGTTACATTAACCCGACATGTCCGGAAAAGTTGAGAAAACCTTTATTCAAAAACCTGTAGAAAATTATTAAAACAGCTAAACAAGCACTATTTAAAGCTTCTGCCGGCCGGCACACATCTTATATCTTTACAGACTTCTTTACCTGCAAACTTATTAATTTTTTTAATAAGTGTATTTTTCACAGGCCCATTTAATTCCCGCATCCACACACTGTGCTTGACTTCGACGGTCAAAATTTTTGACTGCAGATTCAGCGGCAGGGATATGGCCGCAATCTGAGCTCCAGCTATACTCTTCCAGCCTTCACGAATTCTGATTCCATCGGAGATATCCGGCGACACCGTTTTCTTTAATATCCTCTCCGCTTCATCACCAACCCATTTGGTTTCAGGACAATAAGCAGTTATTTCAAGGCCGGCCCGTTCATGCCCGTACCAGTCATTGAGCAGTGAAAGTACAGTATTGAAGTCTTCTTTATTTTTCCCCATGACTCCTCCAGGAAAATATTATCAGGACACAGTCATCCCATGCAGTCAGCATCACTACATAGTGAGACCGGTAAACTTGATCGGCAGTATAAGCGTATGACACACCAGTTTGAAAGGTGCTATTCCGCCAAGTACCACGTTTCTAACCCCTGAACCAAAGTAACCAAACGGCATTCCGACGGTAGACTGCAATACTCCAAGCGGCAGCCTGAAAATATCTATCACATCTTTACCGCAATCAATCAACCCTTTGATTCCACCTGCAAGCCCTTTCATAATATAGGGCCTGGCAGCCTCAGCAACCTTCAAAGCTACCGGGGTTAATAACGCTATAGTGACCGGGTCAATAGCCTGGGCTTTCGGCGCCGGAAACAACCAGAACGCAAGAGTTATTAAAATTGTAAGTAAAAGTAACTTTTTTTTCATGATTTCGATTCTGTTTCCATAAGATTTAGTAACATACAACAAAATCATGAAAAATGCAACAATTTAATTTGTCTTGACTTATAAAATAATAACGTTTCATACATTTCTAACAAACATTTTTTGATTTAGCTTCCTCCCAAAGCTTATCCATCTCATCAAGTGAAGCTGCTTCCAGAGACATATTTTTCAATTTTAATTGCTCTTCAATATAGGCAAAGCGTTCTCTAAACTTTCTTACAGTTTCATTGAGCAGATCCTCAGCGTTGCGGCGCTTCCGGTAGCGCGACAGGTTTACCACAGAAAACAGCAGGTCGCCGATTTCCTCGTCAACTTCTTCTTCCCTGCCGGCTGCCATTGCCACTTTCAGCTCCTGAAGTTCCTCTTCGATTTTTGCGATTATCTGCCCGGTGTCCTCCCAGTCAAAGCCATATTTGGCCGCTTTCTTCTGTACCGTCCTGGCAGTCAGCAACGCAGAAAGATTCCGTGGAACACAGTCCAGTACCGAATCCGGTTCAGGCTTGCCCTCTGTCTTCTTTATCTCATCCCAGACTAACTTGACTTCATCAGCCGAGTCAACACTGGCATCTCCAAAAACGTGTGGATGACGGCGTATCATTTTGTCAATAATCGTTTCAAGGACATCTTCAAAATCAAAGTGCTCGTTCTCCTCGGCAATCACACAATGGAAAACCACATTCATCAGCACATCGCCCAGTTCCTCACATATGGCCTTCGGGTCACCGTCGTCTACCGCATCCAGTAATTCCGCACACTCCTCCGAAAGGTACTGTTTCAGGGATTCATGAGTCTGTTTTCTATCCCAGGGACAGCCTTCCGGGGATCGCAGCCGCTGCATTATCCTTACCAGGCTGTCCGCACTCGAATCATATTTGCTTTCATCTTTCATGTAATGCTCCTGAGATTTTTAAGTATAAACCACAGTAATACCGTCTGAGCCGGGAAGATTCAAATCTTCTCCCCAGGCATATCCTTTGATATGCGTGGAGCTGGAAACAAAATCCCTGACAGCTTTCTTCAGAATCCCGCTTCCCCTGCCGTGGATAATCATTATACTTTTACCGGAATTCACAAAAAACATCTCTTCCAGAGTCGGTATAACATCATCAACAGTTTTACCATGTAAATCTATTTCTAAATCAAAATTAAAATTCATTCATCAAACCGTTTGTTCTTAAGCATCATAACTTCACGCCATTTCAGAAAAGTTCAAGTTTTTAATTATAAAAGGTTTCAATTTTACCAGCCACAGATACCTGATGCAATTATCTGTTTTTTTTCTGAAACTCCGCTTGAAAAAATCGTTCCATGCTGTATTATTGTAACTCACTTGAGAGACGCGGGGGCGTAGCTCAACTGGTTAGAGTGCCACCCTGTCACGGTGGATGTTGCGGGTTCGAGTCCCGTCGCTCCCGCCATTGTTTCTCAAAGTGACGTTTTATTTCTGCTACGGGGGCGTAGCTCAACTGGTTAGAGTGCCACCCTGTCACGGTGGATGTTGCGGGTTCGAGTCCCGTCGCTCCCGCCACTGTATCAGAAATAAACACCGCATTATGCGGGGGCGTAGCTCAACTGGTTAGAGTGCCACCCTGTCACGGTGGATGTTGCGGGTTCGAGTCCCGTCGCTCCCGCCATTTTTGTGCCCTGATTACTTGCTTTTTCACACCTCTCCATTGTTTGTGCAGCCAGTTTTTTTCATAATCAGACAGCTGAATCTTAAGTTACAGCCAAAAAAAAGGCGCGGTATTAACCGCGCCCTTTAAGCATCTCAGCTTGAACAGATGAATTACATCATGCCGCCCATGCCGCCCATGCCGCCCATGCCGCCCGGAGGCATTGCAGGAGCTTTTTCTTCTTCCGGAACATCTGTGATCAGACACTCTGTTGTCAAGAGCAGACCGGAGATAGATGCAGCGTTCTGGATTGCAGAACGTGTAACTTTAGTAGGATCGATGATACCGCATTTCAGCATATCAACATACTGACCGGTAGCCACATCAAAACCTTCAGTAGCTTTCATGTCGCGAACTTTCTGAACTACAATGCTGCCTTCGTAGCCGCCGTTAGCGGAAAGATGACGCAGAGGTTCTTCAATCGCGCGGGCAACAATGTCAGCACCCACAGCTTCATCGCCACACAGTTTAAGCCCGTCGAGAGCCTTGGAAGCACGCAGCAGAGCAATACCGCCGCCAGGCACAATACCTTCTTCCACGGCAGCACGGGTAGCATGCAGCGCATCTTCAACGCGGGCTTTCTTTTCTTTCATTTCAGTTTCAGTAGCAGCGCCAACATTGATTACGGCAACACCGCCGGCCAGTTTAGCCAGACGTTCCTGCAGTTTCTCTCTATCGTAATCAGAAGTAGTCTCTTCAATTTCCTTACGGATCTGATTAACACGGCCGATAATCGCACTCTGAGTACCTGAACCTTCAACGATTGTAGTGTTCTCTTTGTCAACAGTGATGCGTTTTGCTTTACCAAGCTGCTCGACTGTCACGCTTTCAAGTTTCAGTCCCAGATCTTCAGTGATGCAGGTACCGCCAGTCAGGATTGCGATATCCTGAAGCATGGCTTTGCGGCGATCGCCAAAACCAGGAGCTTTGACAGCGCAGACATTCAGAGTACCGCGCATCTTATTGATAACCAGAGTGGCCAGGGCTTCGCCTTCAACATCTTCAGCAATAATCAGGAAAGGTTTGCCTTCCTTGGCTACACTCTGCAGCAGCGGCAGCATGTCATTAAGATTGCTGATTTTCTTTTCGTGAATGAGGATATAAGCATCTTCAAGCACTGCTTCCATAGCCTCAGTATCTGTGGCAAAGTATGGAGAAAGGTAACCTTTGTCAAACTGCATGCCTTCAACAACATCAAGAGTAGTCTCGATAGTTTTGGCTTCTTCTACAGTAATGGTACCATCCTTGCCGACTTTGTCCATTGCTTCAGCAATGATTTCACCAATAGTGGTGTCGCCGTTTGCTGAAATAGTAGCAACCTGAGCAACCTGCTCACGATCACCAACGTTCTTGCTGAGACCAGCCAGTTCGCCAACAACGGTTTCAACAGCCTTGTCAATGCCACGCTTAAGTTCCATCGGATTAGCACCGGCAGTAACATTTTTGAGGCCCTGACGGTAGATCGCCTCAGCCAGAACAGTAGCAGTAGTAGTACCATCACCAGCAATGTCAGAAGTCTTACTTGCAACTTCTTTTACCATCTGGGCTCCCATATTGGCAAACGGGCATTCCAGTTCGATTTCTTTTGCAACAGTCACCCCGTCCTTGGTAACGGTAGGTGAACCGAATTTCTTGTCAATAACTACATTACGGCCTTTTGGACCAAGAGTAGTTTTTACAGCTTTACTGAGTTGAGCTACGCCGTCAAGAACATTACGACGCGCTTCTTCGCTGAATAACAGCTGTTTTGCCATGGTATATGTCTCCTTTTGTATTTTTAACCAATCACAGCAAGAATGTCGTCAGCACTGACAATCTTGTATTCTTTATCATCACACTTGACTTCAGTACCACCGTACTTGTTAGTCAAAACGATATCGCCTTCTTTGACGTCAAAAGCAATCTTGTTGCCGTTTTCGTCATTTTTTCCGGTGCCGAGCGCAACAACTTTGTACTCCAGCGGTTTTTCCTTAGCAGAGTCAGGAATAACGATACCGCCTTTTACCTGTTCAGCTGCACCTTCAACCGCTTCAATAAGAACGCGGTCACCGAGAGGTTTAATTTTGACTTTCGCCATTTTTGGGTCTCCTTTAACTTAGTTATAAAAGATAAAAATATTGATTATTCAAGGGCGGGAATTATCCCGCCCGTTATGACATTAATTACTTATCGTCGTCAACAACTTCTGCGTCAACAATATTGTCATCATCATCTTTCTTGCTGCTGCCGGCATCAGCCTGTCCCGCATCCTGCGGTCCGGCCTGCTGAGCGCCCTCAGGTTGAGCACCGCCCTGTGCCTGCTGCTGTTCATAGATATTCTGACCAAACTTCATCAGGTGTTCTTCGATATCCTGCATGGTAGTCTTCATGCCTTCGGTATCGTCAGCCTTTAGCTGGTCTTTGAGCTTGGCGATTCCATCTTCAACCGGTTTTTTGATATCTTCAGGAATTTTTTCGCCATGTTCTTTAAGCTGTTTCTCTGTCTGATAGATCATAGAGTCAGCTTTATTCTTGACTTCGATGGCTTCTTTAGCTTTTTTATCTTCATCGGCATGAGCTTTGGCTTCATTTACCATTTTATCAATTTCATCATCACTTAAACCAGAGTTTGCAGTAATGGTGATTTTCTGCTCTTTGCCGGTACCAAGGTCTTTTGCAGTAACATGCAGAATACCATTGGCGTCAATATCAAAAGTAACTTCAATCTGAGGAACTCCACGCGGGGCCGCAGGAATGCCATCCAGGCGGAAACGTCCGATGCTCTTATTGGCGTTGGCCATTTCACGCTCTCCCTGCAGCACGTGAATGTCAACTGAAGGCTGACTGTCAGCAGCAGTTGAAAATACTTCACTCTTGCGGGTAGGAATGGTGGTATTGCGGTCAATAAGACGGGTGAAAACACCACCAAGGGTTTCGATACCAAGTGAAAGCGGAGTTACATCAAGCAGAACTACATCTTCAACTTCACCACCAAGGACACCGCCCTGAATAGCTGCACCGCTGGCGACGACTTCGTCAGGATTAACACCCTTATGAGGATCTTTGCTGAAGATTTTGCTGGCCTGTTCCTGGACCTTAGGCATACGGGTCATGCCGCCAACCATAATAACTTCCTTGACATCAGCAGAAGAAACGCCGGCATCCTTCATACAGTCCTTGCATGGTGCGATTGTACGTTCGAGCAGTTTGTCACACAGTTTTTCCAGATCGGAACGGCTTACAGACATATTCAAATGAACCGGACCGCTTTCATTCATTGTGATAAACGGCAGATTCACATCAGTTGTCATGCTTGAGGAAAGCTCACATTTAGCTTTTTCAGCAGCTTCTTTCAGACGCTGCAGAGCCTGAGGATCCTTGCGCAGATCAACGCCGTTTTCCTTTTTAAACACGTCGGCCAGATGATCGATAATAACCTGGTCAAAGTCATCACCTCCAAGGTGAGTGTCGCCGTTAGTGGCTTTAACCTCAAATACACCATCACCGATTTCGAGAATAGAGATATCAAATGTACCGCCACCAAGGTCGTAGACAGCAACAATCTCTTCAGTTTCCTTATCTAAACCGTAAGCCAGTGAAGCGGCTGTAGGTTCATTGATAATACGCAGGACTTCCAGACCGGCAATCTTACCAGCGTCTTTAGTTGCCTGGCGCTGACTGTCATTGAAGTAAGCCGGGACAGTAATTACAGCCTGTTTGACCTCTTCGCCAAGATATGCTTCAGCATCGGCCTTCATTTTCTGCAGAATCATCGCAGAAATTTCCGGCGGGGAATAAGTTTTATCTTCAACCTTAATATGGGCATCACCATTTTTGGCTTCAACTACCTCATAAGGTACCAGGTGACGTTCTTCGCCAACTTCAGCAAATTTGCGCCCCATAAAGCGCTTTACAGAAAAAATAGTGTGCTTAGGATTGGTTACAGCCTGACGTTTTGCAGTCTGTCCAACAAGACGCTCACCGTTTTTAGTAAAAGCTACGATTGACGGCGTTGTGCGATTTCCCTCTGCATTAGGGATTACCTTTGATTCGCCGTGTTCCATTACAGCCATACAACTGTTGGTTGTACCTAAGTCAATACCGATTATTTTACTCATTTTTCACGCTCCTTAGTAAAGCAAAATTAAATTTTCCAGTCATTATAAGCAAATGGCGTGCCAACTTAAATTAATAGCCCTAAAAAACTGTCAATTTTGTCTAAAATGCCGTTTTCCTCCCGACATCCTTCTGAATTATATGTATTCCTGCACACAAAATCTTATCTAATGTCACAGCTGAGACATAATGTCACACCTTAAGTGCCATTTGTGCCATTTGCGCAGGCAATATGGCATAATTCAGCTTTCAGACGTCAAAAAAAAAGAGCGGAAGCTTTAAATATCCAGCTTCCGCTCAAAAAGTCAAAAATAATTATTTACGGCAGCGGTAGACAAAGGCAGGAGGAATATTTTTCCAGATCACTTTTGAGGTTTCCACTTCGGCAAAATTTGATTTCAGCATCTTTTTAAACCTGCGGGCTGCCGGCAGCATCATTCCCTGCAGGTAGGCAAAGGTAGTGAAACAACCGTTTTCAGGAAGTGAGGCAAGCACCTCCTGCAATATTGACTGCTGCAGCTGTTCAGGAAACGCGGCCCAGGGGAGTCCCGAAACAATCACGTCAGCATTCTCCATGCCATCCTTTTCCATAATATTGCCCAGATTCTCTGCGCTGTCATTATAAATTTTAACATGCGGCCAGTGTTTTTTAAACTCTTTGTAAATATGATTGTCTAGTTCCACCGCAAAAAATTTTGTCTGATGGCTTATCAACGTCAATATTTCCATTGTTATTACACCGGTTCCTGGTCCCAGTTCAATAACATTCTGAGCGCTTTCGATATTTGTTCCTGCTAACATCTCACGGCAAAGCTCGGAAGACGACGGATAAAGCGACCCGATCGTTGCCGGATTAGTCAAAAACCTTTGAAACAAAACTCTACTTTTCACAATACCCAAAATCCTTTAGTAATGTTAATAGCGCGAAAACATTATTTCATCACCATAGGCTTCGAAATCAGCTTTCGGCACTCCTTCTCTAAAATCCCCTCGCATGATAAAAATAATTTTACCCTTAGGCGTTTTTTTCAATAATTTATGAAACTCCTCACGGGAAATAACCCGGTTGCGTGCATCCGGATATTTCAGCCCGTTCTCAAGTTCTCCGCCATGAGTATAAAGCAATATCCGGTCATTTTTAAATATAAAAGCAGCCGCGTGCATCACGTTTGGATGAGCCACCAGCAGCATACCAGGTTTAACCATGCTCTTGAATTGAGTTAAATATAGCCCTTGAGCCTTACTTTCCAAATACCGATATGGAATAATATAATTTGACAGAAAAAAAGCCAGCAGCGGAGCACAAATCCACAGACTCGCCTTGGAGTGATAATTTTTAGTCCGGGAGGCCCTCAACAAGCAGAATATCCATACAATGGCCGCGCCTCCGCCCGCCAGCCATTTCCATCTCTCAGCAGGAGAATACATTCCCTTGAATACTCCGCAGTCAGCTATAATCTGAACTATGGCAAATCCTGCCGCAGCAAGTATAAGCGCCCAGGCAAATCCCTTTGCGGTCCAGTCAAAAATCTTATACTGCTTTTCTCGAAAATAGATTATAAGCCCGCGCGCCAGCAGAATTGCCAGCGGTACAAACAAGGGTATGATGTAAGTGGGAAGCTTACCCCGGCTGGCAGAAAAAAACACCAGCGGAAGCACCAGCCAGCAAATCGCATACTTTATGTAATCATCGCTGATGATTTTTGGAAAATATTTTTTCCAGCTTTTGAAAGCTGCCGGCAGTAACAGCAACGCCGGCATGGCACCGCCGATAAGTATCGGCAAATAGAACCAGAAGGCCTCAGGGTGCTGAGTATCAACGTCTTTGAAAAAGCGTTGAACATGTTCAATGAAAAAAAAGTAATACCAGAAATTCGGCTCCTGTCTATTTATCGCCAAGGACCACGGTAAAGCGACAATACAGGTAAAAAGAAGCGGAATCCAGGGCAGAATGAAAATATCCTTCCAGCGCTTACTCCAGATTAAATATGCCACTATGGTCAAGCCGGGCACAGCAAAAGCCAGAAAGCCTTTGGTCAGAAACGCCGCCCCTGCACTGGCACCGGCCAGCGCCAGAAAGAGAATTTTCTGCCAGTCAAACTTTATCCGCTGGACAGCAAGAAAGAAAAATACTATGGTCCCGGTCAAGAAAAGCGAGGTGGGAGCATCAAGCACCGCAAAAGTACCAACGCCGTAAACAAACCCCATAGTCAGAAAAAGCCCGGTTCCCAGGACCGCTTCCTCCGGGTCTTTTCTGCTGACCAGAACCAGCCAGAACAGCAGCAGCGCAGTCAGACCAGTAGACAATGCGGCGGAAAGCCGGATTGCAAAGGCGTTCTCACCAAATACCGACATGGAAATAGCGTTAAGCCAATATCCCATTACCGGTTTTTCAAAATAACGAATACCGAGCAACTTAGGCGTCACCCAGTTCCCAGTGACCAGCATTTCACGGGGTATTTCCCCATAACGGTATTCATCGGGAGTTATCAGTGGCCTTCCGCCCAGAGGGACAATATATATAAGTACGTAAAGGACAATCAGTCCAATGTAATATTTTTTCATTTTGCGTTATACTCCTGAAAGTACATCCCGTTTTCTTTGTCCCTAAATTGAGGCGTCGGCAGTTCAGCGGCCCGTTTTTTGGAATTCATTATAACAACAACATGATTTGCGGGATTGTCAATCATTGCTTTAATCTCAGCCTGATCAAGCAGGCGGTCTGTCTTAGCGTGCTTCAATCCATAAGTCAGTTCACCGCCTTTATGATAAATGTAAACGTTATCGCGCTTAAATTCCCAGCAGACCGAACTGGCCAGATTCTTATAGCTGACGACAATTGTCTCGGGAGTAATTCTGTCCTTGAATTGAGCCAGCCACGGACACGGGGCTTTTTTATTCTCAATGACACCTGGCACTATAAAATGAAATGCAAACATCGCAGTCAGAGTGGCAGCCGTAAACCAGCCGAACTTGACAAACCCCTCTTTCTGTCGCCAGGCTTTAAGTAAAAATGCCGCCCAGATGAGCAATGTAAATGAGGCGAGCAGCCATTTGAAAATTTCTCCACGCATATAAAGCGATTTGGGAACCAGTCCAGCAAAGTATATGATCTCAGCAACCGCAATACCGAAAACCCCAAAGACCAGCACACCAGCCAGGATCTTGACAGTCCAGTCAAACCACTTGAATTCATTTTGACTGAAATAGCGTTCCAAGCCCCATGCCAGCAATACTGCTACAGCCGGGAAACACGGTAAAATGTAAGTAGCAAGCTTGCCGCTGGAGGCACTGAAAAGAATAAACGGAAATACCAGCCAGCATGCCATATATTTCATCAAAGGCTCAGAGAACGCTTCCTTCCATTTTTTGCGGTAGCCCTTGAGAATCCCCGGCAGCAGCAGAATCCAGGGCAGAGCCCCACCAATTATCACCGGTATAAAATACCAGAACGGCTCCGGATGCTGAGATTCGACATCAGCAGCAAAACGCTGCCAGTGTTCAACAAAAAAGAAATAGCTCCAGAAGTCAGGCGCCCGTTTGTATACGAGATATGACCAGGGACCTGCTGTAATAATCACAAATAAAAGCGGAATCCATGGAAGAATAAAAATATCCTTCCAGCGCTTTTCCCAGATCAGAAAAGCCAGTATTGTCAAGCCCGGAATGGCAAACGCCAGAAAGCCTTTTACCAGAAAGGCTCCTCCACAGGCAATGCCCGCCAGCGCAAGCAGAGCAATTTTCTGCCAGTCAAACTTATTCCGTCGCCAGGCAAGGTAAAAGGCTCCCAGAGTCGCAGCTATGTAGAGGCTCAAAAAGGAATCAAGTACAGAATATGTACCAACCCCGAAAACTATTGCTGAAGTCAGATAGACTACACAACTCAGCCCGGCAAACGCCACACTGCGAACCCTGGCCACCAGCCAGAACAGAAACGCAGCAGAAAGCAGGACGGACAATGCTGATGCAAACCTTACCGCGAAAACATTCTGCCCGAAAGTCACTAATGAAAGCGCATTCAGCCAGTGCCCCATAATCGGCTTTTCAAAGTATTTGAGGTTATTTAGCTTTGGAACCACCCAGTCATGATGGACAATCAGTTCACGAGCCATTTCAGCATAACGGGTTTCATCAGGTGTATACAAGGGCCTGAACCATATGGTCCCGAAATACAACAGGACAAACACCCCCAGCAGGATGATAATATTTTTTCTATTCATATAATAGAGTAAATTTTCTATTTTGTATTAATTTCTCGAATTATATAAGTTAGCTTAGTTTTGCGTTATAGCAAACAAGAAAACTGAAAACCGGTCCCGGAGAGACCTGAACTTGAGGCAGCTGAATATCATGGAAAAAATCTTGCCGGCTCAACTTACCATAAGCCAGATGTTAAACCTGCCGTAAAATCCGACAGGCTTAACATTCGCCTTTTTCAGTCATTGGTCAAGACTCATGAAATTAATATTTTCTTACGTATTCCGCAGCGTTTTTACCTGCCTCCCGACCTGTGATCGCTCCTTTTATCAAACCGGACCCGGTAGGATATGCATAATAGAAATATCCTCCAGTAATTTCGCCGCAACCGTAGAGTCCCGGTATCGGGATGTCACTGTTATCAAGAATTTCACAATTGTAGTTTGAGTTAAGCCCGCCAAAGGAAAATGTAACTCCCGGCACCACCGGGTAGATATAATAAGGAGGCTTGACAATAGGCAGAGCCCAGTTGGTTTTAGGCGGGCATATTCCTTTAGTCGACTGCCCGTCAAGAACCGCAGGATCAAGCTTTCCGGTATTATGTTTACAAGCCCGGTTATATTCCTCGATTGTCTTCATAAAAGCGTTGACATGAATCCCGGCTTCTGCAGCAAGCTGACGCAGGTCGCTGCCTTTGTAGCAGGTTTTCTGGAGCTGGTAATGAGGCTCACAGCAGGCAATGCCCTGTGAATCAAACACTTGAAATCCAACCTGATCATAAACCTTGAGCAAAGCCCTGCCGACATCCACATAAGTTTGGATATTCCAGTATTTACCCTCGTTGATAAAACGATGCCCGATCTTATCAACAGTAATTCCCCATGGGAAACCGAGCCGGTTGGTTCTTTCACAGGTATCCAGACCCCCAATATAGGGAGAATCAATATCTATTGGCGTGATATGCGCTCCGGTAAAGTGCCCTCTGCACCCTGCCCCGTGCCGGACAGCAGCCATCAGCATGTCACCGGTATTGAACTTCACACAACGCTGCCGGATATCATCCCACTCCGGGCCCAGAAACTGAGCTCGCCTGGCATTGCTTGCCTCAAAGCCGCCGCAGCCAAGAACAACCGATCCGTAAAAGTGTTTAACCCGGCCGTTCCTGTCACGTGCCCGCACTCCTCTGACATCTCCAACTTCCGAAAAAATCAAATCAAAGCAGTTGAGGTCGAAATGAAATTCTACATTTTTGCTCTCCAGATATTCACGCTCATAGCTGACCAGCCCATGCCCGCCGCCGCGGGCCTGAATAACAAGTCCGCCGGGATAACGTTTTTTGCCGGCTTTTTTGCTTTTTGAGTCATTAACCGTGGCATAACCAGCCAAATCAAATTCCACGCCGTGCTTTTTCAGCCACATTGCGATATCAAAAGACTGTGATGTAAACCATTTGACCAGCTCCTCATCCGGCCTGTTGTGACCGGCACTCATTACCTCCTCATAATATTTTTTATGCGGATAATTCTCAATATCAATCGCATTCCAGTCCGCATCCGAAAACTCTGCTGCAAGCAACGGTCTAACTTCACTTGGATCATTGAATGCAATGCGCAAAGCGGCAGTAGTCAGACGTGAGTTACCACCCCATAAATCCTTTGAAGCTTTTTCGAGAACCACTACTTTAGCCCCACTGTCAACAGCTGAAATTGCTGCTGACAACGCAGCATTTCCTGTTCCTACAACAATTACCCGGCGAAAATCCGTATTCATAATTTACTCTCCCTTAGAATCCAATAAGATAATCCACCCTCTTTTATAAAAAATATTCTGTCTATTTAATAAATTCAAACCACCTTGAATATTTGCGTTGTATTTGCTTGATTTTTTTCGACCGCTTACTAAGTTATGGTATGCTGCGGCGGAAATAACCTTGTTTCAGCAAAGCAGCCTTGTTGCGTAAACCTACAGCCCTGCTGCCAAAAGGAGCCAGAATGCAAAGTCTGATAGTTGAGGGGGGAGCCCCGATAAAAGGAGAAGTGACGGTAAGCGGAAACAAAAATGCGGTACTGCCGATGATGGCGGCAGCATTGCTCAGTGACGAAAAAGTTATACTGCATAACGTCCCGGCAATCGTTGATGTTTTGGTCACTCTCGAAATATTTGATCACACCGGTGTCGATTATGAATTTTCAAATAACACACTCGTTATCGATGCCAGAAAAATTAAAAACAGTATAATTCCTCGCGAAATTTGTTCCAGAATACGTACTTCAATCATGTTTGCCGGCCCTTTGACTCTCAGGTGCGGAAAATGCGAAATTTTTCCACCGGGCGGTGATATTATCGGACGTCGCCGGCTGGACGGACATGTCTACGGACTGAAGTCCCTGGGCATAGATATTGAACTGGATCACCGCTTTATTTTCAAAGTTGAAAAACGCCTGATCGGTCGCGAACTGTTTCTCGATGAAGCCAGTGTTACGGCAACTGAGCAACTAATGACCGCCGCAGTTACCGCAGAAGGAATTACCACTATCCGGAACGCCGCATCCGAACCCCATGTCAACGATTTGGCAAAGCTGTTAAATAAAATGGGGGCCAGGATCAGCGGTCTGAACAGTAACACCCTGATTATTGAAGGGGTTGAAAAGCTGCATGGAGCTGAGCACACTGTAGTCAGTGATCACACTGAGGCCGGCAGCTTTATTGCGCTGGGGGCGGCATGCGGCGGAGAACTTACTATTAAAAATACTGTTCCAAGGCATTACTGGATGACCAGGCGGGTTTTCGAAAGGCTCGGAGTTAAACTTGAGCTGCACCAGAATGAAATATTTCTACCCGGCAACCAGGAAATGAAAATTCAGAAGGATTTCGGGGGACACTGTCCGGTAATCGCTGACGGCCCCTGGCCGCAGTTTCCTTCCGACTTAATGAGTGTCTCAATTGTTGCCGCCACTCAGGCGGAAGGCACAATTCTGTTCTTTGAGAAAATGTTTGAAAGCCGCCTCTATTTTGTTGATCGTCTGATCAGTATGGGAGCCGGGGCAATAGTCTGTGACCCGCACCGTGTCGTTATCAACGGCCGCTCTCAGCTCCGCGGAGTGGAAATGTCCAGTCCCGACATCCGTGCCGGAATGGCGTTGCTGATAGCAGCTCTTTGCGCAGATGGGCAAAGCAGAATAAATTCAGCCAATATTATTTACCGCGGTTATGAAAACATCGTCAATAAGCTGCTCGGAATCAATGCAAAAGTACAGGCTGTTGAATCCTGATTCCTGGTAAAAGGTTTTTACGGAATGCAGTATCGCCCACGCTGCTCATTACACTGGGAAACTGTATACAAATTGCCCGGCTGCACTTTATGTCATAAAAATTCAGCCGGGCGTCAGCAGATTGTCTCGCAGCGGTTCCTGTATTCTAGTGCTGAAACAGCTTTGCAATCTGATCTTCGGGCATTTTATTCGAGAGAGCCAGCATCAGCAGCAGCCTGGCTTTTCTGGCTCTGAGATAACGTGACAGTATAATACCTTCTTTTGCCATGGTAGCGCCACCGCCGGGACCACCGTATGCCGGTATCATCGGCCCGTCAGGCACACAAGTTGTAACAACCACGACAACCCCTTTGCTTTTCGCATACTTGATAGCTTTATAAACATTTTCCTGCACATTGCCGGAACCGACCGCCTCGATAACCAGTCCTTTCACTCCAGAATCTACCGCCCGCCTGATCGCTTTACCGTCACAGCCGGCATAACTCATGAAGAGTTCAACTCGCTGTTCCAGCTTTTCAGGCAGACCTATGCAGATATCCTGCATCGGCCGATTGTATTTAATGACTTTACCAGTGGAAATATAGCCGAGGTAGCCGCTTTCACCGGAATTAAAAGTCTCAACATTATTGGTATTGGTTTTGCGGACAGTGTAAGCACTGTTTACAAACTGATTCAGCGTTACAGTCACTCCCCACCCTTTTGCGTCAGGAGAGACCGCCTGAACCATTGCATTCATAATGTTTTCAGGTCCATCCGGGGACATATCTGAAGCATCCCGCATAGCACCGACAAACACTACCGGTTTTTTAGTAGAAGTACAGGCATCGACAAAAAATGCGGCCTCTGCCATTGTATCAGTACCGTGAGTTACAATAACCCCTGAAATATCTTTGCGTTTCACCAGCTTGTCAACCAGCTTTGCCAGTCTAAGCCAGACTTCCGGCTTAATCCGTGAACTGTCTTCATTGCAGAGAGAGTAAATTTCAACGTTAGCTTTTGTAAGCAAGTCAGGTACAGCAGAAATTAAGGCAACTCCGGATACTGCCGGAACCGCCGCGCCGGTTTCATCTTTTTTCTGGGCAATTGTTCCCCCGGTTGTAATAATGGCTATCTTTGGGAGTCTTGCATTGTCTCCCATCAAAACCGGCTTGACACTTGCCGAGAGATTACCTCCGACAGCGTGAGAACAGAGTACTGCCAGCGGCATAACTGCTGCAATCAAACTTTTACGCATAAATTTACCTCTAATTGTTAGAAATTATAATTACTAATGGGGGTAAAACTATAACGTGCTTTTGACGTTATGACAAATGCGAAATTGCAAAAAACGGCCATACAACAAATCTATCTTCACATAACACTTGTCAGGACCACTCCTGATCAAGCCTGTTTGATCATTTACCCTCAGAATCTATAAACCCCTTTGCAGTCAGATTAGCCTTGAGTATTTCGATATCCACTCTGAAAGTCAGCCCAAATCCATGCAGTTCAGAATTATGTTTTTCAAAAAAGCGCAAAGCCTGAATCTATTTGAGTCTGATAAGAAATAAACATCCATGATTTACGCCTCTGTCTAATTGTAAAGCCAGACTGCAAGCATTATGGTATCGGAGTTTTTTTTATTGCAAATGATTGTCAGGGAACACCAGGAAACTTTTATTGTCTTATTATCTTGTTTTTGATATAAACCGCATGAAAAAATAATGAAAGGAATTTAACATGCAGCCAATCAATTCAGAAAAACTGCCGGTTCTCGGCGGCCCCTTCGTACCGGCGATCAAAGAAAACGGCATGATATTTACTTCAGGTCAGCTCGGACTTGACACCGAAGGAACTATGGCAGAAGGTGTTGACGGCCAGAGCAGACAGGTACTGGAAAACCTCAAGAACCTGCTTGAAGCTGGCGGCTCAAGCCTGAATAAAGTTGTCAAAACAACCTGTTTCCTTGCTGATATCAAAGATTACGCTGAGTTCAACGCTGTTTACGCCGAATACTTCGGCGATCACAAACCGGCCCGCAGCTGTTTCCAGGTCGGCGCTCTGCCGCTTGGCGCTCTGGTCGAAATCGAGTGCATTGCCAGCTGCTGAATGCAAAAGTACACTTTTGCCCGGTAATGGGCATACAAAAGCCCCGTCGGTTTTTCCGGCGGGGCTTTTCAGTACAGCTGAATTTTGCTGCTATTTCAAGTCAGCGATAAGTTCTTCAACACGCTGCAGCTTGTGCTTCAAGCCTTCAAGGTGTTCTTTAGCTTCATTGACTACTTTTTCAGGAGCTTTACTGAGAAATTTCTCATTTGACAACTTGGCCTCAGAGCCTTTTATCCAGCCAAGAAGCTGCTTTTTCTGCTTATCCAGTTTTTTCATCTCCTCATCAAGATCAATAAGTCCTTTCAGCGGTAAATAAATAGTCCCGCAGTTGGACAGCTGTGATGGAGCAGCTCCGTTTGTTTCAACGTCAAAATCCTCCAGAGAAATCTCAACGTGTTCAGCATTCAGCAGAGTTTTAAGGGAAGCGGTTTCCTGCTTGAGGAAAGCCGCATTTGCCTGATTTATCGCCTTGACAAAGTAGTTCACCTTCTTCCCGTCGGCAATACCGTAATTTGCCTTCAGGCTGCGCCCTGCCCGGACAAGCTGAAACTTTGCTTCAACCATATCCAGCAGGTCAGGATCTTTATCCATAATTGAAGGAATTTTCATATTTTCAAGGGGCTGCGGATAACGCTCATGCATAATTGTTTCGTTATCACCAAGGAAGCCCATCTGGTGAGCCAGTTCTTCGGTAATAAAAGGCATGAATGGATGCAGCAGTCGCAGAATCTTAAACAATACAAAATCAAGCACCTGCAGTGCCTGCTGTTTTTCCTCGCCACCAGCCCAGAGCCTGACTTTAGATGTCTCAATAAACCAGTCACAGAAGTTGTTCCAGACCAGTTCGTAAATTTCATGCGCTGCAAAATGGAATCGGAATTCTTCCAGAGACTTGTTAGTCATGGCAATAGCTTCATTTATCCAGGATATAATCCACTTCTCATCAGCAGTCAGCTTGCTGTGATCAACTCCGGAAAGATCGCGGAAACCTTCAGTAACCGGTCCCTGCATCTGCCGGAAGCGGCAGGCGTTCCAGAGTTTATTGGCAAAGTTACGCCCAAGTTCACACTTTTCGTTGCTGTAACGAATATCCATACCGACCGGCGCAATGTAAATGATGGAAAAGCGCAGTGCGTCCGCGCCGTAAGTATCAATAACATCCAGTGGATCCGGTGAGTTCCCCAGGGACTTACTGAGTTTACGGCCGATTTCATCGCGGATAATGCTGGTGAAATAAACATTTTTAAACGGGATTTCATCCATAAATTCACAACCGGCCATGATCATGCGGGCAACCCAGAAGAAAATAATGTCCGGGCCGGTTACCAGATCGGCGGTTGGATAGAAATATTCAAGTTCTTCAGTTTTTTCCGGCCAGCCCATAACAGAAAAGGGCCACAGCCAGGAACTGAACCAGGTGTCCAGCACATCTTCCTCCTGACGCCACGGGCCACCTTCATCCGGCGCTTCCATGCCGACAAAAATTTCTCCGGTTTCGTCGTTGTACCACGCAGGAATCCGGTGTCCCCACCAGATTTGGCGGCTTATGCACCAGTCCTGTATGTTTTCCATCCAATGAAAATATGTCTTGCTCCAGCGCTCCGGATGAAATTTGATATCTCCATTTTTAACCGCTTCGAGTGCCGGTCTGGCAAGCTCTTTCATATTGCAAAACCACTGGGCACTGACCATAGTTTCAATAGGAACGTCACCACGCTCTGAATAACCTACAGCGTGCTGAATATCCTCTATTTTAAGCATCAGCCCCTGCTCTTCCAGCATCCTGACACATTTCTTACGCGCCTCAAAACGATCCAGACCGTCAAACTCGGGTCCGCATTTGGAGTTCAGCGTAGCATCGTTGTTCATAATTGAAAGCACTTCAAGGTTATGTCTTTTTCCAACCTCAAAGTCATTCGGATCATGGGCAGGGGTAATTTTTACACAACCGGTTCCTTTTTCAGGATCGGCGTGCTCATCAGCTATAATAGTAATTTTGCGATCCGTCAGCGGCAAATCAACAGTCCTGCCAATTAGATGCTTATAACGCTCATCCTCAGGATGCACTGCCACCGCGGTATCGCCAAACATGGTCTCCGGGCGGGTCGTGGCTATTTCAAGAAAACCGGAACCGTCTGAAAGTGGATACTTATAATGGTAAAATTTTCCGGCAATATCCTTATAGATAACTTCTTCATCTGAAAGTGCCGTCTGCGCGACCGGACACCAGTTGATCATGCGCTGTCCACGATAGATGTAGCCTTTTTCATAGAGCTCGACAAAGACCTTTCTAACAGCAAAGCTCAAGCCCTCATCCATGGTGAAACGTTCACGCTCCCAGTCGCAGGCGGTGCCAAGCTTGCGCAGCTGTTTTATTATAGTACCACCATACTGCTTGCGCCAGTCCCAGACTTTTTCTATAAAGTTTTCACGGCCAAGTTCGTCACGTCCAGGTTCTCCGGCTTCACGCAAAGTCTTTTCTACTTTACTTTCGGTAGCTATGCCGGCATGGTCTGTACCCGGAAACCAACTGACTTCATAACCCTGCATTTTACGCCACCTGATCAGAATATCCTGCAGTGTATTGTTCAAAACGTGCCCGAGGTGCAGAATGCCGGTCACATTCGGAGGGGGAATAACTATGGAATAAGGTTTTTTATCAGGATCAGGGGTACCATGGAAATAACCGCGCTTTTCCCACAGCGGATACCATTTGTTTTCAACAGCCGACGGCTCATAGGCTTTCGGCATCTCTTTAGTTGTACTCATAGACAAACTCCGAGCATCGCTTTATGTTAAACTTATAATATATTGTAGATTCAGTTCATTCAGTGCTGGCGACATTTGTCGGCCGGACTGCAAAAGACCTTACATATAGCATGAATTAATAAAATTTGAAATGCATAAGCTCATTATTTTAACCTGATTGCCCGGGAATAAACTGCATTCTGTACACAGTTTGTCCCCGAGTGTGTCAATTTTGCCCGGTTTTTGAGACATTTAGTCCCGGACAGCACCACCCATCCTCTTTATATCAAGCTGTTTGAGCATAATAATCAAACATTTATATTAAAGATTTAAAAGTTGGCATGAGCCCTGCTTTATCAATAAACAGAAAATTTAAAGTATCAGAAAATACTGAATAACTCAAAATGGAGGTGTATCATGTTATTCGCAAACAACTATTATTTTGATCGGCTTCGCCGGGAAATGGATGAACTTTTCAGCGGTCTTGCCCATTCAAGTGAGTTTCCGCCGGTAAATCTTTATTCAAAAGAACATGAGCTGGTTTTAACCGCGGAAATACCAGGGCTGGAAGCGGAAGACCTGGATATCAGCAGCAAAGACAACATCCTGACAATTCGCGGCGAACGCAAATCCGTAGAACTCAGTGACGATCAGACCTATATAAAAAGAGAAAGAAGCTGTGGTAAATTTTCCAGAGCATTTTCTCTGCCCAGAGACATTGATTCAGACAAAATCGAGGCAAAATACAAGAACGGCGTTCTGATCCTCAGACTGCCTATTGCTGAAGCTGCCAAACCCAGAAAAATTAACGTTTCAGGCGAGTAAGGAGGTGCTATTATGAAACACGAAATCAATAAAAAAGAAAATAAAGTGCCGGCACATACTCATGAAAAAGCTATCATGCCGCATGTTGATATCATCGAAAACGGCAACAGCATTCTCTTAATGGCAGATATGCCGGGAGTCAACGAAAACAGTGTAGAAGTAGAACTTGAAAGACAGGAGTTGAAAATATCCGGAAAAGTCACCCCTTATGTTCCCGAAGGCTATACTAAAGTGCTATGTGAGTTCAAGCCGGGCAGCTTTGAAAGGACTTTTACTCTGAGTGACACCATTGACCGCAGCGGAATTAAAGCGGTTATGAAAAATGGTGTTTTGAGACTGATTCTGCCCAAAAATAAAGAAGTTCAACCCAGAAAAATCACTGTCCTTTCTGAGTAAGCACCTTTTTCCCTTCTTTTTCATACTGGGAGCAGCCAAACGCTGCTCCCTCCTTTTTTACTTGCCTCAAGCCGGCCAGCAGAAACGCTTAATGAACCGGATCTCCAGACAGGACATAGACAGCCACAGCGGCTGTAATCATAACTGCTGCTGTCAACCGGCACAGCCATTGCCGTTTCAATGCCTTAGGCTCAATACTCGCAAATCCGAAATAAGCAACACAACTTCCCAGAATCACCTGCACCAAAGCTCTGCCGGACTGCAGAATATTTGCAAAAACAGTGCCCAGAATGCCGAAGCAGATAAAAAGTGTCACCATGGCCAGCAGCCACGAAATTGAATAGGGAATGGCCAGGACAGCTTTTTTATGATCAAACTTTATGAAGAAAAATGCCGGCAATACCACCAGCCCCAGAGCTGAATAACATAATGCAGTAGCCGCAATACCGCTCTGGATAATATCCTGGTATGGCATGGCCTTGACCAGCAGCATGTCCATGATGTCACTGCCGGCAAGAAACAGGCAGCTTAACATAACTGCAAACAAAGCTTTTAAACTTATTCTGCCCCCGCTTTGATTCATCACAAATGCTGCGGCAACACACAAAATTACTGCAATCCAATGAGCAAATCCTACTGACGCATTAAAGAAAATCATATTCAGTAGCACTAGAAAAATTAATTTCTGTCCCAGAAGAGTAGTAAGCCTGGATGGCTCCATCAACTTCACAGTCATAAAATAACACCCCTGCCCCGCCAGAAATGTCAGTACACACCCAGTCAGGCGTAAACAGACAGCAGAATTAAAATCAAATCCGGGAAGAAAGAAAAGCATCACGGCTAACGAAAATACTCCCATGATAATATGAGAATAGACCAGCAGCTCAAGCACCGGCCCCCCACGCATGGTATACACTCTTGAAAAAAGATATGCCAGCGGCTGAAAAATAATGGTTAGAATACCTGCTGCAATGCCAGTAATCACTTTCTCTATTCCCTTTGAAATATCACCTTGAACTGTTAAAAAACAACGGCTGAAAATTACAGTGCCCCAAATGTATATCCGGGAATAAAAAATACAATGAGCACTTTTGTAAAAATACTACTTTTTGTCAGCTGTAATGATATTTCTAAATAACTCACTTCACGGTTGCAGGGTTGCCGAATTTGCAATTTTTAGCGATCCCTCTTATGAAAGCGGTGGCAGAACAGAAGCAAAGAAGCCGCTTAAATCCATTCTTGATACAGCTTTTTCCCAGTTACTCATGCCTTCGGTCCAGACCAGGGATTCCCTTGCTATTTCGCCGCTTTTAATTTTAACTTCCACTTCAGGCAGCTCAAAGGGACCGGTCTGTTTGCCGTCAACCGCGACAAAGTATTTAGTTTTTTTGGGAAGCGGAGGCGGGGCTGACCCCGGACTCGACTGCTGCAGCGTTCCTGAAATTCCATTAGCCATTTGCGCTCCCATCATCATTCCCATCATATTGCCAGCTCCACCCTCGTTCTGGGCTGCATCACGCAATGCGTTCGCCGCCTGATACTGGGAATAATTATTCAGATTCCCGACAGCTCCCATTGCGGAACGCTGATCCATAGCCTTCTGAACTTCATCAGGAACCGAGATATTTTCCAGTATAAATGTCAATAATTCAAGGCCAAGCTCTGCAAAATCGCTGCTTAGTTTCTCTTTCATAAAGCCGCTGATTTCATCATATTTAGCAGCCAGGTCAAGTGCGGCAATCTTGTGCTCCCCCAGACAATCAGTAAAAGATGAGACGACCTTTATCCTGATCTGATCTTCAAGCCGGTCACAGCTGAAGTCACCTTGAGTTCCCACAAATCTGGTTATCATCCCTTCGGTAATCCCCACTTTGTAAGAGTAGTTGCCACGGGCGCGAAGACGCACCATTCCAAAGTCAGTATCACGCAGCATTACTGGATTAGGTGTACCCCATTTGCGATCAAGCTGTTCTGTCGTTTTTATAAAGTAAACCTCTGCCTTGAATGGTGATTCAAAAGCATAAGGCAGGCTGAGCAAAGTGGTTATGATTGGCATATTCTTTGTGGACAGCTTGTGGGTTCCAGGGTCAAAAGCATCGGCAATCCGCCCTTCATTGACAAATACCGCCCGCTGACCTGGGCGGACAATCAGTCTGGCACCCATTTTGATTTCGTTGTCATACCTTTCAAAACGATGCACCAGAATATCAGGTTCCGGGTTTACCCATTCAATAATGTCAATAAACTGGCTTTTGAATTTGTCAAAAAGGCCCATGTGTTCCTCCAGAAAAAAATAACGTTCAGTTTATTGAAACTAGCCGGTTTCACGCTTTGTTTCAAGGCCTTTAACAATTATCCAGCATAAAATCCGTAAATTAGTTGAGTAAAAAAAAGGCCCGCAAAATGCGGGCCTTGACAAGGCTGAATTTCAGACACCTCTGCCAACTGGCTTGAGGCGTCATTAAATTTACTTCTCGACTTTTTCGATTTCGTGACTGCGGTCCTTTGCCATATCAATATTTTTGAGATTTTTACTGTCCACCGGCAAAATCATTTTGAAGACATTATAACTATCAGCCTGCATCTGACCGGATTTAAGCTGGAAACTGAGTACGTGTCCACCTTTGGTGCGGTCTTTGGTGATAAAGTGCAGATGATATCCCGGCACATTCAGGCCTTTGACGAACTCAGGACAGCGGATTCCAAAAATAGTCCCTTCAACATTCTTAAGAGTAAAAACTTTCTGGTTCTTGGCAACTTCAACAAGTTTCTTATAGGGAGGATGCTGGCGCGGTACGCTGCGAGCCACTACCTGTTTGAATTTGCCGTCAACTCTGACTGCATAGAACAGGTGGGTGTCGGGATACATCGCATCAAACTCTGTTGTGAACTGCTTCATGTCACAAGGCTTGAGCGTTACCGGCTTGCTTGCCTTAAAGTCTACCACGCAGGCAAACGGAGTGGTCACTCTGGCATTGGGACGATAAACCTTGCCGTCGGCTTTAATCTGATAAACCGTGCCGTCAAGGATCAGCATTTCTCCGTCAAGACTGTCAAATGTACCAACACCGCAATTCCCATACTGCAGCAGCTCTCCGCAGGCCATCTGTCCCTGATAAGCCCCTGCCATCAGAGCATTGATAGTTGAAACCTGGGTTATCTGTCCCGAATTAGAACGGCAACCAGCCAGCAGCGCTACAGTCACAACAACAGCAGCAAATACACTTAAACGATTGAACAGCTTTTTCATAAAACTACTCCTGATATTAGATTAAACGTTTTTCTCCATAACAAACTCAATAACGGGCATTAACATAAACTCCGCCGATTCGGATTCTGGATTTTACCCCGCCAATGCCGCACCGGCCTTTACGGTAAAGCTGAGCTGCAGGTAAAACCTTCTCACAAACGATCTTATTATTTAACCCCCAAATGAGCTTATTTTCTTTAATAATTATTCTGCAGTGAAATTTCCTTGTCTTGAGTTCCGGCATTATAAACGGCAGGTCATAACTGCGGTTTCCCACTATCAGCCGGCAAAGGTATGGAGTAATGAGCCCGCCGACCCCGGTCCCGGCATATTCATTATTTTTAAAATCAGAGTTCATAAACCAATACAGTTCTCTGCCCCGCTCCAAGTCGGCTTTAAACTCAAATTCATTGACAAAGTATTTGTTCCTCAGCAGTGCAATTGCCAGCCTTTTCTCAACAGGAACTACCAAACTTCCCGGGTTTTCCTCGTCCGGAATCAGAGATTTACCGGTTCCAATCTCCTGCCAGTAACGAAAATCTTTGATAGTATCAAACTTGAAAGCCTTGCTGAAGCTCTTGCGCAACAGCGGCATTTTAAAATTCACATCCCGGTTTTTTGCCGCAACTGCCGTTATGTCTTTTTTCGGCGATAAGGTGCATTCAGGCTTCCAGCCGGTGAGTCGAGCCAGCATATACCAGAACGCCTGGCCTTTCATCGCGGCACTCAAGGGACTGGTGTGTGCCGCCCGTGCCGGCAGCGCAAAACTGTTGCGGGGATTATTCTTCAGCCATTCCTCAGCCCAGTTTCGAGGCTTCTCATCTTTGTAATAGCTGCAATTATCTCTGCAGTTATACTGGTTATAATTTACTTTCCCGTCGGGATCGTAGCTTTCAATATCAGCAAAGTCAAAAAGTATTTTTCCGTGCTTGCGGCAGTATTCCCTTATCTGCTGATTTCTGGCATGCAGATTGCCTTTGAAACCGGTTCCATTGAGGTGCCCGGTCATATAAATAAAAGTTACATTGGGAAAGGCTTTTTCAAGTTCGTTCATCAGTCCAAGGTAAAGGTCAATTTCTTCAGAGCTGGCAGTTTCCACCTGACCGCACCAGGCCCACATTACCACATTAATAGCCGCCCCATGCCCTTTCAGAAGCTCCCAGGTACGTTCAGCCCACACCCTGCGGTCAGGATTACCAAGGTCGCCGGAAGGAACTTTATCCCACAAAAGCAGCGCACCCTTATCTCCACTGGAATTAAAATCATAACGGCTTTTATCTTTTTCTTTAAGAGCATGCATGCCCGCTACCAGCTGCGACCCGTGCGAGGTATGCCCGTAAGCAACCTTGAACTTTTTTCTGGCTTCCTGCAGAACTGTTCTGGGAATCTCTGAGATACTCAGGCAGTTATGATCAATTATGAGTGCCTCTCCTGCGGCCAGCCTGGAAGCGAAAACAAGCAGAATGGAAAATAAAAAAAATCTCATCATCGACGATTTTCCCTGCAAAAATACAACATTGGAACAGAGTCTGTATTGATATAATTACACAATATTTCAGAATTCCAACAAAATAAGCCATGAATTATTCAATATTTTTTTCCGACAATGACACTTATCTTTCTAAAGAAGAAAAGGCTGCCATGTTTTATATAGGGCTGCAACCCGGTTTTTCTGCCGCCTTTGAGTTCAGTCAGCATGTCTTTCAGGATTTTATTGCGAATACTTATATCGTCGCTGGCACTGCCGCTGTCAAACCATTTCTCAAAGTTAACACTTAGATCCCGGCTTTCATTGCGCACAATAAACAAACCGGCATCACAAAACAGCTGCTGCAGTTTTTCCGAAGTCAAGCAACTGACGTGGTTATCAGCGCGCAGCCGCTCATAGGAATTATACTCATCATACAAATCAGGGTTTTCACAAATAATGTCACAGACGGCTACCCAGCCGTTCTTTCTGCAAACTCTGGTCAGTTCCTTCATTCTACCGCAATAATCACGGCAGTGGTGCATTTCAAATCTGGAAACAACAAGATCAAAAGCCTCGTTTTCAAAAGGCAGAGCTGAGTCAATGCCGGAACGACATTTAACACAGCCTTTTGAGCAGCAAGCTTTACTGCCCGGATAATTCAGAGCGTCTATCTTATTAAAATACCTGGCCAGGCACCTGGTCAATGCCCCGGCCGGCAATGCCACATCTAGAACTTTCATATCCAGGTGCAACGGCAGGCGGTCGACAATCCAGACAATAATATCATCATGGCACAGACTTAAACCGTGCATTTCAGAATTATTGTCATCACTCCGTGGCTCCAGGTCTTTGTCTTGCTCTTCACTGTAATCATTATGAGCCATAATCAGGTTTCCAGAAAAATCGTAATATCAACTAATAGGCAGTAACAAAATAGACATGCAGGCGAAATCAATGTTCCTTAACTTTACTAAAGTACTTTAACTCATGTTCAAAAAAACTGGTCCAATTTAATAAAAATAAAGAAAACTAATGCTTTTTACCGACAATAATTTTTATTAACTGCAAAAAGTGGAGTTTACCGTCTTTCATATAAGGACGCATGCCGGTTTTTTCTCCTCCATTAAGCTCTTCCTGCAAGGCATTAATGATGGTATTCTTAGCAGTCATATCATCGGCTTTACTTCCCATGCTGAACCAGGTCTCAAATTCAACACTCAAATCTCTACTTTCATTTCTGACAATAAGCAGTCCGCTGTCAATGAATATCTTCTGCATTTTTTCACTGGTAAGAGTATAGGTATGCGAAGGATCCCGCAGCCGTTCAAAAAAGTTATATTTTTCATGCAGCTGCGGGTCTTCAGTAACAAAATCGCAGACCGCCACCCAGCTGTTATCTTTACAAACACGCACCATTTCATTCATTTTCTTCGAATGTTCATTGAAATGATGAAAGGCGTAGCGGCAGGTCACTAAATCAAAAACAGAATCTTTAAACGGCAGGCTTTCTGCGTCTCCCTGAACAAAGTTGATGTTATCAAGCTGCTCATTTCTGGCTATGGACATGCCTTTTTCAAGCATTTTCTCTGTATAGTCAAGAGAAGTTACTTTTTTTACAAAACGCGCTATGCCCCGAGCCAGTATTCCAGTACCGGAGGCAACATCCAGCACAAGCATTTCAGGATGCAGCGGCAGCCGATCTACTATCCACTCCATTATATCCCTCCGGCAAAGATTAACGCCGGGTTGATCAAAAAAATCCACTTGATGAGAAAATTCTTTAGCAATCAGTTCATTATGTTCATCTTTTTTTTCAGACATAATTTTGCCTCCGCAACAAAATTTCCAAAACCCGAAGCCAGTCAGGAGCCAGCCTTCTCTTGAGGATTATTTTAATATCTCATGCAGCTTAAAACAATCTCATAAACAAATAAAACATTTATTTTACAGAAAACAATTCCCTGATGTAAATATTTACCTGCAGCTAACCCATATTCCTTGAACGGCTTCAGCTTTCCCAAACGCCATGTACAGTAAGCAGCAGGACCAGCTTTCTGAACATTATTGACCACTTGAATTTTCTGAAGAAAAATTCAAGTGGTCGGGAGGCAGGTTGCTTCGCTGTGTTTTCTAAAGAAAGATGCTACCTGATTCCTTTCTTGATCAGCGGCAGGACTTTTGCCACATTTTCAGGAGTCACAAAGTTATATCCGGTGTTGATATCAACTGGCTGCAAGCCATATTTCTGTTTTAAAACCATTTGAGTTACAGCAAAATACCCCATCATAAAAGGTTGCTGGGCAATTGTAAAGTTGACAATACCTTCCTTAATAAATTGAGCGGTTCCCGGTGTATTGTCAAACGTAAATACCGCTGTCGAAAGCTTGTTCTTTCGAACTAAATTGGCTATGGGAATTAATGACTGTGATGTCAGTGTGATTACAGCTGAGGTGTGTGTATTCTTCTTTAAACAGGCACTTGTCAGTAACTGCACCTGCCCCGGGTCAGTACCAACGATAAGTTCATCAACCTTAACCCCATGCTTCTTCATGACAGCTTTTATGCCGGACGCACGCTGTTCCAGACCTATGTTGCCGCCCTGCGGATTTGCGATCAGGATTCTGTCTTTCACTTTACCGCTCTTTATCGCTTTATCCGCTAATGCCTGACCAAGCTTATAATTATTCGATCCTATAAAAGAATCAAAAGGATTGTTTTTAGTATTCTCAGGCTTGGTATCAACCACAATTACAGGAATAGCTTTATTATGTGCCTGCTTCAGCACATATGAAAACGCTGTTTCTGACGGGCAGGTCAATGCGATACCAGCCGGGTTTGCAGCCAGAGCATTTCGCAACAGTCGCACTTGTGCAGCAATGTCATTTGCTCCCGGTGGAGCGTTTACCTGAAGCTGAACATTAAGATCTTTGGCAGCCTGTCTCGCTCCATTGAACAGGGCCTCCCAGTAAAAGTCTGCAGATCCATGGGTTATAAAGTAGTATTTGTGAGTGCTGCCGTAAGCACAGTTCGCGTAAAGTGCCACACCAGATATTACCGTAACGGCAATAATTGTTTTTATTAAGTTTTTCATTTTGCGCCTCTATTTTGTAATTAACTCTTCCAGCTGCCGGTCAGAGACAGCTTTGACATCATAATCCCCGACAAGCCTGCCATGATTAAGAATCAAATATCGGTCAACAAGCTTACTCAGACTGTCGAGAGAATGAGTTATATATATAACCGCAATTCCCGAAGCCGCAGCTTTTCTGACACTTGCATAGACCTCTTTACGCTGCTTCAGTGACAAAGCACTGGTTGGTTCATCCATTATAAGCAGCTTGGATTTAAAGTAAACCGCCCGCGATATAGCCAGCACCTGGCGTTCACCACCGGAAAGACATGACACCTGTTCAAAAGGATCTATCTTCCTTTTAATCGCCATTTGCTCCAGCTGTTCCTCAACAACCGCCGCCATTCCGGCAAAATCAAGAACGGGAAATATTTTGCCTTTAGTCAGTTCATTTCCCAGAAAGAAATTTCTAAGTACAGAAAGTTGTTCAATCAGCCCCAAGTCCTGATAAACAGTCTGAATACCGACAGCTCTGGCCAGCCGGGTACTGCTTTTCTTATTCCAGTCAAGTTTTTTACCTTCCCATAATATATCTCCGGAGGTTGGACAGTAATAACCGGAAAGCAGCTTGATAAGAGTGGACTTGCCAGCCCCATTGTCTCCAAGCAAAGCAATAACTTCGCCTTTTTTTATCCTGAAACTGATATTCTCCAACGCTAGAATTCTTTTGGAAAAGCGCTGGTATATTTCTTTTACTTCCAGCAGCTGTTCAGACATGACTCACCCCTTTTCTGCCAGTAAACCGGCCTGATATAAAAGTATTTACCGCTACTGCAACAATTACAATCACCCCGACAATTGACTGGTACCAGTATGTTGATGCTCCGGCCTGGACAATCCCGCTGCTTATCATATTAATCATCAAAACCCCCAGCATCGTGCCAATGAAAGTTCCCGTACCGCCGCTTAAAACAGTTCCGCCAATCACTGCAGCCGCGATAGCACTGAGCTCATACCCCTGCCCGGCAGTCGGCAGAAAACTTGAAAGATGACAGAACTGCAGGATCCCGCCAAGTCCAGCAAGCATTCCACAAACCGCAAAAGCAAGAAGCTTGATCATATTGGTATTAATGCCAGCGGCAAAAGCAGTGTCTTTGTTTCCTCCGGTAGCCATTATCCTATTGCCGAGTGCAGTACGGTTCAGAATGCAGCCGCAGGTCACAGCAATAATTATCCATAGAAATAAACCTGCAATAAAGCTGTAATCTGAATCCGGCGAAAACAGCGTCATAACCGAACAGCTTTTCATAACTGATATCGGAATTCCAGAGGTAAATAGCAAAACCATGCCGCGCCAGAACATCATTGTTCCCAGCGTGACAATAAATGAGGGGATTCGTAAATAAACAGTTAACAGGCCATTCAGCAAGCCAATAAGCAGAGCAGCAGCCAATACCAGAGCCAGCACCAGGAAGCTGTTAAAACTGCTATTATTAATAAAATAGGCAAAGACCATGCCGCTGAATGCAAAGTTAGCTCCAACAGATAAATCAAACTCACCAGCTATCATCAATATTGTAACCCCGAGTGCCACAATACCCAATTCAGAAGACGTTGAGAAAATCCCCCCAAAAGTCATTATTGAACAAAAACCTGGCGCTATGATACTGAAAATTATAAACAGCAGCAGCAGAGAAAATATAACACCAATTTCTCTAATATATATTAGCCTTAACATCTAAAAAAATACCTCAGGTAATTGTAAATAAAATTCATTACTCCGGTAATTCTAATCAGGTAATATTGGCACTTAATTCAATAATGCAAGTATTTTTTTACCATTATTTAAAAAAAGGGTAAATCCAGCGCAATTTTTAAAAGAGCCGAACTCAGGTTAAGGTACGGCTCTAGTGTAGCTACTTTGTCGGGAAAAGGATTTTCAACCAGTCACCGCACCCTTCCAGAATCATCTGTACTGAGACAGCCGCAACAATCAAGCCGGTAATCCTGATTAACGGCCCGGTGCTCATAGTTTTCTCAAACAGCCTGCCAAGCATTGAAGACATAAGCATGATAAACAGGTTCATCAACAATGCCGCCGCAATGGCAAAAACCGTCATCCAGACTCCGCTCTCAAGCGGAAAAGTTATGGCAGCAGTAACAATACCCGGGCCTACAATAAGCGGTGCAGCCAGTGGCACCACTGATATATCGACAGCCGGCTTGCCCAGTTCTTTTTCAAAAAACATTCCTTTTCTGACTGCGGTCAGACCAATGAAAAAAAGAACAATCCCTCCGGCAATTTTTAATGAATAAAAATCAACATGAAAGATAGTCTGCAGTACAAACCGGCCAATAGTAGCCACTGCAAACAGGATGAAAAAAGAGACAATGCTGGCCCGTACGGAAATACTCTGCAGTTCTCTATACTGCAGTTTTGGTTCCATGGAAGACAACAGCATTACCTTGCTGACCGGGTTGATCAGAGCTAAAAAATACAATGAGAGTTTGATTGTTTCTGTCAATTTCATAACTCCGTTATTAAAATAAGCACCCATGCTTTTAATTATTATTCTTGGCTCACACTGCCATTTTCTATCAAAGACCGCAGTGCCGCCTGTAAAATGATATGGACACAGTCACCCTGATAACAGTGCAGCTGTCCAAGTGAATTATTAAACTTTAGGCCAAGGGCTGAATCAGCCTGCTGGTAAGATATTCGAAGTCATTTTCTGCTCCTTTTCAGTGTTACGCGCACTAAACAAATTTCGAGCGGCTTCAACTCTGAAGCCCGGACCACAAACAGAGGTCTGGCTCGCGGCATCAACAAGCCGCATACAGTGGCGCGACCGCTTCCGGTTTTCACGGAATTCCCTGTTTGCCGCTATACAAATACATCAAATTTAAAATATTTCCTGCGAAAATTAAAATATTAGAGCATATTTCAACTTGCTGACACTTTTCCCAGAACTTACGGGAGCTGCTTAATCCAGGTTCCCAGTCGTGCATCATGCAGGTCTCATGCTCTGATTAGCGAGTATAAAAAAAGACGCCCGCAGGCGCCTTCGATTGATATACTTTAAATAAAACTACCGGCTGCCATTAAGTTTATCGTAAATGACTTTTCCGTTCTCAATGACCATCATCTGACCTGCATGCATTTTTTTCCAGCTCTTTGCCGCAGCAACTGGTTTAGCTGAAAAAAGATAGCCTTCAGTCTCTGCCGGAAAAGTTATTTTAAGCTCTTTCACGAATGCTTTGCTTTCAGGTTGGCCTGAAGTATAATGAAAGAATTTTATCGGGTTAAAATCCTTATTATCCTGATAAACAATCAGCTTGTCTCCATCAGTCAAAATATTATTTGTCCAGTTATCTTTATGCGCGTTCATTTTAAGAAAATAATTATGCAGCTTTCTCAAATCTGCCTTGCGGAGGTTCTGCATTTTTTCTGCTCTGATGCGATCAAGCAGATAGCAAAGGTAATATTCCGAATCGCAGCTGCCTGCAGGTTTGAAGTTATCCTGCTTATATTTACGGTAGTCTACAACCTTACCATTCTGAACAAAGCCAAACTCCTTTCCACAGGTCTTTCCTTTAAAAGGGTGTGTGTTTTCAAAACATATTTTGCCGATTTTCATTTTGCGGACATGCGCAACCAGCAGTTTCCTGTTGAGCTGCATCTCGACTGTTTCAGCAGCCTTTCTGCTTTTAGAAGCATCAATCTCTTCCTTGATAACTTTCAGTTTCCCGTTATCTTTATAAACCATTCCCCAGCCATGCGGATTGTTGCTTCCGTTTTTCCAGAACCGCTCAAGCAGGGGCCCTGCCGCAACCGGTTTATTAAAGGAAAACGCGAACAGTTCACATGCATAGCTGTTGCCGGCAAGGATCATCAGGAAAGTAAAAATTACTAGATTGAGCTTCTTAGTGGTCATAAGCACTCCATTTGTTAGGTTATTGCTGAAAAAAACAGGCTTGAATACTAGAAAAGTGCCTGCAGGATTTCGTCTATGACAAGCAGAAACTGCAGAATGTTCAACAAAAGTAACTCATTATTAATCAGGCTCCAACCCAAGAAGGCAAATGCAACAGTGACCTTTCTTATATCAGTCGATTGAAAAATTTATGCTGATTAATTGTCCAACCGTAAAATTTGACTGAAAGGGACAACAAAAATTCAACCTGCATTTTAAAAGCCAAATTTTATGTATTTACGCTTTGATTATATATCTGTTGTAGTATATATTCATGTAAACTAAGATTTATTAAGTATTTAATTAACCAAAGGCAAACCGTTACCTTGTAAAATAAGTCTTACAATAAGTTTCTATTCGCCAGAAATTATGTCTTAAATAAAATATTTTAATCGAAAATAGCTTATTTATGCTGAATTCCTCGAATATGCCAAAAAGCTTTCAGCTTGCTGAAGGCATGAAGAAAAAATTATTAAATAGAATTATAAAAAACGTTTTCGATCAACAGCACATAATGCTGTTTAGTTGAGCTGCATCCCTACTTAAAAGCATTTTTTAAATGGTATTAACAAAACATCATTACCGTACAAATCAGTCGAGTACAGCTCCATTGTTAAACAATAGACCTCAAGGATTGTCCCACAATAAATATTAGTATTTTCACTCAAATGTATTGACAACCCAGGCCACCTGTTTAATAATAGTATACTACAAATATTATTTTGCCGTTTTGCGTTTAAATTCCTAACCAAGGGAGTAATCTTGAAAGGACAAACGTCGATTCTGTCAAAAGCTACCATGTGCCTGCTTATTATCGGCAGTTTAGTAGGCGCAGGAATACTGGCGCTGCCAGTACAAATCGGAATAGCCGGACTGCTACCGGCACTTATCGGCCTGGTTACTCTGGGCTCCTGTATGCTCTACTCAGGCATAATTCTAGCTCGCGAAGTTGCTGACTCTAAAGATGATCTTTTTCATTATCCAACATTGTTTTCTCATTATCTGGGACCTGCAGGAAAATGGATTGCTATTGGAGCAAATGCATTGATCTTTCATGGCTTACTTGTCGCCTATCTGGCAGGCGGAGCTGCTGTGATCACCCGTTTTTTCGGTGACAGCAGCAATATGACTCTGGCTCTGGTCCTATTTTTTGCAGTACTGGTCTCAATCGTACTTTGCGGAAAACGAATGGTTCACCACAGCAACTCCCTGCTTATTCTGATGATGTGGGTGCTTTTCGGAGTTATTATTGTCATTTCACAACGTCACGCTGATTATTTAAGGTATGAGGCAGTTGACTGGAAGTTCTTTCCTTTTTCCCTTCCGGTAATCCTGACAGCTTACTGGTTTCACGGTATTATCCCGAATGTCTGCAGGCACTTGAACTGGAATTTAAAAGAAACGATAAAGGTTATGACTGTTGCCATTGCGGTAGGTACTCTTATGTACATAATTTGGACTTTTGCCGCAATCGGAGCTATACCGCTTGCCGGCAGTAAAAACAGCCTTATTAATACATTCCATGCCAGCCTGCCTGCAACCGTTCCATTGCAGCGTATACTGGGCAGCAGAATCTTTGCCCTGATGGCTTCATTATTTGCGCTTGCCGCGCTTATGACTTCATACATCTCACTTGCACTCGGCAACATAGGCTTTCATGAAGACCTTTTCAGGCACGTCATCAGAAACAGAAGACGTGAATTCATTCTGGCTGTTTCATTTCTGCCGTCTTTCCTGATAGCGCTGTTTTTTCCCAACGCCTTTCTCAAGGCAGTTAATCTGGTCGGCGGGGTCGGAATTGCCATTCTGTATGGAGTACTGCCGGGCATAATCGGAATTATTCGTTACCGTCGTAACAAATGCTTCTGGCGCATAGCAGTAAGTTCTTTAGTACTTGTAATATTCTCACTTCTTTTGTGCTGGCAGGTACTGGTGGAATTCGGCATCTTGAAACCACATATCTAGCTCTCTTCCTCCTCTAAAAGCACGGAGCCTTTTTCACAAAGGCTCCGCTTGAAAATTAACTTTCACTGCCATAGTATTTTTTCTGAATCAAGCAAAAAGTTTCTCCATGCACCAGTTCCCGGCTTTCACAGTTAAATTAATTAATGAGTATAAAATTCTGCTGTGCTTTAAATTCAGTTTAAAGTTTTTTTGCTCGTAAACAGCTTCTATAATCGTGGCCTGTCCGTACGTAATGACTGTACATATTGCGCTGCCATCCGCAGTTGCCGAGCGGCGTTCCTTGAACCTGCCGGCCAATTCCAGGTCTCGCGTGTAACCCATTAATCTTTACTGATTTGCAGAGCATTATATTATCCGGAATATCCATGCCGGCGATCAGCCAAGGGCTAGCAAAACCATACAAGAACCACACATTTTTTTGTAATTCAATTTATTAAAAAGGCTTGCCGAAACGCGTCTTTGATGTTAGATTATTTATTTCTGCCTGTAACTGAAAGGCAAATAATCATTTATCGAAGCAAAACAGGAAACATCAAACTATGCTGGGTATTGGAGACTGGTCAGTAGCTCTGGCCTACTGGCTGAATATCGCTGTCGTAATTATCTGTGTTTTAAACTGGAACAATAACCATTTCAAAGACGGGGAAAGTGGGGATACAGCATGAGTGCAGACACCTTGACCCTTTCTTTAATTATCCTTGCCTATCTGAGTATTATTGCCTGCTTCAGTCTTCACGGCTTTAGAAACACCAGAAACACCAAAGATTACCTGTTGGCAGGTCGCTCCACCCATTCTTCTGACATGTCAACTTTGAGTTCACTTTTCCATGTGACCAGCAACAGTACAGGGCATGACTTTTTCTGCAGTGTCTTTAAACGGCATAACGACTCCATCACCATCACCAGAAGCGGCATTATTTTTAGCATTATTGTAAGTATCATGCTGGGATACCCGCCGCCTCCGGGAATTGCTGCCAGAGAAACCGCTATGTTTTTCGGAGTCTGTGCCGCTACATATCTGCTTTCATATGCAGCCGCCATTTATTGGGAAGGAACAACTTTCCGTGCTTGTGTTTGTTGCAGTAAGCCTGTTTACTGAAAAATATAATGACATACATATAAATAAATGTTTTAACAAAATTGAGAATATTCGCAGGAAATGACTCAAACCAACATGTATAGTAAGTCATTACCACTAATAAACATTCTACAAAACAACAGCAAAAGGAATTAATATGGCAAAAAGATTACTCCTGAGTGGAAACGAAGCAATTGCCCAGGCTGCTCTTGACGGCGGTGTTCATCTGGGCACCGGTTACCCGGGAACTCCATCCTCTGAAATTCTTGAACATTTTTCAACTATCGGCGGCAACGCTCAGTGGGCTCCAAATGAAAAAGTCGCCCTCGAAGTTGGAATTGGAGCGGCCTACGGCCAGGCTAGAGTTATTACCACAATGAAACATGTCGGTTTGAATGTGGCGGCAGACCCTCTTTTTACTATTGCGTATGCCGGCACCCCCGGCGGACTGGTAATAATCTCAGCAGATGATCCGGGTATGGCCTCAAGTCAGAACGAACAGGATAATCGCCGATACGCGATTGCAGCGGGAGTTCCTTTGCTGGAGCCGGCTGACTCTCAGGAAGCCTATGATTTCACGATAAAAGCTCTTGAATTATCTGAAAAATATCGAGTCCCGGTAATTTTGCGGGTCACCACCAGGATATGCCATTCAAAGTGTGTGGTCAGCCGGACTGATGAAAGCATCCACCCCCCTGCTCCAAAATATGAACGCGATATAAAGCAGAATGTAATGGTCCCAGCCTATGCCCGGGTTGCACATCGCAAAATGCGTGCCAAGCTAAAAGATATTGCCAGGTTCAATGAATCTTCAGAATTTACTAAAGAAGAACGTAAAAGTTCAGATCTGGGTATAATAACCAACGGCATCAGCTACCAGCACAGCAGAGATGCTGCTCCTGAAGCTTCAATTCTCAAATTAGGATTAACTTACCCGATGCCGCTCAAACGTATCCAGACCTTTGCCGGAAATGTTAAGCGGTGTGTTGTGATTGAAGAAGGCGATCCAGTTATTTATGAATTCTGCCGTGCCAACGGAATTGATGTTGAAGGCAAAGCCGAAATGTATCGCTTTGGCGAGCTTAACGTCAGCCGGGTACGCCGAATTATCGCCAATGACCTGTCGGAAGAGACCAAACCACCAACGGGCAAACCTCCACAGCTGTGCCCCGGCTGTCCCCATCGCAGAACTTTCGAAACATTGCGCGATCTGGGTTGCATTGTTACCGGCGATATTGGCTGCTACACTCTTGGGGTGCTGCCGCCTTTTGAAGCCATGGATACCTGTGTCTGTATGGGAGCCAGCATTGGAACCGGGCTTGGAATGCGCCATGTCCTGACAGAAAAACAAGCCAGAAAAGTTGTAAGTGTAATCGGAGACAGCACATTTCTGCATACTGGTATCAACGGAATCGTGGAAATGGTTTACAATCGGCCTCCAACTGGTCATGTTGTTCTTATCCTTGATAACTCAACCACCGCAATGACTGGCCTGCAGGAGCACCCCGGAACCGGGCGTAAGCTGGATCATTCTCCTGCGCCCAAAATTATTGTCGAAGATATGATCAGTGCAATGGGGGTTGATAACGTTGACATCGTTGACCCGCTGCTGGACTATGATCAGTTCCTTTCTATATTGAAGGCACGTCTGTCTTCAAACGATCTTTCAGTTATAATAGTGCGTCGTCCATGCATTCTGGCAGCCGTTAAAATCAAAAAATATGAAGAAACCAGTGCCCGAGGTGACAAATGAAGAAAGTAATTAATATAACCTTCGCCGGACTTGGCGGTCAAGGGGTTTTAAAATCTACCGATATTCTTGGTGAAGCCGCATTCAGAGCCGGTTTTGATATTAAAAAAAGCGAAGTCCACGGTATGAGCCAGCGTGGTGGCTCAGTCTGCAGCGAAGTGAGATACGGCAGGGATGTAGCAAGTCCGATGGTACCGGAAGGAGAAACCGATTTTCTGATTGTTCTGGATGAAACCCAGATCCCGGTAAACCGGCACAAACTGAAAGCCGGCGGCATTATGATTACTCCGGCCGACATTAACACCGAGTGTATCTCCAATAAAAAAACACTCAATGTCGCTCTTTGCGGTGCTTTGAGCAAGCATCTGGAGATTGCTGAAGAACACTGGCTTGGGGCAATAAAGTATTTTTTGCCGGAAAAAGTACATGAAGTAAATATACAGACTTTCCGCGCAACAGCCAGTTAAGCACTGCCGGTCAACAAAGCCGGACATTTAAACCCGGCTTTGTTTCACATTTTTTAAAAAGCTTCTTTTTTTTTATTTTGAAAAAACTCATACGACACAAAACACCAAAAACACAACAGATTGATAATTAACAATTTAAAAAACAAAACCCCCATCATATCCAGCCGTTAAAATTTTACCGTTGCATCTATAGAATCCTTTCTCATTTTTAAAAAAATAAAAACATGCTCCTTTAGACTACGCCTGAAGCCAGATATTTGTCTCATAAAAATTGGGTTGCTGATTAGTCGTATCAAGGATATGCTTAATGCATTTAATTCAATTAAATAATTATAGAAAAACAAGCCTGTGTGCTGAATGAATACCCTGCAACTGATCTTTGTCTGATCCATTACTGAACAACAAGACTTAATAGCAGATAAAAAGAATTTTTTAAGGCTTTCCAGCGGAAAGATATCCAGTTGCATAACAACTGCACATAAGTAGGTCAGCCATCTTAATATATCATTTCAAAGTACAGAAACAGACAATATGATTTATTTATAAAACCTATAACACAATAACATTACATAATTACACAGGAACAGATTATTACTTAAATCCACCAAAATGAATGATGAAAAAACTGACTTTAAAACTGGCAGGCGGGTATAGTTTGGATCAAAAAAATGCACCATACTTGATTATGACAAGGCACCCACTGCCTGCTATCCAGTAATTACGCATAACAAATCGCTTAAGGATAAATAACAAATAAATATTAAAACAATCTAAATATTCAGATAAGTGATTATGCAATTGAAAATATTAGCATTCATGACCTTTTGGGGAGCTTATTATAATATTAATTATAATATTAACTTTATTATATTATATCCATTATAGTATCACTGTTTGAGCATAAGAGATCAGACTGCTATACAGCAATTGTGTCATTATGACACAATTGCTATAAAATAATTCAACCTGCGTGAAGTAGCTTTTGAGCAGAGGCACTCGCTTTTTTATATAGCACCATACTTTTTTCAGGAACATTTCGCTTCAGGGGCTGTTCTTATTAATTAGCTGTTTCACTGATGTAGTGAAATTCGAAAATCATAAGGGCCGTAAAACAAACCTTAAAATTCGGCACTTATGTAATTTCAGCAAATTTACCTGATGAGATCGCAGCCCAAAAGCTGAATAATTGTTGATGAAAAAATTGATGTATCGCAAAGAGGTTTATTTCTAGAAAACTTAACAAACGATTGCAGTTTATCTGGATTTTAAAAGTTTAAATTTGAAGTTACAAGATCCCGGCTTGACTGCGTATTGACAGCCAATTCAGCTCGGCACCATACGCTTACTGCAGGATTCATTAAAAGTCAGTACTTACGATTCGGCCTTAAAAACAGCAGAACTTTAATGTGAGTAAAAAGTACTATAACTTTTGTTATAAACCAATGTATATAACCAGCACTTAGGTAATTATATTATTTTTTACGATGAAGTTTTTGCAGGAAAATAAGGAATAAAAGCAAAGGCTTAATGCCCATAAAAAGCCTTCAAAAAAATATACCGGTTTCTTGAGGCAGAAACGCTGTTAGTCTATAAACAACTATGTCTTACACTAACAGCTGAAGAAAAGTCTGAGTATTGAGTTCTAAAATTCCATCAGTCAGGATATGTCGTTAGAAAGGGTGCATAATGCTGCAGCTAGTTGAGAAAAACAAGAAAAATTTTGAGTGGCTCATCAGCCCGCTTGATATTGATCGGCGAGTTTTCTTCAATCACAATATCAGCATCAATACAATCAGCTCAGCTGAACTTGTTTCCCCCCGGGAAGATACTCCCGCATATTACGGCCTGCTTATACTGCTTGCTAACATTGACTCAAGATGCCAAATTGAACGTGGTTTTGACAAATCAATTACCCAGAAGATCATTAACCGAATTGACATCATGCTCAATCGGCAAATTAATGAAATTATCAGAAACAAGACTTTCAGAGAACTTGAATCCAACTGGCTTGGCATCTCAGACCTCGTTTCAAGTACTGACTTTGATGCAAATATCAAGGTAGACCTTCTAGACATCACCAAGCAGGAATTAATGCTTGAATTTGAGCTTAACAGTGTAGATATTTCAAATTCTGAGCTGTTCAAGAAAGTATACTTTGCTGAATACGACCAGTTTGGCGGCAAACCTTACGCCTCATTACTGGGGCTTTATGACTTCAGTAATACACCTGAAGATATCAGCTTTTTGAGCATGATTGGTAAAATTTCCGCATCATGTCATGCCCCTTTTATCGGCGCTGTAGCTGCTGGTTTCTTCGGTATCAAAAAGATCCGGGACCTGCTTGAAATAAAAGATATAAACGGTCTTTTAAAACACCCCAGATATCGCCGGTGGAATCACCTGAGAAACACGGAACAGTCAACTTATCTCGGCCTGACTCTGCCACATTACCTGGTCCGTGCGCCCTGGCATCCGGACACAAACCCTGCTGAGAACGGTTTGCGCGGCTTTATTGAAGATGTATCCCCTGACAAAGATTCAAACTATGTATGGGCTCCCGCGACACTGCTATTGGCAAAAAATTTGACCCGCTCATTCAAATACTATGGCTGGTGTCAGCACATTAAAGGAGAAACCGGTGGCGGTTTACTGAAAAACCTGCCAATGCATATTTTCAACACCAGAGGAAAGCAAGAGCGTAAATCACCTGTTGAATGTATTATTCCTGAGTATTATGAACGCTTATTGTCCAATGCAGGGCTTATTCCTCTTATTTACAAAAAGAATACGTCGGATGCGTGTTTTTTCAATGTCAGGTCGCTTAAGGAAATACACTCTTATAAAGACACCAGCGATACTAAAAATTCAATCATGTACGGAAACCTGGCTTATACTTTTTCTGCTTCCAGAATTGCGCATTATATAAAGGAAGTCGGGCGGCTTAATGTCGGAGTTAACTCTGATGCAAAACATATCTCAAATATCCTTAACCGTTGGATAAATCAGTACGTAACCGAAATTAAAAACCCGGATGCAAATACTTTAGCTTTTTATCCGTTCAAGAAAGCCAATGTAAAAATCGAAACTGCTGAAGGACAACTGGGCTGGTACCGCTGCAAGTTCTCTGTACTGCCGCACGTCCAATTTGAAGGTGCAGATACTTTGATGACACTTAACACTAAAATAAATACATCTTATATACACAGATAGTAAATGTTATCAGAAATAAAAAGATGATAATTAAATAAATTTTTAGCTTATCAATATTCACTATTGATAAAAAGTCAACAATAAAAAAGTGAGGTACAAAAATGCCAATGCTTGAATTCGACCCGTACGGAATGATAGATGTAAGAGCTAACTCTTTTGCTGCCCTGTCTGGATCCAGCAACTCTTCATCCAGTGAGGATAGAATTTTTGCCACATCTTTTAAAGAAGGCACTGTCGGTGATGCTGATGACTTCGACTGCTTTGATGGCTCTGGAGAAAAAACCAAAGCAAAAATTGTTCTCGAACACCTGCATCTTGAAAACAACAGTGGCACTACTACCGGTTACCTGACTGGTATCGTACATAGTAACTTTGTCAAAGGCTTGAAAACCAGAACATCAACCAGTGAATGGAGATTCACTCTTGATGGGTTTAACTCAAAACAAGCCATTTCTACCGAGAAGAAAGATAGTGGCAGCTGGTTCCAGGTTCTCGAACACAAGAGCGGCGCCCTTGAATTCATAGTCAAGAGCAAAGATAGCATCAAAACAGAACCAATGGGTGATGGCAGAGGCGATCTGCACAGACTGACTATCTTTGATTTCCAGATGGCAAATGCCGCCAACCATAAAGTAGCAGTTGCAGAATTCAACCAGAACGCACAGGTTGTTGAATTCACAGCTAATGCTTAATTAGTCATCATGTCTGTCGGCAGTGGCAGTTAGCCCCCTGCCGACAGGCATTCAGGAATATAAATATGAGCAATACAGTCACAGATGATCAAAAAGAAATCCAGGCTATAGATTCTTTAGACTTCGACGAAATCAATTCGTTAGTTAACGACTTGAAATTTGCAGAAGCAAACATGGCTATTGAAGAGCTCGGTGATGCAGGGCTTTATGATATAAGGACTTTATTTTACCTGGTATACAGCCGTATACATTGTGATTCACTGGATAACCTGGTGGAACACCTTGAGGTTGCATGCGCGGTTCTGGAAGACAGGGAAATAAATCAGCTTCAACCGCAAAAGCACTTTGAAAAACACTTAGACGGTTCTCTAACCTGGTTCTGCAATACTCTTGAAAGCAACTTTAAATATCGTATCAGAGAACGGGAGTTTGAATATCTGGACTTCGAGCCCATTGAAAAAAAATTCCTGCATCTTGGTGAGTTACTTAAAGATTATCTTGACTTTAATGCAGCCTCCTATACCGCAAAGTTGAAGTCTCTGCTGGGAGGTCTATCGGAAAAAGAAGAAGAAGAGGAAGAAGACCCGGAAGAGTCTGCGGACCATGAGGGCAGAAACAACCTGTTGCAACAGTACACTTTTTCAGGGCCCGCATCATCCAAATGGCAGGATTTGCAGAACAGAATATCAACATTTATTCAGCTGGTTCAAGATGGCAGAAGTCTGGACGCCGCGCTGTTTTTTAAGGACATTCAGGAAAAAATCAACAACTTCGATCCCAGAGAATATTTTCCTGAAGTTTTTTATCCGATGTATGATGTAATGAACAACGAGTTTGAAAGCATACTCAGAGTAATAAATTACCAGCAGAATTCGCTTCAGTGGCACGTGGCGGAACAAAAATACAGAATTGACTCAGCAATGCTGGCTGAAAACAATAATTCACAGCCTGCCCAGTTCTCGGATTATTTAGAGCTTGAAGGCTACCTGCGAAACAAGTCAGCTCCTCAGCCGCCACAGAACAGCAACATGGGCGGCGGTTATTACGATGGTGGCGCTCAGGGAGGCGGATATCCCGGAATGGGTGGCGGACCACAAATGGATGAAGGCAATTTTGGTGATAACCATCAAGGCTTTAATCAGGACGGCGGAATGCCTGGTATGTATGATCAGGATTAATAAAAATGCAATTTTACGAAAGAAATTGAAAATGCGTGGGAGAATGAAATCACTTTTACGGATTGTCGCAATCACAGCAATATTGCCGGCTCTTGCCGGCTGCATGTTTTTTAAAAGCGAAAATAATGTAAACTTGACTTTGAGAATTATACATGACCGCTCAACCAATAATGGAAAAGGTTTTTACGTAGTAGCAAGGCCTGACACAAAAGAAGAGTTTGACAAGGCAACATGCAAGTCCATTTATGACAGATTCTTTGAAGAGGATTTTGGAACAAACATTTTCATAAACCCGACAAAGAAAAAGACTGTTACAAAATTAAAAATTAGCAGGGATCAGGCTGTATCGGTATATTTCCTGTTTACCTCTGCAAAGGCCGCCGGCTGGAAGTACCGGATCAGCGAAGTAAAGCATAACTGCAGTTATGACTTTATTCTTGGCAGCAGCAGCCTGGAAAAAGTAGTTTCAGAGCCCGGTCTTTGAATTCTGCAAAAACTGCTCAATAAAAAATAATTTGGAGATATGAATCATGAAAAAACTTGAGTTATGGCAGCTGCTTACTGACCTGCTCTTTTTTCTTGAAAACGCCAGAAGGTCAAGCTTGATCGAAGGGCTTGAGGACGCGGAAAAAATTATAGAATTCCGGAGCGACTTGCGCAAGAAAATTAATATTCTTCAACGCTGTTGCGAAAAGGAATACGGAGCTAAAACATCTTACTATATAATATTTCCTATAGTAGTTTTCTGTGACGAGACCGTCAGCATGTTTCTGGCCCAGAACAGTGTTGAATGGCCAAAAATGCAAAAAGAAATATTCAACACCCAGGATGGTGGTGAAAAGTTCTATGAACTGCTCGAGCAAGTTCTGCAGAACCCGACCTATCCTGAAGTTGTCTATCAATTCAATTATCTGATCCTGAAAGCCGGCTACAAAGGCAAGCTTGTTGATGATACCGGCCAGCAGTCGCGTGATGAATACCTGACAAAACTTGAGAAGCTTTTGAGCAAATATATATCACCATCTTCAACAGACTCCAAAGAGTATGCCTATAACAGTGACAGCATCACTTTCAGAGGTCTGCTGAAAACAATATGCCGCAAACATTTCTATCTGCCGATTATTGCCGGACTGGCTGTAATCTACATGATTTCTCTATGGGTGATTGCCGGGATGATGAGGTAAAATACATGAAGAATATGGTGACAGGAAAAAGTTATACTGAAACTCTGACAGAACTGCATTCTGTGCTGGAACTGCCTACGGCAAAATCCGGTCACGGGATAGATTTGCAGGAACTCTGTGACAGATTTCTTGAGCTTTTAGCCTTTTACAGTTCTAACACTTTAGATAAAACCCGGGATTATATTGAAGAAGCTAAGATGCATAGAATCAAAAACCTGTTCCCCTACTTCTTTAATATTCTGCCAAATCGTTTTATGGTCAAAACGATACCAAATTTTTCACTGGCCAAGCCGTTGACTATAAACTACGGTGAAATCCTTACAGCTAAAGCCATTCCCCAGCGAGGACAGCTCAAGCGCAATAAAAAGTCGCTGCCAGTGGTGCACTGTCAAAATATTCTTGATACAACTGTAGTACCTTTTAACAAGATGATCCCGGACTACAATATAGCCAAAAAAGCTCTTGAAATTAAATTCAGCGGGAAATCTCAGTTTATAATGGGAGAAAAACCGTTTGACCTCTGGATTAATTACGGTGGTAACCCAACGGAAAGTATATTTTTATACAGCTTATTCTACAAAAGAGCAAATGGAAAAATAAGGATCAGGTATGCTGACAATCAGATAAGTGAACTCACTGTGAAACCAGAGTTCAATCCTGAATTCACCATGCATCCCAATTTCAATGTCAAGCTCATGCTGGACTCTCCAGAGTTTTTCCTGAGAATTAGATTGAATATTTTGAATATGCCGACCAGTATAAAAAAAATAAAAGACTTTACTTTGTTCCTGCATGCCGACCCGGCAATTCAAAAATACAACCTGAACAAGGCATTTCATGTCAATTACCTGCCGGTCATAAACCTGCACCGTGAATATGCTCAGGTAATTGAATATGACTCTACCAAAGATTCTTACCCGATGCTCCATCCGGTATCGGATTCGTTCCACCCCTATTTCATTCGCAGCGTCACTTATGACACCGGCAGTAAGAGTGGCAGAGTATTACCGGAAATTCTATCACCAAGAAAAAGTGAGTCCAGCTATAAGGTAGTTTCCCAGTCAAACCTGCTTGGTAAAAGATATGATCACCTGGCCATTAATCTGCCGGAGGACGTTTTGAATGCCAATGTAACTGTCCTTGCCGAATGGACTCAGCTTTATGATCACGACCTGAAGAATCTGGAATTCACTTTTTTCAATAAACAGGTCGGCTCTTTTGAATTTGAAAAAATACTCTATCACCGCTTTATCACGCCCGCAAGCTCAAATTACTCGGGCAATATTCTCGGGATGCTCAAACTGCATAATACAACCGTCCTGCAGCAGGAAGACTTCAGACTTCTTCTGCAGATTCTGGTCGGCAAGGAATCATCATTGCGACCACTTATAAACGACTTTCTGGATATGAAAATAATCAGTAATAACCGTGACTGCTGCAAATATGACCTGATTTTTCGAGAATCAGATGTTCATAATCATGCGATGGTTGAAATGATGGTTAAAGGTATTGAGGATTTTTTAAAAGGCAATTTAGGATTTGAAAAAACGGTCACCTGTTCAGTAAGGTTCAAGGCCACTCAGAAAGATGACTCTATCGGGATTAGATAAAATTTTATAAAGAATAATTGATAACAATACGGGGATGAAAATGGGAATCTCTCTTTTATCACAGATCAGTACACTGAAATGGATTTTAATTGGTGCAGTACCAATAACACTGGTAGTGCTCATTATTGCAATTGTATTTCTGGTAAAAAAATTCAAGAAGAAAAAACCAAAAAAAGAAGAGTCGGCTTTAAAAATATTCTTTAAGCCCAATAAATACAAACGTTATCTGCGGCAGTTTAAAAACCACCTTCCAATGAAGGTGAAAATGTCTATTTACAACAGAAAGCAGTTCCTGTATATAAATGCGGCAAACGATGAGCTGATCCGCCAGTCAACTGACGTTGACGCATACAGTTATCAGTATTTTCCAAACTATAGAACTGATAAAGAATGTAACTTCTATGTCTCCGGCAAAAGCTTTTTTACTGAACTTAAAAAAGAAGCAATCCTTGATAACAGCTCCCTGAATAACCGTAAGCTGGCCGCTTTCATCAAAAAGTTCTACCAGCATCAGCGGCCGGTAGTAGTAGTTTCTATTGACCACCGCCAGCTTCAAACAAAGTTAAACGAAAAAGATTTGGAACTGGAACTTGCGATCCGGAAAAAGCTTAACCTGGTCAGCCAGGTATTCAAGTCACCTGTCAGAGTACATATCTGTATTTCCGGTCTCGACAGTTCAAGCGGGTTTGAACCGCTCTGCGAATTCATCAAAGACTCCGGCCTGAGCTATCATATTAAGGGCTCGGACATTTCCAAGCTGACAACTGAACTCAAGGCCCAGCTGGAAGAGTACTCTACCCACATCAGCAGACTGCTGATCAATAACTCAAACATGCTTGAAGCTGCCAGCGCGGTTTCCTGTATAAGCATGATTGACAAGATGAGCTCAAAAATCAATAACTGGCTGCAGAAATTAACCTTTGACGACGGCATTCTTTCACCACCACGGGTAAAAAGTCTGCTGCTCAGTACCTACAACTACAGGATAAGCCCTTTCCAGGCCTTGTACTCAAAACCCAAGCTTAACTATAGACGCCGCAATATCATCTTCGGCATAATCGGTATTCTGTTTCTCATACTTCTGGGCAATTCTGCAACTAAATCCTATAACATTATAAAAATGGGATTCAAAAATACTGAAACTCTTGGCAATGAAGCAAAAATGGCAAGCAGTAATTTTGAGCTTAGTCAGAAGGCAATAAAAAAATCAATTTCCATGCTGCAAACCACTAGAATTAATCTGCATAAATCCTTGTGGACGATTCCTTATGCTAATTCAATTGTTACGACCCCGATCAAAAACCAGATCGCTGATATTACCTACAAATACATCTTTTTACCGGAGTTAACCCGTACCAATAATCCTGAACAGGCTTTGTTCTATGTCTTTCTCACTCAGTCCGAAGCCAGTAACTCTCTGAAGAATTTCCTTAAAAAGAATACAACCAAATGGGCATCTGAGCTCAAAATAGATCAAGAAATCATTAAAGCATACCTGGATTTCAACACAAAAATACGTTCAGGCGGCCTTAAAGGAGCTGATGTTTATCCTAAAACCAGCAGTTATTCATTTGGTGACCAGCACCGCTATCTGCTGAATCTTTACGCAAACCTGAGCAATAAAAATAATATCACCCTGCGGGACGTCAATAACTTCCTTCGCTACTATTACAGTTATTACAATAAGAAAATAACCATTGATATTCTGCTCAACCGATTTTACGGTCAGCTGGAACCCCAGTTGCCGACAGCTACTAACAAATTCGTCCGTGAATACCGTGATTACTTAAACACCAACATGGTAAAGGATAATGACTCGGATGAACTCATCAAAAATATTGATGTTTTTGATAAAGTAAGTTATAAAGTCCCCAAAAACCTGAGCTTTACCAAGCTGCTCAGGACACTGGAAAATATTGTTAATAACGCATCTTCTCTCGATCACAGCAAAACCCTGCTGGTAGCCTCTCCGGTGCGGCCGCTGATGAAGAAAAACTGGAAACAGATTGTAGCTGTCGCAAAAGTAAACACCCTGCTCGATAATTATTACTCAATGCCGGAAAGCAAGTCAGGTCTCTTTTCAGAAAAGAGCAAAGAACTGTTTATGCCGATAATTCTCAACCAGGACAATAACGGCAGATTCATGTTCACCGGCAAATATCAGGTTCCCGGTACCTACACCAAACTGGCACTTGAAAGCGCCGTTCAGCCGCTTTACAACCAGTTCAATCAACTGATACCCAAACTGAACCGTCTCGGTGTCAACACTAGAATGCTGGAGTACAAATTCTCTCGCAACCTCAAGGATTATGTGAGTAATTACCTGGAAAGTTATGTAAAACTGACCAACAGCTTCTCTTATTCCGTATCTTCACCGGTACAGCTTGACATGTTCCTGAACACACTTTCAAGTCCCCATTCACCATTGCTGGAACTCGTAAATACCATCAATGAAAATACTCAGATGAAAATCAATAAACAAAACCGCTTTATGGCGCCGGTAGTAAATAAATTCAAACCTTTCTCAATGCTCCTCGCAGAAGGCAAGGACAAGAAAAACACCATCGGTGAAAGCAACATTGAAGTATATTTCAACGTTCTGCAGCAGGTAATGGGCGAAGTAGCCACTAAATCGGCTTCGGATGAAAAGTCCCCGGAATTCGTAATGTTGCGCAAACGCCTTTCCAAGCTTGGAGTCATTGCCATGAACATTGCCTTGAATAAAAAAGATTCCTACTTGAAAATAGTGGAGTCATGGCTTGACAATATTAATATGCCCAATGATCTGCGCGGTCCGTTTATCAAGCCTATAGTCAGAATCTATAAATTCGGCAGCCGTGACCTTAAAACCAAGCTATCTCAGGTCTGGAATGATGAAATGCTGCCGCTGGTAAACAGCTCCAGAAAAGAATTCCCATTCAAGAACAACGCCATGCTGATTGCATCAACAGATGAATTGACCACGAGCTTCTCGCCTGACGGCAGCTTCTGGAATACCTTTAATAACTATTTCAAACCGCTCCTCAGGTATGAAGGCGGCAAATGGACTGCCAAGGCCATTCCTTACTCAAAATCTGTTGTTGACCCAAATGAGCTGGCCTGTATCAACCGTGTTTACAAAATGACTCAGGCGCTCTGGGATAAAAATTCGAATCCTAAACCGCTGCTTATAAAAGTATCTCCAATGAATATCGAAAAAGTCAACGGCTACGATGGTATCATCAATATGACTTATCTGAACAGCGGTAATTCATCTGTAATCGGCATAAATTCAGCTCCGATCTGGAAAGAAATAAAAATTAACTGGTGGCAGGAAGATATTTCTGAAACCGGTATCCAGCTCACTGACGGATCTAACTTCAACAAGGCAGAACCGCAGGGTACTTTCAGTTTTTACAGACTGCTGCGCAGTGCCAAGTACGATTCAAAAAATAACAGTTACAGCTGGAAGATCAACTTTGTCGGAAACAAATCTGTTCATGCTCTGGTTTCCTTTAAAGTCAGAGGAAACCCCTGGGCAATATTTGCAATCTAAAACAAGACGTGAATATGCAATCATTAATAACAGAAAAAGATGCAGCAGTAAAACAGCATATCAAAAACAATGCCATGAAATTTGATCTGCCGGCGCTGCTGCATATACTTAACAGAATAGGTTTCACTTCAAGTAACATTCTGTTTCTGCCTACTGAAACCCTGTATTCTCAGGAGTCTTATATTGCGGATGTAAAATTCCGTTCCGGTTTTGTAGAGGTCTTTATAAATGACATAAATGCTGCAGTTTTCACTGACTATATGAAAGCAAACCTGCCCTACCGTCCTAAACTGCAGGGTTTTTTCAAGGGAATGATTTCACGCCTGCTGCATGACTATAACACCTCAATATGCCCCGAGTATAAAAACGAACTCAAAAATGAGTTTCTGCATGGAAATTCCCTGGTCACCATGCATGACGGCAATTTAAAGTCATTCTCTTTTGTCCACAACTACCTCGACCGGCTGTTCTCGGACTATATTACCGTAGTTTACAAAAAGATCGAAGTAATCCAAAACCCTTACCCGCAACTGGGGCTTGGCGAAATTGTCCTGAACCCGGATACCATTCTCGGCGGAAAAAAACTGGAAAGCAAGGAATTCACTGTAATCAGAGTGATTACCGAAACCATGCTGACTGATAATGAAATTAAAGAGATACTCAATCGTATAAAATTCTTTCAGAATGAGTTTAAAGATATCCTCGCGGAAATCAACATTATTCTAGAAAACCTGATTACTGACGATGAATTATATACAACCCTCCCCCATAAGTTTGACTATAACAGCTACCTGCTGCAGGGAGTTGTAAGACTGCTGCGTTCACACACTGTTAACCATTACGGGCCAAAGAAATGAGTTTACTAAAAATACAGGATTTTTCAGCAAAGATAAAAGACTCCGTTGAAAAGTATATTGACACATTAAATTCACCTTCTACAGCCAGTCCTGCAGACAAAATGGATGTGCTGAAATGGACAAACGGCGGCCACCTGGTATTACCCAATGAGGATAACCTGGAGCTGTGCAGCAAAATTAATGCAGCCACCAACCCGGTTCCTCAGCAGGAAGAGCTGCTGATAAGTGATGAAGTTAAAAGCAAATTAACCAGTGAAGTTCAGGGCTTTCAGGACAGACGCGCAGCTGCCTGCAACGGCTGCAAGGGCGCGGACGGCAAGGTTTTATTTGTGAGTGAAGATGCCAGGCAGCAGCTGACATCCCAGATTCAACAAAGAAACGGTATAGACCCGAATAACCCGGTTACTCCGGAAATCAAGCCCATCCCGGCCACACCTGACCTGGTCAATATGGATGCCCTTGCAGAAGGCGACACTCCATTGGAAAGACTGGAATATCGTATGGCCGACTTTAAAGAAACATCTGTATATGATTCAACCGCAAGCGATACCCAGGAAAAAATAAATCAGGATATGTTTAAAGCCAGCTCAAACCCGATGACCCCCAAAAGCCGTAAGCTGATCAGCAAATCTGCCTCGGCTCAAATGGTGTCAAGGGATATGAGCAAGCAAATGCCGCTTGTTTATAAATACAACTTGATGAAATATTCTTATGTTGAATATATGGACAGCCTCGGCTGCTACCAGAACCAGGCCCCGCTTAGTGAACCGGTAACCGCCGGCTACAGTGAATTCGGCAACCTGGGAAGTTCAGTTGGAAACCTTTACAACACCAGTGGGGAAACAGCGGAATCTCTTTACGGAGTGTCGCTTTCTACAGAAAACCTGTCTGAAGGGCTGCCGTCAAGTTTCACAGATTCCCTCTCCGCGGTTCGTGAAAGCATGCTCAACCTTGAGAGTCGCATCCAAAGCATAAAGGAAATCGACTTGAAAGAAGCCATTTCACAAAAAGTAAAAGACCAGATGGTAAGCATGTGGAAGGCCTGTGGCGATGTAGAACCCGGAGGTATGAGTGGGTTTCCGGCACATGAAAAAATACAAAGGCTGCAAGGTATTAATACCTTTGCCAAGGGCCTGGTCAGCGACTACCAGAAGTCCATGCTGGAAAACCAGCAGAGCCTGGATGCAGGCCGACTTTACTCAAGTTCGTTTGAAAGTATTGGAAAAATAAAATTCCCCTCTCAGATCACCAGCCTGCAGGAAAGCATGACTGCCATATCCGACTATCAGTCAAAGCTGATGTCTTACCCGGTAGAAACAGTTATGGACTCCGGAATGATGAAATCGGCAATCAGCAAAATGCAGAGTGCGAACGAAGCAATAAGCAGCGCAATTTCCAGTATCAGGGAGAGAACGTCTAAATACAATATTGCTCCTCAATTGCTGGCCGTACGTGATCAACTGCTTGATATGAACTCAACTCTAAACGATTACAGATCACAGTTTAATTACAGCAGCGAAAATGGTTTTGAAATATCCTCCGAGTTGAAAGAAAGAGCCTACAGCTTTGCACAAAGCCATTTAAGTTCGCTTATTCAAAGCAACAGTCAGCTATCACAAATATCTGAACTGTCTAATAAATTCACCACTATGGATCCCGCAAGTTCGCTGTTCAACGCCTCTTATCGACCATTGAACAATTTTGGTTCTCTGCTGATGATGAAAAGACTGTATAATGCGTCCCAGGATTACAGTGAACTTGAGTTAACCCGTGAAAGCCTGGGTACAATCCTGCAGGATCAGGCAATGGCTGCCATCGGCGATGTTGACGGACTCAAAGCTCAGCTTGATAAAATTCTGCCGTTTTCTACAGATGCTCTTTATAATAAAATGCAGTCACTGTATGAAATGAACAATGAGCTGATGGACAAATATAATACATATTATCAGTATTATGATGATTTGAACTCGCTTGGTGAAGAGTATCTTGCCAATGCTGAGGACCTCTATGCGCAATTGTCAAACCCGGTTGACTTTCTGCAGTCCTCAACCTACGTCTCAAACATAATGAGCAATTTGACCGGCATGGTGGACAACGTCTATGAGCTGGGCAATAACTATGTATCTTCCTTTCTTGAATCTCAGCCTGTAATTGGTCAGATGCTCAGCACTGCAACAAACCTTGCTTCAAATATGAGCGGCCTGTTTACTCTCAATTCGGGTACTGAAATTCTTGAATATCTGTCCGACTGCGCTACTGACATGCTGCTGAGTAACATTCCTGAAGGCATGACAGAAATGGTAACCTCTCCAGAAGCTTTTGTGTCGAACCTGGCATATAATTTTGTATCAAGCAACGGGCTGGACAGCACGCTTGAGACAGTTTTTGAAATAGAGAACATGATGGCAAACCTGGACTCTGACTCGCTGCTTGAAATGCTGAATGGAGATGTCATTTCGGAATTTCTTGGGGTAGACAGCCTTGCCAGTACTTTCAGCGACTATTCGAGCACTGCTCAGAGTCTGGTCAGCAGTTACACCGATACAGCATCAAGCTTTTTGAATGAAGTCACTTCAGTGGCAGCGGCAGTAGCAGAAGCCATGGCTGATGACGATATAGACGACGAAGATGAAGAGTTTGCTGATGACGAAGATGAAGATGTCGATTCCATGAGCTCCCTGAGCGCTGCTGCCGGAGGAGCCACTTTGATGTGCGGTTCAAACAGCGGCATGCTGCAATGTGTCAACGGCATATCACCAATTACTTATTTGATAAGTCCGTCCACAGAAATGTATCAGGGGTCGAGTGTAATGGGCAATATTATCGCCCCTACCCTGTTTCCAAGTACCGGCGGCTGTACTCTCGCTTCAAACCCGACATCAGCAGCTACTCTCGGAGTACCGCCATACACTTGTATTGCTATGACTCATGCCCCGTTTACTCCTGGCTACTCAACATTTGTGCTTATGAAAGGCAGTTCTCCTGCTTTACAGATGAATGATATGGCATGCTGCCTGTTTGCTTCCGGCGGTCAGATACAGGCAACGGTACCGGGACAGACTTCCACTTTAAAATAACTTAACGGGAATATAAAAACTATGGCAGAACAGAATAAAGCAACATTGAGCATGACCAAAAACTCATTAGAGTTGGTCGCTCAAACTCAGGACGATTCAAAAACTTATACCAAATATGACGGCAGCGAACAGACTATCGATACCAACGCAAACAAGTGGACTGTTTCCACTGATGAGGAAGCAAATATCAGCTCTAAAAAAGTGCAGATTGAGGGTGATGACGAAGCCAACGTGAATTCTGAAAAAATTAATCTCAGCGCCACTGATTCCGCAGAAATTTCAGGCACAAATGAGATAATACTTAAAAGCGGTACTGCTGAAATTCAAATGAGTTCCAGCGGCATAAAACTGTCATTTGGCTCAAGTACCATAGAACTAAGTTCACAGGGAGTGAAAATCAACGGTACAATGGCTAATCTGGAAGGAACGTCTTCCACAACAGTCAAAGGACTGAGCCTCAAGCTTGACGGTACCATGATATCAACTTGATTTTACCGGAAAAGGAGAATTTCTATAATGAGAATGCCCAATAATCTCAAAAATATAAAATGCCCCAGCTGTGGCTCAAAAGTAACGAGGATAATGCTCAAAGAGACCCAGTCTCTCACAAACGGCTCAGTAGTTCAATGCGACAACTGTAAATGCATATTGAATTCAGCATACAGAGGTTTTCAAAACTTCATGGTCAAAGAGCAGAAACTGTCTGTAAAACTGACTCCCTGCGACGATTCTTTCAAGCTTCAAACTGACCAGGAAATTGAGGTCGTCAATCAATATGTCAGCAAGCTGGAATTTAAGTTGACTACTTACGGTTTTGAAGGAGAACTGGCTTTTAATTTGCCAATACAGCACTACGTCACAAGTCTGTTCGACTTCATAAAAGAGCGAAACCCGATTCAAATAACAATATCCTTTGAACAAACTATGGTTAACAACCAGCAAAGCGCTCAGAGCTTTGAACTGACTGGTTTCATTGAATCGTCCGGCAACAGCAGCATTGCCCAGAACTTTTATGGTTTCAATGACTTTAGTGTAACTGATGATGGCAACTACTCTGAAATGAGTACTTATAGAACCAGTTTCCTGTTCAAATTTGTTGACCCCCTCAAATACTTTTTCTCCAAACATGCCTTGTTTGGAATTACTCTTAACACCACATATTCAAGTCTGCTGAGTCAACATGTAACTGACTGCAAGGCGTCCGACCACATTACGATATCGGTGGATGATAGTTTTACTGAGCTGACCTCTAACCGGGATTTCATAGCACTTCCTTTTCAGGAATACGGCAGCGAAGATAACCTTTACAGCTTCTGGCTGCACACCATCAGGCTATATGGCGGCTACCTGGTCTACAAGGACAAGAAGTACCAGATTTTAAGCAGTGTTACAGTAGACACTTACGAATATGACGACATCCATCGATATGACAAGTCCTTTATAAACAATATATGTTTCCGGCATTGTAACCGCTACAATACCGGCCTGAAGACTTTTAACGGTATATATACCGGAACAAGTACTCAGGAAGTAAAAACCAATAATTCTCAGCAGTCTGAAGCGGTCTTTTCCTGCTCTGAGCTCACCAGACAAAGAATAAACTCACTGTTTAACCTGGAAGCCAATAAGCAGAAAACCGCACTTGAAAACGACTTTTCAAGAGAATATTGTGTTGAATTATCCTTTAACGGCCTGCCTTTCTTTATTGACGTTACAACTTATAAACAGATCAAGTTGAAATCGTCACAGTGGCTGAGTATCTTTGGCAGTACTGACCTGGACCTGACTGCTGTTGAAATCTTTGTTTCCATGGAGCGTTCTTTTGACGCAAAACCATTTGACGATTTGCGAACCAAAAGTGACCTTGACGACACCAAACTGAAAAATGAACTGTCTCAAGAGGATGTCACTGCAACGTTCGAGCCTTTTATGGAAATAACAGCACAGGTGACTGCTGAAAACTCAGAAAGTAAGCATGCATATTTTCCTGAATACAAAGTTCCGCTTTATCCGGTAGTTCTTGAAGGCACCGTTGTCGTCAGCGACAGCTCACTTAAAAAGTATACCGGTGATTCAAAGGTGCCTTACATGATCTATGACGGCTCCTCTGATAACACCGGTGATGAAACCACCAACCAGGAAGGCAGCAGTTCCAGCTCCAGTGAGTTTACACTTGCCAGAAAGCCTGAACATTGGCTGGCTTATCATATCGCAATTCCAGTACTGAAAAGTGGTGAGGACGATTTTGTTATCCCTGTTCCCTATGTGCCTAACATTAGATCTGATCAACACTTTGCCCCATATCAGTACAATCAACCCGTCTTAGTGCAGGTTTTTCAAGAAGACGCTATTCTTGAAGGACTTGCAGATTACACTACATTCACAGAAATCGATAAGGACAAACAGGTCAATCAATATGTCTTTGGTCCTGAGAAACAGGGAATGATGTCTTTTGAAGCATCTGATGATGACGAAAAATTTCTGCTGCAAAAAACCGAAAGCAAAAATAAAACAACCAAATCGATACTTATGACAAACGACAGCTTCACTATTTCTTTCAGTGAAGATGAGGAGTGAATAAAGCTTTGATCAAATAAACGTTAATTCACCAGTAATATTTTAAGGGAGAAAAAATGCCAAACAGCAATCCGCGCATTCTAGAGTGGTGCCAAAACCGTTGGAGAGCACATTTAACCAGAGAAAATCATTTTCTTCTCAAATATGTTACCAGTTTGGACAGATTTGCATTCAGTCCAAAAATGTGTGATGAAATTCTTGGAAAATTTGAATCCCAGGAACAGCTCTGCGGCAAAATCGGCTTCGTAATTTACCTGGTAGAAATTATGATGGGCATGACTATGGGAAAAGTATGCTACACCAAACACATGAACCCCAGAGGCAGTATTCTGATGGACGGCTGGGATGCCCGTGTCTGCGGCAATCCTCTCCAGGAATACTCAATAAACGATGATATGGTCATCAGATATGACCTGCTGCGCAAAGCCTTACTGGCACTGCTGGGTATGGCTACAATGGAACAGAAAAATAATTCAAGTTATAAATTACTTCACGACATGGCAGTTCAAACTGTGCAAAGCGCACAGCACCATCCGGACTACAAAGATTTTGCCGCTACAATGAAGACAAATCTTCTGACTATTCTGAAGTTTACTATGAATGTTCCTGAAGGTGAAAGTGAAAAATTCCTGCTCTGGGCCAGTGAAATAGCCTGTGGCTCAAAGCATGTACCGGATCAGATACAGAGGGTTTATCGTGACGGATCAAATTACTTCAGGACTGTGATTGAACCGCTGGTGCCTAATGAACATCTTGCTGAGTCAATTGCCGCAGACAATGCATTCTACCTGGAGCAGAAATCGCATGACTCATGGTACAAGAATCTGTTCAAGTCCAATCTGCATTCCAGAAATAATGTCTTGTCTTCACAGTCGAGAAAATTCATGCCCCATGCCTTGCGTAATACATATACCGTCAGAATTCAAACCGGCTCAGAGGACCGGTTCTGGAATCCCTTTGTGATCACCGCATGCCCGACGCCTTTCATAAAAGGGTTCAAGGGCAATGACCAGAAAGAAGCAACCAGAACTTATTACCGTCATCTGCGTCAGGCACTGCAAAGTAAGTACGGGCGCAATGTCAAACCACACCTCATTTCGCTGGTCACGGAATTGCAGGGATTTAACTCAAAACCAGAAAAGTGGTTCTATAAGAAGCTTCTCTCCAGTAAACCTGAATCAGGAAAATACGGGGCTTATGCTGCCAGTAAAGAAGGCTTTACCCGCTCAAATTATAAAGTTACCTATACTAAAGGCCGCGGCATGAAGGCCGCGTCGACCGAAGCAATCAAGAAGGCTTTTGACAGGAATACTATTGTTATTATGCATTGTGAAAGCGGAGTTGACCGTGCCGGCACCCTGCTTGAGCACATCATCTACAGAACCTTTGATCAGTACGGCAAAGGAGCTGAAGCCGTTGCGGCGATGGCAAACGGAGCGTTCAATGCCATGATATTTAACCTCCAGTTCGGGGTTAAACCCAAAGGTATCGGATACTCCGGCCTGAAAGATGCCATGGATGCACGTCTGAAAGGAAAAATATCAGGTAAAAACAAGAAGTTCATGGGAGCCTGATTCAGTTAGAACTCCAGAAGACTTCACTGTAATTTGCAGTGAAGTCTTTTTTTTGGGCACTTATCAACAATGCCTTCATAAATCTGAATCAGATAAAAAAAGGCCGGGACCTGCTGCTGAGGGACTATAATAGCAACAGGCCCCGGGTTTGCGTTTCTTCCCGGAACATTGGGAAGATTGCGTCGCCCGGTACAGGTAGCTGATGAAGGGGGGGTGTTTGCGAACCGGACGACTAAATGTCTCCCCTCTCTCCAAAACTTCAAATACAATGAAATTTTGCTGAACTCTTCGACTACTCCTCTAAATCTATAATATTAAATCCAGGTTTATCTCTGCAGGTGCCCCATAGACATAATCAGCCTCAGAAAGCTTTTCAGGGTCCCCTATACCAACAACGGTCATTGCGGCTTTCTTCGCGGCTTCAACCCCGGCTTCAGCATCCTCAACAACCACACAACATTCAGGGTTAACGTTGAGTTTTTCAGCACAGAATAGAAATAAATCCGGAGCAGGCTTACTTCTTTCCACACTGTTGCCGTCACCTATCACATCAAAATAATCAGTTATTTCCAGACCGGACAAAACTGCTCTGGCGTTTTTTGAGGCTGAGCCCAGTGCGGTTTTGATTCCTTTCTGTTTCAACAGTTCGAGTATATTCACAACCCGCGGCAGCAGATGTGCGGGGGTAATGGTTTCAATAAATTCTAGATAGTAACCGTTTTTGCGCCTGGCCCAGGCCTCCAGTACATTTTCTGAAACTGTCCTGCCGTTATGTGCAAGAATTCTTTTAAGAGATTCTGTTCTCGAAACCCCTTTCAAGGTTTCATTAATTTCACGGTCGAATTCCATTCCCTCTTCCTGAGCAAGTTTCTTCCAGGCCAGGTAGTGGAACTCAGCAGTGTCGGTTATAACTCCATCCAGATCAAATATGAATGCCTTTACTTTGCTCATACTGTCACCTCTTCAGGTTCAAGTTTAAGCAGCTTGTCATTTAGATAAATATTAATTGCATCACCGTCTAATAATTTAATTATTGTATCAGTACCGGTTGCTTTTATCTGAAGGACTCTGCCACGGTAGACTACTTTGAACTCAATACTTTTCCAGCAATCAGGAATGTTTGGCCTGAAATAAAGTTGTCCGCCGTTAAACCGCATCCCGCCAAAACCGAAGACAACCGCCATCCACATTCCCCCCATGGCGGCAGTATGGATTCCGTGCTCAGTATTTCCCTGCAGGTTATCCAGGTCAAGCCGGGCTGTTTTTGAGAAATAATCATAGGCCCGTTTCTTATCTCCAATCCGGGAAGCCATAATGCTGAATATGCAGGTCGACAGCGAAGAATCATGGGTAGTTATTTTCTCATAGTAGTAATAGTCATTTTTTATAATTTCAAGCGGCACCTGTCCTTCCAGCAGGAAATGCGCCAGGACTGTATCAGGCTGCTTGCAAACTTGATGCCGATAAATATGCAGTGGGTGATAGTGCAGCAGCAGCGGGAACTTTTCCTTGGGAGTATTATCCAGATCCCAGACTTTTCTTTCAAGGAAAGAATCATCCTGAGGGTGTATCTGCAGTTTTTTATCAAAAGGCAGATACATTGCACAGGCAGCTTTCTTGAATTCAGCTATTTCTTCAAAAACAATATTAATTTTTTCGGCAAGCCTGTCCAGTGCCGCCGGGAAACTCTGTTTCAGCATTTTCCATGCAGAATCACAATACTCAAAAAGATGCTGAGTAGTCAAATTTGTATAATAATTGTTATTAACGCAGGCAGTGTATTCATCAGGCCCGGTAACTTCATTAATGACAAATTTGCCGTCATTCCTGAAATGGCCGACATCATACAGCACTCTGGCTGTTTCAAACAGTATTTCAGCTCCGAAATCCGCCATGAACTGAGTATCTCCAGTCACTTGCCAGTACTGAATCACCGCGTGCGCGATATCGGTATTTATGTGATACTGGGCGGTGCCGGACGGGAAATAGGCGGAGCATTCATCGCCGTTAATGGTTCTCCAGGGAAACAGCGCCCCTTTGGAATGCGCCATTTCCCGAGCTCTTTTTCGCGCCCCGTCAAGCGTATTGTAACGGAACATCAGGAGATTTTTAGCAAGACCGGGATTGGTGAAAAGGAAAAATGGATAAATATAGGTTTCAGTATCCCAGAAATAATGTCCTTCGTAACCTTCTCCGGACAGCCCCTTGGCCGCAATATTGCTGTACTTGTCATTGCTGGCCGACTGCAGCAGCTGATACATATTAAACCTGATTCCATTCTGAATCTCTGCATCGCCCTCGATAGTTATATCAGCGTTTTTCCAGAAAGAATCAAGATATTGTCTCTGTCTGGCCGCCATTTGCTTGAAGCCAGCCTGATAAATTTCACGATTAATTCTGAACCCCTCTTCCAGCGGCTGCTCAAAACGCACTGAATCTGTATATACAGCGAACTTTTCAAGACATATTTCATCCCCGGATTCAACTTCTACTTCAAAAATCTCCGAAACACCGCGACTGGTCTCTGCCGTCATTCTTTTTGAACTGTTGTCCATCTTATTGGACATGGTACAGACTGCGCTCAGTCCGGAATTTCTGGTTTTGCATTCCAGAGAAAAAATATCATCGCGACTGTTGATCCTGCTGACATCCAGCCGGTTACCGCCTGAAGTCCCGAGACGAGGATCAAATTCTGCACTCATATTGGAAACATCAGCAGTAATGTTTGATATTATGTTCAATAACCCCTTAAAGTTCAAACATTTTACATGGTAAGATATCAAAAACGCTTCCTTCACTGCAAATGAAGCCATCCGCTTGACAGTCAATATGATTTCCCTGCCCTGTGGTGATACCCAGTGAACAGTTCTGTTGACTGTCCCGTTTTCAGCGTCCAGAGTTCGCTGATAGCTGACAATTCTGCCATTGAACATGGAAAATTCTTCATCATCAAGATAGAGCTTGATGCTTTGCGCATCAATAACATTCAACATACATTGGCTGTAATCAGGAAAACCGGTATACCTTTCCTCATAATGCAGCTTTTCGGTGTCATAGAACGCGTTGATATAAGTTCCGCGTATTGATTTCACCTCGGCCGGCACCCCTTCCTCAAAGCTGCCTCTGACGCCGATATAGCCGTTAGCCACATGAAACAGGGTCTCATTCACCGCCAGCTGTTCCGGAACCAGTTGATTTTCAGCAATTAATCTACTCTTCATTTTTTCCTCTGAAAACTTTTTTACAGTTCTATGTTATTTCCATATTTGAGCTTAAAAGCAGCTTTCACTTGCTGTTTCCTGAATTTCCTCATTGTTGCCATTATGTCTGGCAACTATAAATTCATAGGGCAGTACCAGCAACAGCAAAATCACCAGTGGTACAATAGGGATCTTCATTGCATTAATACCACCAATATTTTCAAATGCTCCACCAATGATCCTTGCTCCAATGGTACCTCCAATAGCTGAGAATATTATGATCAGACCGGAAATCGGCACCTGATATCTCTTGGGGTGTGAGGTCAAAATTGTTGAACATATTGTCGGGTAGATTGGACCAATGAACATCCCGGTCATCGGTATGAGATAAGCTGCCAGCGGCAACTGAGTCCAGCTCGAGTTAATGCCTGCTGGTTTATAGGCATAGGCCGTGATAATACTGCATACAAACGTTGCGATTGCCATAATTATGCAGGCCAGCAAAACTTTTTTCCAATGGATGTATTTCATGACAAATGCACTTATCAAACGGCCAATTGCCAGTCCAAGCAGGAATATACTCACAACTTGCACGCTGAGTACATCTGAAAGCTTCAGCACAATATTATTGTAAGTCGGCAGCCATGTAGTGAGACTCTGCTCAACAAAAACATACATGAAAGTCAAAATTATGAACAGAAAGAAAATCGGCCTGCCGAAAAGCGAAACGAATTCGGCAAAAACACTTTCTTTCGGCTTGCCGGCCTCGGTAAGATCTTCAACCTGCTGCCCATCGACAGTGCGTTTGAATGGAGTCAGCAAGATAATGACCATTCCAAGAGCACACATACCACCCAGGAACCAGAATGTATTGTTCCATTTCGATGTAAATGACATAAAGAAGCTGAATACCCAGAATCCACTCAATATTCCAAGCATGTATATACCCTCAAGCACCGAAAGAAAACCCGCATGCTGTGATTCATCCTTGGCGAACAGGCTGATTGAAGAATAAATTGATATTTTAATAACCGCAAAACTCAAGCCTGCCAGGATAAAATATATTCTGGCCATGTTTAAAGAAGCGTCAGTTGCCATCATAAAGCAAATTATCATTTCTAAGCCGGTAGCAAAAAGAAGTGCCTTTTTGTGACCCAGTCTGGCAATAAGAGAAATCAAAGCGAAAGAAGAAATCATAATGGTAATGTCTTTGCAGCCCTGCAGCCAGCTTGCTGCGCTCATTGATACATGCTGCTGTTTGATGAGGTTCATTATAACAACACCCTCACAATTTAGAATAAAGGCCGGCATCAGAAAAGAAAAAATCAATGCGAGCAACAACAAAGCATTCTTAGTTTTTACCATCGTGACTCCTTAAATAAATTTCGGTACATAGACAAGCTGATGCGAGTCAATAATTTAACTCCAGTCCCATTGCGTAGAATATAATATATTTTAGATGTTTTATAAGGCAAATAAATTTTTAAAAACTTGCATTTCTTGTAGCAATGGTCTATATTCATCTAACGAATATTGTATATAAATACTGAAAATGCAGATTCTCAAACTGCCAATGTGATTGCGTACAGGAATATCGCTATAATGAAAGTAAACAGTATCAATCTTAACCTTCTGACAATACTGGATGCGGTGCTGACAGAGCAGAATGTTACCAATGCTGCCCGAAGAATCAATTTAAGTCAGCCGCGAGTCAGTAATGCCTTGAAGGAACTGCGTGAATTATTTGACGACGACCTGCTAGTACGCAACCGGCATGGCCAGATGACCTTGACAGCCAAGAGCAGAGAGCTGCAGGTCGAGACAAGAAGAATAATCAACGAAATTGAAAACCTTTTTGAAAATAATCAGCCTTTTAAACCGGCAACTTCAGCTGCGAATTTCAATATAGCCATGTCAGATTATATTTCTGTAGCTTTCCTGCCGTTTCTTACCAGGTATCTGAAAAAGCATGCCCCGAATATTACTCTTTCTATTTACGGTATAGAATATGTTACTGGTAAAAATCGCAGCAAAATTTATGAAACTATTGACTTTGTAATCGGCTCAGAGACACTGCTGAAAGCCAATGACGAGTTTTCTGCTGAGTTTCTTTTTGAAGACGAGATCGTCTGCGCAGCCAGCAGCAGCCACGAAATCTTTAAAAACCCGAGAATTACGGATAATGAAATCAATTCTTTTCCGCAAATATACATAACTCCTTATGACATTGTTGCAAAAAGTGACCAGAATAAGCTTGACAATTTCGACCGATTACAGAACACTTTTTCCGACAAGACAAATCTTATAAACAGCGGCAACGCCACCATGCCAGTGTCCAGGATTATGATTGCCTGCAATATGCTGGCCAATTCAGATATGGTTTGCATCGCGCCCCGGAGAATTCTTAATCCGGTATATGAATACTTTAATTTACAAATCAAACCCTCTCCGTTTTATAAATCAAAAATAAAATTCTATCAATACTTAAAAAAATCATCGGCAGAAAATAAACAGCTCAACTGGCTGAAAAACACAATAAATCAACTGGCAAGTGAACTATGAACTCAAGCGAAAACAACAAAAAAATTATTATACAAGACCTGCATAAGCAAAAATATAAGGACGGCAAAGTAATCAACTGCGGGCCTGTTGTAATAGAGTGGAATAATAATCAGAAACCACCCGAGGTTTTGCAGGTTTGCCTGGATGAATTGTGGCAGAATGACAATAATACTACAATAATAACACACCAGAAATTTCGTGAAATGTGTGTTATTCCTTACATGACAGGATTGTGGTTCGACAACACATCTCTTTTCAGAAACCTTGATAATATTGCCGAAACAGCGGCAGATAATCTGGTACTTCCCCAGCTTGAAAAATGGCGAGGCTGGACAATTTATTATCCCCATAAACAAAATTTTGTCAAAGACTTAATTGCAGAAAAGTGCCCTGGTACAAACTTAAGTATTGAGCCACTGCCTGACAAAAAACCCGCATGTGATTCTGAAAGTGGCAAGAAGCTCTACAATGACCAGGGACTGCTCTTTCTGCCCAATCCGTATGCGGCTATGGGAGGAGTCTTTACTGACATGTACGGCTGGGGTTCATACTATATAATACAGGGACTTTTGAGTTCAGCTGAATACATAATCAAAAACAAAAATGCCGAGATATACACGGCTGGTGTAAAGCGACATGCAGAAAAAGCTGACGCAATCCGGCTCTTCCAAACAGCCAAGGGCATGGTGGACAACCTGATCTATGAAATAAACTTTTACGGCGGCTTTGTCCTGAACTCCAACCGGACATACCTGATGACCCGTTCTCAGCCTCCGTTATTCACCCGTGGAGCACTTGCGGTATACGACTTTCAGAAAAACTATGCAGAGCTCCTCGGTCTTGATTACACCGAAACCCTGGCCGAGTACATCCGCACAGAAAAGCCCGGGTTCACAGCGCCCACGACCTTTGATGAATGGATGACAAAAGAGGTACTGCCTGCGGCTGTAAGTTATTACAATTACTGGACAAACCCACGCTTCGATACTCAAAGCTGGAAATTCAGAGAAAATACAAAAAGTCAGAATCCAAGAGTTGTGACTCTTATAGACAATGACAATGACAAAAAGTACACTGCTTACCGCTATTCTCCGGAAGGCAGGGGACCAATACTCGAGTCAGTCCGCTGCGTAATGCCGCAAAACAACCAGCTTTATCCGGATGCGGCATTGTTTTTCTCTGAAAACCCTGATAAAAATCCAGTTAACCTTAAAAGCAACCTGCATCTGTTCTGGGACCCGGAATGCAATAATTATTACAACCTGACTGAGGAGTTTTACGCTGCCGACCGCGCAATGCGGGAATCGGGTTTCGATTTGTCCGGGCGTTATGGCAAAGTCGGACAGTACACAAACTATTATGCCCCGGTATGTCTGAACTCTCTGCTTTACAGAATGGGACAGGATATTATTTCAATTTATGACAAGCACAATGCCCCCAAAACGGTTTCAAAACGGCTTGTCAACAGAATAAGAATGAATGCGCCAAGGCTGGAAGATTTAATTAACAACATACTGTGGAATTCAGACTCTGATTATTATGCTGACGCCAGACTTGAAAACAACAACGAACTTCCGGCGTTTACTTATGAATACGCTACTTCATTCTATCCACTCTGGGCCGGAGTTGTTAAAGACAGCTCAAGGATAGCGAAAATTATAGGATCCAAACTGCTCAACAACCGGCATTACGGTGTCCCAACCAGTCTGCAGACAACCGGAAACAATTGTGATTTTCCTTTTGTCCGAGCTCCAATTCAAAATTTTATTGTTGACGCCATGCATAATGCAGCAACTGAATACGCAGAAAACTCAAGAACCATAGCCCAGGAAGTAATGGACGGTTTCACCAAAGCTGTTGATATAGTTTTTGCCGAAACCGGCCAGGTTTTTGAATGCTACAATTGTGAAGAGCCGGCTGCCCCTTATACCGTTAAACGAGGCTACGACTTCAATCAAACCGGCTACGGCTGGACCAACGGAGTCTACATGCAGTTTATAAGTGACAGAATTTAAAAATAACTTCCCCCTTCACGGGGGAATTATTACCAGCTCTGCCGCATGTATCTCAGTTTATCATTAATTGCCGGAGCCTGATAGTGGCAGAAAAGCTCAAGTGAGTGGCATATCCCGGTTTCTCCCATCCAGCGCCCGAGGTCAAACTTCGTTGCAGCTCTGAGCAGCGACTGCCGGTCAACGACCACGTCACGCATTTTCTGACAGTAAGAGCTGAGGTAAATATAGTATGATAAAGCTATAATCAAATCAGCAGTCATCATTTCATTCCAGTTATATTTATTGAAGTTGTTATACTTCTGAGCATTGCCGTAATCTATCAGAAAAACATTATGATACTCCAGGAGCATCACATTACCGTCATGGCAGTCACCATGGCAGATGCCGAGATTGAAATGCAAGTCATGCAGAAAATTGAAAACCGACATATAAATATCGTCACCATGACGCAGAAACCCCTCAGGGTCATTTCTCACAAAATCCTGCAGGCTGGTGCCATCTATTTCCGGCATTATAACAGAATGATAAACTTCCTTTTTGCCATCCTTGGTAGGAATTTCTCTGGGTCTGCCGGATTCCAGAAAGGCAGTATCCTGCCTGTTGTCCACAATGGCAAATTTCTTTAAGTAAAGTTCCTGGTAAACCTTTTTAAATATTGAAATTTCAAATTCAAGTGCGTTCTGATTTCCTTTATTTGAAAAAACATGCTTTATTGCCAACCGGTGCCCGCTCTGGCTCTGGAAACTGTCTGTCTGCCCGAAGCTGCCGCTTCCTAATGTCTTCCGCTTCTCGTAATAGGCAGAGTTGGCAATAATAAAGCTCTTCTCACGGGTGAGGTCTGATGAAACATAAGCCATATTATCAGAAGAAAAGGAAGTGGACAAAAATGTATCAAGCAGTTCAATACCACGGCCGCCTTCAGAAAATTCTCTCCTCAAGCCAAGAAGTTTGCTTTTCTTGTGGACCAAAGTTCCCCGGTTTCTGACAATCGAAAGCACTTTGCGCATAGCCTTTACATTTTGAGCGGTAATTTCACGATTAAAAAAAAGTTTTAAGTTCGACCAGCCGCCGCGGTAACCGTAAGCAGTTTCCCCTTTTCCCCAGTTGACACGAGCATCTATGTAGTTCTGGGCAGCGTTTTGAAAAGCTCGCAGCGGACTCAGCTTGAAAGCTCCGTCTGTGTATTGTTGCGTAAATCTACCCGGCATTAGTACCCTCCTCGAAAATTAAGTATTTAAAAGTAAAGCAAAAATACCGAATATCAAGTTTAGTATGAAATAAATATTATTAATATTTATGCAATTTAATAATATCATCAATGAGCAGCAATACACCCAATAATCGAGGTATGACAAAAAATAAGCAAAACCTTAATCAATACTTTGTGCACCTCCCTACTTAACCTCCTGATAAGGAGCCGGCCTGCGCAGTAACACCACGCAGGCCGGCCAATCTGAGGATTTTAGGGGAAATTTTTAACAGACTTTTCCGGGATTCAGAATATTTGACGGGTCAAAAATTGATTTTATACCCCGAAGCAGATTCATTTTACAATGGCCTGAAGATTCCCTGAGATAAGGAAGTTTGGCAAACCCTATGCCGTGTTCTCCGGAAACCTTGCCACCGAGCTGATCGGCTTTTCTGTACATTTTATCAAATATATCTTTAAGAGTCTGCACCCAGTCGCCGGTTGGCAGGTCATCCCGCAAAACATAAATATGCAGATTGCCGTCACCGGCATGACCAAAGCTGCGGATTCTGGTTTTGAAATCATTTTCAAGCTCATGAGTGAAACTTACAAACTCAGCCACTTTATCAATCGGAACAACCACGTCACATTCGTCCATCTCGGTAGTAGACGCCTTGATACCCTCGAGAAACGCGCCGCGGGCACTCCAGATAGCCTCGTTGCGTTCAGGCGAATTTGAAATAAACACATCCAGCGCCCCATGCTCCAGACAAATATGAGCGGCTTTGGCATAAGCCTGTTCAACCTGATCTTTAGTCGCACCATCAAAGGTTAACAATAAATATGCGTCAGCTGAAGTGTCAGGGAATTTTTTGCCTAGAAACTCCTCGGCCGCCAGAATAACTTCACGCTGCATAAATTCAAGTGCTGTGGGCTGAACTCCTGCCTGGATAATTGGAGAAACCGTATTTACAGCAGAAACCAGGTCCTTAAAAGGCGCTAGAATGCTGATAGTTGCATTCGGCTTCGGCAATAGCCGCAAAACTGCTCTGGTGATAATTGCCAGCGTACCTTCGGACCCGACAAGCAGGTCTTTCAGGCTGTATCCGGAGCTGTTTTTAACTACTTTGCCGCCAATTTCAATTATTTCGCCGCTGGGCAAAACCGCTTCCAGGCCGCGCACATAGTCCCGGGTCACCCCGTACTTGACAGCCCGCATTCCCCCCGCATTAGTATTAATGTTACCGCCGATTGTCGCGCTTTTCTCCCCGGGGTCGGGAGCGTAAAACAGACCGTTAGCCTCAACTTCCTTGACAATATCCATCAGGAGCACCCCCGGTTCAACCGTCAGGGTCATGTTCTTGCGGTCAAGCTCAAGAATACGATTCATTCTGCACATATTCAGCAGTATACCACCCTGAATTGCGACAGCTCCGCCAACCAGACCGGTCCCCTGCCCTCTGGGAGTAACAGGAATATTGCGACTGCTTGCATACTTCATAATTTTCGCTACCTGCCGTGCCGATTCGACCTGAACCATGACCTCAGGAACAGCTTCCACTCCGGCGAGTTCGTCGTGGCAGAAATCTTCATTAATATCCTGAGCTGCCTGCACATAAAGATCACCGCAGACTTCTTTCAGATATTCAATATCTTTATCAGTAACCTTATTATAACTCATACTGCCACCTCATCCGGTCTTGTCCTGAATATACTTTCACCTTTTTTCACCGCTTCAATCAGTGTCGGGATAACCTCATACAAATCCTCGACAATACCCAGGTGCGCCACCTCAAAAATGGGTGCAGCCGAATCCTGATTTATCGCAATGATATGTTCTGCTCCCGACATACCGGCAATAAACTGAATCGCGCCGGAGACACCGCAGGTTATTATCAACTTCGGTTTAACGGTCCGGCCGCTGAGCCCAATCTGTCGTCTTGCATCTACCCAGCCGCATTCAATCAAGGTTCGGGTAGCGGCTATTTCAGCATTCAAACAGTCGGCCAGTTCCTCAATCAAGCGCATGTCCTCTTCTTTTTTTACACCTCGGCCAGCCACCACGATAACTTCAGCGTCATCAATGCCAGACTCGCGTTCTTTTGCCAGAATCTCCAGTACCTTTATTCCAGATTCATATTTACTTGAGTCCAGTTCGCAAACAGTTACTTTACCTTGCGGTTCAGCCACTTTTTCCGGACAGTCAAATATTTTATACCGCACAGTCGCAAACTGCGGCCGGTGCTTAGGAGTATGAATATGAGCCATGATGTTTCCCCCGAACGCAGGGCGGATCTGATCAAGATCGGTATTGGCCTGCATATCAAGTACGGTACAATCAGCAGTCAAACCGGTCCGGAATCGAGCTGCAACCCGCGGAGCCAGCGAACGTCCTTGAGCCGTACCGCCAACCAGACAGACAGCTGGTTTTATCCTGCCCACAAAGTCTTCAAAAACATTGGTATAAGGTTCAATCCGAAAATGTTTCAGCTCAGGATTATCATAAACCAGCACCTCGTCAATGCCGTAGCTCAAGAGTTCCTTTGCTGCCGCAGTGATATCTTCTCCAATCATAAGGCAATAAACTTTATGCCCGACTTTCTCGGCAAGCTGCCGGGCTTTTCCAAGCAGTTCAAAAGTAACCGGATGAATTTTCCCATCGAGATGATCAACGTAAACAGCCACTCCATTCCACTTGGTTTTATCGACACCAGGCTGTTTTTCAGTCTCAACATAAGTGAAAACTTCCGGATATTTCTTCACGCAGATACGGCACATCTTGCAAGCCGCGGTCAGCTGCAGACCGTCACCAGTCTGTTCCACAGCTCCAAACGGACAAACTTTTATAATTTGAACCGGGTCTTTTACCAGTTCCTGATTTATCAGTATAGCAGCCATTTTAATTACCTTGCTTCAATAAATTTATTATCGTTAAGATATTGATACATTCCGTATGCCGACCTGACCGGATCGCCTTCAAATATTTTATGGCAGTCATTAGTTGGAGGAGGAAAGATTTTTACCACCTGGGTCGGTGAACCGTTAAGTCCATAATTGTTTTCATCTTTATCCACGAAGTCATCCAGGCCTAATGTCGTAATAGTGCGGCCTTCTGTAGCCAGCTTCAGCTTGAATGACGGCAGCCTCGGAGTGTTGATATCTTTTTCAACAGTAATGAGGCATGGAAAACTTACTTCTGCAATTTCCACGGTTTCAGGCATATCCATCTCGACAACAATAGCTTTAGCACCAACTCCGCAGATTCTGCGGACATTTGCAACATGAGGAATATTTAAAAATTCCGCAATTTCAGACCCCACCTGCGCAGTATCGCCATCAGTCGTCTGCTTGCCGCAGATTATCAGGTCAATATCATCAAGACGCTGCAGACCTGCTGACAGCGTATAAGCTGTAGCCAGCACATCCGCACCCGCAAAACGGCGATCAGAGAGCAGTACTCCGTCATCAGCTCCCATCATAAAGGCTTCCCTGATAACCTCTTCACTTTGCGGCGGCCCCATACTGATTACACTGATTATGCCGCCATGTTCCTGACGCAGCCGTAAAGCTGTTTCAAGCGCATACAGGTCATAAGGATTCATTTTTGAATCCACGCCGTCACGTTTCAACACACCGGTTTTTTCATCTACTTCAACCTCTGAAGTACCCGGTACCTGTTTGATACATACTGCAATGTTCATTTTTTACTCCTGGCTTTAGCAACAACTGCCACACCATCGGGGATTACATTAATTTTTTTATCTTGACCGACAAATCTGTCAGCCAGCTTAAGCGCCTCATCAAGCGACGCTGCATATTGCATTTTCATATCCTCCACAAACTTTCGGGACTTCTGCTCTGTTACCATTATTACGGTAAACTTTGTCAGAATTCTGGCCAGAATCTGCACCTGCCACTGATCGTGAGCAGTCCTGTCTGCGGGAACCGCTAAAATTTCATCCAGCAGTCCAGCAGGATCATCAGCATTTTTCAATGCCTGATATAAAGCTTCGCCACCATGGCCGTCGCAACATGAGGCCGCCATTATAATTACTCCGCCCTCGTTGCACAGTTCTTCGGCGGCAGTCATTCCCTTGACCGCCTGATAAATGTTCTGATCCAGCGGATATCCGCCGTTGCCGACAACTACAATGTCAGTTTTTTCGCCCTCAACCCGGCATAATGATTTCAAAAAATTGACTCCGGTGCGATGTGCACTTATATAGTGCCCGGCAAAAGCTGCAACGATATTTTTATGCGAGTCAATTACCACATTAACAATGTATTCCAGACCGGCACGTTGAGCTGCTGCGTCAATATCCATTCGGATGGGGTTGCCATGAAGCCTGCCAGTCCGGCTGCCGGCAGCTGCAATAAACTCTGCACAGTGATTGACTTTTATAGTTTCAGCCCCGGCAACCCCGGGCAATACACTTTTGCCGCCGCCGGAAAACCCGGCAAAAAAATGCGGCTCAATAAAGCTTTCCGCTACCAGTAAATCACATTCGGCAGCATGCCTGTTAAGCCAGAGCCGGTTGCCAGATGGCAGCAAACCAAAGTCAACCATATCATGTTGATTGTCAGCATAGTGAATAATTATCTCTTCATCCTGAACAATCTTCTCGCCCAGTTTGTAAATCAGTTCTTCACGAGTCGTGGGTCGATGCAGGCCGGTCGCAACAAGTATTGATATTTTTATCTCTGGATTTCCTCTGCGCAGTGACTTGAGAATCCAAGGCATGATTTTGCGGCTCGGAACCGGTCGAGTATGGTCGCTGGTTATTATAACAGCATGCTTGCGGGAAACCGCTATTTCATGCAGCGGCAGCGAATTAATACTCTGGTTTATTGCATTTGCGACAAGTTCATCCTCCGATTTTTCCGGCACAAACTCGTGAGCACTGGAATACAGAATTGAATTTATCCTGCTACCGGTTGACGAAAATTGCAATTCATCCCGCCCATATGGAATATTTACTTTAAGCTCTTTCATATATCACCTGAAATTTGCCCTACCAATTTTCAGTACAAACCCTCTAGATATTGGTACTACCAATTAACATAACAGAAAAAACAAAAAAAACAAGTGCAAAAATAAATTATTCTTGAAGTTCTTTGAAAAAAAACTTCAAATGTGCGTTCAAAGCCTCACATGCAGCTTCGACATCATTACTGACGACGGCATCGCATATCCTTTGATGCTGCTCTGCCAGCTGCTTGATTGTAACCCCTTCATGGCCAATTTTCCTCTGACCTTCTCTGATAAGTTTTCTGATCGTCGTATCAAACGCGTTAAACAAAGCAATCAGCATCTCATCTCCGGAAGCGTTAACTATTAAATAATGAAATTCCTGATCAATATAAAGACTTTGCTCCTGGCTGGTCTCATTGGACAGTCGCCAGCAGAGTTCTTTGAATTGCAGTTTCAAGGTCTGGTTCGCTGTTTTAGCAGTACTCTTCAAGGCTTCAAGTTCCAGCAGCAGCCGAAGCCGGAGCAGTTCCCCAAGCGAAGCATCGCACAGTTTAGCCATCAGAGACAACGGTTCTACCAGCCCTTCGGCAAAGCTGTGAGAGATAAAATTACCGCCGCCCTGCCTGCATTCAATAATTCCAAGTATCTCGAGAGCTCGCAAAGCCTCACGCACCGAATTGCGACTGGCTTTGAATTTTTCGGCTAAAGCTCTTTCGGTAGGCAGCTTATCGCCACGCTTGAGTTCGCCGTTCAAAATCATTTTTTGAATCTGATTAGCTACAACCTTATAGACTTTCTGACTGTTCTGGGAAATCTTCATTTGCATAAAACCGCTTAATAATTAATCATTAATGAAATATAAATACCTTTTGCAGTAATTCAATTAAAACATTTTTCCAGCAGCTTCATATAATCCTCCCGCTCCACGTTGCGCACTCCGAATCTTGCTAGAAAATCATTCTGCATCTGAGCGTCAAGCCAGGTGACCCCACGTTCATTACGCAGCCATTCAACTGTTTTAACCAATGCGAATTTCGATGCTCCGGACTTTTTATAGAACATGCTTTCACCACCAAAAAAACGTCCGATCAGGACTCCATAAAGCCCTCCGGCAAGCTTGCCGTCCTGGCAAACCGCTTCAAAACTCCAGGCAAAACCGGCTTCATGGAACTCTAAAAAAGCATCTATTAATTTTGTGGTTATCCAGGTTCCGCCTTCTTCAGCTTTACGCCTGGAATAAGCGCAGCCTTTTATCACTTCTTCAAAATGCTGATTAATGCTGAATTTAAAAGGCATTTTTTTCAACTCGCGCCTGACCGTACCGGGAATTCTGAAGTCGCAAAATTCCAGTACCGCACGCTCAGGAGGAGCAAACCACAGAACGTGCTTATCCTCAAACGGCCAGGGAAAAATTCCTGAAGTATAAGCTTCAAACAGCATATCACAAGTCAAATCATGGCTCCAGCCCAGAAACCCGTCCTCATCAGAGGTCTCAACGTCCGGAAAATAATTTTTTGGCAATACCTGCAGCTTATTCATTTCTTCAAATTTTGTTTTTCGTTAAAAATCAACTGACTTTCAGTTATTCTATATTTTAAATAGTAAAACGGATTATTCAAGGCTCGACTTTGCCGGATTGAAAAAGATCAATACAGATATACGTTATAGGCAGTGGTTTTTAGTGATTATGTTAAATATGGAATTGTAATGAGTCTCTTTAAACTGGTATCAAAATTCAAGCCTTCCGGAGACCAGCCCGAAGCGATACAAGCCCTGCTTGAAGGATTCAGCAAAGGCAGGTCCTGCCAGACTCTGCTTGGTGTAACCGGTTCCGGGAAAACCTTTACGCTGGCTAATACCATTGCTCAGCTTGACCGCCCGGTTCTGGTGCTCTCCCACAACAAAACCCTCGCAGCCCAGCTTTACAGCGAATTCAAATCGTTTTTCCCGGATAACGCAGTTGAATACTTTATCAGTTATTACGATTATTATCTGCCGGAATCATACATACCGCAAACCGACACTTATATAGCCAAAGACGCCAGTATCAATGAAAACATTGAGAAACTGCGGTTGTCGGCCACGACATCCCTGCTTGAACGCAAGGATGTCATTGTTGTCGCCAGTGTTTCATGCATATACGGTTTAGGCTCGCCGGAAGACTATGAGCACATGTGTGTGCCGGTAAAAGTCGGCGATAACATTGGTCGCGACGCATTGCTGCGCGGACTGGTCAATATTCAATATGAGCGCAATGACACCGCTCCTGAAAAAGGGCAGTTTCGGGTCAGGGGTGACACTGTAGATGTCTTCGAACCGCAGCGCGAAGAATTTGTCCGGGTTGAATTCTGGGGAGATGAAGTAGAAGCCATATCGCGTCATATCGTGGTCAGCGGAAAAATAAAAAACCGCACTGACAAAGTCATGTTTTTCCCGTGCAAACATTTCGTCATGCCTCCGGAACGAATTGAAGCCGCTGTAACCGGAATAACCGAAGAAATGAAAAAACAGGTGGAATATTTCGAAAGCAAAGGCCTGCTGGTCGAAGCCCAGCGTATTTACCAGAGGGTAAATTATGACCTTGAAATGATTCGTGAAATCGGTTACTGCTCCGGTATTGAAAATTACTCAATGTACCTGTCCAACCGCCAGCCGGGAAGCCGCCCGTTCTGCCTGTTTGACTTTTTTCCGGATAATATGATCACCGTCATTGATGAATCCCATGCCACGCTGCCGCAGCTGCGTGCCATGTACCGGGCAGACCGCAGCCGCAAACAGACTCTGGTCGAACATGGCTTCAGACTGCCGAGCGCGCTTGAAAACCGACCGTTAAAATTTGATGAATTCGAAAATCTGCATAACGACTGTATTTTTGTCTCGGCTACTCCGGGTGATTACGAAATTGAACACGGCGGCGCACCGATTGAGCAGGTAATACGACCTACCGGTCTGCTCGATCCGGTTGTAGAAATACGCCCGCTTGAAGGCCAGGTTGATGATGTCATCCACGAAATAAGGGAAGCTTCAAAACGCCATGAACGGGTTCTGGTGACAACCTTGACGAAAAAAAGTTCAGAACGCCTTTCCGATTATCTCTGCGATCTTGGCATTCGCTGCAGCTACCTGCATTCTGAACTTGACGCGCTGGAGAGAGTCAGAGTGCTTTCGCAGCTGCGGGAAGGCAGATACGAATGCGTCATTGGCATTAACCTGCTACGGGAGGGAATCGACCTGCCGGAAGTTGCGCTGGTGGCTATCCTTGATGCAGACAAAGAGGGATTCCTGCGTTCGGAGCGTTCCCTGTTTCAGGTCTCAGGACGCGCTGCCAGAAACCAGGCAGGTAAAGTTATTCTCTATGCCGACAATGTCACTCCAAGTATTCGTAAACTGGTGGATACGACTAAAGAGCGGCGTAAAAAACAGAAGGCATATAATAAAACACATAATATTACCCCAAAAACTATCGAAAAGCCGCGCAGCATCACCATAAATGACGCTGTTGCCATGGAAAGCGGTGTGAAGTATTCTACCGCCGACGCTGTTTCAACTGTTTTTGAAGTAAATGAATCAAATGTCGATTTCGGCTCCAATCAGGTAAAAAATTTAAAGCCGAATGAACTGCAGGAATTAATAAGGGAACTTGAAGAGGAGATGATGAATGCGGCTGAATCACTAGAATTTGAGCGGGCCGCTGATCTTCGTGACCGAATCAAAATGATCTCATCGGATCGCTTTGTAAAATAAATACAATTATTGCGGGCTATACCCTGCCCGGCTGAAATGCATAAATATATGGAGCTGCCATGAAAGGAAAACAGGAAATTATCAGAAGCATAGCTGTCATGACTTCCGGCGGAGACGCCCAGGGCATGAACGCCGCCGTAAGGGCTGTCGTACGAACCGGCATCGCCGCCGGCTGCCAGGTTTATGCAATACGTGAAGGCTATCAGGGCATGGTTGATAATAATATTTGTGAAATGGACTGGGAAGATGTCAGCGGGATCCTGCAGTTGGGCGGAACCGCAATCGGCACCGCCAGATGCAATGCGTTCAGAGAACGTGAAGGACGCCTGAAAGCTGCTGAAAACCTGCTGAAAGCCGGTATAGATAAAATTGTCATCATTGGTGGAGACGGAAGTCTGACCGGTGCCAATCAATTCCGGCAGGAGTGGCCGGAACTACTGGCCGAACTGGTCCGCAGGAGGAGAATTGATGCCACAGCCATGCAGCAGCACCCTGAATTAAAAATTGTCGGTCTGGTCGGTTCCATTGACAATGACATGGCCAATACCGACATGACTATAGGGGCCGACTCCGCCCTGCACAGGATCACTGAAGCCATTGATGCTCTTAACAGTACTGCTCACAGTCACCAGCGGATTTTTGTGGTGGAAGTGATGGGGCGCAACTGCGGCTACCTGGCGTTAATGAGCGGCATATCGACAGGCGCAAGCTATGTTTTTGTGCCGGAGTTTCCTCCTGAGGACGGCTGGGAGGAGCGGATGTGCGAGCTTTTGAGCAATGCCAGAAAAGCCGGCCGCCGCGACAGCATAGTTATTGTTGCCGAAGGCGCCCGTGACCGCCATCACAACCCGATTACTTCAAATTATATTAAAGAGATACTTGACAAAGGCATGGGCATGGAGAGCCGGATAACTATTCTGGGACACGTTCAGCGCGGCGGTTCTCCAAGTGCCTTTGATCGCTATATGAGTACAGCCTGCGGGGCGGAAGCAGTGTCCGAGCTGCTCGAGGAAAAAGCTCAGGATGAATCAAAGATAGTCGTCCTGCAGAACAACCGTATCAAAACCGCTTCACTTATGGAATCAGTCCATAAAACCAGAAATATTTCTGAATGTATAAAGAACGGCGATTACGACAAAGCGGCTGAGCTGCGCGGCAGCAACTGGAATGTTATGAGTAAAATTCTGGAAACCATGTGCCGCGCCATGCCGCCTGAGCATAAAAAACACAGCAGGAGAATTGCCGTTATGACCTGCGGCTGGCCGGCTCCGGGCATGAATGACGCTATTCGCACCGCAGTCCGGATCGGCATGGCTGAAGGCCATAAAATGCTCGGTGTAAATAATGGAGTTGAAGGACTGATTAACGATGAAGTCAGAGAATTTGAGTGGATGGACGTTGAGGACTGGAACGGACGCGGCGGCTCTCACCTGGGAACTAATCGCAAGATACCGTCAGGCAGCGACTTTCTGTATATTGCTGATGCCATTGTGCGCCATAAAATTAAAGGGATTCTGCTGATCGGCGGCTGGACCGGCTACCAGATTGCTCAGCAAATCAACCGGATGCGCCCGAAATATTCAGCTTTTGATATCCCGATTATCTGTATTCCGGCAAGTATCAACAACAACCTGCCCGGTTCGGAATTGTCTATCGGCGCGGATACCGCACTGAATACAATTGTGGAAGCCATCGACAAAATCAAGCAGTCAGCGGATACCGCACGCCGGGCATTTATTGTTGAGGTAATGGGACGGTACTGCGGATATCTGGCCCTGATGAGCGGACTGGCTACCGGAGCAGAGTTCATCTACCTGCATGAAAAAGGAGTCACACTGGAAATGATGCGCAAACATTTGAAAAAACTCAGCGACAGTTTCAATCAGGACGATCGGTCAGTGGCCTTGATGATACGTAACGAAAAAGCCAATAATGCTTACACTACAGACTTTATGTGTCGCCTGTTTGATGAGGCTTCCGGGGAACTTTTTGATGTCCGTCGCAGTATTCTCGGTCCCATCCAGCAGGGAGGAAAACCTTCACCGTTTGACCGTATTCAGGCGGCAAGACTGGCTTACGAGGGAATGAACCAGATGTTCTCCCGCCTGAAAAAACACGAGACTGAAAGTGTTTTCATAGGACAGCGCGGCGGCAAAACCAGTGTACACCCCGTAGCAAAACTGCACCGGATGGCTTCGCCAGCGGTGCAGCGGCCACATAAACAGTGGTGGGAAGAACTGCTCGACATGACCACTATGCTGGCTATTCGCCCGCAGTAATCAGGGATTAATCGCGAAGAGCGATGGGATGAATATCCTCTTCGCGGATTCCGGCGTCAAGCGCCAGGGTTTTAAGCTCAAGAACTCTGCAGATACTGGACAGCTGATGCGCGTCACTGCTGAATACAAATTTGCACCCGGCTTCGCGAGCCAGAGAAAGAATCCGGATCGGAACTTCACGACTGAAAAGCTTACCTCTTGATGGATTTCCCAGGTAGTGAGTAGTTATTTCAACCGCCTTGCCGCTTTCCGCGGTTTCGGCAAAAACTTCGTTAAAGGTGCGGTCACTGATCGCGGCTATTACATCCTCATAAATATCATAATAACCCATCGTCAGAAACGGGTGTGCCATAATATCGCCAAAGGGGCATTGAATCCCGCCCAGATACATTTCCAGCATATGCCGGGCAAAATGTCTTGGTTTAAACTTTTTTGGCTGCGCCACCAGATCTCTCAAGTGAAAGTGGTCCGTTGCCAGCAGCACAAAATCCATTTCTGCAGCCAGTTCATCCGTTATACTGAACTTGTTCGGCGCTATAGTCTCAACCTCACAGCCTACCAGCACATCTAAATCCGAATTATCAAACCTGAAAGCACTGCGCTTTAAATTTAGACAGCGATCTCTGCCCTGTCCCTGATAAAAGTCGTTAGGCATCAGTCCGGGGTTATCCCAGACATGGTCTGCCAGACCGATGCGCTCCAGCCCAAGCTCCCTGGCCTGCATTGCAATATTATCAATGGTCTGAAGCTCGTCCAGACAACACTTTGACGCAAATGTATGGATGTGCATATCGTGCTTTATTGACAGCATAAAAGACCTTTGCCTGTTAGCATTTTGACTTAAACGGGATATCTTAACGAAATTCGAGAGAAAACCTTTTGTCACATAAATAATAGTTCCGGTTAGAGGTAATGTCCAGATGACTGCAAAGAATTTCGACAACTTAACTCCCGATATATTAATAGCGGAGGTTGAAGCTGCTTTAGCCACCCCGATGACCGGGCTGGCAGCGCCGCTTCCCAGCTATATAAACCGGGTGTACGAACTTGAAACCGCAGACCACAGGCGGGTTATAGCAAAATTTTACCGGCCCGGTCGCTGGAATCGTCAAGCTGTCGAGGAGGAACATCGTTTTGTGCTGGACTGCGCTGCAGACGATATCCCGGTAATTGCCCCGCTGGAACTGCCGCATGGGGGAACGCTGGCCCAAACTGAAGACGGCATTTTATTTACAGTTTTTCCCAAAAGATTTGGTCGGGAAATTGAGATTACTGATGATGAAAGCTGGAAACGACTCGGTATGATTGTAGCCAGGATGCATCTGGCCGGAGCCCGGGCGGAAGCCCCGGACCGGACCCTGCTTGATCCCCGGGCAACGACTGCAAACCAGCTTGAGCATCTGCTCAAAGGTAAATTCATTACCGCAATGTATGAACAGCCTTTTGAACGTGTTGTAAGAGAGTTACTGGAAGAAATAGATCCGTTATTTGACGATATTGAATACATCCGAATCCATGCTGACCTGCATCGGGCAAATATCCTCGAACGCCCTGGAGAAGGTCTGATGATAATCGATTTTGACGATATGATGGAAGGCCCGCCAGTGCAGGATTTGTGGCTGCTGCTGCCGGAACATGTCCACAAATGCCGCCGAGAACTTGATTTGCTGCTCGACGGTTACTGCAGCCTGCGTGACTTTGAATTTGAAACTGTACGTCTGATTGAGCCACTCCGTGCCATGCGCATCATATATTTTCTGGACTGGTGCAGTACCCAGATAGATGACTTCCGGTTTCAACACAACTTCCCTGACTGGGGCAGTGACGCTTTCTGGCGCCGTGAAACAGCCGACCTGCAGCATCAACTGGAACTTATTCGTGAATATAGTTCTAATTAGATTTTTAGACTTTTTTTTGCAGCAAAACGGTGTACAGTAACGACTGTTTTAAATTTTATTTTAAGAAGTACAGGATGAGTACATGCGTGACCCCTTAAAAGAAAAACTTGATGATCATATAGTCATATTCGACGGCGGAGTCGGAACAGAGTTTTACAAGCGTGACTTTTTCGTCAATGCATCATATGAAGGATTGTGCCTCAGCAACCCTGATATCGTAACCGAAATTCATAAAAAATATGTCGAGGCTGGTGCGGAAGTAATTACGGCAAACAGCTTCAGTGCCAACAGCAATAAACTTGCGCGCCACGGCCTGGCCGAAAAAACAGTTGAAATCAATAAGGCGGCCATCAGGCTGGCAAAATCGGTCTGTGATGAAGACACAATTGTTGCCGCATCAGTCGGACCAGTCGGTGAAAGTTCTTATAACCGGGTAATTAATAAGAAACGCGCAGTAGAGATACTCGGTGAACAGATCTGCGCACTCCAGGAAGCTGGCGCAGACTTTATAATGTGCGAAACTCTGGCGACTTTCAGAGATGTTGATTATGCTTATGCGGCGATTGAGGAATATGCTGAAATCCCGTTTATGTTCAGTTTTGTTGTCGACCGCAACCTTGAAACTCAGGATGGCGGACCACTGACCAAGTCACTGGCTCTTTTTGAAAAAGGCACTAAAAAACCCACTGCCATCGGCATCAACTGCGGAATGGGAGCTGAAGGCATGCTTACTGCACTGGAACAGCTGCTGCCGATTACTAACTACCCGGTTATAGTTATGCCAAATGCGGGCCTGCCTAAAAGTGTAGAAAACCGCATGATTTATATGTGCAGCCCGGAATACCTGACTACTTATGCAGTCCGTTATGTCAATCTCGGAGCCAGAGGTGTCGGCGGCTGCTGTGGTACCGGTCCGGAACATATCAGGGACATGGCACGCAGCATCAAGCCACTGGCAAAAACCCAGATTGAACATCAGCTGCAGGCTGTTGAGCATACCGATGAAATGCAGGAGCCTGTCCCACTGGAAAAGCGTTCAAAGTTTGCGGCAAAGCTTGCCCGCGGCGAGTTTGTAACTACTATTGAAATAACTCCGCCCCGTGGATTTGACCTGGAGTCAACTATTGAAAAATCCATAAAGTGCCGTAATGCTGGAATTGACGCGATTAATATCCCGGACGGGCCTCGTGCCAGTTCCAGAATTTCACCGATTATTACCGCTATTGAAATTCAGCAGCGGGCGGATATCGAAGTAATTCTGCACTGCTGCTGCCGTGACAAAAACCTGATCGGGATGCAGGCGGATTTGCTTGGCTGTGCCAACAAGGGCATAAATAACATCCTGTTTATAACCGGAGACCCGCCGAAACTTGGTGATTACCCGTTTGCTTCAGCTGTATTCGATGTTGATTCAATCGGTATTTTGAAGGTGTGTGATAAACTCAACCATGGCCTGGATATCGGCGGCAAAAGCATTGGCTCCCCTACCCCGATCTGCCCGGGAGCCGGAGCGGACCCGAATGCAATTGATATGGAGCGGGAACTTTCACGAATCCGTGAAAAAGTAGAATCAGGAGCTGAATTTATCATCACTCAGCCGGTTTTCGTAACTGAACCGCTGCTGAAAATGATGGATGCTATCGCCGACTTGAAAGTTCCGGTAATTGCCGGCATCTGGCCGCTGGCCAGCTATCGCAATGCCGAATTCCTTAAGAATGAAGTACCAGGCGTCACTGTACCGGATTCCATAATGGAGCGCATGGCCGCGGTTGAAACCCGTGAAGAACAACGTGCTACCGGCATTCAGATTGCCCGTGAAGCTGTTGCCGAGCTGCGTAATAAAGTACAGGGAGTACAGGTAAGTGCGCCGTTTGGAAATGTTGACAGCGCCATTGCCGTACTTAAAAATCAGCCTTGATTGCAGTTTACTTGAGAAACTAAGCTCTTGAAACTCATAATTTCTGGAAAGGCAGCGTTTTTTTTACAACAAAAAATGCTATGAGTCATATATGTCGCGACATAATATTGGTTTGAGGTCAATACCGGCCGAGTTATGTTATAAAAAGTGAGCTTGACCGTTTTCATCCCGGTCAAATTAGAAAAATTATTCCCTGCCAGACAGGGAAATTAACTCCAGGAGACGACGATGAAAAACTTGCAGGAAACCAAAGGAACGATGGGTGGCCTTACCCCGTCAGCAACTCTGGCAATCACCGCCGCCGCCAAAGCCTTGAAAGCCCAGGGCGTCGACGTATGCAGCATGTCAGCAGGCGAACCTGATTTTGATACTCCGGAAGTCATCAAACAGGCCGCTATCCAGGCACTGCATGATGGAAAAACCGGTTATACTCCGGCCAGCGGCCTTCCCGAGTTGAAAAAAGCCATTGCTGAAAAATTCCTTAAAGATAACGGCATTAAAACCACACCGGAACAGATTGTCATTGCTCCCGGCGCCAAGTTTTCTGTATTCACAGCCGTCGCTGCACTATGCGGCCCGGGCGATGAAGTAATCATTCCGGCTCCTTTCTGGCTGAGTTACACTGAAATGGTCAAAGCTGCGGGTGCAACCCCGGTAATTATTCAGACAAAAGCAGAAAACAATTACGAAATTCTGCCGGAAGAGCTCGAAGCGGCCGTAACTGATAACACTCGACTGATGATTCTGACCACGCCGTCAAATCCGACCGGCGCAGTTTACCGCAAAGCTACCCTTGAAAAAATTGCTGAGATCGCAGTCAAAAATAATTTTATGGTCCTTGCCGACGAAATCTACGAAAAGCTGGTCTATGATGCCGATAAACCGCACGTATCCATCGCTTCGCTGAATGATGAAATCAATGCTTTGACTATCACCGTCAACGGTTTCAGCAAGGCCTATGCCATGACCGGCTGGCGCCTCGGTTACCTGACCGCTCCGCTCTGGTTGACCAAAAAGATCAGTGCGTTCCAAAGTCATTCGACTTCTAACCCGACCACTTTTGCTCAGTACGGTGGACTAAAAGCACTTGAAGCCGCTGATGCTGCAGTTGAAGAAATGCGTCAGGCTTTCGCGGTCCGTCGTGACCTTATTTACAGCTTGATCAGCGAAATTGACGGCATCTCCTGCATTCGCCCGCAAGGTGCTTTCTATATCCTCTGTGATATTTCAAGCTTCGGCCTCAGTGCCGCGGATTTCTGCAGTAAGCTGCTGGATGAAAAGAAAGTGGCCGCTATCCCTTGCGAAGCTTTCTCTGCTCCTGGCAACATTCGTTTGTCATACGCCTGCAGTGAAGAAAATATCCGTGAAGCTGTTGAACGCATAAAATCTTTCTGTGCTTCACTGTAATTTATGTGGGGGCTGTACAGGCCCCCATCCTCCATATACTCTTCCCCCCGGCGAATGAGGGTGCCAGTGCAGCACTACGGCCGTACAGGCCGCTGTAACTGACCTGCAGCCAGCTTGAAATGCAAATAAGGCATTGAGGGAGCTGCCTCCCTGATACCTACTCAAATTTCTTAATTAAACTGACCTTACGCATTCTCCAGCTCCAGGCGGCATACAACAAGCCTCCAACTGAGGCAAGAATGCACAGCATCAGAAACAGGTCGCCGTTTCTCGCATAAAAGGTAAGCTCCGGATTAGCCGGTACCATAACCGGAATAATTCCGCTTCGGCGCCCCCGGATCTCTGGAGCAGGCACCTCTCTGCCGGTCACCGGGTCTTTTTTCTTGAAAAGACAGTCGGAAATATAACCGCTGGGTTGAATCAGGCAGCTCGCACTGTTATTGCCGCTGCGCAGCATCGGGACTCCAGTTTCAACTGCCCTGAAAACAGCGTTTGCCAGATGCTGGTCAGGTTCAGAACTCTTCGGATACCAGGCATCGTTGGTTATTACCAGAATTAGATTTGCGCCCTTCAGCACCTCCCGTCTGGATATATAGGGAAATACATCCTCAAAACAAATACTGATACCTGCCAGTACACCGGGATGAATTGGCAGCGGCTGATAACTGTTTCCGGCTGTAAGGTCACGATTCATGTCAATCATATTAATGATAAATCGTGGCAGGTATTTGCGGAAAGGAACATATTCACCAAAAGGTACCGGGTGTACCTTGTCATACTTGGCTTTGAAGCTGCCTTCCGCGTCAAACAGAAAAGCACTGTTTAAAGTGCCAGGCTCCCGGTTAACTCCTGGAGGCAGGTCTTCAAAGTCAATAGTACCAATAAGCAGCGGACATTTAGCGGCGGTGCTGAGCTGAAAAAGCTTGTAACGGTATTCAGAGCAGACAATTCCCTGTGCACGGTATGGGTAAGGCACTGCGGTTTCCGGCCAGATAATCACATCCGGTCGGGGCATGTGTTTGAGCAGTTTATATGATTGCTCCAGGTAGATATTCAAAGCTTCCTGCGCTTCAATATCACTTGCGTTGCGGCGCTGGGAAATATCTCCCTGCACCAGACCGGCATTAAATGAAATAAGATTCTTGCGCGCCTTCTGCATTTTTACAATCCGGCTGTTTCCGAAAACGACCAGGAGCATTAGCAAGAACAGCGAAAACATAAACGGCACCGGGCGTTTAAACTTACTGCCGCTGCGATAATTATGGAGCGCATTCCATATCGCCATGGCAAAGGTGATGTTGACCAGACAGATAGTAAAACTCAATCCGTAAGTGCCGGTAACGGAACACATTTGAATCAACGGTAGATTCTGCCACTGAGTAGCTGACAGATAATTCCATGGCAGCATGTCAGAACGCAGCCATTCCATAACACACCACAAAGCAGACAATACCAGGGCCAGTACCAGTTCCCGCCATGGAGAGAAGTCGGTAAAACTTTCCGCACCTTGATAGCCTTTACGCAAAATGTCCAATGGATATATAATATTGCGCCGCAACACCGGGACAAACATTGCCCATACGGCATAAAAGCAGGCCATTACCGGAGCCAGCAGATAAGGAATAACCGGATCTATCTCAGACAGCCAGTGAAATGCCGGGAAAGACCAGCCTACTCCCCAAAGAAAACCACTCAATAAAGCTGCCGGCCAGCGCTGTTCTGAAGCAATGAGATATAAGGGTATTATAGCAAACCAGGCGGTAACGCCCCAGTTTAACGGCGGAAAAGCAGTGCTTAGCAGAGCACCGGAAGCAATAAGGCAAAGCATTTTTATAATCCGCCATAACCAGCTTACCCGATAACACTCGTTACCCGGACGCTGCTTTTTCAGAACAGAAAAATCTTCCTCTGAACCTGCAGTGCGCGAATCAATTTTCTTATCTTTCGAATTCATTTTATCCTCATTCATACGTTTAAAGTATCGTTTATTCTACCGTAAAAGCTGTTCATACAACATTATTCAAGTTCAATAAAATTGATTTTCATGCCAAATCATTGTAATTTAGTGTGGATTTATGAGAAAATAAAGTCTATATTAGCGACTTTTAACAGATATGACCAATAATTAACGCCCTAAGAGGGACTAATCTAAAATGAAAGTCAGTGACTGTTTAGAGTTTGACCACATAGTTATCGGCAGCGGACTTGCAGGACTGTCAACAGCTCTCCACCTGGCAAATTCAGGTGGAACTGTAGCCATAATAACCAAACGCGCTGTGGACGAATGCAATACTAAATATGCACAAGGCGGCATAGCCTGTGTCATGGACGTAAAAAAAGATTCATTTGAAGATCACGTCAAGGACACGTTAAACGCCGGTGCCGGTATGTGCAAAGAAAATATCGTACGTAAAATTGTCGAAGCCGGACCGGGCGTTATTCAGGAACTCATTGATCAGGGTGCCCATTTCACTACCCGGGGCGAGCTTGGCGACAGCAAGCATAAAGATGAGTATGATCTTGGACGCGAAGGCGGACATACCAAACGCCGGGTCCTGCATTCCGGCGACATTACCGGCGAGGAAGTCGAACGGATTCTGGTTGAGTCATGCCTGACTAATGATAAAATAAGAATTTTTGAAAACCATATAGCCATTGACCTTATCGTGACCGGCAGAATCGGCTGGTCCGGTCCCAATCGCTGCCTCGGCATCTATGCCCTGGATTACCAGAGTAATACTGTCAAGACTTTTCGCGGCGCCACCACAACCCTGGCGACCGGAGGAATCGGTAAAGTTTATCTTTATACAAGTAACCCTGACGTTGCCTGCGGAGGTGGCGTTGCGATGGCATACCGGGCCGGAGCCCGAATAGCTAATATGGAGTTTATTCAGTTCCATCCGACAATTCTGTACCATCCAAGTCTGCGCTCTTTTCTAATCAGTGAAACGGTACGCGGGGAAGGTGCTATTCTGAAGCGCCGAACTGAGAATGGCGATCTGGTGGAATTCATGCATAAATACCATCCCATGCAGAGCCTGGCACCGCGCGATGTTGTCGCCCGGGCTATTGATAATGAAATGAAACGTTCCGGAGAAGAGTGTGTTTATCTTGATATAACTCATCACTCTGAGGAGACGCTGCGTAAACGCTTCCCTAATATTTTTGAAAAATGCCTCGAAATCGGGGTCAATATGGCCAAAGACCCGATTCCAGTGGTACCTGCCGCCCATTACTCTTGCGGCGGCATCAAAACCGGCGTTAATGGCGAAACTGAAATTCCCGGGCTTTATGCTGTTGGAGAAACCGCCTGCACCGGCCTGCATGGCGCTAATCGCCTGGCAAGCAACAGCCTGCTTGAAGCCCTGGTCGTGGCAAAGCTGTCAGCTGAACATATAAAAAATATTCTGGCTGAACTGAAAAAGTACGAGGCTCCCGACACAGTACCGGTCTGGACCTGCGGCAATGCCACTGATTCAGACGAGCTGGTTGTCATAGCTCATAACTGGGATGAAATTCGCCATTTCATGTGGGACTACGTCGGTATTTTCCGCACCAACAAACGCCTTGAACGCGCTAAAGCCAGAATCAAACTGCTTCGCAAGGAGATTGAAAAATATTACTGGGACTTCCTGATCACACCCGACCTGATTGAACTTCGTAATATTGCCTCAACAGCAGAAATAATTATTGATTCGGCACTGGACAGAAAAGAAAGTCGCGGTCTGAATTACAATGCTGATTACCCTTATATTGATCCCGACTTAGCTTGTGTAGATACCATAATTCAGCGGAAAATTTAGTATGACCGAAAAGTTGATCGTAGCCCCACATATTTATAAGGTTATTGAACGCCTGCAGAGTGCGGGTTTTGAAACTTATGTCGTAGGCGGGGCTATTCGGGACCTCATGCTGGGCAGACCGCCCAAGGACTATGATATTTCCACCGAAGCCACACCGGAGGAGGTCCGGCAGGTATTTGGAAAACGCAACGCCAGAATTATTGGCAAGCGCTTCAAACTGGTCCACCTGCGCTACTCTGGAGATTTGATTGAAATCAGTACATTCAGGCGTACACCGGATGAAACTGGACAAATTCCCGGAAAACAACGCAAAAGCCCGATCCCTGAAAACATGATTTTCAGAGACAATGATTACGGCACAGCTGAAGAAGACGCGTGGCGGCGGGATTTCACAGTTAATGCGCTGTTCTATGATCCAGTACATGATGACCTGATAGACTTTACCGGTTTCGGGATCGGTGACATGCATGAAGGGATTGTCAGGGCTATAGGCGATCCGCTGCTGCGCTTTGAAGAAGACCCGGTACGTATTCTTAGAGCACTGAAACTGGTGGGACAGTACAATTTCATTCCTGACCCCGAAACCCATAAAGTCATCTATTCCGCTTATCATGCATGCGGCCAACTCCAGGCTTTCACTGGAACTGGAAAAAATACTTAAAGGCACTTACGGGCATAATATTTTTATAGCTTTCCACGATTACGGTTTTCTCGGCAGCTTTCTGCCGTTCCTTGAAACCCACTGGAACACTCCGCCATGTTCCTATGCACTTGAACTCCTGGCGGGACGCAACGATAGAGTCCAGCGCGGCATTTACCGCGACAGCATATCGCTGGCCATGGCTGCATTGACACTGCCTTTCATTGAAGCCGAAATCGGCAAAGGCCACCGTGGAGAACTCTGGACTTCGTCCAAAGAGTCCAAATATAAAATTCGCCGACTGGTACTGGAAGTCTTTAAGCCACACAATATGATCAAACGCCTGACCAGCTCGGCCCAGCGAATATTGTCTATTCAGCCAAAACTCAGATTTACCGAAGCCCGTTCAAAATCTGTAACCTCGCTGCAGGGATATACACATTCCAGAGAGCTGATGATGCTGCAGAATGAGCTGGTCTGGCAGGATGAAAATCTGTCCAGGCGCTGGCCGAAGTTCGTATCACAGCGTAAACGCAAGAAGAAAAGATCAGGCAAAAAACATCGCAAACACGCGGTAAAACATTAATTTCCATGAACAACGATCAAAAACTCCAGACATGCAGGCGAGCCCTGCTTCCGTATGACATCAATGGCTTTGTTTATTTGAGCCGTAAAGAATCTGCCGGTCCGCAATTGCTTCGCTCTGACAACTCTGATTACTCTTTGCTGCTTGCAGAAAAAGGAATGCTTGAAGAAGCCAGTGAGAACCTGCTGGACATGCACTTTGAAGAGAATTCCTGTAATATAAATTTATCCAGGATTCAGATTGAATCAGGGGTTCCGGACGATATCATACGCTTAAGTCTGCAGGATGCCGTCAGCATGGTTGGTGACGGCCGTATACGGGACTTGTTTACCGGTTGTGCTTTGCTTCATGCTGACAGATTTAAACGAATCGAAATACAAACCGGTATTCTCTTTCAGGACGAACACTGTGTGGCGGTTAATAAACCGGCGGGACTGCTGGTACACCGGACTGAATTGAGCCGGGACACAGACTACCTGCTGCAGCGAGTCAGAAACCAGACCGGGCAGAAGGTATTTCCAGTACATCGTCTCGACCGTCCCACTTCCGGTGTGACCTTGTTTGTATTCAGCAAGGACCTGGCCTCTGAATTTTCACGGGAATTCAGGGAGCGCAATGTAAAAAAAACCTACCTTGCCGTAGTTCGCGGCTGGACGGAAGACGCAGGCGTAATCGATTCTCCGCTCAAGACTAAAAACGGAACTTTTCAGGATGCTTTGACTTTGTATAAGACCCTGGCCAGAACTGAGCTGCCGATTCCGGTAAGGCCTTATGAAACCGCCAGGTATTCGCTGGTTGAAGTGGACCTGAAAACCGGCAGGAATCACCAGATAAGACGCCATTTTGCACATTTACGCCACCCGCTGATTGGTGATACAAATCACGGCGACGGGGCCCATAATCGCATGTTTAAAGATAAATTCAACTGTAGTCGCCTGCTGCTGGCTGCAACTTGTCTCCAGTTGCAGCATCCGATCACCAGAAAACAACTTGATATCAAGGCGCCACTCGATCCGGAATTTAAAATACTGCTTCAAAAAACTGGACTTGCAAGCAACTCTAAATGCGGTAATGATGCAGACTGCAATTGCGAATCGGACCTGCATAAATAGTAAATACTTAGCGGTCCGGTTTTGTACTTAATAAAGTGCCTGTCTGAACTTAAGCCGGCAGTAACTTGACAGAAATATCACTTGCAGCGCTGGCCTCGGGATATTCCAATTGATTTTTATCAAAACCGTGCTATACTAGTAGGCTGAAATATTTATATTAAAATTAAACTTGAAAATATAGAATAAGACATATATTTACTAACTAAGTAACTTTCGATCAGGAAACGCACTTCATTCATGTAACTTGATCTCGAAATGCAAGGGAGCCTTATGCGAGTCGAAAATAATTTATTTACAAAAGACTCATACACGACACCGGAAAACACAAAACGCTGGCTGAGTGATCGTTTGTGTCTGGGTAATCGTTTTCACTTTTACCTGCGCAATTTCTTTATCTTTTTCCAGACCGGCAGGTGTGCCCGACGGCACCAGCTTGACGCTTTTAATCAGGTGCATTATTCAAATAAAAACTTCAAGCTGACTGAAGGGTGCGGCGGAAAAATCAATATAATCGGGCTCAATAACCTTGACGCCACCAGCGGCAGTCCGGTCATTATGATGGGAAACCACATGAGCTTGCTTGAAACAGCTGTTTTTCACTCAATTATCCGCCCCCACCTTGATTTCACTTTTGTAATTAAAAAGTCGTTGCTGAAAATACCTTATTTCGGAGACATAATGCGTTCGCTTGAGGCCATACCGCTGACCAGAAGCAATCCGCGCGAAGACCTGAAAACCGTATTAAAAGAAGGCAAGCGCCTGCTTAAAGCAGGAAAATCTATTATCCTGTTTCCTCAAGGCACCCGCAGCGAAGATTTTTCTCCTGAAAAATTCAACAGCATCGGCATCAAACTTGCAAAGTCGGCAGGAGTGCCGGTTATTCCATTTGCTCTTAAAACTGATTTCCTTGCCAACGGCAAGTTTCTCCGTGATTTAGGGCCCATCCGCCGTGACCGCAAAATCTATTTCAAATTCGGCAAACCTTTCAAGATTGAAGGTAACGGCAGGGATGAGCTGCTGAAAGTTATTAAATTCATGGAAGAAAATATCAAGAAATGGCGCCAGCAGGAAACCGGCAATTAAATAATTATGCCGGTTCCACTCTGACATTTTTTGAGCTGACAAACGCCTTAAACTCCCTGAGCTTTTCCGGTTTGCCGATCAGAGCAAGAAAGTCACCTGCCTCAATTCGAAACTCGGCATCCGGGTCGGCTTCAAACTTTTTGTTGCGAATCACTCCCACTACATTGATACCGTGATCACGCCGGAGGTTGCTTTCCTTTAAAGAAAGTCCTGCCAGAGGGTTATTTCCGCTGATTTCCAGCCAGTTCAGGTCAATCATATTTATTGAAGTCATCAGTTGAGAAAGATTATGGCTGCCGTCCTTGATATCTTCAAGCGGATTGTACTGCTCCCGGCGCACCGAGTCAAGATGCTGTTGTATCCCGGCGGCTGACACATTCAAACTGAGCAGGGCCTGTCTGGCCATTTCAAGACCAGCTTCAAATTCAGGCTGCACCACCTCATTTACACCGTTTTTACCCAGTTGTTCAACCTGTTCACGACTCTCAGCACGGGCCAGAACCCTGATATCAGCATTTAACTCCCTGGCGGTATTCAATATATTTATTACACTGCCGAAACCGGAGGTTGCAATCAACAACAGCTTGGCACGCTGAATCGAAGCAGCCGACAGAATATGGTATTCAGCGGCGTCACCGAATATGGCATTCAGACCGTCTTGACGGAACTCCTGGAATATACGATGATTGTTCTCGACAATGACATAGGGCAGCTCAAGACTTTTAAGAACAAAACCGATATATCTGGCTGTATGGCCGCCGCCTACTATTACAACATGGTTATCCAGTTTGTCGGTTTCAACATTGACCGTCCTGACCTGCTCCGGCTTGAAAAGCCGTTTGAAAGTATCATACACCGGCCTGGTAAGCCCGGCAATCAACGGCCCCAGTATCATTGACATGACCACCGTTGTCAAGATTATCGAATAAACATCATTGCTGATACCTTTTGACTCGACGCCGGCACGGGCTACAATAAATGATATTTCTGAAATAGGAATCATCCCCAGGACCATTGCCAGTGGAACAATATTTCGATACTTGAACGCAAAGCCAATCCCGCCAAGCAACACACCACGCCCAATACCGACAACCAGAGTCAGGCTTAGTATTATCCAGAAATTCGCATAAAGAAAAGAGGGATTCATCAACATCCCGATAGAGACAAAAAACAACAATCCGAATATATCGCGAACCGGAATAAGGTCACTGAGTGCCTTATGCACATACTCCGAGCGGGACAGCACAATACCGGCTATAAAAGCACCAAAAGAGAATGATAAGTTGAACGAACGCGTTATATAACCTACCCCCAGACCGACAGCGGTTATGGTCAGCAGGAACAGTTCTCTGGAATTCCAGTTGGCAACAAACCTGAGCAGGACCGGAATCAGTCTGGCCCCGAGCACCATCATAATAGCAACAAAAATCATTGCAGTGGCAATAGGCTTGACCACACCCATAAAACCAACATCCGTCCCGCTGCTGACATTTACCAGCACCACAAGCATAGGAATCACCGTAATGTCCTGTATAATCGACATGCCAAGCATAACCCGGCTGGAAAGGGTTCCCATTAAACGCCGGCTGACCAGCGTCTTCATGGTTACAGAAGTACTTGAAGATACAATGGCAATGGCAAACCACCAGGACGGGATTCTTTCCCAACCCATGAACCTGCCGATAAAAAAACCAAAAACCAAAGTCAAAACGACCTGAATCAGAGTGCCGAAAAAAGCTATGCGCCAAATCGGTTTGATTTCCCGCATGGGAAACTCAAGACCTAAAGAAAACAACAGCAAAGCAACCCCTATCTCTGCCAGGTTTTCAAGCTCCCCGACTTGCGAAATAGTTGCTCCGCCCGTATAAGGTCCCAAAGCTATTCCAGCCAGAATATAACCGATAATTAAAGGCTGTTTGAACTTTCTGGCTATCAAGCCGCCGATTAGACCGGCCAAAACTATTAAAATAAGATCCTTAGCTATTCCCATATAACATCCTGATATTCATTCGTCGCACAGAAAGTATGCAGCCACAGTCCAGATTACTCCTCCTGAAATGCAGACCTTGTGCTGGAAAATTAAATTTAAAAGCGTTTAGTATAAATGTGACAATAAGGTTTACCGCCTTTCTTGCGGTACCAGTCCTGATGATACTTCTCCGCCGGCCAGAAGCGCTTTGCAGGCTTTACTTCAGTGGCTGCATCCAGGCCCTTTTCCTTTAGCTCCCCTATCAGTTTCTCAGCTGTTTTCTGCTGTTCATTATTGACATAAAATATTGCCGAACGATACTGATCACCGTAATCCGGTCCCTGCCGGTTTACCTGTGTCGGATCGTGAATTTCGAAAAATAAACGGGCAAGCTTTTCATAACTTGTTTGTTTAGGGTCAAAAAAAACTTCCACCGCTTCCGCGTACTTTGTATCATGTGAACAAACCTCCTCATAAGTAGGATTCGGTTTATCTCCTCCGATATAACCGGCAATAGTCTTAATGACTCCGGGCTCTTTTTCAAAATAGTATTGAACACCCCAGAAACAGCCGCCGGCAAAAATCGCCCTGCCCGCCTCTTCCGAACTGTCCGGAACAAAAGTCATCGATATTGAATTGACACAATGCCTTGTATTCCTGATGGTTAAACGCTCTCCTCTAAAAACATGTCCAAGATGAGCTCCACAGCGGTTACAGGTTATTTCTGTCCTGACACCATCCTTATCCGGCTGTTCCTTGACCATTTCTGGAATTGCCTCATCAAAGCTTGGCCAGCCGCAGCCAGACTTAAACTTATCGTCTGAAACATACAGCGGGGCGTTGCATTGCCGGCAGTAATATACCCCCGGTGTAAAAGTATCCCAGTACTTTCCGGAAAAAGGACGTTCTGTTCCTTTGTCGATTATTACAGCCTTCTCCGCAGCATTCAAAGGTTTCAGCTTCACATCAGGCTTTTTATCATTTTTCTCCGATTTATCATTTTTCCCGTAACTGAGCATTATACTCCCCCAGCAAAGAATTACTAAAAACAAAAGCCCCATAAGCCAAAAAACGGATTTCATCTCTCTAACTCCTCTTTTAAAGATTTTTTTGAGAACAACGTTTCTGGAAATGCAAAGCTTCTAATAAAAAATATACAGCTCTGCAGCACAAAAGCAACTTCACTAAATAATATCTATTATCAAGCTGCAGGAAGCCGCAATAGTCCAATCTGCCACTTATTAAAGTTTTGAGTATGCGGCAGCTTTTTTAGTAACTTGCCAAGAAACCCATATTCTTCTTTCAAAAAGGATTTCTGGCCGGAGTTCAGGGACTTTATACCAATATTTTTAAATTTTTAATTACGCTGAAAAACAATTGAATATGCCAGTACTTCCATGCAAAAAGCAACTATGCTTAATATTAGCGGAATAATTTTCTTGCAAAATCGCAATAAGTGTTTATTTTAGGAGGATGGAGGGATGATTGGAAGAAGTACCTTTCAAGTATAATCTTACAAATTGCAGGTAGCTAATGAAGTTTAGAGGGTTGCTAATTAGAAGTACTATAACTGCCGCTCTCGGCGGTCTACTTTTCGGATTTGACACTGCAGTAATTGCAGGCTGCACGCACCAGGTAAAATTACTTTTCGGACTGAGTGAATCAATGCTTGGTTTCATGGTGGCTTCAGCTTTAATCGGCACTATCCTGGGTTCCATATTTATCGGGAAACCCGGTGATGCTTACGGACGCAGAATATGTTTGAAAGTAACAGGTGTCCTGTTTTTAATTTCCGCACTTGGCTGTGCAATAGCCTGGGACTTGCCGTCTCTGGTTTTTTTCAGACTTATCGGAGGATTGGGAGTTGGAGGAGCATCTGTACTGGGCCCAATGTACATTGCAGAAATTTCCCCGGCCAAACTGCGCGGCAGACTGGTTGGTTTTTTTCAGTTTAACGTAGTTGTCGGCATCCTGGCCGCCTATCTGTCAAACTACCTTACTGATGTGCTGGCTGTTAACGGCATGGCATGGCGTATCAAATTCGGCATTGAAGCGGTTCCCGCAACCCTCTTTCTGGTCATGCTCTTCACCATACCACGCAGTCCACGCTGGCTTATTAAACGCGGTAAAATAGAAGAAGCGGAATCCACTCTTGACGCAATCGGCGAAGAAAACGTCAAACAGGAAATGCAGGAAATTGTTGACTCCCTCGGACATAAACACCCGACCAGCCGCGAGAAACTTTTCCAATGGAAATACCGCCTGCCAATTTTTCTGGCAATCACTATTGCAGCTTTCAACCAGCTCGCCGGCATCAATGCGCTGCTCTACTACCTCAATGACATCTTCCGGGAAGCCGGATTCAATACTGTTTCCAGTAATATTCAAGCTGTAGCCATAGGCTTGACCAATTTAATTTTCACGGTTATAGCCATGAGTCTCATTGATAAAATCGGCCGCCGTAAACTCCTGCTGACAGGTTCACTGGGAACAGCTGCAACTCTGGGTGGTGTGACTTACGTCTTCATGACCGGTCAGAACCAGCACCTGCTGGTTTGGCTCCTTATTGCCTATATCGGATTTTTTGCCTTTTCTTCGGGAGCATGTATCTGGGTTTATATCAGTGAAGTATTTCCCAATAAAGTTCGTGGCCGAGGCCAGGCCCTTGGCAGCTTTACCCATTGGGGACTTTGCGCTGTAGTATCCTGGACCTTCCCGATTGTCGCAAAAATTTCCAGCGGATATCCGTTTATGTTTTTCACTGCCATGATGATACTGCAGTTCTTTGTGGTATTGTTTATCTATCCGGAAACCCGCGGCGTCTCACTTGAAGAACTCCAGGGAAAACTGGGGATTTCAGAAGATGCCTGATTCTATCAGTGCTTCCTAGCACCCTCACAAAATGCCGCGAAAACTTAATTCGCGGCATTTTGTCAAATAGCTTGATAATTTTGCACGAAACTTCTTGAATTCAGGATCAGCCGGCAAAAATTAATATCAGTTCATCAATAGTAAGAAAAGCCCATTATATTTTTTTATTTCAGTTTATTTTTGATGCAAAAACGATTACGCACTGAACAAATATACCCTTCCAAGAATCTTAATCTATAGAATACTAAAGTTTAATAATTGGATAATCAGTCACATTATCATTGAACAGCCAAAACAGAAAGTCCGTAATACAAAATCATGCGATTATTAGCAACATTGGCAATAATCATACAATTGACAAATCAAGGTATTGACAAACTTGCTAATAAATATAATATAGTATTTAGGTATGTATTGTTACTTTATGCAAAATTCAATAGTTTTAATTAAGCACTTTTTGGAGATCATAAACTAATGTACAAGTTGATTTATTTATTTTTACTTTTTTCTGCAACTGCGACGGCAGCGCCATTCAGCAGTGTCTGGAACATAGACAACTCAAGACTGCATGGTGCTCCAAAGTCAATCACAGAAGAAACTGAATACTCTAAATACAGTAAGAAAGTAAAAGTATATAATTTTTCACGGGACGGAGACCTGATCAGTCAGGTGACTCTGAACGGCAAGGCCTCTCCGGCTTTTGTCACAGAACTTGAATATGACATTGCCGGTAACCTCAAAGCAATGCATGTCAGAAAAGTCAGCAGTAATTCAAATCTGCTTTCTGAACAGGCAGAGTATGAACGTGGAAAGCTTGCCAGTATAACCAGATTGAACTCTGAAGGCAAGGTAGAAAGCACCAGTGATATCTCCTGCTACCCTAATCGGCTGGTTAAATCAATAAATTTAAACTCAAAATTGAACAGCACGAGCTGGGAATTCAAGTTCGATGACCATAAGCAGCTTATCGCCAGTATATTCAAGGAAAACGGAAAAATTATGATCAGGAAATCATTTACCAATGATTCACATGGTAATCCTGTAAAAATCATTACCTTGAATAAACAAACCGGCTCAAAAGTAGTTACTGATCTAAAATATTCCTATGATTCCAAAGGTAACTGGATTAAATGCACCCAGACAATAAACTCCAGCTGGGGTGGTGATTCCTTTAAACGTCAGGTTATTATTAACCGAAAAATAAAATATTTTTCCTGAGAAAGATTTATACCAGTTCTTTATAGTTTTTCCAGTACCATTCAGCGCAGGTTGCAAGTCCATCGGCAAATTTCACCTCAGGAATATAGCCAAGCACTTGCATAGCCGCTGAAACATCTGCCAGAGAATGCGGGATATCTCCATCACGAAATGGACCATGCTCTGCCTCAATTCCGGCAATAGCTTTATCAAAACAGCCAAGTTCCCCCCGAATAGTGTTAAACAGCTCATTAAGATCTATACGTCCTCCGCATGCGATGTTAAATGCTTCTCCAATCGCGTCAGGAGCAACTGTCAAGGCGGCTTTCTGGTTTGCCTGAACAACATTGCTGACATAGGTAAAATCACGTGAAAAGGAGCCATCTCCATTTATAACCGGTGCTTCATGTCGCATCAGGCTTAAAACAAATCTGGGAATAACGGCAGCATAAGCGCCATAAGGATCCTGCCGTGGACCGAAAACATTGAAATAGCGCAATCCTACAGTCTCAAGCCCATAGGAATCACCAAAAATCTTTGCATACTGCTCATTAATAGATTTAGTCAAGGCATAAGGAGATAAAGGTCTGCCGGTTTCAGGCTCAACTTTGGGTAAGCCGGGGCTGTCGCCGTATACAGAACTGCTTGAGGCGTACACAAAGCGCTTCACTTTTGCCTGAACAGCTGCCCATAACATATTTACAAAACCACCGACGTTAATGTCGTTTGTAGCTACAGGGTCTTTTATTGAGCGCGGAACTGAACCCAGCGCTGCCTGATGCAGGACATAGTCCACTCCATCGCAAGCTTTTTCACAAATTTTTCTATCACAAATGCTGCCTTCAATTAAAGAAAAGTTTTCAGAAGACATGAACTCCTTCAAATTTTCCGGCTTTCCAGTGATAAAGTTGTCCAGACAGACAACTTCATTTTCTCCCTTAAGAAGGGTTTCTATCAAATTTGAGCCGATAAAACCGGCTCCTCCTGTTACGAGTATTCTACTGTTTCTTATTATTGAAGTCATATTGACCTGAAAATTAAAATTTTATAATGTAATTAATCTCCCCGGCAACTGCCGGGCATTATTCAGAGAAACTTAATATTTCCGCTCTTAAACGCTCAAATCCGACTTCCTGAGGGAAAACGCCGATCGTTTTGCCGTTTTTAAAAATAGCCACCTTGTCTCCAGAAGCACCGGCAATTCCGAGATCAGCATCCCGTGCTTCCCCCGGGCCGTTTACCACGCAGCCCATAACCGCTATTTTCCTAAGGTTGATTTTCTTTCCCGAGGCCTTTAGTTCGTTGACCAGCTTTTCAACTCTTTCCGCAAGCCTGATGAGCTCAATTTCTGTTCTGCCGCATGTCGGGCAGGAAACGATTTCCGGTCGTGCCTCGCGTAACCCGCAAGCTTCGAGGATACGGATTCCGCACAAGACCTCCTCAACCGGGTCTGCCGTCAAGCTTACCCGAATAGTATCGCCTATTCCGTCAAGCAGCAAAGCTCCGATCCCGACAGCCGATTTTACCACTCCTCTGGCAGGAGTCCCTGCTTCCGTCACACCAAGGTGCAGCGGGTAATCAGTTTCGGCAGCAAATTTGCGGCAAGCCTCGACCGTTGCAGTTACTTCAGATGCTTTCAAAGCCACCTTAATATCTTTAAACCCAAAATTCTCCAGCATCCCGCATTGCTCCAATGCACTGTGAACCAATGCCTTTACAATGGAATCATGAGAGTTTAATCCTTCACTTCGCAAGTCTTCCAGCAGCTTTTTTGAAACACTGCCGGCATTCGCCCCAACCCGGATCGGAATACCAGCTTCTCCAGCAGCCTCGGCCACCTGCCTGACCCGGTCAGGGCCTCCAATATTGCCGGGATTGAGTCTGACACCATGGGCACCGGATTTGATCGCTCCAAGTGCAAGTCGATAATCAAAATGGATATCTGCAATTACCGGAATCGGACTCTCTGAGCAAATAGCCTGCATACTGTCTACCGCTTCACCGTCCGGAACGGCACATCGAATAATATCGCACCCGCAGGCCGCAAGTTCTCTGATCTGCCGCAAAGTAACTGCCGCATCACGCGTATCGGTATTAGTCATTGACTGGACTGTTACCGGAGCCCCACCACCCACAGCTGTATTATTCAGCTTTATTTGTCTGGAGAGGCGTCGCTGGAACATTTTTGACCTCGGGTTTAGCGGGTTTATTTTTTTCTACCGTCGATTGCTCCAAAACTTTCTTCTGGCTTATCCAGCGCAGAATATCGTTATATGTAACACCGATCATCAGCGAGATGAGCAATACAACAAAAATTACTGAAACCGCACGTACCGCACCTTCATGCAGAGGCCGGCGGAAAATAATTTCAAGCAGAGCAATCAATATATGCCCCCCGTCAAGAACAGGTAACGGCAGCAGGTTGAATATTGCCAGGGCAAAAGAAATAATTACCACAAAATTGATGCCGATCATAATCGAACCATAATAAACAGAAATAAAAATTGTCCTGCCCATTCCGATCGGTCCACTCAGGTTGCGAAACTTAATGGTGCTGCCTTCTTCTGTGAGTCCAACCTTTTTGGCAGCCCAGTATACCAGTCCCCGCAGTGACTTATAACTCAAGTCCAGAACCTTGACAAACTGCTGCCACGGAGTGGGGTGATCAAGAACTACCAGCATGACACCTAAATCAAAACTCCTGATCTGCTTAGCAGCCATCTGGATATTCATTAACTTATCATTTCTCTTGACTGCCAGAGTAAACGGTTTGTCCTTCAGCCCCTTGAGTTCTTTAATGAATCCGGCTGCGGACTTTATATCCCTGCCATTTATTTTTTCAATGACATCATTCACCTGAATACCAGCTTTTGCGGCAGGCAATTCCGGAACGACAAACGCAACTTTTATCGGCATGTCAACCGCATAGTTTATACCGATTTTATAATTGTTCTCAGCAAGTTTCTGCAGTTTTGGATCAGCAAATTTACGTGGCACGGCCTTGATGTTATCAATAACCACATCTTTACCATCACGACGTACCTTCAGGGTTAGCGGTTTACCTTCGGCAAGATCAACAATATAAGCAAACATGTACGGGTCAGTTACCTTCTTACCATTGATGCTTTCAAGGATATCACCGCGCCGGACCCCGGCAAGCGCGGCCGGTTCTCCCGACTCCGGGTACATTACCAGCGGTATTCGCGGTTCAAAAAACGGCCAGGCCAGTTTTTCAAATTTCAGTCCTTTGGGGGCATTGGGATTCTCAACAGGAGTGTAAGCAAGTTTAATATCCTTGCCATTACGCTCCACATCCATCTTTACTTTGCCCACAGTGAAAAGAATTTTCTGAACAAAATCGTTCCAGGTACAGAAAAATGATTTGTCATTTATTTTGACAATTTTATCATTGACCCGCAACCCCGCTTTATATTCAGGACTGCTTTTCTCTATTGAAGCCACCTCGATTGAACGCATTTTCGGAGAATCCTGAGGAATTCCAACCAGCCAGACAATCGTACCCAGAGCAAGCCCGAAAATGATATTAAACAAAGGCCCGGCAAAGGCGCATATAATTCTATCCAGCGGCTTTGCCCGTGGCAGCTCTTTATCGTTTTCATCTTTCGGCGTTCCGGTTGTATCTATCTGCGGAATATCAACATACCCGCCGAAAGGCAGCCAGCCTATCCTGTATTCAATCCCGTTTATCTTTTTGCCCCAGGCTTTTTTGAATCCAAGGGAAAATGCAATTATATGCATCCCGCGCCACTTGGCGGCAAGGAAATGACCCAGCTCGTGTATAAAAACACAAAAGCCGAGAAAAAATACCATAAAAGCAATTGATCCAACAAGTTTAAGAGTTTGAAGAATGATTTCCATAAACGACCTTTATCTTAAATTACCACATATTTCTTCTGCATATTTTCTGGCCCACGCATCAGCCGCCAGTACGTTCTTCAGGGATCTTTGCGGCTTGACTTCATGCGCAGACATAACCTTATCTATGATAGCCCATATCCCCGTAAACGCAATCCTTTCTTTACGAAAATTATTGACAGCCACTTCATTAGCAGCATTCAAAACCGCAGGCATTGTGCCACCATCTTTCAACGCCTCATGGGCAAAGCCGATCGAGGGGAACTTGGCAATATCCGGCGGCTCAAAACCAAGCTGCAAGGTGTCTTTGAAGTCCAGTCGCGGCATCCCGTTGCCGAAGCGCTCCGGATAACTCATCGCATACTGGATCGGAAAGCGCATGTCCGGGTTGGACATTTGAGCAATAATCGAACCGTCAACCAGTTCAATCATTGAATGAACAATGGATTCACGGTGAATTACGGTTTCTATCCGGTTTTCCGGAAAGCCGAACAAATACCCGGCCTCTATTATTTCAAGAGCCTTATTCATCATGGTCGCAGAATCAATAGTAACCTTGGGACCCATATCCCAGGTAGGATGGGCCATGGCATCTGCCCATGACGCCTTCGCCATGTCCTCAAGTGGAGTGTCACGGAAAGGACCGCCGCTGGCAGTAAGAATAATTCTGGCGATCTCATCATGTCTTCGGCCCTGCAGGCATTGAAAAATCGCGCTGTGCTCACTGTCAACCGGGATTATCCTGGAGTTTCCAGCTTCAGCAGCTGCATTAACCAGATCACCCGCCATGACCATGACCTCTTTGCTGGCCAGAGCTACATCCTTTCCGGCCTTAAGGGCATTGATCACCGGAAGCAGTCCCGCAGTACCAACAATTGCACACAAAACCAGATCGACATCTTTGCGCAGAACCATCTCAATAAGAGCTTCATTGCCGAATCCGGGATTGCATTTGCTACTGAGCAGTTCTTTTAAATCAGTAAATTTTGCTTCATCAAAAATAACCGCATGTTTACAGTTAAGCTCATTCGCCTGCTCCGCCAGTCTTTCCACACTGGTGTGCGCAGCTACCCCGACAACCTCAAAGCGCTCACGATGCTCCAACGCCACTTTAACGGCATTTTCGCCAATAGAACCGGTTGAACCGAGTATTAAAATTTTCTTTTTGTCCAAAACTTTACTCTCCTCAAGTTCACTGTACGAATCGCCGACTTTACAAGCAGAATAAATCTACTTTCGGGACTCGACCATAAGCGTAACTGGACCGTGATTTCTTATATTGACAGACATATCAGCGCCAAACTCCCCGGTCGCCACTTTTATGCCTTTATTCTTTACGGATTCAATGAAATTCTCATAGAGCGGAATCGCATGCTCAGGCAAAGCGGCATCAATAAAACTTGGCCGCCTCCCCTTACGCGCATCTCCATATAAAGTAAACTGCGAAACAATAAGCGCCTCTCCGCCAATATCAAGTAATGAGCGGTTCATACGGTCATTTTCATCTCTGAAAATACGCAGATTCACGCATTTTTCGGCCAGATACTCCACATCACGTTCATTATCATCATGGGTAACTCCCAGAAGAATAACCATACCCTCGCCAATTTCACCTGCAAGTTCTTCATTAATGGAAACTGAAGCGCCGGAAACTCTTTGTATTAAAGCCCGCATAGGATGTCCTTACCTGATCAACTGCAAAAATTCATTTCTGGTAGCAATTTCAGCACGAAAACTGCCCAGCATTCTTGAAGTAGTCATGACCGAATGCTGTTTTTCAACACCACGCATTACCATACATAAATGCTGTCCTTCCAGAACCACTCCAACACCTTCAGCGTCCACCGCATACATTACGGCCTCGGCAATTTGTTTGGTCAAACGCTCCTGCAGCTGCAGGCGCCGGCCATACATATCGACAATACGGGCCAGCTTACTGACACCGATTATTTTTTTCTGTGGTATATATCCAATATGACATTTACCAAGAAATGGCAGCATATGATGCTCGCACATACTGTAAAACTCGATGTTTTTACAAATAACCATATCATCAGATTCTGCTTCAAAAAGCGCACCGTTAATGACATCATCAAGATTCTGCTTATAGCCGCGAGTCAGGAACAGCATACTGCTGGCAACACGCTCCGGCGTGTCCAGCAACCCTTCCCGGTTAGGGTCTTCCCCCATCTTAACCAGAATATTATGTATTGAATCTTTCATGAGGCAACCTCATTTTAATTATGCTAAAAATATAATTTAAGCCTGAAATATGCCTTGCCAAACTAAATTTGCAAATAAAATTAAAATTCAGTTCTTCCAGACAAGGCTGCTCCAATCGTCGCAGAATCAGCATATGAAATATCCGAGCCCGCCGGTAATCCCTGAGCCAGGCGAGTAATCTTAACCCCCCTGTCCTTCAGCAGTCCACCGACATAAACAGCAGTAGCCTGCCCTTCAACATCAGGGCTCAGAGCCAGAATCACTTCTTTGACCTCATTATCCTGAATTCTTTTAAGCAGTAATTCAACTGACAAGGCATCAGCCAGCTTTTTCTCAAGAGGCGCCAGTTTGCCGCCAAGCACATGATAGACACCTTTAAAACAGGCACTGTTCTCAATCGTCATAATCTGCGTAAAATCCTCGACAACGCAGACAACTGTCCGGTCACGACTGGCGCTGATGCAAATATCACAGGATTTGCCACCCTGTGACAAGTTTCCGCATTCCGGGCAATATGTAACAGCTTCAGGCAGACTCTGAAGGGCTTCGCCAAAATGTCTTACTTTGTCAGGCTTCCATTTCAACACAGCCAGAGCCAGACGTTCAGCTGTCCTTTTACCGATTCCCGGCAGGGACTTCAGCCCATCAATAATATCTTCGATTATATCAGGATACTTACATTCAGCCATACTCTGCTCCGGGCTTTTAGTAAAATAATTTCTCTCCGGGTTTAAAACAGCCCTGGAATATCCAGTCCCCCGGTAGCCTCATTCATTCTTTCCTGAGCGGCATTCTTAGCATTGTTAATAGCCGTATTGACCGCAGCGGTGACCATGTCCTCAAGCAGTTCGGCATCTGAAGTTACTTCCGATGCTATCTTGACTTTCTTTACTATCATATCACCGGAAACCACAGCTTCCACTTTGCCGCCGGCACAAGAGCCGCTGAATTCAGCTTTTGCCATTTCCTCTTTCATGTTTTTGAGGTTTTTCTGTATGTCTTTAGCCTTCTTCATCATACCGGCCATTTCACCAAGATTTCCAAACATTATAAAATTTCCTTAAATTATATTAATTAAAATTATTATTAATCTATCAATTTAACTGCGGATTATAGTACTTTATTCAGCTGTTGTCAACCATGAACGTCAACAACCTCTGCGCCAAAAAGGTCCATTGCAGTTCTTACCATCTCATTCTGCTTTACTTTTGCCACTGCATCAACATCATCCATCAGGCTTTTCAAGCCTGTTTCCGAGGCAGTAATCCTTTCACTTCCATCAGCAGGTTTTTCCTGGACGGAGGCAGTTTCAGGCTTCGCCGTTTTAACCTTTCGCTTTTCTGAAAGTTTTGTTTTACCGCCGGTTTTTTTTGCGGGTTCAGCATTTTCAGGTGCAGGCTGCTGCTCTGCAGAATGCCTGGCAAGCTCTCTGACCCCTTCCCGGTGCTCCAGCACAACGATACTTGCCCAATCCCCGGTAACCTCCTGAACAGCCTGGTGCAGTACCGGCAAGGCGTGTTTAACCGCCTCAAAATGAGTTGCTTCAAATTCGTCGTCGTATTCAACACTTATAGTGGAATTTTCAAATTTACAGGGCACGCCTTCAGCCATAAAACTGACCAGATTCGGATCCACTTTAGAATAAGACCTGACCTTTTCAATCATTTCATGCCACAAACCAGCCGGATTATCATGATAATCTTTTCCTGCTGCTGACGGTTCGATATCAACATTTTCACAGGGCTCAGTTTCTTTAGCTGCATCAACAATGACCGGAGGAGGCTCTGCCTCGATTTCCGGCTCCAGCATTTCAGGCAACGGCTGCGCAAAATTTTCACCCGGCGGTTTTGACACAAGCCCTTCCTTATCAATCTCCGGGGATCTGCAGTCATCACTTTCCGGAACTCCTTCAACCTGCGGTGACGCTGCCGGAATATCTTTGCCGCCCGTTTTTTTCTTACCTTCCTCCTGAGAAACAGCTTCAACTTCTGCCTTTGGCGTTGCCGTATCAGCATGTATCAGCGGCTGCGTTTCACCAACTTTTGGCAGTTGATCAATAAATTTCAGTTCTCCAGCTTCACGCAGCTGGTTAAGTCGAGCAATCAGGTGATCAATCTTAACGGCATGAGCTTCACGCATTGCCTTCAGAATAATCGTTTCCAGAAAAACCTGTTTATTCAAGGCGTCATGCAGTACCCGTCCTACAGGTGAAAGGTTTTCCAGCAGGATCTGCACCACATCCGGACTGATGTTCTCGCCAAGTCCGCGTAAACGTGAAATTGACTCCGCATCGGTCTCCAGCACCACTTCCGGGTTGCTCAACAGGTAGCACAGCTGCACTCCTCGCAACCAGTTCAGAACATCACTGAACAGAGTTTCAAGGTTTTTGCCCTTCGCCGCAAGTGCATGAACAGCAGCCACCACACCACCACGATTATTGTTAAGCATAGCCTTGAGCAGGGCTTCCAGCTCATTTACTGCAGTCAGACCAAATAAAGACAGCACCTGGTCTTCAGAAATTTCATTCTTCCCGCCGCTGAAAAATGCGATCATCTGATCAAGCAGCGACTGAGCATCACGCATACCACCATCAGCAGCTCTTGAAATCGCATTGATCGCATCAACAGATATGCTGACTTTTTCAGCTTCAGCAATTTTCATCAGACGATCGGTAATAAGCCTGGTAGAAATCGGCTGCAGGTCAAAGCGCTGACAACGGGAAATAATAGTCGGCAGCACCATATGGACTTCAGTTGTGGCAAAAATAAATTTTACATGCGGCGGCGGTTCCTCAACAGTTTTGAGCAACGCGTTCCATGCCGCCTTTGAAAGCATATGTACTTCATCAATAATATAAATCTTGTAACGGCTGTTCACCGGTACATGCATTACCTCGTCACGCAGTTCTCTGATATTATCTACTGAGTTCTGGCTGGCAGCGTCAATTTCAATAACATCAATATTGCTTTCTTCTGCGATGGTCACACAGGATTTGCATTTACAGCAGGGTTCACCATCTTCCGGCGCTTCACATTGCAGAGCTTTAGCGAAAATACGGGCAGTCGTGGTTTTACCAATACCGCGAGGTCCGACAAAAAGGTAAGCGTGAGCGGTCCGCTGCTGGCGGATAGCATTCTTTAAGGTCTTAACGACATGTTCCTGACCGACAACGTCTGCAAAGCGTTGCGGACGCCATTTTCTGGCTATTACCTGATATTCGCCCATGATATCTCCGTGCCGGATGAATAAAGTTTAAATTTTGACATCCCCAAGGACTTCACCCAGGGAACCAAGCTCCTGGCTTGGACGGATACGCTTTTTCGCACCGTTGCCTTTGCTTTTATGACCGTTATTACCATTAATTACTTTACGCTGGATTTCAAATATTTTTTTGAGTCCAGACTCGGCAAGTTCAAGCATTTCATTAAACTGGGACCGGGAAAATGGATGTCCCTCAGCCGTCCCCTGGACTTCAATAAACTTTCCAGATTCGGTCATTACCACATTCATGTCGACTTCAGCGTTGCAGTCCTCTTCATAACAAAGATCCAGCACTGGCCTGCCGTCAACAATACCAACGCTCACAGCGGCAACCAGCTCCTGCATCGGGTTAGTCTTGAAATTACGCCTGGCAAACGCCGAATTCAATGCAAGCTGCAGTGCAGTAGACGCTCCGGTTATTCCGGCACAGCGAGTGCCGCCGTCTGCATCAATTACATCGCAGTCTATATAAATGGTATTCTGCCCAATTTTCTTCAAATCCATCACACCGCGCAAACTTCTACCGATCAGGCGCTGAATTTCTACAGTTCTGCCACCCTGCTTGCCGTTTGTCGATTCACGGCGCATACGGTCATGTGTGGAAGCCGGCAGCATACCATATTCACAAGTGAGCCAGCCGCCGGGAACATTCTGTGCCCGCATCCAGCCCGGAACACGATTCTCAACATTGACTGCACAGACCACCTTGGTCCCTCCAAACTCAATTAAAACCGACGACAAGGGGTGAGCCAGATAGTTTTGGGTTATTTTAAGTTTTCTCAGCTGGTCAAGATCACGTCCGTCTACACGTTTCATCGTTTTATCCCTGATTCAATAGTCATTATCTAAATATCGGCAGAGCTGCTGCCCCAACTCTGAAGCCCCTTCATAAAAATAAAGCGCCGCCGGAACAGATTACCTACAGCACCTGGTTCATTGCATAGAGCTGCTTGGTTCCCCACCTGACTCGGTTAGCACGAAGCCAGCGCATAGGGTCCGGTCCGGCGACGCAAAAAAATCAAATTTGCAATCCGGGAAAGTGAATTTACACTACTTCCCGAAATATTCAAGGCAAAGAGCTAACTCCTTGCGCAGATTTTTTCTGTCGACAACACGATCAATTAATCCCTTTTCCAACAGAAACTCTGCTGTCTGAAAGCCTTCCGGCAAAGAAGCATTGATAGTTTCCTGAATGACACGGGGACCGGCAAAGCCTACCATAGCGCCCGGCTCGGCGATATTAATGTCTCCCAGAGTCGCGTAACTGGCTGTCACTCCTCCATAAGTCGGATTCGCCAGTATAACAATATATGGAAGTCCGGCTTCAGCCAGACGATCAAGAGCAGCACAGGTTTTCGGCATCTGCATCAAACTCAAGATACCCTCCTGCATTCGGGCGCCACCGCTGGCGGTAACCATGACTGCAGGGATTTTTAGTTCAAGAGCCTTTTCCAGCATCCTGGTTATTTTCTCACCGACTACGGATCCCATTGAGCCGGCGAAGAAACTGAAGTTCATCACTCCAATCGCAAATTTTTTACCATCAATAGTCCCAACACCACAAGTCACCGCCTCATTGCTACCGGTGACCTTCTCGTAGGTGCTCAGGCGGTCAGTATATTTTTTAGAGTCAACAAACTTCAGCGGATCTGCTGATTTCAGCTCCTTGTCAAGCTCCTGAAAACTGCCGGCATCAGTAAGCAGTTTGACTCGATCGGCAACAGACAGCGGCGCATGATAGTTGCAATGCGGGCAGACACTGAGGTTTTTCTCCAGTTCTTTTTTATACAAAGTGCGGCTGCAGTTGCGACACTTCAGCCATAGGCCTTCTGGGATATCCCGCTTCTTTGCACTTGAACGAGATATTTTTATCGTCGAATATTTTGCTTTTCCACTTCCAAATAAAGCCATGGTATATTTACTCCATAAAGTTTCTGACAGTCATATCAAAAACCGTATTTTTAAATTTCCCTGTCACACCCGTTTTACTAACGATTACTGCCGGATGCCCCCAAAAAGACACCACCGGTCATATTTAAGCTTTTGACTTTAGCACCGTTTCCGGATAAAATCAATTCTTTTATCTCAATAAGGCAGATAATAAGCAATATTGTCAACGGCGCCCCACAATCAGTACAAAGACCCTGGCCACACCATGTTTTTTAAGCACCTCAGTAGCCGTAGAGAGCGTAGCCCCGGTTGTCATAACGTCATCTACCAGCAGTATCGTTTGACTTTTCAGTTCAGACACCGGACTCAATGCAAATGCATCCTGCAGGTTCCTGCGGCGTTCATCACGATCCAGCTTTGCCTGCTGTCTGGTCCGTTTGACCCGGCGCAGCAGTCGACGACATGGAATACCACAAAGCCTGCTCAGCTCTTCACAAAGCAGTTCGGCCTGATTATAGCCCCGGTAGAAACAGCGGCTCCAGTGCAACGGAACCGGTACCACACAATCAAACTTGAATTCACTCTGACTGACAATTTCAGCAGCCAAAACCGCCAGAGGACGGGCAAGCTCCGGCGAGTTGTAAAACTTCAGGCGGTGCACAACCTGCTGCCCCAGCCCGCGCAATTCAAAAACAGCAAAAGCTCCATCCCAAGGGCGCTGCTCAAACTGAATGCATTTGGAACACACCTGCAGCACACCATCAAGCGCGCCGCCGCACCCCGGGCAACGCTGTCCTTTAACAATTCGCAATTTGCTTTTACAGTCAGAGCAGAAAAAATTGACACCGTCACTGACCTTACCGCAACAGGGACATGGGAACGGGCAGAAAAGCCGGGCGCTGGTTAAAAATATCCTGCCGGTCTTTTTGAGAATAGTTGTACAAAACTTCTGCATAATGTTTCCTGTCAAGCCTTAGCTTAGTACATAACATATAAAAAATCAATAATACATTGCAAATCCTCCGGCAGAAGACATATTAGACATTGACTTGAGATAACATTTAACAGTAATTAAGAGCCGAGAACATGGAAACAGCAAACCTGATTATTCTGCGTAAGACCCCATACGGAGAAACCAGCCTGATCATCAGCGGGCTCAGTGATAATTTCGGCAAACTTGACCTGCTGATTAAAGGAGCCAGAAAAACCGGAAAAAAGAAATTCCCGGCTGTCGATTTATTCCGGGAAATCCAGGTCACTTTTTCTGAAAAAGGCAGTTCTGAATTGCGTAATGCAACAGGAGCCGAAGTGATACGTGCCAACGATTCTCTGGTCAACGATATTTCAGCCTTTGAATTCGCCTCGCACGCCGGCAGCTTCATCCTGAAAAACACAGCAGCCGACCTCCCCTGCCCCCTTACCTACGAGTCATTGCGTCATATTCTTCAAAATCTGGCACTCCTCGGCAATAAGCAACCGGCGCCATGGAACGTTGAAGAATGTTCCGTCATTCTCAAAACCACCTTTCTGTATGAAAACGGAATGCTGCCAGAAGAATTGAACAGCAACCAGGAAAAAAATCAGCAAACCCTGCAGTTTCTGCATTCAGTCATAGAGTGCGGCAATGAAGGAACCAAGCTCAACAGTATGCCTACAGCCGCTTTGCATAAAATCAGTAAATGGCTGAACAGCCTGATAAAATACCAGCAATTAAAATACTGATCCTGCTTGATTTTAATTGATTTCAAAGCTATAATTAACTCCACAACCCATACTCGATAAGGATAAAAAGCGGTCAGGAGGCCTTAATGTCAAAAAAAATAACAGCAGAATTTCTGGCTCTTACCCTTTGTCTGAGCTGTATTGCCGGCGGAAAAGTCAGGATTGATATCAAAGGCATAAAAAATAAAATTCCACTTTCTCTGGGCAAAGGCAATAAGGATATTAAACTTGGACGAATAAAAGAAACCACTGCCGCTGAACAACAATATACACTTTGCGCAACCAGCAGAACCGGAACTTCAAAAGACTGGAAAAAATACAGTTTCAGCTTTACGCCGCAAGCCAGCGGGCTGGTGTCAATATACTTCCGCGGCCCTGTAGTTTGCGATAAAACCGGAAAAACTCTCAAAGTATGGGTGGCTTATGACAATATCACTGTAGCCGGAGTAAAAGCAAAATTCGGTGATTTTGAATACGCCAATAAAAAGGATTTTTTTGACGGGTTCAAAGGAAATCCAGCCAACCTGGTTACAGATGTGAAAGATGCACAAAGCGGTAAAAATTATATTGTAACCTGGCACAGCAGCCCGGTGCTGCAGACTCTGAATGTAATCAAGGGAAAAGCCGTTACTATTTCTTTCTACGCGAAAGAGTCCAATGGGAAGCTCCCACAAAAAACTGCTGGCCCCAGCAACAATATCGATTAAGCAGCTTTACTGAACTTCCACAGGAGCAATCACTGCTCATTTTGTTCTTCCCGCACCTGAAAATTTTATTTTTCAAGACTGGAGTTATAAATATTTCCAGCCTCTCGTCTTTCATTTGAAAAAGAACTATCCCCTGCTATTTTTTCAACAAGGTCGAAAACCCATTGAACATTTTCCTGCGAAAAAGTCTCTAATTACTGATGTTTAATTAACAAACGGATGAGACACCATGAGAAACAAAATTAAAGTTGTCGGAGTAGACGCTGATGATACTCTTTGGGTGAATCAGCCATATTTCGATGATGCTGAAAAAATCTACGCCAGTATAATGGCGCCTTATATATCCGAAGAAAACCTGTTACGTGAACTATTGAATACTCAATCCAGAAATATTCCAGTTTACGGCTACGGGGTGAAATCCTTTGTTCTTTCGATGCTGGAAACAGCCTGCGTCCAGTCTGACAATAAAATTAACGCAGACTCTGTTCAAAAAATAATTGAAATCGGCAAAGATATTTTCAGCAAACAGGTTGAACTGCTGGATAACGTCGATGAAGTACTCAAAAAACTCAAGGAGTCATACAAACTGATCCTGCTGACTAAAGGCGACTTGCTGGATCAGAAACGCAAACTGCGCCAGTCAAAACTGAAAGACTATTTCCATCGTGTCGAAGTTATGAGCAATAAGGCCGAGGATGATTATGCCGCTGTTTTCAAACGAAATGCTATTAAAACCAATGAATTCATGATGATCGGCAATTCAATGAAATCTGACATCATACCGGTTCTCAACCTCGGGGCTTATGCCATGCATGTGCCTTATCACGCGACCTGGGCTCATGAAGTCGCTGAAGAGAACATTGATCATCCGCGACTCACACGGGCAAAGAATATCAAATCGATAATGGATATTCTCTGAATAATATTAAAAAGCGGCTGAAAAGCCGCTTTTTATTTTGTCTTTGCCGCTGCTTTTCTGGCATCCCTTGCAGCAATCCTCGCAGCCTTACCCTGTACGGAGTGAATAATAAATTTATCACTGAAAAAACGTTTTCCGGCAATACTGCAGTACTTTTTCCAGAAGCGCAGAATATCAGTTCTTGATACATGTGGTTTTGAAGCAAAAAGCAGCTGGGCCAGATCCTTCACTCGCCACCGCCATGACAGTTTGCGCTGAATAATAAGGCGTTGCAAATCGATGAGATAAACTTTATCATTCTCCTGCTCCCGGACAAACATGTGCACCAGATAAAAGTCCTGATGAGCATAATTGTGGGCATGCATGGAGCCGGCAATCTGCGCGATATTATCAATCAGTCTGAGACGTCTGCAGCGATCAGCTGGAGTAAAATTCTTAAAGAGTTCAGCCGCCTTGACATAACCGGTAATGCCGAGCGTCAAGTTGCAGGAACATCCTTTAAACGGAGAAGCTACCGCCATCGGCTCCATAGTCGGGATGCCAGCCCGGTGAAACGCCCGCAACGCCCGCCACTCGTGAAAAGCGTCAAAAGTATGAAATTTCAGGGAAAATACTTTTTTGAGAATTTCACGTTTGGGCTCAGGCGAATAACGCTTTATGTAAGCTTCAATTCTACTGCCGTTTGGGGTGTTGAGAAAAACCCTTTCGGTTCCACGCTGTTTCAAAATTTTCTTAACAGCCTCACCTTCAAAATCCCACAAGTCCCGGGCTGTCTCAATTCCGTTAAATTTGAGCAGCTCAGTATAGTCCTTATTCACGATCAGCTTGTGGTCGTCCAATCTTTCAGTTTCAAAGTTCATCAGCACACAACTCACTTCTGATTAGATTTCTTTTTCCTGGCACAGTAGTCTTTAAAGATACGCTCCAGGCCATCAATATGTTTTTCCCAGGTAAAATCTTTTGTTGATTCCACAGCATCAGCCGCAAACCTCACATGCTCATCACGCGGCAGTTTTGCATAAGCACTCACAATGTCAGCCAGGCGATTTACCCGGTCGGGAGAGCTCACCAGAAAGCCATTAGAGTTTTCCTTAATTACCTCCGCCGCTCCAATCTGCCGGGTTGTAACTACGGGAACACCGCAAGCACAGGCTTCCAGCACGACGTTGCCAAAAGTTTCATAGTGACTCGGATACAGAAAAAGGTCCGAGGCAATAAAGTATTCACGCATGTTTTTCTGTCGGCCCGCAAAAACCAGATTCTCAGTGACACCTAGTTTCTCCGCCATCTTCAGGAAAGGTTGCGGTTTATCGCCTCCTACTACAAGCAGAGTTATTTTCCTGCGGACATCGGGAGAAACTTTCGAGATTGCCTTGATGGCTTCACCAAGTCCCTTAATCTTAAAATTGCCTGCAGCGAACATACAGACAAAACGATCCGTTATATGCAGTTTTTTTCTAGCCTCAAGTTTTTCCTCAGGAGAAGCCGGATAAAAAAGCTTATGATTTATACCGTTATAAACAACTTTTATGCGGTCCTTAGGGTATTTGTAATGCTTAATCAACTGTTTCTTTATCAGCTTGGAATTGGCTATAACCAGACCCGTATTTTCAGGGTTAAAAGTTCTCTTCTCAAGCTTAAGTATTGAACGATGCCTGGGGTTGAAGCGGGCAAGACAGGAGTATCCCAGAGGCAGCCATTCTACATGAAGCTGCTCGGTAATCCTGAAAATATCGACAGGAAAAGTGCGACACAGGGAATACACAATATCAAAGCGTTCCCTGAGGTTATCTTTATTAAGACAGTTCTGCACGTGCCGGTGAAAGGAAGATGTCTTACTGAGACCTGTCCCCCTGGGCACCTTGACCCAGTGGAGATTATCTGCCTCATCTGCGTTGAAAACTTCTGAAAAAACCGTTATTTCGTGACCTTTCTGTAAAAAACTCGTCACAAACCGCTCTGCGACTTTCTCCGCTCCGCCCCTGCCGGGTAAATATTTTTTCCTGATTAATGCAATTTTCATATCTTCACCAGCCTCTTCAACAGGTTTTCCAATCACGCTGCCGAGCCGCCTCATAAAGGAGGATAGTCGCGGCTGTAGCTACATTAAGCGAATCAATCTTGCCAAGCATCGGGATACATACGTTTATATCCGCCTTACTTAACCAGACATCCGTTAAGCCGTGTTGTTCAGTTCCGACCACAATTGCGATAGCCTGTTTCATGTCGACATTTGTATAAATCTTTTCAGCGTGAGGTGTTGCGGCCAGCGACTTAATATTGTTTTTACGCAGCCATTCAATAGCCTCCTCAGACGCTGCTTCTGCCAGCGGCACGGAAAATAACGCCCCGGTACTGGCCCTGATAACGTTAGGATTGTATATGTCTGTACATTTGTTGCAAATTATCAAACCGTCAACTCCGGCAGCATCGGCCGAACGCAGAATCGAACCAAGATTGCCCGGCTTTTCTACCGCTTCAGCCACAATATAAAGCCCTCCAGGTCTGACGGGCAGATCGGCAAGCTTATGCTGCCGCATCTCAGCAACCGCAATCAGGCCTTCAGGTCGATCCCGATAAGCCATTTTCTCCAGAAGGAAATCCGGTACTTCCATTACTGGAACGCCGTCAGTCTCAAGCTCATTCAAAAGCGACATTTCATTGCTGCCGAGAAACATCTGCGGACTGCAGAACACTTCCCGGATTTTCATACCGTACTCTCTGCCGCGCGTCAATTCTCTGTAACCTTCAAGCAGAGTCAGGTTTTCCTTCTCCCGAGCCCTGCGGTTGCGCAGCTTTACCGCATGTTTAACCCGGGCATTCTGCCCGCTGGTAATTTTCAACATAATATATAAACTTTCAGAAATTGCATAATTAAGTGTTAAAAGCGTGACGGTCTTAATATAACAGCAGCAAAATTAAAAACAAACCGTTATTCGCCGTCATTCGACATTACAGCAGGGATTGAGCGTCAACATCGACGTAAATATCAAGGGATTTTGGATGTCGGGTGTCCAGAATCATCCGTCTGATATGCTGCCGGAGCATCTTCAGCTTCTCACCGCGCAATATGATCATATAGCGGTATTTACCCTTGACCCGTTCTATGGGCGACGGCGCGGGCTCGGTAATAACAACTCCTTCATGACACAGTGGCCTGATATGCTGCATGAACTGTTCTGCGTAATTCATACAGACCTGTTGATCTTCTGATCTGAAATGTACTGCCAGCAGGTGCCCGAAAGGTGGGTAAGTCAAAGCCTCACGCATTTCCATGTCGTATTTGAAAAAAGCATTGAAGTCCTGTGCTACTGAACAGCGAATAGTCTCATTATCCGGATTGAAGGTCTGAATTACAACTTCGCCGCGGACATCTCCTCTACCAGCGCGGCCTGCTACCTGAGTAAGAAGCTGAAAGGTGCGTTCATCAGCACGGAAGTCAGGAATATACAAACCCTGATCAGCATTCAGTATCCCCACCAGGGTCACGTTCGGAAAGTGCAGCCCTTTGGCGATCATTTGCGTTCCGATCAGAATATCAATTTCGCCACGTTTAAATCTATTAAGAACAGTTTCATATGAGCTGGCCTTGCGCATCGTATCAGAATCCATACGCTCGATACGGGCCTTGGAAAACAGCGCAGCGGCAATCGCCTCTATTTTCTCAGTGCCGCTCCCCGAATAACGGATATCCTCGGCATTGCATTTCGGACAGCGCACGTAGGAACGGATCACGTCTCCACACAAATGACAAGTCAGGCTTTCGCGTTTTTTATGATAGGTATAAGACACTGAACAGGAAGGACATTCTGCAACATATCCACAATGTTCACACATCATCTGCCGGGCAAACCCGCGACGGTTTAAAAACAGAATAGTCTGTTCACCCCGCTCCAGGCGGCTGCGAATTTCATTTATCAAGACCTTTGAGAAAATACTCGGTCTGTCGCCGTCATAAGCTCCAAGACGATTGTCAACTACTTTTACTGACGGCAAAAGACAGTCGTCAACCCGTTTTCTAAGTTCAGCAAGTTCATACTTCCCGTCAAGAGCGTTTTTATATGATTCAAATGACGGAGTAGCTGACCCAAGAATAACTACAGCATCTTCCATCTTTCCCCGCAAAACTGCCACATCGCGGGCATGATAGCGCGGAGCTTCACCCTGTTTGTATGAACTCTCATGCTCTTCATCAACAATAATGAGCCCAAGTTTTTGAAAGGGAGCAAACAATGCAGAACGGGCACCAACCGCTATTTTCACCAGCCCGTCATTTATTTTGCTCCACTCATCAAAACGCTCACCTTCTGTCAAGCGGCTGTGCAGCACGCTTACCATATCGCCGAAGCGTGCCCGGAATCGCCTTACCGTCTGTGGCGTCAAGGCAATCTCCGGAACCAGCACAATAGCCTCTCTGCCATTCTCAAGGGCTCGACTTATAGCCTGAAGATAAACTTCAGTTTTGCCGGAACTGGTTACACCGTGCAGCAGTAATGTATGTTTAGTACTGTTGTCTTCCAGCATGGCATAGATCTTATCAAGCGCTATTTTCTGCTCTGCAGTCGGAGTCTGGGGCTGATCAGCAATTATAGTTACATCAGCAAACGGATCCCGCCTGACTACCCGTTTCTCTTCGCTGATTAAGCCGTTCTTCAGTAAAGTCTTGACCGGTGAAATTGTTGTTCCGGACTCACTAAGCAGCTGTTCCTGAGAAACCTCCTGGTGTCGAAGCAGAGTCCGAAGCACATTCAGCTGGGATTCATAACGCTTTTTATCACTATGAGCAATAACAAACTCTTCGGCTTTTCTGGTATCAGCTACTGAAAAAAGCTTAAGCGTCTTGTGCTTGACTTTTCCACTGCGGACAGCACGCGGCAGCAATGTCCTGACAGCCTGTTCTCTTGAACAGCAGTAGTAGTCAGCCATCCAGCGTCCGAGTTTTACCAGTCGCTCAGGAATTCTGGTATGGCGTTCACAAATCGAATGAATGTCTTTTAACGGCGAATCGAAATCTGACTTCTCGATAATATTCAGTACATATCCACGACGCGAAGAGCGCCCGAAAGGAACTTTGACCTGGACACCAATGTGTACCCTGCCCTTGAGCTCTTCCGGAATATTATAATCAAACGCCTTATCCAGCGACAGATCAACAATGACTTTTGCTACATTCATGGGCACCTTTGCTATATTTCACAGGTCAATATACCGCCTCATGCTGAATTATCAACGCAGCTTGCCATAGTCAGTTTCTGTAAGACAAAAATGCCGTCAGTAATTTATCACTCTCCAGACCCCTTTGAAAACCCAGGGCTTATTTCATTACTCTGTTACAGAAAACAGCAGTAAAGTGTTTATCACTCTTCAGGTTTAATCTCCTGAGGAGCTAAGAAAGCATAGCAGATATCTGTAGTTTTAGGCTCCCTGCCCAATAATGCCCTAAACCACGGCTTGCTGGCTCGAGGATAAGCCTTGACAAAAACTTTCGGCCTGGCGTTGAATCTCTGGTAAATATCATCCAGCCAGCCAGGTCTTTCGCTGTCCTCTCTTTCCCATAAAACCAATGCTCCGCACTTTTTGATGTCTTCTTCATCAATCCAGTTTGAAAAAAGGCGGTTTGCCGAAAAATAGACCTCGGGCTCGTCAGAGGAATACATGGCAAAATTACATGCTCCCTCCCGACTGGAAATCACATATTTCAGTCTAGTCCTGAACTTCTTATTCCAAAGCCTTGTTAGTTCAGACCCTACCATTTGCCCTGGGTAGGTCTCATAAGAACTCCAGTTTTTGACAAACGGCTTTAAGTACAATTCCTTGCTGCCGAAATATACTAAACACGCAAATACAAAAATTACAGTAAAAACTGAAAACAGACCTGCCTGCCTGATTGAAATTGACGGATTCCACGTATAAAACAAAAAAGCTCCAGTCCAGGTATAACACGGCGTGAGCCATGAGGTTTTTACATCTCCTCCAGTCAGCAGGGCAAAAAGAAAAGTAAGAGTGAGCGGTCCTAAAGCCACTGCGCCCAGAAAAAACTTCTCAAAGAACGGTGCGGCAGCTCCTCTCCAGCTTCGCTTGAAAAATATCAGCGCAAACGCAATAAACGGCGGGATTGCCATTTCAATACTCGCTCCGATAACCTCAAAAAATTTTGAAAACCTGAATGAAAGCCCCTTACGAACTACTTCACTGTCCAGATTCGCTCTGCCCAGAGCATAAGAAAAAGCGACAAATTCGTTCTGGTAAAGCCATATTAAATTTGGCAATGACAATAAAATAAAAACCAGTACAGCCAGATACATTCCAGCTTTTTTGAATGATGCCCTGCCTTGTGGAGAAAACAGCACCACCAGCCCCATGGGAGCAAATAATACCACTCCGTAATACTTGGTCATAAACGACAGTCCGGCGAACAAACCGGTTAAAAGCCAGTCCTTAATTTTCTGTTTTTTCAACGAATTATAAAAAAACAGAACCGTCAAAGCCCACAGGGACATCTCCATGATATCATCGTTAAACTCAACACTCCATGTCGAAAAGAAGCGGATACTGAATAAAAAAACTACAGCCAGTAAAGCTTTAGCCGGTGACATTATTTTCCTGCAAAGAATCCAGACGCAGATAAAAGCTATCGAAAGCGAAAGCTGACCAGCAAAGTAGCTGAACTCAGGAATTCTGCCGAATGTAACATACAATAAGCGGGACAGCAAAGCTCCGACATAAGGGTTTTTATCATAGCCAAACTGTATATGCCGCCCCCATGCAAGGTTTTCTGAAACATCTACTGGAATATTTCCCAGGCAACAGAATGCGGCAAATGCCCACAGCAGGAACCAGAATAAAACGATTAAAGGAAATAATTTTATTGCAAGCGGGTCGAGTTTTTCAGGGCAGTCATCTCCCATAAACTCACAAACTTTTTTGTAAGCGTTGCTAAAATCCATATATTTGCACAAATTCCGATTATTTTATGTTTTATTTAGAAATAAAAAAGTTAGACATAAAAGATAAAGAGGGAAGTGCAAAACATTATAATATCATTATACCGCTTATTATTAAACAGTAAACCATCCACCCCCCCTTAAACAAAACATGATTAAAGAACTTAAACCTATCCTCCACGCTTTAATATCACAGTTAATTTACGTATATATAAAATATATTTACTAATATTAACTATAATCTTATGTTTTTCAATACAGATATACATTATTTTATTATTTAAATACAATATTAAATTAATGCTTGAACCTGCAGAAAATTTTGACAATAACAACTTGCAATATACCGTATTTACATATTATAATTACATTGAGTAATATTTTATTCCATATCAGGTTTGCCCTTAATTCAAAGTTATTTAGAACATTTTCATTATTTTCCCGGTCTTCCAAATCATAGTATAACGAAATTATAAGGAATTAAATGTGAGCAAAATTAAATTTGAATTTGATGATTTCGGCTGGGTCATAATGTGTATAGGAATGGGGATTGGAGCAGGGATAGTTTTCCTGCCGGTACAAGCAGGTATGGTAGGGCTCTGGGTACTGCTGGGCGCTTCTATTGTTGCTTATCCGTCAATGTACCTGTTTCAACGGCTTTTTGTAAATACACTTTCCGAAGCAGATGAGTGCGAAGATTATCCCGGAATAATCGCTGAATACCTTGGACAGAACTGGGCAGCTCTGCTGGGTTTTCTCTATCTGGCCATGCTGATAATCTGGTATATTATTTACGCACTTGCAGTCGTCAATGACAGCGCTTCTTACTTGCACACATTTAAAATTACTTCTCATAAATGGTCCGATTACCTTATTTACACCGTAGGCCTGCTCGCGATTCTTTGCTTTATCGCCTCAAAAAGTGAACGCCTGCTTTTTAAAATTGCTTCCTTCATGGCAATTACCGTTATGGTTATCCTGGTGATTCTCGGCGTAATGATGATTCCGCAGTGGAACATTGAAACCGTCAAGCACGCACCGGCACTGGGAAAAGGTGTACGGCAAGGCGTGGTAACCCTGCCTTATGTGCTCACTTCCATACTATTCCTGCAGTCTCTAAGTCCAATGCTCATATTCTTCCGCAAAGTTAGCAAAACACCCGAAGAAGGACGCAAAAGGTCTATCCGGGCAATGAACATTGCCTTCATAATCCTTTTTTCAGTTGTATTCTTTTATGCGGTCTCCTTTACTCTGGCCCTGCCCAGGTCTCAGGCGCTGGCTGCCTACCAGCAGAATATTTCTTCGCTGGCAATTGTCGCTCAATACCACCACGGTCATTTAATCAAGTACCTTGGTATTCTACTGGATATATTTGCCGTGTTAACCAGCTTCTTCTCTATCTATCTGGCTTTAAAGGAAGCTATCCGCGGACTGGTAATGAACCTGCTGGTAAGGTTTGAGATCAGTGAAGTGAATCCGCGCATTATGAACTTATCAATTGCAGTACTGCTCGTCCTGCTGGCTGTCGCGGTAAAATATTTCCGCATACCTATCCTCAGTTTCACCTTGATATGCAGTCCGATTTTCGGTATAGTCGGCTGCCTGATTCCGGCCTTGCTGGTATTGAAGGTTGATAAACTGAAAAAATACCGCAATGCTCAGTTAATTCTGATCATCTTTGCCGGTATTCTGCTGTGTATGTCACCATTTCTGGCGTGGCTGATCTGAGCAGCTTTGCTTATTTAAAAGTCAATTTCAGAAATACATGAACATTTTGCGAGCCCCTTTCCACTGGGGCTTGCGCGTATATATAGTAACACTGGCGGTTCCAGGCTTGTAAACCCCTGCCCACTTTGCCGCGGCACGGGAAAGGTCAATTATACGCTTGCCGACATAGGGGCCGCGGTCGTTAATCCTGACAACCACATGCTGACCGGTTTTATTGTTGACAACCAGAACTTCTGTGCCCAGTGGCAGTTTCTTATGAGCAGCAGTATAAAATGGCCCCGGCAGAAACAGCTCCCCGCTTGCTGTACGCCTGAAATAAAACTTGCCTCCATACCAGGACGCCTGACCACTTTGATATGCATACCACGTCCCGGTGGCAAGCAGCGGCGAAAACAGCCACCAGACAACAATTAAAGCCGTGCAGAAGAGCAGAACAAACCCGCGGCGGGCAACTATTGAGTTATGCCCTTTGCGATACCATAAAACCAGCGGAAGCAGTCCGACTAAAAGCAGCAGCTTGACAGCCTTGGCCATAAAACGGCAGAACACACCTATTTCCTCCCACACCCAGCCGCCGGTTTTGAAAGTAGAAAGTTTTCCGAACAATGCATTCACCCCCCGGCCAAGCCATTCAGAAAACCACTTGCCAAGCTTAAAAAAAGCTGACAGAGCAAACCAGACAGCGTTCAACGGCACATCCATTATTTTCCAGAATTTACTATCAGCCATAATTACATTCCTTAAATTGAACGGTCAAGCACACATGAATTGTATAGAATAACACCGGCCTCAGTAAATTCCGCAATAGTTTTCAGCCGGCAAAGATTTGTCCCGCATCCCTCAAAAATTATACAACAATTGTTTTAAGGTTCAAACTTTTTTTGACAAGATTGGCTACATTCATCAGTGCAAAGCAATAATCCAGGACGGGTTAACATGCGCAAAACTTGAATTTTTATTTAATTAAGTCACTGTAAATCAAAATGAAAAATATCGTCAGAGGTAATTGATATGGATTCAGAAGGATCAAAAATGGTTTTAGGCGTTGACCTCGACGGGGTATGCGCCGACTTCTATGGCAAAATGCGTGAAATCGCTTCAGAGTGGTTTGAATGTTCTCTGGAGGATTTAACCACTGATGTTTCATACGGCTTTAAAGAGTGGGGCATAGAAACTCAGGAACAATACAACAGCCTGCATCGCTTTGCAGTAACTCAGCGCGATTTATTCAAAAGAATGGATATAATACCTGGTGCGCGGAAATACCTAAGGAAACTTTCTGATGACGGTTATCGAATCAGAATCATAACGCATCGACTTTTTATTCATTACTTTCATGCTGCCGCAGTCAAGCAGACCATAGAATGGCTTGATACTCATGCCATTCCTTACTGGGACCTTTGCTTTATGCGTGCCAAAGATCAGGTGGGTGCTGATATCTATATTGAGGACGCGCCACATAATATCATGCGGCTCCGCTCCAAGGGTTTTCATACAATTTGCTTTGCAAACAGCACAAATGTCGATGTTGAGGCTCCGCGCGGCAAAAACTGGAAGGAAGTTTATGAAATGGTGAAAAGCTATACCCGGGAAAGCTCGGGGCCGAGTTTACCCGGACTGGAAATAAAACATGAATAACATCTTACATATTTATTCTCAACACTGTTCAAATAAAATAATATCCTGTTTCATTTTGAGCTCAATTTAAAAAAAACAATGAAACACAACCTCATTGTAAATTCGGGTATTGACAAAGGCGGACATTTATTATATGCTCGAAAAATAAGCAAGGGCGGAGAGCAAATGTTAAGCTTTCAAAAAACAGGAATGACTTATGAATACACTTCATTGTCCAAATGTCCGCCGCACTGTTGCCACTCTGCTCCTGCTGACAGTACTGACCATTCCATTACTGGCGACAGCAACAGCGTTTAAGAAAATCTGTATTTTTGGTGACAGCCTCAGTGACAATGGCAATATTTATAAGTATGATTTCCATATCCTGCCCAAATCTCCGCCCTATTATCAGGGACGTTTCAGCAACGGCATCACCTGGGCTGAACATGTGGGTAACTACTACTATGAACGCTATGGCATGAAGGTTTATAACCAGTCAGTAGGTGGCGCTACCTGCTGGCTGCATAATATTTTCAACAAAAAGCTTCCTTTTACTTTGCGCCAGGAGCGTGACGGCTATTATGCCAAGACACTGTACACTACTTTATTCCACAAAAAACAGGACACCCTGTATATTATCTGGATGGGAGCAAATGATTATCTGGATGGGCTTGAAGGCAAAATGACCGTTGACCAGACCACTTCTAAAACGGTTGGAAAAATCAGAGAATGCATTGAGTCGCTGGCAGGAAAAAATGGAAAGAGCTTTTTAATTATAAACCTTCCGGACCTTTCAATTACCCCCTCTGCTGCTGAAAGTGGCGACCTGCCGCTGCTGCACAGGCTTTCCACAGAACACAACCGCAAACTTCAGCTGATGGTCGATAATATCAGACAGAGTTACCCAGCACTTAACATCCACATTTTTGACGTTTGCTCTATGATGAATGACGCGTTGAACAATATTGACGACTATAATGCCAGATACGGCACCAATATTACGGTAACAGATCAGCCATTCTGGAATGGTGGGTATACTGTAATGGGGGCAGCACCCGATAAAGAAGCTCTGCAAGAGGAAGTGCAAAAGGATATTGAAAGCGCTAACAGAAGCAAAAAGACGGACTCTTCGATGCTGGCCAGGATGGTGGCCAACTCACCTGCCCTGCGCGCCGCTTACAAAGTAGCCAAAAGCTATGAAATGGGTTACCGTCCGCCAATGGACGCCGACAGCTATCTTTTCTGGGATTATGTTCACCCGACCCGGGTTGTTCATAAAGCTCTGGGCGGGGTTGTCATCGACTTTATAAACCAATACTACACTCCGACTAACTGATGAGGTCTTACAAGGCGGCAGCTTCAGCATGCCGCCCTGCTTAATATATGGAAAACTTCTTCGCTGACAATCAGATTTCTTACAATATAATTTTCCACCTCATCTAATTTATCACTGCATTCATGATTTACCTCAACTGCAACCACAGTTAAGTAGTATTCTTTGCAGCAATGCGGGCAGAAGGCAAATTCCACTCTGAGATGTGAAACATGCTCATCAACTGCTTCAAGTTGTTCCAGGACAGAAAAATCACCCGCTTCAAATGCAGTTTTCAAAGCTGCCTGCTTTTCAGGCAGCCGCAATATTTTGAGCGGAACATTATGTCTGATCCATTTCCTGCAATATTCACAAAACGGTATGTTATTAAGAACATACCACGGAACCAGGACTGCTCCAGCCATAATCAATGCCGCTTCAATTCCCCAGACAGTATAAAGCACAATGCCCTTTGGAGTCCAGCCGAAAATCGACCATGCTCCCTGCTCTCCAAGAAATTTTATGACTTTAAACAGCTCTCCGGAACGCCAGATAATGGCATTACTGACCGGACTGGCATAAATCCAGCTTACCCATCCCAGATAAACCGCAAATATACCCAGCAGAACTCCGGAAATAATTAAAAGTTGCATATTACGTACTTTGCCCAGGTACCCGGCTGAAGCAATCGCTGCCCCGACACCAACCGCATACCCCAGGATAATAAAAAATGATATATAAACGCTGGGCACCCAGTGAATAATAAACCCATATAGCGCACCAAGCAGAGCAACCACCGTCACGCCGCCGGCAATGATGCAAAAAAGTCCAAATAAACCAGCTTCCCCGGAATGTCGGTAATATCTTCCGGTTTCTCCCATATGTTTCCCTCCAGTATTAAAATGTTCTGATTCAATTACGGCTGCGTATTTAAACCCTGCTATTTTTTATGCTGTCGCTCAAGTGAAGTTCCCAGTATTCCATTATACAAAAAATTTCATAAAAAAACAAATTAAACAAACTTAAATACTGCTTATCTTCAATTTATTTAATTGCTCAGAATTATTCTCGATATTCCATGACAATGAACATGTCTGAGTAAGAAAATTACTGTCGTGACTGCATATCAGCAAGGCACATTGACAGCCGGCTAATGCCGCCTCAAGACATTGAATGGACGGCAGATCAAGATGGTTAGTCGGTTCATCCATAATTATCAATTGTGTCGGTCGCAGCACGCCCAGTCCAAAGAATAATTTGCGCCATTCTCCCGGGCTGCAGCATCTTGAATCCAGCAGCCTTTCCGGTCTTGAACCTAAAGAGGCGGTCACACTCATAACTTTAGAAAATTCATCATGGGACAGTTCATGCAGCCTGCTATAAATATATTCTTTAATTTCTGCAGTAAACTCCTGAGGAATATAAAGATATTCAATTTCATCCAGTTTCAGAGCAGGTATAATTTTGTTGATAAGCGACGTTTTTCCTGAACCATTCATACCAGTTAAGGCAATGCGATCCCTGCTGCCTATATTTAATGCCGGCACCACGGTCAACCTTTCAGCTCCCAGTGAAATACTGCATCCAGGTAAATCCAGCAGGGAGTTTTTTTTAGAATAGCACCCATAAGGTATCTCAAGCCCCATCCTGGGAACTTTTATATTTGCAATTGCCTGAAGCTTATTTTGATCTTTAGCCACTCTGCGGGCCTGAGAACCGGCTGCGTCAAACGCGGAACGCGAACGGCTTGTCACCCGGGCACTGTCAATACGCTCTTTACCTGAATGATCTTTCTTGTTCAGCTTACGTTTTGAGTTGCGATTTTGAGCCAGCTGCTCTTTTTCCCTTCGCCGCTGGAGCTCTTTCCGGCTTTTGTTTAAACTTCTCTTTAATATTAAACGTTCTGAGAGTCTTTTCTCAAGCTCGATTCTTGCCTGTTCAAGACCTTGCGACACTCCACCGGAACGCAGAATCGCATTATTTCCACCAATAAACAAACACTGAGAGCAAAGTGTATCCAGCACTTGACGGTCATGACTTACTATAATTCCAATGCCCGCAAAATTCCTGAGCCCTCTAATAAGCATTGCCCTGGCAACTGAATCAATATGATTGGTCGGTTCGTCGACGCACAGGATATCGGGTTGTTCAAATAGCGCAATTGCAATTTGAATTCTTTTACGCTCCCCCATCGATAAAGTTGACCAGCGATAAAGCATTTCCGGTTGAATCTTGAATTGATTCTGAAGAATAAAGGCTTTTTTATCTTTTACAGAGAAAAAGAATTCAGCGCCTTGCGGCGGTCCATCAACACTCTGCTCACACAAATAACATTCTGCAGACCTGCTGACATTTCCGGTTTCAAGCTTTAAAGCTCCAGAAATTATTTTCAGCAAAGTGGTTTTGCCGCAGCCGTTAGGACCGACAATACCAGTCCACCCGGATGGGAAATTTATATTTATATCATTAAACACCGGCTCAATAGCCGAGTCATACTGAAAACTGACGTGGGAAATAGAAAGAAAACAAGGCATAAAGATATCTCCAAAAAACAGTATTAATCATAAATAATCAAATATGATATCGAAGGGACCGGTAAGTACTGTTTTATATGCGCATTGGAGTATCCTGATGTTATTATTAGTTGCCAACAAGCTTATTATATCTATGAAGATTAAAATTTCAAGTTATTGACTGTAATTTATCTAATTCATCTTGCTGCCAGCGGATATCCTCTTTATAATTTTTTGTGCAAGAGCAAGGTATACAGATAATTACTGAAGAAAATAAAAAATTACTGATACCAAGTGCAGAGCTGCAGCGAAAAAGAAATATTTAATTTATGAGGGTTTTGTTCAGAACATGCCCGAAACAAGAATGTCTAATTTAAAAATAAGTGGAGGCAAACATTGTCGTAAGAATGTTTGTAAGTCATAAATTGCAGCAGAAACCAGAAGATGCCTGTAATTGCCTTAACTTAAAAAAGCATTTGCGCTTAATGGAGGAGCAATACTCAGCATGACACCGCCCTTAGTTCCACAGTTTGGAGTATATCCGGCTATTTTCGCATATATTATGCTGCTTGCTGCCGGTATATTCTTATGGACAAAGCGGGATATCGTCACAATTATATTCTTTGCAGTATCTGTTGCTGCCGCCTTTTCAGCTGGAATTATTACTCTCACCGGAATAACCGCGGTTGTTCTTCTTGGCGGATTATGCTTTGCCGGCTTTAAAAAAATTGACCGTGAAAACAATTTTTTTCTGCATTTACTGGTTAAAGGATTGATAGCAGGACTGGGCTTTATGATGATTTTCCATCTCTATCCTGGATTCCATAACCTGCAACTGCTGAACAAAGTCCAAATTTCAGAAGATGCTGTTCCCTATTCACTTTTTCTGAACTACGACAGCATGTGCGTGGCTATAATCATAATGTTTTTTAATGAGAATTTAAGATTGAAAGCTGATCGTGGAACTCTTATGGCGGTCAGGGCCGGGCTCCTTTTCGGACTGCTCGGAGTTATTGTTATGGGTGGCACCGGACTGGCTATGCATTTCTTCAAGTTTGACTTTAAAATATCAAGCCTGACTCTCCTCTTTCTTTTTTGCAATCTCCTTTTTACCTGCTTTTTTGAAGAGACTTTCTGGAGGGGATACGTCCAGAACACTATTGCCGATTATGTCAAAATAGATTTTGTCGCAGTATTGATTACCGCACTCGTTTTTGGTGTAATCCACATTCCGTTCGGGGGAATTAATTTTGCTGTACTCGCTGCGCTTGCGGGTTTAATATACGGCTATGCCTATTTGCGCTACAGACGACTCGAATCATGTATAGTTTGCCACTACACTGTAAATGTGACCCATTTTATATTCGCAACTTACCCGATACTGGCTTCGGCTTATAAAGTTTAACCACAGGACATTAAAATATTTTGAATATAAAACAGAAAACATTTGTACTAATAACCTTTTAGCAACAGATGATTTACGAAACCAAACAGGAGTAATAATGAAAATTGCGAGATTTTTGTTAATGGCAGCACTGCTGACAGCTTCAGGCTTGAATGCGTTGGCTGAAAACAGTGGTACAGATCCATACCGCCCCGAGTTTCACTACACAGCCTCAGAGGGCTGGCTGAATGATCCTAACGGACTTGTTTATGTGGACGGAACCTGGCATCTTTTCTATCAGTATTCAAAAGAAATCCCTGAAGACAAACAGATAAAATGCTGGGGTCATGCTGTAAGTACCGACCTGTTGCATTGGCAGGAACTTCCGATTGCCATCAAGCCCAAGTTCAAACATGATGAAATCTTTTCCGGCAGTGCGGTAATTGACAGAAAAAATACTGCCGGTTTCGGGAAAAATGCCTTTATAGCCGTCTATACTTCCATTAGACGTGGTGAGTGTCTCGCATGGAGTAAAGATGGAGGAAAAACTTTCAAAGACTACAATAACAATCCGGTCCTGTTTCATGGTGGAAACTTCAAGGATATTCCAAAAACACCGAATTACTGGTACGGCAGCCGGGATCCGAAAGTATTCTGGTATGCTCCCAACCATGAATGGGTAATGATCGTTTATGAGCAATATGTGCCGGTTAAACGCACCAAAGACGATGCCGCCTTTGCAATATATACTTCTAAAAATTTAACCGACTGGACATTCCAGTCAAAACTGCCTGGCTGGTATGAATGCCCTGAACTTTTTGAGCTGCCGGTTAACGGAAACAAGCTTAACAACAAATGGGTTGTTATGGGGGCTTCAGGTTTTTATGCCATTGGCAGCTTTGATGGAAAAAGTTTTATTCCAGACCAGTTTGAAGGCAGCGTTGATCGACCTGTTTCGCATCGGCGCTATATCCTGGAGCCTTACAAATACGCCGGAATGCGCGGTAATATTTATGCCCCGCAAACCTGGAACGATGCTCCGAACGGTCGCCGGGTTATGATTGCCTGGGTAAGGTACTACCCACCCCCAAAAGCAACATTTTCTCAGGCCATGAGTCTGCCGCTGGCACTGTCTTTACGCACTACCGAAGACGGAATCAGAATGTTCTTTAATCCGGTAAAAGAAGTCAAAAAACTTGAAAAGGAAGTTCTTTTCAGGAAAAGTAATATTGTTCTCAAGGATGGAAAAAACCTTCTGGCTAAAGTTCCGGGAGGTAAAGTACGCATTAAATGCACATTCAAGAACATTGACGCCAAATGCATATACTTCCTTGTTAACGGCCTGAAAGTTAACTATGAATTTCTCACAAATGAACTTGCTAATGAAAAGATGCTGCCGGTTAATGGCAAGATCCAGCTTGATATAATCGCAGATCAGGGCGTAACTGAGATATTTGCCAATAAAGGCAGAATTTACAAGGCATTTCCTCATTATATAGCACCTGATAAAAAAAGCCTGAGTCTCGTTGCTGAAGCCGGCAATGTAAAAATAGAAAAAATCAAGGTAATCCGCATGGGACTTAATAAAAAATAACAGCCTATGAATACCGTATTGGCATAAGATAAATTACTTAATAACAGCTGTCGGAAAATCACCGACGGCTGTTTTTTTTATGTAAAAAACACACTTTTTTACTTTCTGTGTCTCAAAACCAGGGTATTAGAATTGAGGTGAAAGAACAGCTATTCTATAGATTTTTTAAGGTGTGCTATTGACTTTTTCAACAAAAACACTAATATTTATATCTATAAAGCATTTAGTAGGAGGGAGAAAAATGAATATTTACCCCATACACAATCTTGAAGAGCTAGAAGCTGCTCAGGAAAAACTGGAAGAGCTTTTGGAAGAGGAAATCGATTTCAGCGATGAAAATGATGCAATGATTCAGCTGCTGACAATCGCAATTTCTGATTACAAAGAGACATACCAGCATTCTGCCAATGTCAACTGCGCTTCCAACCTGAAACCGCAGCCGGCTCACAGCTGACTCTTGCAAACAGCGCTGCAGATTTTTATCACTACATCCCAGCAACAGGTTTTTATTGTCAGCTCACGGGAATTCAGATAAAATATTTCATTGACAGCGCATAATGCATAATCCTGATACACAGGGTAAAAATTAAAAACTTTTTGCCCGCGCCATGTTTATCGGGAAAAAATGGATAGAAGTCACAGGCCTCTTAAAGCGAGGTTTGTGACTTCAGGTGATATCTTGCGCAGCAGATTCAGGGAGATTTCCAGAGCTTCTTCGGCAGTTGAACACTTAATGGCTTCATTTACCGCCAGCTCGGCATCGTGCATCCGGAGTTTACGGATGATGCGCCGAACTGCTCCCAGAGATATCGGACTCATACTCAGTTCATGCAGTCCAAGCCCGACCAGCAGGGGGGTATATTTCGGATTACTCGCCATCTGACCGCACAGGCTGACCCAGATGCGGTTTCGCTTGGCGGCATTTACCACATGCTTTATCTGTTTTAAAATCACCGGATGTGACGGATGATAAAGATACGCCACCCGCTCATTACTGCGGTCAATGGCCATAGTGTACTGGATCAGGTCATTCGTACCAATACTGAAAAAATCCACCAGTTGAGCAAGCTGGTCAGCCATTAACGCCGCGGCCGGAGTTTCAATCATAATGCCAGTGTCAATATCAGCAGCAAATTCAGCTTTTTCACTCAAAAGTTCCTCTTTGACTTCCTGCAGGAATTCATGAGCCTCCATGACCTCTTCGACGCAGGAAATCATAGGAAACATTATCTTCAGGTTCCCGAATTTGCCTGCACGCAGCAGCGCCCTGAGCTGAGTCCGGAAAATATCCCGGCGTTCATGCAGACACAGCCGTATGGCCCTGAGGCCCAGAAAAGGATTCTGCTCGGCATAGGCACCGACTTTCTGGTCCAGCTTATCTCCGCCGACATCTAAAGTTCTAACCACCACCGGCTCACCGTTCATTTCCAGAGCCAGTTTTTTATAGGAAGCAAACTGCTCCTCTTCCGAAGGCAGATGCTGGCTGTTCATATACATATACTCCGTCCTGAAAAGTCCCACCCCGCTTGTACCGAATTTTTTAGCGGCCTGCACATCAGAAATACTTTCAATATTCGAAGCCAGCTGCACAGTAAATCCGTCAACAGTCTCGGGGCGCAAACGGCTTTCACGAATCAGATCAATGTAAAAACGTCCTTCCTCTTCCGCTTTCAGCTGATAAATCTCACGGGTCTTTTCGGTCGGATTAGCAATCACGGTTCCAATAAAACCGTCTACAATAACTTCATCATTATTTTTGACCTCTTTGAAAACGTCAGCCGGAATTCCAACTACTGCCGGAATCTGCATGGAACGCGCCAGTATCGCGGTATGTGAGGTGTTGCTGCCTGATTCAATCGCAAAAGCCTGAACTTTATCGCGGTCAAGTAAAGCTGTATCGGAAGGTGTCAGGTCCCTGGCAATCACTACCTGCTGTTCCCTCAGGTGATCCAGAGCGGGACGATTGGTGTTTCGCAGGTTCGCCAGCACCCGTGAAGCTACATCCTTAATATCCGCAGCCCGCTCTTTAATATATTTGTCAGGCATGACTGAAATGGCGGCAATGTAGCGTCCAATGACTTTGTAAAATGCATAATCAGCTGATTTATGCTGACTCTTGACCATATCTTCCACTTCATTAAGCAGCATCTGGTCGTCAACGATAAGCAAATGAGCATCGAAAATACTGGCATCGCGGGTATCAAGATCTTTCTGAATACGGCGCTGCAGATCGAGCAGTTCCTCGCGGGTTTTGTCGAGGGCGATATTAAACCGCTGCACCTCGGCATCCACCTGCTCCGGTTTAATCGGTTCATCTGAAGACTCAGTGAAAGATGTATTATGCTCTTTTATGAGCAGCACACGCCCGATTGCAATACCTGGAGAAGCTGCGATTCCGTGATAAACCTTTTCCTTTGTTGAGGTATCGGCCACCGAAAGTTATTCCTCTTCAAATTTTTTCTCTACCAGATCGATTATTGCCTGAAGCGCAGGCTCGCAATCATCCCCTCTGGCGGAGACCTTTATTCTGGTTCCGACTCCAGCCGAGAGCATCAAAAGGCCCATCAGGCTTTTGCCGTTAACCGCTTCACCGTCCTTTTCGACAATTATGTCAGACTCGAATGAAGACGCCAGTTTTACAAACATAGACGCGGGACGAGCGTGTAGCCCAAGAGAATTTATTATCTCTATTTCAGTTGAAATTTCCCGGCTGTCTGACATCATAGGCAACTTTCATTATTTCCTTATTATTTCGAGTATTATTCTATGTTGTTGCTCATCCGACTAAACAATCAACCCACGTTACATTATTATAAGATTGATGACAATTCAAGCAAAGGTACAAGTATAAATCAGCTTTTTTTGAACTTAAGTATTTAAAACAGCACACCCCTGCTGACACTAATATGTTATAATCCCAATAATTACATATTTTCAGCTTGATTTGCCACAGCACAGCTGTAATTTAAGTGTTTAAGACAGAGCAACCTCAGGACATAAAGCAGTTTTAATGTCTTTTATTTCAAAATTAATAATTACAATATTTCATCCCGGAATAAAAAGCTGAATCCAAAACTGTAATTACAGTTTAGAATACACAATTTATAATATAATAGAAACATGAGGCAAATATAGTGAGTAAACCCTGGAAAATAGAAACCAATGCGGTACAAGCTGGCTACCAGCCGGCAAATGGCGCGCCGCGTGTTGTTCCAATCTGCCAGAGCACCACATACAAATATGATGATGCCCAGAGTGTAGCAGACCTCTTTGATTTAAAAGCCCCTGGACACATGTATTCCAGAATCAGCAATCCGACTGTAGAGGCATTTGAAAACAAGATGGCCGCGCTGGAAGGTGGAGTTGCGGCTGTTGCGGCCTCATCTGGCCAGACAGCTAACACCATAGCCATTATGAACTGCTGTCCAGCCGGCGGCCATGTTCTGGCTGCAGCCGGTCTCTACGGCGGCACCGTTAATCTATTCAGGTTTACCCTGCGAAAAATGGGCGTTGACGTCACTTTTGTAGAGCCTTCGGCTTCCGCAGCCGAAATCAAGGCAAATGTCAGACCCAACACCCGGGCGATTTTTGCCGAGACTCTGGCAAATCCCGCCTTAACCGTACTGGATTTCGAGAAATTCAGCAAAATAGCCAGTGAACTGGAACTGCCTCTGATTATTGACAATACTTTCCCCTCGCCTTTCCTGTGCCGCCCGTTTGAGCATGGAGCTAATATTGTCACGCATTCATCAACCAAGTATATTGACGGACACGCCACCAGTGTCGGCGGAGTAGTTATTGATGGGGGTAATTTTGACTGGACAAACGGCAAGTTCCCTGAATTTACTGAACCTGACGTAACCTATCACGGTCTGGTCTATACCAGAGATTTTAAGGAAGCGCCGTTCGCTACCAAGCTGCGGGTCCAGTGGATACGCGACCTCGGGTCCTACATGTCCCCCATGAACGCGTTTCTCTCCAATAAAGGGCTAGAAACCCTGCATCTCCGGATGGAAAGACATTCGCAGAACGCATTGCGACTGGCTGAATTTCTGAATCAGCACGAAAAAGTATCCTGGGTCAGATATCCCGGGCTGCCGCATGACGCTGAACATGAGCGTGCTGAAAAATACCTTCCTGAAGGCTGCAGTGGAGTTTTGTGCTTTGGCGTAAAAGGCGGAGCAGAAGAAGGCGAAACCGTAATGAATAAACTGGAGCTTGCGGCAATCGTGGTCCATGTCGCCGATGTCCGCACCTGCGTTCTCCATCCAGCAAGTATGACCCACCGTCAGCTGAATGCGGCTGAACAGGAAGCGGCAGGGGTGCCCCCGGACCTGATACGCGTTTCAGTTGGAATTGAAAATATCGATGATATTATTGCCGATTTTGATCAGGCCTTAAACTCAATTTAATGATTATGCTTTCCGGGAGCTCAGGCAGCTCCCGGATTTCTATGTTCAGGGCATCAATTAAAAATGCACCTTCAAAGCAGTATGAATCAACCAGCCAGTATAGGCGGCATAGGCTGCCAGCAAAAAAGTAGCTTCATAGCGGTTAATGCGCCCCTTTCGGCCTTTGAAACCATAACCGATTAGAAAAAGCGAAGTTGTCAGCAGGAACATTACCGGCCAGTCACGCCAGATAACTTCTCTGGCAACCCCCAGCGGACGTATCACTGCCGCAGTCCCGACAACAGCCAGTGTATTGAAAAGATTTGAACCCACGATATTGCCCAGAGCAATATCATGCTGATTCTTTCTGGCCGCGGCAATTGAAGAGGCAAGCTCAGGCAGCGATGTCCCAAGCGCAACGACAGTTAAACCGATAATTAGATCACTCACCCCGAGGCTGTGCGCAATCTTTACCGCTCCCCACACCAGCATTCTTGAACTGATCAGCAAACCGGCCAGTCCCACCACCAGCAGGATTATTGAAAAACGTACTGAAATCAGTTTTCCGGATGTTTCGCTTTTGATCTCAGAGGTAAGTTTATCATGACGATTCTTAAGCCCCTGACGAATAGTCCAGACCATAAGAGCACCAAAAGCCAGCAGCAGCATTATGCCGTCCAGCCGGGTAATCTCTCCGCCGTAAAGCATTGCCATGGTAAACAATGTTATGATGGAAAGAATCGGCAGCTCGCGTTTCAACACTTTGGAACTGACAGTAATAGGGTTTATGAGCGCTGCGACACCAAGGATCAAAGCTATGTTGGTAATATTGGAACCGTAAGCATTTCCCAGTGCCAGTCCGGCATCACCCTGCCAGGATGACAATGCCGACACCAGCAGCTCCGGCATGGAGGTTCCGAATCCGACAACAACCATACCAATCAGCAAAGGTGACATTCCGGCATGTTTAGCCGCCGCTGCTGCTCCGTCAATGAACCGGTCTGCGCTCCAGAAAAGCAGAGCCAGACCACCTATTACAGCAAAAATGGCAAGTGTCATTTTCAGTCCTCAAATTTATCTAACCTCAGATTATTAAAAATATAATTTGCCATTAACCTTGTTACAACAGAATGTCCCGGGAAATAACAATATATTATCAATTGCTGTAATTCTATTAAAAAATAGCTTACTCAAACATAAGTATTTTTATATCCAACTCATAAATCTTTGTATAATAAAAAATTATAAATAAATTTATAATAATATTTCTGGATAATAGTTTGCAATTGCGAACATTAGCAATTACTATATGTAGCCGGGCTGTCCGTTATGGAGTCCGGGCATTGCGTTATTTATTTTCGGAGAAAGAGAACGGCTGTAAGCCGCTGCTCTATTCAAACACAGGAAAAACAGACCGGCATTCGGTCTCTGTGAGCGGGTGCTGAAAAACTACGGAGGATCTGGTTATGTCCCAAGTCGCCTGCTGTTGTGAAGAAATGTCCGATCAGGAAAAAACCGAACGCCTGAATGAAATCCTTGATGAGTATAAGCACAAACCCGGCGGACTCATACCGGTTTTACAACATACCCAAAGTATCTATGGTTATCTTCCTGAGGAACCCCTGAAAATAATTGCAAAGGCCCTTGACAAACCCTACAGTGAAGTTGCAGGAGTCGTCAGCTTTTATTCGTTTTTTTCAACTCACCCCCGCGGCAAGTATCAGGTCAGGGTCTGTCTGGGCACCGCATGTTACGTTCGTGGCGGCAAGGAAATTCTTGATGCCTTGAAAAAAGAACTCGGGATTGACGTGGGTGAAACCACTGAAGACCGCTTGTTCTCGCTGGAAGTGGGGCGTTGCTTCGGCTCCTGCGGCCTGGCTCCAGTAATTCTTGTCAATGAAGATGTACATCGCCGGGTAAAAGCTTCTAAAGTCGGAGAAATTCTTGCCCAATACAAAGGAGAAGCTACCGATGACCAGTAAGATCAACAACCTTAAAGACCTTAATTCCGTAAAAGCTGAAGCCGCCGCCCGTATGGGGCTGCGCAACCGGCAGCCAAGTCTTGACGCTCCTGAAAAAATCTATGACGTCATGCTGTGCATGGGCACCAGCTGTATCTCATCCGGAGCAGAAGAAGTAAAAGAAGCTCTGCTTGAAGAAATTAAGAACCACGGCCTCGAAAAGCAAGTGACAGTCAGGGAAAAGCATTGTTCAGACAATTCCGATGACCAGTTTGACCGCGAAAAAATTGATATTGTAAAAACCGGCTGCAACGGCTTTTGTGCCGCGGGGCCGATCATAGTTGTATATCCCGGCGGAATATTTTATCAGAAAGTAACCCCGGAAGATGCCAAAGCGATAGTTGAAAGCCATTTCCAAAACGACAATCCGGTCGAAAGGCTGCTGTTTAAGTCCGTAGACCAGGATAAACCGGTAAAGAAACTTAACGAAATCCCGTTTTTTGCCAAACAGAAACTGAAAGTACTGCGCAACAAAGGACGCATTGCCGCTGAGTGCATCGATGAATATATCGGTCGCGATGGGTATCAGGCTTTGGCCAAGGCGCTTTATGATATGACCCCGCAGCAGATTGTGGATGAAATAAAAGCTTCCGGCCTGCGTGGACGCGGCGGAGCCGGTTTCCCGACCGGGCTCAAATGGCAGTTCTGTGCCGACAGTCCAGGTGACCGGAAATACATCGTCTGCAACGCTGACGAAGGAGACCCGGGTGCATTTATGGACCGCAGTCTGCTTGAGTCAGACCCTCATGCGGTTCTTGAAGGCATGATGATCGGCGCCCGCGCCATTGGAGCTTCTGAAGGCTATATTTACTGTAGAGCGGAATATCCGCTGGCCCTGCATCGACTTGAAGTCGCTATCAGTCAGGCCCGGGATCGCGGCTTGCTGGGCAGCGGTATAATGGGTACTGATTTCAGTTTTGACATAAATATTGCTCAAGGTTCAGGGGCATTTGTCTGCGGCGAAGAAACCGCTTTGCTTCATTCTATTGAAGGCAAACGCGGTGAGCCACGGCCGCGACCGCCATTCCCGGCGCAAAGCGGTCTGTGGGGTAAGCCGACAGTACTTAACAATGTCGAGACCCTCGGCAATATTGCTCTTATTATCCGGGACAGTGCCAAAGAATTTAAGAAACTTGGCACTGAAAAATCACCCGGTACCAAAATTTTTGCCTTGACTGGAAACCTCAATAATATCGGCTTGATAGAAGTACCGATCGGCACTTCGCTGGGCGAAATCATCTATGATATTGGTGACGGAGTGCCGGACGGCAAGGAATTCAAAGCTGCTCAAATCGGCGGTCCATCCGGAGGCTGTATTCCCAAAGAACATCTCAATGTTCCGATCGATTATGAAAGTTTGCAGCAACTTGGCGCTATTATGGGATCCGGCGGACTTGTGGTCATGGATGATAATACCTGTATGGTCGACGTTGCCCGTTTCTTTCTCGAATTTACTCAGGAAGAAGCTTGCGGTAAATGCTCTTCCGGCCGGGTCGGCACCAAACGACTGCTGGAAATACTCGAACGCATCTGCGGCGGGGAAGGCGAAGAAGGCGACATCGACCGGCTGGTCGAACTTTGTTCGCTGATCAGCAAAACAGCATTGTGCGGACTCTGCAAAACTGCCCCTAATCCGGTGATGGCAACTCTACGCTATTTCAAAGATGAGTACGAAGACCATATCCGGGAAAGCAAGTGCCGGGTCGGGGTTTGTGCCAGTCTGGTCAGAGCCCCCTGTCAGAGTGCCTGTCCTGCCGGAGTTGACGTACCAGGATTCGTTTCGCTGGTGGCTGAAAAACGCTACGCAGAAGCACTCAAGCTGCACCGTGAGCGCAATCCTTTTGCTGCAGCCTGCGCCCGGGTCTGCTACCACACCTGTGAAAGCCGCTGCCGGCGTGCCACACTGGATGAACCGCTGGCAATTAGAGGCATCAAACGCTTTATGGTAGATCAGGAAGTTACGATACAGGTGCCGGATGTGCATGAAAATGCTGCCAACGCCAAGCGCAAAATCGCTGTCATCGGCGGCGGACCAAGCGGACTCAGCTGTGCTTACTTCCTGGCCCGCCTGGGCTATAAACCTAAGGTATTTGAATCCCAGCTTCGTCCCGGCGGCATGCTGGTACAGGCTATTCCGGCTTATCGCCTGCCGCGTGAAATTCTCGCCCGCGAAGTCCGTATGATAGAAAACCTCGGGGTAGACATAGAGACCGATAAAAAGCTGGGCAAAGACTTCACATTTGAACAACTCAAGAAGGAAGGTTATGAGGCGGTATATGTCGCCACCGGTGCCCCGGTCAGTATAAAGCTCGGGCTGGATGGTGAAGAAGCTGAAGGCGTCACCCAGGCTCTGGATTTTCTGCGGCAGTATAATGTCCGCGGCTCAGTGCCTGTCGGGCGTAAAGTTGTGATCATCGGCGGCGGCAACGCCGCGGTAGATGCTGCCCGGACCGCGTTGCGGCTGGGAGCTGAAGACGTGACTTTAATCTACCGTCGTACCCGCGAACAGATGCCCGCTTATGAAGAAGAAATTGAAGAAGCGGAACATGAAGGCGTCAAACTGATGATGCTCACCTCTCCGGTCGAAATTGTTCAGAAAGACGGTAAGGCATGTTCGATAAAATGTCACAAAAACAAACTTGGAGAATTCGACCGTTCAGGCCGGCGGCGGGCCAATGCCTCGGATGAACTGTTTGAGTTAAAGTGTGATCAGGTAATCGCCGCAATCAGTCAGGCATCGGACGCTCCGAATTTCCTTGGAGACTTTGAACTGGACTTGAATTCCAGAGGCTACATCAAAGCTAATCCGTTAAGCGGAAAAACTTCAGTAGACTGGATTTTCGCTGGAGGTGATGTGGTCACCGGCCCGTGGTCGGTAATTGAAGCTGTTGCCGCTGGAGAAAAAGGGGCTGTCGGAATAGACGAGTTTCTCACAGGAGAAAATCATGCCTTCTGGAGGAACGAAGCCGATCTCGACACCTATTTTGATCCAGATGCCGACCCGGTACCTTATCCTCGAGAAAAGCAGCCGCTTATGTCGGTGGAACGTCGTCGCAATAACTTCGACGAAGTGGAAAAATCCTGGAGCGAAGCTGTAGCTGTACGTCAGGCAAAACGTTGTCTGCGCTGTGATTACGGCAAACAGTCCGGTAAATAATAGAATCTATTGCGGAGATATGTAAGATGCCAAAAATCACTATTAATAATACAGAAATAGAAGTCGCCCATGGAACTACAATTCTTGAAGCGGCAAAGCAATTGAATATAAAAATCCCGACACTTTGTCACATTGACGGCTGCGCCCCGATAGGTGCCTGCCGGGTTTGCCTGGTCGAAGTAGACGGCGCCCGTGATCCGGTCGCCTCATGCTCGACTCCGGTTACTGACGGGATGAAAGTAAAAACCAACAGCAAAACCGCCCGCAGCGCCAGAAAAGGTGTGGTAGAACTGCTGCTGTCTGAGCATGACGGCGACTGCCAGACCTGCGAACGGGGCGGGGATTGCGAACTGCAGCAGCTGGCCCGGGACCTGGGAATAAGGACTGTACGCTTTGAGGGGGCAAAAGCCGAAAAAGTAATTGACGAAAGTACCCCTGCCCTGATCCGTGATTCCGGCAAGTGCATATCATGCCGCCGCTGTGTAACCGTATGCAATGAAATTCAGGGTGTCGGCTCTATTTTCCCGCAGGGACGTGGCTTTAAATCCAACATCGGTCCAGCCTTTACCAGCAACCTGGATAATGTCACCTGTGTGCAGTGCGGCCAGTGCTCCGCGGTATGTCCAGTCGGAGCCATTTCCGAGCATGACCAGATTGATGAGGTCTGGAAAGCGCTTGATGATCCGGATAAGCATGTAGTAGTACAGACTGCACCAGCGATTCGTGCCGCTCTGGGCGAAAGCTTTGAACTGCCCCCCGGCACACTGGTTACGGGAAAAATGGTTACGGCGCTGCGGCAGTTAGGGTTTAATGCGGTGTTTGACACCAACTTCGCGGCGGACCTGACTATTATGGAAGAAGGTACGGAGCTGCTGACAAGACTGAAAAAAGCTCTGGTGGACGGTGATAAGTCCGTGGCTCTGCCCATGTTTACCAGCTGCTCACCGGGCTGGATCAACTACGCGGAATCTTTTTTCCCGGAAATACTGCCAAATATTTCAAGCTGCAAGTCACCGCAGCAGATGTTCGGTGCCGTTGCCAAAACTTATTACGCCGACAAAATCGGGGTAAAACCGGAAAACATGGTGGTGGTTTCGATAATGCCCTGCACAGCCAAAAAATATGAGGCGGCACGCCCGGAAATGACTGGCAGCGGGGTCCAGGACGTCGACATTGTCCTGACTACCCGTGAGCTTGGAAGAATGATAAAAATGGCTGGAATTGATTTCGAATCCCTGCCCGATCAGGAAATGGATTCACCACTCGGGCTATCCACTGGGGCTGCGGATATTTTCGGCAATACCGGCGGAGTCATGGAAGCCGCGCTGCGGACTGTTTATGAAATTGTGACCGGTCAGGATTTCCCGTTCCCACACCTGCACATCAGTCCTATCGCCGGACTTGAAGGAGTAAAAGAGGCTTCAGTGAAAATCGAAAATACTGTGCCTGAATGGTCATTCCTCAAAGGTGTTGAAGTAAAGGTCGCGGTGGCTCATGGCTTGAGCAATGCCAGAAAGCTCATAGAGAAAATTCTGAAAGGCGAAGCGGATTACCACTTCATTGAAGTAATGTGCTGTCCCGGCGGCTGTATCGGCGGCGGAGGACAACCCCGGTTTACCGATAACAATGTCCGTGAAGCCAGAATTTCCGCTCTTTACCGGGAAGATGAAGGTAAGAAACTGCGAAAATCACACAAAAATCCGGATATCGTAAAAATATATAATGAGTTTTTGAAGAAACCTCTGGGACACCGCTCTCATGAGCTGCTCCATACAGAATACACTTCAAAGACCAAAGTATAATCAATATGCTCGCCGCGCCTGCTTCAGGCGCGGCGCTGACATTACATAAAATGTATGAAACAGCACCTTTTAATCAGAGCATACTTGTATGAACGATAATCAATTTTTTAAGATAAGAAGCTTGAAAGCTGGGGAACTGCAGATGGAATTCAGGTCAAATGACCTGGAAAAAGCCATAATTAAATTACCGGCATCTCACTCTGACCCGCTGGCGGAAATGGCTGATGTTCTGCTGAAAATAAATGCCAACTATGATACTGCAGGTAATGTAATTGATTCATCGGCCAGATTTTTCACTTTCTGGGAAGCCGATAAAACAATGTATACATGTGAATACACTCCCCGGGCACAGCGCGTTGTTGACATTGAGATGAATATCTGCAACAATATGTACGCCGGCATCCATACCCATGATGACTTCTGTCTGCGGTTCCGAGATGGAATTGACAATATTCTGGCAAACATCTACGAAGAGATGAAAAGGCTGTTGATGGATCATGGTTTTTGCGGTTACAGGTCAAGCTGGTCCAAAGGAGAATTCCCATTATCATACTTCCTGCAGCTGCACAATCTGGTGGAACACGGCGCAATCTGTCTGTGCCCCTTTAAAGATGAAATAAAAGCTCTTGGCAAAATATATACTGATTGAGCCGGCATTAAAGTTCTTCAACGTATGGAAGCCAAAAGCTTGTTATCAATTCATGCCGTCACCAGTTTATTAACCAGCATAATGCTGACAGGTTTGCAATGCATTGTTCCGTGACTTGGTCTTCTCACGATAAGTGTACAGGTGCGGTCAGCTACTGTAATTAAATGACAACCGGTTTATTCTATTTCTTCAACTCAAGAGTCGATTTTTGTTCTGACAGGCGGTTTTTTCTGCAAATGCAATTTTTTTCAATTTCCTCTGGGATAGTGCAAATAACAGTATATATTGTATGCTACTGTCTCCTGCAACGTATAGAGGTTTATTATGAATAAATTGTTCAGTTCAGCTTCAATTGGCAACTGCAGTATCAGGAACCGTATCGTAAGATCCGCCACTCATTCCGGAATGGCCAGCGCCGACGGCTACAGTACTCCAGAACTTATAGAAAAACTCCGTGAACTTGCCATAAATGATGTCGGCCTGATTATCGGCGGCAACACCACAGTAGCATCGGAAGGACGGGTAGCGGACCACATGCTCGCTGTAGACCATGACCAATTGATACCTCGGCTCAAGTTACAGACTGCGGCAATTCAACGCGAAGGCGGCAGGATTTTTATGCAGTTAGGGCACTCTGGGGCTCAGCTGCTGCTGCCTGATCCAGGGTTCGGCCCTTCCTCTTTCAGCATTGACGGCAAAAGGCCATACTGCAGAGAAATGACTGAGGCCCAGATCAAATACACCATTAATGCTTTTGGCAAGGGAGCAGCCAGGGCTAAAGCTGCCGGCTTTGACGGAGTTCAGCTGCATGGGGCACATGGCTATCTGCTTTCTGAGTTCCTGTCGCCGTACTATAACAAACGCACGGATAAGTATGGAGGCAGCGTTGAAAACCGTTCCAGAATGTTGCTGGAAGCCTATGGTGCAGTAAGAACTGAAGTTGGTGAGGATTACCCCGTTATTGTCAAGATAAACTCAAGTGACTTCATTGAAGGCGGCTTCAGTTTTGCTGACTGCCTGACTGTCTGCAGGCTGCTTGAAAAAGCCGGAATAGACGCAGTAGAGCTCAGCGGCGGTATAAATGCAGAAGGCAGCAAACGCAAGGCAGCCCCCAGAGGTGACCTGAAGCCGGAACAGGAAGTTTATAACCGTGAAGAGGCGGTGATTTTCAAAAAAGAAATTGGCGTTCCGCTGATACTTGTAGGCGGAATTCGTTCTTACGACACTGCTATTAAAATAATTGAAGATGGAATGGCCGATTTTGTTTCAATATGCCGCCCTTTGATCAGGGAACCGGATTTAATTCATCGCTGGCATAATGGTGACTATTCACGAGCAAGTTGCGTATCCTGTAATCTTTGCTACATACCCGTATTCAGCGGCAAGGGCTTGTATTGCGAACTGGATGCAAGAATAAAAAGCAGACAAAAAACTGATTAGTGGTTGATAAACTGCGGCGACTCAAATTTCATCAAACGGCACAGAAATTTACGAAATTTACGTTCATTTTTTCTGACATGCCGTTTGAAATACAAATTGGCAGTCAGAGTAAATTCAGAATTGCGAATAAAATACATTTTTCCCATGTAATCTTCTGGCTGCCTGACGTTTGCAATTCTTATACTGTCACTGGGGTCAGCCACAGAAGTCCATCCAATGTCAATTTCTCCGATTCTCATCATATTCAGTTTCGGATTTTGAGCATTTTTCAGAAATACACTTGATGATTTCCTGACGAAATCTCTGAATGGAAAATGCGGCGTAAGCAGCCGGTTGTCCTTAATCCTGACCATACCTCGATAAATTCCATCAGGATCAGAAAGATGATACAAAGTGGAATATGAACTTTTTATTGTATTTATGGACCAGCCGGAAGGTTGTTTGTCGCTGAATTCGATCCTTGCAAGACGCCTGTTCTGCCCCAACCCGATCAGCAAAATAGACGCCAGCAAAAAAATTACCGCAAATAAAATCCGCATTGCTTTTCTCCCCGATAAGGTAAGCAGATTTCCTTACTTTTGCTCTCCACTAAACTGATTTTGAGCTTAAAACCCATTTTTTTCAAGCCATTAGTTTGTGTAAAACGCTTATCTCCCTATATGGGTAAAGTAAAACGGTAAAATGTAAATACAAACCGATTTTGTTAATTTTCTGTTAAACCTTGGAAGCTTAACACTTTGCCGCTCAAAAGCCACTCTAAAAATTAAAACCGCCGGTGCATTTTCTGCTGCTTGATCTTTGGCTCCTCGAGGTAAAGTGAATACCAGGTTTCCCCAAGCCCTGAATTGGAAAAATGTTTAACCTTGCCGTTTGCCAGCTTCTCACGGTTATCGATAATCGTCTGGTTATCGGTCTTTTTGCGAGCCTCATTCAAAAGTTCAAATGCCTTGTCCGTCTCTCCGCGCTTTACCAGAATCCAGGAGTAGAGGCCATAAAGCAAAGCGCAGTTATCACCTTTGCAGTGTTTGACCTTCTTGCGAAAAAACTTTTCAAGCTTAGGGTCATTTTTCCTGTACATCCGGGCCAGCTTAAACGCAATCGCGCGCGGGTCAAACAGCAGACATCCGGGCAGAAGTTCATCAACTTTGGCAAAGTCACGAATCTGATAATAAAGCATCATACGCATGGTGTTAATCTGCTTTTTCAGCAAAATATTCCATTTGAAAAATTTCTCCATAGCGCCGGTAGCTTCAATTGCTTCCATTATCGCGGCAGCCTGCTCTTTTTCCAAAGCTTTCTGGACTGACTTGACATTACCGCCGGGACGGCTTTGAAAGGCGTGCATTTTCCGATTGATTTTTGCCTGGGCCTGAGCCATAATTTCCTGGATAGACACGTTCACCTTGTTTACTTTGCGTTTTACCAGCAAACCAATTAAAATCCAGCATACTGCAAATACTACCACACCATTAAAAACACACCAGACAGGCGTCAAATCAAATGAACTTGCAAAACCTGCGGCAATCGCTGCAACCAGCGATATAATCAATGTCAACATCAGTTAATCCCTCTTATATTAATAAATTTCAACCCATGAAATACTAAAATATTAGTTTAAATTTCGAGATTTATAATTGCATAAATCATTGTGCTGCAAAATACGTGCAATCGTTTACCTTCGCCTGTTCTTCTTTTTCTGTTTCTTTTTCTGCTTGGCCAGGCGCTTCTTTTTATCTTTTTCCTGCTTTGATAAACCAGCAGGAGCAAGGCCGAGACCAGACATGCCGCCGCCGGGCACTGTCGCCATATCACCCATGCCGCCCATTCCGCCGCCGCCACCGCCGAACATACGGCTGAGCAGGCCGGTTTTTTTCATCATCTTGCGCATCTGGTTGAACTGTTTTACCAGCCCGGAAACCTGTTCCAGGGTATTACCGCTCCCTTTCGCGATGCGTTTGCGCCGTGAAAAATCTATTGAATCCGGGTTCTCCCGTTCATGCGGAGTCATGGACAAAATAATGGCCTCAATACGATTAAAATGTTTGGGATCCATATTGCCGACGGCTTTACTCATATCCCGGCCGCCAGGCAGCATTTTCAAAATGCTTTCAGCTCCGCCGAGCTTGGTTATCTGCTTGATTTGTGCCCGAAAATCATTAAAATCAAATTGATTTTTCTTGAGTTTTTTCTTGAGTTTCTCAGCTTCCTGCGCATCAATCTCCTCAGCAGCTTTCTCAACCAGTGATACAACATCGCCCATACCGAGAATTCTTGACGCCATCCGGTCTGGATAAAAAACTTCAAGATCGTGAACTTTTTCACCGGTACCAATAAATTTAACCGGACACCCCGTCACCTTGCGAATTGACAGCGCAGCCCCGCCGCGGGCGTCACCATCAAGCTTGGTCAGAACCAGTCCCGTCAAGCCCAGAGCCTTATGGAAGTGATCCGCAACAGAAACCGCCTCCTGACCTAAGGCAGCATCCGCCACCAGCAAAATCTCCTCTGCCCGTGACGCCTGACTTACCCTGACCAGCTCCTGTACCATATCCTGATCTATCTGCAAGCGGCCGGCGGTATCCACAATGACCACCTCAATATGCTCAAACTTGGCTTCTTCCACCGCGTTGGCAGCAATTTGAGCCACATTTGGATTACCGCGCTCTGAATATACCGGTATGTCAATTTCGCGGCCCAAAACCTCCAGCTGATCGATCGCAGCAGGCCGATATACGTCACCCGCTACCAGCATTACTTTCTTTTTCTGTTTTTTCAGGTTCAGCGCCAGTTTGGCAGCAGAAGTGGTTTTACCGGAACCATGCAGCCCCACCATCATAATAACTGCCGGTGTTGATGACAGATTGAGCGGAACCTCTCCTTCTCCCATCAGTTTAACCAGCCGGTCATTGACTATTTTTACGACTTGCTGTCCGGGAGTAATGCTTTTAATGACCTCCTGCCCGACACAATCCGCTTTGACCGTATCAATAAAGTCTTTTGCTACTTCAAGATTTACATCCGCTTCAAGCAGAGCCAGTCTTATCTCACGCATCGCCTCGCTGATATTGGCTTCCGATAAACGAGCCTGCCCGCGCAGCTTGCGAAACGTTTCCTGTAATTTATCGCTAAGTGAATCAAACATAACAGTGTAATTTCCAGTCCTTTCCGCATCCGTTGTTTTTCAGAACCGGGATATCTGGCAAATACACCGGACTGTTACTCCGAATTATCCAGAATGTGCTGTTTCAGGCTCTGAAAAAGTAATCAATATTAAAGCGTGTAATATAGTCGCTTATATTTCAAAATCAACAAAGTTAAAGCTATAATTAAGCACACAGATTTACATTCTCACCCTAAATTTACTGCATAAGCGACAATAACATCTATAAATTCAACTCCAGCGAGTTGTTTTTAATGCAATTACTGATAGATTTAGTATTTTGAAATCATTTGCAATATCATAACTTATACACAACATAAAGGGGTACAGCTATGCGCAGTGACATAATGAAAAAAGGCAATGAACGCGCACCGCACCGGTCCCTGATGATGGCGACCGGAATCAAACCTGAAGATTTCAGCAAACCTTTTATAGGAGTCTGTAATTCATATACCAATATTGTCCCGGGACACGTTCACCTTAAGGAAGTCGGAGAGTTGATCTGCGAGGAAATCCGCAAAGCCGGCGGGGTCCCTTATGAATTCAATACAATTGCCATCTGCGACGGCATCGCCATGGGACACAACGGCATGAAATATTCCCTGCCAAGTCGTGAACTGATTGCCGACTGTGTTGAGTCAATGGGCAAGGCTCATCCGTTTGATGCCATGATTTGCATCCCAAACTGTGATAAAATCGTGCCGGGCATGCTCATGGGGGCTATGCGCCTGGACATACCAACCATCTTTGCTTCAGGCGGCCCTATGGCAGCCGGCAAGTCCAAAGAAGGCAAAGTTTCTGACCTGGTAACGGTCTTTGAGGGAGTTGCCGGACACAAAGTAGGCAGCATCAATGATGAGCAGCTGCTTGACCTTGAATGTTCTTCATGCCCGGGTCCGGGATCCTGCTCCGGAATGTTTACTGCCAACAGCATGAACTGTCTTTGTGAAGCCCTCGGCATTGCCCTGCCCGGCAACGGCACAATTCTGGCTGTTGCCGAAGAACGCAAAAAACTCTGGAAACAGGCTGCCAGAAGAGTTGTAGAAATTGCTCTTGAAGGAGCCCCAACCGCCAGACAGCTGGCAACAGAAACCGCATTTAACAACGCATTAGCACTGGATATGGCTATGGGCGGCAGCACCAACACTGTTCTGCACACCCTGGCGGTTGCCAATGAAGCCGGCACTAAGCTGGACCTGAAAAAGCTTGATGCGATCAGCCGCAAAACGCCTAATATCTGTAAAGTTTCACCCTCAAGTGATTATCACATTGAAGACGTTGCCAGAGCCGGCGGCATCATGGCCATTATCAAGGAAATAAGCAAGAAACCTGGAACTATTGACGCTTCCGCTCCAACGGTTTCTGGAAAAAGCCTCGGAGAACAGCTCGAAGCGGCTGCAGCTCCTGACGGCGAGGTAATCCGCACCCTTGAAAACGCTTACAGCCAGGAAGGCGGTCTGGCTATCCTTTTCGGAAACCTGGCCGAAAGCGGCTCAGTGGTGAAAACTGCCGGCGTTGCCAAGCCCATGCTGGTACATCGCGGTCCTGCAGTCATCTTTAACAGTCAGGAAGAAGCCTGTGAAGGTATTCTTGAGGGCAAAGTAAAAGCCGGCGACGTTGTGGTAATTCGCTACGAAGGTCCCAAAGGCGGCCCCGGCATGCAGGAAATGCTTGCGCCAACCAGTTACATCATGGGGCGCGGACTAGGTGAAAAAGTAGCTCTTATCACAGATGGGCGCTTCAGCGGTGGTACCCGTGGCGCCTGTATCGGTCACATCAGCCCGGAAGCCGCTGCCGGCGGTATTATCGGACTGGTTGAAGAAGGAGACATAATCAGTATTGATATTCCAAACCGCAAGCTGGAACTTGAAGTTTCTGAAAAAATTCTTGCGGAACGCCGTAAAACCTGGAAGCCGATGGAGCCTAAAGTCAAAACCGGCTGGCTGGCAAGATACGCTATGGTCGCCACCAGCGCTGATACCGGCGGTATCCTCAAGGTACCCGAAAACTGCTGAACATCCTGAAGCTTTTCTTATTAGAAATATTCGACATATAAGAAGCTGATATGTCAATTCAAAAACCGCCGGAATTAAAATAACCGGCGGTTTTTATTTATAGCGCCCCCGGATAGCCGACCGGCTGGGAAAGCAATACTTTCATGTGCTCTGGAAGACCCATTTTTTCAGCAAGCTGATTTCTATCCAGCCAGCCACAGACAACTGTCGCCAAATCGTTTGAAGCGGCAAAAAGATAAACATTCTGACTGATATAACCAGTATCTACAGCCGCATAGAATTTAGCATGCTCCGCCCCGCCCTTGCCAAATTTATTTAAATCTGAAACATACACCAGCACTACTGGAGCGATTTTATGAAATTCCTGGATGCCGCAAAATTGTCTGAGATCTCCGGATTTTTTTTGGATCAGCTTATGGTCCACCGGGTCATAAAGATAAAGACCTTTGTGCATAACTACAAAAAGCGAAATATCCTGTTTATTCAAGGCACTTGGAGCAGTTCGCTTGCCATTTGGCCGGTTAATTCCCCAGGCCGCCCACAAGAGGTCTGAAAGCAGCTGTTGAGGCAGTTTTCTGGACGAAAAATTTCTGCGTGTCATGCGTTTTGATAAACATTCCATCAAAGGCTTACCGCCCTTTTTGTCTGGAGCAGGCAGATTAATATCTTTAGCAGCTGCGATTTCAGATGAAAGCAAAGCTGCTGCAATTAATAAAAACGGCAGAATCTTTTTCATATTTCATACTCCGGCATTAAATAAACTTGTTTATATTCAGGTTATTTAATTACACCCATTTCCCTGAGATCTTCTTCAAGTTCCTTGGCATTAAACGGCTTGGCAGGTCGCCATTGATCATCATAAAGCAAGGTTGGAACGGCCCAGTTATCACCGCCGTTGGCATCAATAACCATCCGCAAAATATCCTTGGGCTGGACTTCGATGTCATGGTAGTAATATTTGACCTTATGGTCGTCAAGCCATTTCAAAGTATCCCTGCTGTGCGGACACCACTCTGCAGCGTAGACATGCAGCATTTTCATAAATACCCTCCTGCATTAAAGCCGTTATTTCCTTCTTCACACAACTTTAATTTAATCATGCGACAACAAAAAGCAATACAAAAAAGCGGATCTGCGGCAAATTCATGCGCAAATCCGCTTTGAATATATTAATTACAGTTTCTTACCAGCCACCAGCTGTGCTCTCAGGGTAATCAGGAGTCTCAGCCGTTTTGACGCTTTTGTCGCTTAAGCGGCAGACATAGCCGATCTTAAACTCACCTGAAGCTTTTAAAAGCTTTGCCTTGCTGAATTTTGGTGTTACTGAAGTGATCTGAATTTCGCCAACAGATTTCTCCTGTTTCCCGAGAAACTCCTTGGTATCTGGATCAATCAGGTTTGCACCAAGTCTGAAAACCTCATACACCTGCCCTTTTTCAATACCGCTTCCCAGGCCCCGGTTTACTATAACCATGTCACCGCGGTTAGCCAGTGCAGCTATTTTCAGCGGGAAAATGCTGCCTAGAATTGCTCGTCCAATATCATTTATGGTATTTTCAAACAAGCAGTTTTTAAAATCTTTAAATGTCCAGTCACGGCGCTCCTTAGGCGATATTTTTTTACGGATATCATCGCTGGTCAGCTTATTTTCCTCGATACCGGAAAACACTATCCTGCCGGTCTTGACTTTGATAATTCTATATTCAACGGTGATTTTGGCAACCGCTCTTACAATGTCTTCTCCTGTCAACTGCAAATGATCTCTCTTTACATAATAATCCAGACGGTTAACAGTTCCAGCGACCAGATAATCAGAAACCAGCAGCTTGCCAATACGCTTTTCCTGCCCGCTTTTTGCCCATTCTGATTCAGTAAGCTTATTCTCCTGAATTACACGATCAATATATTCGCGGTCAAGAACATCAAATTTTTTAGAATTTACCAGAAAATTAATTAGGCGGTTGGACAAATCCCGCAAAATAACACTTCGCGTCACACTCAAGCTCTTACCACTGTTGCCCTGTATCTTAAAAACAGTTGTTGACTGCGTTGCAAACGGAAGAACAGCGATTTTAGGACGGTCAGCTGCCTGGGCAAACACTGCGGCCAAAGTGACGGTTGCAATTATTACGATTAATTTTTTCATGGTTAACCAATTTCCTTATTTTCAAAAACTTTCAATCACGACCTGAACCCGGCCGGTATAAAGCAAAGCGGCCTAACCTTGACAGTTGGCCTATTCTTTAAAAGTCAGCATACCTCTTTTTCAATAACCTTAAAATATTATCGAAATTTTGGCATTTAGATTACGAATCCAATACAACCTTTCCCTAAAGCTTTTTAATTTAAACACAATTTACCGCTTCTTCAATCGTTAATACAATATAATATTAATTATTTTTCTCTTCGCAAAATTGATAAAAACGTCTACCAAATTATTCATGCCCAACCTGCCGAAAAACTGCTGCAGGGCTGAACAAAAACCGGCGGACCAGATGGTCCGCCGGTTGAGTAATCATACATGCCGTTTTAAAACGGCTGTGCAATCGAAATATCGATTACATTAACTCGCCAAGGCTCTTAAAGAAGGCCATACGGCGCTTTGCATCCTCTTCAGCTGCTGCAAATACAGCTTCAGCTTCCTGAGGTGCAGTCTTAAGCAGAGCAGTGTAACGACGTTCGCTGCGGATGAACTCCTGGAAGTCGCCAGTAGGCTCTTTAGTTTCCCACTTGAACGGTTTTTCGTTCTGAGGATTGAAACGGTAGAGAGGCCAGTAGCCACAATCTACAGCACGTTTTTCTTCAACCTGGCTCTTCATCATGTTAATACCGTGAGCAATACATGGAGAGTAAGCCATGATAAGAGAAGGACCATTGTAGGCTTCTGCTTCAGCAATTGCCTGCAATGTCTGGTTGCGATTAGCACCCATGGCGATAGAAGCAACATAAACATCGCCGTAACTCATGCACATGAAACCAAGGTTTTTCTTAGTATGGCGCATTCCGCTGTTGGCGAATTTAGCAACAGCACCAATCGGAGTAGCTTTTGAAGCTTGACCACCGGTATTGGAGTATACTTCAGTATCCAGAACGAGGATATTGACATTACGGCCAGAAGCCACAACATGGTCAACACCACCGTAACCGATGTCATATGCCCAGCCGTCACCACCGAGAATCCAGACTGACTTGTCAACGAAGTAGTCTTTGAGTTCCAGTACTTTTTCAAGGACGGCCTTAGCTTCACCAGTTGCTTCTTTAACCGCCTTCGGCAGAAGCATGCCAACTGCACGCTGAGCAACCTTGGCTGCTTCATCAGTGTTATCCCACATTTCAAGACATTTGCCGAGAGCGTCTTTAAGATCAACGTTAACGCCAAACTCGAGAGCCCGGTTAACATAGTCTTTGAGCTGCTTGCGGTTAGCATCTACAGCCAGACGCATACCGAAACCGTATTCAGCATTATCCTCAAACAAGCTGTTACCCCAAGTCGGGCCACAACCGTTTTTGCTTTCGCAGTAAGGAATAGTCGGGAAAGTACCGCCGTAAATTGAAGAACAGCCAGTCGCGTTCGCAATAATCATGCGCTCGCCAAACAGCTGAGAAACCAATTTAACGTAGGGAGTTTCACCACAGCCGGCACAAGCGCCGTTGAATTCAAACTGCGGAGTCAGGAACTGTGATCCTTTAACAGTTCCAACAGCTACGCCGTCAAGTACGTTGTCGGGCAGGTCGTTGAAGAACTTGTAGTTGTCAACTTCGCCAGCGTCACGCTCTTCCTGGATTGCAGCAAATTCAAGAGCTTTAGTTTTAGCTGGGCAAGTTTCAATACAAACACCACAACCAGTACAGTCATTGACATAAACCTGGATGCGATATTTCAGATCACGGTCATTTTTAGTTTTAGAGTCCAGAGTAACAAACGTTTCCGGCGCATTTTCAAGATCTTTAGGATCAATCTGCTTGGCACGGATAACAGCGTGAGGACAAGACATTACACACTGGTTACACTGGATACAGTTTTCAGGCAGCCATTTTGGAACGTGCGGAGCGATACCGCGTTTTTCCAGGCAAGTGGTGCCGATTGGGAGAGTACCATCGAAAGACATTTTTGAAACCGGAATGTCATCACCTTTGAGGTGCATGATAGGCTCGATGATATCTTTAGCAAAGTCGCTCGCGTCATCCGGAATGAGTTTTGGAGCAACGTAAGATTCTTTGATGTCAGCAACGCTGGCCGGAATTTCAACTTTCTGCAGGCCGGCGAGAGCATTGTCGACAGCTTTGCAGTTCATCTGGACAATATCGTCACCCTTCTTCTTGAAGGTCTTTTCGATAGCTGCCTTGATGTAACCAATAGCTTCATCCTGAGGAATAATGTTAGCCAGAGCAAAGAAGCAAACCTGCATAACAGTGTTGATGCGACTTCCCAGGCCAACGCTTTCAGCAATCTTCAGAGCGTTAACTGTGTAGAAGTTAATTTTCTTGTTGATGATAGTTTCCTGAGTAGCACGATCGAGGTGATTAAACACTTCGCTGGCATCAAACTCAGAGTTCAACAGGAAAGTACCGCCTTCTTTCAGGCTGCCAACCATGTCGTAACGACCAATGTAAGCGGGGTTGTGGCAGGCCACGAAGTCCGGATTAGTGATAGTGTATTCAGCTCTGATCGGCTTGTCACCAAAACGCAGGTGGGAAATAGTGATACCGCCTGATTTTTTGGAGTCATATACGAAGTAGGCCTGAGCATATTTATCAGTATGGTCACCGATAATTTTAATGGAGTTCTTGTTAGCACCGACAGTACCGTCAGAACCAAGTCCCCAGAACATGCACTCAATAGTACCTTCAGAAGCAACGTTGATGCTGTCAGTAACTTCAAGAGAAAGATTGGTAACATCGTCGTTGATACCAACAGTGAAGTTAGAAGTACAAGCGCCATCAAGATGCTTGAATACAGTGCTGACCATGCTCGGAGTAAACTCTTTGCTGGAGAGACCGTAGCGACCACCGATAACAGTGATATCTTTTCCTGCAAGAGCAGCTTTGACGTCAATAAAGAGAGGCTCACCAAGGGCGCCCGGCTCTTTAGTACGGTCCAGAACAGCAATCTTCTTACAGGTTGCAGGAATTGCGTCAATAAATGCATCTGCGTAGAATGGACGGTAGAGACGGACTTTGATAGCGCCGACTTTTTCGCCCTTGGCATTCAGGTATTCAACAGTTTCATCGATAGTTTCACAGCCGGAACCCATGGCGATGATAATTTTTTCTGCGTCAGGAGCTCCAACGTAGTCGAACAATTTGTATTTGCGACCAGTCAGTTCACCAACTTTGTCCATGTATTTCTGAACAATCTGCGGCAGGGCATCGTAGTACTTATTAACAGTTTCGCGACCCTGGAAGTATACATCAGGATTCTGAGCCCCAACTTTACAAATTGGTTTTTCAGGACGCATTGCACGATCACGGAAACGCTCAACATATTTCATGTCAAGCAGAGATTTCATATCGTCGTAGTCAACAGCTTCAATCTTGGCGATTTCGTGAGAAGTACGGAAACCGTCAAAGAAGTTAAGGAAAGGAACCTGTCCTTCCAGGGTTGCCAGGTGGCCAACCATTGCCAAGTCGTGAACTTCCTGGATAGAGTTTGCGGACATCAAAGCAAATCCAGTGTTACGAACAGACATTACGTCGGAGTGATCACCAAAGATAGACAGCGCCTGAGCAGCCAGAGAGCGTGCTGAGACGTGAAAAACTGATGGGATCATTTCACCGGCGATTTTGTGCATATTCGGGATCATCAGCAATAACCCCTGCGATGCAGTAAAAGTAGTTGTCAAAGCACCGGCACTCAAAGAACCGTGAACGGCTCCGGCGGCTCCGGCTTCGGACTGCATTTCGACAACGTCTACTTTCTGGCCGAACATGTTCTTGGCATCTACGCTGGCCCAGGTATCCGCATACTCACCCATCGGTGAAGAAGGGGTAATCGGATAGATGGCGGCCACTTCACTGAAAGCGTAGGCTACGTAGGAGGCGGCATAATTGCCGTCTACTGTCATCATTTTTTTAGCCATTTTGACCTCCGTTATAATTGGAACTAAAAAATGTTAAAGGCAAACAATTCCTCTTGTTATATGAATTCACAAAATTATATTTGCAGTAAACACCGGACTCCTTCTGAGAAAAGCCCATTCTGGCAATGTACACTGTATTTGCTAATTTTCAATTAATTGAATATTAAAATATCTATTGATTCCCATATTATTTTTATTAGTTTTTGAAAACAGCTCTTGCAAAATCTGAAAAATATGTATGCAGATTAATTGCACACCCCTCTAAATACGAATTTCGAATTAAATAGTGTTAATAAATACGCTTTTCACAAACAACATACTAAAATATATTAGATATTCACAAATATCAACCCCATCTGCAATTATTTTCAAAATCAGAATGCAGAAATCAATATCAACCCATTTTTTAATTAAATAAAGGGTTAAAGCTAAAGAGCTATTGACAAAAATATAAAGACAGTGTTTATTACACTTTGTTTAATTGATTAACAAAGTCAGGATATTATAAACCTACAAATGCAAAAGGAGCTATTATGAGCGTTCCTCCTTCAATCGACTTAAACGGCAAGGTTGCTGTGGTAACCGGCGGCGGCGGAGTTTTATGCGGCTACATGGCCAAAGCCCTGGCAAAGCGTGGCGCAAAAGTCGCAATTCTTGACCTGCGGGCTGAAAATGCTGAAAAAGTTGCCAACGAAATCACCGCGGAGGGTGGACAAGCCTTAGGCGTGGCAGCTAATGTGCTTGAATATGCCAGCCTTGAAGCTGCCGAAAAGCAAATCGGCGACACATTTGGCCCATGCGACATTCTAATTAATGGCGCCGGAGGCAACCATCCTAAAGGAACAACCTCAAAAGAGTATTTATTTAAGGAAGACTTGAAGGAACAGGTCGATGGCATAACTACTTTCTTTGATCTTGATCCGGAAGGCGTTGGGTTCGTATTCAATCTGAACTTTCTCGGCACTTTGCTGCCTACTCAGGTTTTCAGCCGCAAAATGGCAGAAAAAGATGGCGGCATTGTGGTTAACGTCTCCTCCATGAACGCATTTACACCACTGACTAAAATTCCGGCCTACAGCGGAGCAAAAGCAGCAATCAGCAATTTTACCCAGTGGCTGGCAGTACATATGTCCAAAGTAGGCATTCGCGTCAATGCGATTGCTCCGGGGTTTTTCCTTACTGACCAGAACCGTGCCTTGCTGACAAATGAAGACGGTTCTCTGACTCCCCGCGGTGAAACTATTATTTCCCATACTCCAATGGGGCGTTTCGGAGACCCGGAAGATTTGCTGGGCACGCTGCTCTGGCTGGTTGATGACAAGGCATCCGGTTTTGTTAACGGAACTACGATTCCAGTGGATGGTGCTTTTTCAGCATTTTCTGGAGTTTAATCTACGTCACGAAACCTTGTCCCGGCAGTCTTTTTCTGTCGGGACAAAGTTGGAGGCTTGGTCTTCAGCAAAGCTCACTACTTCCGCAGAAAACCTTATCAAACTATTTTTTACTCTCAACGCAGCCTGAACCTGTCAACGCCCCGCCCTTGCAAGCATCATACGACACAAGCACTCAATGTTCGGCCCACTCCGGCGGCAGCGGGTTAGCCGGAGCAATACGAGTCAGGTTGACTTTTAAAATCCAACCATCGGAACCGTTGCTGACTACCCGAAGCCAGTCGAAACGCTCCTCTACGATATATACCCTGGAACCTGGTTGCAAATGAGCCAGTTTTCTGCCTGAAGATTTTGACGGCAGCGAGAAGAGCTCAGCATTTGCTGATGTTATAACCGCATTGGCATTGCTGTATGGTCCAAGCTGTTCAGTGACAATAGCTGCACCACAAATCAAAAATACAATTCCGCATATCCCAAGCAGGATAATCAGTTTATTTGTACTTAAACGCCGCCTGAAAGCCAATACTGCGCCGGCTGCCGCCCAGGCAATCATTGCGATCAGCAGCCATTGATCAGGACGCAGGGAATTGCGAGTCGAAATCACCAGTTCCCGGGGGTTATTAACTTGACCTGCAACTGCCTGGAAAAATTTACGTCTGATAAAGTTCAAATTATCCAGAATCGCATTATCCTCAGGAGCAAGCAGTCTGGCGCGTTCAAAACAAACCAGCGCACCGGCATTATCACCTTCCTGACAAAGACAGTTGCCGAGATTATACAGTAATGCCGGGTCCGGCCGGTCCGCTTCAATGCGACTGCGAAAAAATTTCGCTGCAGCGGCAAAATTTCCATTATAATAAACTTCAGCAGCTTCACTGAGAGTAGCCGGCACAGTGCTGCCAACCTTTTTAGTTTCCGCTGCTGATTTTTTACTGGCTGCCTGCAATGAAAATGCCGTCGTAAAAATCAGCAGGAATATACTAAGTTTTTTTATGCAATTTATCATTTTAGCTCTGACTTCGGCTTTGTCCATACCGCTGCCGCCAGGCATAAAGCTGGCTTCACCGGAGGCCTTCAACACTGCCGACAAGTTCTTATCCTGAACAAGATCGGCCAGTTCAGAGGCAGAAGTTCCAGGCGGCAGGTTCAACATATCATTGATATAGGAAACGGCGTCACTCTGAATTACCGTCCCGATATTTTCTTCAGAACTTTTACGCAAGGCCTTTAACAGTCTACCCTTACGGGCAAGAGCCGCTTTCCTTCTGCGGAAAGCTTCGTCGTTTCCGAGGCGTCGCAGTCGCTTGCTGATTATCTCACTCAGCAACCAGACCAGCGGCCCAAAAATTCCAAGCAGGATATACCAGACAAGATAATTTTTATATAATGGCACCTGTACAGGTCCAATCAGCTCTTTCTTCAGAAAAAGAATGTTTGCAAGCTTTTCAGGAGACTGCGGCTTTTCAGGCTTGTCAACAGCGTCATCCGGGTTAACCTGCTGTTCTGCAGCTTTTGCCGCGGCTGCGTTATCAGCAGGATTATCTGACTTTGCAATATCTATTACCTTATCAAAATTAAATGACATATACTTACCCAGAGGAGCGGAAAAAACACAGATGTTCAACGCAATTCTGGTCTTTCCGGGACGAGTCGGAATCATTACATATTTTACCTCAGCCTGCTGATTACCGCTTGCCGACAGCGAGGTCTTATCAACCTCTGCCGGGTAAACCCTGATTCCAGGAATTGTAATTTCAGGAGGAGTCAGGGTATCAAGGGTACCAATACCTTTAATCGAAATTTTCAGAGTAAACGGCTCACTGACTTTAAAACTTTTCTCCTGCATACCGGTCTCAATATCCCAGTTTCCAACCAGACCAAGATAATTTGTACCACTCGGGGGTGCCGGCAACGGTACAATGTCAAGTTTAGGCAGTTGAGCTTTTACGTCATAAGGCACTGTACGATAGTTGCGGCCAAATCCGCCCAGAAAATCGTCGTCAAACATTGAAGGAGCCCGATTGTAATTCTTGCGGTTAGGAATTCTTACCTCAACCGGAATACTGGCTCCCGGCTCTATTTTGCCGCTGGCAATCGGTCGAAAAGCGGTTTTAAATCTGATAACAATAAAACGACGCCCCTTGATAGAAATCAAGTTTTTAGTGGGAGGTGCAAAACGGCTGTTTTCCCGGTTAAGCTTTCCGTAATCGCGAAAAATAATCTTGTCCAGATCAAATACCGGCCAGGAACGCAAACCGACGCTCAGTCCGGCTAAATAAAAGAGTTTGATTTCTACAGGGATCTCCTCACCTACAAAAAACTTATTGCCTTCGGTAAGCAGCTGCATTTTCATAAAAACCAAGTCTTTGAGCGGGGATTTCTTATTGCTTGAAGCATCAGTAATTTCGCTGTCCTCTCCAGGAGCAGCCCTGATAAACACCGGACTGGTATTAAAAACCTGATCTCCAACCATTACCTGCAGTACCGGTATTTTGATAGTCCCTTTGCGCTTCGGCAGCAAATAATAATTGGTTTCACTCGTAACCTTGCCGTTTATATTCGAGCTGCTCTGCCCGGCCCCGCTCAGCCAGCGAATGCCTTCTATCTGGGGCTTTTTTAAAAGCTTTGGGAAACTGCCGCCGCTGCATTTCAGGCTCAGTGTAACCGTCTCGCCTACCATCGGGTTTTCAGGGTTCACAGATACGTCAACCCCGGCAGCAGCCAGTGAAATTGATAATAATAAAATTAACCCTGTAAAGCAATACCTTACCACGCGTCATACTCCCTGAATAAACAAAAGTGCTTTTTATCATTTCTTCTTATTCAAAAACCTGTAAGAATCAGCCAGGACTTTTGACATTGATTATCATTGCAACTGCAAACTATACGCCATTACCAGTCTTTTTCAACCTGCTGGTTTTTATACATCTCCTTCTGACGCTCCTTCAACGCCTGCCTGAGCTTCTTTTCATTCCCTGCCATCATTTTCAGCAAAACAGCGGCCTGTTTTTTATCAAGCTCCTTCCCCTGCTGCTCCGGCTGGGCAGCGGCCTGTTGTGTCTGTGGTTTCGGAAGTTGACGACTATTTTTATCACCCTGCTGTGATTCGGGCTGTTTTTGCTTTTGCTGCTGGTCTTTATTGTCACCTTTCTTCGGCTGCTGCTTATTATTTCCCTGTTTTTTGTTATTCTTACTGGAACTGTCCCCAAGATACTTTAAAGCTTTATCAATATGTTTATCAGCCGCATCCCGTTGCTGCTTTCGTTCTGCCTGCTGGGCTTTCGCAAGCTCCTGATCAGCCTGTTTTGCATTCTGCTGCATTTTCTCCTGCTGCAACTGCTCTGCCTGCTGCTGCAGCTTCTTTACTTCATTGCGTGCATTACTCAAAGCCTGTTGAGCATTATTCGGGCTGGACTGCTGATCTTTTTTTTGTTGCTTCTGCTGCTGGTTTTGAGGCTGTTGTCCCGTCTTTTTCTGCTGCTGCTTCTGCGGTTTCTGCTGCTGGTTTTTATCTTTTGCCTGTTGTGTTTTCTTGCGGGCTTTTTGCTGCTGTTTCTTCAGCTCTTCTATCATTTTTTTGAGTTTCTTTATTTTTTCGCGGTCGTTAAGAAGAATCTGCTGATTGACAGCGGTCCGATTTTTAACGTCTTTGATTTTTACAGCAGTTTTTGCAGCATCCCCGGAAGCTTTTTTAATGGGAACCTTTGTACTCATTGATTTAACATACATTTCCTCGGCCAGCTTGAGCTGAACGAGGGCACCGTCAAGCTGCCTCAAAGCTCCATCAAGATTCTGCTGCTTGACCATTCCCATAGCCTTGCCCACTTCCTGTCGGGCTGTCTGATGCTTAATGACTCCGAGGTTCTGGAAAGAATACGCTCTGACCTCAGGTTTTGACTCAGCCAGGTTGATTGCCTGCTCATACTGCATTCCAGCTTCAGGTTTATTTGCCAATTGAAGTTGACGGCCCGAATTATAAGCGATTACCGGATCGCTTTCCAGCTGGATTTTCTCAGTTTCAGCTTTGGGTTTGAGCACAAGCTTCTGCAAAGGCTTTCCCGCAGGCTCTGTTTTTTTAACAAACGGTATTTTAGCTGCTTCCTGCCCGCTTTCCTGAGCCGATGCTCTGGAAGGAACACTTGAAAGCAGTGCTGCGGCAATAAAAGCTGTAATAAAGTTCCTGACTTTGGACTGGCTTCGTTCCGAAAGCATCAGCCATAGTCCGGCAAGCAAGGCAGCGGCAGTCAGGAAATAATAAAACCGTTCTACCGGTCGGGACCTTTCACCTTTTTCATACTCTTCCGGCAAAAGCTGTTTTATACGCGACTGAATAACTTTGAAATTTGAATTCGCTGTCGAGCTGCGAACAAAAACCCCTCCAGTCGCGGCAGCCAGTTTACGCATAAGTTTCTCATTAAGTCTGGTTTTAACCAGCTTGCCGGCCTTGTCCCGCATAAAAGCAGGGGTTTGGCCATGTCCTCGCACAATGGGAATCAGCGCCGGAGTGTCAGGATCTCCCAGCCCGACAATAAATAGCGGTATTTGCCGAGATTTGAGCTCCTTCAAAGCATCAAGTCCGTGCCCGGTCAGCTCATCACCATCTGAAATCAGAATAATTGCACGGTTGCTGCCCTCGGCAGCTTTAAATGCCTGCATGGCAGTCTCCAAAGCTACCTGTAAATTTGTTCCGCCAAGCGGTATTGAGGAAGTATCCAGGTCATCAATATATTGCATAAAACTGGTCTTATCGCTGGTTAACGGGCACTCAAGAAAAGCGTTGCCGGAAAATGCTACCAGTCCGAAACGATCTCCGCTGTTATGCTCAACAAGCTCCCGTAAAAACCACTTTGCGTGTTCTAAGCGGGATGGCTTGATATCCTCAGCCAACATACTTTTTGAAACGTCAAACAAAACTATCAGGTCACGCCCCTGCGCCTCATACGGAGCCGGTGTCGTTCCCCAGAAAGGACGGGCTACTGCTGTGCAGAGCAGCGCAATAACTGCAAGTAGAAGTATAAATCGAAATAAACGTCGTGACAGCGAAACTTTGACATGGGCCGGATCAGCGGCACGGGTTCCAAGTAATGTTTCAAGAATAGTTTTGCGCCTGACCCGTGCCCGCCAGTACAGGAGAATCATAAAAATCAGAATAAACGGAACCAACCAGAAAAACTGAATGTTGATGAAATTCATAAACAAACCCTAATGCTGTTCGAATGTGACCTGAATATACCTCGTCATTATTTAAACAGACATCAAATTAATAACAATAGTTCAAATTTTCAATCGCTATCTCTTTCTTTTTTTAGCCGATAACTTGGCTTTCCTAAATTTGTTAGACTTGGGATTATCCAGTTTGGGCTTCGCTGCGGGCTTACGTTTTGCAGTTGCTTTCTTTTTCTTGACCGGACTACGCCCGACAGTATGAAAACTCGCAACCTTTTTTGGTCTGGCCCGAAGTTCAACTATAAGCGGCAAACCAGTAAAATCAAATGCAGCACGCAATGAATTTTTAAGATAAGCCAGATAATTTGCAGCACAGTATTTTGGATTATTTACAAAAAGCAGAAAATGCGGCGGCTCAGATTTTATCATACTTGAATAATAAATCTTAAAAGGAGAAGTTCCAACTACCGGCGGAGAAACCTTTTCCATAGCATCAGCCAGCACCCGGTTAACCATGGAAGTCGGTATTCGCACTTCCATCTGTTCCATTACCTGAGCCATGCTGTCAAGCATTTCATCAATATTCAAACGCTCCATTGCACTGACAAAAACTGCCGGAGCGTAACTCATTCCAGGCATGGAACCGCGTATCTCACGCAACAGATCAGCCTTGGAATTTTCACCTTTCTGAATATCAAATTTATTGGCAACAAGCACGCATGCCTTGCCTGATTCCTCAACCATCCTGGCAATACGCCTGTCTTGCGCTGTAGTCCCGTCAGGAGAAGCCTCAACCAGAAATAAAATCAGCCTGGCCCGCTCAATCGCCTCACGTGCACGAACCACACTGAACATTTCAACCGCGTTACGCACTTTTGCTTTTTTGCGCAGCCCGGCAGTATCGATCAGCATCGAAGGAAGTTTTTCACCTTTATATTCAAGTTCAAAATCAATGTCTACGGAATCTCTGGTTGTTCCTGCAACATCACTGACAATCACACGGTCTTCTCCAAGCAAAGCATTTACCAGCGAGGATTTACCTACATTAGGACGTCCCACCACGGCAATCCGGAAAGGCTCCTGCTCCTGCTGCGGAAGATCAAGCGTCTTGAAATCGGCAATTACCTGGTCCAGCAGAGTTCCAATATTACGCCTGTGCATGGTTGAAACCGGAATCATTTCGTCAAAACCAAGAGCAGAAAACTCAACCGCCTGCTCATCAAACTTTGGATTATCGCTTTTATTAACCGCCAGAATAACCCGGCTGGCACAAGCCCGCAGCCTTGCCGCAACTTCGGTGTCAAGCGCCACAACCCCCTCCTGGACATTGCACACCAGTACCAGTACATCAGCACCTTCTATAGCGGCCTCCACCTGTTCAGCAATACGCTGGTCCCAGACATCCACATTACGGTCATCAATTAAAGTACCGAGTCCGCCGGTATCAATCAGCTGAAAATGGCACCCCTTCCATGAAGCCGGAGCCATTACCCGGTCACGAGTTACCCCGCTCATCTCGTGAACAATCGATATGCGCCTTCCGATAATGGCATTGAAGAGCGAGGATTTGCCCACATTAGGGCGACCGACTATCGCTACGGTTGGTATTCTGAATTCTGAATCAGGGGCTTTCATATTTCAACTTACAGGTTAATTAATTATTTCAATTGACATTCTTCCATAAAACGCCGTGTAAAACCATAGATAATACTACAGATTAATGATTTGTAAAGCTCATTACAGCAAAAAGCGCCGCTGAAATCATTCAAAACTGTTCAGCGACGCTGTAAATATTACGGAAAAGTCAGCTGATGGCAGCCTTAACCGCTTCAACCTCAGCCTTGATAACCTGCGGCTTATTGGCAAATGTACCTTTGATTCCCATATGCCCAAGCTCATCTTTATGATAGCCGATTACTGCATCCGGATCCTTAAGTATATTTCCGGTCAGAATACCGACAACCGACTCGTCTGCCTTTATCACCCCGGCATCAACCAGCTTTTTCGCCCCGGCAACAGAACAGCAGGAAGCGGGTTCAGCACCAATACCTGCAGCATCCACCCAGGCTTTCGCATCCATAATCTCCTGCTCAGTTACATCTTCAACAACCCCGTTTGTCCACTCAATGCCACGCAGTGATTTCTCCCATGAAACCGGGTTACCGATTTTAATAGCGGTAGCAATAGTGTCAGGGTCCTTTACTGCGACATAATCAGCGCCTTCTTTCCACATTTTTGAAAGCGGCGCCGACCCTGCAGCCTGAATTACCGCGATACGAGGAATCTTATTAATTATACCAAGTTCGAAAAGTTCCTGCAGTCCTTTAGTCAAAGCAGAGTTATTTCCAAGGTTGCCGCCAGGTATAACAAACCAGTCCGGGACCTGCCAGTCAAGCTGCTGCAGCACCTCAAAACCAATTGCCTTCTGACCTTCGATCCGGAACGGATTAATGGAATTCAGCAAATAAATATTCAGCTCACGGCAGACATCCTGCACCAGTGCCATAGCATCATCGAAATTACCCTCAATCTGCAAAGTTTTTCCGCCGAAAGCCAGTGCCTGAGCCAGTTTGCCGTAAGCAATTTTGCCTTCCGGGATAAAAATAACTGACTTCATACCGGAAACAGCCGCATAGGAAGCCATACTGGCTGAAGTATTGCCGGTACTGGCGCATGCCACCATTTCAGCACCATAATATTTTGCCGCTGTCGCCCCGCAGGTCATGCCACGATCCTTGAAACTGCCGGTGGGGTTTTCGCCTTCATGCTTGAGCATAAAGTTTTTCAAACCGGCATATTCACCGGCTTTCCCGGCATCATAAAGCCTGGTATTACCTTCCTGCCGGGTAACTACAAACTGTTCGTCACAGTCAAAAATCAATTCCTTATAACGCCATACCCCTGAGGCATAAACACCGCGCTTTGCCCCCCAGCGTTCGTCCCACATCTGTTTAAGTTTCCGGCCGTCAACCTGAGACAAATCACGCTTAAGATCAAGAGTTCCGCCGCACTCACAGGTGTAGCGAATCTCACTGAAGTCATACTTTTCACCACAGCGGATACATTCCAGCCACGATTTAATCATTTCAGCCATCGATATTCTCCGTATATTCCAATATAAAAAATTATCAGCAGCATGTGTTCATTCCCACAAAACACAGGTGCTATTATAGTTATTGCGTTTTACAAATACAAATTACGTAATTTAGCAGCAGTATAAAGCTTTTAAAGCGAAAATAATAAAATAAAACCGTGAATAATCAATTTTTATTGTTAAAAGCGCTTTTCAAAAATACCTCAAACTTCGGAAAATATTTTTGGATTGAGTAATTATCAGAGGCCCTCAAAGCGGCAGCTGACATCGTCGAGTAAAGCGACCGCTCATTCTGCAGTCTGCGAACAGCCTCCACCCATTTTACTTTTGTACCTGCAAGAAAACCGCTCAACCCATCTTCAACCACTGTAATGTTGGCTCCAACCGGACTGGCAATAACCGGCAATCCCGCAGCCTGGTACTGAATAATTTTAAAAGCTGATTTCCCCCGCGAAAACTCGTCGTCAGTCAAAGGCATTATTCCTACATGACTGCGGGCAACAGCCTCCCCTTCCCGCTCCTGTGACCAGTCCATAAAACGCATTCTGACTCCTTCAATAGCTCTTTCCCGCAAGCTGCGCCGCGCCACTATTAAAAGTTCAAAGTCACACTGCAAAGCCATAGCCCGCAAAGTTTCGGCATGAGCCTCAATATAGGAATATGTAACCGGAGTTCCTATCCAGATCAGTGTGAATTTATCAAATTTCGCCTGTGTGCTTTTATAAAGTTCAGGATTCACAACAGTAGGAATCAAAGTACTATTTTTATTAAGAAAAGCCGCCTTTTGAAGCAGAAAATCATTGGCCGCTATCACGCCGGCAGCATTTTCTATCAGCCGATCATATTTACCCCGAAGCCACGGAATTCCTTTGTACTTCTCCCAGACATTGTCATCAAAATTTAAAACATATCTGGAGTTGCCGATAAACATCTTTTCAATAAAGTAAGGCATAAATGGCAAAAGTTCGTATTCTATAACCATGTTATCGCCGCGACGCAGCAAAAGGTCTTTAATACGGCGCAAAAAAGCACCAGGAATATGCAGAGGATTCCGAATTCGCCCGTTATACAAACGCTTTAAGTAAGAATCCGAAAAAAAACGGCAGACATTAATTTTGTGCCCGGAGCCACGCATCAATTCAGCATACAGATAAAAGCGATAGCGGCTAGAAGCCCCCAGACTCCCGTAACGAGTTAAAAATGTAAGTCTCATACCCGCACCAAAGCTTTAAGATTTTGCAGCACAATATAGATATATAAGGCATAAAACGCAGCAATGCAACCGCGCTTTCTGTTAAATCAGTAAATCGGCTTTGCCTTGTTGTTTTCCACCAGCTCAAAGAGCTTATTTTTCAGCACATCAAGGTTGGTGTGGCCTTCGGCGCTGATTGGAATTATTTCAACCAGATCACTGGCAAGCTCTTCATTAAGCAGTTCAAGATTCTCGGCACTGACTTCCACATCCATCTTGTTGGCGATCACAACTGCCGGACGCTTTGAAAGACCTTTCATATACAGTTCAAGCTCATTCTGCAAATGCCTGAAATCATCCCACGGCTCACGCCCATCGGTCCCGGCCATATCCAGCACATAAGCCAGCACATGGGTTCTTTCAATATGTTTTAAAAATTCATGTCCAAGCCCGACATTATCATGAGCTCCGTCTATCAGGCCTGGGATGTCGGCAATATTAATGCGCTGATAATCAGGATACTCAACAACACCAACGACCGGATGCAGAGTAGTAAAAGGATATGGCGCAACCTTGGGCCTGGCATGAGAAAGCGCTCTGAGCAATGTTGATTTCCCGGCATTGGGATACCCCACCAGTCCGACATCAGCAATGGTTTTGAGTTCCAGTTCAATATTCAGTTCTTCGCCGGGCTCTCCTTCTTCATGCTGCATGGGGGCGCGGTTTACACTCGAAACAAATCGCGCGTTGCCACGACCGCCGCGGCCGCCTTTGGCAATAACATATTCCATTTCGTCTTTATTCAGGTCAACTATAACCCGCTTTGTCTCCGCATCCCTTACAACTGTACCTACTGGCACATTAATGGTTTTACCGGCACCCTTTCTGCCATGCAGGGTTTTTCCCTTGCCGTGCGGACCACGCTCTCCGCGGTAATGCCGGTTATAAACCATTGCAACCAGGCTCTGTTCACCGGAGGTAGCACGCAAAACTACATCGCCCCCGCCTCCGCCGTCACCACCGTCAGGACCGCCTTTGGGAACAAATTTCTCACGTCGGAAACTACAGCAACCATTGCCGCCGTCACCGCCTTTTACTGTTATTTTCGCTTTATCTACAAACATCCGGTTTCACCTTATTATTACCTTGCAGAACAATCATCCGCAAACATCTGACCTGGACTTTAAAATCCATATTGCAGCCGCAGGCACGAGTATAAACAAAAAAAGCCCAGTCTGGAAACCGGGCTTAAAAATCATTTAGAAATGTCCCTTTTTCAGGCAGAAGGAACAATATTCACTTTGCGAGCGCTCTTTTTAAATTCAACTGTTCCGTCACAAAGTGCAAACAGCGTGAAGTCGCGGCCGCAGCCAACGTTTTTGCCGGGATGGAATTTTGTACCGCGCTGACGAACAATGATGCTGCCGGCAGTTACGGTCTCGCCACCGTAAGCCTTAACGCCAAGAAACTTAGGATTACTGTCACGACCATTCCTTGAACTTGACTGACCTTTTTTATGCGCCATGATTTTACCTCAATATTTTAATTTTAATAATTATCTTTTTCATAACCGTCTCTGCAAACGGAACGAGGAATATATACTTTTATCCAACAATATCAAGTTCTTGAACAAGATTTTTGATATTTTTTGCAGATAAATCACAGAAAAAAATTCCAGGACTCCTTGAGCGGCTGTAACCGCCAGAGTCCCAAAACCTGCCCGGCTGTCACTTCCCGGCTTTTTTGGCCCAGGAATCCCGAAGAGTAACAGTACGGTTAAATACCGGCTTTTCGGGAGTTGAATCCGGGTCACAGCAGAAATATCCCTGACGCTCAAACTGCACACACTCGCCGGCAGCTACTTTTGCCAGTTCCGGCTCCAGCAGAACTTCTGTCTTTTTAAGTGAATCAGGATTGAGCTGCGTTTTAAAGTCAACCCCTTTTTCGCCGGGACTTTCAACTGTAAAAAGCCGGTCATAAAGCCGGGCCTCGGCTTTGACCGCATGTTCAGCTGATACCCAGTGAATCGTACCTTTTACCTTGCGACCGTCAGGAGAATTACCGCCTCGCGTTGCCGGATCATAAGTGCAGCGCAGCTCCACAACCTCGCCGTTTTCATCCTTGATAAAATCCTTACAGGTAATGAAGTAGCCGTAACGCAAGCGTACTTCACGTCCCGGCCCAAGCCGGAAAAACTTTTTCGGGGGATTTTCCATAAAGTCGTTACGATCAATATACAATACCCGGCTGAACGGCACTTTTCTGGTGCCGGCTTCCGGCATCTCAGGGTTGTTAACCGCATCCAGCCAGTCAACTTCACCTTCAGGACAGTTTTCGATAACCACTTTGAGCGGGTTCATCACCGCCAGATAACGTGAAGCATGCTTATTCAGATCATCACGTACACAGTGCTCCAGCAGCGCAACGTCAGTCAGGCTGTTGTATTTTGTTACGCCTACCCTGTCACAAAAGTTACGAATAGCGGCAGGGGTATAACCGCGGCGGCGCAGACCACTGAGGGTTGGCATTCGGGGATCGTCCCAGCCGTTTACCAGCTTTTCATTGACCAGCTCCAGCAGTTTACGTTTGCTCATAACCGTATAAGACAGGTTCAGACGGGCAAATTCGATTTGCTGCGGGTGACTCTCCAGTTCCAGCGCGTCCAGCACCCAGTCGTAGAGTGGACGATGTATTTCAAATTCCAAAGTACAGAATGAATGCGTGATATTTTCAAATGAATCTTCGAGGCAGTGCGCGAAATCATACATCGGATAAACGCACCAGTCGTCGCCCAGACGATAGTGATGAAAACGGCGGATCCGGTAAATTGCCGGGTCCCGCATATGGATATTGGGAGAAGCCATATCGATCTTAGCTCGTAATACTTTGGCCCCATCTGCAAACTCCCCCGCACGCATTCTGGTGAAAAGGTCAAGGTTTTCCTCAATTGACCGTTCCCTTCCAGGCGGATTCTTGCCAGTTTCAGTTAAAGTCCCGAGGTACCCTTTCCATTCGTGCGGAGTCAAATCACAGACATAGGCTTTGCCGCGTCTGATCAATTCAACCGCACACTCATACATGCGTTCAAAATAATCAGAAGCAAAGTAAAAATGCTCACCCCAGTCAAAGCCAAGCCACGCAACGTCTTTTTTGATGGCCTCAACATATTCCATATTTTCTTTGGTCGGGTTGGTATCGTCCATGCGAAGATGACAGACTCCGTCATTCTCCCTGGCGATCTCAAAATCAATGCAGATAGCCTTGGCATGACCGATATGCAGGTAGCCGTTGGGTTCGGGCGGGAAACGGGTTTCAACTCTGCCGCCATGCTTATTATCTGCTCTATCCTTAGCCACAATTGTACGGATAAAGTCCAGAGATTCAGTTTTGTTTTCTTCTGTGCTCATGAGTCCAGCTCCGGTATATTTAAACAAGTATTTTTGATGTCAAGCCTATAAAATATCCCCAAACCTTGCTTTTTCAATAAGTTGACTGCAGCTTTAAGAACATCTTTAAATCACCCTTATGCAGAAATTACGTTTTTTTTATCTTTTTGATTAGAAAAAATCTTTTTACGGGTTATTATATGAACTCACACGAGCAAGGCGTGGTGGCCGAGTGGCTAGGCAGTGGTCTGCAAAACCATCGACACCGGTTCAATTCCGGTCCACGCCTCCATTTTTTTTGCCTTTTTTCCTGATTTTTTACCTCAAACAACACCTGAATCAACAGTATCTTAAATCCTGACTTTGTTAACGCGGTATCCAGCTGCGTCGCGTTCCGGCCCCCGGCTTTATTATTGTGGCCTTTATGGTAGTATTTACAATTTCTCCGGCACCGCCGGCCTTGAAAAATTCAGGCCCGAATATGTTCAGATACCTGTTTCTTCTGTTTGAAATCATGCCGCCAACTGGAACGGTTTCGCCATTGCGTAGAATAACTTTTGTCGACAGGTTATAGACTTTAACCGTCTTCCTTCTGCCTTTGCCGGTTACCACGCTGATTTCAGGATAAACCTCCACTTCAATCAGGCCATTCCCCAGATAGCGCGGCTTGACATACAAAGCAGTACCAACCTTATTCCATCTGGTTTTATTAAAGATACCGTTCAGGCTGATATAGTTGCCTTCAGCAGTACCGTAATAAACCCGTTCCGGATATTTTTTATTGTAATAGAGCCATGTCGGGTCAACGACAGTCCTGCCTGACCACAATGTGGCCGGACTACCGCTCCTGGTAACAATAAATGAGGTATTAAGGCTGCTAATATTTCTTCGCCGCTGCTCTGCATAAACTCGATATCCCGGCTGTTGAGAAGAACGTAAGACGATACGCTGACCATTCTTACAGTTAACTACTGTCGGCGACATCTGCCGGCGATAACCAAAACTTGATCCATGGTAAGGCCCAACACTCTTACTGCTGAGGTCAACCCTTATATTTACCGGCGGCGTGTCATTGTTTTTTATGAAACGCCTTATCCGTTCGATAATTTCCGGTTTATCATAAACCAGAACTGAATTATTATATTTTTCATAAACCAGTCTGCCATCTTTATGCAGCCATTTGCTGCACACTCTTCTGATCAAATCAAACTCAAGCGACATTAACGGAATGATTTTATACTCCATACCAGCAGTGTCGCCGGCTTCTATAGCGACAGCGCCGGGTTTATCTTCCGCCGTTGCCAGCAAAGGAAAAACGGCCAATAACAGCACAACTATCAGGTTTCGCATACCTCTTTCCCCATTATTTTTTCAATACGTATTGGCGGCGCAACGTGCGCTGCCACTTTGAATCACCGGGCGGCTTTCGTTCAGCACTCTTTAAACTGACGCTCAATTGCTGGCCTCGCGGGCCCACCCTGTGAGTCTATTTTCGGCGTCACTGGTTGTTACGTCTGGTGTGGTATTTCCGGTGTGGCCGGGACGGGATCACTCCGGAATAACTGCAAAATCACTTAATAAATTTTACAGCATATTCATTTAGAAGTAAAGCTGTTAAGCCATAAAAAAAACCGGGAGGGACTGCACCCCGCCCGGCCATTAATAATATGATGAACTACTTCAAATAGTCATTTACCGTTTCTGCAAGAATTCTGCCGGCGTCAATAGCCCGTACCACCAGAGACGGCCCGCTGGCAATATCGCCCGCGGCAAATACCCGGTCTTCAGAAGTCCTGCCGTCATCGTCAACTTTAACGTTGCCGCGCTGGTCAAGCTTAACCCCGAACTGATCGGCGCACCCATATTTCTGAGCTCCGACAAATCCCATAGCCAGCAATACCAGATCAGCATTCAAAGTAAAACCGCTGTCTTTGAGCTGCCGCATATTGACGGGGCGACCGTCAATGACATCCCAGTCCACCTTGACCGCATTTACCCGTTGTACATTGCCGTTACCTGAAAAGCTTTCTGTGAGAATATTCCACATGCGCTGGCAGCCCTCTTTGTGACTGCTTGAGGTGCGCAGCTTATACGGCCACTGCGGCCACGGGGTAGCTTCATCACGTTCTTCCGGCGGACGCGGCATGATTTCAAGCTGAGTCACGCTTTCCGCTCCCTGCCGGATAGCAGTGCCGACACAGTCAGAACCAGTGTCTCCGCCACCAATAACAACCACCTTTTTACCTGCAGCCAGAATATCTTTACCGGCAACAGGCTCTCCGGACACCCGCTGATTCTGCTGCTTGAGGTAATCCATAGCAAAGTGTATACCGTCGAGCTCCCGTCCCGGGACCGGCAGGTCCCGCGGTATACGCGAACCATTACACAGGCATACGGCATCAAATTTTTTCAACAGAAAACTGCCGGTTACATCTACCCCCACATCGATGCCAGTCTCAAAACTCACACCTTCATCCCGCATAAGTTTAATGCGGCGCTCAACAATAGCTTTATTAAGCTTAAAATCGGGGATACCGTAGCGTAACAGGCCGCCGGCAAATTTATCGCGCTCATAAACAGTTACCCAATGTCCCATTTTATTGAGCTGATCAGCAACGGCTAAACCGGCCGGTCCAGAGCCGATAACAGCTACTTTTCTGCCTGAGCGATGCGGTGGTGGACAGGGTCGGATATAGCCCTCTGCAAAACCCTTCTCAATCACAGCCAGCTCTATCTGCCTGATACTAACAGCATCGACACTCAGGCCGGCAGTGCATGAAGCTTCACAAAGTGCCGGACATATACGCCCGGTAAACTCAGGAAAATTATTTGTGGAAAGCAATACATCAAGCGCTTCCTGCCAGCGCCTTTCATGTACCAGTTCGTTAAACTCAGGAATAACATTGTCCAGCGGACAGCCGGAACCATGACAAAACGGCACTCCGCAATCCATGCAGCGGCCTGACTGCTCAACGATTTCATCTTCAGTCAGCGACTGTTCAACCTCATTATAGTCTTTCACCCGTTCCTCTTTCGGACGATAACGGGCATTTTGCCGCTCTATTTCAATAAAACCTCTTGGTCTACTCATTTTATATCACCTCACATTGACTCGTCGTCAGTTGCTTTATTTTCGGGAATGACCTCTTCCTCTTTCTGATTCATCAGGCCGAGGGCTTTGCGGTACTCAACCGGGAACACCTTAACAAACAAGGGCAATGAATTCTCCCAGTCATCCAGCAGGCGTTCAGCCAATGGACTGCCGGTGTTCTGCAAATGGGCTTCGATCAATTCCCGCAATTCCGCTGCATCGCATTCATTGTCAATAGACTCAAGGTCGACCATGTCAAGATTGCACTTCAAGTCAAAATCACCGCTGGTATCGTATACATAAGCCAGACCACCACTCATACCAGCACCGAAATTAACTCCGGTATGGCCAAGCACGACCACTCTGCCACCGGTCATGTATTCACAGCAATGGTCACCGGCACCCTCTACTACAGCTGTGGCACCACTGTTGCGGATCGCGAAACGTTCTCCAACCTGTCCGTTGACATAGAGTTGACCGCCGGTCGCACCATACAGCAGCACGTTACCCGCAGCCGTATTATCCTCAGGGCGGTAATCGCCTGCCGCCGGCGGCTTTATTATAATTTTGCCTCCGGATAGACTTTTTCCGACATAGTCGTTTGATTCGCCAATCAAGTTGAATGTAACCCCATGCGGCAGAAACGCACCAAAACTCTGTCCTGCGGTTCCAGAGAAGTTCACCTTAACAGTATCCTCAGGCAATCCGGCATAGCCGTGTTTTTTAGCAACAGCATTTGACAGCATTGCCCCAACAGCACGGTCAACATTGCAGACGGTTTCATTAATTTCAACCGGCTTGCCGGTATCAATAGAATCCGCTGTTTTATCCAGAAGGCGAATTTTATCGTAGGCTTTCTCTACACCATGGTCCTGCTCACAAATACAACGTCGCGGCAGTTCCGGGTCTTCAATCTGCTCAAAGATACTGGAAAAATCAAGGTTACGGGCTTTCCAGAAATCGATTGCGGCGTTAGTTTCCAGCAGGTCGCTGCGGCCGACAGCCTCGTCTATTGTCCGCAGTCCCAGCTGAGCCAGGTACTCACGCACCTCTTCCGCTATAAACATCAGGAAATTGATGACATGCTCCGGTTTACCCTGGAAAAATTTGCGCAGCACCGGATCCTGAGTCGCCACTCCGACCGGGCAGGTGTTAGAATGACACTTGCGCATCATTACACAACCGACAGAAACCAGAACTGTCGTTGCGAAACCGAATTCCTCGGCACCCAGCAGCGCACCTATTATAACATCGCGACCGGTTTTCAGCTGACCGTCAACCTGTACCCGGATTCTGTCACGCAATTTATTCAATACCAGGGTCTGCTGAGTTTCAGCAAGCCCAAGCTCCCAGGGCATCCCGGCATGTTTAATGGAAGTTAATGGAGAAGCGCCGGTTCCACCGTCATGGCCACTGATCAGTACCATATCGGCATGACCTTTGGCAACTCCGGCTGCAACAGTACCTACGCCTACTTCAGAAACCAGCTTTACTGAAACCCTGGCATCAGTATTTGAAAGTTTCAAATCATAAATAAGCTCAGCCAGATCCTCTATCGAGTAAATATCATGGTGCGGCGGGGGCGAAATCAAGGTAACTCCAGGTGTTGAATGCCTGACTTTTGCAATTGCCGGCAGCACCTTGTGTCCGGGCAGCTGACCACCCTCACCCGGCTTCGCTCCCTGGGCAACTTTAATCTGCAGTTCACGCGCATTAGCCAGATATTCGGCGGTGACGCCAAACCGGCCGCTCGCAATCTGCTTGATTGCACTGCATTTACTGTCATTGTCAGGCAGCGGTTTGAAGCGTTTCGGGTCTTCGCCGCCCTCCCCGGAATTGCTCATACCGCCAATCCGGTTCATGGCAATAGCAATAGTTTCATGCGCTTCAGGACTTATAGAGCCGAAAGACATCGCTCCTGATACAAAGCGCCGGACAATATCCGCGGCCGGCTCAACTTCCGCCAGCGGAATTGATCTGGCTTGCTTGAACTTGAACAGTCCACGTAATGTGCAAAGCCGTTTCTCCTGATTATTGATATAATCAGCATATTTCCGGTACTTTTCCTGATTATTCTCACGAACTGCCTGTTGAAAAAGACTGATCGTATCGGGCGTCCACAGGTGCTGCTCACCTTTCTGGCGATAGTGATAATTTCCACCGCTTTCGAGCATAAAAGGCAGGTGCTGCTGCGGCTTAAATGCCTTAAGGTAGCGGGTGTTGGTCTCCTGTGCGACTTCTTCAAAGCCAATGCCGCCGATCCGGCTGGCAGTACCACTGAAAACTTCGTTGATAATCTCATTGTTGAGCCCGATTGCTTCAAACACCTGAGCACCACGGTAACTGCGCAAAGTGGATATTCCCATCTTGGACATTACTTTAAGAATGCCTTTACAAACCGCCTTGATATAATTGGCAGTAGCTTTTACGTCGGAAATACTCAAATGATTCTTCTTGGCCAAATCAGTTACGGTTTCCAGCGCCAGATATGGGTTAATTGCTGTTGCTCCGTATCCCAGCAACAGTACAAAGTGCATGATCTCACGCGCTTCACCGGTTTCCAGCACAATACCGGCACTGGTTCGCAACCCGGTCTTGACCAGATGCGCGTTGACGGCAGCTGTTGCCAGCAGCGCTGGAATCGGGGCCTGTCCCGCCTTGAGCATGCGGTCGGACAGCACCAGAACGCTTTTACCTTTTCTTACCGCTTTTTCGGCAGCACGGCACAGCGCTTTCAACGCCGGGCGTAAACTGCGGCCGCTGTCGCCTGAATAAAAGCCAATGGATAAAGTTTCCGCCTGAAAAGTCTCTACTTTTGAAGCACAGAGACGTTTCAGATCCTCATCAGTCAACAAAGGGTGCTTCAGTTTCACCAGATGCGCGTTGCGGGCAGAATCGCTCAAGGTGTTGCCTTGATTTCCAATGTAGGTCATCAGGCTCATGACCAGCTCCTCCCGAATCGGGTCGATCGGCGGATTGGTAACCTGAGCGAAAAGCTGCTTAAAGTAGTTATACAAAAGCTGCGGCTTTTCAGAAAGAACTGCCAGAGCGGCATCATTCCCCATGGAACCGGTCGGCTCATGTCCGTTCTGCGCCATGGCTTTAATAATCATATTCACCTCTTCACGAGTATAGCCGAAAAGCTTCTGCCGACACAGCAGGTTTTCTCCTACTTTGTTTGGCATTACCGCGTCATACAGACCGTGAAGCAATATCTTGTTTTCATCAACCCAGCGGCGGAAAGGCTTGCTGCGTGCAATGTGAGTCTTGAGCTCATTGTCAAACAGGACCCGCTTTCTTTCAAGGTCAATCATCATAATCTGTCCGGGCCCCAGGCGTCCCTTGCTCAAAACATTTTCATCAGGAATATCAAGCACACCGGTTTCTGAAGCCAGCACCGCGAAGTTATCCTTGGTTACAGTGTAGCGCGCCGGCCGCAAGCCGTTTCGATCCAGCAGAGCACCGACGCTCTTTCCATCAGAAAAAGCCACGGCAGCCGGCCCATCCCAGGGCTCCATTAAAGCCGAGTTGTATTCGAAAAATCCCCGCACATCACGACCAAGATGATAATGACTGCCCCATGCCTGCGGAATCAACAGCATCATACTGTGTGAAAGGCTGCGTCCGGCACTGTGAAACAGTTCCAGCGCATTGTCAAGACAGGCTGAGTCACTCTGCCCTTCACTTATCACCGGAAGTATTTTCTTAATATCCTTGCCAAACAGTTCAGACTCCAGGTGCGGCTCACGGGCCCGCATCTGGTTGCAGTTGCCGCGCAGCGTATTAATCTCGCCATTGTGTGCCAGATAGCGGAAAGGCTGGGCCAGTGGCCAGGTCGGAAATGTGTTGGTACTGTAACGCTGGTGGACAATTGCCAGAGCGCTTTTGAATTTGCTGTGATTTACGTCTGCATAAAAACCGGGCAGCTGCGGAGCCATCAACAACCCTTTGTATACAATTGTACGACATGACAGACTGGCAACATAAAACATTTCACCGGCACCGGTCTGCTCTTCAACCGCTTTTTCAATACAGCGGCGCATCACATAAAGTTTTCTTTCAAAAGCATCTTCATCATGACTATCGCGCTTTGCAGCCACAAAAAACTGTTTAATTACCGGGCAGCTTTCCCGGGCAACCTTCCCCAGACAATCAGAATTTACCGGGACGTCACGCCAACCCAGAAAACGGTGCTTCTCTGAAGAAATCGCTTCCTCGACATTTTCCATGCACTTTTCAAGCAATTCTTTGTCAGTGGGCAGAAAAAGCATTCCCACACCATATTGTCCGGCTGCAGGCAGTTTAAAATTCAAATCACAAACATCGCGGAAAAACTCATCAGGAACCTGCAGCAGTATTCCGGCACCGTCTCCGGTATCAGGATCACTGCCGGCAGCGCCACGATGGAGCAGACGCTTAAGGACTTCCACGCCCTGCTCGACAATTTTATGAGTTTTACGCCCGTCAATATTTGCCACCAGGCCAACCCCACAGGCATCGTGTTCATTTCTAAAATCATACAGACCCTGCCGGTCAGGATGATAACTTCTCTTTTTTTGCATTCAGTTGCCTCCAGTTCCGGTAAATAAACATACTCCGGTTAAATTTGCTGCTTTTCCGAACTTCAGATTCGGAAAGCAGTTTTTTTATTCATAATTATCATATTCAAATGAAATTTTTGTGCTTTTCAGCCTGATTCCTGCAAAAACACTTACTTTTTTGTATCCGATGTTCAGTAAGAATATTAACTAGTAAAAATAAAATAAATCTTCTCCAGATGTGTTTTTCCGCAGCAGCATAGCTGTAATGAACCGCTCATCAAATATCTGAAGTCTTCAGTTCTGCTGTCAATCGATTCACTTGCGGTCATACATCATATACCTTCACAAATATCCCACGAGATGATTGTGCTGTTTATCAAAATACAGATATACAAATTTAACCTTAACAACTATTGTGCCAACTTTTGCAATTAACGCTAATATTTCCTCAAAAAAAATATTCGCAGTTATAAAATTTACGATCGCTCGGTTAAAATTTCAAGCATAATTCAAAAATGTCATTACAATTTTGTAATAATGACAATTTTGTAATATTTTCTACAAACAAGAAAATAATGTCCTATTATATATTGCAATATACTATTAAAGGCCACTTTATAGAACAGCTAATTAAATTAAGGTAATATTTTTCAACGAAAATTTATCCACCAATAAAATATCGGCCATGTTACAGATTAATCCGCATATTAATTAACCAATTTTATAAAAACCTCATCCGGATTCATATTGAAAATCATTTTATTTGTATTAGTTTATTTTTTATGCAGTCGTAAATTGTTGAGACAACTTATGCATGGCGCAAAGGGAATTTTACAGTGCACATTTTCTAAACCTGCAGAACTACAGGGGAGGACGCATGAACGAGAAAATCAATCCGCATTTCTACCATTTCCTGGCGGAAGGCAATATTCTGTGCAACGTTACCGCCGGCAACAGTCGGCAAGTAATAGAACAACTTGCCGACCGCCTGTGCAAAAATACTGCCGGCCTGAATAAACAGAAAATTATTGACGCGGTAATCGCCCGTGAAGAAATTGTCCCGACAGTAATAGCTTCCGGACTGGCGGTGCCCCATGCCAGAATGCAGGAGGTTGACCGGCTGCTGGTAGCGCTGGCTGTTTCTCCAAGCGGAATCAACTTTAATTGCCCCGGAATGCCTCCAGTCAAAGTGGCAGTAATGATCTTGACCCCCAAGGATGATCCCGGACTGCACCTGCAGGTGCTTGCCGCTCTGGCCAAAGACTTTAAGGATGAGGATACTATCGAAAAAGTCGCAGCGCTTAAAGATACCAGAGCGATAATGGAGTTTTTTAACTGTGCAAACCTGGAAATACCGGATTACCTGAAGGCCCGCGACCTTATGAACCGAAAGCCGGTAACTCTGCAGGAAAGTGATACCCTGCACAGTGTGATTGAAACCTTTGCCAAAAGAAACGTACAGGAAGTACCGGTTCTGGACAACGAAGGCGACCTGCGGGGCGTTGTCGCGCTTGAAGACATTCTGAAATTCAGCCTGCCAGAGCACATTCTCTGGATGGATGATCTGACACCGATTTATCGTTTTCAGCCGTTTGCTGATATGCTGAAATCAGACCATGAAACCAACTTGGCTGACTTTATGCGTGAAGATATGGTCACAGTGGATGAAGAAATCCCGGCTGTACAGCTGGCTAAGCTTTTTCTTGTACACAAGATCAAGCAGATAATTGTCACCAGAAAGGGCAAGCTGGCGGGAACAATAACCCTTAAATCTTTTATCTCTAAGCTTTTCTGGGAATAAAGGCACTTATCTTCAGGAAACATTAATGCTGAATTATTTAATCTGGAGAACTATATGCACAGCGAGGAAAGTTCTGTTCAACTGTCAACTGGAATGCTTGTAAAACGCCTGGCAATTTTGCTTTCTGTCAGCATTGGAGCCGGCTTCGCAGGGGTAAACACCATTTTCAATTCAAGTCAGTCAACTGCCTGCGCGGTTTTTCTGGCGATTATTCTGGGTACTCTTTTCTTTTGGAATTTCAGGCTGGCAATTGCTTTTGTCGGGCTTTCTGTTCTGATATTTACAAACTCCATGGATATAACTACTTTTGTTCAATCATCAGCACTTGAAGTGATTCTTTTTCTGGTTGGCATGATGATCATAGTAGGAGCGCTGCGCGATCTTGGCTTCTTCACCTGGGTGGTGCAGCTGATTGTATCCATGCCGGAAATTTCCGGTAGAAAATTTATCGCGGTAACCGCGGCAGCGTCCGCTCTGCTGGCCTGTGCAGTTGATGAGGTAACTTCAATAATTTTCATAGCCACACTGATTTTTCAGGTATGTGACCGCTTGAAACTAAATCCTACGCCGTATATTCTGATCTGTGTATTGTGCACAAACGTCGGCAGTGCCGGTACCATGATGGGAAACCCGGTGGGTATCTACATCGGGACAAAAGGCGGACTGACGTTCGGGGATTTCATGCTCTGGGCCTTTCCTATCATGATTCTTGCGCTGGCGGCAACTGTCGCTCTGACCATGTTTTACTTCCGCAAGGACTTACGTCAATTCGACTTAAATTTAAAGGACCGAATGTCACGCAACCTGAGCCTGGTCCCCAAAGTCGATGTTCCTTACAAACAGGGTGTAGCGCTGCTGCTGGTGACAATTGCCTTGATTGCCTCGCATCATCAACTGGAAAAAATCTTTCACCTCAGCAAAAACAGTATTCTTCTGATCGCCCCGCTGATATGTTCCGGCCTGGTAATGATTGTTCGCCGCAACCGGGCAAGACATTACGTGGAGCGTGAAGTTGACTGGTGGACCCTGCTTTTTTTCATGCTGCTCTTTGCCATTGCAGGCACCCTGGAACACACTCACGTTGATCAAGTCATGGCAAAACATTTTTCAAGCATCTGCGGCACCAACAACTTTATATTGATCCCGTTCATTCTTGCCGTTACCGCCGTTGGTTCGGCGTTTGTTGACAATGTAATTTTTGTAGCAGCCTTCTGTCCGGTAATTGAACAATTATCCCGCAGCTTGAAAGACCTTCCTTTATGGTGGGCTCTGCTTTTTGGAGCATGTTTTGGCGGCAACATCACCATGATTGGAAGTACCGCCAATATTGTCGCACTCGGCATGCTGGAAAAACGCTCACATATCCATGTCAGCTTCTTCCAGTGGCTTAAAGTAGGGTTGATCTCCTCACTGCTGGCAGGTGCCATTGCTTGGGCTGCCCTGATAACTTTATCCCCGTTAATGCCAGACCGCTTTGCCAGGCTGCAGTTTTCTGATATAATCGGCCGGTCTTTTGAAAATAAAAATGTTATTATCTATGCAGAAGCTGTTAAGCAACTGAATAAATATGTGCTTCCTGAGATTACACCGGATAAATACCTGTGCTATGAATTAAAAGACGGCCCCGCAGCCAAGCAGCTCCGTATTCTGGCATATGTCAGAAAAGACTCTGAAGCTGTTAAACTTATTCACCAAACCACGCATGAAAACATCTATTTCAAAGGCAAACTGATTTCAATAGAAGACGCCCGCTATGATGCTGCGCTTATCGTTGAACTTATAAAACTAAAAGTGCCGAAGCATCACTGATTTGGGAGAGTTCTTGCTTGAATATAGATAATTACAGGCTATTTTTTAGTATCCGAACAGTTAACCTATAAGGAGTATCAAAATGAAAAAACTCGCTATTTGCCTTGTTGCCATGGTCTTAGGAATTTCAGCATTTGCTCAGGAAACAGGTGGAGGAGACACTGGCTGGAGTGCACTTCAGGCAGGGTTCTGGTTCGGCTACCCGGAATCAACACTTGTAACCGATGTCAGAGGCGTGAAGGTCGGCTTGCCGGTCTGCTCAGGCCACGGAACTGTTTATGGTCTTGAAATGGCTATTTTCTGCGCCGCGACTGACAATATTGAAGGCATGCAGTTTGCCTGGCTGGGCGCTAACGTAACCCATAACCTTTCAGGCCTGCAGCTTGCCCTGGTCAACGCTATCCGCGAAGAAGCCGCTGGCGTTCAGGTCGGTGTTGTAAACCTTTCGCAGCATCGCGGCTGGCAGTTTGGACTGGTCAACGCAGCAAACAATGCCCCGTTCCAGCTGGGTCTGGTTAATTTCAACCCCAACGGCTGGATGCCTTTTATGATCTTTGTTAATTTCGGCAAAGATACTTTTAACTAATAAACTGGTATTGGCGAATTATCTTAACCGGCGTTTTTCAACGCCGGTTTTTTTATGCAATCATATCAGATTGAACAAACTGTTATTCAGCCCCTTTTATGATAGCGATTCCAGCGGAAGTTCCCAGGCGGTCAGCACCGACTTCAATCATTGCGACAGCATCCTTGTAAGAGCGGACACCACCTGAAGCCTTTACTTTCATACGGTCCCCGACGGTTTCAGACATTAATTTGACATCCTCGACAGTTGCCCCGCCAGTACCGAACCCGGTTGATGTCTTGACAAAGCACGCCCCTGCAGCCTGCGCTGCCTTGCATGCCCTGATAATTTCATCTTTATCCAGATAACAGGTCTCAAGGATTACCTTTACACATATTCCGGCCGGGACTGCTTCAACAACGGCTCTGATGTCCGCTTCAACCCTTTCCCAGTCACCTGATTTGGCTGCGTCTATATTGATAACCATATCGACTTCCTCTGCTCCCAGTTGAACTGCCTGAGCGGCCTCAGCCGCTTTAATTTCAGCGGTATTTGCTCCGAGCGGAAAACCGATAACAGTACAGACCTTCACCCCTGATTCTTTAAGCATTTCTGCACATAACTCGATAAAACAGGGATTTACACATACAGATGCAAATTTGTACTCAGCCGCTTCACTGCAAAGCTGTTTCACATCTTCATATACAGCCGTCGGCTTCAGCACTGTATGGTCAATGTATTTCGCAAGTTTCTCAATGCTTAAATTTTTCATTTTATTTACCTCTTTTCTGCAATAAAAATTTACAATGATTCAAAAATATCTTCGGGCAGCTCCGCTGCATCCGGATAGCTTATCTGAGTCCCCGGGCGCTGTACGCTGATTGCAGCAATACGATTGGCGCGGCGCGCTGCTTCGTCCAACGGCAGGCCGCAGGCATAGAAATAAGCGAAACTGCCGATAAAACAGTCCCCTGCTCCGGTAGTATCCTTCGCATCAACCTGAATCCCCCTGACATGGATCGAAGTGTCCTTTTCCATAATCAAACTGCCGTTGCCGCCAAGGGTCATAACTACAATTTTGGCTCCTTTCTCCAGTAAAGCACGGCCTGCCTGCTCCGCCCCCTCCAGATTATCCGCTCTAATGCCGGTAAGCAGTTCAGCTTCAGTTTCATTCGGACAGATTATATCCGACAAAACAAATATTTCATCTGGGAGATCCGCAAAAGCCGGAGCCGGGTTAAAGAGATTAACCGCCCCTTCCTCCCGGGCAATCCGCATTGCGCACAAAGTAGCCTCCAAAGGGATTTCCAGCTGTGTGATCAACAGACCAGCTGCCGCAATATCCCTGCGGGCAGCTTCCAACTCCTCAACAGTCAATAAATCATTGGCACCAGTTACAATTATAATTGAATTATTGCCTTCTCTGTCAACAGTAATCGGAGCTACGCCCGAAAGCGCTTTATCAGTTAAATGCACATGGTCAGTTTTCACGCCAAAAGATTTGAAATTTTCCAGTGTCCTGTGTCCGAAAATATCATCTCCAAGCTTAGCTACCATTGTTACTTCAGCTCCCAGCTTGGCTGCCATAACGGCCTGGTTTGCCCCCTTGCCGCCGCAGCCCATACCAAACCTTCTGCCATGAATTGTCTCGCCGGTCCTGGGCATGCGCTCTATGTAGCTGATAAGGTCAAAGTTAGCTGCACCTGCTACACTGATGGAAGGCCTTCTCATAATTTGCTCCTGCTGATAAATTACGTTTGTGCGACTTATAAAAGGCAGCTGAAAACAAACAAGCCACTTCCGGTTTATTCTTAAGCTGCACCTTAAGCTTCGATCGCATCATTCAAGTTTTAAACTGTTTACCCCGATGCAGATTTTATTTCAATTTGGATTAATTCAAAAAAATAAAGGCACTCCAACTTTAAGTCATCATCAGGAGCACCCTGTCATAAATCAAGACCGACGAACACTATAAAAAGTTCTTTGAATACAAAAAAAAGCCGGAACCATACAGGTTCCGGCAGAAAAAAGCATTTGCTTATCCCATAGAAATAGCTTCTACCGGGCATTCGCCAACACAAGCACCACAATCAATGCAGGTACCTTCGTCAACAACAGCAGCGCCATCAGCCATTGAAATAGCTTCAACAGGGCATGATCCAACACAAGCTTCGCAACCGGTACAAGTTTCTTTATCTACTACAGCAGCCATGATAAACTCCTAGTTTAATTTTTGATGACTAATAAAGGATTCTTTTCAAAATCCTTAATAAATTACATCCTGCCAAAATCATTTCAAGCTGATTTTGCAAATTTTGTCCATTTTGTTACTCATTCACTGATAACACGTAACGGACAATTATCTAAACATTTTTTATTAGGGCAACCGACTTTAGAATTAAGTACTATAAGTGCATGAAACTCATTATATAACGCAGTATCCCGTGGAATGGATTCCATAAAAATCCTTTGTAATTTCCCATAATTCATATTTGGCTCCATACCCAGATGCCGGTGCACCATTCTTCTGGTATAGGTATCAATCACAAACATTGGCAAATTAAAGCAATACAGCAAAATGGAATCGGCGGTTTCCTCGCCTACACCATGAACTTCAAGCAGGGAATGACGCCACCGCAGCAACTCATCATCCGAACACTCAGACGGAACCTTTGAACTGTTTCTGATCCACCAGTTTGCGACCGAGCGCAATCTTCTGGTTTTTATACGAAAATAACCGGATGGCCTTATTGCCTGCTCAATATCTGAGTCTTCAAGCTGCAGGACCTTATCAGCAGTCATTGCACCGATTGACTTGAAGTTTGCAATTGCCTTTTCCACATTCGTCCAGCTGGTATTCTGAGTCAGGACAGCCCCCATACAGACTTCCCAGGGAGTATCAGCCGGCCACCAGTCCTGATGGCCGTAAGCCTCAAACAGCAATTCATAAACTTTTAAAATTCGCTTATCCATCCAGCACTACAGCCTCAAGTTCAAGGTATGATTCAACTGTAAAATCTGCGCTTTCACTCCAGTCAGCCCCATCCGGGTTGCGGTAAAAACATGCAAGAGCTCCGGCAGCTTTTGCGGACTGAATATCGTGAATGTAGTCTCCAATCATCAAGCAGCGACTGCCGGGAATCTGCCATTTTTCAAGGATATGCAGCACAGGTTCAGGAGCGGGTTTTATATGTTCAAATTCCCTGGTCAATATTATATCAAAACTAACCGGCAGTCTTTCAACAAGAATATCAGCGCTGCGCCTCGTATTTCTGGTAATAATGCCGAGCTTAATGCCGGATTTCTTAAACTTGGTCAAAGCGTCCTCAACTCCAGCCTGCAGCAGATTTCTACGCGAAGCTTCCATCTCATGTTCTTCAATCAGCTCCCAGCCGGCTGTACGTCTGGGCTCTGGCCATGAATCAATTTCTTCTGCAATATCCGCGCCTGGCGGAATTTTAAGTTCATCCCGTATTTTCTGAAACTCTATAACCGGTATAGTAAGCGTTCCATCCATATCAAAAATCAAGCCGTCAAAGTTCATTTGAAGTTTCCCCGTAATTATATTAAAAAAGGGAGGAATCTCTCCTCCCTGAGTAATAAATACGAAAAACTTTATTTTACCAGTTCAGACATCACCGGTATATTAATTTTTTCGCCGACAAGCTCAGTTTTCCAGAGATTAAAAAACTGTACCGCCGTAACAATCACGGTAAAAATCAACATGGCCGCAGTGACCAGAGCCATTAAGGTATACATTGGCGAAGCAGCCGCAGCACCGGCTTTACGTTTCTTTTCAGCCCTGGCTATCTTCTCCTGATCCTGCTGAACTCTGGGCGGTTCAGCTGCTGCATCGTCAGCTGGGCGTTGCTTGATTTTCAAACCACTTTTTTTCCTCTCCCCTTCAGTCTCTTCCGGCTTAACAGCATTATCCTCAGGAGCCGGAAGCGGGGTTTCAGGGGCTGGAATATTCTTTGAGGACGCAGAATCAACTGATTTTTCCTGAGAAGGTTTAATTTTAGATGCAGCAGTTTTTTCAGAGTGAGCTTTGCCGTTCCCTGCATTTGCTGCTTTATCCATAAGATTTACAGTCTGAGCCGCTGCAACTTTCGGCTTTGCAGCGGCTGTTTCCGCTGCTGCAGAAGGAGGCGTCAGCTTTATGGTTGCCTTTGAAGCCTTTTGAGCAGCAGCAGACACTTCAGATGAATTTGCCGCAGCAGAAGGGTTGAGTTTGACTGTCTGTTTGGAACCAACAACAGCCTTGCCCTGTGCAACATTTGGTGCCATGCCTTCATTTTTGTCGGACTTGACTGGCCTGACTATTTTGATTGTCTGATCAGAAACATCTGAACCGCTTTCTTCCTCAGGCACCGGTGCAGCATCAGCATCAGCAGCTGCCGCAGGAGCTTTAGGCTTTAAGGCAACAGGCTTAAGTCTGGCGGCAAGGCTTGGAGCGGCTACAGGCTTCTTAAGCATTGCCTCAGGGTTTGCAGCGCCTTCTGTTTTCAGCTTCAATTCAGCTGCAGCAGGCTCAGAAGCAGAAAGCTTCAAGCTGGCAGCTGCTGGTTTCTTCAAATTAGGAACCGTTTTTGTGGAATCAAGATTTTCTGAAACCGGAGTATTGCCTTCTTTCCGGGACTGGACAGTTGCAGGCTTAAGTTTGGCTGGAGTCTTTACTACCGTTTTTTTCAACTCAGGTACGGTTTTTGTAGAATCAAGATTTTCTGAGTCCGGCTTATTACTATCTTTTTGAGATTGATGCGCTGCAGGTTTTATCTCAGCTGGAGCTTTCGCTGCTGGTCTTTTCAAATTAGGAACCGTTTTTGTAGAATCAAGATTTTCTGAAACCGGAATGTTACTTTTATCCTGCGGCGTCGCTGCAGGCTTAAGCTTGCCTGCAATTTGCTGAGGCGCATGATTTAAACTGCCCGTATTTTCAGGCTTCAGTGGTTCAAGTTTAACCGTTTTGCGGGTTTTGGTGTCATCAAGCATTTTACTGATACTGCCGGTGTCAGTATCCCTGGCAGACAGGGGATCGTTAATTGCTTTATTCTCGCTGGTTTCCTGTGCTGTTTCAGGAGCCAGCGGCTTAATCTGCTGCTTTGGAGCGCCTGCCGCGCCTGGAGCCTTTAATGGCTTCAGCATTACTGTCTTGCGGGTTTTGGTGTCATCCATTGACTGCAAGTTTCCGGTATCGGTTTCACGTCCACTAACTGGATCATTAACTGCCTGATTATTATTAACATCAATAGAATCTTGAGTAGTAGTATCACTTAAGCCGATGTTGCCCTGAGTATTTGTATCATTGATCCCGATATCTCCCATGGTATTAGTATCGCTGAGCCCGATATTACCCTGCGTATTAGTATCACTGAGACTGATATCAGCCAAAGTATTGGTATTGTCCATGGAAATAGAATTCCTGGTAGTTGTATCAGTCACGTTACCTCGGGCAAGCGGATCGCTTATCGGCTCCTGCAGAACCACGGAACGGCGCGTAGTAGTATCGCTGCCGTCGGAAGAACCAGTTACCGGATCCTGGATTGGATCTTTAAGAACAACTGTTTTCCTGGTAGTAGTATCATTGCCGCCGGTGGACCGGGCCAAAGGATCACTAACTGCAGGTTTCAGCTTCACTGTCTTTCGAGTAGAAGTGTTCTGCGATGAATCAGTTTTGATAGGCCGGAGCTTAACCGTTTTGCGGGTTCTGGTGTCATCAAGTTTTGTTAACTCCCCGGTATCGGTATCACGTTGACTGAGAGGATCAACAACTTTACCGTTGACCGGCGGCGGAGCCGCTGGCGGCTGGACTTTACTACCGGAACCAAGCGGCTTCAGCTTTAGAACCTTGCGGCTTCTGGTGTCCTTTGAGGAGCTGGTTCCCGATGCGGGCTTGTATGCAGGAACTGATTGAGTTTTTTTTGATGGATCAACGTTATTTCCAGCTGCGTTTAACACAACTTTTTTATCATTGTCAGCCATTTATGCTCCTTTCCCGAGTCAGCGCTAGAATGTTTCAGTATCTCTCAGGTTCGATATGTGTTTATAAATATAATCTTAATGTTGTCAAAAGAAACAATATGAACAACTCAGCCCGACAACATGTCATGCCCATTATCTCTGCATAACCAGCTTTGAGACATCCTTGTAGTTGACATCACTCTGGTATATGTCCTTAAAGCACTTGATTGCTTCGTCTTTACGACTGCATTGCTCATACGCTTTGCCAAGACAGTAAAGCGTCTCTTTTTTCTGCTCATTCATGCTGTTCATTTCCTGCAAGGCGGCAGTGTATTGTTCAATTGCCATATCCATCTGCCCCTGTCTATGAAAGCACCTGCCTAAATACACTGTTGCTGCGAGTTTTTTCTGTGGGTTGTTTCTCGCCTGCTGGAACTGTTCAACAGACTCCTCGATAAATCCCGCTTCGTAATACATGACTGCCAGATCAAACCGCAACAGCCCGTCATGTGGATAAATTTCAACCCGGGCACTTGCCTTGTCCATACGGTACTGCATTTTATGCTGTTCAAGTTCTGCAACCTGCTGTTCCGGGTTTTCATATTTATCAGGATTTGACTTTAATTCTTCAATTGAAACGTCAATCTGAGCAAGATAAGCTTTTTCTATCTTTTTATCAAGCGCAGGATCCAGCCTGCCCAGCTTATTCTGAATAGCTTCGTACTGTACCCTGGCGTTTTCATAGTCCTTTTTGACCAGATAGGCGTCGGCCAGTTTTCTGCGGGTATCAACGGAGTCATTATCATCAAGCTCAGCAAGGTATTTCTGGATGACGACATCTGCCTGATCAGCATCATGGATCGTGCCGGATTCAAGCTGCTGAATTACTGCATCATCTTTATCCTTGACCTTATCCTGGGATGCGCCCTCCTTCTCCCAGTCGCCCTGCTGCATACTTGCCAGAGCTACAGCACTGCGCAACTCAGTCTGCACCGTTATGTCATCAGGGTGCATTGCAGCAATTTCCTGAAATATTTTTAACGCGGTCACGCCTTCGTCATTCTTTTTGTACAGCTTGAAAAGTTTTCTGAGGTTAGACTCAGATCCGGGCTCCCGCGCACGAATTATTTCCAATGCTTCAATACTTATAAACAGTGCCCCGGCTTTTTCGGCGGCTTCAGCCAGCAGATTCAATACCGGATTGTTATAAAGATATTCGGCAAGAACCTCTTCGCAGAGACGCATGGCTTTTAAGGGCTCTTTATAAGACAGGGCTTTTATCTTCGGCAGTTGCCCAGACGACTTGAATCTGGCTAGCATCTTTTTTATAAAACCGGCTTTATCCGACTTTAAAGCCTCATATTCCCGCAGCTTTTCGCGTGCCGGCATCAGGGCAGGATCCTTGGAAACAATATTGAGTAAAAGTTTTATACCGTAATCATAGTTTTTCTTTTTGCCTGCCTGAACCGCTTTCTGAAAAAGATCTCTTGTCCCGCTTTTTACGGACTGAAGCGACTTTTTATCCATACCAAAACCCCGGATTATATTTTTTATAAGCGCATCATCATTATAACATAAACTTGCCGGAGGACTTTTTCAAGGAAATGTACTTCATTACCGCCTAAAAACAACGCATAACAGGCGTTTGCAGGTAATTATTGTAAGTAATGCCGTCGGAATACTTTAAATTTTTCAGTCAAGGGCTATTTTATCAGCAGTAATTAATACTTTCTCAACCTGAGGCAACGCATGAACACCGAAGACAATATCAGCGCAATCTGCACCGGTGCGGGAGGCGCTATTTCAATAATAAGAATATCCGGCCCCGATGCCCTTAGCATAGGCAATAAGACATGGAGCGGCAAAGAGTTACTAAACAGAAAAAACGCACGACGTATGTTATTCGGCAAAACTGTATCAGACCAGAATACACCCGGTGATACCGCGCTGGCAGTTTATATGCCGGGACCAAACAGTTACACCGGTGATGATGTTGTCGAGCTGCACTGCCACGGCGGGGCGCTGGCCAGCCGCCAGACTCTGGAAGCTGCCTTGAAGGCGGGTGCCAGACCAGCTGAACCGGGGGAGTTCACTTTCCGGGCTTTTGTCAACGGCAAAATGGATTTAACCCGGGCTGAAGCAGTGAGTGACATCATATCAGCACACAGCGATATGGCACTGCATCTCGCAGAACGACAGGTTCAGGGCAGCCTGGCCCGCGGCATAGACTCACTGCATGAACGCCTGATAGCAATTCTGGCTGAATGTGAATCCCGGATGGATTTCGGAGAAGAAGACCTGGACTGGACTGAACCTGATCAGTTTATTGCTGATATTGAGGAAGCGGGCGGAGCTATTCAAAAATTATTGCAAACCGGCCGGGACGGTGCCGTTTTAAGAGAAGGCATCAGGGTTGTTCTTGCCGGCCGCCCTAACGCGGGCAAATCAAGCTTGCTTAATCTGCTGCTCGGATTTGACCGGGCTATAGTCACTCAACTACCGGGAACGACCCGCGATACTCTTGAAGAAACCGCCAATCTGCGTGGCATTCCGGTGAAGTTAATCGATACTGCCGGTATCAGAGAGGCTACGGACATCATCGAAGGCATAGGGATCGACCGGAGCCGTCAGTCAATTGAACAGGCGCAAATTGTTTTCTGGCTGCTGGACGCATCTGCAGAATCTCTGGAGGAAGAACTGCTTGAAATGACGGAACACACCTCGAACAAGGATAAAATTATAGCCATCTGGAATAAAACAGACATAGCTGCGGCGTATCCTTTGCCCGCTCTGGAAAACTGTCCGACACTGGAGATCTCAGTGTCAGAAAATACCAACATTAACCAGTTGCTGGATACCTTTGAAAAAATGGTCTGGGATTACCCGCACACCGAAGAGCCTGAAATTGCGGTTAACACACGCCACATGGCCTTACTTGAAGAAGCAATTGAAGCTTTGCCTCCGGCCGCTTTGAACTTAAGTGAAAATGACTGGGAACTGGCCGCGGTTCATCTGCGCGCCGCTATCGCTGCACTAGGACAAGTGACTGGAGAAAACATTGACCCCGATATTCTGGATAATATTTTCAGTAAATTCTGTATAGGAAAATAAAATAATGCAAGAAGTCAGTATTACCAACCTCTATCAAGGCCTGCCGGCTGAAATTCCGGAAGAAATTTTTGAAACTTTAGCCCAAAATGAAAATGTCAAAATTGAAAGGATCATATCTGACGGACACTGTTCTCCAACCGGGTTCTGGTACGATCAGAGTCAGAATGAATGGGTAATGATGCTTGACGGCTCTGCAAGGCTGGAATATTTTGACGGTGCAGTCGCCTCACTGAACGCAGGGGATGCTGTATTGATCCCGGCCCATACAAAGCATCGCGTTGCCTCGACAGCCCCCCGGACCGTGTGGCTGGCAGTTCACTTTTAAAACTTGTCCCGGATATCGATTCTGAAGTCTAAAAATCGTTTTTGAATTGAATAAAGCTAAAAAACATCTATGTTTGCAATAAGTTTTGTGCGCGCCCGCCGCGCTTGACGGCGGGGACCAAATACCTTGAAAAATTATTAAAAATTTATTATATATTTTATATGGAGAACTAAATGCAACATTTAAATGTAGCTCCGGAAAATCATGTCAAAGTACTTGGCGGACAAGGCTGGGTTGGACTTATTGATCACCTCGGAAACGAGACCACAGCTGTAAATGCCGCCCGGGTTTCATTCGGCAAAATCAAGACTGAAATGGATGACCGCGATATAACCCTGCTGGAATACCTGATTGACAACCGTCATACCAGTCCGCTGGAGCATGTCGTATTCACTTTCAGCATTCACTGCCCGCTCTTTGTCCGCGGCCAGTGGCACCGGCATCGTACCTGGAGCTACAATGAAATTTCAAGGCGTTATACTGAAGTTGATTTGGAGTTCTATACTCCGCCTGCTTTGCGCCGTCAGGCTCAGAATAACCGGCAGGCTTCCGTTTCCGATGAAAGCTTTGATGATGAAGCGTTGCGCGCAATGATCGCAGACCATAACCGAAAATCCTTTGAACTCTATGAGAACCTGCTCGAACAAGGCGTCTGCCGGGAACAGGCACGCGGCGTACTTCCGCAGAACATGATGGTGACTTTCTGGGGTACTGTCGACCTGAGCAACCTGCTGCATTTCCTGGAACTTCGCGACAGCGAGCACGCTCAATGGGAAATCAGGGAATATGCCATTGCCATCAAAAAACTAATCAAGCCGTTGATACCGAACGTCGCTGAATATTTTAGCAAAAAGGGCCAGAGCTGGTAAACGGATATTTGTCAATGAAGAAACCAGTAATTGCTTTAACCATGGGAGATCCAGCCGGAATAGGGCCGGAAATAGCTGTGAAAGCTGCCGCCAAGCCGGAACTTTCCGGTCTGGCTGAAATTATTGTTTACGGCTGCCCCGATATTATAAAGGCAGCTGCCAAACGCTTTGCCGGCGGCAATATCCCTCAAATTAAAGCCATTGGAAATTTGGAATTTGCATCAGTTCCAGTGGCTACCGCCGATGCCGCCTGCGGCATTGCGGCCAGAGACGCGGTTATTCAGGCAACCAGAGATGCTCTGGCTGGTAAAGTTGATGCAATTGTTACAGCTCCTATGAATAAAGCCTCCGTAAATCTTGCCGCCATTCCTTTTACCGGACATACTGAACTGATAGCAGAGCTATGCAACTGTAATAACTTTGCCATGATGCAGTCTGCCGGCAGTCTGCGGGTTGCTTTTGTAACTACTCACATTCCACTGCAGGAAGTACCACAGGCCGCGACCGCTGAAAGGATTTGTGAAGTTGCCCGGCTGCTTGAAAACGCTGTTAAAGCAGAAGGCATTGCAAGTCCATGTCTGGCTGCGGCCGCTATTAACCCGCATGCGGGAGAAAATGGATACATGGGAAAAGAGGATGAGGAAGTGGTAAAACCGGCACTGGCCGGATTGCGCGAATCCGGTATGCATATTGACGGTCCGTTTCCACCTGACACTCTTTTTATAGAATCTATTCGCAGCAAATATGATGGTATATTATCAATGTATCACGATCAGGGACATATCCCTTTCAAAATGCTGGCGTTTGACAGAGGCGTGAATTCGACCCTGGGACTGCCGATAATCAGGACCAGTGTCGATCACGGGACCGCGTTTGAAATTGCCTGGCAGGGAACAGCAGATACCGGCAGTCTGGAAGCTGCTGTAAAACTGGCTGTTCTACGGGCTGAACACAAATAAGTCTCGGGAAAAATGCGACACCTTAAACTATTAAGCATTCTATATCTGTTCCCCGGCTTCTATCTGTTTGCGATGCATATAGGTTTTTACCGTGAAATCGCGGCAAACAGCGGCTTTCCTTTTGGGGCCGGGATCTGCACCCTGATCGCATTTGCTTTCTGGGCAACAGCCGGCATTGTCCTCTACCCGTTTAAAGCCAAAAGATCGGCACCGACTATCGCCACTCTGCTGGCATTCCTCTATCCTGCAGGAATAATTTCAATTTTATGTGCCAAACTGTTCACTTCCCATGAAACCGGGATAACCTTCCTGATGCTGCAGGCCATGACAATAACCGCCTCTCTGCCGCTTGGAATACTGACTGGAATGATAATCAGATTTTTCAGCAGAGCCATGCTCTCGAAAGGCGTAAAAGCTGATGCCTTTTTCTTTGCGACCGGCTATTTTCTGGGTGGGTTTGTCATATATCCATCGGTTGTCTTCCAAATATTAATGCAGCCGTCTCTGTTAACAATTCAAGGCATACTGCTTACGTTGCCGTTACTGATGATGGCATTCAGTATGCCGTTCACTCTTTACAGGAGGATACGACTGCTTTTTACCGCAATTTCCGCTTGTATTGCCGGGTTTGTTCTCTTCCAGCTTGATCAGTCTTTCACCAACTGGATGTGGCCTCATAAATACAACGGAGCGGTTCTCCTGAAGTCATATCAGACCCAAAGCGGCAGACTGACGCTTCTGCTGCAAAAGGAGACCGCAAACCCTGACCGGATAATTATAATAAGGAACAATCACCTCCTGTGCAAAATAGCCAGCAACGCCTCCGCAGCCCCGGGTATTGCTTTGCCGCTGGCACTTGAACCAGATAAGCTGAAGCTGCAGGTACTGATAGTTTCTCATCCTTTTACTCCGCTGCCGGCAGCTATGAGCTCGCTGCCTTTTGTCAGACATGTAACCCTTTTAAGCCCGGATTATGAGATGAACCGGCTTGCTCAGAAATACCGGGTTCTGCCCTTTCAAAATGACCGGCTTACAATTGCGGCAGAATTTCTACCTCGTTTTCTGAAGACCAACAAGCATAAATTTGACATAGTGTGGTTCATACCTGGAGCTGAAAAAGAATTGACTGTACTGCCTGAGATCATTACTGAACTGAAAAAGCAGATGAATCCTGACGGGATATTAACCGTGCCGGCTCTGACTGTGCAGGCAGAAAAACTTAAAAATACGCTGCAGGCGAACTTTCCCTACTCAGTACCGCTGCCGGGAAACAGAAAATACAGCTGCTACGGCGGCAAAAACCTGACTTCCGACATAAGAACGCTTGAAAACCGGCTGGAAAAGTTTCAGCGCACTGAAGGAGTTATTCTATTTCCAAGAGGCGCATTTTCTGTTCTTTATGAACTCAATCAACTGCCAAACGTGAAACCTGAGTTCAAACAGAATATAGCTAGAAAACTACCTGCGATAATATCTCTGACTTCTGAATTTTCAAAGCTGGGCATTCCGGCTTTTATCGTGGCCGCGTTAACAGGCCTGTTTTACATTATCGCCAGATTCATGGTCTGCCGCAAGAACTCATTCTCAAAACATGCCGGACTGTTTGAGAACGGCTTCGCCACAGCCGGGTTCGCGGTTCTGCTATTCAGCGCCACCTTCAGTTCCAGAGCTTTAGCCTACAGCAGCTTCGGATTTCTGCTCGCAAGTGTCAGCTGTACAGCTTTTGGCCTGCTGCTTGCCGACAAAATCAAGAGCGGCCGTTTTACAGTAATTTTATCCATACTGCTGCTGCTGCTGGTATACCCGGTCCACGATTTCGGTCTGGACAGACTGGCTCTGATTGCCGTGCTGGCAAACTTTATCTGCAGCGGCATCATTATTGCGAAAATTATAAATACTCCCGGACACTTCTCCAACAGCCTCCTGGCAACAAATTACTTAGGATACCTTACAGGAGCTGTCCTCCTTTTTGTTTTAATATTTTTCCAGTTTGAACTTTATGTCTTGTGTTTTGTCATTATATTATCCAGAATACCGGTCATGATGTCAAGGCTGGTGCTTGGCAGGGAACTCAAAGAATAATGGAAGTAAATGTATAAAGTACGAGTTAAAACACTGGCGTTTTCTGGCGCCTTACTGCTCTCCGGCATGGGCATGGTATACGCTGCCGAAGGCATTCCTGACTTCACCCTTGAGGAACCTAAAGGTGCAAAGGTGGATTCAATACTTGCTTCCGTCAACGGTACTCCCATCAGCCTGACTGACGTTTTATATGAAAGCGGCCGAGACGAAGCCAGACAATATGCGGTTTATTCAGGCAAAGACATTTACAAGAAAATTAAAGCAATCCGCAAAAAGTTTCTTGACAAAATTATTGCCAGAAAGCTGATTATAGCTGAATATAATGAAAAAAAACCTTTTGAAATTCCCAGACAGTACGTTGAAACTTTGCTTGATGAACTTACTATCAATTTTGGCTGCAGCAACCGGGAAGAACTGGCGGAAAAAGCCAAGAAATCTGGAACCTCAATGGCAGATCTGACTAAAAAAGCCAAAGAAAAGATCATCCTGTCAATCATGGTTAACAGTTATATTTTTTCTCATGTGAACCTGACGCCGCGGGAAATATACGAGTATTATGAAAAACACAAAAAAGAGTTTTCAACACAAGCTGCAATCAGGCTGCAACTGATGCTGCTGCCGGCAAAGAGAAAAAATCTCAAGAAAATTACTGAATTGCTCCAGAAAGAGCTTAAAAGCGGCAGCAAAAAAGTCTTTTCATCCATGACCAGGCTTTATTCTTCCGGTCCAAATGCTATAGAGGGGGGCGATCTTGGCTGGATTGAATTTGATCAGTTGAGAACAGAGTTTTTCAAAGCGGTCAAAGGGGTCCCCTGCGGCAAAGTTGCCGGACCTGTTAAAACCGATGAAGGCGTTTATTTCCTGCGGGTTGAAAGCCGCCGTGAAGCTGAGACAACCTCATTCAATAAGCTTGTTCCAGTTATCAAGAAACGAATTGAAGGCAAGCGTAAAAAAGCGGCTTATGATGACTATATAAATGAATTGCGCAAAAAAGCCATTATCAGGTACTATATTTAATTTACTTGCGTGTCCTGCCGGTTTTTTTCTGATAATCCATAAACCTCAAATCCAGTTGCGGATTTTTGATTAATTCGGGAATCATTTTCGCGCTGAACCCCTTAAGCCTCAGACTGCGCTCAAGCTGACCTTTTATGACTCTAGCCTGCAAGTCGTGCTTCAGCACCTTCAAGGTGTACCAGTAAAAATAGTAATTTACAATTGACAGCGGAAAGTTTGCAGCCTCTCTTTTGAAATACGGCAAGGCCGCTTCCGGACGATGCAGGACTACCAATGCCCGGGCCGCTATGCCATTACTGTTCACATAATTCTCAATATCCAGCTCTTTCTGCATGAATTCTATAAACCGCAGCGCGTCACCAGGAGACTTAAAATCATAAAATGCCAGCAAAGCAGCCAGATATAAGTTCCTGGCTTCCGGACGAGCCACAATGCTTTTATGACATTCCCTGAGTGCGGCATTCTGCTTCCCCGAGTCTGCCGCAAGCAGCGCCTGCCTGTAATGCCATGAGCTTATCGTATTATGAATCAACATGTAAAGCAGAACTCCCGACAGAAAAACAGCAACCAGATAGCCAAGTTGTGGCTTTATACTTAATTTATTGAGAGCCAGCTGCCTGTTTTCATAAACAGCCCGCCCCAGTAATACTCCTAAGATTGTCAAAAATACATAATTAAGCGGCCAGCTGGCAACAACAACATCCACCATGGCGTGTGCCATAATAACAGCAAATACTATCAAACAGTACTTAACAATTCTATTATGCTCTCTGAAGACCGCTTTCAGACTGCCGGCAAAGGCATATATCAAGAAAGAGAGCCAAATCAGCAATGCAGGAATACCCAGAGTAGCAGCTATGTACATAAAATTATTATGCGGGTGCGGATTCCTGTCAGTACAAAATTTGAGCAGATAATATTTTTCAGGAATGAGAGGTGCGATTGCTGATTCAAAATGGTTCGATCCAACCCCGATCACAGGATGGGCTTTGATCACTTTCAAGCATCCTTCCCAGATGTAAATACGGACGTCATTTTCCAGACAGCCGTTCCGGACAAACAACATTAAAGCCAGACCAATAAAAACTGCAGCAATAACTCCCGCCAGCATCCCTGCTAATTTGACTCGCTTCACTTTTAAAAGTCTTGAAATATTGATGAACAACCACAGGACAGCCCCGATAATCAGAGCAATGCAAGAAGCTTTTGAACCGCAATGAATAAATATTAATGCCGCTGCTGCAATGTACAGGACCAAACCGCATCCTGCTGCTGTTTTGATAAACAAGCCGCTTTTGCAGCAAATATCTTTGACGATAAACCAGGCGAAAGGCACTGTTACCAGAATTAATGTCGCGTTCCAGTTCCAGTTCCCGCAAATGCCATAAGGGTGCTCCGGCAGAAAACGCAAACTTTGTACTAAAGTAGCAACCCCCAGTATCAAGACATAATAAGGCAGTATTTTTTCCATGCTTCTATAATAAACCGCGCAGAAGAACGGAATCACCAGCCAGCTTGCCCCAAACATGATCTCGTTTAAATCAAAGCGTCCGAAAAAACAATACTGCAGAAGACCGATACCGCCGAAAAACAGTACCCCAAGCAATGCTCGGAAACCGGTTTTGAGCCGGGAGAAATAAGTCAGGCGTTCAGAATCAATCAAAAGCGCAATCAGGCAGAACAGCGACACCATCCCCGGAGTAAAAACCGTAAACTCTCCGAAATGGGGTAGTTTACCGGTAAATAACCTCACCCATACCAGCGGCAGCTGCATCGATATCAGGACAAGAAATATACCGGTTACCGCTCTTTCATAAATAATTTTTTTCATACGCCTCCCACGCTGCAATACTGAATATTCAATGGCCTTCGTATTGTGAACATTTTGACTTAAACTTTTGATTTTATTAATATAGTGTCAGTAAACGTATAAGCAAAAAAAAAGGGAGGCCGAAGCCTCCCGAAAAAAACGAAATCAGTAAGTTTCATCAGTTCCTGAATAAGTTTTTCCGATATTGGGCATCAGTTTTGAGCCGCCACGGTTTTCGGCACTGTACCAGCTGGAGCCGTTAAAGGCGCTCACATGGCCGTCGTGGAACAGGATGTTGCCGTAATTGGTATGGTTAGAATTACCGCCGTTGGAAAGCTGCCCGGCTGTACCGTTTTTGTCAGCACAGACTCCGGAGTCGGCTTTGCCGAACTTTATAGAAGAACCTTCCATCATCAAACTGGCCAGAGCGTAATCACAGTTTTCATCATGCAGCGGGTTGTCGGCTGCGGCGACTTTATAACCAGCTGCACCGTCAAAGTCAGCAGTTCCCGGGTCTCTTTTAGTAGTGGTAGACGGGCATAAATAGATTTTGGGATCAGTCAGGTAGTCGGTTTGAATCAAGCGGTTGAACCCCTCTGCCGGCGCCGGATTGTAAGGAAAATAATCAGCGTAGTCCATTGCATACTGCTTCATGGCCAGACCAATCTGCTTAAGGTTTGACGTACAGGCAATTCGGCGAGCTTTTTCGCGGGCCTGATTAAGCGCTGGCAGCAGCATGCCGGCGAGGATCGCTATGATCGCGATCACAACGAGGAGTTCGATTAAGGTAAAACCGGGACTCTTCTTTTTCATTTTCTTCTCCATTTTCATAAATCTTCTATTCAGCCGGGAATCCCAGCCGTCCTCTGAGGAATATTCTAGCAAAAAGATTTAAGCAATGCAAGAGAAAACTGAAAATATAAGCGATTATTTTTTAGACAAGCGGATACTTATATTAATTAGATATCAAAACTAACAAAAAAAGGAGGCCGAAGCCTCCTTCTTATAACCTGAAATCAATGATCAAGTATTAGGAATCATTTGGGACTCGCCACGATTATCGGCAGAATACCAAGCGGCACCGCTGAATGGTGACACATGACCATCATGGAACAGGATATTACCATAGTTGATATGGTTTGAAGCTCCCTCATTTGATCCGCCGTTAGCTGTACCATTCTTATCGGCGCAAACGCCTGAGTCGGATTTTCCAAACTTAATAGAGGAGCCTTCCATCATTAAAGGAGCCATGGCATAATCACAATTTGCATCCGGCATACCGTCACTCACTGTAATACTATCGCTTGTAGTGAAAGCAGTACCAGCTGCTGCCTTATTAGTTACAGCTGAAGGGCAAAGATAAACCTTGACGTCAGTAAGATAGTCAGAGTTGATCAAACGGTTAAAGCCGTCAGCCGGTTTAGCGTTATACGGATAATAATCAGAATAATCCATAGCGTATTGCTTCAGAGCCAGGCCGATCTGTTTGAGGTTTGATGTACAGGAAATGCGACGAGCTTTTTCACGCGCCTGATTCAGGGCGGGAAGCAGCATTCCAGCTAGAATTGCTATAATAGCGATTACGACAAGAAGTTCGATAAGGGTAAACCTACTACGTTTCTTCATCTTTCTCTCCTTTATGAGAAATTGTTTTAGTTTACGGCATCATGTTTAAATCTTTAAACACCACCTTACGTCAACCTTTATTTTAGCAAAAAAAATTGATGTATGCAAGTTTTTTCACAAAATATTTTAGTTTTTTGCAACCATAAATATAGTCAATTTAATATACTTATAAAGAATATCATAAGACCGCTATACACCCTGCAACAGGCAGAAACATTGGCGAAAGACAACGCAATCTATATAAATATACCAAATTAATAATAGTGATTAAACGCAATCATCAATAAAATGTTTAAATCATCAAGCAGACCGGTCCTCTCAACCCAGCGGGGCAGAAGGTTAGTTTTTAAGGAATTTTCTTATCTAAAAAGTAGTCATCCGCCATCATCACATAATAAGTATTCCGGCAATAACCGCGCATATCAAAAGCGGTACCGTTCCAACTTTTTTGTAGATCAGCAAAAGACTCACAGCAAAAATTAAAACAGCCTTAAATTCGATGCTCTTAAACATTTCCAGCAGCGGCAGGCCGGCAGCGCCTTCTGGAAACAGTGAGACCAGAGCAATCTTCAGAGCAGCAAAAGCAATCAGGCCCGTGACAGTAGGCCTGAGACCATATAATATTGATTTCATAAAACGAGTTTCGCGAAAACGCATAAAGCAGACAATCAGAATAAAAGTAATTACAGCTCCAGGGAGCAGAATACCGGTAGTCGCGGCAATTGCCCCGGGGACACCAGCGGTTTTGAAACCGGCATAAGTGGCCATATTAACCGCAATCGGCCCCGGCGTCATCTGTGCCAGCGCTATCATATCGACAAACTCCGACTTGGTCAGCCAATGGTATTTCATGGCTGCTTCCTGCAGCAGCGGCAGAATTGCATACCCCCCGCCGTAGCAGAAAGTACCTATAACCATAAACCTGAAAAAAAGTACTAAAACAGTCATTTTTCACCCTCCTCAGCCAGCTGTCTCAGACCTTTTCGGCATGAATAGTAAATTATAACACCGGCAATAATGCCCCCCAGGATAATCAGCGGCGGTGTCACTCTCGCCCAGGCCAGCAAAACAAATCCGCCAATAGCGATAGCCGCCCTGAACCAGTCATTCAAAGCTTTTCTGCCCAGTTTGAATACAGCAGCTACAACCAGTGCCAGTACTGCCGACCTGACTGCTTTGAAGGCGCTGTGTACATATTTATTTTCCTGGTACCGGGTAAAGAAAGCAGCGACTATACATATTATAATCAGCGACGGCAGCGTCACTCCGATAACTGAAGCTACCGCCCCCCAGAACCCGCCGATTCGATAGCCGGCTCCTACCGCAGTATTAACGGCAATCAGCCCGGGCAGCGACTGTCCTACCGCGAAAAAGTCAAGGATTTCATTATCATGCAGCCACCTTCTTCTGCCGACCAGCTCACGCTGCATAACCGGCAACATAACATAACCGCCGCCAATGGAAGTCGTTCCGATTTTGGCAAAAGACCAGAATAACTGCCAGTAGAGTTTCAAACCGCGTTCCATAAATATCAACCAGTAATTGATTTAAAAATTAAAAGGTTTTTAAGTATCAGCTAATATAACATCATGCCGGCCGCATGCAAAATATTTCCCTTTTCTCCATTTCAATTTGAACAATAATTAATCAATATCTTGAAATATCAGCACGAACCAGTCTATTACCTTGATATATATAAAGAATTTAACGAAATCGAAGGTTGAGACTGGATGAAGAAACATAAAAAACGCAAAGAAAAATGTATCTTGACATTTGCCCGGGGCTGGAACTCACTGGCTGCAGCCAGATGCCTTGGTGAAAAAGGAGTTGAGGTAATTACCGGAGATAATAACTATCTGGCAGCTGGAAACTTCTCAAAGCACAGCAAGCATTTTTTTGCTTACCCAGACCCGGAACGGGAACCTCAAAAATACCTTGATAAGCTGCTGGAGGTTGCCGAAAAACATGCCCGCAAAGATACAGATCTGGTACTGATGCCGCTGCATACTGACAGTTTCCTGGTTGCCGCAAACAAAGATCGCTTTGAGGGGATTTGCAGTCTTGCCCTGCCCTCATTTGATCAGATCAAGCTGGCCGGGAACAAAGCACTTCTCGCCAGGTTTTGCGAAAAACACGGTATTCTTATCCCCAAAACCTGGCAGCCTGCCAGCCGGGATGAATTTCATCGCGATATAATCAATTTCAACTTCCCGGCTTTCATAAAACTGCAGGAATCCAATGCGGCCATTGGTTTAAAAAAAGTTAATACCCCAAACGAGGCTGTCGCCTTTTTTGAACACTGTATTGAGCGCTACAAACTGTCTCCGGAGCAATACCCACTTATTCAGGAAGCCGTTGACGGCGAAGATTACTGCTCAACATTCCTGCTGGATAACGGGGCTCCCAGGGCTTCCATGACCTACCACAATATTCTGGATTTTCCGCGCAAAAGCGGCATGGGGGTACTGCGCGAAACTGTAGACGCAACTGAACTGGAAATGATAGGAGCCAGACTGCTGACCCTGCTGAACTGGCATGGAGTCGCCGAAATAGATTTCAGATGGGACGGAAAAAATGCCCCCTACCTCATTGAAATAAATCCACGCTTCTGGGGCGGTCTTGGACAATCAATCGCTTCCGGCTGGGATTACCCGTATCTGCTGTTCAGACTGGCAGTCGACGGCACTATTGATGCGGTCACCCCGCAGCCGCGCGACGTCAAGACGTTTAATCCCTGCCTGACGGTATTGCTGGCAGCTCAGGAATTTATTGAAGCCAAGCATCCGCGACAGGAAGTTGAAACCGCCTTTCATAAACTGCGGCATCAGTTCAAGCATAACCAGGTTGCGGCTTTACGCAAATTCGTAGAACGACTGGCAAGTGCAGTCAACCCGGCTGATCGTTTTATTGCGGTAGAAAAAGTGCTCAGGGAAAACCGGGGTGCCGTCGATGAAATATTCAAATGGAAGGACCCGCTCCCGCTTCTCGGCTTGCTTTATCCGGTAGCAGTCTTTTTGAAACACGGAAAAGTATCTCCTGAACTTCTGGTATCAAAGTCTAAAATTGAAAAAATTTGAGTCATATCTGCTGCTGCTGGCAGCGTTTCTGGGCCTGCCGCTGGTTATCCTGCTGCTGCCGCTCATAATGTGGCTGCGTTTCAGCAATAAAAACCGTGGCCCGAGAATAGGCGTTCTGGTCTCAAACCGCTGGCCCTATCGAATGCAGTATCTTCGCCTTCCCTATGATCTGGCAATCTGGCGGGCTGGAGGAAGCTCCGTAACAATTGCCCCTGCCGACCTGCGGCGGCTGCCGGAAATACTTGACCGGCTTGACGGAGTTATCCTGACCGGAGGGGAAGATATAGATCCGGCTTTGTACAAGGGAACCCCTTCTGCAGCCGGACTGCATAATCCGGCAAGGGACAGGCTTGAAATTGAAGCATTGCGACTGCTGGAAACCAGAAAGCTGCCGGCTCTTTGCATTTGCCGCGGAGCCCAGCTTATGACCGTCTATTATGGGGGGATGCTCCAGGCACATGACCCGAACCCGGCACAACTGCGCCGTCATGCCTCATCCATCTGTCGACTGGCTGGGCATAAGACGCATATTGTTCCAAATACCAGGCTTCACGCCATCATCGGCCAAAATGAAATCAAGGTCAATTCCATTCATCACCAGGCAGCTGCCTGCGTCAATAAACTTAAAGTCTCCGCAGTCGCTCAAAATGACGGCTGCATTGAAGGCGTAGAACTTTCAGACCGTTCCCGCTTTCTAATCGGGGTACAGTGGCACCCGGAGCTTTCAGCTCCTTTTAACCGTGTGCAGCAGCAGCTGTTCAACGCTTTAATTGACACTGCCAGGAAATAATAATTACTGACGCTGCAGCAGCTTATTCAATTTCCACAACAGCAGACCATTCTCGACACTGCAGTCGCCACCAGCATCCAGACGATAATGATAGCCGTTTATTGCCAGCACCTTGCGGTTTGCAGCCAGTCTCATTTTATTGATACGGACACCATAGTCCGGCCTGAAAAGCAACTGGGAGGTACCTGTGGAAATATTCAACTGCCATAAAGAGCCTTCACTCGAGCAGCCAATAATAATCTCACGATTCACCGGCAGCAACTCAGTAACAATAATCCTGCCCGGAATATCATTTATATCTCTGTTATTAAGGTTAATAACTGACTGAGGATCCGGCATTTTGCCCTTGCCGCGCAATATTTCCCGCCAGCCGTAAACCGAAACATCGCTTATCCCGCTGACAAACAATTTACGCCCGTCCCGGCTGAAACTTATCGCCTTCGAGTCAGTGCTGTCACTAGTGAAAGTACAGCAGGCAAACGGCAAGCCGCAGGAATTGTTCTGATCTGAACCTGCTGGCAGATCAGCTACGACACACTCTTTTTCAAGGTCAATTATTTTAAAACTGCCGTATTCACTCAAAAATAAAAACGGCTCGACCGGGTGTACCGCCCATCCTGAAATACTTTTTCCTGAATATATGGTCTTCTGATCAAACCTCTCCTCAGGATAAGCCACAATTACTTCTTTGGAAATGCTGTAAAAACGCTCGTCTTGAAAAAACATGCCTTTTACTCTGCTGTCATGAACAACAGCTTCCCGCAACTGAAAATTATTGATCCGCCTGACTTCAGCAACCCATTTACCGTCACAATATGCAATGCCAACCAGTTTCTCATACTCGTCAGCGCAAATTGTGTCGACTTCCCCATGGATACGCAGCCAGGCAACACTTTCTTTTTTGAAGCTTTTGCAGTTGACCCGCTCAAATTCAATCGGTTCGCTTTCAGTTTCCCCGTACCATGCCACCAGCATGTTGCCGGATTTCGGCAGTACGCACGCCTGAACATGTTTAGGGAAGTCCTCAAAGCTGCGGTCGAACATTACAGCAGGCTCTACGGGCGAATCGTCGCAGTCAGAAAATTTTATTCCGCTGATTCTTGCTGAAAGCGGAATGTCAGAGTTACCGGCAAAGTATTCATAACAGCCGGTTTGCTCCATTGCATCCTGGTTACACGAAGACAGAACTCCATCGAGTCTTTCGTATTTCATATAATCTCCTCTCTCCATAAAAAAAGACTGTGAATAATATATCCACAGTCCATACTAAAGCAAGTTGTAATAACAAAAAATATTACATATACCGCTCAACGCCACTAATATTCAGCACCTCCGCGACAAACAGAATATGGAAGTCGCGATTTGGATAGCACTTCGGCATTATCCCCTTGTCAATAAAGTTCTTGCCCTTGAGCTGGTCATAATAAAGCTTACGGCATTCAATTATCAGTTCCGCTTCGTCAAAACCGGCGCAGTCTACAACCTCAGACTTCACCGGAGTGAGTCCGCACTCAGCCACCTTATCAATTTCACTGCCGGAATGGGCTCCGCAGAACGAAAGAACATCTTTCTGATCCTCATTCAGAGCGTTCAAAGTAAAGGTGTCATATTTTTCAAGCAACTTTAAAGTATGCCGCTGTGGCCTGACCCCTACCATGACCACCGGCTTGAACCACATTGTGCCCATCATTCCCCAGGAGATGGTCATTGGATTGAAAACATTACGGTGGAAGTCTCCGCCGTTAAGCAGCATCCAGTCTTTATTCAGAATTTTGAAGACTTCTATGCTGAAGTCATCAATTTCTATCTTGTTTCTTTTCATTGATTAAACCTGCTGTATTTTATAATATTACGGTCTATTTTTTTAAAAGACGTTCAATACTTCTGACTTTCTTGGCAACAGAATTCAAGCGGAATTCGATTGAATTCAGAATCCAGAACTGAAAATGCTCAACCTTGTTCTGCTTATGCATCATCCAGATGATTTTAATCGAAATCATCAGGACACCGACCTCCAGAGAAAGCATGGCAGTAAATTTGGGAATTCTCAGGTCAAAAAAGTGACGCAGAATATCAAGCCCGAAAATCAGCACCAGCACACCGATAAAGACGATATTAAAGATTCTATCCCTTTTCTGTGAATCAGCTCCCCCTATAGCACCTATAACCTGCCTGATCTGCTCTTTTTCCTTGCGATAATCCTCAAGTTCCTGCCGCAAGGCCAACAGCTCTTCATCAAGTCTCTTTTCTTCTCTTTTGATCTCTTCTGTCATTATCAAGTCCCGCTTCTTTCGATTACCACAGCGACGCTTTTAGAATTCTTCAGCGCATCCGGCTTGTCAACACTGACCACCGCCCGCGTTATTCTCTTATAACCTAAACATATTTTAGCGACTTCCTCGGCAAACCGCTCAACCAGATTAAAACTGGAGGAGTGGCCAAGCTCCACTATCCGCCGCTCGATTTCAGAATAATCCACACTGTCACGCAAATCATCGCTCTCGCCCGCGGCTTTCAAGTGCAGACTCAGCTCTACATTAACCTTCAGCTGCTGCTTTTCAGTGCGTTCCTCGGGAAGAGTACCAATTATAGTCTTAACTTTTACGTTTCGAAGAATTATTTTATCCATGTCATATCCCTTTTTTAAAATTGGAAACAACCGGTCCCCTGGCAGTACATTTACAATCAAGACCGGCGGTATTTGATCCGGATTGCGCCGACGGGCAAGCAGACCGCAAAGCTGACAAAAAATCAGGTATCGCTATAAAATAACAGCAACTTCTTTGAAATCAATACCTCATTATTGTATCTTGATATTTAAATAGCCACATACCGGTATGAAAAGATTTCACCGGCAGCGAAGCAGCTGAATAAAGAGGAGGTCTCTTTGCCTGAAAAAGTTGAACATAAAAGGCTTTTCATAGCGATTGATTTGCCGCGGCCGCTTTGCGATGACCTCAGTGAGCTGCAAAGCCGCATGCCCGGTCTCAAGTGGACTGTTCCCCGGCAGCTGCACCTGACTTTAGCCTTTCTGGGGAATGTAGCGGTTTCAGACATCAAGCCGCTGGGTTCAGCTTTGCGGACCGTGACTCTGAAACCGTTTACGCTTTGCATTAAAGACACCGGGTTCTTTCCAGACCAGCGCAGGCCCTCAATTTTCTGGCTCGGGACAAATGTGTCACCGAAACTGCAGGAATTGAAGGATCAGGTTGATGCTGTAGTTTTCAGGCAATTGAATCTGCAGCCGGGAAAGCGTGCTTTTGTGCCGCATATCACGCTGCTGCGCTTCCGCCGCCCTCCCCGCCCGCAGGTTGTAAAGCGCCTGTCCGGGCTGTTTGAAAAAACTACAGGGCAAACCATCAATGTGAGTTGTTTTTATTTGTATTCCAGCCGGTTAAGTCAATCCGGAGCTCAGCATGATATTGAAGCGAAATTTGTTCTCTAACTATTTTACTTTTTTTTCACAAAATTTTCTTGCACTTTTCAAATTAAACTATATAATAATGGCTCGTTTGAATGAGTTCAGGCCTGTTCAAATGAAAATACGCTCCGGCATAGCTCAGCGGTAGAGTAGGTGGCTGTTAACCACTTGGTCGCTGGTTCGAATCCAGCTGCCGGAGCCATTTTTTTGCCTGCCCCTCCCCATCTGTAGATTTTTTGACCAATATATTTTCATTTTAACACCAAAGTTATTGTATTATTTATTAATATGTTATATAATATAACTCCAGTTTCAGCTGGAATCTGAGGAGTTTTTTTTCGATCGACCATACCGTTGTTACACCGGCAAAGCAAGCTGGAGCTTGTAGAGTTTTTTAGATCGACTATATTTATATATGAATAGGTATCATATATACCAGAGCTGGAGCTTGTAGAGTTTTTTAGATCGACTATATTAGACAGCTTTTGACCAATTCCGACCAGTGTGCTGGAGCTTGTAGAGTTTTTTAGATCGACTATATTTATCAGCTTTATCAGCAAGCGATTCAGGCAGCTGGAGCTTGTAGAGTTTTTTAGATCGACTATATTGTGGTATCTAATCTAAGGGGGTGCATATGAGCTGGAGCTTGTAGAGTTTTTTAGATCGACTATATTACAATTGAGGTACTTCCAGGAGGATATGTCGCTGGAGCTTGTAGAGTTTTTTAGATCGACTATATTCTGAAAAAGGGCCGTCAATATCTCCATAGGGCTGGAGCTTGTAGAGTTTTTTAGATCGACTATATTGAATTTCGAAGAATCAAATAATATGGGGAGGCTGGAGCTTGTAGAGTTTTTTAGATCGACTATATTTTAACTCCTTCCTTTATCCCAAAACTAGCGGCTGGAGCTTGTAGAGTTTTTTAGATCGACTATATTGCGCTAATTGGCGCAAAAATACCCTGGAATGCTGGAGCTTGTAGAGTTTTTTAGATCGACTATATTAGTCAGGTTAACATATGGCACAGACATTAGGCTGGAGCTTGTAGAGTTTTTTAGATCGACTATATTGCATTTAGTTCAGATTCAGTGTAGGCTGCGGCTGGAGCTTGTAGAGTTTTTTAGATCGACTATATTAGGTCCGTTGCAAGTATTTAACTTGCAACGGACTATTCAGCATCCAGCTGTAAAAAAAACTAAAAAAGCAGTAACTGTTCAGGAGGTTCTTCCGGTTTTTCCGGCATTCTCCCGTAAAAAACCGCCATCTCTCCAAACTGCTTGTCAGTAATCATCACAACCCGCACTTGTCCATCCGGAGGCAAGCCGGCTTCAATATATTTACAGTACTTCGCGGCATTCTCACGTGATGCGCAAAACTTCGCGTATACAGAAAACTGCAGCATTGAAAACCCTTCACGCAGCAACAGCTTTCTAAACCTGACATAAGCCCGTTTATTGGCTGATGACTTCACCGGAAGATCAAACATGGCAAAAATCCACATATTCTCAATCTTTGAAAGTTTATTTTTGTTTTTCTTGAACTTTTTTTTCACTGTTATTCTTGAATACCCGCAAAAATATCATCAGGCAGGGCAATGCTTCTGCCGTTGTTTTCAAAAGCAAAAGCCAGCGATGCGGACATTTTTGCCAAAGCATTAAATATTGTTATTGATTCCCCGTTAAATACCACCCTGCAGAGAACTGCACTGATGATTTCCCTTTTTATAACGGCATCAAGCTCGGCAGCAGCAGAATAACTGCTCAACAGCCGGCAAACAGCAAGGTCCACAACCGGGCGGAAGGGCTCCATTAGGTCATCCGCCAGACAAAACGGATTGTAACGGTTGTGGTGATTTACCCCCAGAGTCGGATGCAATCCTGACGCACAAATCGCACGTGCCGTCATGGCCCTTAATACCGCATAACCATAATTTAACCAGGAATTGATACCGTCCTGATCAAAGTCCCGCTTAAAATCCACAACAGGCTTGAACAGCTGCCGCCAGTAAATTTTAGCTGCCCGAGCTTCAATATTGGATGAATCACCGGAACGGACAAGACTTACCAGAGGCAGCAAACCGCCATCGTCACCGCCGGTAAGCTTCAGGACAGTTGCCTGATTGCGTATTTTGTCCCTGACAATCTGCCGCCATATCCTCTTCTTCAGCGGCAGTGACGCCGCCGCCTGTGCCGTGAACCTTTCTGTTTGAATATAATGCCCCTGCATCGGCAGCAGCATCCCCGAGGGCATGTGCTTCTGGTCACAGATTACCACGATCCCTCCTGATGAAGCGATGCCGTCAAGCACGGCATGGGTCATGGTCGCGGCATTGTTCGAAATCAGCAAAGCCGCGACGTCGCCTAAAGGCAGAGTCTGTGATTTACCCTCCTTGTTTCTTATGGCAAGCAGCCGGTTAGTCACATTCAGAAAAACCGGCTGCCCGGAAATATCAATTATCCGGTCAGTCATTTGCCCTTCTCACCTTGCCGAGCGGAGTTACGGTCATTTTGCGGCATTTCTTTTCGACCAGCGTGTTCGGCATGGAGGAATACCATTCTTTTGCCTTTTTAATATCCGTCACCTTTCTGGAATCTGTCAGCCTGACATAGGAGAGCTGCCTGGACTGCGGAATTGTCCTGATTATAAAAAGCTCCCGCACTCCCGGCTCTTGTTCCAGCTCAATGATATCGCCGCAGGTCAGTGAGAACTTAAATTCTCTGCCCACACCAAAATCACGCTTGACAACCGGCTCACTATTCTTCAACCGCCGCCCGGCCTCCAGCAGCGACACAACATAGCCATCCCACTTAAGGTTTCCTTTTTTGTCCAGCGACTCAACAATCTCCATGTGGTGATTGCTGCCGGGCAGAATATTTCTGGCGCGATCACCTTCGCCAATCGTCACTGTTTTCTGCATTCTCCTGAACTTCACGGCTTTTATTGTGTTGACAGCCTTGCCTTTGCGGTCACGCAAAACCGGCAGATTGTCTGGATCAGCAAAGGCTTTGGCGGGATTACTGGTGCCAAGTTCGGTTAATTTGGCAATTACAGCTTTTCTGATTGCCAGGTCAACAATGCTCTCCACCTCTTTCATATTCATTGCCGCCAGTGATTTGCGGACATGCTTGAAGGCGCCCTCTTTGCCCTTATGGTCAACGCCGTCAATATTTCTGCTGTAAATTGTCTCCTCATGGAGCGCGCCCCGGACCCGGCACGGCACGTAGTGCGATACTGTAATATTGTCGATTGCCTGCTGCAGTTCTGAGCGGAAATCCTCCCAGCCTTTTATTGAAATGGGTTCTTTAAACCGCTCCTTCCATTGATAATGAAAGGACTCTTTCTCCATTTTACCGGCAAGGTCGGATATCTGTTTGACCATAGCCGGCGAAGTCATGGCAATGGCGACAGCATCAAGCGCGTGGTGCCTGTGATCATTTCTGGTTTTCTCGCCGCTGCCAAGTATGTGGTTCATGCCGAAAGCTCTTCTGACCAGCGCAGTCACGCCGCCGGAAAGCGCTTGAATCCGCTTTCTGCCGCCAATATCGTTGATGCCGCCATACAGCATTCCGAGGTATTTCATCGCCGCCTTGGATATATAACGCGTATCGTTCAGATGGCGATTTGAGAAATCCTCAAGTTCAGCGGTATCCTGCAATTCAAAAAGCTCGAGCTTGCGTTTGGCGTACTTCCCGTTAAAGCCTTTAACCGCCGTTATGATATTGCCGTATTTCTGCTGATCACCGACATACGCTTCATGCGGGGTCATATTTTTCTTGACATGACGGTTTTCATGGTGCCAGCACAGCGTTTTGTTGCCGAAAGAATTGTCCAGGCTGCGGCTGAAAGGAATAATATGCTCAATATCAAACTGGGATTCGCCAAGCAGCGCATTCATGGAAATACCTTTGCCGGTATAAGGACATTTCCAGTTGCACTCTTCCGCCAGCATAACGCGGGTGACATCATCACGGGAAGGCGACTCAATGCCGGCCTCTTCAAAGATTTTCTGCTTTGTCTCATCACGGCTTTTCTGATTATCCCGCATGGCTTTTACCAGGCGCTGCTTCTCTTTATTTGAGCGTTTTAAATCCCGGGCAACCTCAATTCTGACTACATCCGGAAGCCCGTGCTCGCTGATAATCCTGTTTACAACCTTGCGCATTTGTGTCAGGGTCCTGGAGATTGCCGGATTGCGCATGTCACCCATAGCCTCATCCAGAAGCGGCAGTCTGTCGTAAATCTCATCGCATTTAAAGTAATCCGGGTAATGCTTTTTGACGGCAGTCTGAAAAGCAATTCCTTCCAGCATATCAGGAAGCAGCCGGCAAATCGCCATAGAGGATAAATTGCAGTAATCCTCCGGCAAACTTAATTCAGCCAGCGCCCTCGCCTTTTCCTTTGACAATCCCCAGAACTCCATACCGCGTTTAACCAGAGTCTTATCCTTCTCAATACTTGAAATATCGTGCACCAGGCTTTCCCGGTCCTCCACCGACATTTCAAGCAGGCCATCTTCAAAAACCCGATGCAGTCTGGCATTTACCTGATGCCCGTTAATTACCCTTTCTCCCCCGGCCTCGATAGAAAATTTATACTTTGCAGATAACCCAAGCAGTTTCTTTGCTTTTGCTACTGTCAAATTACCTTTTTTATCCAGCTTGCCGTTCAAGCCCTCCAGCGCTTCAAACAAAATCTGCCATTCATTTCCGTTTAATTCACGGTACAAGCCGCTGGGTTCTATTAACCTGAGATTATTGAGCCCCTGACAGATACGGAACACCTGCGCTTCGTCACGATACCACGGGCACCGCTTCTGAGCAGGCTCGAACTGACAGTTGCCAATCAAGTTTTTCTGAGGTTTCATTTTGCGCTGAAAGAAAATCGCTTTATATAATTGCTCTTTCAGTTCCTTTGTAATTGTCTGGGATTGTGCGGTGCAAATCTTTTCAAATTCATCTTCGTACATGTCTCTGGAAGTCCACAATCCGCGAATTCTGGTCTCGGCAGGATCCGTACCGGCAAAATATTCGCCCAGAGTTCTGGCACCAGTGGTCTTCATTTTGACCCGCAATTCAGCAATCCCCTCTTTTACAACTCCGTCATCTTCATTTTTATTCTGGTTCCTGCGATTGCTCAAAAATCCCCGCCGCTGCGCCAGATGATATATGATCCTGCCCAGAATATGCCGGTGCAGTGGTTTATCAAGAGCTCTGGCCCGCAAATAATAAGGCAGAATATGCGGAAGAAGCTTTTTTGAAGGCAGGTCCGCCGGCTTTTCGCCAGTTAATTCTTCAGTAACCTGTGCGTCAAGCAGCCGGATAATGGAATTCATGTCTTCGCCTTCCGGCAGCAAATCATTATTTTTCAGCAGGTTCCTCAGTTTTTCCAGACGCCGCCGTCTGCGGGCGAGCTGCCTTCTGATTAACCGCTTGTCCCGCCGGTTCGCCGCCCTTGAAACAGGCTTCGGCGATTCAGCGTCCTCCATTCCAGCCTGAAATATTCTCGACCCGGAAGCAATAATTCCTGCGGGCCTGCCGCCGGTATTAGTTTTAAGCAAAGCCCAACCCAGTGAATTTGTTCCCAAATCCAGACCAAGAATGATTTCTTCAGACATGATTCCACCCCTTTTTAAACAAAACAGTTTGACTTTTTATTTTTTTGCAATATAATATTACAAACTCTACAAGTTCTGGTAAATATCTATCAGATGTGCGGGATAAGTTCTACGGAACCTCCTATCGACAGCTTCAATAGCTGTCTTTTTTTTGCCGGTATCTCAGAGGCTGCTCCCTTTCCTTTGCTGATCAAACGCTGAGTATTACATTATATCTGATAGTTGATATATGCCAATTATTTTATAATATTTATAATTAAATTATTGTATTGCCTGTTAATATGTTATATGCTGCATACATGTTGAGCTGAAACAATCAAAAATGTTATGGAAAGTAAAGTATGAAGATCAGGTTAATGACAATAGACGATCATGATTCGCTTGTTGATTTATTGAAGACAACTCCCGGGGTTGCGCTCCGCGAAGCTGATTCAAAAGATGCCGTAAAAAACTATCTGGATAGAAACACAAACACCTGAGGATGCTTACCCAGAAAACCGACTGGCCTGAACACATAACTTATGAAAATTCAATGAATATTAAGAACTTAATGTCCGGTCTCAAAAAATTAAACCCCGGAAACAACAGAACTATGTCTCCGGGTTTTTTATTGAGTAAGGGAACCGTGATTTTATGGTGTCCCTTTAAGCAGGGAACGCAGCGCCATAAATAATCTATTTCCATAATATCTCAGTCTAACCGGAAGAAAACATTTAACGGTTTTCACCGCCTCATGCCTGAAATTTAAATCTGCTTGCCGGTTTGACCAGATATTTGCCAGTCCGTGTCCCAGCTTAAATCCTTTACCAAGCAGACACACTCGTTCTTTGAACTGTTTTCCGAGCGCTTTACCGGGAGCCTCCAGGCCAAGATGCCGGTTATTCTGGCTCTGTTCAAAAAATAAACCTTCACCTCCTGTCCAGGATTTTATCATAAAAGCATATTTTTCAATCTGATATGGACTCATTTCATTTAAAGAATTAAAGTCAAGGACCAGGTCAAAAGATTCATCAAGCTTTTCTGCCATATAATTCGGGGTTAAACGAATTCCGCCAGGCACCGGGGCAGTACCAAGACTTACCTGCAGGCCGGGGTTACATAATTTTAAATACAGCTTAGAGAAAAGAAGTGATTCCGGGAGATCAATAACAGTATATGTGCACTCTGGATAAGCCCGTTTGAACCAGTTTGCCAAAGCTCCATAGCCACCGCCAATTTCACAAATCCGGACTTTTCCATTTTCCCGGATTTTCCTGTCAAGCCATTCACTAATACCAGAATAGTAAATAAGAGCGACCTGTTCCTGATAAGTAAGCGTGTCATAATTGATAATGACGTCGTTTCTTAAAATTCCACATTCCCCAAGCAGTTTCGGAGGAGTAACAATAAAGCGAGCTGGTAAATTCTTTGTAAGCTTTTCCCACTTTGGGACGAAAGGCGCGTTTCTACGGCTCAAAACTTTGCCGAGATCTGCAAGATACTCAGCTGAAAAGGACCGTTTAGAGGGCGAAGTTTCTTTTTCTTTAGAAATTCGATACAAATCACAGCCACTGAAAATCTGGCACAGTCCTCTGAAGTACCTTATGTCGCCCGGTCTGCCTTGAGCAAGCCGCTTAAAAAGTTCAAAAAGCTCATTAGGAGCAGTTCTTGACCAATTGCCGTCAGGTATGGCAAAAAGCTGGTCAATACCGTTCTTATTAATATAGTGTTCACGATCAGCCGTTGACTGCTGTAATCCTTTACAGATATTTTGAGCGATTGAAATTTCTTCGCCCGATAAAACCTGGCAGTCGTCAGGTAAAAATACTTTGTCAAACACAACTACATCCCGTTATATAATATATAAACTCATCAACATAGACTAAATTAATACAGTATAAATTTAAAAAATCAACTTTACTTTATAAGTTTTCTTACTTTTTTAATATATACATGATATTAATATTAGCCTATTTATGACATGAAAAATCACAACAAATATTGTAATAAAAATTAATTAAGCATATTGTTATTCAACTCATAATTAACTTTTCAAAATGCTTATTATCTTAAACATTCAGCATATTGCTTTTGTTGAGTTCAAACAAACTATTTTTGCTGCTTAACATTTATAATTGGATTTTTTTACTTTCAATTATAAATATAAAAAAATATTATAAAACATAAATATAATTTCTCTGATCTAAAATATATCATACATTTATTAGTACAGATAATTAGAGGCAGCTGATTTTTGCCGCTCCCCCTTTGCTTAAGCTTCGGCGAGAAATTAAAAAGCAGGATTTGAGATGACTTCCTATTGGCACGCCAGCTTAAAAACCTTTGAATTTATGTGCATTTTCACGCAGATACTTACGGTGGCGGTTAAAGTCCGGACACATTTTTTCTACTTCGTGCCAGAATCTCGATGAATGATTCATCTCCTTCAGGTGAGCAAGTTCATGCATAATAACATAATCAATAATTTCCGGCGGGCACATCACCAGACGCCAGGGAAAATTGAGAGTCCCCCGGCTGGTACATGATCCCCAGCGTCGGCTGGCTGAATTAATTTTTATTCCTGAAACCTCCCAGTTGTGCAGTTCAGACAGGTTTTGTACGCGCTCATTTAAATAAAACTCAGCCTCTTTGCGATACCACTTTATCAGTCGTTTTCGAATAATTTCAGGTTCTGCAGTCATGGTTTTGAAGCATCCGGCAAGTTCAATAATTCTTGAAAATGCAGAATTTGAAGTAAATTCAAGCGGATACTTCTCTCCCAGGAAATAATACTGGTCGCCAGGTTTGAATGCCGGCGGGGGGTGCTCTGCCTGCCTGCGAAAATATTCATCTCTTTGCCGGCTTATCCATTTACTGTTCTGCATCACCGCCTGTTTAATCAACTTCTGCGGCATCAGCAGCGGAGCGCGGACGACGACTTCCCCATTAGGGGATATGTGAATACTTAAGGTTTTTCTTCTGGAACGAACTATTCTATCGACCATTACTGCCTCGCTGGTTATGAGCCCAATATAGTTTCGTTATACATTATTTAAAGTTTGAATTGTATTGGAAGCTTAGATTTTACCACAATGCCGTACTATATTACAGCAAATGTGATCTATCGAAAGGAGACTTCCATGAGACGACTTTGCGCCAGGCCTTACGCACTGCTAATCACTTCTCTGCTTTTAACCTCATTTGCAGTATTTGCGCTGGACTGTGCAGTGTGCGGCAAAAAAATTTCCGGCAGATACGTTAAAGCTGGCAGCAATGCCTACTGCAGTTCAATGTGTTACAAAAAAACTCTGCCGCGTTGCGCTGCCTGCGGGAAAAGATGCTCTAATGGATACTTCAAAAAAGCCGGCAAAGTTTACTGCTCTGAAAGCTGTCTCAAAACGACATTGCCCAAATGTTCTATATGCGGCTCACCATTCTCAAGTGGAGTAAAAATTCAAAGCCCGACCGGAACACGTATTTACTGTCCTCAATGCGCAAAACTGCCCAGGTGTTTTTGCTGCAGCCTGCCTGCCCGCTGCAGAAAGCTTCAAGACGGACGCAATATTTGCCCTGCTTGTTATAAAAACGCTATTTTTGAACAGACGGAAGCGCAGAAGGTATTTGATGAAGTTCGTGGAAAAATGCGTAAGGATTTGGGAATCGGCAGTAATCACAGGATAATTTTTAAACTTGTCGATGCCAAGTTTCTCGAAAAAAACTCCTCCAACCACCAGCCGGGCCAGGAGCTGGGGCTGTATAAACACAATTATACCCGTAAAACAATAACAAAAACCAGTTATTCACTGCTAGGCGGCAAAAAACAAAACAGCAAGACGTTCAGTACTGATGATCGCTATTATATTTATGCCCTGTATGGAGTACCACGATACAAGCTGATTGAAATCTGCGCCCACGAACTGGCCCATGACTGGATGGAAGAACAGTTTCCACACATCAAAGACTTAAAAATTAAAGAAGGCTGGGCTGAGTATATTGCCTCTGCCGTAAATGACCTCTTTGGCCAGTCACAATACAACGAGCGCATGAACAATAACCCTGATCCGGTTTATGGTGAAGGTTTCAGGTTCATAAACACCTATATCAGCCGACATGGCGCACAAGCCCTTATGGATTACTTCGAGCGCTTGAACAGCAAAAGCGCAAAATGATTTATTAAATATATCCATGGTATAGATATCTGACAATTGCACCAGAACCATTTCTCGATTTCAAATACGACAGTTTACTTTCCCAAAAAAAGATATATAAAAGTAATATTCAATTGGCTGAGATATTGTAATTGACTCCTTGAGAACTTATAATTCAATTAAGTAATATTTGAATATTTCTTACGAAGAGAGGTGGAAAATGACAGATTTGATTCTAGCTGAAAAAATAAGCGAATTCGTACATGAAAAAGCTTATGAGATGGAGCGCGGTGCCGGCAGCACTGTTCATTCGGGGGCAGTTTGGAATGAACTTAGAAACCTTGGCACCAGGCTCTGGCTTGATACCGGGGATATTGAACAGGCTGCACATCTCTGGAATTCAAATTTTTCCGGCTTGACAACCAACAATACCCTTTTGAACCGAGAAATCCAGAAAGGTGGTTATGACCAGGTCATAGTTGATGCCGCCCGGCTGATCAAAGAGGTGGCACCGGGCTTTGACTTGTCGAGGATTGTATTTGAAATAGCCTTTATTCTTAACGCGCTTCATGGGTTGCGTCTGGTCAAGCACTTTAACTGCCATGTCAGCGTAGAGCTGCATACCGGGCTTGCTTGTAACATCGGAAAAAGTTTTATATACGGAAGGCGACTTAATGCCATATGCCCAGACAGATTTTTTGTTAAAGTTCCTTTGACTACTTATGGCCTGATTGCGGCCGGCAGACTGCAGCGTGCCGGAATCCCGGTAAATCTGACCCTTGGCTTTTCCGCGCGGCAGAATTATCTGGCAGCCGCAGTAACAAACCCGAGTTTTGTAAATGTCTTCATGGGAAGACTGAATGCTTTTGTCGCTGATAACAAACTCGGCAGCGGAGTGAATGTCGGTGAAAAGGCGACTCTGGCGACTCAACGCAATATCCTTGAGCTACGTAAATCCGGCATAAGTGAATCCCTGCTTATCGGGGCCAGTATGCGATCTGGCGGACAGATTTTTGAGCTGGCTGGAGTGGATGTCATGACGTTACCAGTGAAAGTAGCCGCAGAATTTGAAAAACTCTCTGAAAAGATCGAAAAACACATAGAGAATAACCCGGATATAGATGTCAGTGAAAATTTTATGAAAACATTGTGGAATGTACCTGAGGGTTTTAAAGCGGCAGTCAAAACTTTAGCCATGGAAAATTTTGATATGCTCACACCGGAGTTATTAGTGGAACGGTTGGCGGAAGCCGGTTTTGCTGATTTATTTCCTGAATGGCTGCCGGATGAAATTTCAACGGCCTCCGTCGATGGTAAAATCCCAGACTTCAACAGCTGGAAAAAGAAGCTTAAGAATCGTACAATCGGGCTGGATGCACTGATGAACCTTAGTGCGCTTGAGTCATTTAAATCTGACCAGAAAGCTCTTGACAACCGAATTGAAATGGTTGTTCGTGAATACTTGTAATCGTTTTACATCCAGCTCAAAACAGATATGAGATTTTCAAGCTGCCTGGGTAGTGGTAATCCACCAACTTGTCAAAACTGTCAGGCTAACTTCGCATGCACTCTTTGTCATAAGCCGTATTAATCACAAAAAGACATAAAAAAAAACGCCCCAGAAATCTGAGGCGTTATAATAAGAAATCTTAGTTAAGATAATCCGCAGCGCTGTCAGCATCATCAGTAGCATTTTTGGCTGCTTCTGAAGCTTTATCAGTTGCTTTCTTAGCTGTTTCAGATGCCTTTGAGGCAGCTTCATCAGCAGTTTTATCAGCAGCGGCAGCAGCTTCGTCAGCTGATTTCTCTACGTCAGCGGCCTTAGAAGTTGCTTCATCAGCAGCTTTGTCAGCCTTGGCAGCAGCTTCGTCAGCTGATTTTTCTGCAGCAGCAGCTTTGGCAGTTGCTTCATCAGCAGTTTTGTCAGCGGCAGCGGAAGCTTCAGCAGCTGATTTTTCTGCAGCAGCAGCTTTTACAGTTGCTTCATCAGCAGTTTTGTCGGCAGCAGCTGTAGCAGTGTCAGCTGATTTTTCTGCAGCAGCAGCTTTGGCAGTTGCTTCATCAGCGGTTTTGTCAGCAGCAGCTGTAGCTTCGTCAGCTGATTTTTCTGCGGCAGCAGCTTTGGCTTGAGCAGCTTCAGTTGCTTTAGCGGCATCAGCAGCAGCTTTATCAGCAGCGGCTTTGGCGTCGGCGGCAGCTTTGTCAGCAGCGGCTTTAGCGTCGGCGGCAGCTTTATCAGCAGCAGCGTTTGCAGCTTTCTCAGCAGCAGCAGCCTTGTCAGCAGCTTCGTCTGTGACCTTAGTCACATTTTCTACTGCGGGCTTAGTCATCTGATCGACAGTAGGTTCAGCTTTAGCCTTTTTTTCAGGAGCCTGGGCAGGATCTTTCTGCGCCGGGTTCTGAACGACAGCAGCCTGACCAGCTGCAGCTTCTGGTTTTACCAGATACGTGTGGTAGATATAATATCCACCAGCTAATAAAACAATTATAATTATTAGCCAAAATACAGTTTTCATAACGTAAACCTCCATAGTTTTACAATAGTTCCTGGGACGTAGTATATCAGTGTTGAACTCAAGATTCAAGTGAAAACTAACTAAAAAATTTTTGAAGAAAGCAATTTAGTGCTATATATTATTTTAGATTTGGAAATTTACCCAAAACTCAAAGAACTGATGCTAAAGATAGTTGGGGCACTGCCTTTAAGCATCTTTCAGCAGAATTTTAATCATGTATTAAAAATATACAAAATCTGAATTCTGGAGGAGCATTTATGCGTATAATAACCCTTTTTGTACCTTTACTCCTGCTTCAGCTGACACAAGTTAACGCTGCAGTAATCGAAAAGAACAGCATCATTTGCGGAACAGACAAAACCGATTACCTGCAAGTACGCCATATTGTACTGCGTGGCTCAAATATGGATATCGGCAAGGCACTTGGTGAAATTGCCCGCCGCGATTACGCTTCCAATCCCGGACAGTATATCAAACCGATTTTCGCTGAAAGTCGCCGGGCTTACATGCAGCGCAATTTTCCTGCTATGCTAGAACGGATGAAAGGAGTAGCCGCAGCATTTGGGAAGAGCCGGAATTCTAATTTATACGATTTCAGTGCGCTTCCATACGATGCAGCGCCTTTCAACTGCTCCGCGGTGTTTATTCCGCCGGAGCATTCTTTCAGCAAAAATCCGCTGCTGGGCAGAACATGTGATTTTTACATGTGCAGTCTTGCTGAAATGACCGGAAGCAAAACAACTGAAAAACAGCCAAAACTTTTTCAACGCAGCTACGTGCTTGAAATTTATCCGGACAAAGGCTATGCCTCAATTGCTTTTGGTACAATGGATCTCATGAATCCAATGATCGGCGGAATGAATGAAAAGGGACTTGTTGTCTGCGCTCTTGCTGATAATGATCTACCGGGAAAAGCCAATAAACTGGCAGGCGGCAGATCTTCAGGTGTAAATTCAATGCAGCTGGTCAGATTGATTCTCGAAACCTGCGCAACCGTCAAAGAGGCAAAAATTGCTTATATCAATAACAAGCCGCTATATATGTTTGATTCAGCCCACTTTCTGGTAGCAGAACCATCAGGCAAGGCGGCAGTTCTTGAAACCGCAATTGATGACCTGCTGCCGAGAATTACCGACAATAATGGCAATGTACTGATTCTGACAAACTTCGCCCTTTGGAAATACCCAAAGATAACTGATTTTCCAGATATCAATCCCAGAGAGAGTTATAATCCATTTCTACGTTATTTAAAACTTTTCAACTATGTCCGTGAACATCGCAGTAAATTTACTGAGGACGATATAAAACAGGCTCTCAAGAAAGTTTTTGCAAAAACAACCGCATCAGGGGAAGGTGCTGCAAAACCATTGCCATGCCGGACATTCTGGCGAGTGATTTATAATATGTCAGAGCTAACTGCGAAACTGATTTTTTACCGGCATGACCTGAAAACAGCCGGTGATAGAATCGAGTTGAAATTTTCAAAGGAAATGACTTTCAAACTCAAACTGAAAAATAACTAATATTATTTTTCTTAATATGCTGACAAAAGTTAGATTTAGATGAAACAATCATCTCTATAAAGCATCCCGCATTTACAGATATGATCTTGATAAGGCAATGGATGAGCACTACTGACAGGCCATTTCCACAATGCTGTTTTTGATTGCTCATTCTGATGTGCGGGGTTGTTCTGAAGTAATTTAAACATTATGAGGAATTTCATTATGCCTTGCACTCATTTTGTGATTCTAAAAGCTGAGAATCTGCAGCAGTTTTTTTGAATGTTTATTTTGTCTCAAAGCTGCATCCTGCTTGTTGATTTTTGATGTTGATGTATATTGTGACGACGATCTGAATTAAGGCCGGAGCAAAATACTCAGAGCAGGAAACAATGATGAAATTCTTGGGCAATAAGTATCTAATAAGCAATGACGCGGGCTTTGAAATCTACAAAACCATAAAAGATTTACCGATTATAGATCCCCATAGCCATATTGACGTACAGGAAATAGTTGAAAATAAAAACTACCCGGACATCTGGCAGCTTTTTGCCGCAACTGATCATTATGTGTGGGAAGTGTTGCGCAAATGCGGAATTCCAGAAGAATTCATAACCGGCAAACACTCACATGAAGAAAAATGGCTCAAACTGGCTTCAATCTTTAATCAGCTGGCAGGCAATCCGGTTTACGAGTGGATGCACCTGGACCTTAGACGCTATCTCGGAATTGACACTCTTATAAATTCTGAAACCGGTGCTGAAATCTGGCGAAGAGCCAATGAGATTCTTGCTCAAAAAGACAAACGGCCGCAGCAATTGCTGAAACAGATTGGCATTGAGACGATATGCTCTACTGATGATCCGATTGACCTGCTTGAAGAACATGCTGCTGTTAATAGTGCCTTTGGCCGCAGGATTATCAGGCCGGCCTGGCGGCCGGACAGAGCCATAAAAATTGGCAATCCCGGCTGGCGCAATTATATGGATTCCGTCGCCAGACGCTTCAATTTCAAGCTTGGCTCTATACATGACTTGACTGCGGCTTTGAAATATTCACATGATCACTTTGCGAAACACGGTTGTGTGGTCAGTGATAATGGTGTGGAAACCCCGTTCAGTGGCGTTGAAGATCCAGATGATGCTGACGTGATTTTTAAAAAAGCAATGCAGTGCAAAGAGCTTACTGCAGAAGAAAAAAATGTTTTTATGAGTTATCTGTTCGGGCAGACTGCCGAAATGAATGCCGAAAAAGACTGGGTCTTTCAGATTCACATGGGGCCGGTAAGGGATGTCAGGGATTACCTTTTTCATAAACTTGGGACCGATGCCGGTGGCGATGTCTGTAACTATTATCAGGACCATCTGACGCCACTCAAAAAGTTTCTCAACCACTTTGACAGCCGCTTAAAAATCGTGCTTTACAATCTTGACCCAGGGCACCAGGCTATGCTGGCATCACTGGCCAGGACATTCGGCAGCAGGGTAAGACTGGGAGCGGCATGGTGGTTTCTGGATAATCCGACTGGCCTGCGCCGCCAGCTTGAATTAGTTGGTTCAGTTGATGTTTTTGCCTGTTTTGCCGGAATGGTTTCGGATTCCAGAAAGCTGCTCTCGTTCGGGTCCCGTTTTGAGATGTATCGGCGAGTTTTATCTGATGTTCTCGGCAATATGGCAGAGCGGGGACAAGCCCCGCTTGAACTGCTTATAGAACTTGCTGAGACTATGAGTTATTCAGGTCCGAAAAATTTCTTCTCTCTCTGAAAAAACTGTCGTCCGGCGCCTTAAAGGCACTGCCGCACAAGCGTTTTTGTTGTATTTTAAACGGCCCGGTGTAAATTAGGATACGATTATGAAACTGGAGGTGAGATGAAAAAGCTTACACGGGCCGAGAAAAGTTGGATCCTATACGATTTTGCTAACTCCTCTTATGGACTTATTGTAATGACTGTGGTTCTGCCGATTTATTACAAGAACCACCTGGCGAATGGCTTGCCTGAAGCACTTTCGACAGCTGAATGGGGAGTGGCTAACTCTATCGGCGGCTTTCTGGTTGCCATCCTCGCCCCACTGCTCGGTGCCGTAGCTGATGCCTGGCGTTTTAAAAAAGTTTTTCTGGTTATCTTTCTCATACTGGGTGTAGTATTTACCGGTATGCTGAGCTTTCTTGATACCGGTATGCGTTTTACTGCCTTGACCATTTATGTTATCAGTCTGATTGGTTTCAGCGGCAGCAATGTCTTTTATGATTCAATGCTGGTGGATGTTACCGTAAAAAAACGAATGGACTGGATATCCGGCCTGGGATATGGCTGGGGATACATTGGCGGCGCCCTGCCTTTTTTGATGTGCATAGGACTGATTCTGGTTGGAACTTACATGCACACTTCCCTGGCAATGGAGAAAACCTCTTTTATCATAACTGCAGTGTGGTGGGCAGTCTTTTCTATTCCGTTACTGATGTTTGTCAGGCAAAAGTACGTAGTTAGAGGCAAACACACTTTCGGGCAGGCCATGTCAAACATTTTGAATACATTCAAGCAGATACGTCAATATAAAAATGTCCTGATTTTTCTGGGTGCCTATTTCCTTTATATTGACGGAGTGGATACCATCATCAGAATGGCCATACCTTACGGTCAGGAAGCTGGAGTGACGCCGAGAAATATGATGATCAGTGTCTTGTGTCTGCAGTTTCTCGCGTTTCCGTTTGCGCTGCTGTATGGCAGACTGGGAACCAAATTTGGAGCCAAGCCCATGCTGTACGTGGCAATTTGTGTATATGCGGTGATTACTTTCTGCGGCTACCTGATGCCGGGGTTAAGCAGCATTACCGCCAGACAGGTCACTTTTTATTTGCTGTCATTTCTAATAGCTACTTCTCAGGGCGGAATTCAAGCCTTGAGCAGATCATTTTACAGCAAACTCATCCCAAAGGAACAGGCAGCTCAATTTTTTGGATTTTACAATATTTTTGGAAAGTTTGCCACTATTATCGGGCCTTTGATGATTGCTCTTGCCGGTTATACTGTTGGAGACTCGCGTTACGGAATACTGAGTATTATGTTCCTGTTTTTATTTGGAGGCTGGCTGCTGACCAAAGTACAGGCTCCTGCTGCTGAAAATTGATAGCGGATTTTTTCTGATTGAGCTGCCTTCAAAGGCAGCTTTTTTATTTCTATTTAATAACATAGTTTAAAATTTCCCGCAGTTTTATAGAGAAATTCAGCATATGTGTAATTATTTTTCTAAATTATGCTAATATTTATTGTATTTTCAATTGATAATGATTCACAGTGGTCTAATTTAAGCTTTTGTTTCAGAACTGGAATTGTGAAGAGGTCAGTTTAAACGAGCCGGGGTGGCAAAAAGAACAGCTTTTTCCGTAATGATGGAGGTCATTGTATGGAGAATGTAGTTTATCAGCGTATTTTGTCAGAAACCAATAAGAAAAGATTGGAGCGGACACTTGAAAATGCCTCAAAACTAGTAGAGAAATCAATTGGTTATCCCTGCAATTTTGACTATGACTATAGTGAACTGCTCCCTTTTTTATCTTACAGTTTCAATAACTTAGGAGATCCGTTCAACACCAGCAACTACAGCCTCAACTCAATGGAGTATGAACGGGATGTTATCGACTTTTTTGCTGATCTTACTGAAATGCCCCTTGAAGAGCGCTGGGGCTATGTGACTAATGGCGGAACGGAAGGCAATTTATATGGTTTGTTTCTAGCCCGGGAAACACTTCCGGGAGCGGTTGTTTATTATTCGGAAGATACGCACTACAGTATAGGCAAAGCTTTGCGACTGCTGAATATGCGGTGCATTATGATTCGACATCAGGAAAATGGTGAGATTGATTATGAAGACTTGAAAGAGTCAGTCAAAATCCATCGCGACTCTCCTGCCATTGTGCTCGCCACAGCCGGCACTACCATGACCGGGGCGGTAGACAATATAGAAATAATACGCGAAATTTTTAAAGAAAATCTCATCAATGACTTTTATATCCATGTTGACGCTGCCTTAAGCGGCATGATTCTTCCGTTTGTCGATGAGCCTCAGCCATGGAATTTCCGGGATGGAGCTGACAGTATTTCCATAAGCGGTCATAAATTTATCGGCGCTCCAATGCCTTGCGGTGTGGTGCTTGCCAAAAAGACAAACCGTGACCGGGTCGCGCGCTCTATTGAATATGTCGGGGCGCTGGATACAACCCTAACCGGGTCAAGAAACGGCTTGACTCCGATAATGCTCTGGTACGCAATCAACCGTGATGGAGTGGTGGGATTTTCGAGAAAGGCCAGATATTGCCTGGATTTAGCAGATTATGCCTTAAATGCGTTTAATAAATGCGGCATTGCCGCCTGGCGCAATATGAATGCCAACACGATAGTTTTTCCAAAGCCTTCCTGTGAGGTATTGGAACGCTGGGATATCGCCGTTCACCGCGATATCGCCCATATTATAACTATGCCGAGCACCAGTCACAAGCAGATTGACGAGCTGGTAAATGATTTAATAGATTATCCAGCCTAGAAGCAGAGGAGTTACTATGAAAACAATAAAAGTTATAACCGAAAACAAACCGGGGGCCGTTGCGGAAATAACCGAAATTCTTGCTGACAGCGGGGTTAACATTGAGACTCTTGATGCCGATACCTTTGTAAACTCAAGCGTCATCATGCTGACGGTTAATGACTGGAACAAGGCTGTTGATGCCCTGAACCGGGCCGGACTTCAGGCCATTTGCGATTCTGCGCTGGTGATACAGGTGAATGATGAGCCCGGTGCTCTGGCTAAAATCGCCAAAAGATTCAGTGACGCTGATATAAATATAAAGAGCATCAGGCTGCTGAAACGCGAAAACGGCAAATCAATTGTCGCGATAGCCATGGATGAACCGGAAAAGGCTTCAGGCCTGCTTCATGATGTGCTGATTTCGGTTTAGCAGTGGCAAAGCAGCATTGCAGGTTTCGCTGTAGGTTTTATCATAAATTTATCTGAAAATCTGCTTGATTTTATCCAATACCGGGATATAATAATTGCTCGTTTGAACGAGCTCAGGCTTGTTCAGATAAAAATACGCTCCGGCATAGCTCAGCGGTAGAGTAGGTGGCTGTTAACCACTTGGTCGCTGGTTCGAATCCAGCTGCCGGAGCCATTTTTTTGTCTTCTGACCAAAGCCGACTTCAGTCTGCTTTTACTTTTGGCTGAGAATTACATTGTCACCGTCAATTTCCATTTGCAGATTCCCCAGCAGACACAGATATTTGAGTATATCTGCCATTGACAAATCTTTCAAATGCATTGTAACATCAGGCAGCCGCCTGACTGCTGTTTTATCAAAACCGACACAGACACTTATCCCTTTTTTATCAGGGTCATTTCTCTTGCTGCGCCGACTCAGGTAACTGATAACTGCCAAAACGCCAGCATCATCAAAGCTTATTCTTGCAAAAATAATTTTATCAAGTTTCTGCCTGGTCAATAAGACTTTTGCGTTTTTTGAAACTGCTTGTGCATTTTTAGTTTTTACATAATCAAATTTTTCAGGCAGCGGTTTGCGCGATATCAGGACAACTGACCTGTCTATTCTGCAATGCAGACCGGCAACTTTGCAAGCTAGAGAGATCACCTCTTTTAACGGCTGTGACTTGGTAAGGTTGAGGGTGATTTTGGGGGATGTTTGTTGTGATAAACCTGCAAGCAGCATATTAATTTTATACTTTTCTGCTAAATAACGAAAAAAAGTTGCAGCCGGCACATTCTCAACCGGAATATTTTTAACCAATTTACTGAGTTTTTCTTCCAGCTCAGAAGGCTTCTGTTCTTCGGGCCGGACTTTGTTAGCCGCCTTGACGGCAGAAATACTTATCCCGCTGACAAAACAGGTCAATGCAAGACACAAAAGGCATGTAGACAACCTGATTGATTTTTTTACTGTTGACAACATTTCCCTCTCCTTTGACATAATTGATTTTATTCTTTTTTCGAGACCGGATTTTCTTCCGGCCATCCCTGCAGTTGCGGGAAGCTTGCTGATCAGGCATACCTTTTCCGCGAGATTGACGAGACAGGAACTGTAAACTTCTGCACTTTTCATTCCTTTTATAGCGCAGTTATCACAAATGTCCTCTCTGGCCAGATCTTGTTCAGTACTGATATAATAAACCAGTGGATTCCACCAGTTCATTGCGAGAATAATATTATTCAGAATATTATAAAGGTGGTCTTTATGAACTATATGAGCAAATTCGTGAAAGAGAATACTCCTGAACTCATCTTCGGTTATACTCTCATAAAGTTTTTTCGGAATCAGTATTGTCAAATTGGAAATTCCCAGCATAACTGGGGACTCCGCTGCCTGGGAAATAATAATTCGCGGCACTGGCTTGAACTTTATCTGCGCAATGACTTCATGCATAATTGCTAAAAATTTACCGTCAATCCTCTCAAAACTGGCAGCCTTGAAACCTCTCAGAAATACCAGTGAGTAAAACAATTTCATAAGTATTGCCAGAAATCCAGCCAGCCAGATGACGCCAAAGCAATTGACCAGCAACGCGACATTTAGCTTCTCAGAAAGAGCTCTGTTTGTTTTTTTCGGTATTTGTTCTGAAACCGTGGCAATTACAGCCGGCTTGCCTGTAGGTATCCCCTGAGATCTTACCCCGCTTTCGGTTCTGATTACTGATCTCATAGAGGAATCATGATTTTTAGATAAATGTAATAACGGCTCGCCCCAGCTCACTCCCGCAAAGAAAAACCCTGAAGCAATAAACAGCAGCAGTAGCAGTGACAACATTATCATACTGGAGATTATGTTGCGTAAACCGCGGCTTTGTTTCTGATAAGCAATGTCATCACGACGCCGACAGCTGATAAAACCGCCAGCTGGAGCAGTAAGTTGATAATCAGAGCGGCACTTACTGTGTTATTCAGCATTTCCATTACTATTATTGCTCTCCTCACGCTGTCGACTGATAAAGTCTCTGATTTTTTCGATTTCCGTGCTGGATACATCGGAGTTCTTGAACAGAGTTTTAACTAACTCAAAATACGATCCCTGAAAGGCTTTTGTCCTTATTTCATTAATCATATGATGCGAAGCTTCTGCTTTTGCTGTTGTTGCTGAGTAATATAAAAGGTTATTCAGTTTTTCTACCTTCAACCAGCCCTTCTTCTCAAGTCGCACTACCTGAACCCTTATTGTTGCCCGGCGCAGCTGCTCTTTTCTGGAGGCGTTGACGGCATCCAGAATTTCCCCCACAGTTGCTTCACCCTTTGCCCACACAATATTCATTATCTCAAACTCAGCGGGCGTCAGCCTGGGAAGATGCTTATTATTCGTTATTCTTTTCATAGTCACTGAAATTCTTAAAGGGTTTTATAACTAAAAAGACAAATGTCTCCTTTGCTTTGAATAGATTATAAGAGACATTTGTCTTGTTGTCAATAAAATAAAAACTTTTTTATCGAAAAATAAAAACTGCAATTTTCTTTATAAATTATGAATATTTACAGGTGTATTAAAGTAACTTATGCAATTTTATAATTTCAAAAAAAATAATTGTAATCTACTTTATTTTTAATTTATTTAATATAATTTGCAAGTTAAAATAATCGCTATTACAGAGAAATGATCAACCAGCAGCCAGGAGTCAAGCATGATGCAAATTGCACAATATGATGACCTTAAAACCATCATTAAATGGATCAAATCATCGGGAGAAGCAAAACTCTGGGGAAGAGAAAAGATTAGATACCCGCTTAGCGTTGAAACTCTTATTGACGATATTAAATTTTCCAGTCACCACTCTTATTCATTTTTCAGTGATGGGAAACTTTTTGGATTTGCTCAAATTATAGATATCGAAGAAAATACGGGCCTTATTGCAAGAGTAATAATTAAGCCTGAATTGCGAGGGACTGGTTATGGGAAACGATTATTTAAAGCCCTGATAAGACATTGTGATTCGAATTGTTATGCTCAATTGACTCTAAAAGTTTACAAGTCGAACAGTCCAGCAATAAACCTGTACCGGTCATTTGGTTTTCAAATTTCAAAAAAAGACGATTTACACGAATCTCTGAGCATGAACAGGTTCAAAAAATAATAAATTGGAAAACAATCTGGACAAATTAACCAGGTAAACAGCAAGTCAAAATATAAATACAAATTGATTTATTTTAATTTACCTGATTATCCCTGTAGATTTTCCAGCTCTTCCCAGCGGGAATACAGGCTTTCGACTTCTTTGCGCGCCGCATCGAGTTCGTGCTGCAATGCGTTACTTTTATTTCCGTGTTTTGCAAAGAATTCAGGGTCGGAAAACAGATTTTCAAGTTCCTCTACTCTGGCTTCAGCCTCAAGCACCCGTTCTTCAATACCGTCCAGCTCCCGCTGCAGCTTATAGGACAGTTTTTTGGAAGCGGTTGGCGCTTTGGGAGCTGCTTTTTTAGCTTTCTCTGGCTTTTCAACAGCAGAAGTTGACTCTTTTTCACGCTGCCGACGCTTTTCAAGATAATAATCGTAGTCGCCAACTTGATAAACCACTCTGCCGGCACCTTCAAAAGCAATAATACCGTCACAGACGCGGTTCAGAAAGTAACGATCATGGCTGACGACTATGACACAGCCGTCATAACAGGCAAGTGCCTCCTCCAGCAAACGCAGGGTAGACAAGTCAAGGTCATTAGTAGGTTCGTCCAGAATCAGAAAGTTACCGCCGTTTTTAAGGATTTTTGCAATAATCAGTCGGGCTTTTTCTCCGCCGGAAAGAAATTTCACCTGTGTTCTGATACGCTCATCCTCAAACATAAAACGCCTGAGGTAAGACCAGGTGCTGATCTTGTCATTTCCAAGCTTTACAAAATCATTGCCTTCTCCAATTTCATCAAAAACTGTTTTTTCGGAATTGAGTTTCAAGCGATTCTGGTCTATGTAATTAAATTCCACCGTCGGGGCAATTTCCACCATTCCGCTGTCAGGAGCCAGCTCGCCTGTAATAATCTTGAGCAAAGAGGTCTTACCAGTACCGTTGCGCCCGACAATACCGATTTTCATCCCGGGCTGGAATTCGAAATCAAACTTCGGGATGTAAGTTACGTTTTCATAGGCCAGAGAAACATTTTTGAGCTCAACAGTTTTATTGCCCAACCTGGAGGCTGGCGGAATGACCAGGTCAATTTCCCCTGCCCTGGCTGGCCCTGACTGGGCCTCCGCATCATAAAACCGCTGCAGTCTGCCGAGGTTCCGGCGCAGTCGAGCTTTAGGTGAACGCCTTACCCAGTCGATTTCCGAACGCAGAAATTTGCGCCGCTTACTTTCAGCGGCATCCTCTCTGGCCTCACGGGCAGCTTTGCCCTCAAGAAAGTCGGCATAGGATCCTTCATAGGAATAAAATTTGCCGTTATCGAGCTCTACAACCCGGGTAGCCACCCGATCCAGAAAGTAGCGGTCATGAGTGACAAACAGGCAGGTTCCGTTATATCCGGCCAGAAAGTTTTCGATCCAGCCAATAGTTTCAGTATCCAGATGGTTTGTCGGCTCGTCAAGCAACAGCAGATCAGGTTCACCAACCACGGAACGTGCTAAGGCCACCCGGCGCTTTTCTCCGCCTGAAAGCGAACTGCAAAGCCGATCTGCCTCGGGGACATTCAGTCTGGTCATAATTTCGCGCATCCTGGACTTTGGATTCCAGGCGCTGTGCCGATTAAGTTCCTGTTCGATGCGATGATGCTCGGGAGAATTCAGCGGCAGATTTTCATATTTATGCAGCAGTCCATTAAAATACTTCAGCCCGTCAAAAATATTATCATAAACCGACCGTGTTTCATCCAGTGAAAACTCCTGCGGCAGAAAATTCACCCGCAGTTCCCTGGCAAAAATAAGACTACCCTGCCCCGGGGTTTCCTGACCGGCCAGCATGCGCAAAAAAGTTGATTTTCCGCAGCCGTTGCGCCCGACCAGCGCCACGCGTTCACCGTCATGTACAGTCAACCCGGTATCATCCAAGAGTTGTTGAGTACCAATATTGAAACTCAAACTTTCTGCAGAAAAAATTACTCTGCCGACATTATCCCCTGCCATTATCAAACCTTCTCTAATATTATTATTCCAGCAACTCTTGACCTGTGCAACTGTATTAACAACCGTCGGGTGGCTTGCGTTCAGCGTCCCTTGACCTTATGGCGGACACACGGTTTTCGGCCAGAGTCGTGCTAATATAACCGGTTTGAGTAAAAACTCCAGTAAAAGAGCTTTATGATTACGGCAAAAGAGTTATATTATATGCGACAAAATAAAAAACAGATTAATGCAGGTATTAACCTGCCGCTTATTCAAAAGATTAATAATAAGTTGTTAACATGAAATTATTTGATACACATTTCCATTTTTACGGGGAACAGAGTCCGCGCGAATATTACGACGCGATTAAAATACCTGAACTGACTTACCTGCTAGCTGTCGGCGGCGATCTTGAAGGAAGTACTCTTGCCAGAAACTTTGCTGAAGGCATTGAAAACTCCTGGTTCGCGGCCGGAATACATCCACACTCAGCAGCAGAGGAACAAGCTGAACTATCCAGATTCAGGGAGTTCAAAGATCATGAAAAACTGGTCGCTGTCGGAGAAATCGGTCTGGACTACTTTTATGAGAATTCACCCAGACGCTGTCAGCGAAATATCATGGAGCACTTCCTGCAGCTGGCTCTGGATTGGCAGCTGCCGGCCATAATCCACTGCCGCGACTCCGACGACAAATTTGACGCCTATCAGGACAGCCATGCCATGCTGCGTGACTTTGCCGCCGACGGCGGCCGCTTTGTCGTACACTGCTTTTCCGGCATTCCGCACTGGGCTGAAAAGTTTATGGAGCTGGGTGCGTTTCTGGGCATAACAGGTATGGTGACGTTTCCCAGAGCGGACAACATCCGGGAAACCCTGAAAGTTATCAGCGATGAACTGCTGTTAATTGAAACTGATTCGCCTTATCTGGCACCGGTGCCGCACCGCGGCAAAACCAATAACCCGGGATATGTCATAGAAGTTGCCCGGAAAATCGCAGCAGAACGCGGTTGCTCAATCGAACAAATCGCAGACTTAACTACCAGCAACGCTTTTCGCTTGTTTAACCTGGAGCAATAAAATGCCACAGCTTGAAATACTCGAACACGCCCATTTCTTTAATGCCGAAACCGATGATTTAGTAATTATTTTTTCCGGCGGCAAAGTACTGATCACAAGACACGAGAAGAAGCTGCGGTTTCCCACAGCAGAAGAACTGCAGCTACAGAATGACCAAAAGTTGCTGAAATTCGGTACTATCGGCAACCGAAGCTGTCTGACCGGGGAAATGGCTTTCCAGCCGAATGAACCTGTTGAATATGTGGAGCTGCGTGAAGCAATGCGACTGTGCTCGCCAAGTGAAGCCGCAGCAGCTAACCGTGCCCGTCAGCTGCTGCACTGGCTGCGCGAACATCGCTTCTGTGGAGTTTGCGGGCACAAAACCAGTCACAGCGACCATGAGACCGCCATGGTATGTCCGGAATGCGGTGAAATAGCCTTCCCCAGAATAGCTCCGGCAGTAATAACCGCTGTTACCAGAGGAAACCAGTTACTTCTGGCGCATAACCGCAAATTCAGAAGTGGCTTGTTCAGCCTGATAGCCGGTTTTGTTGAGGCCGGAGAAAGTCTTGAACAGGCCGTTGCCCGTGAAATCAGGGAAGAAGTGGGAATCGAGGTTAAGAACATTAAATATTTCGGCAGTCAGGGATGGCCGTTTCCGCACTCTCTGATGGTTGGCTTCACCGCGGAATACGCCGGCGGAGACATTGTTCCGGACGGCAAAGAGATTATCGAGGCTAAATGGTTTGATATTGATAAACTGCCTGATCTGCCTTCCAGCGGCAGTATTTCCAGGAAAATAATTGACTCGATCATAAAATAACCTCCCTGCCCGGAAAGCCCGTTCAGGGAGGTTCTGGAACTATGCAACTGTAACCTGAGGACAACGATAAACATCCTGTATGGCATTCAGCAGCTTGACGCCTTCCGCCATCGGACGCTGAAATGCTTTCCTGCCGGAAATCAAACCAACGCCCCCGGCACGTTTATTGATGACAGCTGTCCTGACAGCATCGGCAAAATCATTTTCACCTGAAGCACCGCCGCTGTTAATCAATCCAACCCGTCCCATATAGTTATTTATAACCTGATAACGGGTCAGGTCAATCGGATGGTCAGAAGTCAGGTCGGTATAGACCTTCTTATGAGTCTTACCAAACTTCAAAGCAGTAAAGCCGCCGTTGTTCTGCGGCTGCTTCTGTTTAACAATATCCGCTTCAATAGTTACTCCGAGGTGGTTGGCCTGCCCGGTCAAATCAGCCGCCACATGGTAATCTTTGTCGCTCTTGAAGGCTGAATTCCGCAGATAACACCACAGAATTGTCGCCAGACCCAGTTCATGCGCGTGTTGAAAGGCTTTGCTGACCTCGACAATCTGACGCGAACTTTCCGGAGAGCCAAAATATATGGTAGCCCCAACGGCCGCGGCCCCGAGGTCATGCGCCTGTTTAACACTGGCAAACATTATCTGGTCATATTTGTTTGGATAAGTAAGGAGTTCGTTATGGTTAAGCTTAGCAATAAAAGGAATTTTATGCGAGTACTTTCTGGCCACTATCCCCAGCACGCCAAGCGTTGAAGCGACAGCATTGCAACCGCCGTGGATTGCCAGGCGGACAATATTTTCCGGATCAAAATAATCCGGATTAGGCGCAAATGAGGCTCCGCCGGAATGCTCTACTCCCTGATCAACCGGCAAAATGGACATATAGCCGGTGCCACCAAGTCTGCCGGATTTAAAGATCCATTCAAGGTTTTTCAATACATTAATATTGCGGTCTGAAGGCATGAAAATCCGGTCAACAAAGTCCGGGCCGGGCAAGTGCAGGTTTGACTTTGGAAATTTTGCTTCGTAGGAAAGGAGATCATCAGCTTCACTACCCAGGTATTCACAAATATTGTCAATCATAGTACACCTCTCTGAAAATATGATTTTACAACGTTCACCCTGATTGAAAAATAGCACAACCCAAATGAATGTCAACACATTTTGGCCGCACGGAAAACTAAAATGGAGCCGGACAAACAGAGAAACGCCATCCGGCTCCCATGGCAACTTATTTCTTGATGTAATCCAGGCCGACAGCCTGCATAATTGCTGAAAGAATAAAATTAAAAGGTTTATTAAAATGCGGCAGAAAGTAGACATCTGTCATAGCCAGTTCGAGCAGAGACAGCTCTTTCTGAATTGCCAGCGCCAGGTAGTAAATGCACTCAGTATGGCTCTGTTCACCATAGGAACCGATCTGCGCACCAACCAGCCGAAGTGTATCTTCTTCAAATACCAGCTTGCAGCTGACTTTATCAGCAGTCTGCATAAACTCAGGGCGGCTGTTATCAGTAAAGAAAGAAGTCTTGACTTTCAAACCAGCCTGTCTGGCGGCTTCTTCGCTGAGTCCGGTGCTGGCCAGACTGTTTCCAAAAACACAGATGGCGTTAGTTCCGGCAATACTTTCCAGCTTAACCGCTTCCACGCCATTGATCTGACTGGCTGCAACAATACCGGTTTTCACCGCATTTGTTGCCAGTGCGACATAGGCATGACGCTTGAGGGCGGCATGATAAATTGCAGCGGTATCACCAAGGGCGTAGACATCAGGAATTGAAGTCTGCATGGCGGAATTAACAATCAATGCGCCGTTCGGCAGCTTTTCAGCTTTAGGCAGCAATTCGGTATTCGGCTTGAATCCAACGCACTGGATAACAAGGTCCGCGTCAAAATCTCCCTTGGTGGTGATAACTTTTTTGACGTTGCCGTCTTTGCCCTGGTATTCCGTAACTTTCGCGCCAAGCACCAGTTCAATCCCTTCAGAAACCATGTCCTGCTGCAGGCGATCGGTAAACTCCGCATCAAAATAAGCTGGAACAACCCTTTCCTGCATATCAATCAATGTGACTTTCTTGCCTTTCTGGTGATAAGCCTCGGCCAGCTCAATGCCAATGTAGCCGGCACCGATTACCGCAACGCTCTTGATGGTATCGTCATTGGCTTTTTCTATAAGAGTTTCAGCATGCTGGAAAAGCTTACAAATTTCAATATTTCCCAGATCTTTATTTTTTATAGGAAAGTTTACCGGCCATGAGCCAGCAGCATAAATCAGTTTATCATAAGTGTCAGTAAATTCTTTGCCACTGTTCAAATCTTTAATGCGAAGCATCTTCTGGTCAGTATCAATAGACAGAACATCACAGTTCATGCTGACTTTAGCCCCAAGCGCCTCAAGAGAATGGCAGTCAGCATAAAACAGGTCATTAACGTTTTTGACCACTCCACCCACAGTAAGGGCAATACCGCACCCTAGAAAGGAAATATTATCATTCCGGTCGTAAGCCACGACTTCCAATTCGGGGTTCTGAGTCAGGAGAGTACGAATTGCAGAAGTTCCCGCGTGATTGACCCCTACTACTACGACTTTGTTTTTCATGTTCATGCTCCTGTATACTTAATGGTGTTAATCCCAATATTCCTCTGCGCATTCCACTTTTGCAGGCTGATGTGATGATTTTATGAGTAATCCGAAGATATTCATGCCCAGCCCTGTGCAGCAGCAATTTGAGTCAAACTGAGCGAGGCTGTCCCATCATCCGGTGCCATTTGAAACATACCGATAAAATAGTTGATCAATATTAATATTAAAAGTACAGATTTGAAGAAAATTGCAATTTTTTAATAATAGTTATCATTCCTAATAGTGGAACTCCTTGTTATCAGATGAGTTGACAGAACCTGCTTTCTTGCCGGCAAAATTGAATATGGGTTTCCAATTCTCGATAACAGTGTGACAGCAGCCTGCCTGCCGATACCGGACGCGTCCTGAAAAACGGTTGAAATCGGAACCGCAGCAATTTCAGTAGCAAAAGTTGCCGAAAACCCCATTACCGCAACCTCTGAAGGAATATTTATATTTTTACGGGTTAACGCCTTATAAGCTCCAATTGCCAAAGGATCATTAAAACAGAATACCGCATCCATATCAGCCTCAGCATTCAACAACTTTTCTAAACCGCAAACTCCTGAATTGACATCTGAACCTGCTGCGACAATAAGCTCTTCCGAAATTTCTAATGAGTTATCAAGCAAGGCCTGTTGATAACCGCGGCGGCGCTCAAGTGAGACCCAGGATTCTGACCTTGAGGTAAGATGAGCAATTCTGCGACAGCCCTGCAATATCAAGTGACTGACGGCATTATATGCCCCCTCATAATCATCGACGACCACCGAATCTGCATTTATATCAGGAATCATGCGATCCATGAAAACCAGAGGGCATTTTTGCTTTAGAATAATACTGGCCGCCCTTGAACTCTCTTTTACAGTAGCCGGACTCCAGATGATACCATCCACCTGACGCTCCAGCAAAGCAGAAATATCGTGGAATTCCTTAACTGAATTTTCATAAGTACAACATAAAAAAATTCGATAGCCGTTATTGGAAAAAACCTCTTCAGCAGCACACAGCATTGCAGGAAAAATTGTATGTTCAATGTGTGGCAGCACTATCCCGATAGTCATTGTCCTGCTGCGATTCTGATAGTCCCCAGCCAGTCTGACAGGCACATATCCCATCGTGTCAGCAATCTTCAATAGCTTCAATCTAAGCTCCTTGCTAACTCCAGGCTTATTGTGAACCGCACGCGATACCGTCATTATCGAAACGCCTGCTTTTTCAGCAACATCCTTCAGGCAAACCCTCATTACTCCTCCTCCACCTAAATTAATATGCAAAAATACGTTAATTTCACGTTAATTCAGTGAACACTAATATTTAAAGCTTGAAAATACAGTTAAACAGGCAAGAATACAACAGTTAGCGCTAACTTTTTCAAGCATCATTTGGGACTAGTGGTGAAAGCGTTAGAAAAACCAGCGATGCCTGTGTATATCGTAAAAATACTGTGTGGGGCCGGCAATTAAGAATTTCATTCATTGAGGATATTATTATCCTGCAGACGCTGCCGGCAAACAGATTAAGTTTTATCTCGAGAGGAGAAACATAAAGGACCTGACCATTCATGTATTGGTCAGGTCCTTGCCATTTACTTATTTCTGAGCTCCGTAGGCTGCGAAGCAGGAATTTTTATGCAGAATTTCAACTTTTTTAAAACCGACCTGGCGCAGCAAATCAAGCTGCCAGGTCACGGGGCGCGGAGTGTCTTCTTTTTCAATATAGGCGAAAACCTTTTCTTTATATTCATCACCACCAATCCCCTCCAGGTAATCACCATAACGGTTCCACATCATATCATACACCTGCGGGATTTCCTGAGTGACAATGTCAGTAATCCAGATACTGCCGCCCGGTGCACATAACTGGAAAAGTCTTGAGAAAACCTGTTTCCAGTCAGCATCATCCCGTAAATGGTGCAAAACCGCAGCTGCAATAATAATATCATAATGGTTTTCTGGCAGTCCTGCAGTTCGAATATCTTCGTGGAAAATACGAACCTTACCAGAGTTAACCGCTGAGACTCTTTCGCGGGCTTTTTCAAGCATAGGCATGCTTAAGTCCAGTAAGTCACAGTTCAAAGGGCTTAGCCTATTTAACAGTTTGAGTGTATTATTGCCGGCTCCACAACCGATATCAAGGACATTAGAAGCATGCGGAGCAATTGCAGCGGCAGCTTCTGTTATCAACTCCATTGCGATAGGCGCATCTATAGTTGACTGCTGTCCGGTCTTAAGAGATGAAAAGCGTTCTACGTCGGAATCAAAGCGCTTTCGAATGTCTTCATTTGTCGACTTCTTAGAAAAATTGTATTTCATTTGTACCTGCCCCTTAAAAATATAATATATACACAAAAGATAAAAGACCTTCTTTATATTACAAGCCGGGTCAGGTTAATGTTCAATCTGGTGAAAATTTCAGAAAGCCCGTATGCAGTGATAATTTTCATTATTTTTTTAAGAACGCTGCTTGATTTTATCCTTGAAAGCTGTATTCTAATGGCTCACGAACGTGAAATGGGGCATTAGCTCAGTTGGCTAGAGCACCACACTGGCAGTGTGGGGGTCATCGGTTCAAGTCCGATATGCTCCACCATTTTTATCCTTTCATCACTTGCAGACTTCCAAGTTTTTCTAAATCACAGCGTTTCTTATACTTGTTTGACGTAAAGTTTGACAAAGCGTCTGCAAATATAGTGTAACATAGCCTGCAAAAGCATACATTAAATTTGGATCAAAAGTGTCTTCCATTAACATTTCAGTTTGTCGCCTTGATTCCATATTTTAACGATGTAGAATAGGGAAAACGGGCCTGAAAAGGCATTTTTTCAACCAAATACTTTTTAACACAGGAAAGAGATGAAAAAGAAATTTATCATTGTTCTGGGCTTTCTGATTTTTACTGCCGGCATGGTTGTCAGCGCCTGCATTATTTCACGTTTTATTGTAAAGGTGGAACAGGCGGACACGATATCAGTGAAAGGCTTTGCCGAAACCCCGGTGATTTCAGATTACGGGACAATGAACATCACAGTCAAAGCTGAAAATGAAAAACTTGAAGCTGCGGTCAGACAGCTTAAGGAAAACGTTAAAACTGTAAAAGCACAGCTTGTCAAAGCCGGCTTCAAACCTGATCAGATTGAAATTAAGCCATTTACGGTCAACAACGAAAAAGTCTATGATGAATCAAAAGGCAAATACATAGAAGTAAAGCCACAAAAACTGCGCCTGTCACAAGAGCTTAACATCAGTACCGGCAATGTAAAACTTCTCAAAGACAGCTCCATATCCATCCAGAACTGCATGGGCAATGGAATCATGCTGGATGTTTATGGCCCCTTCTTCTACGTTTCAGACCTCAGCAAGGTAAAACTTAAACTCATGGCTGATGCGACAGCCAATGCCGCAAAACGCGCCCGGGCTATTGCCGGTCGCGGCGGAGCCTCTCTCGGCAAAATCGTCAAAGCATCGCAAGGGGTTTTTCAGGTAAACCGTCCTAATGACACAACCTCTTCCTCTTATGGCAACTACGATAAAGAGACCATAGAAAAATCTGTCAGGGCTGTTGTTTCGATAAAGTACAAACTAAAATAACAGTCAAACAGCCTGTATTGATGCCGGTCAGTACTGGACCGGCATTTTTTTTGTGATTTCTCTGGCGACATCTACTTAAATTTAATGAAAATTCACGCTATCAGATGTATAATATTAAATAGGACATTCGCGACGTTGCTGCTTATTAGACATGGCATTTTTTACAGACTTTTCAGCTCTGCAGTATGACTTCTCCATCACAAATCAGATTAAAACTATGAGGAGCCTGACCATGATTGAAGTAATTAAAACTAATAACCCGCAACTGGTCGCAATGAAATGCGATGGCCCAATTAATGAGGCTGAATTTTGTGAGGCCATGTGCGTCATGCAGGATAAATTTAAAACTAATGACAAAGTTGACTTTTACCTTGAAGCCGGGAACGTGCCTATTCCTGAAATGAAAATTTTGCGGGAAGATATTAAAATGGCTGTGGAATTCGGAGATAAAATAGGCAAAATTGCTTTAGTAACATCCCAGATCTGGATGAAAATGTATTTCACAATGATGACCTCAATTTTTGAAATTAAAGCCAGGATTTATTCTCCTGAAGAAACAGACGAAGCTAAGGAATGGGTTGACTTATAAACTGAATTTCAGCCACCTTTCCGATAACCTCCATTGATTCCGGTACGGTTTAAATCGTGCCGGAATTTTTTTTATTTCTGAAAAAGCAGGTGTCAGAAAAATATATAAAGAACAATGCTTTGACTTTCAAATTAATGTTGCTATATTAGTTAATTACAAAATTTAATTTAAATATATTTGAGTTTAATAATATTTATAAAGCATTATCACAGAAAACTTTTGTTACATTATTTTAATTTGAAAAATATACTTTTCCTGTTAAAAATCTGTTCCACAAGCCTGCCTGCGACATTGCAAAAACAACGCTTCCAGCGTGGAGACATTTTATGGAGAGAAAAGTTATAAGCAACGGACTTGGGACAAGTCTGCAGTCAACGCTGCCAAAACCACTGGCTAAATTGATTCAACCGCTTCTTTTTGCCATTCTCGGTATCAGCAAAATTGACAAAATCTATAACGGCGCCTGCAAGTTAAATATAGACAAAAACTTCGCTGAAAAACTGCTGCACAAGGATGTTATGAACATTCGGCTGGACATTTCTGAAACCGAACTGAAAAAGATTCCGACCGTAGGACCGCTCATTGTTGTTGCAAACCATCCTTATGGGGCAATAGACGGCATTGCATTGCTTGCCCTGCTGAAAAGAGTCAGGCCGGATGTAAAGTTAATGGCTAATTACATTCTGGGCGGCATCCCGGAATTGAAAGAACACTTTTTTCTCGTAGACCCTTTTGGAAATCAGGATTCTTCACGCAACAGCTTCGGTGGTGTCAGGGAAGCCTTGAAATGGGTCCGGGCCGGCCATGTACTCGGGGTCTTTCCTGCCGGAGAAGTTTCAGCATGGTGCAAAGATCGGAAAACAGTTATTGACAAAGATTGGCCGGAAGGTGTCGGAATGATTATAAAAAGCGGCAAGTGCCCGGTTCAGTGCGTATTTTTTGAGGGCAAAAACAGCCGCCTCTTTCAGCTCCTGGGAAGAATCAAGCCCGTGCTGCGGACTTTGTGGCTTGCCCGGGAATGCGACAGGTCATGCAATAATATACTGAAAATAAGGATAGGAAGTGTTATTTCCTCTGAAAAATGCAAAGGCTTCAAACCGGCTGCAAAGCTGATGAATTTTTTAAAATCCGCAACTTATGCTTTGCATAAAAAGGTAAAATAATCAACAAATAGCTGCTTTGTTGCCTTTCACCGGCCCGCATGAATTTGTGCCGATATTTATTTCAGGCGAACGAATACAGCTATCCGAAACATACAAAGACGAAACATTCTCTATCAATTACCCCGTTGACCGTCCTGATGTTAGCCGACAGCCTTTAATTCTATAATTATCTATATATCAAACATTTAAAATCTGCATTATTCAATAAATAAAAACCTGCTTTATGATAACTTAACATTGTTTATATCCACTTTTAAAGAGTGAACCACATGTGACTGAGTGCAGCAAAGGCTCAAATTTGCCGGTTTTCCTGTCGGTTTCGGTCATTAAAATTGCAGTCCCAGAAGAATCACTGGTGAGTGATCTGGAAAAAGAAAATAACTGAATGTCAATCAGAAGCTGCTTTGACTTTTTCTAATTCAGGCCATAGATTTATCTATAGCAATCTTTTACCTTGGGAATATTGAGGAGGAATATTAGCATGTCTTTACTGCAGCCCGGACAAATGGCGCCTGATTTTGAGCTTCCTGATCAGGAAAATATAATGACAAAACTTTCAAAGCTGCATGGAATTAAAGTTTTTATATACTTTTATCCAAGGGCAAACACTCCCGGCTGTGTAACTCAAGCCTGCATAATTCGAGATTCCTCGCAAATACTCAAGTCCAAAGGCGTTATACCCATCGGCATAAGCCCGGATACTGTAAAGCGCCAGGATAAATTCGCCAAGAAACACAGCCTCGGCTTCAAACTGCTGGCCGATACCGAACACAAGGTGGCTGAAGCCTATGGAGTCTGGGACAAAAAATCAATATATGGAAAATTGTTCTTTGGTATAATCCGTTCCTCGTTTCTTATCAATGAAGATGGCGTACTGACTCATGCCTGGTATAAAGTTGCGCCCAAAGAAACCGTTTCAAATGTCCTGAACGCATTGACGGACTTTTATTGAGCCATTTTCAGGGGGCTGGCTCCTTCATACCCGCCCGCCTCATTCTGAACGTATGCGGCAGCGGATTCAGCCCGTACCTCCTGGCACGCTCATTTTTTATAGAATTTTTTCGTTGCTATTTCAACAAAACCAAGCTTTTGGTACCAGTTTTTCAATCCAGTATTTTTTGAAATAATTCCTATACTCACTCTTCTTATTTTTAATGCCTTTGCCTTTATGAAAATGCGATTAAACAATACTAACTAAAACAGTGGCCCTGAAATTTTTCCCGTAGCAATCAGCTTTTCGACTTTGCTGATTTCTTTTTTCAGGGGTGGGGTTGAACCAAGGTCACCATCGCAAACCAAAAGTTCCTTGAGGATAAATTTATTTTTGTAGTGGTCATAATAATAATGACTTGCCTTATGCACTAGTAAGTAACAGACTTGAGTCATATTTTTACCATTGTCATAAACGCATCTTACAAGGTAATTACCGGGAGTGGTAAACCTGCGGATAATTGTGTAATGAAAAAGAGACTTAGGGCTAAACGGTCCCAAAACAAAATCAGTATCAGGCTCTAGCGTAAACCCAGACATATTATTTTTTCTGAAAGGAATTTTCTCACAAACTTCATTTGAATTATTACTATACTTAAACTTGGACGCATTGACACAGATGATATCATTTCTTGTATTCGGGCCTCTGTGATGCCCGCCACTTAAGAGGTAAAGTGCGTAGGGATGCATGTCTCTGAATGGTTGCTTTTCAACTCGGTTAACTTTTACAGGCGCTGGATGGAGTTTGAAAAACTTTTCAACTTTAATAATTTCTTTATCTTTAGGAGAACTGAAGCAAAAATCGCCTTCAGAATACAAAATATCAATGGCCTTTATTTTTCCTTTAGAATAAAAGAGTTTTTTGTATTTTACTATAACTAAATAATCTTCTAAGCCTCCCTTTTTATCAAATTCTCCTGATTTCGTTGATACCAAATATGTGGATGGCAAATTTATTTTTCTTTGAAGAATAAACTCAAAGTAAAAATACCCGTATTGATTGCATTTTATATACCCTGGGGGAAACTTTTTATTTAAATATTCTTTGTACAATCTCAGCTGGTTTATTCTTTTTGAAGATTTGTTATTAATCTTTAAGCTGGTAACATTAGCTCAAAAACAAACGGGTGAATTGTTTCGAAAAAATGGTGTTTTTTCTTAATATGTGAATCATTTTCAGTTGATGCACAGCATGCTGTAGTTAAAAATAAAAAGCAAACTATCAAATTCTTCATCATCATTCCTTTTGTAAAAAATACTCACTAAATAATATCTCCAAAAAAATAATTTGCAATATTATTTAATGTTGTTTGCAAATTAAGAGTAACGTAAATATTTTAAAGAAACTAATAGCAAAAATAATGTAAAAGGTGGAGTGGTGAAAAAAGTTCTTTGTATTGCCGTAAGTTTTCTAATTATTTCTATTATGACTTCATGTTTACCGGGAGGAATTTCCGGAGTTGCTCCAGATATTAACGGGCATGTTATTGATGCTACGTCTTTAGCTCCAATTGAAAATGCTCACATAAAATATTCAAGAGGAAAATACACGAAAGAGACAACCAGTGATGAAGACGGTAGGTTTTCTTTTGGATCAATGATCCAGTGGCATTATATAACCTATCTTGGCTCGCCGGGATTATATCCATTTCCTGACCGTATAAATTATGATTGTATAGCGATTCCAGCGTTGGTTTCAGTCAATGCAAGAGGTTACATTCCTAAGACCGTCTCTATTTACGTAGGAGGCGGAGAAATACAAGATGGAAAACTTAAAAAGCCTAAAACAGACTACAAGTTTGATGATGATATTATTGTCAAACTATCTAAAAAATAGATTTCAATCAATTAAATATCAAATCCTAATACGTTCATATCATAATAGCCTTTAAAGTACATTGTGAGAGAACGCCAATGCATGTCATGCTTACCAGCAGCACTGTAACATTGCATCATATAGATTTTTGCTAATTTATAGCCATTTTTTTTGACTAAGTTTCGTATATGTGACTGTGGTACACTTTTACCACTGCTTTGTGCTAACAGGTTTCCAGTTGGAGCATATGAATTACCGTGTCCAAAAACAACCATTCCCCATAAATTACCTTTGTGTTTTTTTAGTTTAGCTTCCAGTTGTGAAGTAGTATCAGGCTTTTCAACCATATAGCTGTAGGTGAACAAGTCAGTTCCAATAAAACGCCCAACCGTTCCGCCAATATTCACGATACGATCCCAAATGCCATTTACAGTATTTAACGGTCTTCCACCTCTTAGCAAATCTGCTGAAATAAAAACATTAGGAACTGATACGTAATAATAAGTATCTTTGCCTTCTTTTTTATCGCCTATTACCTTTAACCATTTACCTGACTCCTTGGCATCAAGTCCGACTTCTTTTGCTAGTTTGGTTATAGAGTCATTATCTTTTGTACGATATACTCTTCTTGCTTTACACCTTGATTCAGAAGTAGCTTCCCAGGACATTATTTCCTCCTTTTTTATTTTTTGGTGTTGATTTTTTGCAATAATTAATTGTAAGACCATTCAGTGCCAAGTGTTAATAAGTTGACAATGAATGGTTTGTTTGTTGCGTTTAAATTATTACTTCGAGAATAAGCTCTCCGTAATTTTTTATTTTTCCATCATTCCCCATTTGCTGTATAAAGTCCATAGACTTTTGCAGGATGGCCTTTACGTAAACAGGCTCACCGTTTTCAAGAGTGATAGTTTCGCCATAAACAGGAAATTCTGTAGCAAATTCATGGATTTTTTTCATGACGCTGTCCCTGGTATCTCCAAGGCATGATATGCAGAATTCGTAACGCTGGCTTACCGACGAGTTACTCTCTTTTTTCCCAGTCAATGCAATACCACAGCCATCAGCGTTCACCGGAATGCCTCCTCGGAAGATATCAGTATCAACCGTCATTCCGAATTTATCAGCCAGCCAGCTGGTAATTGCACGCTCAAACCAGACCGGATCAACAACATTGTTGGTAGCGAATTTAACTCTTTGTGATTCGTCAACCGTGAACCGTTCAAGCATAACCTTGTTCTCATCAAAAAAAGCTTCAAATTGCAGTCTGAGCGTATGTTCCTCTTCTTCATTGAAAGAGCATGAGACGTCTTGGAGGAGCAATGCTTTAGGAATACGGTATCCAACATTGTCAAGCTTGTTAAGTGGAATTAAGAGCAGCTCACCGCTATTCTGGCTTTGCTTGCCGCCAAGGCCGTTCAGGGTGAATTTATCGTCTTCGTCAAATAAAAGGCTCAAACCGTTATCAATTGCCAGAACTTCTGTTGAAAGAGTAAGTTTTTTGCTCAAAATACGCTTTTCCAGTGGTTGGTCGTAAGCGTAAGAACATTTTGTGTCACGATATGTGGCGCGAAAATTCAGGACTGAAGAATTCTTGGTTTCCCCAATAAAATTTCCCTTGTACATTACGGCACAAGGCCCGATCTTAAAATTCCTTGAGTCAAAACTAGGCATACTATTTCCTTTTTATTAAGAACTGCGTGATTGCATGTTCATACAATTAGAGAAATCGTCAACCTTAAGCTTAATTTTAGATCATTATGCGACTTACAATATCGCGAATGCAATGTCTTTAATTTTTGAATAATCAGGTAAAGATTTAAAATAAAGGCCTACTGTAATTGGAAAAATCCGGCATTGTGTTTTAATGTAAGGCTATGGAAATTTCAGATAAAAATATTAAATACGCGGTTATCGGGGATCCGATTGCCCACTCATTGTCCCCGCAAATGCAGAATGCCGGCTTTGAAGCCTGCGGTCTGGGCCGTCCTTACGGCAAAATTCATGTCAGACTTGAAGAACTGAATGACTTTACTGCATTCGCCAGAGACCACCTGCTTGGCTTCAATATAACCGTTCCGCATAAACAGAATATTATTCCGTATCTTGATTCAATATCCGAAGCAGCCGGACTCGCCAAAAGCGTCAACACCGTAACTGTAATAGACGGTAAACTGCATGGTGACACTACTGATGGCTACGGCCTGCAGGCGGCCTTAAAATCAGATTTTGATCTGGATGTAGAAGGGGCAAGTTTGTTCTTTGTCGGCTGCGGTGGAGCGATTCAGGCAGTAGCTTATCATCTTGCTGCCCAGCACCCGGCGGCCATGTATTTCGCCAACCGCACCGCGCCAAAAGCCGGATTGCTGGTAGCCGGACTCGGAGCCGCCTATCCTGAAGTATGCTATGAATGCTGCGCTCTGGATGAAATGGAACTGCTGCAGGATTTTATCAGCAAATCCGATGTCCTTATTCAGGGTACCAGCCTCGGGCTGAAGCCGGAAGACCCTTCTCCGATACCCCTGAATTTGCTTAAAGACATCTGTGTTTATGACACCATTTACAAAGAAACCCCGTTGCAGCAAGCGGCCAGAAAAGCTGAGCTGCCAGTTGCTGACGGCAGAAGTATGCTGCTGTTCCAGGGGGCAAAATCATTCAATATCTGGACCGGTATGGAAGCCCCGGTTGCCGCAATGCGCCAGGCACTCGAAACCGCAATAGCCCAACGCTGAAAGGAAACGTCATATGCCAGCTTTTGGCTCTTTCCAGTTTTTACCGCAAATGATGCCTTTCTGGTATTTCATGTCTTTTATAATCGGCTGCTGTATCGGCAGTTTTTTAAATGTCTGTATCTACCGCATTCCGGCCGGTAAATCATTATCAATGCCGCCGTCACACTGTCCAAAATGCAGGCACCGGATACGCTGGTATGAAAATATTCCGCTGCTCAGCTGGCTGGTGCTGCGCGGCCAATGCAGCAGTTGCAAATGCCGAATTCCAGCACGCTATTTTCTTGTTGAATTATTGACCGGACTGCTGTTTTTTGTTTTATTCTTCAAGGTTACGCTGGACCGGCAGCCAACAGGCATACTGCTGGTGTATTACGGTATGACCATGCTGATTGTGACTACAGCATTTATTGATTACGAACATCGTATTATTCCAAATAAAACAACCTATCCGGCAATGCTGCTGGGATTAGTCGCAGCCTTATTATTCCCGCAAATCTGGCATACCACAAGCCACTTCAAGGCGTTCCTGCTTTCTCTCGCAAGCTTAATCGGCTGCACAGTATTCATGGCGGCCTTCGCAATTACTGGCAAAATGATATTCAAACGTGACGCACTGGGCTGGGGAGATGTGAAGTATATCGCCGCAGTCGGAGCCTGCCTGGGACCGCTGGGCGCTTTTTTTACCCTGCTTTTCGGTTCTTTGACCGGAACTCTGGCCGGAGTCGGAATCATGCTTCGCAAGCGTACCAGCCTGAAAACAGCAATCCCGTTCGGCCCGTTTCTGGCAGCCGGCACCTATTTGTGGATGGTTTTCGGAGAACGCCTGACCAGTTTTTATTTGAGTTTTTTCCCTCAATAAAAGCCAGGTGCTCCAGAACTTCAGCGGATTAAACCGCCAATAATTTCATTAACCGATCTGCAACCATGACGCTCCAGGTATTCATCAATACCCTGAGCAACTTTCAACGGGGCATGAGGGTCGACAAAAATCGCGGTTCCGACTGCCACCGCACTGGCTCCTGCCAGCAGAAATTCGACAGCATCAAGCCCGGTCATTATTCCGCCCATGCCGATTACCGGCACCTCAACTGCCTGCGCAACCTCATACACCATCCTGACCGCTACCGGCTTCACCGCGGGCCCGCTGAGACCACCAGTCAGGTTGGCAATTCTGGGACGTCGGGTTTCGACATCAATTGCCATTCCGGTTAATGTATTAATCAATGAAACCATATCACTGCCGGCATCGACAACCGAGCGGGCAAAATCGGAAATGCAGGTTACATTCGGGCTCAACTTGGTAATCAGCGGCAGCGTAGTAACTTTCCTGATTTCAGATACCACCTGATGCGCCAGCTTCAAATCGGTACCGAAAGCCACACCGCCCTCCTTGACGTTGGGGCATGATATATTGATCTCAAGTGCGGCAATCCCCTCGCGATCCGCTTCCAGGCGGGCGGCAACATCCCGGTACTCCTCAATCGTTTTTCCCCAGATATTGACGATTATCGTAGCGCCGGTAGTCCGGAGAAAGGGCATATATTCCTTGCCGTGCAGAAACTTCTCGACACCAGGCCCCTGCAGGCCGATCGCGTTAAGCATACCGCTGGAAACTTCTGCCACCCGCGGAGTCGGATTGCCGTGGCTCGGCTTCATAGCTATGCCCTTGACTACAACAGCTCCAAGCTGGTCAAGGTCATAGTAGTCCTTGTATTCAAAACCGTAACCAAAGGTCCCAGACGCGGTCATAACCGGATTTTTAATTGAGAATTTTCCTAAATCAACAGTCAGATCAGCCATTATTTTTCTCCCACATAAACATCTGAAGCTTTAAAAACCGGCCCCTCTTTGCAGGTACGCGCATAGCGCCAGCCGTCCGGGTTGTCATCTTTTACCTTGACGACACAGGCAAAACATGCTCCGACACCGCAGCACATCAAATGGTCAAGACTCAGCTCTCCATCATCAAAGCCCTTGTCCTGAAGAATTTTTGCCAGAGCCAACAGCATCGGAGTCGGCCCGCAGCCGTAAAATCGTATTTTCCTGTCGGGATTTTCAGCTATAACCTGCGGAATTAATTCTGTAACAAAACCTTTATGCCCTTCAGAGCCGTCATTGGTTGCAGTACGGACATCGAAACCGGCAGCTGCAAATTTTTCAGTCAGAATCAGGTCTTCCTGCGAGCGAGCTCCAAGCAGGAGAACACCTTTAGCAGGAGACCTTTCAGCCAGCAGATAAGTTGCCGCTGAACCATAGCCGCCGGCAACTATTACCGGAACTTCATCTGCTTCCGGAATCGAAAATGGATTGCCAAGCGGTCCCATCACATCACAAATTGTTCCCGGTTTGAGTTTGGACAGGACTTTAGTCCCCTCTCCTACTACCTTATAAACAACTGTGAGCAACCCGGCTTCAGAGACATCGCTGATACTGAACGGGCGACGCAGAATACGATCTCTGAGGTTGGCTATTTTAACATGTACAAACTGTCCCGGCTGCGTATTGCGACAGATGTCCGGCACATAAAACTGAACTTGATAGTATTCATCCTTAAGAATTGAGTTAGTGACGATCTCGCCTGTTTTCATGCTGATTTCCCGCTGTTAAACATTTTGCATACAGCAGGTAAGTTACTCCAGAAACTGAAATTCTCAAGCTGCAAAATTAAATGTTATCCCTGCAGAGCCTTTTATAGAAAATCCACTTTGCCCAGTAAATTAAAGGTTTTAATGAAATTTACTTGCTTTCCCGCCGGCAGGACATTACCTTTGAAGGTTTTATAAAATTATAACTACCACTGAAACGAACAGGCATGAAAAAGATTGAATATATTGAACGTCAAACCGGCAGGATAAGAGTTGAAAATCCTCCGGGCGAATCTTATTTAAAATTTCTATATCATAACCCTCTGGGCAGCCTGCCGTTGAATCTGGTTGTCAAGCGTAAGCTTCTTTCCGCTTTTTACGGCTGGCTGATGAAGCGGAAGAATTCCTGCCGGAAAATCGCTCCATTCGTCAAGCAGTACGGCATAGATGCGCAGGAAGCCTTAGACCCCTTAAAACAGTACAAATCATTCAATGATTTTTTCATAAGAAAGCTGAAACCCAGTGCCAGACCAATTCAGCAGGGAGTGACTTCGCCGGCAGACGGCAAAATTCTGGCTTTTCAAAATATGGATGACATCGCCAGCTTTTTTGTAAAAGGTGATAAATTCACCCTTGAAAAATTTTTACGTTCAAAAAAACTGGCTTACGAATACAGCAATGCGGCAATAATTATTGTCCGGCTGGCCCCGAATGACTATCACCGTTTTCATTTCCCTTATCAGGGCAAGGCTTCTGCGCCGTGCCGGATCAATGGCAGCTGTTTTTCTGTTTCCCCCTATGCTGTGAACTGGAATTTCACCCGTGTTTTCTGCGAAAACAAACGGCATTACAGTCTCCTTAAAACTGCAGATAAAGGTACCATTCTAATATCGCCGGTTGGAGCAACCATGATAGGCAGTATTGTTGAAACTTATGTGCCTGAGAGTGAAGTTGCCAAAGGAGACGAAATGGGGTACTTCTCTTTTGGCGGCTCCTCAATACTGATGCTTATTGATCGCGGTAAAGTCACAATTGACGCAGATATACTGAAAAATACCGCTAACGGTCTTGAAACCACAGTCCGCATGGGGGAAACGATAGGTCATTGATAGAACAGAAAAGCCCTCTGAGTCAAAGCTGCTCAAAGGGCTTGGATATTTGGGAAAAAAGTTATTTAATCATGCCTGATTTTCTAGCGTAATTAAAAATGCCGCCGGCATTGATCACTTCCTTGACCGCTCCCAGGTCACGGGATTCGAGAGTCTCACCGGAAGTAACAATCTTTACGGTATTGTTATCAAGGTCAACCTCAACTTCGTCACCAGTCTGGAGCTTCTTACTAAGCTGGTCATCTATCTCAACCGGAAAAACTTCCCCGGTTGCAATACAGTTCCTGAAGAAAATACGCGCAAATGAATTGGCAATGACAACCTTGCAACCGGCTGCTCCAAGACTGATTGGAGCGTGCTCACGGCTGGACCCGCAACCGAAATTGCTGCCGCCGATAACAATCGGATATTCAGTCTTCATGCCACCCTCTGCCACATATCTGGTCTTGTATTCATCCGGCAGTCCGATAAGCGCGTAACTGCCAAGCTTTTCATACTCTTCTTTGATAGTGGGCACCAGATTCAGGTACTGAGCCGGAATAATCTGGTCGGTATCTATATTGTCGCCTACGACAAATACTCTGCCTTTAATAATATTAGCCATTATGATTTCTCCTTTTCAGCCGCTTATTTCAAGTATCCACGAGGATCAGCAAGGTGGCCATTCAATGCAGACGCGGCGGCAGTATACGGTGACGCCAGAATTGTCTGCGAATCTTTTGACCCCATACGTCCAGGGAAATTACGATTAGTAGTGCTTACACAGACTTCTGCTTTGTTACAGCGCCCGAAGGTGTCCACAGGACCTCCAAGACACGCAGCACATGACGGTTCGGCAATTTCCAGACAACCGGCGTCAATAAAGATATCAGCCAGACTTTTACCATCAATACTTATTTTATTCAAGGCATCAGCAACTTCAGCTGTGGCAGGCACAATAAAGGTATCCACCATAACTTTGCGTCCTTTCAAGATTTCAGCCGCAAAAATAAAGTCAGTGAGTTTTCCTCCAGTACAGGAGCCGATATAAGAACGATCAATTTTTACATCAGAGGCTTCTGCAACTGTCTTCATATTGTCGGGGGAGTAAGGCAAAGCCACTACCGGAACAAAGTCCTCAGCCTTGTACTCGTAAACCGCCTTGTAGTCCGCATCGTCATCGCTGAAAAAACAGTTAAAGGATTTGCAGGTGCGGGAACGGACATATTCTATGGTCTTTTCATCCGGAGCAATAATGCCGTTTTTGCCGCCGGCTTCAATAGCCATATTACAGATAGTCATGCGTTCTTCCACGCTCAAGCCTTCAATGGTGTCACCGGCAAATTCCATCGCACAGTAGGTGGCGCCGTCAACACCGATATCGCCAATAAACTTCAAAATCATATCCTTGGCGGTAACCCCTTTAGGCAACTTGCCATTTACAATGAACTTGATTGTCGGCGGTACCTTTACCAGCAGCTTCCCGGTTCCCATGACAAAGCCAGCATCAGTATTGCCGATACCAGTGGCAAACATGCCCAGCGCTCCATGAGTACAGGTGTGTGAATCTGTGCCAAAAAGCACTTCACCCGGGCGAATATGGCCTTTTTCCGGCAACGTAACATGGCACACTCCGGAATATGCATCAGTAGCGGGATCATAGAAATAGGGCAGATTCTGCTCATTCACGAACTTACGCAGCACATCCACATTGCGGTGACACTTTTCATCAGCAGTAAAAATGTAATGATCGGGAATAATTACAACTCCCTCATTATCCCATACTTTGGCGTCTTCGCCGAATTCACGTTTAAATACACCAATAGTGCCGGGGCCGCAAACGTCGTGAGTCATCAAGGTATTTGCCTTGACCCAGATATTTTCACCGGGCTTGACCTGGTCGCGTCCGGCGGCATGTGCCAGAATCTTTTCGGTGATTGTCATACCCATATTTAGAGTTCTCCCTAAGTTAAAGTGTTCAAACCAGAAACGTTAATCTACAGTGCAAAGCAGAAAAATAAAGCATCCAGGCAAATTTTCTTAAAGGAATATGCAAATACTCGCAATTGCCGTCTTGTTTTACTGAAAAAAATAATAATACGTATTATATTGTCTATAAAGAGAATTTTGCAGCAAATTGAGGAAAAACCATGCTTAGACCTGTCATTTCTGTCATGATTGCAACGCTTTTCTGCCCGGTTTTGAACCTGGCAGCAGCTCCGAAAACCATGCCCTATTATGTAATGAAAGATAAAGCCTGCCAGAAAGCTTTTTTTCTGGGAGAGGTTGAGCAAGGCAGGTCAATAACCATGGGCTTCAGCATGGATTGCCAGATCAAGTATGTAATTCCAGTCAACACCCATGTATACGGCCGGGTTTTCAACACTTCCGGTCAGGAAGTCATAAAAGGCAGAACTCTGGCCAAAGCCAGCAGCAAAATTCAGGAACTCAGCTTGAACGTAGCAATGCTGAATCTCAAAAAAACTCAGTTGACAGTGAAGGATATGGAAGAGGACTTTCAAAGAGTTAAATCACTTTTTGAACGCAGCGTTTACAGTACAAAACAGTTTCAGGATGCCACCAATGAATTCTTGAAAGCCAAAACGGATTATGAAGTTGCCAAAATGCAGGTCTACGAAGCTCGCGAGGACCTGGAAAAATGCTACCTGCGAGCTCCATTTGACGGCGTTGTAGAGAAAAACTTTGTATCCGAAGGCAGTTCTGTCGAATCGGGAGATCCGGTGCTCAAACTATGTATCCTGTCACCGGCCAGAGTGATTGTCAAAATGCATGAGGTGCTGACCGGCCTGATAAGTGTCAATAACCGATTTCTGGTGTATCCTTCCGGGAACTTCTCGCCGTCTGCAGCATGGTTAAGTCCCAGAGGTATTTTTCCGGATCACATAGTGCTGTTTGTTGATAATAACCTGATCGCAAAAACCGACCTTTCTCCGGAAGACGTAAATCTGCCTAAAGTCCAGTACATGTCTCCAGCCGCCAAACTGCGCAAAATGCCCGGCGTGCAGATCTGGGTCCCGGACCAGGCTTTAGTCTACAGTAAAGGAAAAACATACGTATGGGTAGCAGAGGATGAGTTTGCCATCCAGAAAGAAAAGGCCTTTAAGCGCGTTTTCACGGTGCGCAAAATCGAAGTAGAAATCGCCGATATGATAATGGAAAGATCAGTGATTCCCTACCATGCTCTGAAAAAAGCCAATGGCATAAAACCGTTTCAACTTATTGTCGTCGAATCAGATGGCAACCTGGTAGACGGCAAGAAAGCGGTACTGGAGGAATATCGCCGCAAGTTCCGTCCTGGAGAAAAAGTCTGGGTACTGATTCCTGAACTCACAAAACTGGTGCACAGTGTTCCAATGTCTGCCATCCAGAAACGTGATGACAACTTTTATCTGTTTACGGTCAGCAACAACAAAGCAGTTCCCATTGAAGTATTTATTTACGAACAGGAAGATTCATCAGCCTGGGTTATAGGCGCAGGACTGAAGTACGGCCTCAAGGTCCTGCTCCCGCAAAAAGGAGACCTGATATTTCCCGGAGATGAAATTAAACTGGACAGGGAGATACCATTCCATCCTTGACGCCGACCAGCAGTCATCTGAAACGATTAATGCGAATTTAATCTCTCATACTGTCATAAGCCAGCCAGGCCCGTACCAGACTGCTGTAGCTCCAGGTCAAGTTTGAAGCTCCTTCCATAAACCCGGTATTCCGGTTGATCTGTTCACTCATCTCAAGAGTATCCTGCTCACAATGCCGGCGCACGGCCCCGACAATCATTTCGCCCCTGGCACGCAGTGCCTCAAGCAGTTCCATGCCGCTATGGCTTTCTGCGTCATACGTTCCGGGAATAATGTCTTCCTTGATCATTTTGAAAAACGGCAGATTAAGTCTGGTAACATGAATATCCCCCATCTCTTTAAGCCGGTCTGCAAGCGTAAAATAATATTCCGCAACCCCCAGTGAGGTCAAAAACCACGGATTACCCTGCCCGCTGTTATAAGGACTGTAAGCATCATGCGGATAACGCCCAACCAAGGGACCAACCCCGAACCTGGAATCTTCAATATTAATCCCATAAGGATCGCAGCCGCCAGTGGAGAAACAGCGCACAATTTCGTAAACAGTGCGCTGCATTTTTTCGCTGTTCACAAACAAACCTGGGTCATTATTCAGGCTCTCAACAATAAACCTGAAGGCACTTGCTTCATACCCCGGTTTATCCCGGTACAGGTTCCGGTAAATCCGGCCACTGCCATCCAGAGCCTTTCGTAAATCAGCATAAAGCGCACCAAGCATTACAGAAATGTTGAGCATCATGCCACGCTGATTCCATTCATCCTGAAGCCCGGCAGTGTATCCGGTAATTTCCTGATTATAATAGTAGTAATTGTCCTGCCAGTGTGCCTGAGCCAGCTCTAATGGGTAATTTGCCATCTCAACATAAAACTGCGCTGCACCCGGGTCATCAATGTGTTCATCATTCGACAGAGCAGCTCCTGCCAGCAGCGCTTTCAGCTGTGAAATCTCCGTAAAAAATGTACAACCATAACTTTCCTCCCAGAGATTGGTGGTTTTGCCCTTGCTGTTTCCCGGGTTAAAAGCCTCCGAAAACTGATGCGCGGTATACTCCAGATCTGACTTTATAATCGGATAGAGCGTTTCTCTGGCATATTCCTCGTCAAGTCCCTGATCAGAATCCGGGTTGTACAAGCATTCAAAGGCCAGGTTCGTCAGCGCTGATGAGCGCAGGGCCGGACCATCGTCCTGATGGCTCCAGTTCTTGTAAGCTTCACCGCTTTCAATATAGAATTTAGCCGGAGTCAGGTGATCACCGAGTGATTTTAAAGAATAAACCCTGACAAAATAAACATAATTCCGTAAATATTCACTGACCGGATATCCCAGATACATTGCATTATGATTTGATTTATATAAATTAACCAGCGTGTTCATGACCAGGGCCCCGTCACGCACCCAATGCGCAAAGTAACTGCCGCCTCCGGTGGAGTGTTCACTGTTTGAAGCAATAACTGCTCCCGGAATAAATCCGGAGCGTTCCCACACGGATCCATTGGATTTTATCAGATTGCGGCAGAGTAAAGAGACAATTGTGTCTATTTTATGGCTTTTATATGGCCATTCAGCAAAAACCGGTAGAGCCAGAAAAACAACCAGCAGCATTACCGCCAGCCTGCGTGAGCCGAGCTTGAGGTCTTTCATTGAACTTTCCTTTCTCAACTGAAATTCGATCTGATTATGTGTTTGAAATAACTAAACAACTATAAAAAAAGACACATAATAACCTGTTAATGTTCATTAATGAAAGTATTAAACCTCTTAGCCGTCGAAAAACAAACCAGTATATTAAATTAGTTAAATCACTAAATAATAATCATAAGTGCGTTGCAAGTCAGGACATGTGAAGTATATTCATCAGCAAGGCAAAATCGGATGAAGAGCAAAAAAATTCTCAATTTTCTAAAGAGGTAAATGTTTGATGAGAAAAGCAAACTTCCTGCTGACTTTCATGGTCATGGCGACAACAAGCTCAGGCACCACTGCTCATTACAATAAAAGCATTCCGTATGCAATTCTGCAAAAATCAGCACCACAAAAAACATTTTACCTTGGAGTTGTCAAACGCGGTCACACAGCAAAAATGGGCTTTTTGCATGATGTCCAGATTGAATATGTTGCTCCGGTGAATGCCGTTGTTCAAGGCAAACTCACCGACACTGCAGGACGAACAGTATCCAAAGGCGCTGTTATCGCGATTGCTAGAAATAAAAAGCAAAAGTTAAAACTGCGAGTAGCCCTGTTCAGACAGAAGAAAGCCAAGTGTGACCTGGTCGAGGCGAAACGAACCTTTGAGCGCAGTAAGCGCTTGTACAAGCAGAAGGTATACAGTGTTAAACAGTTCTGTGATGCGGAAACTGTTTACCTGAACGCTCAGAATGACTACGAAGTTGCCAGACTGGAAGTTGAGGAAGCCCGTCATGCACTTGACTGTTCAATTTTAAGAGCCCCTTTTCAAGGTGTTGTAGAGGAAGTATTCCACACTGCCGGAAGCACGGTTGAAAGTGCAGTACCGGTATTGCGCATCTCAGTTCAGTCACCAGTACGCATAAGGGTAGAACTGCCGGAAGCTTTGACCAGAATGCTGAGTGTAAACGATATTTTCAAGGTATATCCGGCAGGCAGTGTTACTCCACGCGGAGCCTGGCTTGATTCTAAAGGAATTTTTTCCCACCACATTGAACTGTTTACAGGCAACGTTACCGTGCCGGTCGGCACCTTGAATGCAGAACAGATAGAAATGCCCAAAGTCACCGGACTGGGCGTCTGTGCCACTCTGCAGCGAAACAGTAAATACCCGCTGTGGGTACCGGCAAGCAGCTTGATACGAGAAAAAGACAGCTGGTATGTCTGGGCAGCAATGGGACAGAAAGCCTGCACTGTTGACAAGCCTCTGGCAAAAGAGTTCAGGGTCTGCAAATTTAAGGTTGAGCCGGCTGACGTTATTACCAAGTACTTCACCATCAAATACCAGGCGCTGAAAAAGCCGGGCCGCCTCTGTGACTGCCAGGTAGTGGTGCTGAATCCAGGCAAAGATCTGGTAGACGGCAAAAAAGCAGTAATCCAGGAATACAGCTGGGAATTCCGGCCGGGCGACAAAGTCTGGGTCCATATCCCGAAACTGGCGGACAGCGCCTACTGTGTACCGGTCAAAGCAATCCAGCAAACCAGTAACAACAGTTATGTTTACGCTGTAGACAGTAAGAACCGGGCCATGCCTGTTGCAATTAAAACCGGCAGTAATTTTGAAAGCACTTTTAATATCATAGGAAAAGGACTGAAAGCCGGCATGAAGGTCCTGGTTCCTGAAAAAGGCCATAAAATAAGGGCTGCACAGGTTGTAAAACTCGGAAGAAAGGTTAATCTTTCTTCCAGCAAATAGGAAAGAGCAGAAAACTTTCAAAGCAGTTATTTAATCGGCAGAATGCCGATTAAATTACATTTACTGCTGCAACAAAAACAGAAAGTAAAAAGCTCTAATGGACATACTGCAATATATTGTACTGGCCATACTGGCACTAAACACCGGCATCAGCAAGACCGGGCTGCCGGCCGCCGGAATCCTGAGTGTACCGCTGGCGGCTATGGTTTTTCCTGCCAAAATTTCAACCGGCTATATGCTGCTGTTTATGGTAACCGGCGACATTTTTTCGGTGATTTATTATCATCGCCACGCTCAATGGAATATATTGCGCAAACTTATCCCCTGGACTCTGCTCGGCCTTATCGCGGGCTCTGCGGTTATATCCCATATCGACAGCAAACAGTTAACCCCGATCATAGGTTTTATTGTACTGCTGATGCTGGGACTGCATTTCTGGAACTCCAGACATGCCGACCAGGAGGAAGTAAAACAGGCCGGCTGGCTCTTCGCCGCGTTCATGGCCTTCAGTACTGGTCTGACTTCACAACTGGCAAATGCCTCCGCACCTGTAATTATTATTTACCTGCTGACTCTGCGGCTTCCCAAAGAAAAATTTATTGGCACAGTGGCCTGTCTTTTCATGTTTATGAATTTGATAAAGCTGCCGCTGTTTTTCTGGGAGGGCAGGATAACTGGACAAATACTGCTCAGGGACATCTGGTTTCTGCCGCTCGTAATAATTGGCGGAGTGATCGGGATATGGATATTCAAGCGCCTCTCAAACAAATGGTTTAACAATGTCATCCTGGCGCTTACTTTTCTGGCAGCAGTCAAACTGTGCTGGACTGTCTTTGAGCTTTTTTAAAAGCTACTTTCCAAATCCGGCACGGAAATCAGCAAAACGATCCTCTTCAATCGCCTCACGAATCTGCCGCATCAAGTTAATGAAGTAGTAAAGGTTATGCATAGTAACCAGCCGCATACCGAGTATTTCACCAACATTCATCAAATGCCTGATATAAGCTTTGGAATATTTGCGGCAGGTATAACAGTCACAGTTTTCATCAATCGGGGTAAAGTCCTCACGATACCGGGCCGCCTTGATAGGGATCGTAGTACCATTTGTCAGGTAAGCGCTGCCGTGCCGTGCCAGCCTGGTTGGTATTACACAGTCAAACATATCGACGCCACGGGCAACCCCTTCAACCAGCTGTCGCGGAGTTCCAACCCCCATAAGGTAATGGGGCTTGTCCTCTGGCAGGTACGGTACCGTCCAATCCAGAACCTCAAACATTTTATCCTCAGGTTCCCCCACACTCAGCCCGCCAATTGCGTAACCTTCAAACCCGATATTGACCAGGTCCCTGGCTGACTGTTCACGTAAATCCCGGTACGTGGACCCCTGAACAATACCAAAAAGCTGCTGTCCTTCACCAAGCTTCTGGTCCCGGCATATTGCCTCCCATTCAGTCGTCTGCAGCATCGATTTTTCGGCCTGTTTATGGTCACAGGGATACGGCGTACATTCATCAAAAGCCATCACAATATCAGATCCCAGAGTTCGCTGGATTGCCATAGACTCTTTGGGGCCCAGAAAAAAGCGGCTGCCGTCAATGTGGGAAGCAAAGTGTACCCCTTCTCTGGTTATTTTGCGCAGCCCGGAAAGGCTGAAGACCTGAAATCCGCCGCTGTCAGTAAGTATAGGCCGATCCCATGAACTGAATTTGTGCAAGCCGCCTGCCTTTGCCATGATTTCCATTCCCGGGCGCAGGAATAAGTGATAAGTATTGCCAAGAATAATCTCTGCGTTAAGGTCAACCAGTTCATCCGGCGACATCGCCTTTACTGACGCCCTGGTACCAACCGGCATAAAAATCGGCGTATTAATTTCACCATGCGGAGTTTTAAGTACTCCACGACGAGCCCCGGTGGCGGAACATTTCTTCAGTAATTTAAAACTCATTTCATTCCTTATAATAAATTAAAATTCTTTTACTTAAAAAAATAACCTGATGTGCCAGCAGTTTTGGCCTTAAAACTGGCCAAACCATACTTTATGAAAATCAAAATAAATGCTGTTTATTTTACAAACATTACTTCATAAAGCTGTTTTACTTCTTCGGCTTTTCCAAATTTCTCAGCGATTCTGGCTGCAAATTCAAACCCAGCTCCGGGGCCTTTACCGGTTATAACCCGGTCATCAACCTCAGTCATCGCGCCGGTTGGCCTGTTACCCTCAAGGTATTGTTCAAAACCAGGATAGGCTGTAATAGTTTTTCCTGCCGTAATTCCAAACCTGGCAAGGGCTATCGGGGCCGCACAAATCGCTGCAGCTATACCGCCACCAGCATAGATCTTACCGGCAAAATCCATTAGAGCGTCACTTTCGCGCAGGTTCATTGCACCCGGCAGTCCTCCGGGAAGAATAAAGGCCTTGAATGCCCGCGCATCAACATCCTGAAGACTGCAGTCCGCTGTGAATTTTATATTATGTGCACCTTTAACTTCTCTGCCTTTCAGGCCGCATAACAAAAGATCAAAATCAAGTCTGCGTAAAACATCAGCCACAGTTACCGCCTCAGTTTCTTCAAAGCCGTCAGCTAAAATCATAATCATCTTATCAGCCATGTTACAGTCTCCTTTTTGATTTTATATCTTAAATAACTTACACCTGACTGTTTTTTTAGCAATGAATCAATTGTGTTTTAAGCAGTCAGTTTTCAAAAATTATTGAATATTGTTTTTATTATTTGAAAATCTTTAGAAAGCTATGAGTTTGATTTATCCGAAAACCACAATATTATATCATCTTAACATCTAATATTCATTATACAGGTAGTAAGAAAAAAATATGCGATATCTAGGAGCAATATTTTTTGCAGTTCTGGCTTCGGCCGGTAACGCAATGTTCGCCGCGTCCCAAAAAAAGGCCGCAAGTATGACTAACCCGTTTCTGGCAGTGGCTGCCGCCTCTGTCGTCTGCGCGATAATAATGATTCCGGCAGTGCCCTTGTTCGGCAAAGAAAATTACGCCCTGGCCTTTAAAAACAACTGGCCCTGGTTCATAATGGGAGGATGCGCGCTGTTTATTACCGATATGGCTTTTAACCTGCTTTATACCAGATATGGCGCTTCACAGTATGTGCTGTATGCAGTAATTTCTATAGTAACCACTTCTCTGATTGTCGGCGCACTGATTTTCCGTGAAAGACTTACTGGATTTCACTGGGCCGCAGTAGGTACTGCAATTGCTACAGTTATTTTGTTTTCCATCGGGCAGGCCAGACTGAAATAACTCAGGCGGCCGGCTCGACTTCCATATCGTCGACAACATCCGGCTCTGCAGGAACAACCCGCTTGCCGGTAGTCTCTTCCTCATTGAGACGAGCAATTGAATACCCTGTAAAGCCATAAATAATGGCAATAATCGGGCAAAGCCAGTTCAGAAAGCAATATGGCACATATGTCCATGGGGTCAGTCCCAATGTCGCGATCATAAATGCTCCACAGGAATTCCAGGGAATAAGTGGAGACAGCAAAGTACCGGAATCCTCAAGTGTTCTAGAAAGATTCTTCGGATGCAGTCCGCGAGCCACATAGGCACTTTTAAACATTCTGCCAGGAATAATTATCGCAATATACTGGTCCCCGGCAAAAACATTCACCAGCAGAGGTGTAATTACTGTTGCCGCAATAAGCTGTCCGGTTGATTTGGCAATTTTCAAAATCCCGTTTGCCAGCACACTGAGCATGCCACTTTTTTCCATAATGCCGCCGAATGAAATAGCGCACAAAATCAAGGCAATAGTTGATAACATGCTCTCCAGTCCGCCGCGGCTCATTAGAGAATCCACCACAACATTTCCTGAAGTGCACTTGTAGCCGCTTTGTAAAGCAACCAGGATATCACTCAGTGATGCTTTCTGGACAAAGAAAGCTACCAGACCACCAAGAAAAGCTCCTATAAACAAGCCAGGAATAGCCGGAAATTTCTTGATAACCATATACAGAATTATTGCCGGCACAACCAGCAGAAAAGGAGAAATTACAAATTTCTGCTGCATAACATTCAGTACCGAATTAATATTTTCTGTCGAAAGATAAGCATCACTGTACCTCGAACCAATAATCGCGAAAAGAATAACCGCAATCAGGAAAGCCGGCAAAGTGGTGTACATCATGTGACGGATATGTTCTACCAGTTTAGACCCGGCCATAGCCGGTGCCAGATTAGTCGTCTCAGAGAACGGCGAAAGCTTGTCTCCCATGTAACCGCCTGATATAACCGCACCAGCGGTTATCGGCTGCGGAATTCCGAGCCCGTAGCCAATTGCCATCAAAGCAATACCGATAGTGGCAGCAGTAGTCCACGAACTGCCGGAAGCCATTGAAACAATTGCGCACATAATCAACGAAGCGGGCAGAAATATACCCGGTGAAAGTACTTTCAAACCATAAAAGATCATCGCTGGAACAATTCCGGATACAATCCAGGTGGCTATGACCATAGAAACCACCATCAGAATAATAATCGGTTCCAGAGACATTTTTATGGACTCGATCATTCCCTGCTGCAAGTCGCTCCATTTCTGTTTCAGCCAGAATACAGCTACCGCAGCAGCGATCATACCCGATGCAAAAAGAATAAAATGCGGAGGCTGTTTAGCGTAGTACTGGGTATAGCCCAGTGCAGCAGCTAAAAATACCACCGGTATAAGCGCATGATAAAAACGTGGCTGGATCGCTTTGTTTGTACACATGATCAATATTTTTGTAATTTATTTTTGATTTCAGACTCGGAAAAGATTTACTTTATCACAACTAAAATAATTTACCAGAAAAGATATCAGCTATATTTTACTTTTTTTCTGCGACCAGGCCGCCAGTCCCTACTTGTAAAGTAGACAAAGTCAGCAGTACAAAGTTCCAGCTGGCACAATAAATACTGAAAGACGAATTGTGCCACTATTCAGAAACATAATGCATTTCACTAAATTGCTGATTAGTTTTACTCCGCTCAAAACAGCCTGAATTATTTGATACCAAAAGCCGTAAGAAATTTGTTAACCGGATATTCAACACATTTAAAACTGTCCACGCGCGCATATGAGGGACCGTTCTTCAACCATTCCAGCATGGAATCTACCTGCACTTTCGGCCCTTGAACCAGGGCTTCGACACATCCAGGAGCGACATTACTTACATAACCGCACAAGTCCGGAAGGTTTCTGGCAAAACTCAGAGCAGACCAGCGAAAACCGACTCCGGTAACTCTTCCTTCTATCAGCACCCGGAAAGCAACAGTCTCGCCTTCGTTTTCTTTTCCCATATCATTCCCGTGGTTGAGCATACGTGTGCTTTTTCCGTTTATTCTGCTTTTGCTGAAAACAGCCGGCACCCCAGCAGTTGATTTCAGACTGGCCGAAAAAAATTGACCATGCAATAAAATACTCGCATTTTTTTTCAAGGCAAGCTATATTCCAGTATGAACCCTTTTATTGCTGAAAAACCGTAAGAAATAATCCCGGCGAAAACAGAATTTATACAGAAACAATTAGCTGCAAGATGGAGATGTTATGCTGCTCAAAGAGAAACTGGTCGATTTTCTTGGCTATCTGTCCCTTGAACGCGGGTTGAGCAGAAACACTGTTTCCGCCTACCGCTCTGACCTTGAAGATTTTACCGACTGGCTGGAAGATAACGGCTTTTCCGACTTCGGTACAGTACGTCGCGATGTAATCCTTGACTACCTCGGCAGCCTCAAAGATATCGGGATGGAACCCTCAACACTGGCCCGAAGGCTGGTCGCTGTCAAAATATTTTTTCGCTATCTCTGCCAGGAAAAAGTTATTGAGAAAAACATCACCGAAGTAATGGACTCTCCGAAATTATGGAAACTGCTACCGGATTTCCTGAGTACCGCAGAGGTGGACAGTCTGCTTAATGCGTTTCCCTCAAGGGCAAAAGATCCTCTGCTTTTTCGCAACAGAACCATTCTGGAAATGATGTACGCCTGCGGACTGCGGGTCTCTGAGACTGCGGGGTTGTCTTTGAGTTCAATAAATTTTGATGATGAAGTTGTCAGGGTCAAAGGCAAAGGCAACAAGGAGCGCATCGTTCCAATCGGTAAAACCGCATTGCGTTTCGTAAACCGCTACCTTGATGACACTCGCCCGAAGCTGGTTAAGAACCCGATGGAGGCCGCACTTTTCCTTTCAAAAAGTGGACGTCAACTGAACCGGGAATGGATCTGGAGAATTGTCAAGGAGGCAGCCAAGATTGCCGGAATCGGCAAAAATATCCATCCGCATACTTTGCGTCATTCATTCGCCAGCCATCTTCTTGAAAACGGCGCCGATCTGCGGGTTATTCAGGAAATGCTTGGTCATGCTGATATCAGCACGACACAAGTATATACCCATGTTGATCAGCGTCGGCTGTTAAAAGTCCACCGTCAGTTTCACCCCCGTGGCTGAATTGCAAGGATTAGCAATAAGAAAGCGGTCAGCGGCACAAACTGGATATTCTCTGCCGCTGCAGGTATATTTCGAATAAGGATATATATGGAGTATAGCAAGGAGGTGTAAAATGTGCCTTAAAGGAAAAGCAACCGTGCCCAGAGACAAGGCAAAGTATGTCTGCAAAAAATGCGGCGCGCTTTCGGATAAAAAGAAAAAAATGTGCAAGCCAAGCAAAATCAAATAACAAACACCCTTACTCGATAGCCGGCAGAACCTTAAATCCAAAGGACTGCCGGCTGTGTTTTTCTAGTCGGCTGGCTTTATGGTTGGCAGCATTCCAACCAGTAAGGTCACCATTGAAACCGCTACTAATATCAACAGCAAAGCATGCTTTATTCCCAGGGCCTCATTCAACAGAGTTGTCAAAGCCGGAATTGTACCTGCCAGAGCAAAAGCTATATTTACGCAGCATGATATTCCGGAAATTCTGACCCCCGGGCTGAAGTAATCTACCAGAAGAAGCGGATAGGTCAGGATGCCGCCGGTAAGGACCCCCGCTATCAGCATCCCCAAAGTATAGCCGACAAACTCTCCATGCGCAATACAATAAAAAACCGGTATTGAGATTATCAGGGTGAAAAGTGTGCTTAAATAAAACAGTTTTTCTTTCTTGAATTTGCAGGTTAAATACCCGAAAACAACTGTCGCCAGAACCGCGACAACCAGACAGAAACTGTTTACAATAAAGACACTTCCTGAAGTATACTTGTAAACGGATTTTAAGTATGCCGGCATAAAAATCAGGAAAACCATAGTTTCGGTTCCAGCCAGCAGAGAATTAGTGACCCCTTTCAGCAAGTTCATTTTGTATTTCAGCACTAATGTCAGCAGCGGAATTTTTTCAAGTTTTCTGCATCGCTCAAGTTCCATAAAAATCGGTGTTTCCTGCATATTGCGCCGCAGGTAAACCCCGATAAACGCCAGCACTCCACCAAAAATAAATGGAATTCGCCAGGCAAACGCCAGCATCTGAGCATTACTGAATACTCTGAAGACAAAGGCACTGACCAGCGACCCAAGCAAAATACCGAAAAGCAGAGCCGAATAAAGCAAGCCAACTCCAAGCCCTTTAAATTTCCCATCAAGGTGCTCATATACAAATGCAACCGCACCAGGCAACTCTCCCCCAAGGGCAAACCCCTGACACATCCTGAAAAACAACAGCAACAGCGGTGCCGCAACCCCGATATGCGAATAAGCAGGCAGCAAGCCGATTGCGAGAGTAGATATCCCCATCATCAGAATCGAAAAATAAAAAATCTTTTTTCTGCCGTAACGGTCACCAAAATGAGCAAGAATCATCCCGCCGACAGGACGAATAAAATAACCGATCGCAAAAATCACATATGTCGATAACAGCTTGACAAAACCGGAAACCTCAGCATTAAAGAAATGCCTGGAAAAAACATGCGCAAAAAAAACAAAAATGATGAAATCGTAAAATTCCAATGCTCCCCCGATAGAAGATACCGCAAATACCTGTATGTCTTGTCTGCGCAATTTCATATTAATCCTCAGTTTTTAATAAGACCTAATAAATAATAGCATTTCATTACCATAAATCAAAAAACTATATTAATTTTATAACAAACGACATAGCCTCAAAAAACAACAACGGACACCCCCTCGCTACAGGAGCATACTGGGAGAGAATACCAGGTGTTGATATCGGCTTTGGCAATCGTTATTGTCGCAGGGCCAGCCGGTGGGCGATCCATCCAGACGCGACTCAAGGCTTTATTGCAGCCTTGACTAAATGTGCAGATCCAGATCCAGAAAGTCAGCATACCCTGTGCTTAATTCCTGGATTGCCTTAATGTATTCTTTTACCCGCTCCCGGGAACCGCAGATACTTACCGCCCCAGCGGTTCTGCCGTCCTCCGTTGGAACTTTCAGGTTACCCAGCGCGACAAAACCGTTGAAGTGCAGATCGGTCAGCGGGCTGATGAACATTTCAGCATTCTTGATAATGGTTAAACCGGCAGTTCCCAGAAGTTCGCCAATTCCTTTAGGCATCATGTAACCGGCGATATAATAGAAGAGCGGATGAATCATTGAATACAGCTCAAGCAGTTCATAGCTTTCACTTTTTCCCATACGCGTAGCAAACAGCCGCTGATTGAATTCCCGCTGAAATCGAAGAAACCCGTCAAGCGGATCGCGTTCACAGAAGAATTTGCTGGGGCGAATCATCACAATGCTGATATTCCTGTCCTGTGGATAATCAACAATCAATGAAGTATCTACCGGCAAAAGAAATTTGCGCTGTTGAAAATAAGGCGACTGAGCTAATCCCCACACCATCATCGAAGAGATGGTCGCTGGACCGCCCATTTCGGCATAATATTTATCGTTTAGATATTTCCGCACCCCCAGGAGAATATCAAAGTTGACATAAATCCTTGCCCGGAAAATTCTATTGCCAAAGTAAAAAATCTCCGGCCTGGCCGCTCTGCTGTTCAGTGCCGGATATTTAATCTTGCCGAAATCACCCCACTGCTCCTTAAGCTTTTCCAGCATTTCCTGCATCGGCATACCGTCAACTGGCACATGGTGGTACTGAAACCAGAAATCAGCCTCCTTGTAATCATGGGTGAAGCGGCATACTATGTTCAACAAACCATTACCCGGATGCATTCTTCTCTTCATATTCGGGGTAGCCAGACGGGCCTTAGTCAGTTTATCCCGACTATTTGTAAGCGTTTCAAACTGAATGGCGGTTCCGTTCAAGATCCGTTCAATAAATTGATGCAGTTCCTGCTTTACAGCATATTTCATGCGGTGCCTGCGGCGCACCCAGCGGTTGAGGGCTTTAGCCACCTGCCAGCCACGCTTACTGTCCTCGACTTCCCTGAAGCGGTTGAACACCCGGATAATCTCATTCAAAGCCGCAGCCCTTAGCTCTTCCGTAAGGAGTTCAAAAGACGGGCGCGAACGATCAAAAAAAGGCTTCAGGGCAACCAGCAGTCCATCGCTGCTGAACTGGGTTTCACAAAGATCAGTAAAGAACACCTTTTTGCGCCTTGCCCGCATAAAACCATACTCCAGAGTCCAGTGGCAAGCCGGAGTCTGGCGCAAAAAATCGGCCAGGTGTTCAATAAGCACCTGCTTGGCATTGTCAAAGTCATCAGGTATTTCCCCTTCAGGATAATATTTCAACCTGAAGCTGGTCAAGATAAATTTTGAGTGCTCATTGCGCAAAAATACTCCAGATGCTTTGCGCCAGCCATTTTCCTCTGCGGAAAATCCGAGCTTTTTCAGAAACTGAAGAATTTTCACAAAAGCAATCAGTATCAGCGATTCAAGATTCCACCGGTCAATCAAACGCCTCATCTTCAACTTACGCACATAATGCCCGGAAGCTTCAATAACCTCATGCACTGATTTAGGAAGTTTTTTTGCCAGTTCTATTCCTGAAACTTTTACCGAATCCTTCTTAGAATGAGAGTCTACCGGTTCAGCTGCCTCTTGAAGTTTTTCCCGCTGTTCTTCCCGCTTAATCTCCTGAACCTTCTGCTCAGGCAGCGGCACCCCGATAAAACCGGCAATCAGTTCAGCAACGGCCAGCGGGTTTTCCTCCTGCGGTGAGTGTCCGCATTCAGGAATAATCTTAAGCTCGGCGGAGTGCATGTCATGCCGGAACAAAAACGCATCCTCAACATCAATTATAGCATCTTCCTCACCCCAGATAATCAGGGTTGGAACATTAATAGACCTGACATTTTCATGAAAAGACCTGATGTTTGCAATAGCAATCTGCTTGGCAGCGGAAATCAAGCATTCTTTGGCCCTTTTCTGCTTGAGGATGTTGCTGTATTCAATTACTGTCTCTTCGGTAATTTTCTTTTCATTATAATAAGCCTGCTTCAGCACCATAAGCGCCATCAGCTCTTCATTCACCAGTTTAAGCAACGGGTTTCCCGGAGAAGTCGCAGTCAAGTCATCGATAAATTCAGGAAGAATCTGAAACAGGCCGGCACTGTCCACAAGAATTAATTTTGCGCAGCGCTCCCTTATTTTCTCGTTAAACAAGGTAATAAGCCCTATCGCCCCTCCCATGGAATGTCCCACCAGAATAAAGTCCCGCAATGAAAGACGACGAATAAACTCAGAAACAATAACCGACTGGTCAAAAGGAGCAAGGTGCTCATCGCATCTTTTTTCAGAATACCCGAAGCCTTTGAAATCAAGCGTTATATACCTGAATCCGGAGTCAGACGGCAGGTATTCTATCACTTTTTTCCAAGTGTATGAAAGCGACGCGAAACCATGCAGGAAAAGCACCGGCGTCCCTTTTCCTTGATCTGTATATGCTATGGCTATGCCATCAATATCAATAAACTTATAGTTATCAGGCCCCATGTAACCTCTATCAACTCTTATATATACCATTCTCTGAGCACTTCATAGAAAATATCATGGTTTCGGCAGAAATCAATCTGGAATTTTAAGCAATAACATTTAATATGCCAGGGAATAATACCCCTTATTGCGAATCAGCCGGTACACAAAAATTAAAACCGCTTCCGTAATTTATCGGAAGCGGTAAAAAATATTGAATAACTGTGGATTTCAGTTTGAATCCAGTCCGCTTTCATCAAGTCCCTGCATGATCTCCTGTGAAGACTGGCTGACATCCGCATCCCCGCCTAGAGAGTTTGTAACCCCGGCAATCATGGTACGCAAACGATCACTGAATGCACCAAGCACAATTAAAGCGGCAACTGCAACAATAACAATGATGATGATGTACTCAACAATCGCCTGTCCTTTTTCTTTCTGTTTTCTCTTTCTCATTTCACCCTCCAGGTTTGGAATATATCTGTCGCGACTAACCGGCTTCACGGATAGTCAATGCTGACTAAATTTAACAGGCGCCAGCCGTACTCAGTGAAATAATAAAATAAAGCCATCAGGCTTACTGTTACTGTCAGGCACATGGCCAGCATGATAACATATTCACTGAGCACCTGCCCGTTATCATCCTTTAAACTTGATTTTAGCACCGGTTCATGCATAAGTAAAGTCTTTTGACTCCCAAAACCGATTTAAGGACTAAGCATTTCCTTTGCGTTCAACTATATTGTTATCAGCATCAAGCACAATAATATTCGGCTTTTTGCTGACTGCTTCTTCTTCAGTCAATACTGAAAAAGCCATAATAGTGACCACATCACCAACCTTGCCGCGATGCGCCGCAGGGCCGTTCAGGCAAAAAACCTTGCTGCCGGCCGGTCCCGGTATAGCATAAGTTTCAAGTCGTTCTCCATTATTACGGTTAACAACCAGTATTTTTTCATAAGGTAAAATTCCGCCAGCCTTCATCAGGTCAATGTCAATTTCAAGGCTGCCCTCATAATCCAGTTCGCATTGAGTCAAACGTGCGATATGGATTTTTCCAGTAAGCATAATTTTCTGCATAATAATCTATTAAGTGTCTATTTTGTTTTTGAAGTTTAAATTACTAACTTCTGTAATATAACGCTTTTATCAGTTTTTTTATTGTTGCGAAGGCTTTTTTTCGTAAAATATTGTTGATCGCCCACTTAAAAAAGGATTTTAAAGCAGTCTACTTTTTGCAATTTTGAGAATAATTTTTATCATTTTTGATAATTTATTATCATCAAACTTTTCACAACCATGAAGAACAAACAACACAACAACCTAATTTACAACATACTATCAACAACAAGCATATTTATGTTTTTACATATTATAACTGTGGCACAACTTTTGCTTTAAGCGATGGTAGAGTCCACCCCAGAACTAAAGTCTTAAAGCAAGGAGTCCGGAAATGAGACATTCATGGTCCAAACTGGCAATGGCAACAGTGGCGGGAATTATTACCGCCACCTGTTTCGCAAGCACTACATTTAATGTTCACAACCGCGTCGGCAACGGCTGGCACATGTACAGCACAGTCAGCTTTGAAGGCAATGGCGCCTTGAAAGGAACAACCACACTTAAAAACTATAACAATTTTTTCGGCTTTACTGGAGGGGTTTTTGTCGTGGCGCTCGACTCCCAGAACAATGCGGTTTATGCAACAAGCGTTATGAAATACGGCATCAACGCCGCGGGCTTCAGACGCAAGCGTGTCCGAACCGTAAGCTGGAGCGCAGGCATCCCTGAACAATATCTGGCAAAAGTCAATAAGATTGCAGTAATGCAGGTTCACTCACCGAGCAACCGGGTCTGGAAATGGGTATACAACAATCGCCATACTATTATAAACCATGCCAAATATGTCGGAGATACTGTCAGAAAAATTCAAGCCGGAGAATTCACTGCTGACGATGCATTCGGAATAATCGGCACCCACCTCCAGAAAATATAATCAGAACTTAGTGTATATATTTCCCGGCGGGATTACTTTCCGCCGGATTTATTTTTTGTTGAAAGTCACACTTTTTTCGCTGCTGATTCTTGAAAATGAAATATGCTATTCCATATTTTAGCAGTGACATTTAAACATTCGGGAGTCAACAGCATGAATAATTTCAATTTCTACAACCCTGTCAACATCGTTTTCGGTAAAGGTTCAATCGCCGAACTGCCAGGCCTGCTGCCGCGGGATACAAAAATCATGATGACTTACGGCGGTGGCTCCATCAAGAAAAATGGAGTATATGATCAAACGCTGAAAGCGCTTGAAGGATTCAACTTCATTGAATTCGGCGGTATTGAGCCCAACCCACACTATGAGACCTGCATGAAAGCAGTTGAGATTATCAAACAGGAAAAAGTAGGTTTCCTGCTGGCTGTCGGCGGCGGCTCTGTACTTGACGGCACGAAATTTATCGCAGCCGCAGCCAAATGGGATAAAGGTGATCCCTGGGATATTCCCGCTAAAAAACTGCCGCTGAAATCAGCTGTGCCTCTGGGCAGTATAATCACCCTGCCCGCTACCGGTTCGGAAATGAACTGCAACTCAGTAGTTTCACGCGCTTCAACTCATGAAAAATTTGATTTTCATGATCCGGCAGTCTATCCGGCATTTTCCATTATCGACCCTGAATGCACTTATTCGCTGCCGGAATCTCAGACTGTTAATGGAATTATTGATTCATTTGTCCATGTTGCAGAACAATATATTACCTATGATGTAAACTCTCCGATTCAGGACAGATTTTCCGAATCAATCCTGCGCACATTGATAGAGGAAGGACCAAAAGTTCTTGAAAACCCGTTTGACTATGATTCAAGGGCTAACATTTTCTGGTCAACCTCCATGGCGCTCAATGGCTTGATAAGTGCCGGAGCTGCAGAAGACTGGTGCACGCACATGATAGGACATGAACTTACTGCGGCCTACGGCCTTGATCATGCCCGGACACTGGCTTGCGTTATGCCTGCTGTGTGGCGTTATAAATTTGCCGACAAGAAACAAAAGCTGGCACAATATGCCCGCCGTGTCTGGGGGCTGAACTGTGACTGTGACGATTTTGCCGCCAAGCAGGCAATAATTTTGACCGAGGAATTTTTCCATGCCGTAAAAATGCCGACAAAGCTGGCAGCATTCGGCATTGATCCCAAAGAAGCCGCCGCTGAAGTAATGCGGCGCTTTGAGTCACAGGGCCGTCTGTTTGGTGAACACCAGGACATTGATGCAACTGCCGCTTTTAAAATTGTAGAAAACGCCTGATATATATTATCTGTATGCATAATCCCCGGTTATTAAGCCGGGGATAATTTATTTTGATTTAAAATTTTCCTGGTTAGCATCGTTCTCAGTTGCAAGATAAGGTTTTAAGGTCTAGTTTAGTGCTTTTATATTAGTATGAATCAACAGGGAAGCACCAATGGACATAAACGCCACTTATATTACATTTATTCTTTACCTTATATTCATGGTTGCTGTAGGACTTTATTTCTACCGCAAGGCCAACCACCTCGAAGATTACCTGCTGGGCGGACGCGGCATGGGCAGCTGGGTAACTGCACTATCAGCTCAGGCCAGCGATATGAGCGGCTGGCTGCTGATGGGGCTTCCCGGAGCGGTTTTTCTGCTCGGAATGGACCAGATATGGATTGGGGTCGGACTGGCCGCCGGGACCTTTGCAAACTGGTTGATTGTCGCCCCTAGACTGAGGGTATATACAGAAAAAACCAACTCTCTGACTTTATCGACTTTTCTCGGTAGACGCTTTCGGGATCCATCAAATACACTGCGCATGATTTCCGCTGTTATTACTCTGGTCTTCTTTACGATTTACGCTGCCGCTGGACTGGTTAGCGCCGGCAAGCTTTTTGAATCAATGTTTCACATAAACTATAAGGTTGCCGTAATTGCCGGGGCCGCGGTAATGATATTCTACACTTTGCTGGGCGGATTCCTGGCCGTTTGCTGGACCGACCTGTTTCAGGGCCTGTTGATGTTCTTTGCCATCGTAATTCTGCCTGTAGTGGCTTATAACAACCTTGATCCCGGAGCTGTTCAAGCTGCTTGTGCTGTAAAAAATATTTCATTGAATATCTTTCCGGGAGGTACCTTCTGGATCTCACTGCTGGCCCTGCTTTCAAGCATGGCCTGGGGGCTTGGTTATTTTGGACAGCCGCATATTCTAGTGCGCTTTATGAGTATCAAATCAATCCGCCTGCTGCCAAGAACCATGACTATCGCCATGACCTGGGTTATCATATCGCTGATCGGCGCTGTTGCTATTGGTCTGCTGGCCATCCCCATGTACGATCAACTGCCGAAGGGCGACAATGAGAAAGTCTTTATATATATGATAAGGGATCTATTTAACCCGTATCTTGGCGGAGTACTGCTAGCCGCTATTCTGGCTGCAATTATGTCAACAATCGACTCTCAGTTACTGGTATCAAGTTCGACCCTGACTGAAGATTTCTATGCCAATGTCATTCGCAAAAATTCAAGTGAAAAAGAACAGATGATAGTCAGCCGGTTCAGCGTACTGCTGATAGCTGTTATTGCGTGCTCGCTTGCCATGGACCGCACCAGCTCAATTTTTGAACTGGTCACTTTTGCCTGGGGCGGGTTCGGGGCGGCTTTTGGACCGGTTGTGCTGATGGCGCTGTTTTCAAGCAAAACTTCATGGCGGTCAGCCTTGTGCGGCATGATAGCCGGCACCATCGCACTGCTGGTATGGCACTTTCTTGGGATGAATCAATGGATGTATGAAATAGTTCCAGGATTTATTGTAAACATTGCGGTTATCATTGGTCTGAACCATGTCTTCCCCAATGAAGACCCTGAAATTATCGCGGAATTCAAGAGTGTCGAAAAAGAAGTTAAACATCACGTTTTTTCTGATTGATGCAAAAAAAAGACCGCCTGTTTCAGGCGGTCTTTAAAAATTTTGAATCAGTTCATCGGCTGCATCGAATCACGATAAATCTGTTCTACAACCTCTTTGGTCGCCAGTGTCGGAGCTAGTTCCAGCAGGCCTGAAAGCGACGGGGTTGAAAAGGTAAGTTCAATCAACTTAGGAATATCACCTTCGCTGAATCCTTCATCTTTCAGCTTAGAAGTTACATCCAGGCTGAACAGCCATTTTTCGACTCCCGCAGCGGCAGTCTTTGCCTCCCCTGCTTCGCCCTTTAGGCCGGGAACCGGTCCGCTTAACAGATCTGCAAGGACTTCAGGAGACCTGGCATATATATTTTCCACAACTGCCGGCAGCAGAATTGCCAGGCCGAGACCGTGTGAAAGTTCCGGCCTCACCGCACTCAGAGGGTGCTCCAGAGCATGTGTATAATGCAGCAGGCCGTTATCAAATGCAACCCCCGCCAGCATCGCAGCGTACATCAGAAAATAGCGGGCTTCAAGATCAGAAGGATCCTGCAGTGCCAGCGGCAGGTACTTTGCCACCAGACGTATTGTTTCCTTGCCCAGCATTACTGAATACGGACTTGCAGCAATAGTCGTAGCCGCCTCAATCACATGGTTAACCGCATCAATACTGACATAGCGAGTCTGGTTTGGAGAGAGGCCAGCGGTCAAAGCCGGGTCGTCAATTGACCAGGTCGGATATATGCAGTCATAAGCGATTGCCGGTTTATACTCTTTTTCCGGAATAGTCACTACCGCGAAGCGGTTTACCTCGGTACCTGTCCCGTGAGTAATATTTATGGCCACAATCGGAACTGCGGCCGCCGGGGCAAATGTAAACTCATAAATGTCACGAGCTGTTTTATCGGGGTATTTAAGTAGAATTGCAGCACTTTTGCCTGCGTCTATCGGGCTGCCGCCGCCAATCGCGATAACTGCACCGGCACCGCTTTTGCGTCCGAGCTCTGCAGCGTCATCAACCTGATCAGCTGTTGGATTGGGAGTGACTTTGTCATAGAGCTCCCAGCCGATATTATGAGCTTGAAGCTCCCGGGTAACAACGTCCCAGGCTCCGCATGACTTATAGGAACCACGTCCGGTCACCACCAGTACATGGTCTATCCCCTGTCCTTTCAGGCTGGCAGCGATTTCACCAGTTTTCTGGATAGCGCCAACGCCAAAAAAAGTGTTTGTGCGTGTACGTATTTCACGTACTTCATTGATGTCAATGCCTTTTTCCCACATTGTAATTCTCCAATTGGATTTTCGATTAATACAGCAAATAACAACACTGTCAACTCCGGTCAGCTGCGTTTTCATCCATCAGTAAAATTCGGCTGACCTGCGAGAATTCGCAAAGTAAAATACCATTTATTAGCTAAATAAAAACCGGAAGAATTAAAAAAAGTAAATTTAAACAGCAATTTAGTTTAACAGGAATTATGACAAGGGCAAAAAAAACCGGAAAGTAAACTTTCCGGTAAAACGATCAGCCAGTTGATCTGTCTTAAGCTTTAGTAAATTTCCCACTGCGGATGCAGGAAGCGCACATTTTCACTTTCTTAGTGGTGCCGCTTTCAACAATTTTTACACTCTGGATGTTAGGCTTGAAAGTACGTTTGTTGTTCTTGACAACATGCATACCGATACCGCCCTGTGCTTTGGCAAGACCCTTACGAGTGATGCTGCCGCCGGAAACTTTACGCTTTCCGCAAAGATGACATACGTTGCTCATTTTGTCTCTCCAGTGCCGGACACTAAAGTTTTTTTCCGGCCGCATATTTTAAGGTTATATATTTACATAAAAAATGGTGGGTTGACTGGGACTCGAACCCAGGACCACCGCCTTAAAAGGGCGATGCTCTACCGACTGAGCTATCAACCCACTCGCATCAGCAACCGGCGTTTTCAACTACCGGCGTTAACCGAATGAGCCTCTATTATACTCAATTTTTGACATAATGCAAATCGTCTTTTTAAGATTTTTACCATTTTTTCACTTTTTCTATATCACGAATCAAATTCCAGGTTATATATACTAATATACTATAGCATTTAATAGCAAATGCAGCAAAAACCGGCATGCATTGTTGTAATTTCTGTAAAGACGAATTATTTTCGATATATTATAAGTTCTGAATTGAAATAAACAGTCATAAGGGAAGCAAATGGTAACTATCAAAACTTCGAAGGGTGACATTGTCCTTGAATTACTTGAGAAAGAAGCACCGGAAACTGTAAAAAACTTTAAACAGTATATAGAAGAAGGTCACTACAACAATACTATCTTTCACCGGGTCATTGATAACTTTATGATTCAAGGCGGCGGCTTTGACACCAGCTTCAACCAGAAACCAACCCGCGAACCAGTCAAAAACGAAGCTGATAACCAGGTAAGCAATGCTTGCGGCACTGTAGCCATGGCCCGCACCATGGACCCGGACAGCGCTACGGCTCAATTTTTCATCAACGTTGCCGATAACGACTTCCTGAATTTCAAAGCACCGACACCACAGCATTACGGCTACTGTGTTTTTGCCAGAGTTACCGACGGCATGGATGTGGTCAACGCCATCAAAAGCGTTGCAACCGGCTCACGCGGTATGCATGACGATGTTCCTGAAGAAGACATTATTATAAAAGAAATGGTTATCGACTGACCGGATTTCAACGATAATCTGTTTCATAGCCCACCCGCAACTGTGATTTTATTGCCGTTGCGGGTTTTTCCTTATTGAAATCAGAGAGCGGAAGACAATATTATTATAAATGATAATAATAAAGGCAGCTTCTATGAGATTCAGACCATGCATCGACCTGCATCAGGGCAAAGTGAAACAGATTGTCGGCGGCACCCTGACAGATAACGACACTTCAGTAAGCACAAATTTTGAATCAGAGTATAATCCGGCTCATTATGCCAGGATATACCGGCAGGACAAGCTTACCGGCGGCCATGTTATCATGCTTGGCCCCGGCAATGAAAGTGCCGCCAGAGAAGCTCTGGCAGCTTATCCGGGCGGATTACAGGTTGGAGGCGGCATTAATGCTGATAACGCGCTTGAGTGGCTGGAGGCTGGAGCGTCGCATATTATCCTGACCTCTTATGTTTTTTCTGATGGCGAGCTCAAGATCGACCGTCTGAAAAAGCTGCTTTCTGTAATCGGACGTGACACTCTGGTGCTGGACCTCAGCTGCAGATTACGGGACGGCAGATACTATATTGTAACAGACAGGTGGCAGCAATTCACCAGTATGGAGGTAAATGCAGGTACCCTGAAACAGCTTGCCGGATATTGCGCCGAATTCCTGATTCATGCCGTTGATGTCGAGGGCAAACAAGCGGGTATAGACACTGACCTGCTTAAGATAATGGGTGATAACTGTCCGATACCGGCAACCTATGCCGGGGGTATTCGTTCTCTTGAAGACATCCGCACTGTTCATGAAACAGGCAATGCCCGAATTGACTTTACCGTAGGATCCGCGCTTGATATTTTCGGCGGCAGTCTGAAATATAATGAAGTGGTTGAGTTTACATCCGACCTTAAGTAAAGTTGTTATTGCGCCTTTTGAAAACTTAAAAGGTTGAGCTAGATTAATTCTCGTAAACAGATTAAAACTGGTTGTCGAAAACATTAGAAACATACAATTTTTGAGATTCCCGTAAATATGTGGAGGCTGAAATATGAAAAGTGCCTGGGAACTGGCTTTGGAAAAAACCGGAGGAGCCATTGAGGAACTGTCACAGGAAAAAAAAGACAAAATAGCTGAAATTGACAGCATATGTAAATCCAAACTGGCTGAAATTGAGATAACCTATGACTCAAAACTGAAAAACGCAGGCAGCCTGGAGGAGCTTGAACAGCTGAAACAGGACATGGCGGTGGAAAAAGCCTCTGTTAAATCCAAGGCGGAACGGGACAAGGAAACCGTTCGCAGCAGCTGACCTCAAAAAACTGGATCTATCATGGACCGTGAACTCAAAACCAGAATATATTTTGACAATGCCGCTTCGGCAGTACCGGATTCGCATATTCTCGGAATAAGTTATGAGTACGCTTCCCGGTGGTATGCCAATCAGGAAGCGGCACATGACCTGGCATATGAACTAAGGCAGCTTTTATCAGATGCGGCGGACCGCATATCAAAAGCCCTGACGGGCAATGTCGAAGAAGTTTTTTTCGGCAGCTGCGGCACTGACCTTTTCCGGCTGCTCAGCAGCTTTGAATACTTCAAAGACGGTAATATCTTAACTACAGAGCTGGAGCACCCTGCCCTGCATGCAGCTATGCAAAGGACCGGTGCTGAAGTCAGGGTATTACGATTGAAGAACGGCCGTATTGACCTCGAACATCTCAAGCAGGAAGCAGACAGGAATACCCGGCTGCTGGCAATTCATCATGTTCAGAGCGAAACCGGCATAATTCAAGACCTTGCCGCCATTGGTGAAGCATTCAGGAAAAGCGCTCCTCAAGCTTTGTTTCTGGCTGATACTATTCAGTCAGCCGGCAAAATTCCAATTCCCTGGGAAAAGTCCGGACTGGACATAATTTCCACCTCGGGTCATAAACTGGGATCGCCCGGTGGAGCTGCACTTGTAATGCGCAAGAATTCACAGCAGGCAGCAAAACTGGCCGCCTGGCTGGAAAGTTGTCGAAAAGAGCAGTATCTGGCCGGCAGGCCCGAGCCTTCTGCAGCGATCACCTTGTCACGCTGTATTGAGAAACGGTGCCTTGAAATGAAAGCGTCTTTCAAAAAAATGCAGCAGATAAATGATTTCCTGCGCAAGGGGCTTTCAAGAAAACCGTTGCCAAATCATCAGAAGATAAAATATACAGCTTCTCCAGAAAATAGTTCGCCGTATATTCTTCACTTTATAGCCCCCGGCTATCAAAGCGGAGTCCTGGTTCGCATGCTGTCAAAGCATGGAGTTTACTTTTCGGCAGGCAGCGCCTGTCAGGCGGAAACCGATCGGCCTAGCCAGGCTTTGACTGCTTTGGGCTTCAATCGAAGCGATGCTTTTTCTGGCATAAGACTAAGCTTTTCACCACAATCTACCATGCGGGAAGCTGAAAGATTCATTGAGATATTTCTGATGGCGCTGAAAGAATACTAGTAGCACTTTCGGGAAGCGTCAGAAAAAGCCGGCATACCAGCTCGGCTTTTTCTTTTTTTCCACTAAGCAGGGTTCTGCCATATATCCGCTGCTGATCCAGCAGACAGTAGATATCTCCGGTTTTTCCCAGAATCACCAGCTCCACCAGGCCAGTATTATTAAAAGGGATGCCAAATCTTCTGCTTATAATCCCCATATGTTCCGATTTGAAACTGAACCGTTTACCATTCAGTTCCACGATCACTTCTCCTGGCTTGGCAAAAAGCAGCGATAATTCAAAATCGGCCTTTGATGTTTCCGGCGTGCCCTTTTCTATTTCAAACCGCTTGGATATGCGGGTTCCGGAAGACAACAGCAATGGCTTCCAGCCGCCGAATGTCAGCGGGCCATTATCCAGATACATGGTTTTTTCGGGAGCGAGCTCCACTCTGACTCCGTTCGGCCTCACCCAGGTCATCACACTGGCTTCCACATAACCACGATATAGATCATAAGAGTTGAAAGTTATAAAACTGCCAAGCGCGACTGCAGGAAAAAAAATCAGGTAAGCGCCGCCAAATTTCATGGTTCGGCGACATTGCATAAACCGCATTATGAAAATCCCCGCCAGTAAAGCCAGAAGCGGCAGCAGCGGTGCCCTGAACCGGGCCAGATTATAAAATGCCGCAGTTGCCAGCCAATACGCAAAAATTGAATATAGTAAAAGAGCCAGTCTGACACTGCGACGGCGCAGAATCAATGCCGGCAGTACAAAGACAGCACCCAAAGCCAGCGCAATGATTAAACACGATGGGCATATTCTGCTCAACTTTATTATTGCCGTGCGCCCGACGTTACTGTTCAAAGCCACGTTATTAGGTATTTCGCGGCAATCCCAGAATAAAAGCAGCTTTCTGAAGGTCAACTCCAGGAAAGCCCCGGGTTCCTGATAAATCCAGCCCCAGATCCTTGTTACCACTGAAACCTGCTGCATATCGGCGGTCCAGCTGTAATAAGTTGGAGGGTATTCCATCGGTCCCGCGGGCAGCCCCGGGTTTCTGCCACCAGGAGGTGACTCCGGTGTATTTCCAAGCGCCAACACATTGCCGGCGGCTGTCGAGGGACCGGAAATTTTCCCAAGAACCCTGGAATTATGCCAGGCGAACGGCAGTTGCGGCAGCAGCACCATAATAAACATGACCACCGGCAGCAGCCACGCTTTAAATCTAAAGTTTGAACGGGACTTATCACGCCACATGGAATACCAGGCTGCCAGCAGAATACCCGGCACCAGAAACCAGACATTGCCGCGAGTCAAAATCGCAAAGCCGGTGACCAGTGCACAGGCACACCATATCCAGAACTTTTTCCGGCGCATTGCCGCTACAGCCAGAAATAATATCATAGTCAACCAGAATGCCTGCAGATTCACTATCATGTGAAAAGGCGTAAAAAAGATAAGCATTTGCGAGAAAGCGGTCAATACAGCCGCCGCCAGACCAGCCTTTCTGCTCCAGAGCATTGCTCCGGTCAAGCCGGTCAAGCCTGCCGTCAGCGCTCCGAGAAGCGCCTGGATGATAATAACTGGCCAGATACCTGTGCCAAAAACCAGATAAATCAAAGGCAGAAAAACCGCATAGTAAAAAGGCTGGTAATAAAAAACTCCAGTAAAGCTGCCGGCTGCAATTGACCTTGCAAGGTTTATGTAGGTAAGCATGTCAGTCGCGCGTGACGGACAATTCACCGGATTGAGGCCGTTATGACAGCTTTGCATCTCAAAACAAGCCAGCAGCCTGACCGCCAGTGCAATCAGAGTTATGACCCCAAGCAGAATGTAGAACCTTTTGCGTTTACTCATATCCCCCCGGACTTATAAAAACAAAGCGCCCTGAACGGGCGCCTCAAGCAGTATACGTTATACGCTCATAAGATCGTCTTCTTTCTGAACCAGATCTTTTTCAATATTCTTTATATATTTATCAGTGAGTTTCTGAATATCCTCAAGCATATCTTTCAAATCATCTTCAGTAATCTGACTGGCTTTCTCCGCCTTTTTAGCAATATCATTTCCTTCACGGCGAATATTTCTGATAGCAATCTTGGCATCTTCAGAACGGGTTTTAACTTTCTTTACCAGGCTGTTGCGGCGTTCTTCACTGAGTTCTGGAATCGGCAGCCTGAGTACACGGCCGTCATTAACAGGTGAAATCCCCAAATCTGAAGCAATCAAAGTTTTCTCAATAACTGACATGGAAGAAGTATCCCAGGGCTGAATTACCAGCATACGCGGTTCCGGGACAGTAATTCCGGCCAGCTCTTTCAAGCGGGTGGGAGTTCCGTAATAATCAATCATAATACCATCTACCAGAGCAGGAGAGGCTTTGCCGGTTCTAACGGCTGCAAAGTCGCGTTTCATCGCATCCTCGCATTTCATCATATTTTCTTCGAGATAATCCATTAACAGATCAATTTCAACACTCATCGGTGACTCTCCGTTTTGTTATCAAGTACATTATACTGAATGTAGAACTGCTGAGATCATTTTCAACCTGCAATCAGCAATTTTTCTTGATGAATTACCTTTTTTGTGCTAGAATTATTAATAGACATAATTACAATGTTACGGCTGGTTTTTAATATGGTAGATCACGTCAATATCAGGGTGTTAAACACCCGGCAAGTCGAAACTATTGTCGATATGGCAAAAAATGAAGGCTGGAACCCCGGAATCAATGATGCCCGCGCTTTTCACCTTGCCGACCCGAATGGTTTTTTTGGTATCTTCTGCGGCTCAAAACTTCTTGGCACAGTCTCTTCTATTAATTATGACGATTTTTTCAGTTTTATCGGATGCCTGATTGTCGCCCCGGAATTTAGAAATGGTCGAATCGGCTACATGCTGGGACGCCATGCCATGGAATATGCCGGAACCAGAAATATCGCAATTGACGGGGTTTTAGGAAAAATTCATGCCTATGAGAATTTCGGGTTCAAGCTGGCCTATCGCAACTGCAGAATGCAAGGTATCAAAACCAGTGACTGGCCCCAGCCACAAAAAAAATACGGCTCGATCAACGAGATCCCTTTCGATGAGTTACTTGATTATGATCTGCATTGCTTTCCCGCTCCAAGGCCGGCATTCCTGTCATTCTGGACCAGTATGAATGGAGCTTATTCATGTGCAGTCAGGGATGATCACGGTCTGCAGGGCTATGGAACTATCAGAAAATGCTGGAAAGGCTACAGAATCGGCCCGTTGTTTGCAGATAATGTGGAAACAGCTGAAAATTTGCTGCTGCAGCTGGTAAGTACCATTGAAACCGGAGAAGCTTTCTGCCTGGACATTCCGACTGCCAACGCTGCAGCCGAAATACTGGCGGTCAAATATAAGATGCAGGAGGTCTTTGCCACAGCCAGAATGTACACACTTGACGAACCGCCGATTGACCTTCAGAAGGTCTTCGGGGTCACCAGCTTTGAACTTGGATAATTCTTCATATCTATTCACCGGTTTTTGCCTGCTCCTCCAGCAGGAGGAATCGACTATTGCCTGTGAGAAAACCATTTGTCGCAGCTTGCATTTATTCGTGTGAAAGCTATTGTATTTATTCTCCTGTCTTAATAAAATCGAAACCGAGGGAGTTATACAAATGAAAAAATTATTTATTGCAATAGCCGCGATCGGCTTGAGTGTCTCTGCATTTGCAAACGGCAAAAGCAGTTCTGAAAACTGGAGCGCACTGCAAGCCGGGTTCTGGTTTGGATATCCGAAATCAACCCGCTATTCTGATGTATGCGGTCTGAAGCTGGGAATTCCGATCTGTTCCGGGCACGGTACTGTAAATGGAATAGAAACCGCCATCCTGTGCGCAGCTACCGATAATGTCAACGGTATACAGTTTACCTGGTTCGGGGTTAGTTCCACCAATGACATTGCAGGAGTACAGCTGGCTTTTGTAAATATCGTCAAGGATATATCACATGGTTTACAGCTTGGAGCTGTTAACTTCTCTCAAAACCGGGGCTGGCAGTTCGGACTTGTGAATGCAAGCAATAACTCACAGTTTCAGCTGGGCATACTCAACTTTAATCGCGACGGCTGGCTGCCGTTTATGATTTTCGTCAACTTCGGTAAAAACACTTTTGACGACTGATAAAGCGCCTTACACACCGCGCTGTTCAGGAGGCCAGATTAACTTATGCATCTGCATTTGCAGTCTGGCCTTTACTTTATCTGCGGTCATCCAGCCCGCCAGCGAACGAACTGACAGTTTTCCCCAAACCGCACTGAATAATAAATTCGGGGTCTTCTTCCAGAGAGAATACTCTTCAATAATATGACAGGCAAAGTCATAGTCATCGCGGTCAGCGAGCACAAACTTGACTTCATCATGGGGTGAAAGCAGAAAATAATTGTCATAAAGATTACTCCCGGCCATACCGCTGGAAGGCGTCTTACAGTCAATAATCTTTTTGACTGCCGGAGGCAGGTTGCAAATTGGAAGAGAACCGTTGGTTTCAATTAATACTTCAAAACCGCTAGCCAGCAGTTGCCGGCAAAGTTCAGCGGTGCCATGTTGCAGCAAAGGCTCTCCTCCGGTAATTTCAACAAGTCTGACTCCGGACATATTGGCCTGGTCCACCAGGTGATCAATACTCGATGCATGTCCGTCGTTATCCCTGCAGGCATATTCAGTGTCACAATAGTCACAACTTAAATTGCAGCCTGCAAGGCGAATAAAAAAGCACAGGCGGCCGGCATGAGTCGACTCGCCCTGGATGCTCAGAAAAGTTTCGTTGACAATCAGTTTTTCAACTTTTTCAGCCATAATTCTAATTCAAAAAATATGTCGCACCGGAACCGGGGGATTCGCCAATTCTCACTCGATGCACTTTAAGGTTGTCATCATTAAGCTTTTCAGCAAGCCTTTCAAAGATAGTCTTGGCAATTATTTCACTTGTCGTATTCGAATTTACAAAATCCGGATGCTCCGAAAGGTTGGTATGGTCATATTCCTCAATGATAGTATCCAGTTCACGTTTGATTTTTTTGAAATCACAGGCGATTCCGATTTCGTCAAGCTTTTCGGCTCTTAAATAGGCCTGAACCGTCCAGTTGTGCCCATGCAGGGTAGAACAGTCTCCTTTATAGCCTCTCAGGAAATGTGCCGCTGAAAAGCTTCTGCAAATATCTACTTCAAACATATTTTTCTTTCTCTTTTTGTAACTCTTAAATTTCTGTGCTCCACTACTCTACCGGCCTTGCCAGTAAAGCGCTCAATCGTATTGGGTGCAACAAGTTCCACCCTAAAACGGGTTCCAGTCACAGCCTGTAACTCATGGTCAATTTTATCTTTAAGCTGCTGCATCTCATTCATCCTGTCGGAGAAATCCTGCGGTCGCACTTCGACTTTGACAACGCCCTGATCTAAATTGTTCGGTCTAAAGACTTCGATCAATTAATGCGGGGCTGTCCCTTCAACTTTTAACAGCCTGCTGCAGTCTTTGGATCTGCAGCCGTTCAAGTTCAGCCCGCGGCATGGATTCGGCTTTCGGATTCCACAACCGGTTTTCGACGACAAAATCTGCCATTTTACCATACACCCCACAAGATATTCAGGTCAGCAGATCTATTCCGCTGATTACATCAATATTTTCTTTTTCGAGTATTTCAAGAGCACGGTCAGGATCTTCAAACCTGAACACCATTATTGCACTGTCTTTCTGCCCGTAGGTAAAGGCATACATGTATTCTACATTTACCCTGTTCCTGTCCAGAACCGACAGTATTTCAGCCAGTCCTCCGGGACGGTCGGCGACCGGCAGTGCCAGAACTTCAGTAACCTTGACTACCACTCCAGACTCTTCAAGGACATTTTTTGCCTTCTGCCACTCCTTAATCAGCAAGCGCATAATTCCAAATTGTTCTGTATCGGCAAGCGATAAGGTTCGAATATTGATATTATGCTGTTTAAGTATCTGACAAACCGCGTTTAAACTTCCGGATTTATTCTCGATAAAAAGTGAAAGCTGTTTAATTTTCATAAAAAAGTTCCCTCCATATCATGATAACAAAATATTTAAACTGCTGTTCACAAATACCTTTAAAATAAATTTCAGTCCAGAATAGAATTTATATAAACGTATTATAAAAACAGAACTGCTTAACCCGGTTAATATAACACTGTTCGAAAGGAAAGTAAAAGGATTTTTCATGCATACAAAGAAAAAAACACCGCATTGCAGCAAAATGTATAAAGCAGTAGGTTTCAGGCAATCATTTTTTTGATTTCAGCAATAACCCGCTCAACCATTATATTTTTCATGCATTTACAAGAGCCGGTCGGGCATTCACGTTTGAAACAGGGCGAACACTCCTGCTTTTCATAGACGATCTTCCAGCGTTCGGAAATGGGACCGGTAGCAGTCCAGTCCGTCGGTCCAAAAATTGCCAGCCCATGTCCACCAAGCGCAGCGGACAGGTGCATGATTCCGCTGTCATTGGCAATGCAGAATTTTGAGTTACGTAACAGGTGCATCAATTCACACATATCCGTTTTGCCTGCCAGGTTAAAAACCTTGCTTGCCGGAAGACCATCTGAAATTTCAGCAGCAATTGTTTCTTCGGCAGCCGACCCAAGCACTGCGACGATGCCCCCGTTATGCACCCACCACTCTGCCACCTTTCGAAAGCTGTCGGCGGGCCAGCGTTTGGAGCCACCGTAAGCAGCTCCGCCGGCAATAGTCAGCAAGGCTGGGTGCTCACACAAATCACTGACGCCATTTCCAGTCTGATCCAGTGGAGTAATGATTTCAAATTCAGGCAAAGAACCATCCCAGTCATCAGCGCCAAGCGCCTTGACAATTGACAGATATTTATTGGTATGATGCAGGTTGTTCAAATTATATGAAACCCTGGCCGGAAACTTAAAACTGCGCTTAAACAAAACCGCCCGTCCGCGGGCTGCTGCCCCGTAGAGATGCTTTATTCCACACATCCGCATGAATACGGCATCGCGCAGGGAGTTATTAAAAAGCACTGCTGCACCCGGGTGTATCCTGGTCAGCCGCCGGATATCACCGCGGCTCCAGTTGCGATGGGTTTTCTCAAGTGTAATTACCATATTAACGCAAGTCAAAGACTCAAACATATCTTTCAAACCCTTGGGGCAAAGCACAAACAAAGCGCAGAATTCCGGCAGGATCTTCTTGAGCTGCATAATAGCAGGCAGCGTCATAACTGCATCCCCCAGCCAGTTCGGGACTCTGACAATTATTCCATCTTTAATATGGGTGAAATTCAGCGGACGCACCGGGAACTCCGGGGCAGCCGCCAGATCTGGTTTTACTTTTTGTTCCTTACTCATAGGTACCTGACTGTTTTTTCAAAATGCCGAATACTCTGATGCATTTCGGTCTTTTTTTCTCTCTCTGCCGAGCACTTAATTTATATGACAATCCTGATAAATCAAAAACAGTTGATAATTTGTTAAGTTTTTTCCAGCCTCATCGCCAATATTCAATCTTCGGCTGAAAGAGCTTCAAGCATTATAACGTCTTCTTTAAAGGTCACCTTTAAATTATGTCCGGGGTCATTTATTATATACACAGGATATCCAGCCTTCTCCATTATTGCAGCATCATCTGTAAACTCTGCACCAACAGCCGCAGCCTTCTGATAAGCGTCACGCAACCTGCTTAAATTAAAGACCTGTGGCGTCTCCACCCGCCAGAGATCATTGCGACATACGGTCTCAATGATCCTGTCATTTCTTCCAGTACGCTTCAAGGTGTCGGTCACCGGTTTAGCGGGAACTGCGCCACCATGAATACGGGCCGCAGCAAGACATCTCTCAAGCAGGTCACAACTTGCCAAAGGACGCGCCGCATCATGCACAGCAACAAATTCTACAGCCTCCGGCAGGCATGCAAGCCCGTTCATTACCGAATCAGACCGCAGCACCCCGCCGGCAGCAAACTTAAAGCCGTTCCCGGGAGAGTATTTTGCCGCAAGGCTTTTAAATCTTTCAAGAGATTCTTTTGCACACACAATCACAATATTTTCCTGAGGACATATAGTGCTGAATTTACAGGCAGAGAAAAGAAACAAAGGCAGCCCCTTGAATGGTAACAGCATCTTATCTGTCTCACCAAAACGGCTGCTGCCGCCTGCTGCAGCAATGATAATACCTAATTTTTTCTCCATTAAAAACTCCTGAAATAATAAAAGGGGTTCAAACAGCAATAACCGTTTGAACCCCTGAATTTACATCGCGGCTATTCAGCACTCGGAATTATAATTATCTGATTAGCTTTTAACTGGCCGTCCTTGGGAAGGTCAGGGTTAAGCTTCTTGATATCCTCTACCTTAATTCCATACTGCTGGGCAAACTTATCCACACTTATATTGCGGGAAACCTCAACAGTATCTGTTTTGCTGAAAAGCGAGACCTCAGCCGGTTTATTCTGCGGTGCCGGCTGCGGAGCAGGAGCCGGGTTCGAGGGAGCTGCTGAAGCTGCCGGTTTTGCCGCCGGCTTGCTGCCGCCTACTGCTACATCGCCAATTACGTCGTTAACACTCTGTGTCTGACTGGCAGCGGCCGGAGCAGAGCTCTTCTTAGGAGCAGGAGCGCCGGATTTACCTTTTGGCGGAATATACAAACGCTGTCCGATCTTCAACGGACTTCTGCTGCTCAGACTGTTGGCCTGGGCAAGATCTTTGGTACCAATGCCGAAACGATGGGCAATCTTCCAAAGTGAGTCACCGCTTTTCACAGTATAAAGACCGTCGGCGGGACGCGCGGCAGCAGCAGTGTGAACCTTTGCTTTTCTGGCTGTACTGCGAACAGTTTTCTTTGCTGAATTAGCTGCCTTACGCGGCGCTTTATATTTTACAGACTTCAGCTGCTCCGGAGAAAGAAGTACTCCGCCGGGCGGAATTTTCAGGACCTGTCCAACCTTAAGCGGAGATTTCGAGGATAAGTTATTATACGCCGCCAGGTCGTTCATATTCACACCGTACTTACGGCCGATTTTCCAGAAGGAATCACCCCGCTGAACTGTGTAAGTAAGGGTCTCAGTCTTGACCGGTTCAAAAGGAGGCAGTCCACTTGAAGACTTCATCTGGGCATGAGGAGCCTGAGCCGGCAAATCAGAGCCGGAAAATACCGGGTTAGTCTGAGTTGGAGCAGGTGTAACCTTCAAGTCTTCATCGGAACTTTGTACATCAAGTTGCCCGTGCTTTTCTGCAGCGGGGATATAACTTCTTTGGCCGAGGACTTCCGGGCTGGTGCAGCCGCCGGTAAAACACAAACCGGCTAAAAGAACTGCATGCAGCGAAGCAACTCCGCTGACAATAAACAAAACTTTAGATTTCACAGGGATGCCTCCTCTGGATTGAGCAACGTGCTATAAATTTTGAAAAACATAAATCTTGACAAAAAACTAACTTGATTCAATATAGAAAAAAAACTCGAAAATGCAAAACTCTAAAAGGGAAAAACAGAAAATATTTATATAAGTTTGACGAGGTTATAAAATAAGAGGTCAGTTATTGTTTTCCGTGGTGTTTTTATCCTGCTCAAGCGCGCCCGGCTCCTCATATTGCATCACGGTTTCACCTTTCCGGCATAAACCGAATTTTTCGCGAGCCACTTTTTCCACCTCTTCAGAGGAATTCTCCAGACCATGTACCTCTTTATTGAGCTGAATACACTCGATAGTTCTCAACTCAGCCTGTTCTTTTAGCTGGTTCAAAACAGTCCGTCGCTTCTGGTATTTCCGATACACAGGAAGAATGAGTACAGCTGACGATACGACAATCAGCACAACCACCAGATAAAAGAGATAAAGTACTATTTTCTTTTTTTTGTCGTCCAACGCAAAACCTGCAAATATGTTGAGTTACAGCATACAAGAGCTTACAGACTGCTCCAGCCTGGCGAGAGCGCCGAATAATGCTGCAGAAATATATGGCTCTGTCAATAAAAAAAATCCCGCTGCGGGCTGTTCGCCCGTGCGGGAAATATACTACACCTGCAAAGCAGTGTCAAACTTGCATTTTAAGCAGGAACTCAATATTTGTCGGTATTTTCTTGAGTTTGCTGATAAGCAGTTCCATAGCTTCACCGGGCGGAACGCCGTTCATGGCTTTACGCAGTGTCCAGACCTTGTTCAATTCATCAGGGTGAACCAGCAGTTCCTCACGACGAGTACCGCTGCGCTCAATGTTGATAGCCGGATAAATACGTTTGTCTGACAGACTGCGGTCAAGATGCAGTTCCATATTACCGGTACCTTTGAACTCTTCAAAAATAACATCGTCCATACGGCTGCCGGTTTCAATCAGCGCGGTAGCAATAATAGTAAGACTTCCGTGGTTCTCAATATTACGGGCAGCGCCGAAGAAACGTTTTGGCTTATGCAAAGCGTTGGCGTCAACCCCGCCGGAAAGAATTTTACCACTGTGAGGCTGCAGTGTATTGTAGGCACGGGCCAGACGAGTGATACTGTCAAGCAGAATCACCACGTCGCGTTTGTATTCAACCAGACGCTTGGCCTTTTCAATTACCATTTCAGCTACCTGAACATGGCGCTCTGGCGGCTCGTCAAAAGTGGAACTCACCACTTCAGCATCCACATTGCGCTGCATATCGGTCACTTCCTCAGGGCGCTCGTCAATTAACAGGATAATCAGCTCTACTTCTGGATTATTAGCACGTATGCTGTTGGCGACTTTCTGCAGAAGTACAGTTTTTCCTGTACGCGGCGGAGCAACGATCAAGCCACGCTGCCCTTTACCGATCGGCGAAGTCATGTCGATAACCCGCGAAGCGATTTCTTCAGGACGAGTTTCCAGCACCAGCCGTTCAGTCGGGAAATATGGGGTCAGATTGTTAAACGGAATAATACTCTTCTTGCGCTCAGGAGCTTCATGGTTGATGGATTCAACTTTCAACATCGCAAAGAAGCGCTCTTTTTCCCTTGGAGAACGGATCTGTCCAGCAACAAAATCACCCGTTTTCAAGGAAAAACGCTTAATCTGAGAAGGACTCAGGTAAATATCTTCTGAACAGGGCAGATAACTGTAATTTGAAGAACGCAAAAAGCCAAATCCGTCCGGCAGCACTTCAAGATAGCCGCTGCCGTACATAAGCCCGCTCTTTTCAGCATTTGCTTTGAGAATCTCAAATATCAGGCGCGACTTTTCAAGAGCGCCAATACCTTCAACTCCAAGCTCTTCACCCATTTTTGACAAATCAAGCATAGACATTTTCTGCAGCTCATTGATATCCAGGCTGGGAGCTGTTTTATCACGCTGATAATCAGATCCACGCCGGCCGTTGCCGTTATGTTTGCGCTGATTTCCGTACTGCTTGCGATTGTCATAATGTTCATGCCGACGGTTATCATTACTGCTTTTCTGAGGTGCGCTTCTTTCCATTTCTCTTAATGGTTTCGGAGAGTCAGGTTCACCTGCAGGTCTTGTTCCTTCAGGCGCTTTCTGGGCTACCGGTTCTTGAAGCGGTGCCGCTGTTGATGCTGCAGGAGTAAAAGCTGTTGATACTTCTCCCGCAGGAGCCGAAGCAGTCTCTTCAACCGCCTTTTTTGGCGGACGCCCACGTCGTTTCTTCGGGGCTTCTGAGCCTGCGCTGTCTACGGCAGCAGCTGCCTCTTCTAGCTTTTTCTTTGGCGGACGCCCGCGACGTTTCTTCGGGGCTTCTTCTGCTGCCAGGTTTTCTTTTTCTTCAGCCATTTTTATGTGACTCCTTAAAAGTATTGATTAATTCTTTACATTGCTTTTCTAAATCATCGATGTTTCCATTGTTGATAATGGTGAAATCTGCTTTTTCCATTTTCAGTTCAGGAGTCATCTGCAATTGACTGCGCTGAACTATATTGTCAAGACTGAAACCGGTTTTCAGTAATCTCTGGTGCTGTACTTCAGGGCTGGCATAAACCGCAATTATTTTATCGAACATCTTTTCCCAGCCTGCCTCATATAAAAGAGGCACCTCAAAAATGATATTTCTCCCTTTGTGTTGTTCAAAAAAGACTTTTGCAATTCTCTCTATTATTGGATAAAGAACAGAACAAAGCCATTTCAACTCTGAATTATCGGAAAATACAATCTTACTTATTCTGGACTTGTTAATACTGCCGTCAGGGCCGAAAACTCCACTGCCCCAATGCTCGTTTAACGCGCTCATAACTTCAGGATTTCTATGATTATAAAGGTCATGGCACACAGAATCCGCACTGAGCGTATACCACCCTGATGCTTTAAAAAAGGCCAGGACTGAGCTCTTGCCACAGCCGAAACCTCCGGTCAGACCTAGAATCATAAATATTTCTCCAAATTTTGCTCTCCCTAGTAAAATACCTCGCGGTCAAGTAGAAAAACCGTCAGGAATCCAGTTATTTGTTTGAAACCCGTCAGCAAATAACTATAATAATTGAAGATTTACCGGGAATTGAATTCGAAATAAGGTTATGCAACTTAAACAGATCAGATATATAATCTGACAGTATTATATTGCATTATCAGATAAAATTCAAATTATTTTTAAAATTTTTAATAAAAAGATCCTTTCAATTATGAAACAAACTATAATTTCACGGGATAAAATAAGCTCCGGATCATGGCTGGAACTGTTAAACATTAAATGGCGGGATGCCAAAGGCAGACACCGCACCTGGGAAGCTGCAGCCCGCACTCAAGGCCGCGGAGCTGTAATGATCATAGCAGTTATAAAACAAACTGACGAAATAATTCTGGTCAAACAGTTTCGTCCACCGGCAGGCCGGATTCTGGTCGAACTGCCGGCCGGCCTGATAGATGATGGTGAACCACCTGAGGTGACAGCGGAGCGCGAACTTCTGGAAGAAACCGGTTATCACGGCAGTGTTGTCTGTGTATCCCCTCCAGGCTTCAGCTCGGCAGGAATTTCAGGAGAAACCATAACTACAGTTACAATGGAAATTGATGCTGAAAACTTTAACGGCAAAATCCCGGAATCCAGCCAGGAAGACTCTGAAGATATTGAAACCGTTCTGATCAAACGCTGCAACCTGCGCACTTATCTTAAAGATGAATTCAGCAAAGGCAACGGAATAGACGCAAAACTGTGGTCATATGCTGCTGCCTTATGAAGTCTTTTTATACTAAGACAACACGCTTAAGGTGAAAGTTCCAGCATTCCGGCTCCGGCTACGGGACGACATACCAGAACATTCGTCTCCAGCCCGGCCGGTTTGTAGTATTTCTCCTTGAGGGCCTTAATCAACGAGTCAACAGCGTTGCGCTTCACCAGCACCATCATACAACCGCCAAGGCCGGCTCCGGCAAGCTGCGCCCCCAGTGTACCCCTGGTTTCCATGGCTATATCGACCATACGGTCAATGTCCGGCAGGCTGCAGTGATAAGAACCTGACTGATTATAGAGCTGAGCTCTAATCACCCGCTCCGGCTCCCCGCTTTCAATATCATCAATTAGTTTCAGCAAGTATGAGTTTGAAAATGGCGCCTGCCAGGAAACATACTTTCCGGCTTCATTGCATCGTGCCACCCGGTCTCCGTCATGTGAAATCTGCATAAGTTTTCCGATTTCCTGAACGTTTCCTTTTTCCAACAGATCCGCATAAGCCGCGGCACGCTGAAATTCACTCAGCCCGAAAAGCACTACACCGCGTACCGGATAGATCCCGTCGCGCGGCGGATTGTGGTTTCCCCACAAGTCATTGAGGTTTTCTCCCTCCAGTCTCTCCTCTATCTCTTGCCTGGTGGCAAAAGACGGCAAATGCAGCAGTATGCGGTAAATCCAGCTCAATGGAACCCCGAGATTCGCGGTATTTACATCTCTAAGATGCTGCAGCAGTGGGCGATACTGCGGAAACATTTTACGAATCAGCATAAAACCTATCTTATAGCAGCTTACACGGTGATTAAACTGGTCTTTAGCCTGATTTGACTTGCAGGCTTTAATACCTGAATCGCATACCGCCATGACATATTCCGCCGGGAAAGGAACTATTTTGTCAATGGCAAAATCAAAGAAGCTGACTTTTACAACCTTGCCTTTCTGTCCCAGTTTCACTGCTGCATGGTCTGCACTGCCGCCGCGGGTCCCGACAAACCATTCCCCCTCCCCGCACAAAGTTACAAACTGCGCCGGAAAGGTGTCAAGCCGGTTTGCTGCCACAATAGCTTCAGCAGCGCCTACAACCAGACTTGAAGAAGAACTGAGACCGGCAGCCATAGGCACATTCCCCGATACAAAAACGTCCATTCCACGCAATTGACGATGAGGAAACTTCTTTTGGAGGCGCAGAAAAGCGGCCTTTATATAGGAAGTCCAGTCCACTCCGTAATCGGAAATCATTCTGCGCAGCTTTTCGCTGTTAACCAGAGAAAGCCAGTCATCCCATGGCAAATCTTTAACCAGTTCCTTTATGGAAAACTCGGCAGCGGCAAAGCGTTCTTCTTCAATATTATAAATATTTACATGGTCATCACTTCTCGGGTGCACTACCATTAATGTTTCATACCCGATAGTCATCAGGTTGCAGTTTCCTCCCTGGTGATCAATATGTCTTCCCATAACATTCAGTCTGCCTGGCGAGCGTACAACCCCGACATGAGCCATGGGACCAATCTTGGAAGCAGTGAATTCAAGCAGCGGCAGGTACCGGCTGACCTGTCTCCTGACTACGTCGCTGTCATTGCCGTATATTTCTGAAAGTCCACGCTCGAAATCCCGGTTTTCAGCCGGGCTGACCAAGGTTTCCGCAATAATATTTTCCCACTCTGAAAGCGGTCTGAAGTATTTATTGTCTAAAGTAACGTCTTCAAGCTGTCGTCGCCCCTGCTTGATTATTCTCTCGACCTCAAGCAGCTCTGCCGGGTCATTGAAGCCCAGAACATTAGTACGATCCTTTTCCAGCAGCATCCCGATTGCAGAAGCCTTGTCATTACTCCGCCTTAATAGCTTTACTATATCAGAAAGGTATTCTTCCTGCTGAGCATTTTTGGAATCAAGCCGGTCCATAGCGTAACGCAAATGCCTGACTTTTGTAACATAAACAGACGTATTACAGCAAGGACACTGTTCAACCTCATCAGGCGTCATAAAAATTTTGCGACCTTTCGCCCTGAATTGAAACAATGTGTCTTCCTCACTGATTTCAGCCAGCAGTTCCGCAGCTGAAAACTCTCTACCGGCAGCCGCATCAGTCCACAGCGCTCCAAACGCCCTGGTCAGCTTTCCCGGGTCCGGCTCTTTGCCGTTCATAAACCCGTCAATCAACATCTTCTGCATCCGGTTCCCGGAATACCCACTGCCGCCTTCTGCATGCCTCCTGAGCTTCAGCAACGTTCTCCGCTGCCTGACATCAGCCATTTCAACAATACCTGAAACGCTGTCCCGGGCATCAGTAACAATACGCCCCTGACTTGAACCGTTGAAGTTTGGCACAGCCAGCAGCGCAAGGTCCAAACCACCGGTATAGTAGAGGTTAAAAAGTTTTTCCAGTACCGCCTGATTTATCAGGCGGTCCCCGGCAACCAGCAGTATATCGGCATCTTCCGGCATCATCCGCATGGCGTCAAGCGCACAGCGTACGGCATGGGCGGTACCCAGCTGTTCCCGTTGATAAACATAAACCGCATTGGAAAATTTTTCACTGACAGTATTTACCACCTGTCCGGCCAGTGAGCCGACGACAATGACATTTTGCTTGATACCGCAGCGCCTGTAGTTTTCAACAGCCCGTATTATCACCGGTATCCCATCAACCTCAAAGCAGACCTTGTGGGTATCCGATTCCATCCTGGAACCTCTGCCTGCTGCCAGTATTATTACATATTCCGGGCTTCTTGCCGCCATAGAGATATCTCCGTTGACTATGTTTTCCCCTTTGCCGCCTGTTCTTAATATACGCTGTATAAGCATATTTTCCAGAATCTTGGATGTGCTTCCCTTGATAATGTAAGGTTAAAATGCAATATTTGTTTAAAATCTGTCAGCACTTTCAGCTATTTGCGGAACATTTTTGTTTACTTTTTTGTTTACTATAGGTAAAAACATGTTGCAATTTTATAATTTTTAACTTATAATTATTATTAGTAAACAATCTTGTAAACCAGAGACTAAAACATTGGGAGACACACCATGTCAAAAGAATCCTGCTGGATCGATTTCGAAACCATGGAAGCTTTCATGCGCGACGTATTTATCGGCGTCGGAGTTCCTGAAGAAGATGCCGCGATTTGTGCGGATGTCCTGATTGCCGCAGACAAGCGCGGAATTGATTCACATGGCATCGGCCGCTTGAAACCAATTTATTACGACCGTATCAAGCTGGGCATTCAAAACCCCGTTACTGAATTTGAGATTGTTCGCGAAGGCCCTACAACCGCTGTTGTCGACGGCCATGACGGCATGGGACAGGTTATAGCCAAACGCTCCATGCAGATGGCTATCGATAAAGCCAGAAAATTCGGTATGGGCATGGTTGCGGTGCGCAACTCCACCCATTACGGAATTGCCGGATATTACCCGCTGATGGCTATTGATAACAACATGATCGGCATCACCGGAACCAACGCCCGCCCGTCAATCGCCCCGACTTTCGGCGTTGAAAATATGCTTGGCACCAACCCGCTGACTTTCGGTATGCCCAGCGATGAGGAATTTCCGTTCTTTCTTGACTGCGCCACCAGTATTTCACAGCGCGGCAAAATAGAAGTATATGACCGGGCCGGAAAAGAACTGCCCCCAGGCTGGGTAATCGGCGAAGACGGTAAAACCCGTACCGACACTCATCAGATTCTGCAGGATCTGGTAAAAGGCACTGCCGCACTGACACCGCTGGGCGGTATCGGCGAAGACGGCGGCGGTTACAAAGGATACGGCTACGCAGCTGTAGTGGAAATCCTTTCTGCAGCACTGCAGCAGGGATTATTCCTGAAAGGGCTGCTTGGAATTGACGAAGCAGGAAACCGCCGGCCTTATCACCTTGGGCATTTCTTTATCGCAATTGACATCAACGCATTCTGCGATCCCGCAGACTTCAAGAAAACAACTGGGGATATTCTCCGTACCATGAGAAACTCCAAAAAAGCACCGGGTTGTGATCGTATTTATACAGCCGGGGAAAAAGAACACGATGCATGGCTCTTCCGCAAGGATAAGGGTGTACCAATCAACCCGGCTCTGCAGAAGCATATAACTGAACTTAAAGCAGAACTTAAGCTTGATCAATATCATTTCCCGTTTGAGGACTGATAAAAATTACTCTGCCGGCCAGGCAAATTTTGCCGGCCGGCACCTATATTCCACAAAAGGATGGATTGATGGACTTATTTGACTTATCGCAAAACATCAGAAAGCTTCGGCAGGAGCAGGGATTAACTGTAGAACAGCTGGCTACTCAGAGTGGATTCAGCAAGGGATTTATTTCCAGACTGGAGAATTTCCGTGTCAATCCGTCACTGAATGCCCTGCAAAAGATATCGACTGCCCTTGGCGTAAAAGTCGGAGACCTTTTTCATTCCGAACTCAAATGCCCATTATACACTTTTGGAAAACTTGATGAGGGCAATGAGTTGTCGCGTGATGATAACAAAAAGTACGGATTTAAATATCTGGCACTCGCTCACCCTCAGATTGGCCGGAAACTCAACCCCATGATAATTGAGTACACCCGGGGTTCCATTGAACGTGACTTTATGATGCACGAATCTGATGAATTCTATGTACTGCTGGAAGGTGAGGTGGATTTCTTTGTCACGGACGAATCCGGCAGAAAACATATGGTTGCCGGCGACACAGTTTATTTGGCAGCAAATATTCCACACAAAGTAAGGCTGCATGACAACTGCTCTTTTGCCAAAGCGCTTGTCATTTATGAAAACACTTCAGTTCAGCCTGGCTGAAAGTCAAGCTTTCCTGGCTGGTGCCCGGTTTTGAAGGGCACCAAAGCTCCTGAATATTACTGTTTTGTTAATTATTCACCAGACCCATTCAGACTATGGAACAATCCGGGTGCAGAGGCGGTCATTTTGACTATTGGTGTTTACCCCGATGTTGAATAGTGAAAAAACAGTCTGATAAGCTGAATTCAATTTAAAAATTGATAACTTGTCAGCATGTTCTTAAATAACAAAACAAATCAGGAGATCTTACCATCATGAGAACATTCTCAAGCTCTCTCACAGTTTCCGCCGCCCTCACCTTTCTAGCTATTGCCGGAATATGCACCTCAAGTGCGGCAAAATATCAATCCCGGAAGACAGTATTCATCTCGCACCGGGGTGAAAATGTCATTGCTCCTGAAAATACCATGTCAGCTTTTAAACTGGCCTGGAAGAAGAACTCCGACGGCGTCGAAACAGATGTGCATTTAACCAAAGACGGCAAAATAGTCTGCTGTCATGATGATACAACCGGAAGAACCGCAAATGACAATCTGGAAATCAGCAAGTCAACGCTGACACAGCTACGTAAACTGGACTTTGGTTCATGGAAAAATCCTGAATACAAAGGCGAAAAAATTCCGCTGCTGTCTGAACTGCTCAAGGCAGCACCGCACGACAAACTCGTATATATCGAGATTAAATCTGCTGACCCTGACATGATCAAGCCCATGGTCAAAGTAATCAAGGATTCAAAGTTTCCGCTTGATGAAATCAGGCTGATAAGCTTTCACTGGAAATCTCTGGCCAAAGCCAAGAAGCTGCTGCCGAATGTTGAAGCCTATGCGCTTTATGAATTTGTCGACAAGGATGCCGGCCTTAACAGAAAACCAAACAGCATAAAACTGCTGGCCATGCTCAATAAAACCAATTTCGACGGAATCGACCTTCAGGCAATGCCGCAGATGGACAAAAGATTTGTCCAGACCTTCCACAATGCCGGAAAATCATTCCATGTCTGGACTGTGGATGATCCCAAAGAAGCCCAGAGACTGATCAGCATTGGAGTAGATTCTATCACGTCCAACCGCGGTGCTTACTTGAAAAAAATTCTCAGGTAAGACAATAATAACAAAACTGAAAACAACAGTTTTTTGATCAGTCTGAATCAGCATTTTACATTTCTGGCGTCGATATAAAATCGACGCCTTTTTTACAGGAGACCTTAAACAGAGTTATTTCTTGAAACAGCGCATTATTTTAGTAACCGTTTAACGCCTGCATAGACAATAATTTAAGAGGCGAAAAGTATCTATAAATAATATAATTGCGCAACTTTTAGTTCAAAAAAATTGACTTCTGATACTGTAACTGTATAATACCAAATATGCTCAATGCCCATGAAATTATGAAATTCACAGGATTTATGATGAAAAGATATTGCAATATAATCGTCTCCGCGCTGATCATACTTACATTAGGTACGGCTTGTACAGCTAAAGCTGATAACGCAAAACTTACAGAAGACCAGAAACTATCTGTAATTACCAAGCTGGCCTCCAGGCTGATTGCAAAAAACCATTACAGACAACATCCGCTGGACAACAAAATATCCTCAAAGCTGTTTGACGAGTACTTCAAACTGCTTGACCCCAGCAAAATATACTTTACTCAGGAAGATATTAAGAAGTTTGAGAAGTATCGCTATTACCTCGACGACCTTGCCAGAATGGGAAATAACGATTTCGCATTTGAAGTTTATAAACTCTATCTGCTGCGGCTTGAAGACTATCGCAAGTTTGCCGAAAAAGAACTGAAAAAGGGCTTTGATTTTACTAAAAAAGAGTCATTCAGTATCGATCGCTCCAAACTGCCGCGCTGTGCAGACATGAAAGAACTGAAGAAAGTCTGGCGCAAGAAACTGAAGAATGACCTGCTTTACTTCAAGCTTATGAAACGAGCTCTGCTGGACGAAGCCAAAGACCATAAGGGCAAAAAAGAAAGCGAGAAAGATAAAGCCAGAGAGAAAAAGCTTGCTGCTTTGAAAAAGATCTGGGACAAACGCACCCCGGAAGAAAAAATATTGAAGCGCCTGCGCGACATCAACAACGAAATGAGTCAGAAAGATAAGATAGATATTCTGCGTTTCTACTTGACTGCGCTGGCCTTGACCTACGGCCCGCATTCCGGCTATCTGTCACCCAAGGACCAGGAAGATTTCGATATCAACATGAAGCTCTCACTGGTAGGAATCGGTGCCGTGCTGACCAGTGACGACGGCTATACTAAAGTCGTCAAAATAATTCCTGGAGGACCGGCGGCTAAAGACGGCAAACTCAAGCCGGAGGATCGAATTATAGCCGTTACTCAGGATAATGGCGAAACCACTGATATTATTGATATGTCGATCAGTAAAGTGGTCGAACTTATCCGCGGCAAAAAAGGTACTAAAGTAACCTTGACTATTCTGCCGGGCAGCAAGGGACGCAATGCCGTACCGGTAAATATAACTCTGGTACGTGATAAAGTCGCGCTCAAAAGCAGTGAGGCCACCGGCAAGGTTTATGAGACAAAGGACCGGTTCGGCAATAAAATGAAAGTCGGCGTCATTACCCTGCCCCGTTTCTATATGGACTTCAAAGCCGCGTTCAGCGGTGACCCGAATTTCAAAAGCTCCAGCCGGGATGTGGCTAAAATCCTTGATAAATTTCAGAAAGATAAAGTTGACGGCGTAGTCGTTGACCTGCGCTATAATGGTGGCGGCAGCCTGCGTGAAGCCATTAACCTGACTGGATTGTTTATCGGCAAAGGACCGATTGTCCAGGTGCGGCAAAGTGACCGCTCAGTCTCGGTTAAATACGATCCTGATTCAATCATTCATTACAAGGGACCGCTTGTAGTGCTTATGAATAAACTGACATCTTCCGCCGCGGAAATCTTTACCGGAGCAATCAAAGACTACCAGCGTGGTATCATTGTCGGCGACTCCAGAACCTACGGCAAAGGCACAGTACTTGATGTAATCGACCTTAACCGTCTGCTGCGCTACATTAATCAGGACTTTCCGGCTGGCACAGTTAAATTTGAAAGTGCAGTATTCTACCGTGTCAATGGAGCATCAACCCAGCAGCTGGGGGTTGTGCCGGATATAAAACTGCCGTCCTTTACAGAATACATGGAAATCGGCGAGCTGTACAATGATAACCATCTGCCATGGGATGCTATAAACGAAGTCCCCCACGATTTCTATGATAAAAAAATCAGTTCTGAAATCAAAACTGTCAAAGAATGGTCTAAAGAGCGGCTCTCCAAAAGCCCGGAATACAAAGTGCTTTTGAAAAACCTCAAGATGTTCAACAAATACAAAAAGCGCAAGGAAATTTCCCTTAATGAAAAAGAACGCTGGGGCGAGTACCTTCAGGAAAAGAAAATGCGTGACGCCAATGAAAAATACTTGAGCCAGCTGACTGATACCGCCGATGACGATAAAAAGGACAAGGATAAAGATTTCTATTTGAATGAAGCTATCCATATTCTGACTGACTATATTGATGTGAAGAAGAACAAAAAGCCCACATCAAAGGCAAAAGTAGCCGCTATTACCAAAATGAAAAAAGAACCTGTGGCGGTTAAGCACTGATATCCGGGGGCTCGTCTGCCCCCTGTTCTCAACCGCCTGGACAAGGTTTCAACTCTACCCGGTTTGTGTGCCTGTTTTTTTATAAAACTTGAACACGCCGGGATTTTAATATCCAGCAAAACAGTTTATCAATTTTTACAGAGACTCGCTCCATAAAAAAAAAGGCGGCAGAAGAACTGCCGCCTCGGAAATGTAAACTCACCTGCTCATCATCTCTTTGAAATTATCAAAAAGATAATGCGGATCACGCGGCCCCGGAGCTGCTTCCGGGTGATATTGAACTGCAAACATGGGCTCAGTCTTGTGCCTGACCCCTTCTACAGTATTGTCATTCAAGTTAATATGAGTAACTTCAAGGCATTCTGGAATGGTTTCCGCATCGACACCGAAGTTATGATTCTGAGAGGTGATCTCAACTGCACCGGTAGCCAGATTTTTTACCGGATGATTGCAGCCGTGATGACCGAATTTCAAACGAAAAGTACTGGCCCCGCAAGCCAGGCTCAACAGCTGGTTGCCAAGGCAGATTCCCATAATCGGAACTTTGCCGATGAGGTCTTTGCCGGCATTAACCGCATATTTAACCGCGGCAGGGTCAGCCGGGCCATTTGAGAAAAATACACCGTCTGGTTTCAGGGCCAGGACTTCAGACGCTGGAGTCTGAGCCGGGACTACAGTCACATCCATTCCCTGCAGTCGCAGGCAACGCAGAATATTCCACTTTATGCCGAAGTCGTAGGCCACAATTCTATGCTCAACCGGAGGCAGCTCCTCGGCAACGCCCCAACTTGCAGTCAAGCTGCCGTCAGGATCCCAATGAAACTTTTTGGTACAACTGACCTTTGAAGCGTAATCCTGATTATCCAGTCCGCACCAGGCTTTCGCTTTAGCAACAGCTTCTTTTTCAGAAATTGCCTCATTTGAGCAGTGCAGGAAGCCCTTGAGCGTTCCGGAACTCCGCAGTTTGGTAGTCAGTTCACGAGTATCAAGACCGGCAATGGCAGGAGTATCGTTTTGTCGCAAAACGTCGGACAAAGTTGACTCACTGCGCCAGTTGCTGGCATCATTTATATTGTGGATAATAAAGCCGTTGAGAAAAAGCTGACGTGATTCCATGTCGGCATGGTTGAACCCGTAATTGCCGATCTCCGGATAAGTCATTGTTACAAATTGTCCGGCGTATGACGGATCGCTCAGTATTTCCTGATATCCAGTCATTCCAGTATTAAAGACAACTTCCCCGACTTTATCAACAGGAGCTCCTACTGAATACCCACTTAGTATGGTGCCGTCCTCAAGTGCAAGGAAAGCTTTTTTTTCCCGCTGCTGCTTCCAGTTATAAGAATGCTGCATAAAATCTCCGGTTTTATTTTAATTTTCTATATAAAATGTATTTCTATTTAATATGCACGTTTGTTGCTGCCTTCAATATAATTCACATATGACTGATTGACCACTTTATTTCCGCCCGGAGTCGGATAATTTCCGGTAAAATACCAGTCTCCGAGATGATCCGGGCAGGATTTATGCAGATCTTCAATCGTTTGGTAAATGAATTCCACCTCAGCTTTCATATCTTCAGGCCGCAGCATTTCACCAATTTTGCGCGATACCTGTTCTGCTGAAAATGGTTCATATATTTTTTTCACGGCATTCACCATTTCCTCTGTCGGCAGTTTTAACTGCTGACGGGCATCCTCGTATACCTGTTTCAGCAGATCACTCATTCCGTTTTCCTTGACCAGTTCAACTGCAGCCTCGAAAGCTATGAACTGTCCCAGTCGAGCCATGTCAATGCCGTAACAGTCGGGATAGCGAATCTGCGGGGCTGAAGAAACCACGACAATCTTTCTAGGGCCAGTCCGGTCAAGAATCCGCAGAATGCTTTCACGCATAGTAGTACCCCTGACAATTGAGTCATCTATTATCACCAGTGAGTCGACGCCGGGCCTGACTACGCCATAGGTAATGTCATATACATGGGCTGCCAGTTCGTTACGCTGTGAATCGTCACTGATGAAAGTACGCAGTTTGGCATCTTTTACCGCCACTTTTTCAAATCTGGGCTTCAAGTGGATTAATTTTCTCAGTGATTTGGTGTCATTGATGTCAATTGATTTGAGCTTCTCAACTTGAGAATCGCTGCAGCGTTTATTGAGTTCTTCCGCCATTCCGAAAAAACAGGTTTCCGCAGTATTCGGTATAAATGAGAAAACAGTATTTTCAATATCATTGTCAATTGCCTTGAGTACCGCCGGAACCAGTTTACGTCCCAGGGTCTTGCGCTCTTTATAGATGTCTTTGTCGGAACCACGGGAAAAATATATTCTTTCAAAAGAACAGGATTTGCGGGGTAAAGGATCAGTATATGGTTTTACCGAAAAGTCTTTGTTCTTTTTTATCACCAGAGCATGCGCTGGCGGCAGTTCTTTTATTTCTTCAGCCGGTACATTGAATGCGGTTTGAATCGGCGGACGTTCTGAAGTTACTACCAGAACCTCATCATCCTTGTAATAATATGCCGGCCTGATTCCGGCAGGGTCACGAATGACAAATGCATCGCCGTGCCCTAAAAGCCCACAGCATACAAAACCGCCATCCCATTTTCTACAGGCATGCTGCAGAATTCCAGTCAGATCAAGGTTTTCAGCGATAAGCTTGGAAATTTCCTCGCGCGGATATCCATCATTCTTAAATTTTTTGTAAAGCAGGTTGTTTTCTTCATCAATCGAATATCCGATCATCTCCAGCATGGTCACGTTATCGGAATATTCAAGCGGGTGCTGCCCCAGCCCGATCAGGGAACGGAAAAGCGTATCAACATTGGTCAGGTTGAAATTCCCGGCTGTAATCAGCGTACGCGTCTGCCAGTTGTTTTCCCTGATAAAAGGATGGCAGCTTTCGACACTGTTGCGCCCAAAGGTGCCGTACCGCAGATGCCCGGCGTAAAGCTCGCCGCAGAACCTGGCGTTATTTTTGAGCCATTCGATATCTCCCTGCTGAAAAGGATGCTGCTCCAGCAGTGAGTTTATCTCTGAATTTACTTTTCTGAATATATCTTTCAGCGGGTCGTGACGGTTGGACCTTTCGCGGGATATATATCTAACGCCCGGCGGCACATCAAACTTAATTGACGCAATTCCGGCACCATCCTGACCCCGGTTATGCTGTTTTTCCATTAAAAGGCACAGCTTATTTAATCCATAAAATGCGGATCCGTATTTCTCGCGATAATAGTCAAGCGGTTTCAGCAGTCTGATCATCGCAATTCCGCATTCGTGCTTTATTGCTTCACTCATAAAAAATCAGTTCCCAGTTTGAATAGAATAGCATTTTCCAGAAACGGTTATTTATATATTCAATGTGCCTAATATTCAAATGATAACATAACTTTTTCAAAAAAATCTTTTCAATTATCGGGTATTATAACAACATGTAACACAATAATCTATAAGTTAAATGCATTTATTTAAAGACGCAAACCAGCAATAGTTCATAAAATTTATCCCGTATTGGATTTTGCTACAAAAATCTTTTTCAAACTAAAATATTTTAGACATTTGAATACTCGAGTTATGAAGCTATTCTGTACCTTTCTATAAAAATTAATGTAAAAATAAATGATTTAAGCAGGCTTAATACACTATTTTTTAAAAATTTATATAGCTTGACCTGCTATATAAATAATTACTGATTTAAGTAATCATTAAATTATTCAGCCAGTTGTTTTAAGTAGAAGAGGAGATTAAATGCAGCAGAATATAATGAGGGCTATTGATGCATACGTAGAAAATCCTAATAAGGCCAGCTGGAGCGACTGGCAGCTCTTTCAGCATCATGGAGAAAAAGGTATCAAAAGAGCTTTATGCCTGAAGTATTATTTAATCACGGCACAGACAGCGCAAACAGACAGCTTCTGGCAAATTCTGGACGACTTTTCAGATAGATCAATAAAAGCATCTTTCCTGTATCAAATTGATACCGCCAATGGCGTTCATAATCCCAGAGAATGTTTAAGTCACAGTGACTTGAAACTAATGGGACTACCCTGGGGCAAAAACTTAAGCCTTATGGTATTTTATAACAGGCAGGCTGATTTACTGAACGGGGGCAACCTGAACCCCTCTTCATTGAGAAGCTATATTAAAAAGGTCTGTGAAACTTCAAGATACGTTCCCCAGACTATCCGCCGACAACAGTCTACAAGTATGTCAAGGTACGGGTTTCTTTTCGACAGAGTTGATTGCCCTTTTGACCTTGATGAACCCTCCATTGCTGTATCGGTTAAAGAGTTGAAACTCAAAAAAACGTCGAATGAATCCGCCCATACCATCCGCGTTTACAGCAATCGTTTTGATGATAAAACCCTGTATTTCAGCAAAGACCTTAACCAGAGGAACCGTCTGGCTGAATTGAGAAACTATGCGGTGGAGATCATGTATGCCAACCTGTGGCAATGGTTCCTTGGAAAAAGAATTTCCAGTTCAATGCTCAGGCTTGATGAGAACGGTAGAGTTTCCGGAATCAGTTCAAAGGGGCTGCCCTATTTCATTGAATTCGCCAGTGTTACTACAGAACAGGCGCTTTGGCATAAAGGACTGGTATCCATTATCTTCTACTCTTATTTACTGATGGAAAATGACCTGCATACTAAGAACATCGGTTTGACGATTCAGTATGATGATGAAGCAAGCAAAGGGATAGTAGTTTTCGGTAAAATTGACCATGATTATATTGCCTCCAACTGGGGTGTGGGCGGCAAGAATTTTACAGACCAGTTTCCGCTGAATAAAATTAAGCTGGTAATTTCAGTTCCCGAGGCAAGAACTTTTCAGCAGCTGTTCGCGCACTTCAGGTTTTCTCCCGGAACTGAAAACAGTTTCTGGATTAATCTGGCTCACGCATTGAGGACAAAACCCGGGACTTCAAGAAACCGGCTTCAGGCTTCAGTTTTTCTGACTGGTCTCGTTCAGCGACATTATCAGCGGGAATTGAAGAAGACTGTTGAACATTTTATCAAAAAATCAAAGACTCTTTACAAACTTGACCGGCATATGAAGGGAATACTGCAGAGTTTAAAAATGCATAATGTACCGACAGACAAAGCCGAAGAAGTTTATCAAGTGCTTTTTAACCGAATCCGAAGCGTGGCAAGGTAACCGGTAAAACTTTAAAGCACACAGCAGAAAGCCATAAGCTGTGAAAACATTGAAAATTAAATAGTGATATTATGAAGTTCAGTGATGGGCAAATCATTGCTGTCCGGCAAATAAAAATGGTACCCGGGAGAGGAATTGAACCTCCGACACGTGGTTTAGGAAACCACTGCTCTATCCACTGAGCTACCCAGGCACGTGTGCATAAAATAGTTTTCAGTCGAGGAATTTCAATTGATGTCGGTAAAAAATATTGAATTTGCTTTTTTTCAGGTAAAACTACCCTCTAAAAATTATGATAAGTCAATATAAACAGTTGCTTTTTCTATAAAAAAATGTAAATTCAGTTATACTAATTGTTAAATAGATTAACAAAGTTCTTAATTATCACAATTCATTTAGCTTCGGGGGAAGGAAAAATGATAGAGTTTCCGGGGTTTATCGAGCTTCAGCAAAATGGTTATCTTGGGGTGGATTTCTCTGACCAGTCACTGACAGAGGAGGATTTTGTCAAAGTCAGCAAAAAACTCCTCAGTAAAGGCATAGGTGCATTTGTTGCTACAATAATTACCAGCAGTGAAGAAACCTATCGCCGCAATCTGCCGTTAATGGCCAGAGCCATAAAGTCTCCTGAACTGCAGGGCAGAGTGCTGGGCATTCATGCAGAAGGCCCCTTTTTAAGCAGCAAACCGGGAGCCATTGGAGCCCATAATCCTGACTGGGTAAAAAAACCGGGTATAGAGTTTTTCAAGCAAATGCAGGAATGGGCTGAAGGCAATATCAGAATATTGACTCTGGCGGCTGAAAATGAAGGAGCTGTTGAACTTACGAAGTATGCTGCGGAAAATGGAGTTGCAGTTTCGCTGGGACATCAGATGGCCGGTTATGAAGATATGAAACGCTGTGCCGAAGCCGGAGCCACTCTTCTGACACATCTTGGAAACGGTATCCCGAATGAAATTGACCGCCATAAAAACCAGATATGTTCCGGCCTGGCCTGCAACGGCTTAACAGCTATGATTATTACCGACGGGCACCACCTGCCGCCCGAGTTGATCAAGGTCATTATCCGGGCCAAGGGGTTAGACAATACCCTTTTTGTCAGCGATGCCTCGCCAATTGCCGGAATGCCTCCCGGCAAGTATTTTGTACTTGGCAACAACGCCATTATCGAGGAAAACGGCCTGCTGCACAACCCGGAAAAAAGATGTCTGGTAGGATCTTCGGCTACCATGTTTGAATGTGCTAACTTTCTGGCTGCTCAGGATTTTATTACCCCGGAGGAAGTAGTACAGCTTGGGTTTGCAAATCCGTTGAAAGCTATTGGAATAGCCCCGGAAGCATTTACTGCTCCCTGCAGGGTTTACTGGGATGAGGTTAAATCCAAATTTATCTGCAGTTAAGCCAATCAAATCTCTGCTGCCTGAATGCTGTCTAAAACAGCCAGTATACAATGAAAAACCGGGGACTTCATCTGTCCCCGGTTAAAAAGCAAATAATGCCGCAATCAGTAATACAGTTACTTAATAGTAAACGCTGAATGGCGATGGAATTCCTGCAGACTGCAGATTTCCATCCGTCCCATTGTCCGCAATGCTTTCAAGCCTTCTATAGCAGCCCTCATCCCACTGAGAGTGGTAGTAATCGGAACACCATGAGCTACCGCCTGAGCCCGCATCTGGATTTCATCAACCATAGCTTCAGCCCCGGCTTCAGGAGTATTTATAATCCATTGGACATTATCTTCGTTCATCATATCCAGCAAGTTGGGGCGGCCTCTTGAAATGCGGAAAATAGCGTTAGATTTAATTCCAGCATTGTACAGCACAGTGGCAGTCCCACGGGTAGCATAAATATTAAAGCCCAGTTCGATCATTTCCTTGACCAGCGGAATTGCTGCTTCTTTATCAATATCTCGGAAACCGACAAAGGCATTCCCCCCCGTCGGGAGGATATTTCCGGCAGCACTCTGAGACTTCAGGTAAGCCATGCCGGGCTCAAAGTCAATACCCATTACTTCCCCGGTTGACTTCATTTCCGGACTGAGAACAATGTCAATACCCGGAAACTTCACAAACGGGAAAACTGCTTCTTTTACTACTGTATGTCGAGGTACTACCTCTTTGGTGAAACCCAGGTCTTTCAGCTTGCGCCCGGCCATGCAAAGCGAAGCCAGTTTTGCCAGCGGAACTCCGATAGCTTTGCTGACAAAAGGCACTGTGCGTGAAGCACGCGGATTCACTTCGAGGATGTAAACCTCATTGTCTTTGACCGCGAACTGGATATTCATCAGACCGCAGACCTTGAGTTCTCTGGCCAGGGCATAAGTATGTTCGCGAATTCTGTCAAGCACCTGCTCATTCAGGTTGGCAGCTGGAATCATGCAAGCACTGTCGCCGGAATGAATACCAGCCAACTCAACGTGTTCCATTATCGAGCCGATCACCGAAGTTTCACCATCGGAAATGCAATCAACATCAAGCTCAACTGCGTCTTCCAGGAAACGGTCAATCAGTACCGGGCGTTCTTCCGAAGCCTGCACCGCTTCTTCCATATACTTGCGCAGGTATTTTTCCTTGTACACAATAACCATGGCCCGGCCGCCAAGAACGAAGGACGGGCGCATCAGCACCGGATAACCGATTCTTTCAGCGATCTCCACTGCCTGATCGACATTTGTGGCAATGCCGTTCGGAGGCTGTTGAATGTTCAGCTTTGTAGCCAGCTGCTTGAAAAAGTCACGGTCTTCGGCTGCTTCAATATTGTCAGGGCTGGTACCGATAATTTTAACTCCGGCTTCAGCCAGTTGCTTGGCCAGATTCAGCGGAGTCTGACCACCGAACTGCACAATAACCCCTTCGCACTGTTCACGCTCGTAAATATGCAGAACATCCTCAAAAGTCAGCGGTTCAAAGTACAGCTTGTCACTGGTGTCATAATCAGTCGAAACAGTTTCAGGATTGCTGTTGACCATAATGGTCTCGTAACCAGCATTCCGCAGCGCAAAAGAAGCATGAACACAGCAGTAGTCAAATTCAATCCCCTGACCAATACGGTTGGGACCGCCGCCGAGAATCATTATAGATTTTTTATCAGTCTTTTTAGCTTCGTCCACCCCGCCGTAAGTAGAGTAAAAATACGGAGTGTAAGCTTCAAATTCAGCGGCACAGGTGTCAACCAGCGCATAGACCGGCATGATATCCAGTTCTTTACGCGCATTGTAAACGGAAACTTCGTCAGATTTCAGCAACCATGCCAGCTGGCGGTCTGAGAAACCAAATTCCTTGGCCTGCCTGAACAGAGCCGGATCTTTTTTCATGCCGTCGAGCGAACCGGCAGCGCTGATTTCATCTTCAAAAGCAGCGAGTTCATGCATATGACGCAGGAACCATACATCAATACCGCCGGTAGCTTCATGGATTTTTTCGACCGACCAGCCGCGGCGCAGCGCTTCGTGGACATCAAAGAAACGGAATGCCTGGGGTCGACGCAGGTCAGCCTCAAGCTGTTCATCGCTTTTGGCCTGATACGCGGCATCTTTGCCGTCGGCACCAAATCCGGCTCTGCCGACTTCTAATGAGCGCATCGCTTTCTGCAGCGACTGCTTGAAAGTCTTGCCGATACTCATGGCTTCACCAACAGATTTCATCTGGGTAGTCAAAGTATCATCGGCTGCCGGAAATTTTTCAAACGCGAAACGCGGCATTTTAGTAACGACGTAGTCAATACTGGGCTCAAAACACGCCGGAGTTTCACGGGTTATGTCATTGCAGATCTCGTCAAGGGTATAACCAACAGCCAGCTTCGCGGCAATCTTGGCTATCGGAAAGCCGGTTGCCTTTGAAGCCAGAGCGGAAGACCTGGAAACACGCGGATTCATTTCAATAATTATCATTCGCCCGGTTTGGGGATCAATCGCCCACTGAACGTTGGAGCCCCCGGTTTCCACCCCGATAGCCCGCATGACATCCAGAGATGCGTCCCGCATACGCTGATATTCACGGTCTGTTAAAGTCTGGGCAGGCGCTACAGTAACACTGTCACCGGTATGTACGCCCATCGGATCGATATTTTCTATGGAGCATACGATAACAGCGTTGTCTTTCTTATCCCGCATGACTTCCATCTCATATTCTTTCCAGCCCAGCAGGGACTCTTCTATGAGCACCTCTGTATTCTGACTGGCTTCGAGCCCTCTGCTGACAATCTGTTCAAATTCCTGCTGACTATAGGCAATACCGCCGCCGGTCCCGCCCAGAGTGAAGCCAGGCCGGATAATCAATGGGAAAGCTCCGATTTCTTCAGCAATCTTATAGGCCTCTTCCATGGAATGGGCAGATCCGCTTCGCGGCAGATCGAGCCCGATCTGCAACATGGTCTTTTTAAACAGGTCACGGTCTTCAGCCCGTTTGATGACTTCACCATTTGCGCCAATCATCTCAACCCGGTAACGATCAAGTATCCCGGCATAATAGAGATCCATTGCCAGATTCAGACCAGTCTGTCCTCCGAGAGTCGGCAGCAGCGCATCAGGTCGCTCGCGGCGAATAATCTCATGCAGGACGTCAACGGTAAGGGGTTCGATATAGGTTCGGTCGGCAAAATCCGGGTCGGTCATAATCGTTGCCGGGTTACTGTTGACCAGCACTACCTCATAACCATCCTCCCGCAATGCCTTACAGGCTTGAGTTCCAGAATAGTCGAATTCGCAGGCCTGGCCGATAACAATCGGACCTGAACCTATCAGCATAATCTTCTTAATGTCGGTGCGTTTCGGCATTAAACTACCTTCTTTATCTATTAAAATTTACTAAATTGAATTTTACTGCTATTTTTTTTCGCCAAGAGCCGCACCTATAAAGTTATCAAAAAGCGGGTGCGGTTCAAGTGGCCTTGACTTAAATTCCGGATGGAATTGACAAGCAATGAACCAGGGATGCCTGACGTTTTCAACAATCTCAACCAGTTTGCCGTCAGGCGAAGTCCCAACAATTTTAAGCCCCTCATTCTCCAGAGCCTCTCTGAAATTGTTATTAAATTCATAACGATGACGATGCCGCTCAGAAATATTTACCTCATTATAGGCCTCAGCTGCTCTAGTGCCTTTCTGGAGCACACAGGGGTATGCCCCCAAACGCATGGTGCCACCTTTCTGAGTGACGGCTTTCTGTGAGAGCATCAGGTCAATTACCGGGTGACTGCTCTCCTCATCAAATTCTGTACTGTTGGCATCAGTATATCCCAGCACATTCCTGGCGAATTCAATGACCGCACACTGCATCCCCAGGCAGATACCGAGAAAAGGAACATTGTTTTCACGGGCATATTTTATGGCCTTCAGCTTTCCTGGAATGCCGCGGTCGCCAAATCCGCCGGGGACAAGAATGCCGTCAGCATTTTTAAGCAGATCATAATTGCCGCTCTTTTCAAGCTCTTCAGCCTCAACCATCATAATATTGACTTTAGCATCATGGGCAATTCCGGCATGGTCAAGAGCTTCATAAATACTTTTGTAAGCGTCTCTCAGGCTAATATATTTGCCTACGACGGCAATTGAAACAGCTGACTTTTCATGAGCGATAACTCTTTCAACCATATCTTTCCAGCCGTCAATTTTTAACTCTTTAGGCGGCAGCTGCAGCTGCTGCAATACCTTTGTATCAACTTCCTGCCTGGCCAGCTCAAGCGGAACCTCATAAATAGAGTTCTTCACATCTCTTTCCTCTATCACCAGCTCCTTGGCGACATTGCAGAACAGCGAAAGCTTGGAAAAATGTTCATCATGCATAGGCTTTTCGGTACGGCAGACCAGCATGTCAGGCACAATCCCGATATTACGCAGAATGCCGACCGACTGCTGTGAAGGCTTGGTTTTCATTTCACCGGCAGCCTTGATATAGGGAACCAGAGTCAGATGAATAAAAATGGCATTGCCGGCTCCGGCTTCATGCTTGAACTGACGGATAGCTTCAAGAAAAGGCAGAGATTCAATATCGCCGGCAGTACCGCCGATCTCGGTGATTATAATATCAGTATCAGGGCCGTCAAGAGAAGATACCGCCCGTTTGATTTCATCTGTAATATGCGGAATAACCTGGACAGTACCACCGAGATAGCCACCTTTGCGCTCACGCCCAATTACATTGCTGTAAATGCGCCCGGTTGTATAATTACTTGCCCTGGAGCAGCTGACTCCGGCAAAGCGTTCGTAATGTCCAAGATCCAGATCGGTTTCAGCCCCGTCATCAGTAACATAAACTTCACCGTGCTGGTAAGGAGACATGGTGCCGGGATCAACGTTGATATACGGGTCCATTTTCTGCATCGCAACTCGATAGCCGCGATGTTTAAGCAGCATTGCCAGCGATGCTGCCGTTATGCCTTTCCCCAGGGAAGACACCACTCCGCCAGTTATAAATATATGTTTTGTCATATTTTCCTGTAAATTATTAAGCTGATATATTTTAACGCCTATTATCGCAATTAACCAGAGTCATGTCTCAGGCAGACAGAACGAAATACTCTGTCCACCGGAATTTCTCAAGCCAATACTCTTCAAGGAATGCTTTTAAAACATTTTATTTCTGTATTGCTTTTGAAAACTGCTGCAAAAACTATACAAAAAAACCTCCGGAATCCCGGTCTATTTTAAATAAAGTGATAGCTAATCAGGCTGGGCCTTATAATGCCACATAAACAGTTTTTTTTCAAGTCATTTTGTGAAAAAAGGCATATCATATTCTGCTGCTGCAGAAAAAGTATTATCAGAATAATATTTATGCCGCCCGGCAGGCGGCATAATCCTGAAAGCTGTATTTTTACAGAAAGCTGCAAATATTTAATTCACAAACTGGGCGGCAATCATTTACCAGTTATTTTTTTTCTGTCCAGAGGCTCAAAGGCTTTCTTCCAGACGGTCTGAATACCAGGAATTGTTTTGTAGGCGGTATCTCGCTTCGTCATGGGAGCACGATAGACTATATCGTTCATGTTGATAACTGTAACGTCCCGGCGCGGTCTGACAAGCTGCCCACAGTAACTGAAGGAATACTTTAAGTCCAGCGGCAGTCCGAGATACATAAACAGCGCCCTGGAAAATTTTTTGATATCAACGTGCCCGGTGCTCGTAGTGTCAATATTAAAGCTGTCTCCCTCGGAAGGCAACCGGTTAAAACCGGTATCCGGAGTTTTCGAAATTATGAAGTGCACCCCTTTTGTTTGCCGGCTGTAACTGTGATAGAGCCTGGCGGCGGCGTAGTTAAATTCCGTATATGCATTGAGAGCATTCTGACTGGAAATATAAAGAGCCGACAAGCTCCCGGCGACCGCAAATAAATAAATTATAACACCAAACTTCCTGTTTATTTTAACCGCCAGAACTGTAATAATTAAAAGCAGAAAAATACTATAGTTCAGAAACATTCTGTTGACCAGAATAATTTTAAACAGTATTAAGTGAAAATTCAAAACAAAAAATATGGCAAAGACAGCACCAGCTCTGACAAAAGTGTTTATATAGATGCTGAGCCGCCGGCATTTATTTGCGGCACTGATTTTTATAAAGATGCCAACAGTAAGCGCAGCAATCAGCAGCAGAACAAAACCGGCTGTCATTTTTGAATTATATATGTTCCACAAACTTGCCGCCATAAGGTAATCACTGGAAAAAAGTTTATGCAGAGAGTCAATTACCTGCATGAATTTAATGCTGTTATCATAACCCACAATGTTTACTGTGAAAAGCAAACGGAAAACAGCATAAGCCACTAGACTGTTGATTCCGAGGAAAACGAAATCTCTGAAGAAAAACTTTAAAAACTTGTATTCGTTTCTTCCGATTCCATTCATTATTCTTAACATGGTTGGAATTAAAAACAGAAAGCTCAGTATCGGGTACAGCAGCAGTGAAATGTAAATACTGATCAATGCAGCAGCGAAAAGCAGTTTTTTCCTGCCTGCGCCAAACCGGTCCTCAGAGCAAAGCTCAAGGAATATATAAGATAAGCCGGCAAATAAAATAGCCATGATATTCGAGATGTTTACCGTGGCGACAAAACCAATGAAGCCAGGCAAAGTGATGATAGAGCAGACAATTCCAAGACACAGATATTTGTTGTTGACTATTTTTCTAAGCGCCTGAGACGCTATCCCCGCTGTGAAAGCCATGATTAACACAAGAATTCCCCTTAAAATACCTGCTGCCAGAAAATAGTGATTTGTGCTGTATGTAATAATAACGCCCTGCAGAAACTCAACAATTGCGGCAAGCGGTCTCCCCAGCATAATCAACCATTTGCATTGAGTAATCGGAGTAGAAATATATCGATATCCGTCATGTTGCAGAAACGGAATAAAGATGGCTGAACTATAAAGTAGAAAACAGAAAATCGCCAGAAAAAGAAAATCCTTTAAAAACGAATTCACCGTTGCATTTTTCAGGTATTTAATCATAGGATATCTCCAGACAGAAGTTATTAATCATCAAAATTAACGGTTTCTTTGACAATAAACCTCGGCCTTTTTTTGGTTTCCATAAAAATTGTTCCCAGGTACAATCCCAGGACACCGGTGCAGATCAGCTGGACTCCTCCAAGCAGTGAGATCAAAGATACAATCGCCGTCCATCCAGAAGTTGTCGGAATCAGAAATTTCTGTATCAGTGCATAAATCAAGAATAGAAAAGAGAACATAGATACAATAAAACCGGCAAAAAGGGCAAAATACAAAGGTGCAACTGTGTACGATAGAAGAGCCGAGTTCAAGAAATTGGATATCACTGGAAAGCTTATAACTGGAAATTTTGTTTTTCCGGCAGCTCTGGGTGCTCTTTCATAATATACATACCCTTCCTTAAAGCCACACCAGGCAATCAAGCCACGAGTAAACGGATTGTATTCATTCATCTTTAATACTTCTTTTACAACTTTTCTGGAAAGCAGTTTGAAGTCACCGGCCTGTACCGGCAGGTTTATTTTGGTGAACTTGTCCAGTATATAATAACCGACCCTGGTTATTTGCAGTTTAAGCAGTGACTCACCATGTCGCTTCAACCTGACTGTGTGAACGACATCACAGCCTTCGAGCCATTTGCTTATCAATTGCGAAATAAGTTCCGGCGGGTCCTGCAGGTCAGCGTCAAGGTAAATAACCGCATCACCGGATGCATACTGAAATCCAGCAAGCACACATGGGGCCACTCCAAAATTTCTTGACATATTTATCAGCTTTATTCTTGGGTTTTCTTTTGAAAGAGCCGCCAATATTTCAAGGGAGCTGTCCTGTGAAGCATCATTTACAAAGATTACTTCATAATCAGATATTCTGCTGCTTTCAATTTCAGCATCAAGAACCGCAGAAGTTCTTTCGCTCAAAACCGGGATCGCGTTCTCTTCATTATAAAAAGAGAATACAACCGATACTTTTCGTTTTTTTTCAGAAATATCCATACGCAAGCATTGATTAATTGTGCTTAAAATAAAAGCACATTTTTACAATATGTATTTGGGCATAAATTGACTCAACTAAATGCGCAAATCATAGATTGCAATTTTCTTATGCTGCAAAACTCCGGCTTTCATAAATGTTCATTTCAGCCAGCTTATTTTGCAGCCACGTCTTCATAATTATATGAAAATATAAATTTCTTATATAAAACAGCTTTACACATACCTTTGTTCCAAAACTAACAAAATTCTAACATATTGCACCACAGTATATTATTAGCACCCTAACGCTGTTTTTGTTTTAAATACTATACAAAAAAAACAAAATAATTAAGAACAAGATATGCTGATATTAAATTACATCAACAACGACACAGCTGTATGTTGAAATACCTGAATACGCGTTTACTGCATACGCTGAAGTTACAGTAATGGACAGGTGAGAATTGCCGGATTATAAAAAAAAGAATGCAGCAAAAGCTTGAATGCTTTCACTGCATAAAAACGAAAAAAAATCACAGAAAATTAACGAAAATTTCGCTTGAACAATCTTTTGAATGAATAGTCTTCAGGGGGTTTCGGACTCCAGAAGTCCCTTGAAAAACCTCGGTCAAAAAGCCGTTTCTGCTTTAGTTCATGTTTTTTGCTGTTCATCACATAAAGAATAATATGCGCATTCTCAGTGATGGTGCCGTTAAATCCATAAAGCCCGATGATAAAAGTCAGCTGCTTAATAAAAAATTTAAACCCAGCTGTTTGAATTGCGTTGACAATATTTTCATCATGCCCCTGTTTTAATTGCTCCCGGGCTGCAGCAAAAGTCATTTGATGACTCAGAGCGATTGCCTCTTTATGGGGCAGATATCTGAAGCATCTGCGGCTGGAATCATAATAAGTAAAAAGTTCCCATGATTCAAGTTTCATTGTAGCAGTAATCAGGTCCTTTGCTACCTGATAATTATTACCGTCCTCCTGAGGTCGAAGTACATAATGCACCATATTCTCTGGATAGGCGTCATTGAGCCTGATATCATCAGGATTCTCTGCAAGCATGTCCGTTTTTACCGTTTTCCAGCGGTGGGTATTACGGGCCGCCACCTCGTATATATATTTAAAGAGTTCATCCATGTCTCTGGCGGTATATTTCGTCAGGTAGAATTTTTCCATACCAGTACAACTTGGAATATAAAACTTGTTTTTAGGCATAATCCCGTAAAATATCTGACAAATATTCCAAAAAGAATGGTGATGCAACTTGTGCCATTTCTGGAACTTCTTAACGCTTTTCTTGATGCGTTCCTGAAGTTCATTCGAGATTAGGCTCAGATCTTCATTGGGAACCCTTGGGAGCAATGCGTTCAGATGCGAGAAAAGCTCTCCCATCTTTGACTCCACTTTTTTATTGCTGTGGCGCAGTCCCCAGGTGAGGTTGCCTTTAGGATAAAAGATGTCAATTTCGTTATTGTAGCAAATGTAGGCCAAAACCCCCGGCAGCAAAAGATCATTCAACCAGTTGATCAGTTGAGAATTACCTCTGCTCATCGTAGAATACGGCTTTTTAATGTATTCATTTACGTACCCGGACAGTCTTGGATACTGCGTAATAAGCATTCGCAAAGTTTTATCTCTTGTCAATGTATGAAAAACTATGTCCATAATCGAACCCTTTTTTATTTAACCTCTTCATACACGGGATTTAAATCAACATTTGCACTCAGTTACTGGTAAAACCAGCCGGGGTGTTACCATTATTCAACAGGCAGCTGAATGAAAAAGCCTGATTATTTCACAAAATCAAACTTCAGCTGTCTGGAGAACCACTGCTGTTATATGCCAAAAGCAATTTAAATATCACTTAATTAGATTTTGCTCAGTGTAAATTGGTTCTTTTAATAATTCCCTTTTCCAGAAAATAACCGATTAAAGTGTTTATACTGGCTTATGCAAACAAACGGCCGATTTTGCCGGTACCGGCATATACTGTGCAATAAAAGCGTGAATAAAAACTTGAGTAAAATCGTATTCAAGCTTAAAATACAAACAGTTATGCAATTTTGAATTGTGATTAAGAATCTGCTTTTTTGCAAAAAAAAGCCGGCAGTTCAACCTGTCAAAAAATTTTGACAAACCGAAAAAAGGCCGGCAGTTTCATTTCATTTTTAAAAACTATTCTCAGCATTGACAATGCTTAAATCTTCAGAAGAACCCGGGTTCCAGAACTCAAAGCAATGTCCGCGGTTGGTCAATCGCATATTCCAGAATTGACTTTTACGCTTATTCATTTCTTCAAGAAGCATAACCGCATTACTGGTCGGCTTGCCTTCAAAACCGTAAACCCCGATCAAAAACATAACCTGTCTTACAAAAAATTTAAAACTGGCTTTCATATCAACATTGAGTTGGGCTTTATCTTCTCTCATGTCCGGGTCTGACATCAGAACCGCCATGCGTTTGTAAACCATCAAATGGCTCAAGGCCGAAGCTTCACGCAACGGCATGTACTGGAAGTTTCTGGTCTGGGAATTATAATATGTAAGAAGTTCCCATTCCTCAACTTTCATATTGTGGGTCAGCAGGTCTTTGCTTAACTGGTAATGAAAACCATGACCTAGATCTTCCATCTTATCATTAATCAAATTTTCAGGATAAAAGCCTTCATCATCAACAATCTGCCCGTCATGCTTCATTATGGTATTTACCTGAGGCCATTCTTCACGAAAATTACTGGCGATCTGGAAAATGCGCCTTCTTAGTTCATCATAGTTAGTAGAAGAAAAGCCACGCAGATAGAAGTTTTCAAGCCCCTCTGTGGACGGCAGGTAGCAGGCTCCTTCCGGCATCTGGCCGTAGAATATCTGGCACAAATTCCAGAACGAATGATTATTGAGGTTGTGCCGCTTTCTGAAACTGTCCACATGCTCTTTGAGCAATACTGAAAACTTTTCTCTCAGCTCCTCATAATGATCCAAGTCACCGCAGCATCGCGGCAGAACTGCCTCAATGCTGCTGAAAAGAGCTCGCATTTTGGATTCCGTTTTCTTATTAACATGTCGCAGTTTCCAGTAGAGCCAGCCGCGCGGGAAAAATATGTCGATACCATTGATATAACAGTGGTATGCCATGATTCCCGGAGCCAGAAGCGCATTTAAAGTGCTTAAAAGATCCGGATAGTACTGCTGCAAATAAGGGAGAGGCCGATTTAAATAATGATGCACATAGTCATAAAGTTTTCGGTTCTCACGAATCAGTTCTCTAATGGTACTGTCGTTGACGATTGTACTGAAAACAATGTCCATAAAGTAAACCCTGTCACATTTCATTACCGGTTTTTATCGTTCAGAGGGTAAAAACTGAGTAACTTGACTGTACCTGAATACAAACTTTTGTGATAGTCTGACTTCAGGCCTTCAGCTAATTATATACTCCTGTTCGCATATCCGTTGCGTTTTATTCAACAGCTTAATTAAGCGAACCATTGAATGATGCAAATGAAAACAAACCATCCGCCGGGAGCACCCAGGCGTTTAGAAAATTTTCATGCACGGCTTCAATTATAAAATAACCCTCTTCAAGAATTGATAGATAATCTTTTAGGGGTTTATGTTCCGTAGTACACGAAAAAATGTTATAATATGTCGTAAATCTCAAAATTGCAAAAATGTAAAAATTCTGAAAACAATTTCCCTGCTGTCTCTAAGAATTTATTATATACGATCAAAATTGGTCCTATAAATCAAAAGTAGTGCAATATTTTACATACAAATGTAACACAGTAACCTTGTTGTCGGAACTATACGGGCGTGGCTTTATGCATACCGGATTTTTTGCAATTATTAGAATTTATGAATTTCCAAATTCTCACTCAAGAAAACATTGCGTTCAATATACTCTTTTCTCAAAATGGTCTTCAAGCACATCATAATAAGCTGCAGCCTCAGGGATTACGCTACTAACTGTTAAACACTTTCATTGACACACCCACTAAAACAGTTAGTTAACTGTTGAAATCGTTAGAACAACTTTAGGAAACAATTCAATAACTGAAAAAGCTATTGATTGCATCAAACCCATCATTTAAAATATTACCAGATCCTGAAAAAAGTTTGAGGATTTGCAAAAGCTTCAAAACCATCACATTGACGCAAACAAACGGAGAGAACAAAAATGGAACAAGGAAAACAGTTCACACTTATCGAATTATTAGTAGTGATCACTATTATAGCGATTCTAGCTGGAATGTTATTGCCGGCCTTAAACAAAGCCCGCGAAAAAGGACGTGCCATTGCCTGCACCTCAAACGGCAAGCAGATTGGTCTTGCCATGATGATGTATGTCGACGACAATCAGGAATATTTTCCGGTAGCCTATTACTATCAGGACAACGCATCAAGTGCCGGCGGTTACGTTCACTGGTCTGGAATGATTCGCCCATACTGTTCAGCAGCCAAAGTCTATGTCTGCAAATCTGATCAGAATGGGGGATGGGCCCCGACTTGTTATGGCAGCAATGCCGCACCGAAAAACTTCTGGGGTGAAAAAGTCAGCGTCCCCAGCGGACAGACTTCCAAAAACGGCTCATTTGACAAGCAGGCTCCCAATATAAGCTATACTGTCAATGAAGCAATTCTGCCACGGCTGAAAATATCTACCCTTTCTGATAGAATGCAAAGAGTAAAACAGGGAATGATAAGAAAACCCTCAAGCGCAATTACCGTATGTGAGTATACCAGTGACATTCGCTGCATTCAGGACACTTCCGGTACCGGCGGCGAGGCTGTAAAATCTCACCGGCCGGTTAACGGTATCTCAAACGGAGGTTCAGTATTTGACAGTGAAAACACTCAAGCTTCAGCGCTGGCCCCGCGGGCAATAACAGAAGCGGACGCCATGGCGGCACGCAGCAGCGCAGAAAGCGCCGGCAATGCCCAGAACCAGCACCACATTGTATATTCAGCATTTGATCGCCACAGCGGGCGCCAAAACTACGTTTTTGCCGATGGGCACGCAGCTCCGCACAAACTGGCAGAAACTCTCAACCCTGAAAACTACATGTGGGGAAAAAGACTTTACAGCGGTGTCGGGATGCCCAGTGTAACCGATGGAGCAAATCCGGTAAAATAACTTAAAGTGTTTTTATCACAAATAAGCGCTGACTTGCAGTCGGCGCTTATTTATTTCAGTAAGTGTCTTTATGGGGTTAAATAGGCCCAGAATAAAGCTTGCTGGTCTGACAGATTCACTGCAGTCAAATATGACAAGCAGCAGTGAACACACAGAAAAAACAAAATAGCAGATTGAGACTAATCTTTTTCACTGTTTTCAGCTGTGCCATGACACTTATTGCGCTTTGCAGTTGAACATGCACTGTCGCAGCATGAACAACCGCCGCCTTCCTTGCCAATTTTACGAAGGTTTCTGATAATAACCAGAATCGCAACCAGAACGATTATTCCAACAATTATATATTCCATAATATTACGCCTCTTCCAAGAGAATTATGTCAATAGAATAATAAACCTATCTGATAAATTATTGTTGCCAGGATAAAAGCCAGAGTGGTGCTGTAAGCCGTAGAGAACAGTGCCCACCGCCATTTTCCAGTTTCTTTCTTTATCGCTGCCAGGGTTACAATGCACGGAGCATAGGCCATGATAAAAATCAGGAAAACAAAGGCACGCAACTTATTCCAGGACGGGTCGTGCTGAATAATTTTTGACAATGGTTCCGGTTTATCAACAGTGTCCCTGCCCAGAGCATAAGCTGTTCCCATGGTTCCAAGCACCACTTCCTTCGCCGCAAAGCCGCCAATCAAAGCAATATTTTCACGCCAGCTGAATCCGGCAAACTCAGACAGCGGGGTAAGAATCTTGCCCAGCCGCCCGGCAAAGGAGTGCAGTAACTGCTGTTCAGCAAAATTATTTACTACAACATCTTTCTGTTTTGTGAATCTTTCGAAGGCTACTACAGCTTCGGGCACCTTGCTGTTTTCATCTGCCTTGTAAAGCTCCAGCTGTTTTACAAAAGCTTTACGCTGTTTATGCAGTTGCTCCTGAGATTGAATTGAACCCGGGTTATCTGCTTCTTCAATAGTTTTGTCAAGCTCATCGCCAGCAAAAAGCACGGCATAAGGAGTCGCAGCTGTTTTCTGGCGCAGATTTTCCGCAGCGGCAGCAATCCCCTTTGTCATTGGAGCTGTATCCAGCCTGGGGTAATACATCAGGGCCCACATTATAACGCTGATAGCCAGAATTATAGTTGCAGCTTTTTTGATGAACATATAAGTCCGGTGCCAGGTATCCATGAGAATGCCTTTTATGGTGGGCACATGATACACCGGCAACTCCATTACAAACGGCGTCTGTTCGCCTTTAACTACAAACTTGCGCAAGAAAAAGGCACAACACAGCGCCAGAGCCCACGAGATCAGCCACAGGGCAAACATCATCAAACCTCTGGATTTTGCAAAAAACGCGGCAATCAGCATAGCGTACACCGGCATTTTAGCCCCACAGTTCATAAATGGCGCGACCAGGATTGTGACCAGCCGGTCTTTTTCCTCACGCAGAGTTCTGGTTGCCATTACCCCGGGGACCGCACAACCGCCAGCGCCAAGACCGCCGGAAACAATCATCGCAAGAATGGATTTTCCCTGAAGCCCGAATACACGCAATACACGGTCCATGATAAAAGCCACGCGGGCAATATAGCCGGAGTCTTCCAGAATAGCGATGAACAGGAACATGAAAAAGATAAGTGGTACAAACCCCATTACACTGCCGACGCTGCCGATAATGCCATCCGACAGCAGGGATTGAAGCCATGGCGTCGCAATATTAGTGTTCACCAGTGAGGAAAGCCACTCAAAAAAAGTCTCAAGAAGCCCTACCGGACTGCTGAAGCTGTCAAAAGTAAATGATGTGGGAATCCAGTTGCCTTCAGCACAGCCAAAGACAAATTCAAAAAGTATGTACACCACAGCACACAGAATTACCGGTCCAAGTATCCGGTTACAGACAATACGGTCAATATGGTCCGTGAGCATTCTTTTGGAAACTTCAGACATGTGGGTAACTTCTTTGGCCGCTCCTGAAGCAAAACCGTAACGGGCCTCCACCACAGCTGTTGCCGAATCTTCATTGGAATGAGCATGGATAAGCGCCTTTGCTGCCTGCAGTTCTTTTTCAAGCACAGAGGCGGATTCAAGCTCTTTCATCTTTGCAAGCAGAACCTCATCATCCTCAAGCAGTTTTACCGCGGCCCAGCGCGGTGGAAAATTACCGCAGAGCTCCGGATATCTGCAGACTGCCTCAGTCAACTCAGGCAGTACATGTTGCAATTCATGCGAATAGGTAACAGCTTTTGGCAAAGTTTTATTCTTAATAATCTGCAGGCAGGCCGCTTCAAGCTTATCAAGCCCTTTACCTCGGCTGGCCACGGTAGGTATAACCGGGATGCCGAGAATAGCACTGAGTTTATCGGCATCTATGGTATGCCCCTTTTTTTCAGCCACATCAACCATGTTCAAGGCTATAATTATCGGGACATGCAGCTCCAGCAACTGAGTTGTCAAGTATAAATTTCGCTCCAGATTGCTGGCGTCAACAACATTTACAATTACATCAGGCCGTTCATTGACGATGAAATCACGGGCAACAATTTCTTCCTGTGAATACGCGGTAAGCGAGTAAGTGCCCGGCAAATCAATAATTTCAACTTTCTCTTCAGAAAAGTCTGCGTAGCCTTTGATAAATTCGACTGTCACACCGGGATAATTGCCGACACGCTGATTGGAGCCGGTCATCTGGTTGAACAAGCATGTCTTGCCCGAATTAGGATTTCCTGCGACTGCGATTCTAAACATCATCAATTCCCTGAAACTGTAAATTTTTATGTTTTTAGGCAAGCGGCTCAACTTCAACCATGTTTCCTTCAGAAACACGCAAAGCAAGACTGTAGCCTTTGATTTTTATCTGAATTGGATCACGCAAAGGAGCATAACGCTCAACTTTTATTTCTGAAGACGGTATTATCCCCATGTCCAGCATCCGCTGTCTAATAGCACTGGAGGCTTTAATTTTTACAACTTTAACTACATCACCCTCTTTTGTATCCGATAAGGTCATTTAATCACCCAAAATATAAAATGCTGAAATTGACTATTATTTAACCGAAACTATTACTTTCCCCGCCATTTTGTGCCCGACCGCAATTCTGCCCCGGCTGGTGCTTAGCAGCAAGCGACCGCATCCTCCAGAACTTATTACTTCCAGTCTGCAACCCGGGGAAATCCCAATATCCGCCAGATTTCGCTGCATTCCGGTCCCGCCTGTCAGTCCGGAAACTACTGCCTTATCGCCGTTTTTGAGCTCGGCTAAAAATTTCATTGTCATTACCCTGAACTTATTCCATAAAAGGCTGCCCGCCTTTGATAAAATTACGAAAACACCATGATGGCATTGCCCCTTCCTGCGAAAAATAGCGCAGGTTAATGCAAATGTCAATATAACATATTAAATTAGGTGGCCCTATCAATTTTACAACTGCTAAACTGGAAAATAATAGGAATTTGCAATAATTTGCAGGTGCTTAGGCATTGACATAAGTGTTAAGTTGCGTTATGTTGCGATGTATTGCGGTAAAATTTAGATAGCTAACAAGCGGAGATCAGAATGTTTAAAAAGTTTAAAAATATTCCATTGTGGGGCAAAGTTTTAATTGGTTTGGGACTGGGAGTGGTTGCAGGATATTTCATGGGCAAAAAAGCAATCATGCTCAAACCGGTTGGAGATTTGTTTATCACAGCGGTAAAGATGCTGATTGTTCCGCTGATTTTCTCGTCACTTATGGTCGGCATGACGAGTATCAAGGATATTAAGAAAATGGGGAGAATAGGCCTCAAAACCTTCCTCTTTTTTGTTATAACCACCCTTTTTGCCGGCACCATAGGGTTGATTGCCAGTGAAATCTTTAAACCCGGTGTGGGCATGGCGATGCACGCCTCTAATGCTGTGGCTCAGCAGCCGCAGTCTCTTTCAGATATGTTCATTCATATAATTCCGGAAAACCCGATTCAAGCTCTGGCAAGCGGCAATGTCCTGCAGATTATTGCTATTGTAATTTTCCTCGGAATAGCAGTAAACCTGGTAGGGTCCAAAGCCCAGATAATTGTGGACTTCTGCGATGCTCTTGCTACAACCATGTACAAGCTGACCGATATTATTATGAATTTCGCGCCAATCGGGGTTTTTGCTCTGATTGGTGTTGTAGTCGGGACGTCAGGAATGGAGACGGTTAAATTCCTGGCTAAACTGGTAATGATTGTTTACGCAGTAAGTCTGTTTCACATGTTTGTCATTATGAGTTTGATTCTGATATTCCTGTGCCGCTTGAACCCTATAAGGTTTTTCAAGGGCGGCTTTGATGCCATTCTCCTGGCGTTTTCCACATCAAGCAGCTCAGTCGCGCTGCCGGTTTCGATGCGCTGTTCGGAAGAGTCTCTGGGGGTTCACGAAAATGTTTATGCCTTCACCCTGCCGCTCGGGGCAACTGTAAATATGAACGGTACTGCTATTTATCAGGGAGTAAGCGCAGTTTTTATTGCCCAGGCCTATGGAATCCACCTGTCAATGTCGCAGTATATTACAATTGTGACAATTTCATCACTGGCCGCCATTGGTACTGCCGGCATCCCCGGGGCTGGGGTTATAATGCTGTCCATGGTACTGCAGTCAGCTGGCCTGCCGCTGGATGGCGTAGCACTGGTAATGGGTGTAGATAGAATTCTGGACATGGCCAGAACCGCTGTAAATGTAGCCGGTGGGTTGCTGGCAACTGTATATGTCGGCAAGTCGGAGAAAGAATTCAACCCCGAAATCTACAATACTGCAGCACAAATATAACTGCTTTAAAACTTTTTCTGGGGGCTTTAAGAGCCCCCCATTGAAAAGCCCATAGAATAAAAATAACTCAGCGGACTGGAGGCAGTTTGTTCAAACCGCTGCTGATAGCCTCCTTCATAAAGTTAATCAACTTGAGTTCTCCAGGAAAGTAATATCCTTCAGATGAATAGACGGCTTCATCCTGTTTTACCAATAGCTGTTCCCGCAAGTCAATTGCCGGAATAATTACAGCCGTAATCACAATTACCGCCAGCGCCAGCACCGGAACCATCGTTTTTGCGTAAGAACCATAATAAATTGCGGCAGCTTTATCTTTGCGCAGCTTGATTACCGATCGCACTGCCGCAGCCAACGCAAATAAAAAGATAAAAATTACTCCTGTCACACCAAGCTGCCATGCCGCAGTTTTATAAACTTCAATATCATTTCCGGTAAAAAACTCAAGCGGAAAATATGCCATTGTCGTCAGAACAATAAAGAAAGCATATTTAAATTTCAGGAATAAAGTCGTTTTATCGTTATTTGCAGCCCGGATATCCAGTTCGGTACAGCGTTTGCTGATATGGTTCCTTATCATTGTTGAAATGATGCACAGAATCACCGCCAGCAAAAGTAGACATTGCAGTATAAATTTAGGATAATTACAGGCAATATTGATATTCTGGCCGCTCAGAAAATGGATATTGCTCACTAGAAAAAAAGTAACGACCGGAATAAATACTCCGAAAAACAACATTTTGCCGATAAACCGGGCAGAAGGAGCCAGCAATACAGCTTTTTGTCCGGTAATCCTGTGATAATGAAAGGCTGCAGCAATATAGCCGATAATCATCATAAGCAGTACGGTATTCATGACAACAACCCAGTATTTTGCAGCAAAAATATATTCAATTGCCATACCATTCAAAAGCTGTTGCCGGCTGAATTTATCCCAGCTGTAATAATGGCAGAACACACTTGTAACCCAGGGCATATAAGATCTGATACTTTGCGAGCTCGATTCTTTCAGCTCTTTTTTTATAGCAGTTCTTATTTTCTGGGCAGTATTCGATAAAATATTTTGGACTTCAGCAGCCTGCTTTTTCAATCCGGTCCGTTTATATATTTCCGGGATAAACCTTGCCCCGTCTGCACAAAGCCGGGCTGCGCTTGATTGACCAGCCAGAGTGTTTGTGCCTGAAGATAATTGATTTATATAACTTTTATATGGGGCAACAGCTTTTAACACATTTACTTTATTACCCGCCTCGGCCTGCTGATAAGCATAAGTCCAGACAAAAACAGGAATATGGCACATATAATTCACATGCGGATCAGGCTCCTTAGCATTTTGAACAAGAAAATAGAGATTGTCCAGAAAGTGATATGACTTGCCGAAAATTTGCATACGCTTCAAAGTTAGTTCTTTTGCATAATTTCTATAAAACTTCTTCTGAGTACCTTTATGATATTCTTCAAGCGCCTGGTCAAAAGCTGTTCTATTTGTTATTTTCAGTCGGGTTCCAATAACTGTTTTGGCTGAATATTCCATATTACAGCTCCGGCTGAATAAATAATTAGCCAGGATATAATTATAAAGCGCATTGTTCGGGTCTATCTCCTTGCCAACTTTTACTGCATTCCGGATCTCTTTGTTATTTTTATCGTAGTGGTCTGTTTCAGATACCAGGAAGCCGGTATACTCGGCATGAAAGGCTTTATTCTGAGGAAATTCATCACAAACTGCCTTAAGTCGGTCTGATTTATTCTTATGAGATAAATCTCCATAAAGAATCAGGCGTTGTGCCGCTGTAAAGCGACTTGAGTCAGATCTGTCTGCCTGTTCCAGATCACTGAAAATGTCAAAGAAAATTTGTTCACCATGTTTATCCTTTATAACACATGCCATACCTTTTATTATATTTGCCCCCGGAAAATACATGACAAACGCACAAATGACCAGTGCGGGTATCAATAATGCGGTGCAGGTTCTATAAAACTTTGACTTACTGGACATCCTTTCCATATTAGCCTCCGTTAGCTGGTCACTAAGCTCAAGGATATTTCCAAAAGCTTTTATGGCCTGTTCGTAACTTTCAGCGTCAGAAAGTCCCATTCGCAGGTTATCTTCATAACGATCCATAATATGAGTCGCCAATTCCTGCCGTACCTCCATTCTCAATTCTCTATCCGCCTTCAAGCCTGCAGTCAGCTGATCGAGAAACCTGTCCAAGTCCACCTTGACCATACCACTTCCTCCGAAATCAGATCAATGCATTCTCAAAAAGCGTGTTGACGGAATGAAGAAATAAGTTGAGCTCCGCTTTTTTGGCATCAAGAACTTCAAGTCCATTAGACGTTAAAGAATAGTATTTACGTCGCTTGCCGTTTGCGGCGGTCAGCCATTCACTTTGAATCAATTTTGACGACTCAAGTTTATGCAGACATGGATATAATGAGCCTTCCTTCCACTGGAAAACATTGTTGGTGCGTTCGTTCACAACCTTGATCATTTCATAGCCGTACATCTTCCTGGCTTTTAGAAGATTTAAGATAACCGAGGGAGTAACGCCACGCATCAGGTCGCTGTCAATTTTCATTATGATCGATCCTTTCGTTATTGTACCTAGCTAGCCTATGCATTCATAATACATCGACAGGCTAGGCATTACAAGGCCTTATATAATTTTTTTTATATTTAAAGAGTTGACATTTTCAAGTTAATGCATTAATATACTAGTACACTAATAAACAGTTACTTTAAATGGTAAGAAATTATGGCAAGTGCAATAATATCAGAGATATCACTGGAGTTTAATTCAGGAATTCCTGTCTACAAGCAGATATTTAACCAGCTTTCAAACCTGATTGCCGGCGGTAGATTTGCCAGCGGTGATAAACTGCCGTCTATTCGGGAACTCAGTTCAGCGTTAGGTATAAACCCCAACACTGTTGCCAGAACTTTTCTTGAACTTGAGCTGAAAGGATACATTGAGTGCAGGCGGGGAAACGGCTCTTTCGTATCTTCAAAGCCAATTGAGTCAGTAATTTCGGAAGCCGAAAAAGAAGAGATAATGGAACGACTGTTTAACAATTTAGTGGCCGAAGCAAAATCGCGAGGCCTCAATGAAACTGATATTTCAAAATTTTTCAACAGCAAAAAAAGTTAGTAAACAGCAGTTTACTAACAAATTCGGAGGTAAAAATGGGCAGGTTCGAACGCAGCTGGGCAATGTTTAAGGGGGCTTTTAAAGTTCTCTGGTTAAATAAAAAACTTCTACTGGTGCAGGCTGTCTCAATGCTGGGAATGCTTGGAGTTGCAGCTTTTTTCTTTATGTATCTGGTGCTGAATCCTTCAAGCTTTCCGGCCGGAAAATATTCAGTGGATTCCTCCTGGAAAGTTGCTTCAGATGGTAAGGACGTACTAAAAAGTGTGAAAATCATATTCAATGACCATGAAGGAAAAAGTCATAAAAACAAACTTATCCAGAGCTCAATGCTGTTTGCTTTCTATTTAATGGCGATGTTTGCTGCAACATTTATGAATGTCATTTTTTTCAGTGAAATAATACAGGCACTTAACGGCAACAGCGTTTCAGTTATGCGAGGCTTCAGATGCGCCTGCCGAAGAATTCCCTCAATTCTGATGTGGTCACTGTTTGCCGGAATTATCGGCTTTCTAATAAAGAAACTTGAGGATAACTTCGGCTTTGTCGGCAGACTGGTTATAAACTTTATCGGCCTGAGCTGGAGCGTGGCCTCATTGTTCGCGATACCTGTAATTATTCGTGAAAAAGGCTTTGTCAATCCGCTTGATAATGTAAAAAAGGCAGCCGGCACTATCAGAAAAACCTGGGGCGAAGGGCTGATCGGATATATTGGCATCAGCTGGCTGGGATGGGCAACTGTTATCCTGAGCACGGTACTTTTTGCCTCCGTGTTCTGCATCCTCTATTTAAATAAAGCAAGTCTGGCTCTATTCGCAGGTTTGGCTATTGCCTGGCTGCTGCTGCAGTGTGCTTTTGCCTATACGGTTTACATTGTTGGCAGGGTTTATATCTGCTCCCTTTATATCTACGCCACAGAAGGAGTTATACCCTGCCATTTTGATGAGAAACTGCTTCAAACCGCCTGGAAAGTTAAAAAACAGACTTGATATAGCCTATTTTCTTTTAAGTAAACCCGAAATGCAATCCGCATCATGCCTGTTATAAAACAGCTGTGGTGTGGATTTTTTTGAAAATTTTATATTTTTTGACAAGTTTGCGAAGGATTAGACGCTGGAATGCGGTTATATATATAAAAGCAATTGTTTTATAATACGGGGTTGGGATTGGTAAGCCTACAACAAAAGCTGAAAGACGGTGACCGGGAAGCTTGGGAAGAATTATATAACGCTAATGTCAACAGTCTTTATCGCTATATAATGAGCAGCTGCGGCAACAGCAAATCACTTTCAGAGGATATTGTACAGAATGCGTTTCTGGCTGCCGTCAACAGAATAGATTTTTTTTCCGGCGGTGACGAAAAACTGGCGGACTGGCTTTTTGGCATTGCCAGAATTGAACTGCTGCAGTATTTCCGGCAGCAAAAACGACAGGTAAAAGTATATGACACACCTGAATTCTTAAATGCCGCCCCCTGCTCTGCTGCCCGCACTGAAACCGATAATGATGAAAACATGGTTGATCAGGTGTTGAACATGATACCGGAACACTATCGAACCATACTGCTGCATAAATACTGTGATCGGCTTTCGGTAAACGATATTTCCAGAAAAACAGGCCGCAGCAGCAAAGCTGTTGAGTCACTGCTGACCAGAGCCAGGGCCGCCTTCAAAAAAACTTATGAACAAATCCGGCAGGCAGGGAGGTAACCACATGAATAATCATAACGCACCTCTATCTGATGAAATGATGGACAATATGCTGAAAAATCACACCGCGATATCAGCGGAAGCCAAACAGCGAATTGCTGACAAGCTCTTAACAGCTGTTGAGCAAAAAACCGCACCTCTGGGAAAATCCAGAAGACACAAAACAACTATGCTGATCCTAGCCGCCGCTACCAGCATTGCAGCAACACTTTTTTTTACTCTGCTGCCGCAGCTGAACTACCCTGAAACACTGGGCAAAATAACTGAATGCTGGGGTGATTGCCGGATTGTCAGCCGAGATGGAACCCCACGGAAGCTCTTCCACGGTATTGAACTGGCTGCGGGTGATATTGTAATTACCGGTCCGGTTGCCGGTATACACTTGAAAACAAATGATCAGAGTTTTGTCGCGATCGGTAAAAATACTCAACTGGAATGTCTGGCGCCCCGGGGTAAGGATAAATACACATTTTACCTGCACAACGGAAGCATTCTGGCCAAGGTATCTCCCGATGAGGACAGACTTTTTTCGATAAAAACACCTGGTGCCATTTTAGACGTTTTGGGAACGGAATTTGAAGCAAAAGTGATTTGTGATGACACAACTCAAAAGGAGAAAAACAGTATGAAACAAGCTGTAAAAAAAGGAATTCCCGCTTTGACAGTACTGACAGTTTTGAGCGGAGCGGTTGCAGTGACTCCGGCTGAAGCCTCAAACAAGGTTGTCAAGTCAGGATATTCAGCCAGCGTTTCCGCCGGCAAAAAAGTCGCTGTTAATAAGGTCAGAGCTCAGAAGTTCCTTGACTCTGTCATAAAAAGCAACTACCGCAGACAGCAGTATATATGGTATGACACCACCATGAAAAACAGCCTTGTCAGCTCGCTGCAGCGTTATAATCTCAAAACCCGAAAAATTGAAAATATCGCCGATTTTCTGGGCGGAGTCAATATTGAGGCTACGTTTAACGGCGGAGCATTAGTCGGTCTTGGACCAGTTTTAATCGCTACCGCTGAAAAACTGAATCTTAATGCTGGAGTGCCAATGACCAGCGGCAGTATAATGATTGTTTCAAACAGTGGAGAAATATTAAATCTTGACATAATAGAGAAATATAACCCACTTTACTCAGCGATTTCCCCGGACGGGCTCAAACTGGCCTTTCTAGGAAGCGAGGACAGTAAATCAGCTCTTTATGTTTTAAATTTTAAGACTATGCGAATAAAATCTATATTATCGGGTAATATGAAAACCAGCCCCGTCTGGTCACCGGATTCTACAAAAGTTTTGATTTCCAGTAGTGAAGGCTACACAAATAAGCATGAGATTGTATCTGTGAACGTAAATAGCGGCAAGGTACAGCAGACCGGCTATAAAGGGTGTGGAGTAGTTTTTTCTCCAGACGGCAGGAAAATTGTTTTCTCCGGGAACTTCAAGACAGGCGGTCACTGGTTTCGGGGCGTCCCGGCTTCAGGTCAATTGTATATCGCTGATTATCCAGACGGAAAAGCCCGGCAGTTAACTTCATTAGCTCAAGGCGGAGCATTAAAACCGCTTTTCTCGCCTGACGGCAGCAAACTTGCCTACATTAATGCAAAGCAATCTAATCTGCATTTGATTAACCTGCAGGATGAAAGCGATATTAAAATATGCCGGTTATCAACTATAGCAACTCTCAGTTGGAGCAGCAACACAAAAATACTGGCTAAACCTTTCAGAAAAAAAGTGGTAAAAGAAATCAATGTCAGCAAACCAGCGGCGAAGGTTACTGAGATTAAACTGTCAGAGGGCAACAGTTCAGCCTCTGTTGCCCAAACAGCTCTCAAGTCGATACTTGAACTGTATTTGGCAGGATACAGGGCATTTCTCCGCAATGAACTGAAATTATGTTCAGAAAAATACAGAGCTGCCTGCAAGGCATTGCGCAGCTATAAAAGCGAAGATCCTGAATTTGTAATGGCTTCACTTCAGCCGTACTTAAGAAAATTCAAGAAGGATGCGGCAATGTCTTACCGGGAACTCTACAGTAAGTCTGTCAAAGAAAAAATTTTCATGCTTCCTCACATTCTTAGTTTGTATGTAATGGAAAAAAAGAAGCTGCCGCTAAACATAAATGACTTGTCACAATTTGCCTCAACCTCAATAATTTTTGCCGGATTTGGAGAACCAAACTCACCGGAAGCCAAATGTCTGCTGCTGATGCCGGATCAGCCGGCAGGGGCAAAAAGCAACTTCAAAATGAAATTTATAGATGCTGAAAATATAGACTTCTACTCCGGCATAACTCCCTGGAAAGAACAATATAAAATCAGGGCATTCAAAAAAGGAAAATCCTGGAAAAGCAATTATAAAATTGAGCTGGTCAAGCAGCAGTAACCCAGCCTTCTCCGGGGACATCTTCAGTCCCCGGCTTTGTGCGTCCAGTCGAGCGACAGTGCCGCCTGTCCTGCGCCTCTCGTATACATGTGAAGCCGGATTGTCCAGGCTACTGCGTACACTGCAATGACTTCAAGTCGCCGGTTGCAAATTACTTTGCCCGCATGTATCTTCAATATAGGGACTTAATAAAACGGAGGTATTATTATGCATCACCTGGTAATTATAATTCTGCTTCTTATTGCAATCATTATTCTGGTAAGGTATTTCATGAAAACCGCTTCAAACAAATCAAGCTGCTCAACTTGTAATAAGACCAGCGAACTACCTGATGAAAAACAAAGCAAAGAAACTCAGGTAGTCAAAGAGTCAGGAATATCAATGAACGTTGAGGAAGAGGAAAAGGAAGAGGAAGAAAAACCTCAGGACCAGTAAGTCAGTTCTCGACTCTTTTTAAATCTTGGCTAAAAGCTTAATTCACGCTGCAGAACAGATAAAACTTTTCTGAGCAAGCTGCCGCCAAGTGAAGTATACTTGCGCATCACAACAACTCCGGTGCGGCCGGTGGGCAGTATGTCTCTGCCCTCTACAATAATATCCACCCGATAACAACTGTGCAGCGGTTTAAACAATCCACCGAAAACCGGATAACAGATAATGCTGCCGCCGAACGGCTGCAGTAAAGGGGTAGCCCGCATTGCCGCCGGAACCGGGTTTACAGCAGATATTTTGCCGGTATGCCATTTAATTTCATCCTCAAGACATACCTTAACCGGATCATCAGCCCTTATTTTTCTAACATCATCTTCAGTAATATAAGCAGTTATGATATTATATGCAGGCTCAAAAACCTCACCAATGACTTCTCCTCTGGTCAGCCATTTTCCAGCCTTCAAGTGCCGGTCCCAAAGCACAAACTTACCGTCAAGAGAACTTCTTACCTGCAGCAGAGACTGTTTACGCTGCAGTTCCCTTAATAAGTCGCTGCTGTCTCTCCAGACCTGCAGGTTTAAACTGACCTGCCCCAGTTTTCGGCTGTCGCTCTGTGCCTGATCAACCTCTATACGACTGATCTTCTTATCAATTTCCGCCTCCCGCCGTCGCCATGCCAAAAAAGGATTCCGCTGCTGCATCAGCAACTGTCCTTTGCGGACAAGTTGACCATCTTTGGCCGGCAGCGATTCAATAAAGCCGTCATATCTGGCAGAGACAATATCAGAATCGGCTGGCTTCACTTCACAGGGCAGCTGTATATCCCAGGGCAGCGGCAGTATTATTCCAGTCAGTAAAACAGCAAAACCGATCGTCGATAATAGAAACTTTCTCCGATTGAATTTTTTACGAGCCATGATCAAAAACTTTACCTCACTCTTTAAAGGTTTTAAAACCAGCAGATGAATTTCAAGAATCAGCAGTATGATTCCTAAAGTCTTGGTAAACTTAAAATACACAATAAGAATAATTGAAGTGTAAAGAAAAAACTTATATACAAAAGCGCAAATACCAAATAACACCACAAACCACAATTTCCAGCCGGAGGAATTATCAGAGAGCGGCAGCTCAATACCGAATAAATACTTTCGCCACAGGTTCTTCACTCTCTCTATTCCCCGCTGCTGCAGGTTGTCAACACCGGTCATGTCCATCAGCATGTAGTATCCGTCATAACGAATAAACGGGTTGCCGTTGATCAAAACCGTATTGATAATACTTACCGCAAAAATATAATAAGCCACAGTCTGAGTCAGACCGGGAGGAGTATTGGCCCAGACCAGGGCAGCCCAGCCGCCTATTATTATCTCGGCGATGATTCCGGCACCGTCAATCAGAAAGCGCTTTCTGCGGCTGGCCAGCCGCCATGAATCAGTCAAATCAGTATACAACCTCGGAATGAACACTATAAATGCCAGCCCCATACGCCGGACCCTTACCCCAAATGCCCGGGCAGTATAAGCATGAGCAAACTCATGAATAAACTTGATCAGCACCACCGCAATTGAATAACGTGCCAGCCCTTGAAAAGATATGGACTTGATAAAGACATCAGCCAACTGGTGCAGGTTCATTACCAGGCAGATGTATCCGGCCACTGCCACAACCCACAACAAACTCAGAGTCCAGCGGTTAAAAACGGCTTTGACTGTATCGAGAGTCCGGCTTAAAAAGCGATCCGGCTTTAATATCGGCACTCGAAAAAACAGGTATGAGGACAACAATACATGCCAGAACATTTGCTTTTTCAGGCGACGCATTTTATTGATTCTCGCTTCTGAAGCAAGATAAGTTACAGAAGTCAGACTGTTCTGCTGCAGGAAGCTGATAAGTTTCATCAATTCAGGCTTTTTGGCTTGAAGTCCCAGTCCGTTCAACTTGGTCTGGAGCTGTTCTAGCTCCATGTTTCCGGATATTATACCGATTATAATATAATCGCGATTAGAAATGCGGAAATAAGCGTCTGCAACCGGATCAAAAATAATCCAGGTCTTCAATCCGTGAATATCGCGTTCTCCAGGAAAAAGCTCAAGGTCATTGCGCAGCTTTCTGCTTTTCAGCATGATCTTCAAGTATCGCATCAAAGTTTTCAATCAGGTTTTCATCAAAGTACATTGCGGCAATATCCGTACCGTCAGCATCGCCTTCAGAGGAATACTCAAGCACCCAGTCACCGCCGGCATCAGCGTCACCTGTCGTATCAACACTGGCATGTACGTCATGATCAACAGTACTGCTGATGGCATTAACCAGTGCCCTGCCCTCAGTCGTGGAGGCCAGATCAGAAGCAAAAAGGTTTACCTGTCCGCCATCATCAAGTAAATTCTCCACACCATTCCAGAAGGTCTGCTGAGTCGCGCTGGAAATCGACTCAAGGGTGGTTTCGCTGTCAGCAAAAACCTGTATTCTGGCATCTTCAGCCGATTCGGTGACAAAGCCGATTGAGTCGGCTTTCCTGCCTTCAAGGGCGGTAGTAATCTGCTGCAGTAATTCTGCTGCGGTGGTGGAATCAGCATTGTATTTAATCACGATGGTATTGCTGTCGGCAGCATCGTAAAGATCATCAGCATTTTCGAGGGATTCAGATATAAGCAGAACGTCAATCCGTTCACCATCGGCTCCGGTATTCAGGTCAAGTGCCTGAACCAGTATGTCATCGACCGAATTATCGTTATCCGCCGTTTCAGAGGAGTTACCTTCAATATCCTGACTTTGCTGCTCTTCCTGCTCCTGCGGTTCCTGCTCTATAGCATCTTCCGCCTGCTGCTGTTCCTGTTCCTGAGCATCCGCTACATCAGCTGCAGCCGCGCCGTCAAATAGGATCCTGTCTTCCAGCTTATACATATACCACCTCTGCTGTTTATACAATCAGTCTCCAGAGCCGCCGACAAGGCTCCGAAGATTAATTTTTCGAAAATCGATATTTGACCATTGACTTAAGAAAGTCAGTCATTATGTCTCCATTTAAATATCTTTTTAGAGTACCCCGCTTTCCTTTCGAGTATTCTTCGGAATCAGCGCCTCAAGTTTTTTGCGGTCGTCGCTGGTCATGGTATTTTGTCCGAGTGCAATACCATTAAAGGAAAGAACGTTCTTATTAAATGCTTTACGAGCCTGTACCATTGCTGGAGAAGTTCTGGTTGTCCTGGCCTTCTCTTTCGCTTCCGACAGTTTTATTTCGTGAATGATATCTCCGATCGTCTTTTGATCAAGGGAACTGATACCAACAGTATTTAAAAGTCGGTAGTAGGCAACATAGTAGTTGCTCATCGAGATAATCCGGTTAATAAAGGTCTCCGCCGTTTCAAGTTCAAGACGATCGAGCTCCAGCTGCGAAAGGCCGGAACCAGCCGAGTAGTTCTTTTTTGCCACATTTAAATGGTCGCTATAAGCTTTATAAACCTTGTCATCCAGCTCAAAACGCTCTTTTACCTCGAGGATATTTGCATGAGCAATACGTACCTGAGCCATTACTCCAATAGAGAGCGCCAGGGTACGCATGGAGATTTCATCGACCTGCGAATTTATTGCCCGGTAACGAGCAATCTGCTCCGGCAGCTTCAGCAGATTGTAAGCAGCTCTAACCCCGATTTCCCACCAGCTTTGAGTGTAAAGGAATGAGTTATTAGAATTTACAAAATCAACAAACATTTTGACATTTGGAAACATCATCAAAATAGTCTTGCGAGCTTCATTTACGGTAATATTAGTCTGTATATCAAGCTGGTAAAGCTCGGGGCGCTCAACCAGAGCAATTTTTTCCAGCACAGAAATATCCGGCAGAGTGGCGACATTCAACTGTTCCAGGCACCTGGTGTCCACTCTCACGTCATTTATGGGCAGATACCCCATCAGAGCACGCAGTTCAATGCACGCATTCTGGTAACTGCGGCGATAGGCCATCAAACGTTTTTCAAGCTGGATAAAGCGTTTTCTTTCATCGAGCAGCCGCAGGGGAGATACGGCTTTGGACTGACTCAATGTCGCAAATACTTTTTCCAGGTTACGACATTTTACCAACAGCTTCTCAGTGGTCTGAATCGCATCCTGTGCTGCAGCAACCTTGAAATAAGTCTTAACAACATCAAGGGTCAGATTTTGAGCGGCACGACGCTGCTGTTCAACAGTTATAAGGCTGCGGTCTTCCGCCTGCGCAGCGTTTAGATAGGCCAGACCAAAGTCAACTACACTTAAAGCCAGCTCAATTTTGATATTATTGATTGTATTATCTGTACTGCGGCTGGATACCAGACTTTGCTTGCCGGTCTCGATTGACTGACTGCTGGAACCGGGGGTACGGTTACGGGCATGAAACTGGTTGCTAATTTCAAGGTCAGGCAGCATACCAAGCATACTGGCGGTTACTTTTTCCTGTGCAATACGCTCTTTTAACTCATAAACCTTTAGGTCAAGGTTGTGCTTTAAAGCCGTCCTGATGCACATGGGCAAGGTAAAAACTTTACCTTTGACAATCACTTTTTTGTTTATTTCTTCAAAATGTTTCCTGGCTTTCTCCACACGCTCTTCTCTGTATTCTTCAGCGCTGTGGCACCCGGCCAAAAAATAAACGGCCGCCAGTGCGGTCATCAACCGGAATGCATTCTGCATACCGCCCCCCGTGTTTAATTGGTTAATGACAAAAGAATAACCTGATTAAGTTTTTCAAGGGTGTCACAGTGCACCCCTCCCTTTGGGTCTCAAACAAAAAATAAAGTCAGGCTATTTTTCTCCGCCTGAAGCATTGTCATTTTCAGTGCGCTGGAGGACACCGGCTTCAAGCAGTTTGTCAATCAGATTCTGCATGGAATTATAAGCATTCAAAAAGCCTTGCGGCGGCATTATAATACGTTCGTTGCAAATTGGCTCAGGATCTTTTTTACCTTCCGGGTCCGGCTGCAGAGTAACAAAGTCGAAGCGAACCATGCCGCCGGCGAAGTGAATTTGACCAATACCGTCTGCGAAGATTTCTGTTTGCTTTTTGTCCATTATAATTTTCCCTTTGCTTTGAAAGTGAATATAGCTGGATCCGGATAAAGCACCGAGCGTACTTAAATATACGGAACACATAGTTAACATTTAATTTATACCACAAAAAAACTTTTTTTCAACTAATTAAAGGTAATAACTCATATTTTGCCATGTATCGAAGCCATAAACAAACACGTTTTTATATTATATATAAATAAAAATATATTTTACTGCCTGTGGTCTTATACGTTTTAAATATTTACCGGACAAATAGAGAGCAGCCACAACAAAACATATAATAGCCTTAAAATTAGTACATTAATCAGCTCTTCACTGCTGTATATGCGGTAAAAATTTGAATTTATAATCAGGTCATACATTATTTAAAAGCAAAATCCTGATCAATTTATTCAATTTTGAATGCTGTCTGTAAAAAAATAAGTTTATTTTTTTATTTTACAGCTAACCTTTCCGGCAAATTATACAATCTAATATTATCACTAAAGATATCTGTGTAATTGCTGAAACCTTGTTTTTTTATTTTTTAATATACCTAAAATCTCCGTTTTTATCAGTTTTTCCTGTTAATCATAATGACAAAAAAAAACGCCCCGGAAACCGGGGCGCTTTGCTACAGCAGAAAGCGGCTTAACAGCCTTTGCTTTCCTTGATAGCAGCCTGAGCAGCAGCCAGACGTGCGATCGGCACGCGGAAAGGACTGCATGAAACATAGTTCAGGCCAATATTGTGGCAGAACTCTACAGAGCGCGGCTCACCACCATGCTCTCCACAGATACCAAGTTTGATATCCGGACGAGTGCTGCGACCTTTTTCAACAGCGATCTTCACCAGTTCGCCGACACCAGTGCGGTCAAGCACCTGGAAGGGATCGTATTCGTAAACACCGGCTCTGACGTAATCGCCAAGGAATTTGCCAGCATCGTCACGAGAGAATCCGCAACCCATCTGAGTCAGGTCATTGGTTCCGAATGAGAAGAACTGAGCTTCTTCCGCGATCTGGTCTGCAGTAACAGCCGCGCGTGGAACCTCAATCATGGTACCGATAAGCACGTCAAGCTTGATGCCTTTTTCGGCTTCAACCTTGGCGATGGTCTCTTCAATGATTGCTTTCTGAATAGAAAGTTCAACCACGTTACCAACGAGCGGAACCATGATTTCAGGCTTGGAGCCTTTGACTTCCACTGCAGCTTCACAAATAGCGCGAGCCTGCATTTCAGTTACTTCAGGATAGGTCATTCCGAGACGACAACCACGATGACCAAGCATCGGGTTGAATTCGTGGAGACCGTGGACCAGATCAGCAATTTCTGCTGCTGAAACGCCCATCTGCTCAGCCATTTCGGCCTGGCCTTTTTCATCCTGAGGCAGGAATTCATGCAACGGCGGATCCAGCAGGCGAACTGTACATGGACGGCCTTCAAGAGCTTTGAAGATACCGACAAAGTCAGCGCGCTGAGTCGGAAGCAGTTCAGCAAGAGCCTGCTCATACTGAGCAACAGCTTTGAGTGCTTCAGCATCGTCGCAAGCTTTCTTGACTTCATCAAGAGTCTTGACATTCAAGGACTCTTTAAGTCTCTTGACAGTTTCAGCAACCAGGATCAGACGGCGGAAAGAAACAATTCTATCGCCTTCAAAGAACATGTGCTCAGTACGGCAGAGGCCGATGCCTTCAGCACCGAACTTGACTGCAACGTCTGTATCGTGCGGAGTGTCTGAGTTAGTGCGGACACCAAGCTTGCGATATTTATCAGCCAGTTCCATAATATGACCGAAAGGACCAGTCAACTCAGGTTCTACAGAGTCAACTTTTCCAACATAAACAGCACCGGTCGAACCATTGAGAGAAATCCAGTCACCCTCTTTAACCTCAGTACCATTTACAGAGAATTTCTTTTCAGCATAGTTAATAACTACATCGCCACAACCGGCAACACAGCAGGTACCCATTCCGCGAGCAACAACCGCCGCGTGGGAAGTCATACCGCCGCGTGAAGTGAGAATACCGTTTGCAACATGCATTCCACCAATATCTTCGGGGCTGGTCTCAATACGGCAGAGAATAACTCTTTTGCCCATTTCAACCCAGTGTTCAGCCTCTTCAGCAGTAAAAACAACCTGTCCGTAAGCAGCGCCAGGAGATGCCGGCAGACCTACAGTCAGTTTTTCTGCAGCTTCTTCTGCCTCTTTCACAAATACCGGATGCAGAAGCTGGTCAAGCTGCTGCGGCTCTACCCGCATTACTGCAGTTTCTTCATCGATGAGGCCTTCATCAGCCAGGTCCATGGCAATTTTTACAGCAGCAGCAGCGGTACGCTTACCATTACGGGTCTGCAGCATGTAAAGTGTGCCGTGTTCGATAGTGAACTCAAGGTCCTGCATATCTTTATAATGCTGTTCAAGTTTGGCACGAATATCATCGAGTTCCTTGAAACATTTAGGCATGGCTTCTTCCAGAGAGGGGAAGTTTGCCGCACGTTCTTCTTCGCTGACACTGGCAGAGGCGGCCCATTCACGGGATCCGGCCAAAGTAATCTGCTGCGGAGTACGAATACCAGCCACAACGTCTTCACCCTGAGCGTTAATCAGGAATTCACCATAGAAGTATTTATTGGCACCGGTAGACGGGTCACGAGTAAATGCAACACCAGTAGCACTGTTGTCACCGGAGTTTCCGAATACCATAGTCTGAACATTTACGGCTGTACCGAGCAGACCACGGATATCATTGATTTCACGATAACGAATAGCACGTGGGTTGTCCCATGAATCGAAAACAGCCTGAATACCACGCCACAGCTGCTGTTTAGGATCAGTCGGGAATTCTTCGCCGGTCTCGGCTTTGACAACTGCCATATATTTTTCAATAACTTCTTTCAGGCAGTCAGTAGTAAGGTCAGTGTCCAGCTCAACACCTTTGGCTTTCTTTACAGAATCCAGCGCGTGTTCAAAGCTGTGGTGCTCAATACCAAGAACCACGTTACCAAACATCTGGATGAAACGACGGTAAGAGTCCATTACGAAGCGCTCATTGCCGGTAAGCTGAATCATAGCATCAACAGTTTCCGGGTTGAGTCCGAGGTTGAGGACTGTGTCCATCATTCCAGGCATTGAAACAGCAGCACCTGAACGTACGGAAACCAGCAGTGGATTTGGTCCGGAACCGAATGTTTTGCCGGTAACTTCTTCAAGGGTTTTCAATGCTTCTTCGACTTGGGAGTCGATCTTTGCGAACAAGTTTTTGCGGCCTATTTTGCCGTATTCTGCACAAGCTTCAGTAGTTACAGTAAATCCGGGAGGTACCGGCAGACCAAGATCAGCCATATCAGCCAGGTTAGCGCCTTTACCACCGAGAATCTGTTTCATAGAGGCATTGCCTTCTGACTTGCCTCCACCGAAGAAATAGACGTATTTTGAGCAATCACAATTACAATTACATGCCATTTGTCGTCTTTCCTTCCCTTTCTTAATTTAAGTTACAAGATTTTAACTTCCGGATAAACCGGAAAAATTACTAATCTGACGATCACTTAAATGTCTCCAGTGCTTTGAGAATCTTGTGTTTTTCAGGATTCTTATGCACATTTACCAAGACAAAAGTGCCCTTCACAACTACAGGAAACTTCAAACCAAGCATATAAACATATCCGTTTTTATGAATGCGTTTAAGCCGCTTGGCCTGATTTTTAAAATCAATATTAAATTTGTAAACACCAATCTCAGAACCGGCAATTTTAACTGCAACAGCTTTCTGAGCCTTGATAACATCGGCTTCAATAGGCTGAACCTGCTCAACCTTTACGCCGCTTTTGCTGAGATGGTCAGTGAATTCCCTGAGCGTCAAATGGTTATTATCGACATCACATCCGGTACCGACAAAGACTGCCAGCACCACTGTCAGGGCCAAGAACCAACTCTTTATCTTAATCAGTTTTTTCAAATAGTTTTCCTCCTGTATTTTCAATACAAGACCATTACTCTATCACACATCATAGGCAATACAAATTACTCAATGCTTTTTTTAAGAATACCGAACAACTTTTTAATAAACGACTTTCATTATATTAGAAAAAAAAACGCAAAATGAGCGAATAGTGAGGATTATAATTTGCATTAGACTCGGTAAAGAGCTTAATTATGTTTTTACCGGAATAAAGACGAAATTACAGGTTTCAATCAAAACACAATGAGTAATTATAATATAGTGCTTTTCAACCCGGAGATCCCTCAGAATACGGGCAACATTGGGCGGCTTTGCGTGTCTACCGACACCCGGCTGCACTTGATCGAACCACTGGGGTACTCCCTTGACAATAAATATGTTAAACGTTCCGGCATGGATTACTGGAATCACCTTGACTATACAATATACAAGGACTGGCAGGACTTCCTGGACCAAAACCCGGATGCTGTGCTTTACTTTTTGAGCACTAAAGGCAAAAAAGTCTTCTGGGAATGCCCGTTTGAAAAAGAAAGTTTCCTGGTTTTTGGAAGCGAAGGCAGCGGCCTTCCACAAAGCTTTCATCAAAAATACCGGGACCGTATTTACACGATTCCAATGCCCGGCAAGTTTCATCGCAGCTTTAATCTGGCAAATTCCGTTGCTATAACTTTGTTTGAAGGAATGCGCCGTGACTACTGCAGTCAGCCGGGTTAAACCAAAATTAACACAAAGATATTATTATGGATTTCAAAAACACAATTAAACTAATACTGTTCATGCTTGGCGGAATTCTGATTTTAGCGGCAACTATATTCCTGCTGCCCTTCATTCTGCTGGCAATGATTATTTTTATGCTGCTGCCAAACCGCAAAAGCAAATCAATATTTGAATCAGCCAGAAAAAGGTACAGCAGATTTCAAGGCAGACAACCAGGTTCCAGGCCCGCAAATAAAACTGAACAGACAAGCCAGGCTCCGCCGGCATCTGAAGATGTCATTGATGTTGTAGCCAAAGAAGTTGACAACAGCGATTAACCCCTTTTAATCACTGAAAAACGACGGCAAGCATGAGGAGACCAAGCCGGTTGCCGCCATGCTGCAAGAGTGCTTCCAATACCGAAGAAGTACCTCAGCTTAGTTTCCGGCTGGCTTCCATGCAGACATTACAGCAGAAATCTTGCTGATTAAATTGCGGTTTACAATTTTTTTATTCTCAACATGGCCGACAATCATCAAGGCGAAATTATCTGCAAGAATCTCTTCCGGATGGATCACGTAGAAAGTGTTGCGCCCTACCTGTTCAAAAAAACCTGAAACCTCGCCCATTCCCATCAAATAAGGTTCGCAGCTGATCTGTCCGGGTTTAGCAGTATCGCCCTTGCTCACTACTACAAAAACCATATTGATATAATCAAATAGCCTGCCTTGCGTTGCAGGTGAAACGAAGGTATGGCTAATGTATAATCTTGGCACCACCCAGTAATGGCACTTATTTCTCAATACCTTTATAGCATAATCGTTATACAGTGCATCCGGATTTGTTATTCGGCGTTTTTCAAGAGCAGCCGGCAAGCTGGGTTCAATACATTTTTTAAATCCTATTAAAGCATAAAGAGGCTCCCTGATACCGGGATTGTGACGGGTAATAATATGGAATAATTCGTGCATCAGCAAAAATTCCACCTCCTGCCTGCTCTGCTTAAAAATAGTATCGGATAAAATTATCGCCTTACCTCTGGTATAGCCTGTAGTATTGCATTCTTCCTGACCTGAAGTTCTAATAACGTAAATGTTTTCAGGTAACAGATGATAGTAATTTTTAAGTTTGGAACTGCAGCGGGCTAAAGCAGCTAAGATTATTTTTTCCTCAGCGGGAGTCCAGTCCTTGACTGAATGCCGAATATATGATTTAAACTCGGCGGCGGAAACCGGACGCTTCAGCCGGAGTCGGGCTGCACGTTCAAATGAGGTTAAGCGCTGCAGGTAGACATCGTTTTTTGTAAGCAGTTCTCTGCCTTTCTCCGCATTAACGGTTTGAAGCTTGCACCTGTCCCCGAGATTAACTTGCCCGGATACAGCTAAAAACGGAACAGCAAGCAACGCAAGAAATATAAACAAATACTTCATTATTGCTTCCAGGGTGTTGTTATAAGATGCTGTTTTAGACAACCTTCACTTTGCTAAAGTTCACAAACAGTAACTATTATTGTATAATAAGTTTAGTTAAGCAAAATTTAAATATTAAGTTTTACTTCTTGAGTGCTTCAAGCTGTCTCTCACAGTCTATAGCTACAATCTGATCAAGCAGGATATCAAGCTGCCCTTCCATTAATTTCGGCAGATCATAAAGTGTTATCCCGTACCTGTGGTCAGTAACCCGGTTCTGGGGAAAGTTATAGGTTCTAATACGCTCGCTGCGGTCTCCAGTACCAACCTGAGCCCGTTTATCAGCAGCCTGTTTTGCGGCTTCCTCCCGCTGTTTTTCCTCAAGCAGTCTGGAGCGCAGAATCCGCATGGCAATTTCCTTATTGCGATGCTGGCTCTTCTCCTGCTGGCTCGCAACAGACAGGCCGGTAGGAACATGAGTTACCCGAACCGCCGAATCAGTGGTGTTAACACACTGCCCGCCCGGGCCGGAAGCTCTGAAAACATCAATACGCAGCTCATTGGGATCGATTTCAATATCCACTTCTTCAGCCTCAGCCATCACCGAAACCGTGACTGTTGAAGTATGAATTCTGCCGCCGGACTCCGTAACCGGAACCCGCTGCACACGATGCACACCGCTCTCATACTTCATGCGTGAGTACACTTCATCACCGGAAAGAGAAAAAGCTACTGATTTTATCCCGCCAAGGTCACTGCCTGACTGATCAAGCAGCTCCAGCTTCCAGCCGCGACTTTCAGCATAGTGGGAATACAGCCTGAACAGCTCACCGGCAAATAGCGCAGATTCATCTCCTCCTGCCGCAGGGCGGATTTCGATAATAATATTGCGGGCATCATTCGGATCCGGTGGCAGCAGTGAAACTTTTATTGAATTTTCCAGAGAGGCACTTTCAGCTTTAAGCTCTTCAAGCTCGGCTGTTGCCATTTCAAGCATGTCCTCATCATCTTCTTCCTGGAGCAAAAGTTTATTCTCATCAACTTCTTCAAGTACCTTTTTCCAGCGTTCATAGCTTTTGAAGAGGTTTTCGAGTTTACGATGCTCCTGAGTCACAGCTTTGGATTTCTGCGGATTGGCATAAATAGACGGATCCGAAAGTTGAGCCTCAAGCTCTTTAAAATGCTCTTTGAGCCCGTCAACATATTCTGCAATATCCTGCGGTGTCATCCTGTCCTCTGGTAATTTTGGAATTTAAACGTGAAAAAGCCTGCCGAAACAGCATGAGCATTTCCGACAGGCTATAAACTTATTACTTGTCGCTGGATTTAATCCCGTAACGCTGACGGAAGCGCTCAACACGACCGGCAGTGTCAACAAATTTCTGCTTACCAGTAAAGAAAGGATGGCATTTTGCACAGATACCGACCTTGGTTTCCGGACGGGTTGACTTGGTCTCCCAGGTGTGACCGCAAGCACAAATCACTTTGGCTTCGCCATATTTAGGATGTATATCTTTTTTCATTTTGAATAACCCCGATTTTAAGTTATATTTTAATTAAATTGATAAATATTCACATGTCATACATTAAGAAAACCTTGAATATAACGTAATTAGTCGATTATACAAGGGACAAACGCTAGAAATCCTGAATATTTCTGCGGCATTCGCATGAAGATACCAAAAATTTTAATTTTCAACGGGTCAATAACACCGTAAACATTTGTAACTATTAATTCGGGGATCAGAAAATGAGCAGCCAGAGACCTTTATGGGCGCCTTGGAGAATTCAATTCATTAAAGGAGAAAAAGAACAACGCTGTTTTCTATGCGATAAACGTGTTCCCGATGAAGAATCCCCTGAAGAATCAATCATAATTCACCGCGGCAAAACCTGCTTTGTTATAATGAATCGCTTCCCGTATAATTCCGGACATCTAATGGTTGCCACCTACAGGCATATTGGCGATATCAGCGATATTTCTGTTGAAGAACGGCATGAACTGATGGACCTCTGCATCGATGCAAAAAATACGCTTCAGAATGCAATGGGACCGGAAGCTTTTAATGTCGGGTTCAACCTTGGCAGTGCTGCTGGAGCGGGAGTTGCAGATCACCTGCATATGCATATTGTTCCCAGGTGGGCTGGAGATACCAATTTCATGCCGGTAATCAGCGATACCCGCTGTGTACCTGAAGCTATTGAGGATACTGCAGAACTGCTCCGCCGACACTGGCAGAAAATGTAGCGCTTTCAATCACAAAGGCTGGTCTGGGGAGAGAGACAGCGCGGACATCTGTAACTTCTTTCCCGCAGCTTTTCATAAACCAAGGTCGAAAGTTTGGCATTATCCGGCGCTAAAGCAGGACTGTAGATAAGTTTGCACATGGCGCACTTGCGCCTCCCGGCATGGCTCGACAGAATAAAGATTTCTGCGTCATCAAGGTACTCCTTCCCATAATCCGGAACAAAATTTTTCAGCCCCGAATACCTGTCACGATAGACCATATATCCGCTGACAAACATGACAGAAACTGCAATTATTATAACGGCCGCAATTAAAAAGCGCCGCATACCTGAAAGTGCCACCGGCCGCATGTCCTTCTTTTCAGCAGTACTCTGCTGTTCAACCTGCCGGTTTTTGAAAAAGTTCAGGTTTTCAAGCCTGAGTTTTACTTCCTCCAAATCGTATGAAGTACCGGTTCGATATGAGTTACCTGAAAATTTTTGTGAATAATATGAGCGCTCTGCATGAAACTTGTTGCTTTTTTTCTGCAGAAATTCCAGTAGAACAGTGAAAATTTCCGCACTCTCTTCCGGGCCAGGTCGTTCAGCCGGATTTTTTCCCAGCATAGCTTCGACAACCTGCACCATGTAAGAGCTGATAGTCGAATTAAAATTTTGCAGCGGAGGTATTTTCAAGTGCACCTGCCTGTACATGCCGATCGAAGGACGCTGGGCCTGAAAAGGATTATCACCGGTCATGGCCTCATAAATTGTAATTCCAAGACTGTAAATGTCACTTTTTGAACTGATTTCACCCTCACGAGTCAGGTATTCAGGAGAAATGTACGCCGCTGTTGTCCATAGCTGGCCGTTAAGCGGCATCGTCGCGCTGTTACTGGCAGTCATGACCCCGAAATCAGCCAGCTTGAAATTTTCCGATACCAGTATATTGCCGGGCTTTATGTCCAGATGAATCATGCCCAGCTTTTCAAGTTCAGCTATTCCTCTGGAAATATCTCTGGCCATTAAAGCTGCCTCATTTTCACTGAAAGTCCGGTGCTTGATCATCTTATCAAGGCTCCCGCCGGCAACATACTCCATCACCAGATAAATCCTCGAATTAAACTTGCCGATATCGTATATTTTTACCACATACTTTGAATCAACCTCCATAAGTTTTCTGGCACTTTTCAACAAAGGCTTCGCGATTTCTTCAGAAACGAAGCTGTCCCGCATCAGTTTCAAAGCAAACTGTTTATCAGCCTTTTCCATATCATGAACCAGAAAAACTGCTGAATGTGCCCCATACCCCAGCAATCGCTCAATACGATAACGCCCAGCCAGCACGGTTCTGTTTTTTACCAGATCCCGGTCTGCCTGCTTGAGGGCAACAATTCCAAGAAAAGCTTTTAACTTTGCAACCAGATGCCCTTCCCTTACCGGTTTAATCAGGTAGTCGTCGGCACCCGCGTTCAGACCGCTGATAATATCACTCTCTTCTTCAAGAGCTGACACCATTATTATCGGCACTGACAAGCCTTGTGGGTGACGTCGAATTTCACGGCAGACCTCAAGACCGCTCATTCCAGGCATATTTACATCAAGCAGCAATAAATCCGGGGCTTCATTCATAAAACCTTTTAAAGCCTCCTGCCCGTCTTTGCAGGAGATGATTTCATGTCCAAGCAATTCAAGAATGGTGCTGTTGCACTTCCTTACCACAGGACAATCATCCGCTATGAGTATTTTTGCCATTTAGCCTTCAGCTCCTGTTTAATGCGGCCTGCCAGTCTTATAATGCCGCTTGATAAATTCTTGCGAAAGAGGTCTTTTGAATATTAAAAACTCGTCTATCTCGCCATCAAACATATCCCTCAAACCAAAAGCCGCTGCAATCCGGCAGCGCCTCTGTTCACCAAATACGGTGTGAGTATTAATCCCGTCAGCAGTATTATTAAGGCATAATCCGCCGATAATAAGTTCGTATTGATCTTTTATCAGTCTAGCCCTGTCATTCCTGCCGTTGAAAGGCAACTGCTTGCCATTTAAGAAAAATGAAACCTGACCGCCAGAGTCAGCAGTCAGAACCAGATGATACCAGCGAGCCGGGTGAATTTTCAGACTCGGGGTTGAGAATTCATGCCCTCCCCAGGATGAACGAAAAGATTTCTTACGCCAGAACAGGTTGAACTTTGAATCGATCAATCCTCTTGCACATCCGTATATGCATTGTACTTTATCAACGTGGTTGAACCTTATCCAGGTTATTATTGATATTCCGTTTTCACTGGGATTCAGAGTTGTACATCCTGGAACTACTGCAAATGTTCTGATTCCGTCAAAGCGTATTGCTCCCTTACCCGGCCATCTTCCCTGCTTTAACAGTCGTGGTGAATTAACCAGAACTCCATCAAAATCTCTATACTCAGAGTCCTTGACTGGAGCTCCGGCAATATTGCACAGTGACGGCACAAACAGTCCTTTATAACTGGTCCTGTAACCAGAGTTTTCGAAGTCATAATTAATAATGAGGTCAGGGTCCTGGTTCAAAGGCAGATACTTTAAAGCCAAAGGCCAATCGCAATAATTAATGTATAGTATTTATAATTAGCACTTTAAACATGCAGGGTTTTATTGATTATTTTTTACAATAAAAATCAAAACCTATATATATCCTATCAGCTAGCGCTCCCAATTGCTGCCATCTGACACTGCCTGACGTTCCTCTCCAAAAAAGAATGTCCTCCAACTTGGGGAAGCGGAGGGCTGGAGCAAAATTGGGATATTGGAAAAATATATTTTTATTATACCTCCCTAATTAAGTAATGTTCACATTCTATTATATTCGACTCTTTTTTTAGCAATAGTCATTTTTCCGTGAGTTGAACCGATCACCATTTCTTCTTCAAAAAGCGGTTCACTGAAAAAGATTTTATACGACTTGACTTTGTAATGGGCTACTGTCCGTACAGAGATCGTCGTCACGATGTCAAAATACAAAATAACCATCATCGTTGGGTCTGGAATTCCGTTGACAATATCAATAGAATTAAACGTGTCAACAATAACTATTGGTATTTCAGAATAGAAAGAAATCACGAAATACTAATTGTCGAGCTGAAAATATCAATGAGTTCAAAAAATAAGATCAAGACCTTAGCATATAAATATCTAAAAGAGCTTAATTACATCATTTAGATTTTTCTTCTTAGATTTTCTTGCTCAGAGGAATCAATTTATCACCTATACATTTATAAAAGATTTGATTCGCACATAACTTTTATGTATTGTAAAAATAAGCGAGAGAATAAATGCTATAAATCAAAATATTTTTTAAACATAAGGCATAACATGATTAAAAATATATTAGTTTTTTTTCTACTATTTACTTTTGTTATCTTAAACGCTTTCTCTTCAAAGACATCAAAGAATTGGACTCCACAGTTAATGATGAAATTGAAAAATATTGGAACTTTTGAATTTTCTCCAAGTGGTAAAAGAATTGTTTATACGATTATCAGCGCTAATATGCAGAAAAACCAATATATATCGCAAATATTTGTATCTGACATTGATGGAAAAAACAACTATCCATTGACAACAGGCTCCTTTTCATGTACAACGCCTAGATGGGCTCCAGACGAAAAAACTATTGCGTTTCTATCAAATAGAACAGATAAAAATGAAATATGGCTCATAAGACCTAATGGAGGAGAAGCATGGCAATTGACAAATACCAAGGAAGATGTTTCAATTTTTTCATGGTCTCCAAAAGGAAATAAAATTGCCTTCGTAATGAAGGACCCGTTACCTCCAAAAGTAATTAAAGCAAAAAACGGAAATTACTACGTAAAAGAGTTTGGCAAATATAGAAAAAAAAATATATGGCTTGTAAATATAAGAGAAGGTTCAGAAAAATTAGAAATAGCTATAAAACTAACTGCAGGAAATTTTTCTGTTGCTGACTGGTTTTACTATTGTATGAACTGGTCTCCTAACGGGAATGATATAGTGTTTTGTGCTCAAAAAACTTCATGGGTCAATGATATGTTCAGCTCAGGTGTTTATACCGTAAATACTCAAACAGCAATTATAACGCCCATTATAAATAATGGAGGATGGAACTTTTACCCTAAATATTCTCCCGATGGGAAATGGATTTCTTATTTAGCGTCACGAGAAATTCCATTCAAACTATATTCACCTTGGGGGGTAAATATAACTCCAGCAAATGGGGGTAAAAGCAAAAAACTTGCTGTAACCCCTGATGAAAGGCCAATGCCATTTGCATGGTCTAAGGATTCGAAAAAGATATTTGTAACTGAAGATTATAAGCAAAAATTTAGGCTTTATTCATTGCCAATAGATGGTGGGCCTCCTAAAATGATTTATAACTACTTATCATCTATCATGTTTGATATAAGTCCTGATTCAAGTAAATTTGCATTTGTAAATCAGGATTATAGCAAACCTCCAGAATTAGCAATAAGTGATATAAAGAACCCAAAGCCCAAAAATATCACTAACTTGAATGGCTGGATGAAAAAATATTATTTTGGCAGAACCAAAATAATTTATTGGAAATCAAAGGATGGAGAAAAAATTGACGGTCTACTTACATACCCATCAAAATTTTCAAGAGATAAAAAATATCCTCTTGTTGTACTTATTCATGGAGGCCCTGATTGTGCTGCTACTAATACCTACCTGCCTAGCATTAGATTTTATCCAGTTCCAGTTTTTTCCAACAATGGCTATTTTATATTCCAACCCAACTACCGTGGAAACACAGGGCACGGAGTAAAGTTTAGAAAAGACCTTGTAGGAAATGTGGGAATAAAAGATTACCAAGATATTATGTCTGGAGTTGATTATTTAGCCGAAAGAGAACCTATAAATGTTAAGTGTATGGCAGTTGTTGGGCATAGTAATGGTGGAACTTTGACTGCGTGGATTATAACCCAGACTAACAGGTTTAAAGTCGCGTGCCTGTCAGCCGGAGAAATAAATTTTATTAGTTTACAGGGAACTTGTAATTGGTATCAAACTGCAGATAACTTAGGAGTACTTTATTACGATAACTATAAATTATACCGTGATAGATCACCTATTTCACATATTAAAAATGTCAGTACTCCAGTTTTAATACAATATGGAAGTCAAGATAATAATGTCCCTCCTACACAAAATCAGGAGTTTTATAGGGGGTTAATGTTACAAGGAAAAGTTGTAAAAATGCTTGAATACCCTAAGTGTGGACACGACGATTTTTACCCTAAACTATATTTGAAGTTCATGAATGCTAACCTAAATTGGATTCAACAATATATTAATGAATAGTTTTGGTAGTGACTTTTAGCAAATTTATTGATTACATCTGAAATACAAATTCACAAATAGGCTTCAATATAAATATTTATAATTGGTTATATCAGACTCTTTTATTTATTCTATTAGATGCTCCAAATTTGAATTAATCATTATTTTACGTAATTTTAAAAAGTGATAAGACAATATGAGGAGGACCTAGAAGGTGAATACTATCAAAAGAGTGTTCTTGCGTGTAATTATCTTCGTAGCTTTACTTGAGGGGGTATCTCCTAATGTTAAGGCTTTTTCAATCATAATATGGAATAAATCAAATCGACCAATATATGTTATAATTTCAACTATAGTTCTCCAGCAAGCGTTCAACCAGTCAATGAAGGCACCCCTCTAGGATTACTGTGTATACGATTATCTAAATTGAAATAAGCAATTATATTTATGATAACTAAAATAATTAAAGTCAAAGTAAGCTAGCCTATAGACCACCATATTCTTATAGGGCAGTCTTTTACAGAAAACTTCACTTTTTCTATAGAAGAGTTGGACGTAGTTTCCTTAAAGCCTTGATTTTTTGCAGAAAACTTTTGACTTGTAAATATTTTCTTATTACTCGCGTATTTAATGAATAAAATAATAAGGCAAAAAAAATACAAAAGTAAGAAATACTAATCACCAAAGAGGAGAAGAAAAATGAAGAAAAGTTCAAATATGATTAAAATAGAAAGGATACTTTACGTCATTAATCATTCACCACCTCGCAATCCCTAAAAGCGACATCATTAGTTCTTAAATCAAAATCCAGCTTCCCTTTCAATTTTATCCGAGTACCTTTGACTAAACTTCCTTTAACATCTTTGTCATATTTCATATAACACAAAATACGCCTACCAAAGCGCTTTGCTTTTAGATATGGAATTAAAATGCTAATACAGATGTAATCTTCTTCAAAAAGCACATTTTTCTTATCATGCATTCCAGGAGTGATGCTGTAAATTACTCCGCAAATCAGAAACTCTTTACCACTATGTTTTTGCTTGGCCCCCAAATAGTCTTTTTTAAAATCTTTAGTAATGAAATCAACAATATTAGAATCAAGTGTTTGAACGGAGTCGGTTATAAATTTAAATTTGTTATTAGGGCTAGTACCTGAGGCAGCAATAGCAATAAGTAAATTACAGAGAAAAATTACAAATAATACAAAAAACCATTTCATGACCAGCGAACTATTAGACATTATTCAGCACTTTCTTGTTTGATAATAATAAAGTAAATAAAGATATACAAATCATGATAATTAGACCACTTTCATAAAAAAGGAGCGGGCGGCATTCTGCTGCAATTTCAGTAGGTACGCCAATACCCTTGAATGCATACAGACAGAATGCGCCCGCATATCGAGCGCAACATCTTATCTTTCTGCATTCAAATCTGAAATTTGGCGTTTTACTGAAATACAGACATCAATGTTGCGATAAAGATTTAAACAGATTGTTATGTTTGCAGCTAACACATGGAAGTTTCATTAACCTAGATAGCTGTTTTTTCTCAATAAGATTCATAAAGATAAAGTAGCTAATAAATATGCAAGGATAAACTTTTTCTTATAATGTCTTATCCTTTTACTATACCTTATACCCTAACTACAGCAATCACATTATCACCATTTTCCAGTCGCAGTGCTAATGCAATTGTGCCATGCCTAATACTTACAGCCCCAATTGTTGCTGCCAAAATTATGTGTCCATTAACTAACCTCTGGCCTGGAACTGCTATAGATTCTATATTTACTTTACCATTATCGATGGTAGCAAGGTAGACTCCTGTAATTCTTGAATCTTCCCTCAATACTCCCATAAAGGTAATGTAGGCTCTATTATCTTGTATATATAATGTTGGATTCCATATTTTTGCTAGTCTTACATCTATAGAATCAATTATTTCATTAGAAGTAATAACTGGTATGGCAAATTCATTATTTCCGGCATTAGAGTATATAGCATAAACATTGTTTCCATCTCTGTCTATAGTATAAGTCGAGAATGCTATTTTGTTATTAAAGTAGGATACTCCTTCAGGTGCTGTTGTTATATTTTTTACTTGCTTCCAGAATTCATTTCCACCTGGAATTGTTTCAGTTAAAATACCAGTTACACTATCAAATTTATAGACGGAAAGGAGGCCATTTCCCCCTTTGGCAAGAGTGGCAAAATTACCTTGTGCCACGGAAATATCTCTAAAGTCATATATATTTTCATCGGCTTTAGCAAGTAAAACAGGCTCTTCACTTGCACTCCTTTCAGTAGGTATTTTGTATGAAAATACATAGCTTAAATCGTTTTTTGCAGTAGTAAGAAATATTGCTCTTTGCTTTACTGATATATATGGAGCATTAAAATCCTTATAGTAGACATCCGGTTTGACTGGCATCTTATGACCTTGAATTGCGATAGGGTAAACTTGCCATTTATTCGAACGCTTAATAGCATAAAAAATGCCTCTTCTTAAATCTTTAAGAGTAGCACTAAATGTTATTATATTATTCTGTATTGTAGGGGAATCAAGTCCATTCTTAGCTCGAAACTCTTCAGCTGAAAATGGTGAATAGTTGGGCTGAAAGTAGCGAAATCCTTTGCGAAGCCTTTCTATAGTACTGCTTGTATTAACCGCGACATTTGGTTTAGAAAAAGTTCCATTTACTTGAAGGTTAGAGACAAAAATGCCTTGATGCCCTGTTTTCTCATCAATCCCGACATAAACCAGGCTTTTGCCATTTTCAGCAATCGAAGGTGAAACTAAGACCCTTCGATTTTGAGAAATTATTTCAAAATCATGCGCTAATAATATGTTTGACATTAATAGCATAATTGCGATTGCAAACAGTACCTTCACTTTTGTTCTTCTCCCAAATAACCCATTATATACTCTACAGATTATCTAATTCTGCATAGATATTTCCGGCAAATATCATACTCTTTCAGTATCATTTATTAATATCTTATCGTAAGTAATTTATAGCATAATGACCTTTTACATCAAGTATTTATATATCCAAAATGATATGTTTCAAGTCGTGAAACAGCAGTTGGCAAAAAAAAATCATTAATTCTATTTAAAATAATACCTTTATCTGTTTATCCTTAAAAATCACACAACAAGCGTGTAAAAAAAACGAAAATATTTTACCTTTTTTAGGGCCGTTAACCAAAACCGGCCCTTTTTAAATGTTCTGAGCTCAAAATTCTTGAATTAATCTCATAAATTTTAAAGCATTCTCTAATTTCCACATTTTAAAAGCATAGTCATTTATAATCAATGATGTACATTTTGAGAATATATATACATCATTGATTATATTTAAATCTAAAAAGTGGATAATTCAGCTTGCACAAAATAGTCTAAGCAAAAGTCTTCTAATAAATCATTTTTTTCTTTTGAAAAAATAACTTGCGCTCCATGACAAACATAAAAAGTAACAATTTTCAAATTATCATATCCCAAATCTGAAAGCTTATCCTTTATAAGATTCTGGATTAATGCTTCTTTCTGGGCCTTATTATATTTTTTTAACATGTAGGTATCATTTTCAAATTGATCAAATACTACACCATAGTCTTCATTTAATAACAGAATGAATGGAATACCTTTTTTAGAGCTTTTATTAATGGACTTGTAGTAGTTACAGATTTTATCTACTACTTTACTGCGAACGGCCTTTGTTCTCATAAAAAGGTAAGCCCAATTACCAGTCAAATTACTTTTTGCTGCAGTTTTTAAACGATCTACAGATGGAAATCCATCCTTATTTATCCCAAAGAGCTCCTCAAAAGCGAGTTTTATTAAATTGTAATTCTCTTCGACTAGCTTATCGTATTTTGAGTCATGATCTCTCAAATGAGTAACTGCTGTTGAAACACCAAAGCAAACAGCATTAGGGCAACGTGTTTCTAAGAAACTAACAAGGTTATCTCTAATACAAGCATCTGAATCATATTCCAGTCTAGTAGCTGAATAATACTTATCAAAAGTCAGAACAGGTAATCCAAACTCTGTAATTAAGCGCGATAAATCTGCCGGAAAATCATCTTCACATGCATCATTAATGCTCTTCCAAACTACTTCAGCTACTTCATCATTCAACTTTGGATCAGACCAGTCAGGACTCTCGTCGTATGCATCCAAACCTAGAACAAACCTTTCATTGTTAAATAGATTTAAGTAGCTGAGCATTAAACTATCAGCAGCACCTTCCTTGTCTAACAGTATTATAATATTAGAGCTTTGAACAACTTTGTGTAACTTGAGGGCCATTTGAATATTATGTGGAATTTTTATAACATCGCCCCTTATAATATCTTCATTGTAACTTAAAGTTAGATTATGAAAAGCACAAGATTCACATAAAGTTTTTGTTTCAATTTCTGGAAAATCTCTTGCGAAGCCCAATGTGGCATTTTCTGGTAGTATTTCAGCAAACCACCCATCATCAAACCTCAACTCAGGTAAAGTCTCTCTTATATCAGGCCTTACTCTTTCATAAGTTAGGGCATTCCCTATAGATTGATCCATTCTTTTGGCTTGTAACTCATTCTCGGCATGCACCAATAAATTATAAGTTTGCTTATCTTCATAAATAAAGTCTCTAGCCGGGATATTAAAGAGTTCACATAGAACGTCCATAGTTAAAAGTTCATTACTATCGATTAGAGTAGAATGTTTTGACGTTATGTATTCCTTAATTTTATCTAAATACATTTGTCTAAGTTCAAACTCTGCCCAATCAACATTATACGAATCATCCTGATCGGGAATAATTTCTACTTTACATAATTCACATCTTTCTGCTCTTGAAATAAGGGATAATATAAAAACTACGACAAAGAGAAAAGCTATTGATAGTGACCTCTTCATTACAAATCCTCTCAACTTGTTGATTGTTAAAGCTCCCCCCTTAAACAATCTCAGCAGTTTGCTAAGGTATACTTTAAGCTATTCATTACAAGTAATATTATACAAATACAAAAGCTAAAATATGGTATGCAGATAGACCTTTTTGTATCCTTAATTCTAAATCTTTTATTTTAAATCAAACATAAGCTCAATTCAATATAAACCAATTAAGTCAAAATAGTTAGAATTATTTTATGAATTATTAATTATTTCATATTTTATTTAGGATATCTACTTTTAATCAATCTAAAAAAATACTTGAAAATTTGAAATATTTTCACCTTATTTCAGGGCCGTTAACCCAAACCGGCCCTTTTTTGATGTTCTAAGCTCAAAATTATTGGGTTAACATTAACCTTGGCCCATTTATAACCATTGACTTGATTATTTTTTAAAGTTATATTTGGGATCCTATATCAAAATCTCTTTTGTCTAGCCCAGTCATTGTATTGACCGGGCTTTTAAGTTTTATGGTCTTCCCATTACTTATAATTAAAATTTTAGCAGTTACTGCGCACAGCCCCCACCAAATGGGCGTAACTTAATGTGGCATTTATTAGTTGAAATTAGTGATGTTGCACTACCCGAGAGCCAAGTGTAATGATCAGAATATCGATAATGGATTGTTTTAAGTGAACTGAACCACTGAAGGCTTTGTCTACTCCAGTCATAACGCATCCCTTTTTTATATAGCAGGATAGTTAACTTAGGTTAGAAATTTGTTAGAATTAATAAAATAAGTTGATTTATTACATCACTTAATTATAATTAATAATTCTCCATAGTATTTTGTAACAGATAGTTGCAATACTAACGACCTCACCTCCAGCTTGTATCCTCCTCCTCGCCAAGCTGGAGGTTCCTTTCGTTAAATTTTGTTGACAAATATTTACAATTGTATTATAATAGATATTTATGCTTCAATTGAGGTGTGTTTTAGTGGTAAGAAAGAGGTTGCAAATTAGGCTAAAAGACCTAGATGCAAAACAGGCCAGCGACAATCGTAGTTGCTGGTCTGCAAAATTTATATTCCGGTACCTTTGCCAATTCCAGTCATAACTCATCCTTCTATATAGAAAGGGCGTTAACCTGAACTCAGAATGATGAAAATAATATAAAAAGTTGATAAATATTAACTTACCATTTATAATTTATTATATACTCCACAGGATAGAGTAATATTGAATGTTAGGTTCGCAGCAAGAGCCATATGACCTCCAGTCTAAGCTACCCCGTGTCTCTAGGCTGGAGGTCCCCTTTATTGTGGTGCTACATTGCTATCTTCCCAGTTTCAACTGCCCATGCGTATTGTTCATTTAAAAAAAATTTAAAATATTTCTCAAAAAACTAATGTACTTTATGAACAATATTCATTTTATGTTGATCTATATAAACATAGTCTTAGTACTATAACACTAATGAGCCTTCTACCTCCTCCTACCCTTGTTGCAAGCTGGAGGCCTTTTTTGCATAGAAGTATTGACAAAAGTTCATTTGTCATTTATAACCAAGCATAGCTTCATAAGCTTAAAAGTGTTTGAATGCAATTTCTCTAAAAGTTTGCCTCCAGTCTAAGTGTGTGAAGCAACAGACTAAAGGCATTTTTATAAGGATTTGTTGACAAATAACATTAATCAATAGTATAACAATCTTATAAGCTCTTTGTGACGTGTTTATTAGAGGTATAAGTTATAAGCATTATATAATAATTGAAAGACCTGGATTAAAAAACAGGCTAGTAATTTTACAATGTTATTACAAAATTTACTAACTACAATCTTCTTCTTTTTTATTGTATTATTGTATAAAAAAATACTTAAAATACAACTTATTAGGAGTTGCTACTTGATAAAGTAATCACTTACATGTAGTATCTTTACAGGTTTTAAAGGGAATGGCAAGATGGAGAGTTTTGCAAGGAGGAGCTAAGCAAATAAAGGAGCGGGTAATTGTCATTCTCTCTTTGTTGTTTCAACGTTTCTAATATTTGCCACCTGATAACTGTCATTTTACAATAATATTCCAATAGCAATAACGCCGGTTTAGAAACTGTTAGCTAACAGTATACAACTTTCAATTATTTATCTCCAGCTAAACATATCTCTATATGTAGACAAGTCACTCTTATATGCCTAAAAGCAAAAAGGCTTTTATTTTTATAACCTTTCATGCATTATTTATTGATAAGAACTTACTATGAAGTATATTATGTATATTATCCTTGAATGTGGGTAATACGAGGAGATCGCAGTTCAGGGAGGGCTGTTTGAGGAGTAAATATTACCCACATTCACTTTTTGGGTAAAGAGGAAATACAATTACCTTCTTCGACTTTACCTGCACATGATTCACTTGAGAGATTCCACTCGCTACCTGATCGTCAGTGCTATTAATTTGCTCATTGAGGGTAATGTGTTTAGTAATCAGAAACGGGTTTAGTTTTGCCGGCAACAGACAATGCCCTCCTGAACCATAATCCATCATTAGCCCATTAGCAAAAGAAATAATGGTAATACTTTAACATTAAGTAGTTACTTTGATCAAATCTTGATATATTATAGCACAAATAGCTTTGCTTATGTTCTTATAAGCTTAAACATCGTATTTTTAATTTATTCACCTTCAAGATCATAAAAAGCAGAATTATTAATTTAATAAGTAAAATCCAGCTATCATTTTAGAATAAATTAGATGTCTTCAATAACTTAACTTCTAAATTTTTTGCCATACTTGTATAATTCGAACTCCGATCTTAAAATATAAAAATAAAACAGCTAATTATAATTTAAAAGTCTCCTTTCTTGTTCATGAAGAAATTTTAAGTTATCTTGCTAATAATATTTTGACTGTATGTTTTGCTTATTTTGGCAATGTTATCAACGCTAACGAGGGAAACTTTTAATAATGAGCATGTATTAATATTGTTTATCATATCAAAAATCAACTAGCATCTTCATGATTATCTTAAATACTATGGCAAACGGCAAATTGTAAAATTCTAAAATCTTGGAAATATTATATATACCTAAAAAGTGTATATTAAAATTTTTACTTGAAAAAAATATAACAGCTACCAAAATCAACTAAATACTTATTTATTAACTATTAAAACAACAAGTTCTTTTATTGATGTTTTTAGATAATTAACTGCATGAATTTCCTCTTAATAGACTTTAAATAAGAATCTTATAATTATTAATAAAGATTAGAATTAAATATTATTGTAAACGGTGTTTACAGTAGACCAATCTCGGATATTTATAGAAAAAAATGCTTTACCCTACTTATACTTTGAACAATTATCAGAACCTTTTTTCTAAAAAATATAACTTCTTTTTTGATTAGGTAGCATTTCTTACTTTTACCCTAGGAATGAAGAAAAATCTTCAAACTATTTATCATCAGGTGTGAGAAGACGAATATAAAAACCATTCAGAACCTTTTAGTAGCTAAATCAAAGCCAAACCAGAACTATTTTTGAAGGATCTGACCAAATTTGAAATTTTAATCTAATTGTGCAGTGAAGTAAGTTTGATCGTTTTAGCATGATTTTAAAAATACTTAAGATTTTTTAGTGACCTAAACAGACAAAATAATTCTTAGTCTAAATTAACGGAATTTTTTTTAAATATATAACTTCTAATTAAGTACGAAAGGAAATAATTAACTATAAAACCCCCTTTCTAATTATAAAACCTTACCCTATAAACCAGTAGTATAATGCTTATTTAAAGCCCAAAATATGGGCTTTCAGCAATGTGAACAAGATACAAAATAAAAATACTTCGTTGAAAAGTATGATTTATTATAAAAGTTGGAGTTTAATATGCGTACATTTGACATCGTTAATGATAAAATTCCTCGAATTAATGGTGGCTTCATTGTAAAAGCCAGAACACCTTCAGGGAGTATAAAGCCATCAGTTTTTCAAAAAATATGGGTTGATATGGTACAAACAACATTTCCATATAATCAATTAACAAAAAAATCTAGCGACCTATTTATAAGCACATATATTTCAAAGTTTCATTTGATCTATATTCCATCAAATCTGTATAGCTTAATGTATCTTACTTTCATTCACTCTCAAAACATTGATCACCAGGTCCTCAAAACCATTAATAAATTATATAATGTTTTTGATGCAAGACTCAGTTTGGCAGGCTCAGACTCAGTTCAGTTAAATAATATATGGCAGACATTTGTTGAAAGAAATGACTCAGAAAATTATCATTTTGCAAGATTTAACGCATGGGCAAGTGCGATGATAAGTCGACCTGGGTTTTCAAATCATCAAATGAAAGTCCCATGGCAAAGAGGCAAGGCTTTGGAGTTAAGCAAAGCAGGTTTGCAATACTTCACCGATTACATGTTGCAATTGCTTGCTAGTGCTTTAAAGAAAAAACCACCTCTCCAATTCCAATTTGAAAGTCTAAAATTTTCTAAACGACTCATAAATATTATTAAAGACTTAATAGTTTTAGAAGGTCAAAATCCAGCTCTTGCATTTTTAACTAGATTTGGCGATAGTAATTTATACCCTACTTATAATAACAATGGAACCTTGGAACCAAGTTCGTATTCTCAATCATTCGGTAGTGGTATTTTTGCAGGTAGCCTTGGTGATGTTCATGCTTGTACTCTTTTTTCTCTTAATAATGCAAAAAATGTATTTACTCTTCCTATACCTATAACATCTTATATTTACCAAAAAGAGGTTCCTATCGACATTTTTATACCGCCTATTCCCGCGATCCTCCAGATTCATGCTCAAATGCAAGAGCTCTGGCATCCTCGATCAAAGCTTTATCCTATTGAAAGAGAAATTGGTGATCCTTTAAAAGATTATGTGGAAGGTATTACTAGTTATGGTCTGCAACCACTAAACCGTGAGCCACTAATGGTTAACTTACAGTTTTTACTTTATCAGGGAAGTGGTATGGAGGTGTCCCGCATATTAACACATTCGAGAAACTTCAATAAATATATAAAAACAAATAAAATTAACTTGCCCTTATCTAAAACTCTTAACAAAGTTACAATACAAAGCAATAAACATATATAGTCTATTCGCAGATCTTAGTTCGCAGGTCTTAGAATGTACTAAACAATATTAATACACAGTCAGGAAGCTTCAATGAAACAAAAATACTATGATATTTCACAAAATTATTATCGTATAAATAAAATTATATATAACTTAGAAAATCTTTAAATAACTGTATAAAAAATTCATATTTTTCTGGGCCGTTAGCTCAAGCCGGCCCTTTTTTGATTTCTTAATGGAATATTTCTGAGTTAACATTAACCTCGCCATTTTAAAACTCCTTGATTTAGTTTCCTCTTTGGTTACGATAAGGCTGTAACCATCTAAAGCAGTAATTTCCCATTTGGCATTACGGGCATCTGGCTTGGAAACATCTTCGGCGGTGTAGACGATACCTTCTAAAATAAACCTGCCTCTTTGGCAGTGCTTCAACACATTCTTGTGACTGATATTATGTTTGTCACATACTTCTTGTACTCTCAAAGTGATACCTCTAATTCTACAGTTGTTATTACAAAAAAATGACCATCTATATTAATGTGGGAGCGTTAACGTGCAGGAAATCATTTCAGCAAAATAATGGAAGATATCTGTAGATTTGTACCCCTTTTGTACCCCTTTTGTACCCCCCTTTGAGCTCAACTTGTACCTCTAGGGGTACAAATTTTGTACCCCCTTTGAGCTCAATTTGTACCCCGGGTACATTTTAAAACCAAGCAAATACATTAATTATCAATAACTTACAACTTGTACCCCTAAATAAAAAAGTGAAAAATTTGTCTAAACCGGGCGGGGGTCCCACCACCTCTAAAATTGCAAAATCTCTCACAGTACCTTATAATTAATAAATAACAGCTAATTCAAAGGAAGGATTAGATAAATGTCAACAGATTATATTGAAGAACAAAAGAGTTATATTAGGACGATATACGAACAATTTAAAATCATAAATAGCTACAATACAACAATTGCATATATTGGATTCGCTTCATTCTTTTTTATGGCAAACTACGTAAAGGATCAGAACCTTGGCAATAAAACCCTTTCCTTAATTGCAATAATAAGTATGAGTATCTCAATCGCTATTTTTACAGCACATGAAGTATGGAGAGCCTTATTTTTTTCTGATTACACTTCTAAGCAAGCTGTTGCTATAGAAAGCTTACCAGAAAAGAATCCACTAAAGTTAGTAAACGATAAATATGAAGTTAATGCAATAAGATTTCAAAAGTATAATAAATGGTTCTTTACTCTTTCAGTATCATGTGCAATAATTGCAATCATACTTATGTTTATTAACTATTTTATAATATTATGCTCCTATTTAAAACAATAGGGTTCATTTTTTTCGACTCATAAAAAACTCCCATATGTTCTCTTAATTTAACTCTTATCTTAAATGAAAGCAATATACTTATAATATACTAAAATGGCTGAAAGTGATAAAGAAGATTTTGATGCGGTCGGTAGAAGTGCAACCAAAGAATTCATAAGTATTATAAATAAAGAAAGTTAAAATGATTAACCTTAAAAATGGGCTAACATCTCTCTCGCATAATTTTATCTGTAATCTTATTTTTAAATTAATATAGAATAAAAGCAAAGGTTAGAGGATTATGATAGAAATTAAGAAAGATTGGCAAAATTATGAAGTATTTTTAAAAAAAGGAAGGAATCTTAAGCTAGCTTCAGCTGGAATGATATGCTATTACCTAGGTATTATAAAATCAGTTGATACAAATCAACTTGGAGTAAAGTTTGACCTGGGAAACTTCTTGTTGGGGGCATTAATATTACTATTTTTATATTCCTCTTTTTCATTTTACCAAGCATGCTACTATGAGAAAAAAATGCTTAAAATATTATGTAAAAAATATTTAAGAATTTTCAAGATTGAAGAAGCAAAAAGATATAGATTAATAAATATTGGAGATATCTCATTTTTTCATCATGTCGTTAAACCTTTATTCATTTCTTTTCCAATTAAAAATGTAGAGAGAATAGATAATCAGGGGAACTGGATCAAGACAAATGTTAATGATTATGAAAAAATAAAAATTTATATATCTAGACGAGCTGCATTATGTTCATTAAAAGATATTTTTATACGTTCAATTGCAGGCAGCGAGTTCTTGTTGCCTTGGCTTTTAGCTTTTGTAGTAACAGCTTGGGGGAGTATAATACTAATCTTCTTAGTAATTTTAAGAATTATTGAAAAGTTCTCTTCAACCTAAATAAACGCCCCCGTTACCAAGAGCGTTTACCGACCGAAGTGTTCCCAGTCCGATGATAGTTTAATGCATTTAGCTATTCATGCAAGGGTATCCAATGTAAAATCTTGCATATGTTTATGTAGCCACGAATGAAAAAACGGATTTATTTATATATAGTTAGTCAGCTAATTTGAGCAGAGACTTCCAAAAAATTCTATTTTAGCAAATCTATGCATTTACATTTTGAGCAATCATTAGTAATTTAAATTGAATAAGTAATGCATAAAGTACTTAATGGTAATAAAAAAATATAAGGAGCAAATATGGAAAGCATTTCCAGAAAATCAAAATATATTGCATTTCTAGATGAATGCGGAGATCACTCACTAAATGCAAGCGATAAAGGATTTCCAATATTCTTACTTGTTATGCTTGTTGTAGAACGTAAAAATTATGTAGAAGTGATGATTCCCAAAGTCAACAAGCTTAAACTTGATTATTGGAGTCATGAAGGAGTAAATCTCCATAATAGAGATATCCGTAAAGCCAATGGTCCCTTTTCTTTTCTGAATGATTCAGGCTTAAGAGATAAATTTTTGTATGATCTTTCTAAAATAATGAAAGAATGTAAGTATAAACTTTTTATCAGCGCTATTGATAAACAAAAACATAAAAATAAATATGGTCCTAATGCATATAACCCATATAACCTTGCTTTAAAATTCAACTTAGAAAGAGTTTGGAATTTTTTATCATTAGAAAACGAAAATGAACTTCCAATAATTGCTGAGTCTAGAGGAGTAAAAGAAGATAACGCCTTAGAAATAGAATTCTTAAGACTTTTGCAATATGGCTCAGAATACATTAGTGGATTGACTAGCCTTAAAAGCAAATTGTCTTTTAAAAATAAACGTCACAACATTATTGGAATGCAATTGGCTGATCTTTGTGCCCACCCTTGTGCAAGGCATATCCTCAAACCAAACCAGAAAAATCAGGCTTTCGATATCGTCTTGGAGCACGTATATAAAAATAGGGACATCAAAGGTTGGAAGGTTTTTCCTGAGAACTAAATAAGCGACCCCGTTTCCAGAATCGCTTACCGACCGAGTATTCCCAGTCCAATGATACTGTATTCCACTCACTAATCAATGCAATTGAAAAATCAAAAAAAATCAAAAAAATGTAGTAATATTGGCACTTAGTGACGTCTTGTGCCATTCTATGCCACTAAAAAAAAGACAAAATAACTACGAGTGTCACAATTATTTTATTGTAAAAAATAGTTTTTTTTGTATAAGAAAAATGATGCTACCTTAACTTGGTTAAACAACCTTTTTCTAAAACGTAGTAATCATCATATTCCTTATCCCAAACTCCATTGTACTTATAACATCTCCTATTTACCTTTAAAAATCCCCAAATACCCCCCTGAAAACATGAAAAAAATTCACCTTTTTTTAGAGCACTAACCTTTTTGTCCACGTTTCCCTTGAACGTCCTCTTACTAAACCACTTTTGCTCTTTTAAATCATAAAAATGTTCTTTCTCAAAATTGAAAATTAATTATTTAGGCTTATAATAATCAGTCGTTTTTAGAGGAAACTTTTTTAGAATAAAGTGTTTACATGAGAGTTTTATTTTGTATCCTGTCTTTATTCGTAGCTTTTAACCTTTTTGGCAAAGAAATCAATGTAACTTATCCTACAGGTATGTTTCACCTGCAATTGATCGTTATGAGAAAAAAGGGGCTTCTTCAAAAAGAGTTTGCAAAAGATGGGGTCAAAATAAAGTTTCACGATATTACCAACGGCTTGGAGCAAGCCAGGGCTGCATCCGACGGCAAAATTGATGTCTGTGCAAGTCTAAATACTACCAGCATAATTACAGCGGCAGGTCAAAATATAAAACTCAATATAATCGGAGCAGTTTCCAACCCTATTAACACATTGGCTTTGTTGACTCTTAAGCCAAATATTAAGTCAGTCAAAGATTTAAAAGGCAAAACAGTTGCCTGTATTAGAGGAGGTACTTTTCACCAATTGCTGCTTGAAGCGTTAGCAAAGAACAATATGACCATAAAAGATGTCAATTATCTACCAATGTCAATATCGCAAACCTATAGTGCTATGCTAGATGGCAAAGTAGATGCTGCAGTCTTAACTATTACTCAAATGTTGGACGCTAAAAAACGAGGCGCAAGAGTTTTGATAACAGCCAGAGGGCTAATGCGACCTAAGCTAGTTGTTGCGGTCACTGAATCTTTTGCTAAAAATCATCCAAGCTGGGTCGGAAGATATATGAAAGTTCAAAATGAAGCTATGGAATTTATTAAAAACCATAAACGTGAAGCCTTACAGTTAGCGGCTGAAGATCAGGGTGTTTCCTACAAAGATGCTGAATGGTTACATAGCAATACCAATTTGATCAAAACCTTAAACAAAGATGATATAATGAGTTTAAAAGATGATATTGAGTTTTTGTTTCGGCAAAAACTTATTCCCAAAAGAGTAGATATTCTTTCCAGAGGTACGGCAATAGATATAATTTTTGAAGATTTTGTAAAAAACCAAATTAGTATATGTGCAGTTAGTTCTCCTAGTATTCTTGAAGCTTTCCATGCCTCAAGCGATAATAGTTTACGATATAATTAATAAAACTAAAAAAGAATACAAAGTTTTCGATCTTTTTAATAGTCTAATCTTTAGTTTACAAGTTTAAATAATGACTTTTAGAGTACATAATTTTATTCTCTAAAAGTCATTATTTACTTTTGAAAAATGCATTATTGAAGATTATAATATTTAATCGCTTTACGAGGAAATTTAATTATAATTTTGAGGTCTCAATGAGAGTTTTATTCTGCATTCTGTCTTTATTCGTAGCTTTTAACCTTTTTGGCAAAGAAATCAATGTAACTTATCCTACAGGTATGTTTCACCTGCAATTGATCGTTATGAGAAAAAAGGGGCTTCTTCAAAAAGAGTTTGCAAAAGATGGGGTCAAAATAAAGTTTCACGATATCACCAACGGCTTGGAGCAAGCCAGGGCTGCATCCGACGGCAAAATTGATGTCTGTGCAAGTCTAAATACTACCAGCATAATTACAGCGGCAGGTCAAAATATAAAACTCAGTATAATCAGAGCAGTTTCCAACCCTACCAACACCTTGGCTTTGTTGACTCTTAAGCCAAATATTAAGTCAGTCAAAGATTTAAAAGGCAAATCAGTTGCCTGTATTAGAGGAGGTACCTTTCACCAATTGCTGCTTGAAGCGTTGGCAAAGAACAATATGAACATAAAAGATGTCAATTATCTACCAATGTCAATATCACAAACCTATAGTGCTATGCTAGATGGCAAAGTAGATGCTGCGGTCTTAACTATTACTCAAATGTTGGATGCTAAAAAACGAGGCGCAAGAGTCTTAACAACAGCAAAAGGACTAATGCGTCCCAAGTTAGTTGTTGCTGTTAGTAAATCTTTTGCCAAAAATCACCCAGACTGGGTTAAAAGATACATTAAAGTCCAAGATGAGGCAATGGAATTTATTAAAAATCATAAACGTGAAGCCTTAGAGCTAGCTGCTAAAGACCTTGGCATTTCCTATCAAGATGCTGAATGGTTGTACAACAACACCAAATTAATAAATACCTTAAACAGAGATGACATTAAAAGTTTAAGAAAAGATATTGACTTCTTGTATCAACAAAAACTTATCCCTAGAAAAGTAAATATCCTCTCAAAAGGTGCTGGAATTGAAATAGCTTTTAAAAACTTTGTAAAAGACCAAATTAGCCTATGTGCAGTTAGCAATAAGTAGCTTTTAAAAATGTGTAATGCTCCCCTTGCAAAGGGGGAGCATTACACATATCTTTTTTTCCGGTTAATATTTATTCCAAAAATAGTTAATACCCTTAAGTTGCGATGGTTGTACTATTCTCAAACATATAAATTTTATTTACTATAATTGAAATATATTATTGAAAATTATAATAGTTACTCGTTTTAATGAGAAAATTTATTCATAATTTTAAGAGGTCAAAATGAGAGTTTTATTCTGCATCCTGTCTTTATTCATAACTTTAAACCTTTTGAGCCTCGAAATAAATGTAACTTACCCCAGAAATCCATTCAACCTGCAATTGATAGTTATGAAAAATAAGGGACTACTGGAAAAAGAATTTGCGAAAGATGGGATAAAAATAAAATTTCATGATATAACCCATGGTCTGAAACAAGCCCAAGCGGTTGCTGCAGGCAAAGTCGATATCTGTGGTTCTATAAATACCACCAGCATAATTGTAGCGGCAGTCCAAAATATAAAACTGCATATAATAAGAGCAGTTTGCAATCCTACTGACACCTTAGCTTTGATGACTAATAATCCAAATGTTAAATCAGTAAAAGACTTGAAGGGTAAAACTGTAGCAACCCCCAGCGGAGCTTACTTACAACAGATGCTAATCGAGGCATTAGCAAAAAGTAATATGACATTAGAAGACGTCAATTATATTCCAATGTCACTGGCAGATACATACAATGCTATGTTAGATAAAAAGGTAGATGCTGTATTATTGACCACAGTTGAAATGTTGAACGCTAAAAAACGAGGAGCAAGAGTTTTAACGACAGCAAAAGGGCTAATACACCCTAAATTAGTTGTGGCGGTTAGCGAATCTTTTGCCCAAAAACACCCAGGCTGGATTAAAAGATACATCAAAGTACAGAGTCAGGCCGAGGAGTTCATTAATAACCATAAACATGAAGCATTGCAATTGGCGGCTAAAGACCTTGATATTGACTATAAAGACGCAGAATGGTTGTATAACAACACAAAGTTTATCGACACTTTAAGTAAAGGTGACAAGAACCGTATAGAAGCTGAAATTAATTTTTTGTTATCCCTAGAAAAGTAAATATTCTGTCAAAAGGTGCTGGAATTGAAATAGCTTTTAAAAACTTTGTAAAAAGCCAAATTAGCCTATGTGCAGTTAGTATAATTAGCTCATAATAGAGCTTACACAAAGTTAAAATTTTTATATTTTTTTTAGGGCCGTTAACCAAAACCGGCCCTTTTTTGATGTTCTGTGCTCAACGTAACTGGGTTAACGTTAACCTCGTCATTTTTTGATTTATTGATTTAATGATATAGAATAAAATTATTTTCTTACTATCCATTCACTATTTAATAATATTTTCAATCACCAAATATTATCAATTTCTTAAATCTTATAACTTAAATAATATCCCCCGAAGCAAAAAGAACTTTGATTAAGTAACTAATGCTTTATCGTTATTTAATGCTTTTTAGGTACCAATACATAATTACTTCCAAAGTTTTTTCATGAGTTATAATCATTGCTTTATAAAATCACCCACCAACAGTTGATCTAACCAAATAGCCTGATGTTATAAGACTAATGCAAAGGCATTATTTAGATGCACCTAACTATTTAATATAAAAATCATTACGAAATACTTAAACATTTACTATGACAATTACATCTATATCTCTAAAATTCGAAGTAGGCTAATTGTACATTACCTGACCCTGGGAAACAGGTCTAACAATGTGCATCTTAATTTCAACTCCTAAATAATTTATTCTTTACGGTTATTCAGGAATTGTCTCAAAATTACCAATTATTAAAAACTCAAAAAGGATTAACTATTGTGAGAAAAAAAGTACTTTTCTGTTTTACTGCAGTGTTATGTTTCGTATGCTTCAAAGCATTTTGCAATTTTCCAGCTCCTCCTAAAAAAATTGTTTTCTACTCTAATGCAGACCAAGCAGGTTACCTGTCAAATTTTGATTATAATCGAATAACAAACGACTTTAATCAGGAAATTTCTTTCATGAACTCTGGTTATAATGGATACGATAAAGCTTCTTCGGTTGTAAACTCAGGCATCATAAAATACGATTATTGTGATCAAAATAATTTTACTGTTGCAAAAGGTACAGATATTGCTGTTATATTTTGTTTTGATGAACCTTTTAAAAGATTACCATCACAAGAACAACTAGATGCATTTTACCAGGAAATGGTAAAAAAAATACAGGACAACAATAAGGTGGGAATAGGTAGCATTAGTGGACAATACACAAAATCCTCAATTCCCATTTGGGTAATACTTGGCGGCTCATTTGAGCCAGTTCTAACTGACACATCTGGGACTCCTAATCCTTTAAAAAAATATATATGTCCTTCAATATTTTATAAAAATAATATAAATACCTATTACTCACAGATAGAGTATGTGTTTCAAATTATAGCACATGACTATGATGGTTATTTAAGATCAGCAATATATAGATGAATTGATCTTTCATTATTAAGCAGTTCCCCCTTGATTACTATATATCATGAGTGTTAAAAATTGGGGTGAGCAAATTCCTCGGTGTTGATAATTTTAACATTTAAAAAATTGATGGAGTTTTTATGAAAAAAACGACAATTCTATTATTCGCAATCACATCTTTTTTTGTATCATTTAGCGCGTTTTCACAAAATATAAATTATGTTTGTTATCGTAATTGCCCAGTAAACGGTTTAATCAATAATCTTAATAGATATGGTTCCAATAGTGAGCTAAAGTTCACTTTTTATCCATATAACTACGAAAAATCAAACGACTATATTTTAACTACGAATGCAGATATAGTTGTTATCTTCGGACGAAACGTAGGATTTTTAGATCCAACAACTTCTTACAGTAAGATTGAAACTTATTACAAAAAAATGATTAGTGACATTAGAAATGCGAATCCAAATATTGTGATTTGTGGAATATTGCTAGTTTCTAATTCTAGATTTAATAATGCTTTCACTGGTGCTTTTAATAGCTTTTCATCTGATAAAAATATTAAATATACCTATTGTGAAGATATCAATGGTATGCAGGTTGTTGGCAATATGTTAAGATTACTTGATCCCCAACCTATGCCTCCATCCCATCCAATTGTTCTAAATACGGCAAACGGACACACAATCCAGTTTGATTCTAACCTTCAATCGATAAATCCATAAATTTGTATTTTTTCTTTTAGCCCGGCCATTGTATTGGCTGGGCTTTTACCTTATCGCTGTCCCATTACATAGACTAATCCTCCTGCCCAAATATATTTGTTTTATTAATCTACCAACTCGCACTCCCTAAAAGCGACATCATTAACTGTACAGTCAAAATCCAACTTTCCTTTCAACGTAATATGCACACCTTCAACGATCCCGTCCTTGAAGTCTTTACCATATTTCATATAACACGGAATTCGCCGACAAAAACGCTTTCTCTTTAAATACGGAATCAAGACACTGATACAGATGTAATCTTCTTCGAAAAGCACATCTCTTCTATTATTAGGGTCTGGCTTCAAGCTGTGAACGATCCCGCTAATCAGAAATTTTTTGCCGGTATACTTTTCCTTAGCCCAAGAGTAGTCTGCTTTGAACTTTTTGACGATATGATCAGCGATGTTGGAATCAAGTATTAGTAAGGTTCCAGTTTTGTATTCGATATTCATCACGAGGTTTCGCATGAACCTTGCTTTACTGGAAGCATTTGATGAGACAATAGCGTAAGACGACTTGCAGCAAATAATTACAAATAACATACAAAGACATTTCAGTAACAGCGGCCCATTCAACATTATTCAGCACTTTCTTGTTAATCATGAAAACAGTAAAAGGAAATACAAATTACAAGAATTAGGCCGCCGTCATAAAAAAGGAGCGGGCGACATTCCGCTGCAACCTTAAAAGGTACATCACTACCTAAAGCACATACAGACAGAATGCGCCCGCAAAAGTATTGCGAGCGCAACATTCAATTTCGCTGTGCTTTATGAAAAGTGATGTTTTTTTAAGGTACAGCCATCGATGTTGCGAGAATCGATTTCAAACAAATTGTTGCGTTCGCTGCTAACGAGAAAAAGCCTTTACTCCTCCTAAAATCATTTATTTTTGTTTTGCTTAAATTTATCTATGAGTAATATAATCTAACACCAAGTAGCGTGCAAGCATAGATCCTTTAACTTTACTCAAAAGGCCTACTAACATGTGCTATATTGTCAATCCAATCATATAAGACATAGCTACTAAATTCATCCAAGCCAAGTTGTTCTGGTATTGCTCTAATTTCTCTTAACATCTTAGGAAAGTCATCGGTATCTAAGACTGCCTGTAATGCATCTGAAATTGTCGAGGTATTTAATAATAAATGATATGTTACAATAATATCCTCTCCTCTGTCTCCTATTTTGCCAACGCTCCAAAAGCTAGAAATAGCTGATGACGTCTTAAATTTTGCTGTATCTGGTCCAAATATGCAATACTTATCACGCTCACAAGTCACAAGAACTGAGTAAATCCTTCCCATAGGAATACTGTCGTGTGATGCCGAAACTATTCCTAGAGGAACAAAAATACCAACTGGCAAATTTTGCTTTATCCTTTTAGCAGTCCATGGATGATACCTTGATGCAAGTCCATGGAATGACAGATTAAACTCTTTTCCAACCATAGTCTTATGGTCAGGGAAACAGCCTTTTCCAGTTATTACAGCACATATATGAATAGTTAAATCAGAAAGTGCTGCAATTACTCCCATATTATGGAATTGAGAAACTTTGGGCATAATGCTTCGGCGCACGTGCCTAGGTAACAGTTCCAAAGCATGTTCATTCATATTGATAATTAAAAGCCGTTGTCTAAAAGCATAACCATTTTTACGACAAACTCCTATTGCAGGAATTTCAAGGAATAAAGGAAAAATACTCCAATCAGGAGGATTGTCGATGAACCATGTGGGCAAAAGACTCCATTGTTTGGCATAAATAATATCCGATTTTGGGAAAATACTTATCGATGAATAATCATATATATCTTTGCCTTGAACAGCTTGTCCAAATGATATCAAGGGGTTTGTTGAAAGAAGTATTAAGAACAATATCCAAATAAAAAACTTCTTTTTGTTCCATGCTTGTAGGCATTTCGAATTTAGAACTGCAAACAGTGTTTCCATCAGCATTATTAGTCCCTCCTATTAAGACTGAAAACTAGACGATTACTAAAATAAATCATAATTCTCAATTTATTGCACTCCCTTAATAACTAAACAGTTATAATCTAAGTTTCTTATAGCTATCATTCAAACATTAAATTATAAATTTATCTTTACCCTAACTGAAAAACGCGTATGAAGGAACACGAAAGCATTTTAATTCGTGTTTAAGCTTAAACTTATTACCATTTGATATTTAATCTTGTAATTTCAATAAACATCCTTTATGTTATAAATATCAGTACATTAAGGAGACAAGAGTGATTTTTAGCCAATTAAGTCCAATTGAAAAGAAGCAATTCATAAAAGCAGTGCTTCAAGAAGGACTTATTACTGATTACTGCTTAAAATGCAATATTACTGAAAAACAATGTTGCTGTTCCTATAGTGTTTTGAATGGAAATGATTCCAAGCTTAAGCTATGTGATGGAATAACAAAAAAACTAAATGAACTTGCAACAAATAAAAGGCATAAACTAAAAGATATTATGTTGCAAAGAAGAATGGAACGTTGTAACAAAGCTATTGATTTTGAGAAGCAACCATTTGGTGTTGAGCAAAAAACTTATTTACATAAAAAATAGCACTTCCTGTTTAGCTTTAAAAATAACAAATTTTTTTTAGGTCGTTAACCAAAACCGGCCCTTTTTTGATGTTCTAAGTTCAAAAATATTGAGTTAACATTAATCTCAGATAATCATGCATTTACAAAAAATATAAATTTAATATTTAAATATATGATTAACTATATCGTAATCTCTTACCTAACTAGTCTAACCTCTCGTAGTAAACTAATTAATTGTCGCTTTAATTATTGTAAAAATATAAAACTCAATGGACAAGATTATTTTAGGGAGGAAGCAACAAAATGAGTACTATAAAAAAAATGTTTTTGCCTGTAATTATATTCGCAGCTTTATTTTGGGGGTTATCTTCTAATGGTAAGGGTGTTTTAATCACGATAAATAATACAACAAAAGACCCTGTATACGTATATAATTTTCAGTATAGTCCTCCTGGAGGTTCAGTTAAGGCAATGACTATAGATGCAAACAAAATCAGCGCCTTAACGATATGTGGTTCAAATATGCGAATATATATTTCACATCAAAAGTTAAAAAATAGTTTAGAGAAAGGCATAGCGCCTGACCCCTTCAATCCTCAGCTTGATGGCAACATAATGTATTCTTTTGTAGAATACACCACAAGTAATTCAGGTTACACAGTTGACATTTCCTATATTGATGCATTTTCATTTCCGTTGACGCTTAAATTTTATAGTGTGTGCAGCTATCTTGGTTGCCAAGAAGGATTTGAGTATGGTTTTAAAAAACTTTCCTCTGTAAAAACTGCGCTTACGAACCAAAAAGACTACTCTTGGAATGCGCTTATTTGGCCCAGTCCATGGAATAAGGCAAAGTTTTATAGAATTGTTGGGCCCAATAAAGCCTGGACGTTAGGGTTAAAGCCGGGAAAAACCCCACCACCTAATGTACCATCGACATATCAAAATTTTATTGATTCTTTACCTTCAAATGGGGATCAATTATTCGGCAGTCAATACACAAACTGGAATGGTTGGCAAAACTTACCTATAACGCCTAAATCCAGTCCAAGCCCATCGACTACAGGATATGTGAAAGCGTTACATTACGCTGCCAAACCAGATAATAATAGTAAATATGGTTTTTTCTGCTATCCAAAAGACAACACTTCAGGACAATTTACCAATGTACCCACATATGTAAGTTGTACGATTACTGTCTACCCATACGATAAATAATTATTTAATGAGTAATATGTATTAGCTTGGTAGAATTATCGAAATATTCCTTTTTTTGACTTGCCCAGTTAGCGAAAACCTAGCCGGGCTCATTTATTTTACCCTCGTCCAGTGATATCAACTAAAGCTTTGGTGATTGCAATGTACAGCCCCCACCAAGGTTTCGGAGCTCGATAGGACATCTATCAGTTGAAACAGGCGGCTGCCATAATCTCGACACATCACTCGTGACCCCCAACGGGGTCGTGAGTATGTCATTGATCGATTGTTTTAAGTGAGCTAAGCCTTTCAAGACCTTTCCTGTATCTTTGTCTATTTCAGTCATGTCGCATCCTTTTTATATAGAAGGAGCATTAACCTGAGGCCAGAATGATGAAAACAATATAAAAAGTTGATAAATATTAACTTACCATTTATAATTTATTATATGCTCCACAGGATAGAGTAATATTGAATGTTAGATTCGCAGCAAAAGCCCTTATGACCTCCAGTCTGTCGCTCATCGCACTAAGACTGGAGGCATTTTTTTGATGATTTGTTGACAAATAATTATATTATAATATTCATTTATGATTCTATTCACGTGTGTTTTAGTGGTAAGAAAGAAGTTGTAAATTAGGTTAAAAGGCCTATCCTAGTCCCAAACAGACCAGTGCAAACATAGTTGCTGGCCTGCAAAATTTATATATTCCAATCATAAAGCTTACCTTTTTATTTAGTAAAAGCGTCAACCTCAAATTTATTTATAAAAAAAATATAGCATATTGTTAATTTTAACGTAACTAAATAATAGTTTTTAATGACAATATACAATAATTGAATAGCGTAATACAAAATATTACTTCAAAATAGATAGCTTTTCAAAGATAAATATATTAATAAAATTCAACATAACGATTACTAAATGACATTAATAAATATTGCATTTTGTATTTACTCTAAAATGAAAAACCCTTAAAAACATTTATTAACAATTAAATTATTTACTTGCGAGGTTATTTATGCCTAATCAATATGTAGATACCTTTTATGATGCTTTTTGTAAATTTTATTCAGCTCGTCAAGCCTTTTGTAAAACATTGAAAAAATACATAAAATCGCAACATCAGTCTGAAAATTTTAGTGATAAAGAAAGAAAAGATCTTGAAACACTAACATCAATTTATCGTGCTATAGAAACTTTTGAAGATGACATCGGACTAGCTAATTTTATTAAAAAAGAAGTGAACCCGGATCAACTATCAAATGAAATTTTAGATTTGATTGTAATGTTTCATAAAACATTGAAACATGGAGTACCCAAGCTTTGTCGCGTTTGCAAAAGCAAAAATGTTTTAAAAAGAAATCGCTGTACATTATGCGGCATGATGGCTTGTCAAGAGCACTTTAAAATTTACAATACAAATGCACTGAAGAACACGCTAAACATTGATCTATTAAAAGGACGATTGCATGAGAATAATTCTTATATATGTAGTAAATGCTTTGAATTTATAAATTTAGGAATTCCAATTATTGAAAAATTTGAAACTAAGCTTTTACCTCATTATAAATATTTTGTTCTTGGGCAAAGACATACTTCACCATACTATGGTGCAGCATCTTTTTTACACGATTTTATTTTCTACACAAAAAATGAAAACTTCGTTGTCTTTAAAGAGTTGTATGTTGGAGATGATGATGCTCCTAACTATACAGATAGGAATAAAGCCCAATATTTTTTTGAAAAGAAGCTTCAGCAACTTGATTATTCAGGACTTGGGGGATACAAAAAAATTGCAAATGTAATGAGTCCATATATAAGTAATAGGTTTGCATTTAAATCAGCAAGTGACAGAGAAGAACAATTGATAATCTATTTATGCAATAAGAAAAAGATTCCAATTTATACTTTTGATAACAAAGAGAGTTCTTTGGGAAGAAGGAAGCAAGCTTTAAGAAACTTAAGAATAAAGTCTAATAAAAAGTTCGCTGAAAGAATAGCAAAAGAAATGAAAGAACTTCCTCCTCAAACCAAGGCATTTATTTTAATAGGCAAAGATCATATTGGTGGGTCCGAATTTTATGATAAATATGCCTTACAAAAATTCCTAAAAGCATTTGGCCAAACGATTGGGATTAATTGCTTTGCTGGCAACTATGTAAATTTTAGATTAAGAAAACGTGGAAAATTACCCAGCTCAGGTAACACTAACAACATCAGTATATGTTGGCCTAATTGTTCGGCAAATGTTTTATTCGAGCAATAATACCTTGAAATAAGTACAATAGAGAGTTTGAAAAGGTAGCTATTTTGACATCAGAGTGGTTAAAAAGTAATGCTACTCACAACGGTGACAAACTAGCTTTTAGAGAATTAATGCTGCAAAGGGCAATTAATGGCTTTCTAAAGTTTTCGGAATTTAAAAACGCTCTTTTTTTCGATAGAAGTATTGTAGACCTTTATGGATATTCTTTGCTAATAAAAAATAATTTCAACCAAGGTTTAAAAAACGCCATAAACAGTTATCGATATAATTCTATAGTAGCGCTATTCCCACCATGGCAAGAAATCTATTGTAATGACCATGAAAGAAAACAAGATTTTCAAGAAGCCATAGCCACTTACAAAGCCATTAAGGCAGGATACAGAGTATGTGGGTATACTATATTAGAAGTCCCAAAAGACACAATAGTAAAACGTGCACACTTTATTATAGATAATTAATTAAAGCCTTTACTCTCTTAACTATAGTTTTTCTTTTGTAGTGACCTCTGCATGCTCAGGTTGCTTACCCTCTAAAGCGGTAACCTCCCATTTGGCATTACGGGCACTCGGTTTAGAAACATCTTCGGCTGTTTGGACTAAGCCGTCTAAGATGAAACGAACTTCTTGGTAACGCTTTAGAACATGCTTATGAGTTATGTTATGCTCATTGCAGGTCTCTTGGGCTTTCATTATTTGCGTTCCTTTTCTTATTTAGCTTTATTAACATGAAAAATACTTATCTATAAATCAGCGGAAGCGTTTACCCTGAAAGGTGAGAAAAATGATAATTTGTGCCTAAAGGACATTTTAAAATCAAATAAATACATTAAATATTAAAAACCTACAACTTGTGCCCTAAAATAAAAAAGTAAAAAATTTGTCTAAACCGGACAGGGGCCCCCACCTCTAAGTCTTTGAAATTTATCACAGTCACTTTGATATTCTCGAAACAAATACATTTTGTTTATATAAAGAAAAGAAATTTATATCCATATCATGTAACCATAATATAATTTCATAAGACTAATATTTATTACTTAAAGTTATTAAAGTAACACTTGTAGACATATGTCAAAAAATTGATTAATATACATTCAAGAGTTTCTTTGGCTTTTCATAAATTTGAAACTACGGAAAACCGTTTAAAGAAATTAAATAGACAATTATTTACTATTCTTATAAGTGGAATTATTTTCATGAATACATTAAAGCAAACAAAAGCAATATATACTGCTTTCTCTAAACCTGATTTGAAAACCATACCTCAGTCAAGATTTGTAGGTCTTGATATCTTAAGAGGGTTGTGTATGATATTAATGGCTCTTGATCATGCACGTGATTTTTTTTAGTTAGGTTATGTATCATCATCTCCAACAGACCTTACAGTAACAACCCCTGTAGTATTTTTTACTCGCTGGGTGACTCATATTGCGCCCCCAACTTTTATCTTGCTAGCTGGTATTGGAATATTTTTTGCTGGTCGTCGACGCACAAAGAAAGAGTTAGCAGTTCTTTGCCTAACGCGTGGTTTTTGGCTAATTTTGCTTAATCAAACACTAATACATTTTTACTGGTCTTTTTCATATGATGTACATTATTTTTCACTTTATATATTTTGGACGCTAGGAGTTTCAATGGTTGCCATGGCTGGTTTGATATACCTACCACAGAAGTGGATAACAATCATTGCTGGAGTTATGATTTTTGGACACAACGTCTTGGATGGTATATCTCCTGAAATGTTTGGTCCTTTTAGATTACTCTGGAATATATTACATGTCTTTGGAATACAAACATATGGTAAATATAGTTTTAATGTCTACTTTCCTATTATTCCCTCAGTTGGAATTATGGCCGCAGGTTATCTTCTTGGTAGAGTCACTCAATGTGAGCCTAAAGTTAGAAGAAAATTCTTTTTTACAATTGGTTTTTTGCTGCTGATTGCTGGAGTTATTGTTAGGGCAATTAATATATATGGTGACCCTCATCCTTGGTCTTTTCAGAAGAACCCCATGTTTACGTTCTTAAGTTTTTTGAATGTTACAAAATACCCACCATCATTGGTTCTTCTATTATTCTTTTTAGGTATATCTATGATATTAATATGGTTGTTTGACCGTCCTTGGGGAGATTGGATTAACCCTGTCAAAATATTTGGAGAAGTTCCTTTTTTCTTTTATCTGCTGCATCTTCCCCTTTACCATATTGGAGGAATATTGCTTGCCCTTTTATGTTTTGGCAGAGCCAATTGGATGATAGGATATTATGCACCTAAAGTATCACCTGAAGGATTAAGCTATATACCTTCTTTACTGCCAACCTATATCGGATGGATTTGTGGTCTTTTTATCCTCTACCCAATATGCAAGAAATTTGCTAAAATCAAAGTAACAAACCAAAGCTGGTGGATTAGTTATTTATAATAATTTAACATAATATCTATGTGTGCAAATTTTTTAATTAGTAAAATCATGTATATCGTAATAAATATATAAAGATAGAAAAAATGCAAATGTGTATAATAACCCGCTCTGGTTCTTTTAAATCAGAAGCGAGGAAAGTTCGTTGCTTTTTTTGCATTTTAGATACCTACCTCTAAATCTTCAAAATTCCTAACATTACCTTATAGTAAAAAAATAAGAATATTTATGGAATTATTAGATTTTCAATTTATATCTATGCATAGCTTTATTTCTGAGAGAAACATTATGTTAGTCAATAAATTACATACAATTTGGGACTTAATTAAAATTTTAGCTGTAATCGCTACAGAACTTACAGCTGTTGAATGGATTTTTTATCTAATACTCTCCAGTAAACTATTTAATGAAAGTCAATTATTATTTAATGGAACAACAAATACTATTTTATTTTCTGGTCCAGTAGCTTGTTTAGGATTTTTAATAATCAAAATTAGAAAGAAGAGAATTATTGTAAGAGGGAACAGTTAATATCCCAAATTATAACATTTTTGAATACTGATTTCTTTTATAGTTAAATTTGATGTTAATACTTGTACCTTTTCATCTATAATATCCACTTTATCAATCTCTTGCATTATTGCGATCTGATTTATAATTATAAATTATTTTGCCAATCAAAAACTTTTTGTATGGACACTTGTTTAGTTTCTTATAAAGGCCAATTTTAATTTTGCTTGCATCCTATAGCTATCCATCTGCCATCAACATCCTCGAAGACAAATTCAAGGTTACCGTAGTCTGTAACTTCGAGAGGCTTTATTATTTCAATCTTTTTATATACCATTTTGGTGTAGATAGTTTTTATATCCCTTCCGGTAAAATATCCATCATAGCCATAGCCATGTAAGATTCTATTAGGTTTAATTTCTTTTAATTTAGACTGTAAAAGTATTATCTCAACAAAATCCCTATACAAACATATATGAGGCTGTTTGCTATTCAAATATCTAACAGGCCTAAATCCCAAGTTGTTTTCATAAAATTCCGATGTTTTTATCAAATCTGGAACGGGTAAAATTAATAAGCTATGTAATAAACTTGTCATTGCCCAATCCTTTATTATAAGTTTTTAATTTAAATAAACTCACACAATAGTTTTCCCATATATTAAAATGTCCATGAAATATTTTATAATGATGTATGCTTAGCTTATGTCCCATTTCGAAGACTTGTGTGCTGATGAAATGTATTAACGCTAAAGTAATCTGTAACTAAAAGATTTCAATCAATCAACAAAGCAACTAATTAAAAACTTAAAGTTTCTATGACAAGCTTAAAAGGGGATAAAGTGGATTTAATCCCTACCTCTCACTACCTAAAAGCAACATAGCAGTACAAGTCAAAATCGAGTTTCCCTCTCAATTTAACTTTGATACCTTTGGACATTCCATTTTCTTCTAATGGTTGCATTCTCAAATTTTCAGAATAAATTTATTGAGCATTTGAGTTATTAAAGCAATACTTACTAATCACATATTCAAAATTAAAGATAAAAGTTATGAATATTTGATATGCACCAATATCAGAACTATGTAAGGCAATTCTGAGCAAGAAAGTCTCCTCAAAGGAACTAGTGAATGTATATCTTGATAGGATTGAGGAAGTCAATCCAAAACTCAATGCTGTAGTACACATTTCTGCTGATGAGGCTCGAGAACAGGCAGATCATGCTGATAAGAAATTAGCAGAAGGAAAAATTAGTGGTCCTCTTCATGGAATTCCAATGACTGTGAAAGATTCATTTGATACTAAGGATATGATTTCCACAGGAGGGACGAAAGGAAGAGCAAACTTTACTCCCTCCAAAGATGCTACAGTAGTTGCCTGTCTACGTGCAAATGGGGCAATACTGATGGGGAAAACTAATACCTCAGAGCTTACACTTTCTTATGAAACAAATAACTTAATTTACGGTCAAACCAACAATCCATATAGCCCCTCACTTTCTCCTGGCGGCAGCAGCGGAGGAGGAGCAGCAATTGTTGCATGTGGGGGTTCTCCTTTTGATATTGATAGTGATTATGGAGGCAGCCTAAGGTATCCATCCCATTGCTGTGGAATCAGCACAATTAAACCAACTTCTCGTCGTGTCCCGCGTACCGGGCATATTCTTCCTTTTGGCGGTCTCTTGGACCATTTTCAACAAATTGGTCCTTTAGCAACTTGCGTTGATGATCTAAAACTTACTTCTTCCGCTTATCTGCGGCCCTGATTGGGTCAGGCCCTATTCAAAGGCAGTCAAGGAGAACTAAGAGGCACAAACTTTTACCTCTCTATATAATTATAAGGTTTTGCGATGAAAATATCAATTTGCATGTGTGGCATAAAGTTCCACAGCATTCTCAACAGCATCAATTAAGTCTGGATTTTCTATCAACTTTTCAGCAATTTCTTGTACTCTCTTGCGCACTCTATCAAATTCCAGCCCATTATCACCAAGTTTCAGCTTTCCAACTTTCAGCATCTCAGCCACAGCGTTGCTGACAGCTTCCCGTTTAGGATCGACGCTTAAACGGGCATAGGTAGGTGTTACCCCTGTCGACTTCTGACCAAGTACACAAGCTATCATGTGCAAAGATACATTCTGGTTCGCCATCCAGCTTGCTAAAGTACGCCTTAAGTCGTGGATACGCAGGTCTTCAATGCCGGCACGCTTTAAAAGGTTGCGCCATGTATCGCTAGGATTTGTATAATGCCCACTCCTATTGTGGTCAGAATAGAAAATCCAATTTGTTTCTATCCCCTTGCCCTGCTGCTCTTTTTTACGTCGCTTTAAAATATCAAGTACTGCCTCATCTAAAACGGTCACATCATCATCATCATTTTTCGTTTTTTCGCCTGGAATTGTCCAAAGACGCTTACGAAAGTCAATCTCAGACCACTCTGCTGCTAGAACATTGCTTTTTCGTTTTGAAGTAAAAAGAGCAATCAATACAAAATCTTTAAAGTCTTGACTAGCTGATTTCATAAGCTCAGTAAAGAAACGCTCAACTTCATCTTCTTTTATGAAGCGAGAACGACTACGCTCTTTAAAAAGATCAATCATTGCGGCAGGATTTTGTGGAATTCCATAATCATGCTTTATAAGAAGATTTATTGCTGCTCGAATGCTTTGCAAAAGACGATTAGCTGTGTGAATGCCAATTTCATCACAAACGCGAGAATGAAGCTTTCTAACTTCACTACGCACGATGTCAATTACTCGTTTATTTTTTAGCCTTAGTGGCACGTAGGAAATAAAACGATTACGACAATCTTTAATATCTCTATGATAGCCTCTAACTTTTTCACGATGCTTAAGCCAATACCCAAATGCCTCTTCAAGTGATATGTCTTGCTTTTCTTTTTGCTTGGTATCAATGCCTCTCATTATGTCGTTACTTATTTCGATACAACGTTGCTGGGCTGCTTTAATTGACACTTCTGCATATGAGGCAATTTTTATGTATTTAGGACGTCCATTAATACAGCGTATATAATAATAGGTGCGAGAGTTTTTTGGTGTTATTATTAAGTGCAGATATTTATTATCTCTATCCTGATACTTTGTTTTCTTTTCCGGAACGGGTAATTTCTCAATATTGGTTTTTGTAAACTTGATCTTTTGCATAATAAATCCTATATATATCCTATAATACAGTGCTGTAAATAGCTATCTACTGCTATCGTCTGATGTTGTAGTTATTATCATTATGAGCTCAAATATAGTATATATGAAGAATTTAAAAAGTCAAAATAACCTGGTTCAAAGCCAGGTGTTGCTGCAGCCACTTATTTAACCCGATGCGGATATCAAGTATATGAAAAATAATCAGACAGAGAGAGGAAACAACTAAAAGTACTGAACTTAAAAGCAGGATTTCAGTACGGGAAAAGTGCCTTGAGGTAATATTTTTCTGACTCACCCGGCAACCTCCTGAATACATAAAACATAAACTTTAAAAAATAAAACTCTGTATTAAGCCATGCAGAAAATAAAAATATATCAAATCAAAGCAAAAGATAATACACTACAATAATATATATAAAGCATATTATCAAGAAGGAGGAGAAAATTAATCAGAATAACTGATACTGCAAATTAAATTTTAATATTTAAAAAACCTGTCAGGGCTGCAGCCCTGACAGGTTCTGAAGTCAAAAAAGAAAATGTGTTTAACCGGTATTTCTCGGATAGCTGCCCAGAACCTTGAAAAAAGAACATTGCTGTTCAATGTTCTCAAAAGCTTTGAGCACTTCGGGATCATTACGATGACCAAGCAAATCAATAAAAAAGCAATATTCCCAGTTGGCATTTTTAGTGGGACGACTTTCAATCATAGTCATTGTGAGCTTAGCGTCTTTGAACGGCTTAATGCAGTCATAAAGCGCACCAATTTTATCCTTAATGGCAAAACAGACAGACGTTTTGTCATCGCCGGTCGGCTCTGTCTGCTGCTTTCCAAGAATCAGGAAACGAGTAGTATTTGAACTGAAGTCTTCAATATTTTCAGCCAGAATATGCAGTCCAAAAAGATCAGCAGCGGCTTTTCCAGCCAGAGCAGCCGCCCCGGGCTCCAAAGTAGCGTTTTTTGCCGCTCTTGCAGTGCTTACTGTTTCAATCAGCTCCAGATGCGCCAGGTGCTCCTGGATATATTCACGGCACTGACCGAAGACCTGAGAATGACTGTAAACACGCTCGATATTCTCAAAAGGTTCACGGCTCATCAGGTTGTGATGAATACGCAGGTTCAGCTCAGAACATATATTGACATTGGTCATCATCAGCGTGTCAAGAGTATAGTTTACAGCTCCCTCAGTCGAATTTTCAACTGGTACACAGCCGTAATCAGCTCTGCCGGTTTCTATGTCTTTGAAAACTCCTGCAATGCTGCTGGCTTCAGTCAACTCAACGCTTTGACCAAAACGGCTGATTGCCGCCTGGTGAGTAAAAGAACCTGCCGGACCGAGGAATGTTACTTTCAGCGGTTTTTCCAGCTGCAGCGCTCCGGACATGATTTCGCGGTATACCGCCCGCAGCGTTTCCGACTGCATTGGTCCGGGATTTATTTCACAAAGTTTGGACAGAAGGGCTTTTTCCCGCTCAGGCACATAAATAGGAGCGCCTTTGTCATTCTTGTAATTACCGACTTTCTTAACGAACTTATAGCGCTCATTAATCAGCTCAACGATCTTGCGGTCAATCCTGTCAATTTCCGCTCTTATATCATGCAGTTCCATTTTTACTCCCGGAATAAGGTTTCTACTAATTTTTCGGAATAATTTATACTCTTTTTAAGAAGTTACCAGAAAAATCACCAGTCAGTTCTACTTTTTTTAGTGTTAAGTGCTATATTTAAGCAATTTCAAGCCTGTATGGAACCGGAGCCAATGTCCAAAAAGAGAATGTAACTTTAATTATGTTCATTTTTAACAGACTGGGTTCAAGGCTTTTAAATTGCGTTATTTTACGATTTTTTATGTTTTATTGAACAAGTTTGGAGTCATCCTTTTATGCGGGTTATAAAAATTGCTTTTAATCTCGTTGCTGTTTCATCTATTACCCTTCTGCTAGCGTCGTGCGGTTCAACTCCGCCTGAACCTCCGCAGACAAATCTGCCTGAAGTTACCCAGAAAATACGCGAACGAGCTGATAAATTCCAGAAAATGCTTGCGCCAAACTATGCAAACTCCATGATTATCGACTCTTCCACAATAGACAGCTATCGTAAAATACCTTATACCCTGGCCCAGCGTCTGGTTTTACTTGGAATCAAATACGTCCATATCAGGTTTGATCTGGATATTGTTGACTCAAAGCAGAAGACAAAAGAGCTTAAAACCTTGCTTGCCGCCATGAAAAATAACGGAATTACTCCGAATATTCTAGTCTCTGATAAACGTTTTTACACCTATAAGTCAAAGGACTGGGACAAAACACCAAAATACTGGCTGTACGATAACAGACATCCAATGAAAAAACTGCTGGACGCAATCGGAAAATTCAACACTGATAATTTTGATCCTAGCACCAAGATTGACGGGATCACGGTAATTTTCTCGCCTGACTATGTAAATAAAAGACAGACCTCTTATCCAACCGGAGCGCTTTATGAATGGACTGATCAGGGCTACGGCAAGGGAAATGACAACGACAAACTCGTTCAAACCGGCATCCTGAATCTCTGGGAATTAAAAAAACGTCTGCATAACATGCGCATGGTGGTTGTCGTGCCTGACTTTCTGGAACGCAAGGTAAAAGCCGGACAGTTATCTTTTGGCAAAACTTCAGACTTTCTGCAATTCTGTGATGATGTCATCATAGAAATCTTTGTAGGCAGCAGTCTCTCTAAAACCAGGAGTTACGCCGCGGCCTCACTTAAACCGGTAAAAACTGCCGGCCGGGTCAGTATCGCCTTACGTACAGTATTTATTCCGTACCAGTCGCCACTGACCTTGAAATCGTTTGTGGACTCTGACTGGACCACCCTGCTGCGAAAGACCGGCTCCCTGCAAAAGAGCTTTAAACAGTACAAGGCTTTTATGGGTTTCACTTTTGATAACTATTACGGAATTGAACGACTGCTTGAAAAGTAGCCATATTATCATAATATTACTTTAAGTTTTACCTTGGAGATTTATATTAACGGTTACAGATTTTACATGAAATGCTTAATAATTAGAGGAACTGATGCGCTGCCCTGAATGCAATTGCCCGGATGATAAAGTGGTAGACTCCCGTTCAGTAAAGGAAGGAGCCGGAGTCCGCAGAAGAAGAGAATGCTTAAAATGTTCTCACCGCTTTACGACTTATGAAGGAATCATCCACTCTGAACTGAAAGTTATTAAAAAAAATAACATACGGGAAGATTTCGAAAAAGAAAAACTCCGCTCGGGAATAGTAAATGCCTGCTACAAACGGCCGGTTGATCCTGAAAAGATTGATCAGGCTGTTGAAGACATTTACCTGAAACTGCAGCAGGAATTTGATAAGGAGGTTTCCAGTACTGAAGTCGGGATCCATGTTATGGAAGCACTGAAGCAGCTGGACCAGGTGGCTTATGTCAGGTTTGCATCGGTTTACCGGAAATTCAAGGACGTTGAGGAATTTATTGAAGAAATACGCGGCCTCAAGTAATGGCAGGAAAAGGAGCTGAGGAATGATTAAACTTGCAGAAAGCTCGTTAATGCTGATTGACGCTAACGGGGTAATGTCGAACTTTGACCCGGAACGCCTTCAGGCAAAAATAATACGCTGCTTTCTGGCTGCAGGGATTCAGGAGATTTACCTTGCTGAAGACATTGCCCTGGCGGTTGAATTTGCCCTCGAACAAAGCAAGCGTGACGAGAAAGTTTTTGCTTTGTCCGAAGTCAACTCCACAGTAGTACGTATTCTTGAGGATACCGGATTTCCCGAAGCCGCCAACGTTTATACCCGCGGCAATTCCTGTTCAAGGGTGACATTCAACTCTGAAAGCGAAACCATCAGCAAACTGATTAAAAAACACCTCGGACTGGAAGGCAGCAGCCTTGACTTCCTGACCGGAAAAGTAATAGAAGCCAGCAGCAAACTCAACATTAAAAATGCTCCTCCCACTCTTTTTGTGGAGCTGGCTAAGTATTATGAAACAGAAGAGTTGCCGGGCAACGCAATTGAACCGCTGCCAATGGAAACCTGGGAAGAGTCCAAGCACTGGCTGGTCAAGATGGAAGATTTATACAAACGTCTCAACGCGGCATCCAGAAACCTGATAGATGCAAAAGTACTGCGGCTGACCGGCGTCAGCAGTATGTTTCCGTCAATCAGGATATTCTTTATGATCAATGAATTCGTCAATTTTCATGGCCTTGAAGGGCCTCTGACTGAAATGATTTTAATTCCCTATCTATTTTCAGCCAGCAAGGCAATCAGCAACTGCATTACTACTGCCCAGGAAATGACCATCGAATCTTCCGGCAACATTGAACTGCCAGTATTTCTGAATATTCCAGATATGTCAAATTTTGCCACATCATGTCTGCAGGCATCCTGGCCCGAATGTGAAAAAGACTGCCGTGATATGGTTGCCCCTTTGTGCCAGTCATTATCAGCTCCGGTATTCAAACTTAAAATATCATAGGATCATTATGGAAAGCAGCAAGCTTAAGTCAGAGGAAGTAATTGACCTTCTCAATCTCAAACCGCTGGAGTTTGAAGGAGGGTACTTCAATGAATTATATCGTTCTCAGGTAGCAAGCAGCAAAGATAACAGAAGCTGCGGGACATCCATATATTACATGCTGCGCGGCGATGATATCTCACACTGGCACATGGTTACTTCCGACGAAATATGGTATTATCACCTTGGGTGTCCGGCCAAACAGCTGATTATTACTCCAGAAAGAAAAATTATCCAGCGAATAATTGGCCCGGAATTAAAGGAAGGGCAAGTGCTGCAGAGCGTCATCCCGGCAGGCTCCTGGCAGGCTGCGGTCACCATTAACAGCTCACCTTTCAGCTGGGGCCTTTTTGCAGCTGCAGTCTTTCCGGCTTTCTGTTATGATGACTTTACTGCAGCAACCCCGATAGAAATGTGTGTCAAGTTTCCTGAACATTCTGATAAAATCAGGCTGCTTTACCAGTAAAGAATTTTAACCCAGTTCGCTTCTGATGATTTTGAAGAATTCTTCTCTTGCATACTTTTCAACCCAGGGCTTATGCCCGCAGCGTTTTAACTCATAAAACTTTACTTTCTTCCTGACAGACTCAAATGACTGTCTCACCCGATATCCGGGGTGTGGGTCATTGGCTCCATGAATGATCGTCACCGGACAGTTAACTTTTCTCACTGCAGTCAGCAGCTGGCCGGATAACCGAAACGCCGCACCTTCAGGCCAGACAGACTCGAATATTTCCGGATGCAGGTCAATTTTGGGATTATCTATTTCCATTACATGGTATGAATCCGTTTTTGAATAAAGTTTACCGAACCGGGCAAAGAGCCTTTTCTTTTCCTCCAGGGAACAGGTCTTAAGCTGCTTCCGCAAAAGTTCCAGCTCGCTTTTGTCACTTTCAGACAAGCGCCGCATTCGCTCCAGATCAACTTCAGATGCATACTCTGCTTCCAGCGCGCCACATCCTATCAAAATGAGCTTTTTCACCAGATCAGGATATTCTGCAGCAAACAATATTGCCAACCAGGCTCCCCAGGAAAAGCCACTGATACAAACCGGCGCTGCGGTGACAGACTGCAGCTGTTCCTTGAGCTCTTCTACCTGTTCATGCAGTGAAACAGCACCTTGCAGCGGCTCGATTATGCCAAACTGATCAGACAATTCAACCGATACCGGGTACATTTCACCGCTTGCTCCCGGACCGCCATGCAGCATAGCGATTACATATGGCTCTTTACCATGTAATCTTGACATTTTAAATTATTCCTATATACTATATTTGAGCTTATAAATAGAATAAAGACAACGTCAAACAATAGCAGGAGATAGCTAATAACAGCACTGTCTTATAGGATATATATAGGATTTATTATGCAAAAAATCAAGTTCACAAAAACTAATATTGAGAAATTACCCGTTCCGGAAAAGAAAACAAAGTATCAGGATATAGATAATAAATATCTGCACTTAATAATAACACCAAAAAACTCTCGCACCTATTATTATATACGAAATATTAACGGTCGTCCTAAATATATCAAAATTGCCTCCTATGGAGAAGTGTCAATTAAGGCAGCTCAGCATCGTTGTATTGGAATAAGTAATGACGTGATGTGTGGCATAGACACCAAACAAAAAGAAAAGCAAGATATTACACTTGAAGAAACGAATAATTATTGGCTACAACATCGCAAAAAAACTAAGGGTTGGCATAAGGATATAAAAGAATGCCGTTCTCGCTTTGAAAAATATGTTCCACTAAAATTAAAAAAGAAAAAAGTCACCGATATTGATCGTTCCGAAATTAGAAGATTACACCTTAAAATCCGTGATGAAATCGGTGCCCATACAGCAAATCGACTTTTACAATCTATTGGGGCTTCTATAAATCTTTTAATAAAACATGACTTTGGAATTCTTCAAAATCCTGCAGCAATGATTGAATTATTCAAAGAGCGCAGCCGTTCTCGCTTCATAAAAGAAGATGAAGTTGAACGTTTCTTCACTGAGCTTATGAAATCAGCTAGTCAAGACTTTAAAGATTTTGTATTAATTGCTCTATTCACTTCAAAGCGGAAAAGTAATGTTTTAGCTGCTGAGTGGTCAGAAATAGACTTTAATAAAAGTCTATGGACAATTCCGGGTAAAAAGACTAAAAATGACGACGATGACGTAACAGTCTTGGATGATGCGGTTCTGAATATTTTTAAGCGTCGTAAACAAGCTCAAGAATCAATTGGAGTAGAAACAAACTGGGTCTTTCATTCAAGAGATAGCCAGAATGGTCATTATCGAAATCCAGCTAAGCCATGGCATAACTTACTCAAACGTGCTGGCATCGAAGACCTGCGTATCCATGATTTACGCCGTACTTTAGCAAGCTGGATGGCGAATCAGAATGTATCTTTGCACATGATAGCTGGTGTACTTGGTCAAAAGTCAACAGGGGTAACACCTACCTATGCCCGTTTAAGCGTCGATCCTAAACGAGAAGCTGTCAGCAACGCTGTGGCTGAGATGCTGAAAGTTGGAAAGCTGAAACTTGGTGATAATGGGCTGGAATTTGATAAGACAAAACAAAGAATTCAGAAAATTGCTGAGCAATTAGCAGACAATCAGGACTTAATTGCAGGCGTTGAACAATACCTAGAGGATAAAACTTCGGTTTCAATATAATATTTTAGTATTATTTGACTGTAAAATGAGCTTGTATTAGGGCTCTATTGTCTGATCTTTTAATAATAGTTAAATATATTATTAAAAATGATATTAGTATTATTGATAACTACAGGCTTCGGGATCATTCATCTTCTCCTCTCTTCTAAGTCTCCCACTGACTTTATGGCCAACTAAGATCGAAGACGGCCCTGAAAAAATCGAAAATTTTCACATCTTCAAATAATTTTTAGATTGATAAAAGATAAATGTTCTAAATACGACATGACATAATTAATAATTCATAAAAATATTCTACATATTTTGACATCATTGGCTTATGTTGAATTGATCATATCTTTGATTAAAAATTGAAGCATAAGAATAAAAAAAGCCTATTTATTGTAGTTTTTATATTTGTATTATATTTTTTGTAATTAACTATTTAAAAGATACCTTACAATACTGCTGAGATTGTTTTAGGGGGGAGCTTTAACAATCAACAAGTTGAGAGGATTTGTAATGAAGAGGTCACTGTCAATAGCTTTTCTCTTTGTCGTAGTTTTTATATTGCCCCTTATTTCAAGAGCAGCAAGATGTTCAATATGTGAAAAAGAATGTGAAACATTCCCTACTGATCGGGTAGAGTTTGAACTTAGAAAAAAGTATCTGAATGAAATAGAGGGATATATAACCTCAAAACATTCAAAGCTTATCAATGATAATGAACTTTTGAACATAGGTGCACTTTTTGAACTCTTTAATATTCCAGCAAGAAAAGTTTTGTATAAAGATGCAAAAACTTATGACCTGTTGAAACAAGCTGAAAGCCAGATGCAAGCTGAAAAAATGCGCCAATCTGTTGGAAATACTCTGCCATATGACAAAGTACGGCCTGATATTAGAGAAGGAAACCTTTCAAGCTTGACAGTATCAGAGTGTGAATTTGATGGTGATTTGCCTGAGATTGAGAGAAACCGCATCTGTGCTTCTTGTGGATTATATAAACTAAATTTGGCTTATGACAATGAAAACATTAGCCCCTATGCCCTCAAAGTACCAATGAATATTCAATTGGCCCTAAAATTGCACAAAATAGTTGAAAGCTCCGATCTAGTAATACTGCTTAGTTACCAACATGCTGCTGATGATTTACTTCTTTCTTATATTAAGCTTTTCAATAATGAAAAATTTGTTTTGGGATTGGATGCATACGATGGCAGTCCTGACTGGTCTAATCCTGAACTTTATAAAAAGGTATTTCAGGCAGTACATAAAACTATTTGCAATCAATGTGAAGGTTTTTCTCAAGATTTATCTCGATTAGTAACTGAGTTTGGTTTTCCTGTGTTAACTTTTGATAAATATCATCCCAACAGAACTTTTTTTGACATTAATAATGCACATTATGCCAGTGTGCGAGATAATCTGGTTAATTTTCTTGAAGCGCGTTGCCCTCATGCATTTTGTTTTGGTGCTTCAACTGCAATTACTCATTTGGGCGATCACCATACAGAATACGATAAGTTAGTTGAGGAACATTATGGTTTAATAAGGGCTGCTTATGAGCAGTACTATGGAGACTCAGAAGAGGAAGTTAAGATACCTACTGTAGAAGAGCTTAAAACAACAGAAAGGTACAACATGCAGAATTGTATGGCCTGGCGTTTTATCCAGACAAAGGTTGTTCGTAATAGCCTGACAGATAAAATTTGCAATTACTATCAGGCATTTAATAAAAATGCTAAAAATAAAATTCCATTTATTATATTATTAGATCAGAAATATGGCTTGTGGTGGGATGACTCTGACTTTATCCTAAAAAGCTATACTGTTACTCAAAGAGAATTACTAATCCAAAATCTCATCAAAAATAAGCTTACTGACATGGGATTTGAAAGTTCAAAAGTCACTACTGTTTATGTAGATCATGGAGTTCAATCTATTTTTTCAAAAGAAAAAAATGATCTATTAGCTGATTTTTCTCTAGATTATTATATGGAATGCAATAAGAAGCCATACTGAGGTCATTTTTAAAGTAGCAATAAAGTTTATATTTTTATATAAACTTTATTGCTTGTTTACTATGTATACATAAATAAACTTAATTTCATTTATAACTTTTCATAAGTTAAATATTAAAGCTTTGACCTAGCTTCAGGGTTTATATGACCATGATATAATAAAAACTTCCACTTTCATTTCAAGCATGGTCATCTTATTGGTAATTATAGACTATTAGGGATATTATCATCAGCATTGGGATCAAAATTCTGAATGACTATAGGACCATCGTTTTGATCATATTCATCATCACTGGAATACATGCTTAGTATATCGCTGTCATTGGCTGCTTCAAATTTACTTATGTGTCCAATATCACTAACCCACTTTATAATTACTCCTTTACTGTATTCATCAAGCTTTAAAACTGTAGCCACCTGTTCTATGGCTGATAACTTGGTACAGAAGTCTTTGTTATTATTAATAGCGTGTTGGACCGCATCAGAAAGGTTTCTTGAATTTAGCAACAAATGGTAAGTAATAAGGTGAACAAACTCGTGAGTACTTTTATCGAAGACAACAGCCCAAGTCCAGCAGCTTGAAGCTTCTGAAGTTGTAAAAACTTGCATTCTATTACCTTGGTATTTCAGCCTGGGTGGATATTTATTATTACTGCCGAGTTGAACCACCTTGTCTAAAAACCGTGCGACAGGAAAGTCTGTCCGAGCCTCATCGTTAATGAGAGTATCAGTCAAACTCCTTTCAGGTTTTATTTTTTGTGTACTTTTCAGTCCCATTGGTTCAAACAGGCCAACACTTACTGGTGATCTGAAATTTGTTGAATTTAACTCTTGGAACTTTGACAAAAACCCATGATAAGAAAAGTCAAATTTCTTTCCGATCATACATTCATCATTTTTACAGCCTTTTCCAGTTATAACTGCACAAATCTTGAACTTATGGGCATGAGATTTCTGCATAGCAAAATATGCTGCCATATTTTCAAGTTTTGAGATGTTATTTCTTACAAAGCAACGACGCATTACTCCTGACATCAGCTCAAATGCATGTTCATTCATATTTAAAATGAAGAGCTTCTGTCGGAATTCAAAGTTAGTTGATTTTCTCACTCCAATTGCAGGGACTTCCCAGAAGAGCCTTAATCGCATATTAGTAAATGGGTATTCAAATTTCCATTGAGGAAGTAAAGTCCAGTAATCTGCTCTTACCAAATCTTGAGTATTTGAATCGTATGAAGAATTATCCCATGCAGGGTGTAATTGGACTTGACCAAGAACCCGAATATTTAATAAGCCTAATAGTGCTATGAATATTACAAATATAAATTTTTTCATTTTTTAAATTTCTTTTTTAAGTTTTAAGTATTCAAATTGTAGATGTACTGTTTTGGCTTTTTATGTAAATGTTTCTTATGCTTAAAAGGCAGCATCAAATTGATTTTTCATTTTTTTATTCAATATCATTTTGATAGTCAGGGTTGACGTGACTGCAGTTTTTATTTTTATCGTAGATGTTTTCAGGCGTCAAAGGGGAACTGCCTTTTGCTGCTGTTTGAGTCATTCTATCAACATTAAGAAGCCACTCTAGAATTATACCACTGCTTACTTCATCACACTTTCTTGTAATATTCTTTAATTCTTTAAAGATTTGAATAAATTCACCCTCATTATAGTGTTTTCGATATTTAGAGAGAACTTTGATAAATTCATCTGTAAGTCTATTCGAGTTTAATACAAGATGATAGGTGAAAATAACTCTAGTGTTTTCCAAGTCAATTTTTGGCTTATTATTACAGAGCTTTACTTTGGACATAGAAGTTTCATCAATTTCTTTTTTTTCTTCGATTTTGATCTCTTTGGGTTGGTCATTGTTTCTTTTAATTATTGCGACAGTCCAAAAACTTGAAGCTTCGGATGTGGGTTTTAGCTTAGTTGTATCATCACCAAAGGCAACCCTACTTTTTTCTAAGGCTTCAAATTCATCCCACGATACATTTATCTCGTCAATTCTTTCCATTGGAATAGTATCTTTTTCGGCAGCCCCGACACCTCTTCCAGAAAACAATCCTACATGAATATTCTTACTTGCGTGATTGCAGCTTTTAGGAAAAAATTTAGAAACAGGACCTTGAAAAAATAAGGTCAGTTCATCATCATATTTTCTTTTAGAATGGTGCATTCCGTTTATAACAGCACATATTTTCATATCCACTTGACTATTAGCAAACGTAATCCCCATGTTATCAAAGGTAGTAATTCCAGGTATAATACAGCGACGCATATGACCTGATAAGTATTCAAGTGCATGTTCATTGAGATTTATAACAACAAGTCTTTGTCTGAAGTCAAGTTCTGCTAACTTGCCGAAGATTACTCCTACGGCTGGAAACTCGCTAAAAAAGCAGAGACGATCATTAGGTACCCACTCAATCATCCAAAATGGGGCTACTGAGAACTGCAGAGCGTTATGGGATGTTTTTATTCCATTGCAATTACAAATTAAGGCACTGTTATCTGAAATAGATTGAAATCTCCTCACTTCTGAATAAGCAGAAGTCTGTAATAAAAATAACAAAGTCACCAATATGACTATAAATTTTTTGTTCATAATATATAAATCCTGTTTGTTTGGGTAAGATTGTTTTTACGGCTTTCAAGAAAATTCTGTTATGAGATAATTCACTATTGTCTCATAAATTTGTGTAATCATCTTTATAAAAGCCATTAATGAATAATTATTGTCTTAATTTAAATGTACTTCGTTTCAGTTTTCATAGTAAATCATAAAGCGATCCATAATTTACTGAAGAACAATATTGTATGAATTCAATTGGTGTTTTTCTTCAGTAATGTATTTTACTGTTCCTCTTTCAATGCTACTATCTGAGCGTTATTGCCTTCAGGTTGCGCATGCTGAAATAAAAAGTTTAGAAAATAGAATTATTAATAATTTTGCCGGCTATAATCACACCTTTTTAGCAAAAAATTAAAATATAATGAAATACTATTTTAAAATTTCATTGATTTCTGCAAGCTAAATACTGTAAGGAATAATATAGAATTCTTCTAAATATTATTCATACCCCCTTTGAAAACCTGAATAATACTTTAAGTGCTAATAGCTAACAATACAAGTATATGTTACCATAACTTTTCTGGTAATTATTTTTCAACTACTTAATACAGAAAACGATGGTTATCGGTTCAACTCACGTGGAAATGATTATAATTAAAAAAAGAGACGAATATGACAGCAAGTGAACATCACAGGTTTAACAATGTTTAAATTTGAAGAATGTTTCCTCTCTCTCCTCCTTTTGCTGAGGCCCTCCTAAATCCCCAAGTTGGAGGGCCTTCTTTTTTTAATAAGAAACGTCAGACAGTGTCAGATGGCAGCAGTTGGGAGCGCTAGCTTATATGTTCATCATTAGCATAATAAACTGCAGTATGAAATGATGTTGCTTTTAGGGAGTGGGAGGTGGTGGAGTAATGTTACAAAATATCCTTGAGTCGAATCTTTGATTGAAATTATGGGAAGACGATAAAATTTAAAAGCCCGGTCAATATAATGGCCGGGATATCATAAATACCTGGATTATTAGTTACATAGAAAAATTAAAGATTTGTTTTAATGATTCTCTAATCTAATTTCATTAATAGTTACTTAAGAGTTACTGCACATATACTAATTTGTGTTTTTATTAAGTCTACAAGATATAAATTAGCTTCAGCATTCCATGGAATGATGCTTACTTTTTCAGGAATCAATCTATTTTTTAATAAAAAATCAATGTCTTCTTTTAAACTATCAATATCATCATTGCTTAAGGTGTTTGCCAAATGAGACATTTTGTATAATTGTTCAGCTTCTTCATAAGAGATCCCATGTTCCTCAGCACCTAACTGCAATGCTTCAGATTTGTTATTATTTATAAAATCCATAGCCTGATTTTGGACTTTTATGTATCTACGTACCCAATCTGGGTGTTTTTTAAGGAAATCCTCTTTTACACCAACAACTAATTTAGGAATAATTAGTCCCTTTGCTGTTGTTAAGATTTTTGCTCCTTTTTTTTCAGCTTTCAACATTTTACTTGCAGCTAATAATGCGGCGTCAACCTTCCCATTAAGCATAGCATCTGATGCTTGAGATATTGACATTGGTATTAATTTTACATCCCTGGCATCCATGCCATTTTTAGATAATGCTTTGAGTAATATTTGATGCAATACAGTTCCAGGAGGCCCGGCAACAGTTTTGCCTTTTAAATCTTTGATTGAGTTGATTTCTTTTTTTGCAGTCATTACCGAAAAAATATCTACAGGTTTGGAAACAGCCCTTATCATCTGTATCCTGATATTTTGGGCAGTTGCTATAATTATGCTTGTTGTGTTTATAACTCCGCATATATCAATTTGACCTGTCTCTAGTGCCTTGGCTTGTTTCAACCCGGAGGTAATTTCGTGAAAGTTTATTTTTATTTTATCTTTTGAAAATTCTTTTTCTAGTAATCCTTTCTTTTTCATAACTATTAATTGAAGATTAAAAGGAGACTTTGCATAAGATATATTTATTTCTTTTCCAAAGATGTTGGCAGTTGCGAATAAAAGCACGATCAGAAATAAAGCTCTCATATAACCCTTTTGTTTTAAATGTGTTTCCTGTAGAATAAAGAACTATAACTTTATATGGTCTATTTTCAAATATAATGGAGGAGTTCACCATCACTTAATGGAAAGTAACTGTGTTTCAGTTTCCAAGAGTCTTCAATGATTTCAAAACCCCGGTTATACCAGGATAGTGGAAAGAGTGAAAATCAATAATTAGTTTATCTTAAAAACAACTATGTCAATAGTTTTTAACGCATTGAGGTTAACGTTAACCCAGTAACTTTGAGCTTAGAACATCAAAAAAGGGCCGGTTTTGGTTAACGGCCCTAAAAAAATCATATTTCTTCAGTATTTTTAAGAACAACTAAATTAATGCTGCCGGCGTTACTCTCTTATTATAATATAATAATAATTATTATATCTTAATTATTGAAATCTACCTTGAATTTATTAGGTTAGGAATAAAATTATAATTCGTTACGGATTACTATTTTTACAATTTTTTACCAAGGTAATGCATTAGATTTAGCATTTAAAAGAATAGGAGGTAAATATCAAAAAATTAATACCTTAATACTGATTAATAGAGCAATTACACGTAATTATACTAACATTTTTATGTTAAAAACATTCTAAATATACATTTTTAAAACTATTTATTATAAATGTAGAAAATTAAAAACTTTTTTTAAAAAAAATCAGTATTGATTTAGATTTTTACATTATAAAATTCAAACAGAATTTATTATCAGGGGAAACTAGGGGATGAACACATTGACACTACGTAGGTCGGTTATTCTTTCTGTCGCAAATTTTTTTAATTCTTTAGGTTTTGCAATAGTACTTCCTTTTTTGTCGATATACTTTTACAATTCACGATCTTTTAGTATGGACACCGTTGGGCTAATTTTATCTTCAATGGGAGCTGGAGTGCTAATCGGTCCTCCAATATCAGGTTGGTTAGTAGACTATTCAGGGAGACGTATGGTGCTTCAATTAGGGTTATTTTTACGTGGAGGGGCTTTCCTTTTATTAGCAATTATGATTAAATTTCATGCAATGTCTTTTGCTTTTGCTCTAGTTTTATTGTTTATTTCGGTATTTGGATTGTCATTTCAAAATGCATCTGACACTTATTTAACGGATTTTACTTCTGAAAATGATCGCCCAAAGGCATGTAGCTGGATTAGAATTGGAACTAATATGGGATTTGTATTGGGCCCATTACTGGGCACAATTCTCACAAAAACATCGCTAGACTGTACACTAATCTTTACCTCTTCTATACTTTTTTTAGGTGGAGTTTTTGTAGGGTTAATGTGCCCAGAGATTAGTTCTAAAGCATCAATGAATAACTCATCTAGCGTAAAAGTTAATTGGCTTAAGCTCATAAAAGATAATCGCTTTTTTATATTTCTTTGTTTCAGCTTTAGTTTATATATTTTAATGTCGCAACTGTATTCTATTTTTTCCATCTATGCAACTAATCATGGAAATGTGACTAAAGGTCAAATTGGCATAATATATTCCATTAACGGATTAGTAGTTGTTCTTTTGCAGTTGCCGCTTACTCACTTTTTAGACCAGCTAAAACTAACAATCTTTTATCGTTTAGGAATTGGGGCAATGTTTTATTTTATTGCATTTTTTATTACTGCATTTTGTGGCGCATTTCATGAATTTATTTGCTTCATAGTCCTGTTGTCCATTGGTGAAATTATAGTACTTCCAGCTATTTTTACTTGTGTAAGCATAATGGCAGCACCTCAAATGACTGGAAGATATATGGGAATGTCATCCTTTGTGCGCGGATTAGGTTATACTATAGGACCATGGCTAGGTGCTGTAATTTTTCGTAATTTTGCATATAATAAAATTATCTTATGGAGCATACTATCATCATTTGGTTTTATAGCAGGAGTTGGATTTTTAATAATTGGATTTTCATATAATATCTTTAGAAATAAATGTCAATTTGAATTATCAGGAGGAGCTTGATTAAAGTTTTTCAGTAATTACCCAAATAGTTTTGAATAAAAAAGCAATTTAATTTTTAAGAAATTGATCAGCAAATTGGTATATGATTTCTTATGAATAACTTAAATGTTATGCATCATGCTTGTTAATGTGAAATCTTTTATTCTTTCATAAAAAGCATCACAAGCATGATATTAAGCTTAGTATATTTTAACATATGCAATTGCACAGCGATTATTTCTATATTTTAAGGCTAAAGGAATAATGCCTTCTCTTAAGCTTACTGCACCAATTTTTGCAGACTTAATTACTTTGTTTTTGCCTATTTTTTGTCCAGGAACTGCGATAGCATCAATTGTAACTTTACCATTTTCTAATTTTGCCAGGTATACGCCAGAAAAATATTTACTTTCTTTTAAATAACCAGCAAATGAAATGTATACTATGCCATTCTTTACAAACAATGTTGGATTCCACACTCGATCAAATATAATGTTTAATGGCTCAATTAATTTATTTGATTTAACTATTGTCTTTGCGAGATCATTATTTCCTGCATTTGTATAAATAGCATATACATTTTGATTTAATTTATCCTTTATATATGCAGAAAAAGCAATTTTACCAGCAAATAAGGAAGGTCCTTTAATTGTAATTTTGTGCTTCTTATATAATGAATTTAAACTGCCAGATTTCATTCTAACTAAGCTATATTTTTTGGGATCATATATGTAAATATAATCTCTTCCATCATGTGCCTGAGCTCTTGTTGCAAAGGTTCCCCGATGTACTGATATATTATAAAAATCACATAATTTTCTACTGGACTTATGAAGTAAGCGTATTTTGCTTTTTTCTTCGATTTTTACCGAACACACAACGTCAATCTGATTATCCAAAGTTGCAAGAAATATTGCTTTATTTTCAGTAGTTAGATAAGGGGAGTTAAAAGACTTAAATGAGATATCTGTTTTCTTATGAAAGTGATCACCTTGGATAGCAATTGGATAAATTACCCACTTGTTTGCTTTTTTTATTGCATAAAAGATTCCATCTTTGAAATTTTTTAATGGGCTACAAAATGTTATAACATTATTTTTTATTGATGGAGCATTAAAACCTGCTGCTGAATATTTTCCACAGAGAGGGAAAAAGCATTGAAATTTTTCATTAATTCCGGTAATTAAATGGTCTGTTGTAATAGCAACTTCTGGCACAGAAAATTTATCGTTTTCAAGCCTATGTGACACAAAAATTGCTGAGTACTTATCATTATAAGAGCTTCCAGTGTATACGAAACTTTTGCCATCCTCAGACATTGAAGGAGGGATAAAAATTTGCTTTAAAGTGGAAAGCTCGTTGATTTCATAGCCAACTAAAAAGGTACACTTAATAAGTAATGTAAAGATAATGATAAGCAATTTTCTCATTTCGCATTCTCCAATTGCATTTTTAAACCAAGAAAAATTTAAGTGGTTAGAGCTGTCGGCTATTTTTTCGAGCAATCAAGCCTTAATATATATATTTATAACAATGACACAAGTTGTTTTATTTAATAGTTACTTAAATGTTGTATAATTATTATTGAAATTATAAAATTTTTAATCAAGTGCACTTTAAATATTGAAATCTTCCGTTTTTACTTTATAATGCCTATCATGCAAATGAAAAATCATAACTAAAAAACTTTTCTTAAGCTCAACGGAGATTTCATGAAGAAATTATTATTTTTGCTAGCTTTTCTTTTATTACCTTTTTCTATATTAGCTCATATTCATGAAATAATTTCTAAAAACCAAAGAATCTTAGTTTCTCCCTCAATTGCTGAAAATGGTAAGAGCTTAGTTTATGTTGGAATCGACTGCAAAACAGGAAGACAAGCTATCTTTATATCTTATCTTGAAGAAAATGGAACTTTTTCAAAGCCAAAGATTGCTGTTAATACAGATTGTGTTATAGAAAATATTGACAAAGGATTTCGATATCTCCAACCCAATTATGTGCCATTTTCTGCCGAAGAATTTAGAGATCAGAATGGACTTGATTCCCCCTCTGTACAAGATAAAATTATAACTTTTAGTGCAACACTGATAGACTCAAGAAGAGGTGTTTTTTATGCTATTAAGCGCCTGAATAAATGGCATGTTTATCCTATTGCAATTCAAGGTCAGACTATGCCAATCAAAGATAAAAGTTATTATAAAAGTTTTAATGCTCCTTACATTTCAGCAAGACAAAAGGCAATTTTTTTGGCAACAGCAGAAAATAAACTAAGTTATATATTTTCATATAAAATACCTGATAAATTGCCTAAAGCTGAGAAACCTGTTATGCTTGTAAAAGCAACTGAAAAAATATGTGAATTTAGAGACATTTCTGTTGATAAGGCTAATTTTGCTTCCATTGCTAAAGATGAGAATGGAATACTTTCTGTTTATACATTTGACAGGCACTCTGGCTCTTTTTCTCAGACTGCACCAGATGGGAATGAACTTTTTAAGAAAATGAAGAATTTCAGAATAAAACCAGAAGGGGTATCCTATTTTGCAAATAAAGTAGCATTTTCAACTTGCTCTATAGATAAAGATGGTAAAAATGTTTATGCTATATACTCAAATTCAGGCAATAATGAATTTGCAATCCCGGTTATTTCTTCAAATGAGGTAATTAATTCAATTTGTGTGAGATTAGCAAAGATATGGAACCCAACTCTTTATACAGAAGATAATACTGGATATATTACCTTTATGGGAGTATTACAAGAAAATTCAAGAATTACAGGAGTTTACCTAGCTACCTTAAGAAATGGGAAAGTAAATATAGATCCTATAGCAGTACCGGGACAGAGGTTAGCTGATGGAAGAATGATTTTGGCAGCAACAATTGGGGCCGTTAGTATTAGACATGGGATAATTCCACTTGCATTGCGTTTGGATAACGGCGACAATGTGATTGCTGTGGCTAGAGTAAATTAAAGCTTTATAATAAACCATGACAAGGAATTGCCCGGTTAGAGCTATGGCCGGACTTTTTAGCGAAATATAAAAGTCATTGATTTCACTAAATCTTGGACTGGGAATACTCGGTCGGCAAGCGCCCTTATTTAGGGTTAGAGAACTTTTCAAAGAGCTCTATAAATTTAGGAGTGAATGTGATTTTAATATAACCATCTTCTTCATTTGTTTTTGTTCCATATTCATGAGAGGTAATATAATCAAATTCTTTTTGAATATCTTCATCAATTTGTTTACTTCCTTCTTCAGGGTGAAATTTTTTTCTGCCTACTTCCCAATTAATTGTATTAACCCCATCAGCTGTTGTTGACCAAGCTTTATATCTTACAAAATTAAATGAATATTTATTTTGACTTGCCTCTTTTAGCTTTTCAAATATGATCGGGATTCTTCTTTCGATTTCTTCAAATTCTTTCTTTTTTTTATGGAACTCCCAAAAACGCTTAACTAAAAATATTATAAGAGCTGCTACAACTAAAACAATAACTCCGGAAATGATATTTGCTAAATTCACTTGAAGATCTCCTTATGCTGTTATAAGTACAATTATACATTCAGAAGCTATGAAAGACAATTTGCACAAGCTTTTGTATATAAACATAAAAGGTACTGTGAGAGGCTTTAGAAGCTTAGAGGTGGGGGGACCCCCGCCCGGTTTAGACAAATTTTTCACTTTTTTATTTAGGGGTACAAATTGTAAGTTATTGGTAATTAATGTATTTACTTGGTTTTAAAATGTACCCGGGGTACAAATTGAGCTCAAAAGGGGTACAAAATTTGTACCCCTAGAGGTACAAGTTGAGCTCAAAGGGGGTACAAAAGGGGGTACAAATCTACAGATATCTTCCATTATTTTGCTGAAATGATTTCCTGCACGTTAACGCTCCCACATTAATATAGATGGTCATTTTTTTGTAATAACAACTGTAGAATTAGAGGTCCCACTTTGAGAGTACAAGAAGTATGTGACAAACATAATATCAGTCACAAGAATGTGTTGAAGCACTGCCAAAGAGGCAGATTTATTTTAGACGGTATCGTCTATACCGCCGAAGATGTTTCCAAGCCGGGTGCCCGTAATGCCAAATGGGAGATTACTGCTTTAGAGGGCAAGCAGCCAGAGCATGCTGAAATGAATGCTAAAGAGAAACTTATGTCGAAGAAAATAAGGCTCTTAGAACTGCAGGCCCAGAGGCTTGAACAGACAGTTTTAGAAAATCGGATAGAGGTACTTAATAGATTTCTTGATTGTTTAAATACCTCTTTTTTGAAGCAAATTCAGGATGTCAAGGAATTTATTTCAGAGTATATAGATGAGAAGGATTATGATAATTGGAACCAAGTAATAGAAAAGTTCATCATCGAAACTTACACCGAATCATCCGAAGTCGTATTCGAGTCACTGTAGGTGGGGCAAGCTTAAGGCCAACAACAAACAGATCGATGCCATCAGAAGCCATTGTGCAACAAAGCTTCCGGAGTCAGATACGATTGAAGCAGTGTTTCTCTCCGCTGACACTCAGGATTATGGCTGGAAATGGGAGATTCGAGCCTTGGACATCAATTGCAACCGCTGGCAGCTGGCGTATGGGTTTTGTAAGTTTCTGGAACTTACAGCTGAATAAAGAGATAAACACAACAGTCGTCGCAAGCTGGCTGCAGAGCATGAAGGCGGCGAATTTGTTCCAGTTGAAACTCTTGAAGATGTGCTGTATAAGGAATATCTGGGTATCCGACCAATACTTGGTATAATTGATGAAGGCGGACATCGAGGTTATGAAGTACGAAATTTTGTAGCTAAACATCGACGGTTGTACACCTATAAAGGCGACAGTCGCGGCAGTCAAAAGTTCTGCTTGTCCAAAAACTATCCCAAACTCATCTTTGCCAACAAAAAGGAATATGAAGCTCACGTACTGCATTACATATACAATCAAAACAACCGGGATAACTTCTATTTGTATTTGCTGGCAGAACAGGAGTTTAGTCAACAGTTTGTGCGTGAACTCAGTGCGATGCGCCCTGATTCCAGTAATAAAAAAGAAGGGCACATGTATGAAAACTATGTCCATAACAGTCGGGTGCATGACTACTTTGATACCAGTAAGATGTATCTGGTAATTGAGGATTTTGCCATTGCCAATTTGGCTAAAAGCTGTTGGCAGAAGAAGAAGGCAGAATGCCTCAATATTCAAAATCATCACCAAAGAAAACAGAGACAATCTTGACGCCAATCAAGAGTGATTGGATGAAAGGTTTTAATCTTTAAGCTTGAATTAGTTATCTTTTTATATACAGTAAGTAAGCTGTTGTAAGGGGGCTTAAACTGTAACAAATAGAGAGAGAAACATGTTACAATTTAGCAACCGAAGGAAGTTTGAGTATTGGAGTAACAAGGGGTTGATTGGAATCGTTGTTGAAGGCTTTTTAGAAGAATATTTATTAAAGAATATTGATCAGTGCTTGGGACTCGGAGTAGTTATAGGCAATCAGGCCTTCAAAGTAAGATTACCTAAAAGTAAAGATGATATATTTTGGGGATTTGTTGGACAAAAACCTGGTAATATTGGTATAATTCGGCATGGAGCATTACAGGTCATGCCAGATACTCCAGTAAAAAGAGGAAACCAAGTTTTCATTCGGCATGTTAAAAAAAATAAACAAGATCAACTTGGAGCTGTTTGTAATGGAAAAGAAAAAAACACTTCCTTGCAGGCTGGAGGTTGGATTTTTGCAGGATCTGCTGAAGCTGGTGAAATCGTTAAAATTAAACGTATAAGAGACTTTTTATAAATCCTCATCTAATATTATAATTTTGCTTCCCACCTTATGGGTTAACGGCGCTTCTATTAAAAAAAGGAGCGCTTTTTTTATGCATGAATTTCCTAAAGAATTAACTTCCGGCTTCAGCCACAGCTGGGCGGTCATTTTGCCGGAGTATCCGACTTCAGCAGGCTGGAATCTACGCTATCTGGTTAGTATTAAATCGGATAGGCTTCTGGATATACCAGATGCAACCAGTGATAACGCCTATCAATTCTCCATATCCTGTGATGATTTAAAGTGAGTTTTGCCTGCAGTAGTGCCGTGGCAAGGTGTTGCGGTCAAAAGTGATATAAGAAAGTTATTAACAAGTGGCAAGGTCAAATTGGTTCCTGATTTATCTGATACCAGTGTTGACTTCCGAGATTATCCAGAAAAAATGCTTGCAGCTGTAGATGCAGTACTGGAAGGGCGCTTAGACGACCCAATAACTGAGGTTGAATATAACGGCAGGCGCTTAAAGTACCTGCCAGTAAATGAATTGCTTGATCTCAGTAAAATGTTTTTAACGACGCTGCCGCAGAATTAAAGAATCCTAACTATCTTTTGCCGATGGCGCTAAGCTCGAGTATGATTCAGATGCTCATCATTTACAGGCTATTTTGCCCGGTGGCGGTAAAACTACGCTTATTTCAGATGGTGGTATTACCATTACTGGAGATATTACTGTTAATGGGCAGGTTATTAGCACTGGAGATCAGGTAGCGGATGGAATCTCTCAAATGAACCATACGCATGGTGGATTTGAAGCGGGTGGAAATAATACGGCTACACCACAGTAATTTAACAGACCAGCAACTATGATTGTCGCTGGCCTGTTTTGCATCTAGGTCTTTTAGCCTAATTTGCAACCTCTTTCTTACCACTAAAACACAACTCAATTGAAGCATAAATATCTATTATAATACAATTGTAAATATTTGTCAACAAAATTTAATGAAAGGAACCTCCAGCTTGGCGAGGAGGAGGATACAAGCTGGAGGTGAGGTTGTTAGTACTGCAACTATCTGTTACAAAATACTATGGAGAATTGTTAATTATAATTAAGTGATGTAACAAATCAACTTATTTTATTAATTCTAACAAATTTCTAACCTAAGTTAACGCTCCTGCTATATAAAAAAGGGATTCGTTATGACTGGCGTAGACAAAAATACTTGAAAGGCCTTCAGTGGTTCAGTTCACTTAAAACAATCCATTATCGATATACTGATCATTCCACTTGGCTCTCGGGTAGTGCAACATCACTAATTTCAACTAATAAATGCCACATTAAGTTACAACCCTTTGGTGGGAAATGTGCGCAGTAACCGCTGAAACTTTAATTATAAGTAATTGGAAGACCATAAAACTTAAAAGCCAGGTCAATACAATGACTGGGCTAGAGAAAAGAGATTTGGATATAGGATATCCTATAAATATATCTTAAAAACAAATCAAGTCAATGGTTGCAAATGGGCCAAGTTTAATGTTAACCCAATAATTTTGAGCTTAGAATATCAAAAAAGGGCCGATTTTGGTTAACGGCCCTAAAAAAATCTTTAACGTTTAAGGCTTTAAGGGACATATTGTATTTTATTTTTTGAACTAAATTAAAGTATAGAGGCTCGATCTTTGTGTAACTGTTTTAAAATTGGTATATCTATATTGATTTTTTATTTATAATACATTTGTTGTAATTAAGGATTATATAGTATAATCTTCTAAATGCTGAGATTGTTGAAGGGGAGTTTTAACAATCAACAAGTTGAGAGGAGTACAATGAAAAAATCATTGTCCGTAGTTTTTATCCTTATTGTAGTTTTGATGTCAAGTTTTAGCTTGAAAGCCGATGTAAAATGTTTTCAATGCGGCCGTACAGTACCAAATTGGCAGACTTACGCAGTAGACAGCAATGAAGTACAATTTCGAAAAATGTTTAGAGAACACCTTAAAAATTACATTGAAGTTACACATCAAATATTTTTAAAGGAAAATAATTTAAACATAGATAAGTTTATTGACTTCTATCTCACTCCGCTTGGGGACGGTGATGAGACTAATCCTTACTCATCAAAGGTAAATAAATTGCACCCTGAGACTGAAGAAGAAATTCAGAAAAAACCACTTCCAAAATCAATGGAATATTTTTTATCTTACGACAATATATCACCTCAGTTTAAAGGAACATTGTCAGATCTGGAATTTTGTGAATTTTACGGCTTTAAACATAAATTCCTTCCAGAAGGTGAAAGGGAGCTAGTATGCGACAAGTGTGATAGAGGATTTATTGACATGATGGAAGCAAGAACTATGACTCCACGAAATATTCAACCACTTTTGAAGTTTAATCAAATAGTAGATAAGTCAGATATTGTTATACTACTTTTAAATACTAAGAATATGCTCCGTACTGAAAACCTCTTACTTGAATATTTTAAGCTTTATCACACAAAAAAAGTTGTCTTAGGGCTGGGAGTTTGTGACGATGAAATTGATTTTTACAGCAGAAATCTAAAGGAGATAAAAGTTTTGTTAGAACAGGCGTTCAACAAGTGGTATGACATAAATAATTCTTCTGACTCCAAAGATCAGTTTAATTATGACTTTAGTAATGAGACTGCTTTAATTGCTGAATACATGCTTCCAGGTATGAATTTAAAAAAATTCAAGACCTATCATCCAGAAAGAAAAAATGTTACAAAAGCACGCTTGATAAGATTTCTTGAGGGACGTTGTAAGAATATTTTTTGGTTTGGCGCAGAAAATGCCCTTGCCTATATAGGTGCTATAGGTGCTAACTATGAGCAAATTGCTACAAAACACTATGGATTTTTAAAGTTAGCTTGTGATGAGTTATCGATAAAGGTTTCAAACATAGATCAAGTCATGAATAATAAAGAAGAGATAAGAAACAAGCTTTATTTTGGATATAATGGCTCAGAAGTAGGTCGAACAGAAACTGCTAAAAGAGTAGCCACTTATTTCGCTGCAATTAATGGTAAAAGAAACAGCAGAAATAGAATTCCATTTATTATTGCAATTGATGTTGATTATGGAATGCTTAGAGTCGATCAAAAATTTCAAAATAGTCTTGACTCAAACGAAAAAAATAAATTGGTTCAAAACCTTGTCAGGAAAGAGCTCGAAAAGTTGAATCTTACAGACATAAATATAATCACTATTTTGGCAAACAATTCAGGCGGTCGACCTGCTATTTTTTCTAAGGGAAAAAATCCAATTCTGGACAAGTTTTGTCTTGATTATGTGATGTTTTTTAGAGGATATTAAAAGCATTTATTTAGTGAAAAATTTTAGCAACGTCACACTTTTAAATTTTTATTTCATAATGATATTCAAACTCCTCCCGGAAGATTATTCCGGGAACTATTTTCCCCGTAATAACTTGTCTAAAAATTATTTTTTAGTGTTCAATTGGGATATTAATACTTCCATCAAGCCATATGCTATTATTTATGAATTTGCAAATTTCAAAGATAAGTTGACTTAATCTTTTTTAGGTTAAGCAAAGGGAAATTTGATTTTGACTGCACTGTTAATGATGTCGCTTTTAGGGGGTGCGAGGTGGTTGTGGAGTAGTGCTGCAAAACATCCCTGGAGCTAAGCTCTAATTGAAATAATTGGAAGACGATAAAATTCAAAGGTCTGGTCGCAATAAAGGCCAGATCTAAAAACGTAACGGTGAGCATGAATGCTTGATTTATTTGATGTAAGACAAATCAAATTAAATTGAAAAGGTTAATGTTAAGCTGAGAACAACAAAAAAATGCTGATTTTGGTTGACAGCCCTGAAAAAAAGGTGAATTTTTTTCATGCCTTTCTCTTTGCGTTTTAAGACATTCTTTTTAATTATAGTTCTATCATTAGAAGAAATAGTAATATTGAATTTTCAAGTATCATTTAAAGCCAATTGGGTTTAATATATAAGTTTATTGATTAAATAGCAACTTCATAAAGTTAGGTATTTATGGTATTTTATCAATTATTAACTCAAGCAACTTAGTATTTAATTAACTTAGGAAAAATATGTTAAAGTTATTTTTTAAAAGGATTATTTTCGGTTTTGCCATAATTGCTAGCTTTGCCGTGTCCGCTGAATTTGAAAAATGTGCCAAGTGTAAAAGGACGCTAGAGCCGGGAGAGAAATTTTTTAATGTTGAAAAAGAAGCCATTGATTATAACTTCGGAGATCTTTACTTTCTCAGTTTGAATCCTGCATTTGATAATCCTAACCACAAATTCGTATCTAATAAATTCAAAGACATTGACATAAAGGCTCTTTACGAAAATCCTGTTTCTGCCGATTATGTACAATTTATGGCTGCAAATGATGATTTTAATGAAGCTTTGAATATAACAAAAGACTGGAGTGTGATTTCTGGTTTTTCCAGGCTCGATACCTCTCCTCAAGAGCTTCTAGTAAAAATATATGATGGTAATCATTTTATACGGGATGATTTAAAAGAATTTTCTGGATCTCTTATCCATGAAGGGAAACAACCCGAGCACAAAGTAGTAGGGCCTGATGGTATTGGAATTAAAGAGGTATGCAAAGACTGCATGTTTCATAAAATACCATATGCTGGTGAAGAAAATAATTGTTTCTTCAAGCACCCTAATGGCTCCAATAGGACTAAAGTTCCACTGAATATCATGCTAAGTGCTCAGTTTAGTGAAGTTGTAAGAGATTCAGATTTCATATTTCTTATTCACTCATTTGATGTGAATAATTCAGTTATTCCATTTATACATGACTATCTCAGAATGAATGTGAATGAAAAAGTTGGATTAGTTCTAGAGTTTTTTAACAATAAGTATGTAGATTACAACTCAAAGGCTTTTTCAATAAATTTAAAGCAGTTTCTCAAAAAAGAACCTTGTTCTGTTTTGGACCCTTATTCAATGGATTTGCTTTGTTTCACTGGAGCTAGATGTCCAAATGTCATCTCATGTTCTTTATACAATGTTCCAAAACTGAACCGTATAAAATACCAAGGCTGCTTCCAGAATCTTGGACAGATAGAAGGGATCGGACAATTAAATGGATATGCTTTGGATCTTCTTTTATATGGCGAAGCCGTTAAAAATAAAATCATAAACTTTTATGACTTGCTAAAAAATGAAATGAATTCTCAAAAAACACCAATAATCGTAATTATAGGACTGCCAAAGGATATTGAAAACAAACAAGCTTGGTTCGAGAAACTTGATGAGTTAATAATGTCAGTAAGTAATAGATTTTATGATAAATACTCTAATCCAGCTAGAGTTGCAACGATAGCAGCTTGTCCAGGCCCAGTTTCCGAATTACTCCAAAAAGGGCAGAATTTAAATTTTATGGAAAGTCCTTTTGAGCATAGTTTTAATTACCTTTTACGTTTTATGGTACCCAGAAGTAATGATTTCATATACCAAAACCCCAAAGATCTGTTTGGCTTCCGTTATAATCTACTAAAGCAAAAGTATAAATGGATTAAATGGTAATAATATAATTTATAGCTTCCTTTTGGTTGATTAATCAAAAGGGAGCGACAATTAATAGTTTCGTTTTTTTCAATTCCTTTTTTCCCATCATAAACAAGCATACCAATAGGCTCTAAATTTTTGTATTTTATCTAAAAGAGCCCAATGATAAACTTAGTAGGATCAAATTATAATAATGATTTCTTATTAAACAAAATGAGCTTGACAAATCAGTTATTTAGCATAATTACCAAAAGGTACTGTTAGAGTTTTTGAAAGTTTAGAGGTGGGGAAATGGAGCAGTATATGAAAAGACTATTCTACAACCACCTTGTATATTTGAAGGGTGATGAATAGCTTATTTATATTGATGACAATACCAAGCTCTATGGTATAAAATATTTGGATCAATTTTTATTATTGAAAACCTATAAGTTTTATAAGTTATTGATTTAGATTGTGTCTCATAAGGTAATTTTGCCAGGTCTGCTATATTGCGAATTTTGTTCAAAAGACCATCAAAATCTTCTATTTTAAGTTTAAAATGATTTTTATAAATAAATCTCACACAAATCTTAATTGCTCTAGTATCTTTATAATATTCTCTTTCTAGCTTTTCTAAGCTTTCTTCTACAGTCATGATTATCTCCTAACTTATGCTGTTCTAAGTGCGATTATACCTTCAGAAGCAGTGAAAGTCAACTTGCACAAGCTTTTGCATATAAACATAAAAGGTACTGTGAGAGTTTTTGGAAGTTTAGAGGTGGGGGGGACCCCCGCCCGGTTTAGACAAATTTTTCACTTTTTTATTTAGGGGTACAAGTTGTAAGCTGTTAATATCTAACCTATTTGCTTAGTTTTAAAATGTACCCAGGGTACAAGTTGAGCTCAAAGGGGGTACAAATTTTGTACTTTTAGAGGTACAAAGTGAATAAGTTTGAGCTTAGAAAATGTACCCCCTGGAGTACAAAAGAGCACACTTTTTGAGAGTTCTACTACTTGTTATACACAAAAATTTATTTTGTTGATAGCTCTTTTTCATCAAGACCTTCTTTGAATAAATTCTCTATTTTTATCATTTTTGAATCTATATTTGACAGAACCTTATTAGATAAATCTAATAAGTTAGGATACAAAGTGTCAAGCCTCTCATAATCAAATATTGCAGCAAATTGCATTGGGAAGAACCTCTCCCCATTAATCTCACATAAAATCAATTTTGGGTTGCGAGCCTCTAAATCTACATGAGCAAAAAGTTCATTTCTTAATTTGATAATTTCGTTGTGCAAATCTTTTAAGCTTTTAGGGATAAATTTATCAGAACAATGATGATTACCAGCAACAAATTTTAATCTTTTATTAGTTGAAAAAGGGGCTGCATAGGCTATTACAAAAGATCTAAACAAAAGGTTTCTTACGTCTTTTTTTTTGTAACGCTTCATGACTCTTAAAGTGGCAATAGCTTGTTCAAATGACATTCTATATAGATTATACTTTATGATCTGTTCTTTTAGATTCTCCATATACATTGCATTCTCCTCCTAAACAATTGTTTACATTGATATTTATAAAAATATTATACATTGATCATTCTTTTTAAGCAACCCCAAGTTAACGCTTCCGCTGATTTATAGATGTTAAATAAAGCTAACTCAGAAAAGGAGCGCAGACGATGAAAGTCCAAGACGTTTGCAAAAAGCACCATATAAGTCACAAGAATGTGTTGAAACACTGCCAAAGAGGCAGGTTTATTTTAGAAGGTATCGTCTATACCGATGAAGATGTTTCCAAGCCAGATGCCCGTAATGCCAAATGAGATTACGGCTCTTAAGGGCAAGCAACCAGAGCATATTGAGGTCACTGCAAAAGAAAAACTATAGTTAAGAAAGTAACGGCTTTAATAAATTATCTATAATAAAGTGTGCACGTTTTACTATTGTGTCTTTTGGGACTTCTAATATAGTATACCCACATACTCTGTATCCTGCCTTAATGGCTTTGTAAGTGGCTATGGCTTCTTGAAAATCTTGTTTTCTTTCATGGTCATTACAATAGATTTCTTTCCATGGCGGGAATAGCGCTACTATAGAATTATATCGATAACTATTTATGGCGTTTTTTAAACTTTGGTTGACATTATTTTTTATTAGCAAAGAATATCCATAAAGGTCTACAATACTTCTATCAAAAAAAAGAGCGTTTTTAAATTCCGAAAACTTTACAAAGTCATTAATTGTCCTTTGCAGCATTAATTCTCTAAAAGCTAGTTTGTCACCGTTGTGAGTAGCATTACCACCTATCATATTTTGCTGCTTGATTATTTCTCTTCCTGCCTCACTAACAGTTAAGTAGCCTTTTTTATTTAATGTTTTTATTACTTCAGTTTTTCCAGAGCCTGGTCCGCCTGTTAATACATAATAATTATTTTTAATAATGATAGTCATAATTGTGTTGAGAAAATTTCTTCAGTGACTTATATCTCATTGATTTTTGCAAATTTTTTCAGGTATTATCATTTCCATCTAACTGGTAACAATTTATCTAAACTTAAATATTCATAATCAGATATAAATATTTTTGTTTTAGTATTTTCTTCGTCTATTTGAATTAATAATTCTCGGCATTTTCCGCAAGGTGGCATTATTGTTGATGAAGTAACTGCAACTAACATTTCAATTTTTGTTTCTCGATTTTTTAGCATTTCAGCCACTGCAGATTGCTCTGCACAAATACCAATACCACAAGCAAGGTCAAAACATATTCCTGTATATATATTACCGCTAGACGTTAATAATGCCGATCCTACTGAACCTGCTACAAACTCTGGTTTTGCAAGTTCAAATTCTCCTACTAGGTTCTTTGCTATTTTAATTAATTCCTTTTGATGCATGCTAAAATTATTCCTTAAAATTTCTTAGTAAAACTATTCCACAGCTATTCAAAGATCCTATAATTTAAATACTGAGGACATTTTTCTTAGTCTGAGTAAAAGTATCCCACACTTCAAATTTTAGTTTTTCAAAAGCGTAAAGTTCTAGGGTAGATTGCTAAGTATAAAAAGGGTAAATGCAATATATTCTTAAGAAAGCAGTGTGTGAGTTTAAAAACGATGGACATTAAAGTGCTACTTTAAAAACTAATGCCTCTATTTTACTGGTGATGTAAATTTTTCCTTTCTATTAGAGACTAGAAATATGTTACAGTCACTAGACTTTCTGCAACAACAAACCCCAACACAAACGTTCAAATAATAGTCCTTTGCTTTTTCAAGAGCTTGCGCTGAATTATTGAAGTATCCAAGAAATATCCTATCCTTTCTCTCTTCAAGAAATAAGCAATCTGCTCTGTGAACTTTATGCACACCACGTTGATCAGCTTTTACATTGACATAATATTGTTTCACGATAAAACCCTCTCCTAAAAATGTTTCCAGTAAATAATTATAATGCAAGAAAATATAATTTTCAATGGCTTAACTCTCTAAAATTTATAAAAAATCTAATATTTAATAGCTTATTTAAATAGATATGGCACTATTACCATACAAAAAGTAGCTTGCGCCTTACTATTTTTGAGTTTATATTATGCATAGATAAATTTAAGCAAAACAAAAATAAATAATTATTGGAGGTAAAGAAGCTTTCATTCGTTAGCTGCGAACGCAACAATCTAATTTTTCATCGCAACATCGATGGCTGTATTTCAGAAAAACGCCAGATTTCAGATAATAGTACAGAGAATTGTATGTTGCGCTCGCATACTTTTGCGGGCGCATTCTGTTTGTATGTACTATTGGGTACTGGCGTACCTTCTGAAATTGCAGCAGAATGTCGCCCGCTCCTTTTCTATGAGGCGGCCTAATTCTTGTAATTTGTATTTCCTTTTACTGTTTTCATGATTAACAAGAAAGTGCTGAATAATGTTGAATGGGCCGCTGTTACCGAAATGTCTTTTTGTATTATTTGTAATTATTTGTTGCAATTTGTCTAACGCCATAGTCTCATCTGATACTTCCAATAAAGCCAAGTTCATGCGAAATCTCTTGATGAATATTGAATATAAAACTGGGACCTTGCTAATACTCGATTCCAATATTGCCGATCATGTTGTCAAAAAATTCAAAGCAAACTACCTTTGGGCAAAAGAGAAGTATACAGGTAAAAAATTTCTGATTAGTGGTATAATTGATAGCTTAAAGCCAAATCCCAATAATAAAAGAGATGTACTTTTTGAAGAAGACTATATCTGCATTCGTATCTTGATTCCGTATTTAAGGAGAAAGCTTCTTTGTCGACGGATTTTGTGTTATATGAAGTATGGTAAAGACTTTGAAAATAAAATAGCTGAAGGTATACATATTACGTTGAAAGGAAAGTTGGATTTTGACTGTACTGTTAATGATCTGGTTTTCAGTGAGTGTGAGGTGGTAAGAGATTAATACAGCAAAATAGCTTTGGGGCGAATCTATAATTGAAATCATGGGAAGACAATATAATTAAAAGGTCAGGTGAATGCAATATCCAAACCATAAAAAGATAGAAAGAAGCATGGAGGATTAATTAATTTATCCAAAGATAAATCAATATTTAGTTTTTTGAGATGAATTTGCATATTTATATGATTATGATAATGTTGTATCCAAACATGATACCTGTAAAGGTCTTTTTGTTTTGCTAATACTTGAATTTGTCTCCTTTCAAATTTTTAATTCCCTATCAGGATAGTTATAAAAAATTATCAAAAGAAAATGAGGAACTATGGGCATGAAGAGGTTCAGTTTCATTTTTTTACTTTTCGCATTGTTAGCATTGCCAGCTGTGCTTAAGGGCAATGATATTGAATTATTTAAAATCTCAAAAGATATTTTAGTACCGCCTTCAATAGCGGAAAATGGCAACAGCTATATTTTCATCGCAAAAAGTGTCTTAACAAATTTGCCAACGGTATATGTATCATATCAAAAACGCAACGGGAAATTCAGCAATCCAGTTCACGCTTTTGATTTAAATACTGTACCAGAAGGGCTTTCTGAGCATTTTAAAAACTTTAACCCTTCAAAACCGAGCCGAGGTTGGACAGGTTTTGAATCCCCAACTGTTCAAGATAAAATTATTACTTTTGGAGGTACTCTTGAAAGTGGAAAAAGAGGAGCATTCTATGCTCAAAATATAGCTGGTAAATGGCATGTATTTCCCCTTGTTTTACAAGGTCAAGTTGACAAAAATGGAAATAAATTTAAATATTTTAATGCACCTTATATAACTACCGATAGTAAAGCTTTGTTTATGGCAACTATGGTAAAAATGGGCACTGAAAATGAAACTTATGACGCTGTTTTCTCTTGCAAAATTCGTAATTTTTTCAGACCGTCAACTCCAAAATTACTGATACAAGCCAATGAACATATCTATAATTTTGACGATATTTCAGTAGCTCAAGCCAAATTTGCCACCCGCGCAGATACTAATTCTGGAACTCAGAATATGTTCATCTACGATGGCACGAGTCAGCTCATAAAAACCGTTCCAGACAAATACAGATTTCTTGACCGAGGTGAGGCGTCAATTCAACTTGGTGGTCCAACATATTATGCTGGGAAAATTGCTTTTTTTGCTCATTCGTTCGACAAAAACAACAAATATATTTCAGCAATTTATTGCAATGCCGGAGATAATAATTTCTCAAAACCAATAGTTCACACTAACAAAAAATACAAAATAGCAGGAACTAAAGGCTATACAATTTTTACCGGCGAAGTATCTAACCCAACTTTGTTCATTAAAGGTAGAAAAGCTAGTGTGACATTTATGGGTTACCCCAAAACAAATTCAAAGCGTAGCGGTGTCTACCTTGCTACAATAAAGAGCGGAAAAGTTAAGCTAAGTGCCATTGCTTTTCCAGGCCAAATATTGCCAGAAGGGGGAGAAGTAAAGTCTGTCCAAATCGGTGCCGTCAGTATAAGACACGACAAAGTTCCTATTATGGTTACCTTGAAAAGCGGGATTGTAAAAATAGGCGTAGTAAACGTTGATTAGTTTTCTCAAGCTAATAAAAATTGCTTTGCGTCTGCAAGGCGATATTTATTTTACTATATACAGGTAATATTATTAAAATCTGCATTGTCTTTGATGATGTTTAATTGGCGGTTGCTTTTTTGGTTATTATTTTATTAAATTTATGCATACCTCATCCCGCCGATATTTATACGTAATCTGGTTATACGGCGCTATTATGAAAAGCAGCTACTTCAGCTGATGGATGCTCCAGTTTAAATCCTAGACTTTAGTTGAGCTTTGTGCCGTCACTGTTAACGCTCTGGTAAAATGGTAATACAGGTTCAGACTTACATAAAGCCATCAGAGACACTAACCGCGGTATCGGCGGCAAAATGGTTCCTGTCGCCCCATTGGCGGCGCTACTCCAACCCCGACAATGATGGTCGGTTCGTATTTTAACAGCGTCAAGACAATCAGTCGCCCGCTACAAAGCCAAGTCGTATAAAATCTTTTCCAGTGAGCTGCTCTTTGAAGAAGAGATGGTTATTAATTCAACTCACGGAAAAATGACTATTACTAAAAAAAGAGTCGAATATGATAGAAAGTGAACATTACTTAATTATGGAGGCTTAATAAAAGCATGTTTCCCCTCTCTCCTAATTTTGCTCCAGCCCTCCGATTGTAAAATAATCGGAGGAATTATGACGTTAAATATTAGAATATAGTAACTTGTATATATATTGACGCAAATTAATGATCCTCTTTATTGTCGTCGTCGCCATTTGGGATTGATACTTCACTGATCTGTGATGTAGCTGAAGATTCAAAAGGTCTACTTATATGTTTTACATTGTCAACCCAGTCACGCAAGATGCCAGCACTAAATTCATCAACCTTCAACTCACCAGCCACGTTTCTGATCTCGTCTAACATTTTAATGTAATGCCTGGTTTCCGTTGCATTATTTATGATGTGCTCAACTGCGTCGGAAAGCTCTTCGGAGTTTAAAAGCAAATGATATGTTACAATAATATTGTTTCCATGTTCGCCAACTTTCGCTAAGGTCCAAAAACTTGAGATCAGTAAAGAGGTTTTGAATTTTGAGTTATCATTAATACATTTAAAAATACATGGAATATACCTATCTTTAGCTAATGTAATGTGTTGAGCTTCAAATTTTTCTACATGAATGTTATTTTGAGATGCAGATATTACGCCCTTAGGGACAAAAAGTCCGACAGGCATAATATATTCAAAATATTCAAAATTATTAATATTTCCCGAATGTAGCTTTGTAAGAAAACCATGGAAGGAAATATTCATTTCAGTGTCAAGCATTGGATATTGCTTTCCTCTAAATTTTCCAGTGATTACAGCTGTAACATAACATTTGTTATCTCTGGTGAATAAAACTTCAGCAATATTTTGAAACTGTGTTATACCTGGAGTTATACTTTGCCGCAAATTTCGTGGAGCAACTTCAAGTGCATTTTCATTCATGTTGATGATTATAAGTTTTTTCCTGAAGTAATAATACCCACCTCCAAAAATTATTTTTCTAAAAATACCAATTGCTGGTATTTCAGAATGTATTCTATAATTAGGATTTGGAAAATCACTTAATTGCCATGTTGGGAAAAGGCTCCACTGAGGGGTTCGAGATATGCGATCTTCTGCATCTTGCAACCTGACTTGAGCAGGTGATTTAGTCACAACCAAAAACATCACCAGAGTAAGTGAAGCTAAAACAAAAAACGATTTCCTCATAATTTCCCCTTTCTAGAACTCTTAATAATAACTTCCTGGTAGCTATAAATTACATTTTACATAAATATTTATATGCAAAAATTCATTTACTCAATGAAGTATTGAATAAATAGATAGCATAATAATGAAAAGTCTAGTTAATTATATTCTTTTGTGTTCTTTAGCTTTGTTACATTATGGTGCTTTCCGTCCACTTTTTGCCCAATTATGAATTATTTTATCTGACTTTTAAAGCATTTTTTACCTCTAATAATAGATAAATTCATCCATTTAGCTGACCACGGCTGCAGGTTAACGGCCGGTTTACTTATAGAACTGCTGGACTTGCCGGAAGTCGAACAAACTATGGTCAGCTTATGGGATTAAACATTGCAAGTCGTTTTGGCAATAAACGTAAATCATAAATGTTTTACTGAAGTTAGCTTTTATTACCCCCAGTATATTTATTTACTGGGGGTAAAAGCATAAATTATAGATACTTAATGTAACTTTCCTTTGTTCTTCTATAACCAATTATATCATTTACAGTTACAACAGGATAACTGTTGTTTTTTGCAAAACTTAAGATTTCAGGCAATTTTGCCATTTCTCCATTTGACTTTGTAAGCTCACACAACACTCCATATGGTTTTAATCCAGCAAGCTTCATTAAGTCGACGGTTGCTTCAGTATGACCTTCGCGCTCTAATACTCCGCCTGATTTTGCTGCCAAAGGAAAAACGTGCCCAGGCTTATTTAAGTCATCTGGTTTTGCTTCATCAGATATAGCAGTTTTTATAGTTTGAACACGATCTTTTGCAGAAACTCCTGTTGTTACTCCATTTTTGGCTTCAATTGAAACTGTAAAAGCAGTATTGAAAGTGCTAGTATTTTTTTCTATCATCATTGGCAACTTTAAAGAAGCAATTTTCTCTTCTGGCAAACACAGACAGACGATTCCACTACATTCGCGAATTAGTACGGCCATTTTTTCTTCATCCAATGATTCAGCAGAAAAAATAAGGTCGCCTTCGTTTTCTCTGTCCTCATTGTCGATGACCAATACACCATTCCCAAGCTGTAAAGATCTTAATGCATTTTCTACACGAATAACCTTAGTGCCGAATGTTTCAAGTCTTATTTGATTCATGTGAGTATTCCTTCATTTTTATGATTTTACATGAATCAGGGCGCAGAAGCAAGAAGCGTCAAATAATTGACTACTTAATATTTATTCTCTTTTATCCGGACTTTAACCGTCGGCTCTGGAATTAAACCAGATCTGCTGACCTCTTAAAAAGAGCGCTCGCGGGCTTTTCAAAAAATTGAATTACCGCCGGTGGAGAGTTTCACTCCGCCCTGAGAACTAATCTCATTATACTAATTCTTTATTCCATAAATACAAATTAGAAATTTCCTATACCTGGAAAAATCAATCTCTGTATTTGCCTACAATATTTATTTTTTCTGTAGTTAAATTTTAAATTAGTGATTAAAAAAGTTATGATGCTAATACGTTTTGGTCTCATTCCAACCCAAGGTTAACGACTGGTTTACTTATAGAACTACCGGACTTGTCGGAAGTCGAACAAACTATGGTCAACTTATGGGATTAATATGGAATGCACCTTTACAATCAAAGCCGAGAATGAAGATATAACCGCCGCTATCCCGCAGCGACTCATTAGTCTTGAACTGGTTGATGAAAATGGAATAACCTCAGATTCTCTGAGGCTAACCCTGCGGGATTCCGATAACCTAAACTTGCCTAGAAAAGGGGTTAAGCTTTCAGTCTCAATTGGCTACAATGGAAAGTTAATTCCCAAAGGAGTCTTTACCGTAGACAAAGTGAGCGTATCAGCTCCTCCTCCTGTCATGGTCATTACTGCCCGTGGCGCAAATTTAAGTAGAGAACTCAGGCAGCCTAAAAACCGTTCATGGCATGAACTCACTTTGGGAAAATTGCTCGAACGACTGGCGGCTGAACATATCATGTCAGCTAAGCTGCCTGATGAACTCAAAGGCGTTTATGTCCCGCATGTCGATCAGACTGATGAATCGGATGCCCACTTTTTAACTCGACTTGCCGCCGAAAATAACGCGGTATTCAAACCCAACGGCAAGTACTTGATGCTGGTCAAGGTCGGCGAAAATAAATCAAGTTCCGGTAGAGAATTACCGCTTATTGTCGTCAGAAACAGCGAAATTAATGCATGGCGGGGCGAACTGCCAGACCGTGACCGCTTTGCCTCAGTTGTAGCTAATTACACTGATAAAGCTAAAAGGTCAAGAAGTCGCCGTGACTGCCGGTGATGGCAAGCCCATTTGGCGGATTCGGCGAGCTTTTACGAGCCGGGATGAAGCTAAAACTGCAGCGGAAAGTCAGCTTAGAAGGCTCAATCACCGCCATGCCAGTTTAAGTTTGGATATGCCCGGGCTTCCAAAAGTTGCGGCAGAGTCACCAGTACTTATAACTGGTTTAAGGAATGGCTTTAACGGTAAGTGGAGTGTGACTAAAGCAAGGCTTACGATCAACAGTCAAGGCATGAAAACAAGTTTAGATTGTGAAATTAAGGGGCATTAATTAATGGCAAAGGTTGAACACATCAAAAAACTCAAAGCAACTATCCAGAAGTATAAGCTAGATGCACCAGAAAGCTTCTGGGAGTGCTCTGACGAGCAGCTCGCAGAAATTTATAATGGTGCTGGGCCTGAACAACTCGGTAAATATGGCAGAGCCAAGCTTACCAAGTTTCTCGAAATGTTTGAAGCAGCTTTTCTGATTCATGACTTTGAGTTTGAAAACAGTGACGGCTCTAAAGCAGAGTTGGCGCTGGCCAATGAACGTATGTGGAAAAACATGTGCAAATTGGTCTTTGGGCTGTGTAATTGGCGTAATTATACCCAGTGGGGTAAGATTGCTGCCTATTTGGCACTACCCTTGGGCGCTTACCAAGCCTGTGCGTGGCTTGGATATTTGTTCTTGTAATTTAAGGAGTAAGCTATGAAATGGTCTTTCAAAAAAAGTTTAGCTTTGTTTCTCTATTTGGAACTGTGGTCTTGGTTGCAGTCAGCCTCTTGTTCAGGCATGATACTGTTCTTAAAATTGATAAAAGCCCCAAAGTAAAACATTAGCGCATTAATAATACCGGAGCTGTATATCGAAGTTAGAGACAAAATCGCTAAATACAAAACGATTTTCAAAAATTTCCGGCAAGATGGTAAGCGGGGGGCTCCATGAATAAATTCTGGCTGCTTATCCCGCTTACTGTGGCCTTGCTGCTGATAGCTGGCTGTGGCACTATTCGACACAAAGTGCTCCGAATGGGTCAACAGCGGCATCGGCGGCAAAATGGTTACTGTAGACCCCATTGGCGGCGGAACTCCAACCCCAACCATGATAGTCGGTTCGTATTTTAACAGCGTAACGACAATTCCTGTCGGAACGGTTGCCCATTACAAAGCCAAGTCGTATAAAATCTTTTCCAGTGAGCCGCTCTTTGAAGAAGAGATGGTTATTGATTCAACTCATGGGAAAATGACTATCACTAAAAAAAGAGTCAAATATGATAGAAAGTGAACATCGCAGGTTTTACAATGTCCAAATTTGAAGAATGTTTTCTCTCTCCTGCTTTTGCTGTGGTCTTCCGATTCCCCAATCGGAAGGCTTTACTTTTTCAAAAGGAACGTCAGACGGTGTCAGACGGTAGCAATTGGGAGCTCTAGCTAATAGGATATATGTAGGTTTTGATTTTTATTGTAAAAAATAATTAACAAGTTCTACACCGCTAAGATATTTATCATAAATGCAATAGATTGCCACATGTAATGAGATTTTTATTGCAAGGCATATGACTCTTTACCATGCAATCTGATGTTTCCCATCCATTCACTCCAGAGTATTATTTCTTCCAGCGTTTTAAATCAATATCCCCTTCACTCTTGGCGACTATCGAGGTGACCGCCAGGTCCCCGGTTACATTCACCGTAGTCATAAACATATCAAGAATCGCTTCAGCCCCGATAATCAGAGCAAACACCGATGCCGCAGTTGTCCCCTGAGTAATTTTGAAGCCGACCGCACTCAACATCATCAGCAGCATAACCCCGCCTACTCCCGGTACCCCGGCAGTTCCGACTGAAGCCAGTACGCCTGTCAAAATCACAGTTACCTGCTGAGCAAAGGTCAGCGGTTCACCTATCGCATAACCAAAAAAGACCAGCGCCACCCCATAAAAAATAGCGGTACCGTCCATATTAACCGAAGCCCCTACAGGCAAAGTAAAAGAGTATATGTCCTTGTGCACGCCAAGGTTTTCCTCGGCATTACGCATACTTACCGGCAAAGTAGCCAGACTGGAACGAGTCGTAAAAGCAGTCAACATAGCTTCACGGATGCCCTTGAAGAAAATCCATGGGCTCAAACTGTGCCAGCGCAACAGGCCACAGTAAACCACCAGTACCTGAACAAAATAGCATCCCACAGCAACAGAAAGCATCAACAGCATTTCACGGATGCCTGAAAAACCACTGGAAGCTACCAGGTTGGCCATCAATGCGAAAATACCAATCGGGGCATATTCAATAATCCAGCGGACTATCAAAAAAAGTATTTCGGCAAAACCGCAGCAGAAGTTATAAACACCCTGCGCATGTTCACGTTTATGGTCAGCGGCTTTTTCCTTGAATATCGACAGGCCGATTCCAATAAGAAATGAAAAAAACAGAATCGGCAGGATATCACCGTCAGCCAGCGCCCGTATCGGATTTTGCGGAATAATGCGCAATATAAATTCTGAAAATGTAACATGTTGAATATGAGTAGCAACCTGTCCTGCAGCCCTGCCGGTGACCTCAAGTCCCTTACCTGGACGGAAAATATTGCCGCCCAGCACCCCTAAAGAAACAGCCACCGTAGTCGTAATCAGGTAAAAAAGCATTCCTTTGACCCCGATACGGCCGATTCGCATTGGTTCTATACTTGAAGCTCCAACTACAGTAGTAGTAAAAACAATCGGCACCACCACCATCATCAGCAACTTCATGAAAGCTGTTCCAAACGGTTCGATGATCTTGACATTTTCGCCAAATATCAACCCTGCGGCTACTCCAAGAATAATGCCGCATAGAATTCTGACAAGGATGCTTATCTTAGTATATTTCTGAATAACTGAAACGACAAAATTCATTGATTTACCTCTATTAAAACAAATTTCAAAAGCACGCAAAATCCCCTCAGGCTTTTTTTGCGGGCGAGTTACGGATTATTTTTGAGCGCATAAAGATTACCGGCAACTATTTCCCAGACAGCACATATTGCTGCTCTGTTCAATAATTCACTTGATCTGTACTTCTTCAGCAGAAATTAACGGCTCACCGTTATTGCCGCTGATCACGCTTACAGCACACCCATAGGCCTGTCTGATCAGTTCCGGTTTAATAACTTCAGACGGCGTTCCTGCAGCCAGGACACTGCCGTTTTTGATTAAAATGAGTCGATCACAAAATCTGGCCATCAACTCTATATCGTGAGAAACTGCCATAACCGTCATACCACGGTGCTGCAAGGCTTTAAGCAACCCCATAAGTCTGAGCTTGTGCCCGAGATCCAGTGCCGAAGTCGGTTCATCAAGCAACAGCATTTCGGGTTCCTGGGCAAGAGCTGCGGCAACGATAGTTCTCTGGCGTTCCCCGCCGCTCAGGCAGTTGAATAATTTATTTCTGATTTCGAAAATGTCCATCTCATTAAGGGCACAGCACACCGCCTCATTGTCCTGCTGCCGCAACGGCAGCAGTGGCGACAGTCTGGCAGTACGTCCCATTTCGACAACCTGCTTGACTGTAAACGGCATAACCGCAGCAATCAGTTGCGACACAACCCCCAGCTTGATGGCCCGCTGTCGACTAGACAGTTGACAAATATTTTTCCCGTCCAGCAGGACGTTGCCGCTTTCCGGCAACAAGAAACCGCTCAAAAGCTTCAGGATTGTAGTTTTACCGGAGCCATTCGGGCCGATAAGCCCGACAAACTCGCCTTTGTCAACTCCCAGACAGAACTGTTTCAGTATTGCCTTTTCTTTTTCGTAGCTGAAGCAAAGGTTTTCGGCGGTTAATATTTCAGGCATTTTTACGAACCCTCCGATTTAGCAGCCAGATGAAAAAAGGCCCGCCGATCAGAGCGGTTATCACACCTGCCGGAATCTCCTGGGCCTCCATCAAGACCCGTGAAAAAATGTCGCAGACTGTAAGAAAAATTCCGCCGCATATCAAGTTCAAAATAAAAAGACGCCGATGATCCGCCCCGAAAAGTCGTCGGCTTATGTGCGGAACAATCAATCCGACAAAACTGATAATACCAGCCAGCGCCACGCTTACTCCAGTCATCAGAGAAGCCGTACACAACAGGATTATGACTGTCCGGAACGGCACGATACCCATATTATGCGCCATCTCCTCGCCCAGCGAAATGACGTTTGCCTGTCTGCCGTGGAAAGTCAAAAGCAAAGTTCCTGCAAGCATCACAGTTATTGCCGCATACAGCATTTTGACATTCGCTGCCTGCAGGCTGCCAAGCATCCACCAGGTGACACTGTTCAATTCATAGTGATTCAGTGTGCTGATAATAAACATCAGGCAGCTTGAACATATTGCTCCAACTACAACACCGCTTAACAAAATATTTTCAGAGTATTCCGTAAAACGTCCTCTTGCCATAATCAGTACCACCGCCAGAGCCAGCATTGCAAAAATAAAAGCCATACCAGGTACGGCCAGCAGAGTGAACGCAGACAAACCGGATATTATAGCTACAGCAGCCCCGAGACTGGCGCCTCCACTGATTCCCAGAATATATGGTTCGGCCAGAGGATTTCTTAGAACAGTCTGATAAGCAGACCCGGCAACTGCCAGTGAGCCTCCGACTGTAAAAGCAGTTGCAACCCGGGTTATTCGCAAAGAAATTAAAGCACTTGCCAGCTCATCAGAAGGCGTATTGAAAATTTCAGCCGGGCTGATCCAGGTTACTCCAAAGCTCAGTCCACAGAAAACTGATATTAACAACAAAGCCGGAAGTACTCCAAAAATTATTATATTCTGTCTGGTTTTATTCATGAAAAATTCACTTTTATCCACATTCAGCGTTTTTAAAAATATTGCTCAATACCTTAATACCGTCAAGGCTTCTGGGGCCCAGCCTGAAAAGTAAATCTGGATTAATTTTATTAAATACTTGGTTATTACGAAACGCTTTTAAATCTTTCCAGCCATTTCTAGATCTAAGTTTTTTGATGATTCCGTCACTACAGCCCGGCATGAGTATAACATCCGGCTGCTGCTCTAACAGCCACTCCATCGAACAGCAGTAATAACTGTCAGAACGCACCGCACCAAGATTAATTCCACCAGCATAAGAAACCATTTTAGTGATAAAAGACCCACGGCCTGCAGTCATTAATGGGGCAACTTGAATTACGACAAAAACTTTCGGCCGCTTCGCTAAATCAACTGCGTCAGCCCTGGCTTTGAATTTCAGTAATTCCGCCCTGGTCTTTCTGATCAAAACATCAGCTTTGCTGCGACAGTCAAGTATTTCACCAAGCTTTTTAAGACTGCAATAATAATCATTAAAGCCTGTCGAATTGAAAAACTCTACCTTAATGCCCAGCCTGACTAACCCGTCTGAAACTGACTTATCCTGCAGAGCACTCAAAACCATAAAATCAGGGTGTACCTGCAATACCTGCTCGATATTCGGTCTGCCGAACTTGCCGACAACAGTAATTCTTTTGGCTGCAGCCGGAAAATCACAGGCTGAAGAACGCCCGACAAGACAGTCTCCTTTGCCTAAAGCAAATATTAACTCCGTAAGATTGGGGCTGAGTGAGACAATGCGGACAGGCTTTTCTTTTGCATCAGCACAAAAAACTAAACCCAAAAAAACTATTGATAAAGCAAAAACTCTGAGATAACCCATCAAAATATCTTTCAGACATTAATAATTAACGGGTTTTAGAATAAATCGGTATCCCGAATAAATCAAGAGAAAAAGCAATATTTCATAATATTTATTCCGGGTCGTTCTGCTCTGTTTCAGCATCAGTCTGAAGCTCATCAGGCAGATGTCGGAAAACCAGCATGGCCTGGTCGTCGCTCAGCTGTTCTTCATCAACAAATGCCATTAACTCGTCCAGGCACGCATGAACAGTCGCACGGCTATCAAGATTAAAAGTATTGTGCAGCATATTCATAAAGCGCTCCCGCCCAAACCGTTCTCCCTGTTTATTGGCACTCAACATGGCATTTATGTGGTAAACAATCAACTTGTCTCCTCGAGCTATTTTCTCTGTACTCTCTCCGTAGTCAGCCTTAGGGTTTATTCCCAGCGGCGGCCCATGACGCTTGGTCAGGAATTTCGATGAACCATCACCGCTCAATACACAAGGCGGAGAGATATTGGCACAGCTGTACATCAACTCATGAGTATTCAAATTATAAATGCACATCAGCAAGTCTACCCCGATATCCGTATTTTTTTCAAGACAGAGTGTCCGGTTGATTTCTGAAAAAATTTCCCCGGTAGTCAAACCAGGAACGGCTTTTGCACGCAGGATAGTTTTAGTAATAGCCATAAGCAGAGTTGCGTTGATTCCCTTTTGAGCAACTGATCCGCAGGCAAAGCAGAAATGCTCCTCATCGATATAGAAAATATCATAAAACTCGGCTCCGACATTCTTACCAAGGACAATGTCACCAAAAATATCCAGACTGGAATCCATATCAATAATAGGATCAAGATGAATCAATACTCGCTCTCTGATATCCTCCGCAATTCGAAGATTACTTTCCAGCCGCTCCTTGACTGCAGTTGCCTCCCGAATAGTTCTGATGCCATCATTAAGTGACCTGAGCAAACGGTTGAACAGCTTGCTGAGCTCCTTAATCTCATAAAAGCCCCTCAGTTCAATAAACTTGGTATTAAGGTCCTTTAGATTGAGAGAGCGCATTCTTTTTATCAGCCAGCCGATCTGCTCACTGATCGCATTGGAGAAAATAAGCACCAGTGAAATCATTATTGCCATCACGATGACTGTTGCGGCAAGCACTTTATAAATGAGTTCATCTACCTGAGCTCGTATTTCAAGCTCTTTGCTGCTTGTAATGCTTAAAATGTCATCAATATATTCTCCAGTTCCAATTATCCAGCCGAGCGGCTTGAAAAGCCTGACATAAGAGAGCTTCTGGACAGAACGGCTGTTTTGAGCTTGAGTCCTTTCCGGTTTCGGCCAATAATAAGTGAGATATCCGCTGCCGAACTGCTTACATACTTCAACCATTTCCGGAACATGGAAATTGCCTGTCGAATCCGGAATTTTCGAATAGTCCCAGCCCTCAATATAAGGCAAAAGCGGATGAACTACGTTACGGGCCTGCATGTCATTAATAAATAAGTAGCCGTTGCCATGCTCAAAACTCATATTCCGCACTACATCCTTTCCTCTTTCAAGAAAGTAGTTTGTAACATATTTACGACTGAGAGAACATACAATTATATGCTTCATGTCTGGTGCAAGCACGTAATATGAGTAAAGTGCAATATTGCTGCCGGGAGAATAAACGAAGCCGAATTTACTAACCTGCATTTTAAGCTCGATTTTGCCGATCAACTGATCTGAAAAGGCTATGTTCTCAGGAGAGTAGACAAAACTTTCAGTCGGAAAAACCTGCGGGAGCTGCATTGAACATTTAACCTTGAACTTCTCCGGACTGACTATTTTATCTGTTTTAAATACCCTCTTCTGCTTGTTCAATGCGACAATCTGCTGCAGAGCCGCAGCCTTAAGCTGATCTCCGAAGTTCAAATTAAGCTCTTCCCGATCATTGATTGAATTATAATTGAACTCGATAACTCCGTATGCACAGCTGACAATATTACGCAGCTTGGTTTTAATCTGCTCCAGGTATTCTTCCTTGATCTCCTTAATGCTGACGGCACCCTGATGCTTAATATCCTGCACCGCGACATATAGATTAATTGCTGACGTTGCCGACAGCAGTAAAATACTGATAATAGATATTTGTGTACGGAATTTCATATTACTTTATATCTGATTTTTAACTATTGTCAAAAAAATATTCACCTTTCAAAATACAGTTCTCAACCAGAATCATGGCTTTAGAACAAACATATATAAAAATGCCTTGACCACCATCTGCTTACAGGTCTGCCTGCCAGATAATTGCCAGAACAACAATATCATCATAAACCGGCGCAGTACCGACAAATTCATTTACCCTGTTAAGGACTGCTCTTACAGTATTCTTAGCAGGATCTCCTTTTGACTTATTTACCGTCCCCATAAATCTTTTTTCACCAAAATCATCACCTACATAATTGGTTGCAGCAGTCAGCCCATCAGTGACCAGCACTATTTTATCCCCGGGTCTCATACACAGATTTTCTTCATAATAAGGCCTTTCAGTAGAAATCCCTAAGGCAGTACCATGAGATACCGGCAGTACCTCAAGCTCTCCAGTCTGCCGTTGCAGATAAGCGGGCATTTGACCAGCGTTCGTATAGCTTAAACGTCCGGTCTTAACATTTATGATCCCAAGCAGAAACCTCACATACATTAATTTATCATTGCTGGCACACAGGCTTTTGTTAATCTCAGTCACAATCTCACCTGCTGTCAAACCTTTGGCGGCCTTGGCCCTGAGCAAGGTTCTGGTAATCAGCATAAACATTGATGCAGGCACTCCTTTTTCAGAAACATCCCCGAGGGCAAAACAGAAATGCTCATCATCAATATAAAAGAAATCATACATATCACCACCAGGAGGACTGGCATGCACCACCTCTCCATAGATATCAAAATCGCTGGTTACCGGAGTCTGTGGTTCTATTCTCGGCAGAATGCTTTCCTGAATAGCCTCAGCAATTTCAAGCCTGCTTTCAAGGCGTTCTTTTTTGGTCATGGTCTGTTGAATATTTGCAATGCCGTTTTTCAATGAGACCTGCATCTTATTAAATATCCTGCACAGCGAACGCAGCTCGTCACAGCCTCGAGGCGGAATTGGCTGGTAGGTTTTGCTGTTCAAATCAAAGGCTCTAATTTTATCTATTATCCTGGAAATCGGATTACTGATTGTTGAGGCAAAAATCAAGGCGAACAGCACCATTACAGCTGTAATGATCAACGTAGCTGCAGTTACTTCGATTATCAGCATATTAACGTTGCGCAGCATGTCATCTTCAAGACGGTTGGTAATGAGCTTGAGTTCATCAAGATAAGCCCCGGTTCCGATTGTCCACTTCCATGGAGAAAAGAATCTAACATAAGCCAGTTTTGGATACAGTTTTGTCTCATCGTCATGACTGTATGGTTTTTTCCACTGATATTCAACAAATGCTGATTCCTTTTTGCGGCTCTGGTCAATCAGGTTATGAACAATCTGATTAGCGGAGCTGACGTTGGGGTCTTCAAAGCTTCTGCCTTCTACCAGCGGTGCACTGAAATGATAAACCAGGTTTCGGTATTTATCATCGTACATGAATATGTAGCCTTTTGGACTGTCGTACAGCATATGCCTGACCTGAGCTTTACAAATATTCTGTGCGTCATAGCTGACTCTGTCACTTTTTATCGCAGCAGCAGAAACAGAATTGCCACTCATTTTGAAATAAAGGTAAGTATATTCGTCAGAAGGCTCAAAAAGAAACCCCGAACTTCTGTCTTTCAGCTCTTTTCGAATTACCTTTTCAACCGACCTGTAGACAGGAGCGTCAACTTTGAAAGAAAAGGTATCCACGGAAGTAACATTTATTTTTGAAGAAGTTTTCAGCTCACCATATTTTGCCACATATTGCTCGTACTCAACCATGCTTTTTAAAAGTTGGCCGTATCGCTGGTTCAGAACATACCAGTTTGAAGTATCCTTGAATTCGTTTTCCGCCACAGCGCGAGCCAGGCTTGTCACATCCTGCAGCTTGCTCTTGACAAAGTTCAAGTACTCAGACTTAGTGACCTTGATATTTTTACCGGTTTGACTTCTGATTACATTTACAGAAAAAATCAGAGTCAATGCAGCCGACAATATCAGAATCGATATAAAAAGTATAGCAATCCAGGTTCGAAGTCTCAATTGGAACTTCCTCTTTTAATAATTCAACGCAAATAAAAAAAAGCCAAACCACCTGACTTAAGTCTACCACAATAAGAAACAATTTTCAAGCCTCAGGCCCGCTGATTGCTATGATTATCAGAAGGTTTTCACTCATTTTACTCCCGCATAAAACTTGCTGTACAAGCCAGAGTTTCATAAGATATGCACCACAAAAAAACAGCTTTGCAGCGTAACGGATTAGAGCATTTATCTTAAACAAGAAAGGCTGAAATCAGGTAATATTCTGTTTGATAGCATTGAGCAGTTCCCTGCTGTCACGCATTATACAGTCCTTATCCTGAACGGTATCCAGCCATTTTTCAGCTTTCTTAACCGCCCTGGCGGCAACACTTGAAGCCTCAGGATCTGTTTTCAGCAAATTCACAATAAAAGCGGTAAGCAGCGCTTCACGGCGAGGATTACAGTCTGAGTGGCGGTTTAAATGTTCTTCAAGAATCCCGCTGACCAGCTGCAGTCGCGGCATCAAGGAATCATACGAACAAAACCTGCCGCTGGCATCCTGGGTTTTCAGAACTTCATGGTACCAGCTGGAACTGGCGCTGCCCATGTAATCATTCAGCAAGTATGATTCACTGGTTTCATGAACGCTCGCCATCAAGTCCTCCAGCGGCGGTTCAGAAACGCTTCTGGCCCGGTGCAGCATGATCGGCACAATCCTGAAAGAAGGATAATACAGCGCTTTTTCGTTTTCATGCCTTTCCTCAACAGCAAGCAGGGTTGAATAATGACTGATTATGTCAAACTTCCCGGCAATATCAAGAATACGTTTTTTATAAACTCCAGCCCCTGTCTGGTCCAGGTAAGAGCTTTCTTCAAGCTCATTAATCTGCGACACCGCCCACAGCAGGGAGATCTTGTCATCTTCTCCCAGGTCTTCAACACTGTATTTCCAGTTCAACACCTGGTCATGAATCCTGACATTTATCGTAACTTCAGCGTCACCACTCAAGTCCTCAACCTCAGCCAGAATCGTCAGGCAATCACCGTCATATAAAGGCTGTATCCAGTCAGATACTCTGAATTTAGCATTTTTAGCCTTTAACTTAAAATCCGATACTGTCGGCTGGATCATTCTAGAAAACTGTCTCAATACCTTTTCCTGAATTTTCTCGCCGGGCGCGATAATTTCAGATTGTCCTCCGGTTGCATCAGCCAGCCCCCTCACGAGCGCCGGACTGGCTCCGCGGCCAATTCCGAATGTGTAAAAACGGGCGTTATTGTTGTGTTTTGACACATATTTCAAGATTTCCCTGGTGTTATAAACTTCACCGTCAGTAATTAAAATTACTTCACGCCGACAGCCTGGCATCACCGGGATATCACATGCTGTATTCAGGGCTTCCAGCATCTCAGTGCCACCCATATCCGCTTTTACTTCAGCCAGCATGTTAAGCGAAAATTCAAGTGTCGACTGAGTATACGGCATCTGTTCTGCCGAAAACAGCTTATGGCTGCTGCCAAAGGTCAGTACATTGAAATAATCACCCTCTGACATTGACCTCATACAAAGTTCCAAGGCCTCTTTGGCTGGTTCAATGTATGAATACGCCATGGAGTTTGAACAATCAAACATGAAAATAATATCTGATCCGACATGCGTATCAAAATCAGCAAGTTCAAATTCAGGGTGCAGTTTAATCAAGGCCGCGCGATGCCCGTTCTGATGACGGCTTACCAGACATTTACCTAAACCCGGATCATCAAGCTCGAACTCCAGAATGAAATCGCGGTCAGGCGGTTCTTCATAATTATTGAGAATCACCCGGTAACCTGCCCCCTTCTGCTCAACCAGAATATCATGCGAAGGTGAGCGCAGATTTCTTATTCCTTCCATATCGATGCAGGCTTCAACCTTGACATGATATGGCACATTTATATGGAATGGCGGCGAAGCGATAGTAGAACTTTCCCAGGATATCCCGGCTGGTACATACAGAGGACTCAGAGCCGTTGGAATCCGCAGACTGGCAGTGCCATCCACAACCGGCAGGTGACTGATTATTTCTATGGAAACAGTAACATCTTCGTTTGGCGCGATATTGCCGATCGCCAGCTCGATCATGTTCTTCTGCTCAAGCTCCAGCTTATAGGCGCTGTCTCCACTTTCAAGACTTTGGTCATATACATCATAACCGCGCTCTTTCTCGTCATGAGTACCTCTGATCTCACCACGGTCTGTCACAATTTTGAAGGAGTGAAGTGCCGCCGGATTTTCGATGGGGAAGCAGTAAACCGCTTCAATGTTCACATCCTCACTATTCCTATAGTGTTGGGTAATAAGTGTCTCAGCAATGTACTTGTCTACCTTGCTGGCTATATTGATCCCAGTCAAAACGACAGGTTTGTTTTTCGCTATAGAGTACAGACCGGACTTGTTATTGGTCATTCTGCTTCTCCTTAAGCAATTGTAAAATGTACTTTTTTATTATCGTAATATCTTCATCATCGAAAATATTCTCTCTTACCATCAGTTCGACACCTGCCGTCAATTCTATAATATCCACTTTCTTACGGGGATAACGCACTTTGACTCCTTCAGTTACAGAAGTTGAATTTGAATCAAGCATTCTCTTAATCTGAAAAAGAGGCACCCCTTTAGCTGACAGTTTCAGGATCAGCTGTAAACGTTCATAGTGTGCATCGGTATAATAAGCCCCGCGCTTTCTTCCGAGCGGAGGCGGCAGTAAACCTCGCTGAATATAGTATCTGACCGTCCGGCGGGTCACACCGGCTTTTTTTGCCAGATAGTCTATATTGAACATTTTTCGTGCTCCATAATTTATATGACAACTTTGTGACACTTAATATGTCACTGAATCTTTACTATTCAAGATACATAATGGGAAAATATCAGTCTAAATCCAGCAAAAGTTAAGGCTGGCATTATGTATTGAATCGGACTTAACAGTTAATTAGCAGAGGACTTCGAAAAAAGACAAAAGTATAATACTTACTTTATTCATTAAGGAAAAGGCGACAGTAATCAATCCAGTTTTAACCGCATGTCTATATGGTCAATATTTGCATCCTGGTAAACTTTTCCGAACTGGATAAAACCAAGTTTTTCATAAAACTTTTCGACACGGCACTGGGCTGATACAATAATTTCCTTGAAATTTCTCGCAACAGCAGCCTCAATCAGCTTCAGCATAATCAGCTTGCCAATACCCCTTTTACGCCACTGCTTTCTGACCGCAACCCGACCGATATGGCCATCGGGAAGCAGACGGGCGGTTGCAACAGCTTCTTGTCCCTCAAAAACAACCGCATGAATGCAATCACCGTCCAACCCATCCATTTCCAACTCAAACGGTACGTTTTGTTCTTCAACAAAAACCTCTGTTCTGATAGCGGTAATCTCACGCTGGTGAGATTTAAAATCAGTAACAGTCAACTTGAAATTTTCTGCCACCAAAAACCTCCTGTTTTTTTACATTATTAAAAAAGCGCCGGTGGACCAGCCTCCGACGCTTAACTGTACATAACTATAAGCACAATTGCTTTTAGCTTACTGCCTTTAACTCATTTATAAGCTTAAGCCGCTGCTTTTCAGCAATAAAATATTTTTACCGTCAATGCTTATTCTGATTATTCCCACTCAATAGTGCCAGGCGGTTTACTGGTAATGTCATAAACAACCCGATTTACGCCGCGCACTTCATTGATAATGCGGTTAGAAATCGTCTCAAGCAGTTCATACGGCAGCTTCACCCAGTCAGCCGTCATGCCGTCTGAACTCTCCACTGCGCGCAGCGCAATGACATTGTCATAGGTTCGCTCATCACCCATCACGCCGACAGTTCTGACCGGCAGGAACACTGCGAAGGACTGCCAGATATCATAGTAAAGGCCGGCTTTCTTGATCTCATCAACCACAATTTCATCGGCATTACGCAAAATATCCAGAGTTTCCTGAGTAACAGCCCCGATATGACGCACGGCCAGGCCAGGCCCCGGAAACGGCTGCCGCATTGTGACGTCATACGGTAACCCAAGCTGTGTGCCGACTTCTCTGACCTCATCCTTGAACAAACGGCTGAGCGGCTCAAGTAGTTTGAACTTCATTTCTTCAGGCAGCCCGCCAACATTGTGATGACTCTTTATCATCGCTGCCGGATTGCCGTCAATAGGCACGCTTTCAATCACATCAGGGTAAGTTGTTCCCTGAGCAAGAAATGTCGCATTCTCAATTCCCGCTGCAGCCTCATCAAAAACCTCAATAAACTCGTGCCCGATAATTTTGCGTTTAGTTTCGGGATCATCAACCCCGGCAAGCTTTGTCATGAAGCGCTCAGTGGCATCAACATATACCAGATCCATATGGAAATTATCGCCAAAAAGCTTTTGCACACGCTCAGCTTCATTTTTCCTGAGAACAGCGTTATTTACAAAAATACAAGTAAGCTGGCTTCCAATAGCTTTATCAATCAAAGCTGCCGCAACGGATGAATCAACACCACCGCTGAGAGCAAGAATGACACGATCATCGCCGACAGTCTCACGAATCTCTGCTACAGCCTGCTCAATAAATGACGCCATGGTCCAGTTGCCTTTGCAGCCGCACACCCGGTGGCAGAAATTACTGATTATTTCTTTACCCTGCGGAGTGTGTACTACTTCCGGGTGGAACTGTATTCCATAGAGGTTCCTGTCCTCAATACATACTGCGCAAAATTCAGTATTTGCAGTAGTTGCGAGTACTTTGAACTGCCCTTCGGGAGTTTCCAGGACTTTATCACTATGTGACATCCATACCTGGATCTCATCTTCAATACCATCAAAAAGTGTTGTATGGTCCTGGATCTGCATTACGGCCTTGCCGTATTCACGGGCTTCTCCGGGCGCAACTTTACCGCCGAGAGTGTGAATCATCAGCTGCAAGCCATAACAGATGCCCAGCACCGGCAGTCCCAGTTCAAATATCTCAGGATCACATTTGGGTGAATTATCCTGATAGACACTGGCCGGGCCACCACTTAGAATTATGCCCTTGGGGTTTTCATTTCTAATACATTCAGCAGAGGCGCTATAGGGGAGAATCTTACTGTATACATTGCATTCACGAATACGCCGCGCAATCAGCTGGCTGTACTGTGAACCGAAGTCAAGAACTACTATAGTTTCCACATTTTCTGTCATATTTTTCGAATCCTGTTTGAATTGTTTCATTTTCGTCATTAATAATAGTTTAATTTCATAAAATTTAAATAGCAGATGAGGATTTTCTGTACATAAAAGTAGGAAACACAATGAAAGATGAGTTGATATACTGTTGTAAGCTGCGTGACGAATCCCCCACCCCTGAAGTTACCGCTGAATTGCTGACCGCGATGGAATACGACTTCAGCACCTGGCAGGACCGCCTGGAAACGATTGCTTTTCACACCTTGTACTTTGAGAATCAGGCGGAAGCCGAAGAAGCTGCAGAGAAAATAAAATCCCTTCTGGAGACCTGGGACAGCCTCGAAGTAAAAATTACCGCAGTTGAAAACTTCACAATGAAAAAAGAAGACTGGGCGGAAGCCTGGAAAAAATACTTCAATGTCCTGCATATTTCTGAAAGACTCATAGTCAAACCCAGCTGGCTCGACTACAATGCCGCTTCGAGACAAACTGTTGTTGAGATTGATCCCGGCATGAGTTTCGGCACAGGACAACATGCAACTACCGCTTATTGTCTGAAGATGATTGATAAGTTATCGTGCATAACCGGCACTGACTCATTTCTTGATGCCGGGTGCGGATCAGGCATCCTGTCAATTGCAGCTGCCAAACTCGGCTTTAAAAAGATTGACGCCTTTGACATTGATCCGGAAGCGGTCAGAATTGCTGCAGAGAACCTTGAGAAAAACAGTATTGCAAAAGAACAAGTAATTCCGCAAGTCTCCGATGTCGCTAAATTCAAGCCAATCAGCGGAGGCTATGACCTGGTGGCAGCGAATATTCTCGGTCACATTCTATGCAAAAACAGTGAACATATCATCTCATTTGTCAAACCAGGCGGGAAATTGATTCTTGCCGGAATTCTCTCAGAGGATTTTGAGGAAACTGCTACAGAATTTTGTGAAAAAGGCATGAGGCTTCAGGACAGTTTTACCGAAAAAGAGTGGACCAGCGGCCTGTTTGAAAAGGCTTAATCCTGAAAGTTTTCTCTCATGTCCAACAATTAACCAAAGGGTGTAAAATGACAACTTTTTCTGATACTGTTTTTGAAGATGAAAAATTCAAGCAAGTCAATGCCTCAAGTTTACAGCTGGTCGGCAAAGAGTTTTTTGGCTGTGATTTCAATAGCTGCAACTTCTCTAATACCGACTTTACCAGCACGGTTTTTGAGGATTGCAGCTTTAACAACTGTAACTTCAGCCTGAGCAAAGTACTTAACACCAGCTTTAGAATAGTGGAATTTACCGGCTGTAAACTGGCCGGTATTGAATTCTGCCAGGTAAACATCTTTTCACTGGACATGAAATTTTATAAATGCCTGATCCAGACCTGCAGTTTTTATGAACTTGCTTTAAAGGGCAGCTGTCTCAAAGAGTGTCAAATATTTGAAAGTGATTTTATCAGAACCAACCTGCAAAAGACCAGTTTTGAAAACTCAGACTTGAAACAGTCGAAATTTCAGGAAGCCAATCTCGAGAAAGCCAATCTTTCAGGAGCAAAGAACTACCAGATCAACCCTTTGATCAATAAAGTAGCCGGCGCAAAATTTTCGCTGCCTGAAGCCGTTTCATTGCTGAATGCATTTAACATCAAACTTGACTGATTAATCCACTTCAAAAAATCACTTCCATTAACGATAGGTTAATGCCGTACTTTTTGAGTAGCCCATACTTCTGAAGTAGTTATAGGTCCTGCCCACAACATGCCCGTCAACATAAGAAAAATTACACTTATTCAGATGGCGATAACCACCCCAGCCCGGATCCATTCTCGTATGCATATACCCAGAAGCATCAACCTTTGCCTGGTCAAAATAAGATATTGCTATCGAAGCTTTGCGTATTTGAGAAGTTTTTGTCATGTTCTGCGGATTAGTAGGATGAGCGTCTCCATGAATAAAAAAATTTGTCGCGTAATGAATTGTGGACAGGTCTCTTTTTTCTGAAGGGCAATAGAAAAGTTTGTAATCGTTGACATATTCGAGCTTGCTTCTTGCTAAACGAAACCAAGGCCAATCTGCCCCGCCGGGTTGCCTCGCTTTTGAAGGAATCAAATAGCCGTCGAAATCATCGGAATAGTTACTTAGCGCCAGATTAAACTGTCGCATATTGTTTTTACAAGACGCATCCTGAGCATACAGCCTCGCTTTCTGTAGAGACGGCAACAATATGCTTGCGAGAATAGCTATAATAGCTATGGTTACCAGTAATTCAATCAGTGTAAATTTACAATCCTTTAACAGTGACTTCCTTTTTTTTTGAATAAGCAATTTTTTCACTTTACACCCCCGTGTTTTTTTAAGTCAAGCTCATAACTACTATATATAAAAAAAGTACCGACTTGAGAATTCACACTTACAGCAAGCGAAAATATTTAATTCAAATTTAAACATTGATTTATTGATTACTGAGTTGTATTGTAAAAACCACAGCACCCAGCCGGATTATTCAGTAAGCAATAAATCCGACTGTACAATACGCCAACAAAATGTTGTTTCTGTATTGTTATAAATATTATACAATAAAAAATTGAACAAGTCAACGATATCATGGGCAAATTTTCTATTATATTGCTAAAAACTACAGATGAAAAAATAGACACCGACTCATCAGGTGAACTTTCAACCAATATTATGTACTGTCACAAGTGCACACACGACAAAGGGGAAAAGCTGAGAGCAGCGCATTCTCATCCGTACTGGCAGATGGAAGTAGCCATAAAAGGCAGCCAGAGTATAGTCATAAACAAGAAAAAATATGTAATCAATCAAGGAGACGCAATTATAATCCCCGCGTTTCTGCAGCATCGAATATATTATTTAACTGACTCTGAGAATATCTCTCTGAAATTTGACGTCCTGAACTATCCCTCTGCGAACGGTCGCTGTGACGAGCCCAAAATTCTTAAAAACTCTCATCTGCTGGAGCAACTGAACAAACTGCTGGTTGAAGTTATTTTGAAAAGAGAGGGAATTCATGAACTTGAACAAAAGCTGCTTAAACATGTCCTGAGCTGCTATCTGTCCTATTATCAGTCAGAAGATCCGTTTAAAAGCAAATCAGACAAATTCTCTATAGAGGGATACAGTCTGAAAGAGAAAATTTCAATGATATTCGAGCAAAATGACTGTGCCAAGCTGAAAGTTAAGGACCTTGCTGAAAAAATGGGCTATTCGCCCAACTACCTTTCATCCCTTTTTCAACAGCTTTACGGAGAGTCACTCAAACAATACCTGAATGAAAAAGTCGTCTCGTCAGCCTGCGGTTTTTTGAAATACTCTGAAATGACTATTATTAAAATAGCAGCTAGAATGAAATTCCCTGACCACTTCTCATTTTCACATTTCTTCAAACGTCAGACTGGCATAAGCCCCAAGGAGTATAAGAAACAGCAGGAAGCGTTGAGCAATGAAGAACCAAAGTCGTAATTTCTCATGTTAATAAAAATTGCTGTCCGTTCTCAATACTGCATGTAAGTTTATTTAAGATATCTCTGGGCATTATAATAAACGAGCCCCACTGCATTCGCAGTGAGGCCCTGTTGGGGGAAAATTATTTATCTTCCCATATTCTAACATCGTCAATATACAAGACGTTTCCAACCTTATCGTTTTCTCCAGTACGGTAGCCACTGGTATTTCCGATTCCACAGGAGAACTGCTCGCAGCCTGCCGGCATCTTGACTTTTACAGTATAAAATTTCCACTGGTCAGTTGCGGTAATTCTCGGAACTTCCTTTCCGGCCTCATCAAAAATCTTGAATGACTTGATAGTGACCCGCTTCAGTTTTTTCTTGGCGCCTTCAGGAAGTGGAATGAACCCCTGTACCATCGCCCTTAGATTAGTAATAGTACCCTTTACCCAGAAACTGAAACAATAATTGGCTCCTGGCTTGATTTTTATTGATTTTCCAACGGTATATAAATCACACTCACCGGAAAAGAATACAGCAGCCTGAGCCCAGTCAACATTCCTCTTGTCTGAATGATCAACTCTGACAATTTTAAGGAATGCGGAATTCTTGCCGCTTTTCTTCTCGTCAGTGCTGACACCAAAGAACCATCTGCCACCTCCGACATATAATCCCCAGCCAACAGGCACCTGTCCTTTCCGGTTTTTGTTCCAGTCATGCTTTACAAGCACTCTGTACTTTGAATAATGATGTGTATTTTCAGCTCCCGGATTCGGAGCCAGATTTTCCAACTCTGCAGCCGGTGCATCCGCCTTTTTCTCTTCTGCCGCATTCACCGTACCGGCGAACAGCATTGCAACCATGACAGTAACCAGCAAAGTACTTACCTTCTTCATTGTGTTTCCCTTTTTGTTTTTTGTTAACTTTCCCATTCAACTTCGCAGCTGATATGATAAATTTCCGACTAAGCCCGTTGACACCTCCATTTGGTTAAACACTAAAAGATATTGTCAGACTTAAAGTAACTGCTCTATCCAAGATGCCGTTCACCAAATAGCCTGCTTTCAGTTGAAAGCAGCCAGATTTGCCGGTTTGAAAACGCCAACCGGCAACTAAGGCACTACAATGTCGGTTAAAGCAATCTCCCCTCTTCTCCGTAAGAACCTTACTTTACATATACTCCGGTATGGGCAGGGTTGTTTTTGAACATTGCCCACTCAATGTTAAAGGGAGCCTTGCTTGCCGGTAAAGTTTTTATAGACACATCCCCATTATCATCAGCAATGACCAGTTCAAGCCTGCCATCATTATTAATGTCGCCAATCGCCGGGGTTCCCAGCAGGTAGTAATTAATATTCAGCGGCCAGCCCTTGAGGGATTTGCCCTCTGCATTCCAGCAATATAAGCGCTTGTCCCAGGATCCGACAATAACTTCCGGCTTGCTGTCGCCATTAATATCTGCAATGACCGGAGAACCCTCAATCGCCATGCCTGTACTGGCTGGCCAGCCTTTCATGAGCTGCCCATCAGCCTTCCAGATATAGACTTTTGAATCTGTAGAAGCAACTGCGATTTCAAGTTTGCCGTCACTGTCAACATCCCCCAGAGATGGAGTTGCTATAATGGCACGGGCAGTCCGTTGCGGCCACCCCTTAAGCGCTTCTCCTTTGCCGTTCAAAACGTAAACCCTGCCGGATCCGCCGCCAATTATGATATCAAGACTGCCGTCCCGGTCAATATCACCCAGAACCGGGGATGAATGAAAGTAGGTATCAAGCTGCTGTGGCCAACCGGCAAGCTCCCTGCCCTGCAAGTCAAGGACATGAATACAACCGTCTTCAGTTGCCGCTATTATATCAGCACTGCCGTTACTGTCCAGATCATGTACAGTGAGTGAAGCCGTAATTCCGCTGTTCAACTTGCGCGGCCAGCCTTTGAGATACTTGCCGCGAGAATTTAATATATGAATGTTACCATCAACAGTACCAACCAGAATTTCCTTTCCGGGTTTTCCATCAATATTAATCATTGTTGGAGCCGAATGAATGACTGATTTTAAATTAACGGGCCAGCCGGGACTGTTTTTACCTTCAGGGGTCAGCAGGTATAAAAAACTGCTGCTGCCCACTGCTATTTCTCCTTTTCCGTCACCGTCAACATCGGCTGCTGCCGGCGAACTGCCGTAGGAGAACCCTTCAAGCCTTACAGGCCAGCCTTTGAGCAGGTTCCCGCGGTAGTTACAGACAAAAATTTCATTATTGCTGCTTACCGCAACAACTTCCCTGCCCGGCTTGCCGTCAATATTTTCAATGCAAGGTGAAGCTATAACCGGATAACCGGTTTTCATAGTTAGCGTCTGATTTCCCGCACAGTCAAGATCCTTCTGAATGGTCATGAGTTTCTTGAACAGAAGCTTCAGCTCCGCCACAGCTTTAGGACTGGCAAAAGGTGAAAATGCAAAATACAAAGTTCTGCCCTCATGGGCCTCAACAATACCCGGCCATTTAACCTTACTGTCGTCCTCCATGCAGAAAAGCAGGCTGGCCCCCTTGAACAAACTTAACTTAAGCCCTCTGCCCTTATAATAAATATCCCGGTACATTGATTCAGTATTTCTGCCTTTCTCAACATAAAACAGCCGTTTGAAGTTGAAAAACTGCGGGGTATTCTTAATTTCAAATTTTTCTATATTCAATTGTCTTCTAGCATTTCTGCCGAGGAATAAGTGAGCATTGGTCCCGAATTCCGGGCACCAGACGTTAAAACCGGCGTCTGCATATTTAGTTATATTTACAGCCTGATTCTGCACACAAGCCCGGGAGCGCGGCATTGCCAGGAGAAACTGACAGTAGGGATTAACTTTTTTAACTGCGTCAATTAATGGTTTTATGATTAATTCAATATGAGAATTCTCTCTGAATTCAGTATAATCCGGATCATTCAAATCAACTTTCTTACCGTATTTTTTTCTGTAAGCTTCACGGCAAACTTCACAATTCATAGATACAAAAGGTTCATCAAGAACAATTCCGGAGATGTAAGGGTATTTTTCCAGTACCTCTGCAACGGTATCGGTAATATTTTTGTAAAACGCTTTTCCTTTTCTCGGGCACGGATTACCCTTTTCTCCACGCAAAGTGATACTTGACTGTCCCGGATGCTTCTTCAAGTAAAGAGTTCCGTTGAAACCTATTGTCGCCCATAATCCGATGTCATTTGCTTCACAAGCCTCCACCAAACGGGCATAGTAATCTTCAGGGATCTCGCGATGTACCATGTTGTTAAATGAAGTTCCCTTGATACTGAGTGGCATGACCCCGTTTATGTATATCGGGAAATTAATGGTATTCAAACCGATCCTCTGGGCAAAGGCAACCAGTGCCTCAGGCTGACGCAGCCGCTTCAGTCGTTCCGGCACAGCTTTAATCGTGCGGTTTCTAATTCTCGCCATATTTTCAGAAACCCAGACACTTTTTGGAATATCGGAAAAGCCGTAAGGAATCGGCCCTCTATAAGTTTTCCAGAATTGTTTTTGGATTCTAATAACAGCGCCATCATCTTGGGGAAGTTCACTCAATTGAATTTTTAACTTTTTCAGTTCAGATTGAGCTTCTTCTTTCTTATTGTTCTTATATAGAAATAATATATGAAAAAGCGACAAACCGGCAAGATTCGCCTGTTGACATAAATTTGTGCCTGCAGGGTATTCAGATTTTGCATATTTAATATATAATAACGCTTTTGTGTAATTATTTTCTTTGTGATATGCTATAGACATATTACGAAAAACTTCTGCCATATGCACTTTATGCCCCAGCCTCTCTATTACTTGTAAAAAATTATTATAATATATAATACAAGCTTTATAGTCTCCAAGGTAAAATGACAAATCTCCTTGCATAAAAAACAGACTGGGGTCTTTTGTTTCACAAAGCCTTAAGACTGCCTTAAGCGACATGGCTTCTGTCAAATATTTTTTTGCCTCTTTCGCCTGTTTTTCTGTTTTGTTACACTTCCATAAGTAATAACATGCCAATCCTGAGTTATAGGTATTTAAAGGTCTTTGCGATCTTAGTTTACGCACAATCGGGATCAGCTTTTTTTCGGCCTGTTTCAGCAGCCCCCTCTGATACAAATCTACTGCTTTATCATATTCTCGCTCAAGCGCTTTTTCACGGGCTGCATCAGAGTTCTGCATCAAATGGTTAACCGGTTTATCAGGACAATTAAACCAGTTAAAAAGTCGAATACCACCCACGTATAAAACATAAATCAAAAAACAGACAGCGAGCAGACCGACAATAGCTAATACTTTGTATTTGGATTTCATGCTTAAATCGCCTCTGCTCAACTCTTTTTTTGACGCATAAATTTGATTAATAAATATATCAACAACTCCGAACAGATGCAAATTATGTTTTACTTTAAAAACACATATTTAAAGATAAAATCATTGCCTTTTTTGTGGAATTATTGTAAAAGTTTCTTAAGCTTTAAAAGTATTTCAATATACATGCAGTCTTAAAGCTTAATGCTAACAAACAACTTATGAAACACTACAGTAATGGCTGGCGATACCTGGAATCAGAACTGTAACGGAATATAAAACTTTTAAAAAAGTTTTCTGCATAAAAATGGCGGAGAGAGGGATTTTCAAATTTTTGAAGCAAAGTAAATGATATGATAGGAGAACTAAAAAAATTCTTGAAAAGTCACAATATAAGACTAATCAAATTAAACAGCTAAATTCTTACTCTACCCAGATTTAATAACATCCTACGCTCAGCTTCATCTTCAAAACCATATTGTCCGCAGTCTGGGCGACCTGCTTCAACCCAAAGGGCATTTGCAAATGAACGTTTGTACATATTAAACTTGCTACGCCTCTGTAAATCTTCTGTAGTAGATCCCTGTGCTCCCAATCCCTTAATTTTAACAGGGTTTTTATCTTCTGGATACTGAGCTTGATACTTTTCCACAAAAGCTTGCCCTGTGTTAAAAAATAATTGATTAAAGTTTAACAACGCCATCAAATAAATATATTTTAAAATATCTTCAGCATCAGGCCGATGCAAAAAATCCTTTAATCTTTGTAGCATCTGAACTCGTTTGGGGTTTGGGTTATGGTGATATTGAGTATAAAAGAATAACTGAACTATCTCGTCGATTGTTACCTTTGTTTTATAATCTTCGAATAATTGGTAAATACATGAAGCTCCTAATAATGTAACCCTATTCTGCTCTTTAGTTTGTATGTCTGTTGATTTTAAGTCTTCAAAATAATTCAATGAATCTTCTGCCAATAAAGCCAAGTCTGTTCCTGTGTGAGCCATCATTAACTTACACAAATCTATAAAGCTTCCTCCTGCTTGTTTATCTTCGGAATAAATTCTTCTAAAAACAAGAACGTAGTTTTTTAACTCAATTTCAGTATTATTCATAAAAACACTGTAGTATGGCGTTGCAGGTAACCTCAATGATGGTGATTTCAACTTAATTTTTTTCAATTCATTAAAGTTTTCTGTAAAGATTTGCAGTTGACGTTTTTCTTGGGAGGAAAAAGAAATATCAGTATTCCCTTGATCACTAAAGTAACGATTCATATATACTAAAGAATCATTAATTGAGCTATCCTTTCCCATTTTTCTTCTAAATTCCTGCTCTGGCAAATATTCCCCTGCTTCTGTTTCAAAATAATGCGTTCCTCCATTAGTACGACTAAAGTGTGTAAAATTACAGATATCTTTGCCAATATGATAATCATAATCTTTAACTTCTATAAAAAACTCTCTAAAATGACGCAGCTCCAAAGAGTGCAACAGATTTTCCGCGTCTACTCGAAACATAAAAGGGAAACGCCTGTCCATAGGCATTAAATCGGTATCTAAAAACATAATGCGACGCTTTTTTCTATTTTCAGTCTCACAATAATAACATATCGTCCAATAAATGATAAATCTTTGTTCAACCATGTTCATTTGAAGCTTCCTGAAAATGTTCTATGCGTTAATCATAGATATAATAATATCACGTTTTGCAGGTATCGTCAAAGTATAAATTGCTAGAAAAACTTTGATGTAGTAAAAACGGATAATCGCTGCATAAGGTTTGAATATAACCACATTGTTTAGAAAAAATTCCAGATATTATCCTCCGAAAAGAGAATGTTCCATTTCGCTCTATCAACTTCTTGATTCTCGTTCTCATACATGACCTCCATTAAAAAATTAAATTTTAAAGCGTCACACAATGTGTCACAGTCTAGAAAGACGATGGGCCGGAGAGGTAAAAGTATATTTTAAAGAGTAGTTTCTGAAATAAAATTGCATACAAAAAAGAAAAGGCATGGCGGAGAGAGAGGGATTCGAACCCTCGGTGGAGTTGCCCCCACACAGCATTTCCAATGCTGCGCCTTCGTCCACTCGGCCATCTCTCCGATTGTCAAGTGAGAAGCAGAATATAATATATTTAATCAAATAAGCAAGCTCGTTTCAGAGAAAAAAGTCCGGTTTAAAGAAAATTACTAACTCCGCAGCTTGGTGAACCATAAAATGAAAACGGCTGCACAGTCAATGCAGCCGTTTAATAATTATACTATCCGGAAAACTATTCCTTAACCGTGAATTGAATGCCGTAGCGATGGCATTCCTGGAGGTACTTCATGGCACTCTCCGCATCCGGTACTACTTTGAATAAATTAAGATCAGCCTTGTCAATCATACCGTCCTTTACCAGAGTATGTTTGAACCACTTACCAAGCCCTTCCCAGAATTGCTCACCAACTACAACTATCGGAATGCGGTTAATCTTTTCCGTCTGCACCAGTGTCATTGCCTCAAAAAGCTCATCCATGGTGCCATAGCCACCGGGAAAAACAACGACTCCCAGCGAGTATTTCAGAAAACATACTTTGCGGATAAAGAAATATCTGAAAAACAGGCTTTGAGTCTGAAAGTCGTTTGGTGCCTGTTCCATCGGCAACTCAATATTCAGGCCTATGGATTCTCCGCCGGCATTGTAAGCACCGCGGTTAACCGCCCCCATGATGCCTTCTCCGCCGCCACTGACTACTCCGTAACCGCTTTCCGCCAGCAGACGACCCATTTTTTCGGCTTCTTTGTATTCCGGAGATTCCGGTTTGGTCCTGGCTGAACCGAAAACAGTGACCAGCGGTCCGTGCTGTGACATGGTTTCAAAAGATTCAACAAATTCAGCCATGATGCGGAAAATCCTCCAGGTCTCCTCCCTGGTGAAGTCATCCATGCCGGCAAAATCCTTATGGCTAGGATGCTTGGAACGCCGAATACTTTTCATCAATATTACCTCACGGTACAATGTTAACAGCATATAAATACAAGGCACAAATATAGTCCGCTTACAGGTAACATTCAACTTTTTTGCATGGTGATTGGTAAAATTCAGAAATTATTGTATATTTCATTATTTGTATTCAGGGAGTTTTGACCTTATATCAGACAGCAGCAGGTGAGAGCCCGGCGCCCCTGAAAAAGGATATTGTTTAAACATGAATTAAAAATAAGCCGGAGAAGCAGTTATGGCAAAGATCGGCTACAGTTTTGGAAGCGGTGGAAAATCTCGTAAACGCCAAAACGGCGGTATGCGCAGAATAATCATATTTATAGTACTGGCAGCGGTTGCCGGTGGCGTTGTATATTTTTTCAGGCCTTCCAGCAAAGAGGCATCAGAAAACCAGGAATTTGAACAGGCAGCGGGGGTTGAGCAATCGACCAGCCAACCGGTGGCCGACTCTAAAGATACCCCTGAAACAGCAAAGGCTGAACCGGAAAAACCCGCTCCAAAAGCTGAAAAAGAACAGAAATCTGCTGCACCTGTGCCGGCTGTCCAAGTCAATGTTCCAGAGGAAATCCGTGATATGTTCACCAAAGCGGATCAAGCCTTCAAGCGAAATGATTATGTGAATGCCCGTAAACTTTGTGAAAATATCCTCAACTCAGGGAAATTGAATACTGCAGCGCCACTCTGGGAGCAGACAGCTCAAATTCTCAGTAAATCAAATATTAAAATACTGCATTCGGATATCCCTTTCCCTGAAAAGAAGATAACTTACCGGGTAAAACCGGGCGATGCGTTATCCAAAATTGCCAAAAAATACAATACAACTGTCGAAACATTGCAGAAAAGTAACAATATGGAACCGACCAACTACAATATCTGGCTCGGGCAAACCATGAAAATCTATAAAGGCGACTGGCGGATTGTAGTCAGCAAAAGCAAACGGATACTTTTTCTGTATGACGGCAATAAATTATTCAAGATTTATCATATCGGAATCGGCAAACAAAACCGAACCCCGCTCGGCAACTTTGACATTGTCTCTAAGATTAAACGGCCATCGTGGTACTCACCATCTGGAAAAGTCTACCCATACGGCAGCAAGGAAAATGTTCTGGGCACCCGCTGGCTGGCTCTCAAGCCGACTGGTGAAACCGACAAGTCATTGCGTGGCTACGGCATTCACGGCACCTGGGATCCTGACAGCATTGGCAAGGCCGAAAGCAACGGCTGTATCAGGATGAAGAACGGTGAAGTGGAAGAACTGTTCTCTATTGTCCCTTATAACACACCAGTACAGATAATCAAATAATAGTTTTATTTAATATAGCAAAGGATTTATGTAATGGCCGAAAATTGTTTAGATTTCGAAAAGCCCATAGTCGATCTCGAAAAAAAGCTCGAAGAATGGCAGAAGCTGAGCGAGTCCAGCAACATTGACGTCCATGAAGAAGTAGACGCGCTGACTAAAAAACTCAACCAGACCATGAAAGAGATTTACGAAAATCTTACTTCCTGGCAAAGGGTTCAGCTGGCCCGTCATCCAAAACGCCCGTACACGCTTGATTATATTAATCGGATTTTTACCGATTTTATGGAACTGCACGGCGACCGGCACAACGGCGACGATGCTGCAGTTGTAGGCGGTTTTGCCAAACTCGACGGCATGCCGGTCATGATTGTCGGCACCCAGAAAGGGCGTGACATGAAGGAAAACATGTACCGCAATTTCGGCTGGCCGCAACCGGAAGGCTACCGTAAAGCCCTGCGACTGATGAAGCTTGCTGATAAAGCCGGGGTACCGATAATCACTTTAATTGACACTCCTGGAGCTTTTCCCGGAATTGAATCAGAAGAGCGCCATATTGCTGAAGCCATTGCGACCAACCTGCGAGACATGTTTGCGTTGAAAGTTCCGGTTTTATCGGTTGTAATCGGCGAAGGCGGCAGCGGCGGTGCCATCGGAATCGGCGTCGGCAACAAAATCCTGGTAATGGAAAATACTTATTATTCGGTAATTTCCCCTGAAGGCTGTGCCGCTATCCTGTGGAAACACCGCAAGTTTGCGCCAAAAGCCGCTGAGGCACTTAACCTGACAGCAAATCACCTCAAAGATCTGGGTGTGGCTGATGAGATCATCGGCGAACCCCTTGGCGGTGCGCATAAGGACTATGAAACTGCTGCTGCACTGCTCAAAAAATCCTTGAAAAAGCACCTTGCTGAACTGCAGAAACTGTCTGTAAAAGAGCTCAAAGATCAGCGTTATGACAAATTCCGCAAAATAGGGGAATTTTCAGAAGGCATTGTTGAATAGTGAAAAGCCTCCTTACCGTAAGAGAAGCCACCCCGGAAGACGTTCAGGGGATTTACGAACTGCTTGTGATTTATTCCCGCAAGCAGGTCGTTCTTGAACGTCCTCATGAGGATATTCTAAAAAACATAGATAATTTTGTCATTGCTTCTTTTGACGGTAATATTCGCGGCTGTTGCGCGGTGCGGGACTTTGGCAACAATCTACTGGAAGTTCGATCACTGGTAGTCAGCCCTGAGCTGCAGAGCAAAGGCGTCGGCAGAGCAATGGTGGAAGCTATTATGGCAGGACTGAAGCTTAAGCGCAAGCAGTTCTGCCTGTTTGCCTTGACTTACAGAAAGGATTTCTTTCACAAGCTCGGGTTTCACGACGTACTGAAGGAAATGTTTCCGCAGAAGATCTGGAGCGACTGCAGCAAATGCCCTAAAAAAGACCATTGTGACGAAGACGCCGTTATGATAGAATACGGCTACTGAAAGCATGGACCTGGAACGGCGAAAAATATCTTCAAAAGTTGACACAGCTTCGACCGGGCAGAGTCTGCTTGACTGGATCAGCAGACGCTTCACATATCATTCAGCAGAAAAATGGCGCGAAATTATCGATGACGGGCAGATCAGGCTTAATGAACAAACCTGCACTTCAGAAAGCATCCTCAGTGCCGGCGACCTGGTATCCTATTATCCTGTAAACCTGAAAGAACCGCCGGTAGATTTATCCTATAACATTGTGCATGAAGATGAATATTTAATGGTGGTGAACAAACCAGGCGACCTGCCATGCCACCCGGCAGGACCGTTTTTCAAGCATACTCTCTGGCATGCCCTCGCTCTGCATTATGGAAAAATCCACATAATAAACCGGCTTGACCGGGAGACTTCCGGGCTGCTCCTGATTGCCAAAGATTCTGAGACGGCAGCAAAGCTGGGTAACGGCTCGTCCATAATCAGCAAGGAATACCGCGCTATGGTTTTCGGGGTATTCAACAAACAGATTAATGCCGACGGCTACCTCATCAGAGATGACAAAAGTATTGTTCGTAAAAAGCGCAAGTTTGTATTTCAGCTGCCGGCAAATTCAGCCGAAAAAGGCATGAAGCCGGCAAAAGTTGAAACTATTCTCAGCCCATTAACTTCCGGAAAAAAATGCAGTCTGGTCAAAGCCCGTTTAAAAACCGGCAAGCTGCACCAGATAAGGGCTACCCTTTACTCACTCGGATTTCCTTTACTTGGGGATAAACTTTACGGGCCGGACGACTCAATATATTTAAAAATACGGGATAACAGAATTACAGCTGCCGATAAAGAAAAGTTGATTATGCCGCGTCAGGCGCTGCATTCCTGCAAAATTGTCTTCAGGCATCCTGTTAGCGGGCAGCTTATGACTTTTGACAGTCCGGTGCCTGATGATTTTCCACTTTTTTTGTGCCGATAATCTTTTTTTAAGCTGAATATCTGCTTGATTTTTATAAAAACACAAGCAATTTAAAGCAGACATCCTTATTTTTAACCAAAACAAATATGAGGGGACACATGAAAACATTGTTTTTGGCTGCAATGCTCCTGACAGGTTGCCTGTTTGCAGTTCAGGCTCAAGAGAGCTCGTCCAAAGAAACTGGCTACATTATCGAATCTAAAGGCACCAAAATAGCTCAGCCGGTATCAAAAAATGCCACTGCAGCTAAAACTGAGGAAGCCCAGCCGGCACAGACTCAGGATGAAGCGGTCCTGAAGACTGCCAAACAGCCTCAAATGTTTCAGATTGAAAAACCGAAACCCTGGGATTTCTTCCAGCTTGGATTCTGGTTTGGTATTCCACCGCAAACCAAATATTCTGATGTGTACGGTGTCAGACTTGGTGTGCCGTTCTGTGGCGGACAAGGCCATGTTTACGGTGTAGAAACTGCTGTTTTCTGCGGCGGAAGCGACTATGTCAACGGCGTACAGGCCTGTATTCTGGTCTCAGTCAGCAAAAAAGTAGTTGGCTTCCAGGGAGCCATTGTCAATTATGCAGACGAAGTTGAAGGTCTCCAGCTTGGTATCTTCAATATGGCCAAGAATAAATCATTCCAGCTCGGTATTCTTAATTATATCGAAAACGGCACTATTCCGTTTATGCCGGTACTGAACTTCCGTTTCTAAAAACCTATCAGGAGTTTATAATATTATGAAAAAGATCTTGTTAGCTGCAGTAATGCTGTTTGCCGGTGTCGCAATGTTTGCGAATGACCTCGAACATAAACAAAAACCACTTGATGACTGGACCTTCTTCCAGATCGGATTCTGGTTTGATCTGCCGACGTGCACAGCTGATTCAAACGTTTACGGTTTGAAAACAGGTCAGCCGATCAGTTCCGGTTACGGCCGGGTTTATGGTGCTGAAATCTCCTGGATCGCCGCCGCGACGGATGACATCAAAGGAGCACAGGGCAGCTGGATATTCACCAAGAACCGCACTATTGAAGGAGTTCAGGCTTCTTTTATATGCAATATAAATAAAGAAGAAATTACCGGCCTGCAGGCTGGATTTGTAAATATCTGCGGTAATATGCTCGGTTTTCAGCCGGGAGCAGTTTGCGTTTCCAAGGATATGAACGGTATTCAGGCAGGCGTTCTCACAGCTTATGCTAAAGGAACTGTTACCGGCGCCCAGTTCGGAATGGTAAATGTTTGTGATCAACTGGACGGTTTCCAGGCCAGCGCCTTTAATAAGACCAAGAGCTCCAGTGGGTTCCAGCTTGGAATCATTAATGTCAGTGATAAAAACGGCGCTCAGTTCGGACTCGTTAATATCATAAAAGATGGCTGGATTCCATTTATGCCGTTTTTCAACTGCAGCTTTAAATAAAAAGCGCAGCTGAATTTTGTTTTTTCCAGGCCGTGTTTCTTAGTGAGACACGGCTTTTTTAATGGGCAGCTAATAGCTTTAATATTAAGTTTTAACATAATTTGGAATACCATTTCCGCCCATGGATAATTTTTTGCAAAATTAAATTGAATTGATCAAGTTTTACTGTCTATTAATTGAAAGTAAAAATCATTTAGCAACGCAAGTTACGAAGGAAAAGCAATGACTCAGGACCTTATGCATATTGTAGAAGCTCACGGCCAGAAACAAGTACTGAATTTCTGGAATATATTAGATGAAAGTGAACAGGAACAGCTCTTCAGGCAACTTGAAGAACTTGACTTTGAAAACCTCGACAGCCTGATCAAAGAGTACGTGCTTCAAAAACCTGAGATGCATATCCCGGAGGATTTGTCTCCGGCTCCTTATTATCCTCTGGAGCCGCTGGACGAAAAACAGCAGAAACTATATCAGCAGGCTTACGCAACTGGAGAGAAGCTTATGCGTGACGGCAAGGTCGCAGCTTTGACAGTTGCCGGGGGTCAGGGAACGCGTCTCGGGTTTGACGGTCCCAAGGGGACTTATCCTATTGCTCCGATTTCCCAAAAGTCGCTTTTCCAGTACTTTGCTGAATCGCTGCGGCGCGCCAGTGTCAAATACGGTCATGATTTCACCTGGTATATCATGACCAGCAAGCTGAATAACCAGCCGACACAGGATTTTTTCGAGAAGAATAATTATTTTGGCATGGCTCCTGAAAACGTAATCTTTTTTGTTCAGGGCACTATGCCGGCATTTGATTATAACGGTAAGCTGCTGCTGGAGGAAAAGCACTCCCTTGCCCTGGCTCCTGACGGACACGGCGGTACGCTGCTGGCACTGCGTCGCTCAGGATGTCTTGAAAAAATGAAAAAAGACGGAGTGGAATACATTTCCTATTTCCAGGTTGACAATCCACTGGTATCAATAATAAACCCTCTGTTCGTCGGTCTTCATGCCAAAGAAAATGCCGAGATGAGTGCTTTAATGCTGGCAAAAACCGGACCTTTTGAAAAGCTGGGAAACTTTTGCGTCAGTAAAGATCGCCTGATGATTATTGAATACAGCGACCTTCCGGCTGAATTTGCGGAACAACGCAATACAGACGGTTCCTTGAAATTTATAGCCGGCAGCCCTGCAATTCATGTTATCAGCCGCTCCTTTGTTGAAAAACTGACTGCCGCTGGCAGATTATGCCTGCCGTGGCACCGTGCTGACAAAAAGATTCCTTACATAAACAGTGACGGAATTAAGGTTACTCCTGAGGAGCCCAATGGAGTCAAGCTGGAGTCATTTATATTTGATGCCCTGCCGCTGGCATCGCAGACCATGATTCTCGAAGCTGATCGTGAAGAAGAATTTGCGCCGACCAAAAATAAAACCGGCGTTGATTCAGTCGAAAGCTGTCGTGAAATGATTATTGAGCGTGATGCCCGCCGTCTTGAACGGGCCGGAGTAAAAGTTCCCCGTCGTGCTAATGGCAGACCGGCTGTTGAAATTGAAATCTCACCGTTAGCCGTAATGGATGACGAAGACTGCATAAACTACTGTCGGGCCAATGGCATTACCGAGATCGTTGATAACGGGAAACCGGTTTATTTGAAATGATAAAGATAATTGAAATCAATATCAGTGAAATACTTTTAGACGAAGCGGCCTGCTCGGAAATAATCAACCGGGCATGTTCACGTCACAGTTCCTGGCGCGTAACAGGAATATGTGCTGATGATTCCATAGTTTTTATAGTAGTCGAGGATGCTCCAGGCTTGAAAGTTAAAAATTATCGCCTGGCTCCTCTGGCTGGAGAAAACAAAGAAGAAATTGCTGCAGAAATAAAAAGCCGCTACGACTGTGGCTTTACCACAACAGGTTCGTTTATGACGTGCAACGGGCGCTATGCCTTGTTTGCAGAAGTGGATTTAAAGCAGGAGCAGGAAACAGAGTAGATGATTCTGTAATGCAGAACTTACACATACCCGAACAAATCATAGCTGACCGGACTGGGGAAAGTCAGGCCAAATCGCTGTTTTATGCCAACGGCCTGCTTATAACAGTGACTGTTATCCTGCTGTTCGGGTTAACCATGCTCTATTCAACATCATACAATACCGCCGGTACAAAATATTTCTACAATCAGCTGATGTGGACCGGTGTGGGACTTGCTGCCGGAGGCACTGCCTTTGTCTTTGGCTACCGGCGGGTTGCCGAAATGAGTCTGCTGTTTGCCGTTATAACGGTAATTCTGCTGGCGATTGCGGACTTCTGCTTCCCGGCAATAAAAGGGGCTCACCGCTGGATTCAGCTCCGTAAAATCGGGCTGCCAATCAATATTCAGCCCTCGGAATTTGCGAAGATAGTTGTTGCTTTGTATTTCAGCCGGTATTGTGCACAAAATACCCGCTACATAAATGATTTGTTAAAACGCCGTGGCCCGCTGCCAGCCTTAGTGATTTGCAGCGTTGTTGTCATGTTTGTGCTGGTTGGCAAGGACCTGGGTACCACCCTGCTGCTGCTCATGGTTATTGGAACAGTACTTTTTGCTTCAGGCATGAGAATGCTTTTCTTACTGCCACCAATTATCTTCGGTGTGCCGGCACTGATTTACGTAATCAGCAAATTCGATGCCGAACGCTGGTCCAGAATGACTACTTTCCTGAAACCGGAAAGCCTGGCGAAAACAGAAGGTTACCAGCTCTGGAATTCCCTGCTGGCACTTGGCTCCGGCAAATGGTTCGGCATCGGCTTTATGGAAAGTCGTCTCAAAGCAAAATACCTGCCGGAGGCTCATACCGATTTTATTCTTTCAATTGTGGGGGAAGAACTTGGCCTGATTTCGCTGGTTATGGTGATGCTTGCTTATCTATGTTTTGCCTTTTTTGCGCTGAAAATCAGTATGAATTCAAGAACCCGACAGGGCATGCTGCTCGGACTGGCACTGACCGCGATCATCACCCTGCAGGCTATTATCAATATCGGGGTGGTCTCAGGCGGTATTCCAACCAAGGGCATGCCGGCACCATTCATCAGCTATGGCGGCAGTAATTTATTAATGGCCCTGATCGCTGTGGGATTATTGCTCAGTATTGCTGTGGAAACAGCTTCCCCCGGCTTCAGCGATGAAATGCTGGAGACCATAAAATCAAGAATACCATTTTTAAAGAGAAGCGGCAAATGACATGAAAAAGCAGAAGCAGAAACTGGAGAGACTCATTATTACCTGTGGAGGGACCGGAGGGCATTTTTATCCCGGATTAACCATCGCCCGTGAATTTATTAAATCAGGCGGTGAGGCTCTGCTGCTGTTGAGCGGCCGCAACATAAAAACTCAAACTGCCGTAGCTGAAGCTCAGGGTATTCCGGCAATAGGACTGCAGCCGATGCCAAGTCCGCGCAATCCTGTTAGTGCGGTGAAATTCTTTTACGGACTGTTTACCGGAACCCTTACTTCAATGCGCCTGATGCGAAAATTCTCTCCAAACGCCGTTTTAGGCATGGGCAGTTTTGCTTCGCTGCCGGTAATTCTTGCTGCCAGGTTTTGCAGTTTTCCTATTTTCCTGCACGACGGCAATGCCCGCATTGGCAAAGCCAACCGTTTTCTCAGCAGATGGGCCAAGTGTCTTGGCACCGCTTTCCCGCCTGTAAATGCTCATAAAATCAAGTGTCCGCTGCAAATAACAGGTATGCCGGTTCGCACCGAACTGTTGAATGAAAAGCTTGATAAACCGTCTGCAGTCGGCAAGCTCAACCGTATATTCAAGGCAAACCTGAACCCGGAGTTGCCGACTCTGTTGATTTTCGGCGGCAGCCAGGGAGCGCAGATTTTTAATAAAACCATACCACGCACCTTGCTCAAGCAGGAAATGCCCATTCAAATCCTGCACCTTACCGGACCTCGAAAATTTGAGGATGTGAAGTATGAATACGCTGCGGCTGTTCATCCTGTACTGTGTCTGCCCTTCGTCGAGAAAATGCACTATTTTTATGAAGCCGCGGATCTGGTTTTTTCACGGTCCGGCGGCAGCACTGTAGCGGAGCTCTGTATCTTTGGGAAACCCGCTATACTGGTGCCCTACCCTTATGCCGCGGAAGGGCATCAACGGGATAATGCAGAATATATGGTTAATTCAGGAGCTGCTGAAGTTGTCGATAACGCTAAATGCACAGCGGAATATATCGAAACTAAAATGTCTGACTGGCTGAATAACCCGGCCGGCTATTCAAAAGCCGGACAAAAAGCATTGGCTTTAAGTAAACCTCATGCTACAGAAGATATTCTGAAAATGATCAACAGCCAACTTTGAACTGTCTGTCTGCCGACTGCTGAAGCTCCCTTGCTTCAGCTTATTTCTTAAACAAACTTATCCTGAATTGTACTCGTTGCGTAAAATATCCATACTAAACCACTTTTAGTGCAAACTTAATTCCTAAAGCTTTCTTTTTAGACATCAGATTCATTTGAAAAATCAACTATCATCATATACATTTACTGCCGTATAAATATAAATATCCTGCGAGATTATATATATGTCAAATTATATAAAAATTATTACGGCCGTTTTATTACTTGCCGCCGGGCACTTTACAGCCCTGGCACAGGTAAATGTGGCCCGTGCCAACCGGATTACTCCGACTGTAGAGGCTGTAGCCAAGGTCCTCCCCAGCGTAGTAAATCTGAGCACTCGCAAGATACTTGACTCACCAATTTCCGGCCTGGCGGATTCTGGAGTGCAGAAGATATTCAGCATGAACCCGCACGAACTGCTGCTGGATAATGATAACGGCTACTCACTGGGGAGTGGTATTATAATTGACCGTCACGGCCTTATCATCACCAATGCTCATGTTGTCCACCGGGCTGTTAAAATCAGAGCAATTCTGAACAGCGGCAGAGATTATGATGCCAAAGTGATAGCAAGTGACCAGCTAAATGATATTGCCCTGCTGAAAATTTCCGGACTGCACGCCCCACTTGATCCAATTGAATTTGCTTCTCCGGGCGATCTGCTGCTTGGAGAAACCGTGATAGCCGTCGGAAACCCGTTCGGTCTCGGCAGCAGTATTTCAAGGGGCGTCCTCAGCGCTATTGGCCGCAGATTTACCTACAGGGGTAAAACCATTTTTTCTGATATCCTCCAGACTGATGCCAATATCCTGCCAGGCAGCAGCGGCGGTCCACTGATCAATATCAATGGACGCATGATCGGCATAACCAGCGCCGTGCTCAAAAATGCCAGTGGTATTGGTTTTGTGATTCCTCTGCAGCGCGTTGAAAACATTATAGCACGGTGGATGATACCGGAGCGTTTTCAGGACGTGGCTGTTGGTATTGTACCGGCGGTTAAACGTCTGCGCAGTGGTGAACTGCTGTTTTATTTGAGCAAGGTAAGTAAAAATTCACCAGCCTGGAATTCCGGTCTCAGGCCGGAAACCAGAATAACCGGCTTCAACGGTAAAAAGCTCGATAATCTGATGGATGTCTGTAGAATTTTGTGGCAAATGCAGGACGGAGAATCATTTACCATGGAATCTGGCAGTAAATCTTTCCGGGTCACTGCAGAAAAAATCCGGCAGTCGGATGTGGCTAAGCTGGCTGAAATAAAACTGGGCATCGGCGTACAGCCTTTAACGGCATCTCTGGCGATGGCTCTGGGATTTCCATTCAAAGGCGGACTGCTCATCAGTGACCTTCCTGAAAAAGGCATAGCGCATGTCGAGCGCGGCGACTTGCTGTTGCAGCTTGGGGATTTCTCAATAAACAGCATGAAAGACCTGGGACATGTCCTTAGAAATGTCTCGTACGGCGATAAAATTCCTGCTGTTCTGGTAAAAGTAAAAATGAGAAACGGCAAGTACAAGATCGAGAAAAAATATACGACATTCACTATAAAATAACTGATGATCCCATAAGTGAATGCCGAAAGTTTATCCCGTTAAATCTGTTCCGGCCTGGAATCTACTGTACATTGCTCAAACCACTTGCAGAATGCGGGAGCAGCAGCTTCGCCTTCATCAGGAGCCCATGAAGCAAAATCGGCTGCAGAAGGACGCTGATAAGGTCCACGCTTGACCTCCATAACTACCGAACCGCTCTTCAAAACCACGAAATTGTGCCAGCTGTCAGCGGCTATTTCAACTGCTGCAGGCGCTTCTCCGGCCTGAAGCTCAACCCGCCTTATAACTTTTCCGTCGTCATCATACTGCAAAATCGATACATGTCCTCTCAATACAACCATCAATTCCCATTTATTACCCTCAAGATGACGATGAGGCTTTACATAAGTACCGGGTTCTGCTGCAATGCAAAGCCGATGGATATCTTCATCAAGTGATGCATGAAGATTATAATGTGAGCGCTTGCGTTCTGAGGCAAGGGCTTCCTCTGTCAGCTTGTCCATCAGCTCTTTATCTATTATTTTCATTCAAAACCTCGCTGTTTTATTGCTTGAAACATATAATATATCAATATTGAGAAAAAAATCATAATATTACCGAAAAAAGCTCAAAAAAATTGCATTTATCTGCTCAAAAAGGTATATTTATATAGAGACTCAGGTTTGGAAACAATTCGGGTTATATTGAAAATGAAGAGGTTTGTCACAATTATGCAAATCGTTGTTTTGATTTCTGCCGCTGGTGCTGCAGAAAATACTAAGCAGGGATATGTTGGTGAAGACGCAGCCAGAAACCAGTCTTATTTTGAAATTCAGAATGTAATTGACAAACATTTTGCAGATGAGGATAAGGCCCAGAAGGCCAGGTATGGCAAACCGGAAACTGCAAAAACCGAAAAAACCAAGCCAGTTGAATCATCAGATGTCCTGTCAAAAATTACCCCCAAGGGGTCAGTAAAACCAAAAGTAACCGACTTGACTTCGAAACCCGCAGAAAAAGTTGAAGCAGAGACAAAAAGGCCACAAGTAGAATTAATCACAGAAAAAAAGCCTAAAGAAGTGGATCTGAGAACATTCAGAGGTTTCAGAAAACGACGTGCCGTAGACAAAAAAGTTGATTTTTATACAGGAATTGTGCCACGGTCTTCAAACCGTAACCTGACAAACTTCATCTCTGATCCCAATGCCCCGCGACAACCGGTAACTATTCCATTTGAAGGTCCGATTCAAGCTTATCAGTGGAAGTCTTTTCAGAAAAAATGGAATTACAGCCGTTTCCAGACCAACCTCTATGGCAAGCGCCTCTATATCAGTTACAAGAATAAATACAATTTCCCCGGACCTTTCAACCCCGGCAGCAGACTGGCTGTTGAAGTTGTAAAAGTAAACCGGGAGAAATCAGAACCTCTTCCGGCTGCCGGCCTGAAAGCTAAAAAGCAGATGAGCAATAAAGATTTGAGTCAGCAAAAAGCTCAAATCACTGAGTTCTATCTGCGGGGGCAGACTCAGGACGGGCAGGAATCAGACAGCTCCGACCCGGCGGTTCAATCTACCCAGGCTACGACATCAGGAGGCGCTCAGGGTCAAGAGGAAAGTTCTGGAGAAAGCAGTGGGACTTCAACTCAAAGCTCCTCTCCCGGCAGCGAAGACATCCAGGGATAAACCTACTAGAAGCATTTAAGGGTCAGATAATTAGGGGTTGGAACCTCTACCCTGAAGCCGCTGTCGCGTAAACTGCCGTCATTCTGATTAATTTTAAAGCAGTTAATTGTATCACTGAGCTGGTTAACTACCAGTAGAAACTTTCCTGTCGGGTCAATAAGTATACTGCGCGGAGTCCTGCCACCAGTTGGCTTGACACTTTCAAGATTCAGTTTGCCATTATATGAATTTACTCTGAATACAGAAATACTGTCATGCCCACGATTTGAAACATAAACAAATTTTCCGGAAGGATGGATTTTTATGTCGCCCACTGCATTATCACATTTTTCACTTTCAGGCAGGCATTTATGTATGCCAAGATGGGTAATCCAGCCCTTGGATTCATCGTAAGTCCATGAAGTAACTGTGCCGCTCATTTCATTAGTATTATAGGCGTATTTTCTATTTGGATGATAGACAAAACGCCTGGGACCTGACCCCGCAGGAACCTTGACAAAACCGTACTTGAACAGTTTACCGTACTTAAGATCCAGTTCATAAAAGAAAATCTTATCCAGCCCAAGGTCAGGTACCGCACAGAATCGCCCTGATGGATCAAGTACAATACAATGAGGGTGTGGTCCCGCCTGCCGCAGCCGGTCGATTCCAGAGCCATGATGATAAACATTATCAGTAGGTTTTCCAAGCGTACCGTCGTCATGTACAGGAAAAATTAAAGCATTACCTCCCAGGTAATTAACGGCAAACAACCACTTACCAGTTGAATCGATATCAAAATAGAAGGGCAGCGCGCCGTATGACTTCCGATGCCCGATGTATTTCAAACTGCCGTTTTTTCTGTTAACCCGGTAAGTTGTAATTCTGCCTTCAGACCATTCAGGAACTTCACTATTTACAAACAAGAAACGGTTATCAGGAGAAAAAACAAAGTAAGCAGGATTTTCCATTAAAAAAACTTTTCTGGGAGGCTTCAACTGCCCGGTTGAAAGGTTGAAATCAAGTAAATAAATCCCCTGTCCGGTTGCTTTTGCTCCGGTATACTCATAAGGGGTTCTTGTATAGCTTCCCACATAAAGCAACCAGTGGGCACCCATCTTATATCTCCTTAAAATTCGAACAATAAACAGTTTTTATGATACATAAATAAACAACTTCAGCAATGTTGTTGAATATTTTAACTCTCCCTGCTAGAATATAGATTATAATAGCTGATTTGGCAACACGCCACGTTTTTTTTAAATTTATTCTGCTAAATATAATCATTTATCATATCTCTGGTGTATAATGTATGTTACATACTAATAAACATTTGCGACCATCATGCAGTATTTTGAAAATAACAGCTTTTGCATATCATTGTAAACTTGTTATTTAAAGGTTTCAACCCATGATAACCGGAGAAGAAAAATGCTTAGAAAAATGCTATTAACATCTTTCCTGATCATAGCCGGTCTTGCTGCGGTCAATGCCGGGCAAATTGCCCTTACCGGAAGCCAGGAGGGACAGAGTGAACTCAAATATATTACTGAAAAAATACTTGATGGAAAAACTCAAGAGTACAGTTATGAGAATGTCGGCGAAAAATTTCCCTTTGACCGGCTTGATGATTTCACCCTGATTATAGCTGCAGTAAGGTTTTCAAATACCCCTGACCAGGAGCAACTGAAAAAGCTGCGAAGCTGGATTGAAAACGGCGGCAACCTGATTCTGATCTCTACTGCTCCAAACAGCTTTGCCAGAACTCCAACCATGCTGGACAAGGATAAGCTGCTGGCCTGGGCCGGAGTCTGGAAAGTTGTCTATAAGGCTAAGGGCATCAACTGTGTGGTTCAAGTTCCGGAATCTCCAGTTATTCAAGGCGTTAATCTAAAAGATAAACCGCAGTGGTTTAAAGCTGATCAGCTAATATGGCACTACCGCAACATGCAGAACATCATCGGCAATGAAAAATACTGTCTGGTTGGATTTGCTCCAGTCAATGCCGGATCAGTAGCCTTTCTGGGCTATGAGCTCAACAAACTGTCGACAGCGCATAAAGATCCTGAGCACAAATGGCTGCAAATTATTACCAACCTGATAAATATGTCAGAGAATCCGCAGTACCGGCATTCAAGGTATTGAAAATAGAATTGCAATTTTCCACTGGACGAGCTATAGTTCGATATACTTCAATGTTTCTACTGAGGAGGAACTTATGGATTATCGAAAAAAATTTCTCGTCAAACCCGGCGGCAAGGTCAAGTTAGATAAAGTCGACCCGGATTTTACCGATTGTTTTGAGAGCAAGGAAGATGCCCTGGAGCTGCTGGAAAAAAATACTGCAAAACTTGCTGAGCTCCAATATAAACTTTACTCTGAAAATAAGCAATCACTGCTGATTGTACTGCAGGCTATGGACGCCGGTGGCAAAGACGGGACTATAAAGCATGTAATGGGACCAATGAACCCGCAAAGCTGCCGGGTTCACAGCTATAAGCAGCCTTCGCCCGAAGAACTTGATCATGATTTCCTGTGGCGTATTCATCGCTTTGCTCCACGCAATGGTGAAGTTGTTATTTATAACCGCTCACACTATGAAGATGTCCTGGTTGTAAGAGTCCATAACCTGGTTTCCAGAGAAATATGGTCTCGACGCTATGAATTTATTAATGATTTTGAAAAAATGCTCTCTTTTCATAAGGTTAAAATTGTAAAATTCTTTCTTCACATAAGCCGCGATGAACAACTTAAACGCTTTCGCAAGCGCCTTGAACGTCCCGACAAGCAATGGAAGATCAGTGAGTGCGATTATAAGGAGCGACAGTACTGGCATGACTATATCGAGGCTTTTGAGGATGCCATGAACAAATGTTCAACCAACCATGCTCCGTGGTATGTAATTCCTGCTAACCACAAGTGGTTCCGTAATCTGGCCGTATCCCAGATATTAATTGACACCATGGAAGACATGAATATGAAACTGCCAGAGCCTGAAGTAGACATTGAACATATCAGGCTGCTGGCTATTGCCGAAGAGGAAAAAGCCAGGAATTCCGGGAAGCACTGAAGCCGGTTTGCCCCAATACTGCCAGTACGCAATTTTCAACTGCCCGGTTTTTCAGCTGTTTTCTTCAATTTTCGTGCCCGCAGCTGCCCACAGGCAGCTGCTGCTCCGGTCCCTTTTTCCAGCCTTAGAGTTACGGCAATGCCGTTCTCATCAAGAATATCCCTGAATCTGAAAATCACGCTCTCAACCGGGCGTTGATATTCCGGCCTGGTCTGGTTATACGGTATCAGGTTGATCTTGGCATGATGCCTGCGGGCCATGTCTGCAAGCTTTACCGCATCTTTAACCCGGTCATTAATTCCTTTAAGCAATGTATACTCAAACGTCACCATACGTCCGGTTTTTGTATGGTAATAATCACAAGCTTTAAGGATATCCGTGACTGGAAACCGCAGCTTGTCCGGAATAATTCTGGCACGAGTCGCATCATCAGCGGCATGAAGTGACACTGCCAGTACAAATGGCTTCTCAAGCGCGGCAAACTTTTTTATTCCCGGGACATACCCACTGGTTGAAACAGTTATGCGGCGTGGCGACATTGCCAGTCTGGCAGGATCTGTCAAGACCTTTAAAGCCGAAACCAGATTCTCAAAGTTCAACAACCCCTCGCCAATGCCCATAAATACAATATTGTCCGGCAACCTGCCGATTTGAGCAATACCATGGTAGACCTGCTCAATAATTTCATAGTCCTTGAGATTTCTGGTAAGTCCCTGTTCTCCGCTGGCGCAAAAACAGCATTGAACCGGGCACCCGACCTGAGTACTCAAACAAAAAGTCATCCTGCTGCCGGATGGGATCAACACCATTTCCACTGCTTCATTATCGGCAAGACTCAGCAGCAATTTTACAGTCCCGTCAGGAGCTTCGGTTTTAGCTGAAATTATGGAAGAACTGAAAATAAAGCCGGCGGTCAAAGACTTACGCAACGCCTTAGGAATATTCAACATCTGGTCAGGATCCACAGTATACTTTCTGAAAATCCACTCATAAATCTGTCTGGTCCTGAAACCATGCTGACCAGTTGCGGCAACGAAACTCTCCAGTTCTTCAAAGGAAGTTGTGAGAAGGTGTTTTTGAACTTTCATCGAGGCCATTTCTTGAAATGCCTTTTCTGCGATATCAAAGTCCCTTTCCAGAGACAAATGCGCTGTTTCCGGTAGCTGGTATCGGCAGGCAGCAGATTTTTCCAGTGCCGTCCGGGAACCTGCGGGAACTCCGTATCAATTAAATATACAATTTTCTTACTGGCCGGCAAATCTTCTAACTTGCGGATTTTCTGCACCTTGTAACCCATATACAGCAACTCGGCATAAAGCCCTTGAATACCGCCTTTGTAAATTGTCACTGTTTCAGGAACATGATCATTTTCCAGGACCGTTCTCAGTTGTGTCCCTATAAGGCGTTTTTCATCAGCCTGGGCTTTATAAGGCATTGTCACACTCCAGAAAAACATCAAAGGACCGCACAGCAAAATAAGCATATAAATCCAGATGGGCGGTTTCTTCCTGACTGCCAGCAGCAAAGCACCGGAAACCGTAGCGGCAATTGAAGCTAAATACCCAAGTATTTTATAATGCATCACATCCCTGAAGCCAATGCCGCGCGACATGGTCACCAGTGGTGTCCACCATTCATGGTTGGCAAAGTAAAAGCTGAATATTAATGCACCGCAGGCAATTGAAAGCCACGGCAATACATTCAGGAAACGCTGCAGTTTCCACCCGTACCGCCGGATAATCAACCAGTAATTGATACCGGTCATAATTGCCAGCGCCGGAACCAGCAGCAAAATATCACGCGGTTCGCTGAAAGGGCTCAGCCATAACAGGAAAAACAAAGAAACAAAAATTGTCCGCAGAAAACGACTGAATATAGGAGACTTGTCCAGCGGATGAAACGCTACACAAAAAGGTGCCCATGCCATTATGGTCCACGGTATCAGCCGCACCAGAACGTCCAGCGGAAAGCCAAAGAAGTGCTCAATGTACTCGTAAAGCGGCTTAGGTTCAAAAGTCATATATTTAATTGGCATAGTACGGGCATAAATAATATGCGGCAATGCCCAGAGTAATACAAACCCAAGAAAAATCACCACTCCAGCAGCAAATCCGGGTTTTCGCAACCGCGGCCACATAGTCAGAGGACGACGCATAAAAATCAGTGGAACAAAGAAATACACCAGAACTACAAAGCCCATTGTATAAAAAGCCAGACCGCAGAAAAACATACTGGCAATCCAGGCCATGTTCCAGTTGCCGCGCCCTGCCCCGAATGTAAACCACATCAGCCAGGCCGCGGTCAGGAAAAACAACATCAGTGTATGCGGATAACCGTCCATCGATTTTTCGATGACGATATTGCTGCTGATCATTACCGCTGAAGCCACTGCAGCCGCCTGCAGGCCACCGGCACTGCGCCCGGCTGCCCATACCATGCAGGCAATACCTGCGGTTGACATTATTGAAAGCGCACGCAGCGAAAATTCCAGCGGTAAACCTAAATCCGCATGCAGCAGAGAAACCAGAAGTGGATAAAACGGAAAAGAGTTCTGAATTACAATCCCATGAGCAAAAGTAATCGGCAGCATGTATTTAATTTCATTAGCCTGAACTGCATAATACCCCTCCTGCCAGTAAAGCTCCCGGGCACCAATCTGGAAAGGAGAATAAATTATCAGAAAAACAGCTCCCAGTACTAAAAATGCCGGAAACCAGTTCAAAATTTTCTCTTCATATCGAGCCATCAGATATCCTTCCCAATGCTAAATTCCTAACATCACATAACACATTCCCAGATAGATCAGCGAAGCTGACAGGTCGTTACCGGTAGTAACGAACGGTCCGGAAGCTACTGCCGGATCCACCTTGAAATGATGCATAATTATCGGCAGAACTGTACCGGTTAAAGCGGCAAAAGTCATTGCGGTAAACATTGAACAACCTACAACCATAACCAGTTTTGCCAGTGAAAAAGACAATTCAATCCCACCAAAATACCACAGGTTAATATACACCACACCGGCAATAATAATACCACAGACAACGCCCATCATCGCTCCAACCATCATTTCTCGTATAAAAACTCTCAACAGGCGGGAAAGTTCAATTTCTCCAAGGGCAATACTGCGAACAGTCACCGCAGTTGCCTGCATTCCAGTATTACCCCCCATCCCAAGAATAACCGGAACAAATGCAGCCAGACAAGCCGCGCTTTCCAGACTTATCAGCTGCTGCAGAATAAAACTGACAATAGTACCGGTCATCATCGTTACCAGCAGCCAGGGTAAACGCAGCCGGGCTATTGAAAACGGCGAAGATTCCTTGTGCTCCATATCAGGAGCTCCGGCCATCCTGGCCATATCCTCCACCGCTTCCTCATCCATAACGTCAAGTACATCATCAATAGTAACACGGCCGACAAGCCGGTTGTCATGATCAACTACAGGAATAACCAGCAGATCATACTTTCTTACTTTCAATGCCAGTTCCTCACGATCCTCATCGACAAGTGAATAAACCGGGTCCTGATCAATTACATCATTAACCAGCATTTTGCCGGGCTTGGAAATCAATTCAGAAATATTGATGCTGCCAACCAGACAGCCGTTGCGGTCAACGCCGAAAACAGTAGTTATAGGATCCAGGAAATCAGCTGCAGCAATAGCATTAATTGCCTGTTTTATAGTGGCATGAATCGAGACCGCACAGAATTCAGGAGTCATCAGACCGCCGGCGGTCTCTCCCTCATATTCGGCAAGTTCGCTAAGCTCATTCTTTTTGTCTTCATCAAGAAAATGCAGAATTCTGGCTTGATTCTGGTCATCAAGTTCCTGCAGAATATCAGCAGCATCGTCCGGAGCCATTTCAGCCATCATTTTTGCTACCTTGGACGGCGGCATGTGGTCAATTACTTCTTCGGCATCCTCTACTTCCATCTCAACCAGAACTTCAGAAGCAAATTCATTATCAAGAATAGAAAAAATCAACTCTACCTCTTCAGAATCAAGATCTTCAAGAATATCAGCCACATCCGCAGGGTCAGTATGCCGCAAGGTCCGGCGGATTTCTTCGTATCGGCCGGCGACAAGCATTTCTCTCATAGTATTTTTGTCGTAATCAATGCTGCTCAACTAAAATACCTCAGTTTAAGTTATTAATATCAGACGCGTTACATAGAATGTCTCCAACGCAATCCGCCATTCTGCCTGCATGCTGCCCAAAAACAGTTAAGCGCCGAATGCTTCATCACACCCGACGCCCCTGAAAAGTCTTAAGACGCTATTTTATGTCATCACCGCGAAGGTCTATACAGAAAATTCCTGCGGCAAAGTCGGCAACTTCTATCGGATGCACCGCCACTCCGAGTTCCAGCAGCCAGCCGATATGCACTCCGACAGCCCAGAAATCAACTTCATTATCACGAAAAGCATCCAGTCTGCAGTCGGCAATACTGAACTGCGGACTGTCTATTACATACTCCCTGATGCTGCCGAAATTCTCCGAAACATAAGTAACATCCCTGTCCCAGCAGATTAAACCGAAACGGCTGGTATCACGATAGCCGCCACCGCATTGACGGTCATAAGCCTTGGCCATAAAATAACTGCTGCCGTGAGCCCCACCAATCTGCAGGTAGCGGGTCGCCTGCATTTCCAGAGCGAAAACTCCGCCGAAGCCGCCTTCAAATGATATAATGTCTGCCGCATCCATCAGTCTGTTGGGCAAGTAAAATACAGCTGTTCTGGCAATACTGTGCATAGTTTCCGTTAATTTGTGCGGTCTGGTACGGTCAAAACCGCTGGGTGCTGATTTGACAACAGCCTTTGCTGCCGTGTCTTCAGCTGAAACATTTAGTGCAAATAACGAAAAAACAATTGCCGCTGTAAATACAAGTTTTTTCAACATGGATGTCACCTTCCTCGAATGAATTTTGCTTTTAGCCCCGTATAAGTCCCCCGGGGATAATCACGTGCCATGAGAAACAGCTCGTGAAACGTCATGCTAACTAGATTAATATAACTTCCACGCTGAAAAGTTCAAACTGCAATCAGGACATTACTATGTCTCTAGTCTCGTCCCCAGTATGTACTATTTGGATATGCAAGGTGTCCTCAGGCAGCAGGTCAGCAATTCTTTCCGGCCATTCAATAAGCACAAATGCTTCAGAATCATCCAAATACTCGTCAACACCAAATGCCAGTGCAGCGTTTTCGTCCTCAATTCTATACAGGTCAAGGTGAAAAAGCCACCCCCCCTGTTCCAGCGGGTATTCCTGAATAATAGTGTAAGTAGGGCTGGAAACCGGCTCCGTAATATTCAGGCCGCGGGCAAAACCGCGGGAGAAAACGGTCTTTCCTGCACCAAGATTTCCATGCAGAGCAATAACTGTTCCAGGCTTGACTTCTGCAGCTATTCCGGCGGCAAAGTCTTCTGTCGCCGCTACCGAAGCGGTACTGATTGATTTATTTTGAAGTGTGTTCATATCCGGATTTATAGTTTTCTGTTAATTTTTCATTGTCATTATCTAAAATATCACCCGGTTTGCCAGAAACAAAGCGGCCGATACAGGTTAATTCAAAGTCAAAAGGCCATTCCTCCACCAGGTCATCAAAACTGTCTGCAGCCAATGCAAAAAGCAACTCATAGTCTTCGCCGTCTCCCAATGCCTGTGCTGCAGTTGCATTGGCGCGCAGTGGCAGTGCCGCGACATCAAGCTGAATCGCCTGGGCGGAGGCGATCCCAAGTCGAGTCGCGTCCAGCAGCAAACCATCACTGATATCAATCATGGCCCTGGCAAAACCGCTTTCAGCCAGAAAGCGTCCTGCTGCAAGCCGAGGCTCAAAATCCAGATGGTGTTCAGTTTCGAAAGAAGCACCAAGTTGCCCTGTCACCATCAGCAAGTCACCTTCGACAGCTCCAGAGCGCAGGCATATACAGTCCTGTTCAACAATTCCAAGGATTGTCAGTGAACCAACCTCAGCGGTTTTGCCAGACGGCAGCGAAGCCAGGTCGCCCCCGCACAGCGAAATACCGTACTTCTCAGCACACAGCCTCAAACCTTCATAAAAAGCGGTAAACCACTCATCTGCCGGATTATTCGAGGCCAGCGCCAGCAGCGCCCACTTAGCCTCACCACCCATAGCGGCAATATCACTGAGGTTCCGTTTCAAAAGCTTTGCCGCGACCCGCTCCGGCGAGGTGCGGTTTCGCAAGTAATGAACATCACCGACAACCTGGTCAACTGCAGCCAGCAGCAACCTGTCCGTACCAAGGTCCAGTGCGGCGCAGTCATCGCCGGGGCCGAGATAAACACTCGGGTGCTGCTGCAGGCCCGGGAGAACTTTTTCAAGCAGGCCGATTTCATTCATACTCTTGTTTTTCCTTATTATTTGAAATTGCTATACTTATAGTTCGATTTACCGGAAAATCACCTTTTTCTTTGAACATTAGCTTAAAAAAATTATCATATACGTGGTTGTTAACTGGATTTTTGGATAATCACGGCCTTTATTATCATATAATTAGAATATCCCGGAACAGTAAAAGAAGAGGTTTAATGTATTTCGATTATCACATCCTGTTTCTGCTATTTTATGCCGTATACCTGCCGATCCAGCTGGCCCTGGCTGCCCACATTCTGTTTACCAAGCACGAGGAGCCTTCAAGTGCAATGATGTGGCTGCTGGTAATTGTCCTGATTCCGGTTGCCGGCATGTTTTTCTACCTGCTGCTTGGAATTAACAATCTCAAAAACCGCGGCAGTTCATTCAAAAAAATTCAGGAGAAAGTCGATAACTCAAAAGAAAAATACCTTGGCAAAGCAATCAACGACTATCTGAACAGCCTGCGTCAATTCATACCGGATAAGGAAATTCTGGGGCTTGGGCACAACCGCATGCTCGACCGCCTGCTGCCGGAGCGTTATCCGCTCTCCGGAAATGACCTTGAACTGCTGTGTGACGGTACAATGGCCTACCCGCGAATGCTTGAGGATATACGAAAAGCCAGGCACAGCATCAGAATGCAGTCCTTTATCATAATGAATGACCCGGTCGGCAAAGCCATTTTCGACGCACTTGAAGAACAGGCCCGTGCAGGTCTGGATGTCAAAGTACTGTATGACAGCTTTGGCAGCTGCAAAGCCTATTTTTCCCACTTCTTTCATCGTTACATGCATAAAAAAATACCGAATTTCAAGATTCATGCATTTTCGCCGATCAACATATTTGTACCATGGCGTATTCAGTTGCGGAACCACCGCAAACTGCTGGTGATTGACGGCAAAACAGCTTATGTCGGTGGAATTAATATTTCCCAGGAAAACACGCGCTTCACTAAAGTTCCGAAACGCAAATACATACATGACCTGCATTGCCGGATAACAGGTCCGGCAGTTACATCGCTGCAGTTTACTTTTCTGAAAGACTGGGTATATGCCACAAGAAGCAAATTACTGGAAGAATCTGTCCCGCAGGATTTTCCAATGCAAAAAAACAATGGAGACTCGGTAATTAGAATTGTTGACAGCGGCCCCGGCCAGAACTATCAGGGATCGCAGCGGGTTTTTTATACAGCGGCGATGACCGCAAAACGTTCGCTCTGGATAATGACGCCTTATTTTGTACCCGACAGCAGTTATGTTAAAACTTTGTGCATGACAGCGGCACGCGGAGTTGATGTCCGGCTGATCGTGCCACAAAACAACAATCATGTCTTCGTCGCTCTGGCAACTCAAAGCCTGTATCGCACCATGCTGTCAAGCGGGGTCAGGATTTTTGAAAAACGAGGTTTGTTCTCTCATGCTAAAGCGCTTATGGTTGACGAGGAATGGGCATTCATGGGTTCAAGCAACTGCGACATCCGCAGCTTTCAGCTGAATTACGAACTTGACTTTTGTGTAGAGAAAGGCTCTTTCATTTCAGAGCTCAATTCACAATTTATTGAAGAACTTACTGAGTCTGACGAAGTTACACTTTCACAAGTTGAAAATAAGAGTTTTAAGCGGCAGCTGCTGGAAAACATCTGTGCACTGCTCACTCCTATTCTGTGAATCAACTCCCACTCGGAACCTTTGAATTTTCAACTTAATCCTAATTACAGACTTTATATTTTCTTTTTTTAAGCTAAATTAGTCAGGATAATTAAATACAAATATGATTGCTATATTTGCTTTGCAGCTTTATTTTTAGCTCATATTCCAAATTTTAACAAAAATTTTTTCGGCAATGCTTACAGGAACCAGATGAAAATATACAATATATTGATGATTACGGCAATAGTTGCCACGACTATTCTGGCTGCCGGCTGCGGCAGGAATAAGGCTCCGGATCCGCCGCTGGCCAGAACCAGAATAGTGATTTCTCTTTTTGACAACCTCAGAAAGAAACAATACCAGAATTCAGTTCAGCAGATCGACCGACTGCAGGCTCTTGACCCTGAAAGTGTTTTCCTGCACCAGCTGAAAGAATCAGAACTGAGTAATCAATATATGGAACAGGCACAGATTGAACTGGGCAAAGGCAATTTACAGGCTGCCGTAAATATTATTGACAAAGGGCGCAACCAGTATCCCTTTAATGACAACCTCATTCAAGCGGAGAATAAGCTGTCCAAACTTATAATGCTGAATAAATATATTGCAGAAGCGCAAGCCGCCCGTGACGCGGATACTCTGGAAACAATATTGAACAATACCAAAAAACTGCTGACCCAGATTCCAAATGGCGAACGGCTGCAAAAATTTATCAGACTGGAGCTGATTCGAGCTCACAAGTTGCAAAAACGTGAAGCAGCTCTGGCCCGTTTTGATCTGCTTTGTGATATAAAGACCATGAGAAATAAAAAAGACCCGGTTGCCGAAGCCATGCAGGCTGAATTTGACCTCGTCAACTCGGATCCTAAATTAAAATCCGTAGCGATCAGACCAGACTTACTTGATGAGTAGGCAGTCTCCGCATGGAGTTCTTCATCTATGAAAAAAATTTTATCTTTTTTTGTTCTTGGTGTCATTATGATATCAATGCCGGTAACTGCCGATTCCGGTAGAAAAAGTACTGGTGACTATTCCTATCTGCCTGACCCGGTCGCGGAAATCGGCTCCAAGAAAATCAGTCGCAAACAGGCATTGACCTATTTGACATCAAGACTTTCTCAGGAGCAGCTGAAAGCCATGGACCCGGAAGAAATCAAGCTGGTACTGAGTGAGTTGATGGAACGGGAGATCAACCGCAGCATAATGAATGCAATCCTTAAGAAGAGTAACGTCACTCCTTCACCCATTCTGGTTAAGCGACAGATGATAAAATTAATCAAAAGCCTGCCCGCACATCGGCGCAAGGCACTTGTGCAGAACCTTAAATCAAAAAAGCTTACCCTGAAGCAGTATATTGAAAACGCCAGTAAAGATACTGACGAACAGTTGCGGGCCGCAATTAATTTGTGGGTCAGAAAAACCAATCCCCAGGCAATTAAAGGCAAAAAAGGAGAAGCCGAAGACTACTATCGACTGCGGCAGGAACTGTTTCTGATACCTGATCACGTCACCATCTCTCAAATTGTTGTCGATAAAAGCGATAGTACCAATGCCGCAAAAGCGGCGGATAAAATAAAAACTGCTTATTCAAGATTGATACAGGGCGAACCTTTTGCCAAAACTGCAAAGGAATTCAGCGATAATCCCAGTGGAAAAAGCAAGGGCTTAATCAGCGGAACATTTACAAGAAATGAGCTGCCGAAAAAAATAGCAGATATCGCGTTTTTACAAAAAAGCGGCCAGTTCAGCAAAATTATTATTCTTCAAAAAAGCTATGTAATAGTAAAAACTGAAAATGTTACTCACGCTCGCTATGTGCCGTTTGAAGAAGTAAAACGATTTATCAAGATGGAGCTGCAGTCAGCTAAAACCAAAGTATTTGTCGGAAAGATACTGCGCCAGAAGCGCAGGACCCTGAAAATCAAACTGTACTTCAAATAGGGGGGTGTTTGAAATAATGTCCCGCAATGCTATTTTGTTTTATATAACGACAGAGGAGTAACATGGATATCAGCGGCAGGAAAGTTCTGGTCACTGGCGGCGCCAAAAGAATTGGCAAGGCACTGTGCGAAGCTTTTGCCCAGTGCGGAGCACAGGTAACAATTCATTGTCGAGATTCTTTCGAGGAAGCAGCACAACTTGCCAGTTCTCTTCCCGGCAATGGTCACCGTGTCCTGCAATGCGACCTGTCGGATACAGAAAGAGTCAATGATATCCTTAAACGCTGCGGCCGTCTCGATATCCTGGTAAATAACGCATCCATTTATAAACCAAGTACAATTCTACAGGAATCAGCTGAAGATGCCAGACTGCAGATGCAGGTCAACTATTTTGCTCCAGTATCACTGATGTCACAATTTGCCGCTCAGCAGCTTTCTGAAGGCTGTATTATAAATATTCTGGACCAGGAAGTTGCCAAAGAAGTTGAGAACTTTGGCAGTTATTCAATATCCAAGCGCTCACTGCGGGATGCAACACTGGCTGCAGCTTTGGAAATGGCTCCGAAAATCAGGGTTAATGCAATCGCTCCGGGCCCGGTACTGCCTCCTCCGGGGCTTGAGCATCTCGGGATGAAAGAAACTCTTCGCCACGTGCCTTCCGGCAAGAAAGTTGATATAAATGATATCGCCGACACCTGTATCTTTTTAGTTAAGAACGAATCTTTGACCGGCCAGGTCATTTACGTGGACGGCGGCCAGCATCTAGTACAAAGACCTTATTGGAAAAAGAACAGCATCTCGCCTGAAATCTAATTTTGTGCCCATACATCCTCATCGAATCCTCTTTTCATATACCGCCTCAAATATGCGATACAGTACCCGCCGCTTTAAATTACTTTTTTAGAATAGCCGGGAAGGAGACGGGTGAAAAAACTCATAGTTTTTTCTGGCATTTTTCTGGATTCCTCTAGCGGTAACTTCATCGAAATCAATTTTGAGCAGAACCCAGCTGTCATCTTCTGATATTAAACGCTGCGGCTTATAGTAAGCGTAAAAAACACCGTCAACAAACAGGGCAAGCCTTTCATGTTTAAAATTCATCGTAAGCGTTATCCACTTAAGACGCCCGCCGTGTTTAAGCTTCATGAGAATATTATAAAAATGCTTTTTACCCTCGACCGGTACCAGCTTGGCATCGACAATATCGCTGGAGCTGAAGAACTGGTTTATGTTTATAAAAATTTCCTTGCCATCAAAGGTAGTTATCCTTTTTTCGATCTCTCTGGCTCTGGGATAATCAACAATTTGATGCAGCGAAATAACATACTTTGGCTGATGTCCAAATTCATTCTGTTTTGTTTTTGTTCCAAGAATTTCTTCCCAGGTCAAATCCACTGCCTCACAGCCGCAAAACGCAGCAGTTAAAAACGCCATTAAACACAACATCAACAGCTTGCGAACCATACTCAGCCTCCAGCATTATATTAGCTTAAAAGCATAATATACAGCCTATTCCTCATATTTTCTATACAAAGAAGCAAGACTGATACCAAGATTTTTCGCAGCGAGGTTCTTATCGCCGTCACAACGGTCAAGAACTTTACCCAGATAGGCCTTTTCCACCTTTCTAAGGTATTTTTTCAAGGGGATTATTGTGTCAAGATCACCATGCATCGGCAGCGGAGCGTGACTCACCTGCTCAGGATGACTTCTGGTAAGCAGTTCCTGAGGAAGCTCATCAACAATAATTTCTCCCGTTTCATTGAGAGTTGCTACACGATTAACCAGGTTTTCAAGCTGTCGTATATTGCCAGGCCAGCTATATTCACAAAACATTTCCAAAGCTCCCGCGCCCATAGTAATCTTACGGTGATTTTCATCAGAAAAACGCTTGAGAAAGTGGTCTATCAACGCTGGGATATCCTCGCGGCGCTCGCGCAACGGCGGCAGCACTACCGGAATTACGCTCAACCTGAAATATAAATCTTCACGAAACTCACCAATGGTAGTCTTGCGACGCAAGTCTTCGTTAGTAGCGGCAACAATCCTGACATCCACTTTGACATTATCCGTACCACCAACCCGGCGGATTTCCTTTTCCTGAAGCACCCGCAGGAGCTTGACCTGGGTATTGAGCGGCACACTGCCTATTTCATCAAGAAAAATAGTACCACCGTCAGCGGCTTCAAACAACCCCTTGCGGTCATTTGCCGCTCCCGTAAAAGCTCCTTTAACATAGCCGAAAAGCTCGGATTCAAGTAAATTGTCCGGCATTGCAGCACAGTTGACTTTTATGAACGGATACTTGGATCTGGCGCTGGACTCGTGAATCGCCCGGGCAATTAATTCCTTACCGGTTCCACTCTCGCCAGTGACCAGTACAGTAGAACCGGTCTTTGCCACTTTTTCAATCAAGCTGTAAACCCGCAACATCGGTTCAGAGTCACCAATGATAAAATCAAAGTGATACTTTGTCTTCAAACTTCGCTTCAGCAGCTTGTTTTCAACCATGGCATTTTCATAAGAGAGAGCCCGCTGCACGGTCAGTAATAATTCATCAAACTTAAATGGCTTGGTAATGTAGTCAAAAGCTCCCTCTTTCATAGCGGAAACAGCTTCGTCAACCTCAGCATAGGCTGACATTACTATTACCGCGAGATGCTCCTGAAGATTTTTTGCAGATTTCATCAGTTCAAGCCCATTCATACCGGGCATGCGCATATCAGTTATCAGAAGATCAAAGGCATTGTCCTTCAAAAGATTTACAGCAACATTGCCATTTGAGGCTGATGCTATATCATGACCATTTCTCGACAAAAGGGAATCCAGTACTTCAATAATGCTTGACTCGTCATCTACCACCAGTATCTTTGCCATATTGGCCTCCTCAAGAGTAAGACGTTCTAGGTTTATAATACCCCTTCACCATTTTTTTTGCAAATATGAGAAAAATCATTCCTCACTTTACTATTCGACAATAACCAAAATTGATTGTTCTATAGAAAGCTGGAATGTTTCTAATTTTTAATAATATATTTATAATATAATTATACATAAAAACGTGTATTTTGCACAAATAAATGCTTTTTATTTAAAATATATCAAATTTATTTTAATAGAGTTCTATTTTGAATAAAATATTATTATCAATAAAATACAGGCCTTAAGATTATATTCTATTTATACATAACAACAAACTGGATAAAAAGTTACATTTTAATAATAAAGTATAATAATATTATTAAATGCTGCAAAAGGGCCAATTTCATACGAACAGATATTAGCTATACACTTAATTTAAAAAAAAGATTAAGAAAATATATTATTAACATAAAGTATTAACTTAAATATCACTTTTTAAAAAATTCAGGTCAGCATATTGCTAATAATAGCATTTAGAAGATGCTGCTGCAGAAAAATGTCAAGCGGGAAAAAATTGCATAAAAAAAGCAGGAATTTCAAATGAAACTCCTGCTTAAAAATTATACCGACAATCAGTAACGGCGCTGCTTACTGTTGGCCAGCACTCTCAAGCGCAACGCATTAAGCTTAATGAAGCCTTCCGCGTCTTTCTGGTCATAGGCGTCATTGTCCTCAAAACTGGCAATTGCGTCATCGTAAAGACTGTACTCGGAACGTCTGCCGGTTACATGGCAGGCTCCTTTGTAAAGTTTTACTCTGACATCACCACTGACATACTTCTGGCTTTCAGTTATCGCGGCCTGCAGCATCTCACGTTCCGGCGCATACCAGAAGCCGTTATAAACCATATCGGCGTAACGCGGGATAAAGCTGTCACGCAAATGCATAACTTCACGGTCCATTGTGATAGATTCAAGAGCACGATGCGCCTTGTTAAGGATTTCGCCGCCCGGGGTTTCATATACGCCACGGGATTTCATGCCTACAAAACGGTTTTCAACTATATCAACCCTGCCTACAGCATGCTTTTTGCCAATGGCATTGAGTTTCCGCATAATATTTGCTGGAGAAAGCTCTTCACCATCAACCTTGACCGGGATACCTTTTTCAAAAGTGATAATTACATCTTCAGCCTCGTCAGCAGCTTCACTGAGCGGCTTGGTCATCACAGCAATATTTTCCGGACATTCACTCCAAGGATCCTCAAGAATGCCGCCTTCAAATGAAATGTGCAGCAGGTTTCTGTCCATACTGTAGGGTTTTTCCTTGGTACTGGTTACCGGAATATCATGCTTTCTGGCATAGTTGATCAGGTCAGTACGTCCATTGAATTCCCAGTCACGCCAGGGGGCAATTACCTTGATATTAGGTTCAAAAGCATAGGCTGTCAGTTCAAAACGCACCTGGTCATTACCTTTGCCGGTAGCACCGTGGCAGATAGCGTCCGCACCTTCAGCACGCGCAATTTCAATAAGGCGCTTTCCAATAAGAGGACGGGCAATGGAGGTGCCGAGCAGATAAGTCCCCTCATAAATCGCGTTCGCCTGCATCATTGGAAAAATAAAGTCACGGGCAAATTCTTCGTTCAAGTCTTCAACATAGCACTTTTCAGCACCAGTCTGAATTGCTTTGGCTTCGACACCGTCAAGCTCTTCCTCCTGGCCAAGATCAGCGCAGAAACCGATCACTTCGGCATCATATTTTTCTTTGACCCACTTGACAATGACGGAAGTGTCAAGTCCACCGGAGTAAGCTACTACTACTTTCACTTTATGTTATCTCCATTTAAAAGATTAAGGCTTCAAAAGGCTAAATGTAAACGGGTTTATAAAATATTCAATACTCAATTCAGTAAAAATCAAGCTGAAGCGGGTTTATTTTCCTGAGAACCGTTTTCTGACGTAATTTTAAGCTCACGACCGGGATCACCAACCAGATAATTGGTACTGGTAGGAAAGGCAAAATCTATGCCCTCAGCATTGAAGCGGCGCAGAATCTCCATATTTATATCATTTTTCCACTGCTGAGCATCAAAATAAGCTGTAGTCTGAAACCAGAGAATAACATTTATATTCAATGCCCAGTCATTAAAAGAGGTAAAATAAATCCGGGGCGGCATCTCTGCATTAAACGCCTCATGGTTATCCAGAATTTCATGCAGAATTGCCAGAGCAAGCTCCATTTTTTCCGGGCTGGTGTCATAAGTTACTGTCAGATCAAACGGGTACTTTATATAAGGGCGCTTGGTTACGTTCTCAACGATACTGTCGGCAAGCTTGTTGTTGGGTACTGTAAAGACATGCCCCTGCAGGCTGCGGATGCGGGTGCTGCGAAAACCGACCCGTTCCACAATTCCGTCAATACCGTTAATCAAGACTCTCTCGCCTATTGAGAAAGGCTTATCCAGAATAATCATCACCGAGCCAAAGAAATTAGCTATTGTATCCTTTGCCGCAAAGGCAATCGCCAATCCTATCACCCCGGCCCCGGCAACCAGAGCTGTGATGTTCAGACCAAGTATACTCTGCCCGACAAACAAAACCGCAACGACAACTACAGTAATTTTAAGGGCTTTTCGAATTAAATCAGCCAGCAGATCGTCCATGCTGTTCTCAGTTTTGGCGGCCAGCTTACGGAAAACATAATCAATTACATTGATCATGCGGTAAATTCCCCAAATCACGGCAGCTACAAGCAAGGCGACAAAGCAACGCAGCACAATCTCAAATATTTCACCTTTCAAGGTGCGCAGTATATTGAAAGAACTTAAAAAGAACCCAAGAGTGAAGATAAACAACGAAGCCGGTTTAATGATTGCGTCGCAAATATGGTCATCCAGTTTTGTTTCGGTTTTTGCGGCATACCGCGCTATAATAACTTTCGTGAAGAGCCGTTTGAAAATATATACAGCCAGCAAAGTCACAATGATACCGACAAAGAAAATGAGAATATTTGTACGGTGCTTTGTGAACCATCCGGCAATCGCCCTGAAAGACTTTCTGACAGTACGCCTTAAGGTGGAAATGTCCTCAATACCGGCGCCATCGTCGGTCTTGATAATTGAACCATCTGCACTGAGCAAGGATCCTTCTTTCTTATCTTTTTCGTTGACCACCAGCTTGTCAATATTGATCACCAGCTGCCGGCCGGCTTTACCTCCCACGGCTGCTTGCTTTGAAACGGAAGAATCAGGTTTGCCAGTCTCAGGAGAAGCTCCGAGAACAGTTCCACATACGAAAACCAGGGCAAAAACCACCACTCTCAATTTTTTGAAGCTTGTTTGATTCATTTATGCAATATTCCGTTTGAAGTTGTTAATTTAAGGCTATATTAAAATAATCCTTTTTTTATTTATGGCAAATAATATCGGCAGGTATCATGGCAAAAGACTTTTTTGATGAAATAATAGAATATTTAAAAGCAGAAGGCGCTAAGCACAAAACTGTTGCGCTTTCAGAACAAACGGCCAAAGACTTCTTTATGAATAGGCCGGCTCCAGCTGCACCTCAGAAAACCGGAATCAATGAAAAGCAGCCGAAACCGCCCCGACGCCAGGCCGCACCCCCATCAGTTACTTCCAGGAAGCCAGCTCCAGCGCCTTCCCCTGCATCTAAAGAAGACGACTTCTCAAATCTGGATCTGCCTTCACTAGAAAAGATTGCGCAGCAGTGCACCCGATGTCAGCTGTGCCAGCAGCGCAACAGTGTTGTCTTTGGGGAAGGCAACCCAAATGCCGACCTGATGTTCATTGGAGAAGGACCGGGATTTGATGAGGACCGGCAAGGTCGGCCATTTGTCGGCAAAGCCGGAATGCTGCTGACCAAAATGATCAATGCCATGCAGTTTTCAAGAGAACAGGTATATATTGCCAACATTGTAAAATGCCGTCCTCCCGGCAACCGAAATCCCCTGCCGGAAGAAGCAGAGACCTGCCTGCCTTTCCTGCGGCGACAGATAGATCTTGTCCAGCCCAGAGTTTTGGTTCTGCTGGGAGCGGTCCCGCTGAAGTTTCTGCTGAAAAAAACCGGCATCATGCGGTCCAGGGGCCACTGGGAAGAGTATCAGAGCATCAGGGTCATGCCTACGTTTCACCCGGCATACCTGTTGCGAAACCCCTCCGCCAAACGTGATACCTGGCAGGACCTGCAGCAGGTCATGCAGATATTCGGGAAAGCACACAAGCAGTAATTCAAAAAAAAGGGAGCAATAAGCTGCTCCCTTTATAAATCAACTTTATCAACTATCTATTTAGCGTATTCAATACCAGGCATTTCGGGTTGCATCGGCAATGCCTTATGCTGGAAGTTTGCCATGACGTTTTCATAGACTTCATCCTCTTCAGGCTGAATATCAATAATCCCGAAATCCTCGCCAAGCTGGACCAGCAGTACTGCCGAGAAAAGCAGCAATAATACAACTGAGAAGATCCTGACAGAACGCCGCCTGGTTTTAATAAAAGCAATTATACACGGTAGAATACCAAACAGGGTGACGATACCAACACCACCAACTACATTAATCGCTTTCAGGAAAATATCCGGATAGATCAGGGCAATAATCAAAGGCGGCAGAAAAGTTACTGCACTGACTATCATATTGCTTTTTACTTTAAAAAAGTTAAACAGCAAGTCCCGGTTGAAGCCCAGCAATCCGATACCGTTAGCGACAAATGAAGTAGCAATTGCCAGCAACGCAAACAGCATTGAGAACAGTGTAAAGGTGCTCGAGTTGACCATTTCAGCCATCGGTACATTAGCCGGAATGTTGTTTTTATAGCAGTAAATAATGCTGGATTCGCCACCGGAAAGCGGCAGCATGCCAATACCGACCTGAATCCAGATGGCATTCATCAGGAAACCAATGCACATACCTATGAGCATGGCTTTTGCAACAGCCTTTATGTCCCAGTTCAGGCTGTGACATACATTTGGAATAATGTTGTGAAAGTGAAAGGCTGTCACGATAATTGGAATAGCTACAGGCAGAAAGCCCCAGTCACAATGCTTCAGTCGTACCGGGTCAACATGGTGCTGCCCGATAAAAACAATAATTGCAAAGGATCCCCAGAGCAGGATCATCAAAATAGCGTTGAATCGGTGAATAATTTTATTTCCGGACAAAGTGAGTCCTGAAAGGATCAGAAAGATTAAAACAAGTATGCCTTTCGCATAAACATCAGAAATGTTGAAAATTTTGCATACAATTGTAGATCCCCCTGTCAGGTAAGCAGTAAGCAGTCCATACAAAATCAGCATGTTCGCTAAAATAGCTACCCATTTACCAACATTTCCAGTGTACTTATGATAAAGACTTGGAAAGTTAAAATTCTCCTCTTTAGTCTGAATTGCTTCTTTTCCGAGAACTACAGCGGAAAAGAACATGGCTCCACCAAAAACCACCATCGCTACGAGCGACGGAATCATCCCGTCAATACCGGTGTTTACCGGCAGACCAAGTATGCCGGCTCCAATCAAATTACCTGTAATGAGAAACGCTACCGCAGCAATTGTGAAAAAAGGGGTTTTTTTGCCCATATATACCTCTTAAATTAATTATTTACGCCTCATAAAAAACGCTTTAACAGAAAATTCAAATTTTTTTAATAACCAAAATTAGATCCCGGTCCCTCGGGACTTGAGTTGCGATAAATAGTGCCAGGGCAAATGTCAGTGAGCTTTTGCTTCAAGCCATCTTTCAGCGTCAATAGCAGCACGACAGCCCATTCCAGCGGCTGTAATAGCTTGACGATAAACATGATCAGCACAGTCACCCGCAGCAAAAACTCCTTCAATATTGGTTTTACTGGAACTGTCATCAAGCTTGATGTAACCAGCTTTATCCATATTGATGAAGTCATTAAAAACCTGATTATTAGGAATGTGTCCAAGCGCAGCAAAAAATCCTTTCGCTTCAATAACTTTCTCAGCATCGTCTTTCAGACTTTTCACTTTAACGCCTTCTACTTCTTCTTCTCCGATGATTTCAGTAACCACATGGCTCCAGAGAAACTCGATTTTCGGGTTTTTCTGAGCGCGCTCTCCCATTATTTTTGAAGCACGCAGTTCATCACGTCGATGAACAACGTACACTTTACTGGCAAATTTTGTCAGGAAGATAGCTTCCTCCATCGCGGTATCGCCCCCGCCAACCACAACTACCGGCACTTCCCGGAAAAAAGCCCCGTCACAAGTAGCACAGGCTGATACCCCTTTGTTCTTGAGTTTTTCTTCTGATTCCAGTCCCAGCCAGCGCGGCGAAGCTCCGGTTGCAATAATCAGTGCTTTTGTTTCAAGAACTTCCCCGGATTTTAATGTAATCTTGTGCGGTCCGCCATCCTTAAGCTCCGCTCCTGTCACAATATCATTGATCACTTTGGTTCCGAAATTCTTTGCCTGCTGCTCAAATTTCATCATTAACTCAAAACCGTTCACAGCAGCGGGAAATCCAGGATAATTCTCGACATCCGAGGTTTGGGTAAGCAGCCCGCCCGGCAACACTCCGGAAACAACTACAGGCTCAAGATTTGCTCTGGACGCATAGATAGCGGCAGTCAAACCGGCAGCCCCGCTGCCGACAATTACAATATTTTCCATAATAAAACCTCTTGTGAATAAATCATTTATTTCCGCGATACCGGCGGAATATTTTTAATCGAATTATAATTCAATAATTGCGTCATCGTGCTCATATCCGGCAAGCCACCTTCTACATGCGCACCGCGCAGCACTTTGACCAGGTCATAAGCAATTTTTTCAGTATTTATAATAATCCGGTTGACCTTGCCCAAAGCATGGTGGTACATGAAAAAAGCGATACAGCCCGCCACAACGCCTACCAGCAGCGGAAAAAAACTCTGTCCCAGTGTATATGCCAACTCCTGCCGGGCGGAAATACTGGTATTAACAGAATACACACTCAACGAATTATATATCCCCAGCCCACACCCCAAAACTCCAAGACCAATAAGTGAAGCTGCACAGCTTATTAACGAGCGAATTGGTTTAAGCAGCTTTTCATGCTCAGCTTTTACCGCTATCTCCATTGCGTCCTTACATGCTTCAAAACCTTCACCAATATTTTTAAAAGCCTCAAACAAAATCCTGGCCAGCGGCGTTTTGCTCGGCACGCAGGTCTCAAGGGCGAACCCAAGCTCACCATCATGCAGTACTTTCTGCACCCGGGCAATCAGATCCTTTGGAAACGCCCGGTTTCTGCCGATAAAAAATAAAACCCCAACTAACAGCACACAGGTGATTACGGTGTTGATAAACAGCAGAATCCATACTATGAATCCCATAAAACCACCAGCTGCCAAAACAGAACGCCGCCTGGCAAAAGCATTATCAATTTTTGCTTTCCGCAGATTTAATTCAGCATTTTCGGCCGCTTTCTGCAATAAACGATCCTGCACATCACCACGCCAAACCTCACTCTGAGCCGCTGCAGCGGAGCTTAAAACTACCACCGCAACAACCATCATCACAGTCACCCTTAAACAGGCAGAAATCACGCTTAACATTTAGAATCTCGCTCCTTTTTGTCCCGCAACATTATTGAACCTCAGGATATTCCCGGGCCAACATGTTTTTAAAAGTCTTCAGTCTCTCGTCTCTGTTTTTAGCCATTATGTCAACAACGCACTTCAGAGATTCCCGTCGCGCGGGCGTCCCGTGTTTATACAAAAATACATTGCGCATAAGATACCGCAAGGCATCATCATAGTTTTTTTGTCCCAGGGCATTTCTGCCCAGAATCAAATTGGCCTGGGCTGAAAATTCAGGCACGCCAAGCTCAGCACATCTGCGATAAAGTGGCATTGCCTCATTCAAAGACTTTCTCGTACGATAAATATCAGCCATCATTAAGAAAGCTTCAGCATAAAAGAAGTTTTCGTTTTCAGGATCCGCGGCCGGTTTGTCAAGCAGGGGCTTTAAACAATTCAATGCCGCGGTCAGCTGCTTTGCCTCAAGCTTTATCCGTGCGGCAAGAACTCTCGCCCGGGCTTCCGCATTATGAAAATTATATCCGGTCAGCAGCGGCGTCACCAGTTTCCCCGCAGCTGCATTGTCATTCTTTTTAAGCAATTCTTCAGCCTTGATAAACAACGCCGGTTTTTGAGTCAGCCTTACAAACCGGTATGAGTCAGCACTGATGACTGAAGCCCCGTTTTTCTCTTGAATTGAAAGATTACCCTGCAGGTCAGCACCGAGCAGTTTAACATCCAGACGGTCACAATGTGCCTTCAAAAAAACGACAGCGTCAACGGCTTCGCCAAACAGGGAGAAGCATAAAAACATGAAAACAGCTGTCAAAGCTCTACGCATCGCAGTCAACATCCTTGATAAACTGGACGGTCACTTTTCTGGAGCGTGGTCCGTCAAATTCACAAAAGTAAATGCCCTGCCAGGTACCAAGGTCAAGCTTGCCTTCCCTGACTGGAACAGTCTGTGCGAACCCCATAAAAGAAGCTTTCAGGTGAGCCGCGCTGTTTCCTTCAAAATGCCTGAATTCAGGTGAATTCCACGGAATAAGTTTTTCAAGAGCAACAATAATATCCTTCTGTACATCAGGGTCTGCGTTTTCATTTATAGTCAAACCGGCTGTCGTATGCTTGCAGAAAACATGACAGATTCCGGATTTGAAACCCGCAGGGATCAGCGATTGAATATCTGAAGTGATATCTACCAGCTGAGAATGGGAACCGGTCCTGATGTTGACTTCTTTCATTACTGCCTCATAAGATGATTTGATACTTACATAGTTCACAAATATATTATCTCATGGGCCTCACTTCAAGGGGGGAGCCGCATATTCTTAGAAAAATACAACGTTTTTCATAATTTACACCGAAATTGATTCAATAGACGGAGGAAAAGATTTGCAATACAATGACGCAACCCTGTTAAATCACGAAGGACTTTTAGAATACCTGCAAGGTTTTATAACAGAACGGCGACGGGACTTGATTGAGCAGGTTCTCAGCCAGCGCACCAGGCAGCTGACCGTGGTGCTGGAAAATATCTATCACCCGCCCAATGCCAGCGCAGTAATCAGGACCTGCGACTGCTTTGGCTTGCAGGACCTGCATGTAATAGCTGATCAGAAAAGATTCCGGGCCAATGCTGATGTTGTACAGGGAGCTGCAAAATGGGTAGATATTCAGCGCTATGCCGCTATTGAAGAGGACAACACAACCCTGTGCCTGCAAAAGCTAAAAGCAGATGGTTATAAAATAGCGGCAACAACCCTGCGCCAGGAAAAATATACTCCGCTCGACCAGATTCCCTGTCAGGAAAAAATTGCCGTCTGCCTGGGCTGCGAGGAAACCGGACTGAGCGATACAGCCCATCAGGAAGCCGATTATTTTGTCCACGTTCCGATGTACGGCTTCACCGAAAGCTTCAATATATCGGTATGTGCCGCCTTGATTCTGCAGCAACTAACCGCCAGACTCAGACAGGGCAGCGTTGAGCAATGGGGACTGCAGGAACATGAGAAACAGATATTGCGGATGCGCTGGACCAGAAAAAGCCTGAAACACGCCGACCACCTGATCCAGCGTTACCTGCTTGATCATGATATTCAACGATAACGCAGACGCCGCCCCGGGCGCGGTTCATCCTGCGGAGCTTCAGCGCTCTGCAGGTCATGCAGCCGGTGAGCCGTAAACATGGAAATCACCCTTCCAATGAAAACGGCCACGTACAATACCCCGAACACCGCCTCAAAACTCGCCATCCGTCGAGTCAGCAGTGAAACAGCCCGGATATCACCGTAACCGCAAGTTGTAATCGTAGCGAAGCTGAAATAATAGGTATCTTTCATCAGCGGCTTCATCACCTGTCCGGCTATCGCGAACGAATTGGGTTCGATACGACTGACGATATAAAAAGCATCGCCGAAAAACAGCGCGGTCAGCAGATATGCCAGAATGCTACCGAAAATTGGCTCCCTTGAAGAAAAGTTCCTGGTACATGTATAGGCAATTACCACCAGAAGCAGCAGCAACTCCTGCAATACCAGCGAAATACCGATCACAATATAAAAGGTTTCCAGCTCACCGCTTGTCAAACCTGGTTCGAAAGTCAGTTTCAAAATATTCAATGAAAGCCCGAAAATCAGGGAAACAAGCAGCACTCGCTTGCTCGAAGTCAGGAAGTACGGTGTAAAAATCAAGAATAGATAATATCCGAAATAAACCGTTCTTATGTTCTCAAAGTTTTCTCTGATAAACGGGTCTGCCAGCAAATACAACACCAGCATAACCGTTAAGGCCGCGCATTTGTTTTCCCGTAAAAGTTTTCTGATTTCCATCACCCCTGACTTCCCTTTTATCACTCAAAGATATTTCTGATCAGGTCACGCACCTGCTTGGTGTCGCTGCCTCCTGACGAGCTTGACCCGCTGCCTGATGAGCTTGACCCGCCAGAGCTGCTGCCTGAAGTCCCGTTCTGCAGAACGTCAACCGCATTTTCCAGGACATTTTTCAGCCCTTTGCCGCCCTGATTTATTACCTTCCCGGTTATCCCGATTATATTGAGCGCATTTTCACTTATGAACCTTCTCAAAGTTGCACTGTAATTTGTACGCGGCTGATAAACCGTGCCTCGCAAGGTCACCGGAAGAATAATCTGGTCAACGTTCAACCTGGAAGACATTGAAAGCTCATTATTGGTCCCAAGGCCGAGCGAACCGCTGAACATCAGCTGCCGGACAAAATCACCAGTGAAATCAAACTTGTTGATAAAAATACGCCCGTATTCTGTCTTCAAGTCAATGTCGCCCTTCTCAAACTTGATTATCCTTGAGCGACTCTGATAATCAGTCATATAGTTAACTACTTCATCCAGCTTTTCCGGACGTTGGCCACCCGGCAGCATGGACTGTACTTTGCCAAGCACTTCAAACGGCAGCAGAACTACTCGCCCAATCATGGTTTTGCCAAAATCATTAGGGATTTCTATACTGCTCATCTCAGCTTTGGCATAGCCCTGCATGTGGTCCCAGAGCTCTGGCGGACGCATGCCGGAGCCGTGCACATTCAAATCAAGTTTATTTATTGTCGCCTTTGTATTGCGCATATTATCCGCAAGTAAAGCCTCAAAAATCGGGTCAAGTACAACTTTGCCGCTTTTGGAGCTGACGCGATAAGTTAATCCCTCAGGCGTACTTATAAGCTTAACTGCCGAATTGATCAGAGACTTGTTGACGTAGATATCAATCGGTTTTGCCAAAATTTCACGCCCTTCCGCCTTGATGCGTCCTTTGATGTCACAAGTCAGTTTTGAATTATATTTTATATTATTCAAGTCGATTACAGCCAGATATTTTTCCCGGCCGAAATCAAAGTGCAGCGGCTTTTTAACCTGCTCCTCAGGTTTATACATTTTTGACTGATATTTCCTGTATTCTTCTTTACCAGTGTATTCAGGCTTTCTGGCAGTAAATATTTTCTTAAGAGTCTCAATATCAATCACATCAGACTTCAAATCAATTAAAACCGGCTTATTCAGTTTCTGATCAGGCACAACTGTTGAACCACGCAGCACAACAGCCTTGGTATTGCCTTTAGTGACATCCCAGTAAAAGTCTTTGCACCTGAGCATCTGAGGTTTGAGCTTTAAATCAAATCTGGCCTTGCTGTTGACCTCCTGTGCAAGATGAGTCATCACTACATGGTGAGCCGCAAAAGCCCCAGTGATTTCATAATTCTTATACTCATCACTGATTGCAGTTTTTATATTTCCAGTAATCAAACCGTTTTTGAACTCTCCGGGACGGAATAAATTTAGGAAATTGTAATTAAGGAAATGCACCCGTACCGCAATCTTGCCTGCCCCCTGCTTCAAGTCAGTATCGCCTGAGGCCTGAACATGTGCTGCATCTTTACCTCCGGTTGCCATTTTTATGTCAAACTGATTGAGCTGCAGCTTTTCAAACTCCCTGAGTGCTCCCATGGCTGTTATATCCGCAGTAACGTTGCTGACAACCTTGTCACCTTTCTGTACATCGGTGCCCTGAACTGCCGCTGTCAGTCTGGCATTAATTTCCTGCCCTTGCCGATTTATATCTGCGACCAGCTTCCCGATAACATTACCACCCTTGAAGCGCAAGGTATTTTCAGGCAGAAAATTGGAAACCTGCCCAAACGGCATCCTGGTAAAATTCATAACCAGCTGGCATTTCTCAGGTCCCTTATCAAGCGGCATCATCAAAGGCATAACCTGAAGCGTCATTACCTTGCGCTGCTGCCAGAACTCAAGTACACATTTCTTTAAATCAAGCGTCTTTTTCTTAAAGTCAACACCGCCGTCACTGAGCAGCACCAGACTGAAACGATCCAGCTTGGCCACATTAGCCGATATTTGCCGCCGCATCTTATTGGGCAGCGGCAGATAGCGTATTGATCTATTGGTCAAACGCTTGAGACTTACCGAAAAAGTTCCCTTTTCCTCAGGCAGACTGCCGTTAAACATACCGCAGAAAGTCAAAACATGATTCTTGCCACGGGATAAAGTAGTCATAAAGTTACCGGCCACACCCTTCATGTCAGAAATTTTTACAGCAAAACTCTGATCACTGCCCACATCAGCAATGCGTTCATTATTTATACTGAAATCAGTAGCCCGGGTTTTTATATCGCCTTTTATCTTCAAGCCGTTTATATCGGATTCAAAAAGACAGTTCACCGCAGCGCTCAAAGTTCCCTTATGAACTACAAAACCGCTTTCAGGGGGCAGGAACAGTTTTGCCAGCCTGAGGTCAAAATCGGTAATTTTCATATCCAGTTCCGGCGGGGCACCGGGAAACTTAGGGCATTCCTTGTAGACACATTCAAAAGGCTTTTTGACGTTGAGAGAGAAAACCTGCCGTTCTCTTTCCAGCATCTTCGCATCAAGTCTGGTTACCTTCAGCGATGATTTCTGCAAATCAAGTGCAAAGTCATGTTCTCCAGTAATATAAAGCGGCGGCAGCGGGTATTTTTTTCCATCTATAAAAGCAGCGCCGGCACGACTCACGGCAAAAGATCCCCGGCTGTCAATCAGCGTATCAGAAATATCAAAATCCCCGGCATATTTGACATTGACGAGCCCCGGATTGATATGCCCGGCAAAATTAGAAATCACACTGACTATCTCTGCCGAAAGTGGATTTACGTTGATTTTGCCTTTGATGGCAAAAGGCTCATACTTAACTTTAGAACTCACGTGAACACTGGTCAGCAATTTTCCCTCACTGACCTGGCGCAACAATAAATTTTTAACATTCAGCATCTTTTCATTGCCAGTGGCATTAATCAGTAAAGCGAGGTTGCTGTTGTCAATGCTGATCCCGGTAACATGACCGGATGCCTTTGAAAAATTGGCCATCAAATTGACAGATAATGGCGTCAAATAATCGTCAAACCGGCAGTCTACACTAAGTTCAAGCTGCCCGTCTTTAACGTTAATATCATTACCTGAGACAACTGAAACCGGGGTTTTGATGGTTATAGTGGATTTCTGGTTATTCTTGAAAACCGGAACCCGGATATTCAAATCATTCAGGCTGATTTTAGAAAAAGCAGTCCCCTTGCCTGCATCGGCAATTTCCAGCACCAGTGAAGAATCGTAAACCGAAATATTCTGCAGATCAAATAGAATTTTATCACGACTTTCAACAGCTTTCTTGTCTTCATTCTGCTTATTTTTTTCGTCTTTCTGCGCACTTGCAGATTTTTGGTCTGCGGGAGCATCACCTTCCCAGTTCCAATTATTTTTTGCATCTTTGGCCAGCAGAACAGCGGCATTTTTGAGTTGAACATTTTTGAGTGAGATCACACCTGAAATAAGCTTTGACAGAGCAAACTCCGCTTCCAGGTCTCCATTCTTAACCAACGGCTTTTTGGTGCTGCCGACCTCCAGCCCGGTAGCCTCAATTCTGCCCCCGAATACTGACAGCGAAACCTCTTTGGCCGTAATACGAATTCCGGCTTCATCGCTGACAACCGGCAAAATTACACCAGTCACAAAAGAAGAACTCGTCACCACAAAAAATGCAACCACTGCCAGCAGAATGATTACAACAACTACAGATACACAATACTTAACTATTTTTCTTGCTGTAGCCATGATCGATCTCCTCAAAATTTATCATGGAACTGATAATTTCAACTCAAATACCCGTTACATACTTATTACATGCCTCCACCAGCGAAAGCCTTGTGCAATTCTTCCTTGAAAGCCTCAAAGTCTTCAGGAGTTGGGTCACCTTTGGAGTTTTCAAGCCCAAGCCTGCCCATATTATCCAGCATCCAGTCAGCAGAAGCGCCTGAAGGAAATTGAACTGAACCGTGTGCAACCGCACCGGGTTTGACCAGTTTGCTGATTTCTACAACACAACTGCCGTCCCCAGCCGGGGGCTCTTCTTCAACCGGTACGATATCATCTTCGGTAACCTCCGGTTCTTCCTCCTCGGTTTCCCATTGAATGTTTTCAAGTTCAGAGGCCAGCAGACGCACCTCGAGAAAAGTCATTTTGCGTTCAAATTTCTCGTCAATTAACTTTTGAATCTCCGCCAGTCCAATACCTGCGTTAAGCTGTTCAGCCATAAACTTTTTAATAGCATTATCACTCATCATGAAAACCTTTCATTCGTATTTTTCAAATTAATTTAATTATACAATACAAATAACACCCTGCAGGGCAAAATAAAACCCGGGTGAAAAAATTAATCCTATTTATCAAGCCTGATCCGCGGATCTGCCCAGGCGTAAGCGATATCAGTCAGCATGTTAATACCGACAAACAGTGCCGCAGACACTATAACAAGTGCCTTAAGCAGTTGCAAATCAGAGTTATTCAAGGCATCAACTCCCAGGTAGCCAAGCCCGGGAATCCCAAAAAAAGTTTCCAGCAGCAGGCTTCCCGTAAACAAAAATGGTATTATTGCTGAAGCCCGGGTTATAATCGGAATCGCAGCATTACGCAGCAGATGTCCGCCAAAAACCTTGAAATTTGAGCAGCCTTTTGCCGCTGCAGTACGCAGATATTCCCGGTTCAGCTCATTGACAAAAACCGTTCGATAAAACCTGACGCCGCCTCCAAGACCGCTGGCAATACCGATAATGACCGGCAGCGTTAAATGTGCCAGTGTTCCCCATCCCCACACCGGAAACCAGTTGAAATAATATCCCAGATACCATTGACCGAAAATGATAAATACCAGATAACTGATACTCATACCGGCAATGGAAACCATCACAATTGTCCGATCAATCCAACAGCCTTTATAAACCGTAGCAAACAGTGCAAGAACAATTCCCAGCACCAGCTCACCGATAAAAATCGGCACCATAATGCACAGTGATGGCCCGACGCCACGCCACAAAATTGCTCTTATCGGCTCTCTGGTAATTATGGTCCGTCCAAAATTAAGGAAACTGACATATGGAAAAGTCTTTTTGAAACTGACAATCTCCTGCAGTGACTTAACCAGCTGAGAATTAAAAGCTGAATGTTGCCTGCGATAAAAACTTACGCTTTTTATAATGCAGTTTCGCCCTCCAATAATCTCAATTTTATCAGTTGCGGGATAAATATTAATCACTTTTTCACTCCATTGCCTGGACACGAAAAACTGCCTGTCAATGGTTTCAAACTCCCCCTTAAAAATAATTATGCAGCTCTGCGGCACCTTGCCAATGCCGAAATTTCTGGTAAAAGTCAACTGCTGCCTGCCAATGTCAAGCCCATCAGCAGTCCATTTAATTTTTTTCGGGAAAACGACCCCCGGCAGCTCTCTTCTAGCCGAAAAATCAGTTGCTGTAAAAGCCTCAGTCTTGCGCCACTTGCCGTAAATCAGCGGCAAATCAGCGCCAAGTTCATTGCGCAGGTCCTCTACTTCACGCGGTGACGGATTTTTGCCAAGAACTGCGGCTGCCGGGTCTCCGGCTGCCACTCTGAAAAGCAAAAACGTCAATACAACTACTCCGAAAATAATGAGTATTGAATAAGCAAGCCTTCTAAAAATATACTTTACCATGAATTATACCTTGAACTCTCCATAAATAAACCGCGAACTGCCTGCAATATGCAGTTCAGTGAAATACCGGAATAACTATACCACCGGCAATCCCATATCCAAACCAATGCTTTCGCAAACATTCATTTTTTTTACCGGTTAATCCTTGATTTTTCAAAGCACCAATTTAAATTAGTAATTAAAATGATCATTTGAAACAGGTATTTTATTACATGAAAAACAGTGCAAAAACAAAGATCATGGCCGCTGCGCTGGAGATTTTTTCCAGGCATGGTTATGAAAACTCCACCATAAAAATGATTTGCGAACAGGCAGAAGTCAACATCGCTGCCGTTAACTATCATTTCGGCTGCAAAAAAGATTTGTACATTACAGTTGTAAATGAGCTCGCTGATCAGCTGCTCCCACGGATGCGCACAGACCTTGAGTCTTCACTCTTTAAAACCATTGAACAGCCGGAACGGTTTATTGAGGAACTTATAAAGCTGGCAATTTCCTGTGAAGATACTGATATTCACTCCTTCTGGCACGAGATAATGCACCGTGAGATATCCAGCCCCAGTGAAGCGTTTGAACTGATTTACGACCGTAATTTCAAGCCGTTCATTGAGAGCATCAGGCAATCTCTGCAGGCTATGCTTCCCGACTGCGACCAGTCACAAGTGAAATATCTGCTTTTTATGGTGCTTGCCCAGATTCATATGATTAAAGGCGCTCCCGGCATGCTGACAGGTTATTTCGGAAAAGACGTTTACAGTAAGGAGAAGATACAGGAGCTCGCAAAAAATATTGCCGCCGTAACCTGCTACGGCATTCGCGGCATCTGAAACGCAGTTAACCGGTTTAAATCGCAGTAACCACAATTTACGACAAGACATTATTGAAGTCGAGTTTTCAAAAAACACAGGTATGGAGAGATGAGAAAATACATCAGACCCGCAATAATTATAGCCGCAATGCTGTTGATAAGCATAATATTGTTTTTGCTGCCGCGCCGCGGCAGACAGGAAGGATTGATACGCTCAGTCACAGCAATCAGACTGGAAAACAGCAATCCGAACGAGACCATAAAAGTAACGGGTATTGTCACTCCCTGGAAAGAGGAGAATATCAGCTTTGAAGTAGGCGGCAGAATCCAATGGGTAACAGCCCGCAACGTTTATGTCTCCAGCGGCAGCGATCCGTACAGCCTGACCCGCAATGGCGATGGTGCGCTGCTGGCCCAAATAGATCCTGAAGAGTATGAACTTAAGCTGAAAACAGCTCAGGCCCAGGCCGCAGCCGCAAAAGCCAATGTTGCGGCCAGAGAAATAGAAATAAGAGAAGTAAAAAAGCGCCAGCTCGACGCGGCAAAGGCCGATGTAATTAATGCCGCCAGAGAATACAACCGGCAGCTCAAGCTGAAGAATAAGCAGGTTGTTTCTGAGCAGGTTTTCGAAAAGGCTGAGACCAATTACAAAATCATTCTTGCTAAATATCGGGAACTGGAAGCTACTGTTAATGTAAAAATTGCTGCACTGAAGGCCGAGAAAGCAAAATTCGAACAACTGCAGCAGACGGTTAAGGATGCTGAACTAAACCTCAAACACACTCGGCTGCAAGCCCCTTTTCCCGGTACAATAGCCGAAGTTTTTGCCGATGTCGGCGCTTATGTCAAAGCCGGCGAAAAAGTAGTCCGACTGATTGCAATGGATCCGCTTATTGTAAAACTGGATATCTCTCCGCAGCTTGATCGAAAATTCTTTTACTGCCAGTTTGTCCAGGTCTATCCGCCGGGCACCGACAAACCGGTAGCGGCGATTATCAACCGCAAGGCTTCCGTCGCTGATCAGCGAACCTTTACTTACAGTCTTGAACTCCTGGTACGTAATGATATTATAAATGCCACGCCGAACCTGCCGAAATCGATAACCCGTCTGCCGCGAATTAAAGCCGTAAGTCCGATTGGAGCTCTCCGCCATGAAGACGGTGAAACACCGGTTGTAATTTCTGAATATATCTATAAAGATAAAGAAGGAAATTTTCTCTGGCTGGCGGAACAAACACCGGCATCCATACCGGGAGCTCCGGTATTCCGGGTAACCAAACATTATATCAAAGTAAAACCCGGTGAACGTGACATGCTAGGCCTGTTCAAATACCGGTTTATAACCTCGAAAAGTCCCAAGGTACGCCATTACGCGCTGGCCGCCGTCGGGGTGCCGGAAAACTTTAAAAGCGGCTCCACAGCCGCCCTTATCCGTACCCGCCGCATGTTCAGGCCGGGCGATCTGGTAAAAGTTCTATTGCAGTCAAGCGACATACCTGCCGGCATGTATATACCGCAGGCGGCTCTATGCAGCGACACCCGCAGTTACTGGGTTTATAAAATTATGCGCCGTGATGACGGCAGCATGTATGCCGGAAAAGTTTCCGTAAAAATTGACGGATACTTCAATGACCGCATCCTCATCAGGTCATCAAAGCTTCAACCCGGTGATGAAATTATCAATGAAGGCGCCCATTTTGTTTCCGATGGCGAAAACATACAGGTCAAATCCATTGGACAGGTGAAATTGTGAAGCTGGTAGAGAGTTCAATTAAATATCGCACCGTCGTTTTTTCACTGGCAGTAGTCGGATTCATCTGGGGGATATGGCAGTATCAGGCGTCTCCCCGGCGCGAAGATCCTGAATTCACACTCAGGTACTGCACGGTTATAACCAAATGGCCCGGCGCCACTGCCAGCCAGATTGAAGAACTGGTATGCGACCCGCTCGAACGTGAAATTTCTGGAATTGACGAAGTCAAGGAAACCACCGCTACCATAAATCCTGGACTCTGCACAATTAAAGTCACAATGGAAGATGCCGTGGATAATGTCGATGAAGTCTGCGATATTATCAGGGCACAAATTCCCAAGGTCAAGCTGCCGCCGGGGGCTTCCACTCCTTATGTTAACTCAAAATACGCCGACACCAGCGCCATGATGCTGGCCGTGTACCAGATTCCGCAGCCCGGAACAAAAATCATTGAAAATCCGTATTCAATGCGGAAGCTGCAGATTATCTGCGAAGAAATCCGGGATAAACTCAAACAGCTTGAAAGCGTCGCGACCGTAACAATCATGAGTGACCTCGATGAAGCAATCTATATCGAACCCAATGCCGGCGACTGGAGTCGCATACAGGTTTCAATCGAACAGCTGGCCAAGCGTCTTGAAGCAAAAAACAAGCTGATACCCGGAGGAGTTCTGGACACCGGCAAGCAGGCACTCAACGTTTCGGTAAAAGGTGACTATGATACCGTCAACCAGATTAAGCGCACAATTGTCTCCACCTCAACTCAGGGCCTGCCGGTCAGTGTGCAGACTCTGGGACTGAACGTTTCAAGGGACTATATTGACCCACCTCCTCTGGTCACCCGCTACAGTGACCATAGGAGCTCACAGCAGCGCTGCATACTGGTACATTTTACCATGAAAAAAGGTCGAAATATTGTTAAGCTTGGTGAACAGGTCCGTAACAGCATAAAAGCGTGGGAAAAAACTTTTCTACCTCCAGATGTAAAGGTTGCGGTAGTTGCGGACCAGCCCAAAGATGTCATGGACAATATCAATGTATTTGTTATTAATCTGTTGCAGGCAATCTGCATACTGGTTATCGTCGCCTGGCTGTTGATCGGGAAGCGGGTTGCGGTTATCATGGCCTCAGCGATACCCGTAATTGTTATGATCTCCTTTGCCATAGTACGCCTCTTCAATGTGCAACTGGAAAAGATGTCAATCGCGTCGCTCATAATCTCTCTTGGTATGCTGGTGGACTGCGCTATTGAAATTTGCGACAACGTACACCGTCTGCAGGAAGAGGGCTACTCACGTTTTAACGCAGCTGTAACGGGAACCAGACAGGTCATATATCCAATTCTGATGGGAACCCTCACGACTGTTTTTGCATTTCTCCCCATGATTACGGTTCCGGGCAATCCCGGTGAATATATTTACAGCATTCCGATCGTAGTTTCAGTTACCCTGCTGACCAGCTGGGTAGTAGCAATAACCTTTACCGTTACTTTGACCTGGCTGCTGCTGAAGCCAGGGACGGACAAAATCCCGCCTCTGACCAGGCTCATTAATTTTATTCGAGGTAAAAAAACCGACCCGGAAGCCCAGGAACACGGTAAGTTGCTCTGGTATCGCTCTCTCCTGGAATGGTCCATAAAACACCGGGCCACCATTATAACTGCAGCTTTTGCTCTGTTCGCATTAACTGTAGTGATGCTTAAAACCGGGATTATCAATACTGACTTCATTCCCAGCAGCGGCGGCAGTCAGCTGCTTATCGACATCTGGCTGCCTGAAGGCACATCCATAAAGAAAACCAGTCAGGTCTGCTGCAAAGTAGAGAGAATTATTGAAGAACAGTCTAAAATCATCAATCAGGAAACTGGGGTCGAACCACTGAAAAACAGCATAAGTTTCTGTGGTGAAAGCGCCCCGCGCTTCAAGCTGTCAGTCATGCCGGAATTTCCCAAGAGCAACTATGCCCAGGTACTGCTTAACGGCACCACTCCCAAGCTGATGAACAAGTTGACTCAAAGAGTAACCCGACAATGCAATGAAAGGCTTACCGAAGCCAGAATATCCCCCAAGCGTATAGGCATGGGGCCGGGTGCCAAATATCCGATAATGATACGGCTGCTGGGTGATGATTATATAATACTCAAAAAATATGCCGGTGAAATCAAGAAAATTCTCAAAAAAATTCCCGGCACCCTGGATATTCACGACGGCTGGGGCAATCTGGCCTGTCAGGTGAATGTTATGCCTGATGAAGAAAAATGTGCTGCTGCCGGGGTTACCCGCACCGCTGCGGCCAATACTCTCAATGCCTTTTTTTCCGGCTCCTTGCTGACCACCTTTCGTGAGGGCGACCACCAGGTACCGGTTTATTTCCGGCTGCCGTGGCAGGATCGTAACCAACTCAGCAAGCTGAAAGAACTCTACCTGGAGGGCACCAGCGGCAAAGTACCGTTGACCGCCGTCTCCGAGATCAAACTGTCTTTTGAACCGGGCAGAATTGAGCGCTACTGCCAGCAGCGCAATATGGAGATACTGGGCCAGGTTGCCGATGGCTTTCTGGCAACCGCTGTAATCAATCAGGCGTTACCAAAATTGAAGGACCTCAATAAAAAAATGCCCACAGGTTATTCTATTGAAATCGGCGGCACCTACGAGAAAGCCCAGGAAGGAAGCCGGGATATCGGCAAGGCCATGTTAATTGCTTTTGCTTTAATCGTCTTATCTCTGGTGGTATACTTTAACTCTTTGATAAAGGCTTTTGCAGTAATCCTTACTTTGCCCCTGGCCTGCACCGGGGCCTTCCTGGGACTGTTTATCATGAACCAGCCGCTTGGCTTCTTCGCTCAGCTTGGCCTGCTGTCTCTTTTCGGTATTATTGTAAATGGGGCAATCGTGCTTTTCGATTTCATAAGCATGCTGGTTCATGACAAAACGGCTGACAGCTCTTCAAAAAACGGGCTCAAAAAATATAACGGTTTGACAAAAAAACAATTTACTGAATGCGTAATTAACGGCGGGGCTTTACGCCTTCGCCCCATAGCCCTGACCACATTCACAACCACAGGCGGACTGTTGCCGCTGGCAATCAGCGGCGGACCGTTATTCCAGCCCTTGGCGGTAGTCATAATTTTCGGTTTACTCTACGGTACAACTCTGACGCTGATCCTGATGCCGGTAATTTACAGCATTCTAGTTGAAAAGTTCAACATGCGTATCGGCCGCACTGAAGAGATTGATTAGAGGCAACGGGTTAGAATTAAAATGGCTTGATAAAACTGGATTTTTTTCAAATTTTCTCTTTAAACGAGCTTGAATATCTCCAGGTGTTGATTATTGTATAAGCCTTGTCAGAAGCAAGGGCGATTAGCTCAGTTGGCTAGAGCACTTGGTTTACACCCAAGTTGTCACAGGTTCGAGTCCTGTATCGCCCACCATTTTTCCCCTGAGAACTGCGCTAAATTGAAATACCTTCATCAGGCATTCCCAAACGCGAAATGAAATATTCCGTTATCCCGCGAAAGCTGCATACAGAAAATTATCCTGTCCAAATGCAGGTAAATGCAGACGGTTATTTCTTTTGGGGAATATACATGACTTTAACTTCAAACGTACTATGTTTGGGATCATAGCTGTAGGAAACTCCAAGACTGTCCGGTTCAAAACGCTCTACTTTGACCTCTCCCTCCCCGATTAAAGTACTGTAGCGTTCTTCATTTGAAAACCTGCACCTAGAAATAAACTTAGCAGCGTACTTTGACGCATCAAAGCTGCATGAAGATGCAGCGCTTCCAGCATTTAAGCTAATCGTTCCTTTATCACCTTTCATGTCAGTAAAATTCAAAACCGCAAAAAAGTCCTTTCTCGACTTGCCGATGCCGGATATTTTAAATATAACTGGATTTTTTTCATAGCGAACCAATCGGCTGCCGGCATAAATGTTTTTTCCTGAACCATGCTTGAGTCTTATTTCAAGCACAAATTTCTTGAACGCTTTAAACGCAGGATGCGCCGACAGCGCACACCTGTTTTCCTTTATGATTGCGTTTATGAGTTTTAAAATATCACCGGCAAAATTTACCTCATCAACATTTTTACCCAGGACCTCCCCCATTTTCACCAGCAGTTCAGCGCGTTTCTTATCTAATCCCCCGTCGAATTTTTTATAACCGCTTCCTGTATAAAGTCTATCCAGAGTATTAAAATCAAGCGTCCTGTGTTCCAGAGCAGTGTCAAGCAATTGCTCCATTTCAAGCTTATTTAACTTCGAAAAATTAACGCTTAACGCACAAGTAGCAAAGTCAAATTTTTTCAGCTTCTGAAGGTCCGCAAAATCAAAAATTTTTGTGCTGCTTTCAGCAAAAAGAAACCGCCCTAAGGCTGCCTTTGCTTTGGTCCTCAAAGCAATTGGGGTAAAATTGCCCTTTTCAGGATGCAGCGGCAGATAAATTCTAACCTGTGAATTTTTGGTGCCGCGACTGGAGCTGACAAAATACAGCTCTTTGCGATCTGTGCTGCCCTTGCGGTAACTGAATCCCGCTTTCGTCATTTGCTCTATAACATCAGCTCTCTGCCGTTTTCTATTGTCTTCAAGTGGAAATAGAAATATTGAGAAATTTGCATTATATACAGAACGAAAGCACCCTAAACACCAGCCATTTTTGAGAAATGGTATTTTCTGGAAGGACACCTGTCTGTAATTCGAAGCCAGCCATTCCGGTAAGTTCAATCTGGTATACTGGGACAGGTACTTTTTGAGCTCTCTAGCCAGTTTTCCCGCAGTATCAGCCGCGCAGTGCTCCAAGGCTTTTTGAACCGAACCCCCGTAATAATTTTCTGAAACAACCATAGAGCCACTGATTGAACTCCTACTGAAGGACAGCAGAGAATTTGCGGCAGAAATCTGATGCTCCGAACTGTCTACCAGATCAAACCTGAAAGTTAACCTTTTACCAGACATCTTCAGATTTGCCAGCGGAGAATCCGGCAGTTGATCTTTTGCCAAAAGCCGCTTTATAATTTCCTGGCCTTTCTCCCTGTCTGACGGTATCAGTTCAGCTCTACTTACCAGCAGAAACAGGTCGAAGTTAACTTCACCGGTCTTGAATGAATCTTTGTAACTAAGGAGTTCGACTCTCAAAGCCGGCAGTTCAACCCGCAGTTTTTGCACTATAAGCTCTGTAAGCTCAGCCGTTTCCCGGTCGGAAGAAGTTGCGACCACAGCCAGTTTATCCAGTTTAATGCAGCCATCTACCGTAGCTGCGGAAAATGTTGAATAATTCTCATTTCCAGAGCAGGAGTAAGTATAAGAAAATCTATAATTCACAAAGTATACCCCGAATGCCACACAAGTCGCAAATACGGCAATCAGCATCAACTTATACTTGAACGAGCCTGGCACTGCATTGAAACGCAGGTAAGCTGCGGCATTCTTCCTCCAGGCCAGAACCCATATACTGTAAGCTGCAGTCGCAACCGCTGTCGTCTGATAAACAATACTGCTGCTGTGAAGCACCAGAGGCAGCAACAGCAAATCAAACAGCCATATTGCCAGCAGTACATTCTTGCTGCGCACACTGCCGCGCGTTACTTTGATTGAAGCTGTAAATTGGGCTATAGATAAAATTATTATCAGGAAGTAAAGAGTGAGAAAAAACCAGCTTTCACCATCGGTATGAATGGTTTTAGCAGCGTTGATTTCTGTCGGGACCTTCACAATATAAAGCAGCAGCAAAACAGTGCTGAAGATCAATATTATTTTTAGCAGGCTGTAAGTCTTTGCCAGCGCAGAGGTCAAACGCAGATGGATATCAGGCAAAGGGTACTTTTCAACAACTTCAGGCAGAGCATTGGTCGCATCTTTAAGCGCCCTCGCCTGGTATTCACTTATCTTTTTGTCTTTCAGCAGGTTTTCAATTTCGTCGTTTTCAGTTGCCGGCTTCAGTTCAAGTTGCCGGCGGCGTTTTTCATTAAGTACCAGGATTACGGTTATTGTTAAAAGTGAAACCAGAGTCAACAATGGAAACTGGTTGCCGATAAATTCGCATAATTGAATAATAGACCTAGTGTTCTGCATAATGTAACTCTCTCCTGCTTTACTACAGGTTGTTTAAGGTTTTAAGTGCATCCTCTGTTGAAATCTCATTGCTCTTCAGTTTTGCAAGCACCTCCAGCCTTTTCTTTTCAACTTCTTTGTCCAAATGCTTGAGCGCTTTAATCACTTTATCCAGCCTGCCGCGCACTGTCGGGTAGGAAATATCCATTATCTTGCCGACCTCCTTCAGTGATCCGCCAGACAAGACAAAAAGCTCGATAAAATTCCGGTCCTCAGGAGCAAGCCGGGCAAGGCGGGGCAAAGTTATGTCTCCTTCCAGCCGCAGGCTGCACCTGGGGCAGGCCATAACTTTTATCTGCATTTCTTCATTGCAGTTGCGGCAGTTTGTAGAAAAATTGTCCTGACTCATATGCCTTCCTTTAATTTTATTGATTTATATATTAATAATATTAAACCATATTTAAAATAAATCAATATTATTATGCAAAAAAATATAAATATAATACCTTCATGACAAATATCATGCAGTCTTTTTGCAACAAAGGCAGTATCTTTAAAATTTCAAGATATAAACTGATTAAACAAATTTACAGCATAAATACCAGCAATGCTGTTTTTTGAATTAAGCGCTTCAACTTTTACGTCACATATGAATAATCTAATAAATAGTTTACCCTTCTTGATTGTATCTTTCCGGGTCACACTTTATATTACCAGTAGAAAATCACTAAAGGGGAGAAGTGATTATGAACTGGATTGAAAGAGTTTTCTGGCTTCTGCTTGCGGCAATCCTGGCTTATTTTGCCTATCGAGGAAAAAAGTTTGCTGTGAAAGGTAACCAGGAAGCAAAACAGGAAAATCAACACGAGAAAAAATTCTTGGAACTCAAACAACAAATGCCGCAAATAATTGCAGAATTGAGCAGTGCGGTTTCCAAACACCCAACCGCCCACGCAATAGAAATTGAGAAAGAAAGCTGCAACGGCATGTTTGTTCTGACTGATAAGACTAAAGAACACATCTCGCTGCATTCGGATAAGCCGACTTATCTGGTGCAATACAATATAAGACCAAAATTAACCTATCTGCACGCTTCGGGTTACCTGAAAGCCGTTCCCCCGGAAGAACAACACACACACGGGGAAAATGCTCCGGATTACATAATCCAGCCGCATTTTGCAGAATTGCTGAGAAACCAGGAGCTGAACAGACCTGTTTAATGCCATAATCCCGCCCGTTACTAATGGGCGGGATTAAAATTCAGGTTGTCACAACCGCTTTTCTGAACTGTAAGAAATATAAAGAATAACTATACAATACTCTTTAGTTACGACAGTTTAATTGAAATGCAGTCACTTGCAGAAAAGTTAAAGCATTATTAGAGAACTTAATGACACAAAAATTGTGCTTGTATTAAAAATTAAACGGCGTTTCTAATAATCTGCTTTATATAAAATTATGGTCTTGCTTCTTTTTGATTATAGTTGAAAAGGATTCCTCCTTTTGAAAAGATAGTTTTGAAGTTTCCTGAGTTAGTACTAAGCACTGCACCAGAGGCTGTCAAAATGTGGGGCTACTGCGGCATTTGAACGCCCTCCCCGGGCGGTCTTCTTTAATGTGAGTTGCATAATACCATTTGATACATTAATATATATTTATTGGATAGTTAGCGGTTGTCATACCCCGGAGGAAAAAATGAATGCTCTTGCTCAGCAGACTGTCGGCAGAATTGTAGCCGAAAATTTGCACACTGCAAAAATATTTGAGTCTTACAATATTGACTTTTGCTGTCAGGGCAATATAGAGCTTGCAGAAGCCTGCCGCAGCAAAGGCCTGGACCTTGAAGAAGTTATACGTCAGATAAACGCTGCAGGCAGAAGTCAAACCAGGGGACAACCCGACTTTTTCAGGCTTCATCTCTATGATCTCACTAAATACATAGTAGACGTACATCATTCATATATGTACCATCTGGTTCCTGAAATAGAAAGCCACTTGCAGGTTGCCAGCGGAACTCATGCCAAAAGTCATCCTGAATTAAAAGAAGCACTCCATACCTTTGCCGAGTTTAAAGATGTTTTTTTTCGACATATGAGAATGGAAGAAGAAGAGTTCTTTCCATACATAAATGCCCTTGCCCAAGCCAATGTGGGCACTGCACCAATGCCGCCCCCCATGAAGATGGGACTTTCAGAATACATCAGGTTTCTGGAGGAAGATCATCGTACAGCAAGCGGCTTGATTACAAAAATCAAAAGTATATGCAATAATTACGTTATCCCATCAGATGCCTGTATAACCTACCGCCTCTTCATAACGCAGCTGCAGGAACTTGAAGCCGACACACATGTCCATATAAACCTGGAAGAAAGTGTGCTGCATCCTAGGGCCAGAGAACTGGAGCAGGAACTGAAAAGCTAAAAACTCGCCTGTCAAGCAGAATCATTAAAAACCTTTTACCCTGAACTGCATAAAAAAAGCTCCACCCACAAAGGCAGAGCCTGGTCCAGTCAATTGTATCAGCGGAAAACCTTAGCGTTTGCCTTTAAGTTCTTCCTGTCTATCAGCAGGTAGCGAAGTTTAAAGGTCTTTTCCGGGTCGGCCGGAGGCGCTTCTTCAGAAAACTTCGCCAGGGGATTCATAATAACGACAGCTGAAATCATATTGCGCTCAATAGCCTTATCAAGGCCTGTCATGTCATTTGGGCCAACAAGAATAAGTTTCGGTCTTGATTTTTCACCTTTTCGCCACAAACTCAGCTTACTTGCATTACGCGGCAAACCGATCAATGAAATAACTACGTTACAATCAGAGTGCTTGTTAATCACCAAATCAAAATCAGCAGGTGTCATCAACTCATAAAGCGGCATATCAACTACTTCAGGAGGTGGATTTTTAGCGTTAGTTTTGTTTTTTCCAATTGAAACTGTATCAACTTTAACAACAGATTTACTGCCCGCTGCATTCTGCAGTTCTTCCACCAGGGCCTGTACTCTTTTATCTTTTTTAAAGTTATTTTCAGCAATAACAAGAATTTTTTCACCGGGCATGTTTTTCTTTATAAATTCACCTACAACAAACCCTTGAGAAGCATAATAACGATTCTCTATTTCCCGGAAGCGCTCTATCCCACCGCCTCCGAAAAGACCGGTCTTGAACATCATTGCAATGCCGCAGATAATTACAATTATCAGAAGCGCGATCGCAAAAGGCTGCGCATTGGGGTTTGTCTTCTGTTTCTTTGAACAGATAATCATCCCGATTAAAGCTACAAACATCACAATGCCAATGAGAATTACAATTGGATCCATTTTTTCCCCCTAAAGGTTGAGTTTGACATTCAGGCTAATTATATCTCAAAATATATATAAATGCAACAGAAAATTGACAATTTTTTCTAAAAAGGCAAACAGCCTTAGTACCTGCCATTCAACACCATTTCAAGGGCAACAGTCCCGACAATTCCCAAACTTTCCCCTGAGACAGCGTCAAGATTGTCCGCACTTGTATGCCAGAATGAATTACCCGGGCCAAAATTGAAATCGATAATATCTATTGCAGGAATACCGATTTTCTGAAACGGGTATTGATCATCAAGAATATCATCTCCAGAAACCTCAAAGTACTTTCCAAGTCCGTGCTTCTTTACCGCAGAATGTAAATTATTCAACATTATTTCAGAGCTGCTGCTTGGCAAGGTAATTTTCAGGTCCCTGTCTCCAACCATATCCAGCACGATAACACCACGGCATAAATTTTTTTTCCCAGATCTTTCCAGCTCTCGGGCATAATAACGACTGCCGAATAAACCGTCATCAGGGCCGTATTGATCAATACATTCCTCTCCATCAAAAAAGACAAAGTACAGCGAATAACTCGGCTTTATGCCCGCGTCTTTAATCGCACGTATCATTTCAAGGGAAACTGCTACGCCTGAAGCCCCGTCATTGGCCCCCTGGAATTTAATATTTCCCGGCAGGCGCTTTGTATCAAAATGACACCCAATTATAATAAATTCCTTACTGGTTCCCGGCAATACAGCCTCAACATTTACAAATTTCATATCGCCAAGCGGCGTTTTGTTAGTAAAGGCCTGCTTACGGCAAACCGCACCATATTTTTTAGCCGTATTATAGATATACTCAATCTGGGCAAAATTCTCAGCGGTACCAGATGGCCGGTTTCCAAAAGCAACAATTTTCTTTAAAATATCAAATGCATTATTCTTGTCAAAGAGCGGTATCGCAACTTCCTTGCTGCCACAACCGCAGCAAACTGAAAATATCAGCAGCAAAGCTGTAGTTTTTATTAATTTCATATTTCCTGACTAAATTAATTTCTCAATAAAATTGAGCTATTTCAACCTCTTAAAATCAGCCAGACCTTTTTCTCTGACATCCGGAAAGAATGCCGTTCCGTCAGGCTTCACAAGTTTGCAATGCAGAAAAATCAGAAGATTGATTTTTTCCGACTGTGTAGACCTGCTTTGAAAAGCCCGTCCAATCAAGGGAATTTCTCCGAGAATCGGGACTTTATCTTCAATAATGCGGGTGTTGTCTCTAATAATACCGCCAATAACAATGTATTCGCCATCATTTATGCTGATCTGGGTATCTATAGTACGAGCTGCGATAATTGGTTTAAGAATCTTCTCCGTTCTTTTCAACGGCTTGCCGCCGCCGCTGTCACCACCAACACTAACATCATATTCATATTTTGTCCAGTCCACCAGACTTTGAACTGTCGGATTCATACGCATGGTAATCACACGGCGGTTTATATCCACCTGAGGAGTAACCCGCAGAATAATCCCCAGCTCTTTGGGATCGGAGAACTCCGGGATTGCACTCACATAAGAGAAATACTGAGTATTAGCCTGATTGCCTCCGGAAGTCGTGGTCAGCTTGGCCTCCGTGTAATCATCCGGGAAATACACTTCCCTGACCATCCGGATTGAAGCCTCTTTGCCGTCAGTAGTTGTGATCCTCGGAGCAGACAGAAGGTTTTTCGAATCTGCCTGATTCAGCGCCCGGATTGTAAAATTAAAATTAAACCCGTTTACTGAGCGGTTATAGACAAACATGGTGTCAAGCTGCGGCGCGATAGTCCGTACCAGCGTATTATTTGCATCCATCTGCAGCTGTCCGTTCGCAGTCCCGGGATCAGTTGATGAACTGCTTATTACCCAGTCAAACCCTAATTCCTTCAAGTCGTTCTGCTCGATTTCAACAAATTTAGCCTGAATCTGCACCATTGGATTTTTGGCATTAAGTTCATTCTGAATAATACTTTCAATCTTCTGCAGATTTTCAACGGTATTAGTCGCAAAAAGGCGGCTGATTCCGGCATCATAAACCATATCTGCGCCTTTGGGGAAAGTTATGCCGCGTGACTGAAAATGCCTGATCAATGCCTCTTTATCCTCTCCACCACCTATTGCCGAAAGCGACCTCTGTTTCACAGGAAAGATCTTTGTCTCAACTCCTTCAATCGGGATATCTTTAGAAAAAATTACAACCGAATACTGCTCCACAGCAAAGTTGAGCTGCGCATTTTCACAGAGAAGAGCAATTGCCTCATAAAGGCTTTTCTTGCTGAGAAGCAGATTTACAATCGGATAACGACTGAGATCAACATCCTCTGAATCTTCATCCATATCCTCTTCGTCACTTGCAGAAACTTCTTCTCCGGCTTTTATCTTATTACCGGAAACTTCGTCACCGGTGGGAGTTATTCGCAGGAAAATATTTACCCCTTTACCTTCCGGATCTAGTTTTTTACTCTGTACCCGCAGGTAATTAACTGCCGTCGGCAAGGGAAAATCCTCAAAGTTAATCTTATCAATAATGATGCTTTTAAGCTTTTCTTTCAGCTTATTTGTAACCGAACTCTTTGACACAGCCCCATCAAGTATATCCTTATTGCCGACAACGGATTCCGGCACTATTGGAGTAGCGTACTTCCATTCAACCTCTGCCATTCGTTCTTTATTTAGATTATATGAACGATGAACTCCTGCGTCGTTTATTCGGAAACTCACTGAGCGCAGGCCTTGATTCGCCTCCGAATTGTAAGGATCAAGCAGCAATACCTGTTCATACTTTTCTTTGGCCCGGTCAAGACGATTCTCGCGAATAAGGGCTCTTGCCTGACGCATCAAAACATCAATATCATATTTCTGCTTTTCAAGATTCGGTATAAGCTTGTTCAATGCAACCTCGTCCTTCCTTTCCAAAGCCGCTTTATAACGCTTATATCGCTTAATATTTTTTTCAAGCCTTGAACGTGAAGGAGGATAAATCGCAATGGCTTTTTCAGTCAGCGTTATGGCCTCATCATATTCTTTGGCATTAGCATTATCCTCTGCCTGCTGTGCCAGGTCAGTCGCCCAGTAACTGTACGCTTTGTAAACCTGCTCCTGACAGGCTTTAATTTTACGTTTAATCGCTTCAGCTTGTCCACCGTTAATCTTTCTGAAGGTTTCAACAGCGTGAATATAGCTGTCAATGGCCTCTTTGTATTTGTTATCAAGCAGAAGCTTATTACCATGTTTAAAAAAGTTGTCCGCCTTTACCTCAGTCTGCTGCTCCGCAACAACCTGCTTGCCAATGGACTGCTTAATCCCCTTGAGTACAGTCTGTCCGCCTTGCGCAAATGCAGCTGAAGCAGCACAAATTAACGTGAAACAAGATATCAACTTATACATATATACTACCTTATATTTCATCTAATCCCCGTAACCTTTTCATATTATCTGTAAAACTCAGGTACACCGTGTCTGCGGTTGCGGCGAACCGGAATACCGTCATTATTAATCAACCTGGTGGTGACAAAAATCAAAAGATTCTTTTGCTCTGTATAAGCCAGCTGGCTGCTGAAAAAACGCCCGATAAATGGTATGTCCCCAATGACCGGCCACTTATCATCTCGGAAAATGTTTTGATTATCAACCATTCCCCCCAGCACGATAGTTTCCCCGTCATAGACAGTGATATGAACATCGAGATCACGCCTGGCTATCTCCGGCATCGAAATATTAAATGTCTGACTGACACCATTTACAATGGTCCCGTCACCAAGCACCTGTCCGGTCTGGATATTAACCGGATAGTCTGTAAACTTTACAAAACTCACTATTTGCGGTGCCAGATGCAGATTGATTGTGTACATATCCGGGTCTACAACTGGTTTTACTGTCAATAAAATACCGATATCAGTAGCATCGCCGAATTCGGGTACTGGAGCCTGAATTTCCACGGTCTGGTTGTTTACATTAACTTCAGGGTCCTCCCATGACTCCGGGTAATACTCCTCACGAACCATTCTTATAGTTGCACTGCTGCCACTGACAGTAATTACCTTTGGAGCAAACAAAGTTTCCGAGCGCTGATTTTGAGCAATGGCATTGACCGACAAAGTCAAATCAACTCTGGTTCCCTCGCCGAAAAGCGCTTTCCCAAAATTCGGAAAGATCTTGAGATTGTTTACCATTTTGTAACTGCCGCCATAACCGGAAGCATTAGGATCAGTAATACTCTCATAATGCCTGACCGGATTTTTCTGCAGGTTTTCCTGTTCACCAGCCGCATTGGTAAATTCATTAATCCACCATCCCGGATGATCTGCATTTTGGGAGTTGGCTATGTAGGGCACACTGAAACTCCAGTCAAATCCCAGTTCCTCAATATCCGTGCTGGTAACTTCGACAATTTTGGTTTCTACCATAACCATAGGCTTTTTAATTAATTCAAGCTGCCTGAGAATACTGTCCATTTTACGCAGGTTCGTCAAAGTATTTTTTACAATCAGCTTGCCGGTTCTGGGTTCATAGGCAATGGTCGCCCCTTCGCCAAATTTTATCCCTCGATCCTCAAAATACTTTTTCAATGCAGCCTGAGTAACATCTAAAGAAACTTCTGATTTTTCAGCTGTATCTTCAAAAGCGCCCTCAGTATCAAAAAAATCACCGCCGCCTGAAGTTATTTTCTCTGCTTCCTTATCTCCATCACCGCTGCCGACATCACTGCCAATAACATCAGAAATTAAATCTGCACGCACGATAAAGTCCCTGGTCTGCATCTCGTCAACATTGGTACCAATAATCACCGCGTCAGCCGTAACTTTAGATTTCAGTCCAACATTCTGGCAGAGATATCGCAAAATTTCACTAAGCGGAATGTTCGTAAAGCTCATAGTTACTTTCGGCAGAGAGTCCGCAACTTTTTTGGGGAAACCGGGGATAATACTTACCCCTATTTTTTCCGGGTCATTAACAGCACTGCGATTGCTTAGGTAGCGTATTACTGAATAAATATCAGCTGACTCAAAATCGATCTTCAAAAATATTATATTCTCAAGCCTGTCATACAGTTGAATGTTTTCCGAAGTTTTAACTTTTGCAGAACCGCTTATTATCCGCCCCGCCTGGGTCGGCAGCACCGGGTCATTCCACACCCAGGTATTGTACGCCAGCATATCCCTGACATCAGCTTTGCGTCTTTCCATTGCAAATTTATATAATTCATTATAAATATCATCCAGCATACGCATTGCCTGTTTATTGTAGGGGTCTTCCAGCAATATCTGCTCAGCCTTCCCTCTCGCTTTCTCAAACATCTTATGCTTGAACAGCACTTGTGCCTGGCGATAAAGCAGCTCAAGTTTAGCGTCTTCCTCAGGAATGTTTTTAGCAAAGCTATTTATATCTGCCTTGAGCCTTATTTCTGCCTGCCTCTTACCCTTCTTGCATTCCTCCATGAAGGCAAGGACCTCTTTACTCTGCGAAGGATCAATAATCGTTACTTCAGCAACTATATTTAACGCCTGTTCATATTTACCCCTGATAAACGCTTTTCTGGCTTTTGCCATAACGCTGCGTCCCCACAGGTATTTGAACTTTTTATATTCTTCAGCCAGTTTTTTTTGCCTGAATGCGGCTATTTTACCGCTGAGGCTTCCGAGCTTTTTACTGGCTTTCTCATAAAATGCAGATGCGTCGGCGAAATTCCTTTTTCTTCGAGCCTGCCTGGCCTTTTCAGTTAGGATGTCAACTTCAGCCAGCAGTATGGCATGTTGCTCTTTGGCGCCTAATACCGCGTTTTCAATATCAGATTCGGCGGCCGCTGCTCCCATCAAAGCAAATGCAGCAAAAGAGACAGTAAAAATCAAAACCGCCTTTTTATGTACTTTTCTATATGTAATCACCATACCATACCCTATATAATTAACTGGATTATTGCTTTATCAGATATTTAATTCAGGCAAAGCGAAAGAGTCCTTTTTTTGCTTTTTTGTTTTCCTGCTGCCGGAATCCTCACTGTCCATATCAGTTTCTTTTTTACCACCTTTTACAACGAGAGACATCTGTGGTTTCTCATTAATAATGGCAGTTTTCTTTCTCCGATAACCGCCTCTGATTTTAATTTGACGTTTTTTAGTATCTATCTCAAGAACTTTATATTTTGAAATACGGGTCTTCTTATTGCCTAATGAGAACTTATCCCCACTGTCAAGCTGATACTCCCGCCCATTACTCAAATCCACCACAATAGCTTTGGGCAAAGGAGAATAAACCGGCTTACCGACCTGCATGACAATAGTAAATCTGTCGTCATCAGACTTCAATGTGACGGTTGAATTATCTTTTTTCAAAATACTGTTGCCGCGCTTTATCTCTTTTACATTATGCGTAATATCCACAATTGAATACCCACGCCGATCCAGAGTAATCGGATCACCCAGAGTTATAAACTTAGTCTTTTTACCGTTGTTGACATTAACCTGAACGTCCCAGTTTTTCTTATCTTTTCCAGAAGCAATCACTTTCATCAGTTCTGCATCCAAAACGGTTCTCCTGAGATCAACCAGTTTGAGACGTTTGTACATCGGAGGGTGTGATTTCGCATTATTGATATTTGTCTTGTTGTTATACTCAAACAAGTTGCTGAATCCATCATTATCAAGGTCATCATTCGCATCTTCTGGGAACTTTGGATCAAGCCCTATTTTCTCTTCTACAGCATTTGGAATACCATCGTTATCCCAGTCATTGGGCTTGAAAACAAAAGCCTTTTCCTTACTTTCAACTTTTACAGGCTTTGGCAGCGGCTTGCCACAACCGTGAATCGGACATTTATGCGGCGGGTTCAGAAAAAAGAATTTTGGCACAATTTTTCGACAGTGCGGACACCTTGCGCACTTAAACGGGACTAAAAGGTCCGTGTAAACCTTATCCCCTTTAACCCTTGGAACAGACCTTTGCCATTCACTGCCCTTGTTGAAAAGCTTATCAAGTACATACTGGTCTTTTAAAAAGTCAACGGGGCGATAATCTGCTCTCGGGGTTGGTATTTTAAGGTCTTCCTTGGTTATTTCATTTGTGGATTTGATAATTTTGATGAGATAAATAAGCAGCATAATAAAAACTATCAGCAGGAGCGATAATATAATTTTCTCATAATGTCTTTTCAAAAAATCCAACGTTCAGTCTCCTTCGAGTACCATTTATTTCAGAGGTGAATAGATCACATAATCTACTTCGAACGAAGCAATACAGTCAGTAATATTTCCGATTATCACTTTCCCGTAATCCGCACGGGCATTGAACTGTAAACCTTTTTCCTGCTGCATTCGTTTCTTTTTGTAATATTCCATAATAGATTTTTTAGCTTCTTCGTTTTCCAGCTCCTCACTGCTTTTCTTTTCTTCACCCAGTAATCGTGAAAATTTATCATCGCCGCGCTGTGACGCGCTCCTGATTGTTTGAGCTTCATCTTTAATCAGCTTGACCGACATTTTTTTTATCAAATAGACCCGATTGTCCTTATAAGCATGGTAAAGAATCCTGATCAGGCTGCGAATCGACTCAATGCTGCCGGTGACGGTAAAAGAAAACCTGTAATATCTGAAGTCTCCATCAATACGCGGCTCCAAAGCCCTCTTGCTGAAAGCATCAAGCTGAGAAATTTTTGCGTCAGCAATTCTTCTACCCAGGTCAGAAATGATTTCCCAGCATTTCACTATTCTCGGGATGTTCGCTTTCGAGGGCAGCTGCTGTTCATCAAAAGAAAACATGGAAGCGTTATTTCCAAAACTGATCTTATTCTTCTTTTTCTTTTTGCTGTCATCATAGTAATCAATCATGCTGTAACGCATTTTTCGCATAAAAGCCTTGCAGTTTATAGAAGAATTTCCCAGAATTCTGTCTATGCCCAGCGCTGCAAGAAATATCCCGTCAACATTATTAGCGCTTATCTTTTCAATAGTGCACTTCTGAGCTTCAATCGCAAAAGCCTGCATCGCCTTGTTCCAAAGTTCAAGGCCGCCTTTTACGGATAATTTATACTTTCTGTACACTTGCTCCCTGATAGAACCGGTTTTTATGCTTTTTTCCCAGAAGCGCAAAAAGTCACTTTTAAATTTCGGCAGCGGCACCCCGAGTTCCCGGGCAAATGCCTGCAAAGCGGTGTTGTATGGATGCCCAAAATGTCTATGCAGCTCTCTGGTTTTTTCTATTAGGATACCGGTATCATTATTAATCATGTCAATGTTCTTTTGCACCGGAGTCGGACGTTTGGCGGCTATTTTTTTAATTTCACCGCGAAGTTTTTCTTTCTCAGCTGCATATTCAGTCATTAAAGAGTGTTTATTAAAAACCAGATACCCAAGTATAAACACTGCAATGAGCGAAATCCCCATGAAAACCAGCATTACAATATTCTTCTTTACGAATTTACTATTCATCACTTTTTTAAATTAACAGTTATATTTTAATTGGTTTTTTCAACTTAATACGGGCTACAAAGTAAGACACGTTAGTGTCTCCTTTATCCATTTTATAAGTTCCGAAACTGACCGCGTTATCGCCATCATCAAAATACTTGCACTTCTGGATTTTCTTTTTGAATGACTCCTCCAGAAGCTCAGTGGGGGCCAGAATCAAAGAATGACCAGTAATTTTCAACCACCTCACCTCCGAGGATTTTGGGGGTGGAACACTCTTGCCGGTTCTTCCCCCTCCAAAGATATCATCAGAAGACTGGCTGCCGCCATCGTCCTTGGAAATTGCGCTTACGCCCTCAATTGCACTTAACCACATTTTATCGGGGATCAGATTCTCAAGTTCATTGAAGATATCTATCCAGAGACTCCGGTCCTGAATTATAAAAGCGGCTTCCTCATATTTCTGCTTCTGGCTGCAGAACTTTGAATATGCAGCTTCAACCTTGGTCTTCATTTTATTGATCTTACTCACTTCCTGCTTAGTACGCTCAACCAGTCTTCTGTCAAACTGAAAACGCCTGGCAACCCCCCAGTAAAAAATCAATAAACAAAGTATCATGGAAACAGCGCTGGCGTAGAAAAAAGGTTTCTTCCGCTGTAAGGCCCTGTATTTTTTTATCGAATCCGGCATCAGGGAAATCTCAACCGGCATTCTCGCCATGTGCCTCAAGCCCACACCAATAAGTTCGGAAAACATCGGAGCGACCTCAAGCAGCTGCTCCTTATCAATATTTTCGCCAAGTCCAACTACCTGAAATGCATTTAAGTACTCAACCGGCATTCTAAGTTTTTCATTGAAAAACCTTGGTGTATAAGCCATCAGGGAACTGCCACCACCCAGAAAAAGACGCTTGGGCCGGTTGCCGCCATACTGCGATCGCCAGACATTTATTGAGCGATTGATTTCTCCATGCAGCCGAGTCATAACATTACGGGCAATTTTGGAGACAGTAGCGGCAACCTCAGAGTCAGGTTCCTCATAAGCTCCGCCCAACGCGACAAAGCCGTGCCGGCGCTTGAGTTCTTCCGCATCGGCAAAAGGAATTCCGAACTCCTTGCTTATCTGTTGCGTTATCGAGTAACCGGCAATGGAAATAGTGCGGGTAAAAATTCTGCCTTTATCTGCAAAAACCAGGGTTGAACAACGCCCTCCAATGTTCAACAACAAGTCACATTCATCAGTACCGATTGAGTTGGCCTTGGCCGCATTATAAAAGGCTACAGGGGCTATCTCTATGGAAAGAATTTCCTTGCCGGCATCCTGTATGATATCTGTAAGCCCGGTAAGTAAATCGCTTTTAACCGCAACGAAAAGGGCTTCCATCTCCTCTTGATCATCCTCAATTACTGCCTCTGCATCGTTGTCTTCCGAACCCTCTTCTGGTTCCTGCTCCGGTGCTTTTGCCGGCTTTGCTTTAACTCCAGATTTTGGAGCTTTGTCATCTTCTGTATGCAGGAGCAGCTGGTAGTCCCAGACAATCTCTTCCATCGGAAATGGAACTGTCTGCCTGGCCTCATATTCAACAATCTGGTTAATGTGCTCTAAATCGTCACCCAGCGGGGGAAGTTTGCTCAAGCGGGCGAAAGCGGATTGACCTGAAATAGCGACTCTCACTTTTTTTGCATCAAATCGATTTTCTTCCAAAGCTTTATCGAATGCCTTGGAAAACTGTTCCGTAAAACCATTTTCACGCAACTCTTCCTCAAACTCTATAAAGGCAAACTCTTCAAGTCGCATGCTGCCGTCAACAGGGTAAGAGAATTGAGCAATTTTCAGACAGTCACCGCCAATATCAATTGCAAGGATTTTATTTTCTTTTGCCATACCACGTTATTGTTTGAATTATTATTTTCTATCAGGTCTTATCATGTCATAATAATCATAATTTACGAAAGCCCAGGGGGTTTTATTCCTCGGGACAATTAAGCCTTCCAGTTTAAGTGCCCCGCTACTGACCGGTCCACCATATTTATCGAAATACCTACCAGCCTGTGACGGGCTCATTGAGCCGGAAGAAGAATAAGCCCTGCCCAGAAGGCGTCGGCTTTTTGTGTAAAAAGACACTCTTGCCAGAAGGTTTTTTTCTTTCATTTTATTGCCTTCCCGGGCATATCTGGCAATGACCCTTGGCGGCACACAAGCCATGGCCAAATGTTTTTTCCCGTCCATCGGAATAGACCAGTAAGGGACTTTGCCAGTGAGTATTGCGACAACCTTTCTGCCCTTGAACCGGGCCGGCATTATCAGCTCTACTTCCATTGTTATATCATCAACCCACAAAGAAGCATTGCCGGTTTTTATTTTTGGCACCAGATATGAAACTTCAATGAGAAGCCAGCCACGAAAGTTGGTATCTGTTGAATTGGAATGATTAAAGACTTCATAAAGAGGAGTGGCATGGAAACGGAGTTTTACATTGATATTTTTGAAGGGGCCGATTTTGCCTTGTGTATAACTCTGAGCGTTAAGTTTATCAGCAGCTACAAAAGAAAACAAAAGCAGCATAATAAGAGTCACGGCGAATCTCATCGGTCCCTCCCTGAATGTTTTCCTTTTTAAAAGACATGCCGACAACAAACTACACTAATATCACTTTCACAAAAAATCAATCTTTTTGCTATAAAAAAAGTGTTAGACCAGAGTGTGAATCTTTACAAAAAATTCACAATTATTTGTTGACTTTGTCTTTTTTGCCAGCAACTGCCGCAGACGTATTCGCTGTTGCCTCAGCAGTTTTGGCTTTATCCGATTTCAAGTTTTTTTCACTTTTCTCTACTTTTGCTGTCCCGGCTTTCAGACCTGCATTTATTTCAGCAACACTCTGCCCGCGTGTTCTGTGTCCAACCAGGACGGCCAGCAACAGGGCAAGGATAAAAAAGACCGTTGTCAGAATCACCGTTAACTTGGTAAGATGACTGCCGGCATGGGCCCCAAAGACAGATTCCCCGACTCCGCCAAATGAACCACCAAAACCGCCGCCTTTAGACTGCTGAATCAGAATGAGACCAATAAGCATTAAAGCAACCACGATTACAAGTGTATATAAAACTACTGTAAGAATGCCCATTCTTAAACCTTTAAGATAAATTATTTATTATGAGACCAATAATATATACAGCCGTTACCGTAAAAGTCAAATAAAAAGACAGCAACGGCTGAAATATTTTGCCTGATCAAAATTGATTTTATAATTTTACGATACCCTGCCTGCCGAACCCGTAAATCCGTACTTCAGGATGCGTCAACTAAAAATACTTAATCAGAAGCAACTTAAGCAATGGCATTCTTGATAAGCTCAGCGAAACTTCCAGCTTTCAGACTGGCTCCGCCGATCAGACCGCCATCAATATTTCTTTGAGCAACAAGCTCTGCTGAATTCTCAGGCTTCATACTGCCGCCATATTGAATTCGCACGGCTTCCGCAGCTTCGCCAAACATATCTTTAAGTTGACAGCGGATATAATTATGCGTCTCTTCAGCCATTTCCGGTGTTGCGGTTTTACCGGTACCGATAGCCCATACCGGTTCGTAGGCAAGGACGATTCCAGCCATCTGCTCAGGAGTAATGTCGGCAAGTCCGCCTTCGAGCTGAGAGAACAGGACTTTTTCAGTTTTTCCGCCTTCCCGCTCTTCCAGGGTCTCACCGATACAGACAATCGGGATCAAGCCTGCGGCCAATGCGGCCTTAATGCGCTGGTTAACGGTAGCATCAGTTTCTCCAAAATACTGGCGTCTTTCGCTGTGCCCAATTATGGCGTATTCAACTCCGGTTTCCTTGAGCATTTCAGCCGAAATTTCACCGGTGAAAGCCCCGGATTCGGCCCAGTGAATGTTCTGTGAACCGACTTTAATATTGGACCCGCCAGCGGCTTCAACCACAGCGGCAATTGAGGTAAAGGGTGGACAGACGACGATTTCAGCGGCAGCAACATCAGCGACAAGCGGCTTTAAATCTTCAACAAGCGCCTTGCCTTCAGAGGCAGTCTTATTCATTTTCCAGTTACCGGCAATAATTACTTTTCTGGCCATGACAGATTTCCTTTCTGGACAAGAATTTAAATATTTCCTGGATCAGCTTAATTTTAAAGCCGTTAATATAGACCAATACGTAATATTTGCAACTGTAAAAATCGACTCTTTCCACTAAATATCAATGCAAATGCTTTTTGTCCTGTATACCTTGCAAATATATCCAGACTTTTAACCACATTCTTATGCTGAATATTCTCCATTCCGGGCTTTTTAATTGCCGGCCATACCCATTCAAACGGGATTATGTCAGTGCCGTATACCGGCAGTGAACAAGCCTGCTGTCACCATATAATTTAAAATATACTGAACATTATCTACTTTATTTATAATACAATTCCTGCGGCTTGCTTCTGGTGCACTGCAGTGCTGATTCAAATCACACTTACCTTTTACTTGAGCAAAAATGTAAAATGTTAATGCACAGTATTGTTTAAATCAAATTTCAAATATTACTGGCTGTCCAGTCAGGATCAGTGTTTTTTGACAACTCAGAGGCGCTACTGTTTGCAAAATATACTGGACCATCACGTTTTACAGTTTTTCAGCTTTTCCTCAGCTGCAAAAAAAAGATCAACAGCGGACTTTTCCGCAATAATATCATGACATTCAAGGCCTTTGATTTCGGTTGTTATCGTTTTTTTCCAATCTATAATAATTCTTTGTTAATTTTTTTAACATTTGAACGAATATTGTCACAAATCAGCATTGAATAAATTAATACTGATATATATTATTATAACTTTAATTAATTGCGTTATGGAGTAGAATTTAAAGGAGATCGTAATTATGGATGCGTCGAATACGGAGAAAGGAATAAGCGAGCTGGAAGGCATTGATCAAGATACCTATTCCCTGGAACAGCATATCGCAAGACCTCAAATTACCCAAATAAGCTGCCTCCTGGGAGTTTTACTCGTAATGGTTTTACTGGTGTCAAACTTTGCAGCAATCAAGCTGGTTGAAATAAATGTTTTCAATTTCGGATCAATCACTTTTCCGATGGGACTGCTGTTCTTTCCGCTGACCTACATTCTCAGTGATATATTTACTGAAGTATATGGGTATAAAACGGCACGTTTTATGATATGGGTTGGATTCTCCGCCAATATATTCTTCTGTCTGGCCTGCTGGCTCACCATGCTTTTCCCGGCCTACCCGCTGTGGTTTTATTCTTATGAATTCAACACGACCATTAGTTTCATGCCAAGAATATTCTTATTCAGCGCGATAAGCTATTTTTTCGGTGAATTTATCAACGCAATTACTTTATCCAGACTGAAAGTAATCTTTAAGGGCAGAAAAATGGGACTTCGGTTTGTGATAAGCACGTTCCTCGGAGTGCTGGCAGACTCGATTATGGTCGGAGTAGGCATCTGGTACGGCAAGCTGCCTTTCCAGTCTTTACTGCAACTTATTTTCTGGCTGACATTTTTCAAAGTGGCTTATGAATTTATTTCACTGCCGATCACATACCGGATAGTGCATAAACTCAAGAGAATTGAAAACCTGGACGTTGTTGACCATAACGAAAGGTACAATATTTTCTCTATAAAATTATAGTTTTGGGCAATGCTCCCTTCACTGCGCAGTAAATTCAGGGAGCATCACTTAGACAATGCTTGACTTTATGCCGGCACCACACGCCGGCACCACAGAAGCAGTATTGTGATAACGCGGATTATCAAAATATGCAGCAAAAGTGGCAGCGGTCGTAGTTTCAAAATAAAAGCCGTCAGCAGCCAGTCTCGCTGCAGCTTTACGAATTGCGTCTTCCTCCACCGCCAGCACATCGCCGTCCAGATCTCTAATTGCCTGCAGTATTAGCCTGCCGCGTTTAGGGTCAGCTATAGCAATTCCTTCGGCAAGGGTTTTGCGCCCCTGGAAAGGTTCAACCATATCATTTCCTGAATGGAAAGCATTAAAAATCGGAGCACAGTTATTTGACTGCACAGCAATTAATTTCGGCATTCTGGTTATGAGCCCTGCGGTCATCAAATCAAGCAAACCGTAGTAACATCCGAGCAGAAGTGTTCCGTTCCCGACTGGGACCCAGATGCAGTCAGGCAGCTCACCTTGCAGCTGCTCGTAAAGTTCAAACACATAAGTTTTTGTCCCCTCATAGAAGAAAGGATTATAAACATGGCTTGCATAAAAAAGATTTTCATTCAGGACTTTTTTAAGGGCGGCGGCTGCAGTATCCTCACGTGAACCTTCAATTTCATATACCTTTGCTCCATGGGCAAATATCTGCTGTATTTTCTTTCTTGAATTTCCTGCAGGCACAAAAATAGAACACTTGATCCCGGCTCTCGCAGCATAGGCTGCCACAGCCGTCCCCGCATTCCCACTGCTGTCCTGAACAACTTCTTTAATTCCAAGGTTCTTAGCCAGAGCAATTAAAAGACTGGCGCCTCTGTCCTTAAAAGAAAGCGTCGGCATCATATAGTCCATCTTAACCTTAAGGTTTGCCAATGCGTCACCATATTCAATAACCGGGGTCATCCCCTCGCCCAGAGTAATGTCTTGCCAGGCATTCCCAATACTGTCAAGAGGGAGAAAGTTCCTGTACCGGAACATCGACCATTCTTCAGGGCAGACAAATCTATCTGCACAAAGTTCACTATCTCTTTTTAACGACAGTATACCGCCGCAGTTACAGGTAAGCGGCATATTTTTTACAGTAAATTCTTTTGAACACCCGGAGCAATAAACAACTGTCTTCACAATATCACCTCGAATCCAGTATGACTTGAATTTTACACGCATATTTTTCATAAATGCAAACCACTTCTGCAATTTAGTATCCGCAACTGCGCTTTGTCAAGCTCAACCAGAAATCAGTCTGCATATTTATATAATAATATGACATAGATAATTCCTGAAACACAGCCTGAATACGTTAATATATCCAAAACCCGTCTTCGACTTGAAATGCTCCGCAGCCGGCAAATCCAAAATACTGCTGCCTCAAACCTGTAAGTTGTATCATTTATTATTGTTTAACTTGCTCTTTAAAGCCTTCAATTTACTGGAAAAGTTTTCATTTTGCGGTATATTATTTGTAAACTAATAATATATTAATATGCACATGCAGAGAGGATAAGGCCAATGAGACAGAAGCTTCTTTTACTGGCTGCGGTTTTTTTCGGGGTGGTAGCGTTTGTATTGACATATCAGCAGATACAGGCTGAAAAGCTTCGGATTCAAGGTCAGGCTGAATATACAAAAGTGGTTAAACTAACATGTGACAAGGCCTCCGGCGAGGACCTTTCAAGCGAAGATATAACAAGTTTTGAATTAAAAAGGCTGCGCACCCCGGGAATGGTCTACCGGGACATCCCGTGGTCAAAGCGCAACCTGGTAATAGGCCGCAAATTAGACGTATCTTTGGATAAGGGACGGGTTCTGCAGTGGGATGATCTGCGGCCCGCATCCCGTACCCGTTTCGGTCTCAATGCAGTAATCAAACCGGGTTTCCGGGCGATTTCAATCGCCGTAGACGCGACTTCATCGGTCACTAATCTGGTGCAGCCGGAGGACCGTGTGGACATCGTCGGAACTTTTCGCTTCCCAGAAATGCGCGGGGATAAAGCACTGGACACAGTGACCATGACAATACTGCAGAACGTCAGAATAATAGCAACCGGTTCCAGCTGGTCAAAAAACAGACAGGCGGCTGGTTCCGGCCGCGGTTACAGTACAGTAACCATTGAACTGCTGCCGAAAGAAGTTGAAATGATAATTTTTGCCAGTCAGAAAGGGAGATTATCCCTGAGTTTGCGTAATAGTGAAGAATCCAGGTTTGAAGACAAACTGCAGTCTGTAAATTTCAAATACCTGGAGCGCAATATTCAAAAGTATAATAAAGACCGTCAGGAAAAAATGCATCATAGATAAAATTACTCGGAGGAAATAATGTTTGAGCTGATTATCAGGCAGCCGGATCAGGGAGATGCGCTTGGCAAGCTGGTGCCGGGGTCCTATCTGGTGGGATCCGGAGCAGATTGTCACATCCAGTTCAACCGTCCTGAAATATCCGGACGCCATGCTCAGTTTATCCTCCGGAACAATCAGCTGACAGTTATTGATCTTGACAGCTCAAACGGCACCTGTATTGACGGCAGTCAGGTGCAGCCTAATGAACCAAGGGAAGTTCAGATTGGAGCGACAGTATCCATTGGAATGGTCAAAATTATCTGCAAAGGGCCGGAATCATCAGATCTGGTAAATAGCAAAGCGGAAAAAACAAAGCCAAACCCGGAAAAAGAAAAGCGACTGAAATCAATCAGTCGGGAACTTAAAAAAGCCAGCCGCGACTCGTCTTCAGAGCGCAGCTCCGAGAAGGAAAAAATTCCACTGCTTAAAATATCCGGAATTTCTGAAAATGTCAGGCCTCTGGTTCAGGAAATTAAAAAACGAGCCCATCTTGAACTGCTGAAGCGCCTGAATCTCAAAAAAATGGCCCTTTCCGGCATTTCTGAGCACGAGCTCGAGGAAAAAGCCAAAGCGACAATTACTGAAATTCTTTCTGAACTGACAATTCCTTTGCCGAAAGGGGTTAAACTTGAACAGGTCGAACGTGAGCTTGTACAGGAAGCGATCGGCCTTGGACCACTTGAGTACCTGACCGCTCTTGATGAAATAACTGAAATCATGGTCAACGGCCCGGACAGTGTTTATGTCGAATCCAAAGGAACGCTTTACCGCACGGACACGGCGTTTGCCGACAACGCTCAGGTTCTATCGGCCATTGAGCGAATAGTTTCGCCGCTGGGGCGCCGGATCGACGAAAGTTCTCCAATGGTTGACGCCCGCCTGCCTGACGGTTCCCGGGTGAATGCCATAATCCCGCCCCTTTCTCTGGCAGGGCCTTCGATTACCATACGTAAATTCTCAAAAACCCCGTTTCAAATTAGCGATCTGATAAATTTCGGCACTGTCACTGAAGAAATGGCAGAGTTTCTTAGAGCCTGTGTAAAGGTGCGCAAAAATATTATTATTTCAGGAGGAACCGGTTCCGGTAAGACCACCTTGTTAAACGTCTTAAGCTCGTATCTGCCGAACCGGGAACGTATAATAACAATTGAAGACGCTGCCGAACTCCAACTGCATCAGGAGCACATTGTACGGCTCGAATCCAGGCCGCCAAATATTGAGGGTAAAGGTGCAATAACAATCCGGGATCTGGTGCGCAATTCTCTGCGTATGCGCCCGGACCGAATTGTTGTTGGAGAGTGTCGCGGAGGTGAAGCTCTCGATATGCTGCAGGCAATGAATACAGGTCACGACGGCTCTCTGACAACCGTCCATGCCAATACCCCCAGAGATGCACTTGCCAGGCTTGAAACTCTTGTCCTGATGGCGGGGTTTGACTTGCCCCTGCGGGCCATTCGCGAGCAGATTGCGTCAGCTATAAATATTATTGTTCAAGTTAACCGGGAACGTGACGGGTCACGTAAAATCACTCATATAAGTGAAATCACCAAAATGGAAGGCGAAGTCATTACCCTGCAGGATATATTCATATTCAAACATGAAGGGTGGGATGATAACAATCGCATAACCGGCAGTCATCGCCCGACTGGTAATGTACCAACATTTATGGAAGATATCGCAAGAGCCAAAATCGCGCTGGACATCTCGATTTTTGATAATGAAAAATGGAGAAACCACTGATGCAGATTCTCACTTCACCTTTTCTACCCGCAGTTTGCGCATTTATTGCCGTAACTCTGGCAACACTGGTGATTGTAGATTTTTTCAGCTATGTTTCCGGCAGGTATAAAGAAAGGTACCTGAAGGAAGCGGCAGTTGAGCTTGATGATGTACTTCTGCAGATGCCGCCCTCCAGAGTGTTTGACTTCAGTCTGGCGATATCCGGCATAGCCGCCTTTATGACATTCGGCTTTTACGCAGCCGGCAGCGGCGCTTTTGCCCTGCCCAAGGGGATATTTCTGTCATTGCTGGTTGCTGTAATTTCTTTTCCGGCACCGCGCCTTATTCTAAGGTTTATCAGGAAGAAGCGGCTGGAAAAATTCAATGAGCAGCTGGAAGACGCCTTGAACTCAATCGCCAGCTCACTAAAAGCTGGATTCAGCATCAATCAGGCACTCGAATCAATTGCAGCTGAAAATAAACGCCCGATTTCTGTTGAGTTCAGATTGCTGGTTCAGGAGATAAGGCTTGGCGTTTCTCTGGACAAAGCTCTGGATAATATGTGCGGACGCCTCGGAAGCGATGATATGGAGCTAATTGCCACGGCGATAATAACCGCCAGGCAGACCGGCGGGGAACTTACCGCCATTCTCGAACGACTGGCTGGGGTCATCCGGGAACGCGTCAGGATTAACAATCGGCTCAGGGCAATGACAGCTCAGGGCAAGCTGCAGGCAGCCCTGATTGGTATTATGCCGTTTGCATTACTCTTTATGATGTGTAAAATAGTACCAGATACCATGGATCATTTTTTTGGGTCTCTGGTTGGAATATTTTCGCTGATTCTGGTGTGCGGCATGGTTATAACCGGCGCGCTGGTAATTAAAAAAATAACAACGATAGACATTTAGGAGAGCGAAAATGACCGGTGGAAATTTTTCAACTTTAACTTTTGCCGCGGCATTATGTGCTGGAATTTCGGCAACCTGCATCCTGCTGTTGCTGCAGCTGCTGCTGGAAAAAGTCCAGGTTGAAAAAAAACTGGACAACGAACTCAAAAAAGCGCTCCCTCTCATGCTGCGGATAGTCATGCCGCTGGCACCAAATGCCCGTTTTATCGCACGCATGCCGTTCATGATGAACAAAACCCGAAAAACCTCAGAACAATTGCTGATGGCAGGCTACAGCGACATAGTCAGTGCAGAAGACTTTATTGCTGCACGTACTTTGCTTATCCTGCTGGGGCTGATCTTCTGGCTCATGGCTTCACTTTACGGGCATCCCATGCTCGGACTTGTAATGCTGATGGCCCTGCACTTTTACCCGGGGGCCTGGCTTAAAAAAACGGTTAAAAACCGTCATAACAGTATCCTGCGCGCCCTGCCCAATGTGCTTGACCTGCTGACACTTTCCGTGGAAGCCGGTAAAGATTTCCTGACATCACTACGGGACATTCTGGCCCGCCGCAAAATCGATGCGCTGGGCGAGGAACTGAACCGGACTTTCAGAGAAATCCAGCTGGGCAAAAAACGCTCACAAGCACTGCGGGATATGTCACAGCGAGTCCGGCAGCCGGACCTGACATCAGTTTTAAATGCCGTGATTCAGGCAGAAGAACTTGGTGTGAGTATCGGTCAACTGCTGCGGATTCAAGGCGAAACATTGCGCAACAAACGTTTTTCAAGAGCCGAGAAACTGGCAAATGAGGCCCCGGTAAAAATCCTGGGTCCGGTGGTCATTTTTATTTTCCCGGCTGTATTAATCATCCTAATGGTACCAATTTTGATGCAGGCGGCCAGATTTCTTGGTCGCTGAGGGCTTAACATGATATTTAATTTATCAAAAAAAGTATATTTATCGTACAGACCGGTGTCAGTTGACAGTTTTTTCAAACGGGCCCGGGGAATGATTGGCCATGATTTTAGTGCAGCAAATTTTGATGCCATGATCTTTCCGCGCTGTAATACTATTCATACTCTGTTTATGCTGAAAAAGCTGGACATTATTTTTGTCGATACAAATAATCGAATCGTCGGGATACGCAAAAAGCTCCCGCCGTGGGTTCCTTTTGTGCGCTGCGGCAAGGCGGAAACCACTATAGAACTGCCCCCGGGAACTATTGAGGCAACCCGTACCGGCCTGGGGGATATTTTAAATTTGCGCAGCGAAGTCGTACCAGAGCTGGCTAAGCAGCTCCGTGAAAAGAAAATTATTACATCCGTAGAGTCAATGGTTTCATTTAAAGAGAGCAAAAAATGAAGATATTTTTCCTTGACGGCATTAGAGCCGGAGAAAGTGTCGACCTGCAAAAAGCACAAATCACCCTGGGGCGTGAACTTGACAATGATATCAATATTCTGGCTGAAGGAGTCAGCCGCTATCATGCCAGAATAGATCGCTTAAACGATAATTCCCGGATTATTATTGACCTGGGAAGCACCAACGGCATCAAAGTCAACAAGGAAAAAATATCGGGCAGCAGAAAACTCAAGTCAGGAGATGTTATTGAACTCGGAGACCAGAGCTTTAAACTCGCTGCTTCTGATGGAGAAAGTACTGAAAACAATAAGGTTGAAAATAAAAAAAATAATAAAAAAAGGCAAACGGATAAAAAGCCAGACAGTTCTGCAGCGCCACTCCAGGTAACCAGTCCATCCGCCCATGACGGGGAGCCTGATAATCCGCCGATGCAGAAAATCATATTTAAACCAATGCCGGCCGAACCTGTAGAAAAAAATAATAAAAGCCCTTCATCAACGAAAAATAAAGAACCTGCCAAAGAAGCTGACCTCGAACAATCCGGTGTTGAAAAAGAAAAAAGTCGACCGAAAAATACTGCTGAAATCTCCGAATCCATGTTAAAAGACCTGGATATATTCAACAAAACTGCCAGCAGGAAAAATGAATCTACGCCCAAAGCCGGCAGTAAAAAACGCCGCCACAGCTCTAATCTGCTGTTTTACACTTCAGTAGTCTGTTTTGCGGCAGTTTTTATTGCGATCTTTTACGGGTATAATAAGCACAAGAGCAGCAGAATTGCCAGTGCTGCAAAACCGGCACAGAAAAAACTTCCATTTGTTCTGTATTACGTCAAGGAAAAAGCAACCATTGACAATGTTTTCAGGTTCAGTGTACTGATTGAGCTTGACAAGGTGATTTTTACCATTGATGATTTAAAATCCGAGCGCCATTTCAGTAAAACCATTGATAAGATCAACGAGTCTAAACTTGAAGCTTTAAAAAAAGAAATAAACAGAACGTCATTTATGAAACTCGAACAAGCAACAGCCGGTAATGCCGTCAACAACCTGGATGAAACCAGATTACTCAGCATTGTTTCTGCCGGCAAAACCAATACCATAAATGTCTGCAATACTTTCGCTCCTACATCTTTTGAAACCATTGAATCCGCGATTAACGATTTATCTGATTTTTACGGTATGCACTCTATAGCCCTCACCCCTGAAGAACTTAAAAAGCTTGCCGAGGAAATGTTTCATAAGGCTGAAGACTGTTTTCAAAACCGCGAGGCCGATCCGGCAAACCTGCTTAAAGCAATACGCCGTTACCGGCTGGCGATCGAATACCTAGACCAGTTTTCGCCTAAGCCGGAAATCTGGAATATTGCCAGAAAACGGGAACAGGAAGCTGAGGCAATGCGTCAGGCCCGCCTGAGTGATTTGAAATTTGAATTTAAACGAATGCTGCGCCTGAAAGATTACACCGGAGCACGGACAGCTGCGGAAGAAGCCATGAAATTATCTTCTGAAGATGAAAAAATGTATCATATTTCCAGAAAAGCTGTTATGCAGATTGATCAGTATTTACGCAAAAGGAACAAATAATGCATAAAATTATTTCTATTATTATTGCTGCGATATGCTGCCTGACCTTATTGAACGGTTGCGGGAAGAAAGTCAGTAAGAATATCCGATGCGAGGTGGAGTTCATAACCGAACCGGCTGGAGCGGAAATACTCACATTATCAAATAAAAATATTGGCACCGCACCATTTAAAATCAAGCTGCGGCCCAACCGGTATATTGTTAAAGTGATGAAAGACAAATACCGTCCTGTCTGGAGAAGTTTCAGGGTCATGCCCAATGCGAAAAAAACTGTTCGCATAAAACTGCAGCCCGTCACCGGAGCCCTGCTCATAAAAAGCCGCCCTCCCGGTGCCAAGGTCGCTGTCAATCAGCAGGAAATGGGGCTGACACCGCTGGTTGTGCCGCGTCTGCCACTGGGTCAATATACAATTGCGACCAGTAAAACAGGTTATGCTGCCAGAGAAACAAAGACTATAGTCAAGAACGCACGTCCCAGAGAAATAATGATTTCACTTGATTCCAATATTGGAAAAATACTGGTTAAAAGCACGCCTTCACGTGCCCGGGTCTATTTGAATGGGGACTCCCGCGGCTATACTCCATTTAAAGCAGAACTTGAATCAGGAAAATACAAGCTGGAAATAATTAAAAACGGTTATGCAAAACTCCAGGATACTGTTCTTGTTGACAGGGATAAGACAATCAATAAAAATTATCTTTTAAACCTGCTGCCATGCAAGGTAAGTGTAACTTCTAATCCGAACGGCGCCGCAATCTTTATTGACAACAAGCCTTATGGCAATACTCCGCTTCGCAATTTGCGGCTTAGCGCCGGAAAGCATTCAATCAGGGCTGAAAAATGCGGATTTGATCCTTTTTCCAAAGAGTTTTATGCTACTCCAGGAAAAAACATCATCGTCACAATGCCATTGATCGGCAATACAGGGGGAGCTGATGTAGTGATAAATCCACCGGGAACAACAGTTTACTTCAACGGTAAACGTTACTGCATTACAAAGCCGTCTGACACTGAAGGAATTTCAGAAGTCATCAAGTTTAGAAATATAACTGCTGGCAAATACCTGATTACAGCCGCCCATAAGCTTGCAGTCCCACACAAGAAAAGCATCACGGTAACTATCAGAAAGGGGAAGGTAGTCAGGCCCAAACCAATCCTGCTATGGGTGCCTAACGCCGAAATGAAACTCTTTAAACACCCCAGGATACTGGGTATTCTGATTAGAGAATACGAAGATAAAGTATACTTCAGTCCAGAACCCGGCATAAAAATGGAATACAAGCGCTCTGAAATTGAGTACCTGAAGAGATTGAAAAAAGATGAAGACGGCAATATCATTTGCAAATAATTGAATACCACCATCAAGTAAAGGCTGTCTCTGTTCCGCTAAATGTCAAAAGCCATGCTCCATCCAGTTTGAAAGGGATGCAGGTTTACACCGTCCAGTGCATGATACAGTCTGGAAAAACCGCTGATTCCAGTGCAGTGCCCAAGGTAAAGGCTGCACTCAGGGCGTGTCTTGAAAAAGTTAGCGGTCTGTTCAATTTCAGCATCGGAAACATTATTCAGGTGGCTGCCTCCAATAATATAGCCTACAGGCTTATTATTCAAAGATTCTGCTTTCTGAACAATTTGCGGCAGACTGCAGTGAGAACAACCCACAACAAGTAGATTCCTGTGTGTTCCCTCGAGCAGCAGGGATATCTCGTCGTAAAAACGATCCGGCTGATCATTTCCACAACTGTCCTCAACATAGAAATTCCAGCCTTCCGGCAGCTTTTCACGGCCGCCAGCATTGAAAATTAAAGCGTCGTCAAAAGCCAGGGGAGAGTTTTCATACCAGCTGACCCTCCCGCTTTGATCTGCATCCCTGACAGCATGCCGCGTTTTGCGGTCAAGGCCGACGTAGTGCAACACCCCGGTAGATTTGGAGAATTTCTGCTTCATGGCATCACGGTGGAGCACAAGCCGGGCGTTTGCGCATTCGCGCAACGCCCTGCTTAAGCCATTGGAGTGGTCTAAGTGCCCGTGACTTAAAATAATACAGTCGACCCCGTACAGCTCAATACCAAGCTGACGGGCATTCCTGGCAAATAAACTGCCCAGGCCGGTATCAAAAAGGAAATTCCGGCTGTCAGTTTCAATTATTGCGGAAAAGCCGGACTCACCCCGGAGACCGTCTCTTCCAGCTGTATTATCAGCTAATATAGTTATATTCAACTCGCACCCCGCATAACAGAATACATAAGTAAACCTGAAATCTACGCCTTTTTAACTGCCGCGGACCAAGCTGTAATCCACCAGACTGCATTCGTCCGGCAGAGAAGCTTTTAACTCACAGGCTTAATTTATTTCTTACGGAAAACAATTCTGCCTTTGTCCAGGTCGTAAGGGGATATTTCCAGTACAACTGAATCGCCAGGCAGAATACGAATAAAGTTGAGACGCATTTTACCGCTGATGTGAGCGGTTACAATATGCTTGTTTTCCAACTCTACTTTAAACATTGTGTTTGGCAGGAGCTCCTTTACAACTCCTTCTACTTTTATGACGTCGTCTTTGGCCACGTTAGAATCTCCGGTTCGTTATCTGTTATAAGTACCATATGCTCAAAATGAGCGGACAATTTACCATCAAGAGTCTTTACCGTCCAGTGGTCAGACTCTGTAAAAACTTTATATGTTCCCAAATTGAGCATAGGCTCAATCGCCAGCACCATGCCCGGCCGCAGTCTAGGACCACGATAGCTGCAGACAAAGTTAGGGACTTCAGGCGGTTCATGCAGTTTGATTCCGCAGCCGTGCCCGACATATTCGCGCACAACGCTCAAATCCGCTTTTTTTGCGACTTTTTCGACAGCAGCACTGATATCACGCACAAAATTGCCTTTTACAGCTTTGCTTATCCCGGCCATCAAGGATTTTTCGGTAAACTTGAGAAGCCGTTCAACATTTTTTTTGACATTGTCTTTCAAGGCAAAGGTCACGGCAGTATCTCCACAGGCGCCGTCAAATTCAACACCAATATCGATACTGACAATATCTTCTTCCTGCAGAATTCGTTCAGGGTTACCGATACCATGAACAACCTCGTCATTCACGGAAATACATACATTGCCGGGAAAACCGCGGTACCCGAGGAACGCACTCTTGCCGCCGGTATCCTGAATGAGTTTACCGGCCAGTTGATCCAGTTCAAAAGTTGACATTCCGGCGCGTGCCAGCTGCTTAAGCTGGTCACGCACATATGCCGTTAACTGAGCCGCATAGCGAATACGAGGGATTTCCTCCTCAGTATGAATTACATAATCTTTTTTGGCAAACATCAGGCCAATTCCTTTTCAAGTTTCCGAAAAACCAGTTCCTTCTGAGTCTCAGTAATCGGCAGCAGAAGTCCTTTTTCGGAATAATAATCAATCAGAGGCTGGGTGTTTTCATAATAAACCCGCAGTCTTTCCCTGGCTGTTTCCAGAGAGTCATCCGGACGTTGGAAAAGCCCGCCTCCACACTTATCGCATTTGCCTTCCTCCTGAGGAGGATGGAATATCTTATTAAAAATCTCACCGCAATCCTTACAGGAAATACGGGCAGTGAGGCGTTTAAGAATAAGTTCATCTTCAACATCAAAGAAAACCACACGGTCGATAGCCCGGCCGATATCCTGCAAGGCTTCTTCAAGCAGGTCAGCCTGATTAACCGTTCGTGGAAAACCATCAAGAATGAATCCGTTGTCACAATCCTGTTTCGCCAGCCGATCACGGACCATGCCGGCCACAATATCGTCGGGTACCAGATTACCTTTTTCCATCAAAGCGGCTGCCTGCTTACCCAGATCAGTCCCGTTTTTGATTTCTGTCCTGAGGATATCACCGGTAGAAATGTGTACCAGCGGATATTTATCCAACAACATTGCCGAAAAAGTTCCTTTCCCCGCTCCCGGGGCTCCAAGAAATATCAGATTTTTCTTGCTGATCATGGTTTTCCCTCACATATTTGAATTAACTACTCTTATTGAGATATTCCATCAGCTCTGCCGGGGTATATTCTTTCTGCTCGCCTGTTTCCATTTCACGGCCGACAACAATGCCCCTGGCAAGTTCATCATCGCCACAAATAACTGTAAAACTGGAATTCAGACGGTTGGCAGCACGCATCTGCGCTTTCATGCTTTTATTTTCAACTTCAGCCATTACAGCGATTCCGGCACGACGCAAATCATTTGCTAGTTTCATATTAAACATACGCGCCTCATCGCCCATACTGACCAGAAAAACCGGTCCCCGGCCTGCTTCAGGCGCCTTGGCCTGAAGTGCCTCCTGCACCATCAGCAGACGCTCCATACCGGCAGCAAAGCCTACACCCTGCACCGGTTTTTTCGTCTGCGGCAGAAAGAGTTCATATCGACCACCGCCGGCAATGGCATTTTGAGCGCCAAGCCCGGGGTGAATCACTTCATAAACGGTGTGGGCATAATAATCAAGACCCCGCACCAGTTGTTTATCCACTTCGAAATCTACTCCAAAAGAATCAAGTATCTGACAGACACGGTCAAAGTATTTTCTTGACTCTGAAGTAAAAAGAGAGACATAGTCAGGAGCTTCAGCGACAATCCTGCCGCAGCCTTCCTGCTTGCAGTCCAGGATACGCCAGACATTACGGTCAATACGTTCCTGACAATCCTCACACATATCTCCAACATGCTGTTTAAAATATTTTTGTAACGCTTCCTCTGCCGGTTTACGGTCAGCGGCAACCCCGCGGGTATTGACCAGCAGTTTTGCTCCGGCAATATCGAGCTCCTCAAGGTATTGAATAAGCATTGCCATATTCTCAGCGTCAAGTTCAGGAGCCACCCGGCCGACATTCTCAACACCTATCTGATGAAACTGACGGCGGCGGCCTGCAGCAGGACGTTCACCCCGAAACATAGGGCCAATGTAAAATACTCTCTTTTCATTACCGTTCATAACATCGGTATTGAGCAGGGCGCGCATAACTCCTGCTGTACCTTCAGGACGCAGAGTCAGGCTGCGTCCGCCGCGATCCTCAAAGGTATACATTTCCTTCTGGACCACTTCGGTTTCATTGCCGATACCCTTGGTGAAAACTTCTGTATACTCAAAAATCGGAGTACGAAGCTCTCCATACCCGTAAAGCGGAAAAACTTTACGGGCAGTATCTTCCAAGCGACGCCACCAGGGTGTTTCTTCCGGGAAAATATCCGCGGTCCCGGGTGGCGGAGAAAATTTAGCCATAATTCAATTACCTCGTCTTTCTGGCTGCGATATAAAGCAAAAAAGCGCCAGGCGTAAACGCTAGGCGCAATATAATAAGCTTACAACAAAAACTCAAACATAAAGACCTACAGGTCTTGCGGGTTAAGCTTTTCAACTTCTTCTTTGAGTTCTTTTCCGGCACGGAACTTAACCACTGCACGTTCTGGAATCACAACTTCATTCTGCGGCTGGTTAGGATTGCGTCCTTTGCGGCTCTTGCGAACTTTTACTTCAAAAACACCAAAGTTACGCAACTCAATTGTGTTACCTTTGGCAAGTTCGTCAGCTATATAATCAAGAGTCTTCTGGACAACTACAGCAACGTTGTTTTGAATCAGCCCAGTTTCCTTGGAAATCTTTACTACAAGATCACGCTTTGTCATTTTATTATCCTTTTTTAATTTTCAAATTTTGACGTAAATAATGTAAACAAAAATGTATATCAATCATCTAAACTCAATATCTTCATAACATTAACCTCTTTGTGGTCCTAGTCAAAGAATAATACAACTTTTTTAAAAGAATTTTTCAGAATTACAAGAATAATTGAAATCCCAAACTAACAATATAATATTTTTAAGCTTAATTTTGACCTCATCAATCACTTTTATCCGGCATTAGTCTGACAATATCCAGCAAATTACGCAAGCGGCAGCGCGGCGGGTTCTCAGAGTTCACCAGCGGCAGCATACCATTACGTCGAAAAGTCCTACGTGAATCTTTTATAAAAACTTTTTCCTGCTGCACTCCCACATAACTGTAACCATGCAGAGCTACCAGTATCCGAATGAGCATTAACTCGCACAGCACCTCAGCCTCCTCCGGCAAAGTACCATAGCGATCTTCCATTTCTTCACGAAAAGCGTCCAGCTCTTCTTCTGATGTCATGGCACTCACCCGGCGGTAGGCGTCCACCCGGAGACGCTGCGAGGGAATATAGTCAGGTGGGAACCCCGCAGCCAAAGCCTCCCTGGGCGCCGCATGCGCGAAGTACAGAAAATCAATGTTAACATCAACCTCCGGCAAAAACCTCTGGGGTGCTCCCTGCATCCTGCTGACTTCTGACCTGAGCAGCTGACAATAAAGATCAAACCCGACCGCATTCACATGCCCGCTCTGCTGCGCACCCAGCAGATTCCCCGCTCCCCGTATTTCCAGATCCCGCAAAGCCAGCCGGAAGCCGGCACCGAGGTGAGTGTAGCGACGAATTGCCCCAAGCCGCTTTCTGGCATCAGAACTGATAATGTTACTTTTCGGCAGCAGCAAATAGGCATAAGCCTGACGACTCCAGCGTCCGACCCGGCCTCGCAGCTGATACAGTTCGGCCAGCCCGAAACGATCGGCTCGCTCTATTATAATGGTGTTAGCATTTGGGATGTCCAACCCTGATTCAATTATTGTTGTACATAAAAGAACGTCAATCTCTCCACGCAAAAAATCAGCCATTACCGTTTCAAGATCACCTTCCGCCATCTGTCCGTGCCCGACACCGATTCGAACTTCCGGCATTAACTTCATCAGTTTTTCAGCGGTACTGTTTATGGTTTTGACCCGGTTGTGAATAAAAAATACCTGCCCGCCCCGTTTAACCTCATTGCGGACGGCTTCACAGATAAATTTATCGTCATACTGTGAGATTATGGTTTTAACCGGCAGCCGCAGTCCCGGAGCGGTCATTATCGTGCTCAGGTCCCGAGCCCCGGCCATTGCCATATACAGAGTCCTGGGAATAGGAGTGGCGGACATGGTCAAAACATCCACCGCGGTTCTGAAGCGTTTAATCTTCTCTTTGTGCTTGACGCCAAAACGCTGCTCTTCATCAATAACTACCAGCCCGAGCTTTTTGAAATGTACATCATCCTGAAAAAGGCGATGTGTTCCGATAATAACATCAATTCCGCCAGAGCGTATTTTTCTGACAATTTCCGACTGCTGCTGTCTTGAACGAAAACGCGACAACATTTCTATGGTATAAGGATATTCGGCAAAACGCTCCTTAAAGCTGTAATAATGCTGCTGTGCAAGCACTGTAGTCGGCACCAGCACCGCAGCCTGATACCCGGCCTCTACCGCCTTGAATGCGGTCCTGATCGCAACTTCCGTCTTGCCGTAGCCGACATCCCCGCACAATAAACGATCCATAGGCCTTGAAGCACACATGTCAGCCTTTACCTCGTTTACCGCTTTTGCCTGGTCCGGAGTCTCCTTAAAAGGGAAAGCGTCTTCAAAAATACGCTGTTCCAGCCCGTCAGCAGGGTACTTTATTCCCTCTGATGCATTGCGTACCGCTTGAAAGCGCAGTAGTTCAGCAGCAAAATCCTTAATAGCCCGCGCGGTACCCGCTTTGGCCGCCAGCCAGCGTTTGTCACCAAGCTTATGCAGCTTTACCTTAGCCTGAGCTCCGATATACCGGCTGACCATGGCAGCCTGATACAATGGCACATAAAGCTGGGCATTATCCCGGTATTCAAGCACCATGACCTCACGCTTTACTCCCCGAAGCTCCATTTCCTTTATACCTTTGAAAATGCCAATGCCATGAATTAGGTGCACGGCATAATCTCCTTCATCAAGGTCAGCACAGGCCGCCACTTCCTGCTCCGTCAGCGCCCGCCGCTCTTCAGGCGCCGGCGGCAATGCAGATTTTTTGCGGAAATAATTTGCGGTAAAAAGTTCACGTTCTGTAATAAAAACCGTTTTCTCTGCTGGAAAGAGTATACCTGCCGGCAGCTTCCCAGATGCTACAGTGACCCTGTCCGAGGCAACTTCGTGCTCTTTACACCAGGTCTTAATATGCACTTCCGCTCCGGGGTCATTGCCAAACAACAACACTTCATATCCAGTATCAAGCCATTGGCTGAGCTGTCTCGCAATAAGCTGCCGTAACAGTTCCATACCGCCGTCAGCAGCCTCTGCCGGCAATCCCTGTTTTAAATGTGCCGCTGCCGGGAAACATGCCGCCGGGACCGCGTCGCCGGAAGACACTTCTCCGGGATCAAAATAGCGCGCTACATGATAAGATTTCATATTAAGCAGCTCTCGAAAACGCTCAATTTCAGCTTCATCAGAGAATTTTTCCAGGTGACTGAAACAAGCTTCAGGAAAGACTATGGAAAGGCTGGAAATTTTGCTTTCAGTAAATGTAAAAAAGTCAACGCCGGCCTCCTCATCATCAATACCGCCGCGACCAATAATTAAATATTCCTGAAGCGCACCGGTTGAGCGCTGAGTTTCGGGATCAAAGCTCCGGATAGAATCAACCTCGTCTCCCCAGAACTCAATTCTTGCCGGAAAATTATGCGCCGGGGAGTAAACATCAATAATGCCGCCACGACGTGAAAATTCACATTCAACATTTACCTCGAATTCATCATCATAATCCAGTGTTACCAAGGCTTCAAGCAGGTCGTTGAAAGAAGTACTGCAGCCGCGACGCAGGCACAACTGACTCTCTTTTATTTTTTCAGGCGCCGGCACAGTCGACAGCAACGAAGCGACACTGCCGATTATCAAATCGAAATCTTCGCTCAAAACTCTATGCAGAGCCCTTGCCCGCTGCGCTTCATTGCCAGGCATTAAATTCTGACCATCATGAGTTTCTGGCAAGTACAGCCAGCGCAACGGCAACTCCAGTTCCTGCTGCCATAAAGCAATATCTGCCTGAAGCCGATCCGCCTGGGTCAAAACAGGCAGCACAACCAGCGTCGGCCCGGTCCCGGAACATGCGCGGCGCAGAATCATTGGAGCCAGAGCATCAGCATAGACATTTTCTATAGCATCAGGCAAGCAGTCAGCTGAACATAACCATTTTTTTATTTTTTTTTGCCAATCCATACCTTTTTCACTTGAAATTAGCCTCATCACTTAGTATAATAGTTTTTTTGTGACGGTCTGCATATTCCGTTTTCAAGAGGAGCATTTATTGAACAAACTTTTATAGTTTGTTGTCTTAATTGCAATGTTTTATTGGGATGCAGTTAAGACTGTACAGGAAATTTTTAAAATAGCAAGTTCAATTGCGGTCCGTTTCCCTGGGTACTGACATATAACAATTTATAATTATAAATATTTACTATATCATCATGGCAGAGAGTAAGACAAAGAAAAAAATTACAACTGAAAAAAGCCCGAAAGAGAAGACGGCGGCGGCTGGTTCAAAAAAAACCAAAACCAGCAAAGCCGCAGCTGCAGCTTCTACGGAAGCAAAAGCTTCTCCCAAAACACCAGTAAAGGCTCGTAAAACTCCTGCTGCCAAAGTCAGGAAAAAAGAATCATTGACTGAAAAGAAAATAAAAGTTCCGAAGACCAAAAAGGAAAAAGACCGGGCCCGACAGCAGGCGCTGGATTCAAAAGTGAGCAGCGGGTCAAAAAATGACACCATGAAGGTGTACATGCAGGATATCGGTCAAATATCACTGGTCAGCAAGAAAGAAGAAGTAGAACTCGCTGCAGCAATTCATGGAGATGACAACTGCGCCCACGATACTGCCCGTGCCACACTGATTCAGGCCAATTTGCGCCTGGTTGTAAAAATCGCACATGACTTTAAAGGGCTGGGGCTGCCCCTGCTTGATCTTATTTCCGAAGGCAATATCGGCTTAATGCGGGCTGTTGAGAAATTCGACCCTGCTAAAGGCGCTAAATTCAGCTCTTATGCTGCATGGTGGATTAAACAATCAATGCGTCGTGCCCTGGCTAATCAGAGCCGCACGATTCGTATTCCGGTACAATCCGCCGGCAAAATTAATAAAATCAAATCTGTCCGCATGAAGCTGGCTGAAGAATTCGGCCGGGAGCCTACTGACGCTGAGATTGCCGAAAATCTGGATTTCAGCGAACGCACAGTTGCAGGGCTCCGCCTTGCAGACTTGCGGACATTTTCACTTCATGACCCGATTCAGCAGGGTGAAGACGGCGAATTTCAGGATATTATCCCGGATCGTCGTGCCATGACTCCTGACCAGATTCTGGGTGATGTCGAGTCCGTGGACCGCCTGATGGATCTGCTTGAGGAACTTGATGACCGTGAAAAAATGATTTTAAAAATGCGTTTCGGGCTCGATGGCAACCGCGCCAGAACTCTTGAAGAGGTCAGCCAGGAAATTGGCAGAACCCGTGAACGTGTAAGGCAGATTCAGAATCAGGCGCTAACCAAGCTTAAGTCAATGCTGGCTGACGAAGCCGGTTTTGCAAGCGACTGATTTATTTTTCGCTTTGATAAATACTTAACCCTGCAACATTTTCGAAGGGGGTGAATTAGATATGGCAACAGAGGTACGCGTCAAAAAAGGCGAGGCTATCGACCGCGCTTTGCGCCGCCTGAAGAAGAAACTCGATAAAGAGGGAACTCTTAAGGACCTGCGCAATCGTCGTCACTACGAAAAGCCAAGCGAAGTAAAGCGTAAAAAACGCAACAAGCGCCGCTAAGCAGCGACGATTCGCCAATATTTAAGCGCCTTACTTTTTCAAGGCGCTTTTTTTTTTGCATCAATGAGCTATATTTATCAGGTAAATTTCATTATATAAAACATTAGACGGGGTTTTAATGTCCAAAAATAAAATCAATAAAGATTTGATCACCATCCCAAGACGATTTGGGATTCTTCCGGTGCTCGATTATTATATTTTCCGGGAATTTATGGTTTACCTGAGTATTCTGTTGCTCGTTTTCATAACTTTGTTTATCCTGGGTGATGTTTTCAATGACCTGGGAGATTTCCTGAGTCACGGCGCCAGCCTTAACTCAATTATCGGATACCTGCTGCTCAAGCTTCCGGGAAACATCCGCTTTGTTCTGCCTATTTCCGTTTTGCTGGGCTGTATGTGGACAATGGCCATGTTCGGCAAAAACATGGAGGTCACCGCGATGCGGGCATCCGGAATTTCTCTGTTCCGCTGCGGCGGTTCGATATTCATCGTTGGTCTTATTGTGACTACGGTCAACATCTGGTTTAATGAAGGACTGGTTCCCTACACCGAGCGTGAAGCAGAAATTTTAAAACTGGCTTCCACCAAAAACAAAGGGAAAACCCTGGATTTCCAGAAAATGCTTACTTACAGGAGCCCCGACAAAAGGCGGACATGGCTTTTCAGGACCTTTAACGTCAACGGCGAACAGGAATACATCACGCTGAAAAACTACCGCAAGGACGAAACTCTGCAGTGGGATATCAACGCAAGGTCAGCTAAGTACATTCCGGGCAAAGGCTGGATATTTTCGCACGTTATATACACTCCTTACAGTCTGGACGGCCTGATGCCGAAAAGCTCGCAAAGCTTTAAGGAAATGGTTAAGAGTACAGCGGATATAGGCGAAACCCCTGAGGATATTATGAACGCGGTCAAGAGCGAAGAAGAACTCCCCACCTGGGTGCTGTGGAATATCGTCGCCAAAACCAAAAATATGGCCGCCAGGATTAAAGCTATATATATGTCACTGTTTTACTATCGGCTGGCATTCCCCTGGTCATGCTTTCTGGCAGTCTTCCTGGGCATACCACTGGCTACTAAAAATGAGCGTTCAGGAATAGTCATGGCCATCATAACCGCGGTAGCACTGATTATTACTTATATTGTTGTTTCGCAGATTTTCCTGCTGCTGGGCAAAAAAGGCATACTGCCGCCAATCATTGCCGGCCTGCTTCCAACCCTTGCGTTTATCGGCTTCGGCTGGTATAGTGTAGCGAAAAACAGGAACTGACCGGCAAACAGGATTTCAGGAACAGTATGGGGCAGAAGAAAAAAAAGAAAAAAGACCCGGTATTCGAGCTTTTTTCATGGCTGATTATTTTACCTGTGCTGGGGGCCAATTTATATGCCGGTATGAAAATAGCCAAAATGGCAAAAAGCCTTGAAATGCCATTATTTGGCTCCCTGGACAGCGGTCCGGAACAGTTATCCATGCTGCTGCTGGCAAACTGCGCTGTTATTGCTCTGCTGGCAGTTATCAAAATAAAATAATAAATTCAGGTAACACTGGTAATAGACTGAATATTGTTGCATTGAAATAAAAAAAGCACTTGTGCTTAGAGGGGAAATGTGTTTATGAGCACAAAAGAACTTTTCGATCCTGTTGAACAAAGCGAAATACTGCGATATGTAAGGGAAATGATCCACACTCGCTTTGACGATTCAATTTCTCCTGAAATTTCCGCTATGGATGGTAAACTAGAAGAAGAAATGTCCTGCTTCGTCACCCTCCATTCTGCAAACGGTATGCTGCGGGGCTGCATAGGCAATATCGCAGCCTTTGAACCACTGGCTGAGAACCTGGCCAGAAACGCGATTAACGCGGCCTTTAACGACCCGCGTTTCCCGCCGGTTGCAGTTGATGAAATCGATGAGCTGGAAATTGAGGTGTCTGTTCTGACTCCAATGCAGAAGATCGATTCGGCCAATGAATTTGAAGTCGGCAAACACGGTATTGTCCTGCGCTGCAATACAAGGTCAGCAGTATTTTTACCGCAAGTAGCTCCGGAACAAGGCTGGGATGCGGCAACGACACTGACTCACTTGAGTATGAAAGCTGGTCTGCATCCTGATAGCTGGAAATCTCCGGATGCCGAGTTTGAAGTATTTGAAGCATTCGTTTTTTCAGAGAAAGATGTCAGCTGAACACCTTTACATAATTTCTTAAATACTTAAATCTTAAAATATGATTCCGGATACTGGGCTATGCTTATTAAACTGAACAATTTAACAATACGGGCTTATCTGATTCCTGCAGAAAGCGCCGGTATTGACCTGAACCTGAAAAATTATATTGCCAGTCATCTCAACCTGGCACCTGAAAATATTCTAAGCTATGATATCCTGAGCAAAAGCATCGATTCAAGACGCGGTGCCCCTGCTCTGGTTTATTCGCTGGCGATAAGGCTGGCGGACAACGAAGCGACAAGCCATTTCAGCAAATACAGTTTTTCGGAAAAAGAACTTGAAGCTGTTCTGAATCCTGAATTAAAGGTGCCAGCCGCTCCTGACGGACTGAAGAATCCAATTATAGTTGGAACCGGACCTGCCGGGCTTTTTGCCGCATTGCTACTGGCCCGGGCGGGATGCGACCCAGTGATTATTGACCGGGGTTACGATGTGGACCAGAGAGCTGCTGATATAGAAAAATTTCATCAGACCCGGGAACTTAACCCGGACAGCAACTACCTCATCGGTGAAGGTGGAGCCGGAACTTTTTCCGACGGAAAACTTTATACCAGAACCCGCGATCCACGGACTCGAAATATTCTGAATATAATGATTTCAGCAGGAGCTCCCAAGGAGATCGCTTTTCTGAAGCGACCGCATATCGGTTCTGATATTCTGCCGGTTATGGTACGCAATATCAGGCAGCAGGTAGAACAGGCAGGCGGCAAGTTTATTTTCGGAGTAAAAGTCGAAAAACTGATGATTAAAGATGGTAAATGCACTGGTGTGATCACAAGTTCAGGAGAAGAGCTTGAAGCCCCGGCAGTAATTATGGCTCATGGCCTCAGCGGGCGTGAACTGACTGACAAACTAGTCGATCAGGGAGTTGAATTCAAGCTGAAAGGGTTCCAGATAGGTTGCAGGATTGAGCATCCACAGCAATTCATTGATGAAAACCAGTACCGGATGCGCCAACGCCCCAAATGGCTCGGCCCGGCAGAATATCACCTCTCTAATCGGCCCCACTTCAACTGCAGGGTTGCTGGAGTAACATCATTCTGCATGTGCCCGGGAGGAGAAATTGTCGCTTCCACTGCTGAGCCGGGGCAGCTGGCAACCAACGGAATGAGCCGCTATTCAAGAGCTGGAAAATTTGCAAACTCCTGTCTGATAGTGAACCAGTCTCCAGAACTTTTCACATCAGCCTCCAGAGCTTATAAATTTCTGCGGGAACTGGAACAGCAAGCCTTCACGCTTGGCGGCGGTGACTTTACGGCTCCAGCCCAGGATGCCAGAGCCTTTGTAAAAGGCAAGCTGGGGTTGAAAAACAGCGAAACAAGTTATCAGTTTGGCCTTAAAGCCGCAAGGCTGGACCAGTTGCTCCCTGTCAGAACAACAGAGGCGTTGACTGCAGCCATGCGCCGGTTTGATCACAAATTTCACGGTTTTCTTAAGTTTGGCAAGCTTGTCGGTATTGAGACAAACGTTTCAAGCCCGGTGCGCTTTCTGCGCAATCCGGAATCACTTGAAAGTTCCGTAAACCGCCTGTATGTTGCAGGAGAAGGAGCCGGTTTTGCCGGCGGTATCCTGTCAGCAGCTGCGGACGGCCTTAAGGTTGCTGAAAAGATGCTTGAATCTAATTATTAATTTTCTTGAATATTGTATTTACTGCCATGGATGACTGGATTGACATACAACGCGATGAAAAACACATAAATCGCGAACGGAAAAAAGCCCGCGAGCTGCGTAAAACCGAATGGTGGCGCCGCAAGCTTCAGGCTGGCATCTGTCATTATTGTGGGAAAAAATTTCCGCCGGATGAATTGACAATGGACCATGTCGTACCGGTTGCCCGCGGCGGCCGCAGCAATAAAGGCAATATTGTAGCCTGCTGCAAAGAGTGCAATAACGATAAGAAATATCTGACACCCGCCGAAATGCTGCTTAAACGACTTGACGAGGGAAAAGCGTAGTTCTAAACAGCAAATGGCCAGTTTCTCTTTCTTATAACTTGGCCTCAGTCTTTAATAAATCAGCTATAATCTGAATTATACGTTTTACTATTTTAAAAATAATATTACTTTACAGGTTTTGACCATTAGTTTTATCGGAGCCAAAATGTTTTTTTACAATAAAATCAGGAAATTTTTTTCGAGTCCCGGATTCCATGAATCAGGTGGCTATTTTGAAATATGGAAAGTCGCATACCCGCTGATTATCATGAGCGCCAGCCTGACGATCATGCAGTTTGCCGACCGTGCCTTTCTGGCGTCAAATTCAACAGAGGATGTGGCAGCAGCCCTGCCGGCCGGTATCCTGTATTTCGCCTCTTTCTGTTTCTTCATGGTAACCGTCAACTTTACCAGTGCGATAGTTGCCCAGTTCTTTGGAGCAAATGACATAAAATCCTGTGTCAAAGCCTCCTGGAACGGCTTTTATTTTGCGTTGTTCACAGCGTTGCTGATCGTTTTTATCCTGCCTTTGACTGGAGCCTTGATCATCAATTTTGGTAATCATCCGCCGGAGATTCTTGCAAGAGAACACGAGTATTACCGTTCTCTTATTCCAAGCGGCGCATTCATGTGCATGGGATCTGCATTTTTTGCCTTCTTCTCCGGGCGCGGAAAAACTATTTATATAGCCACAGTCAACTCCCTTGCCTGCTGTTTAAATATATTCCTGGATTATATTTTTATTTTCGGCAAACTTGGTCTGCCGCCGCTTGGGATATGGGGGGCCGGGGCCGCTACGTCGTTATCAACAATGTTTTCTTTTATATGCGCCCTGCTGCTGTTTCTGAATACAGATCAGGAACTGCTGCCGACACGCAGGCACCGGCAGTTTAAATTTGAGTTTATTAAAAAACTCTTCAGTTTCGGCACGCCAGCTGGAATGCAGGTGCTGTTTGATGTCGGGGCATTCACCTTTGTAACTTTTTTAATCGGACATCTAAGCAGAGAAGCACTGGCTGCAACCACTATCGCTCTGTCAATAAACCAGCTGAGCTTTATGCCGCTGCTGGGTTTTGCCGATGCCACTTCGATTATATGCGGACAATTTATTGGCCGCAGCAGGCAGCATATCGCTATCCGGGTCGCGTTTCGTGCCTGGCGTATGGCAACGCTGTATATGGTCTGCATGTCTACCATTTACCTGCTGCTGCCGATTACTCTGATGAATTTATTCAGTCCTTCAGGGACCAGCGGTATTGACTTTGATGAAATCCTTAAAAGCGGACAGATTATTCTGGCACTGGCAGCGTTGTTTAACCTGTTTGACGCCACAAAATTCATTTTCATGGGAGCTTTACGCGGCGCCGGTGATACCAGGGCGGTAATGTTTATTTCATCCTCCTGTGCATGGCTGCTGATGGTTCCGGGAACTCTGTTTATGATTTATGTTATAAAGAGCAGTATTGAATGGGTCTGGGCTTTTCTGGCATTCTACATCTTTTTTGAGTCAATGCTTATTTTCTGGAGGTTTCGCTCAAACCGCTGGCAGAAAATAGATTTAATAGGGCACAACAATGTAGCGATGCCACCGAGCGATGAATTAGCTCAGGAAACCATCCCTATCGATTAAAGCAGACACCGGTTTAATGTACAGTGAAGCCGTTAAGCCTGTAAGCTTTTAGCGGATACTGGTCTGGTATAGCACCTTTCTGCAGCCTGAGACAACCGCTTAATATCTTAACTTTTATGCAGATTTAACTTTATTTTTCCTGCATCAAAGCTATATTACAGGTTGACAAATAAACATTAATTATAACTTATACAATTAATCACGAGGTGCTATTATGGCCGGAAAAGGCGATAAACGCAGACCCGGTGATGAAAAAACTTTCCGGGAGAACTGGGAGAAGATCTTCGGCAAGAAGAAATAACCGTCCAGTTATTTACGACTTTTAAAGGCATGGTCTTTTAAGGCCGTGCCTTTTTTTTACTTAAAAAAAGTAAATTTCGCTTGACACAGTACTGACCAGTCAGTATTGTATTTACAGAATTTGGGATAAACAGGTACAGGATATAAGCTGATGAAAACTCCTGACAAGAAAAAAAGTATCCTTGAAGCTGTCGAGAAGCTTGGGAAAACAAACCGGTTTCATGAGATAAAACTGGACAAGGTTGCCAGTACCGCCAAGGTCGGCAAAGGTACTATTTATCTCTATTTCAAGGATAAGAATGATCTTTTCCAGCAGGTGGCTTTAAACGGGCTCAGCGAAGTGTGTGACATGGTAGCTGAAGATGTCCAGTCAGATCTGCCTTTCGAGCAAAAACTGACTGCTGTTTCTTCTAAAATCAGCAGTTTTTTTATTTCACGCACTTCTTTGATGAATTTGCTCAGGGAGTATGAAGCCCAGGCAGGGCTGCCGGATAAATACCCCTGCTCTACGGAGCGCAAACGGCTTTTTGACCTTGTACTGCAAATCTTGCAGCAGGGTCAGCAGGAGGGCAAGGTACGCAAGGATATTGAGCTTCCCGTGCAAGCGGTTTTTTTGCTGGGCATGCTGCGCACCCGCGATCATGTCTTCCGCCGGCATCACATGCCGATACCTGAAATCGACACCGTAATAGACCTGTATCTGCGCGGAATCACCACCCGCTGATTTTCGCCGCCTCAGCTGAAAGCACTCTAACCTGCTTTGTCTAATTCAATGCAGGCTAATTTAAGGATTTGTCAAATGAAAGACATTGTAAGAATAGACTTGACAACCGGCTCGGTCCCCGGTCATATAATAAGACTTACCTTTGCTACCATGTGGGGTTTTGTTGCCATGATGATATTCAACCTCACAGACACTTATTTTGTCAGTCGTCTGGGAACAGATTACCTGGCCGCGATGGGTTTTACGGCGCCTATAGTTATGCTGTTCGGCAGCATAGGACTGGGTTTTGCTGCCGGTGTATCATCGATCGCCGCCAGAAAGATTGGTGCTGCCCAGTACGACAAGGTCAGGAACTTCATCTCGGACAGCTTGATTTTTTCAGGAGTCTTTGCAACTGTACTTGGAGTGCTTGGAGTGATTTTTGCTAAGCCAATCTTAAGACTGCTCGGGGCTGATGCCATCACATTGCCGCTGGCCGTCAGCTATATGAACGTCTGGTTCTGGTTTGTAGCTTTCATGGTAATTACGATGGTGGCGAACAATGCCATCCGCGCTACAGGCCATGCATCAACTCCGGCTATCCTAATGATTGCGGCATCCTTACTGAATGTTCTTCTTGACTGGCTGTTGATTTTCGGTCACTGGGGCCTGCCCCGGCTTGGCCTGCCGGGTGCCGCATGGGCAACAATTATATCCCGGTTTTTCGCCCTGGTATTGTCAATTCTGGTACTGCGCTATCAGTTCCACCTGCTTCATCTGGCCATTCCGACTATGCGGCGTTTCTACATGTCAGTCAAAGAATTACTGGTAACAGCAATTCCTGCCTGCGCATCAAATCTGTTGATGCCAGTATCCAATATGGTACTTGTCGGGTTAGTCGCCATTTACGGCAATAGAGCTGTAGCCGCGTTTAATGCCGGAAATAACATTCTGATGTTCACTTTTATGATTCCGATGGCAATGGGATCGGTGCAAATGCCCTTTGCCGGACAGAATTACGGAGCAAACTGTATATCCAGGATCAAACATGCCTGGAAATTCTGCAATTTTTTCGGACTTAGTTATGCAGCGGTCAGTTTTGTTCTGCTCTACCTGTTTGGAGAAGAACTGGCTTCCATATTCAGTTCAGACAGCACCGTTGTCAAAATTATAAAAGAATATCTGCTGATCCTGCTGGTCACTTCCGGGTTCATGCATATCAGTATTTTCACTTCAATGGTTTTCAATGCCGTTGAACGCCCGGTCATTGCCGGCTGGATTAATGTTGTCCGCATGCTGGTATTGACAATTCCGCTGGCATGGGGCGGCAAATACATACTCGGACTTGAAGGGATATTTTTAGGTTCAGCAGTAGCAAACTTAATAAGCGGGCTGCTATGTGTAGCTCTGTTCCTGAAAATCGCTTTCAAAAAAAGCGGCATCCGTCCTACCGGACAGCTTGCGCTTGAACAATAAAAAAACAGAATCAGAGCCGGTATTAACTCTGATTCTGTTAATTTCATAGAATCAAGATTATGGTGTTGCTACAATATTGACCAGCCGTCCCGGTACACAGATAACTTTCCTCACGGTTTTACCAGCAATTGCGGCTTTAATCTCCGGGTTGTCCAGCGCTATTTTTTCCATTTCATCAGGTTTGGCTGCAGCCGGCATCATAATGCGGGCCCGAGGCTTGCCAAGTACTTGAATCAGGATTTCAGCTTCGTCAACTTTGAGATATTCTGCATTAAACCCTGGCCATTCCACATAGGCTATTGAATCATGGTGCCCAAGCATCTCCCATAACTCTTCGCCGATATGCGGCGCAAACGGCGCCAGCAGTTTCACAAAGGTCTCAGCTGCTTCACGCGGTAGTTTTTTGGCCTTGGAAAACTCGTTAACAAAAATCATCATCTGGCTGATTGCCGTATTGAAGCCGAACGTATCCAGATCTTCAGTGACTTTTTTGATGGTGGCATGCATGATGCGCAGCTGCTCTTTGGTCAATTCAGCTTCGACAACCTCAGCTTCGACAATCATACGCCAGGCCCGCTTCAGGAAACGGTAAACACCTTCCACCCCTTTGGTGTTCCATGGTTTTGTTGCTTCCAGAGGCCCCATGAACATTTCATAAAGCCGCATACTGTCAGCACCATATTCACTGATCACATCCTCAGGGTTAACGACATTCTTGAGCGACTTGGACATTTTTGCAGGAAATTCTTCCAGCTTTTCTCCAGTTTCAGTACTGTAGAAACCGCCGTCCCGCGCTTCAACTTTATCGCCCGGCACCAGAGCACCACGGGAATCCTTGTAGGAAATCCCCAGAATCATTCCTTGATTGACCAGCTTCTGAAATGGTTCTTTTGTGCTCACCATTCCAATATCATAAAGTACTTTATGCCAGAAACGGGCATAAAGCAGGTGCAGCACCGCATGTTCGGCCCCGCCCACATACAAGTCAACCGGCATCCAGTACTTCTCTTTATCCAGATCCCAGGCGGCTTCTTTATTTTTCGGGTCAATATAACGCAGATAGTACCAGCATGAACCAGCCCATTGCGGCATTGTGTTGGTCTCCCGACGGCCTTTCATGCCGGTTTCAGGATCAATATAATCAAGCCACTCACCGGCATTGGCCAGCGGGGATTCGCCGGTGCCTGAGGGTTTAAATTCTTCCATATCAGGCAGTGTAACCGGCAATTCGTTTTCAGAAACCAGCTTTATAGAACCGTCATCCATGTGAATAACCGGAAAAGGTTCGCCCCAGTAACGCTGCCGGCTGAACAGCCAGTCACGCAGCTTGTAATTAACAGCAGCTTTGCCAATGCCGCGCTTTTCCAGCCATTCAGTCGCAATGCGTTTGGAGTCCTTGACTTCCATACCATTAATATCAAGACCGTCACTGTTAGCAGAATTAATCATCCTGCCGTTCCCGGTCCAGCAGGCCTTGCCAGCCAGAACCGCTTGAATATCAATTCCTTCAGTTTCAGCCTCTGCTGTTTCCGGTTCAATAATGCACTTAATTGGAATCTCAAACTTTTCAGCAAACTCAAAATCTCGCGTGTCATGGGCCGGTACCGCCATGATCGCCCCGGTTCCATAACTTATCAGGACATAGTCCGCTATCCAGATCGGGATTTTTTCACCGTTAACCGGATTCAAAGCATAAGCACCAGTAAATTCACCGGTCTTTTCGGTACTTAACTCCGTACGATCGAGGTCAGACTTTAAGCCTGCCTGCCGACGGTATTCGCAAACGGCCTCACGACGGTCATCGGTCATTATTTTATCAACCAGTTCATGCTCAGGCGCAAGCACCATATAGGTAGCGCCGAACAAGGTGTCAGGGCGAGTAGTATAAACGGTAATTGCGTCGCCGGTTGAATCAACTTTAAAAGTAACTTCTGCACCGGTTGACTTGCCAATCCAGTTACGCTGCATCTCCTTAATTCCCTCCGACCAGTCCAGGTCGTCAAGGTCTGAGAGCAATCTTTCAGCATATTCGGTAATCTTGAGCATCCATTGCTTCATAGGTTTCCGCTCAACCGGATGATTGCCGCGTTCGCTGCGGCCGTCAATAACTTCCTCATTTGCCAGTACAGTGCCGAGAGCCGGACACCAGTTTACGGCAACTTCATCAATATAAGCCAGCCCTTTTTTGTAAAGCTGCAGAAAAATCCACTGTGTCCAGCGGAAATAGTCAACGTCAGTGGTATTTACTTCACGATCCCAGTCGTAACTGAAGCCGAGAGCCTGAATCTGCTCGCGAAAACGGTTAATATTATTTTCAGTAGTTATTGCAGGGTGCGTACCGGTTTCAACCGCATATTGTTCAGCCGGCAGACCGAAAGCGTCCCAGCCCATAGGATGCAACACATTAAATCCGCGCATACGCTTGTAGCGGCAGACAATATCCGTAGCCGTATATCCCTCCGGATGTCCGACGTGCAGTCCGGCGCCGCTCGGATAGGGAAACATATCCAGAACATAATACTTGGGTTTATCCAGAAAATCTTCTGTCTTGAAAGTCTTGTTTTTCAGCCAGTAGTCCTGCCACTTCTTCTCAATTTTCGCAAAGTCGTATTCTTTTGCTCTCATTTAGTCCGGGATCCTGTTATATTTAAATTATGTAAGTATTTACAACAACGTACAAACCAAATAAGATAGGCGGAAACCCCCGATTTTCAAACGCAAACTCTGCCTTTGAGCAAAAAACTGCCGTGCTTTATCAAAAAAAGCCGTTCCGGATACTGGATTTTAACACATTCGCGACTAAATTAAACGGATTATGATGTAAAACTGTAACCACTTGTATAAGGATAGATATATGAGTCAATATGAAGCCGTTATCGGCCTTGAAGTACACGTTCAGATCAAGACCGACAGCAAAATGTTCTGTTCCTGTGCAAATCGTTTCGGCGGTGCCCCGAATACCCGCGTCTGTCCAGTCTGCATGGGCTACCCCGGCGTCCTTCCGGTGCCAAACAAAACCGCTATCATGCGCACTGTGGCCGCCGGACTTCTGACTAATTGCAGCATTGCTCCGTTCAGCAAGTTTGACCGCAAAAGCTATTTCTATCCGGACATGCCGAAAAATTACCAGATCAGCCAGTATGATCTGCCGTTCTGCCTGCAGGGCAATATTCATATAGAAGGCGAAGGCTTTTCCGGGGAAGACATGGGGTCCCGTGATATCGGCATAACCCGTATTCACCTTGAAGAAGATGTAGCCAAACTGACTCACCTGCCTGGTTCAAGCGGTGTTGACTACAACCGTGCCGGAGTACCGCTCATGGAAATAGTCAGTGAACCTGATATGCGAACCCCTGATGAAGCGTATGCCTATCTGAACAAACTCAAACAGATTATGCAGTATGCCGGTATCAGCGATTGCGACATGGAAAAAGGGCAGATGCGCTGCGACGTCAATGTTTCCGTAAGAAAAATCGGTGAAGAAAAATTCGGGACAAAGATTGAAATCAAAAACCTGAACAGCTTCCGTGCCGCTCACCGGGCCCTGGAGTACGAAATCTGGCGGCAGCCCCAAGTACTGGACTCAGGCGGCACTTTGAAACAGGAGACCCGCGGCTGGAACGATGACCGCGGCGAAACCTATTTGATGCGGACTAAAGAATCCGACCACGATTACCGTTACTTTCCGGACCCGGATCTGATGCCGGTGACTCTGGCTGAAAAAGATATTGAAAAAATCCGCGCCACCCTGCCCGAACTGCCGGATGCCATGCGACAGCGTTTCGTACTGGAATATGCTTTGACTGAATACGATGCCAGAGTATTGACTCAGGAGAAAGCCATTGCCGATTACTTTGAAACCGGCGCCAAGCTTGTAACCAGCCCAAAAACTTTAGCTAACTGGATTATTTCCGAATTGCTGCGCGAACTTTCCGATGCCGGAATCAGTATTGCGGACTGCAAGGTTTCAGGCAAACAGCTGGCTGAAATGATCAAACTTATTGAAAATAATACCATCAGCGGCAAAATTGCCAAAGATGTTTTTGCTGAAATGTTCAAAACCGGCAAAGACGCACCGGCTATCGTCAAGGAGAAAGGGCTGGAACAGGTAACTGACACCAGCGCGATTGAAGGTCTGGTTGATCAGGCTATAGCCCAGAATCAACCTCAGGTTCAACAGTACAAAGACGGCAATCCTAAAGTTATTCAGTTCTTTGTAGGACAGGTAATGAAGCTTTCCAGAGGCAAGGCCAATCCGCAGATGGTGGTCAAAATGCTTAAGGAAAAGCTTGATGCCTGATAAACTGGGCCGGCAGGATTACCATAACTAATACCGCGCCGGAGCCATTCCCCGGACGCCCGCCGGCTTCGTCCCGGCGGGCAAAATTCAGCAGTTGCGAGAACGCTGACCAAAACAATGCGAGCATACGCTGAATCGTAAAACAAAGCATATAATCTATCATCGCCCTGGCAGCGTAGTATTACAGACTATATTTATTTCATTAGCAGAAGGGAGTAACCCGGATATGAAACACCTGTATCACCAGATGCTGTTTTTTCTCAAAGCCCTGATGTTCATTCTTTCAGCAGCGACTATTTTTATCCTGTATAAGGATTTCCGGCTGGCCGGCAGTGAACAGCTGCCGCCTTCAGTCTTTGTATTGCTGCTTTCCCTGACTGCTGTCACCATGAGCTGGGTAAGAATATACAGGGAACCGTGCGACAACCGGCAGCTGGTACAAGGTGCTTCAATCGACCTGTTTCTGGGAACCCTGTTCGCTCTGGTATCTTTTCCGATTCCATGGTTCTGCGACCTGCTGGGTTTGCACAATGTACAGATATTTCTGTTTGTCTCCAGGCTTCTGCACTGTCTGCTGTTTACCATTTCTCTGGGTTTTACCCTGAAGGCCCTGCTGCTGCTCTTGAAAGTTGTGGAAAAACATATTGATGCAGAACTATAAAAAAGCGCCTCAAGAAAAACCTGAGGCGCTGATAGTCAGTTTCAATTGAGCTTACTTGCTGATACGCATTTGCGGAAACAGTACAACGTCACGAATAGACTCGGCTCCTGTCAACATCATCACCAGACGGTCAATGCCTATTCCCATGCCGCCTGCAGGCGGCATGCCGTGCTCAAGTGCAGTCAGGAAATCCTGATCCACTTTTTCATTCACATTGTCGCCCTCCTCACAGGTGCGCTCGAACTGCTCCATAAAGCGGCGGCGCTGTTCGACCGGATCATTAAGCTCCGAATACCCAGGTGCGATTTCCTGACCGTTAATTTCGAGCTCAAAAACATCAACCAGTGAAGGATCGTCCGGACAGGCTTTGGCCAGTGGAACCAGTTCAGCCGGCAGCCGGGTAACAAAAGTCGGCTGGATCAAAGTTTTCTCGATCAGTTTTTCATAAACTTCATTGGTAATTTCAAAGTCAGGCCATGAAGCTTCGACAAAGAGATCCATTTCCTTTGCGCGTTCAACCCGTTCCTCATGGGAAATATCAAACCAGTCTTCACCGGCTTTCTCTTTCACCAGTTCATGATAAGGAGCCCGTCTCCAGGGACGTGTCAGGTCAATGACCTTGCCGTCGGGATGTTCAATTTTCAAAGTACCAAACACATTTTCTGCAATGGTTGTCACCATTTCCTCAACCAGGTCCATCATGGTCCGGCAATCACCGTAAGCTTCATAAATCTCGATCATGGTGAATTCAGGATTATGGCGGCGTGACATGCCCTCATTCCGGAAATTACGGTTCAGTTCATAAACCTTTTCGAAACCGCCTACCAGTAAGCGCTTCAAATAAAGCTCAGGCGCAATACGCATGAACATTTCAGAACTAAGCGCCTCATAATAAGTCTTAAAAGGATTTGCGGAAGCGCCGCCGGCCATCGGCTGCAGCATCGGGGTTTCCACTTCAAGATACCCCTTGGTCTCAAGATACTTGCGGATCTCACGGATAATCTGAAAACGCTGCTGGAAAACCTTGCGGCTGTCCTGATTCATGATCAGGTCAAGATAACGCTGCCGATAGCGTTGTTCAACATTGGTCAGGCCATGAAATTTCTCCGGCAGGGAGCGCAGTGACTTACTCAACAGCGTATACTCAGCTACCTTTATAGAAAGCTCGCCGGTTTTTGTAATAAAAAGATTTCCTTTAATGCCAATGATGTCACCGATATCCAGAAGCTTTTTAAACATTTTGAACTGTTCAGCGCCAATCACTTTTTTGCTGATAAAGAGCTGAATGCGTTCTGAACTGTCACGCACATCAGCAAAAATGGCATTACCCATGATCCGACGGCTCATCAAACGGCCGGCCACACAGGCTGGCTGCTCCTCTTCTTCATCGGCTTCGGCATTATAAGCTGCACGCGTATCAGCAATCGGAGCTGTACCATCGTATCGTTCACCAAAAGGCAGCACACCGCTGCTTTGCAATTCTTCAGCTTTATTCAGGCGCTGTGTGAAAATGTCCTCGGCGGACATTTGTACCTGAGATTCGTTGTTCTGACTACCACTCATTCCGGTGACCTCATATTCAATTTAATAAGATTGTTTATACATAAGTATTAAAATCACATATTACACAAAGAAAAGGTAATTTAACATGTCAAATGAATCTTGCAATTGCTTTTTTTCAAACTATCTTATAGATTCATGCTTTAATGTCTTATATAAATCTCCAAATCAACAAGAAGGGTTCGACAGACATGAAAAAAACAGTACTACTTTCAAGTGCTGGCATCTTCGCTTGTGCCTTAAGTGCGGGTGCTCAACAAGTACAAGAAAGCGTGACAGTTGTAACCGAGACAATCGTTCCGGCCACGGCTCAAACTACGCTTCAGGCAACCCCGGGATTATGGTGGATAGCCCCGATTGCCTCAATCCTCGCTCTGATTATCGCGTTCATTTTCTACAAGAGCATGATGAAATCAAGCGAGGGTAATGACACGATGAAAGAAATCGCCCAGCACGTCCGTGAAGGTGCGATGGCTTACCTCTGGCGTCAATACAAAGTTGTTATTGTAGTATTTGCCGTTCTCTTCCTCATTTTTGCTGGTCTTGCTTTTATCGGCATTCAAAATCCTTTTGTTCCGGTTGCGTTTCTTACTGGCGGCTTTTTTTCCGGCCTTTGCGGTTATATCGGCATGAAAACAGCGACCAACGCTTCTGCCCGCACAGCTCAGGGTGCCAGCGAGGGTCTCAACCGCGGTCTGCGTATTGCTTTTACTTCAGGTGCTGTAATGGGTCTGGTTGTTGTCGGCCTTGGCCTTATCGACATCTGTTTATGGTACTATATTCTTGACAAGTTCTTCTACACTCCTGAAAACATGGTCAGTGGTTTGAAATTTGCCAACCTGGTACTGGTTCCTGAGAACTGTACCAATGTCGACAAAATGATCCAGATCACAACTACTATGATCACTTTCGGTATGGGTGCTTCAACTCAGGCTCTGTTTGCCCGTGTCGGCGGCGGAATTTATACTAAAGCTGCTGACGTTGGTGCTGACCTTGTTGGTAAAGTAGAAGCCGGTATTCCTGAAGACGATCCCCGCAATCCTGCTACTATTGCAGACAACGTTGGTGACAATGTTGGTGACGTTGCCGGTATGGGCGCTGACCTTTACGAATCCTACTGCGGTTCAATTCTGGCTACCGCTGCGCTTGGTGCTGCTGTAGGTGCTCAGAGAATCGCTTCACAAACTGGTGACATGGGCGACGTGATTGAACTCATTACTGCTCCGATGATTGTTGCCGGTATCGGTACTGTTCTTTCAATTATCGGTATGTTCATGGTAAAAACCAAAGACGGTGCTTCCCAGAAGGACCTGCTCCGCAGCCTGCTTGTTGGTACTCTGGGCAGCTCTGTACTGATTCTGGCCGCCCTGGTAGGACTCAAATTTCTCGGTTTCATCACCTGGGGTATTTTTGGTTCAGTAATTGCCGGTCTGGTTTCCGGCGTTGTCATCGGTCAGGCGACAGAATACTATACCTCTGATGAATACAACCCGACTCAGGGTATTGCCGATCAGGCAAATATGGGTGCCGCGACTACAATTATTGACGGCCTGGCCGTAGGTATGTATTCTGCCGGTATCCCGGTAATCACAATCACTATCGGTATTATCTGCGCGTTTGGTTTTGCCGGCGGTTTCACTGATTTCAGTATGGGACTCTACGGCATTGGCTTTGCTGCTGTCGGTATGCTTTCAACGCTTGGAATCACCCTGGCTACTGATGCTTACGGACCAATTGCCGACAATGCCGGCGGAAATGCCGAAATGTCCAACCTGCCTAAGGAAGTCCGGGAACGCACTGACGCTCTTGACTCACTGGGTAATACAACTGCTGCTACCGGTAAAGGCTTTGCGATTGGCTCAGCGGCTCTGACTGCCATGGCTCTGCTGGCTGCTTATATTGAAGAAGTAAAACTCTGGGCTGGCAAGTTTGCTGCGAACGGGGCTTCTCAATTTGGCGGTCTCATTGAACAGGCAGAAAAAATCACCCACAGCGGTAAATCAGAGATCCTTGCATACGTCGATGTATTTGAAGTACACTTGATGAATCCGCTGCTCATATGCGGCATGTTCATCGGCGGTATGATGGCATTTGTTTTCTGTGCCATGACTATGAAAGCTGTAGGCCGTGCCGCCGGCGCAATGGTTGATGAAGTACGTCGTCAATTCCGGGAAATGCCAGGTATCATGGAAAGAAAAGAAAAACCTGATTATGCCCGCTGCGTAGAAATCTCCACAGCTGGAGCTCAAAGGGAAATGATTATTCCGTCACTCCTCGCTATTATCGTTCCGGTTTTAACTGGTCTGATTCTTGGTGTTGCCGGGGTTATTGGTCTGCTTGCCGGCGGACTGGTAAGCGGTTTCCTGCTTGCAACTATGCTTAACAATGCTGGTGGAGCATGGGACAACGCCAAGAAATATATTGAGAAAGGAGCTCACGGCGGTAAAGGCTCTGATGCCCACAAAGCCGGGGTTATCGGCGATACTGTTGGTGATCCGTGCAAAGATACTTCCGGCCCATCTCTAAACATTCTAATCAAGCTCATGAGCATGGTCAGTATCGTGTTCACACCGGTAGTTGTCAAGCTTTCTCCTATTGTCCAGAAATTCCTGGGAATTAACTTCAACTAAGTTGAACAGATAAATATTCAGCACTTTACTTAGTGCTTTTAAAAATCCTCCCGTTTTCGGGGGGATTTTTTTGCCCTGAATCATTACAACCCTTCTGGCAGTGGTAAAAACTAATAATATTAAAAAGTAACAAATTTTCGCTTGTATTTACGTCACTTGCAAGGAATTTAATGTTATGAATTCAACACCACTTTTTCTGAACTTGAGGTAAATCATGAAGATATTGAACCTTTATTTCTCGGCCACAGGCAATACAAAAAAAGTCGCGGAGATGATTGAAAGAACTGCCTTGAAAGAGAGACATGATGTTGAAACCGTTCGGGCCACAGCAACGCTTGAGATTGATTTTCTCAAGTATGACTTGATTATTATGGGATCAGGAGTGTATCACTGGCTGCCGGCAAAGCCTTTTATGACTCTGATAAACAAAGCGGCTGAAAGGTATCGTGCTTCAGGAGATATGCCATTGAATGCAAAACGCAGATCAGACATTAAAGGCGTTACCTACTGTACCTATGGCGGAGCACATACGGGGATAAACGAAGCTTACCCTGCTACAGCTTGGATGGGACAATTCTTTGATCACCTGGGAATTGAAGTACTTGGAGCATGGCATATTGTTGGAGAATATCATGGTATATCCAAAAGCATGTCAACCGGAGGCCGGCTTGGTGATGTCAGAAACCGCCCCAACGAAAAAGACCTGGAGGAAGTTTCCCAAATGGTCAAAGCTGTTTTGCTGTGTACCGGCTGACACCTTTCATCCTTCCAGTATCTAGGCTGACATCTGCGCAGAAGCCACAAATGGCATTTATTGCGCTGCATCGACTGGGCGTACAGTTTTATTTGCCTGTTAATTTGAATTATTGTTATTACAAATTATATTACAAGTGCATGCCTCCCTGCAGTTCTATATTTTTTCTGAACTGTTAAGGCTTGCATTACAATTTAATATGAAAGCGTCGCGGCTTTCAACAGCGTTTTGATCTGAAATTCACCAAATTTTAACCAAGAAAAACGACGTTGAAGGAACGCGCCCTTTGTTTAGGTTGTCTATATCGAAAATTTTTGGTATGGACGAGTAAGCTTTGGGCGTCCTTTTACATTTTCTTGGTGGGCTTTTGGTGAGGCCTCAGATTAGGTGTGATTGGGCGCTCTTTTCTTTTCACTCCCGCTGTTTTTATATAAGATTCTAAATACTAACCGTCGAAAACTTAGGGAGTTTCTTATGGAGAAGAGGATTTCCAGACTCGAGGAAAAAATGGAAGAACTGCTGAATGCCGTCAGGATAATCGGGGATGCCGGCAACCGGCGTGAGCGCAATGTCCTGCAATACGCCGTTAATCGTCGTCAGTTTGACCATATGGTAGATTTTATGTGCCGTAAACATGAGGCTGTGGACGAGCGTCTTTTAAAATTGGAAAGCAAACTGCAAGATAAATGAACTGTTATCTGGTGCGGTTGGATTTTGTTCTCACAAAATCCAGCTGCGTACTTTATCGCTCTCCGTCGTACGGAGGCGCGGTCCAGCGGCGAACCGCTGGTCGTGCTTAGGCTTAAGCACGAAATCACCGTTTTTTACTGGTGGAGCTTTGCGGTATGTTGCTGGTGTTCTGAGGTGCTGGGCGTGGGTATAAAAAAAAGCGGGCTGTTGAAGTGATGCGTCTTCAACAGCCCGTAAAATAAAATCCCGGCATCGTGCTACTCTCCCACAGTCAAATATGCAGTACCATCGCCGCTGACAGCCTTAACGAACGTGTTCGGGAAGGGAACGTGTGTTTCACCGTCGCTATGGACACCGGAAAAAAAAACTATACAATAAAGAAAGTGAATGAACTAAATCTGATGAATAGAGGCTTGTTCATTTCGAGAATGAATTTTTTCTCATAAGTCCGAATCGAACGGATGAGAAAAAAGGTGGTTAAGCCTCACGGCTGATTAGTACTGGTAAGCTGAACACATTACTGTGCTTACACCTCCAGCCTATCGAGGTCGTAGTCTTCGACCAGCCTTCAGAATGCTAACGCATTAGGGATATCTAGTCTTCAGGTGGGCTTGGCGCTTAGATGCTTTCAGCGCTTATCCGTTCCCAACTTAGCTACCCAACAATGCCGCTGACGCGACAATTGGAACACCAGAGGTTAGTCATTCCCGGTCCTCTCGTACTAGGGAATGATCCTGTCAAATATCCTGCGCCTGCGGAGGATAAGGACCGAACTGTCTTACGACGTTCTGAACCCAGCTCGCGTACCACTTTAATCGGCGAACAGCCGAACCCTTGGGACCTTCTTCAGCCCCAGGATGTGATGAGCCGACATCGAGGTGCCAAACAGCGCCGTCGCTATGGACGCTTGGGCGCTATCAGCCTGTTATCCCCAGAGTACCTTTTATCCGTTGAGCAACGACGATTCCACATTCCATCGCTGGATCACTAGGCCCTGCTTTCGCAACTGCTCGACATGTCTGTCTTACAGTAAAGCACACTTCTACCCTTACGCTCTACACACGATTGCCAACCGTGTTGAGTGTACCTTCGGGCTCCTCCGTTACAATTTGGGAGGAAACCGCCCCAGTCAAACTGACCCTCTGACACTGTCCTTCGCCCGGTTTCACGGGATCGAAGTTAGATATTCAACTACACAAGGGTGGTATTTCACCTGTGGCTCCACGGGTACTGGCGTAGCCGCTTCACAGCCTCCCACCTATGCTACACATGAATAACCAAATACCAATATCAGATTACAGTAAAGGTTCATGGGGTCTTTCCGTCCTTCCGCAGGTATCCGGCATTTTCACCGGAACTACAACTTCGCCGAGATCCACGTTGAGACAGTGCTGGCATCGTTACACGATTCGTGCAGGTCGGAACTTACCCGACAAGGAATTTCGCTACCTTAGGACCGTTATAGTTACGGCCGACATTCACCAGGGCTTCAGTTCAGAGCTTCGACCGAAGTCTAACCCATTCCCTTGACCTTTTGGCATTGGTCACGTGTCACTCCCTATACATCCTCTTACGAGTTAGCAGAGAGCTGTGTTTTTGGTAAACAGTCGCACCAGCCTCTTTGTTGCAACCACCGTAGGCTCCACGAGCAAGTCGTTTCACCATGATGGCACCCCTTCTCCCGAAGTTACGGGGCTAATTTGCCGAGTTCCTTAACGTGGTTTCTCTCGCGCACCTTAGGCTTCTCGCCTTACCTACCTGTGTCGGTTTACGGTACGGACACCCTGTTGTCAACGCTTAGAAGCTTTTCTCGTCAGCAAAGCATCAGCGAGTTCGTTTCCGAAGAAACTACCCATCAAGTCTCAGGCTTAATGTGATCCGGATTTACCTGGATCACGCCCTACGCTCTTAGACCAGCTAATTCAACAGCTGGATCGCCTAGCATACTGCGTCCCTCCATCGCTCAAACAAGGTGGTACAGGAATATTAACCTGTTGTCCATCGACTACGCCTTTCGGCCTCGCCTTAGGTTCCGACTAACCCTCCGCGGACGAACCTTCCGGAGGAAACCTTGGGTTTTCGGTGACCAGGATTCTCACCTGGTTTTTCGCTACTCATGCCTGCATGGTCACTTGTATACAGTCCACCTCCGATTCCTCATCGGCTTCAACCCGTATACAACGCTCTTCTACCACCGTGAATAAATTCACGATCCGCGGTTTCGGTTTTGGACTTCAGTCCCGATCATCTTCGGCGCAGAACCACTCGACCAGTGAGCTATTACGCACTCTTTAAATGGTGGCTGCCTCTAAGCCAACATCCTGGCTGTCTACGCAGCTCCACATCCTTCAAACCACTAAGTCCAAATTAGGGACCTTAACCGGCGGTCTGGGCTGTTTCCCTTTCGACTACGGAGCTTATCCCCCGCAGTCTGACTCCTGCAGTACGGCAACACGGTATTCGGAGTTTGATAGTTGTTGGTACCCTGGTAAGGGCCCGCGAACAATCAGTGCTCTACCCCCGTGTGCTATGGTGCAAGGCTAGCCCTCAAGCTATTTCGAAGAGAACCAGCTATCACTAAGTTTGATTGGCCTTTCACCCCTAACCACAACTCATCCAAACATTTTTCAACATGTACTGGTTCGGTCCTCCACTCCGTGTTACCGGAGGTTCAACCTGGTCATGGTTAGATCACTTAGCTTCGGGTCTACTCCACGCGACTAGACGCGCTATTAACACTCGCTTTCGCTTCGGCTTCGTTCTTAACTTAACCTCGCCACGTAGAGTAAGTCGCAGGCTCATTATGCAAAAGGCATGCAGTCACTCCGAAGAGCTCCTACACTTTGTAGGCACATGATTTCAGGTACTTTTCACTCCCTTAACAAGGGTGCTTTTTCACCTTTCCCTCACGGTACTATTCACTATCGGTCACCAGTTAGTATTTAGCCTTGGAGGGTGGGCCCCCCGGATTCAGTCAGAGTTTCACGTGTTCCGACCTACTTGGGATACTTCTAGGTTGCTGATTGTTTTCATATACGGGGCTTTCACCCTCTATGGCTGAACTTTCCAGAACATTCCACTAACAATCAGACATACCATGTCGAAGTCCCGCAACCCCGAAATGTAAACACTTCGGTTTAGGCTCCTCCGCGTTCGCTCGCCACTACTTGCGGAATCTCGGTTGATTTCTTTTCCTCTAGGTACTGAGATGTTTCACTTCCCTAGGTATCGCCCCGATAACCTATGTATTCAGTTACCGGTAACTGGACATGACTCCAGTTGGGTTTCCCCATTCGGAAATCCCCGGTTCAAAGCTCTTTTGCAGCTAACCGAGGCTTATCGCAGCTTAACACGTCCTTCATCGCCTACTGGTACCAAGGCATCCATCATGTGCCCTTAGTAGCTTAACCACCAAGAAACATTATATTCTTGTCTCTCGACATGAAGTTGCCTGCTAGCATCT
>CP071032.1:1590000-1667500 GCA_017134815.1 Lentisphaerota bacterium
CCATCTTAACGCTTTTCAGCATTAATCGAAAACCTCAAATCAAGAGCTTTTAAAATAACCCGGCCTCGAAACTTTTCAAACCAGTTTTCAATAATCTTTCAATTATTTTTTAAAGGGTTCCAGCCGCTCAAATGAGCCAGCTCTCAGCTTCAAAACACGAGCTCTTAAACTAACCCGGTTTCAGCTTTTTGCAAATCGCATTTTCAACTTTTATTTACTTTTCTTATAACGCCTTTTCAGACCCATAAAAAAAATGAAACCAAAGCTATTCCACGCATATCAAACAATAAATCAGCCAAACAAAAAAAAGCGACAGCCGACATTCCGATCTCTATTATATTTCTATGTATTTAAAACTATTTACCGGAGGTCTTGTAACTGTCTTTTTTCGTTACCGCAGATTCCACACAGCGGGAAGCTCTATATGTATATTCAAAAGGTAATCAACTTCTGGTTGAACTCAAGCTCAAACGCTCTCGTTTCAACAGGCTCTTAATGTATTGACTTTCGCGCAAGATGCAAACCATTTTACCAACTTTAAGCAGAAAAAATTAACTCCCATTCAGACCCAGTCAGCATAACACCCATAACACCACATGATTAGACCATAATGCCAAAATCCTATCAACGACGATTCTCCAGGCAAACAATCTCAAACAAGGGGAAAAACGGAGACTGCACGTATATATAAAGAAAAGAAAGTTTCTACTATTTAAAAGGTCTTATGCAGCCAGCGACAGTCTAAGAATAAAGTGGAATTTAGCCGGAAAGCAGAAAAAACAGGAAGTGCAGACCGAGTCAAGTGATAAACAAAAACGCCTGGTCTACTCCGGCGTTTTTATTTGAGGCAATGCGTGAGCTTAAATGACATTAGAATTCTTCTTCGTCTTCATCGAATTCTTCGTCGCCGAACTCTTCCTTGTAGTCAAACTCGTCATCATCGAATTCTTCATCATTAAACAGCTTATTCTCGAGGTCATCTTCATCAAGAAGCTCTTCTTCCTCGATTTCATCAAAGTCGTCGCCTTCATCATAGGCAGCTGTATCACCGTCAGAAAAAATTGAAGATACACTGATTATTGAACCGCACTCCGGGCAGCAACCGTCTTCAGCCTCTATCATGCTTTCACTGACTTCGATATTACAATATGGACAAATAGTGCTCATTATGGCTCTCCTTTTCCTATCAATTCTGTCACAAAGCTGTATTATATTTTTGAAATTGGAATTTTCAAACCGGATATTTGATTTTACTGAATAAATTTCTGATTTTTAAAATTCCACCGCAGAAAAAGCCTAAAAATCGATACCTTTCTGTGCCGGAATTCCTGCTTGAAATGGATGCTTTATCTCCTGCACTTCCGAAATCAAATCGGCTATTGAACAAACCTCCTGAGCACCACCGCGCCCAGTCAGAACCACTGTCATCCATTCCGGGCGTCTTTCCAGCAAATCAAGCAGCCTGCTGACATCAACAAATCCCTTACTGAGTAAAACATTAATTTCATCAAGTATGACCAGCTGAAATTTTTGATCGAGAATTGCCTGCTCAAGCAGATCAAGCCCATGCTGAGCCTCAGCAGTATTGTCCTCATCAGAACGTTCTTCAATCCATGAGGCGTCCTCTTCCAGCGTTACCAGTTCAACTCCATCCAGCGCACTGAGCACAGACTGTTCGCCAGACCTCCAGCCGCCTTTTGCGAACTGTACAATTAAAACTTTCTGCTTCCAGCCGACTGCCCTGACCGCCATTCCCATGGCCGCAGTAGTCTTGCCTTTGCCATTACCGGTATAAATAATTACCAAACCGTGCCTGCAGACATCATCACTCATGGTATTAATCCTCTAAATAAGGTTAAAGAGAGCATCGAAAATGATTTTGAAGGCGAAAATAGCACAGCTTGTAGTGAAAGCAATTGCAGAAGTCTTAATTTAGTGGAAAAAAAATGGTCGGAGCGAGAGGATTCGAACCTCCGACTTCTGCGTCCCGAACGCAGCGCTCTAACCAGACTGAGCCACGCTCCGACATTTAAAAGGTCCCGCCAGTAAAGACGAGACCTTATTGTAGTCTAAATTTGGAGTTTTTCAACTCGAAAAAGTTATTTTTTTAGAGATATTACAACTTTTTTGAGGGAACCATCGCCCTCGCTGTGAGTCTCCAGTTCTCCATCATCTTTCAAAGTGATATGGATGATTCTGCGATCATGCGAATTCATTGGTGGAAGCACAACATTCTCACCCCAGCGCTTTACTTCCTTTGAGGCATCAATGGCCTGCTGAATAAGCTGTTCTTCATTCATCCCGTCACGTTCAGGACGACCACCCCGGCTGGAGCGTCTTCTGCCGCCGCTTGCAGGACGACGGGAACCGCCGCGACGACTGTAACCATCAATATCAAGCATAATCCGGGGAAATTCCTTGTCCCCGTTAAACAGCATCCGATTCAGCAGAAGCTGCAGATTTTCAAGAGTCTGACCTTTGCGCCCGATAATGCGACCGGCATCTTCTGAGGCTATTTTAATGGCAATATTAGCGCCTTTCTGTTCAGCCTTTAAATCAGCATCCAGACCAAGGTAGTCGAGCATGATGGCCAGCGTACGTGATGCTTTTTCCTGTCTCTCAATAGTTTTAGTGTTATCCATTTGCTACTCCTTAGATTTTTACAGGCTAAGCTGTTTTCTTTATATTTTTAGTTTTCTCCCCAGAAGTCAATTTTTGCTGAACAAGCAGCTGAACGATACTCAGAATTTGGCTGACTGTCCAGTACAAAGTCAACCCTGATGGTAAGCTGTAAAGGAAGAACAGCATTACTACCGGCATCAACAGCATCATTTTCTGCTGCATCGGATCCATAGCAGAAGGAGTCAGGCGCTGCTGAACTACCATCAGGCCAACCATAGCCAGAATAAGCGGATTTATCGGCAAGCCGAAAAGCACCGCAACGGTATCAGGTTTTGCAAGGTCAGCTGCCCACCAGAACGGAACCTGGCGCAGCTCTACAGCGCCGTCCAGAGTCTGGTAAAGAGCAATAAACACGGGGATCTGCAGCAGGATGGGGAGACATCCGCCAAGTGGATTAACTTTTTCCTGGCGATAAAGCTCCATGACTTTGGCATTCATGACCTGAGAGTCATCTTTGTACTTTTCACGAAGCTCTTTAATCTTTGGCTGCAGAGTCTGCATTTTCTTCATCGAACTGTTGGCTTTTTGCGTTATAGGCCAGAAAATGAGACGAACGATAATGGTAATAATGATAATGCTCCAACCATATGAACCGCAAAACGATTTTAACCACACGAGAGCATTAAGCATAATCCTGGCGATCCAGTCAAGTGGGCCCCAGGCTAGGTGCATCAGCTTTGAAGCCGAAGAATCAACTTTCTTAAGCTCAGAAATAACCTTGGGTCCGCAATAATATTTGCCGCTGAAAGAAACTTCTTTGCCGGGCTGGATACTAACCTGACTGTACAAGCCGCCGGAAGCTCCTACAAAGTACCCCTTCTGATCTTTGTCCTGACGCTCTATGCGTTTTTTTACCAGCTTGTCAAAGGGCTTGGCGGGAACAAGGATTGCGGTGAAATACTTATTGGTAACAGCCGACCACTTGATTTTTGCATCAGGCTGATAATCAAACTTGGACTGCTTGCCGTCAATGCTGATATCGCCGAAACTGCTGTCAGTCGTCAAGTAGTCAACACTGTGGGTTTCACGGCGAATCTGGTCATTTGACAGCTGAGCCATCGGCGGAACAGGATTTCCAAGCATGGAAAAATCCTCAAATTCTAGCGGTTTTCCGCTGATATTCTTGACAGTTACCTTATAATCAGCCATAAAGTCATCAATAATCTTCCACTCCTGGCTCAGGAAAAACTCCTGTCCGGAAACAGTAGCCATTTTACGTACCAGGCGATAACTGTCATTGCCGGTTTTACTGTTATCAACAACCGCAATAACTTTCCACTGTTTTTTGCCGAACACTTCAAGAGCACCCGGTGAAATTCCGTTCTTCAAAGAGATTGCCGTTTTGCGGTCAGCTTTAAAATAGTTCTTGAAAACAACCTGTTTACAATCTCCCTCAGCCGGGCTGAAAGTCATTTTGATATTATTGTTGGCGATACTTTGGAAGGGAATATTCAGCAACTTGGAGTTGCTTACCCTGGATGCAGCTTCCTGCGGAGTTTTCAGCTGGGCGGCGGCAGCCGGTTTCAGCTCAGATTTTTTTTGACCGGCATCAGAACCGGCTTTTTTATCGACAACTGCAGTTTGCTCACTAACTACCGGTTTTTTTTCTTCCGGCATCCAACCCATCATACGACAAAACGGGGTCCACAATAGAAGCACAGCAACACAAACAACGAAAGCTGCAATAGTCTCTTTATCAAATTTCACGGTTTTAACCTCAATTTTTGCGGGTACTCAGCGTCCGGAACCTGTTTTTTTCATCGGCACAGGATCCTTTCCTCCTCTACAGAACGGATGACAGCGCATCAAACGCCACACTGTCAGGGCAAATCCCTTTAAAAAGCCGTGCACCCTTAACGACTGCAATGCATATTCTGAACAAGTCGGCTCAAAACGGCAACATCGTGGCAGCCACGGCGAAATCGCTAGTTGATAGGCCTTTATTACAAGGATAAGCACCCCGGAAGGTGAAAAATAACTCAGCAATCCTCGATCAATCCGGCTTTGCGAAACAGGTAATTCAACGCCTTTTGAACATCCGGCTGCTTCAGCACTGCTATTCTCCGGCGCGGAATCATTATGCAGTGAGCTGGGCCGATCTGACTTTTCAGCAGTCGGAACGATTCCCACAGCAGCCTTCTCGCACGATTCCTCTTTACTGCTGAATTGCTGTACTTTTTTCCGCATACAACACCACAACGCAGTTTCCCATCGGGCGAAGGAGCAACAACCAGAAGCACACAGCCTGCTACATACTTTTTGCCTTCAGCCCTGATGTAATCAAACTCTGATTTAAGTGCGATTTTATCAGCAGATGTTAGACTCTTCTTCAAGATAAAGCAAAACCAGAGTTAATAAATTATTGTCTATAAAACCGGATCGCCTGCCCGAAGATCAACAAGTAGCCTGCTTATCAGGCTGAAAGACATGAGCGGCCTTTTTGACGACGACGCTTGATACAGGCTCTTCCGGCCTTGGAGGCCATTCTGCTCCTGAATCCAAATTTACGCTTTCTTTTCAGAACTGAAGGTTGAAAAGTTCTTTTCATTGCTATTGATCCTTTTTAATTCCTATTAAATTTTAAATTTAAAGCAGGAAACAGAAACGAGTCTAATCCTGCGTATACATCAAACCGTCCATAGATGGAGCTTGAAATTTACACTGTATGCTTAAATATTCAAGGCGAAGCCGTAAAAAAAGCTGAATCTTCTTTTCTTGAAACGGTTTCGTCTGTAAAGATGTTCGAACTTGAAAGTCTCATAACATACAATATATTACAAAAAAATCAACTGCGGTAAAATCCCATTGCACTGCATAAAATAAACTTCATATCCAGAGACAGCGGAGGCGAAAGTGGTTTTCCTGAATGACAAAGTAAAAATCAACTCTGTTGACTATGAAGTAAATTACAACCCCGTCCAAAAAAGTGCCGCAGTGACTCCAGTTATTGCAGCCGAATGCTATGCAGCAACTTTACTTGCAGGATCACTTGAGCTGGATAATCACGAACTGCTGCCCAGTTTTAAAATGCTGTTTAAACTCGGAAACAACAGGCTCAGGCTGCGCAGCTTCATCATAATGAATCCGCTGTTAACCGCAGCGAGCTCAGAAGATAATGCTAATTTATACCGGGTAACATTTAAAATTTATATGGACGCCAGGGTCATACTCAGGAATGAGCAGCACCTGGCAATTTTCCAATAAAGCCTCCAGCGGCTATTTCTTTGATGCCGGATTGAGTTTATCTGCGGCTTTGATTTTACCGGGAATTGTATCAGCCAAATCCTTGCTTCTATCTGCCGGAATGCGGTAACGCTCCATTATCTGAGGAGTAGCTTTGCGGAGTTTATTTATATCCAGGACAATTTTCATCTTATTGCTCATTTCAAACATCACATAACCGCTTTTTTGAGCCTGAACTTCTGATATAAGGGCTCTGAGATCTTTTATTTTTCTACCGTTTACCCTGGTCACAGCCAGACCTCCAATGTCCTGATACCCGACGTTGACCTTGTCAGCCAGTACCATGGATAAAACGACCACCTGCTGTCGTGTTTTGGATATTTTGCCATGAATAGCCAAATAAACAAGGTCAAACGGTCCTTTATACCACTTGCCGAACGCATCAAGATAGTTGATAGTCAGCGGGACAAACAACATACCGCCAACAAAATAGTAGGTCGGCAGGCGGTCAAAGAAGCGATTTGGGACCAGCCGTTTGAATTTGCGAAGCTTATAAACAACATCCAGCTGCTTGCCGCCACGCAGAATAGTGAACGTACAGTTGTCGCCAATATATTTACGCCAAACCAGGTTCCCGAAAAAGACCACTTCCCCATTACGGAAATCAACGGTCGCATTATTATCAATTTTGGTCCCGTCAATAGCCAGCACCACGTCATTAACTTTAAATTCTCCGCTCTCTTTGACCTCTGGCGGCAAAGTGCGGATAATAATACCAGTCTGTCCCGGCTTCATGCCAGCCCATTTTCTCAGATCTGGATTTTCCATTTCAGAATACTCAAACGGCACATCCGGAAAACCATCAAACTTACCGTCCTTGACATCGTGCAGAAAGTGTTTAATGACCGGAATTGGAATCATAAAGCCAATACTTTGAGCCTGAGAAAGTCCTTGAAAAGCAACCCCAACCACTTGACCGTCATGAATCACCGGACCACCGCTGTTGCCCGGGTTTATGGCCGCATCAATCTGGACAGCGAGCAGTCGTCGCCCGCTGTGGGAGTAAATTACCGGTTCAATCCGGGAGATAACCCCTTCTGTAACGGAAATATTATCCCCGCCAATTGGAAACCCGAGAACGATCACTGAACTTTGAAGATCCGGCAGGTCCCCCATTTTCAAAGGCTTTATCCCGCTGAAAAATTCAGGATCACTGACTGTCAGTACCGCCAGATCACATTCATGTCCAACCACTTCAAGCTGCGCAATATATTTCTTTTGAGTCCCGGGCTTTCGCACCAGCATAAAAGTCTGGTTAGCGACAATATGGGCATTGGTCAGAATCCGGTTGCCTTCAATTACAAATCCGGAACCGACCGCCGAGCTCTGTCCATAATTCTGCCACGGCTGATAATAATTTGGGTTGCTGCACATGGAAAAAATCTTGACAATTGAGTTTTTAAGACCATTTATTCCGTGCTTTTTAGCAATATTTCTCACAGGCTTTGCCGGTAACGCCTCCGATACCGCGGGTTTCTTTTCAGCTTTTTCAGGAGACTTGATTCCGTTTTCTGGTATAGCCCTGCCCTGTACTGTTCCAACAACTAAAATCATTGCGGCAGCTATTAACAGGTTTTGTAGTTTAAATTTCACACTTCACCTCTTTATATATGACTAATTATAAAAGCATTCATATTTTAAAACCGATGCAGGCTGCGACTGAATCAAGGCTCGCAAAAGACTGAAAGTTCAATATCCATCCAGGTTAAAGAACACGCAATTAAGTGCAGCAGCCAGCTTAGTTCATCGCTTCACTTCAGCCGCCAGAGTTACACTTTCAACCTCAACAACAGGTAACTTCCAGCCACGTACAAAATGCTGAGTCCCGGTTATTACTACTTTGCGTTCCTTCCATATATTTAACTGGGTTTCATTACTGTGCAAATAACAAACGGTTTTAAGGCTGCTGTTATCAGGAACAACCAAAGCGTGGGTGACATACACCGCTCCAGGTTTCAGGGCCATAACGACCCCCTGCAGTGTAACTTTCTTTTCAGAATCTTTGACAAAAGGCAATTTAAAATCTTTTTTGCAGTTTTCAACAGACGGCGCTTCAGCCGGTTTAACCGCCTCATTTGTAAGATCTATCGGTACAGCATCCTGCTTCTCTGTCGCTGCCTTGAGCCCTTCATCATCCATTTTGATGTAATCCTTGTGAACCCAGGCTGTCAAGCCTGCAGGAGGAGCCACTTTGAACCAGCCTTTATGCTGACTGGTAATTTTAAACTCAGTACCAGCCGGATAGCGTTCATAGACCTGATACTCAACGCCCGGCCCGGAACGCAAATTAATACCCCTTCGGGCCTTGCTCCCGGCCAGCAGGTACCCGGCCAGCCAGCATGCCGAGTCAGCAGGCGCCTCTATCTGCAGCCAGCTGCCCTCCTGCCTTAGGACCTTGACCCGGGTTCCTTTTGGCAAACGGGTTACTATCGAATATTTCGGCCCGGGTTTTACTCTTACATTAAGCTTGGCAGCATTAACAACAGTTCCATTGACGGGCTGGCTGCTTATATTTGCACCATAAGCAGTTAAGGTTACAAAAAACAGAAGTATGAGGTATTTCAGCATGGCTTGTTCCCTGTCAGTATTTCAAAATTTCACATGATATGTTACTTTTCTTAATATTAAATCAAAATGTCACTTTTCAAAGTATAATTCAAGGTTTTCCCGTGTTCAGTTGAAAATATGGTACCTGGGATATATTTTCATTTCCATTATAACGAGGAAATAAAGCATGAACGGACTGGAATCTTTTTTGCAATACCTGACTGATGAGCGCCAGGCCAGCGGGCATACTGTTGCCAATTACGTCAGAGATATTCAACAGTTTGCCGGACTGATACTTGACGGTGCTGAGAACGCCTGGGACAAGGTCGACCACCTTAACGCCAGAGAGTTTGTTGTGAAGCTGCAGCAGCAGAATCTGGCCCGTAATTCTATACTGCGCAAAATATCATCGTTGCGTTCGTTCTTCAGATATCTGCAGCGCGAAGGCATAACCAGAGACAACCCTTTTGTCGGTCTGGCCCCATTGAAAAAAGAACAGAGCCTCCCAAAATTCATGTCAATTAACGAAGTTGACAAACTGCTCTGCAGCCCACAAAAATACTGGGATAACGCAGTTCAGAAAGGCATTGCCCGCAATGCTGATTCAGCACATTTTGCCTGTGCCCGTGATTCGGCACTGCTCGAAGTAATTTACAGCGGCGGGCTGCGTATAAGTGAAGCCATCGGATTGAATTTAGGCGATATTGATTTGATCGGCGGAGTGATGAAGGTTAAGGGAAAGGGCAAAAAAGAAAGACTGTGCGCACTTGGCAGTCCTGCTGAAAAAGCCCTGCGCCACTACTTGAAAGCCCGATGGATGCGCACTGAAAACGACCGGCGCATTGCACCGCTTTTTGTGAACAGGCATGGCACCAGACTGACCGCCCGCTCTTTTCAGCGCAATTTAAAGAACTACCTGCTTGCAGCAGAACTGCCACCTGATATGACACCGCACAAGCTGCGTCACTCTTTTGCGACTCACCTGCTGGACGCCGGAGCTGATCTCAGAAGCGTTCAGGAAATGCTCGGACACGAAAGCCTGAGCACAACTCAGATTTATACACATGTAACGACTGAAAAAATGAAAAACATTTACAAAAAAGCTCATCCCAGAGCAAAATAACCTTCTGTCTCCAGATAAATCATATATAATTTTCATTGCATGAAAAATAAGTTCAGAAAACTGCCGCACAAACTTGGCGTCAGAGCTGAATGCCTTTTCACGAATTGTGCAATTTTTAAAAACAGAAGGAAATTATCATGCCTTATCCAGCAAGTTTTTCTCACATCGGACTATCAGTAAATGATCTTGACCAGGCAGTGGAGTTTTACACTAAGGTATTCGGCTGGTATGTGATTATGCCGCCGACAGAGATCAAATCGGACGACAGCGCGATCGGCACTATGTGCGATGATGTTTTCGGAGACGGATGGGGTAAATTCAAAATTGCTCATTTGTCAACCGGCGACGGAATTGGGGTTGAAATTTTTGAATTTAAAAACCAGGAAAAACCAAAAGACAATTTTGAATACTGGAAAAACGGGGTTTTTCATTTCTGCATCAAAGATCCTGATATTGAAGGAGCACTCCAGCGGGTAATTGCCAACGGCGGCCGGCAGCGAATGCCGATTCGAGAATATTACCCCGGCGAAAAGCCTTATCGCATGGTTTATTGTGAAGATCCATTCGGTAATGTTTTTGAAATATATACCCACAGCTATGAGCTGACATATTCACTCGGTGCTTATAACTGACAAAAAAAAGGACCGTCATAACTGACGGTCCAAATGTAAACAGCTGCCGTCTCTGGCAGTATTGAACTTATATTGACTGACAGACTGTAATGGCCGCCACACCAATGATGTCCTCAGCGGAGCAACCGCGGGAAAGGTCATTGATCGGACGCGCCAAGCCCTGCAGAATCGGACCATAAGCTCCGGCTCCGGCAAGACGCTGAGTCAGTTTATAGGCAATGTTTCCAGCATTCAAATCCGGGAAAATAAGCACATTGGCATCTCCCTGGATTGCACTTTCCGGAGCCTTTGATTTAGCCACAGAAGGCACCAGAGCAGCATCTGACTGGAGTTCGCCGTCAGCGATAATATCAAGTCCTTCGGCGGCAATTCTAGCCTTGAACTTGGCAGTTGCTTCAACCACTTTATCAAGCAGCTCGTGCTTGGCACTGCCGAATGTGGAAAAAGAAAGAAATGCAACCTTTGGTGTCTTGCCCATCAGAGAGCGGTATGTATCACTGGTAGCCAGCGCGATGTCAACCAGCTGGTCCGCATCAGGATTGGGATTTACACCACAATCGGCATAAAGCAGTACTTCATCTCCGGCTGCGGTAGGAGTTGCTAGATCCATAACAAAACAACTGCTGCCGATTTTGATACCGGGAGCTGTTCCAATACAGTTGAATGAAGCACGCAGCATGTCAGGAGTCGAAGCAATACTGCCGGCAACCAGGCCGTCAACCATACCGTTTCGAGTCATCATAGCACCAAAAAAGATACGATCACTGACAGCCTTGCGGGCAGTTTCAATATCAATACCTTTCTTAGCCCGGATTTCTTTAAACTGCTGAGCATAATCTTCAAAAAAGTCACACTTCAAATAATCCAAAGCAGTAAATTCAGGATTAATTCCGGCCTCATGGCAGGACTTCGCGATCTCCTCCTCGCTGCCTAGAACTATCACTTCTCTGGCAATCCCGCGCTCAAGAATGCCGTTGGCAGCCTTGACCACACGCGGGTCATGTCCTTCAGGCAGCACCAGCTTTTTACCGGCAGCACACGCCTTTTCTATAAATTTATTAATAGCAGACATTTTTCTATCCCCTTCAAATAATCTTGTTTAATCTTCGTTAACCGGCAATGAGGCATGGGTCAGAGACGTAACCACGCTGCGGGCAATCATCAATTCCTCGTCTGTAGGCATTACAATAAGCTTTGTTTTGCTGTCTGAACTTGAAATCTCCCCACACTTACCGAGAAACTTATCGTTTTTTCTAGAATCAATCTTGATGTCGAAACAACCAAGACGTTTACAAATTTTATGACGGACGTAAGCGCTCCACTCGCCAACTCCGCCGGTAAATACAATTGCATCAGCCCCGCCCAGCAATGCATAATAAGCCCCGATATATTTCACAACTCTGCGAGTAAACATGCGGCGGGCACGCAAAGCCTGTTGATCGCCTTTTTGTTCGGCTTCAATAATATCGCGCATATCAGAACTGCCGATACCGCCGACACCGAGCAGACCGGACTCTTTATTTAATATCTGGTCAATCTGATTGCGCCCCATGCCGATTTCGATCATGCGCAACACAACAGCCGGGTCAATATCTCCGCAACGGGTCCCCATGACAAGCCCCTCAAGCGGAGTCATACCCATCGTAGTATCAAGAACAGTACCGCCGCTGATCGCAGCCATACTGCAGCCATTGCCAAGATGACAGGTAATTAACTTAAGCTGTTCAAACGGCTTACCGAGAAGTTTCCCGGTCGCGATAGCGACAAAGTTATGAGAGGTTCCATGAAATCCGTAGCGGCGGATTCCGTATTTTGTATAAAGGTTATAAGGAACTGCATAGAGATAAGCTTCAGGGGGCATGGTCTGGTGAAACGCGGTATCAAATACAGCCACGTTTGGAATGCCGGCAAAGGTTTTTTCACAAGCTTCTATACCATCAAGATTGGCAGGATTGTGCAGCGGAGCCAGCGCGAAGCAGTCGCGGATAGCTTCTTTCACATTGCTGGTAACCAGGGCTGGACGAGTAAAGCGCTCACCGCCATGCACAACACGATGACCAATAGCCTGCACCTCTGAAAGGTTTTTGATAACTCCGTCTTTTTTATCCGTCAGCATCTTGCAAATACTTTTCAATGCTGCAACATGATCTTTTCCACTTGGAGTGATTTCTTTTTCCAGGCCGTCATTTCGCTTGTAAATAAGGTTCGGACGGTCGGTTCCTACACGCTCAACCAGTCCTTTGGCCAGCACTTTTTCCTTGTCCATCGCAAAAATAGTAAATTTCATTGATGAACTGCCGGCATTCAATACCAGAACTTTCATTTTCTAATCCTTAAGTTTTACTGTTGTCTAATTTTTAGATTCATTGAAGCCGGCTTCTTTCCGGCACACACACTAAACACCCCTTTCGAATCTAAAATTAATAAAAAAATATCACACTTAGTAATCTAGCCAAATTAACCTCTGTTTAAAGCGAAATTCGTAAAAATTTTTGATAAAATTTCATTAAGCGTAAAAGTTCGTGCTCAAGGCACTGCAGATAAATAATAAATATCGCATCTGGCAACACCTGAAAACTGTTTTCTGCAATAGATGACAAGTAAAACAAACCGATATTCTCGACAAAAATACCGACGGCTGCCAGGGAGTATATTTTAAAGTGTTTTTTCAAAAAATTGCTCTTCAGGTTGACATAGAGTAATTTAGCGCGATATATTAGCATTGAAAGGGCTCTTTAATCATAAATTCTTAAATGAGGAGTTGACTATGCTTGAAATCATCAAAGGCCTGCCGGAAAACATTCTCGGATTCACTGCCATCGGCGATGTCACCGCTGAGGATTACGAAAGATTCCTTATTCCACTGGTTGAAGAAAAGCTTAAGAAATTCGACAAACTCAATTTGCTGTATCACCTGGGCGACAAGTTTGACAGTTTCAGCGCTCATGCCATGTGGGATGATGCCAAAGTGGGATTGTCACACCTTGGCTCCTGGAATAAAATTGCGGTGGTTTCTGATGTTTCCTGGATTCGCGGATCAGCCAAAATCTTTGGCTTTATGATGCCTTGCCATGTCAAAGTATTTCACGACAACCAGCTGGACAAAGCTAAAGCCTGGCTGAAAGAGTAATTCCGGCATATTTAACAGTAATAAATTTTTTCATTAACAACAGCTTAATAACGCGGTTATATCATTTTCTATATCTCAATCCTTAAAAAAAGGTGGATCTGAAAATGAGAAAAAATTTCTCCGGTAAGGAAACTTACCACAACATAATGGTGAAGGTTTACAGTAAAAATCGTCGTCCCCAAAATGCCTTAACCTCGGAAGCTGAAGTTAACGATGAAATTGAAGCATCCAAATCTTTAGCAGACACTCTTGAAAGTGGTTGCTCAGTTTTTTTGCACATGGCGTTTTCAAGCCCCTGGCATCACACTGATTTATAAATGAATCAACATATCAGGTACTTTTTTTCCTGAAGTGTCTTTTTTTCAGGCAAAAATAGTTCTTGGTGCTCCAGTTCCGCTGCTGAGTTCAGTAATTGCCCAGACCAGAGCGTCCATACGGTCAGGGCTCTGCAAAGCGGTTGCCGGGCTGTAAGAACACATTTGATCTTCAAGTTCCGGAAAGATACCGACATGATGCACCCTGCCCTGCTCATACAAGGCGGCAACCGGCTCTGCTCTGGTAATCTTACCACGTGCCGCCCGCACACTCTTCACCGGCAACTCAGGAGCTACCCGCTGCAGATTGGCGGCAATCAATTCCCCGCCGTTATTAACTTCAGCCAATACCCTGTCGGCATCATACCTGGAATATTCAGCTGCAACAGCTTCGGCCCAGGCCAGCGGAGACCCCCGCATGGAGGCATCGGACAAAATATAATATTCACTGTCAACTCCTCTGCCGGCCGTAATAATTCCGGTCTCGTCGGCGGAACTGCCGGAAGTGACTGCCGGGTCGACACCAATAACAATCCGTTCAAGTTCAGGCAAAGTGCCGACCCTGAAGTCGTCAATCATTGACCTTTTCCACAAAGCTCCGTCCATTTCATCCAGCCAGCGCCCTTCGAGAAACCGCTGCCGCTGCCGCCGGGTCAACCCGGCAAGCGTTTCTTCAATATATCCATCCGGCAGATTGGCGGCATTGCCTGACGGGTTCATCAGCATTGCAGTATAATTTTCCGGGAACTTGACTGCTGTACGGGATTCAGGGTCGATTTTTTCGACAAAAAGTTTATAGCTCCAATGAGCCTTGCCTGATGGATTGCAGTCAAAATATGCTTTATTAGATAATGCAGTATTCTGTGCCAGCCGGGTCAACGCGGTGGCCACCGCAGAGTATGATATTTCAGAGCATTCATTGAAGTATATTGTCGCGAATTCCCGTCCAAGAATCTTATCAACTCTTTCAGCGCTGTCCAGTCCTCCGAACCATATCTCGGAACTGTTGGGCAAAACAACCAAACCGTCAGTACGGTTTTCATTCCAGCGCAGCCCGGGAAAGCACAATCGCATTATTTTGGGAAAAGTATCCTGCCAGACTGACTGCCGAACAGCGTTGGCACGAAAGCGCAGCACAGCATGTCGACTCCCTGCCGCTTTCAGAGCCCGAACAATTAACGCGTAGACCAGAACAAAAGTCTTGCCGGAACGTGAACCACCAAACAGCAGCACGTATTTTGTGGAACTTCCCAGCAGCTTCAATGCCTTCAGCTGATCTGCGGTTTTAATAAATCTATTTTCTGCAGCCGCCTTCAAAGCATCTGTTCCTGTTGTCCAAATTCAATCTCAAGCGGTTCCTTTGACTCCTCAGGCCTGTCACTCCAGCGCTCGGGGCAGCGATTTTTCAGCCAGAACAGCAAAGCACGGACATCCGGAGCAACCTGCTTGGAAACAGTTTTCTTTTTCATGGTGTCAAGTAATTCCCCTGTTTTACGGTCAATGATATTCTCCGAGCAGGATTCCTCCTGAACAAACCCCAGGGCGCGTTTCAACAACGCTACTTCAACCTTCTGCTTCGGCGCTTCCTTTTTGCCGCGTTCAATCAGATTTTCATAATCCGGTATTGCCTGAATAATTTCATTATACTCAGCCAGCTTCAACCCCAGCGCTCGAGCGGTCTGCCGTTTATTCCTGCCCTGCCTCGCACATTCAATGATAGCGAAAACCAGGAATTTATTGATGATTTCTTTTTTCATGCTTGTTCCTTAATCTGTTAATCACAAATTACGGAAAATGTCAACCTGCGGCAGCCTGGGTATTTGCAAGGGTACGTATTTAATGTTAATATTCAGGAAGACAGCAATAAAAATAAATGGGGTTGACAATGAATTTAGTTTCCAATCAGGTAAAGAGTTACATGGAAAGCTCATCCTGGATACGCAAAATGTTTGAACACGGTATCGAGCTTAAAAACAAATACGGCAAAGAGAACGTTTATGACTTCAGCCTGGGGAACCCTGACCTGCCTCCGCCGGAAGAAGTCGGTTCGGCCCTGAAAGAAATTGCCGCCGCTGCTGGTTCACCTTTCGCTCTGGGCTACATGCCCAATGCCGGTTACCCGGAAACCCGCGAAACCCTGGCGGAATACCTTTCTACTGAACAGGGAGTAAAAGTACCCGCTTCAAATGTGATCGCCACCTGTGGTGCGGCCGGGGCTATAAATACCCTTTTTCGTGCCATACTTGAACCTGACGATGAGGTTATCTGCCCGGCACCGTATTTTGTCGAATACGGGTTTTACGCCGGAAATTTTGGTGGTAAGCTGGTTCCGGTAAAATCAAAGCCACTGACTTTTGAGCTTAATATTGCAGCAATGGAAGCAGCGTTTACAGAAAAAACCAAAGCCGTGATCGTAAATTCTCCTAATAATCCTACCGGCCAGATTTACAGCCGGCAGGAACTTGAGGCTCTGGCAGAACTTATTCGCCAGCATTCAAAAAAAACCGGACGTGTAATCTACCTTATATCAGATGAACCGTACCGTTTTCTGAACTATGATGATATTGAAATTCCATCACTGTTTGACATCTATAAATATACCGTGATCGTCGGCTCATTTTCCAAAAGCCTTTCTCTAGCCGGAGCCAGGATTGGTTACCTTGCCGTCAACCCGGCAATTGAAAACCCGTCTGAACTGCTAAACGGCATAGTTATGACCAATCGCATCCTGGGTTACGTCAACGCTCCGGCAATTGCTCAGAAAATACTTATTTCCTGCATCGGCTCCCAAGTAGATGTTAATATTTACCGGCAGCGCCGGGACGCTATGGCTGCAGTATTAAATGAGGCCGGCATTGAGTATTCTATGCCCCGAGGCGCCTTCTACTTCTTTCCAAAATCGCCGGTTGCTGATGAAAACAAGTTCATTGAAGCATTGATGGAAGAGAAAATTCTGGCTGTTCCAGGCAGGGGATTCGGCTATCCCGGTTATTTCCGTTTGACATTCTGCATTGACGAGGACACCATTAAACGTTCTGCGGAAGGCTTTAAACGCGCTGTCTCCAGATTTGCCTGAGCATAAATACATACTTGCAGGAGTATAACTTTGAGCTCTTCAAATTATCAGTACTCCTGCAATTTTAGCTCATGAAGCACAGTTGAAACATCTCTGCTCATGGTCTGTACAGTCATTTTGTCCGTGCAGGCCTGCACGAACACGATCGGCTTTCGCTGAACGCTCCTATTCCCGGCGCCAAGGGCACATGCTGTGTGCCTATTGGATGCCTTGGTCTGCAATATTCAACATGATTACTCTGGGCTGGTCGAATTGAACAAAGCCTGGAGTAACAATGTAGATAACCAATAATCACAAAAACAGACGGTGATCCTATACTGCCTGCTATTGAATAAAATTGGAAATAAATGTTAGTTTTCAGTTAATATTACAAAAATGTCATTAAGTGGCTTGAATTATCCATGAGTTAACATTATTGTCGCTTTTACACAATAATAAACTCAGGGACTTTTTTTAGTCATGTATAAGAACGAAAACATTGAAATTGAAGTTCTTAACCAGATCAGTCACGTTATTGTAAGACAGAAAAATGTCTCGCTTCTGCTCAAAGAAGTACTTGACATTCTCTACCGCGAAATTGGTCTTAAACGCGGCACAATCACCCTGCGCCGAAATGATGAACTTTATATCGAAGCCTCACACGGTCTAAGCGAAGCTGAAATCAAACGCGGCAAGTATCAGATCGGCGAAGGCATCACCGGGCAGGTAGCTCTTGAGCGTAAACCAATCCTGATTCCTGAAATATCCAATGAACCGGGATTTCTCGACCGTACCCAGGCTCGTTCCTCTGAAAAGGGGGTAGCTTTTATCTGCGTACCGATCATATTTGAAGACAATGTGATTGGCACCATGAGCATGGACCGGGTTAAGTCAGCAGAAACTGACCTGCAGAAGGACTTTAATCTGCTTGAAACAGTTGCCAATATTATGGCTGATGTGGTTTCGGTAATTTTCAAGGAAAAAGAGGAACGCGATCGGCTGCTTGAAGAAAACCGGCGCCTCAAACTTGAACTAGACCGCAACCTTCGACCGGCAAATATTGTCGGCAACTGCAGCACTATGCGCTCAGTTTATGCTATGATCTCCCAGGTTGCCGACAGCATGGCAACAGTACTTATCAGAGGCAACTCCGGTACAGGCAAGGAGCTTGTGGCACGGGCCATTCACCGGGCCAGCCAGAGACGTTCAAGGGCCTTTATCGCGGTAAACTGTGCTGCCCTGCCGGAAAACCTGATTGAAAGTGAACTCTTCGGTCATGAAAAAGGTGCCTTTACCGGAGCGACAGCACGCCGTACCGGCCGGGTAGAAGCTGCTGACGGCGGCACTATTTTTCTGGACGAAGTAGGTGATCTTAGTCAACCCATGCAGGTCAAACTGCTGCGATTTCTGCAGGAAAGAACATATCAGCGTATCGGCAGCAATGAAGAACGCAGAGTGGATGTAAGGATACTGGCGGCTACCAGCCTTGACCTGGAAGGTATGATGGGCAAAGGCGAATTCCGTGAAGATCTCTATTACCGCTTGAACGTATTTCCTATCCGCCTGCCGGATCTTAAGGAAAGACGCGCCGACATAATGCTGCTGGCTGATTATTTCCTGGATAAATATAATAAACTTTATAATAAATCAATCAAACGAATATCCACTCCGGCTATTAATATGATGATGGCATACCACTGGCCCGGCAATGTTCGTGAGCTGGAAAACTGTGTTGAACGGGCGGTATTGACAGCTAATGATGACGTAATTCACGGCTACAACCTGCCCCCTTCCCTGCAGACTGGTCAGGCAACAAACACGGCAACCATCCAAAATGATATCAATGCTGATTTCAATACTCTGGTTGCGTCCTTTGAAAGAGAATTGATAGTTGACGCCCTGAAGTTGAAGCGCGGCAATGTTGCGGCAGCATCGAGACATCTTGGAGCCACCCCTAGAATCATCCATTATAAAATCAAGAGTCTGAATATTAAGCCTGAAAATTATAAGTAGCAGCAGCGTTGCTCAGCCGGTTAATTTCCTGCAGCTTTTTTGCAGGCGGCTGCACTTCTTCCAGCAAGGAAGCCGCTGGAAAAAGCCCATTGCAGATTATAGCCGCCGCAGGGACCGTCAAGATTGACCATTTCTCCGGCAAAATAAAGCCGGTTTATTATACGGCTTTCAAGGTTTGACGGCGAAATTTCTCTCAGATGAACCCCGCCGCGGGTTACCATAGCCCGATCAAATCCCTGGCTGCCAACAATTCTGACATTAAAATCGGTCAAGATACTGCACAACTCCCTGAAAACCCTGCCGGGCAGTTCCGCAGACTTGATTTCAGCAGCATTGCTCACATCTGTCCTGTCACCGGCCATGTCACACAATACGGCAGCCAGTGCATTCGGCACAAGCCGCGAAACTGTATTAAGCAATTTTTTGCGGCTGTTGTCTTGAAGCAATTTTACAAGCATGGCATGGATTTCATCCGCAGACTTTTCTGGAAACAACTCTATCTTAAGCGGTACTGTCTGATTATTTTCAAGCAATTCATTTACACTGGCGGAAATGTCTACAACCGCTGGACCACTGATGCCCTCCTGAGTAAATACCAATGCACCAGTAAAATTGAGTTTACTATACTTTTTCAGTGCAATAGATACCCTTACTTTTTCCTGGGAAATTCCTGCACAGCAGGCCGGCCAGTCTTCCTGCGTCTTAAGTCCGACCATTCCCGGCACCGTCTTAATAATCCGGTGTCCACCTTGAATTGCAAGCTGGTAACCAGCACTGCTGCCACCAAGAGCAGAATATCCCCTGCCACCACAGGCAAGAATGACAGCTTGAGCCGGTAATTCCTCTCTTGTATCCAGTTTTATGCCGGCTATCGCACCGTCAGAAATCAGCAGTTCTTCAGCTTTTACCCCAAAAAGGAACTTCACTCCGTGCTGCCGGCAGGCAGCAAGCAAGGCACTGAGTATATCAACTGAACTTCCTGTCACAGGAAAATAATGAAACCCGTCAACGCAGTTCAGCTTCACATTACGATCCTCAAACCATTTTAATAAATCATTGCGGGAAAAAGCGTTCAACGCATCATTCATAAAACGTCCGTGTCTGCCGAAAGCCCGCATAAAATCCTCCTGCGACAGTACATTTGTAGTATTACAACGCCCACCGCCAGAGGCCAGCAGCTTCAGCCCCGGTCGCTTCATTTTCTCAATGACTGTTACTTCTGCTCCTCCGAGTGCGGCTCTATAAGCAGCCATCAGGCCGGCTGGCCCGGCCCCTGCAACTACTACTGAAGTTTTACTGGCGTCACAAACTTTCATCTTTAACTTTCATTTTTTACTGTTGCCCTGCTATCAGCAGTTATCAGCCCCGGTTAACAAGGAAACAGTAAATACCAATGCAGCATACGCTCTTTCGTCTGGATACACATAAGTTATGAAGTTAGTGGCCGGTGTACCGGTTTTCAAGTTGTAATGAGTCTTTTCAAAAGGCAGGAACTACTTGGGGCATCCAGCTTCATAAAGCTCTTTTATTTCCTTGTCCTTCAGAGCGCGGCGGAAAATCATCAGTTCATCGATACGTCCTCTGAAACCAAATCGCTTTTTGCCGGGTGACGGTTTTCTGACTTCAAGCGAGTCATTTCGCTGGGGAGTTACCGCCCCAATTAACAAGGGAGCGGCAATAGCTATTGTATCAGCAAATTCCTGTTCGCTTTCAACCGTCATCTTCTCACCGTTGATGAACAGGTCAATATATTTAAGCTTTTTCATAATACTGTTGCGCAGCACAACATTCACCCATTCGTGTTTTTTAAAGACCTTGCGATAGCACATGACCGTATTTTCAATAAAACTCGACTTTCTGCCCGAACAAATAACATCGAATTTAGCCGCTACCTGATCATCTTCCCATTTCCCCACATTTCCCAAATAAAGTTCAGAAAAATATCCGGGCTCTGTTTCTGCAATGCATCCCTTGGATAAAACCGGACCAGAGCTTTCAGGAAAATCAAGACAAAGCCACAAAGAAATCGTATAATCATCGTAAGTCTTGAATTTAAAGGCTCTGTTATGAGGGATTTCAATAAAAGAATACCAGCCAGGAATAAGCACTGCTTTCTTTTTGTCAGGCCAGCGGCCAGCAGTCCATTCACAATCTCCTCTTAAAAAACCTTTAATGTGCTTGCCATCAAAATCTTTAGTCCCTTTTGGGCGGGCATAGTTCCTTGCCTCTCCTTTGCCTTCCTGGAAATTCATGTTAAGGACACATGCCGGGTCTCTGCTGTACTTGAGATTCACAGATTTCCATTCTTCGAAGCCTGACTTTCCTTTCTTTCCAAAAAAATAAGGAATCAGCAAAACAATTGCGACAACAATAATGCAGGCAGTTATAACGAACTCAAGCAGAGAGAAAAAATAATAATTACGGCTGACGCCTGACAGTCTATATTCCATATCCAGCTCCCGACACTTGTCCCCCCAACCAAATGTCAATTATGCTGAAGGGGGAGTAAAATCTGCGATTTAATTAAACATAATAATGCGTAAACTTATTACCAGATCATTTTATTTTATACTGTTTAATATTTTTTTCAAGTTTTTATATTTGGCACTTGAGCCATTCTAATCTGTCATAACTTGAGGATAAAGATTACTGAAAAGTATTAAATGACGCAGTCACAGCAGTAATAGCCACGGTCAATTCAGGTTGAAAGACATCTTTATACCACGAACCAGCATCTGCACAGAAATCGCAGTCAGCAGCAGTCCCATAAGAGATTCTCCAGCTCGAATTACTTTCGGTCCAAGAATTCTTTCCATTTTCGCTGAAGCCATCAGAATAATTGTTGTCAGCAGCCAGGCCAACAGTAAAGCCGCAAAACTCGCACCGAGTCCCGCCTTCTGATAGCCACGCATCAAAATAACAACCGCTACCGCAGAAGGACCAGCAATAAGCGGTACAGCCAGAGGGACAATAAACGGCTCTTCATGTGTTTTAACATAAGCCCCGCTGCCAAAACCAAATATCATTTGCAGCGAAATGACAAAAAGAATAATCCCCCCGGCCATATCCAGAGACCCCTGGGTGATCTGCAGTAACTTTAGAATATCGCGCCCGAACAGCAAAAAAACCGCCAGTATGGCAAGAGCGATAATAGCTTCGCGAAAAACCACCAGGCTGCGCCGGTCAGCTGGTGTGTTTTTGAGTACAGCAATAAACATCGGCAGGTTGCCGAACGGATCCATAACCAGAAAAAGCACAATGGCTGTTGATAAAATAATACTCATTTCATACCTCTGGGCCTGATGAATATAAATCCATTTTTGATAGCGGCGCTGAAACCATAGCCGGAACTTGAATCGTAAAATTTTTACTCACAAGTAACTGCTTATCCAGAAGCTATTGCCTTAAAAATAAAATTTCAAGGAAAAACCAGCAATTATTTTTAAGCGGTTTAAGATGAAAGTGCGGTTTTAACCCCTCTCAACAGCATCTCAATGGAAATCGCAGTCAGAATCAACCCCATGAGGGCCTCGGCAGCACTTAATACTTTGCGGCTTAAGAAGCGGTGCAGCTTCAGCGAACTTAGCAAGATGGTTGTTGAGCCAATCCAGGCCAGCAGCAAAGCTGAACCGGCAGCGGCAAAGGTCAAATGAGGATTTCCCCGAAGAAGAATTATAACAGCGACCGCGGAAGGTCCTGCCAGAATTGGAATTGCCAGCGGCACAATAAACGGCTCACCTTTGTGTTCAACACCATTCTCGTTACGCTGTCCGAAAATCATTTTGATGGCAATCATAAACAGGATTATCCCCCCGGCAATACCAAGTGAACTTTGTGATATCTGCATCAGATCAAGAATGCTGCGCCCGAAAACCAAAAAAGTTGTCAGCACCACCAGTGCAACCAGTGATTCTCTGATTATGATAAAACGGCGTCTCTCGTGAGGCACATCCTTAAGAACGCTCATAAAAATAGGTAGATTGCTGAAAGCTCCCATAACCAGGAAAAGTAGAATTGCTGTTTTAATTATGTAGTTCATAGTAACCTTTTTGATTTAAATAAATACTTCCTCTTGTGGCAACAGACCACAGGACAGAATGAAATGTTTCATCCGTGATATACTTATTCGGATTTGATCTCAAACTTCTCAGGGCGTTCCTTGTCAATATGAATATTTACATCGGAACTTGCCATAGCTCCTGATCCCGGCTACAGTAGCACATATTGCCTGATTTGAACAGAACAACTAAAATTTTTCAGGCAGTTTGTGTCGTAAAATGAAACACGGAGGTGTAAAATAATGGAAATTTTTTTCATTGGAGCCGCGACTTTAATTGTGCTTTTGCTGCTGCTGATTCTACTGAGCGGTTTTTTTATGTATATCGGCGCCAGAATGGCTATGGTACCCGGTGCAACGTTTTTAAAAGCTGTCGGCGTTGCTGTAGCTGTCAATGTCTTATGCAGTTTGCTGGCGTTCTTCCTGGCCTTCATTCCAGCAGTCGGACCGATTGCGGGTGGAATTATTGGAAATATTTTTGCCGTATTTCTTATTAAGTCATTTTTTGAAATCGGCTGGGGGAAAGCTCTACTGGTGCTGATCTTCAATATTTTTGCTCAGGTCATAGTAACCATTCTCGGTATATTACTGCTGGCAGGAACATTTGCGGCAACAGCCTGAGCTACTCAGACGGAACAGAAAAATCTGGCTTTGGCGCCTTGATATTTATCTCTCTGGTATCAGTGTCAACCGGCTGACTGGTGATTTGTTCAAGCTTATACTTGTCAACCTTGTCAAGCCGATTGACCTCGCTGCTATGCACCTCATGCAGCTTATCGGAAAGAGCGCTGCCCCCTCTGATCTCATAGAGCAGTTTGCTGATCCGGCGCAGCTCAAGAATAGTTTCAGAAAAACTGGTTTCAATTTTTTTCACATGCCATACCAGACTGTTCAATTCGGCATCATTTTTCCCCTTGAATTTTTCAAATTCATTAAAAAAACGGTAAATCTTGCAGGCAGTGACAACAAAGACCAGCCAGGTGAGAAAACTGACAACAATTAAAATACTCATGGGCAAACCGAGACTCATACTATGACCTCCGAATAAAATTGCCATATTATAATATAACTATACACGAATAACTTAATTTACGCAAACGCTGCGCCACTCAAGCACAGCAGTCATATCATCCTGATTTGTTGACACTTAAGCATACCAAACAGTGAATTTAACGGATATCGCTTTAAAAACATCTTTTCCGGTGATATACTATTGTTTCTCACAGAAATGATTTTTTAGCTATTGACAAGCGACCAAACTTTATGAGGCAACAACATGGGTGGTTTTTTCGGTGTTGTATCGAAGTATGATTGCGTTGGTGATCTTTATTATGGAACTGATTACCACTCGCATCTCGGAACAAAACGTGGCGGCTTGGCTGTCACCAATAATTCCGGCAGGATCATTCGCCGGATACATGATATAAGCAACGCACAATTCAGGTCAAAATTTGACGCTGATATCAACAATTTTGAGGGTAATACCGGTATTGGCATAATTAGCGACTACGAAGATCAGCCACTTATTATAGCCAGTCATCTCGGTACGTACGCAATCGCCACCGTAGGCAAAATCAACAATCTTGAGGCTCTCAGCAAGCGGGCTTTCCGCAGCGGCTATTCACATTTTTCAGAAATGAGCGGCGGTGAGCTGAACCCGACAGAGCTGGTTGCAACCCTGATAAATCGCAAAGAAAGCATTGTCGAGGGTATTCATTTCGCCCAGAAAATGATCGAAGGATCATGCTCCATTCTGGTTATGATTGACAATACCATCTTTGCGGCGCGTGACTTCAAAGGGCGCACTCCGGTGATTATCGGGGAAAAGAACGGCTCATATGCAATAACTATAGAGAGTTCTGCCTTTCCTAACCTTGAATATACGCATAAATGCGACCTTGGCCCGGGAGAAATTGTTCAGATCAGCAGTGAGATGGTTATTCAGAAAAAAGCCCCGCAAGAGTCCATGCAGATTTGCTCTTTCCTGTGGGTGTACTATGGCTATCCGTCATCCACTTATGAAGGCATTAACACTGAGAATGTCCGGTATCGTAATGGTGAGCTTATGGCTGAAATGGATAGAGAGGACACAGTGCTTGATTCCGTTTGCGGCATACCCGATTCCGGCATAGGTCACGCTATCGGTTATTCAAATGCCAGCAACGTACCGTATAAGCGGGCATTTGTAAAGTATACTCCGACCTGGCCCCGCAGCTTTATGCCTCAGAATCAGAAAATGCGTGACCTGGTTGCAAGAATGAAACTGATTCCCATTCAGGAAATTGTTAAAAATCAGCGACTGCTGTTCTGTGATGACTCAATCGTTCGCGGAACTCAGCTGCGGGATACCGTTGACCGCCTTATGGAAAGAGGTGCAGAGACCGTGCATATGCGGTCGGCCTGTCCACCGCTCGTGTTCGGCTGCAAGTTCCTCAATTTTTCACGTTCGCGTTCAGACCTTGACCTGGTAGCAAGGCGGGCAATTGACAAAATAGAGGGACGCAGAGTAACAGAACCTGAAGTACTGAAAGAATATACAAAAACCGGCACTGAAAAATATAATCGCATGCTCAAAGAAATCCGCGACGAACTCAAACTTGGAACCCTGAAATATCAAACTCTGGAAAACCTTATCAAAGCAATAGGCCTGCCAAAAGAAAAACTATGCACCTACTGCTGGGACGGCTGTGAAGACTGAAGCACTCACTGTGCAGCAGGCATTACGGCTTCCTGCTGGCAAAAACTTTTAATATTTCAGCTGGGTTATCTTATTCCCAGCTTTTTTGTGCCCTAAATTCTCTTGCTGCAAAGTTTGATGAAAAATCTTATTTACATTAAATCAAATAGGATACCCGACATTCGAAATTGTCCCTTTTTTAATCAAAAACTTACTGCAAAATCAGTCGATAATAACTCATTTATCAAAAGCACATTGTCAAACGAAACACTTGCAAAAGCAACAAATAAACACATATCAATAAGCTTATTACAGAATATGGAATGCCTTTTAATCCTGAATTCAAATCTCCTGAAAGATGAATTAAATTGAGTGTTTTTTATAAATACACAGGATTATATCAGCATAATGTTTAATGAAAAATACTACTGCAATTATTGTTGATTTATATCCAATATAATTCTTTTTTAGTTTGCACTTATATTTATTCGAACTAATATATATAACGGAGTATTATGAAAAAGTTATTGCCTGACATTATCTTATCACAAGCTGAGCTGGCATAATACCTTATCCATTACTCGCGCCCAAACAATATTGAAGGCATTGTATTTATGGGAGATTAAAGAAATGAGTCTAAGTATCAGAAGCAGGACCCTGCCGATTTTTCTGGCTTTTTTATGTATGGGTTTTGGAGACGCAGTCGGTCCGTTTGTCGGTTTAGCCAAAGAAGAATTCCACCTTTCAAATTTTTCCGCCTCATTGATAGCCTTTGCTGGTTTCATCATGTTCGGTTTATTGTCAGTCCCTATAGGCCTGCTTCAAGATAGAAAAACCAAAAAATTCACCCTGACCCTTGGTTTGATTATAGCTGCCCTGGGAATGTTTATTCCGTTTTTTACAGGGCTCACCTCTTTCCCGCTCTTTCTGGTAACAATTCTCATGCTTGGAGCCGGAGCAACTATAATGCAGGTTGCAGGAAATCCCATCATGCGCGATGTCTCAAAAGAGGGTAAGTTTTCACGCAACCTGTCAATGGCGCAATTCGTCAAAGCAATCGGTTCAATGACCGGGCCATTGATTCCTCCGCTGGCAGCCAGATTTTTTGGGGCAAACTGGAATGTTGTCTTTCCTGTTTTTGCTGTTTCACTGGTTATTACAGTAATACTGGTCTCATTACTGGACGCAAAAGAACAGAAAGCTTCAGAAAAACCGGCTTCTTTAAAGTCCTGCCTCTCACTGCTGGGCAACCCCTTTGCCTTAATGATGGTAACTGGAATATTTCTATATGTCGGTGCTGAAGTCTGTATCAGCTCCGGGGTCCCAATGTATCTGAAATCGGAATTTGGGGTTAACCTTAAAGAAACCGGGATTATGGGAACCGGACTGTTCTTTCTCGCTCTGACTATCGGCCGTTTTGCCGGCGGAGTAGTTCTAAACTGGCTGAACCCCAGAAAGGCTCTGCTGGGCAGCTGTATCCTGGCTTTAGTCCCAATGATAATTTTGCTGTCATGCGCAAAGAGTGTTGCTGTCATCTGCATTTTCATTGCCGGCCTGGGTTGTGCCAATATCTTCCCGCTGATATTTTCCATAACTGTGGATAAAATGCCGGAAAGAGCTAATGAGCTGTCCGGTCTGATGGGTACTGCAATAGTTGGCGGAGCCTTCATCCCTCCTGTAATGGGGTTTATTGCTGATAAAACCTCGGTTCCGGTGAGTTTTCTCGTTCCATCCGCAGCACTTGTATACATTTTTGCTGTAGCAGTTTCCTGCCTGGTCTCCCAGAAGAAATGTACGAGTGAACCGGCTGAATCAGAACCGGCCGTTTAATCTGGAGGATTTTAAAAAATGTATGAAACAGATAAACGCATAGTTTTAACTCTTGACGCCGGCGGCACCAATTTTGTATTCTCTGCAGTTCAAGGCAATAAAGAAATTGTCAATGCGGTTAATTTACCTGCCGAAACCAAAGACCTGGAAAAGTCTCTGCAGCAAATAAAACATGGCTTTGAGCAGGTAACCACGCAACTCGATCAAAAGCCGAGTGCGATAAGTTTTGCCTTTCCGGGACCGGCTGATTATCCTAACGGGATTATTGAAAACATCGGCAATGTTCCCGGATTTGCGGGCGGAGTACCTTTAAAATCAATTCTTGAACACCATTTCAAGATGCCAGTATTTATAAATAATGACGGAGACCTCTTCGTTTATGGTGAAGCTATAGCCGGCCTGCTGCCGCAGGTAAACAGAATGCTGGAAGAATCCGGCAGCTCCAAGCGCTACAGGAACCTTTTTGGTATTACTCTCGGCACCGGCTTTGGAGGCGGTATGGTTTCCAACAATGAACTTCTTATTGGTGATAACTCAAACGCTACAGAAGTCTGGCTGCTGCGCAACCGCCTGTATCCAGAATGCTTTGCCGAGGAAGGTGCCTGCATCAGAGCAATCCGCCATGAATATGCCAAATGCTGCGATCAGGAATTTAACAAGACGCCTTCTCCCAAAGAAATTGCAGATATTGCCGCGGGTGAAGCCGACGGCTGCAGAGATGCAGCGCTCCAGGCATTCAACTGCCTGGGAGTAGTACTTGGTGATGCTCTGGCCACCTGCACTACCCTCTTTGACAGCCTGATCGTCATAGGAGGAGGAATTTCAAATTCATATGAACTATTTATCAATTCACTGCTGAAAGAGATTAACGGCAAAATAAGAAGCTATTCTGGCAGCAGGCTGGGCCGGATTGTGCAGAAGGTTTATGACCTGGAAAATGAAAACACCATTGAAAATTTCAAGCAGGGAAAAACCACAAAACTGCCGATACCAGGAACTGACAAAGCCATAGACTATGACTCTGAAAAAAGAGTGGGAATAGGAAAATCTATTCTTGGCACCAGCAGAGCAGTCTCAATCGGAGCTTATGCTTTTGCGCTAAACGAACTTGATAAAAAACAATAATGTCCAAGCGGCCTGAAAAAAGGCCGCTTTTCTATTTTAATCAATCGGCCTCAGATGCAAATCCCTTTCACTTATTTGTTCCACATAATACCACTGGACTGTAGGAATATAAGCAAAAACAAAAACATACTTTTTACCGGCCGCGCCAGCTCTGTAAAGACCGCCGTTATTAGCTGTTGCCTGCTTGAAAATTTTGCTGAAAGGGAAGTTCTTCAGATTCAAAAAGCTGTTTTTGGTGATACTTGCCTCTGAAACAGATTTATTGTAATCGGTTGATACAATAATCTTTCCAGACTGGTCCAGCAGATATTTTTTCAAATCGCATTTTCTGCCGTTCCCAAATAGATGTCTGGTTATATAATTAAAACTTACATCCATGCTGATAACCCCGCAGAAATTTTGCTTGAGGTCAAAAATCCCTTCAGTACAGGCAATCACTATCCCCTGACCGCTGGCACACAGGTAAGGTTTGCTCCAGACTGCTGCTTCCCGGTCAAACGCGACTTTATACCAGGGGCGCTGGCGTGGATCATAATCCTCCTCATATCCGCCTTTTCCAGGATAGGACATAAAGAGCCCGTCTTGTAAACCTATGTAAATCCAGCTTACGGGCAGTCCACTGTACATAATAGTGTCCTTTGCGACGCTGACAGGTTTATCTTCAATAGCTGGGTCACTGCTGAATAAAACATTCTTGAATGAATTAATCAGAGGAAAAATTTTTCGAATAGTGTCTTTAGCTTTCACAGGATCAACGCCGGGAGCAACCTTAAAAACTGGAAACTCTAGACTTATCTTTCTATTATATGACGGAAAATATTGCAGATCCGGAGGTGCGGTAGCCGGATCACTGTAATCTTTATTTGTATAAATCCGGGGCAAAGACGGCAGGCCTTTATGGCTGAGCAAGTCGCCAGCCAGAACCGCGGAGCTGCTGAGCAAACCCTTTAAATGCAGAAAGAGCCGCTCTATGGAATGGCCTTTCTCTATAACTTCATTCTGAAATCGAGTCAGAATTATCTCACGCTGCCGCGTTTCACGAATTATCCGGTTCTGCTTAAAGAGGCTGGCAATGGTCAAACCGGATGAGCCTAAAAGAATCAGGAGCACTGCCGAAAAGGTTGCCAGCTTATGGTTGGACATGCAGCGAATCCACTTACGTATCAAGTTATCAGGACGCGCTGAGACTTCCTCACGCATTAAAAAAAGCTTTACATCTTCCGCCAGACCGGCAACTGACTTGTATCGACGGCTCTTGCAACAGATAGCTTTAGCAATGATTGCTTTCATGTCCCTTGAAAGCCTTACTTTAGGGAAACGGTGCTTAAAACTGTTAAAATTGCAGTGCAGGATCTTGCCCAGAACTTCATTGACGGAGTCGCCGTTGACAGCTTTTTTAAGAGTGACCATCTCAAATAGGATCATACCCAGAGCAAAAATATCAGTTTGCGGACTGTACTTTTCTCCCTGGATAAGTTCCGGAGCCATATAGCTGGGAGTCCCAGCCCGATAGTTTTGACTTTTTTCTGTCCCCTTTTTGCTGTTCTTTTCTTCTTTGCTTTCCTGTTCCTGTTCTTCTGTTAACAGCCCGGCCAAACCCCAGTCCATCACATATATTTCACCAAAGTCACCGATCATAATATTTGCCGGTTTTATATCACGGTGAATAATACCTTTACTGTGTGCATACTCAACAGCTTCACATATTTTGAGGAAAAATTCAAGGCGAATACCGATAGACCGATGTTCATTATACTGTTTAATCCCATCAGTCTGGTATAAAGCAACCGTATCCCGGAGATATTCTTCAAGTGTCTTACCGCTGATATGTTTCATCACCAAATAAAAGCCGCGCTTGGAGTCACAATGCAAGCCATATAGTGGAATTATTGCTGGATGATCAAGTTTTGCCATAATACGAGCTTCAGAAACAAAAAGACGAATATCAGCCTCGGCGCTTTCAGGGTCAGAGTCTTTCTTCAATGACTTTACCGCAACCTCACGCTTTAAAGCCTTATCAAATGCAAAACGCAACTCTCCCTGAGCACCCTCTGAAAATTTTTCTTTGAGCTCATAGACATCATCAAGTCTATTTTGAAAAAGGGTTTTATCAACCGGCTCCAGATTTGTTACAAGAGAGGGTTTTGAAGTAGACCTTATCAGGTCATCCGCAACCCGCTTTTTAGTCCAGAATAGTTTTCTGGTTGAGTTTAAATCTACGTCTTCCGACTGTTTCTTTTTGGCATTGCCGGCACCTGCTTTTCCCGAAGGCGGCAACGGTATTTTTTGAGTAGCTTCAAGATCAGCCTTTTTCTCCGCAGTCATTGGATTCTCCAACCTTAGTTCAGTCAGGACATAATTTGTTACATATCAGTATAAAACGTTTTTCACGACATTTCAAATTAAAGGCCTATTCTGTTGTAATCCCAGTTCAAAGGGCAAGCTGGTTATCGTCAGGATATTAAGTTTATTTCACTTAGTATTTTTTTTACCTGTTCACGCTCCGGCTTATGAAACGCATGAAAAGGTTCAGCCATAAAATCGCTGCATATATTCAATATTGCCAAAGCTGATTTTATGCCTTTAATTCCGGAAGAAGCAAACCTTCCACATGCATAAATCTTTCTCAACTTGAAAACCTTTTCCTGAAGCAATCGCACATTAACCACGTCGCCGACAGCGGCAGCATCAAAAAGACTCACATAAAGCTCCGGCCAGATATTGGCTCCTCCGGCAATACCCCCGCTTGCCCCAAACATCACAGCCTCGGCCAACAGCTCCTCCGGCCCCATCAATAATGAAAACTCAGTATTATTCTGCATTGCGGTCAAATATTCATGAAACCTGATCATATTACCGGAACTGTCTTTCAGCCCGATCACATTCTTAATTTCAGCAGCCCGGCACAAAGTTTCAACTGCAATATCAACTTTTGTCATAAGCGGCATATTGTAAAGAATCAGCGGCAACGGCAGCCTGGGAGCTATATGCCTGAGATACTCGATAAGCTCCGGCTGTCCTGAAGGAAAATAATAAGGAGGAGCCAGTACTACAGCGTCAGCTCCACAGTCAGCAGCATAAACCGCCAGGTCAATTGACTCCTGAAAAGAAGTGTCGGAAATCCCCACCAGCACCGGGATCCTGGAGTTGACAGCATCACACGCGCATTTGACTGCCTTCTGCTTAACCTTTGTGCTCAAGCTTGGCCCTTCTCCTGTAGTGCCAAGTATAAATATCCCATGGACTCCACCTGCAATGACATGTTCAATAAGGTTTCTCAATCCTGCCAGGTCAATCTCATTCTTCCCGAGCAGAGGAGTTACTAAAGGCGGAATTATACCGCTCAAATAAAGTTTATTTCTATTATTCATATATCATCTCCATATTGAAAATCCTGTATTAAGCTACGTCCAATATGCTCAAAATCAATATCGCAAGTTATTCTGTATCCTCTCATAGTATAATTTTTTACATTTTCAGGTGATGCTGAAATAATATTTACTCGGCTCCAGAGTGCCTTGTTTGCAGATTCTGATCATATACAGGCTGATCTAATCGTAGCCTGAAAGGCCCTATTATCATCACATACCCCGCTGACACCCTCAAGTGCCGGGCAGTTTCCGCTCAGCTCTCCTTGACCTGACTGGTCAATTCCTGGTTTCACCGGCCCTGATTTAAGCGTTCAGTGGCTGCACAGGAACCAAGCGGACGATCGGTTCGTTGGCACATTATAATCAAGCCTGAAATCAAGGCATAAAAAAACCCCGCCGGAAGCGGGGTTCATAGTGAACTGCAAAACAGTTCTGATACGGCGATTATTTACCGGAAATAACACCGTGGTCTTTAAAGACACGTGTCGGTGAAAATTCACCAAGCTTATGACCAACCATGTTTTCTGTAACAAAAACGGTCAAAAAGCTTTTGCCATTGTGGACATTAAAAGTATGTCCGACAAATTCAGGAATGATCATTGAACGGCGTGACCAAGTCTTAATAGGAGTCTTCTTACCACTCTCATTAAGCTTTTCAACCTTCTTGATCAGGTAATTATCAACGAACGGACCTTTTTTGATAGATCTAGCCATTATTTCTTCCTCCGTTCAACGATGAATTTATTTGAAGCCTTGCGTTTATTGCGAGTCTTCTTACCCTTAGCCAGCTGGCCCCAGGGTGACATCGGATGACCGCCACCACTGGACTTACCTTCACCACCACCCATTGGATGGTCAACCGGGTTCATAGCTACACCACGAACATGCGGCCGTTTTCCAAGGAAACGCTTTTTGCCAGCTTTACCAAGCTTAATATTCATATGCTCAAGGTTACCTACCTGGCCGATTGTCGCACGACACTCAATATTAATCATGCGAACTTCGCCTGAGGGAAGTTTTACCAGAGCGTATTTTTCATCTTTACCACGCAGAGTGGCAGTCTGACCGGCGGAACGAACCAGCTTGGCACCGCTACCGGCACGCATTTCAATACAATGGATATTCAAACCTACCGGAATATCCTTGAGTTTCATGCAGTTTCCAGCTTTGGGTTCAGCCTTGTCTCCATTCATAATAACATCATCAACTTTCAAACCAACAGGTGAAAGAATATAACGTTTTTCGCCATCAGCATAAGTGATCAAAGCGATGTTAGCGGTACGGTTCGGGTCATACTCAATAGAAGTAACTGTACCCGGAATACCTTCTTTATCACGCTTAAAATCAATTGTGCGGAAACGACGCTTATTGCCGCCGCCGCGGAAACGAGTAGTCACCCGGCCGAGATTATTACGCCCGCCAGTAGACTTTTTGCCTTTTGTAAGACTCTTCTGAGGAGCGGAAGCTGTGATTTCGGCAAAGTCCGAAACAGTCATGTTCCGTCGGCTCGGAGTAGTCGGATTATAACTTTTTATAGCCATAGATTACCTCAACGATCCTTATTTAGAACAAGTCGATGCTGCTGCCCTCAGCCAGAGTAACAATCGCTTTCTTCCAGTTGGCACGACGGCCCACTTTGAAAGATCTGGCGGCACGCTTCGGTTTGCCGTTGTAGTTCATAACATTAACAGACTTCACTTTCACATTGAAAAGCTCTTCAACAGCCCGTCCTATCTCTATTTTTTCAGCTCTCGGATCAACCTTAAAAACATACTTGCTTTCTTCAATCATAGCATTGTTTTTTTCGGTTACTACCGGAGCGATAATTACATCATATGCACTTTTCATTGCTCAATCTCCTTAACCCAGACGCCCGACAAAAGCATCGAGAGCATCTTTAGTAAAGATAAGCTTATCGAAGCGGAGCAGTTCGTAAACATTTACGCTCATACCGCGACGCAGAACGATGTTATCCAGATTCCCAGTGGCGCAGATGGTTTTTTCATCAAACTCGCCAACTGCCAGCAGTGCGTTTCTGTCAACCTTTAAAGCATCAAGAACAGCCTTAGCGTTTTTGGTTTTGCCGCCAACGTCAAACTTGTCCAGTACAATTACACTGCCTTCTTCAATGCGCTCGGAGATAGCACGCTTGAGAGCCAGCTTTTTTACTTTCTTATTGACTTTCTTGGCATAACTGCGCGGCTCAGGACCGAAAATAGTACCACCACCGGTCCATATTGGATTACGGATACTACCGGAACGGGCACGACCGAGACCTTTTTGACGGAACGGTTTTGCACCACCGCCACGAACTTTGCCGCGAGTCTTAGTGCAAGCAGTACCAGCACGCTGAGCTCCGAGGAAAGCTACAACACATTCATGAACAGCCTGAGATCCTTTTTCCAGTTCCAGGCAGTTATCAGGAAGGGTATATTCGCCAACAGCGGCACCCTTGCAATCTACAATCTCTAATTTCTTAGACATTTTATTCACCTACCTGTACGTTATTTGGAATTCTTCTTTTTAATGGCTTCACTCAGGTAAAGGATACCACCGTTAGGCCCCGGAACGGCGCCCTTGACAAAAAGAATATTATCTTCAGCCATGACGCGAACAACACGCAGATTCTGAATAGTTCTGCGAACATTACCCATATGACCCGGCATTTTCTTACCTTTGTCGACACGGCCCGGAAATTCACACTGACCAATTGAACCAGGTTTTCTCTTCCAGCCGCCGCCGTGAGAATAACGACCGCCGCCGAAGTTGTAACGCTTTACAACACCCTGGAAACCGCGTCCTTTTACAGTACCGGAAACATCCAGATAATCATCTGCTTCAAAAACCTCAACGTTTACAGAGCTTCCAAGCTCGACTTCCGGATCGCTGTCGCAACGGAATTCGCGCAGAGCTGAAGGAAGTGCGCCCTTGATACCGGCCTTTTTAAAGTGACCGAGAAGAGGTTTACTTACATTCTTGGCTTTCTTTTCACCGAAACCAAGCTGAACCGCCGAATAACCGTCACGGTCCTTGGTCTTGACATCTACAACCACACAGGGGCCTGCCTGAATAACAGTAACCGGTGTGACTTTTCCAGTCTCATCGTAGACCTGTGTCATCCCAATTTTTTTACCGATTATACTTTTCATAATTCTCCTTTCAGATACATACCTTCAATCGGTAATGAAAGCATTGGTACCTGTTGGAATCTATTTAGCTTCCAATTTTTATAGCGATATCAACCCCAGCCGGCAGATTGAGCTTTTTCAACTCATCCACGGTTTTGGCTGTAGGATTGACAATATCCATCATGCGTTTATGGGTTCTGATTTCGAACTGTTCCATAGATTTTTTATTGACGTGAGGTGAACGGTTAACAGTTACACGCTCAATCCTCGTGGGCAGCGGAATCGGGCCCGCAACCATGGAGCCGGTGCGTTTGGCGGTACCAAGTATCTCGGCCACTGACTGGTCGAGAATACGGTGCTCATAAGCCTGAAGCCGGATCCGGATCTTTTGACTTTTTGCGTTGCTCATAGGTCAGTTATTCTCCGTTATTTTATCTTGAATATTCTTTGGTACTGAATCAAAGTGTGCCGGTTCCATGGAATAAGAGGCACGGCCGCGTGATAATGAGCGAATAGCAGTCGCGTAGCCAAACAATTCTGACAGCGGCACATGGGCAAGTACTCTGGTGAAGCTGTTTTGAGAATCAGCGTCAACCTCAACAATATTACCACGACGTGAGGTCACATCACCAATGATATCACCCATATTTTCATCCGGAGTTGTAATTTCAACTTTCATAACCGGTTCAAGCAATGTAATTCCAGCCTTGCGGGCAGCTTCCTTGAAAGCCATTGAACCAGCGACTTTGAAAGCCATTTCGGATGAGTCGACAGGATGGTATGAGCCGTCAACAATATCAACGTGGAAATCTGTTATCGGATAACCGGCCAGAACACCGGACTTTGCAGCTTCAAGAATACCGTTTTCTGTAGGTTTAATATATTCTTTGGGAATATTACCGCCGACAACTTTACTTTCGACAGTAACTCCATAACCACGATCCTTGGGCTCAATATTTAAAATAACATGACCATATTGACCGCGACCACCACTCTGACGAACAAATTTGGTATTGGCATCTGTAGCTTTGTTGATCGATTCGCGATAAGCTACTTCAGGTTTACCGGTATTGCATTCCACTTTAAATTCACGAACCAGGCGATCTTTGATAATATCCAGATGAAGCTCTCCCATACCGGCAATAATAGTCTGCCCGGTTTCCTCGTCACTGCGCACAGTAAACGTTGGGTCCTCATCAGAAAGCGCTCCCAGCGCTTTATAAAGCTTATCACGTTCAGCATTGGTTTTAGGCTCAACTGCCATTGCAATTACCGGTTCCGGGAAATTCATGGATTCCAGCACAATCTGGTCATTTTCAATACATACAGTATCACCGGTGGTAACATTCTTCAGCCCCACAGCAGCAGCAATATCACCACTGTAAACAGCATCCCTGTCTTCACGCGAGTTAGCGTGCATCTGCAGCAGACGGCCAAGACGTTCACGCTTACGGGTACGGGGATTGTATACTGACATACCTTTTTCCGCAACACCACTGTAAACGCGGAAGAAGGTAAGTTTTCCCACATAAGGATCATTCATAATTTTGAAAATCAAAGCTGAGAACGGCTGCATGTCACCAACATGACGCGAAATAGATTCTTCAGTCTTGGGATCTGTTCCCTGAATATCCCAGATATCCAGCGGGGACGGCATGTAGTCGGTAATAATATCCAGTAAAGGCTGAACACCTTTATTTTTGAAAGCAGAACCACAGGCAACCGGGACAATGTCACTTGCAAGTGTGGCGCGACGGATAGCTTTTTTAAGAGTATCTGCATCCGGAGTTTTCTCCTCCAGGAACATCTCCATAATTTCTTCATCCACCTCAGCGATACACTCAATCATATGCATGTAGGCATCTTCAGCTTTACCTGCAAATTCCTCAGGTATCTCTTCAACACGCATTTTAGCGCCGAATTCATCTCCGTCAAAGAATATTGCCTTTTTCTGAACAATATCAATAACCCCGGCAAAATCCCCCTCTGCACCAATCGGCACCTGAAGCGGAACTGGAGTGGCACCAAGCTTGAATTGAATATCTTTTACAACACCATCAAAGTCAGCACCGGTACGGTCCATTTTGTTGACCATAGCGATAATCGGCACATTGTACTTCTTAGCCTGACGCCAGACGGTTTCAGTCTGGGGCTGTACTTTTCCAACAGCACAAAAAACGGCTACAGCACCGTCCAGAACACGCAAGGAACGTTCTACTTCAGCAGTAAAATCAACGTGCCCGGGGGTATCAATGATGTTAATGCGATGTTTTTCCCATTCACAGGTAGTAGCAGCACTGGTAATTGTGATACCACGTTCTTGTTCCTGTTCCATCCAGTCCATTGTAGCTGTGCCTTCGTGCACTTCACCAATCTTGTAATTGATACCACAGTAGTACAGAATGCGCTCTGAAAGCGTAGTTTTACCAGCATCAATGTGCGCCATAATACCGATATTGCGCACTTTCTCCAGTTGAACATGACGTCCTGGAGCTTCCTTATATTCTCTGTCTGCGATCACTGCCATATTATGCCTTTACCACCTGTAATGAGCGAAAGCCTTATTAGCCTGCGCCATTTTAAAAGTGTCTTCTTTCTTTTTGATAGAGGCGCCAGTGTTTTCGAAGGCATCAAGCAGTTCGCCAGCAAGTGCGTCAACCATGGATTTACCCTTTTTGGCACGGGAGTATCCTGTGATCCAGCGCATTGCCAGAGCAACCTGACGTTCGGCACTTACTTCTATCGGAACCTGATAGGTAGCACCACCAACACGACGGCTCTTAACTTCCAGTTTAGGTTTTACATTCTCGAGAGCCTGCAGGAAAACTTCAAGCGCATCCATTTCAGGCTTCTGTTTCTTAATGACGTCAAATGCCCCGTATACAATACTCTGCGCAGTGGACTTCTTGCCCTTGCACATAATAGTATTGATCAAACGTGAGACCAGCTCACTGTTATACTTGACATCCGGTGTCATCTGTCTTTTTTCAGGTCTGCGTCTTCTCATTAAGCTGCCCTTTAAATAAACTCTTCATCAACAAATAAAACTGCCGGCACCCGTTGATGTCGACAGTTGAACTGAATTACTAGTTCAGTAGTAATATTACTTCGGACGTTTCTGTCCGTACTTGGAGCGGCCTTGCTTTCGGTCATCCACACCAAGACTGTCTAATGCTCCACGCACCACGTGATAGCGTACACCCGGCAAGTCGCGGACACGACCGCCTTTTACGAGAACAACAGAGTGCTCTTGAAGGTTGTGCCCTTCACCGCCAATATAGGCAGTCACTTCCTGACCATTAGTCAGGCGCACTCTGGCAATTTTGCGCAAAGCGGAGTTCGGCTTCTTCGGGGTCCTGGTAGTCACCTGAAGACAGACGCCGCGTCTCTGCGGACATGCGCTAAGAGCACGGGATTTGCTCTTTTGTACTTTTCTCTGCCGTCCTTTACGGACTAACTGATTGATTGTTGGCATCTCATTACCTGCAAATTATATAATTATGTTCTTAGATTACACTTCAAAGGCCAGTTAAGTTACTTTGTGTTTGGTAGTTTGCAAATATGTTTTTCCTCTTTTTCGCAAAAAACCTACAAAAAGTAACAAAAACCAGCCTTTTGAATAATTTTCACAGGGTTATACAGAATTTTCTTCCGCCACTTCCTGTGATTCATCCTCAGCTATTAATTCAGGCATTTCCGGCACTATTTCCTCACCGAGATACTGCAGACGCAGCCCCTGCATTGCCGCAGTTCCTGTTCCGGCAGGAATCAGGTGACCGGTAATGACATTCTCTTTGAATCCGGAAAGCGCATCTATTTTGCCATAAGTAGCAGCCTCAGTCAGAATACGGGTCGTATCCTGGAATGATGCCGCAGAGATAAAGCTCTCGGTTTCAAGAGAAGCCTTGGTAATACCCAGCAGGATAGGTTCAGCTTCACCGGGTTTTCCGCCTTTGGACACAACACGCATGTTCTCTTTTTCGAACTCAACGCGGTCAATCTGTTCACCAGGCAGATACATTGTACTGCCTTGGTCAGTAATTCTGACCTTCTGCATCATCTGACGGATAATGATTTCAATATGCTTGTCATTAATTTCCACACCCTGCGCTCTATATACCAGCTGGATCTCATCAACCAGGTAGCGCTGCAGCTCATGCGCGCCGCAAACTTCAAGCAGTGCATGTGGAACAACCGAACCTTCAGTAAGCTTCTGTCCTTTGTTCACAAAGTCACCTTTGCTCACTGTCAGGTGCTTATTGGCCGGGATGTTGTTGTGCTCTTCAGTTATGCCGGTTTCGGGGTCACGAATGACCAGCTGACGACGGCCACGAGCCATTTTGTCAACTTCAACAATACCGTCAATACGAGCGATTTCGGCAATATCCTTTGGAATACGGGCTTCAAACAACTCGGCAATACGCGGCAGACCACCGGTAATATCCTTATTCTTAGCCGTCTGCCGAGGCACACGGGCAAGCACGATACCAGGAACGATCTTTTCACCTTCTCTGGCCATGAGGAACGCTCCAGCCGGAAGCGGATAGTTCGCCAGGAATTCACCGTTCTTATCGCACAGAACAATCTGCGGATGCAAATCCTCACGGTGCTCCATAACAGTGATTTCTTCAGTACCGCCACGCTTTGAACGATTCAGCGTAACCCCTTCAACCAGGTCGTGGAGCTCTACAATACCGTCCTCTTCCGCAATAATCGGCACATGATACGGGTCCCAGTGAACAAACTTTTCATTGGCCCTTACCTTTTCACCGTCTACCTTTGAAAGAACAGCACCAGCTTCCAGTTCATAGCGGTCAAGCTCTGCTTCACGCAGTGCATCTGACCAGTAGTCATAATCCTTGTTGTAGAAAGAACCAATAGCAGCCGCCTCAGCTTCAGCTTTGCTGCGAGCTCTGGTTTCAGCTTCCTTGGCGGCTTTCTCGTCATAAATAACGATGTAACCATTCTTATTTACAACAACGGTCTCGCCTTTCTGGTTGTTAACAGTACGAACATTTACCAGTTTAATAGTACCGGCATTACGCGCGGCAATAACCGGCTGTTTGTAAGCGGATGAAGCGGTACCACCGATATGGAATGTTCTCATAGTCAGCTGAGTACCAGGTTCACCAATAGATTGAGCGGCAATAATACCAAGTGCGTCGCCGTTCTTCGCCAAGCGGTCAGAGGCAAGATTTCGGCCATAGCATTTGATACACACGCCGTGAGGTGTTTCACAAGTAAGGTTGGAACGGATCAGGACTTTCTGGATACCGCGTTTTTCAACCAGAGCAGCAGAGTCAATTGTAAACTCTTCATTAGCACTGATAATCAAACGACCGTCATCAAATGCTGGGTCTTTTATATCCATCGCACTGAAACGACCGATAACCCGGTCACGCAGCGGCAGGATTACTTCATCACCCTCTACAATTGCCGAGGCCCAGACGCCCTTGACAGTTCCACAGTCGTCTTCGCGGCAGATGATGTCCTGAGCAACATCAACCAGTTTACGGGTCATATAACCGGAGTCCGCAGTCTTGAGCGCCGTATCCGCCAGACCTTTACGGGCACCATGCGTACTGATAAAGTACTCAAGAACCGTCAGACCTTCACGGAAGTTTGAGATAATCGGACGTTCAATGATATCCCCGGACGGCTTGGCCATCAACCCGCGCATTCCAGCAAGCTGACGAATCTGGTCGCGGCTACCACGGGCACCAGAATCAAGCATCGCATAGACCGGGTTGATTTCACCACGACGGGAAGCTGCTTCCAGAGTATTGAACAGTTCATTAGCAACACTGTTACTAGTCTGGGTCCAGATATCAATAACTTTGTTATGACGCTCACCTTCAGTCAGAACACCGGTATTATACTGGGTCATCACTTTATCAATCTGACCACGGGCCGCATCTATATGCGATTCCTTCATCTCCGGCACATTCAAGTCCGTAATAGAGATAGAGAAACCAGCAAGAGTAGCCCACTTGTAACCCAGATCTTTGAGATCATCCAGCAGTTTAACAGTTCGCTGGTGTCCCGCAATCTTGTATGAATCACTGACCAGCAGACCCAGTTGCTTCTTTTTAGCAACTTCATTGAAGAAGCCAAGCTGATCATCCCAGATCTCATTAAAGATACAACGGCCCGGAGTAGTCAGCAGAAACTTTTCCTCCTTGTTTCCGTAAATAGTATCAGTTCCGAAGTTCGGGTTAGGAATCTTTACCGCGTCATGGATATGGATAAAATCACAATCCAATGCATAAAGTACTTCAAAATAGTCTTTATAGAACTTTGCTTTATCCTTATTCTTCGGCGGGAAGGTCAGGAAATATGAACCGAGTGTTATATCCTGAGTAGGAGTAGTAATCGGCTTGCCATGTGCAGGCGAGAATATATTATTCGGAGCCAGCATCAACAGCTTGGTTTCCATTTGAGCTTCATTTGACAGCGGTACATGCACCGCCATCTGGTCACCGTCGAAGTCCGCGTTGTAAGCAGTACAAACCAGCGGATGAATACGTATGGCTGAACCTTCAATAAGTACCGGGTCAAATGCCTGAATACTGAGCCTGTGCAGCGTCGGTGCACGGTTCAGCATGACCGGATGACCTTTGGTAACCTCTTCCAGAATATCCCACACAACCGTTTCACCGCGTTCTATCATCTTCTTGGCACCGCGTACGGTATGAGCGTAGCCGCGTCCCTTCAAGTGACGAATGATGAAAGGTTCAAACAGGATAAGCGCCATCTTCTTGGGAAGACCGCACTGCCACAGTTTCAACTCGGGACCTACAACAATAACCGAACGACCGGAGTAATCAACACGTTTACCCAGCAGGTTCTGGCGGAAACGCCCCTGTTTACCCTTCAGCATGTCACTCAAGGATTTCAGCGGACGATTTCCGGCACCGGTAACGGCGCGGCCATGACGGCCGTTGTCCATAAGGGCATCAACAGCTTCCTGAAGCATACGTTTCTCATTACGGATAATTACTTCCGGAGTGCGCAGCTGCAGCAGGTTTTTCAAGCGGTTGTTACGGTTGATGACACGGCGATATAAATCATTCAAATCCGAAGTCGCAAAACGGCCGCCTTCCAGCGGTACCAGCGGACGCAGATCCGGAGGAATCACCGGCAGCACAGTCAAAATCATCCATTCAGGACGGGAATTACTGCCGATAAAGCCTTCAACCAGACGCAAACGCTTAGCGAGCTTCTTGCGGATAGCTTTGTTTTTCGTGCCTTCAAGCGCCAGTTCAAGCTCGTCACGGAGTACAGGCAGGTCAATCTGCTCCAGCAGGGTTTTAACAGCCGGAGCCCCCATGTCCGCAGCGAAAGCATCACCATAGTCTTCACGCGCCTGACGATATTCAAGCTCACTCATGGTCTGCCCGACTTCAAGCGGAGTATCGCCCGGGTCAGTAATTACCCAGTCTTCATAATAAACTACTCGCTCAAGCGACTTGGCAGTCATATCGATCATCAGACCGATACGACTTGGCATACATTTAAAAAACCAGATATGTGATACCGGTACAGCCAGCTCGATGTGACCCATGCGGTCACGACGAACTTTTGACTGTGTAACTTCAACACCACACCGGTCACAAATAATACCTTTGTGTTTTACACGTTTATATTTACCGCAGTTACACTCCCAGTCACGAGTCGGCCCGAAAATCTTTTCACAGAACAGACCGCCCTTTTCGGGCTTAAAGCTACGATAATTGATAGTCTCGGGGTTTTTTACCTCACCAAAACTCCAGGAGCGGATCACGTCCGGAGAAGCAACGTTAATCGATACCGCTCCGAAAGAAGTTGATGAAGACTTCCCAAGAAGTTCTCTGTAAGCATATGTGTTATCAATCAATGCTCATCCCTCCAGGTTATTTTTGTTCGGGAGCCTGTTTGACAGTGCGAATGTCAAGACCAAGACTTTGCATTTCTTTGAGAAGTACGTTGAACGACTCCGGACGGCCGGCATCAAGGACATTCTGTCCCTTGACGACAGACTCATAAATTCTCGCACGACCGGAAACGTCGTCACTCTTGACCGTCAGCATTTCCTGAAGCGCACACGCAGCACCGTAAGCTTCAAGTGCCCACACTTCCATTTCACCGAAACGCTGTCCGCCATGCTGCGCCTTACCGCCAAGCGGCTGCTGGGTTACCAGCGAGTAAGGACCAACCGCACGGGCGTGAATCTTGTTTGCAACAAGGTGATCAAGCTTAAGCATATAGATCTGACCAACCATGACCCGCTGGTTGAACAGGTCACCAGTGCGTCCGTCATAGAGATCAGTCTTTCCATCATATTTCAACGAGTTGTCTTCAAGTCTCTTGAAGCCCCAGTGGAAATTTTCACCGGCTGTCTTCTCAACCTCGGCGTTGCCCTTTTCCATGAGATCGATAATAGCTTTTTCATCGATACCATCGAAAACCGGAGTAGCCACCTTGATGCCCAGCATTCTGGCAGCCCAGCCCAGGTGAGTTTCCAGCACCTGACCAACATTCATACGAGAAGGTACACCAAGCGGATTGAGCACAATGTCAACAGGAGTTCCATCCTCAAGGAATGGCATGTCTTCCATCGGCACAATTTTTGCTACAATACCTTTATTCCCGTGACGACCGGCCATCTTGTCACCAACCTGCAGTTTACGCTTACACGCAACATAAACCTTGACACGTTTAATGACGCCAGGATCTACCGATTCACCACCCTCGAGAGTGGCAATATTTTCATCACGATTATTCTCGTTATCCTTGAAGCGCGGCAGGAAAACCTCTATCACTTCATTAATAGAGTTTTTAAGCTGACACTCTTCCATGCGCCAGTCGCTTGGCTTGTTAGCCAGTTTCAGAATTGAACTGCGGGTAACTTTGCGATTTGAGCTGATAAGAATTGCATTTTCCTTGCTTGATGACGCATCGTAAATCGGGTGCGGCAGTTTCTGACCAAGCATAAGGTCGGCAAGACGCTCTGCAAGTTCCTCAACCAGTTCAGAATGAACCTGTTTATAATTATCTTTGACCTGCTTAATCTGACGTCTCAGTTCAGATTTTGTCAAAGTCTGCTGATTCGGATCCTGTGCATACTCGTAACGCACATCCATGACGATACCGCCCTTGCCGCTGCTGACTATCAGACTTGAATCTTTAACGTCCGCAGCTTTTTCACCGAAAATGGCACGCAGCAGGCGCTCTTCAGGAGCAAGCTCGGTTTCACTTTTAGGCGTAATTTTACCAACGAGAATATCACCGGGCTTTACTTCGGCCCCAAGTGAGACAACACCGTCTGGACCGAGATTGCGCAAAGCCTCCTCGCTGACATTCGGAATGTCACGGGTGATTTCTTCAGGACCAAGTTTGGTTTCACGAGAAATGATTTCAAACTCATCAATGTGAATGCTGGTATAAACATCTTCTTTAACCAGACGCTCACTGACAACAATCGCATCCTCAAAGTTGTAACCGCACCAGGGCATAAAAGCAACCAGCACGTTTTTACCAAGAGCAAGTTCGCCATCATTGGTAGCGGCACCATCTGCGATAACATCGCCGGCTTTGATAACCTGACCCTGCTGTACGCTGGGACGCTGATTAACGCAGGTTCCATTATTACTGCGCATATATTTAATCAGTTCGTATTTGATACCTTCGTTGGCTTCACTCAACGGGTTACCGTCATTTGTAACCACAACTGTATCAGATGAGACTTCAGCTACGATACCGTCTTTTTTAGCGCAGAGAACTGCACGTGAATCACGGGCGATTCTGCTTTCAAGACCAGTACCGACCAGCGGTTCCTCAGTTTTGAGCAAAGGCACGGCCTGACGCTGCATGTTTGAGCCCATGAGTGCCCGGTTTGCATCGTCATGCTCCAGGAATGGAATAATGCCGGCAGCAGCACTTACCAGCTGCTTCGGAGATACATCCATGTACTGAACTTCATCACGTGGATGTTCTTCAGACTCACCTTTATAGCGAGCCATAACCATAGGCTTGGTGAATTCGCCAGCCTCATCAATCGGAGCATTTGCCTGTGCTATCACATACTGTTCTTCACGGTCAGCTGAAAGATAGTCAATCTGGTCAGATACTTTACCATCAATAACTTTTCTATAAGGAGTTTCCAGGAAACCAAAGTTGTTGATCTGCGAATAAAGAGACATTGAAGAAATCAAACCGATATTCGGTCCTTCAGGAGTCTCGATCGGGCAAATACGACCGTAGTGCGATGAGTGTACGTCACGTACTTCAAATCCAGCACGGTCTCGGCTCAACCCACCAGGACCAAGCGCGCTCAAACGGCGCTTACTGGTAAGCTCGCTGAGAGGATTTGTCTGATCCATGAACTGGGAAAGCTGATTCCTGGCGAAAAAGTCGCGCACTACACCGGCAAAAGCTTTTGGATTAACCAGCTTGCCAGGAGTAATATTAGCTTCTTCAGCATTTATTAATGTCATCCGCTCGCGAATCAAGCGCTCTGTACGCAGCAGGCCGACCCTGCAGTGATTCTGCATAAGTTCACCAACAGTGCGAACTCGACGACTGCCAAGGTGATCGATATCATCAACCTGACCACCGGTATGACGCAAGTGAATCAACTGCATGGTTGCAGCCATGAGATCCTCAGGAGTCAGAGTACGTTCAGACATCTCCAGCTCTAAGCCGAGTCTTTCATTAATCTTATGTCTGCCCACAGCTCCCAGGTCATAGCGCTTAATATCAAAAAACAAACGTTTAATAAGTTGTTTCGCATTGTTAACGTTCGGCGGATCACCGGGACGCATTCTGCGATAAATTTCCTTAAGCGCCTCTTCAGAATTCCTGGCCGGATCACGTCTCAGACAGTCAATCAGGTACTTGTCACCTTCTTCTATCATGGCAAGTTCAACCCGTTTGATGCCGGAATCCTGCAGCTCCTTAAGGTGAGTCTCATTCATCTGAACAAGCTCTTCAAGAATAACAATATCATCTTCATTGATGATATCATCTACAGTATAATAAACAGACAAGTCTTTAGACTTCAGCAGCGAGCTGACTGTATGTGACTTGACTTCATAAACTTTACTGAGAATATCTTTGTTTGTCTCATAACCGATCGCCCGCAGGAAAGTAGTGATGAGGAATTTACGACGACGACGGCGACGGTCGAGATAAATGTAAATATAATCGTTAATGTCAAACTGGACTTCCATCCAGGACCCGCGGTCCGGAATAATCCTGTACGAGTACAGAGTACGGCCGCTGGAATGCTTTTCTTTTTCAAAACAAATACCAGGAGAGCGATGCAGCTGACTGATTATCACCCTTTCAGCACCGTTGATGACAAAAGTTCCATGATCAGTCATCACCGGAATTTCTCCGAGGTATACACGTTCGGGGATCTCAGTACCGTTGTTCTTCAGCAGAAAATCAACATACAACGGAGCACTGTAAGTATTCCCGTCTTTGATACAATCAACCACATTATATTTGGGCTCACCAAGAGAATATTCAACAAATTCGATTACGAGCTGCTTATCGAAACTCTCAATCGGGAAGATTTCATTAAATACTTCTTGCAGGCCTTGATCCTTCCGCATAGCGGCAGGAACTGTTTTTTGAAGGAAGTCTTCATAGGAATTAATCTGAACACCAATCAGGTCCGGAACGTCCAGAACTTCCTGCAATTTACCAAAATTGATACGATCTGTCATAGCCCACCATTCCAGATATTACCGACAAAAAATATTAGGAGAACGTTAATTCCCCGCACCTACACAACCCTCAAAAGAGGCAAAGCGTATAAACGCAAAAAGAACGGCAGGAAAATACAGCGTAAATTCCCGCCGTTATAGGCTGCACCCTAGAGGTTATTTAACCTCAACAGATGCACCAGCGCCTTCAAGCTTTTCTTTGATCTGCTCGGCTTCTTCCTTAGACACGCCTTCTTTGACGGCTTTCGGAGCACCTTCTACCAGATCTTTAGCTTCTTTAAGTCCGAGGCCTGTAATACCTCTAACTTCTTTGATAACACCAACTTTCTTTTCACCGAAGCTGGTGAGAATTACGTCGAATTCAGTTTTTTCAGCAGCAGCAGCGGCTTCGCCACCAGCGGCTGGAGCAGCAGCTACAGCAACCGGAGCAGCAGCGCTGACACCGAGACGATCTTCCAGAGCCTTAACCAGCTTGGAGAGTTCGAGAACAGTCATGTTCTCAACATAAGAAATGAATTTGTCCATTTCTTCTGAAACTTCAACTTTGGTTTCTTCAGACATGATTAAATGCCTCCTGTTATTCTGTTATTGGTTTATTTTAATTATTTTCAATTTTATCTTTATATGCATTCAGCACATTGAGTATAGTAGCAGCTTTGGCATTAAGCACGCTGACAAAGTCTCTTGCAGGAGCCTGGAGCACACCAAGCAACTGTGCCTGAAGAACTTCCTTGGCCGGCAGAGCCGCGATTTCGCAAACATCCTGTTCACTGAGAACAGCACCTTCGAAGTAACCGCCCTTGGCCGCAACCGCTTCATGTTCTTTGCCAAAATCTTTAATAACTTTAGCTACAGCGCCGGGATCGCCAGAACCGCTGATCAGAGCTGTAGTGTCTTTCAACTCAAAGCTGGCCAGGTCTTCAATCTCGAAAAGTTCCGCCGCTTTCTTGATCAGGCGGTTTTTCAGGACATGACACTGAGCTTCTTTATCAGCAAGCTGACTTCTGAAATCGGAAAACTGCTTGACATCAAGTCCCTTGTAAGACACAAAGTAGACATAATCAGAGTCCTTGAGCAAGCCCCCGATATAATTCACCAGATGGGTTTTCTCGCTTCTCATAATTTCTGCCTCACTATTTCTTTGACGTCAACTTTGACACCGGGACTCATTGTAGAAGACAGCGTACAGCTGACAAAATATGTACCCTTGGCTGTTGCCGGCTTGGCTTTCTGCAGTGCATCAAAGACTGCATCGAAGTTTTCGAGCAGGTCTTCGTTTGCAAATGACAGTTTGCCCAGCGGAACATGAACACAGGCGCCACGGTCAGCACGGAACTCAACACGACCGGCTTTTGCCTCATTGACGGCAGCAGCAATGTCGTTAGTAACGGTACCGGTCTTCGGGTTCGGCATCAAGCCGCGAGGACCAAGCACACGACCAAGCGGCCGTACCTGTTTCATTGCATCAGGAGTTGCAATCAGTATATCAAAGTCGAGCCAGCCGCCTTTGATCTTTTCAATAAGGTCTTCAAAACCAACAAAATCAGCACCGGAAGCCTTGGCTTCGTCAGCCTGAGGGCCGGAAGCGATGACACATACTGAAATCTTTTTACCGGTACCCTTTGGCAGAGGACAGGCGCCACGAACATTCTGGTCTGACTTTCTCGGGTCGATACCGAGCTTAAAAGCAACATCAACGGTTTCGTCAAACTTGATGTGCGGCATTTTTTTGATGATTTCAATAGCTTCTGTAACACTGTAATTCTGCTGGCGACTGAAGCACTGCATCTGTGATGAGTAAAGTTTACTTCTATGCATCAGACACCTCAATACCCATACTGCGGGCAGTTCCGGCAATAATCTTGATTGCCGCATCTTCATCCCGGGCGTTCAGGTCGTTTTTCTTGATCTCTACAATTTCCTTGATCTGATCAATAGTGATGCTGCCGGCAGTTTCTCTGCCCGGGCTGTTTGCGCCGGAAGCAAGCTGCGCAGCTTTCTTGATCAGTACTGCAGCCGGAGGCGACTTGCAGATAAAGGTAAAAGAGCGATCCTGATAAACAGTTATGACCACCGGAATGATCATTCCACTCTGAGCTTGAGTGGCAGCATTGAACTGTTTACAGAAATCCATAATGTTAACACCCGCCTGACCAAGCGCCGGACCAACTGGTGGAGCTGGATTAGCGGCACCTGCAGGGATCTGCAAACGGATTTCTCCAGTAACTTTCTTTGCCATAATGATCTCCATTCAGCACGTCGTGGTTTGAAATGACAGGTTTCCTTCCACATTCGCACTGTATTACTATATACTTGAGTACTGAACGCTTAAACTTCGCGTTCAACCTGCCAGAACTCCAATTCTACTGGTGTTGAGCGGCCAAAAATCGAAACCATGAGCTTGAGTTTGCCGCGTTCATTATCAATTTCTTCAATAACGCCCTCAAAGTTTTCAAAGGCACCATCTTTAATACGGACAGTTTCACCGACATCAAACATAATCTTCGGTCTGACCTGCTGCTCTTCCTTGGTCTGATGGAAAAGTTCATCAACTTCAGACGCAGATAAAGGCACAGGATTATTTCCACCGCCGATAAATCCTATTACACCCTGAACATTTCTAATGAAATACCAGGCTTTTTCATCTATATTTGTAGTTCCCGGCTCATAAAGGTCCATGCGAACCAGGATATACCCGGGAAAGAATTTCCTTGTTGTAGTAGTTTTTTTCCCCTGACGGACTTCAGAAACCTTCTCCGTTGGGATGTAGACTTCATAAACCGGAACATCATTATCCTCAAGATCGAGCTGACGCTGGATAGAATCCCTCACCCGGTTTTCCTGCCCGGAAAGAGTGTGAACTACGAACCAATTACCCTTGTTGTCTTCCTGCATGCTCGAATTCCTCTAAAATTTATTAAAGTGTTCCGGTAATAAATTGAACAAACCACCTGCTGACCTGATCAGCTACGGCAGTAAAGGCAACCAGAGCAACAATACTTACAATAACCAGAATAGTTGATTCAAACAGTTCAGACTTTCCAGGCCATGTGCATTTGCCAAGCTCGGCCACAGTGTCTAAAAGGAAACGTCTAACTTTTGCCATCACTCCGTTGTCCATCTGTATCTGCCTTAATTTTTTTAAATCTATATTGTGAAATGGCAGGAGCGGTGAGGCTCGAACTCACGACCTGCGGTTTTGGAGACCGCTGCTCTAGCCAACTGAGCTACACTCCTGCGCGAAAATACGAATATAACTTATTTTGAGCGTTCTTTATGCAATGTATGCTTACGCTCAAACTTACAATACTTGCTGAATTCCAGGCGCCCAGGAGTATTGCGTTTTTCTTTTTTTGTAGTGTAATTTCTGCGTTTGCACTCTGTGCATTCCAGAATAACTATTTCACGTGGCATTTTAAACCTCTTATCTTAGATAATTATCCCGAACGGCTCTTTCTGAACTGTTCGGGATAATTGATCAAATCAAAATACCTGACTATTCGATGATGTCAGCAACACGACCGGAAGCTACAGTACGGCCGCCTTCGCGAATCGCGAAACGAAGACCTCTATCCATAGCGATCGGGTTGATCAGCTCAACATTGATAGTGGTATTATCGCCGGGCATTACCATTTCGACACCTTCAGGAAGGTTAATGATACCGGTAATGTCAGTTGTACGGAAGTAGAACTGCGGGCGATAGTTTGTGAAGAACGGAGTATGACGGCCGCCTTCATCTTTGCTCAATACGTAAATTTCAGCGGTGAATTTAGTGTGAGGAGTGATAGTACCGGGCTTAGCCAGAACCTGACCGCGCTCAACTTCATCCTTTTTAGTACCGCGAAGCAGACAACCAACATTGTCACCAGCACGACCTTCATCGAGCATTTTGCGGAACATTTCAACACCAGTAACAGTTGTTTTTGTAGTAGGTTTAATACCAACAATCGCAACTTCTTCACCAACTTTGATGATACCGCGCTCAACACGACCTGTAACAACTGTACCACGACCTTCAATTGAGAAAACGTCCTCAATCGGCATCAGGAACGGCTGATCAATATCACGCGCCGGTTCAGGGATGTATTCATCTACAGCTTCCATCAGCTCCAGAATACTTGCACAGTCAGCATTTTCAGGATCGCCGCCGGCTTCAACAGCCTTCAGAGCAGAACCTTTAATAACCGGAATATCATCGCCTGGGAAATCATACTCGCTGAGAAGCTCACGAACTTCCATTTCAACAAGCTCGAGCAGTTCTTCGTCATCAAGCTGATCAGTCTTGTTCAAGTAAACAACGATAGCCGGAACACCAACCTGACGCGCCAGCAGAACGTGCTCACGAGTCTGAGCCATCGGACCATCAGTCGCTGCAATAACCAGAATAGCTCCGTCCATCTGAGCGGCACCGGTGATCATGTTTTTAACATAGTCAGCGTGACCCGGACAGTCTACATGCGCATAATGGCGTTTATCAGTTTCGTATTCAACGTGTGCAGTGTTGATAGTGATACCACGTTCGCGCTCTTCAGGAGCGTTATCAATTTCGTCGTAGTTCTTGATCTCACCACTACCATACTTCTTATTGAGAACCATAGTGATAGCAGCAGTCAAAGTAGTTTTACCATGGTCAACATGGCCGACAGTACCAATATTAACGTGCGGCTTCGTTCTTTCGAATTTTTCTTTAGCCATCTTTTTGTCCTCCTGGCATTAACCTTTAGAGTTTTTTTATGGTTTATTATTCAAAAAATTTTTATATAAACTGGAGCCCACAACCGGACTTGAACCGGTGACCTCTTCCTTACCAAGGAAGTGCTCTACCGACTGAGCTATGTGGGCGCCTGTAATTCTGCAAACACCTCACAGCGTAGGCAAATACAAGTTCTAACTATACACTTATGCATTACTCTTTCAAATACCACACCAAAAAAAAAGACCAAAAAAAAATGGTGCTCGGGGGGGGACTCGAACCCCCACGGATCTCTCCACATGGCCCTCAACCATGCGCGTCTGCCAATTCCGCCACCCGAGCTTAGGGTGATTAGTGTTGTTGAAACAGGCCTTTATATTAGCGGTTGCTCTGATTATTGCAAATGCAAAAAGAGTTTTTTTTCGGGATTTTTCATAGATTTACCGGATTTAACGGCAAGTCGCGTTGAGAATCCACCGTTTTGCTGTCGGAAAGCACGAATACCGCAGGGCAATGCCCGATTTAACAGCCTTATCTTTTTTTGTGGTGCTTCTGAAAAATCAGTATCCTGATCGCAATCAGGCCAGACATCACGTACCCTATTATTCCTATAACCGGGATCTCATGCCATACCGGTGGAACCTTGGCATGGACAATTAAAGAAGAACCAATCACGAGTGACGCCAGTACAATGGCATATGATACCTGATGACTGACGTCTTCAAGCGTATCATAAAATTCATCCAGATTTTTGTGCTCAAACTCTATCTGCATTTTGCCTTCCTTTACCTTCTCAAGCACCGTCTGCAAACTCAGCGGAATATCCCCAAGAGCGGTAAAGAAATCCTCGGCCGGCTCCATCATATTTGAAAACATGTATTTGGGATGAAGACTCCGTAACCGCAGCTTCAGAATGAAAGGACGCAAGTGATCAAATATTTCCAGTTCCTGATCAAATTCATGTGCCAGCCTTTCAATAGTAATCAGCGACTTCAACATCATATACAAGTTGGGCTTCAGTGTAAGCTCATGCTCATTCAGAATACGCATCAGCTGCTCAAGAATTTTTGCGAGCTCTATCTTTTTTACCGGCAGGTAAAGGTTTTCGTCAATAATGTCACAAATATCCCGCTGCAGCCTGACAATATCAGGCTCATGCTCATAAGTCGTCAATTTCATCAGGGCCAAAGCGATGCGGTGCTCATCGCCACGCAGTATATTTCTCAGCATCCGGACAAAATCATGCCGTTCCTGAGTAGAAACCCGCCCCATCATTCCAAAATCAATAAAGACAATGATATTATTGTCCTTTAAGATTACATTCCCGGGATGAGGATCAGCATGAAAAAAGCCGTGCATGAAAATCTGCTCCAGCACCGAATCCGTCCCCTTGGACGCCACCAGCTTCAGATCAAACTTTTTCCGTAACTCTGGATTCTTTATTATATCGGAAGCTCTTTCACCTTCGACCAGCTCCATGGTCAGCACCTTATGAGTACTGTAGTCATCCAGTATTTCAGGCACATAAATATACTCATTATCCCGCATATTTTCCACAAAGCGCCGGCAATGCGATGCCTCTATCACATAGTTAAGCTCCTTGGCAATAGAACGGGCAAACTCTTCAACAATCGCAGTTGGTTTCTGCAGGGCAAATTCCTTGATGTGATGCTCCATTATCTGAGCAAGGTGATTCATAATCTCAAGGTCTATCTCAATTATTTTCTTGATTCCAGGCCGCTGCACCTTAACCACGACATTCTGCCCGTCTCTGGTAACAGCACGGTGCGCCTGCCCTATCGAGGCCGCCGCGATCGGTTCTTTATTGAATGATTTGAAGAGCTCTTTTACCTCTTTACCAAATTCAGATTTGATAGTGGCCTCAACATCCTCATAAGAAAACTGCGGCGCTGAGTCCTGAAGTTTTGAGAGTTCATCTACATAATCCATTGGAATCAAGTCAGGGCGTGTGGAAAGAATCTGCCCAAGCTTAATAAAAGTGGGGCCAAGCTCCTCAAAAGCCAGCCTGACCCGCTCGGGCATTGTATGTGAAGTTAATTTGACCTGTTTTTTGGTGAACATGCGGAGGCCAAATTCAAAGTAGTTATCCAGCTTGAGAGTCTCAATCATTCCGCCAAAGCCGAATTTAAACAATACATGCAGTATCTGTTCGTAGCGGTGCAGGTTCCTGTAGGCACTGCCGATTTTTTTTATTCTGCGGATAGTAAGCATAGGGCTCCCCCACAATAATAATGTTGAATCCTCATTTACCTATACTATAAGGATAAAAAAAGCAGTTTACAAGAGCCGCTGCTGATTCAATTCTGAGGAACAAATTTCAGCGGCTTGTCGTTGCGGTCGGAAAACCTGAGAAAAAAGTCCCATTTAGAACCCACAGAAACACATTTTACCACAAGCAGATTATAACCTTTGCGAAGCGAGATGTTTTTTACTACATCCTGATCCCATTTGCCAGCCCTGGGCTGACGGTCATAAGCATGCACCAGCTGATGATTAATCCAGATCTTGATATAACCCGAACTTCCCGCATACAGGATCAAATCATCCATCGGCTCATTGCAGTACAAATAGGTCACGGCATAAGCGGCAGCATACTGGTTTTTTCCTCTATAAACTTTAGCCAGGTCCACTTGCCCGGGACTGCCGTTGGAATCAAACCGGACAAGTCTCCACTTCAACCCGGTATCGGCATCCTCAGTGCCTGACAGGCTCTTTTCATTTTTTACAAATTCGCGATGCAGGACAGATTTGGTGCCGTTCAATTGCAGGTCACTGCTTGAATAATAAAAAGGGCCGAAAATATTCCATCTTACAATGAAATTTTCATTTGTTAAAAACAGCGAACCGGAATTTCCGCCTTCCAGGATTCTGTTTACATTCAAATAACGCTTGAATGGCACCACCGGCGGCGGCTCTACTTTTTTTGAAACCGTTTTTTTGCTTTCAACCGGCTTCACAACAACCGGCAGTGGCCTTACCCCGGGAAGCACATCCCCAATCGACTTTGCAGTCGCCTGTTCTTCATTCCCGCAGATGACCCGGTCCTCGACCTGCTTCTTCATCGGAGGCTGAATATCCGGCACGTCAACAGAAGCACATCCCGCCGCCAGCACAGCAAGCATTGAGCATATCATAAGATATTTTACGGCTTCCGTATATAAATGCATGATTTATCACCTTCGAGAAGTTTTAGAATCCTAACAGGAATTCATTTATCTAAACATGTGAAATTTAGCTTTATATAAACAGAATTGCGAACAGATTATCAAAAAAAAGCAAGGATTTGTTATATAATAAATTTTAGTATTTGGAACAACAAAGCCCGATGCACTGACTTGCGCCGGTAATAATTTCCCTTTTTTATCATATCAACACTTGCTTTTAACATTAAAAATTGCATTTTCATTAGGATGATCAACAAGTTTTAAAACAGCACACGGAGGCATCCAGGATGTACTTAGGCAGAATTGTAGCAGTTGGCATGAACAGTAACGGAAAAGCCGTCGGCATGTATCGAGTTTCGTCGCGCTCCTTTCCTAATCGTGAAACCCGTAAACAGGGTGAAACTGTTTCAGTAATGCCGCGTGAAGGCTTTGAAGATGACCTGAAAAAAAGTCCGTATATCGCCTATAACTGTGTTCGAACTGCTGGGAAATACGCAATTGTCAGCAACGGCTCCCACACCGACCCAATCGCGGAGAAGATAGCCATGGGGTTGCCACCGCGCGATGCCTTAACTCTGAGCCTGCTTGCCATGGATTATGAAAAAGATGACTACGATACTCCTCGGATTGCAGCCGTAATTCAACAGGAATGCAGTACGGCCTGGCTGGGAATTGTCCGCAAAGACGGGGTTATGGTCCGGGCGTTTAAACTTGAACCAGGCAAAGCATATTATCTTTCCACTTATGAAAAGAATACGCCACGGGATGAAAATGCAGATTCGGCGTTTGAGGCTTTGACTGCCCAAGCTGCCTGTTCCTACTCTATCAGAGAAGGAGTGTTTTCTGAGTTTGAACATCCGGTGACTGCGGCTGCTGTAGTTGCCGCTGGAACCGATTTTGACATAGCCACGGAAGTCGTATAAATGACCGCAGCAGAAATCCTGAAACAACTTAATCCAGAACAGGCCGAAGCGGTAAAAACCATCAAAGGGCCGGTGCTCGTGCTGGCCGGGGCCGGAACCGGCAAAACCCGCGTCATAACTTTCCGAATAGCCTATATGCTGCAGGAGGGTATAGACCCCGGACATATTCTGGGGTTAACTTTTACCAATAAAGCAGCACGGGAAATGGAAGAGCGCCTGGAGCAACTGGTGGCCCCGGAACTGGCCAGACGGGTCACTCTTGGAACTTTTCACTCATTCTGTGTCAGGATTCTGCGAAAAGAGATAAAGCATCTTGGTTATCTGCCCAATTTCACCATAGCTGATGATTCAGACCAGAGCGGCTTGCTTAAGCAGGCTGCTGCCGCACTAGGTTATGCAAAGGAAAATGTACCGCTGCCGGCACTGCGCTCATATATAGGACGCATGAAAAACAAACTGCTGCTGCCGCATGAAGCCTCCAGCATAGCAGAGGGCAACAATGACGCGGTAATGGCCAGGATTTACCGCGAGTACCAGAATACTCTTGAAATGCAGAATATGCTGGATTTTGATGATATGCTGCTGCTGGTATATGAGCTGTTTGATAAATATCCTGAAGTTTTAAAAAAATACCAGAAAAAATATCAGTATCTGCTGGTTGACGAATACCAGGATACCAATGACGCCCAGTTTGAAATCATAAAGATGCTGGCTGGGAAAAACTGCAATCTATGTGTTGTAGGTGACGATGATCAGAGCATTTACGGCTGGCGTGGAGCCAATGTCGGCAATATACTCGAGTTTCCGCGGATGTTTAAAAACACCACGGAAGTTAAACTGGAGCAGAACTACCGCTCGACTAACAAAATCCTGACTGCAGCTAATGAAGTCATAGCCAGGAACTCAAACCGTTTCAGGAAGAACTTGTGGTCTGGGATGGGAGAAGGCGGTAATCTGCTGCTGGTAAATGCAATTTGTGCTGAAGCCGAGTCAGATTTCATCGCTGAATTTATCGCCCAGGAAATTGAGGAACACCCGGAATACAGTTACAGTGACTTTGCTGTTCTTTATCGTTCCAATCACTTGTCCCGCCAGCTGGAAGCCAGCTTGCGCAATAACTCTATCCCCTATAAAATGGTCGGAGGTCAGGAGTTTTTCCAGCGCAAGGAAATTAAAGACGCTGTAGCTTACCTGAAACTGCTGGTAAATCCCAAAGAAGATCAGAGTCTGCTGCGTATCCTCAGTATTCCGCCGCGTGGACTTGGCAAGAAAGCGGTTGAGCTTTTAAAAAAATACCAGGGAGCGGCCATGCTGCCTTTTTCCGAACTTATCGGCCATCGGGATTTTACTTCAGAGCTCTCCGGCAAAGCCGCAAAGGCTGCCGGCGACCTGCACAGCTGTATGTCACGCTATAGAAAATCCTTTAAGGAACCCGGTGAACTGGCACGTAAAGCTGCTTCATACCTCAATGATGTCGGCTACTTAAACGGATTGCAGAAAATTTACAAAGATATTGATGACTCTCTAAAACGGCGGGAAAATATTGATGAATTTATAAATGCAATCGCGCAGTTTGAGCGCGGCTGCGAAACCCCGCCGACGCTGGTGGAATATCTCGAAAGCTATGCTCTGCTGCAGGAAAATGACAAAACCGAAGATGACACTGATGACGGCAACGGAGTGACTTTGACTACCGTTCACGCAGCCAAGGGGCTGGAATACCCCTATGTATTTCTGGTAGCCTTGGAAAAAAATATTTTTCCACACGAAAGGTCTGTCCATGAAGGCAGTATTGACGAAGAGCTCCGGCTGTTCTATGTCGCAATGACCAGAGCCAAGGAAAAACTCATAATGTCATGTTCATGCTCCAGGATGCATCGTGGCTTTGACCGCCCGCAGATACCCTCGGAATTTATAACTTACATTCCTGAGGGACTAGTGGATGTCTGCGAACCGGAAGACGTCATCAAAAAGCTGGATAAGGCCTCTCTGGCAGCCGGTTTCGCTGAGATATTTAAAATGCTTGAGGAGGATTAATTATTGCTGGTTGCTATATTGAATTAGCGTTGTATATTAACAAATTCAGAAGTAACAGAACGGGATTTTGAGAATGAAAATTACCGAAGATATCATTAAAGCATTACAGAACTGCATAGATGCCATAGGTTCAATATCGGAATTTTCTCAACAGGCTAACGTTAATATTGAAACTTTGAGCAAATATATGAGTAGAAAAACTCAATCCATACGCCAGGATACCTGGGAAAAACTTTACCCGTTGATACAGGCCTACCTGCCCAAGTCAAACGACGAAAATGAGCAGAGGGCTATCAGTTATAAGCCGGCAGGCAAGTCTCAACTGGAGAAGTACGCTAATCTCTCCAGTGACGAAAAAATTTTGCTTGATGCTTTCAGCGCCCTGCCGATGAAAATACGTAATCAGAAATTATTGGAAATTGTAGAGCTGGCACGACAGCAGGTCGTTATGAATAAAGAGGACGAGTAATTCAACCTTACCGGGGATATTTTATGCTGAAAAAACTCTCAATTATTGTAATGGTGTTTACTTCAGTAGCGCTTTTTGCGGCACCGAAGCTCAAAATAGCTACCGTAGACATGGAGAAAATCTTTGAAAACTTCTACAAGAAAAAACTGGCTGATGCTACGTTAAAACAGCAGGATGAAATCTACAAGGCTTTTGTCCGCAAACTTCTTGATTCAGGCAACAAACTTGAAGAAGAGTACAAAATTCTGCGGGACGCTTCCCAGAACATCGCCCTGTCAGCTTCAGAGCGCGAAAAGAAACGCCTTGAAGCACAGCGCAAATTCCGCGCCATGCAGCAGAAAAAGGCTGAAATCGAACAGTATGTAATGGAAAAACAGCGCCAGTTCAAAAAACTGGAAAAGAAAAAGCGCATGGAAATTATCGGTGAAATCATGAAGGAAATCAAACGCCGTGCAGCTTTGAAAGGGTACACACTGGTTTTGGATAAAACCGGAAAAACCCTGAATGCCATACCGGCTGTTCTGTACAGCAGTCCATCCTATGATATTACCGATGAAGTTTTGAAAACTTTAAATCGCGGACAGGATAATCCCGATATAACAAAAGATGTCGATTCGACAATCAGATAATCTGCAAAATACCAGGGAGTTATAATGAAACAGATTACAGCTGGACAGATAGCTGAAGCAGTAAATGGTAGTGTAATTGGTAATGCTGAGCTGGCTGTTTCCGGCGTCGCCTCACTTATGGAAGCCTCTCCGAGTCAGGCTTCATTTGTCGGCAATAAGCGCTATCTGAAACAGTTGGCGGATTCTGCAGCCGGAATTATTCTGGTTGAGAAAAAGCTGGAAAAACAGCTCAACGCAGACCGCACTTTTGTACTGTGCGAAAACGTTGATTACAGCTTTTCTAAAGTAATCGCTTTTTTTGCACCCGAACCAGTCACCTATGCTCCGGGAATTCACCCTTCAGCCGTTGTCGCTGAATCAGCTAAAATAGCCGATGGCGTTTACATTGGAGCAAACGCGGTTGTTGACGAAAACGCTGAAATCGGCCCCGGCACCTCAATCGGGGCAGGCTCCTTTGTCGGCCAGGAAGTAAAGATCGGAGCGCAATGCCAGATTTCGCCAAATGTCACTATCATGCATCGCTGTACTGTCGGACACAAGGCGATTCTGCACCCCGGAGTGGTTATTGGCGGTGACGGTTTTGGATTTGTTCCGGGGCCGCAGGGACTGGTAAAAGTTCCTCAGACCGGTATTGTCCAGATCGATGATGATGTGGAAATCGGGGCAAATACCACAATTGACCGCGCCCGCTTCGGCCGCACCTGGATTAAGTCAAATGTTAAAATTGACAACCAGGTCATGGTGGCGCATAATGTGGAAGTAGGCGAATCCACAATTCTGGTTGGTCAGTCAGGTATTGCCGGCAGCGCAAAACTGGGTCGCGGAGTTATCATCGCGGCTCAAGCTGGAGTTAACGGTCATATCACACTGGGCGACGGCGTACAGGTTGCCGGAACTTCCGGTGTAGTAAAAAGCCTGCCAGCAGGCTTTATTGCACTGGGAACACCGGCCGAAAGTCAACGTGAATATATGAATCGCCGCACCCTCCCTAAAAAATTTGAAAAGCTTTCCAGAAAGGTTGAGGACCTGAAGGCTGAAGTGGAAGAGTTGAAAAAATAATTTCCTCTTCAAATTGAAGTCATATTTTGAAAGCCGGCTCTTCAGTCGGCTTTCAGACATTAATAACTATGGAGTCAAATAATTTGGCAATATACAAAAAACTGCTTTTTCTGAGCCTGTTAATTTCACTGCTGCTGCCATGTTTTGCCTTTGAACCTTTCGGAGGTGAAGATGAAGTTGATAACGACCCGCTTCGCCTGAAGGCAAAGAGCGGTGATGTCAGTGCTCAACTCGAACTTGGTAACCAGTATTTTTACGGTCAGAAACGGCCGCAGAATTACCCGGTTGCAGCCCACTGGTTTCGCAAGGCTGCCCTGAAAGGCAACCGCGAGGCCGAATATAATCTCGGTGTCTGCTATGAATACGGACTCGGGATGAGCAAGAACCGTTATCTGGCTTTCCGATGGTACCGCAAAGCGTCAACCCAGAAGTTGAAAGCTGCAACCTACAACCTTGCCATGTGCTATGCGGAAGGCATTCCCCCAATACGACGTGGCAACATAAAAACCCCTGCCCTGTACTCCAACTACCCAAAAGCTATGAAGATGATGAAAAATCTGGCCTTGCAGAAGTATATCCCTGCAATTCGCCAGCTGGGAGTCTTTATTCTGGAAAACCCAAAGGAAAAACCAACTGAAGTACAGAAGAAAACCGCGTTCAAGCTTTTTATGCAGGCAGCCTCCAAGGGTGACTGCCAGGCAATGCGCCGCCTCGCAGACTGTTATTTCGGCGGAATCGGCATTGCCAAAGATGATCCTAAAATGCTTTACTGGCTAAAAAAAGCTGCGGCCTCAGGAGATATTGAAGCTATTGGAAAACTTGGTTATTGCTATCAAGTAGGCAAAGGTACTAAAATTGACGATCGTAAAGCCTTTGAGCTCTTCAAACAGGCTGCTGAAGCCGGATTACCGATGGCACAGGTTAAAATGGGTGAATATTACATGGCCGGAAAGTTTGTCAAGGAAAACATCAAAAAAGGCATTAAATGGTATGTTGAAGCTGCCAGACAGGGAAATCCCTATGCTATTTTTAAAATGGGTGTTTTTCATATCAATGGAATCGGCGTTCCCAAGGATCCTGACCGCGGCGTAAAATACTTTTTCAAAGCCGCTAAAATGGGCAACATTCATGCCCAGTATAATCTAGCCTGCTACTACCAGACCGGAAAAATTATTCCTAAAGATCAGGGTGCATCTTTTTACTGGTTCAAGAAGGCAGCGGAAAAAGGAGATCCCAAAGCCATGCGTCGACTTGCCATCTGCTACTTTGAAGGCAAAGGCACAATCGTCAATGAAAAACAAGGTCTTTTCTGGCTGTCCAAAGCAGCTAAAAGCGGCGATCTCGAAGCTCAGCGTCTGCTGATGCCTTAAGCTGAAGCTTAATTATAAACAATAAAAAAAATCCTGCCATCATTTGGCAGGATTTTTTTATTCAAGCAGCTTTACACTGAAGCTTACTTAGCATAATCAATTGATCTGGTTTCACGAATTATAGACACCTTGATCTGCCCAGGATAATTCATCTCTTTCTCAATTCTCTGACATATATCCTTAGCCAGTATCTGAGCTTCGCCTTCCTTGATTTTGACCGGATTGACGACTACCCTGACCTCGCGCCCAGCCTGTAAAGCAAAACAGGACTCAACCCCGTTGAAACTGTGAGCAATATCCTCAAGCTGCTCAAGCCGCTTCAGGTAAAGTTCAGTAGTTTCACTACGGGCTCCAGGACGGGATGCACTCAAAGTATCACAGGCATTTATAAGAATATCATAAATGCTGGCAGCATCAACATCTTCATGATGAGCGGCAACCGCATGGATAACATCCTGGGCTTCATTGTGCTTGCGCAGAATATCAGCACCAATCGCGGCATGAGACCCCTCAACTTCATGATCAACTGCTTTACCAATATCATGAAAGAGCCCGATTCTTTTGGCTTTCTGTTCATCAAGACCGAGTTCCGATGCAATTATACCCATAAAGTACGCTGCTTCAAGTGAATGCTGCAGCACATTCTGAGAAAAACTGTAACGGTATTTCAAGCGTCCGAGCAGCTTGATTATATGGGGAGAAACTCCCTGTATGCCGGTTTCGAGAACGGCAGCTTCGCCGGTGCTGAAGATCTCCTCTTCAACTTCCTTGGCGATTTTTTTGGTCTGGTCTTCGATACGGGTAGGATGAATCCTGCCATCAGCAATCAAGCGTTCCATCAGCTGTCTGGCAACCTCTTTACGGACCGGGTCAAAGCATGAGATAACTACAGCTTCAGGTGTATCGTCAATAAGTATATTAACTCCTGTAGCCGCCTCAATTGCCCGTATATTACGCCCTTCCCTGCCGATAATGCGACCTTTCATTTCGTCTCCCGGCAAAGGAATAGTGGCCGTAGTTCGATCATATGTACAGTCAGATGCATAACGCTGTATGGCATACGTCAAAATACGACGCGCTTCTTTTTCTGACTTCTGCTTGGCTTCTTCAAGAACATCACGGACTAAAAGCCCGGATTCATTCTTAACTTCATTCTTTAATTTTTCAAGCAGTATTTCCTTAGCGCTTTCACGGTCTAAAAGTGCAATTCTTTCCAGTTCATCAATCTGTTTTGAAATGCTTTTCTGCAATTCCTGTTCACGATTCGAAAGTCTGTCACGCAAGGAATCAATTTCTTTTTCCTTACGGGAAAAGTTCTCTTCCCTTTTTTCAAAGGCATCTGCTTTTCTTTCCAGATTTTCTTCGCGCTGAGAGAGGCGTTTTTCTACAGACAGCTGCTCTTTGCGGCGCTGTTGCAGTTCATCTTCTACCTCTTCACGCATTTTGAGAACTTCCCCTTTAGCAGTAACTTTAGCTTCGCGCTTAATATGCTCAGCTTCTTTTTCCGCGTCCTCTCTTATCTTGACAGCGAGCTGTCCCGCCGAGGCCTTCTGCATTTTCTGCAGTAAAGCAGCTACGACAAAGCCTGCTATAGCGCCACCAACACCCATGATGATGTAAATTGTCATTTAGAGTTCTCCTCAGTTACGGTTTCTTCGAAATTAAATACTGATGATTCTGTAACCACCATATTCAGTCTACGATCATGGTCGACCGCAGGCAGCTCAACGGCCCGCTGACAGTCATAAAAAACACCGATTACTGTCCCTTCGGCATTTTGTAAAAGCCTGTCATAATAGCCACCGCCCCGTCCCAGTCGCATGCCGCTTAAATCAAACGCCACACCGGGAACCAGCCAGACCATGGATTTCAATTCAGCCGCAGATGCAGCAGGGAGCAGCTCAGCCGGTTCAGCTAAACCATACTTTCCTGGTACCAGGTCTGCGGTCAAGTTACTTATTTCAGCCATCTCATAGATACCGCTTTTCGGCGTATATCTTGGCAGAAACACTTTTTTTCCGAATGCGAGGCAATATTCAATTGCTGCTGACAAGTCAGCTTCAAAGCCGTCTGAAATATAAGCCGCAATCAAATTTGAACTTAGCCCTTCAAGCAACTCACAAATACGGCGATTAATCGCCGCATCCGCCTTGCTTTTATACTCAGGATTCAAACTTTTGCGACGCGAAGAAAATTCTCTCCGCACTGATTTTTTTTGTTCAGCAGAATTCACTCCTTAACTCCAGACTGACGACATTTTGCCCAGTATTCAAGCCTTTGTTTGATTTTATGCTCATAGCCGGCGTCCTTAGGCACATAGTAAACCTTGGGCACTCCCATATACTCCTGAGCAGTAAATCCGCCTTCAAAATCATGCGGATACTTGTAGTCAGGTCCCGCTGCGCGTTTTTCACGCGCTCCGGAAGAATTGGGGTCACGCAGGTAGCCAGGCACCGGCTGAACACGTTCTTTACGAATATCCTCCAGGGCTGCGTCCACTGCCACATATGAAGCGTTGCTTTTGGGAGCAGTAGCGCAATAAACAGCAGCTTGAGAAAGGATTATTCTAGCTTCAGGCATACCGATCATTTCAACACCCTGCATGGCGCTGACAGCCAATGTCAAAGCCCTTGGATCGGCATTACCAATATCTTCGGAGGCAAAAATCACAATTCGACGAGCGATAAATCTTATATCCTCACCAGCATGCAACATTTTGGCCATCCAGTAAACGGCAGCATCAGGATCACTGCCGCGCATGCTTTTTATAAAAGCACTGGCAGTGTCGTAATGGCCGTCGTCACCATAATTAATAATTTTCCGCTGGATAGATTCCTCTGCTTCAGTTTCACTGACCAGGACTTTTCCCTCATCATCAGGCGTTGTAGTCATTGCAGCAATCTCCAGCGAAGTCAACGCTTTTCGCGCGTCGCCTTCACAGGCTTCAGCCAGAAAATCCAGAGCTTTGTCTGAAGCCTCCACCTGCAGAGAACTCAAGCCGCGTTTATCTGCAATCGCCCTCTCCAGCAGAGTTCTGATATTCTCAGGAGCCAGAGCCTCAAGGGTAAAAACCAATGACCGGGAAAGCAAAGCACCAACAACATAAAACTGCGGATTGTGCGTAGTCGCACCAACTAAACGAATGTTGCCGTTTTCAACATCCGGCAGCAGTGAGTCCTGCTGTGCTTTATTGAAACGATGAATTTCATCAATAAACAAGATCGTATTTCTCCCCACCAGCTTACGTCGCTCCACCGCATATTTAATCTGCTTACGGATGTCAGCAACTGTTGAGGTGACGCCGGAAAGGCGGACAAATTCGGAATTGGTAGAGCTGGCAATTAACTCGGCAAGAGTAGTCTTTCCGGTTCCCGGCGGGCCTGACAGGATAATTGAAGTAAACCGGTCAGCGTCTATGGCACGACGGAGCAACTTGCCGGGAGCAAGCAGGTGCTGCTGGCCGACATATTCACTCAGATCAACGGGACGCATCTTTACCGCCAGCGGCAATACCGCCGGCTTGCTGTCTGCAGAGCATGAAGCAGTTGTTTTAAACTGCCCGCCTTCCAGTGTCCCGATGTGTAGATCAAGCTGTTCCATCACAAGCCTTATGAGGCTGGTGAGCAAGCGAATTCAAAAAATGTACTACATAGAAATCAGGTAATCACAAGGCAGCACAAACGGCATCTTTGAGTAAATTGCCGCAGCCTGCTTATATATTTTGAAAAATCAAATACCATGCCTGTAATATCCCGTTTCTATCATATATTGCACAAATATGCAACTTGTAACATACATATTTTTGAATAACGTCTGAACCCAAAAGCCCAAGTTAATGTTATCAAAATATATATAAACGCATCCATGCCTCAACCCATGAAGAGACATTGCGATAATTATCAATATAGCGCTTTTTATTGATGTTTAAAGAAAAATAGTTTAAAAATTAAGAAAAAATTCAATTCTTTACAACGTTTCATGCTATTTGCCTTTATGAATCAACGACTTGAAATATGTTCGAAAACAGCTTATAATAAAGGTTTCAGTATTGTCATTCGTGTTCAAATTAAAATTAATTGACGACTGAATGACGAACATCAAAAATCACTTTTTTAAACTCGAAATAAATTTAAATATCAACGCCTTACAACATTAGTGACGGCTAAATGACGGATCAAAAGGAAGGAAGACAGAAATGCATGATTTCAGGTTTGTAATCATTGGCACGGGAAACATTGCAAGAACGTATCTATCAGCAATTGACAATCTTAAAAGCATAGGAACTGCCGGATTTATCTCCCGCCGTCTTGTCCGCCCTGATGGTGCTCCTGAAACACTTCCAGCAGCGGCCAGTCTACAGGATTTTCCTGATGAATTTGACGGCATCATAATTGCCACACCGAACGGACTTCACCATAAATGGGCCATTGCAGCGGCCGAAATGGGAAAGCATGTCCTGACCGAAAAACCGCTTGACATTTCAACTGACGCGATGAGTGAAATGATTTCTGCCTGCCATACCGCCAATGTCAAGCTGGGCTGTGCCTATCAGTACCGAACTAATGTTGATAACATGATAGTCAAGGAACTTATTGATCAAAACGCATTCGGCAGAATTATCGCAGCAGATTATCGGATAAAATGCTGGCGCGATCAGGCATATTACGACAGTGCACCCTACCGGGGCGGCTATGCAATAGACGGCGGCGGTCCCTTCATCCAGCAGGCCTGCCATCAGGTTGACATATATGGCTGGTTTTTCGGCAGACCGGTTAAGACAATAAGTATGCTGGGTAATTTCATGCACAACATGGAGGCTGAAGATCATGGTGTGGCTGTTCTGCAGCATGAAAACGGTATGATCGGAACTATTGAAGCTTCAACCTGCGCTTTTCCCGGTTTTGAACCTGAATTACAAATTCACACCGAAAAAGGTTCTATTGTGCTGACTAACGGTATTATTACCGGCTGGCATATTAAAAATATGCCAAACCCGAGCCGTGAAGCCAGCCGCAAAATGCACAGCGGTGCCGGTAGTGCCGCTGTAGAGGAAACCAGCGGGCATGAGCGCATAATTGAAGACTTTGTTGACGCGGTCAGAAGCAATCGTCAGCCGATTGTATCCGGAGAAGAAGCCAGGCTGGCTACTGAAATTGTTCTGGATATTTACAACAACAATGTTTATAAGAGCTAAATAACCGCAAAAAGCGTAATTGTTCACTTCAAGCGGTATTTTTACGGGTTGTTTCAGATTGCATATTTGAAAATTCATTATAGTGAACTAAGGTTAAAGAAATTTAACATCCAGTCGAAACAGGCTTGAACATTGATTGAAAAAAGAAAACATATAGTAGAATTCAGAGACCTCTTTTTCGGCAGCGGAGAGAGTGATGCGCTGGTTCTTGACTGCGGCAAAAAACTGCGCTCGGTCAATATCCGCTATGAGACTTATGGTGAACTCAATACAAGCGGCACAAATGCCATCCTGGTTCTGCATGCGCTTACCGGAGACGCCCACGTATCCGGCTGGCATACTGAAGCTGACCGGAAGCCCGGCTGGTGGAATGATATGATCGGCCCCGGCAAGCCGATAGATACAAACAGATACTATGTTGTCTGCAGTAATGTTATCGGCGGTTGCTCCGGCTCAACTGGACCCCGGTCAGTAAATCCGGATACCGGAAAATTATATAACATGGATTTTCCAGTTATTACTATAGCTGATATGGTCAGAGCTCAGCATCGCCTGATGCAGCATCTTGGCATAAAGTGCTGGCTTAGCATTATCGGCGGCTCGATGGGTGGCATGCAGGCTCTGGAATGGGCTACCAGCTTTCCGGAACTGATGGAAAGTGTCATTCCTATTGCCACTACTCCGCGCCTGTCGCCGCAGAGCATTGCTTTTGACTGGGTCGGGCGCGAAGCAATTCTTACCGATAATAACTGGAAGAACGGCAATTATCAGGACAATATCCCGGAAAACGGTCTGGCCACTGCCAGGATGCTGGCCCATATCACTTACCTGAGTGATGAGTCAATGCGTCAGAAATTCGGCCGTAACCTGCAGGAATCAGAGTCTTATTCTTTTGATTTCAAGCGAGATTTTGCGGTAGAAAGCTACTTGCAGTATCAGGGTCAACGCTTTGTCGAACGATTTGACGCCAACAGCTACCTTTATATCAGCCGGGCCATGGATTATTTTGATATTTCAGCTAAAGCCGGCGGAGATTTGGCAAGAGCTTTTAAACAAGTCTCCTGCCCGTTTCTAGTCATCTCTTTTTCAAGTGACTGGCTGTTTCCGACTACTCAATCTATAGACCTGGTAAAGGCCCTGCTCAAGAACCGGATAGATGTTTCGTTCTGTGAAATTGAATCAAGTTACGGCCATGACGCCTTTCTGCTGGAAATTGATGTTCTTGGCAAAATGATTTCTGATTTTCTGAGGAATAGACTGGAGGCTGTAAATGGTAGGTAAACTTAAAAAAGAGCTCGCAAAAAGGCGCGATCTGGTTGAAATTACCAAAATGATAGAGGCTGATACCCGGGTTCTTGACCTCGGATGCGGTAACGGCATATTTTTAAAGCTGCTTGAGTGTGAAAAAAATGTCAAAGGACTTGGCATTGAAATCTCTCAACAGCAGATTATTGAATCAATCGCTACCGGTATTCCGGTTGTGCATGGTGATTTAAATCATGACCTGGACTTTGCTGAGGACAGCAGTTTTGACTACGTGGTACTCAGCCGTACTTTGCAGGAAGTCTATCGTCCTGACCGCCTGCTTAGCGAAATCGTCCGGGTCGGAAAGCGGGCAATTGTTAGTTTCATCAACTTCGGTTATTATAAAACCAGACTTCAGCTGTTGTTTACCGGCTCAATGCCTGAAACTAAAAACCTGCCTTATTACTGGTACGACACTCCGAATATTCATCTTGGCACCCTCAAGGACTTCAGACGTCTGTGCAGGGAACTGGATATCAGAATCATTCGTGAACTGCCTTTAGAAAATCGCAGCCTGCTCTCTGCCAGAATTCTCCCGAATCTTTTTGCTCCGACCTGTATTTTTGAGATATGCAAAGAGAACTGACTGAAAATTGTTTTAACTGGCGATTTTTAAAAGAGTTCAATGTTTTCAGCAATATTCCTAATATTTTTCTGACAGTTTCTGCATAAAAGCATATTCTTAATTTATTTCTTTCCTAATTTGGCTTTAACCACAACCTAACAGTCACCTTGTATCTTAAAACTGTAAAGCGACAGGTATATCAGTTGCAGTAACTGTTTAATGCCTTCTGTTCCGGCTTTGACGGGACAAGCTGAATTTATAAACGCAATATTAGGAAATCGTTAAGGAGACAAATTGATGAAAAAACTGTTGATAACAGCCGCGACTGCCGTAATTGCCGTGACTGGTTTAAATGCTTTTGCTACCACGCTGAATGGTGCTGGAGCCTCATTTCCAGCGCCGGTTTACCGCGTCTGGACTTACAATTACAAAAAGACTACTGACGTCAGAGTTAATTACCAGTCGGTTGGTTCCGGTGCCGGTATCAATCAGATCAGAGCAAAAACTGTTGATTTCGGTGCTTCAGATAAACCACTCAAGAAAGCTGAACTCGATAAATACGGTCTGGTGCAGTTTCCAATGCTGATGGGCGGAGTTGTAGTGGTGGTAAATATCCCCGGAGTAAAAACCAATCAGCTGAAACTCGACGGCAGCACCCTTGCCGCCATATTCCTTGGAAAAATCCGCAAATGGGATGACCCGGCAATTACTAAACTTAACCCTGGAATCAAAATTCCGGCTGTTCCGATTACCGTAGTACACCGCTCCGACAGTTCCGGTACTACCTGGATTTTCACAAATTACCTGACAAAAGTTTCTAAAGAATGGGCAAGTCAAGTCGGCAACGGTAAAGCTGTAAAGTGGCCGGTCGGAATTGGCGGCCAGAAAAATCCAGGTGTCTGTAATAATGTATTTAAAGTGCGTGGCTCAATTGGTTACGTGGAATACACCTATGCCTTTGAATCCAAACTGGCAACAGTCTGCTTAAAAAATCAGGCCGGAAACTTTGTTAAACCTGAACTGAAAGCTTTTCAGGCGGCCGGTGCCAGCGCTGACTGGAAGAACGCACCCGGATATTATATGGTACTTACGGACCAGCCGGGAAAAAATTCATGGCCAATTACCGGAGTAACCTACATTCTGATTTATAAAGCCCAGAAAGAGCTTGCGAAAGCTCAGGAACTGCTGAAATACTTCAAGTGGTGCTATAATCAGGGAGCCACAACTGCCGTTCAGATGCACTATGTGCCAATACCCAAAAATGTTGTTTCCATGGTCACAGCAATGTGGAACAGGGAAGTAAAGTGCAAAGGTCAATTGATCAGGTAGAAGAAGGTTATTGAGGCTTCAGCCCGGTCGTTTACAGGCCGGGCAATACATTAGTTATATACCAAAAGTTTTAATCAATGAATTGTTGTTATAAAAAAATCATGCAGCCGGAATGCTCTGATCGGTTTTTCAAGATAATAACCGGTGCCGCCGCCTTGCTCGCAGGTCTCTTGATGTTCGGCTTTTTCATTCAGCTATTCTGGTACGCGCTGCCTGCAATCAGGACTTTTGGCTGGAGATTTCTTGTTTCATCAGAATGGGATCCGGTAAAACAAACCTACGGCGCCCTGCCATCTATCCTCGGAACTTTAATAACAACCGGCCTTGCGATTTTAATTGCCGTACCGATATGCTTTATAGTATCAATGTTTCTGGTGGAAACGGCTCCCAAATGGCTGAGTGTTCCAGTCAGCCATGCCCTTGACCTGCTGGCGGCAATCCCCAGCATAATTTATGGAATGTGGGGGCTGTTTGTCTTTGTCCCGTTCATGCAGAACACAGTTCAGCCTTTTATGGCAGACAAACTGCATCTAAAATCTGTGCCGTTCTTTGGTAATGACTATAACGGCTTCGGTTTTTTGACTTCAGGTATAATACTGGCATTGATGATTATGCCTTTTATATGTGCTGTGATGCGCGACGTTTTCAAGATGGTGCCGCCGGTTCTGAAAGAGTCCGCCTTTGGAGCAGGTGCCACTTCCTGGGAAGTTACTTTTGACATAACCATGAAGTATGGTGCCCGCGGTCTGCTTGGCGCAGTTTTTCTAGGCCTGGGCCGGGCAGTCGGGGAAACCATGGCTGTATTATTTGTAATCGGCAATATTCAAACTGTACCGAAGTCATTATTTCAAGCTGGAACAACCATTGCGGCGACTCTGGCAAATAACTTTGCAGAAGCTGAAGGCATCTTCAGAAGTGCATTGTTTGAACTTGGACTTATCCTTTTAGCCATGTCATTTTTAATACAGGTTCTGGCACAGCTCTGGCTGAAAAGAGTAAGCCGTCAAATGGGAGAAAAATGATGAAGAGGCGCGGTTTATTTTTCAGAAAAAGCACAGATGCGATTATAAAACTGCTCTCTTTAGTTTTTGTCGCGCTGGCATTGGTTGTCATGTTCTGGATTTTATTTACTGTTTGTGCCCGTGGCATTGAAGCCTTTGGCTGGGCCTTTTTTGTTGAACCAACAAAACCTTACGGCATTCCGGACGGCGGTATTGCCAATGCCCTGCTGGGCACCGTCTTCATAACTCTGGGAGCTGTCGTAATTGGCGTCCCTCCCGGTATCCTTGGCGGTATTTATCTGTCCGAATTTGCGCGTGACAATGTTTTTGGCAACGTAATCAGATTTTCAGCCAATGTCATGATGGGGATACCATCAATTATATGCGGCCTTTTCGTATACGCCATGCTGGTTTTTACCACCGGTCATTTTTCCGGATTCGCAGGATCGGTTGCGCTTTCAGTAATTATGTTTCCGGTTATTCTGCGAACAACTGAAGACATGCTGAGAATGGTGCCTGATTCATTGCGAGAATCCGCTCTGGCAATCGGCATGCCCCGCTGGCGGGCCACTTTCAGCGTCATCTGCCGGGCTGCCAGAAGCGGGCTGGTTACCGGTGTATTACTGGCAATTGCCCGAGTCAGTGGTGAAACCGCTCCCCTGCTGTTCACAGCTCTCTGGAGTGATGACTGGCCGTTTAAATTCTTTTCTCAACCGACTGCAAACCTCACAGTCACCATCAATGAATATGCAACAAATTCGCCGTTTCAGATCATGCATACCCGTGCCTGGGGAGCTGCTCTGGTTATTACGGTCATAATTCTATTACTCAATATATCCTGTCGAATTATTTTCAAAAACAAGGAACACACCAGTTGAAGGATTCCTGAATAATGGTGAATGAAAACGGAGATAAAATTAAGATTTCGGTCCAGAATCTGAACTTCTTTTACGGTAGTCATCAGGCTCTGTTTGATAATAATCTGGACATTCTTGAAAACCGGGTCACTGCGGTAATCGGGCCGTCCGGCTGCGGCAAGTCCACCCACCTGCGAGCCTTTAACCGGATATTCGAACTGTATCCCGAACAGCGTGCTGAAGGCAGTATAATACTTGACAATGAAAACATCCTGAACCGTGGAGTTGATATTCTGGAGCTGCGCCGTAAAGTCGGTATGATTTTTCAGAAGCCAACCCCGTTCCCAATGTCAGTCTTTGATAACGTCGCGTACGGCCTCAAACTTCACTTCAACCTTAACAAGGCTCAAACTGCCGAGCGGGTGGAAAAGGCCCTGTGCGGGGCTTCACTCTGGGACGAAGTCAAAGACAAGCTTAAAAAGAGCGGAATGGCGCTTTCCGGAGGGCAACAGCAGCGCCTCTGTATTGCTCGAGCCATAGCTGCTGAGCCGGAAGTCCTGCTGATGGACGAACCGACTTCAGCAATTGACCCGGTCGGCACCCTGAAAGTTGAAAACCTCATCGAAGAACTTAAAGCAAAGTTCACCATTGTTATTGTAACTCACAATATGCAGCAGGCGGCCAGAATATCTGATCACACCGCATTCTTTTATGAAGGCCGTATTATTGAATATGACCGTACTGAAAAAATATTTACCAGCCCGGCAAACCAGAAGACCGAAGAATACGTAACCGGACGCTTCGGCTGATAAAATGCTGATGATATCTAAAGTTTTTTATGGAGATAGTTATGAAAGCGCATCTGAACAAAGAAATTGAAAGGCTCAAAAAAAACATCCAGATACTGAGTTCCATGGTGGAAAGTGCTGTCAGGAATTCTGTAGTAGCGGTTATAGAAACTGACCGCAAGCTGGCTGAACGGGTGATTGAAAACGACTTTTTAATTGACCAGAAAGAAATTGAAATTGAAGAAGAGTGCCTCAAAATCCTGGCACTGCATCAGCCGGTTGCCGGAGATTTACGCTACGTTGTAGCCTGCTTGAAAGTCAATAACGAACTGGAGCGCATTGGTGATTTGGGATCTAATATCGCACGTCGCGTTAAGCATCTCTGTGATTACAACGGCGCCGATACAGCTGTCGATTTCAAACCGATGATGGATGTAACCAGAGGCATGCTCAAAGGCGCGCTGGACTCGTTGATTTGCATGAATGGTCAACTGGCTGCTGAAGTAATACAAAGGGATGATATTGTCGACGATTATAACCGTCAGATGTTTATTGATTTACAAGAACTTATAAAAGAAAATCCGCAAAAGACTGAATACTATATCGATCTGCTTAACGTCTCACGTCATTTGGAAAGGATTGCTGACTGTACCACCAATATTTGTGAAGATATTATTTATATGATCAAAGGTGAAATCATCAGACACGGTCATTATAACGACATTTAGAATACTCTGGTCGGCTTCCTGTACATGATCCTCATTCAACTGCCGGGCCTCAGTGCGGCAGAGTATGGTATTATGCGCAGCCGGATTTTGCTCATAAAAACTCAACTGCGCCAGTTTGCAGCTTCAAAGGTCAGCTTGTTTTTTCCAATCTGTTTTCCAATTTCAAAATGCGCTTATCCACAGCCTCATGTTTACGGCACACAAAATCTACCATATGGTCAAACTGACGACGATTGACGGCGTATTGCAGGACATTGCGTTCACGCCGATTGCCGGCATCCCCGATTATCCTGACGGCATTCAGCAGTTCTTCCATTTTTTCCTCGAGTCTGGAAATCCTCTTCTCCATAAGAAACTCCCGCAGCTGTTCAAAATTATTACTTTAACCAAGACATATATAAAAACAGCGGGAGTGAAAAGGAAAGAGCGCCCAGTCACACCTGTATAGAGGCCTCGCCAGAAGCCCGACAAAGAGTGTAAAAGGGCGCCCAAAGCTTATGCGTCCATATCGAACCTTTCAACATGGACACTCTGAACAAAGGGCGCGTTCCTTCAACATCGTTTCTTTGTCAAAAACTGGCGAGTTTCTATACAAAACGCTGTTGAAAGCCGCGACGCTTTCATATTAAATTGTAATGCAAGCTCAAACGGCATTTGAGGTTGGACCGCTTTTGCTGTGCACAATAATATAATTTTCTAAATCAATAAATTCAAACTGCAAGATAAATGAACTGTTATCTGGTGCGGTTGGATTTTGTTCTCACAAAATCCAGCTGCGTACTTTATCGCTCTCCGTCGTACGGAGGCGCGGTCCAGCGGCGAACCGCTGGTCGTGCTTAGGCTTAAGCACGAAATCACCGTTTTTTACTGGTGGAGCTTTGCGGTATGTTGCTGGTGTTCTGAGGTGCTGGGCGTGGGTATAAAAAAAAGCGGGCTGTTGAAGTGATGCGTCTTCAACAGCCCGTAAAATAAAATCCCGGCATCGTGCTACTCTCCCACAGTCAAATATGCAGTACCATCGCCGCTGACAGCCTTAACGAACGTGTTCGGGAAGGGAACGTGTGTTTCACCGTCGCTATGGACACCGGAAAAAAAAACTATACAATAAAGAAAGTGAATGAACTAAATCTGATGAATAGAGGCTTGTTCATTTCGAGAATGAATTTTTTCTCATAAGTCCGAATCGAACGGATGAGAAAAAAGGTGGTTAAGCCTCACGGCTGATTAGTACTGGTAAGCTGAACACATTACTGTGCTTACACCTCCAGCCTATCGAGGTCGTAGTCTTCGACCAGCCTTCAGAATGCTAACGCATTAGGGATATCTAGTCTTCAGGTGGGCTTGGCGCTTAGATGCTTTCAGCGCTTATCCGTTCCCAACTTAGCTACCCAACAATGCCGCTGACGCGACAATTGGAACACCAGAGGTTAGTCATTCCCGGTCCTCTCGTACTAGGGAATGATCCTGTCAAATATCCTGCGCCTGCGGAGGATAAGGACCGAACTGTCTTACGACGTTCTGAACCCAGCTCGCGTACCACTTTAATCGGCGAACAGCCGAACCCTTGGGACCTTCTTCAGCCCCAGGATGTGATGAGCCGACATCGAGGTGCCAAACAGCGCCGTCGCTATGGACGCTTGGGCGCTATCAGCCTGTTATCCCCAGAGTACCTTTTATCCGTTGAGCAACGACGATTCCACATTCCATCGCTGGATCACTAGGCCCTGCTTTCGCAACTGCTCGACATGTCTGTCTTACAGTAAAGCACACTTCTACCCTTACGCTCTACACACGATTGCCAACCGTGTTGAGTGTACCTTCGGGCTCCTCCGTTACAATTTGGGAGGAAACCGCCCCAGTCAAACTGACCCTCTGACACTGTCCTTCGCCCGGTTTCACGGGATCGAAGTTAGATATTCAACTACACAAGGGTGGTATTTCACCTGTGGCTCCACGGGTACTGGCGTAGCCGCTTCACAGCCTCCCACCTATGCTACACATGAATAACCAAATACCAATATCAGATTACAGTAAAGGTTCATGGGGTCTTTCCGTCCTTCCGCAGGTATCCGGCATTTTCACCGGAACTACAACTTCGCCGAGATCCACGTTGAGACAGTGCTGGCATCGTTACACGATTCGTGCAGGTCGGAACTTACCCGACAAGGAATTTCGCTACCTTAGGACCGTTATAGTTACGGCCGACATTCACCAGGGCTTCAGTTCAGAGCTTCGACCGAAGTCTAACCCATTCCCTTGACCTTTTGGCATTGGTCACGTGTCACTCCCTATACATCCTCTTACGAGTTAGCAGAGAGCTGTGTTTTTGGTAAACAGTCGCACCAGCCTCTTTGTTGCAACCACCGTAGGCTCCACGAGCAAGTCGTTTCACCATGATGGCACCCCTTCTCCCGAAGTTACGGGGCTAATTTGCCGAGTTCCTTAACGTGGTTTCTCTCGCGCACCTTAGGCTTCTCGCCTTACCTACCTGTGTCGGTTTACGGTACGGACACCCTGTTGTCAACGCTTAGAAGCTTTTCTCGTCAGCAAAGCATCAGCGAGTTCGTTTCCGAAGAAACTACCCATCAAGTCTCAGGCTTAATGTGATCCGGATTTACCTGGATCACGCCCTACGCTCTTAGACCAGCTAATTCAACAGCTGGATCGCCTAGCATACTGCGTCCCTCCATCGCTCAAACAAGGTGGTACAGGAATATTAACCTGTTGTCCATCGACTACGCCTTTCGGCCTCGCCTTAGGTTCCGACTAACCCTCCGCGGACGAACCTTCCGGAGGAAACCTTGGGTTTTCGGTGACCAGGATTCTCACCTGGTTTTTCGCTACTCATGCCTGCATGGTCACTTGTATACAGTCCACCTCCGATTCCTCATCGGCTTCAACCCGTATACAACGCTCTTCTACCACCGTGAATAAATTCACGATCCGCGGTTTCGGTTTTGGACTTCAGTCCCGATCATCTTCGGCGCAGAACCACTCGACCAGTGAGCTATTACGCACTCTTTAAATGGTGGCTGCCTCTAAGCCAACATCCTGGCTGTCTACGCAGCTCCACATCCTTCAAACCACTAAGTCCAAATTAGGGACCTTAACCGGCGGTCTGGGCTGTTTCCCTTTCGACTACGGAGCTTATCCCCCGCAGTCTGACTCCTGCAGTACGGCAACACGGTATTCGGAGTTTGATAGTTGTTGGTACCCTGGTAAGGGCCCGCGAACAATCAGTGCTCTACCCCCGTGTGCTATGGTGCAAGGCTAGCCCTCAAGCTATTTCGAAGAGAACCAGCTATCACTAAGTTTGATTGGCCTTTCACCCCTAACCACAACTCATCCAAACATTTTTCAACATGTACTGGTTCGGTCCTCCACTCCGTGTTACCGGAGGTTCAACCTGGTCATGGTTAGATCACTTAGCTTCGGGTCTACTCCACGCGACTAGACGCGCTATTAACACTCGCTTTCGCTTCGGCTTCGTTCTTAACTTAACCTCGCCACGTAGAGTAAGTCGCAGGCTCATTATGCAAAAGGCATGCAGTCACTCCGAAGAGCTCCTACACTTTGTAGGCACATGATTTCAGGTACTTTTCACTCCCTTAACAAGGGTGCTTTTTCACCTTTCCCTCACGGTACTATTCACTATCGGTCACCAGTTAGTATTTAGCCTTGGAGGGTGGGCCCCCCGGATTCAGTCAGAGTTTCACGTGTTCCGACCTACTTGGGATACTTCTAGGTTGCTGATTGTTTTCATATACGGGGCTTTCACCCTCTATGGCTGAACTTTCCAGAACATTCCACTAACAATCAGACATACCATGTCGAAGTCCCGCAACCCCGAAATGTAAACACTTCGGTTTAGGCTCCTCCGCGTTCGCTCGCCACTACTTGCGGAATCTCGGTTGATTTCTTTTCCTCTAGGTACTGAGATGTTTCACTTCCCTAGGTATCGCCCCGATAACCTATGTATTCAGTTACCGGTAACTGGACATGACTCCAGTTGGGTTTCCCCATTCGGAAATCCCCGGTTCAAAGCTCTTTTGCAGCTAACCGAGGCTTATCGCAGCTTAACACGTCCTTCATCGCCTACTGGTACCAAGGCATCCATCATGTGCCCTTAGTAGCTTAACCACCAAGAAACATTATATTCTTGTCTCTCGACATGAAGTTGCCTGCTAGCATCTTCATTAATTCATCACCTTCTTCAATTGTCAAAGAACTTGTACTTCGCAGGGGTTGAATTACCGCTGCTGAGTACGACACAAATCAGCCTCAAGCTGACTTGTCAAAGTTTTACAGTTTTCACAGTGCCGACTCTGATAAAATGGTGGGCGTACCTGGATTTGAACCAGGGACCTCATCCTTATCAGGGATGCGCTCTAACCAACTGAGCTATACGCCCTCGGTCAGGGTCTCACATGACCTGACAGTGGACACTGTAATAAATGGTGGAGCTGAAGGGATTCGAACCCTTGACCCCCTGCGTGCAAAGCAGGTGCTCTAGCCAACTGAGCTACAGCCCCATCGGTCATAGACAGAACTTTAACCTTCTGTTGAGCCGCTTTTCGAACTGCCCGCTCGAACTTCGGGTTCGCAGGTTGCCCTGCTCCAACTGTCTGTTTTTTTAAACAACCTTGCGCTTTTGCGCAATTTAAAAACTGAATAGTGCGATGTAACCTTGACAGAATTGCTTCTGTCCACATCCGAATGCTTAGTAATT
>CP071032.1:1670000-3198720 GCA_017134815.1 Lentisphaerota bacterium
TTTAAGCAGAAAAAATTAACTCCCATTCAGACCCAGTCAGCATAACACCCATAACACCACATGATTAGACCATAATGCCAAAATCCTATCAACGACGATTCTCCAGGCAAACAATCTCAAACAAGGGGAAAAACGGAGATTAGTCAGCATCACAAAAAGTAAGCTCAGTCAAAATTCTCCCGTGAAAAGGCAATGCGCTCTTCGATACCGGAGTGGGCATTTTCAGACAGGGATTCTATAAGTTCAAGGCGAGGCCGAAGACCAGTATGGTTTGCTATCTGAATCGCCAGCCCCGGCCGGACATTGACTTCAAGCATCAAAGGGCCACGGTCACGATCCATGGCAATATCCGCCCCAAGATAACCAAGCTTGAGCATTTCATGGCAGCGTACAGCAATTTCAAGGTGCTCATCCCAGCGTGGAAGCAGGATTTCATGCAGGTGTTTACCGTTATCCGGGTGGTGTGTGACCGGTTTATCATCAGCCACAGCAGCAAGCGCCCGACCGTCCTTAACACTGATCCCGACACCAACTGCCCCCTGGTGCAAGTTAGCACGACCAGCAGACTTTCTGGTAGCAAGCCGCAACATGGCCATTACCGGGTACCCTTTAAATATAATGATGCGCGCGTCAGGGACACCACGATAGCTGTAATCCTTGAGTTCTTCAGAAAAATTTATCTTCTCCTCAATGAGCACCCAGTCAGGCTGTCCTCCCAGGCTGTACAGACCACTCAGGGTATCAAAAACATGCTGCCTTATCTGACGCATATTTATTACATCGCCATTAGCCAGCACAAAATGTTCATTATCGTGCTCGCAAACAACCGTAATCCCACGGCCCCCGCTGCCGGTTGCCGGTTTGATGACAAACTCCTGATGCCTGCGCACGATTTTCTCAAGATCAGCAACCTGATAGTGATGCTTTATCACACCAATAATTCCAGCAGTCGCCACTCCGTGTTTTACCGCATATTTCTTGGTAAGCACCTTGTTGTCCACCAGCGGAAAAAATTTACGGTGATTGTAGGGCATAATGTACTGGCTGTTGCGGTTGTTTATACTGAGTATGCCAGCTTCACGCAACTTGCGCGGGATTGTAAAACGGAATTTCATTTTTTCACCAGAGAAGCAAATCTGTGCAGCTCAGTCAGGCGATAACCGGTATATGTCCCCAACAGTAGAATTATACCCATGACAACCAGATTAAGCTCCATGAAAGAGTACATAATGTGCTGGACATAAAAGTCTCCCATTGCCAGATAACAAAGCACCCCTGCCCCGACACTGGCACCGAGCTGCTTCAGGGCAGTTACCGGCCCGTCTTCCTCCCAGATTATGGAAGAACGTTCAATTGTCCAGGCAATAATTATCAAGGGGAAGAACGTCACCGTCAGCCCCTCATGCAAGCCGGCATGGAACGAGATGACACTCACCGCCATCATTAAAATTATCACCAGGATCACCACCGAGGATATTCGAGGCGTCAACAACAGATTAAGCCGCGACAGATAAAACCTTATCGACAGCCCGACAATCAGAATAACACTGAACAGCAACAGCCCCGGCACCAGCTTGGTCTCCATGAAAGCCAGAGTTAGAAGCACAGGCATAAACGTGCCCATAGTATTAATGCCGACTACATTTCGAAGCAGTACTATTATCAGAATTCCCAGCGGGATCATTACCAGTTTCTTAAAAGCGTTCTGCTCTGCCGCCGGCAATGAATAAACTGAGAAATAGAGCCAGAGACCGCCGCCGGCTTTTTTAGCTCTGGCCGGGTAAAGCTTGTTGGCGCTGATTACTGACTTGGTTACCGAAAAACGGATCTTTGAGTTTCTAGCACCAATCACATCAAATAAAGATATGCCGCCACGGCGGAAAACCAGGAAATTGCCCGGAAGCCCTGCAGCCCCAGTTTCCAAATTAAAAATATGCCATGACTTATCGTAATAAACCTCTGCCAGCAGGTTAGGATTCTGCCATTTGGCTCCCTGCCGCAGAAAAACTCCCTGAATTTTCCGGGTCGGATACTTTTCCTTTGCCATCAGCTTTGAGAACAGGTCATATTTGGTATCATCACCAACCGGCTTAATCAGCAAAGCGTTCACCTGCGGATTTTTAGGTTCGTTCAACATTCTGATGACATTTGAGACAAATTCCTCATCGGTGGTATCCTTGCCCCTTGCCTTCTTGATTATCTGCTTGACTGCAACAGCCGCAGTGTCCTTCCACAAAGGCAGCTGCGGCAGCGGGGTCGGTTCGTTATCTGTCACATCAAAACCGGTCGTCCCCTGACTGGATTTAAAGACCTTTACCATATAATAGAGGCGCTGGATGCCTGTCACTTTGGGACAGGTCCAGACCGCTCTTCTTATACCATCCTCTTCTTCAGTAGTGAACTTATAACGACGAACAGGACTCAGCTCGCTCTGTATGGAATACCCGGGAGGGTTGTCTGGTGTGGTCATTTTTACTGTTACCGGCTGGTTCTGTCCGTAAAAACTGATGCGGGCTTCGATCTGCCAAAGCTCTGTTTTTACTTGAGGCTTAAACCTGAACCCCATGTATTTGACTTTATAATAAATCATCGCCGCAGTTACCGCACAGAGGACTGCAAATATCAAATACAGCTGCAGTTTAATGCTGAAAGGCTGTTTCATAATTAAATTAACTTCTATTTAGTAGGCTGCAGATGCTTTTTTGAAACATCAACAACCGCATTGCCCAGTATAATATTTCTACCTACAAGCACCTGGTAATCAAATCTGGTACGATTGGCCAGCGTGAAATTCCTGACAAAATCAAGCTTGCCGATTCTGATACGCATTTTTACAACATACCGGTGTTCCCTGAGTTTATCACTCTTAAAAAGCTTCGTTTCCTTACTCTTAATGATTACTCTTTTGACCAGAGGTAATTCATAGCTCCTGACAGTACCGGTAAGATCGTTTTTCACCTTGAAAGTAACCCAGCGGTCCCCGTCACGTTCAAAAGGTTTAATGTCAAAAGCATCTATAGAAGATGACTTTGCACCGGTGTCAATCCTGGCCTCAAAAGGTTTTTCAAACGGATAAACATGAACATATTCAACAGCGCCAAGTGTCCCGAGAGACATACCGGTATCTTTGACTGACTTGGAAGAATCCGACTTTGAAAACTCCGCGCAGCCGGATACTGCCAGCAAAATAAATCCGGGAATCAAGAAGCGTAAATCTTTATACATAAGCTCTAAATCCTCTTCAAAAGCAATAAATTTTAATATACACCACTTTTATAATACTATATTAATAGCGCAACCGCTCAAAAACAAGCAATCGCACACAAACCATGCCAAAAAAAGCATAGACAACAAATCATAATGCAATCCAGAGATAGACACTTCTGCCAGAGGTATTGTTCCGGTTTGGGGCTTCCTTTTAATTACGTCAACCTAAGCTTGAATCACATCGGCAGCTGAAAAAATGATGCCAGAAAAACAGCACCCGTATTATTTCATTATTAGCACCTCAATATTATTTCAAGAAGGAATTTTCTTGATTTTTTGAGCGGCAATGCTACATTTCAAACGATTATAATTTTTACCGTTTCGGGCTGAAATCAGCCCTTAGTCAGTTAAACATTCTTTAATGCAAGCATTACCCGTTCAGGTTATTATGAGCCAGGAAAATAAAATCGTCTATGACGAAAGTAAAATTCAGACCTTAAGCTCGCTGGATCATATCCGGCTGCGTCCCGGTATGTATATCGGTAAAATGGGCGACGGCAGTCACCCTGATGATGGAGTTTACATCCTGGTCAAGGAAATAGTTGACAACTGTATTGACGAATTTATAATGGGCTCAGGAAGAAGGGTTGATATTAAGGTTGAAGGACAGCAGGTCTCCGTAAGAGACTATGGACGCGGCATCCCGCTGGGAAAACTGGTCGACTGTGTTTCCATTATAAACACCGGCGGGAAATACAACAGCGATGTTTTCCAGTTTTCTGTCGGACTGAACGGCGTCGGCACCAAAGCCGTGAACGCACTGTCAAGTGAATTTACAGTGAAGTCGGTGCGGGACGGCAAGTTTCGCGAGGCCACATTTTCCTATGGCAAAGTTGTTGATGAACAGAAGGGTAAATGCGACGAAAAAAACGGAACTGCAGTAAGTTTCATACCAGATCCGGAGCTTTTTCCAAACTACAATTTCCGCATGGAATATTTGGAAAAACGCATGTGGATGTATGCTTATTTGAACAGCGGGCTTTCGCTTTACCTGAACGGCATGCGATACTACTCTAAAAATGGACTTAAAGACCTTATTGAAGCCGAAGTAGAGGATGACAGACTTTATGAAATTATCGCATTCAAAGGCAAAACCATTGAGTTCGCGCTGAGTCATACTGACAATTATGGTGAGAACTATTTTTCTTTTGTCAACGGCCAGTACACTAATGACGGTGGTACTCACCTGTCGGCATTCCGAGAAGGCGTGCTTAAAGCCATCAATGAATTCACTGGCAAGACTTATCAGGCCGCGGATGTGCGGGACGGCATAGTAGGAGCGATATCGATAAAACTGAAAGACCCCATTTTTGAATCCCAGACCAAGAACAAACTTGGAAATACCGATGTTCGCGCCCCTATAGTTAATGCCGTAAAAGCCAATATGGTGGATTATCTGCACCGCAACCTGGAAGAAGCCGAAATAGTAATTGACAAGGTTGTACGCAACGAGAAAGTCCGGCGTCAGATTCAGGCGGTAAAAAAGCAGTCCAAGGAAAAGGCGAAAAAAATGAGCTTGAAAATTCCTAAGCTCAAAGACTGCAAATACCACCTTGGCGACCGGTCCGGCAAAGGTGAGCAGACTATGATTTTCCTTACTGAAGGGCAGTCTGCGGCTGGTTCCATGGTCAGCTGCCGTGACGTTTATACTCAGGCAATCTTTTCGCTCAAAGGAAAACCACTCAACTGTCATAATGAGAAAATCGACAAAGTTTATAAAAATGATGAACTTTATTATATAATGCAGGCATTGAATATTGAAGAAGATGTTGAAACCCTGCGCTACAATAAAGTGATTATTGCAACCGATTCAGATGTGGACGGCTTGCATATCCGCAATCTGCTGATTACATTCTTTCTGACATATTTTGAGCAGCTGGTACTGTCAGGTCATGTTTACATCCTGGAAACCCCGCTGTTCCGGGTAAGGAATAAAAAAGAAACAATATACTGTTACAACGAAAAAGAACGTGCTGAAGCCGTCCTCAAGTTAGGCAAAAAAAGCCTGGAGATAACCAGGTTCAAAGGACTTGGAGAAATATCCCCGGACGAATTCGGCGCGTTTATCGGTGAGGATATCCGGCTGCAGAATGTCAGTGTGGATCACATGCGTAATGTTTCTGACATGCTGGAATTCTACATGGGCAAAAACACCCCTGTCCGTCGTGAACACATAATGAATAACCTGGTTTAACCCTAGCATATGGCTGATAAAGATAAAGAGATAAACCCTGCGGAAAATCATGAAAAAGTTCCCGCTTCCTCAACTGAAGAGAAGCAGGACTTTAATGATCAGGAACTGCAGGAAGTTGCGGAAACCGAGGTTGTCGCCCCGGAGGAACTCGCTGAGGGCGAAAGCGAGGCTTCTTTTGACAACCAGCTCGGCAGCAACACATTTTTGCGGGAAATGATGGACCAGAACTTTATCGAGTATGCCTCCTATGTAATCAAGGAACGCGCTATTCCTGATGTTGACGACGGACTTAAGCCGGTTCAACGCCGCATTCTGTGGTCGCTATTCAGGATGAACGACGGCAAATTTCATAAAGTGGCAAATGTCATCGGTCACTCGATGCAGTTTCACCCGCACGGAGATGCCTCAATCGGGGCAGCGCTTGTAGTTCTGGCCAACAAGGACTTTTTTATTGAAAAGCAGGGGAACTTCGGCAATATCTTCACCGGCGATGCAGCATCTGCCGCACGTTATATTGAGTGCCGGCTCTCCCCGCTTGGACTTGAAGTTCTTTTCAACAATGACATAACTGAATTTATTGACTCTTATGACGGCCGCAATCAGGAACCGGTAGTCCTACCGGTAAAAATTCCCAGTTTGCTGATGCTCGGAGCCGAGGGGATTGCTGTAGGAATGTCTACCAAAATCCTGCCGCATAACTTCAATGAACTGCTGGAGGCGCAGATTGCCTGTCTGAAGGGGGAAGCGTTTGAGCTTTACCCAGATTTTCTTCAAGGTGGACGCATTGACGTCTCTGAATATGAAGACGGCAACGGCAAAGTCCTGATTCGCTCCAAAATCAAACGGGACGGGCGCAAGCTGATAATCAGAGAAATACCGGCAACAACAACTACGGAAAGCCTGATTGCGTCAATAGAAAGAGCGGTGGAGCGCAACAAAATAAAAATTGCCTCGATTAACGATTATACAGCTGAAGAAGTAGAAATCGAAATCGTCCCGACCCGGGGACAGGACCCTGACAAGATGCTGAAAGCACTGTACGCCTACACTGACTGTTCTGTCTCAGTATCCTGCAATATGATGGTCATCAAGGAAAACAACCCGGTCCAGATGACAATCAGCGAAGTAATCAGGCGCAATACTGAAAAACTGCTTGAATATCTGAAGCGCGAACTTGAAATTGAACTCGGAAAACTTGAAGACCTGTTCCATGCCAAGACCCTGGCACAGATATTTATTGAAAACCGTATTTACAAGCTCATCGAGGAATGCGACTCTTTTGAAAAAGTTATGACTGCAGTTTACAAGGGGCTTGACCCTTTTCTGGACAAGCTCAAGCGTGAAGTTGTGGACGATGATATCCAAAAGCTGCTGGCTATTCCGATCAGGCGTATTTCGCTGTTTGACATTCTAAAAAACCAGCAGGAACTTGATGATATTCTGGCTCAGATAGACCAGATAAACAAGCACCTCAAACGTTTAAAATCGTTTGCTGTCAAATACTTGACAGATTTGCTGAAAAAGTATGGTGATCTTTTCCCGCGCCGTACTGAAATTGAGGAATTTAAAAAGATTGACCGGGCAGCTGTCGCCCTTAATAATATCCGGATTGGCTGGGACCGCAAAAACAGCTATATCGGCACTGCAGTCAGGAGTGAAGATACCGTATTGTGCAATGAATATGACCACCTGCTCTGTATTGAACGCAAAGGCAGCTATAAAGTAATCAATCTGGTAGATAAACTTTATGTCGGCAGACTTTACGATTTCAGAAAGTATGATCCAGCTACTGAATTCGGCGTTATCTATAAAGAGAAGAAAACCGGAAAAACTTATGTCAAACGTACAGTCATTGATAAGTTTATAACAGACCGGCAATACCGTATTGTCCCCAAGGGCTGCAGGCTGGAAATGCTGACACCGCGTTCTGATGCTGTTTATGAAATTACCGAAGAGTTAAAACGCGACAAAAAAACAATTCAAATTAATCTGAAAGATTTTCCTTTGCGCTCCCCAAAGGCGCGGGGACTGCTGGTTTCGTCGCGACCGGTTACCAGGATAGCTCATGTCAGATATTTGACCGAAGAAGAATTAGATGAAATAAACAGCAATGACTTGACTCCGCCTGAGAAAAGCGTTGCCGAAGTCGATGCCGCCTCCTTGGCTGAAACTCCTGTTCTAGAACCGAACAAGCCGGAACATCCCCGGACTGAAGATGAAGATGACATTGGTAAATCCGGAATTGAACAGATCGAAACTGAAAGCAGCAACAGTCCTGATTCTGTTGACCGAAAATCGAAAGAACCAAAAGCAGAAGAGGCTGATGTAAACAACGAAGAAAATGATAATCTTCAGGCAGAGATAGAACCGGAACCAGTAGACGCTGGACTGGAAGACGACCCCGAGACAGACACAGAACCGGAGCCTGTAGACGCTGGACTGGAAGACGACCCTGAAACGGACACAGAACCGGAACCAGTAGATGCTGGACTGGAAGACGACCCTGAAACGAATATTGGGGAGGAAGCTGCAGACGGGGTAAAGGAGGATAACCCAGAAGAACTCGAAACTGTTGCTGAAGGCAATTCGGACGACCCTGAATCCGCTGAAACTGATGCCGTGGTGACAGAAGACAATAAACCAAAAACATTGGATTCAGAAAACGTTGCCTCTTCAGAGCAGTCATCGGGCACTGACAGCAAACCGGATTCCAAAGCAGAAACTGAAACCGGCAGCCAGGATGATTCAGATGATTCAGATGTGCCTCCCGGAGGCGGTGATAAAACTGATGAATGGGGCATCGTTCAGCCTGAATTCGGCTTTTAACTGGACATTTTAAAATATTTAAATTGTGGTTAAACATGAATAAACCAACCTTACCGGAGTTACCGGCAGCCTGTACAGCAGAACTGAAAAATATATGTGACTGCATTTATCAAAACCCGGAAACCGGCTTTCAGGAGTTTAAAGCTGTTCAATTGCTGACCACTTTTCTCGCGAATAATGGCTTTGACATTACCGAAAAATATATGGGCATCAAAACCGCGTTTAAAGCCGAGTGCGGCAGTGGCAGCCCGGAGTTCTGCATCATGGCCGAATATGATGCCCTTCCTGAACTTGGACACGCCTGCGGCCACAATCTCATCGCGACAGCCGCTATTACTGCCGCCGTTATTGCCAGAAAGGAGATGATCCGCAACAGGCTTCCCGGAAAACTTATCCTGATGGGAACTCCGGCTGAAGAGGCTGAAGGTGGAAAAATAGAGATTTTAAAAAGAGACGGTTTCAATAATATTGATGCCTGTATCTTATGCCATCCCGGCAGTCATAACGGCATTCCAGAAGATTATCTGGCTGTATCCCGCAGAGAAATAATATTTCATGGTAAAGCAGCTCATGCAGCTGCAGCTCCGGAAGACGGAGTTAATGCGCTTGACGCCATGAACCTGTTATTTGCCGGAGTCGGTGCCTGGCGTCAGCAGATGCCGCAATCAACAATGGTTCACGGTGTTATAACTGACGGTGGTGCAGTTGCCAACATTATCCCTGATTATACCAGAGCGTTCTTCTATATTCGCAGTTTGAGCAACCACGGCCGCGAACAAGCCGATAAAAGGCTGCATGATATAGTAAAAGGTGCCGCTCTGATGACTGGCTGCAGGTATAAATTCAATCTCAAGACAAATACCTATGACGCCGCCAGAAAAAATACGGCACTGGATGAGTTCGCGGCTGCCGCCATGCAGCGAGCCGGTCTTGCCGTCGAGAAAATGTCCGGCCGTATTTCAACAGATTACTGCAATGTCTCACAAGTTATTCCCGGCTGCAATATTTTTTTCAAGGCACCTGAAAATGCTACCGAAATACCGCTGCATTCTAAGGAATTCCAGATTGTTGCCGGTACTGAATACGCTTTTGAGCAATGTTTAAAGGCTGGTCAGGTCATGGCAGCGACAGCGGTAGAGTTCCTGAAAAATCAGGAATTCAGGGAAGCCGTGAAGAGTTCATTTGACTCAAGTTGTGAGTAGAGTTTCAGGCAGAAAAACTGCCGCCCGTAACAGGCGGCAGTAAATTATCCGATACCCTTAGAAAGAATGTTCTTCAGTAGGAAATTTCTTCTCACGCACTTCCTGGCAGTAACTGCTCAGTGCCTGGTGAACGTCTCCGGCAAGATTAGCATAGCGCTTGGCATGCTTGGGCTTGAACCCGTCAAACATGCCGAGAATATCGAGAAAAACCTGCACCTGACCGTCACAATGAGGCCCCGCTCCGATACCGATCGTCGGAACAGCTACAGTTTCAGCAATACGCTTACTGACTGTCGCCGGCAGGCATTCAAGTACAATACAGAATGCGCCGGCTTCTTCCAGAGCGAGGGCTTCAGCCATCAAACGATCCGCATCTTCCTCTGTCCTGCCAGCGACTTTATAACCGCCGGCAGTAAGCACCTGCTGCGGCAACAAGCCAATATGCCCCATAACCGGGATACCGGCCTGTACCATTTTGGCAAACAGTGGAATCATCTGCATTCCGCCTTCTACCTTCACAGCGTTACAACCGGCTTCTTTCAGGTAGCGGGCAGCATTTTTCAAAGCCTCGCTTTCGGATGCCTGATAGGTCATAAAAGGCATATCACCTACTATGAAGCTGTTTGGGGCACCGCGCCTGACGGCCCGGCAGTGGTGTAATGATTCTTCGAGGGTAAGCGGCAAAGTATTTTCATAACCTAGTACGGTCATTGCCAGAGAATCCCCGACCAGTAGAATATCCACTCCTGCTTCTTCAGCAAGTCTGCCGCTCGGAGCATCATAAGTTGTGAGCATGACTATTTTTTCACCGTCACGCTTCATATTGCGAAAGCTGCAGACTGTTTTCTTTGCCTTTCTGCTCATGTTCTTAACCCATAAATTGTACATAAAAACCATTTTGTTAAATCATATAAGATACTTTGGTAATATTTTTTTTCAAACGGATTTTACAATTAAGCTCTCAAGGTTTATTGTTTGAGTAAACCATAAATTGCAGCGGGAATACATGAAAAACAAATCAAGATTGAAGCGGCACAAAAAATTACATAAAGCTAAGAAATACCGTAAAAAAGATTTCAGGAAGAAACAGAGTAAACCGCTGATTACCGGCAGAATAACTGTAACTGCCGGCGGTCTTGGTTTTGTTACTCCACTAAAGCAGGACAAAGAAAACCCGTCCCCGGACATTTTTATACCTCCACAATTCATCCGCTCAGCCATGGATGGTGATGTCGTTGAGATTGCTCTGCTGCCGCCAAGACCCGAAGATTCATACTACCCGGATCGTGGTCCTGCCGGTAAAGTAAAAAATATCCTTGATCGCGGACGCACGACAATTATTGGCGAGCTGCTGGCCGGGAAAAAGGTCCGGCCGCTGGATAAACATATCCCTGAAGATATCTCTGTTGCCGGCAAACTCAATGGGGCCAAGCGCGGCGAATGGGTCAAAGTAGAACTTATCCACAACAAGACACCACGAGCCAATGCCGCCCGACGAGGAATGGTCAAAGAACGTCTCGGCATCGCAGGTATTATCCGGAATGATCTTGATGCAGTGTGTAAAGAGTTTAAACTGCTGCCGCCTTATTCACCTGAGGAAGATGAAGCGGCTGCGGCAATAAACCCCCGCAGCATCAAACGAAGCGATTTCCGCTCGCTTTTTACTATAACTATCGACCCGCAGGATGCCAAGGATTTTGATGACGCGGTATCCATTGCGCCTGCTGAAGATGAGCGTGAAATTGAGCTCGGTGTACACATTGCTGATGTCGCTGCATATATTCCGCCGGCATCAGAGTTTGACCGCAGTGCATTTGAACGCGGCTTTACCGCCTATCTTCCAGGCAGAACTCTGCCGATGCTGCCTAAAACACTGACAGCTGCAATAAGCCTTAATGCCGATCAGGACTCTCTCGCACATTCAGTGATTATGACAGTAAATCGCCGCAGCGGCCGTATAACTTCGGTCAGGCGCTGCCACAGTACCATAAGGGTCGATAAGCGGTTGACTTTCGCGCAAGTTCAGGATTTTATTGATAACGGCAATAAGGAAAGTGACTGGGATCAAGAATTCTGCCAAAATCTGCAGACCATGATCAGGCTGTATAAAAATATGCGCTCATATCGCAGCAGAACCGAAAAATTCCTTGAGATGTCCATACCTGAGACCAGAGTACTGGTTGATGAGGAAAAGAATGAAATCATCGGACTTGCCCGCAAAGAACAGCACGAAGCTGATCAGCTGGTTGAGGAATTCATGCTGGCGGCCAACTCTGAAGTTGCCAAGGAGATGATTGAAAAGGAAATTCCCGGGATTTTCAGGACTCACCCGGAACCGGATCCAGAGAAAATAGCAGAATTCAGCGCTGTTGCAGAGGAATCTTTTGGCATCACCCCTGGCGACCTGACCAGCCGTGCAGCCTGCAACCATTTTTTGAATTCGTTGCCTGAAGGGCCGCGTCGTCCGGCAATTCTAAGCGCATTTCTGCGTTCGCTGCCGCGGGCTCTGTACCAGGAGGGGGCGGCATTGCACTTTGGACTGGGCAAAGGGCGCTACCTGCACTTTACCAGCCCGATTAGAAGATACTCCGACCTGTTTGTGCATCAGCAGCTCTGGGAATCAGAGATCAACGGCAAACTGAGTTCCAGAAAAACGGCAGCTCAGGTAGCGGAATCCTGTACCGGTAAAGAAGAGAATAATGATAATGCTTACTTTACTGCAAATGACCGCCTTAAGCTGCGCTATCTGGAAAAAGAATTGGAAAGCGGTCTTGAAAACCTGCACGAGGGAATTATCGCCAAGGTTATTTCCGCCGGTATGCTGGTGGATATTCAGGACCTCGGCATTTACGGTTTTGTCCCCCTTGACAATCTTCCCGGAGACTGCCGCCGCCATGGTAACCGGCTGATTGACAGGCGCGGGAAAAAAACTTACAAATGCGGGGATTACATCTACCTCAAATTAAGCCAGATCGATTTTGTTCGCGGCAGTGCAATATTTAAGCTGGCCTGAACTTTTATATCTCCTGAAAAAATATCTTATCTGCTTGTCTGCTTTTGATTTAATGTTATATTATTTCACTTTGTACTTATAGTTTTTTTACTAATATTCCTAAGTCGGGAGCTAACATGAGTGTTTTTGAAGCCGTTATGATGATCTGCTTTGGTGCCAGCTGGCCGCTTGCCATTTTTAAAACCTACAAAAGCAAAAACCCCGCCGGCAAAAGCCTGGCTTTCATGGCCCTGCTGCTTGTTGGTTATGCCAGCGGGATTGTGCACAAAATAGTCAGTGGCGTTGACCTGGTGCTTTGCCTGTACATTTTAAACTTCTGTATGGTGGCAACAGACCTCTGGCTTACAGCTTATTACCTCAGAAAAAACCGTACTATCTAACTTTTCTTCAGTAAAACACCACTTAATTTCACCTCAAAAAAAGCAAAAAACTAAATAAATTTTATAGTTTTTTGCTTTTCATGTTGCATTTTAAACATTTTTTAATTATTATAATTAATAACGAGGAGTTATCATTTCTAACAAAGTTTGGACGGATTTTATTATAATTCGTTGAAAAAAGTTATTTGAGGAGAAAAAAAATGAAGAGGTTGCTGTTAGTACTTTCCTGTGCTGTCGTATCTTGTCTTGCCGGCTGTGGCGAACAGAAAGAAGCCTGCCCGATGTCTCCTGTTGACATGACTAAACCTATGGCTCAAGTAAAACAGGAAGCTCAGGCAATGACCAAAGAGCAGCTTAAGATGAAGATGGATGCCTGTAAAATGCAGAAAGATAAATGCATGGAAGCCATGAACAAAATGATGGCAGACATGAAAGCCATGCCAATGGACGAGCAAGCCGGCCAGAAAGGTATGGAAATGAAAAAGACTATTGAAGATCATAAAGCCAAGATTGCAAGGCTTGATGAAATGATGAAATGCTATCAGGATTGCATGAGTAAAATGTAATTAAGATTTAGTCTATATCCCCTGAACTGTCGGGACGCTCCGTATGACTTGCTCCACAGTCGCGGCGCGTCCCGCTTTTCTAAACAACCTATAAAAAATCTGCATGCAACTTTTCTTCACCGATGCTTTTGCTCCCCTCTTATCCTGGAAAAGCTTCTCATAACTCGATATAAAAAAAGCGGTACAAAACTGCACCGCAAATTAAATCAATAACCTGACAAGTTTTATAACTCAGCCAGCTGCTGTTTCCAGAAAGCTATCTGAGCTGCAACAGCTTCAGGGCCGGTAGCCCCGGTGACCTCGCGCTTGGCAACACTGCTTTCAGGAGAGAACAACTTAAGAAATTCTGGAGTAGCCTCTGGAATTGTCTGGTGCATTTCTTCCAAAGTCGCCTCATGCAGCGCTTTATTATTTTCACGGCACCACTTTACAAATGACCCTACCCGATGGTGCGCGGTCCGGAACGGCACTCTGAGCTCTACCAGCTTTTCAGCCAGATCTGTAGCCATCAACGCTGGATCCGAAGCAGCAGCGAGCATTCGATCCCGGGAAATTTCCAAGCCTGCCACCATTGGAGGATAAACCCGTAAAATTCTATTTACCGTATCAATAGCATCAAACAGCGGCTCCTTGTCCTCCTGCATATCACGATTATAGGTAAGCGGCAATCCTTTGCACAAAGTAAGCAATGCCATCAGCGAACCGTAAATCCTGGCAGTCTTACCGCGTGAAAGCTCAGCAATATCCGGGTTCTTTTTCTGCGGCATCAGGCTTGAACCGGTACAGAATTCATCACTGAGCTCAACAAAGCTGAACTCCTGGGAGCACCAGAGAATCAGATCATCAGATAAACGCGATACATGCATCGCAAAAATAGACAGAGCACTCAGCACCTCTATAGCAAAATCGCGGTCTGCCACTGCATCCATGCTGTTTCTGGTGACCCGCTCAAAACCCAGAGCTTCACAAACCATTTCCCGATTGATCGGTAAAGTGGTCCCGGCAAGGGCTCCGGAACCCAGCGGCATGACATTCACCCGCTTGCGACAGTCCTGAAGACGCTCAATATCGCGGGCAAACATTTCAACGTAAGCCAGCATATGATGTCCGAAAAGGACCGGCTGAGCGTGTTGCAGGTGAGTAAAGCCTGGCATTATAGCATCACCGTTTTTATCTGCCTGATCAACCAGCGCACGCTGGAAATCTTTTATCCCCTCCACCATGGCGCTGATCACATCACGCAGGTAAAGTCTGATATCAAGCGCCACCTGATCATTACGGCTGCGGGCACTGTGCACCCTGGCACCTTCATCGCCAAGCTTTTCTATCAGGGCATTCTCAATATGCATATGAATATCTTCCAACTCTGCTTTAAATTCGAAGTCGCCGGCATCTATTCTTTTCTCTATAGCATCGAGCTCATCCGCGATTGATTTAGCTGTTTCAAGCGGAATAATTCCCTGTGCGGCAAGCATTCTCGCATGAGTCTTGCTGCCGAGAATATCATATTTGTAGAGCCTCTTGTCATAAGAAACCGACTCTGAAAATTCGGTAAGCTCCTTATCCGTTTCAGAACTGAATCTGCCGCCCCAAAGTGCCATTTTTTACCTCGTATATAATGTATATTGATAATTTAGTGCCTCAATCCCAAAGCATCCGGGACGCAAATGCCCGAGCCATTCAGGTATTTTAACCATATCTGGATAAAATAGTTTATTTTACGGATTTTACAAAAGCCGGACAAAAAAAATCCCCTCACATTGTGAGGGGAGAAAAATATGTTCTTAAGCAATGGCCTTAAGCGAAATCTTCCTCTTCAACCATTTCTTCATCTTCAACGCTGCTGGCTTCAACAATATCTTTATCAAAGCGCTCACGATGATGGTCCTGCATTTTGTCCAGATATTTTCTGACCTGGATTTCGATCTTATCGATAACGGTTTCGACAGATTCATTCATATCATAACTCTCAGCCTTGGCCTCGATGTCATGATTTTTGATATTAACAATTACTTCAGCCAGAGACCGGCTGCCTTCCTGGTCAAGAATAACTCTAACTGTAGATATTTTAAGTGACTTGTGTTCCAGAATACCTGTCAAACGTTCATTGATCTGAGCCTTCATTTCATCTGTCACATTGAAATGACGTCCACTGATAATGATTTGCATAATGCACCTCCTGATTGTTAAAGGTGGAAATAGTTATAAATATTACATCGTAAACTGCGGACCGAGATATATCTCCTTGGCCTTGTCATCCTTTACCAGAAAATCACTGGGCCCCTCAAGCATAATCTTACCCTGACACATCAAGTAAGCACGATCAACCACAGAAAGGGTTTCACGGACATTGTGGTCAGTAATTAGAATGCCAAGGTTCTTTTTCTGCAGCTGTCCGATAATCTGCTGTACATCATAAACAGCAATCGGGTCCACACCGCTGAACGGCTCATCCAGCATAATAAAAGAAGGGTTGGTTACCAAAGCCCGGGTAATCTCGAGCCGCCGGCGCTCGCCGCCGCTCAAAGTCATTGCCTTCTGCCTGGCAAGTGGGGTCAGTTCCAGTTCATCAAGCAGTTCCTGCAGCCGTTCCTTGCGTTCAGCTCTTGAAATATCCAGCGTTTCAAGGATAGCCATGATATTCTGCTCTACCGTGAGTTTTCTGAAAATAGACGGTTCCTGCGCAAGATAGCCCATCCCAAGCCGGGCTCTTTGATACATCGGAACATGCGTTACTTCAACTCCTCTGAATTTAACGCACCCGCCGTCAGGTCTGATCAGGCCCATAGTCATGTAGAAACTGGTCGTTTTCCCGGCTCCGTTCGGACCGAGAAGGCCAACGACTTCGCCAGCTTTTACATTCATGGAAACACCGTTCACGACACGTTTGCCGTGATATGCTTTAACCAAATCAGAAGCCTCCAGCAGAACTTCTCTGGTATCGGTTTCTGCCATTACGAAATTTGTCCTTTCATAAATATATTATACAACTGAAAACAATATTTTGATATTCTTCTCCGTCTTCAGTTGTAATTTATTTCACAAATAAACCTATCATAAAAAATCGGCTGTTCAAGTTTTCAGGGGCGCAAATCAACGCAATTGCCCCGGATCACCCAGCTTGAACCGACTGTTCTTAATGTCCAGTTTTTCACTGTCCGTCCACAGCGTTATCATGTCGCCTTCAACTACATTTTTGCCCTCGTCCGTAATTTGACGCATGAGCGGCTTTTTCTTTGGCGTACCGGTCAGGACAATCGTTCTTTTGAAGACATCATAGACCGCCTTACTGCCCAGGGCTTCCTGCCTTTCTCCGTCAGCAACAACGCGACCTATAACAACATCATCGTGACAAATAATCTTTGTCAGCTTCTTGTTATCGCCAATTGCAATACGGCGCGGAGTGTTGGCCTCAATTTCATCCTCATCCAGCGGAATCGGCTTATCAAGTTCTCCTGGTTTTACGTCTTCGGTATATATATTCATACGCCTGCAGTCAAGAGTTAACCTTGGCTCCACTACCCTGACGTTACCGGTCAACGTTGAAATATTACCTGGAATATTCATCATCGCATTGTCAGAGGTTGCAACAACATGCCCGCTGGTGCTGCCCATTGAACCTATCAAGCTTGAATCTTCATCATCGTCAACCTGCTTAGGTTCCGGTTTTTTCTCTTTATCCTCTTTGGATTCCAGCCTGAAGCTGCCATCACAGTAGACTTTGTCAATCTCACGATTGCTGCCGGACCCAAGAGCACCGACACCAGCGTTGCTTTTGCTGTCCTTTGGACGATCCCTGAAAGTTATGGTCATCTTATCACAGTTCATTATAGCCCGCGGGTCCTCAGCCTGCACCTTGCCGATACACACGACTTTATCGATGTCTTTCTTACCAGCACCACTGCCGATATTGGTAAAAGGATCGTCGCTCAAGGCACTTTTCTTTTCAGGCTTTCCAGCTTCCGCAAACTTCTGCTCAGTATCTGAAAGCTTTATTGTCATTTTACGACAGTCCAGCTTCAAGGCTGGATCCTTGACATTAACCCTGCCCTCAAAATACAGCTTTCCTTTGCCATAATTAAGGTCTGAACGGTCAGAAGTAACTACAGTTTTCACCATTTTCTGGTCAACGCCCTTGCCCTGACGCAGTTTACTCAGAACAATACGGCTGTCCTTATCGACCTCCAGCCGGTTCTGATCCAGCCAGACAGTCATTTCACGCCCGCTTACTGAGTCCCTTCCCTTGATTATTATGGGATTATCTTCGGAAAGAGTAATGCTGCTGTTCTTGAGCAGATAAACCGCTCTGCCGGCCAATGCTTTTTCACTGATATCATCCTTGCTGCCGTTTTGTTTAGAAATAACAACATCACCAACGCAGATAATACGTTCAACCTGTTTTTTACCAGGGGCTTTAACGCCTAACGGCAGCGCCGGTTGAACCTGCAGAGTCTTCACCTGGTTCACAGCGGCAGCCTTCTGTTCCTGGAGGCTGTCCATCAAGTAAAGCGTCATTTGTTTGCAGTCAAGGTTCATTGCCGCATCTTCGACATGTACATTTCCAACAAACAATCCCTGGTTTCCAGCATAATTTAAATCCATGAAGTCTGAAGTTATTACTGTTGGCTTCTGAGGCTCGACAGTCTGCTGCTCTTCCTTGCGTTTCAGGCGCATTTCAATCCGGCAGTTCTTGAATACTTTCATGCGTTCTTTATCTTTCCACATAACAATACGCTTGCCGGAAATAAAATCCTTGCCGCGCATAATCCGCGGATTTTCCCCGATCAACTGAATCTGCCCTTCAACAGTGTCGTAAATTGCCTCATCAGCATAAGCCCGCTGTTCACCGTTCTGTGCTATTTCTTCAGGCGAGAGCTTACGGTTTATCACGACATCACCGATACAGGTAAGCTTTGAAATTCCTCCGGGCACGTCATCACTGCCGCCACGCCCTTTTTTATCACGGTTTAAGTCAACAATCAGGCGGTCACAGTCAATTTTAAATCTGGCCTCGTCCACTTTAACATTCCCAATCAAAGTAACTTTCTCCTTAAGAAAGTCAGCTTCCATTCGGTCGGATGTAACCTTTATAATCGCATGTTTCTGCTTTTCAGGTACCAGTTTTGAGCTGCGCGGTGAATGTATACGGATTATAATATGCACATCTTTGGCAACGTGCACCTGGCGCTTGTCAAAATTTGCGGTAAAACCAACCCCGTTCAGGTCCAACTGAGGTGAACGCAGGTAAACTTCCCGGTTACCGCTGGCAGTATTGTTGGCCTGATTAATGGCAGCTTTGCTGGAGGCTACATAACCTTCACTGTGCTTATTTTCAATCCAGAATTTTTCGGGAACACTGTAAGGGGAACCCAGCGGGTAGGGTTTGACACCATCCATGTATTTGATATGATCAAGGTCAACCCCTTTACGCACAATATCTATCACAGCGTCTGCCGCATTAATACTGCTCCCCTGTTTCGTCACCTGAGAACTGTATATAATGAACTGCAGCCGCTGCTTATGATAAATCGGCAGCCTGGCGCCAGAAGAGTTAAAACCACGAATGTCCTCGGCATCCGCAAGCACCAGCAAAGGAGAAAGCAGGCCGACCCCAATTACTGCCAACTTCAATAACTTTGTAAATTTCAAGATACGTACCGCTCCATTTGTTGCTCCCACTTCCCCTGTTTCTGCAGGAGCCAGTCGATTACCTCCCGGACAGCCCCGTGTCCGCCGGATTTGACAGTTCGAAAATCACTAAATTGATCCATGTAGTCGGGAGCGTCAGCCACTGTAACAGCAATACCGCACTGCCGCATGACCGGCCCGTCAACAACATCATCCCCAATATATAAGCACTCCTCTGCAAGCAGATCATTGTCCTGCAGCAGAGTCTGAAATGCCTCACGCTTGTTTTTCTGATTTTCATAAAGAAAACTGAATCCGAGTTCGGCAGCCCGTTTGCGGTTAGCCTCAGCCTGACGACCTGAAAAAGCACCGACTTTCAATCCGGCACGAATAGCCAGCTTGATGCCGTGGCCGTCGCGAACATGAAAAAACTTCACCTCTTCACCGTCACTGTAACCCATTCTGCCATCAGTGAGGACGCCGTCAATATCTAAAACCAGAGCTTTAATCCGGTCAATTTTGTCTTGAGAAATCATAAATCTGTTTTACTTCCTGCAATACGGTTTTAATCTGTTCAAAATCAAGAGAGTTAGGTCCATCAGAGAGAGCTTCATCAGGAACTGGATGCACTTCAGTAAACAAGGCGTCAATACCAACAGCCGCAGCCGCCCGGGACAGAGGCCTTATAAATTGACGCTGTCCGCCCGAAGCATCACCAAGACCGCCAGGCAACTGCACTGAATGCGTAGCATCGAATATAACCGGGACTCCAAATTCACGCATGGCGGCCAGACCTCGCATATCCACCACCAAATTATGATACCCGAATGACGTACCGCGCTCGGTAAGCATAACATCTTCGTTGCCGGCCTCACGCACCTTGCCTACTGCTCCGGCCATATCCTCAGCAGCCATAAACTGGCCTTTCTTGATATTTACCGGCTTACCGGTTTCTGCCGCAGCCACCAGTAAGTCGGTCTGGCGGCACAGAAAGGCCGGAATCTGCAGCAAATCCACTACTTCAGCGCATTTCGCGGCCTGAGTAGATTCATGCAGATCAGTTACTACCGGGACATCAAAACTGCTTTTGATTTCAGCCAGTAATTCCAGTCCGGCATCAATACCCGGCCCTCTGAAAGACTTTATGCTAGAGCGGTTGGCTTTATCAAAAGATGCCTTGAAAATATACTGTATATCAAGCTCTGCACAAAGTTCCTGCAGATAACCGCAGATCTGCTTGCAAAGTTCAAGGCTTTCTGCCACACAAGGTCCGCCCAGCAGCGTGAAACCATTACCAATCGTCACGCTCTTACCTATTTTAATATTCCGCATAGGGAAAATCTCCAACTATTGATCAATTACCTGCATCAGGTAATTTCAAAACATAGCCGTTTAACACGACTGATTACAAGTTAACAAACTAATAATAAAAACTTTAACATAACCCTTCCTGGCGCATTTTCAACTCCGCCTGCGCCAAATCATCCGGTGTGTCAACCCCAATACTGCTCAAGCCACTGCGCATTACATAAATTTTTATCCCATTTTCCAGCGCACGCAGCTGCTCCAGTTTCTCACAGGCTTCAAGTCTTCCCTGCGGCATTGACACCAGCTTATCAAGAGTTGCACGGCGGTAACCGTAAATTCCCCAGTGCAGAAAAACCGGCATGTCTTCACCGCCTTCCCTGAGAAAAGGCACCATGGAACGGCTGAAATAAAGAGCAAAATCATTATTATCGATAACTACCTTAACTCTATTCGGATCTTCCAGTTCCTCGCGCGGTGCTTTTACCGCTACCGTCGCCATGGCTATATTCTGATTAACCGCCATAGCTTTAACCAAATCATCTACTACCTCAGTTGGTATCAGCGGCTCATCACCCTGGACATTGATGATAATATCCTTGTCAGTATGCTGAATTGCCTCGTGAATACGGTCAGTGCCGGAAGGGTGATCAGGCGAAGTCATAACTGCCTTTCCGCCGAAACCTTCAACCACTTTCACCACTCGTTCGTCGTCAGTCGCAACCAGAACTTCTCCGACAATTGATTCCGCTGTCCGCTCGTAAACCCACTGAATCATCGGCTTTCCACAAATTTCAGCAAGCACCTTGCCCGGGAAACGGGTACTGGCATAACGCGCCGGAATCACGGCAACACTGTTATCGAACATGATTTAATCCTCCCGCCAGAAACTATCTATTAATTCCTCTTTGGAAACGGTCACTGTCCCAACTTTTCCGACGACAACGCCGGCAGCGTGATTAGCTATTTCCGCAGCCTCTTCCGGAGTGGCTCCAGCTGCAATCGAAAGCGTATAAGCCGCTATAACGGTATCACCCGCACCGGAAACATCATAAACTTCACGGGCCCGGGTTGGAATAACCACCATGTCTGAATTCTCCATAAAAAGCGCCATACCCTGACTGGCCAGCGAAATCAGCAGCTGTTTCGGTTTCCAGCCCTCAAGCAGGCGTTCGGCAACCTCATGCAATGCTGTATCTTCTTCAACTGGGCAGCCATTTTTGCGCTGAAACATTCCGGTCATCGCAAAAGCCTCACTCCGGTTGGGCTTCATCACGGTAAGATTGCTGACTTGCATCAAGTGCCCTGGTTTCGGGTCGAGAGCGGTTATAATTCCATTACTGCTTGCAGCGTCAATTATTGCCTGCAGCATACTTTCAGAAAGCACTCCCTTGCCGTAATCCTCAAAAATCACGGCATCGACCGCCTTTTCCTCAATCAGCAGTAATAACTTTTCAACAATCTGCTGGCGAATCATTTCGTCAAGCTCAACAGTGTCTTCAAAGTCAACTCGCAGCAGCTGCTGCGCTGAAGCAATCACTCGCTGCTTGTTAGTAGTGCGACGATCTCCAGTAACCGAAATTGTAGCAGGGTCAATGTCATATTTTTTCAGCAGCTTCTGTATTTCTCTGCCATCATAATCATCGCCGATTACACCGTAAGCAGAAACATTCCCGCCGAGAGTTACAACATTTCGCATTACATTGGCTGCCCCGCCGAGGCAACTGCTCTTTTCCTTTACCTGAACCACAGGAACAGGCGCTTCCGGGGAAATTCGAGAAGCATTACCCCATATATATACATCAAGCATTAAATCGCCGACTACGGCAATCCTTACATTGCTGAAGTTCCTGACAATCTGTTCCAGTCTTTTCCTTTTCATAAAACTTTCCAGTTATTTTCCGGATTCTTCGGACTTGTTTTTCACAAGCTTTCTTCTGAGGATCTCAATATAGTTATCGGTTTTCAACCGGATTGTACTGCTGTAAGCACCTCTTTTTGCAAGACGGTTTTCTATAACTGAAAGCCTGCCAATGCAGCTTATACAGCCAGCAATCTGCTCCTGAGTCATATTTGCTTCATTTTCACGTAAATAATCAGCAAAAGCATTCAGTGTTTTGAGAATTATTTTGGCTTCCTCCTCAGCCCGGTCGTCTTTTGACCTGAAGCCGTACAACCGGTTTCTGAGGTTATCAAACCTGTCCAGCATCTCCTGTCTTGACACCTGCTCCGCCCAGACATTCTCCGACTGCAGATGCACAGGAATATAGATTGCCATGAACAGTTCCATTATAACTATAACAAAAAAGATAACTATGGCTGAATAAGCAACATAGTCCTTTTTGAAATTTGCTGAGAACAAACTTCTTTCCAAAAGTACGCCTCCATGAGGATTTAAAAAAATAAAACGAGTGATATATTAACCTTGAAATAGATAAATTACAACTTATGAGCAGAAAAAGTCTATATTAAATGGCTGTCAACTTGAAACAATTAACCTGCAGAACAGCCTGTTGAAATAAGAGAATAAAAAATGAAAATATCTACTTTGAACCTTAATGTAGAGCTCCGCCCGGGAGCTATTCAAAACCACTGCCATGAGTTCTGGCAGCTTGACTACTATAGCGGCATTAAAGATAGAGTAACCGCTGTTAGTGACAACCGGCATCTATGCCTTGATGCCACCTGCGCGTTGCTGCTGCCTCCTTATTGCAGCCATAAAATAGTTTATCCGTCTCCATGCACCGTTTCATCAGTGAAGTTCACTCCTGATTATTCTCCTGACTTCAAAGATGTAAAACTTGAAGCTCAGATAATAGATCTGGCAGATTATGGTGATCTGATCAAAATGATATTTTATGATGATATCATTGAAGATACAACCTGCAGGCAGATAAGAGAACATTCCCTGAGTATTCTCGTGCTGCGCTTCCTGCAGTACAGTCGCCGCCGGCAGGACAACTGTCTGCCGGATGACAGACTGAACGAATCACTTAAATACATGAAACAGCATGTAAATGCCAACCTGAAACTCGATGACCTGGCCCAAAGTTCAGGAATGTCGATAAACCACTACATCAGGTGCTTCAAAAGAGTGCTGGGGATGACACCTATGCGCTACATGCGCAAGCTGGTCATCCGCAAAGCAGCTGAAATGCTGAACTATGCGGATTTGTCGCTAGCCGAAATCGCCCGGCAACTCGGTTTTCCGGATCAGCACTGCTTTTCCAGAGCTTTCCGAAGAGAGACCAGCCTGCCTCCGGGCACCTTCCGACGGATACAGCGTGAACCCTTTCAGGAAAGCTTGAAGCGATAAGTCGTTGTCTGACTGTATTTTTTTCCGGGCAGCAGCAGCGTTGAAGGAAAATCCGGCTTGTTAGGCGCATCCGGGTAATGTTGAGCCTCAAGGCACAAGCCCTCAAACTGTTGATACTTACAGCCGTACTTGCCATTTATGCTGCCGTCCAGAAAAAAGCCGGTGTAAAGCTGTATGCCAGGCTCGGTGGTAAATACCTCCATTTCAATTCCGCTTTCTGCAGACCGCACCAGCGCTGCTGGAACATGAGCGCCATGACATGCCTCACGCAAAACATAATTGTTGTCAAACCCCTTATCCAGCCGTGCAAAGGCGGTTGACAGCTGAGTCCATTCGCGTAAGTCAAAGGCGGTATTTTCCACGCTTTTTTCCGTATTAAATGGAATAAGCAGTTCATTTACCGGTGTATAGCTGTCAGCGTTTATGAGTATTTCATGTTCTTTGATGTTTCCGTTTCCGGCTCCATCAAGGTTAAAATAACTGTGGTTAGTCAGGTTGACTACTGTAGGGTAATCAGTTTCGGCAATGTAGTTCAAGCACAAGGCATTGTCCGGAGTAACTGTATAAGTAACTTCAACTCTGAGATTTCCGGGAAATCCCTCTTCCCCGTCCGGGCTTAACCGGCTGAACTTCACAGCGCTGCCTTTAGCAGTTTCAATTACTTCTGACTCCCAGATAAAGCTGTGAAAGCCTTTAAAGCCACCATGCAGAGTGTTATCATGATCATTAAGGGGCAAATGATACTCTTCTCCATCAATTTCAAAAGTACCGTTCGCAATCCGGTTGGCATAACGCCCGATTGTCGCTCCCATATAAGCCGCACTGTTATCCAGATAATCTGCAGGTCGGTCATACCCGAGAACAACATCACGCATTCTGCCGTTCCGGTCAGGCACAAACAGCGAAACCAGAGTTGCTCCAAAATTCGTTATATCGGCTCCGAAGCCGGCTTCATTGCGCAATTTAATCAAGGACGCATCACCCTGCGGTCCATTAAAAAAGTTTTCTATTATTGTCATAAAATTCAATCTCTTATTTTTTTAATACCAGATTGCCTTATCAAGCCGGAATCTCTGCAGTTTACCTCAAAGGCTCAACAGGCAATAGTTACGATAAAAAACCATCTAAAACACTAATAAATATATCACAAATAAGAGATTAAGAAAATGTTATTTTTAAAATAATACCTTTTAATTTAGTGCGTCAACCACCGTCTGATAAGTTTTGAAGTGCAGTTTTGCATACTTTTCCAGGGCTTGCACACCATCACGTTCGGCAATTCTTATGGCACATTCCTGAACTCTCCGACTGGCCCCCTTAGGCAGCTCCATGCCGGCATCCTGACTGAGTTTATCCATACTGCGCACAAACATATCACGGGCCAGGATAGAGGCCGCAGCCACCGCGACGTCGCTTTCTGCTTTGGTTTGCTGCCTGAGCTTTATGCCACGCCCCCGCTCCTGCAAAGCGTTTTTAATTAGATGTTCGGCGGCGAATTTATCAGACAACACGTCGTTACATTGTGGAGCCTTCTCCAGAAGATTCTCAATGGCTCTGGCATGTCCCCACGCCAGAAGTCTATTCAAATTCTTGAAGTTTCCGTACAAGCGGTTGTAGGCCTCCGGACCTATAGAGACAATACTGAAGCTGCCGTTCACTGCTCTTCGAATTCGATTTGCCATATCTTTTATCTTTGCCGGACTTTTAATGGCCTTTGAATCTTTAACTCCTATTTTCAGCAGGTTGTCTACGGTGTCGTTGTCAGCAAAAACCGAAGCGATTACCAGCGGACCGAAAAAATCTCCCTTACCGCTTTCATCAACCCCGCCATGCGGATAGAAAGGCTCCTCCCCGGCATCCGGATTCAGAATATCCTCATAGCCGAAACCGACAGTCTGCAGAATTTCTGGTTCAAGTATATAGATAACAAAATCCTCAGTGCCTTTCCCCTGGACTGTGAGTTTGCCACTCTGATAGGCGACAACATTTGTCTTATCCATTGCAGCTTTCCAGTGGGCATACTGCATATCACTGAATTTCCAGCCGCGGTCGCGCAGATAATTTTCAAGCTTTTTTATCTGCGCCAAATCTATTTTGCAGACATAAAAATTTTTACTTTTTGCCTTCTCAGCCATGCTTTCCTTCTTTATCTAAAGTTCCTGATTTAATCCCTCTCAGATTATTCTGATTAAGACAATAACAGTATACAGATTCTTTTCAAGCAATAATAAACATCACGAAATGTTTATTTTTATGCACAAAAATAAAAAAAATAATGCATTTTTTTGCAGAAATAGCAGATCAAATAATACTTTTGGATGTCTACCTAATTAAGGAGTCGGAGTAACTAATGCGGTTAAAATTAAATAAGTCTCTGCCTGCGGTCAGAGCTTCTAATTATTAACATGTACAAATATGTCGCCAGTTGCGACATACACGAACAGGAGCTTATTATGTTTTTCTTTGATATGCAAATAAAGAAAAGCTGCGCCGGATATGGCCTCTTTGCTGCTGAGGACGTAGACAAAGGCGCGGTCGTCGGGATTTTTCCAATGAATTCCCGGCTTATGGCAGAAGAGGATTTCAAAGAGGAACAGCAAAAAGGCAATTCAAAAGTTACATCTACCGGGATTAGATACGTTGGAAGGCTCTTCCTTTTCAGAGACTCTGATCAAAATGAAGCCTTTCCAAACCATTCATTCAATCCCTCGCTTTTATATCATTGCGGCATATTATTCGCCAAACGCAGAATCAATGCCGGTGACGAAATGACTGTCGATTACAGTTATTTACTCGCCAGTTCTGACGCAAGTGCCTTCCCGGACTGCAATACCGGCAGAAAGGTCAAAGCCGTCAGCCCGGCTGAATGTATGCTGAAAAGCGCCAGCGAGCTAATCTCATTAATCAAATCAACCAACTGGGATGAAGTAGTTACGGATGAACAGATTCGTTATCCGGCTTACTCGCCGACACTGCACATGTAGCTTTTTAGAATAAAAGAAGCATTTAAGCCCGATTTTTTCGGGCTTTTTTTTGATACCTGGAAACAACGTGAATATATCCGGTACCATTTTCAACTCAATAGAAAAAAGAAACCGCCTTCCGACACACGGAAGGCGGTTAGACTGATGGGGCTTCTCTCTCAATAAAATTTTACATCCACTTCTTTAATCTCAAAGAGATGCTTGACGTTTTTGTCTTTCAGAAGACTCTGTATATAGTCAACGTAAGCTGAAGAGGCGGATTCAGGGTCATAAATCGCATTAAGTAAATTTGCCAGGCGAACTCCGGCTTTGTATACCTGGGTCTGAGCCACGTTTTTCGCTTTCTCAAGGTAACTTTGAGTCAACCGGTCAATGTATATGTGATTATTTGATACATACGAATTCTGGAAGATTGCTGGATCTGCAGCAGAAGTAACCGCGGCAGTCGCAGAATCTTCGCACCATTCCATTACATCAGCGGTAGCGGACACTTCTTTGTCCAAACCGGCGAATTTGCTGTTCAAGGTACTGACCATTTTGGCAATGAACGCTTCATCCTGGGTTGTCAGGTCACATGAATCGGCATAAGGTACCTGCTGATTGGCATTGGCCATGGCATCCCAGAATGCATGCAGGTTTGTTGCGCTTTGTGAATTACCGTCAATGATGCTTATTTGTTCGGGGCTGTTGATGTACACCCAGTTGCCGCCGCGAGTAGTTGGGACATTTGAACCGCTTCTGATATCGCACAGGTGCATCGGGCAGGTCATGTCCGCAATATTATGAATAATAAGTCTTAAAGCAAACGCTTTTTCCTCCTGAGTTGTGTCTCCTGCCAGTGATTTGACAGCTGCCCGCAAAGTGGTCAGTACATTATCACCGTCAGTTGCGATGATTTCTTTTTCCAGCAATGACCTGATACTTGCAGGGGCCGGTGGATTGTTTAAATCTACTGGAATGTCTATGTAATGTGCGGCACTGTAAAACGATTTGGCTTTGCCGCTGGTCCACCAGCCTTTTTTAATTTCGTCCATCCAGCTGGCAGTTGCTGTCATGTAGTTATTACTTGACGAATAACACTTTACCTGCCCTGGAAGATTAATCTGCCTCGCCAGCAGTGCGTTAACCGCTTTGCGGGTTTTATCTGACAAGCGTTTTTCAGCCAGAGCCGCGGCTACTGAGTGCCCGGTGTTCCACCACCCCAGACTGGTTAAAGGAAAAAGAATCAAACTAATCAGACCTGTCAGGATCAGTTTATAACCGGCAGCAAAAGAAACCTTCATCAGTAGTCTCCGATCATTGAGTTGAAACTTCGAAAAAAACAGTGCGAAATTCTCTCAAACACTTCCTTTTGCCAGCCCGCTTTTCAAAAGTCAGAATGCTGAAATCTCCAGCTGTAACTTTAACTGCAGAAACTCCGATATTACAGCTAAAAAACGAATTCGTCAACACTTATAACTGAAAAAAGTAAGACATTATTCAATTTAATCGCAATTTTATTTGCCAGATAATATTAATCTATTAAGCGCTGCAAAGAGTTTAATGCATGATTTGCTAATTCACTGTATCGGGGTTATCGTTATCCTGAAAATAAAGATAAAGAACAGCAGATTTTTAATCAAAAACAGGACAGGCAGGGTATGCAGGAACTCATACTTGAAAAACCGATGATATTTTTCGATTTAGAAACTACCGGCACCTCAGTTGCCAAGGATCGAATTGTAGAAATGTCAGTAATAAAAATTATGCCGGATGGGAAAAAAATAATCAAGACCCTGCTGGTCAATCCAGAAATGCCGATTCCATCCGGAGCCTCTGAGGTCCACGGTATTACCGATGCAAAAGTAGCTGATGCCCCCGCTTTCAGCGTTATTGCCAGTAACCTTATGAAATATTTTGATGGCTGTGATCTTGCCGGCTACAATATTCTGAAGTTTGATATTCCGATGCTGGTCAACGAATTTAAACGCTGCGGTATGGAGTTTTCCATGGAAGGACGCAGGGTTGTAGACGTTTTCAATATATTCTGCAAGCTCTTTCCCAGAACCCTGACTGCCGCCTATAAGCTATTTTGCGGCAAGGAACTGGAGGGAGCCCACGGCGCAGAAGCTGACACTCTTGCAACTATTGAAGTACTGCTGGGACAGCTAAAGCAACATGAGGAACTGCCACGGGATGTTGAAGGCCTGCATGACTTCTCCGACATGAGCGACCCGGATGCTATTGACAAGGCAGGCCGCTTCAAATGGTCCGGAGATGAAGCGATTGTTGCATTCGGTAAAAATTCAGGCATGCCACTGCGTGATATGGCAGTCAATAATCCGGGTTTTTTCAAATGGATTCTGAATGCTGACTTTGATGAAGACACCAAAGCTGTCGCGGCTAAAGCCCTGCGTGGCGAATTTCCGGAAAGGGAAGAAAATGCAGAAAAAGATTGAGAGCCTTTTTAAACTTCTTGACGATGAAAATGAAAATATTGTAAAAACCGCTATGAGCGAATTGCTCAAGCACGAAAATGATATTGCTGAATGGCTTGCTCATCATCAGGAAAGCACTAATAACCGCTTGCGTAAACGCATTCACCAGCTGCAGGCAATTATTACCATGCGGCAACGGCGGCGTGATTTCGCAAACCTTCTTGACGATGAAAATGTTTCACTTATTGACGGACTTATTGCAGTCCATCAGCAGTGGTACGACAATGATTCTGAGCGGGCAATTAAAGCCATGTGGGAAAAACTGATCGAAAGCTCAGAACGTTTTGCGCCCGACAGCCTCGAAAAACTAGCATATTTCATGCGCAAGTGTGGCTTCAACAGTGTAGACCCGGATGAGCTGCAGGCGGATTACTTCTGCCTCGGACCGGTACTGGAAGAAATGACCGGGGCAGATTTTATCCTGTGCTCAATCGGCATGGCTGTTGCCGCCCACTGGAAACTTGAACTGAAAGTTGCCCGTTTCGTGGGAAAATTCGCTCTGATAGACGGCTCAGGAAAAGCACTTTTTCCGTACAACGGGTGGCAACTGCTGCCACACGTGGTCCCGGCAAAATGTGAGTTCTGGACCAACAAACAACTGCTGCAGCTGGCTTCAACCATGCTTTTTCTGTTTTCAGTGAGTTCTGACAGTTTCCGCTATATTCATACTATCGGGCACTCACTGGCCGGAATTATCGGAGAAGACGAACTGGGGTTTCTTCCCTACCCTTATAAACACAGCGAGGATGAATAATACTTTTCCTTGCAAGCTGTTGTTTAAGCATTATATTGGTATACTGGTTGCGTATGTCTTTCTCATAAATTCTGGAGCTTATTATGGATGCTGAAAACGGCAATGCCTATAGTAATAATAATCACAGACGGGTACCTTTCAAGATTCCGGACGATTCAATTTTTCAGCAATGGGTGGCAGGTTCAAAGGTAATTGCCGGAATTTTTCCACTGTTAAGTGACAGCAGTTTATCACCGGATATTATGCTGGGCAATGTCCCGTCACTGTTTTCCAAACTCAAAAGAAATAAAAAGGGATTCTGGCCCCGCGGCATTTGTGAGTATATTGCCATACCGGTTTACCTGTCAGATGAGTTTAACTCATCAATTATCGACTTTGTGCACCATCGCCCAAACTATAAATGGGCTTTGCGTCATGAGCCGGTCCTGTACAACTACCGGACGAATAAAGCTGAAATGCACATAGGCAGCGAGCCCAAGGACGCGGTTTTTCGCCCGTTTCTGTTCTCAGTGGTGGTCAGCACCCTTTCAGAATATTCCAAACTTGCTGGATTTTCCGGTGGTTTGACTATTAACGGCATATCAGCCGTTTAAGTCAGGCAGAGAACGCTGAAAAAATGCAGCGTGCTTCCTCCAAGTACAAACAAATGCCACACCGCATGTGCATAGGGAAGTCTCTTCATGGCATAGAAAATAACCCCGGCTGTATAAGTGACTCCTCCGGCCAGCAACAGCCCGAAAGCCAGCGGCGGCATGGAATCAAACATTGCCTTCAAAGCGATGACACAGAGCCAGCCCATACCGATATACATTACCAGAGAAAGTTTTTTCAGACGGGCCATACAGCAGCATTTAAGGATTATTCCGGCAATACCGATTCCCCAGACCAGACCAAAAATCGTCCAGCCAAGCGCTCCTCCAACCCCAACCAGCATAACCGGTGTATAAGTACCAGCAATCAGTAGAAAAATAGCGGCATGATCCAGTACTTTAAAAAAGCGTTTGGCCTTGGAGTCAGTCACACTGTGGTACAGGGTTGAAGCCAGAAATAAGAGCATCTGGCAGATGCCGAAAATTGAAAAAGTAATTACGTGCCACATGGACCCGTACAGTACAGCGTTCACAACCAGTATCGCCAGGCCACAGGCGCACATAAGAAAGCCGATACCATGTGTCAGGCTGTTTGCCACCTCCTCGCCAGCGGTGTAACCATGTTCATTCAAAACCCGGTTCATATATATAAAAATCCTGAATTTCAGATATTTACAATTGCTTTTAATTTAGCACCCTAATCTGAAACAACAAGTTATTTCCCGATAAAATAAGTTTTCAAAGGAGGAAAACCGTTGAAGTCTACTGACGCATAACTAGCTGTATATGCCCCGGCAGTCAGCCAGTATACCCGGTCTCCCGGACACAGGTTCACCGGAATACGGTACCGGTAATCTTCATACATCACATCCTGACTGTCACAGGTCGGCCCGGCCAGAATGCCGTCTTCACAGGCAAAGTCAGCCTTTTCACAAACCAGCGGATACTTAATGCATTCCTCCCAGGTCTCTGCCAGCCCGTTAAACTTGCCGGCATCAAGAAAAACCCAGCGGTCGACTGCTACTCTTGACTTTCTGGCCACCATGACCACTTCGCTTACCAGTACCCCGGCATTGCCGACCAGGGCACGCCCTGGCTCCATGATGATGCGCGGCATATCTGCACCGAAGTCCTCCTCAAGGTAACGTTTAATTTCTGAAGCGTAGACCTCAAGCGGATTCGTCTTGGAAATATAGTTTGCCGGCAGACCTCCGCCGAGATTAATCATTTCCAGCCTGATATTTTGTTCGGACATATTGTCAAAAATATACTTGGTAATAGATATGGCAGTATCCCAGGTCCCGACATCGCGCTGCTGGGAGCCGACATGAAATGACACCCCGTAAGGATTCAGCTTCAGTTCCCGTGCCAGCAGCAGCAAGTCTGTCGCCATGTCAGGATGACAGCCGAATTTTCGCGACAGCGGCCAGTCGGCAGACGCAGCTCCTTCAGTCAGAATCCTGACATAAATTCTGGAACCGGGCGCGGCTGCCGCAATACTGCGAAGATCATCCTCACTGTCCGTAGCAAACAACCTGACGCCTTTTTTATATGCCAGTTGAATATCAGACAGTTTTTTGATAGTATTGCCAAAGCTGATTTTTTCTGGGACTACTCCACAGCTTAAAACCCGCTCCATCTCGTAAATGGAAGCTACGTCAAAGCAACAGCCCAGCGAGTCAAGCAGCTGTATGATTTCCGGTGCCGGATTAGCCTTTACCGCATAGTAATTGTCAGAAAATGGAAAGTGTTCTTCAAGCTCCTGATAGCTGCGCCTGACTATATCCAGGTTCACCAGCAGAAAAGGGGTATTATATTTAGCGGCTTCCTGTTTAAACAGGTTCCATTCATTTTTAGAGTAATATTCTCCAGGACTGATCTTCATTTTTATCAGCCTCCATGCCAAAAGATTCCAGGCCTAAACTGCACAACCCCCGTAAACGAAGGTACTGTAAATTTATAAGCTCCCATAAAACAAACAGTTAATTTACTAATCCAGCCCGGACGGACAAAAAAAAACTGCCGCCCGCCGATAATACACAAGAAATTTTTCTGTGCGCATTTAAAGCATCTCTTTACATGACTGCTTAAAACGAGTCAAAAGATAAAACGCGTTTTTATTTTTGCAAGCGGCATTATAAAAATATTCCCTCTCCAGATTACAGCAGCGGTTACTTTGTGCCGAATAAGCGGTCTCCCGCATCTCCAAGTCCAGGCATTATATAGCCTTTGTCATTTAGGCAGCGATCCAGTGAAGCCGTGTATACCGCAACATCAGGATGCGACTTGGTCAATTTGGCAACTCCCTCCGGCGCTGCTACAAGTGAGACAAATTTTATAGTTTTAGCACCGTGCTTCTTAACTATATCCAGAGCTTTGGTCGCAGAGTTTCCAGTAGCAAGCATGGGGTCTACCACAATTACCGCACTTTCTGCTACATTTTTCGGCAGTTTAACATAATATTCAACCGGTTCCAGAGTCTCCTCGTTACGATACAAACCAACATGCCCGATACGGGCTTCCGGCACCAGCTCAATAAAAGCGTCTTCCATACCAAGCGCCGCCCGCAGAATCAACACACAACTGATCTCACAGCCCAAGGTCATGCAGGTAGCCTTTTCAAGCGGAGTTTCAACTTCAATCTCACGCATCGGAAAATCTGCCATTACTTCATAAAGCATAAAACCGGTAAGCTCTTTCAACAAACGCCGGAAGTCACTGTGACTGGTATCCTTATCTCTGATTTGAGTCAGTTTGTGGCGGATTAATGGGTGATTGATTACAGTAAAGTTTTTCATTGAAACTCCATTTATTCCTCGTGACAACGTTGTAAATTCGCTGCCGCAAAATTAAATTTAAACTTATTTTATTTTCATCTAAGGACAGTATTTAAACCTTCAATGTTCAATCAATATCAGGATACTGTGAAAACTAAAACTCGCTTAAAATGCATTAACTTTCTGCTTTTGTCAATTTTTATGTTTCACGCAGCTGACTTTATATACGTTTCTGCCTTGCTCTTCAAATCTGGCAATACCGTGGATGTGATTTTCAAACCCGGGAAAATCATTGTCATAATTTTCACACAACTTCAAATAGTCTATGATCAGATTTGATTCCCCGGTGAATTTTTCCCCGGGCATTATGACCGGAATTCCCGGAGGATACGGCACTACCATTACAGCCGAAATACGCCCTTCAAGATTATCAAGCGGGACATATTCCACCGTCCCGCGAATCAGTTCCTGATAGGCCGCTGCCGGAGTCATGCAAGGCTGCGGCAAAACATCATACATGTCACTCATCAGATCTACCAGATTGGCAGCCTTGAAATAGTTATGCATTCTGGTGCACAAATCACGCAAACCGGTCTTTTCGTAAACTGCCGGGTATTTCGCTGCCAGTCCCGGCATGGCTTCACTGATTGGGGAATTGTGCCGATGCAGGCGTTCAAAACGCAGCAGCCGGGCAATGGTAGTACCTGATTTCCCATTGGTAACCCCGGGAGAGAACAGAATGAGAAATGAATAGTAATTAACTTTTTCCACCAGCACCCCGGCTTCCTCAAGAAAACTTGTTATGACCGAAGCCGGCACCCCGCTTTCAGGCATGGAGCCATCCATATTTATACCCGGAGAAACAACGGTCACCTTTATCGGGTCAAGAATCATATAATCATGGTCCAGCTCTTTGAAACCGTGCCATTCGTCTTCGGGGCGCAACCGCCAGCAGTTCGGACTGGAGATCAGCTTATGATCAGGAATATCCTCAAATGGAACGCCTTCAATCTCTTTCGGCTGCCAGACACTAAAAAACCAGCCTTTTTTTTCTGACTGCTTACGTTTGAAAAGTTCGGCCATTTTCTTGCGGAACTCTATAGCCTCCATAATGATATCCCGCATTATCACTTTGCCGTGAGCCCCCTTCATCATCCTTGAAGAGACATCCAGAGAAGCCAGCAGTGGATCAAATGGAGAGGTTGTTGTGTGCATCATAAATGCCTCATTGAAGCGGTCTGGATCAATTTTGCGCTTACTGCCGTGCTTGATGTGCACCATTGATCCCTGTGAAAAAGCCGCCAGCAGTTTATGGGTAGACTGTGAGACAAACACCGGCGGATGACTGAGCTTCAACCCTGCATTAGACATGCCGTAATACGGCCCGTAGATACTGGGAAAGAACCTGGCATAAGCATACCACGCTTCATCGAAAAACAGATATCTGACGAAATCCTCTATCTTATCCTTGATTTTAGGCACATTATAACACAAGCCGTCATAAGTAGAGTTAGTTACTACAGCCATGGTTATTTCAGGAATACCGTTTTTACTATCAATCAACGGAGATTCCTTGACGCACTTTTCGACCGTTAGCCGTTCAAACTCTTTGAGCGGAATCGGCCCGATAATGCCGTGGCTGTTGCGAACCGGACGCAGGTAAACCGGCCTGGAGCGAGTCATTATAATGCCGTGCATTATCGATTTATGGCAGTTTCTGTCAATCAGCACAATGTCATCATCACAGACAAAAGCATGAAAAATTATTTTGTTGGATGTCGAGGTTCCGTTAATGACATAATATGTAAGGTCAGCGCCAAAAACTTCAGCTGCCTGCTTTTCAGATTCTCCTACCGCGCTGGAATGCTCCAGGACCGAACCTACCGGGCGGCAGGTAGTGTTTATATCGGAACGAAAAATATTTTCTCCATAAAACTTGAAAAAAGCAGTTCCAACCGGAGAGCGCAGAAATGCTGAGCCGCCGGAATGCCCCGGTACAGCCCAGTCATATTTATATTTATTTACATATTCAACCAGGCTTTTGAATAGCGGCGGCAACAGTTCATGACAATATCTTTCTACTTCTGTCTTAATAGTACCGGCAATAAATGATATTGAATCCTCGCTGGTCCAAACATATTCTGTCAGACTTATCAGTGTCCGGTCTTTGATTTCATCAACATCAACTTCTCGAGTCAGCAGAAAAAGCGGAATCTCGGCGTTAACAGCGCGAATCCGCACCGCAAAAGCATTGCGCTGCTTTGCATTTAAATTATCCCAGTCCATGACAACACAGGACAAATCCTTGCGGGCTTTAAATATATTGAAAGCATCATCAACACTGGATGATAGAATGGCAGAAATATCCAAATCCTGCAAGTGATCCTGCAGCTGCAGCATCAAGGAACTGTCAAGACTGATGCAGCCGGTTTCGCCACTGACAATAAGCGCAGGAAAATCGCTGATACTCAAAACAGAACGTTCAGGAACCAGCAGCGCCGAGGTATAACCGCTGACATCGCTTAGATCAGCTGCCATATGTGGATTTCTTTTTCCATCGTGTCTTTTCATGCTGCACCTCCTCAATATGCAATAAAATCTTCATTGACTATTGTAAGAGGTTCAGCAGCAAATTTCAACTATTCAGCGTGTCTCCGCATAAAGACAAGGTAATTATTTTTCGGGCACAGGCAATTTGTGCATTCTTAAAAAGGAGAGTTTATCCCAGTAACCACGCTGAAATACAATTCTGTCATCCTTTATTTTGAAAAAGCCGCAACCTCTTAATCCAAGCGGATCCTTCCATTCCAGTATTCCCCAGTTTTTATCTTCGAAAATGTTTTCGATCTGGCACATCATACTGGCTTGCGCAAATTCTTTTTCGAACTTTTCTCTAATTGCCTCACGACCTGAGACAGGATCTTCAGGCACCTGATGATTAACTGCATCTGCAGCATAAAGTTCAGCCAAAGCCGCAGCATCTGCAGCATTGAACAGCACAACAAATTTTTTAATGATATCTTTTGGAGTCATGTCAAATTACCCACTGGACTTTCATTAGTAACTACAACAACGAGCAATTGCAGCGAATGACACAGATAAAGTAGAGGACTTAAATCCTATTTCAACCCCGGTTTTAAATCCAGTGTGCGATGAAAATTGACTTAAGTTCATAAATGTACCAAGGGAAATGGCCAGTCAAAAGCATTTCAAGCGAGAATTCAGTAAGGTCCCGGAGCTTTGCTTAATCCAAGATCAGAAAAATCTCCTGCTTTTCCCAGAAAATAAAATTTTGATAAAAGATCTTTACAGGCATATACTTATCCAATAACCTCAAGCACGAATAAAATCGGTCAATATTTCATATTTTTGGGAACATGGGGTTGACATTGCGGTCTAAAACATTATGTTAGTAATTACTAACTAACTTAAATTAATTTTGGGTTTATAAAATGTTATCAAAGCGTCAAACCGAAATAGTTGAAATAGCAGTTGACTTGATTGCATGTCGCGGCATTCAGAGCCTCACCATCAAGAATATTGCTAATGAGCTTGGAGTTTCCGAGCCGGCTATTTATCGTCATTTCAGCAGCAAATATGACATTATTTGTGCTGTCATTGACTCATTCAGCGCTATTGCCACCGGTATTCTTGAGAAACTGGTGGATGCGGATGAAAACGCTCTTGAAAAAATCGGCCGTTTTATGGCCGACCGGATTACGCGCATAAGCGAGCATCCCAAGCTGGCCAAAATAATGTTTTCTGAAGAGATTTTCCAGGATGATCCGCGGCTTTCAGCCAGAATGCTGGCTATGATGCACAGCCATAAAGCTAAAATTGCCAAAATCATTCTGCAAGGCCAGAAAAGAGGAGAAATCCGGGAGGATATTCCTTCCAAAACTATGTTCAGGCTGATTTTCGGGCCAATGCGGCTGCTGGTGAAACAGTGGTCAATGAGCGGTTTTGCTTTTGACATAGTGGATGAGGGCAGTGAACTATGGCACTCACAGCGCAAGATGCTGACAAACCCGATAAATCATAAGCTTTAATTTATGCTGAAAATATAAAGTAAAATTTTTTATATAAATTTAGTTAGTTATTATTAACTAACATGAATGTCAGGTGGGTAAAATGAAAAGAAAAATTATAGAAATTGATGAATCAAAATGTAATGGCTGCGGTTTATGCATTCCTAACTGTCCTGAGGGAGCACTTCAGGTCATAGATGGCAAAGCAAGGCTGGTCAGTGACCTGTTCTGCGACGGACTTGGCGCCTGTGTCGGCAACTGCCCTACCGGTGCAATGAAAGTTGTGGAACGGGAGGCAGAGGCTTATGATGAACGCCGGGTTATGCGTGAAAAAATAATTCCGGCGGGTCACAATACAGTCATGGCACATCTGCGTCACCTGAAAGAGCATGGTGCGGAAAACCTGCTGCAGGACGCACTTGAGGTACTGCGTGAACATGGCATGGACCCGGTTGCAGCAGGTTTATTTGACCCCCAGAAAAAAGACAGCGCCCCTGCCCCCTGCCAGTGTCCTGGCTCAATGGCCCGATCCTTTGAACAGGATGACGAAACTATACCGGCAGGAGAGGTAAAGTCACAATTACGCCAATGGCCGGTACAGCTGATGCTGGTCAGCCCCAATGCACCATATTTCAATAATGCAGACCTGCTGATCAGTGCTGACTGTGTACCGTTTGCATATGGCGACTTCCACAACAAACTGCTCAAAGGCAAAGCGGTAGTTACGTTCTGCCCCAAACTGGATCAGACGCTCGATATATATATTGAAAGATTAACGGAGATTTTCAACAACAACAACATCAAATCAATTACAGTCGCCAGAATGGAAGTTCCATGCTGCGGAGGCACAGAACACATCGTCCGCAAAGCTCTCGCCGCCTCAGGCAAGGAACACCAGATCAGTGTAAAAGTTGTTTCACTTGACGGAAGTGAAATTGTCGGTTAAAATATTCTATACCAACCTTTTTCGAGGAGTACACCTAAAATGGAAAACAAAATGTTCTGTTACCAATGTCAGGAAACCTGCCGCAATGCCGGATGCACTTTTAAAGGTATGTGCGGAAAGGAAGCACCGACTTCGAACCTAATGGATTTGCTGATTCATACCCTTAAGGGGATTGCTGTAGTCTTTGATTCTGCAGGAGAAAAAGCCACCCGTGAAGCCGGTCGTTTCATAACTGAAGCATTTTTTGTAACTATCACCAATGCTAATTTTGACAATGACCGCGTAATTGAAATGATAATTCAAGGCCTCGATTTACGAGACCATTATAAAAAACAGTTCGCCGCCAAACTGCCTTCCGAGTTACCGGATGCAGCCACCTGGTACTGTAACGACCTTGCAAAATTTGAAGAAATTGCACAAAATATCGGTGTTCTTGCTACTGAAAACGAAGACGTGCGTTCATTGCGGGAGCTGTTGATTTACGGCATGAAAGGCCTCAGTGCTTACTGTCACCATGCGGCTGTTCTTGGCAAAGAAGATGATGAAATCTACAACTTCCTGATTGAAGGCCTTGCCTCAACTACCAAACAGCTTGATGTAGATGAAATGGTGGCATTAGTCATAGCATGCGGTAATTGCGCTGTTCTGACCATGAAAACTCTTGATGAGGCCAATTCCGGCACTTACGGCAACCCGGAAATAACCAGTGTAAACCTCGGAGTCCGCAATAATCCGGGAATTCTGGTTTCAGGCCATGATCTGCTGGATATGAAGGAGCTACTTGAGCAGACAGAAGGAACCGGCGTAGATGTCTATACTCATAGTGAAATGCTGCCGACACACTACTATCCAGAGCTCAAAAAATATGAGCATCTGGCAGGCAATTACGGCGGCAGCTGGTGGCACCAGAATAAGGACTTTGATACTTTCAACGGCCCGATCCTGATGACAACCAACTGTATTATTCCGGTGAAAGATTCTTATAAAGACCGTATATATACAACTGGTTGTGCCGGGTACCCCGGTGTCAAACACCTGCCGGACCGCCAGCCTGGCAGACAGAAAGACTTTTCGGTTTTGATTGAACACGCCAGAAAGTGTGCCCCGCCAACTGAAATAGAAACTGGTGAAATCATTGGTGGTTTTGCTCACAATCAGGTAGCGGCTCTGGCTGATAAAGTAGTAGATGCCATTAAAGCCGGCGCAATCAAACGTTTTGTTGTAATGGCCGGCTGCGACGGCAGAATGAAGGACCGGCAGTATTTCACCGACGTTGCAGAAAAACTGCCGGCTGACACCGTCATACTGACTGCGGGTTGTGCCAAGTACCGCTATAACAAGCTCAAGCTTGGTGATATCGGCGGTATTCCGCGCGTCCTCGACGCCGGACAGTGCAATGACAGCTATTCTCTGGCCGTCATAGCGCTGCTGCTGAAAGATGCTTTTGGGCTTGATGACGTTAATGATCTGCCGCTCTCATTTGATGTGGCATGGTACGAACAGAAAGCCGTTGCTGTGCTGCTGGCGCTGCTGGCGCTCGGCTTCAAGAACATTCGTCTTGGACCAACTCTTCCAGCATTTCTGTCACCGGCTGTGGCTAAGGTGCTGGTAGAAAAATTCGATATCAAGCCTACCGGCGAAGCCCAGGCTGATGTCGAAGCTATGATGGCTGGACAATAACAGCTCACGCGAGAATGCTGCCCGGTTTCCGGGCAGCATTACATTATGAAATCTAAAACATCAGCAGGAGTAAGAGGAGATGCTCAGAAAGTTGATGTTTACTGCTGCTGCCCTGCTGCTGGCACTGCTGGCGGGCTGTGGCGTATCTACTCGAAATATACCGGCTGTTACTCAGTTTGATGCCAACCGCTACCTGGGTAAATGGTATGAAATAGCCAGAATACCTCACTTCTTTGAACGCGGCCTGACCGATTGTTACGCTGTTTATGAAAATCGCGAAGACGGTGGCATAAAAGTCACTAACTGGGGATACAGTCCATCAAGAAAAGCCTGGAAGGTCGCCAGAGGCAGAGCATATTTCTCCAATGGCAGAGATGTCGGGGACCTTAGAGTTTCATTTTTTCGCCCTTTCTACGCCACATACAAAATTATTGCTCTGGACAGAAAAAATTATCACTGGAGCATGATCACCAGCGGCACTTATGACTACTTATGGATTCTTTCACGTTCTCCCCACATGTCGGATGAGCAGCGGAACGAACTTCTCGAGACTGCAGGGGAACTTGGTTTTGATATTAAGAGAATGCACATTGTAGATCAAACCAGAAATATTAATGCAATATCGCAGCAGGCCGGAAAACAGTAGGCAGTTCCAACCTGACAGCAGACAGCAGAAGGTGGCCTTTCCCAGGCACTCTCAACAAACATTACAAAAGCCGATTGAAGTTTAAAAAAATATCACATAAAACAGTCAAAACTATAAATATTGGTATACAAAAACCGGCAGCGCCTTTTTTAGGCCAGTCGCCGCAACTGCAACAGCAGTCCCCTTTTAACTGTCTCACTCCTGCCTCGCCCTATTATTAATTTCACAAAATAGAAGAAAATAATGCATTTTCTTTGCAAATCTTGTAACATTATACCATTTGATGCTGTCTATAGCTTTCATATTTTACATTTTTTGTTGTAATTGTGTTTATTAAATTGTCAAAGGACTTAAATCCTGATATTATAGAGGTTGCTGAATTATGATCGCATGTTATTCTAATAATTACGCAGGATCTAAACTTATGGACCATCTTGAGTTTAATATCGAGAGACTCGGCGAATGCCAGATTCCCTCTCCGGTGAAACGTGCCAATTTTATCCCGGAAGGCGCCGGCGTCTCTTTTAATTCTGATATTACCAGAGTGATGGAATATGTTGATGCAGGCAAAACTTTGCCTGCCTTCGAACAGGCCGGTCCCCGTGAAGCTATTTTTCATGACCCGGCATGGTCAAAAGCCGCCATCTTGACTGCCGGCGGCCTATGCCCCGGACTTAACGATGTTATTAAAGGCCTTACCCGCACCCTCAAGCTGCACTATAAGGTTCCAGTTGTTTACGGTATTCGTTACGGGTACCGCGGCCTGATTCCGGATTTTAATCTGGAACCTTTAATTCTTGATGAAGAGAATGTAGACGACCTGCATGAACACGGCGGCAGCAAACTGGGATCTTCACGCGGCCGTCAGGATGAAGAACGAATGGTAGACACTCTTGTCCGCATGAACATCAATCTTCTGTTCTGCATTGGTGGTGACGGAACGCTGCGCGGCGCCCATTCTATTGTAAAGATTATCAAGAAGCGTAATCTTTCCATCAGCGTTGTCTGTATTCCCAAGACTATTGACAACGACATTGGGTTTATCGACAAATCATTCGGTTTTGAAACTGCTGTATATGCCACTAACTCTGTAATTACTGCAGCGCATAACGAAGCCAAGGGCGCCTTTAACGGTATTGGTTTGATTAAAGTAATGGGACGGGACAGCGGTTTTATTGCTGCCTATGCGACCCTTGCCAATACCCATGTCAATTACTGCCTGATCCCGGAAGAAAAGTTCAAGCTCAAGGGACCAGAATCCTTCCTCGAAGGTTTAAAGGACAGGCTTGCCGACAAAGACCACGCAGTGATTATAGTCGCGGAAGGTGCCGGTCAGGAATTCTTCAAAGAAGCTTTGCATAAAACTGATGCTTCAGGTAATGTTCTGCACGAAGATATAGGCCTGCTGCTAAGGGACCGAATCAAGGACTACTTTAATCGGGAAAATATTGAAATAAATCTTAAGTATTTTGACCCAAGCTATATGATACGCAGTCTGCAGGCAAACGGAACCGATGCGGTTTTTTGTCTGATGCTGGCTCAAAATGCCGTCCATGCCGCGATGTCAGGCTGCACTGACATTGTTGTCGGACACTGGCATGACCATTTTACTCTGGTGCCGATTCCGCTGGCCACCAGAAAACGCAAAAAAATTGCACTGAACAGTCCGCTATGGAACAGTGTTAAGGCTGTTACTTCCGTGTAATAGTGAAATCTTTCTCAAGAGACAAAAGCTTTCTGGCTTTTGTCTCTTTTTATGTTTATACGCTTGCATTTGAAAAAAAAACAGCTTAATTTTTCAAGATTCAAAATTGCGTAAACACTATAACTCGATATGTCCTGAGGTGTAAACATGCCGGTTACCACATTACGTCGTTCTACCAACAGCAAAACAAAACTGGTATTAATTTCTGTATCAGCTTTAATAATTCTGCTGGTCGCCCTTTACTTTCTGGCCCACAAAAGCACTAAACCTACCAGCTTCGAAAGTCCGCATCCGGGATTTATATATGTAAAGCACCTTATCCCCAACCTGAAACTTGAAATGCGATACTGCTCCACAAATAATTTTACCGGACGCAAAGTTCAGGGCTACATAAACCCAGTCTGTATACTGTCAGTAAAGGCAGCAACAGCTCTGGAAAAAGTCCAGCGCGACTTGAATAAGATGGGGCTGGGCCTGGTTATATTTGATGCCTATCGTCCGCAGCAGGCGGTTGATTCTTTTGTAAAATGGTCCAAGGACAGCCGCGACAAAAAAATGAAAAAGCAATATTACCCCAATATTGCAAAAAAAGATTTATTCCCTCAGGGCTACATTGCGGCTAAATCCAGCCACAGTCGCGGCAGCACCCTCGACTTGAGCATTATTGATTTGAAATCCGGTAAAAAACTTGATATGGGATCCGGATTTGACCTTTTTTCAAAGAAGTCCTGGCCGGACTACCCTGAATTGACAGCTCAGCAAAGAGCAAACCGCCTCCTGCTAAGATCCCTGATGACAAAGCACGGCTTCAACACATATCCTTATGAATGGTGGCATTTCACCTTAAAGGATGAACCCTTTAAAGAAACTTACTTTAACTTCCCAGTGAAGTGAAGTCTCAATTATAGCGGCTTATCGTGATCACCTTCAAGGATTAAAAACATTATACAGCTAGCTATAAAATAAGAAAATAACTTTATTAAGACATTTTTCGCTTTTTTTTAACAAATTACTGTTTTATAACCTTTATTGCCGTTTTTTTTCGAAGACTTAGAGCCGTCTACCTTATCTCTTCAGGCATGTCTCCCTACTTGCTTAACCGCTTTAGCAGCAATTACAATTACATCCTTTCGCTTAAGCATCCAGATCTTGTCAGTTTCCATTTTTATTGTTTTTCAACAAATATAATTATTAAACATGAAGGCAGCTAAGAACAGCTGGCGAAGCAAGTTAAAATTCTTAATTTTGCAATAAAGCAATCGCTTTACAATATTTTTATTTAAAATATCAAAACATTTTTATTCCTCTACAAACAAAGATAATAAAAACGTATACTCATCTCAAGCATATACTTAACAAATAATGTCATAACTTACTATTTATTCATTAATTAATCTATCATGCCACAATACACGCATTTTTGAACTTTTTACTATATCAGCTGTCAATTTATGTGCTTACAGCTTGCAGTTGAATATTGGGGATTACAGTGCTTTTTGCACTGAATCTAACCTCAAATATAAATTTTTCTTGTAAATGTACGACTATTATAAGAATTTTATGGAAAATGCATGTATTTTAAGATATTATTATTATTATAAATATCAGTATATATTTAAGACATTATGTAAAATTTTTGCATCAGGAGGGCATGAGCAGAGGCTTATTCAACACGGGCTGTAGTTAATTGACAGTTCAAAAAAATGGATCTGATTAAGACATAATGAAATGTTGAATTTAAGCAGAAAATCATGCGCCGTACTGACTTGGGACCAAGCTGGAAACGTAGTGGGAGCCATTGGTACAAGGTATGGCCAACATTTGTTCAAACTGAACAGGGTAATACATAGACCGGCAACAGAGGATACTGCTCTGGAGCAGCGGCTGAGTTATATATATAAGGTATATAAATTTGAGTCAGCTGAAACCATCCTGGCTGGAGGATATCTGCCTCAGACAGTGTGTTTTGAGTTGAAGATAGCCAAAATGGCGCGCAACGAATTGCGCAGTGCCCTGGAATTTGAGATAGGCAGTCGCCTGCCCATAGCGCTTGACGAGTTGAGCTGGGACTTTTGTGTCGTCCGTGAAGAGAAAGCGGATGATTCGGAAGAATCAGTTCAGCATGTTGTCGTGCGTATATTTGCTGTACCTGCTGCAGCAAGAGCTGATATCATTGAGAAACTTTCAGCTGAAAAAATCCATATTGACGCTTTGGTCTCGCCATTGATGTGTATTGACCCACTGTTAGCCGGACGTGATATCAAGCTGGAATGCGCTATCGACGACTTCACTTTAAGAAAGCCTTCTTTGGATGGACTCAGGCATATGTGGCCAAGCCATTCAAATGACAACAGCATATCGCTTCAGGACACGATTCTTGAATACTTCAATGATCCGGATACGGATTTGCTCGAACCACCAAGTCCATTGCAGGATACCGCATTGCTGATGCTTGCCTGGGGGTTAAGGCGCAAAAACGAAAAAGATCTTGGCGGTTTTGCCGCACTGCCTGAACAAGCAAAACCTGTAAGATGCATCTGGCTCAAACGTTCAGCCTATCTGCTGGGGGCCTTACTGCTGTTTTTTCTAGTCGGATATCTTTACAGAGTACGGTCTGACGCATCACTGCGTATGCAGCAGGTTAAAAATGAAAAGGCTCTACTGCAGGATCAGATTTCCAAGCTTAATTTTTACTTAAAGCAGAATTCCGTAAATGAAAAGGCTCTTTATTCACTGGCAAATTTGCAGCGCGGTATGGCCTCCCCGCTTTTGACTATGGGGCTTCTGGCGGGAAAAATGCCGAAGATAATGAGTATATATCAGTTAAGAGCTGATGGCTGCAATTCTGACCTTGTCCTGAAATGCCCTTCTGACAAAACTGATATCAACCAGTGGCTAAGCGGAATTAACCAGATGGAAGTCAGCAACATACGTTATCGAAGAAATTATGACGGCTCGCGCGTGCTCTATTTCAAGTTGACCGATCAATCCAGAACCCCTTTAACTGAAAAAAAGATTTATGCTGGAAAAGTTAAATAAAATTGATAATCGCAAAAAAATCCTCCTGCTGCTTTGCGGAGCGGGCCTGCTGGCCTTTATTTCTCTGCTGGTTAACCTGGAAGGAACCGGCGACCTGTGGCCAAGTGATGCGGATATCAGTAAACAGCATAGTGATGTAAAAGCTCTGCGTGACCAGCTTAAGCAGCTTTCTGCCGCCAGAATAAGCATGGAGTCGTTGATTAATTCAGTGAAATCAGAGCAGAACTCAATCTGGCTTTTTACCAGGCGCAGTAACCCTGACCTGGAAATAAGAAATAAAATTGAAGGAGCGGCCAAACGCACCGGGTTAAAAGTACGCTATCTGGGGCCGCCTCAGAAATCACGGGTATGTGCCGGAGTATTTACCTATGATGTCTCAATATCATCTAACGGCAAGCTGGAGTCAGTCATCAATTTTCTAATGACTTTGCAGCATATGCGCCCGGCCATCGGCTGGAAAAATGTTTCAATAATGCCGGAACGTGTGATGAACCCTGAGAACCTAGAACTCTCAGGGACTTTGCGCATAATCAGCGTTAAAAGTAAAGCGCTGCTCGACTTGCTGGGGATGGTTAATAAGTGAAAAAACGTTATTTGATAATCAATATAGTGCTGTTGGTTCTTACAGCGGCAGCAGGCTGGGAGTTTCTAAACTACCGCCCGGCCCGCCTTAAAAATGCAGCTGAGCGCAACGCCGCCAAGCCACCGCCGCCACGGCGAAAAGGCCTGGGAAAGCCTTTCAGGCCCATGGTCAGGCCTGCAAGTATTATACTTGGTGACCTGTTCAACCCTAATCGGGGAGGCCCGGTGAAAGGTCCCGGGGCTTCCCGTAATATGCCTTTTGAGCTGGTTGGGACTTTTCGTTGTGGTCGTGATGCCTGGGCTGTAATAAGGGAAAAGATTCCCGGCATGGGCAACAAACCCACCGGCAGAGCCCCAACCTGGCAGCAGCGCTATGCGCCGCCGCCGGGTCGAAACAATATGAATCGTGCCGGCATAGCCAATAAAGCTAAAAAGACGCCAGCCAGTAAACTTTATAAAATTAATGATAAACTGCCGCACGGCTATATACTTAAAAAAATTGAAGGAGACCATGTCGTGCTGCAGGTGCCGGGAGGCAGCAGTTTAACTTTAAAAGTAAAAAGAGGCGCCCCGAAACCGCCTTCAAAAGGCACTCGGGTAAAAGCGCCGACAGCTCAGAAGAAGGCCACGCCGCAACCGGCGGCCAAACCGACGCCAAACCAGAAAATCAGAAAGTAATGAAGCAGTTAAAAATTTACATAGACAGTCTGAAACACACAACGGATTATTCGAAACAAATCGGACAAATTCACAGGCTGACGACAATGATCAAGGAACAGTATTATGAAGATAGCGAAAAATAAGAGGAACATGATCCCTTTTGCGGCCCTGGCTCTTTGCTCCTGCCTCTTATCGTCGTGCTCACTTTTTCAACCGCCGCAAGAAAAGAAAAAGATTACTGAAGATCCTCCTGTAATTGTTGCCATGAAAAAAAATGGTAAAAACATTGTCAAGCGGGTCACTGATGATACTATCGGAGTTGATGAAGTCAAGCCGTTTCATTTTGAGAACAGCAATGCGGGTATCGAAAAAACCGAGGAAGGAGACGTCGTTGCCCCTCTGAGTTCAAAACAGTTCTTTGACCGCTTTGTCTCCGGGCTGAAAGACGGAGGAAAATCACTGAAAGTAACTATTGACTTTGATCAGGCGGATATTCGTGATGTAATTCCGGCTTTTGCCAAAGTCCTGGGCTTCGAATATATAATTGCCCCGACAGTCAGCGGCAGCGTGACCTTATCGATTGACTCGAAATTGACTAAAGCGGAAATATGGAAGGTATTTGATCAGGTTCTGAACATGGCTGGAGCATATTGTTCTCCGATCGGAAAATCCATCAAGATCCTGCCGCTTGGCGATATGGCTAAAGACAGCAACATCAGTCTTTCCGGCCTCAGCAATGCCCAGGCTGCTGTGATTCCACTGCTTCATACCGGTGCCAAGGATATTGCGGACGCTTTGAAAAATTTTGTCAGTGAAGGCGGCACTATTCAAGCTCTTCCCTCACAAACTGCTATAATGGTAGTCGATACAAGTGCCAATATCCTGAAAATCCGCAACCTGGTTAAAATACTTGACAGAAATCAGAAAAAAGGCTGGTACCGAGCAGTTATTCCATGCCATAATGTATCAGCAAAGCGAATTGAGGATGAACTTGAAAACATCCTCCCGGTACTGGGGTTCCCGGTGCAGGTGGAAAAAGAATTCGAGGGCTCCAAGGCGGTCCATGTTATCGGCGTTGAACGCCTCAGTGTCATAGTGGCTGCAGCAGCGTCAAAAGAGGCTATCCGGGAAGTAGGCAACTGGGTTAAGCAGCTTGACCGAAATGATGTCGGCGACCAGGAAAGAGTCTTTATTTATAAAGTTATCAACGGTAAAGCCGATGAACTTACTACTGCTTTATCAGTAATTTTCAATGTGGCAGGCGAAACCATCAAGCCAGATACCAGCAACAGCGCTGATTCATACGGCAGCGGCTCCAGCTTCAGCAATTCACTTGACAGCCAGTCCAGCTCTTCTTCGTCCAGCACATCTTCATCTGGCAGCTCCAGTTCTTTTAGCGACCTGATGAAGTCCGGCGGCGGCAATAAAGGCATTAAGACCAAATCATCAAAAATTGAAAGTAAACGGGCACAGGATTCTTCAAAAGAAAAACAGAAAGAATCCGTCAGTGTCTTTGATGTACCAACTAAAATTTTTGCGGATGCGGTCCAGAATCGTCTGATCATAAGAACCAAGCCCCGCACCTATGCTTTAATGAAGGCACTGCTTGAACGGCTTGACACTATTCCGCCGCAGGTATTACTGCAGGTCCTGGTAGTTGAGCTTACCCTGACAAAGAGTACTGAGTTCGGGGTAGAATTTTCCGATATCAATCTGGGCGGTAAATATGGACAGCATATCGGAACTGAATATAAGGACCTAAATAAGAAAAATACTGACCAGTATGGATTCAAATACTGGGTAACCAATCCCAATAATCCCAAAGAGAAATTTGCCTACCTTCGCGCCCTTGCCGGGCACGGCAATGTCCGGGTTATTTCCAGCCCGCAGATACTGGTGCAGAGTCATGCTCAGGCCAAGATTTCCGTTGGCGATAAAATTCCGCTTATTTCTTCTGAAATAACTAATACCCAGTCGCAAACCCCTGATGACACCAGCCTCAGGCGCTCAATTCAATATCAGGATACCGGTATAATCCTGACGCTGACGCCACACGTTACGCAAGGCAACATGATTAACCTCGACCTTGAGCAGGTCGTATCTCAGGCCATCAAGACCACCAGTTCGAGTATTGATTCCCCAACTATTCAGGAACGGGTACTGCGCACTACCATGGGCCTTGAAAACCGGCAGGCTTTGATTATCGGCGGTCTTATCAGAGAAAGAGAAGAACGGCAGCTTGACAGTATTCCGTTTTTGATTGACATTCCTTTTATCAGCCGTCTTGTCGGAAATACCAACAATACTAAAGAGCGAACAGAAATGCTGGTGCTGGTTCAAGGTGAAATTATCAATAGACATACAAACCTTGAAAAGGTACTGAAACGCTACAAAAATGCCGTACAGACTATCAGAGAATTTGAGTACAAAAACGTTAATGGCGATCCGGACGAGAAAAAGAAAAAGACTGAGTTGTAAAATATGAAACCAACCGAAAAATGTTATGACACACTGCTGGCTGAGCTGCGTGAAAAAATTTCTGCTCATTATCCGGATTATGAGCAGGAATTGACTGAACGCACTCCGCTGGAGCTCGACCGCCGGTTGTGTGAACTTGGCTCTGTGACTGAATCAGACATGGTAAATATTTACACTGAAGTGACCGGAATTCCGTGTCTGGATGAAAATGAATTAGCTCCCCCTGAAAAATTTCCGGATATTTCACAGGAATACCTGACCGGCAACTGCGTCCTGCCTTATGACTGGAATAATGAAAAGGTAACCCTGCTGATCAGTAACCCGTATATGCGCAGTACACATTTTTATTTCTTCAAAACCTATTTCAACCTTGAAGCTGACTTCAAGCTGGTCCGCCGCAGTCTGCTCGAAAGAACTATAACTCTGGCCTATGCCGAAAACGATAACGAAGACAGCCTGGCCCTTGAAGGGGATGAGGACACCTTGAGAAACCTGGCCAGCGAAGCCAGAGTAGTAAGACTTGTCAACGAAATGCTCACCCAGGCTATTGAACAGGAAGCAAGTGATATTCATATTGAACCTGAAACTTCGCATATGTCTATCCGGTTCAGGATAGACGGTATTCTGCGCGATTACCTGACCTGCCCGCTGAGCGACTATCCGGCAATAGCCTCACGCATCAAGCTGCTGGGAGGACTCAACATCGCTGAAAGCCGCCTGCCCCAGGACGGCCGTACCAACTTTCACGTCGGGCGTTATGATATTGATATACGAATCAGCACAATTCCCATAATGGAAGGTGAAAGTATTGTGATGCGTATCCTGCGTAAGGACGCAATGGAATTTGACCTCGCCAAACTTGGCATGTCTAAAAACTGCCTCGAAAGGTTCGACAAACTGATAAATATTCCGCACGGGATTATACTGGTTGTGGGCCCGACCGGCTCAGGTAAGACCACCACACTTTACAGCGTTATGCAGCAGTTGAATGACAAGGCCCGCAAAATTATTACAGTCGAAGACCCCGTGGAATATCAATTGCCCGGCTTATGCCAGATGCAGGTCAATGCAAAAATCGGATTGACATTTGCTTCAGGCTTGCGCTCTATCGTCCGTCAGGACCCGGACGTCATACTTGTTGGTGAAATCCGTGACCGCGAAACTGCCGATATTGCTATCAATGCTGCGCTGACCGGGCACTTGGTCCTGAGCACTCTGCATACTAACGACGCAGCCGGGGCGATAACTCGCCTTATAGATATGGGGGTTGAGAATTTTCTGGTGGCTTCAGCACTGTTCGGAGTACTGTCACAACGCCTGATCAGAAAAATATGCCCGTCCTGTGAAGGCACCGGTGTCTCCGCCCGCAATACAGGACGCCGCTGTCGCAAATGCGGCGGTTCCGGTTATAAAGGAAGAACCGGAATTTACGAACTGCTTATGATTGATGAAGATGTGCGCAAAGCCGTAGTTGCAAACAGCTCCAGTTCTGAAATTGCCCGCATCGGGATAGAGAACGGTATGATCCCGCTGCTTGAAGACGGTATGCGCAAGGTCCAGGAAAAAGTAACAACCAAGGCGGAAATTAAAAGAGCCGCCAGTGATATGTAAAGTTAACGACAGGCACTTATCATGGTCAGCTACAGATATAAAGCAATGGAACCGGGTAAAAGCCCGATTGATATTACCATTGAGGCGGACAGCGAAGCCGATTCTCTGTCCCGTCTGCGCAGCCGCGGCCTGATTCCAATCAAGGCTTATGGCGAAGCCGGAGCTGAAAAACACTCATTCCGGCTGAAGCGCAAAGACCTTGATGCCTGTGAATTTTCGGATCGCCTGATGCCGCTTCTGGATGCGAACATACCGCTGGAAAAATGCCTTGCCATTATCGAACAAAGTGTCCCGGAAGGCAGCTCGAGAGATGTTGTCCGCTCTATGCGAAGAGGTCTGCATGAAGGCAAAAAATTTTCTGAACTGGTCCGTTCACAACCACAGCGCTTCCCGGCGATTTATGCCAGCCTGGTTGAAACCGGCGAGGAAACCGGATGTCTGCCGGAAACAATTCGAGAACTGCGTCGCTTTCTTAATGAAAGCCGCAGCCTAAAAGAGTTTATAGTTACAAGTTCAATTTATCCGGTGATAGTCCTCGGAGTCACATTTATTGTAGTAATCATGCTTTTCACAGTATTCATACCGCGTTTTGCCAGAATTTTTCATGATATGGGCAGGGAACTCCCGGCAATGACGCTTGTCATGTTAAAAGCGGGCGAAGTGTTCAAAACCTGCTGGTGGGTATGGCCGCTGCTTGTAGCTGGAATTATTATTTTCGCCAGAAAATTACGTCAGGGAGGGAAACTTAAAAACAAATGGGATAAGTTTATATTGAAAATACCGCTGGTCGGGAAGCTGATAACCGCTGTCCAGATAAGCCGCTTTGTGCGTACAATGGCTATTATGCTGAAAAATCATGTGCATTTGCTGCCGGCTGTCAAAATTGGTATTCGCGTTATCGAAAACCGTGCCATAGCGGGAACCTTTTCGAAAGTCACGGACGAATTGCGCGGCGGCTCCAAACTGTCTGCCGCTCTTAACAAGAGCCCCTACATGCCGCCCGGCAGCATTCCGATGATCAGGATTGCTGAAGAGTCCGGCAGTGTCGGCCCGATGCTTGAACAAATCGCAGACGAAGCTGAACGCAAACTGAAAGTAACTATCAAGCGCCTGCTGGCAATGATGGAGCCTGTAATTATATTAATTCTGGCTGCAATCGTCCTGATGGTGGTTATTTCAATATTCCTGGCGATCATGGAAATGAATGCAATTTGAACAAAAAAATTTAATCTGTCTTAAAACACAGGAGAACAATACTATGAAAAATCGAAAGCAGCTGAACAAAAACTGGTTCACTATGATTGAAATGGTAGTGGTGATCGTGATTATCGCCCTGCTCGCTTCAATTGCCACCCCGCTCTATTTCAGACATGTCAAACGGGCCAGAGTCAGTGCCGCCAGAACCCAGATAAGACTGCTGGAGCAAGCCGTATTCGACTTCCGTCTGGACATGGGGCGCCTGCCCGATGCCAGTTACGGGCTTAAAGAGCTGGTTTCCAATGTCAACAACGACAGTCACTGGGATGGCCCATACCTGAAACAGGGACTGCCTTCTGACCCTTGGGGCAGACCATATGTTTACAAATGCCCTGGTGAACATGGCGAATTCGACATCATGAGCTACGGCGCTGACGGACAGCCCGGAGGCACTGGTGAAAACGCGGATGTAGGTAACTGGCTGACCACTCAGGAATAACTGTTTTGAGATGCATCGTACGCCACAATTACACTCTTGTGGAGTTAATCGCGGTTATTGTCATTGTGGCAATAATCGCGACAGTCGGTGCGGTCAGATTACGCAGGTCGCCGGCATTTATAACTATTGACAAGCAGGTTAACACAATAAAAACCCTGCTTGCGGTAAGCCGCAATGCAGCAACCAGGCTGGGACATCCGGTGATAGTATGGCTGGATCGGAAAGAGCATACTCTGAATGCGACCTGGGCTGAATTTCACGGTAAAATAAAAAAACCCATAGCAAAAATTCAACTGCCACAGGGATTCAAGCTGAATTTTCACCGGCTTGACTATGACCCCAATGAAGGTTCACAGGTTGCTAATCTATTCAAACTGTATCCTGACGGCAGCGGTTCCGGACATGACATACTGCTCAGCCTGCATCGTCGACGAGTACTGATCCGGGTATCGCCACTCACAGGGACTATTCAGACCAGAGAGCTGGAGGATGCGGAATGAAGAACTCAGCAAACTGTTTCACCCTGATTGAAATACTGGTTGCGATGACGGTTCTCACCGTGGGCATCGTCTCCTTGAGTATGCTAATGGCATCTGCTTCCAACCGGACCGCCAAGGCGAGAGAACGCTGGGAACGGGACCACCTGCTGACGCAGGCTGTAGAATTTTTCATGCTGAACCCGCCGGGAACTTCAGCCGACGACAGGTTTCTGCCAGAATCAAAGTACACTGTTGACTGTACTTTCGATACTCCTGCCGATGCCCCTGACAGCGGCGGAATAAATATGAACAATGCCCGTCTGGTAACTATGCATGTCAAACTGATTGATAAAAGCGGCAGGGTCGCTGCTTCGGCAGCGGTTGACCGCATCGTCGGAGGCTGAAGTGAAACATAACAGTGAAGCAGGTTTTACCATTTTTGAAGTCATGCTGGCAATAGGTATTTTTGCCGTAATTTCAGTTCTGGTAGCCAGTATCCTGTTTGGCATGCAGCGCTCATGGATAAGAATTAAAATAAACTCTAATTACCTGAACAATGACCGCAGTATCGACCGGATTGTAGATTACGCATTCCGCAATGCGATACCGTTCGCCTGGCCGGATCAGAACCGCCGCCCGCGACAGATATTTGCTGGAAGCGATAATTCAGTTACTCTGGCTTATCTGCACAGAATCACATCTCCAGCTCAGGGGGGAATCAGGTTTATCAAATTATTTCTGCGCCGCGGCAATCTGGTGGCTGCCTATCGCAGCTCTCCCATTCTTTACTGGCTGGATGAGAATATTGACAGCCATACCCATCAGGAAGTGCTGGCTGACAAGGTTGAAGCCATATCCTTCCTCTATGCCGACCAGATAAATGGCGCAATCAACTGGACAACAGACTGGAATCCGGAAAAACCCTATATTCCGCTTGCCATCCAGATGACTTTAAAGTTTAAAAACGGAGATACTGTCTCATGGCTGCGACGTACAGCGGGCAGCTCTTATGAAACTCATCTCGGCAGGAGAGGCAAGCGATGAAAAATGTCCATGAGCAAGAATCCGGCATTGCATTAATTGCAGTTCTATGCATGATACTGACAGCATCACTGCTGGTGGCATCGGCGGTAACGCTGTCACAGTATTCTGCTCTTGAAACTGTCACCTTCTGCAGCTACGGCAGTTCTTTTTATACAGCAGAAAGTGCCGCCAATCGCGCCCGCTGGATGATAATGATTGATAAAAAGCGCTTTACCAATCGCGCCCTTGGAGTTGCCGACTCTGCGGTAAACGGGCGGTGGATGGCTGACTCGATGCCGCACCGCATGCTTATTAACGGTATTCCAGTCGAGGTAAGTGTTGAGGATGCCGCAAGCGGCATAAATCTGGTCGGCAATAAACCATCACAGGAAATGCGCGGCTTTATGCAGAAATACTTTATGGACAGCACCGGACGCGATGCCTTTACCGCAATATGTGATCAGCTTGACCTTTACTGCGACCCCAACAGCCTGGTCCGCAGCGGCGGGGGGATTCAGCAGGATTATATGCAGCGCGGTTTGTTTAACATGCCGCGCATGGCTCCAATGCAGTTTCGTGAAGAAGCCTATTATATTCCGGGAATCGCCAGACGTTATCCACCTGATTCAATAGGGAGACTGAGAATCTTTAATGTGCTGCCTTTTGGCTTTATGCGCCGTATTATGTCACGTCCCAACCTGTTTTCAGCCCCACTAAGTATGATTAAAGATCGCTGTCAGCTTTCAACTGAAGAAACAGCTCAATTAGCAAATGGTCTCAGATTATGGCGCATTAACCGTATCCCGCTGAAAAACTCTATCGACGGGATGCTGATGGGAAAATTGCTTGGACAGTTTTCAGACCGGGAATCAGGCTTTTTCAGTATCATTGTCAAAACAGCATCCGCCAAATCCCCCGGAACAACTTTGAACTGTACCTTTTGCCCGGACTCCACAAAACCTCCACTGACCGAATATTACAACTACACTTTCTATTGATTTGCCACTGCGTTTTTCTATTGCAGCTAGTGGGGCGCTAACAGATTAAACGGGAAGACCGGAATATTGCGCAATATGAAAAAAGCCATAATAAGAATAAAGATGCCGAAAATAAGCTTACCATTTATAAAAGGAGCTCTCACTTTGACCCCGAAGCATTGCAGCAGGTAAATTATGATGCCGGTTGTAACGAAAGGCAATGCGGCCACTGCAAAAAGATTTTTTCGACAGGCTTCCGCAATATTCCCGTGAATTAAAGCTGTCAGGCTGCGGGTGCATCCGCACCCCGGGCAATGCAGCCCTGTCAGAGCATTGAACTGGCAGTCCGGAAGAAAATCATCCCCGAAATAAGGCGCCAGATAAACCAGGAAACCAGCGGCAACTGCAGCCGCCATAATGACGGCTGCTTTTAAAAAAGGGTATTTCACCAGCTGTTTTTCAGCTTTTTCAAACAAAAAAACTGTCCCGAAACCGCGTTTCAGAGCTTGAGACAGTTTTAAGTTTTTTATCATTCCTCAACCAACACTTCCGGCAGAATTATAAGCAAAAAGCCCTACAGTGAATTGAAGTATAAGAATTGTTAAATTGATTATCAGGCCAATGCATAATCCAAGCAGAAACCAGAACTTCGCCTTGCGGGAAGACTCCCGGGCACCGTCAAAATTACCTGCAGCCCACTTTGAGTTAACCTGTGATGCATAAACAATTGCGGGAATCCCAAAAGGCAGGCAGCAGAAAATTGTCAGCAGTATTGCCCAAACCAGATATGTCGGCGGCGGTGCTCCACCTTCATTGACATTACATGTTGGACAGATTTTAGATTCTTCCGGGATTTCCATACCGCATTTATCACAATTCATTACTTTCTCCCCCCTGTTTGTTTGGGTTAATTTTTTGCTGTGAGTGGTATTCTGCGTTTTAATCAGCAGAATATTTAATTTTTAAAAACTCTTTTTGACTCTATACTTAGTTTTATTATTTTTCAAGTTGTAAACCAGTACTACATCGTCAAACTTTCGCAAAATTTATAAAATGATAAATATCTTATGCCATTATTCTATAATATGATAATTATACTGGTTTTGAGTGAAATCAGCCTTTGTCTGAAATAATTCTTAATCGAAAAGATTTGAATTTAATGACTGCAGTGGAAATAATCGTAAAATTATATTTTTAATGTAACTTTATATAATAATTTTCAGACTTAAATAATAATTAGAAAATTTAATTTTATTACTATCTGATGAAGTGATTATTCAGCTGCAGTCTGTCTACTTATTTTCAGTTTAAATTTGGCTTTAATAAACTGTTTTATTGAATTATGCCAACCTTTTTAATCAACTCAAGTAATCTTGTATTTAAATTATTTAATATAGTTTAAATAATATGAATATGCATTTACTTATATAAGGTTATTCATCATTTTTCCGGCAAAATCAGAAAGAGAGGCTTATTGGGATAATACGCTAACTCACAACGGAGACCTTGTAGCAATGACGATGAAAATTACTCTTGCTTCCGATACCTCTAAAACAAACTATCTGCTTTCGTATGTTGCTCTGAAAAAGCATCAGCATGCTTTCCTTACTCTCAGTAAGAAAAAAGGAAACAAGCAATTTCATATCATTTATGCAGTAGGCATAAATCAGTTAAATGGTCGATGGCATCGCTCCAACTTTGTCAATACTTTCAGAACCCTTCAAGCCGGTACGGGAAAAGATAAAATAACTCTCTCGGATAGCGCAGAAGTTTTTGCAACACACTTTCCTATCAGTGATGCGCAAGCCAAAAAAAGTTTTTATATTATGGCTGGAGAGGATAAGACAGGCAAAAAGGATTATTACATTTTTAAACGAAACTGTCATAACTATGTCGTAATTCTTCTGGCAAGAATGGGAATTGTTGCAGACTTTTTGCTGGATGCACATATTCCGGTACGAAAAAATGCCTATCGCCTGGAAAGAAAGCATTTAAAATACTTTCAATCAAGTGACTATGAATTTGGAGGAAGCAAGTTCAATTTTTATCCTGTAATGAGTAATTCAATGCTTGTCTGGCCGGAAAAAATTATTATCAGTAAAGAACTGAAGTATACTCCTCCAGCGAGGTATTTCGATATCACGGAGAAGATTAATCCATCCAACTTTCATAATGCCAGAACCTTTGCGCTTGGCTCTGAAAAACTCAGGTTTGCAAAGGCCAAGGCTTTGCTCAAAGATTATCTTTCAACTCCCGTTTTTCACAAGTCAGGCCATTTTGTCAAGGAAATCAAAGAAGCACTAAAACATGATTACTCTTCAGGCAGCTTTCGAACAGAAAATCTGGTAGAATTTATCTGGGAAAAAATCTTTGAACGGGATTTTCATGTTTCTTTTGGCGGCAGAATTTTCAAACGTCTGGCTTTTATCAAGCTGTTGCTGTGTAAACAAGTGCCTCCAACCAGCTACCATCTGGAAATAGACAAAAGGGTTGAACGGGAATTATACCGCTTAGGTGGCTCTTTCCACTCGAGCGATAAAATCGAAAAATATTACGAGTCATATCTTTTAGATTTTGATTGTCGTAAAAAGGAGAAAATATTTTTCGAGGCAGCCAAAACGAAACGCGGCTTCAAAGCCCCTAAGGTCACCTATAAGCCTTTGCTAGGCTGAGTGGCAAGTAGAATAAAGAGGGCTTTATGCCCTCCTTATTTTTAGCCATACTTAAGCTCAAAAGTAGAGGTCGCGCTCACCCTTTTTGATACGGTTCAAGCGCTCCTGCAGCTTGTTAACGATTTTTTCTTCGTCAATCCTGCTTATTTCCGCCTCTATAAGCTTGTAGCCTTCCACTTTTGTCTGGTCCGAAGCATAATCCTCCAGATATTCACTTAGAGTAAGCAGAGCATTGGGAGTGCAAAAGCGATTAATGAAGCCGGGAATTGCATATTCCATGAAGTGCTCTCCGGTTCGTCCCAGGCGATAACAGCTGGTGCAGAAGCTGGGAATATAACCGTCCTTTATCAGCTCATTCATAACTTCGTCAAGTGACCTGACATCCCCAATAGAAAACTGCTCGCGCTTGAGTTCCTGTTCGGCTTTTTTGTCTTCACTGTACCCGCCAAGCTCCAGGCGGGTGCCGGCGTCAATCTGAGAAACTCCAAACTGCATTACTTCACGTCTGACTTCAGCGGTTTCACGTGCAGTCAGAATCAGGCCGGTATAGGGAACTGCCAGCCGGAGAATCGCAACGAGTCGCTTGAAGTCATAATCATTGACAAGATATTTATCATCAAAATCAATACCATGTGCCGGGCGCAGCCTTGGGAAACTGATGGTATGCGGTCCGACATTATATTTCTCCTGCAGGTATAGCGAATGTGTAATCAAGCTCAAAACCTCAAAACGCCAGTCATAAAGCCCGAACAAGGCTCCAATACCCATATCATCACATCCGGCTTCAAATGCTCTGGAAAGCCCGTCCAGCCGCCAGAGATAATCCCCTTTGTGAGTCTCTTCAGGGTGGTTTTTGCGATACGTCTCATGGTGGTATGTTTCCTGGAATATCTGGTAAGTACCGATACCGGAATCTTTAACAATTTTATAACCTTCATGATCCAGAGGAGCGGCATTGATGTTAACCCGGCGTATTTCTCCCTTTCCATGTTTGACCGAATAAACCTTGCGCACCGTATCAGCAATAAACTCAGCCGAATAATCCGGGTGCTCACCAAAAACCAGAATCAGTCTTTTATGGCCGTGATCCTCCAGAGCCTGAACTTGATCAACAACTTCTTTTTCATTCAGCGTCTTGCGGACAGTTGAGCGCAGGCTGCGCCTGAACGCACAGTATTTACAGTCGTTTATGCAGTAGTTTCCAATATAAAGCGGGGCAAAAAGGACAATACGATTGCCGTACACATCGCGCTTTAACTTTCGGGCTGCTTCGAAAATTTCCTCCGTAAGCTCAGGAGATTCAGCCTTTATCAGGTAGGCAGTTTCTTCAACACTCAACGGCTTTTTATCAAGACTCTTACGGATGATTTCCCGAACTTTGGCAGCATCTTCAGGAGTGTCCTTGATCAGAGCCTCAATTTTGGTGTCATCAATAAAATCAACGCACCCTTTTGAGAGAACTTTTTTATTAAACATTTTGACTTCCTCAGCGGTCACAGCAGGCCGCTTTATATTTTGGACTCCTCTTAAATAACAGCAAATCTTGTGAAAAAGTATTCACCCGCTCCGACCGGATTATACAATGACGCTGTGCGTAATTCAGCATCTCTTTCCTGCTGCATGCAAACAGCTCTTTCTGCTGATAAAAGCCATTTTTTCAGATTAGCCCTTTTGTTATAACGTCCGTAAACGTAATATAACACAATAAATAGATATTTTAATACCTAATTGAATAAATTTTTGATAATTATTGTCAAAAAGCAGCCCTGATATTGCCGGTGGCTGTTTTTATGCAGCAGTTTAGCATGAATTTCTGAATTGCACTGTAAAAAACTCTCTATCTACCCGCTTTTTTTTGTGGCAGAAGCTGTTTTCTGTACAACCAGGCCAGAATGAGCGTAACAAAGAGCGAAGCTGAAAACACTATCCACAGATAATGAATTATTACGGGAATAAATTCAACAAACGGCTGAAAAACTATACGGCAGTCAATTGGAACAGTTTCATTCGGCAAGGTACTTTTGACTTTGCAGTGCAGTTTTTTAGGCCCTGCCTTCCAGTCAGGCCACCAGAGATATTGGGCAGCATGCAGTCGCCCTTTTGCATCCCAGATCTGAAACGGGATATAAGCCTCACGATAAATTTCCCTGCCAGTGTGATCGACAATACGCAATTCGATTTCAAGTTTTTCTGAAGCCAGCAATTCTTGCAGGTGCGCTCTTCTCTTATATTTGTTATGAGTTGGGGAATAACAGTAAATAACCAGCGCCCTCGGGGAAAATTCATTATGGAAATTTACCGCGTAGTCAGCAGTTTTTGAAAGGTCTACAAATACTGAAGTTAATGGAGGATCATGCAGCATTTCGTCAACATGGGCATATACAATGGAACCGGCCAGAAATGCGTTCCAAAGCAACAATAGTCCGACTGCAATTCTGATAAAAAGCCTTTTCATTAGCATCCTCTTTCTAAAGTACACCCTTCACTTGTTAGATAACAATGCTGTCAAAAGTCGATAATTCAAGAAAAATTCAGGTAATCATAAAAAAATATTAGTATATTTTCCCATAGTTAAAAGGTTGATTGCCCACCCGTTTGAGCATTCGAGTTTTCAGAGGTCTGACAGGAACAAGATTAAGTACTGATGGAATACAAATATATCAGGTGTTTAACGGAAATTCTCGCCAGTCTTTGGCCGCAAGCAAAAAAAGGGATGCCAGATGGCATCCCTGCTTTCGAACCCTTAAGACGTGTTACCACGTCCAAGAAATATCCTGCCGGTTCAGCGCGAAGCTTCCGGAATATATTCAACGAGTTTTTTGTCTGCAAATATCGGTTTCAGCCGGGCAAAACGCTGTCGCCCATTGATCATCGGCACGCTTGGCCAGTCTTCTCCAACCAGCGGACGAACATATTTCAGGAAATCATCAGTAACATCGGATTTACAATTTGAAATCCATTCCTGCGGAAAAAAACGCTCAGAGTTGGCAACATCTTTGAGTGGGACCTTGTCATAACGCACAGAGTAAATCATCCCCGGATTGCGTAGAATCGTTGACATATAACCACCCTCGCCGCTGGCAGCCAGCTCAACCGCTTTCTGCCCGGCCCGGTAAGCTTCATCAAGGTCAACAGTTGATGCGTAAATTGCCGTAGAGCGCTGATCTGTTCCAGAAGCTTGACCACGAGCTGCTCCACGGGCTTTAATGCCGTTTTTATTCAGGTAATTAACCAGTGCCTGCTGTACTGTTGTCTGACTGGCTCCAAACTGAGCATGCCCGAAGCTGTCCTTGGAAAAACCAAGATCTCCAACGTCACAACCTTCAGATACAACTACTACGGCACGGCCGTGCTCTTTAACTGTGTCATTGATTTTTGCTGTCATTTCCTCCATACTCAAACCGCCCTCGAAGAGGAAAATCAAAAGAGGGGTTTCGCGCTTGGGGTCAGCCAGGCGGGCAGCTGCCGGAATATAACCGATTTTGCGCCCCATCGCCTGCAATACCAGAACCGGATCAGCCGGAGAGGAACCACGATTTTCCTCTTCGGCATTCTGGACGATATGGCTCCAGTAACGGGCAACAGAACCGTATCCCGGAGTATGGTCAATAAGCTTGAATTCACTGTCACCCACATCGTTGTCAATGGTCTTAGGCACCCCGATGCCAATAACATCAAGGCCACGTTCCTGAGCCAGAGCCGCTACCTTGTGCGCAGTATCCATGGAATCGTTACCGCCATTGTACAGGAAGTAACCTATGTTGTGAGCCTTGAGAACCTCGACAATACGATCAAAGTCTTCCTGCTGATGTGACTTGACTTTATAGCGGCAAGTGCCTATCGCTCCGGCAGCCGGAGTATTGCGCAGCAGGGCAATCTCATTTTCGTCCTGAATTGAGAGGTTAATCAGCTCTTCTTTAAGAACCCCCTCAATTCCGTGCCAACCGGCATAAACAGTCCCTATCTGGTCAAATTCACGTGCTGCTTCTACCACCCCCCGAAGCGAGCTGTTGATTACCGGCGACGGTCCGCCGGACTGCGCGATAAGCAGATTTTTTTTCATCTTTCCCTCCGATTGAAAAGCATAGTTTGACATTACTAAACTGTTATTAGTTCAATAAGTTTGACTGGTCATCCCGCCTTTTGCTGATATAGTTTGCCGGGACACAAGCCTTTTCCATCTTTGTAAATTAAATTAACAAAGATAAACGAATATAAACTCTGCCGGCTTGGTCGTCAACCGCTTTAACATATAAAAATGTAAAATCGGACAAAACAACCTTTTTACAGGCTGTTTTGTCAGTAATACGGATTATAAAATTCATTTTTTCTGAGGTTCAGGAAAATCTATCTTAGGCTTTTTCTTTCCCTTAAGCAGTGAGCTTGGATCGTCATTCAAATAATTCACCAGCTCAGTAAGAGCATCAATCGCCTGATCAAGCTTCATCAAAGTATTGCCAAGCATCTGCTTGGTGTCATTGACAGACTCAGCGGCTTCCCTGAAGGCTTTGGAGGTAGCCGGCAGCTTTGCCTGACCAAGCTGGCTGGTTACACGCTTGGCCAACGCGTCCAGAGAATTCAGGCTGTCCTCAACCCTGTTGAATATCTGGCGCAAGCGTTTCTCTGTCAAAACTTTGGCGATTGACTCAGAGCTCTTTTCAAGATTACTGCTCATATTCTTAAGCTGCTCAATGGCCTTTTTAAGCTTCGGATCAGACACTATTTTTTTCATCTCACCCAAAGTCGAACTCATTTGATTCGAAATATTTTCAAAGTCAATCTTAGAGATTCTTTCCAGTGAAACATTAATCAGCTTCAGGATATCTGAGAAAACCCCCGGGGAGGACGGCACATAAAAAACATCCTTCCTTAGATAATCAGGACGTGGAATTGCTACCGGTTCGCCAGGCTGGGCAAAATAATCAATTTCAACAAACTTCAACCCGGTGATTCCAGCATATTCCAGGCGGCACCGCAGCCCTTTGTCACGCTCCGAACGGCAAAACTGGTAAAACTTCTGCAGGAGATTACCCTGAACTTTAGACTTGCCGGTAGTGAAAAAACTCAAGTCAATATCCATATCGACAAGAATGAGCTTTTCGTCAACCAGAATCGAAATTTTCTTGACCGTTCCAACAGGTACACCTTTGTATTTTACGGAAGAGCCAATATTCAGTCCCTGAACAGATTCACGAAAGACGCTGACAAAACGTGCTTTTTTTGTAAACATATCCGAAAGACCGAATACGAAAAGGCAGGCAAGGAACAGCGCGATTCCAATGAGGACAAAAAGTCCCAGCCTGAATTTATTTGCTTCAATCATATTTGCCTCCAATAAAGTCTATTACGCAATTCACTCACACCTGCTTTAAGTTGGAACGGTTCAGGAAATCCCGAACCCATTCGTTTTCAGAATTTTTCTTTAAATAATGCGGCTCGCCTTCAGCGATAATACTCTTAGTGCGCTTGTCCAGCATGATAACCCGGTCCGCAACGGTAAAGATGCTGTCCAGTTCATGTGTAACAATCACAATTGTTGTTCCCAAATCCTTGCGCAGCCGCAAAATCAAGCGGTCCAGTTCTGCCGAGGTAATCGGATCAAGCCCGGCTGATGGTTCATCAAAAAACAGCAGCTTCGGATCAAGCGCCATTGCTCTTGCCAAACCGGCACGTTTCTTCATGCCGCCGCTGATTTCTGACGGCATGTATTGTTCATAGCCCTGCAAGTCCACCAGGGCAAGTTTATCATAGGCCCGCTGTTTAATTTCATCTTTGGAAAGCGTAGTATACTCTTCAAGTGGCAGTGAAACATTTTCTTCAAGTGTCAGCGAGCCAAACAGAGCACCACCCTGATAAGTAACTCCAAACTGCCGCATTAATTCCCGCTTTTCATCCTCATCAGACCGGACAATACTTTCACCGAAAATCTTGATATCCCCCCTGAACGGCTCATAAAGTCCAATCAAATGTTTGAGCAGGGTGCTCTTACCACAACCGGAGCCCCCGAGGATCACAAAAATCTCACCGGTATGAACACAGAAATTAAGTTCCTCCATAACGGTCGTCCGGTCATACCCTATGGTCAGATTCCTGACCTCAACTATCGGTTTTTTATTGTTTTTCATAGGCTGTGTACTATATATTTACAAGTTTGCGATGTTTAAATATTTCCCTGTCAATATCCCAGAAAAGTATAGAGCATTGTTAAAACTGAGTCAGCTATCACAATCATAAAAATTGACGTAACCACAGAAGAGGTAGTAGAACGCCCCACCCCCTGAGCATCCGACTCTGACTGAAACCCGCGCAGACAACCTACAATTGCGATTAGAATCCCGAAGACAATACTCTTTATCAACCCTAGCGCCATTGTCGAAGGATGCAGGACAGCTATAGTTCTGGTATAATATGCCATTCCAGGCAATCCCAGCATGGTAATACCGACGATGAAACCGCCGAAAAGACCGCTGACGTCGCCAAAAACCGTCAAGACCGGCATCGCTATAAGCATGGCCACCAGTTTAGGAATTACCAGAAATCGAGTCGGAGAAAAGCCCATTGTCTCAAGAGCGCTGATTTCCTCATTGACTTTCATGGTCCCGATTTCAGCAGCGAAGGCACTTCCGGCCCGTCCGGTCGCAATCATTGCCACCATCAGCGGCCCTAATTCTTTGAGGATGGAAAATCCGACCGCGTCAGCAACAAAAATTTCGCCACCGAATTTTCTAGCCTGCACAGCCGCCTGAAAAGCCAGAATAAGCCCCATCAGAAAACAGATCATAATTACAATAGGCAATGCCTGGCTGCCGCAAAGGTCCATGTAATAGCCGACATCACGCCAGCGCAGTTTCGAAGGATGCTTGATTACGTACCAGCTGGTTCTGGTAATATCTCCGACCAGCAGTGTCAAATCACGCATGTCCTTGCAAATCTTCTGCGCAGCTTTGCCAATTTTTTCAATGAAGTCGTTGAAAACATTTTCTTCGCTGAATATGCTCATTCACACGGCCTTTATTTATTGACGCAAAATTTCTTATATAAAACATGAATAGATTTAATAGTGTCGCAACAAAATTTATACCCGTTACTTCAAAAAACAAAAATTTTCCCGGGTTTTAAGCAAAAAAAGCCATGCCGTTAAAAAGCAGGGCTGGCTGAACTGGTTTTTTATACCTCTATATTAAATTCACAAATGCAGATTATTCTGAGACAGCAAGGACAGCGTATCTCTTAATAATTTAAGATTATATTAAAAAATAGAGTTTTTTTATGTATTTCGGGTTGCATTTACCGGTAAGGACGTTATTCTATAAGCTCTGTCACATGACACATGTTGCGGGGTGGAGCAGAGGTAGCTCGTCAGGCTCATAACCTGAAGGTCATTGGTTCGATTCCAATCCCCGCTACCAATTAAATATTCAGCCAGTCTTCAGACTGGCTTTTTTTTACAGACATTGTGACATCGCCCATGTTGCGGGGTGGAGCAGAGGTAGCTCGTCAGGCTCATAACCTGAAGGTCATTGGTTCGATTCCAATCCCCGCTACCAATTTCCCGGCGTCGTCAACTTAGCGAAACACCCCCTCCACTACTGCTCAACAGGTCAGAGATCCGCTCAATGCCGGTTTTAATTCCTGATATCATATCTTCCTGCCTTATCAAGGCATTTACTGCTTTATCTATACTTTCCGGCGCAATTTCATTTTGTCCCGCCTGCAGCGGAGAGGACTTTGCGGCTTCACGTTCTGTCAGCCAGGTTGCCGTATAGTTGCCGGTACCCCCGCGATAATAGAGCTGGTTAACCGCAGCTGGATTTTCCACTCCGGACCAATATCCTGAATACTGCTTGCCTCTTACTGCCGTTGTCCTGAATTCATTAAGGATGCTGGAGTTACTGTCTATTCCAATATTAGCCCTTCCTGAATGCGCTGCAATGGAGCCTGCTGACTTTATCCCGCACAATACTTCAAGCCCGCTTCTTGAAACGGGGGCGGTTTTATACTCTGCTTCCTCTGCTCGACGCAGCAGTTTTCTAATTGATACGGCAAAATTTTTCAAGATATCCCCGGATAACTTTTCTAAAATACTTTTTTCAGCCATGCTGCTGTTCCTTATGTTTCAATAGTCTTTTTAAAATCATCGAGCTTTATAGTCTCGGTGATGCTGTTCTTATGCCGGTTCCCCATATATTCTGCTGCAAGTTCTTTATAGTATTGACTGTTTTGTTCAAATTTCTGCAAGGCCGCTGGATCAGTATGCCGTTTGAAAAAACTGCCTCGCCGCTGTTCAAGCCCTCTGGAACTGTTGCCGATTGCCGCTCCTACGCCGGCCGCAATCGTATCAAGTGCAGTGTCGGCGGCTGCCCGGTCAGCCATTTTTATCAGGATGAAGAATGTCGAGGCAGGCTCCGCCAGCAAAGCTGACACAGTATAGCCGCCGAACACATGCATTATTTTAGCCGCCAGGAACTCATAATCAGGCGTTCTTACTACCGGCAGGGGCTTTTTTTTTATGCTGACCGTCGGAGCCAATGAGTTCCTGGCGGGATGAACCGAACGCCATATGCAAAGCCAGGTCAGTAACCTGCCGGTAATTAAGTCGCCAAAGCTGATTTGCCGGTTGTTTCGGAAAATGCGGAGCCAGAACTTTTATTATCCGCTTTCTGGCGATATTTATAAATTCCAGAGAGGAGGCCTCTTCACTCCCTTCAGTTTCCAGTTTCTCATTAACCAGATTAATCTGTTCATCAATGCGGCTGAACTCAAGTATTGATAGTTTCTCAACCTCATAGCTGATATCTTTCGAACAAACTACTTCCACCGTAGTCTCGGCCAGCTGGGGAAACATTTTCACGGCTGCAACTCCTTTTGGGCTGTTAATTATAGTCTTATCACTGAATTTCAATTACACGAGCAGCTCTCACCAGTAATTAATCTGCACTGCCTGTAACAATGAATAATTTGTCAACCGGAAAGATCACAAGCCCTTTGACGTATTGATTTTTTGAAGTAAGGGATGTAGATTTTATACAATCATTTTCAGCACTGTTTAAACCTGAAAAAGGCGGAGAGAAATATTATGTTTACCCAGATTCTAGCCGTTTTCGCGGTGTCTGCCGGCGTATGCTTGAGTCAGGCAGTTCCAGTCGCACAAAAAAAATTGAATGCTGCCGAGGCTTCTGCACAATCCTATAAACTCATCAAAGATTACAAGTTTCCCGGTTTTAACGTAGCGCAATTCATTCTGCCGGAACTTTCACACTTTTCCTATATTCTGCATAGTGACGGCAAAGCTCTGCTTGTTGATCCCGGGCGTGACCTGTATGCTTACAAAAAATTTGTCCGCAAAAACAGACTTTCCGTGATCGGTGTTTATCTGACACATTCACATGCTGATTTCGTTGCAGGCCACACTCAGGCGGTTGCCGAATTTAATTGTCCAGTATATATAAACAATGCCTCAAAAGTTTCCTTTCCGCATCAACCAGTATATAATGACAGTGAAATCAATGTCGGTAAAGCTGTTCTGAAAATAGTGACAACTCCCGGCCATACTCCCGACGGAACCTGTGGTTATGTCTACGGGACACCTCAGCAGAAAACCCCCGCCTGTATATTTACGGGCGATACACTGTTTGTCGGCGGCGTCGGGCGGCCTGACCTTTTCGGCAGCAAGGTGCCGGCATCCAGGCTGGCTGAAATGCTGTATTTCAGCTTGCACAATAAATTAATGCAGGCCGGGGATAATGCCGTAATATTTCCAACTCACGGTGCCGGCTCCCTGTGCGGTTCAAAACTTGACAATAAGCCGTTTTCAACCATCGGAGAACAGAAGAAGACCAACAAATATTTGAAAATCAATAAAATAAATAGCTTTATAGCAAAAGTTTTGCGAGACCTGCCAAAGGCACCACAATATTTTTCACATAATGCCGCTTTGAACAAGAAAGGCCCCAAAGTCGTAGACTGGACAAACCTGCCTAACAAGCATATTCTGCCTTTTGAATCGCTTGCGACCATGAAGTATTATGTAATAGATGTCCGTTCGCACGAAAAATTTGCCGCAGGGCATATTCCCGGCTCTATTCCGATCCCGGCTTCAAAAAAAATGGCGACCTGGGTGGGCCAGATTGTTCCGGTAAAGTTTCGTATGGTCCTGGTAGTTGACAATGCTGAACAGGCCAATGAGGCTGCCATGCGTTTGACCAGAATCGGCTACAAACCACAATACATCTTTTACCGCGAATGGGTAAAAGCCGGCAGAAAAATAAACACCACCCGCTTTGTAAATGTTGATCAGGCTGTCAAAGAACTTGAAGGCGAACGCCCCCCGCTTATTCTTGATGTCAGAACCCGCAAGGAATTTGATGCCGGGCATATCCCGCATTCCATACATATACCACTGTCCAAGCTGGCGGACCGCGCAGTTTACCTTGATCCATTAAAACCGGCAATCAGTGTGTGCCGCAGCGGATACCGCGGCGGAATAGCAATGGGACTGCTCGCAAGATACGGCTTCAAAAAAATAGCCGCCCTGAAGGGAGGCTTTGCGGCCTGGAAAAGTGCCGGCAACCCTGTAGACGGCAAACCACAACAAACACAAGATATTGTGAATAAACAGCAAAGCGGCAATCCCTAACTGCTTTTTAACACAATTATCCGCTGCCGGGTTTGATTGCTAATAAGAATGTGTTATTGTAGCACGACCATAAAAGAAATATTCTTATAAAACTGTACTCTAAGGAGAAGCTCAGATGGCTGGAATTTTCAAAGCTTACGACATTCGCGGCATTTACCCGGAACAGTTGAACGAAGAACTTGCTGAAAAAATAGGGCGTGCATATATTGAATTTACCGGTGCAAAGAAAGTTGTTATAGGACGCGATATGCGCCCTCACTCAAAACCTCTATTCGACGCCATGGCTAAAGGCATGACTGAGCAGGGAGCAGATGTTGTTGATCTCGGAATGTGTTCCACGCCGATGTCATATTTTGCCAACGGCACTCTGGGCGCTGACGGCAGCGTAATCATTACCGCCTCTCATAATTCAGCTGAGTGGAACGGCTTTAAAATGTGCAGAGCCCAGGCTGTACCGATCAGCGGCGCGACCGGGATAATGGACATAGAACGCATTGTTGAGAAAGAAGCCTGGACCCCGTCTGAAGTCACCGGCACGATTTCCCAGTATGATATTGCTCCAGAGTACAGTGAATTTCTGAAAAAACACGTCAAAGTTGACCGGAAACTTAAAGTTGTTGTTGACTATGCAAATGCCATGGGCTCATTTGAAAGTGCTGGCATAGAGGAGTTTTTTGAGATCATACCAATGTATAAAGAGCTTGACGGCACCTTCCCGAACCATGAAGCCAATCCTTTGAAGCTTGATACTCTGGACTCAATCCGGGCAAAAGTTGTTGAAACAGGTGCCGATTTCGGGGCCGCTTTTGACGGCGATGCTGACCGCTGCGGTTTTATTGACAACAAAGGTGAAATAATTCCGATGGACCTGTTCACAGCGCTGATTGCCCAGGATATACTTTCTGAAGGCCCGGCAACTATCCTTTATGATCTGCGCAGCAGCTGGGCAGTCAAGGAATGTATTGAGGAAAATGGCGGCAAAGCCATCATGTCACGTGTCGGGCATGCCTTTATAAAAGCTCAAATGCGCGAATATGATGCGGTTTTTGCAGGTGAACTTTCAGGACATTACTATTTTAAGGAAAATTTTACCGCCGAATCACAGGGACTGGCTTTTATAAAATTTGCCAACCTGATTTGCAAAAGCGGAAAATCCGCCTGTGAACTGGTTGCCCCGTTGCGCAAATATTTCTCAAGTGGCGAAATAAATTCAAAAGTTGCCGACGTTGCTCCAATCCTTGACTACATCCGTAAAAGTTATGCTGACGGCAACCAGTTTGAGCTCGACGGAATCTCTGTCGAATACAGCGACTGGTGGTTTAATGTACGATCTTCCAACACCGAACCGCTGTTGCGACTGATCGTTGAGGCCAAAAATCAGAAACTCATGGAAGAAAAACGGGATGAACTGCTCAAGCTGATCCGCGGCTGAACCATGCGTTATCTCAAAAAGCCTCGCCTCTAAGCGAGGCTTTTTTTATGCGCACTGAGGGAGTTTCAGATTACTTCCTGCCTGCGTCTGAAGCAGCGGTACCTCTGGAGCGGCAGAGCCGCGGCAATTACAGAATCTACCAGAAGTTGAGTCATATGGAAAATGATACAGACAGCGAAAGCTTCTGCAATATTCCCGCCAAAAGTGCTAAGTACCCCAAGGGCTATCGGCATTGTCTTCTGAGAAACAGTAAAAGCAAAAGCCGTAGTATCTCTGCGGTCAAAATTCAAACAGCGGGCCGCGGCCCAGGCCAGCAGCATCAGCAGCAGATGAATGGCAGCTGAAGCTGTGATAAAGCTGGGAAGCCTCCAGAAAATATTAAACAGCAGCTCTCTGGACGAAGAAAAGGCAGCGAGCACAGTCAGCAGTACACAAATTAATGGTACATAGCTGATCAGGAAATGATCTTTTTTGATTAGTCGTTTTAATGAAATGCCGCAAAAAAACGGCAGTAAAACTATTAACAGCAGCTTATAAAGCAGTTTTGATCCGGAAATGCCGATATCCTCGGAACTGCCAAGGGCTATCGGCAGAACTATTGGTAAAGAAAAGATGCTCAGCAAGTTTAATGCTACCGTCATAAACAGTGAAGCCGCCGGGTTGCCTCCGGCTACTTCTGTAACAACTACACAGGAGGAAAGAGTCGGCGGCATTGCGGCCATGACAATGAAGCCAAGCGCATATAGCGAAGTATAGCCAAACAGATTTACTGCAGCAATTCCGGCCAGTGGGCCCGCAATTAAAAGAAAAAGCACCGCAGCAAACGACATCATGAAAAAGCTTCTGCCTACTTTAAGGTTGCTGGCTCTGAACAACCAGCCGTTGCCCAGAAACATGAAGAAGGTATAAACTTCAATCATGTAGTGGTCTTTCATCCATATGCCCGGACCGGGCTGGCACAGCGCAAGCAGAATTACAAGTAAAAGCCCGACTGGAAGTATCAGCTTTTTAAACATATAAACCCTGTTAAGCGGTCAAGCTTATTTTATTAACGTAAATTGAACCGTTTTGAGCCCAAAACAAAAATATGTCAGCACCATTATTTGTGATACATAGCATATTTATTAGAAAACTCAAAGGTCAAATAATGCCTCCTATTTGCAGTTTTTCAAGCCATCTGCCATATTTATTGGCATAAAACATGGCGATCCTGCATAAATAAAACTTCAGCGACGGCACATTCAAATAAATCTACGCTGACATTTTGCTGTAGCGCGATAAAACTTCAAACTTAATTAGTTGAGATTGAATGTCAGCCTGTTAAATCAAACTTGGCAAGTAATTAATCATAAATTTCCCGGTTCAACTGCCTGAAAAATAAATGCATGAATTCTGCCCGTTCCGCAGCCAGTTTTTTACCAGGCAAAGTCAACATGCGACTTTCAAGCAATCGCAGCTTTACCAGATATTCGCGATAAGCTGAATCCTCACGGCTGTAAGGCGCAGAATTTATTGCCTCCTGCTCGGTATTGTGCAGTCTGGCATTTTCTCTGCCTGCAAAATGAAATGCCCGTCCAACACCTACCGCGCCAATAGAGTCAAGCTTATCCGCATCAAATATAATTTTGGCTTCAACTGACTCCGGCTCCGGACCATCGCCCCTGAAGCGATGACTGCCTATACATGCGCAGACCCTTGGAATAAACAACTTTGGACAGTCAAATTCCGTTAGAATCTGTTCTGCTTTGTCAATTCCCAGTACGGCATGACAGACCGCCCCTTTACTTGCCATCTCTTCCGGTCTGGCAATATCATGCAGCAGCGCCGAGAGTCTGACTATCTGCAGGTTGGCCTCAGGAAGTTCCTCTGCAATCTTCTCCGCATTACGCAGCACTCGCAAGGTATGATCAAAATCGTGGCAGCCGGGGGCATATTCCAGTTCCGCCCTGACTCTGGCGATTACGTTGTTCATAATATTGCCAATCAATTGCTCAGACATCATTTCTTCCATAAAGTTTTGGTATTTCAACAGGTTCATTTTCTTCAAGCAAGTCCAATAGTTCTGCCGGATTTGATGACACCTGAAGTATCCCACGATGTTCCGGTTTCATAAAACGTTCACTAACTGCATTATCAAGAAATTTAAGCAGGTATTCATAATAGCCATTAACGTTCAGTAAGCCGCATGGTTTTGTATGCAGACGCAGCTGCTGCCAGGTAACAGCTTCCAGAATTTCCTCAAATGTCCCGAGCCCACCCGGCAGGGCAATCATGGCATCTGAATAATCTATCATCATGGCCTTACGGGTATGCATGGTATCCACTACTTTAATCTCGGTAAGTCCGGAGTGTGCCACTTTTTTATGCAGATGCTCAGGAATAATACCAGTCACCTGACCTCCATGCTTTAGAACCGTATCGGCCAGCTTTCCCATAACTCCTACTCCAGCACCGCCGTAAACCAGCTCTATACCACGCTCTGCCAGCAGCAAGCCAAGTTGTTCAGCAGCTGCCATATAGACCTTGCCACTACCTTCATTTGAGCCGCAGTATACACATATTTTTTTTATTTTACTACTCATTATAAATCAACTCACTTTACCATTATTTATTAGACTTTAATTTATCATTTCACACAAAAATCTCAAGCAAAAATATTACTCTTACAATTTCAAACAGAGGAATTCGGCGTTAATTTATTCAAACCTGCAGGTGCCAAAATTTTGCCGGATATCGCGAATCGGCGTCGCAATAATGGGAATTGCTATATATATTACATGAATTCTTTGCTGCAGCCGGCAGGCATTGCGACTGAAAAATTTGATTTTACTGCTGGCCGAATCCGTTATTGTGAAACTTTTGAGGTGAATTAATGCAAATAAACCTGAATGACCAAAATTTTGAAATTAAGCGCATCTTCTGCATAGGACAGAATTATGTCAAGCACATTGCTGAATTAAAAAATAAGGTCCCTCAGGAACCGGTGGTATTCATGAAGCCGCTGACCAGTCTGGTTCCTGCCGGCGGTAAAGCCGTACTGCCGAAACTCGATTGTAATATACATTATGAAACGGAAATTGTGGCGCTTATAGGCAAAAGAGGAAGGCCGGAATCCGTCAGCGAAGCCAGAGAGTATATTGCCGGCATAACTGTCGGTTTTGATCTGACCATTCGTGACCTGCAGACAAAACTGCGCTCAAAAGGCCTCCCCTGGGAAAAAACAAAAGCTTTTGACTGCAGCGCGCCGCTTGGAAAGTTTGCTTCGGTTTCTCCGGATTACGATTTGGATAATATGGTTTTTTCCGGCAGTGTAAATGGAAATATTGTGCAGCAGGGAAATTCCGCAGATATGATATTTGACATTCCGACCCTGCTGATAGAGCTTGGCAAGTACTGGGAACTGCTGCCTGGAGACCTGCTTTTCACTGGAACCCCTGAAGGCGTCGGGAGTCTGACCCCGGGCGACTCTCTCTGCGCCAGAAGCCCAAACGGAGAAATCTTTAACTGGCAGACCGGATAAATATATCAATATAAATAATAAAATCACTCCGGGACACCGTTTGGTGTCCCACTGCCAAAAAAAACAGGCACCTAAGCCACTCACAAAAGCCGCCTTGCAAATTACGGCAATATTTGCAACTATAAATTTTACACCAGCTTTAAATTTGAAATTAATCTTATAAATGCCTATATTAGTTCGGCCTTCGCAAAATCTAAAGGAAACATTCAGGAGCCGGCATGTCTACAGATGCATACTACATAACACTGATCATCGGTGGAGCACTTACCTGGTTGATCTTTGTTCTCGCTTTGGCAAAATTCTCTAAATTTTATGCTCAATTTATCGTATTCAGGCGCGATATGGATATTAATATTACCGGCATGGGAACTAATATCCGAAAAATTCAAAATACCTTTCAGGAACTGGCGATCGAACAGCGTCGTACCAACAAACTGCTTGTTGAACTGATTGATGAACATAAAAACAACGGTCCAATACAGGGAATTGAATATGAGCTGGTTGAAGAGGAAGAAATTATTGCCAATACTGCCGGTACTGAAGTAAAGGATCAAACCAGATAGCTTACTGTTCCATTACATAATTTACAGCATCCACAATAGCCTTTGCGCTCTGCCGCATTGAATAATTACAGATATCTTTAGAAGCCGCAAACCCCATCTGGTGCGCCTTGCCGGGAGATTTGATAAAACGCTTCATTATAACCGCCAGAGAGTCAATATCCCCCGCATGAAAAGAATATCCGGTATAGCCGTCAATGACCAGATCCAGCGCCGCAATACAGCAGTCGCTGACAATCACCGGTAATTCCCAGTTCATAGCTACATTTGCCGTCCTGCTCCATGAACACAGGTCAGAACAGATAACCAGCACATCCGCGGCACATAAAAGAAACCCGGACTCAACAAATTCTCTGCCCGAAACAAAAATGGAATTGTCCGGTGCTGCGGCTTTAACTCTCTCAAGCATAGCCCCTTCCCCGGCAAATAAAAATCTGGCATTTTCACAGCCTGCAAGCTGTGCCGAAGCTTTAGCCATTACCATTGACTGCGACGCTTTATCCATACTGTCTTCAAAGAGAAAAACAACATCTTTACTGTTTATACCCAGAAACTTTCGAATTTCATCACGATTATATTCCCGTTTCTGAAAGTCTATTGAAGTCTCATCAGCGATATGGGGAGAAAAAAATATTTTTTCAGGCTTGACACCTGCGGCACTGAACTGGAACGCTGCTTTATACCACGCTGGACAAAAAGCATCAATGTCATTGAGCAGTCTGCGACTGAAATAACCATCAAAAATCTTATCCCCAGTACGCAGCTGATCATCTGAAATAATTCCCCTCAAAATTACTTTACAGCCTGCCTTGTCAGCATTTTTTATAATTATGCGCTCCAGCCTGTTACGACAGCCGTTAACAAAAGCTACATCAAGCCTCTCCTGACCAAAAAAATTATCCACAGACTTTTCCGTGAAACTCTCTTTTTTCAAAAATCTGCAGCTTTTGAATCTGCACCGGTTCTGTTCCAGGCCGACTTTTCCATGATCGCTTATCAAGCAGTCTCTCAATGAAAAAACCTTTACATTCAAATGTGTTTTTTCATTCAGTAACTGCCATAAAGCTGCCTGATGGACATCGCAGCTCTCAGTAAAGATTCCGATATTCAAGATATTTCCTTTTGCCTGATTTAAATATAATTATAGCAGAAAAAATAATATTATCAGCTAAATTGAATGACATTCTGCTATTTTTAGCTTTTATTTTATAAGTCATATTAAATATGAACATTTCAGTACAACCTCTTGTCCTCTTCTGCAAGAATCATTTTGCAGCCTGTAAAAAACAAATAATAAAAGAACTGAACCAATGAAAAAGATCCTGGCGCTACTGGTACCTGCAGTCATTGTAATTTTTGTAATTTTTCCAGCAGCAGCTGCTGATTACTCTGCAATTATTGATGCCGGAAGTTCCGGCTCAAGGATATACCTTTATCAGAACTGTACTGCAACAGACGGCTCGCCTGAAGCTGTGCTGTTGCAGCTGAATAACAACAAGATTACCCCGGGAATAGCCTCATTTGCAACTACCCCGGCTATGATAGGCAGCTACATCTCACCATTGCTGCATTCAGTCAGGAATAAACTGGAGGAACTGGGCATTAACGAAAAGGAGGTCGACTTTTACCTTCTTGCCACTGCGGGCATGCGGGTCGTAGCGCCTTCTCTGCAGGCGGCGCTGTATAGTAACCTGATTGATTACTTAAAAGCCAACACTGATTTCAAAATTCAGGACGTTACCACTATATCCGGGAAATACGAAGGCGCGTTTAACTGGATAGCGGTAAACTCTCTAAGAAATACTCTTAACTCAGATAATCTTGAAGCTAACGCAGGAGTTCTCGACCTTGGAGGAGCATCACTGGAAATTGCATTTGCAACAAACAGGCAAAATTTTCCCCAAAAAGACATTGTCAAGTTCAAGTATGGCAGGAAAAAATATATTCTATACTCTCAAAGCTATTTAGGCCTTGGCCAGGATATGGCACGTTATCAATTCTCAAATGACCCAGCCTGTTTTCCCAGGGAATATCCCATGCCCGACGGCTTAACTGGTACTGGTAATTATCATCAGGCTCTGGCAAATGTAAAAAGACTGATCAGGACCCACAAAATCAGCCGTTTTACTGCAAAGTTGCCTGATATGAACAAATTCATAGCACTCAGCGGGTTTGTCTATATCATTACCCCACTGGAACTCTCGTCTTTTTACAGTATAAAGGACATAGAAAAAGCCAGCCTTCATTTTTCTCAAAAAACCTGGCCGCAACTGCTTCAGGAATTCCCCGATGATAATTATCTGTACAGCTACTACTTTAATTCAATATTGATTATTAACCTGCTCAAGGCCCTGGGTTTCTCTCATTCAAGCAAAATGGAAGCAACGAACATGATCGGCGAAAAAGATATCAGCTGGACCCGCGGTGCAGCGATATTTTTTGTAGCCGGTAACCGGCTTAAAAGCAATTCGCTTATTGAAGCAGCAGCGGCCTGAAACTCAGTGCATATGGTCAAGATCGACTTTTTCAACCAGATAAAAGTGCACCCATATGTATAAATGCATGAAAAGCGCCATTATCAATGCAGCTCGGGAGGCCAGCGCAATTCCGGGAATCCACAATGCTCCGACGCCGAAAACATACATAGGGTTTGGACACCAGGCAAAAATGCCTTTTTTTACCAGCGGCTGCCGGCGGCAAGACTCATCAAAATGATCTTTTCCTGGTGCACGCATCAAGCCAAAATAGCGTTTTACAGAAATCATGGTATATACTGCCATGAAACCCAGCAGCAGGCACAATACCCACCGGACAGTATAAGAGATACTGATAGTTTCTCTGTTGGAAACCGCAAGCAGTATTACAAGAATCGGGCGTAAAATCAGGAAAATAAAAAACACCACAACATATTTGTTGTAAGCACTTTTACCCCACCAGCCGGTTAACAGTTTCAGGTGCAATTCCGTCCGCCAGCAGAACCATACATAAAATTGATGGATAACTGTTACAGCAAGAGTCAGTATTACCCAGACATCAGTACTGATTCCCCAGAGTTGACCATAACTGAAATTATCGTTGCTCAACCAGAAGACCAGCCCGAGCAGGATCAGTAGAATAAAAACGTGCCTGCCGAAACCGTAAAAAATTTTTTTGCTGACAGAGTTCATAATATACACCTCCTTATTCCCGCAGCTTATTACCATTATTATAAACTATGGAGATTGACAATTCCACTTTCATGGAATCCGCGGGCTGGAATTGGCTGAAAAAGATGTTATGTTTCAAGTTGTAAAAATTAAAATTTCAGCCAGAGGTGATCATGAACTTTGACCAGCAGTTAGACCGCACTGGCACCAAGTGCGAAAAATATGACAACCGGGAACTGATTTTCGGGCGCGAAGACGTAATTCCAATGTGGGTTGCTGATATGGACTTCGCTGCACCTGAAGTCGTAATCGAGGCTTTCCGGAAACGTCTGGAACACGGCGTCCTGGGCTACACCATGCTTGATTCATCCTGCAGACAGGCAATATGCAACTGGATCAGTCAACAACATGACTGGAATGTTTCTCCCGACTGGATTAGCTTGACTCCGGGAGTTGTTCCTGGTGTAAATCTGGCAATTCAAGCCTTTTCAGAACCTGGAGACGAAGTTATTGTACAGCCCCCGGTCTACTATCCCTTCTTCGCTGCAGTAAAAAACAATAACCGCAAACTTATCTATAATCAGCTGAAAATCAAACATGGCAGGCTGGAAATAGATTTTGAAGAGCTTGAACGCCAGGCCCAGAAAGCCAGGCTTCTTTTACTCTGCAGTCCGCATAACCCCGGCGGCAGCGTCTGGACAATGCAGGAGCTGGAAAGAATTGCTGAAATCTGTATTAAAAATGATTTAATAATCTTATCTGATGAGATTCATGCGGATATAGTTTTTAATCCTGCCCGGCATATTCCGACCGCATCAATTTCTTCTGAAACCGCTTCCCGGACAATAACCTTCATGTCTGCAAGCAAAACCTTTAATATTGCCGGACTTTCAACCGCTTATGCAATAACTTCCGATCCGGATATGCAGAAAAGGTTTAAGGGCGAATTGGCCAAAACCCAAGTCGGTTACTGTAACCTGTTCGGCATACTGGGCCTGGAAGCCGCTTACCGGGACGGGCACCCATGGCTTGAAAAAGTGATGGATTACCTGAAAACCAATATTGATTTCGCCATTGATTATATAAATCAGAACATACCGGAAATAAAAGTACTGAGGCCTCAGGCAACCTATTTATTATGGCTGGATTGCCGACAGCTTGGTTTAAGTCAGTCTGACCTGGTCAGTCTATTTGTTGACAAAGCTGGGGTAGGGCTCAGCAATGGAGAAATTTTCGGCCCTGGTGGTGAAGGCTTCATGCGCATGAATCTGGCTTGTCCAAAGTCGACTTTAGAAAAAGCACTTCAACAAATAAAACTGGCATTTGACTGAATCAGAAAATCAGCCAGATTCTGGTGAAGCAGTAATAGACACCGATAATTATAAACAGGATTCCGGTTGTCCTTCTGCCCCATTTCTCAAAGGCTGCAAGCTTATTATATGCTGAAGCAAGCTGCTTAGTCCCCAAAGCTAAAATAAATGAGAAAAACAATACCGGAACTCCTGTTGCCAGGCCGTAAACAGCTGGCAGCAGAATTCCGGAACCGGTCTTGACAGCCAGCGGCAGGAGACTGCCGAAAAACAGTACTGCTGATATCGGACAAAAAGATAGCGCAAACAGAATTCCCAGCAAAAGAGCACCCCAGGCTCCTGCCTTTCCGGCTCTTTGTTTGATTCTTTCACTAACCATGTTGTATGCAAAATTTAAACTTATCATCTCCAGCAAGACCATCCCGACAACAATTAGAACCGGTCCCAGCAGCAGGTTCATATATTTCTGCAGCAGATGTGAAATTACCGGTGCTGACAGAAAACTCTCAACAAGCAGAATACCTATTACACCATATGTAAGAGCACGCCCTGCGGTATACATAATTCCTGTAAATAATAAATTTTTTGTACTTTCCACCTGCTGTCCTACAAAGGATACTGCAGCGATGTTAGTCGCCAGCGGACAGGGACTGATAGATGTCAAAATACCCAGCCAGAAAGCTGAAACTACTGCGATTCCAAATCCAGCCATTATTCCACCTCCTACTTGCTGAAACCAGTTATTTCCTTTTTTATATATTCAAAAAAAGCCTGCTTATCACCATTCAGTTTCCAGACTTGTTGCAGTTTCTTCCAGTCTGTTTGGCTGCCGTCTTTTAGTTTTGACAGCACAACTGCACGACTTGACAATTCATAATCATAAACAAAATGCTCGTTTTCAGAAAGTTCAACATTGACTGATTTCAGTATGATTGACTTCTTCCTCAGCGATGCGGCAAAGTATCTCTGAACAGCTCCGAAGGTATAAGCTTCAATATTTCTGCAGGCTGTACACCGGGTATTACCATGAAAGTAATAGACTATTATCAGATTACTCTGCCGGCTTCCTATGGATTTGACTGCTGCAGACAACGCCTTACTTTTCCCAGTTCTGGAATTATGGCTGTTTACCGCCTTGATAACAACTGCAATTAGACTCAATACAACAAAACACAGGAGAATATTACGGAGAAAATTATTTTTTATCATGACTTACACTCCTCCTGCAACAGAATTTTCAGTTCTTCCACAGCAGGGACTTTACCCGAAAACTGGATGTTTCCGTCTACTGCGACAGCTGGAGTAAGCACTATGCCAGCGGAAACAATCTTTGTAATATCAGTAACTTTTTTAATATCACAAGTCAACCCCAGCTCAGAAATCGCAATCTTTGCGTTTTCATAAAGTTGTTCGCATTTTTGGCAGCCGGTTCCGTAAATTTCGATACTTTTCATGTTTCCTCCCTGCGCAAGTTGCTTGTAGTTAGAATAATGCTCCGTAAATGATACCGCTGAATGTTGCTAAAATAATTACCAGGCTGACATAAGCAACAGTTTTTTTTGTACCCATAACTTTTCTTATGACCAGCATATTAGGCAGACTCAATGCCGGACCGGCCAGCAGCAGCGCCAGTGCGGGGCCTTTACCCATCCCGTTATTGATTAACCCCTGCAGGATTGGCACCTCAGTCAGCGTAGCAAAGTACATGAATGCGCCCGCTACCGATGCAAAGAAGTTAGACTGCAGAGAATTACCCCCTACCGCACCAGATATCCAATGCTGCGGAACAACCCCCTGCCCGCCTGGTGGTCCAAGCAGAAACCCAGCCAGCAAAACCCCACCAAACAACAACGGCAGGATAGTTTTTCCATAATACCAGCTCCAGTCGAGCCAGTCTCTGGCTTCGGCGCTGCCTCTGCCGGATGCCAGGCTGAAAATAATAATGCCGGCAATGAAAGGTACCTGCGGAGTGTTGTGGAAAAATACTGCCAGCACCATAACCAGCCCCATGCCGGAAATAGTGACTAATTTATTCAAACCGAAATATTTTATACCAGCCAGACAGGTTCCGATGAATGCCGCTGCCACCAGATACCATTTAACGGCAAATACGGCTCCCCAGACGCCACCCGGAGTCTCAGGCTTTGCCCAGTTTGCAAAAACCAGCAGCCCAACCAGCAATCCAAAAAGAATAATGTCCGCATAAACCGGGTGCGGCATTGCACCACTCAATTCCGGCATGTCAGCTTCCGTCTCAAGTCCCTTGTCATGGCGAAAGATAAACTGCATACACAGCCCGATTACGACGCTGAAAACAATGGCTCCCACTGCTCTGGCGACTCCCAGCTCATAACCCAGTATGCGGGCAGTCAGGATAATAGCCATTACATTTACAGCCGGACCGGAATAAAGGAAAGCGGTGGCCGGGCCGATTCCGGCACCACGCTTGTAAATCCCGGCAAAAAGCGGCAGAACCGTACATGAACAGACCGCGAGAATAACTCCAGAAAGAGAAGCTACCGAGTAGGCAATGAATTTATTAGCCTTTGCTCCAAAGTACTTTATCACAGCTGCTTTACTTATAAAGGTCGAAATTCCGCCGGCAATGAAAAATGCCGGAAGCAGGCAAAACAAAACATGCTCACGAGCATACCATTTAACCAGCTGCAGCGCACCAAGCACAGCTTTGTCAAACCAGTCGATGCCAATCGGCATAAACCAGCAGACCATTATTGTCGAAACTATAATTCCAAGTATCTTAATTTCTTTCTTCAAGTCCATAAGGGCTAACTCCATTAGTTGGTAATTTCGCCAAATAATAAGCCAGAAAATATTTGGTAATTTCGCCAAATATCAATATTCTTAATATTACAGGCTATTTGCATTTTTTGCAAGCTGTGCTGCTTTTATTTTCCGATAAAACCTTTTCAACACAATCCAGAAAATCGGTTATACAGGGGACTCGGAGTCGGTAAAATACCTGCACTCCACGCTTATCGGAATCAACCAGACCGGAGTTTTTCAACAGGGAAAGATGCTTTGAAACGGTTGAAAAATCATCACCAATTAATTGCTGCAGTTCACAGACGCAGCACTCCTTACCGGCCAGTTTCTCAACCATTGCCAGACGTGAAGGATGGGCCAGGGCCTTGATAACCTTCACTCGCTCCAGCATACGCTTTTCAGATATCGGCATAGGTTCCTCAATCTTTATTCATTACTTATAAATCAGGGTGCTGGTTAGCCTGCTCAATTTTGTCCTGAAAAAAACAGGCACACATGCGACTGCCGTCTCCAGCGGCCTCAAGCAGCTTTGGCTGCTCAGTACGGCATTTATCTTCTGCATATGGACAACGCGGATGAAATGCACAGCCTGCTGGCGGATCAATCGGCGACGGGACGTCACCTGGCAACACAATTCTCGCCTGCTTTGACTTCTGGTCTACTACCGGCACCGCCGATAACAACGCCTTGGTATAAGGATGTCTCGGACTGGAACAAATTTCCGAAGCGGGCCCCGATTCAACTATTTTACCAAGGTACATTACCAGAATTCTGGAACTGATATGCTCTACCACTGCCAGATCATGTGCAATAAACAAAAATGCCGTACCGGTTTGTTTCTGTATATCCGTCAGCAGATTAATAATCTGTGCCTGCACGCTTACATCCAATGCAGAAACCGGTTCATCAGCCACTATGAAATCAGGTTCAGCCGCCAGTGCCCGGGCTATACCGATTCGCTGCCGCTGCCCGCCACTGAACTGGTGGGGGAAACGATACATGTAGTCTTTTTCCAGTCCCGCCAGTTCAAAAAGCTCAGCTACACGATCCCTTCTGGCAGTCCGGTCAAGACCGGTATGCAGTGCCAGAACCTCGTCAATAGCATTAAAAACCCGCATACGGGGGTTGAGGGAGCCATACGGATCCTGAAAAATCATCTGAAACTTCTTGCGGGCAATTCTCAATTCTTTGCCTTTGAGTTGACCTATTTTAACATCGTCAATAGAAAAATCACCACCACATGGCTCTTCAAGCCGCACCAGTGCCCGCCCTAAAGTGCTCTTGCCACAGCCGCTTTCTCCGACTAAACCAACAGTTTCACCCGCTTTCAGTTCAAAACTCACGCCGTCTACAGCTCTGACGTACCGGCGTGGCTTGAACAAACCGCCTTTTATCGGGTAATGAACTTTTAAATTGTTTACCTCTAACAGTGCCATTCGGGACCTTATTTTAATTTTATACACGCTTTAAACCTTACTGCCGGCCGGCCATTTTTCAAGCCTGAAATGGCAATATACCAGCGGCTTGACCCAAATAAATCACGGAACGCTAATCAGCGCTTATACAGTCAGGAGCATATCGCCTGAAGCAACTCATGCCTAATGCGACTGCGTCTTGTCCCAGTTACTGGATTTCTTCCCGGTCATACTGGTTATTGACAGCTTTAAAATCGCCACATTTTTGACCTGCTGTTCAGAAAACTCCACCGGTTCTCCCCAGTCATGCTGTTCCATCAGTATTTTCAGTGCTTCATTTTTCGCTTCGGCATCGTCAGTAATTATCTCAATATCGCCATAACCTACTATCGAACGGTACCTGGTAGAACATCGGCACGCAATTTTGTCTTTAACCACCCTGACACTGTCTTCAATCTCAAAGCAGACATGGTTGTTTTTTCTCAGCAAATCAAGCTTCCTGCCCTGAAGCGCACAATGAATATAAACACACTTGTTCCGATAACCGTAGTTAAATGGCAGAATATACGGTCTGTTTCCATCCAGCATTGCTATCCGACAAATCCTTGCTGTGCTCAGAATTTCATCCAGCTCAGCAGAATCGCTAATTTCCTGAATCTTTCTACGCATTTCATGCCCCTGTTAATAATTGACAAGTTATTACTTTTTGAAATCTCATCTTAGATTTAAACTCAAGTTTACGCAAATTATCCATATGACAGTAAACAAACCAGCGTTAATGAAATTAAAAATACTTTAATGAACAGCAAAAAACAACTATTTTTCCGGGTTTATCTACCATTCATGTTCTAATCAAGAGGTGACAGTTATTCTTTCTGCAGCAATGCTAATTAAACCAATGTCTCCTTCTGGAAATTTTCCGTTGCTGGTGTATCTTGCATAACAAAACATGCTGCAGTTTCTTACGACTGCAGAATAATCGCAGGCAAAAGGTGGTAAATATGCAAACTATACTCAAATCCCTGATCTTTGCATCTCTGGTAATATGCAATGTTGCAGCCGCAGCAGCAACTGAAAAAGGCCCAGCAGCATCGCATCTACTTTCCCGCCAGACAGTTCCCGCAGACACAATTCAAACCGCAGGTGATTCAGTTAAGGCATGTGCAAATACCCCAGCAGCTGAAAAGCACAGTCATTTATATAACATCGGCCGAGGCATCACCAACATCGCCACCTGCTGGCTGGAAGTTCCGCGCTGTATGGTATACCGTAACAGCCAGGTACCTTTCTGGGGTTTTGTCGCCGGTTCAATCGAAGGAGTCGGCACTACTGCAATGCGGGCTTTTGCCGGAGTTACGGACGTTCTGTTTCTGGGATATGACTATGGACTTGTGTATGACAACCAGTTCGGTGACTTTATCTGGGACGCCAGATGGCAGCCCAAACCGGACGCTTCTCTTTGACACTGGGAAAAAACTTTCCAGCAAATCAGCTTTGTAATCACCTTGCCTGTCTTTACCGTACCAGTCAGGTAGCTTTCCACTTTTCACGGGTGATTTAACATACATATTGCTGTATTACATATTTTCTTAATCTTTTGAGCTAAAAACCTTAACAATTACATTTAATTCAAAAATAATAATTGACAAACATGCACAATTGTACTACACTAATAGTACAGCAATACAATATTAAAAATCAGGAAACAATAATGTACGGCATTAAACTCAACTTCGACGGTGGCATGCCAATTTATCTGCAGGTTGTCAACCAGATAAAGCACTTGATCGCATCACGGCGCTTACAGCCAGGCAGTGAACTGCCTCCAATACGCAAACTGGCTCAAAGCCTGTTAGTGAATCCAAACACAGTAGTCAAAGCCTACAAAGAGCTTGAACGTCAGGGGATAGTTTTCACGAAACGCGGCACTGGCACTTTTATTTCGGAGGGTCATTCCCCGTTGAACAAAAAGGAACAGAAAAAAGTTATAGGCAGTCTGGCCGGACAGCTTGTAACTCAGGCAAAACTTTTGAATATCCCCATGGCGGAGATTATTCAGGAAATCGAAAAGCAATTCAAAGAGGGAGCATAATGATGCATAACATCGTTGAAATCAGCAAATTGAGCAGGAATTTCCAAGCCACAAAAGCTCTTGACAATATATCCCTGGAGCTGGACACAGGCAAAGTATACGGTCTGGTTGGCGAAAATGGCGCCGGCAAAAGTACTTTGATTAAACACATCATCGGAGCTTTGCAGCCCCAGATTGGAAGTGTAAAAGTTTTTGGTAAGTCCCCTGCTCAATACCCGGTCGAGGTTCTCAGTAAAATTGGTTATCTTTCGGAGGAGCGCGACCTGCCGATGTGGATGCGGGCCCGGGAGTTCATGGATCATACCGAAGCGTTTTTTCCGGATTGGGATATGGGGCTGGCTTGCGACCTTATGCAGAAATTCCATATTGACCCTAAACTAAAAATTAAAAATATGTCACGTGGGCAGAAAGCCAGAACAGGCCTGATCGCGGCAGTCTCACACCGTCCAGAGCTTCTGGTGCTTGATGAACCGTCATCGGGGCTGGATGTAATGGCAAGGTATGACATCTTGAGTGAAGTTGTAAATACCGCGGCCAGTTCAAGGAGCACTATTCTGTTTTCAAGTCATCTGCTGGATGAGGTTGAACGGGTAACTGACGATATAATTATGATACATCAGGGAAAAATTATCCTGACCGGTCATGTGGACGCGATAAAAAGCCGAAATAATCGCTATCTAACCGCGTTGGACAGCGAAAATGAAAAAGTTGAAGAATACCTCAAAACCGGCAAAAATATTATCAGAGCAGTCAGAAAGGATGGCGAATGGCTGCTGGTAACACCCTTGTCACATGATGCTTTTGCTGCAGAAATGAAAGCTCTCGGCGGCACAATAACGGAAAAGCTGCCATGTTCACTCGAAAACGTTTTTATTGACCACTGCTCGCTGGAGAACCATCATGAATAGAATTTTTGAAACCTCAAAAGCAATTATCAAGGAAGAGTTCAGGCTTCAGTTAATAGCCGCGCTTTGGACTGCCGCTCTGTTTGTACTGACAATGATTGCAATCAGATTTACCAACAACCTCGCTGAACTGCTGCCTGCAGTAATGGTTACAGGGTTTTACATTTTTGCTTTTGGTTTTGTCCTGCCTTGGCAAACCAACAACCATGGTCACCTGACACCCGGCTACTGCCGCTACAACCTGAACCTGCCGTTGCATACCTGGCAGTTGACAGTGCTCCCGTTTATCCTGCGACTGTCATTGCTGTTAGGATTTATCGGGTTGACAACAATTGCTTTTGCAGCGCTGTATAAATTTCCAAACGTGCACTACAACTGGAATACGGTTATTGATTATACGGAAAAGTCAACCTTGTTGTATATCGGTTTACAGGCTTTTGCCTGGTCCAGAGAAAGTTTTAAAAACGTATTTCTGTGGCTGGGCGTAGCCTGTCTGGCTTGTGCAGTCGCTTTTCAAGGAATATTCAAGCTTTTCACCGTCCATAGTATTACCTATTACTGGCTGGCTGTTGCCTTACTGCTGGCACTGACTGTTGCCTTACTGCTGGCACTGGCTTTTTTCGGTGTCCGTAACCTGCAGCGGGGTGTCATATTCAGCCTCCCTGGCCTTGATATGTTAGCTCGTTTGCTACCCAAACCGAAAGGATATAACCAGCAAAGTTTTGAAACTCCGGAACACGCCTTATTTGTTCAGACCTGGAAACGGACCTGGTACATAATGCCGTCCTGTCTTGTATTTTTTCTGGTGCTGGTCAGCATTTTAATTTTCAAACCTGAGTATTATCACTATAATTTTTTGAATCTTACAGCCATCTTTCTTGGCATGTGCCTGACTTTACCGCTGATCGGCATCATCTCAATACAGCGCGTGGAAAGGAATAGATACTTTTATAATATGCCGGCTCCGTCGTATATAATTTCCCGTGCCCGCCTCAAGGCATTCTGTCTGAGCTTTGCCGTATCTCTGGGGATTGGGGTATTCGGACTGTTTACCATTTACAAGCTCTTTCTGGCCCCGAACTTGCCGAACGTATTACTTAACAGTCAGCCAAACTACTTCAACCAGCCCGTCGTGGTCATCTGGTTTGTCGCGGCCGCGATTGTCTGGGCCTATGCTATAGCTTTTACAATAATTACAGCGTACTATCAAAGATACCTTTTGTTCACCTTTTTTGTTATTGCCGCGGGATTTATAATGTTGCGCTCCGGATTAATGAGTTCTTTGCACGGACCGGGAGGTCTTTTCAGAGATTTAAAATCTGTTCCTTTTTGGAATATTATGCTTTTTGCGATTATGTTTCTGGCTCTGGCCAAATATTCTTCAGCACTGACTGCTAAAGGAGGATATGTTAAAAAAACCGCTCGAATAATTTCATTATTCATCGCGGCAGCATTAATTTGTTTTGCATGTTTATTTCTCCGGTTCATGCTGCTCATTCCGGCAGTAATTATTATCAGCTATCCAGCTTACGCTTTATGCCGTAACATTTCAAATAAGCGGCATGAACAAGCGATTGACGCTCCACTTCCCTGCAGGACTATTCTTATTGTAACTGTCCTGTTCAGCCTGTTTGCGTCTTTTTCTTATTTAACCGAATCGATATTGAAAAACAGATTAACTCAACAAGTTAAAGCATGCAAAGAAATAACCGCTTCCTGTCCCTGGCGGTATCCCGAACAGAATATAATGCGATACGCATTAAAAAATGCACCTTTTCCGAAAATGCTTCTGCTGCAGATTGAAAAATTTAAAAAAAGCAACCCTAAATCAAATACCTACGCCATGATAAAAAGCGTTCTATCCAAATTATGCTATAAAAGTAACAACTCAAGCTCCTTGAAGCAACTTGAGTTTTATCTGCAAATATCTGCAAAATATGCTTCTATTTCCAGTAGTAGACTTAGACGATTAATCTTTGGACTGCCTGCCTTGGACCAGGCTGACTTTAAGCAACTGGAACAAATAAAATTATCGCTCAGAGAATTATTCAGAAACATATTAGTCCAAAGAATAAACACACAGGTAAGAGTCACGAATGAAATGATAAAATCTTTCAAAGCCGGCTTTGGCTTTATATCCGAAGCTGCTTTTTCCAATAACCAGACATTGTTGATTAATCGCAAGGCGCAACAGCCCCCTGAAAACATTTCTTTAGTTCCAGTCCCCTACAGTTCAGCGGGTTATTTAGACTTCAGGAAACGATACATAATAAAGCGCAGGACACAATCCTTTGAAAGTAAATTTCTCATGATTCCAATTCTTTGCAGTTCACTTGATTATATAGATACCAGAAAGCGATATATAGATAGTTTACTGTTTATTCTACATCAAAAAGATGAAAGCAAAAAAAGCCTGCCTGAAGGCAAAGACTTTTTCGTAGACGGCTCATTCCCAGTTTCATGCAACGCAATTTTAGAATCAATTGTGTCAATCGCTAACAGGCAGTACAAAATTAAGAATCGCACAGCACCAGATAATATTAATCAGCTGGTGCCACGATACCTTAATTTAAGCGAAACCTATCTATTGGGGTTCAAATCCCATGAAGATAACATTTATATGTTTTTTCACAAAAACACCCTGGAAAACATAGCTCTCATAGAAAAGAGCTTCAGAGGCTCCTCTCTGCCCTCATGCAAATAGAAAGGCCCCGTTCAGATATTTTTCTTCCATCATGAGGAACTGCGCTTATATGTTGTTTTTATAACTAAGCATTGACATACAAGCCAGGTTACCCGCTGTGAAAGTGGGAACAATAAAACAGCGTAAGGCGCAGTTTCAGCACTGTTTGCTGTAAATAATTGGTATGTTGTAGAAATAAGATGGTACCGAAGGTGGGACTCGAACCCACACGTCCAAAGGACACCAGATTTTGAGTCTAGCGCGTCTGCCAATTTCGCCACTTCGGCTTGTAAACGTGAAGTAATATTCTAACGTCAAATTTTGAAAATGCAAATGTTATTTGCGGCAACCAGGGAAAAATTCCCAGACGATAAGCCTGCTAACGGACTTATGCTTCAATATCAGGCGCTCTGTCCACCGTGATCACCGAAAGTCTCCTGAACGCCCAACTCTGAAGGGCTTAATCCAAAGCTCTTCTTAAAACAGTTTGAAAAGTAAAACTGATTGCTCCAGCCGCACAACTGCGCCACCTCCTTTACCGAATATCTACCGGTCCCCAGCAGGTAATATGCTTTGTCCAGCCGATATGTATGGATAAACTCAACTAATCTTATGCCAGTAGCCTTTTTGAAAAGCCTGGAGGCGTAATTCGGACACAAGTTTACCTCTGCTGCTATATCAGCCACACTCAGGCTGGAGTTGTAATAATTCCTGCTGATGAAATGGATCATCTGTTCAGTCTTTGACGCAATCGGCGGCGCTTCCCGCAGGGAGAAGTCTTCCAGCACTATAATTAAACTGTTCAAAAATACGGATATCAAGCTCCTGCAGTAATCCTCCCGAGTTAAATTTTCAACAATATTCCGCAATAGAGAAACATGACCGTTACACAGGGTCTCCAATCTCTGGTATTCATCCCCTTTAATGTATCTTTCATCAAAGCGCAGCATAAGGTCTCCAACGGTTAAACTCTCGCTATTCTCAAAACAGAAAGTGACAACCTCCAAGCCGAACGCGGTTGTTCTATGAACAGTCAATGGAGCGATAAGAATAAATTCCCGGGATTCGCAAAAATACTTCAATTCCCAGAAATCGTGAACATGCTTTTTGCCGTCCACACACTTTTCCTCTGAAATATCATAAGCTTTACACGAAAAGCTGCCGTCATGTGCAAGAGAAGCTATTGAATTAATAAAGCTGATTATTGTTTCCATTTAAAAAGTCTTAAAATTATATGTTTTAGTTTTTTATTTATATATTTCAATACTTCATGATACTGTCTGTCAGTTTTATATTTATATATAATAAAAATACAGGACATAATCGAAAATGCAAAATATAAAATTCTACTACGCCTTTCTCTGCTTCAACGGCATGTCTCTCGCAGTAGCTGCTAATCCACTTTTCCTGGACAAGATTCTACTGGAAATGAAAATAGATCTCAGCTTTTTCGGCACCATAAAAGGAGCCTCACTCTTTATCGGTTCCCTGGGCAGTTTACTTATTTCACATCATCTGGAAAAATTATCCCGGGAAAAGGAGGTAATAATTGCCGGCTTCACCATCAGGCTGCTGCTACCGTTTCTGCTGGTCTTGTCAATGTTTTTTCTTCCGTCAGGATCAGCCCTGACCTGGAGCACATTCTTTATTACAAGTCTTTGCTATTTTACAGCATTAACCTGTCTTAACAGTCAGGATGTATTGCTGAAGAAGATCAGTCCGGTAGACAGCCTGTCTGAAAATAACGGCTATGCATTATCATTAAGCCGGCTTTGCACTTCATTCTTTTCGGTGGTTGCGGCCCTGGTCTGGGCATGGCTGGAAACAGATAATTCTTTTGCTTCAGTATACTGCCTTCTCCTGCTGCTGTGTGCCGGGTTCCATCTACCGGCAAGCATTTCGCTGCTTAAAATAAAGGTAAAAACGGAACAGAATATTTCAAGCGACAGAAAGTCACCCATGCGGTTTTCGGATATTCTTACTCCAGTCAAAGACAAAACTTACTTGCCTCTTCTGGGCATAGCATTTGCCACCAATATGTATTATGGTGGACTGAGCGCTTACCTTTTCCCATATATTTTGAAAGTTATAGAAATCAAGTTTCATTATCTGGTAATTTTTGACCTAATCATATCTGTCGGGGTCATTGTGCTTGCCGGCAAATGGGGGGTTTTTCAGGGCAGATTCGGCTCCAGAAAAGTTCTCAATATCATCGTCTGCGGCCTGATGTTTTCACTGTTGCTGCTGTTCTCAAAATCAATTATTTCCATACTGCTGTTTTCCATACTGGTATGGTCCGGTATAACCGGCCTGCTATCCTCAGGTCTGTTAATCCTGCAGCGCAGCTTATGCATCCAAAACAGCTGCAATACAAAAACTAATATCTATATAGCCTCAGCCGCTCTGTTCAGCGGAACAGGGTTCTTGACAGGCAATGTCGCAGCGTCAATAATTTTCGGTTCTGTACAATCTATACTGCCATCATCCAATAATATTCTGGCCTATCAGGGGGTATTTGCATCGCTTTGTATTCCCTGCCTGATGATACTTGCAGTCAATAATCTAAAGGGTAAGACGTATGCTGACTCAGATTCCCGGCTGCAGGTTTCAGAGCCGGCACTGAACGGTAGTTAAAGCTTTATTTAAACCAGGCTTAGAAGCTGTTGTTTTTACGCAGAATGCACATTGCGTTACAGCGCGGACAGCGGGTAATATTTGAATTTTCCTTGGTCAGAAAAGCGTACTGGCAGTGATCACAGCGAAAAAGATGGCTGCGGCTAATCCGCCAGTCCGTAACCTTAACCCGCCAGAGTTCACGCGCCCACAATATGGCGATGGTAACCAGCCACAATATCAGATATATGAGCATTCCGGTTGAAAGATTGATTCCGATCATTTTCAGTCCCCTTTTTTCCAGATAATAGTCACTATGGCAATTTTCTTATCTGGAGAAATTTTATTGATTTCCTTAAGCAGAGAGACCGCAGCATCAGTATCAAGGTTCCGGTCTCCGCAAGATACCAGAATATCAAATCTGGGCAGAAAATCCTTGTCAGACCAGAAAAACTTAATCACAGTAGGTTTTTGAGCAACCTTATCAGCTTTATCAGCAAGCGATTCAGGCAATTTCAAGGCAAGAGCCGCATTTCCTTTTAAAATTTCCGGAAAATCAGAGTCTTCTTCAGCTTTGAAGTCTTTTTCATCAGTGTTAAAAAACAAAGGTGTAGTCTTATACATAACAAAACGGTTCACATTATCCGTCGCCGGTGTCTTATAAAGCGGCAGCGGCTTATAAGTGTCAAAACCGGGCCTTTTAATCGAAGGTTCGGTGGATGGATGCTCTGAAATATCTTCCATTGCCGGGCGCACTGATTCAGCCTCGTTAAGCCGATTATAACCAAAAGAAACATTCGGCAGCGCCACCAGCGACGGATCATGATATTCAATCCAGTTACTGAACTTACGGTTGTTGTAATTTCCAGAATCGCTCAAATTAACGAAAGATATATGCTGTGTCCTGACGTTATTGCTGCTTCCAGAAGGCGGCGCGTACGCAAATAGAAACAACAAACCAAAGTGGATCAGGATTGTAATAACAATTGCCTGAGTCACTATAACTCGCTGGTTATTCACAGGAAATGTTTTGTAATCACTGCTCATTTGGGTCAAAAACAGCTTCTTTCTTTTCTTTTGCGGGCATCGTGGCTACTACCGCAGTAACATTCGCTTTTTCAGCATAAGCCATAACCCGGGCAATTACCCCGAAAGGTATTCTGCGGTCAGCACGAATTACAACAGTTGCGGAAGCTGAATTATTTCTTACTTCAGCTAACTTCTGCTTCAGGCGTTCCCAGGTAACGTCTTCTTCATTAAAGAAGACCTGAGGTTTTTCATCCGCCTGAGCAATGGTAATGACAAACTTCTCTATACCAAGAGTTGTTGACGCTCCGACCCGCGGCAGGTCCACCTTGAAACCGGAAACCTGAACAAAGGAACTGCCAAGCATGAAGAATATCAAGAGCAGGAAGAGCACATCAACCATTGCGGTCAGATCCGGGCGGCCGCCAAACGGAACCAGTTTGGTTTTAAAACTATGAGTGAAGGAGTTTTTCATGCTTCCTCCACAACCACCCTGGGTTTGCTTAGTTCTGGCTTATGATGCTCAAAAAAGTTAATAATTTCTGACGAGGCTTTTTCCATATCAAGAGTAATTGAATTCAGCCGCGCAATCAGGTAATTAAAAGCAACATAACAGGGGATAGCCACACATAAACCGCCAGCTGTGGTAATCAACGCCATGGCTATACTGCCGGAGAGGTCGGCTACGGATAAATAAACAGTTTTTGCGTGAATAGTCTGAAATGCCTCCATCATGCCAAGTACTGTTCCAAGCAATCCCAGCAATGGAGCGATATAGCCGACTGTAGCCAGAAGATTCAAGTGGCGCTCCAGTCTGGGGACCTCCACCAGATTCGCATCTTCAATAGCCTGACGCAGATCATCACTGCCGCGCTCATACGCCAGGATAGCCGCCGCAAGCAGCCTTGCTGCCGGGCCGGGAGTGTTGTCGCATAGACTGATTGCCTCTATGAAGCCGTCTCTTTTCAGGACGTTTGTCAAGCCTTTAACCAGTTCCTTGACATTTATCTGCTCACGGTGGAACTGAAACCACTTTTCTATAAAGACAAACATGGCGACAATACTGCAGCCGAGAATAATCCACATTACCGGGCCGCCATCTTTCATTAACTTAAAAAACAACATATATACCTCTGATTTAAAACCGTCTTACAAGCGGTATTTCTCTTTTATGTTACTGATAAATTTATCAAAATCCTCACCAGTATTCAGGTTCATGGACTTCAGAATACGGTAAACTCTAATTGCTTCCATTGCCGCCTCGGGAGTGTTGTATTTCAAATAAATAGTAATCGCGGCATACGCTGCACGCACTACCCAGACCGGCTTGGATTTTACTCCTTTTCTTTTATCAACATCATAGCTGTAAAGCAGCTCATTGTACATATCAAGCGCCTTATCCTCCTGGCTGAGCAGTTCATAACAGCGCCCGAGCTTGTACATGGTCTGGTTCCTCACTACGGTGGAGTCTTTCCTGACCTTAAGCAGCTTTTCGTAAATCCCGGCAGCCTCCTCAAGGAGTTTTTTATCAAAAGACCGGCTGTACTGGGTAAAATCACAGTCCGCCACCCGGCCGAGGCTGGCAATTTCAAAATCCGAATTCGGCCGCATTTTGGCTGCCCGCCTGTAATAATCTGCTGCCTTGAGATAATCCCCGTCACTTGAAGCAACATCTCCAGCCAGAAAATAAGCGTCAGCGGTAACACTGCTGCCGGAGTATTTATCAATTATGCGTTTCAGATATTTCATGGCGGTTTCGTATTTTTTCTGCCGGTAATGCACCAGAGCCGTATCATAAAATATCTGGGCCATTACTGAAGATCTTTGCGCATAAGCTACCTGCATTTTCTGCAGGAGTTCAGAAGCTTTTGTGTATTCCCCGGAGTTACGCCAGTAGTCAACCATCCATAACTGGGCCGCAGGTGTGTAGTCGGACTGAGGATATTCTTTAACCATGCGGTCAATAACCTTATTCATTCCAGTATAATCCTTGTCCAGATATTCCGCATAGACACATTTGTATAACGCATTGGCAGCCATATTGTCTTTGGGAAAAGTATCAGCAAAACGCTGGAATATTTTGGCGGCTTTCTTGTACTCAGCCCTGCTGAATGCAATATCTCCAGCCTCAAACAAAGCGCGCGGCGCATATTCACTGAGCGGATGCTTTTCGACGAACTCCAGATAATGTTTGAAGGCCCTTTCACTCTCACCGGTTTTTTCAACAGAATAGGCATGGTAAAATTCAGCTCTGGCGGCCAGCTCAGGAGAAGCTTTGCTCTTGCGCAGCTTATCCGCCTCATGCAGAGCCGCTTTGTACTCCTTGAGAGCCAACAGCGAATGCATATACCAGTAAGAAGCGCTGAGTTTCCATTTTGTATCACTGGCGATAACCTTTTTAAAGGCCTCAACCGCCTTCTTATACTCTTTCTGACGATAATAAAGCTTTCCCATCAAGTACCAGCCTTCCATACGGCCAGTTTCGGTTCCGGCCAGCTGGCAAATCATAAAAAGCATTTTCCCGGCTTTCATTATAGAACCGGTGGCTTCAAAAACCTTGGCAGCTTCACGAGCCGCACTGATACGCTGTTCAGTGCTTAGTGTATCCCGATGCACCAGCGCTACGTAAACCCCCAGCGCATCACGGTACATTTTCTGCTTTGTCATCAGAGTTGCACACTGAAACTGCATATCAACAGTCTGCGGATCATCATAATAAAACTCAATATACTTGAGTGCTGCTTTGATAGCAGCATCCGGCATGTTTGCCTTAACATAGGTGTTTACCAGCTCACGCAATGAATTTTTGCCGTCCTGTCCGGTTGGCGCAAAGGCAAAGGCGTCACGCAGGTATCTGGTTGCCGCGGCCGGCTGTCTGTTTTTCAGAAAATGCCGGGCTGCGTAGCTGGCAATCTGGTAGACCAGAGCATTTTTCCCCTCAGGCACTTTTTTCAGGACTGACGGGTAAGTTTTTTCAAGTTCACTGAATTTTTTCTCCTTGGCCATCTGCATCAGTGAAAGCAGTTCAATATCATAAAATTCAGGATTTTTTGAGAATGCAGACGCCCGTAAAAACAACTCCCGGCTTTTGCGCAGCTGGTTGCTCATTATCAAACAATAGAGCCGCTGCCTGAAACCAATAAATTCCCAGTTGGTACCCTTGCCGGTGCGTTCAAGCAGTGAATAAATCTCATTGGCATCCTCCCAGCTCTCCTGCTGTATCAGCGCAAATCCCAGAGCAGAGAGCAGCTGAAAATACAGCTGTCCGCTGAAAACCTTCTTGCTGAGAGTGGACCGCAATACCATTTCAGCTTGCCTGTACTGACGCTTTAAAGTCAGGATATCAGCCTGGTACAAAGCCTTTCTGACAGAATCCGTTTCCGGAAACTTACGCTCAAATTCATTCAGCTCAGCTTCAGCATTTTTGACATCTGAAGCCCGGATATACGCTGCGATCAAACGAATATAGGAATCGCGCAGCGCATTATTTGTCGCAGTCTCTGCTTTGTACCGCTGATAAAACTTTACCGCTTGCGCATAGTCATTCCTTTTGAAAGCATCGTCACCCAGATCCCGATTCCGGTACTTGGATGCGAGAACAGTGTTTGCTGACAAAAGTACTGCTGCAAAAAACAGAAACCCGCCGCGACGGGTTCCGGCTGTCCTGATGAAATTGCTAATCCTCATAATATTGCCGGCAGCTGAATATGCGCCTGACCCTGATCAGGATCCTGCATCTTCAGCCGGCGCCTCCTCTGTGGCTTTTTCTTCTGAAGGATCCAGTTTCTGTTTAATCTCCTTGAGCAGCTTTTTCTGAATTTCCTTATTATCCCCGATCAGTGCCTTTGTCGCTTCGCGCCCCTGAGCCAGCTGCTCGGAACCAAACGAAAACCAGGAACCGCGTTTCTGGATAATACCCAGATCAGTTGCCACATCAAGAATTGACCCCGAACGCGATATGCCTTCGGCATAATTTATGTCGAATTCTGCAATCCGGAATGGCGGCGCAAGTTTATTCTTAATTACTTTAACTCTGGTTCGATTGCCGGTAACATCACCACCGGCTGTTTTTATAACTCCGATTTTACGGATATCCATGCGGATTGAAGCATAAAACTTAAGTGCGTTACCACCGGTAGTGGTTTCAGGATTACCAAACATAACTCCGATTTTTTCACGAATCTGGTTGGTAAAGATAATACAGGTACGGCCTCTGCTGGCAGCTCCAGTCAACTTTCGCAGTGCCTGCGACATCAGCCTGGCCTGCAGCCCCATGTGAGAATCGCCCATCTGCCCTTCAATCTCAGCACGCGGCACCAGTGCAGCTACTGAGTCAATCACAAGTACATCGACTGAATTACTGCGCACCAGAGTATCAACAATATTCAGAGCATCTTCGCCGCAATCCGGCTGAGAAATAAGCAGCTGGTCAGTATCAACCCCAATTTTTCTGGCATAACTCGGATCAACAGCATGTTCTGCATCGATAATTGCACAGGTACCGCCAGCACGCTGCGCATTGGCTATAACATGCAGGCACAGGGTGGTTTTACCCGAAGATTCGGGACCGAAAATCTCAATAATCCGGCCCCGCGGCAACCCGCCTATCCCCAGTGCCAGGTCAAGCGAGAGCGCCCCGGTACTGATAGTCGGAACATCAGCGTAAGAGTCAGCTGAGGCGCCAAGACGCATAATAGACCCTTTACCGAACTCTTTTTCAATCTGACTGATTGCTATTTCAAGGTTCTTGTTCTTATCTAAATTCTGTTTTTTTTCAGCCATTGCAAATGACTCCAGTTTAATTTGTTTATATCCGGTAGCTTAGATGTCAAGGTCTTTTACTGTCGCGGCAAATTTTTCAATATAGTCGCGGCGCGGCTCGACAACGTCCCCCATAAGCAGCGTGAACATACGCTCAGCCTGAACTGCGTCTTCCATGGTAACTTTTATCATTTTGCGGTTTTTGGGATCCATCGTAGTCTCCCACAACTGCTCTGCATTCATTTCTCCAAGACCTTTGTAACGTTGAATGTGCAGTCCCTGCCGGCCATTATTCTTGATTTCATCAAACAAATCCGCCAGCGAATGGGCATGATTTTCATTATCACCAGACTTGACTGTAAACATCACCTTTTCGCCATCAAAAATAGCTTCAGGAGCAATTCCATGAGTTGTAAGCTCGGAAACGATTTCTTCGCAGTTTCTAGCTTCAAAAATATTTATAATTTCAATTGCTGTATTGAGCTTGTGAGGAACAACTTCTTCGTCGCCCTCCTCTATGCTGCCGACCTCTCCTTCCGGTTGTTCAGTCGGCTCCAGCTCACTGACCTTAACCGTATCGCCATCACCAAGCCTTTCTTCAGCTGCTTTGATAAATTCGGCTTCTTCCTCATCGCTGTAAACAAATTTCGACGTCACCGTACCATCATTCTCGCGAACATTGATTTTAGCGATCGGGTATTTGCCGTCTGCATTTATATGCTCAAAATACACCTTTGAATCAATACCATAACGACTGAGTCCGGATGCTGCCTGCTGAACTTTTGTAAAACCGGCGACCAGTTCCCTGATCCTGTCCATTTCAATCGGTTTTCGGTCTGCATCTAGAATATCTATATCATCACAGCCCAGTTCAACCAGAAAGTTGTCCAGCTGCTCTTCAGTCTCAATATAGCGTTCTTTTTTGCGACGCCGCACCTTGAACAAAGGCGGATTCGCAATATACACATAACCCGCTTCAATCAGCGGCTTCATCTGGCGGTAAAAGAAAGTCAGAAGTAAAGTTCTGATATGTGAACCGTCAACATCCGCATCCGTCATAATTACAATTCGATGATAACGAGCCTTCTCAATATTAAAATCCTCGTCACCAATTCCGCAGCCGACCGCTGCAACCAGTGCCTGAATTTCTTTATTTTGCAGCACTTTATCCAAGCGGGCTTTCTCCACATTCAACAGCTTGCCGCGAATCGGCAGGATCGCCTGGAAGAAACTGTCCCGGCCCTGTTTGGCAGAGCCGCCGGCGGAATCCCCTTCCACTATATATATTTCACTTTCTGCAGGCGAGCATTTGGAGCTGCAGTCAGCCAGTTTGCCCGGCAGGCTGAAACCGTCAAGGGCTCCCTTGCGCTGTACCAGTTCACGGGCTTTACGGGCAGCTTCTCTGGCGCGCGCCGCCGTCATCGCCTTGTTAATGATCTCCTTGGCGTCATTCGGGTTTTCCTCAAGGTAAGTCCCAAGACCTTCATTAACCACCGACTCGACAATTCCGCGAACCTCACTATTGCCGAGCTTGGTTTTGGTCTGCCCTTCAAACTGGGGATCCGGAACCTTGACACTTATTACAGCTGTCAGCCCTTCGCGAGTATCATTGCCGCTCATGCCTTTTTCATTTTTAAGCATGTTGTTGGCTTTCGCGTAGGCGTTAATGGTACGGGTCAAGGCAGTCTGGTATCCGGTAAGGTGAGTACCGCCCTCTATTGTGTTAATATTGTTGGTATAGGAATAAATATTTTCACTGAACCCATCATTGTACTGCATTGCCAGTTCAATATCTATGCCGTCTTTTTCTTTCTGCAGATAAATGACATCCTGCAAAGCCTGCTTATTATCATTAAGATGTCTGACAAACTCACAAATTCCGCCTTCGTAGTGAAACGACTCCTTACGGACACTTTCGCCTTCCTCAGTACGCTCATCCTCAAGCTGGATCGTTATACCGCGATTCAAAAAGGCCAGCTCGCGCAGGCGCTTGGCAAGGATATCCCACACATACACCGTGTCCGGGAAGATTTCAGGATCCGGCTGGAAAGTTACCTTGGTTCCTCTTTTGTCAGTGTCATGAGTTTTTGTCAGCGGCGAAACGGTGTCTCCACGCTCAAAACGCATGTGATGGGAACCGCCGTCACGACAGACTTCCACCTCCAGCCATAAGCTCAATGCGTTCACACAGGAAACACCAACACCATGCAGTCCGCCGGAAACTTTGTACGAACTATGGTCGAATTTTCCGCCGGCATGAAGTACGGTCATAACCACCTCTACAGCCGGCTTGCCTTCTCCTTCATGAATATCGATAGGAATACCGCGCCCGTCATCGGAAACAGTAATACTGTTATTCTGGTGTATGACAACCCTGACGCGGCTTGCGTAACCGGCAAGCGCCTCGTCAATACTGTTGTCAACCACTTCATAAACCAAATGGTGCAAACCGCGCTGCCCGGTATCGCCAATGTACATACTGGGACGCATACGGACCGCTTCAAGACCCTCAAGAACTGTAATTTTATCTGCACTGTATTCTGCATTGAGAGCATTATTGTCGTTGACTGTATCTGCCATTAAAAGATCTCTCCAGTGAGTAGTTTTATGCATATATTATTATTAACTTTTAAGGTATATCAATAATTAAGTTTTTCAAGTTAACAGGAAGCCGTTATGTTTTTTTTATAAAAGCCTGCCTCGGCCTGTCAAAAAGCGTTATTATTATTATGACAGAAAGCTGAATTATAGAGCCACAAAACAGATTACAAAATTGTAACACATTGGCGTCAAATTACATATTTGTAATATACTCGTGTGACATTTCTGTCCGAAAACAAAAAACATACATTTACATAAATATATAATAATTAATCATTTATATACTTTCTGCAAAAATTGGCATTGTATTTGCTATAAAGTGAGGCATATTTCTCTAAAATATCACAACTTTATTAAATTGAAGGAAAAAGGTTATCATGAGCAGCTTCACCAGAAAGCAGGCTATAGCAGCAATTGCTGAAGATTGCATCGAAGACCGTCTGGATATCACCGAAAACGCCATCACAGACGTTTACGGCGAGGATGTTTTTACACTTAAGGTAATGAAGGAATATCTGCCTAAAGATGTATTCAAAAAACTCAATCGGACGGTTAAAGAAGGCAAGGAAATTGACCCGGGCATTGCCGACGATGTCGCCAATGCCATGAAACAATGGGCAATCAGCAAAGGTGCCAGCCATTACACTCACTGGTTCCAGCCGCTGACCGGATCAACCGCTGAAAAACACGACTCGTTTGTCGAAGCTGACGGCGACGGCAATGTCATTCTTAATTTCTCCGGCAAGAACCTGATCGTCGGCGAACCCGATGCCTCAAGCTTCCCGTCAGGTGGACTTCGGTCGACATTTGAAGCCCGCGGCTACACTGCGTGGGACCCGACAAGCCCGGCATTCATCAAACGCGGCAAAAATGGTTCGACGCTCTGTATTCCGACAGCATTCTGTTCTTACACCGGCGAAGCCCTTGATAAGAAAACACCACTGCTTCGCTCCATACAGGCTGTCAACATTCAGGTAAAACGTCTGCTTAAATGCTTTGGTGAAGTTGACGCCGGTCGACCGGGAGTCACGCTCGGAGCTGAACAGGAGTATTTTCTGGTTGACAAGCGTATATACATGTGCCGCCCAGATTTAATCCAGACCGGCCGCACGCTTTTCGGTGCCGCGCCATCAAAGCATCAGCAGCTTGACGACCATTATTTCGGTGCCATCAAACCGCGGGTTCTGGCATTTATGACTGAAGTGGATCAGGAGCTCTGGAAGCTTGGCATTCCAGCAAAAACCCGGCATAATGAGGTAGCTCCAGCTCAGTTTGAGATCGCACCGATGTTTGAAGAACTCAATCTGGCTGTCGACCACAACATGATTATGATGGAAGTACTGCGTCAGGTAGCCGACCGGCACGGTTTTGTCTGCCTGCTTCACGAAAAACCTTTTGCCGGTGTCAACGGTTCAGGCAAGCATAACAACTGGTCAATAGGCACCAGTACCATGAACCTGCTCAAACCGGGAGAAAACCCGCATCGTAACGCTCTGTTTCTAACCACACTTTGCGCGGTTATTAAAGCGGTCCACTGTCACGGCGACCTGCTGCGGGTATCCACTGCTGCTGCCGGTAATGACCACCGTCTTGGCGCAAATGAAGCTCCGCCGGCTATCATTTCCATATTCCTGGGTGAACAGCTTACCGACGTAATTGAGCAGATTGAAAAAGGCGGTGCCAAAAGCTCCAAAAGCAGCGAGTCTCTGGAAATCGGCGTAGATGCCCTGCCTCCGCTGCCGCGCGATACCACTGACCGGAACCGCACCAGCCCATTTGCCTTTACCGGCAATAAGTTTGAATTCCGGGCACCGGGCTCCAGCCAGTCCTGCGCCGGCTGTAATGTAATTATCAATACAATTGTAGCTGAAGCGCTGGATGAAATCTGTACGGTACTGGAAAAGTGCACTCCTGAAAATTTCCAGGAAACCCTCCAGGGTCTGCTGCAGAAAATTATCAAGGAGCATAAGAATATTATTTTCAATGGCGACAACTACAGCAAAGACTGGGTTGTCGAGGCTGAAAGACGCGGCTTGCCCAACCTCAAGAACACTCCGACCGCACTGCGGGCATTCAAAGACGAAAAAAATATTAAACTCTTTGAAAAGTATGGCGTCTTCTCTGAGAATGAAGTCGAATCCCGTTACGAAGTGTTTATGGAAGAATATACTACCAAGATCAATATTGAGGGCGAACTGGCTTTGAATATCGGTCGAACCATGATTATGCCTGCTGCCCTGAAACAGCAGCGCCAGATGGCTGAAAGCCTCCTGCATTTGCGGGAACTGGGTATTTTTGCCGGCACGGCCGAACAGGAAAGTCTGGTTGCCAGAATTGGCGAACTGGTTGGCAGCCTGGCTGGTGAATGCGATACACTGGAAAAAGCCAATAAAAGCGGCGAACCGGAAAAAATTATTGAAGCCATGCATAAGCTTCGTGAAGTTTGTGACGCTCTTGAAAATATTGTCAGTGATGAATGCTGGCCTCTTCCCAAGTACAGTGAAATGCTGTTCATTTACTAAACATGATCGCGGGGGCAACTGCCCCCGCGATAATTCTATTCAATATCTGTCATTAATGCGTCATCGACTAACCGTTCACCATGGGAGCAACAGCGTCAGCCATGACGTCAAAGAAATTACCCACCCACTTGACTGGAGTCCTGATCTCTGTTGATGCCAGATATGCTCCCAGAGAATACTTGTCATCCGGTGCATACCCATGCATGCCAAGCAGAGGCTGCCTGAGCGCATCATTAGGGTATATCTGGTGCCCCGGGTCCAGCAGAAGAATAGTTTCCCCAAAAATGTTCTCCTGAAAATTTATCCCGTAACGATCTTTCTCGTCCTCACTAAGAATATGGCTGTGGCGAATTCGGCGCAACCGGTCAATAATAATAGATCTCGCCCGGCTGTTCTCAAACCAGAACCTCGCCATTGTGGGATCATAAGCCGCGTGATAATCATGCCCGAAATCCAAGTTTAAACAATCAATTTTACGCCTGACATCAATCCGGTCTGGAGCAATTGTAATCCCGTGTCCTGAAAACAGGGACAGATTAAAATCGTTATAAGCCTGACATCCAGTACGGTATACGGCTTTCAATTCCCTTTCGAACATTTTAAGGCGCTGCACAATGGAACGTTCATCATAAGGGGAAAGATGCAGCAATGGATCCAGTTCATCAACCTGGATGAATGCAAAATGTACACTGCGTCGCTTCATCCGCTGCCGCAGGGAACTGAATGTCTGATCAAACTGGCCCGGATGTATTTTTGCAATATAATGCGGTATGCGGTTCTCATGAATAATGTCTATTATGCTTTTCAGCGGGTGAAAATGGTGTGGTTTCAACTCTGAACCCACCCCTCTTTCTGGACACAAGTGACGCAGACCACGCAAAGGAGTCTTGACTTTCCCGAAGTATCCGGAAGGGAGACCTGCCAGCAACAATAAAAGCTTACGAGAGATATCCTTGAAATTATTGGAACGCTTGAAGTACCAACTGCTAAACTGACCATGACTTACCGGGGTTTTACCGGTTAGCGCAGAAGAAAGCGCTGCATCAGAACCACCAAGCTGTGACACCACTGCCTGACGTTCAGTGCAGACTTCATACATGAAGTTATACTGATTGAACAGTTCCCATCCGGGGCCTGTAAAATAGATAAAAACATGTGCCTTGTCATTCCTCACACTTGCCCTCACGAGCTGTTATGATACAAACGGTTCCGCCATCAAAATGGAACCGGGAAATAACCGGCACAAGATTCGTGCGCCCTTGTCGGCAGATTCTGGAATCCAGCTGCCTTGCGGGCGGCTGGATTCCAGCCAAGCGATACTCCTCCTTTTCCCGTATCTCCTCAAAGACACTCCCCAGTATCGCCCGACGCAACATGGCGTTAAGGGCGCCTCTCAAATTTTACCTTATAATAACATAAGGAAAATATAAATCTTTTTTCAAAGCAGGGGTAAGATGAGCGAAAAACTCTCCAGCTGGCACTCTATCAAATGTCAGCCTCTTACAGCCCTCCCGATTTTTCAACAGACAAAAGCATTAAGCTGCTGCAAAAGTATTTCCAGTGCTTTTTGCTATTGCCGCACTTAATGTGTAGAAAGATTCATGCCAACTTGCTTATAATAAGTATAACAACCTAATAACTATATGTTTAGCTATTTATTTAAAAATAATGATGTCATATATACAGTTACAAATTATATTTAAATATAAACGACAAAATAACACATAAGTACATATATATAAATAAATTACACGTTTGTAAAATTTCTTTACAAATAAAAATTATTTGACACCAATAAATTGACACTAAAAGAGGTAAATGACAAAAATATCCGGATAAAGTATTGACCAGGACTCTATCGCTGGTAAGAAAAATTAGTGATTACTATAAAAATTATTACATATTATGGAAAATACGATTCTGGTTTAAACAAAACTTAATATATTAAAAATTCATAGCTGCTTTTTGAAGCACGCTCCAGATACAATGCAAATTTCAGGTTTCAATGTCAGTAGCTGCTAATCAGGTAATCAGGATTGACATGAACCACAAATCTTCTTTGATATTTATTCTCAGGGTACTGGCACAAACTCTCCTCCTTATGATATCAAACAACAGCTGACTCTACTGCGGCCTGAGGACCTGCAAAAATCCGGGTGGTTGACATTTTTTCCTTTAGTAACGCGTGGTCACTCACGTAAAAAAGCTGTGAAGTCAGCCCAGACTAAATCACAAAAAGGAGAACCTTGATGAACTTAAATGAAATCATCAGAAAAGCAGCCGAAGGCCTGGAGCTTTCCCCGGCAGAGCGTCAGGCGCTTAAGGAATTTCGCCCGGATGGAATTCCCAAGAGTCGCCTTGATAACGAAATAGCCAGGCGCAAAGAACTGGAAAAAAACAACAGTCAGCTGGCCGGTCAAGTTCAGCAGTTGAACTCAAAGGTTGATGCACTGGAAAGCCGGGATTTATCTGAAACCGAGCGAATTAAAAAAAATCACGGGCAGAAAGTCGATCAAATGCAAAAAGATATTTCTGAATTGACCCGGGAACGTGACTCGGCCAGAAAACAACTTGAGTCTCTGCACTTCAGGCAAAAAATCAATCAGCTCGCCGCCAAACACCGTTTTGACAATGCGGATTTTCTTGAATACCTGATTCGTAAAGACGGTGTTGCTATTGAAGATGAAGAACAGGTTGAGTCGTTTATTGACGAACTCAAACAAAGTAACCCAAAGCATTTTCGAGTTGAAGTGCGCTCTGGTGCAGGAAGTAAAATTGGCACCCATGAGACCGGTTTTGCAACCGCGGAAAAGTCCGGAGATATCGCTGGTATGCTTGAAAATGCTCCGGAAATCAGAAACTGAAATCAACCTCACAACCAAAGGAAAAAAAATGACCCTTTATTCTTACAGTTTCGCAAACAAAAAACGTGATCTCACTGATGTCCTTTCTACTGTGATCAAAGATGAACCACGCTTTATTTCCAACTTTAAACGCGTTGAAGACTCTACCCAGCAGAAACATGAATGGCTGGAAGATCAGATTGCAGGCCGCGCGGTAACCGCTACAGCCGTCACCTCAATGAAAGTTACTGCGTCTGCAAGTGACCTCACAAAAATAAAAGTCGGCACTCTGCTTGTTCCCAAGAACGACTCCGTCCTGTTTAAAGTGGTTTCGATTGACTCGGCAACCACTTTCACCGTCGCCAAAGCCGCATCTAACGGCTCCAGCAAAAATGCTCCGGCGCCAAGCGACGTCCTTAATATTGTCAGTTCTCCAATGGCTGAAGGCAGTGCTAACGGTGACGGGGAAGAGTCTTATCAGCTCAGCGGCACTGACTTCAACTGCAGTCAGATATTTCGCAAGGACATTGTCTTAACCGGTTCTGCACTTGCAGTAAATGTCTTTGGAAGTGTGGACAACCAGCTTAATCGCCAGACGGCTTTTGCACTGGGGGAGTCTGCGAGAGACCTCAACCGGGTTGCATTGTTCGGACGTCGAGTAGAAGGAAACTCTGCAAACCGCGGCGAAACCGGAGGACTTTACTTTTTCGGCACTCAGAGCGGTTGTCAGACAATTGCTGCCGGAAATAAGGCGCTGGACAGTTTTGTCATCAACGACGCAGCCCAGGTCATACTAAGTGAAGGCGGTAATCCAACTCAAATCCTGTGCTCACCGGGACAGGCCCGGGTGCTGTCCAATGAGTTTAAAGACAAATTGCAGGTTGTGCGTTCCGATGAAAAGCGCGGGGCTTATGTTGCAGTTGTCGTTAATGAAATCAATGGGCGCGCAATGACAATTATGGCTGATCCGGATATGCCGGACAGCGATGCCTGGGTAATGGATATTAACGGTTTTGGACTCTCAAACCTGAAGGGTCGGGCCATGAGCGACGAGGATGCCACTCCTAAGGGCTTTGACGGTATAAAGCGCATGGCTCTGGGAGAGTTGACTCTTGAGTTTAAAAATGCCAAACAGCGCCTGTGCCGTATTCACGGTTTGAAATCAAGTCTTGAAGTAATGGCGGCAATCCGCTCTGCATAATTAGTCCGTAATCCAGCCCCGCTGTGCGGGGCTTTCTATAATTTTGAATGGAGGTGGCTATATGATATCAATTCCAGCCGCAAATGAATACCTGCAGCGTCATTTGAAGCATGCTGCCTGGAGTGCTTTCGATGATTCAGCCAAGGCAGGAGCACTTAAGATGGCAGAAAATGATGTCTCTCTTTTTTTAGGAATTGAATCTGTTGATGAAAGTAGAATCTTTCAGCTTTGCGCAGTGTTTGAACAAGCGGTTTTCCTGTTGGAGAATTATGATTCTTTTGCTGCAGGCATAATTGTGGAATCAGAAAAGGTCGACGGAGTCGGATCAATCTCCTATAAAACAGGAAATGAAACTGTTTACGGTCCGCGTACTCTGGCTTTCTTAAATCGTGAATGTTCCGGAAATCGTCTGGGAAGAGGCTGAAGCGGATTGACTTTGTCTTTAACAGCTGGAATTTATAGCGGGTTGCGCTTTTCACAAAGCCTTTAACAGGTAAGACTTTATACTGACAAAGGCCTACAGGAATCAAAAAGCAAAAGGAGTTTTGTATGTATATGGCAACATCAGCCGAGGACCGTATACCAGAAATGATTGTGGGGTTTCACGGAATTGTAATTGGAGCCGTCTGCCGGGTTCCGGAATGGAAGATAAAGCCGGTTTTGCAGGAACACCGCATTTACCTGGAGTCCGGGCAGAAAGTGGCTTCTGTAACCGCGAGACTTGAAATATCTCTGCCGCTTGAAATACTAGACATTTTCGATCGTTTCAGATCAAAAAATAAAACTGAACTCCCGGATGCCGAGGGTGAACTCAAAATAATACCTCTCTCCCCCGGAGACAGCAGCGGTTTTGTCTTTCCCAATGCCAGCATTTCCAGCGTCTCCTCCTTCAAGCCGGACTCAAATTGCGGCAGAAGCTTCAAAGTATGCTTTAAACTTTATCCGGATGAAAGGGGAAGATTCCTTATTAAGCTGCCTTGCCGGAAAGAGTCTTCGATATCGGAAACTTAAAGGTTAATACCAGGAGATAAGTAATGGATAATATAAACAAGGAACTTTTTAAGCACGGCTCATGTGTAGTCAGCTTCAAGGGAAGCACGCTTGGTGCTACCGTTGACGGTCCGTCTTTTAATATTCAGCCTGAATATTATGAATCTAAATGCGATCAGGCTGGAGGCAGGATTATCAGAAAAATAATTACCAATCTGAAAATAAATGTTGCAGCTGAAATTTTGGAAATTGACAATACACTGCGCAGGATATTTGATTCTGACGGCAAGATTACCGGTGCCTTAATCGGAACCGACCTGCTTAATGACGGCGGCGAACTGACCCTTATCCCAACCTGCAAGCAGGATAAAACCGGATACCGTTTTCCCAACGCGATACTGCTGCCGGAAGCGGATTATCAATTTAAAAGCACCGAGGACCACACCATGAAGGTTAATTTTGAAATTCACGAAAACAACGACGGGGTATTGATGGAAAAAATTGCATGTAATTCGTAACCCGCAACTGATTGCCGCCGCGTTTCGGTATTTGCCGTGGCGCGGCTTTATAAAACTTCAGCTTTAAATACCTGCAAAGGCTGATGATACTCTTCAAGCATGCCGATAAGCTGCTCCCTGACCGCATCGTCCCTGCATAATGCAAATAAAGTCGGGCCGCTGCCTGAAATCTCAACAGCATCAGCACCGGCCGCCAGTAAATCCCGCCGCAGCATTTTTAGCAAAGGAAATTTGTAATACAACGCTGCTGCCAGATCATTATGAATATAATCTTTAAGAGTTTCAGAGGAACCAGACTGCAGTCCAGCCAGTAACTTATTTCTAAAACCAGACGACAAGGCACCAATAAAATCTTTGCTTAAATGCGAATAAGCCCAGGCTGCCGATACTGGAAAACCGGGATTGATTAAAAGCAGCGACCAGTTAAAGACAAAATTATCCGGATACTCAAATGCATCCCCGGTGCCGGCAGCAAATGCGGGCTTACTATCCAGAAAAAATGGAACATCCGCCCCACAACTCATGGCAATTCGTGTCAAAGCTTCTGAGCCTAAGGCATCAAAATGTGAATTCAATGCCTTGAGAACTGAAGCGGCATTGGAACTGCCGCCGCCAAGCCCGGCTGCCACCGGTATATTCTTTTCGATAGTAATCTTACATGCCGGAGCTATACCTGCCTGCTTATAATAAGAATCAGCCGCCTTCCAGCATATATTCTTTGAATCAAGCGGCACACCATAAGTATTACAAGCAATCTCAATGCCTTCTTTTGCCGCAAAGTCCAGAGTAACTCTGTCAGCCGGAAAGCTCAAGGGCAGAAACAATGTATCCAGGTTGTGATAACCATCAGACCGCTTGCCCGTGACCTTTAAGTAAAGGTTTATTTTGGCTGGGGCTGTGTACGTGACGGCTTCCATATCCTAGCTGCCGACTTTAGAAAATTTAAATCCGTAATGATCATTGTAACGGCGTATTTCCCTGACAATGTCTTCAGCAAGCTTGAGGGCTTTTAAACCATCACAACCGTCAACCTTTGGAGGTTCAACTTTACCATTTGCTTTAGTCGCCTTGACTGACCTGATAAAGTCTTCAAGCTCGGCGGCCAGCGCATTTTTTTCATCCAGACTTATATCTTTTCTGGCCAGCCCTACCCGGTTCTTTTTCAAAACCATACCAGAGTGAGTACCGTAATCCATCGAAATATAAGTGTCTTCCTGGAAAACCCGGAAACGGCGCTGCGGGTCCTCGCTGACCCGGCTTGCTGTCATATTAGCGCAGGAACCGTTTTCAAACTTAATTCTGACGCTGACTATGTCTTCAGTAGAACTGAGCACCGGAATACCTACCGCATCAAAACGCTCAACTTCAGCGTCAACCATAGTGAGCACCAGATCTATATCATGGATCATCAAGTCCAGAACCACACTTACTTCGGTACCGCGGCGATGCTGTCCCGGGCGCGGCGGCGGATATTTTGCCAGGCGGTGAGCTTCTATAAAGCGAGTATCTGCAGCGTGTTTTTCCAAAAAATCCATTGCCGGGTTAAACCGCTCAACATGCCCTACCGCCAGCACAACATTATTTGCGGCAGCAGCATCAACCATTTCCTTGCCTTGTTCATACGTAGCAGCAATCGGCTTTTCAACTAAAACATGCTTACCCATTTCAAGCAGCGGGACCGTTATCCTGCTGTGCAGGGTCGCCGGGACCGCAACACTCAGAGCGTCGCAATTCTCTGCGAGATTTTTCACTTCTTCATATACTTCAAGTCCGAACTCCTCAGCAACCTTGCTGGCTGTTTCCGGATTTACATCATAGATCCCAACAACTTCAGCATTCTTGCTGAGGTTGTATAAACGGGCATGGTGTCTGCCCAGGGCACCGACTCCGACGATGCCGACTTTAATCTTGTCAGTATTTTTCATGTTGTGACGTTCTCTTGGTTAAATCAGTCAAACTGAAAGGTTATTTTATTGGCGGATAATATACCAGCTTTTTTGAAAAAATCAGGTTTGTCTTAAAAAATATTGCTTTCATGTTTGATAAACCGTCCCGTGAATATAGTTTTCTAATAGAAATTGTAAACATCAAAGTAAAGTTGAAAGGTGACATTTTGATGGGATCTCATTACAAATATAAAAGAGTTTTGCTGAAAATAAGTGGTGAGGCGCTTAAGGGTGGTAACACTTACGGGTATGACGCTGATGCAGTGGCAGCCGTGGTTGACAAGGTTAAAAATGTCATTGACAACGGGGTGGAAGTGGCATTAGTATGTGGAGCCGGCAATATCTGGCGCGGCAAAGTCGGCACCTCTGACGGCATGGACAGAGTGACTGCCGACTATATGGGAATGCTGGCTACCGTTATGAATGGCCTTTGCCTGAAAGACGCGTTTAACGCAGCTGGCATGTCAGCAGTTTTACAAAGTTCAATCCCAATGGAGCCGATAGCCGGGCGCTATAACCGCGAAGCAGCAATAAAGTCGCTGGAAGCCGGTAAAGTAGTTATTTTCTCGGGCGGAACAGGCAGTCCTTTTTTTACAACTGACACAACATCCTCTTTAAGAGCTCTGGAGACCGATTGTGAAGCTGTCCTGAAAGCGACAAAAGTGGATGGCGTTTATTCCGCAGACCCAATGCGCGATCCGGCAGCGGAAAGGTTTGAAAACATATCTTTTGATGAGACCCTGAGCCGCCAGCTGGCCATTATGGATTCAACAGCATTCTCAATGTGCCGCGATCATGCCCTGCCGATAATCGTATTTAACTTTTCAGAGCCTGACAGCCTGGACAAAGTCCTGCAGGGTGATACCTCTGCCGCTACAGTCGTTGAATAATTAAGGTATTATAATGAACAAGATACATCCGACAGCAGTTATTTCCTCAAATGCAGTGTTAGGCGACAACCTTGAAATCGGACCATACGCAGTAATTGAGGATAATGTAGAAATAGGAGACGGAACTTTTGTAGACTCACACGTCAAGATAGCCCGTTTCACAAAAGTCGGAAAGCGCTGTCGTTTTTATCTTGGGGCATTAGTTGGCGAGGAGCCGCAGGACCACAGGTTTAAAGCAGGCACCGAAGCCTGGACTTATATCGGAGATGATACCACAATACGGGAATATGTAACCATTCACCGCTCTCCTTTTAAAGACGGTGTTACCAGAATAGGCAGTAAATGTTTGCTGATGGCATTTGTTCACATCGGACATGATGCAGTGGTTGGCGACCAGGTAACTATCGCCAACCATACTGCGGTTTCCGGCCATGTCGTTATTGAAAACCAGGCTGTTTTAAGCGGCTATATTCTGATACATCAGTTTTGCAGAATCGGCAGACTTGCCATGCTGGGCGGACGCACTATTATCACTCAGGATGTTCCGCCTTTCTGTATGCTGGCGGAAAACAACTGTGTCTGCGGCCCCAATACAATCGGCCTGCGCCGAGCCGGCTTTGACAGTGAGCAGCGTGCTGTTATCCGGAACGCAATAAAAACTTACTTCTTTCACGGTCTGAATTCAAAAAATGCTTTCAGAAAGATTACAGAGGCTGGAATCACTCCTGAAACAGAACACTTTATTGAATTTATCAAACAAACCAGCCGGGGCCTAATGTCCGGAGATCCGGCGCTTAATGTCAAACGGGATTAAGCAATTTCTCTGCCATTGCTGCGCAGTCAAGCTGTATAAAAATAAGCGGATTATAAAAAATAAGCTGTACTTTTATTTTTTTATAGATTAGCTCTCATTTCTTTTGTGTTTTACTACCAACTATGTTATACTAGATTATTATCAGTTTTGAATTGTTTGCAAATAAATAACAGACAGCAGTAACTCGTAACCAAGCATTAATTACAGTCTTCTTCGGGGGAATTTAATTGATCAGGACAGTAAATGCTCAAAAGATTTTCTTCTAACTTCATAGGATACTTAAACTCATTCAGCAAGCGCTTCCTGTTTACAGCAATTATTCTTTATTTACTGATTGCATTTTTTTTCGCAAAGCTGCTTACCCGTATTTATGATGAGAAAGAAGCTATATACCTGCAATCGCAGGCCCTTATCTCCGAGCATACTTTCAATGTTATTTACAGTTCCTACAATAATCTTGCCCGGGTTGTTTTTAATGAAGTAGTAAATAATCCGGAAGTACTGCAAAAGGTTTATCAGGCGTGGCACGGTAATAAGGAACAACGCGAAAATTGCCGGAAAGCACTTTACAAAATGCTAAAAGATACTTATTTAAGGCTGCAGAACAATAATCTTGAGCAGTTTCATTTTCACTTTCCGGACAGCACCAGCTTTCTAAGACTGCACAGCCCGGGAATCTTTGGAGACAAGCTGGATTCTTTCCGCAATACATTGCGACTGGTAAACAGAAACTGCCGCGACATTTATGGCTTTGAAGTAGGCAGCTCCAAAAGCGGCTTCAGAGCCGTTTTCCCTCTCATTTACAAGGGTAAGCATATCGGCAGCTTTGAGACCGGTTTCAGTTTCAAAGAGTTTCAAAAACTTCTACATCAGGAATTCGGCGGGGAATATGATTTCATTGTCAACCTGAAGCATCTTTCCGGAAATGAAAAATTATTCAATAAACTCCGAAAAGATTACCGGCCGTCAAGTTTTCATAAAAATTACTTCCACGAAAAGAAAAATCCTTTCAGTATAATCGGGCGCAAGCACTTTCATACACTTGAACTTACCAGTCTTATTCAGCACAAGATGAAAGATAACAAATCATTTTGTATTTATGCCAGAGATAATGGAGATTATTATCGGGGCTGCTTTGTTCCGGTATGGGATGCTAAAGGCAGAAAGGCTGCATATTTTGTCGGCTATTACGGCGATGATACCATTCGAACTTTTAAACTTTCATATATAAATTTCATGATACTCATACAGGCAGGAGCCTTTCTGATTTTTATTTACATACTTAGAGAAAATTTTCTTAAAAACCGGCTTCTCAAATCAAGAATTAAAGCTGAAGAAGCAACCAGATCAAAATCCTTGTTTCTGGCAACAATGAGTCATGAAATCCGCACCCCCATGAATGGAATTATTGGCTCATCTGAACTGCTTTCAGAGACCGGACTCAGTGTTAAACAACGAGATTATGTTGACGCGATACGCTCCAGCGGAGCGTCACTGCTGGCCATCATTAATGACATTCTTGATTTTTCAAAAATCGAATCAGGCAAAATTCATGTCGAGAGACGCTGCATGAACTTACAGCGCACAATTGATTCCAGTTTCACAATGCTTAAGCATCTCGCAAAAGCTAAAAATCTGGATTTTTATTATCATATCAATGACAAAATACCTAACTACCTGATTGGAGATTCCGCCAGACTGAAACAGATACTGCTGAACCTGGTCTCAAATGCCATCAAGTTTACCGACAGCGGAGAGGTATCTTTAAGAGTCAAGCTTATGAAAAGCTTGTCAAAAAGCAGCGTCAGGCTGGCTTTCATAGTGACCGATACCGGTATAGGAATAAGCAAAACCCGCTTGAAGTCAATATTTGAACCATTTGAACAGGCAGAAACATTTACCACCAGAAAGTATGGCGGCTCGGGACTTGGGTTGACAATTTGTAAATTTCTATTGTCACTAATGGACGGGACTATTCAAGTGAAAAGCACTCCCGGCAAAGGGTCGGTGTTTACTTTTGAAATTCCGTTTGAACTCGCGCAACGTGACCTGTACAGCACCACCAGTATGTTTATCAAAGAACAGCACAGTGAAGTTGAGAAAAAGCTCAAGAAGCTGAATGTTCTACTGGCAGAGGATGACCGTATAAACCGTAAAGTCGTTCTAAACATGCTGGAGAGTGCTGAAGTGAAAGTTGATATAGCGAAAAACGGACTGGAGGCTCTGGATAAAGTCGAGGCAAATGCCTACGATATAATTCTGATGGACTGTGTGATGCCGGAAATGGATGGCTTCACGGCCTGCAGAGAGATTATTAGAAGACTGGGCAGCGGTCACCCACCGATAATTGCCTTGACAGCAAATGCGCTGCGTGGAGACCGGGAAAACTGCCTTAATGCCGGCATGGATGATTTCCTGTCAAAACCCATTTCCAAGCAGCAGCTGCTGGGTACCTTGGCCAGGTGGGCTCCAGACAATGTCACCACCACAGACCATACCCGCATTGGGAAATAGAGCATTTTGGATTATTATAGTACCCTTATACACAAAGAAAGCAAAGTATAAAAACTTTGCTTTCCATATAAGGTCATTAATCAGCTCCACTTAAGCAGTATTGATCCCCAGGTTAATCCACCACCGAAAGCCGTCAAAAGTACATAATCTCCCTTACTGGCGTGATTACCACGAGCGATCTCATCCAGGCATAAACCAATAGAGGCCGCGGAAGTATTGCCAAAACGGTTGACGTTAATATAGACATTTTCCTCAGCAATGTGCAGCCGCTGGGCTACGGCCTTGAGGATACGGTAATTAGCCTGATGCGGAACCAGCCATTTTATCTGGTCAGCAGAAATTCCAGTTTCCTTCATTACCTTTTTACAGGAATTAACCATTGCATTAACCGCAAGCTTAAAGACATCACGCCCTTCCATCTTGATATAGTGGAGCTTCTCAGCAATAGTCTTTTCTGAAGCCGGCATCCTGCTGCCGCCAGCAGGAATCTGTAAAATTTCAGTATAGTTTCCATCTGCACCAAGATCTGATGCCAGGACGCAACATTCGTCTGAAGCGTCTTTTTCCAGAATCATGGCTGCGGCGCCATCCCCAAATAAAACACAGGTATTGCGGTCTTCCCAGTTGACAGCAGATGTAAGCTTTTCAGCACCGACAACCAGAATTCTTTGATATTTATCGTTAGCCCTGAGCAAAGAAGTAGCAACCTCTGTGGAATAAATCAATCCTGAACATGCAGCTTCCAGGTCAAAACAAAATGCATTAACCGCCCCGATTTTCTGCTGCAGTATACATGCAGTACTTGGGAAAATATGATCGACGCTGATAGACGCAACAATTACCGCATCAAGTTCACTGGCGTCAAGTTCAGCCATTTCAAGGGCTTTTCTGGAAGCCTCATAAGCAAGGTCGGAAGTTGCCTGATCATCAGCAGCAACCCTTCTCTGTTCAATGCCTGTTCTTGTTCTAATCCACTCGTCATTGGTATCAACCATTTTTTCAAGGTCAAAATTGGTCAGAATTTTTTCTGGGACATATGATCCGATTCCAGAAATTTTAATACCCATGTTATCTCCTTGGCAATTATTCTTCCGATAAGTCGGACTGAGAATTGCTGATTTGTTCTTCACATTTTGCAATGATGCTCTGCGTTTCCGCAATTCGCCGCGTGATTTTATCATTGATTCCAAATTTCACGAATTCTCCGGCAACCCTGATTGCATTTCTTACAGCTTTTGAACTGGATGAGCCATGTCCGATTACACAAATACCATTTATTCCAAGCAAGGGTGCACCTCCAAGCTGTTCAGAGTCACCAAATTGCTTGAGCTCGCGGAAAGCGTTTCTGGAAAGCATGGCTCCAGTCATACGCAGCGGGTTTTTGGAAAAGAAATCTTTCATTAAACGCATAGTGGTTTTTGCCAGGCCCTCTGCCCCTTTCAGTAGAACATTACCCATAAAACCATCGCAGACCACAACATCTGCGGCATTTTCAAAAATAGTGTCTCCCTCAACATTCCCAACAAAGTTTACTGGAAGCTGTGATAATATTTTGAACACCTGTTTAGTCAGTTCGTTGCCTTTAACATCCTCGCCGCCAACGCTCAAAATTCCGATTGAAGGTTTATCTATTCCGAACAGATATTTGGCGTAGGCTTCTCCCATCAATGCAAACTGAGCCAGGTTCAATGGTTTACAGTCAGTGTTCGCCCCGGCATCAATCAGAATAAACCTGCCTGAAAGAGCGGGCATACTGGTCGCTATGGCAGGTCGGTCTATTCCAGGCAATGTACGGACCAGCACCTTGGTGGATGCCACAGCGGCACCGGTGTGACCGGCACTGACTATTGCATCAACTTTTCCATCCTTAAGCAGACGTGCGCATTCGGTGATTGAAGACCTTTTCTTGGAACGCAGCGCCACAGTAGAGGGGTCGCTCATCTCAACGACTTCATCTGCGTGAACTTTAGAAATTCTCGGGTGATCTTCAATACCGTATTTCTCTAAATAGTAAGAGAGCTTACCGAGATGCCCGACAACCGTGATCTCATATTCAGGGAAGTCATAAAGCGCCGCGGTTATTCCTTCAACCACTATTCCGGGGGCATAGTCTCCCCCCATCGCATCAACTGCAATTCTCATGCTTACTCGGCGTCAATAACCTGTTTGCCTTTGTAGTTGCCACATGCAGTACAAGCGCGATGAGGCATCAGCGGAGCATTACAAGCTTGACAATAAGTAGCCTGGACGCCTTCGTAACGGTTTGCAGCCTTCCGGTGGCGTTTTTTCATTTTAGATGTTTTTCTTTTTGGTACTGCCATGATAAAATCTCCAGTATTTTACAGTAATTTTATATAAATATTGTTTTTAAGTCATACATCAGCCGGAACAGATATAAAATCTGCCCCACAATTAAAAAGCTTAACATATACGCAAAAGCTTATTTTTCAAACAGGAAACCAGAAAAACCGGCAGTTTAACTGCTTAGTAAGCACCGCCCGGACAGCATTTTCTGTCGGCTTTTCGTGATTGATATTATCATGCGCCCCGAAAGGAGTTCCGCTTTCAGGGCATGGTGCTGTTTTAAATCTGTCACCAATAATGAACAACTTACCCTGTACCTTACACTTTTCAACCTCGAAAACAGGTACATGGTTGACAATTTTTCCAAATAATAACGCATAACTGCAAAACTAAAATGAAAGGAGCCGTGCATGGCAGATTTTGAATACATCTTTAAACGTCAGCACCCGGTTTACAGAAAAAATCGCGAATGCTGGATCAGAAACCGCAAAGCTTATTCCGGCGGCGGTCAATATATTGAATCTGCCTTGATCAAGCATGTTTCAGAAGTTGAGCTCGAATTCACTGAACGTCGTAAGCGAGCCTATTACCTCAATTATCCGAGAAAAATCGCCCGGCTGATTACCCACTATGTACTATCCGCCAGCCCGCAGCGCCGCAACGCAAATGAAGAAATTATTGAAGACTTTTCCAGGGACGGCCTGCGGGTAAATGAAGTAATGCGGCAATTCTCTACCATGCTGAACGTTTACGGAGCAGCTTGGATGCTGATTGAGATGCCCTCGTTTTCAGGTGAAGTTGACCCTGCGAGAAAACAACAGGAGCGCATCCGTCCTTATGCTGTAGCAGTCTCTCCTTTGACGGTTATAGACTGGGCATACGGCAATGACGGCAGGTTAGAATGGGCATTAATTGAAGAAAACATTTACGACAGTCAGGATCCTTTCTCCCCGCCGCAGGGCAGAAGACAGCGTCGCCTGTGGACCCGGGAAGAATGGTTTCTGTTTGAAAAAAATACCCAGGGCGGTCAGGTTGTGCTTCGCGAAAGCGGCAGACATAACCTGAGCATTGTCCCCCTGGTGCATGCAGTTGAATCAGATGGCTTCGGCATGGAGGCAAATCACTGGTTTGAAGATGTCGTCAGGGTCTCTGACGCAATACTCAATAATGAATCTGAAGCCCAGATGAATATTGTCAAGCAAATGTTCGGACTGCTGGTGATTTCTGAAAACTTTGCTCGGGGAGCCCGACAGGTTAACAGCAAAAATTCAAATGGCGAGGCCGGCAAATTCAGTCACGTCCTGGCACGGTCAGCAGCTATCTGGGAAAGTAATGATGAAAAAGGCATCAGCCGCTATATCGCTCCGGGCGGAACTGAGACCAGGCATATAAGAGAGGAAAATATTAACCTGAAAAAAGAGATGTTCGACTTCGTCGGGATGGCAGTTCAGAAAGATTCCCGGTCCTCACAAACTGCAGAGTCCAAAGCCTGGGACAACCAGAATGTCCGGCAGTTTCTGGTTTCAAGGGTTGATATCCTGGAACAGGTTGAACAGAAATGCTGGGAGTTGATGCACTGCTGGGATAATTCTGTCAAAAAACCTGAGATTATCTACAACCGTGAATTTTCAGTTGTTGACCTGAAAGAAACTATGGAAACTCTGCTTGGGTTAAACTCTATAACCGCCGGCACGGAATATCGCCGCGAAGTTGCCAGAGCCGCCATTACCGTCCTGGAAAAAATCAAAAAAATCTCTCCTGAAGTCAGGCGCGTAATAATGAATGAAATCGAACATAACATTAAATAGCGGAGAATCAACATGCTGGAGAACAGGTACAAAGAAGCAATAGTCATCAAAAACCCTACAGGTAATTATATTGACGGCAAACCTGAACTTGTCAGTTACTCCGCCCGGGCTGTAATAACTGACTTTTCCAGGCGGGAACTGGATCGCTTCGGAACCGTAAAAGACGGCAGGGTATTTCTGATAAAATCCAAGGTCCTTCCGCTGCCAGGGGCTAGAATTGAACATAAAAACACAGTTTATGACCTGAAAGATATTAAAATCTGCCGTGCAATTGACGGAAGAATCGAGGCCTGCAGGTGCGTGGTCTTCTGAATTATCTTACTTAAGTTTGCCGGGGGAGTCTGTTACTTATTCCTTGTACTCAATTCCTTTTTACTCCATTTAAAAACAGGCTTCTCCGGCTCTTCATCCCCCTCTGTCTGCCGTCACAATGCTGAAATCATTGGTTAAAACTTTATTTATAATAAATTAAAACAACTGAAAATAAATCGCTAAGCTTCAGATAAGCTCATCTTTTTTAAAGTGATAATGCTTTCGGCAAAACTGGCACACAATTCCTGGGTCCGGATTCTCTTCATAGAGTTTCAACAGGTCATCTTTATCCAGAACCTGCATAGCCTCTTTCATTTTGAGACGGGTACAGCTGCAGCGGAATCCAGGAGACGCTCCAAATTCATAAAAAGCGTTTTCCTGCTCACTCTCCGTAGAGTTGTGTCCGGCCATATACGCCAATAAGGTCCACAGTTTTTTCTCCACCGGCATTTCATAGTCAACCAGAATTTTCCTGAAGGCCTTATCATTAATACGCTTGCGGTAGTCTGCAAACAACTCAAGGTCACAATCCGGCATTGCCTGAATCATTAAACCGCTGAAAATTTTTACCGGGTCTTCCGGTTCCGGTTTGAACAATTCAGCTACCACTATCTCAGTTTCAATCTGGTCACTTATCGAAAAGAAAAAAGCTAAATCATTTGCAGGGTCAGCCAAGGTTGCACGTGTCTCACCCGAATTCAGGATTTTGCCGTCCGCCGACTTGATAACAGTTATTCTGCCATCGCCTTTTCCAAAAATATCATCCTCAGACTCAGCCTTGTCCATCAGGTGAGGCTGGCGGATAAAGCCGCGCACGTCACCAGCGGCATTGGTATCAGTGATAATCCCGCCAAGCATTCCTGAATATTCCCAGCGTATCGAATACTTTTCATCCGCTTCAAGCAGCGGCGAAAGCAGGGCTGTAGTCGTCAGCGCTCTCCCGAATATTATAGCTGCAACCGGATCAGTGTCATGCAGCTTCACTCCGGTCGCGACTGTTTGAGTCGCGTTCACATAAACAAACCGGATATTTTCTTTTTTCAGGAGCCCCCTGATCAAAAAATCCTGAACACTCATAAGTTTATAATTCCAGACTTTAAAAGCATCTCTGCTGTTGATTAAATTAGTCTCTGCAGGGTATTCAAACCTGCTGAACCTGTCGGCAATACAAAAGAAACCGCCATTACGGCGGTTTCTGCAATCTTAAATACTGATAACGTACAACTTACATTACACGCTCAATTTCAATATCCGAATCGATTTCTTCTTTAAGAATGCGTTCAAGTCCATTTTTGATGGTCATAGTTGCCATCGGGCAGCCGCCGCAGGCTCCTTTAAGCCTGAGCCTGACAGTCTTGTCAACGATTTCGACAATTTCCATATCACCGCCGTCGGCCTGCAGGTGAACCCGAAGCTCTTCAAGACGATTTTTGATTTTATCGGCTAATTCAGACATATTGATTCTCCTTAATAAATTGTCAGACAGGAACATCTATAAAGCAATATCCCCGCACATTCAGCTCAATTTCTCAAATTTTTACAGCATGAATCAAGCTTATACACTTAAAAATGCGCTAAGACAACAGTTTATCATAAAAATCGCTTACCAGATGAATTTAACATCACTTAGACGATTAGCAAACTCCTGAAGAACTTCTTTTTCCTCTTCAATGCCGCCGCGGGCAACGAAAGTAGCGCTGAAACGGACAAAGTGACCGGCATCATCCCACGGAACAGAGCTGATAAGCTTTTCGCGGATAAGCCATTGACTGAAATCCTCGCCGTTTTCAAATTTATCACCCTGCTCAGTGCCTGCAGGCGCTTTAACATAAAGATAAAAAGAGCCTTCAGGCATTTTTGCCGGAAAACCAATTTTCTGCAAAGTCTCAGTCATACTTGCCAGTCGGCGTTCATATTTTTCACAAATCTGCGGGGTGATTTCAGACTGATTACCCAAAGCTGTTGCAGCGGCTTTTTGAATAGCGGCAAACTGCCCGCTGTCGGCATTATCTTTTACACTGGCAAACGCTTTAACTGCCAGCTCATTTCCGCATACCCAGCTTAAACGCCAGCCGGTCATATTAAAGCCTTTGGACATGCTGTGCAGTTCAACCGCGACATCCTTGCCTCCAGGTACCGATAAAATACTCAAAGGATGCCCTTTGAAGTTGAGCGGAGCATAAGCCGCATCGGAGACTATCAGAATCTGGTGTTTTCTGGCAAAGGCAACTGCCTTCTCAAAAAATTCAACCGTAGCAGAAGCACCGGTCGGATTATTGGGGTAATTTAAGTAGAGCAGCTTGGCACGTCTGCACTGATCTTCTGTCAATGAATCAAGATCGGGTAGAAAGTTATTTTCTTCAAGCAGAGGCAGGTTTACGGTTTCTCCGCCCAGGTATCTGGTCCAGGTTCCCATGACCGGGTAGCCAGGAACAGTCAAAACAGTAATGTCACCCGGATTGATAAAACAAGCCGGAAGCAGTGCCAGTGCGGACTTGCTGCCGACAGCATGAACCACTTCCTTGTCACTGTCAATCTTGACCCCGTAAAGCTCTTTCATATAATTGGCGGCTGCAAGCTTGAAGTCATCGATTCCGTTATCAGCATAAGTTCTGTTTTCCCAGTCTGCGGCTTCCCGGCACAGAGTCTCGATCACCTCAGGGAAAGCAGCTTCATCAGGTTCGCCAACTCCCATATCAATAAGTTTCACTCCCGGCTTGGCTTCCATGGCGGCTCGTTTGGCCCGCTTGATTTTTTCAAATTTATAGATAGTAGTATCTTTGCCAAACATATTTCCGCCAATCCGTTGAGCGAAATTTTCCTGCAAGAAGCTTTCTGTCATGAGATTCTCCGGTTTTAGTTAACTATTTTATCAAAATTTTTCGCAATTCAGCGATAAAGCTATATCTTAAAAGACTTATATATAAAAAATTTAAAAGTAACATGCTATACGGCTTTTACAAGCCGGGTGAACTAGAAAAACAATTCTAATAACGTGATAATACTGGAGATATGAAAAAATGGATATAGTCAATATTGACGGACAGGAATTTAAAGGCTTCCGGATGGATACTGAAAATGCCTGTGTCATCCTTATAAAAGCCGCCCACGGTTTTCTTGGATGCGGATATTTTGATATTGCCGCCGCCAATAAACTGCTCGATGACGTTGCCATAGTCAAAGGAGTCAACTCTTATGATGATATGCTTCAGGCAGAAGTTGTGGATTGCAGTGACTCAGCAACTGCAATCGGCGTTCGCAAGGGCATGACCGGCCGGGAAGCTCTGCTCAAAATGACCTGATATAACGGTTGCCGCCGACAGGAAAAATATCCGCGCAGGGAAGAGCTGGATCATATTTCCAGTAACAGCATTGTGGAGAAATAAAATGAAAATTATTGCTGACGACAAAATACCTTTTTTACGTGGTGTTTTAGAAAACTATGCTGAAGTAATTTATCTCCCGGGAGCAAAAGTTGCTCCTGAGATTGTAAAAGACGCTGACGCCATGATTACCCGCACCCGTACCCAATGTAATTCTACTCTGCTGCAGGGCTCAAAAGTCAAATTCATAGCTACTGCAACCATCGGTTTTGATCACATTGATACAAAATGGGTAGAAGCAAACGGCATCAGCTGGACCAACGCCCCCGGGTGTAATTCTTCATCAGTTGCCCAATACATTACCTCTGCACTGTTGAACCTTGCGGTAAAACACAAAATCGGCCTGAAAGGCAAAACCCTGGGCATTGCTGGAGTGGGAAACGTCGGAAGCAAAGTAGCCGAAGTCGGCAAGGCTCTCGGAATGCGTGTACTGTTGAACGACCCGCCACGCGCTGAACAGGAGGGTACCGAGAATTTTGTTTCGTTGAACAGGATTATCAGTGAATCAGACTTCGTAACCATGCATGTACCACTGGAGAAAGCAGGAAGTTATCCAACTTTTCATTTGGCGAATAGTGATCTTTTCAACGCAATGAAGTCTACGGCATTTTATATCAATACCTCCCGTGGACCGGTTTGCGATAATCATGCTTTAAAAACCGCATTGCAAACCGGACAAATCGCTGGTGCTGTTCTTGACGTCTGGGAAAATGAACCGGCACTGGATCAGGAACTGCTCAATCTGGTCGATTACAGTACTCCGCATATTGCCGGTTATTCTTATGACGGCAAAGCCAACGGAACCGCCATGAGCGTAAACGCTCTTGCAGGATTTTTCAAACTTCCCTTAAAGAACTGGTACCCGAATGACATCCCGGTTCCGAAAAATACCGACATCGCTATCCCGGATGAAGGATCATTTGAGGAAAAGATACTGAAGGCAGTCAACTTATCATACGACATCAGACAGGACAGTGACCGGCTGCGCAGGTCACCTGAAACCTTTGAAAAACAGCGCGGTGATTATCCACTGCGTCGGGAATTTCCAATTTTCAGCACATGCTGCATTATTCCTGAAGTTTCCAGTGCACTGGAAAAGCTGGGATTCAATATTCTATAACTGCAGCAGAAAAATTGTTGATTTAAAAATTACACACTGAGAATAATTAAAAGTAAAAAATATGTATAATGCCATAATCTGCCGCTATCATGAAATTGCCATCAAGGGCAATAACCGTAATATGTTCGAAACCAGAATGATTGAGAACATCTATCATCTTCTGCGCTGCATTGACAGTATCCGGGTATCCAAAGTACGCGGCCGCATCTGGATTGAACACAAGGACAGGTCCCGATTTTCCTCAGAAGAGCTGGAAGTGATCAAGTCCCAATTGCAGAAAGCTTTTGGACTGGAATCATTTTCCCCGGTAATTATGACAGAACCTGCCCTGGAAGCACTGCAGGAAGCAGTAAGTAAGTCATGCCGTCAGTATTTTGACAAGGCTTTTGAATCCCGCCAGGTGGTTTCTTTTCGCATTCGCGCCAAACGCAGTGACAAGAAATTTCCACTGGACTCCAAGCAGATAGAAATTGAACTGGCAAAAGTCGCCGGCAGCAACTACGATTATGACAGCCTCAACATTGACCTTGAAAATGCCGATGTCACAGTCTGGTGCGAGCTGCGACAGGAATTTGCTTTTGTATATTATGAAACCATTCGCGGCCCTGGTGGCCTGCCGGTCGGTTCCAATTCACCGGTACTGGCACTGCTGTCAGGCGGCATTGATTCTCCGGTGGCCTGTTACGAGATAATGAAGCGCGGCTGCCGCTGCGACTTTCTGACTTTTCACAGCTCGCCATATACTCCACAGGATACTGTTGACAAGGTCAAGACAATTGCCGGGCACCTGAATAGTTTCCAGCTGCCACGCCGCCTGTTTATCTGCAATCTTGCGCCAATGCAGAAATTAATTCGCGACAATTGCACTCCGCGTTTCCGTACTGTCCTCTACCGGCGAATGATGTTTAGAATTGCTGAGCGGGTTGCCAGACGCCATAAGCGCTTTGCGCTGCTCACCGGCGAATCCGTCGGCCAGGTAGCCAGCCAGACTATCGTCAATATGGCCACTATTGATAATGCTGCCAACATGCTGGTTTTACGCCCGCTGGTCGGTACTGACAAGAATGACGCGGTTGCTCTGGCACGCCGTATTGGGACCTACCAGTTGTCCAAGCAGCAGGTGCCGGACAGCTGTACGGTTTTTGCCCCGCCAAGCCCGGCTACATCAGCTCCTCTGTTCAAAATAGAGGAAGAAGAAGCTAAACTGCCGGAATGGGAAAAATTGATAGAAGAAATTATTGATTCAATAGAGGTTTGCGAATGCTAACCTGGCTTTGAGGAATGAGGAGTTATAATGAAAGAAAATTCAAAGAAGATAATTGGAGCCCATGTCAGTATCTCAGGTGGTGTTGAAAATGCGCCGCTGAACGCGGCGGCAATCGGCGCCAGGGGCTTTGCCATGTTTACTAAAAACCAGCGGCAGTGGTTTGCCAAGCCCCTTACCGAAGAAAATATTTCACTGTTCAAATCAAACTGTGCGAAATTCGGGTTTCAGCCGGAAATGATTCTGCCACATGACAGCTACCTGATTAATCTGGGGCAGCCTGACCCGGAAAAGCTTGAAAAATCACGTGGTTCATTTGTGGAAGAGATTCATCGCTGCATGCAGCTGGGACTTGACCGTCTGAACTTTCACCCCGGAAGCCACCTGAAAACCATTTCAGAGGAGGACTGCCTCCAAAGAATTGCCGAATCAATAAATCTTGCACTTGCAGAAACTGAAGGCGTTTCAGCTATAATAGAAAACACTGCCGGCCAGGGCAGCAACGTCGGTTACTGCTTTGAGCACCTGGCTCGTATAATTGAAGGCGTTGAGGATAAATCCAGGATCGGGGTCTGCATCGATACCTGTCACGCATTTGCTTCAGGCTATGACCTGTCTACTGAAGAGGGCTGTGACTGGACCTGGAAGCAGTTTGAAAAACTGATCGGCTTTGAGTACCTGAAAGGGATGCACCTGAATGGCTCTAAGTCAAAACTCGGCAGCCGCGTTGACCGCCACCACAGCCTGCAGCAGGGCGAACTGGGCGAATTACCTTTCAAGTGGCTGATGAATGATCATCGCTTTAACGGTATTCCGCTTATGCTTGAGACCATTAATCCGGAAATCTGGCCGGAGGAAATAAACTGGCTTTACAGCCTGGAAAAATAGCGCTTCCCAGAGCTGTCCTGTATGCAGCAAACCATTTTTAACCTGAGGCGCTCAAAAATAATCAAAGCATAAAAAAACCCCGGAATTAACCGGGGTTGAAACTTTATATAAATGAAGTCAGCTTATTCAGCAACTTCGGCAGTTTCCTCAGCCTTAGCCTCTTCAGCAGGAGCTTCAGCTTTTTCTTCAGCTTTTACAGCAGGCGCAGCTTTCTGCTTCTTGGCAGGAGCTCCGCTCTCTACAAACTGCAGAATGCACATTTCAGCACCATCGCCAACACGTTGGCCAAGTTTGATGATGCGGGTATAGCCGCCTTCACGCTCAGCATACTGAGGAGCGATTTCATCAAAAAGCTTTTTTACAGCATCAGTGTTACGCAGCTTGGAAATAGCCAGGCGGCGGCGATGCAAATCACCTTTTTTGCCAAGAGTAACCATTTTTTCAGCAAAACGGCGAGCTTCTTTGGCTTTAGTGATGGTTGTTTTGATCTGACCGTGCTCGATCAGGCTGCTGACCATGTTAGCCAGCATCGCTTTACGATGGGCACCGGTCCGGCCGATTTTAAAAGTATGTAATCTGTGACGCATTATTAGTTGTCCTCCTCATCTTCGGTCCGGATGTGCTCGCCCTCTGCCTCGATGGCGGCGATGAGGTTCTCACTGAATGACATACCCAGTTCCAAACCGAGACTTTCGATTTTTTCTTTGATTTCATCGAGGGATTTCTTACCAAAATTGCGGTATTTGAGCATTCTGCTTTCAGTTTTTGTACAAAGCTCACCGATCAATTTGATATTAGCATTATTCAGACAGTTCATAGCGCGAACTGAAAGATCGAGCACTTCGACATCCTGAGACAGGATCTTGAAATGCTTAAGTTCTTCGTCGGTCATCTGAGCGAGGACATCTTCTTCGTCAGCCTGTCCGCCAAGGAACGGCCTCAGGTGCTCTTTAAGGATTGTAGCAGCTTTTTCCAGCGCCTCTTCAGGTGCAATTCTGCCGTCAGTCCAGATTTCAAGCTCAAGGCTGTCCATTTCAGTTTCTTCACCAACACGGGCCTGGCCGACGTTGTAGTTGACACGGGTAACCGGACTGAAAAGACAGTCAACCGGAATTGTACCGACAGCAACCTGAATCTTATTCTTTTCAGCAGGGACATAGCCTCTGCCGCTGATAACATCAATTTCAGCTCTGAATGGAACGTCCTTATCCAGTGTGCAGATAACCTGCTCCGGATTCAATACTTCAACTGTACCGTCAGTAACAATATCAGCAGCAGTAACCTGACCGGCTTTATCCCGGCAGATTTCCAGAGTTTTCTTGAAGTCGCTGTTCAGACTTAAACGGACTTCCTTTAGGTTCAGCACGATCTCAGTAACATCTTCAACCACATTCGGCAAAGATGAAAACTCATGAAAGGCACCGTCAATGCGTACAGCACAAATTGCAGCCCCTTCCAAAGAGGACAAAAGTACCCGACGCATTGAGTTGCCGAGGGTGTGCCCGTATCCGCTCATGAACGGCGCGACAATAAATTTCGCGTAACGGTCAGTAGCAGTAGCCTCTTCGACTTGAATCGATTGTGGCATCGGGAAACCAGATGCAGCAGTCATTTTTTTCCTCCAGCATTAGTTATTTGTTGAAAAACTCCCATCTCACAACAGCGGCAGCTTATACGCGACGACGTTTCGGCGGACGGCAACCGTTATGGGGAACTGGAGTAATATCCTTAATGGCATTAATTTCCAAACCGGCAGCAGCGATACCACGCACAGCGGATTCGCGACCGGCACCAGGTCCCTTAATGCGGACTTCCACTTCCTTCATGCCAAGCAGCTGGGCGCGCTTCGCGGCATCAGATGCGATAACCTGAGCTGCATAAGCAGTGCTCTTGCGAGAGCCTTTAAACCCGTTTTTGCCACCGGTTGACCAGCAAAGAACATTGCCGTGAAGGTCGGTGAAAGTAACCTTTGTATTATTAAAAGTAGCGTGAACAAACGCAATCCCTGCCGGGACATAACGTCCGCTCTTGGTGCGTTGCTTAACTTCCTTGGTCTCAGCCGCCGGCTTTTCTGCGGCAGTTTCAGCTGCAGCTTCAGCGGTAGCTTCGACTTGGATATCTTTCTCTTCAGCCATAGTTTTATCCAATATATTTTACTGATTCTGTAGTTAAATATTCCACCGGCGTTAGCTGCTTGCAGCCAGACGACGCTGAGTCTTGTCACGAATCGCGCCAACAGTGATCTTCTTACCTTTACGGGTACGGGCGTTGGTTTTGGTACGCTGCCCGTGGCAGGGAAGGTTACGGCGGTGACGCAGACCACGATAGCTGTGGTTAGCCTGCAGACGCCGGATGTCTCCTGCAACCATGCGGCGCAGGTCACCCTCAACAATCAAATCGTTCTGCAGAATAGTGGTAATAGCAGCTATCTGTTCATCTGAAAGGTCGTTAGCCTTAGTGTCTCTCGGAATTTTAACTTTTTCAATGATATCAAGAGCAATCTTCGGACCAACCCCGTAGATGTAACGCAATGCGTATTCTACTCTCTTATTTCCAGGAATATCTACACCTATTATACGTGGCATTTTATATAGATCCTCTAAATTTAACCTTGTCTTTGTTTATGTCGCGGATTACGGGAACAAATTACCCGGACCACGCCTTTGCGTTTAATGATCTGGCAATATTCGCATCTGCGCTTCACGGATGCTCGCACTTTCATATTTGCATCTCCCAGATTTAAAAATCTGTTAAAAATTTACAACATATTAACTAATAAATACTAAGCAATATTGTGTCGCATTTTCACATGCGGTGGAAATCATGTAAAGACACATAAAGGCAATAAAATAGCGGCAAACCTTGATCATTCAAGTGCTTAAACTGAAAAAAAAGCACTTTTGCAGCAAAAAAATAGAAACCGCCCAGAAAGGGCGGCAAAACCGGTCCGGCAAAAACAGCCTGTCAATTAAAATAATCCCGCACGATTCTGCGAAATATTGTCCTCTTTCTCAAACATAACATACTTATTGACCCAACGCTGAACCAACGGTTCAATTATAAAGTCCTCAAGCTCGCAGTTTCGCTCAAGCTTCTGGTCGCAGTATGGACACGCCTGATATATTTCAATATCCGCCCCGACGAGCTGCTCTCCGCACTCCGGGCAAATAAGCAGACGCTTGTTTGTATCGTCATCATTTTTAAATTGGTATTTCATTGACATATCCGAACATTCCCTGAACATATACTAAATTGTCTAATTAATAATATACACCATATATATGACTTTTTAAAATTCATTATCCTCTTATATTAAAAAAATAATAAAAATTCGCAATTTTACGTTGCTGAACCTGTACCATCAAGGCCGCTTCAAACTGCTCTTTAAATTTTCAACAGCCTCATTCAAAGACTGATTAAGCATTATCGGGAACATATCAACATCACGGCCATAGTTATAATAAGGGGATATGAGCATATCAGCAACCTTATCATATTTATACACCCACAGCCGCCTGCCTGAACCTCGTCTGGTCAGATAGTAAGTAACTGAAAAACGGTTCTCAACTGTGCCCTCCGGCAAACCAAGCAGCCACAATACCGGAGCTGCGAACGACAGCCCGTAACTGATGATTCGCCCCTTGTAATACAGTTCATTCAAGTCCGCATGCAGGATGTATTCCGCATCAATTCCCTGCTCGGAAAATGAAAAGTACGCCCGGCGAAACAGGTTTGACTTGTGCAGATTGTAGGCTGCAGCCTTAGCCAGGGCCACATTTGGCAGCATGTAATAAGCAGCAATTGAGACAAAACCTGTGTACTCTTCGGGGCGTGTGTATTCCATCCAGCCATAAGGCACCAGCGGCACCAGATAAAGCAGGATTGTAGAGTGATTGTTCTGGTTAGCGCGACGATCATTGAAAGGTATGACAGCGACTTCAACATCATACAGCGGCTTCCCGGGAAAACTTACCATTTGTTCTCCCCGCGGAGGGTAATCAAATCGCTTCAGCACACCACAGCCGCACAAAAAAGCAGCCATTACCATCATGCAGCACAGCAACAACACACCCCTCATTTCATAAACCTCCACAGCATTTATGTTTTATACCAGGCCGAAGTTTTACGGCCCGGATTTAAAGATCTGCATACTCTGTCGAGTCTTACAATGGGGACCTGGTTACTCCGAATTTATCCTGTTCCAACCGAATATCGGATTCCAGTCTGCCAAGTGCTTTATTCATGGCCTTCAGCATCAGGGGGGAATAGTCATCAAAATCCCGACCATAATTGTAATATAAGCCGAAAACCCTTGAACCGCTGTCATCTACTTTATATGTCCACAGCACTTTACCGGTTTTAGTATCCAGCAGTTTTAAAGTGAATGCAAGGTGGTTTGTAAAATTACCAACCGGCAGGCCAAGCACCCAGAGTCCCGGACAGAAAACGGAAATACCGTAAGACCAGATACGCCCGACGTATTCGGTGGACTCAATATCGCCAGTCAGCACCAGACGGGTTGTAACATCACGCATATCCCTGGAAAATTTTACCTGTTTAAACATTCTGGAATGCTCAAGGCTCTGTTTTACAGACATGGTCAAATCGCGCCCGGCGTTAAACCTGAATCCCTTGGCCGAGTTGAAAAAAGCGCCATGCTCGGGCTGGGTATTAACCGAGTAGCCGTACGGCCAGGCCGGAATTAAACTTAAAAAGACAGTTCCAAACTCATCTTCCTGCATCGACGGGCGTTTATCCCGCAAAGTGACTACAGTCACTGGGTCGCTGAACAGAGGTACATTTGAAAAGTAGACCTGCTTGGCATCCTGCGGCGGATAATTGTATTCATGCAAGGAGCCGCAACCGCAAAGTAAAAAGGAAGAGAGCACAACAAAAGCAGAAAAAAAGTGTTTCATAACGCATAACTCCAAGTATTATCTAATATTAATGATAACGCATAATAGCCAAAACTCCAATCGTTAGCATACAAAAACCGCAAAAAATAAAACTCGAGGGAATCCCGACTAGAGAAAATAGATTTTATTCTGAATTAACGTTTCAATAAAGCATCTTTTTCATAGGCTGAAACTATTTCCAGTCAGTACCGGACCGGATATTATTATTCTCGCAGCAGTAATCCGAGTCCACATTAATTCAGAAAGTCTCCATACCGGCAGCTGCAGCTTTCATGTCAGAACTTATTTTGAAAGGGTATCCAGGGCCGTTTACAATCAGACTCTAAGATAATACCGCATAATCAGAGAGCAACAGGTCCTAGCGCTGGACTCCAAGCCAGCCTTCACGCCCCGGAAAAGGCTCCTGGGCAATATGCCCTTCCGGCGCTTCTCCTGCTTCAGCAGCCAATTCTCCAAGCGGACAGAAACTCCAGCCGTCACGAATAGCCAGCGTCAGGTATTCATCAAACATATGCTGACATTTACCGCCCTCTGCCTCAGCATGAATTGTCAATACATTGAGCTGCTCCGGCTTCAGTTGCTCCAGCATAAATTCATTATAATTATCATCAGTGATACCGTTGCGTCCAACCACTTCATCATAAGTGGGCATAGTTACCGGGACCTGCAGCTGGTCCAGCTTTTTGCCGTCCAGCACCGGACGGAAAATATGGGTACCGCGACAATCACTGTTATATTTGAACGGAAAACCGGCCTTTTCCGACAACAGAGTGTCAGTACAGCGCCAGCCGGGGACCGCCGAAGAAACTGGAGGTTTTCCGCATATTTGAGTCAGGCAGTCCACGCCTTTCTTAAGAGACTGCCGGATCTGCTCCGGACTCATTTTGTCAACCTTTGCCTGGATCCGGTGATGATCCCAGGCGTGGAGCCCGATTTCCTGTCCATCATCGTAAGCAGCCTTAATGACACCGCCCAGTCTTTTTCCAATCAGCAGGCCAGGCCAGGCAGTACCCATCAGTATGATTTCAGGGCCGTACAGACCAGCAGCATTGGTACGCAGCATCTTCCAGGCAAATGCCGGTTTCAGCATTCGCCACAAGTGGCGCCCCATGTTGTCGGGCCCTACAGAAAAATAAAATGTTCCCTTGATCTTATGCTTATTAAAAATGCGCAGTAAATTTGGAACCCCCTGCCTCGTGCCTCTGTAGGTATCCACATCAACTCTCAAACCAATTACTTTATTTTTCATTATTAAGTATCCAGTAGTCGTCTCTTTTTACTCTAAACTTTTTAACTTTTTTAAAACCGGCATTAAGCAGAGGTTTTACATCCTGGTCATCGCCACCAAGCACGTATATGGTCTGACCGGGCGCTGTTTTATCACCGTCATGGTACTCCGGCAGCTTACGGTCAAGATAAAATACCGCACCACCGCTGATTCGCTCAATAGGACGATAAAGTCTTAAATCCTGTCCGGTATCGAGAAGCTTTTCGCAGTAGTCAAATAAGGCATGGTAAGATTTTTTGCTGTTCTGGGCAGCAAATATCACTGTATCAATGGATACATAAGTAAAAGCAAGACCTGCCAGAACGGCCAGAGCAGCCTGTCGCACCTGTTTTTTGAGCAGTGCCGACAACATCCAGAGTCCGCAAGCAAACATGACAATACTGGTAAAAAACGCCATGGCGGAAAGTTTGCATACCAAGCCGACGATAATAAAGCCGATACCAGCCAGGATCAGAGCGCCGCACAAGATAAATGACAGAATCCTGACGGCCAAATCAACATAATCGTACTTCTTCGGCAATTTAAGCTTACCCGTCAGCAGCTGCGCAGTCATAGAGCCGATCATCAAAGTTTCGGCCGCATACAAAGGCAGCAGGTAAACCTGGCGTTTTCCTGCGGACAGAGTCAACATTAAATATGGGATAAACAACCAGCACAGCAGAAAAAGTGATGCACTACTTTTTTCCTTCCAGAATCGGCGCACGTGAAACCAGACAGCAAACGGCAACAGAATTGTCCAGGGCTGCAGCTGTTCAGGCAGCTTCAGCAAATAGTAATAAAAAGGCTCGACATGCTGGGCATACTCACCTGAAAAACGTCCAAAGTTATTGGTCCAGACAACCGTTTTTACAGCTTCAAATCCGGCATGCCTGTACAAGAAATAGATCCACACTGCAACTGGAATAAAACTCAATGCCGCGCCGCTGAACAACCAGAACCAGTTTTGCAGACTGAACTTCTTTTTAATAAAATAATCTTCACCGGCCAGCCAGAAAAACAGCGCTGAACTCGGTATGGCCAAACCAACCAGACTTTTTGAAAACAAAGCCCCGCCGAGCGATAAGCAGAAAAGCAGGTACCAGCCAAGTTTGACTTTCATTTTCTTTGAACGGCACAGCTCCCAGAAAGCCCACATGGCAAAAGCTATGAATACCGCCAGGAATATATCAATCATACACTTTCGGCTGTAACGCCAGTACTGAGCGCTGGAAGCAAGCATTACACTGGCAAGCAGTGCCCCCAGCCCGGACATCCCAAGACCGCGGGCAAGCGCAAATATGGCCAGCACCCCAAAGAAAGAGGCAAAGGCTGAAGGCAGCTTGGCGGCAAAATCATTGTGCCCGAAAAATTTGAACGACACAGCATCCGCCCAGAAATACAAAGGCGGCTTTTCCAGAAAGGGCTTGCCGTTAAGTCCGGGCTCAACCCATTTTCCCAGCAGGGCAGTTTCAGCGGCAATCCCGGCAACACGGGGTTCATCCCCACCCCATAAATGCCGCGAGCCAAGCCCGATAAAAAAAACGATAAATACAAAAACCGCCGCCAGGAGAAAATAGCGGCGGGGGCTGATATTGTCGATCAGCGCCCTGAATTTTTCCACGGCAGCGGTCATCATTAATCTCCGTTACAAGAGAATTAGTCGTTTATGGCGAACTCGCCTGAATTAATAGCTTCTTCGAGGAAGAAATCAAGAGTAGTTTCGATTGACTCTTCCAGAGTGACTTCAGGCTCCCAGTCCAGCAGTTTCTTAGCATTTCTAATACTGGGCACCCGGTGCTGTACATCCTGATATCCTTTGCCGTAGAAAGCACCGCTTTCAACAACAACATATCCAGCAAACGGCGGAAATTTATCACGATGCGGATGTTTTTCAAACTTTTCAACCAGCATTTCAGCCATGTACTTGATGCTCTCATTATTGGCCGGGTTACCAATATTGACAATCTTGCCGTTACAATTGTTGTTTTTGTTGTCAATAATGCGGTAAAGAGCTTCAATTCCTTCAGAAATATCTACAAACGCGCGCTTCTGTTCACCGCCGTCAACCAGCTGGATTGGCGATCCCTGCACCAGGTTCAGAATTAACTGAGTTATCGCTCGGGAGCTGCCGATACGGGCAGAAGTCAGACTGTCAAGGCGCGGGCCTATCCAGTTAAAGGGACGGAACAGAGTAAAGTTAAGCTGCCCCTTGGCACCGTAAGCCCAGATAACACGGTCAAGCAGCTGTTTTGATGTTGAATAAATCCAGCGCTGCATCCGGATCGGGCCAGTTATGAGCCTTGAATTATCTTCATCAAACTGAGCATCCTCACACATACCGTACACTTCTGACGTTGACGGGAATATAATGCGTTTATTGTACTTGACACAGTAACGGACAATGCGCAGATTTTCCTCAAAGTCAAGTTCAAAGACACGCAGCGGATTGCGGGTATACTCAATCGGAGTGGCAATTGCTACAAGCGGCACCACGATGTCGCATTTACGGATATGGTATTCAATCCATTCTGTATGGATTGAGATATCGCCTTCACGAAAATGAAAATCAGGTTTATCCATTAAGTGAGTGATATAATTGGAACGCAGATCCATACCGTAAACTTCATATTTGCCGCTGGCCAGCAGACGATCACTGAGGTGACTGCCGATAAAGCCGTTTACGCCGAGAATCAGAACACTTTTCTTGCGCTGAGCTTCCTTTGCTGCCCGTGGATCCGGACCGAACATCATATTTTTAACAATTCTGGCCTCGGCCGCGAACTGTTCACCTGTCATCAGGATTCCACCCTCAACCTGGGCCGAATCTATTTTTACTGCACCCTCACCGCAGGCAACGACCAGTGGAGAAGAGGAAATAACCGTACCGGGCAAAGCATTACCAGAATTTTCAGCCAGACTGACTTTCCAGATCAAACATTTGCGATCACCCATGAAACTGAAAGCCCCGGGATAAGGAGAGGTAACAGCACGTACCAGATTGCGAACATCCTCCGCCGGAGCCTGCCATTTGATTTCACCATCTGCAGGTCCGCGACCGCCATAGCAGGTTGCTTCATTGTCATCCTGAGCAGTGCGAGGCGCATTCCCGGCTTTAATCAACGGGAGAACTTTGTCCAGCATTTCACCTGAAGCTTTTGCCGCTTTCAAGTGCAGGGTTTTGGCGTTGTCATCATCAGTTACAGCTATTTTCTCCTGAGCAATTATGTCTCCGGCGTCAGCTTTTTCAGTCATATAGTGGAGCGTAACACCAGTTTCAGTTTCACCGTTTACCAGTGCCCAGTTGATTGGAACTCTGCCGCGGTACTTGGGCAGCAGCGATCCATGCAGATTCATGCAGCCGTTTGCCGGAATGTCAAGGATTGGCTTTTTGAGCAGATTACGATAGTAAAATGAAAAAATAACATCAGGCTGCATCGCACGTATGCGCTCAACCCAGACCGGGTGATTCACATCTTCAGGAGCAAATACCGGAATTCCCTTACAGGCTGCAACCTCTGCAACCGAATCAAACCAGATATTTTCGTTAGGGTTATCTTTATGAGTAAAAACCGCCTGAATTTCAAACCCGTTTTTTACCAGGGCCTCAATCCCCACACAACCAATGTTGTGGTAACCAAGCACGACACATTTCATTCCAGCCTCCTGAAACATATATTATGAATTAAAATTGCTTAATCAAAATCATCTGAAATCAAAAAATTTACATAACATAACCTGATTATTCAATTTTGCTATCCTTGACAAGCAAAAATCAAAATAAATTTCTCTTCTTCACCACATTATATTAACAACATTCAGCTTTTGCCGCCTTTCTTCAAAACCAACACAACCAGCAGTCCAGTAAATCCATCAATAAGTTACTATCTATACTGATGTTACACATTATTAAATCTAGCTTAATCATGAAATCGACCAGCCTGCAGCTCTCACAATACCAAACTGCTGTCAACTTCGAAAGCAGCCTGCAGCTCTTAAAGGCAACCACTATTTTTTTTAAGTGTTGAAAAAGTATTAAACTATCACCTCTTTCAGAGCACAAAACTGCCTTCAATCCAGCATCATAATTAAATAGACAAACATAACTAAAGTACTTTAGCAACAGTCAATTACACCCCATATATCCTTTCATATAACTCGCCAGAAACACTCTGAATACAACTTGCTAAAACCTTAAAATAAAGAATTTTATATAAATTTAAAATTAAATAAATATCACAATAAAACAATTAGAACGCTTGCTTTTTAAACTAATATATAGTAGCTATTATACTAAAGCGGTTTTGCACTGCTCATCAGTTATGAGCAGCCTGCAGTTTCCATCGGCAATTACCCTCAAACTACAAAACAGGAAAAAACGGATGAAAAAACTCCTCACCCTAACAGTAACCTGCCTGGTATTCAGCCTGCTTGGCATCACTGAAGCAAGCGGAATAACACTTTCTACCAATGCAACTATTTCAGACTGGAGCACCGGCTATCAAGTCAGCGTTGTCATCAAGAACAACACTGAACATAAAGTTACCTCCTGGCAAGGCTCTTTCGTTGTTCCCAGCAATCAAAGCCTCTCAAGCCTGTGGTCGGTCGCAAATCAAAAAACGGAATCAACTACCGAAGGCACACTGGTAACCTTTACAAATCCTGACTACGAGGGCGGCGGAGTCCTGGAGCCCGGCGCTGAATTTTCTTTCGGCATGGTCATCAACAAGTCTGCAGACCAGACTCCAGGAATTATAAATCTGGAGGTAACCGGGAACACTCCTTCTCCACCAATTGCCGGGAAAGGATTTCCTGAGCAGGTTTTCGCTCCGTACGTCGACGCCTGCAAGTGGCCTGCATTCAGCCTGAAGGACTGTTATGAAGCCACCGGCCAAAAATACTTTGTTCTCGCCTTTATCGTTTCTGATAGTGATAACGAGGCTTCCTGGGGAACCTACCACAAGGTTCTTGGCGAAACTTACTTCTATGTTGATGAAATTAATTTTATTCGCTCTGCAGGAGGGGACGTTATTGTATCTTTCGGCGGCGAAAACAACATCCCTCTGGCAGTAAACGTGACCGACCCGCAAAAGCTGGCTGATATTTACCAGAAAGTTGTCGACACTTATAAACTTACCTGGATAGATTTTGATGTCGAGGGAATCTGGGTCAAACATACGGCATCAATAAAAAACCGCAATGCTGCACTAAAAATACTCCAGGCTAACAACCCGGATCTGAAAATTGCCTATTGCCTGCCAGTTCTGCCGACCGGACTCACCAACGAAGGCCTTTACGTACTGCAAAACGCTCTTGAGAATAACGTCCGGGTTGACCATGTAAATATAATGACAATGAACTTCGGTGATTCAACAGCGCCTGACCCGGAAAATAAAATGGGCTACTACTGCATAGAATCCGCAAAAAGCCTTTACACTCAGCTCCAGTCGTTGTATCCTGAAAAAACTACTGAAGACATCTGGAAGATGATTGGCATCACCCCAATGATAGGGCAGAACTACACGCAGTCGGAAGTGGTATGGCCCAAGGATGCAGAAGAAATCGCCGCATTCGGCAGAGAAAACCCGATCAGCCTGCTGAGCATGTGGTCCGCAAATCGTGATAAAGGGACCGAGCGCAACATCAATGCCAATGCTGAAGAGAGCGGTATTATTCAAGACACCTGGGACTTTACAAAAGCATTCCAGAAATTTACTCAATAACAATCTTAAAAATCGCAACCCGGCAAAATACTGCGCCTTCAATCACTGGAGGCGCAGTATTATAATTTAAAAACTATGATATTCGGCCAACGTACTTCACGCAGAACTGACAGCAGAACCTGTACTCGCAGTCACCGCAGAGCAGTTGAGTCCTCTGGCTGCAAAAGTACAAAAAAAGTCCTGACAGAACAGATGTTTATCCTGTCAGGACTTTTGAAAACGGAAAAATCAGAACCGGCAGCTGATCAAGCTATTCGGTTTCAGAATCATCTTTTTTATCTCTGCGGGTATCTTTCAGGTCGGAAAGTTTAATATCAACCTGAGTTTCCATAATTGATTTACGCTTTTTTGCCGGACCTTCCTGAAACAGTTCATCCTCACCGACAGTATCAGTTGATACAAAACCCTGCTGAGTATCAGTAGTAACCAGACCTTCCTCGCCGGCGGTATCAGTTTCCACCATTGACTCATGATCAGCGGTATCAACGCCAGTCAGAGCTTCAGGACCAACCGTATCTGAACCCAAATGATCCTCGCCCTCTGGCTCCGGAATACCAAGCAGTTCTCTTACTTCTGAGACACTGAGAGTTTCTTTTTCCAGCAACTCCTTGGCCAGTTTCTCCAGCTCTTCAGCGTTTTCAGTCAATATATTTCTGGCACGCTCACTGGCACCAATCAACAGCTTCTTGACTTCAATGTCAATCTCGCGGGCTGTCTCCTGGCTATAGGCATCCTGCGGCGGGGAATCAACCCTGACGTGCACCTGTTCATGGGTTTCGCCATACTGTATAGGGCCAATAACATCGTTCATGCCAAAGCGGCAAACCATCATTCTGGCCATATGACTGGCCCGTTCAATATCGCTGGATGCTCCAGTCGTAACTTCATTAAAAATCAGCTGCTCAGCAGCACGGCCGCCCATCAGCACCGCAAGTTCGTCAATCAACTCGCTCTGGCTCTGGGTATAAACATCCTCTTCCGGCATAGTGAGAGTAGCGCCAAGATATGCTCTGCCCCGTGGAATAATAGTCACTTTATGAACCGGGGTTGCATGCTTACAGTGCATCGCAACCAGAGTATGCCCGCCTTCATGGAAAGCGGTAAGACGGCGTTCACGCTCGCTTATCCGGCGACTGCGGCGCTCACGGCCCCAGCGAACCTTGTCACGAGCCTCTTCCATATCCTGCTGGTTAACTGCTTCACGGTTATCACGTGCAGCCAGTAAAGCGGCCTCATTACACAGATTGGCAATATCCGCACCACTCAAGCCGGGAGTACTCTTGGCAATCGTGTCAAGATTGACAGATTCGTCAATACGAATATTTCTGGTATGGACATCAAATATTTTACGCCTGCCAATGATATCCGGCAGATCTAGAACAATCTGACGGTCAAAACGCCCCGGACGCAATAACGCGGGGTCAAGGACATCCGGACGGTTTGTTGCTGCCAGCACAATTACCCCGGAACGGGACTCAAGGCCATCCATCTCAACCAGCATGGCATTCAAAGTCTGCTCACGCTCATCATGACCGCCGCCCATTCCTGAGAAGCGGGAACGCCCCACGGCATCAATTTCATCAATAAAAATAAGGCAGGGAGTATTTTTACGGGCTTGCTCAAACATATCACGAACCCGGCTGGCCCCTACACCGACAAACATTTCTACAAAATCAGAACCGCTTATGGAGAAAAACGGCACATTGGCCTCGCAGGCCACCGCCTTGGCCAGCAGAGTTTTACCAGTTCCCGGAGCTCCCATCAAAAGACACCCTTTGGGAATCCTGCCGCCGACCAGCTGAAATTTCAGCGGATCTTTCAGGAAATCAATAATTTCCTTGGTTTCCTCTTTGGCTTCATCAGCACCGGCAATATCATCAAAGGTGACTTTCAGGTCGCTGGGCAGAATCATTCTGGCGCGGCTTTTTCCAAACTGCATCGCACCGCGGCCGGCCATTTTCATCTGCCTTGAAAACAGGAAGTACAGTAAACCGACAACCAGCAGGACCGGAAGAATTGTTATAAGCAGACTCCACCAGTTATCTTTAGATTTTACTTTAAGATCAGTAGAACGCAGCAGCTGATCCAGATGGGTAGAGTAAATCACCCGGCTCCGGTACTTGCCTACAGGCTGTGCACCAGTCTGCCCCTTGACTGCGGCCGCATCCTGAACAGAAAGTTGATAAGTCCCTTCTACATATAAAATACGATCAGATTCAGAGCTGACCTCGGCAGTTTTAACGTTGCCGGCAACCAGTTCTTTTTCAAATTTACTCTGATCCCACTCTTCAACCTTGCCGGTCATATTGAGCTTAAAAATGAGCAGCAAGCCAAAAATTATAAAAATCAAAAACCACACAAACGCAGCCTTGGAAGTCCGTTTCGGAGAAAAGCCTCCGGGGAAATTTAATCCAGGGTCACGGTCAGGACGCTGATTGCTACCTTTCTGCTGGCTCTGCTCGTCCTGCGGCTTTTCCTGATCTGTTTTCTTTTTATTATCATCCATATGAGTGCAAAAAACTCCTGTTTAACCATTTTGATGAGATTTTATAAAGAGATTAAAGTCCCTTAGCTTTAAACAATACGCCTAATTAAGGATATTACAAGGAGGAAGAGCGGACAATTGCTGCAACCGACTCAGGAGCCTGACTAAAACCCATCCACACAACCGCTCCGATCAAAATAATAATCGCCAGAACCAGCAGGATTACCAGGGCCAGAAGAATTTTCTGACTGAAGGAGCCACGGCCTCGATCCGTTTTAAAAGGAGAAAGGTTATCCAGATTCTTTACGGTTGAAAGCCCAACCTCTGTGCTGTCAAGATCGATACCGGTATGAGTCCTGGTCACTGAAGTCGTAGTACCATCGTCGCTGTCAAAAAGAATTTCAACACCTCCAAGCTGCAAAATATCAGAGTTTTTCAGTACCTGCTCTTTAACCGGAACATTATTCACCCGGGTTCCGTTTGTGCTGTCATTATCCTTTAAAACATAAGTATTGTCCTTGCTGACAAAATCACAGTGGTGAGAACTTATTGTCGGATCTTTTATACAAATGTCTGTCTTGTCAGTACGCCCGACCGATACGACATCTTTGTCAAGCTCAAAACTTTTTCCACGCAGTTTTTCAGACAAAACAATAAGTTTCGGTTTTCCGGACATTATGAAGATCCTTATCTTTTTGACACCCCGCTAGATGTTGGCACACAACAACTTGCAAGCAAAGGCAATGTTTAACTTATGTACAATAAGAAATATAATGCTAAAGGTATATATTTTCAAGCTAAACAAATAAAATTTAAAGTCCGTGTTTTCAACTGTATATACACATCAGCCTTATTTAAAAATTTCTTTGAACAATGATTGAAAAATATGAATATATATGTAGATTAAAGGCTTTCAATGCTTATTAAAAAAAACTGGAAGCTTTGATGCGCGGTTGACCGCTTATTCGGCAACTTATTTGTTTTATTGAAATTTGATTAAAAAATAATAATTAATAAATTGAAGGACATGGATATGGCAAAGAACGATCTCAGCAGTGCGCTTCTGATGAATACTGAAGAAGTCGCTCCATGCCAGAAAAAGTTTGACTTTACCGCCGAAAAAAACACTATTGAAGAGGAAGCTAAAAAAGTTATACGTGAAATTTCAGGGATGGTAGTCATTCCGGGTTTCCGTAAGGGCAAAGCTCCCAGACAGATGGTGATGAAACGCTACGGCAAGGATGTCATTGATGAAATGAAACGCCGTATTTACAGTGCCGCCTTTGAAAAGGTAACTGCTGATGATTCAATGGATATTGTTTCATACGGAGTTCCTGCAGAAGAGGGCGAGCTCAAAATTGATGACGCTTACAAATTTTCACTCAAGTTCGACCTGGCTCCTGAATTTGAAGTCGGTGATTACAAAGGCGTAAAAGTCAAGGTCGACGCAGTAGCTCTTGATCCTGCAGCTGTTGCTGAAAGAGTTGACTACTACCGCAACATGTACGCGGCATACGCTGATATTGACACTCCTGCAGAAAAAGAAGACATGCTTAAAGTGTCTTACACATCTGACTTTGAACTGCCGGAAGATGCGTCACCAGCCCTGAAGCGCCAGGTTGAGGCTGAAGATAACTGGCTGTGGCTCAGTGAACCGGAAATGATTCCTGGAGCCATCAAGGCGCTCACCGGCGCTGAAAATGGGAAAGAGTATTCTTTCACTGCCAGCTATCCTAAAGACTGGCGCGATGCCGAACTGGCAGGGAAAAAAGTAAATTACACCGTCAACGTTCTCAACGTACAGCGCCGCAAGCCGCTGAGCGATGAGGAACTGGCAGAAAAAATGCAGCTTGAATCCGTTGAAAAGCTCACTGAAACTCTTACTCAGGGCATGACTCAGGAAGCAGAAATGAAGCGCCGCGGCGAAATTGCCGACAAAGTATATCAGGCTGTTTCCAAGAAAGTCGAAGACTTTGCGCTGCCTCCCGGTATTCTTGAAGGCGAAATCGAGAAAGAACTGCGCCGCGTTGCTCAGACCTCGGTAAAAAGCGAAGAGGATGCTGAAACTTTCAAGAAGGATCTTGAAAAACACCGCAAAGAAGCTGAGAAAAATGCAGCTGATAAACTGCGCCGGATGTTCATCATGCGCAAAATAGCCAAGGCTGAAGATATCAACGTTGAGCAGCATGAAATTGACGGACAGATTAAAAACATGAGCAAGTATTACGGCTATAAGGAAAAGGAATTCCGTTCAATGCTTGAAAAATCTGGTGGCATGGAGGACATGCACCTTGATATTCTGGCAGCAAAAGTTTCTGAATTTCTCGTGGATAACGCCGAGATCGCTGAAAAGGCAGCAAAGAAAACTGCTGCTAAAAAAGCTCCGGCCCAAGCTGAATAATCGCTTGCAACACAGTCTCCAGCCAAAACCAGGCAGGAGACTGCAGTTAAATATTTCTAATGCCGTAAGTTTGCAGATTTCCATTTTATGGAAACTCAATCATGAGTTTTCAACTGGAAAGAGTAAGATTACGGCATTATAGTTATCCTGATACTTAAATCAACATAAAGTACAACGCAGGAAAGGATACAACAGTTATGAAGAACTCAGTTCTGGTACCAATGGTGGTAGAGCAAACCGGAAACGGTGAACGCGGGTATGATATTTATTCCCGCTTGCTTAAAGACCGCATCATCCTGCTCGGAACACCAGTAGACGACAATATAGCAAACCTGATTGTCGCTCAGTTACTGTTCCTGCAGTCAGAAGACCCCAAGAAAGACATTGACCTTTATATAAACAGTCCGGGCGGCTCGATTACTGCCGGGCTGGCTATTTACGATACCATGCAGATTCTGTCTTGTGATGTCAAGACCTACTGCCTTGGTCAGGCCGCCAGCATGGGAGCTGTGCTGCTCGCCGCAGGAGCTCCGGGCAAACGTTTTGCTCTGCCCAATGCGCGAATTATGATTCACCAGCCATGGGGCGGTGCTCAGGGCACGGCAGCGGACATTGACATTCAGGCTCAGGAGATACTGCGCCTGCGGGCAAAACTCAACAAAATAATTTCATCCCACACCGGCAAAACTCTGAAAAAAGTAAGCCAGGACACTGAAAGGGACTACTTTATGTCAGCAGAAGAGGCCATGAAGTACGGACTTGTTGATAAAGTAATTGAATAAGTGTTCTCTAACGGGATCAAACGGGATTTTTAATTATGTCAGATAAAAATAAAAGCGGCTCCAAAGATATTTTCTGTTCTTTCTGTGGTCGTGGAGCTTCCGAAGCAGGAATAGGCCAGCTGATTACCAGCCCGACCGGCTCTGCAATCTGCCGTCACTGTGTTCAGCTGTGCAGTGACCTGTACCGCAAAGACCAGAACAGGCATGAAAACGACGAAGAGCTTTCTCCAGCAGGAGCAATTGCTGCGCTTGAGGTTCCAAAACCCCAGGCGATAAAAGAAATGCTTGACAGTTATGTGATTGGTCAGGAACGCGCCAAAAAAGTGCTTTCAGTCGCCGTGCACAATCATTACAAGCGGCTGCAGTCTCAGCTTGAACACCCGGACAAGTCTGCTGGTTTTGAGGACGTTGAAATTGAAAAAAGCAATGTCCTGATGATCGGCCCGACCGGCTCTGGCAAGACCCTGCTGGCAAGCACACTCGCAAAAATGCTGGATGTCCCCTTCTGCATATGTGATGCTACAACTGTTACTGAAGCCGGCTATGTCGGCGAAGACGTTGAGAATATAATATTGCGGCTGGTGCAGGCTGCTGATTACGACATTGCCAAGGCTGAAATCGGCATCATTTATATTGACGAAATCGACAAAGTGGCCAGGCGCACTGAAAATGTTTCTATTACCCGTGACGTCTCTGGCGAAGGGGTACAGCAGGCACTGCTTAAAATACTTGAAGGCACTGTTGCCAATGTGCCGCCTAAAGGTGGACGCAAGCACCCTCATCAGGAATACCTGCAGGTCAACACGGATAACATTCTGTTTATCTGCGGCGGAGCCTTTGTCGGTCTGGAAAAAATTATTCAGCGCCGGGTGGGCAAGCAGGTACTGGGCTTCTCCAGGCACACCGCTAAAAACAAAGAGGTTGTTGAATCAGTTGAGGCCAAGCCGGAGCTGCTGGTAAGGTACGAACCGGAAGACCTTATCAAGTTCGGACTCATTCCTGAATTTATAGGTCGCCTGCCGGTATTTTCACATCTTACTCAGCTCAATGAGGATGATCTGGTCAAAATTCTGACCGAACCACAAAACGCTTTAATCAAGCAGTACCAGAAACTGATGGCCATGGAGGACGTCAAACTGGTCTTCAAGCCCGAAGCGCTGCGCGCTCTGGCCAGAAAAGCAGTTGACAAAGGCACCGGTGCCCGCGGCCTGCGCTCACTACTGGAAGAACTGATGCTTGAAATCATGTTTAATGTTCCCTCTGATGACAAGGTATCCTCATGTACAATTACTGCGGAAGTTGTCCGGGGAGAGAGTGAACCTGTTCTCAAAAAGAGCAGGAAAGCAGCAGCCAAAGCCAGCTGATACTGTAATCGAAATAATATATTCTAAAGCCGGCTGCTAAAATGTGCCGGCTTTTTTTTTCGCAGGAGAGAGACAAACATGAAAACCAGCAGCAAAAAACAAAAGGATAAAAGCTTTATTCAACGCAGTTCACTCGATGAAGGAACGCTTGATCAGGACAGCTACCTTTCCGCCAGCGACCTGGAAGTTGACTCCACAGGTTCAGAAAATGTCATGCATACTATGACGCTCTTCGAAGACCGCGAGGAAATAGCCTCCAAACTGGTCGAGAACGAAATACCCGAACTCACTACCAAACCCAAAGACAAGTACAAATTTGTCAGGAGCATCGGTTTTGGCGGCATGAAAGCTATCCTGCAGGTAAGAGACCGCGACACTACCCGCAGTGTAGCGATGGCAATTATTCCGGATTACGATGACCGGCCTCGTGAAGATGTTGCCCGTTTCATCAGGGAAGCCAGAATTACTGCCCGGCTTGAGCATCCAAATATTGTACCGATTCACGATATTGGAGTGGACAGTTCCGGCTCGCCGTATTTTACAATGAAGCTGCTGCGCGGCCGTACCTTGTCAATGATTTTGAGCAAGCTTAAAAACGGCGACGAGGAAGTACTTGAAAACAACAGCCTGCCCCGACTGCTTCGGGTCTTTGTAAAAGTTTGCAATGCGGTAGCTTTTGCCCATTCAAAGAATATTATTCACCTTGACTTGAAACCGGAAAATATACACATCGGCGACTACGGTGAAGTACTGGTCCTGGACTGGGGACTGGCCAAATTTACTGATGATAAAGATGAAAATATTTCTGAAAAGCAGGATAACCCTGAAGAGCTGGAGTCCAGTAACCAGTTTATGACACTGGACGGTGTAGCCAAAGGTACTCCCGGCTATATGGCCCCGGAACAGGCCGCAGGCAGAAACAACTCTAAAGATGCCCGTACCGATATCTATGCCATGGGCTCAATTCTGTATGCTATACTGACTTTTGAAAGCCCTCTGGCAAACCGCCGCGACGTCAAAAAAATCCTGCATGACACTGTTACCGGCAACATTGAAGCTCCCAGCGAAATTCAGAATTCGTTCCGTCCGGTTCCAGCAGCGCTTGAAGCGATCTGCCTTAAGGCAATGAGCCTTGACCCACAGGAGCGTTACCAGTCAATAAACGAGATGCGTGACGATCTTTTTGCCTTTATGTCAGGTTATGCAACAGTTGCAGAAAAAGCCGGTTCCCTGAAGAAGACTTTTCTATTCATTAACCGCAACCTCATACCGCTGCTGTTCCTGATTACTTTAATGGTTTTACTCACCGGAGTGACGGCTTTTATCCTTTTGCATTTCAACGAATTGATTTCCTTTCATTTTTGACATAAAGCCGTTAAGAAACCGGTTGTATATTGCTGCTTAAGCATTAGATTACCTGAGGGTTCGAAGTTTATGGCCTTTTTGGGCCGCCGGCAAAGGGGATTTGAGAGGCAAAGTTCCTCTCAACACGGTTTATGTGTAATGAGAGAGCGTAGCTTAAACCTTTAAATTTTAAGGGAATCAACATGGAAAAATTTGACGTTTGCGTAATTGGAGCCGGCCCAGGAGGTTATGTCGCTGCAATCCGGGCCGGACAGAAAGGCATGAGTGTAGCCCTGATTGAAAAAGAACATTTCGGCGGCACCTGCCTGAATATCGGCTGCATCCCCACAAAAACCCTGATTGCTGGAGTTGAAGTTCTGCACAAAGCGCGCCATGCTGCGGATTTCGGAGTTGACATCAGTGGAGAAATAAAACCTGACTGGAACCGAATGCTCGAACGCAAGGATGAAGTAATCACCAAGCTGCGTAAAGGGATCGGCCAGCTGCTTCAGGCTGCGGGCGTCAAAGTTTTCAACGGTACTGCCTCTTTCCTTGACAGGCAAAACGTCGGCATTAACGGCGGCGAGGACGACGGCAGCAAAATTACGGCAACCAATTTCATCATCGCCAGTGGCTCTGAATCACTGGTACCTGGTTTTATTCCTGAATCCCCACGCATTTTGACTTCGACAGAACTTCTGTCAATTTCCGAAATTCCCGCAAGCCTGCTGGTTCTTGGCGGCGGCGTGATCGGCTGTGAATTTGCCTGCCTGTTTGCTGAACTCGGCACTGAAGTAACAGTTTTCGAGATGTTGCCCAATATCCTGCCCAATGTTGACAAAGAAGTGGGCAGAGTACTGGCTATGCGCATGAAAAAAGCAGGCATCAAGATACTGACTGGAACTCCAATGAGTGAAATTCAGGCAACAGCCAAAGGGGTGTCAGGCAAAGTCGGTGATGAGACCCTTGAAGCTGACTACCTGCTGGTTTCAATCGGGCGCAAAGCTGTTTCAAACAATCTCAATCTATCCGCATGCGGCGTTGAAACTGATGATCGCGGCTGGATTCCAGTCGACAGTAAATGCAGGACCAATGTTCCCGGCATTTACGCCATCGGCGATATCGCCGGCAAGATCTGGCTGGCCCACCTTGCCAGTGCCATGGCGGAGTGCGCAGTTGATAATATTGCCGGTGAACGCAGTGAATTCAGCTATGACCTCGTACCTGGATGCATTTTTACCAATCCGGAAATCGGCACCTTGGGTCTGACCACAGAACAGTGTAAAGAACAGGAAATTGAAACCAATACAGGTAAATTTCCATTTGCCGCTCTGGGAAAAGCCATGGCAATTAATGAAACTGACGGTTTTGTCAAAATTATTGCCGACAAAAATACTGATAAGGTTCTCGGAGTTCACATCATTGGCCCCCATGCAACCGACCTGATCGCAGAAGCCGGTCCGGCCATGCTGATGGAAGTTACTGCCAGCGAACTTGGCAGGGCTATTCATGCTCACCCGACACTCGGCGAAGCCATGATGGAAGCGGCTCATGCGGTCCACGGCCAATGCGCCCATATTCCAGTCAGGCGCAGACGTAAGTAATAGATGGTTCCTCAGCGCAGAAGGCTATGCTTTTTGCGCTTTTTTATACCTTGAAAAATGATTTGAAATACAGTTGTTAAAACAATGTCGCCTCAGGACTCGCTCAGGCATAACTTTGCATTTACAAAAATAACAGCTATTTTAGCTGCATTGTTATTAAGCAAAAATCGGCAGTTTGCCGAGGAGAAAATTATTAATCAGCGAGAGTCGTCCGGCTGAAAATGCCTCATGACGCCTGTTGCGGGAATTAAGGTATTATCATGAAATTACTTACGGGAAAATGGTCGTTTTATATTAACGGGACGCTGTTGGCCCTGCTGATAGTGTTCTGCTTATATCTGTTTGACGACACGATCGGCATGAGCGACGGGATGGTTGTTATTTCTGAATACTGCAAAAGCGCGGTTGAAGATCAAATGGTGGAAAATCCGCCCCCGCTGGACTGGCAGACCGGTTTTCTGCTGGGCATATTTATCGGCGGACTTGGCGCTGCTATTATCAGCGGCAACTGGAAGATGCGTTTCTTTCAGGAAGGCGAAAGCGGCATTTTAGCCAAAGCAGCCAAAACGATTGCCTGTGGCGTCGGCGGCGGTTTTCTGGTAATGCTCGGACTGCAGTTGGCCGGTGATTCTTTTCTGGGGCAGTGGGCTGCTGCAATTCAGCTCTCAGGCGGGGCATGGGTGTTTATCATCTCCTGCTTTGTAGTTGCCTCGGGCACCGCAATAATGCTTGAACGCCGCCGTGAAGGCACAGACGAGGAGTAATTATCATGGAACCTTTAGCTTTAAGTGGAAATTATCGTCTTGCCGCGTCTATTCTTGTTGGAATGGCTTTCGGCTTTCTGCTGGTAAAATCAGATCTCGCCTGGCGCAAAACCACGTTAAACATGCTGCTTTTAAAAGACGGCAGACTGATAAAAACTCTGCTGTTCTCACTGGCTGTCGGTGCGACATTATTCTTTTTTGCCTACAATGTAGACCTTGTCCACCTCAAAATACGCCCTGGTTACTTCTGGGCATCGCTGATTGGGGGTATCATCACCGGACTGGGACTGGCTTTCTGCTGCCGGGTACCCATTACAGCCATTGCTTCGCTGGCCTCAGGGCGGGTTTATGCCCTCTGGACAATCATCGGCATGCTGCTGGCAGTACCGTTTGTAAAGGTTATTTCAGGCTGGCTTTCAAACTCGATTTACAACTGGTCAGAACCGTTGAACGCCCATGAACCGATCACTGAATACCTCAACGTATCCAATCCAGCACTGTGGATATCGGCAATTTCATTGGTTGTACTGGTATTTGTACACTTCACACTGGGCGGTGATGAGGAGTAAAATCGATGAATTTTAAAGCGGCAAGAGCCAGGCACCTGCGTCTCGGCAGGACCGGGGAAAATATCGCTGTCCGGCTCTTGCGCAGCAAACACCTTGACCTGCTGTGCCGTAACTATAAAGTGAAGGCCGGCGAAATCGACATCATTACCAGGGATGGGGAAATCCTTACATTTGTAGAGGTAAAGACGCGCCGTCTCTCCACTCGTTCACGACCAGCGGCAGGACTGCGCTTCAAACAGAAAAGACGCATTCACAAAGCCGCCATGAATTACTTACGCCATATCAACCGGCCTGAAGTAATCTATCGTTTTGACCTTATTGAAGTTATAATCGGCCGGAGCGGGCCTGTCGAGGTCCGGCACTGGCCAGAGCATTTTTCCGGATCTGAAATCAAGCCGGAATTCTTATGAATCAACGGCGACCAAAACGTTTTTCCAGTTCAGACAGGGTAATGCTTATAATTGTCGGCCGTCCATGGGGACAGGAAAAAGGCATATCACATTCCGCCATCTGCCGCAAAAGACTTCTTGCCTCATGCAGTGAAAGATGATCATGTGCCTTCACCGCTGCCTTGCAGGCGGCCCGGGCCACGTTTTCGATGCCGGTCTTACCGGCACGCCCTTCATCAAGCAGGTTTGCGAGCAGGTCGCGGACCAGGCCGCCGCAGTTCTCCTGCCGCAGTGACGCCGGAATGGAATTCAGCATCACGGTATTACTGCTGAGCGGCTCGATCTCAAAACCCAGTTGTGCCAGCAGTGCTTTATTTTTCTCAATGAAAGCTGCCTCAGCCCGGGTAAATTCAAGAGTAACAGGCAGCAGCAGGCGCTGTGCCGGCTCCTCAGTGCTGCCCTTAAGCATTTTTTCAAACATGACTCGCTCGTGAGCAGCATGCTGATCAATAATTATCAGCCCGTCTTCTCCAGAAGCCAGAATATAAGTTGCGTCAATAAAACCAAGTATCTTCAAAGCTTCTCCACCCGGGAAACTGACATGCCCTGTATTCTCTTCGACCTCCTTGATTGTCTGGCTGGCAGCTGCAGTCGAAGTATCATACTCTATTTTCTGATGCCCGGAATCCGGAACTTCTCTTACTACTGACAGCTCTTCAGGTTCATCCGGTTCCTCTATCTCAACCTTTCCTGCAGAAGCAGCCAACTTAAGGTCCCTGGCAGCAGGCGACTCAAACTCCTTCGGCACAAAGGTTCTGTTATTGCCTGAAGAATTTTTAATAACAGACTGCCCTTCAGTCGGAACATTAATGGTAAAATCCAGGGTGTCCTGCTCAGCATCTGCCGGCTGGTAATCAATCTGTGCACCATTTAAAATAGAACGCAATGGCAAAGTTGAATCAACAGTTACTGCTGGAGCGGGAGCTTGCCGCAAAGCATTGCGTACCGCCGCAGCGACAGCCCGGGTCACTTTGTAATCGTGCTTCAAACGAATCTCCCGCTTGGCCGGGTGGACATTAACGTCGACCTCATGCGGGTCCAAGTCAACAAACAGTACACAGGGAGGAAAGCGTCCTTTTTCCACCATACCGTCAAACCCGTCGCGGATTCCGCGAAAAACCGGCAATGCCTCCACCGGACGTCCGTTGACAAAAGTCCGCTGTTCCCGCCGGTTATTGCGGGTAAGTCCATGTCTGGCTACAAATCCTTTTACATCAACTCCATCGAGGCTGCAGTCAACCTCCAGCATATTTTCAGAATACTGTTTTCCGAACAGAGTCTTCAGCCTCGGCAGTAAGTCCTGATGTGCAGGTGAAGAAAAAATTCGCCGCCCGTCAATAATCAGTTCAAACTGAATTTCAGGATGTGGCAAACTGAGCATGTAAACCGTTTCCTGAATATGCCTTTCCTCCGTTGCATTGGTGCGCATAAATTTCTTGCGGGCCGGAACGTTGAAGAATATATCCCTGACCTCTATCCGGGTTCCAGGAGCACAGCCGGCAGGGCGGGATTCAATAATTCTGCCGCCCCTTACGTTAACTTCAAATCCCTCCAGTTGATCCTGAAGTCTGGTTTTCAGGCAGAACCTTGACACGGAGGCTATGCTTGGCACTGCCTCTCCACGAAAGCCCAGAGTTTTAATATTATCTATATCTTCAGCTTTGTATATTTTGCTGGTAGCATGTGCCTCCAGACACAGCAGAGCATCATCCTGATCCATGCCGGAACCGTTATCAGTGACGGCAATCAACTTTCTGCCGGCATTTTCGATTTCAATAAGCAGGCTGGATGCTCCTGCGTCTATGGCATTTTCCGCTAACTCCTTGACTACGGAAGCCGGACGCTCGATAACCTCACCAGCGGCAATTCTATTGCTCAACTGCTCCGGTAGTATTTTTATTTTGCTCATAAGTTCCTGAATTGGTTGCTTTTTGATTTCTGACTGTTTTCTCTTTGGAGTCCATGGACTTGCGCAACATTTCCGCACGAGCTTCAGCTATAATTTTTCTGAATGCCGGCTTATTGCGCACCGGGTCCAGGTCAGGCGTGTGTGCCACGGTCAGTATACGGTCGCCCATAAGTTTATATGCTTTTTGAAAGTACATCAACGAGAGTCTGCTGTTCCCTTCTCTGGAAAGCGCCCCGGCCAGATTTACTGAAATAATCCCTGAATCAGGCTTAAATTTAAAAGCTGCCTTCAACTCATTTACCGCCTGCTTGTATTTCTGCTGTTTCAGCAGAGTCTGTCCGAGATTGTTCCTGACTGCAGGGTCTTTTGAATTAATAACCATCAGTCGACGATATATCGATTCGGCTGATTTAAATTCGTGTCGAATATAATAAATCCTGCCCAGAAGACTCAGCGCATCATAATTATCAGGCTCAAATACCAGGATGGTCTTGACCTGGCTGGCTGCCTGATCAATATCGCCTCTTTCAAGGGCATTGTATGCCTGCAGCATAATGCGATTTACCTGATATCTGATTTCTTCATCAGTTTTTTTAAATTTCAAAGGTACAGTCTGTGCCTGAGTATAAGGGCTCAAGCTCATTGAAGTCGGGGCCGAAGAGAAATCGCCTGTCGCATTTGTTCTGGCATCACGAATATTTACCAGTACAGCGGTAGCTGTCACAATAATGCCCAATACAATAATCAAAGGCAACAGCGATTTGTTCATTTGAGCCTTCCTCCAATGCTATAACCTGTACCAGCAACGGCAGAAATGTCCACTTCCGATGTCCGTCCATTCCGGAGTTTTTTCAGCACAAAGTTTCTGCTCCTCTTCTGAAAGCGAGGCACAGTGCTCGCAACGTCCAAAGAAACGGCAGCCTTGCGGAAAGTTGGCGGGGGTCGGGACATTACCTGATATAGTCTGTAAACGCTTATCCTCACAGCCCAGCCTGGGAACAGCCTTCAGCAGCGCCCTGGTATAAGGATGAGATGGCTTACTGATAACCTCATCGGTTCTGCCGGCTTCAACCGTGTGTCCAGCATACATTATGACAACCCGGTCAGCCATCTCAGAAACAATCCCGAGGTTGTGGGTAACCAGAACTATTGACATATCGCGTTTATCCCTGAGATCAGTCAGCAGTTCAAGAATCTGTGCCTGAATAGTGACATCCAGAGCGGTAGTCGGTTCATCAGCAATCAACAGTTCCGGGTTACAGGCCAGCGCCATGGCAATCATAATTCGCTGCTGCATGCCCCCGGACAGTTCGTGCGGATAACAGTTGATCCGCGACTCTGGTGCAGGAATACCCACTTGCCGCAACTGGTTAATAACTTCAGCTTCAACATCATCTATTTCCGGCCGGTGCAGCTCTATTGCTTCAGCTATCTGGTCACCAACCCGGTAAACCGGATTAAGGGAAACCGAAGGTTCCTGAAATATATATGCGATACCGCCTCCCCGGATTTCACGCAGGCGACGACGCGACAGCCGCAATGGATCACAAACCTGCCTGCGGTGACGGAACTCAATTTCTCCTGAGCGGTAGCGGGCCGGTGGAACCGGCAGCAGTTTTGTCAGCGACATGCAGGTTACACTTTTACCGCAGCCGCTTTCTCCGACAATTGCCAGTATTTCTCCCTGTTCAAGATCAAAATTGACATCGCTGACAACCGGCAGCCATTTACCGGAATCCTTGAAATCTATGGACAGGTTTTTTACTTGAAGAAGCTTCATAATTTTTTAAAGGCACGTCATCCTGAAATTAATAATATTTTTGCTTAATAAACTGATAAAATAGATTATCTGGACATAAATATAATTCCCCTCTTTAAGCTTAGCAAATAGCCCCGTAAATATCATTAAACTATTTTAAGTAGATATTTCTGTTAATTTTAGTAAAACGTAATAGAAATTGCTTCAAAGGTTGTTATATTTATTCGAAATTAAAAATATTTTTTAAGAGGACAATGGAGACATAGGATTTTCTCAGATGAATGAAGTTTTCATTACCGGACGCGGTTTAGTCACCCCTTTGGGAAACGGTATAGAAGTAAATAAAGCTGCTCTTTACGAAGGTCGCTCCGGCATCACCTTTGTTAAAGAATGGGCTGAATACAATCTTAAAAGCCAGGTGGGCGGCATTGCTGACAGGGAAATTACCTGTCCGCTGCTGGACCGCAAGCGCCTGAGATTTGCTCCTGCAAACGCAATAATGTCTGCCAATGCCGTTTATGAAGCACTTAACGAAGCTGGTATTTCACTTGAAGAAATTCCCAGTTTGCGCGTTGCTGTAATTGGGGGTGTTGCCGGCAGCAATTATCTTGAAATTTATCAAAACACCGCAGCGTATGCTGATAGTCATAACCTGCGCAAAATTAATCCATGCATAGTGCCCAGAGTTATGCCGTCCTCTGCAGTGTCAAATCTTTCACTGCTGTTCGGCTTCACTGGTGAAAGCTATGACATCAGTGCGGCCTGCGCCAGCAGTGCCAGTTCGGTGATGATGGGTGCCAGACTGATTGCCTCCGGTGAATACGACATTGTGGTCTGCGGCGGTGCTGAACAAACTGACTGGGTTCAGGCCCTCGGGTTTACAGCAATAAGGGCATTATCCAAAAAATACAACTCCTGTCCGGAAAAGGCCAGTCGCCCATTTGATCGCGATCGTGACGGATTCGTGCTTGCAGAAGGTGCCGGCTATATGATTCTTGAATCAGAAGCCAGCGTAAAGCGCCGTGGAGTGACACCATTTTCCAGAATAACCGGATTCTGTGCTAACAGCAACGCTACTGACATGGTGGTTCCAGACGCGAAATCAAGTGCTGATATAATGCGCTGCGCAGTAAAAGCAGCCGGGCTCAAGCCGGGTGACGTGGCTTATCTTAACACTCATGGCACTGCAACCCCGGTAGGCGACCCGGTTGAAATGGAGGCAGTAAAGGAAGTTTTTGGTGACAACATTGCCATTAACAGTACCAAATCTCAAACCGGGCACATGATAGGTGCAACCGGAGCTGTCGAGATTATATTTACATCCATTATGATAGAAAACAGCTTTATCAGCCCTTCATTAAATCTCGAAAATCCGGAAGAAGAATTTCACTGGGCTGATTTCGTAACCGAAACGCGTAATGTCCGGATCAAACACGCGCTGAGTAACAGTTTTGCATTCGGAGGCTCTAACGTCAGCCTGATCGTCTCCGCTTGCTGATATTTGCTGTCGTCAGAAAAAGGCAACTTGTTGGCGACAGCATTAAACAACCAGTCCCGAACAGCGGATCAGGCGGAGCGTTGTCCCATGGATAATAATAAAAGTTGTAAAAGTAAGCTTCACCGGCCCAAACTTCCACCGTGGATAAGAGTTAAAGTAAGCTGCGGCGAGGGGCGCAAAGAAGTCGCCGGCATCCTAAAAGATCTGGAGTTACACACTGTCTGCTCCAGCGCTCAGTGCCCGAATCTCAATGAATGCTGGCATCGCGGCACTGCCACTTTTATGATACTTGGCGATCAGTGCACTAGAAATTGCAAATTCTGCGCGGTAAATCACCAGGCCACGCCAACCCCTCCTGATCCTGAAGAACCGGAACATGTAGCTGAAGCTGCCGCCAGAATGAAGCTTAAATATGTTGTTATTACCAGTGTCACGCGCGATGATTTACCGGACGGAGGGGCCGGTCAATTTGCCGCGGTTATAAAAGCTGTCCATGCCAGACTTCCGGAAGCTGGAATTGAGGTATTAACACCGGATTTCAACGCAGACCCGGAAGCATTGAGAACTGTTCTTGAAGCCGGCCCAACCGTATTCAACCACAATGTCGAGACTGTCAGAAGACTTGCTGGTGACATCCGCAGTAAAGCCACTTATGACCGTTCGCTGCGTTTCCTCAGAATGGCTTATGATATGACCGGAGGCAAAATTCCGGTAAAGTCAGGTCTCATGGTCGGTTTGGGTGAGACTGACGAGGAAGTTAAGGAAACTCTGCTGGACTTACGGAAAAGCGGCGTCACCATTTTAACCATCGGACAGTATTTACCACCTTCTAAAAAGCATTGGCCGCTGGCGAGGTATGTAGAACCTGAAAAGTTCGAAGAGTGGGCGGAATTCGCCCGCAATGCCGGATTTGAATTTGTTGCCAGTGCTCCAATGGTACGCAGCAGCTATAATGCCGGCGAACTGATCCACACATAATAACAGCAAAGGGGTATTGGTATGGTCTTGAACATAATCCTTATTGTTCTGGCAACAGGGCTGGCGGTTATGGTAATTTTACAGCGGACGAAGATAATTGTTACAGCCAGAGTCAGCAAAAGCCTTCGTAAAGGAATTTCCAAGGAGCGTAATGCTACTGCTGATATTTTAAGGCTCTCGCGTGAGGTTATCGCATCCAAGGAAAAAGAAAAGGAATTCCTCCCTTATTTTATCAAATATACTATCCGTTCCATGAAAGCGAGCGGCGGCAGTCTGCTGCTGTGCGGCGATGATAATTATTTTTACGGCTGTGCCGTTTCCGGCACCTTTCCCCCATTAAAAGAAGTTACTCCCCAGATAGAAGCTCAATTACTGGCCCACGAAAAGCGCCATACTGAATTCATCCGCGGTTTTAAGACCAGATTCAATGCTGATCAGCTAAAAAAAGCCTGCGGCGACAATGGCTTTGTATTTTTTGAAAATGAGGCTCCGGTCTGGTTTCCTGAAAGGTTTGTGCGTGAGGCTGCCCGTACTTTGATTGCCCCTATCATGCTCAGCGATCAAGTTTACGGTTGCATTATTGTAACTTCAAAAGACGATTTTGATGTTCATCGCCTGTGTTCAAATGACGGCCTGTATCTCATTCGCCTGGCGGAAATAGCTTCCCTCTGCCTGGAAGTCATTAAGGATTTTCGAAAACGTCAGGAATATGAGCAGCAGCTGCAATCTGCCCGTGAAGAGGGAATGATGCAGGTCTCCAGCGGAATTATACATAATATCGGCAATGCTGTAACAATTGCAAAACTTACCGTTAACGGCCTGCTGCAAAAACTCAACATCAAAAAAGAAGAGCGCCCGGAAACCCTGATTGTTGAGGAAATTATTCCCCGCATGCGACAGGAACTGAAGGCCGGAACTCTGGAAAAGTTTCTAAAAGAAGACCCGGCCGGAAAACAGTATCTTAACATTTGTGAGGAACTGCTGAAAGTAATGGGCAGCAACACCGAAGACAGCAGTAAGATGCTTAATTCACTGTCAGACAAACTTTTTCACATCAGCGAAATCATTGAACTGCAACAGCGGTTTGTAGGAGAGCTGGGAACTGAAAATATGACTGTGATTTCAAGTATCATTGAATCATCAGTGATTATTTTTGATGAATCTTTCAACAAGCGCGGCTACAAAATAAAAACCGATCTTGACCACAATGTCAATGAAGTACTGGTTGACCCATCAATGCTGACTCAGGTCTTTATCAACATAATCAAAAATGCAGCTGAGGCAATGAGTGCTGAAAACAGCAAGGACAAGAAATATCAGCTGGAAATCAGCCTGAAAACCGAGAAAAAAGGTTCGAAATCTTTTGCCGTAACAGAGATTAAAGACAATGGCCCCGGAATGCCGGAAGATATCAAAAACAAAGTTTTCCGTTTCGGTTTTTCTACCAAAACAGAGAAAAATACCAGCAGTCGTGGAATCGGGCTGCATTTTTGCTCAGAATGCGTTCGTAAATATGGCGGCATGCTTGAATGTGACTCTGAACCCGACAAGGGAACGACGTTCAGAGTCTCAATTCCGATCAAGGAAAAAATCTGATTTACTTACGCTGCAGGTGCTTTGTATGCTGACTTCACAAGTGGGAGTCATTTTCAACCAATCTAAACCGGATACGCATATGGCAGGTTCAGACAAAAAATTACATATTCTGGCACTGGAGCCGTTTTACGGCGGCAGTCATCGGGCATTTCTCGATCAGCTGGCTGGCTGTTCATGCCATGATTTCACCATCATCGGGCTGCCTGACCAGTTCTGGCGCTGGAGAACCAGACACTCGGCTATCTACTTTGCCAGAGCACTCCAAAAACCGGAATATGCTGATAAAAAATTTGATTTGATATTCTGTACTTCAATGCTGAACCTTCCTGAATTCATCGGGCTTGCTCCTGCCAGGTTAAGGCTGCTGCCAACTATAGTATACTTTCATGAAAATCAGCTCATCTATCCAGTTCATGATCCTAAGAAGCGTGATCAGCATACCGTACTGGTAAATTTTAAGGCGGCCCTGGCCGCTGACGTGGTCTGGTTTAATTCTGAATATAATCGCAGTACATTTATTAATAACCTGCCGGAATTTTTTGCCGGGATGCCGGATTATCAACCGATCCCGCAAATCGACATCATCAGCAGGAAATCAGAAATTTTTCCCATAGGAATCAAGCCGCCCCCGGTATTGGCCCGGAGCAACCGTTCTAAAATTCCACACATTATCTGGGCTGCCCGCTGGGAACACGACAAGAACCCAACGGACTTTTTTCGCGCGCTTCGCCTTTTAAAACAGCACGGAATAGAATTCAGACTCAGTGTAGTGGGTGAACAAACCAAGCAAGTCCCGAATTGTTTTAAAAGAGCGCACCAGGAATTTGAACAGGAAATAGAAAACTGGGGCTACCTGCCTGCCAGAGAAGATTACCTTCAGGCGCTGGCTGCCGCCGATATAATTGTCTCTACTGCTATTCATGAGTTTTTTGGAATCAGTGTACTGGAAGCAGCTGCCGCCGGCGTTTGTCCGCTGGTTCCTGAACGCCTTGCTTATCCTGAAGTATTTGGGCTAAATAAGTACCCCGAAAGAAAATTTTTCTTCTATGATGGAAGTGTCGAGAACTTAAGTGCCAGACTCATTGAACTGTGCACTGAATTTAAAGAGAAAAAGTTTTTTGAGTCCTGCCCATGTTCTCCGCGGTTTATTGCCAGAACCTTCCTGTGGAAAACTGCAGTATCCCGCTTTGATCAGGAGTTTATTAATATCAGTAAAAATTATTATTCTCATGACCACACCTAAGATGTTGAAAATTAAGCAGCTTCAAACACTGTAATTCTCAAAAAAGAAAATACCGTCTTCTTACCGTCAGTTTTTTGTTGAATTTTCACTGCATCCATGATACAATTATTTATATGAGGAACTTACTCAAAATCCAACCTGATGAACGGCAAAAAATCCACAACGGAGGGTCTTTATGCCCAAGAAAACCTTTGTCCTGGATACCAATGTTCTGCTGCACAGCGCACAAAGCATTGAATCTTTTAAGGACAATAATGTTGTACTGCCGATGGCAGTCATCGAGGAACTTGACAAGTTCAAAAAGTACCAGGATGAACTGGGACGCAACGCTCGGCAAGTCATTCGAACGCTTGATGTTTTAAGAGAAAAAGGGCACCTGGGAGAAGGTGTTTCTTTAAGTTTTGCCAGTCCGGTAGCAACCGGTGACCTTGCAATCGTCTCCACTTATGAGGCCAATGGTAAATTTTCCGATGAAATGAAAAAAATATTTGATTCTGTTTTGAGCATGGAATCAGCTGATAACCGCATCTTGCGGGTTGCCCTTTACCTGCACCGTAAAATCGAGAATGTCGTTTTTATCAGCAAGGATATCAACTTGCGCCTGAAAGCTGATGCCCTGGGCATCAAGGTAATGGACTTCGAACGGGAGAAAATTGATTTTGACCGACTCTTTGAAGGCTTTCAGACCGCAATTGTTCCACACAGTCTCATTAGTGAAATTTACCAGCAGAAACGCCTTGAAGGTGACAGCTTCCCGATGTGTCCCAATGAATTTGTTATCCTGCAGGCCGATGACAATCCCAAAAAAACAGCGATTGCCAGAAAAAAAGGCAAAGAACTTTTCCTGCTTGATGCTAAATCTGAACCCAAAGTGTTTAACATCACCCCGCGCAACAAGGAGCAGCGTATGGCGCTTGATCTGCTGCTTGATCCTGCGGTTCAGCTGGTGACCCTGGTAGGACAGGCCGGCACTGGAAAGACATTGCTGGCCCTTGCCGCAGCTCTGGAGCTGGTGCTTCACCAGAAAGCTTATGAGAAAATACTGGTTTCAAGGCCGATTGTCCCTCTGGGCAACGACATCGGCTTTCTGCCGGGCGATAAGGAAGAAAAGCTCAGCAGCTGGATGCAGCCGATATTCGATAATCTTGACTATTTGATGCATTCAAGAAACCTGGAGCAGGTCTCAAGCAAGAAAACTGATGACCTGATTGGAAATCATAAAATTGAGCTTGAGGCTATAACCTATATTCGCGGACGCAGCCTGCCCCGACAGTTTGTGATTGTTGACGAAGCGCAGAACCTGACTCCACATGAAGTCAAAACAATCATCAGCCGGGCCGGTGAAGATACTAAAATGGTGCTGACTGGTGACCCTAACCAGATCGACAATCCTTATCTGGATGCATCAAGCAACGGACTTACATATACGGTTGAGCGAATGAAACAGCAAACCTTGCATGGGCATATGTCACTGCTGAAAAGTGAGCGCAGTCAACTGGCCGCCCTCGCAGCTGAACTGTTATAATTTTCACAGACCAGCAAGCATCCTCCCCCGGATATACTTTCCGGGGGATTTTTTCTGCTGCTCATCTCTCCTGAGCAACGGGTCCTGCCTTTGTATATAACAGCTTGCAAACGCTCCGAGTACGCCTGGATATTTTTGTTATCGGAGTTGAATTTACAGGTTTTTGCTATAATTTGTTTAGATGATCAACTAACTATAAGTACACTAGGGAACATAATGAATAAAGCTGACGTAAAAGTTCTGGTAATAACCGGTTTCGGGCTGAATTGTGAAAAGGAGACGGCAGCCGCCTTCAAACTTTGCGGTGCTTCGCCTGAATTAGTGCATCTTAATGACCTGCTCGACAAAAAACGCAAACTTGATGAATTTCAAATCCTGGCATTTATTGGCGGGTTTTCTTTTGGTGACCACCTTGGCGCCGGCACTGTCTTTGCCAACCGTGTCAAAGCCAGACTTCGCGATCAGCTTGAAAAGTTTGTTGCCGACGGCAAGCTTATTATCGGCATCTGCAACGGCTTCCAAACCCTGACCAGACTTGGACTTGCGCCGGCAGTTGATGGCAACTATTTTGAGCAGGAAGCCGCCCTGGCCCACAATGACAGCGGAGTATTCCGTGATGACTGGATCTATTTAAAAGCCAACCCCGACTCGCCCTGTGTTTTTACAAAAGGTATTGATTTAATCAAACTGCCTATCCGTCACGGCGAAGGCAAGTTTGTAGCCAATGCGGACATTATGGAAAAAATTAAGGGCAGAAACCTTACTGTACTGCAATACGCTGACAGTGACGGCTCTATCGCTGACGAATTTCCGGCAAACCCTAATGGCTCAATTGACTCAATTGCAGGAATCTGTGATGAAACCGGGCGGATCTTCGGCTTGATGCCACACCCTGAAGCGTTTCTGTCTCCTTATAACTCTCCCACCTGGACAACCGAGAAAATACAGGGCACTCTGCCGGAGGAAGGTGAAGGTGTAGTTTTCTTCCGCAATGCAGTTAACTACGCGGCAGAGAACCTGATTTAACTTGAAGTTGACTTTGTGGATTCAGCTTGTGCATGAATAATTTTGACCAAGGGGCTGCATCAGCCCCAAGTCCCAAGGACAGTTACATAGAAGATTATTACCACCAGCTGAAATTTACCAGCCTTCTGTAATCATCTGAGTTACCAGACGCGAAGCCTTCCAGCACACCTGACGGTTGGCACGGTTACGGTTTACAAACAGGTCGGCCTGTATCTGGAACAGAGTTGAAGCCTCGATAGTCCGCTTTTTAATAAGCGGTTCTTTTTTACCTGGAATAATAACCGAAAATTCTACTTTCATCCAGACACGCCATTCGGCAGGGCGGTAAGTAACCTGGTTATCATAGGTCGCGGGCGTAGTTTCAACATAATTAATCTCAACAATTCTGGCATACAGAATACAATCTGCCTCCCGCAGGTTCTTAACTTTCAGTGAACCGTCACGCATGATAGCCTCGGTAAGGCGATTCCTCATAACCGCTGCCAGGTTGTATGAAATAGTATCATTGATAACCGGCGCAACAGCAATGCTTTTTACCTGCGGATGCATTATAGAACCGACTTTATAGCCACAGCCGCTGATTAGAGTCAGGCTGATTACACAAGCCGCCATTACAAATATTTTCAGGGTTTTGTTAATCATTCAAATTCCCACCAGTTGGTGTTTTTCTTCTGTTTGATTCCTGTATCTTTCATCGGCAGCAGTAAACGGTTGCCGCTGTTTTCAGGAACCTGAATAATATTGGAAGGTTCAGCCGGTATCGGAATAACAGAATAACTTTGCAAACGGCTTTTCAGTTCCGGTCGAAAACCTTCCGGCACATAAGATTTATCGATTTCCGTTAATATTTCCTCAGACTTGTCCGCAGATTTTGAATCCGGGTACTTCAGCAGAATGTCATTGAGATAACGCTCTGCCGGAGCAGTCCGCCCGATGCGGTTATAAAATTTGGCAATCCCCAACATACGCTTAGCCTGAATATCCTTTGATTTCAACAGACACTTGTCAATCCAGTCATTCTCTGCTGCTTTTGGATATTTCTCCTTAAACTCTTTGAATACTTTCAACGCTTCCCGGTTGTACTTACCATCGCCGTCGCCACGTTTTGAAAGCTCAAAAAGCGCATTCCCAAGCTCAAGGTATGCATATTTACAATATCTTGATGTTGGAGTATCCTTGATAAGTTTCCGCAATTGCTTCATGGCATCATCAAACTTATCTTTTTCAATCAATAACACTGCAAGCCGCAGTCTGGCCCGCGGCGCACTCTTGGCGAAAGGGGCATGTTTGAGTGCCTTGCTGTACATTTCTATGGACTTATCCGGTCCAGTCAGCCACGGCACCCAGCGCAACGACCAGAATGCCGGATCGCGGTGTCCGTTAAAGTAGAGATCAGCCAGTTCATATTCCCGGTCAACCATTTTGCCGAAATCAACCTCCGATGGATAGCCCGCCAGAAGCTTTTCAATCATATTGAATTCTTTATGATAAAACTTGGCTTTTGAATAAGCGTCCATAGCCGCCTTAACAGCTCCGGCCTTCAAACTGATGCTCTCTGCCTGATGCTCTGCATCAAGAAAGCGGTTAGCCGCGTCAATGTAGTTGCCGGCCTTCATCTCACTGAGGCCTCTTTGATAGAATTCGTTGGCTTCCTGATCAGTAGCCATAACGGTCACGCTGCAAAAAACTGCAACTGTCAAAAATGCCGTCCAGCGGCAAAAATATTTTATTATTTTAAATGTCATATAAATTAAATGGTATTCGCAGGTTATCGCTGTAAGCCGCCCAAAGCCTACCCCAGCTGATGCGGCAATATTCAGTTTGTAATTTAGCCCGTTTTATTCAAAATCCAAACGCCTGAACAAATATTGAAACAAATAGAATAATATCCAGCCTTACTTACATCAGTTTTAGCCCCGGAAGGTCCTGTACATCAATCATACCGACAACTCTTCCGGCCTTGTCAACAACAACAATATCATTGATTTTACGGTCTTCTACCACTTTCAACGCTTCCGCAGCAAGAGATTCAGCCCTGACAAAAACCGGGTTGCTGGTCATCACTTCCTCAACTTTCTGCTCAAGAACGTCAAGACTTTTTTCTGCATGCCGCCTGAAATCACCATCAGTAAAAATACCCAGCAGCTCCTGCTTGTCATTGACAATAATGGCACAACCACAGCGCGCACTGGTCATATGCAGCAATGTGTCTTTTACCTTTGTCTCAGGGGCAACCGTCGCATAACGTTCACCAGCACGCATGATGTCCTTTATCTGCATAGTTACCGCCCTACCAATTGCACCACCAGGATGCAGGCGACCGTAGTCCTCCCGGGTAAATCCCCGTTTCTGAAGCAGCACCATGGCAAGGGCGTCGCCCAGTGCCAGCAATGCGGTAGTAGTGGTGGTTGGCGCCAGGTTAAACGGACAAGCTTCTCTCTCAACCGGCATCTCCAGAGTAATATCACACAACGCCGAAAGTCTTGAGCCGGCACATCCGGTAATCGCTATTATCTTCATGCCCAGTCTCTTAGCCGGATTGAGCACCGCCAGCAGTTCTTCTGTTTCACCGCTGTAACTTAAAGCGACAACAATATCGTTTGACTGCATAATCCCAAGGTCGCCATGCAATGCCTCTACCGGATGCATGAATACACTTGGAGAACCTATACTGGACAAGGTAGCCGCAATTTTCTGCCCAATATAACCACTTTTGCCAACTCCAGTAAGCACCAGCTTGCCGCCGCGCTCCTGCGTTGCAAGGCACGCTTCAACAACTTTTTCAAAATTCCCATTGAGATTGTCCCGCAAAGCCTTGAGCCCTTCAATCTCAATGTCAATCACCTCTCTCGCTTTTCTTATTATATCACTCATTTTTATGCCAGTTTATTAAGTCTTGTTTAATCAATGCAAATCACAACACTCGCCTCCTACAGGCGGCAGGAGCGCATATCTGTCACAATAATACCGCGAGCGCCAAGGTTCTGCAATTCGTCCATGACATGATTGGTTTCACTTCTTTTGATCATAGCCTTGACAGCTACCCATTCAGGATTGCTGAGCGGTGCTACTGTCGGGGCCTCAATGCCTGGGGTAATCTGGCAGGCTTCCTCGACCTGATCGCAGGGAATATCGTATTCCACCATAGCATAAGTTCGTGCGACCAGTATTCCGCGCAGCCGCCCCAGCATCCGCTTGACTTCCGGTTTTCTGGCAACTTTATCGTCACGTGCGATAAGGACTGCCTCAGATTCCATCAGCGCATCGCCCACCATCGCCAAACCGGCTTCCTTGAGAGTACGCCCGGATTCAACAACATCGGCAATAACATTAGCAACTCCCAGACGGATAGATATTTCCACCGCTCCATCCAGGCGGATTATTCTGGCGTCAACTCCACGCTTCTCAAGGTCACGCCGAACAATTTCCGGATACGAGGTGGCAATTTTCAGACCGCTGAAGCCATCCGGTTCCAACCCCGAATCCTTAGGCACAGCATAGCGAAATCTGGATTTTCCGAAATTCAGTGGGAGGATCTCAGAAATATCCGCCCTGCTGTCTATTGCCAGGTCACGGCCGGTAATACCCATATCAAGCACCCCGTTGCCAACGTAAACAGCAATATCACGGGGACGTAGAAAAACAAAATCAATGTTATTCACCGGATCACTTACTATCAGCTCACGACTGCTGCGAGAACATTTATAACCGGCTTCTTTAAGCAAATTTACAGCTCCTTCAGAAAGAGAGCCTTTGTTTGGAATAGCAACTTGAAGCATTTCAGCCTCCTTAAAAATATTTACAGCCTTCAAAGTTTATTTCAGGCAATGAAAAGCAAATTTAATCTATAAGCGGAATCATCAGAGATATTTGTATATATCTTCCAGCTTGAGGTCACAGGCAAGCATCATCACCTGGGCATGATAAAGCAGCTGGGATATTTCCTCAGCCGTCTTCTCCCTGCCTTCATATTCAGCCGCCATCCAGACCTCACCGGCTTCCTCAATAATCTTTTTACCGATAAAGTGTTTACCCTTGATAAACTCTTTTACCGTACCGGATTCAGGGTCTCGAGCTGCAACCTTTTGTTCAAGTTCTGTGAACAGTTCATCAAAAGTCTTCATCAAAGTCAATCCTGTTTATTCAATTATCCTGAAAATATGCTTATGCTTAAACAGATGCAACAGCAGCACATTATTTTTTTATCATCCTGGACGAATAGTTGCAGCTAATATATTACCTATGCTTGAAAAAACAATATTTTATGGGAAATAACTTGCGAGCCAGCTGCCGCGGCTAATTGGACAGCCCAAGTAAATCACCAATATTATCCTGATTGAAGATGTCCTGCATAAATTCCTTTCTCCAGCCCTTAAAAAATCTGGAATCAGGAGACTTAGTCACCAGCTGCAGATTGACTTCCCGGCTTGAACCTATCAGAACAGGATCAATATTTAGCTTTTCAGCCTTCTCAGCTATGAGCCTCATTATCAAATCCTTCGCCGGCTTCCTCGGCGGCCTGAGTTCGGGTGCTGGAATTTCCGCTTCCGGCCTGTTCAACCCTTTTTCAATGCATTGCAGCAACTCAGAACCATAGCGTTTTACGGCATTGGGGCTCAAACGGTTTACATTCTTCAAGTCATTTCTTTGACGCGGGCACTTATAGGTTAGATCAACCAAAACATTATTATGCACTATATGGCTGCGTGGGCGATTCATGGCGCGAGCTTTTTTCTCCCGCCAGCAGGCAAGCTCCTGCAGCACTGCCAGTTTCTGGCCTTTGATGAGATTAACTCCCTTGATTCTTCTGAAGTATTCTTCCGGTTCCACTTCCTCATAAAGAGCAGGATTGTCATAATATTTCATCTCTTCAAGCAGCCAACTGTCTGTCTTCTGGGATTTAGCCCGCCTGATAATCAGTTTCATTACCTCAGTCAGATATTTTACGTCATCGTTGGCATATTCCAGCATTTTCTGGCTCAGAGGTCGCTGCAGCCAGTTGGCCCGGGTTTCAGTTTTTGGCAAAGACACCCCTATAGTCTGTTCGAGCAGTGCCGCCAGAGACAGAATGGAAGTAGGGCTGCAGAAACCATATCCGAGCCGGGTGTCAAACACATTTACCGGACTGGCACCAGTTGCCTGCTTCAAAATTGTCAAATCCTGACAAGCATCGTGCAGAATTTTGGTAACATCCGGATTAGCGATTAGATCACCAAGCGCGGAAAGGTCTTTAACTGCCAGTGGATCAATAAGAAAACAATCACGGCCGACAGCCAGCTGTACCAGTCCGAGATTTGGATAAAAAGTTCTTTCCCAGACAAATTCTGTATCGAGCGCGACAGCAGCTTCTCCGGAAGCTCTGGCTACCAGTTCTTTAAGTTCCGCTTCAGTGGATATATACATTTTTACCAATACTTCTTTCAGCTAAACACGAGTGCTTTTAAAATTTGTTTATAAGCTTTTTCAGCTTTGAACTGCAGTTTTTCTGCTTCAGGCACTTTCCATCAGGGCCCGCACCGCTTTTTTGACAAACAATGACTCCTAAGATAGTATAAATATTTAATAAAACCACATTTAAGGATATATTTTTGAGATTTTCTGTTCAAAACCGCTTTAATATTCAATAAAATGCGCTAACTTTGAGCCATAAAAACAAACAGAACAACATAAATATACGAATTATGATCACAATAAAAACCACTGAATTTGTCATGGGAGCTGTCAGCTCAAAGCAGTTCCCGAATGATAATCTGCCGGAATTCGCTTTTGCCGGGCGCTCTAATGTAGGCAAGTCATCACTTATCAACTGCCTGGTCAACCGCAACAGCCTGGCTCGCAGCAGCAGTACTCCCGGCAAGACCCGGGAAATCAATTTTTTTCTGATCAACGCTGCCTTTCGCTTCGTTGATCTGCCCGGTTTCGGCTATGCAAAAGTTGCCAGACAGGAACAAATAAAGTGGCAGGCCTACATTGACTCCTATCTTTGTTCCAAACGCAATATCAGAGGAGTAATCCACCTGGTTGACTCACGTCATCCCGGACTGGATAACGATTTAATGATGGCCGAATTTATCAAACAAACCGGCTTGCGCTGTGCAGTGGTTGCAAATAAGGTTGACAAGCTTAAAAAGAACCAGATTGCTAAATCAAAAGCCCGAATAGCTGAAATTTTCGGTCAGGAGCCCATCATGTTTTCAACCAGCAGCAAACTGGGCAGAAAGCAGCTCTGGAGTACCGTTGAAAACTGGCTGTACAACTGACTGCTGCAGCCAGAATTATTTTATCCACGGGGCAAAAATGCTTAAGAAATCTCTCCAGATCGCCGTGGCATCCCAGGTTGAGCCTGCAGCAGAAGAATCTTCTGAAAAAACCTGAAAGGCTGTGCCGGCAAAAACGTTCAGCCACATAAAGTGATCGTCATTAATTTCTGTCATTACTGCACCAAGGTCAGCAGTTGTCTTAAGCTTGTTTAATATTTTCAGCACCATGGCATCGCGCTTTGCGCAGCGATACTTGAGTTCAGTGCCGTCAGGCTGCAAATCCCAGACAAAATGATCGATTTTCTGCACTTCTGCATACGGATCAAACAAAGCCGGGTCATCAACATATCCACCGGAGATATGCAGTTCTACCGGCAGTCCGGAAGCCGCGGCTTTGCTTAAAGCCTCTTGAAAACTGCCGTCTATGCAGCCGGTGAGGAATTTCTTACGCCACTGCCAGGCATTAGTCATTATCAGCGACCTGCCTTTTCTGGAATTATAGACCGTCGCCACTTCCGGCGCCAGCCCCTTTTCCAGGTAAAAGCCGCAGAGGATTTTATCTGGAGCGCTATCACAGAATTTGCTGTATATTTTCCCGTATTTGTAAAATGGCAGCTTAATACCCGGCACCAGCCACCATGGTGAAATTTCAGCTTTAAACCGGTTAAAAGGTCGGCGGGCTGTTTTGCCCAGTGCCGCAGAAGCCAGCGGCTCAATATCTTCAAGCAGCCGCCGCGGCGTTTTTCTTTCACAATAAACCATTAAATACCTTTCTGAAGGTTAATTCATTCCTGTTCAAAATCAGGCTGAACCGGCTTGTCTCCAAGCATCTCCTCAACCTGTGACCAGCCTGACAGCTGCAACAGCTGCACAACGTCTACCACCAGACACTCAGGAGCGGAGGCTCCAGCGGTTATGCCGATATTTCCAGATTCCGGCAGCATTGTCGGATTAATATCCTCAGGACCGTCAATCAGTATGGCCTGGACGCCGCAACGCCTGGCAACCTCCCGCAGTCGTTGTGAATTTGAACTGTTCGGGGAACCAATAACCAGCACCAGTTTGCACAGCGGAGCCAGCTTGCGCACCGCTTCCTGCCGGTTTGTGGTAGCATAGCAGATATCACCATCACCCTCAATAGAGGGATACTTATGCTTGAGAGCAGCAACTACCTCAGATACATCCTCCTGGCTCAAGGTTGTTTGCGTCAAGTAGGCAGCAGTTTGACCTTGCCGCAGTGCAGGCAGCGCTGCGACTTCTTCGGGAGACTGCACAATATATGCCTGCCCTCCTGTCTGGCCCAGCGTGCCCGTTATTTCCGGATGCCCACGATGACCGATCAGAATTATCAGGTGGTTTGATTCAAGCAGCTGACAGGCCTTGCGGTGTATTTTTTTGACCAGAGGACAAGTCGCATCTACAATATTCAAGCCTTTTTGGCTGGCCTGTTGTTCAATTTCAGGAGCAACACCATGCGCGCTCAGAATCAACGTCGCTCCAGGAGGGACCTTTTCCACAGATTCAACAAAGATAACGCCCTGCCCGCGCAGTTTTTCCACTACAAAGCGGTTGTGCACTATCTCATGAAATACATACAGCACAGGAGGTTTTTCCTGTAGCACATTATCAACAATTTCCAGAGCACGACGCACCCCCGCGCAAAATCCGCGCGGCATCGCCAGCAGCAGCCGACCCTTGCTGTTATCAGGTTTTGACTTTTTTTTCCGCATGACAAAGCTTAATACCAAATAGCTCAAAAACAAACTTCACATGTTATTTTGCGGTAAATTTAAACTTCATACCACATAATAACCCCTGAATAAATCAAAGCATGGCAAGTCCAGCTGAGCCGTCCAGTAAATATTTAACACCAAAAACTGTGTCACTAAAGACCAAAAGTGTATCAAACATGAAACAGTACCTAATCCGTTTTTTGAGCTTAAGATAAGTTGATGTCACCTTATTTACTGTCTGAAACTGTTGTTATGGTGAGACACTTCTCTCATAACCACCCATAGCTTTCATTATCTGATCTACTTATTAATCCAGCACCAGATACCTCTTCATGCACAGAAAATAAAAAATTGGCATATAAAATGCTGTTTATTTTTACAGGTATCTATGTAATTCGGAACATTATGGAAATTGAGATGAAACAGACAACTCTCCTCAAACACATCTTTCGCTACAAATGGCTTTTACTTGGATCAACAGTTTGTTTTACAGCACTGTCCGGGACGGCTTTGACTCTGCCATGGATGCTGAAGGTCACTATTGACCATATTATGCCGACTTCAGATTATTTTCTGTTTACCCTGCTCTGCATAACGATGCTGCTTATTTACGCCTGCCGTGGAATGCTCCGCTACATATCAAATTATCTAATTGTCTATGCTGCCCAGCGTTTTCTGCTGGATATACGACATAAGCTGTTCAAACATCTGCAAAGTCTCTCGCTGCGCTTTTACGAGGAATACCGTACTGGCAAGTTGATCTCAAATGTAATTAATGATGTAGCACTTATGCAGATGCTGATCCGAATTTTGAGTACAATGGCTGACGGTATATTTTTGATAACAGTCAGTGTCGGGCTGCTCTTTGTGTTCAGCTGGGAAATGGCACTCCTGGTATTAGTGGTCCTGCCACTGCATTTTCTAAACTTCAGATATTTCAAGAAAGTGATCAAGAGTAATTCATTAGAATTGCGTGAAAAGATGTCGGAGATATCCGCTAACTTATCTGAAACACTGTCCGGAGTAAAAGTGGTTAAAGCCTTTGCCAGTGAACGGAATGAGGCCAGCAGCTTTTTCAAAAGCCTCCGCCCCACCTTAGCTATGAATTTGAAAATCACCACACAAGGGGTGCTTTGTTATACTATCACTGAAAATTTGAATCTGATGTCCTACCTGCTGGTCATCGGGGCTGGAATCGGCATGGTCGGCAGTAAAGCCATGACAATAGGAGAATTCGTTGCTTTTTACACCTATACCAGTATGATGGTGGACCCGATTAATCTACTGGCCAGCCAGTCAACCAATATTTCACAAGCGGCAGCCGGAGCCAGAAAAATAATGCGGCTCTTGAATGAAATACCCGAAATCAAAGATGACCAGAATCCGATCAAAGCGAAAAGACTTACAGGGAATATTGAGTTTAAAAACGTCACTTTTGGTTATGATTCAGGCAATCCAGTCATCAGTAATTTTGACCTTAAGGTTTCATCAGGCAGAAAAGTGGCACTAGTAGGCTCCAGTGGTTCTGGAAAATCTACTGTCGGCAACCTGCTGCTGCGCTTTTATGACGTAAATTCAGGCAGTGTCAGCGTCGACGGGATTGATATCAGAAAATACTCTCAGGAAAGTTATCGTAAAAATATTGGCGTGGTTCTGCAGAACCCGTTTCTTTTCAGCGGTTCAATCCGCGATAATATCGCTTACGGCAATAAAACCGCTTCAGACCGGCAAATCGAGGAAGCCGCCGCGATGGCCAATGTAGATGAATTCGCTTTCAGTATGGCAAAGAAGTACGGAACTGAAGTTGGCGAAAACGGCGTTGCTCTGTCCGGAGGCCAGAAACAGCGCATTGCGATAGCCCGGGCAATACTGAAATCGCCAAACATTCTGTTGCTGGACGAAGCCACCAGTGCCCTGGATTCGGTATCTGAGTTTCTTGTTCAGGATGCACTGGACCGGCTGATGGCAGGGCGGACAACAATAATTATTGCCCATCGTCTGTCCACAATCAAAAACGCTGACATGATTGCAGTGATGGAAAAAGGCAAAATTGTCGAAACCGGCTCTCATGACCAACTGATGCGACGCAGCGGTGCATACAGCAGGCTTTATAACACTCAGCAGCAAGCGGCCAACTTCTAATAATGCCAGTGGGGTCAAGCCGGTCCTTCAGGGCAAGAATAGAAAGCTAAACCTCGACTGCAAACATGAAAGCGAAAAATTGCTGTTGAGCAAATAAAAAATTCAAAAGGTAAAAAAATGACTGTAAAACTGCATTTTCAAGCCAGAATGAAACTGTTCAAAAAACTTATCTTGTCCGTGATAGTGGTGATGGCAGCCGTGCTGGCAATGCTGTTTCTAACTGACATGGAAGACTCTGCTTGTGGTCGCGGAGTGGTGCAGGGCCTAAGGGAATACACATTACTGTCAGCAACCCGCAGTCACATAACAGAAATACTCAAAGGCGACGGCGACAGCGTTGTCAAGGGTGATATCATAATGCAGCTTGATGACCGCAGTTTGCAGGAGAAAATTACTGTTCTGAACTGCAGAATTAGAGAGCTTCAGGGAGAAATTGAAGTTGAAAAGGCTAATCTGGCCCTGCTCAAACTCAACCCGCTACCCAAGGAGTACCGGCATACTGAAATAGCTATGACTGAATTCAAAATCAAAAGCTCTAAGAGCTGCTATGAGCTTAAAACCTATCAGAAGCTGTATAAGCGTAATGTCATTTCAAAACTTGAACTTGACCGGAAAGAACTTGAACATTTGAATGTATTGGCCACGGCCAGAAAGCATCGCGCGGATTATATCAAAATCCAGAAGGGACTGGCAAAACGCATTATCAACCAGGCCGCTGCCAATCTGAATTTGATGGAATTAAAGCTGGAGAGCAAAAGGCAGGAACTTCTTCTGCTTAAAAAACACAAACATGATTATGTAATAAGAGCGCCGGAAGCCGGTCTGGTAAGCTATGTTATGAATAAACCTGGAAGTTATGTCAAACCCGGTGACATTCTGGTAAGAATTGCTGCAGGCGATACCAAGGTATTCACCGTTTTTGTCAATGAAAAGTCCATTTATAAAGTTAAAGAAGGACAGCCGGCAAGGATTGTCAGCAGCCAGTACAGCTATTTTGAGCATGGGTATTTTGAAGGCGAAGTGATGGACATTGAAGAGTTGCCGGAAACCCGCCCTGACGGAAAACATTATCCGGTAATAATAAAATTAACCAGTGAACCCATGCCATTGCGGCTTGGATCCACCGGAGAGGCATCAATCATTACCGGCAGGGAACGTATCATTTGCAGACTGCTTGGCAGCAGAAATTAATTCACTTTTTATTGAAGATGTAAAGACTTTTATTAAATTTGATGTAAAATATTAAGAAGCAGAAGCCAAGGAAACATCTATGGGAATGACCAGACAGGACTGGAAGGACTTTACTGAAAGCGGTGTTATTCCGCAAACCTTTCCTAAAATTGTTGAAAGCTGGATCAACTGTCGTAAAGCCGGGCTGGATTACTCAGCTCAGCCCCGTTTGTCCGGCTGTGCCCAGCCACCTGTTGCTGAATGGTATAAGCATGTGAAAAATCACGCGATAGGCTTACTTGATACCTTAGGTGCAAACGTTATGATCGGCGCACTGCTGTGCGATGCCTGCGGAGAAGTGCTTGAAATTATAACAATTTATGATGAAGTCAGGAAGCAACTGGCAGCCGCAGGAATAAGAAATAATACTCTGCTTTCAGAAAAATCCGCCGGAACTAACGCTGTAAGTATATGCATGACAAATAAAACCCGGCTTGGCTGTGTCGGAACCGACCATTACCTGCAGAAACTGCACTGTCTGAGCGGCTGGGCAGCACCGTTATTCGATTCAGACGGAGAACTCAACGGTTATATTGCCTTTTACGGTTCAGCTGCCGCCGTACCATCAAGACTGCTCCTGCTCATGACCGGATGGTTCATTACCCTGCATGATTACAGTTACAGGCTCAAAAATATTATGCGGATACATAATACAGTTCGTAAAAACTTCAATGTCGTTTTTAATGAAAGCCAGCGGCCAATGCTGACCGTTACAAAGACCGGCCGCTTGCGTAATATCAATCCTGCAGCCTTGAAACTTTTGCAACTGACAGGAAAACAGATTGATGAAAGAGAAGTTGACTCATTTGCCCGTTTTTCCCCCAGGATAAAAGATATTGTTAAAACTGCCAACCCGGCAAGCAACTGTCCTTTGATTATCAGGCTTAAACAGCGGGAACTTACGGTTAAATTCGAGCGACTTCCCGTATTCAGCGACAAAGATGAGTTTCTGGGCTGTCAGCTTATTCTGGATGAAGAAAAGCAGCAACGCAAAAGTATTGAAGCTTTTCCCCAAGCCAAATATACATTTAAAGATATCCTGGGCAAATCCCCGACTTTGCTGCTGGCCAAGGAACATGCCGCTTTAGCCGCAGAAACCTCAGTCAATGTCTTTCTGCACGGTCCCAGCGGCACCGGCAAGGAAATGTTTGCCCAGAGTATTCATAATGCCAGTGAACGCTGCGATAAACCGTTTATAGCCATCAACTGTGCTGCCATTCCGCGGGATATTGCCGAAAGCGAACTATTTGGCTATGCCGAAGGCGCCTTCACGGGAGCAAGCAAGCGTGGCAAAAGCGGAAAACTTGCAGCGGCCGACACCGGCACTGTATTTCTCGATGAAATCGGGGATATGCCGTTTGAACTGCAGGCAAAACTGCTTCGACTTCTGGAAGAAAAAACCATTTCCCCAGTCGGCAGCTCAAAGGAAGTTACTGTAGATATCAGAGTGATTGCCGCCAGCAATCGTGATATTCAGGAGCTGATTGCGGCGGGAAAATTTCGGGAAGACCTGTTTTACCGGTTAAATGTGACTTCAATAAACCTGCCTTCGCTACAGGAAAGTATTTTGGACGTCCCGGTACTGGTCAATCATTTCCTCACGCATTTCAATGAAGTTATGGGCAAGGAAATCCCGGACCTGGAGCCATCTGTCATGGAGCACTTCAAGTCCTACAAATGGCCGGGCAATATCCGGCAGCTCAAAAATGCCATCGAGTTTGCTGTAATGCTGAACACCAACGGGGATAATATCAGCTGGAAACACCTGCCCGGTGAACTTCGTACGGCACTTTTATACCAGAAACCTCAGGATATTTCTCCGATGGATCCCTTTATAAAAGAACGTGAGGAAATCCACAACAGCGAAAAAGCTCTCTATGAGAAAGCAATTTTGACTTGCAGAGGCAATATGAGCAAGGCTGCGATTTTTCTGGACATCAGCCGCAGTACCCTGTACCGTAAGCTGAAAAAATACAATATTCCGGTGGAACGCTGAAACCGCAAACCACTTGAAATACTTCAGCTCAATGCTTAAAGTCATCACTTTTCGCAGAAAAACGACTGATTTCATCCATTATTCCGAAATGTGAAGTTCCTGATACCATGCCACCCGACCAGGCACTGACAACCTGCTCACATATTGAACGTTCCTGCCTTGTTATCAGTGTAAGCCGCGGACTCTCAAGCGGGAAAATGTCGAATTCAGTATCAGCCAGACGCAGCCCCTGAGCCACCTTTATCCCGTCTCTGATATCATAAAGCTTATGACTGCCTTGCAGTTCAAGCCTGGATATATCTGTCAACATCCTCAAACCGGTTGCTACCATCAACCTTTTGATTTTGTCAACGTTATCATGGATTCTGACCGTATACTTATGCCCTATGACACAGCCGGTAATTTTCCTGTCCAGCAAGGTCCTGGCAAAAGTTTCAGCGACTGAGGGTGCTGTTAAGCCCCTTGAACTTGACAGGCAGGAAAATATTTCATAAGTCAGGTTTTCTATCCTTCCGGTATATTTAGCAAGATCAGCAGCAACATCTTCAGCCTTAAGCAATATCACTCCAGGATAATTCTTGCTGCCCTTCCAGCCGATTATTCCGGGCCTGGTTAAATTGTTGCCATGCCCCAGAATAGTAATGTGACTGCCGGGCTGCACCTCACCCCAGTTTGCAAAGTACCGGTAGTTAACTGATGACCTCAGTTTTGCCGTGCATCCATTCGGCAACAGCTTGAATACCTGCTTTTCTTTTTCCTGGGAAAAGACTCGCTGGGGAATATTTTCATTGTAGTAATTAAACAGCCGGTAGATAAAAGCTTCGTAATCAGCATCATGGTGTGGCAGCCAGATATATTTCACCGGCCGTTTAAAATCCAGCGGCTTATAATATGTCAGGCGGCTAAAATATTTTGACAACAGGTGATAAAGCCGCAATACATCACTGACCAGCAAAACCTTATCACAACCGTTAATCCGTCTGTATTCGATAAAATTAAAGTAGTCAATTACTTGTCGTGAGAATTCAAACGCCTCATTGCTCGAACGGCAAAACTCAAATTTCGAGGAGCGCGTCATGGCAAATAAGCATTTCCTGAAAATTTCAAACCCTTGATGCGCCGAACCGGCCCCTGCGGAATTCAAGGCTTTACAGTTGAATGAAAAGGCAGTACTGTCCTCATTTCCTGTAATAACCTGAATTGGATGAATCTTTGAACTGATTATATACTGTATCAGTTTATCAAAACTTCGAGCATTGAAAGGCTTGCCCAACCTGATTCCCATTTAGAATAAACTTCCTCTGTAACTTTAATTAATTCCCCCTATATAATTTATAAACTAATAACTATTATTATAAAGTCAAACCAGATTGTGCCTAATGGAAATTTTTCAGAAGCGGAGTCATTAAGTATACAGCACCAGTCAGCAGCAGCAGCAGATTTATCAGCAACCTGATCCTTTCCACTGAAAGCAGACGGCTGCTGTGGTTACCCAGCCAGACAGACAGTAAAATCAGCGGCATAAACAGAAAGCCTTTGCCGATGGTCAAGGTGATGCCGCTGCCGAAGTTCATTATCAGCAGTACTATCTGAAGCGGGACCATCATTGAGGTAAAACCTGAAATTGTTGCTCGCAGTCGGTCTTTTGGCCATTTGTGCGCCAGAATCCACAATACCAGCGGCGGACCGGCTATATTGGCAAAGCCATTGAATATGCCCGACAAGAATGAAGCGACCGCCCCGATCCAGAACGGCACATGGTCTTTAGGCTCCACTTTGGCAAACAGCCTTAAACCAACAGCACCAAGCAGGATTACACCAAAAATCTGTTTAATCAAATCGGGCTCCAGAGTCGATGTCACCTTTAACAGAAAAACACCAATAGCCAGACCTACAAGAGAATATGGCAGCAACAGAAAAAGCTGTTTCCACAACAGCGACTTGCGGCAGTGCCAGGCCAGCGTTACTCGCTGAATAACTGAAGTTGCCATGCTGAAAACAACCGCGGTAGTTAAATCAAATCCGCAAAGCAGCAGCAGCGGTACAGCCAGTAATGAAAAAGCAAACCCGGCAATCGTCTGAATATAACCACAACCGAAAAGAATAAGCCCTGCCCAGAATAACTGCATAAGATATGTCCCCTTTAAAAAAATACGCCTGAGACTAAATGTTAACATGCTAATATACACCAGTTGCCAGGATGTCAATCCAGACAAAGGGCAAAGGACATTAATTACAGCAGAAATGGCAGCAGGAGTAAAGAACAAATATTCAATGCAAAAAAAAGGGCCCGCTGGCGGGCCCAGTAGAAGCGCTGTTTATTTGTTGATAGGCATGAAAGTGTCAAGCTGGACCTGATCGGGCAGTTCCCACATCATACCGTTAGCACCGTCTGGCAGGAAACCGAGAATAGTAACAAAGTTACCCCAGAACCAAGGAGTAATCATTGCCGGGACATTCTTGTTGACCTTGCCGTCAGCTGTGGCAAAAACGTAAATTTCTTTTCTGAACATGCCACTGCTGGCTTTTAATGGTACCAGAGCAGGAGTTGTACCTTTGTAAATCATTACACCGGCACGGTTGTAGACCATAAACTCAGTTCCAGGCTTACTGGCTTTTACCTGTACAGCTTTCTGACGTTCTGCGAAACCGGTAGCGCATCCCTGCATAAGTACAAGAATTACCGGCAAGGCAAGTAGGAACAACATTTTTTTCATGATTTTCCTCCTTTCTGAAAGGGTTACACAAAAAAACTCCAAAATGCCTAACTAAGGTAAATATTACTGCCACACATAATTTTTTTCAAGTTTACCCGAGGTTAAACCTCAAGTCTTTATTATCACATGGTGCATTTTTTTGATATTTATTATTGAATACCCCAGCCGAAATGGGCTCTTTTATTTTGAGCTTGTAACTGAAATATTATCAAAAACTTCATTTCGAAGAGTAACTATTTGCAGTTTTTCATTGTCTATATAAGATATCTGATAATGGTACATGCTGGCAGATTTTTGATAATTACTCACAAAAAACTAACATGCCACAGTTGATTTTTTGCGAAATAGACATTAGTTTAGCCTGATGTACTGATCTCATTTTATTGAGATGCCTGCTTGAATTGGGACTACATTCAAGCTTTGTCAACGTAAAGACTTACCGCAATCGTCTTGCTTGACCCGGCAGAAGAATACGGAAGAGGAAATGAGCAAAAATGCACACTCATGGTGTCTGAAAAAAGACTCTTCTGGAAAACCGGGGACTCTGAATCAGCACCAATAATTATCGAAAAATATTGGAGACTGTAATGAGTCTTAAGAAACACAAACAGAAGCATAAGCTGCTGGTACTGGCGGAATTTGTTCCATTCTGGTGTTTATATATGTTTGTCAGGGCTTTGCCGTTAAAAGCGGCCTATTTTTTGACAAGAAGGCTTTTCAGCCTGTTGTATATTGTCGATTTTCGACATCGTAAAAGATCCCAGAAACACCTTATTCACGCTGGTGTGGCAAAAAATCGAAGCGAAGCTGGAAAAATTGCGCATCGCGCATTTGCCAGTTTTGGTATGCTGCTGGCCGAAATCATCAAAATGGACCAGCACTTTAAACCTGAAAAGGTAATAATTCGCGGCGATGAAAAATCCAGAGAAGAAGCCTTTGGAACCGGTCATAACCGGAATGTCATTGTTGTAACCGCCCATTACGGAAACTGGGAAATGGCCGGCACTGCCTGGGCCACTTTGTCCGGAATCCCGATGGTATCAGTCATGCGGCCATTCAATAACCCATTGATCGGCCGGTATATTTTGAAGAACCGTACCAGCGGCGTCCATGAAACAGTCAATAAACATGGCTGTGTAAGGGACCTGCTGAAAGCTATACGCCAAAAGAAAAATGTCGCTCTTCTGGTTGATCAGCACGCCGGCTCAAGCGAAGGAGTCGAAACGTTGTTTTTCGGGCAGCCATGCAGGACTCACATGTCTCCTGCTCTGCTTCACCTGAAAACAAAGGTGCCGATTGTTCCCATGATCAGCAGACGCGCTGACGACGATTTCAACTTTGAGTTTGTACTTGGCAAACCGATTGAGTATATTCCGACCGGTGACAAGGAAGCTGACATCAAAAATGTCACGCAGATGTATACTTCTGCGCTTGAAAAGCTCATTGCCGAGCTTCCAGAGCAGTGGTTATGGGCACATCGCAGATGGCTCAACATACATCGTAAGCGACGTTCACCGGCAACAGCTTAAAATTATTTTAAAAGTAGCAGGGGCAGCCGGCAAATGACCGGTTGTCCCTGTTTTTTGAAAAAAACGAATGCAACATTATATTACTGGTTCTAATTAACAGCTTAATGAGGTATAAATAATGTTCTTTGATCCACTTTACTTAATCATAGCGCTGCCCGGCCTGCTGCTGGCCATGTTCGCGTCGTTTAAAACAAAATCCACCTTTGCTAAATATTCAAAAGTCGCGTCAAGGACCGGTCTTACCGGGGCTCAAGCGGCTCAGAAACTTTTGAATTTCTGCGGCATCAGTGATGTTGCAATTGTAGAAACCCAGGGCTTTTTATCTGATCACTATGACCCGGCATCCCGAACTTTGCGCCTGTCGCCGGATGTCTTCAGAAGTAACAGCCTCTCAGCCATCGGCGTTGCCTGCCACGAAGCAGGTCATGCCATGCAGCACGCCAGAAATTATATCCCCCTTTATATCCGGTCGGCGCTGGTACCGGCAACCAATATTTCAACCAATATTTCTTATTTTGTCCTGATAGCCGGAATGATTTTTGCATCGTCAAAGCTGATTCTGCTTGGGGCGATTTTGTTCAGTGCCGCGGTAATATTCGCCCTCGTTACACTGCCGGTAGAGTGGGATGCCTCGGCTCGGGCAAAGCGACTGATGGTGTCCGCGAATATCGTATCCGCTCAGGAGGCGGTTCATGCCGGAAGTGTTTTGAACGCGGCGTTTCTGACTTATGTCGCGGCGGCGGTAAGTTCACTTCTGACCTTACTATATTACCTGCTGAGGTCCGGGGTCTTTGGCGGCAGTGACGATTGACCGGTACTTGCTTTTCTAAGCAACATCGATAAAATACTTATAAAACTGAAAGTAAGGCCTAAATTAACTACGGCATAGTAGTGCAAGGCCAAATTTGATATTACAAGTACGGTAATCACACTGCATACGGTGCCGCATACCCCACCCCAGAAGACGCCGTCGGGAGTAAAGCGGCGTTTCAGCATTCCGGCTGCGACTACAGCCAGTAAAGGGCTCCCCATACCGTTGATAATCTTATTTGCGAGCACAAAAATATTATGGTGCCTCCCGAATAGAACAATAAACAACAGCGCCATGATTATAATTACTGTACCAACAATTATGGTAAAAAGAGTGCTGAAGCGAATATGCAGCTCAGAACTCCTGACCCGCTCGCTGATCAACCTGTGATAAAAGTCACGAGTCCAGGCGGCGGAACAGGCGTTGATACCCGAATCAACACTGGACATAGTTGCCGCTAACAGTCCCGCAGCCATCAGTCCACAGCCTCCGTAAGGCATTGATTTAATCAAAAACTTCAAATATGCCAAAGGCAGCTCAAAGCGTCCCAGTACCCTGCTGTGGACAGCAAATGAATATATTGCCATACCAAAAATCACCAGCAGCACCAGCACAATTACTGTACAAACTACATTTAACCAGAAACTTTTGCAGGCATCACGCTCCGATTTTGCTGTCAAAAACCGCTGTACGACCATCTGGTCTGCACCGTACCGTACCAGGAAAGCCACGACAGTACCGGTTGTCCCGCTCCAGAAAGTAACCCTGATTGTCGGGTCAAACGAGAAAAAGTTTGGATCATAGGGAGTAACAGGCTTAAACAATCCACCTCTGAATGCCACGGAAAAGATTTCATCAACCCCCCCGGGCGTTCTGATGTCAGCGATTATCAGCCCCAGAATAATACCGCCGAATAAGACAAAGAATTGAGCGACATCAGTCCAGATTACAGCCCGAATGCCGCCAACAGCAGTATATGCAACTGTGATTAATCCAGAAAACAGAATAATTATCCATAAGCTGTAACCGGTAATTGCTGACAATATCCTCGACGAAGCATACAGCGCAACTGTCATCCACAATATCCGCCACATAATAAACAAACCACTGGCGAGACAGCGCGTTTTTAAATCAAAGCGCTGTTCAAGAAACTCATAAGCGCTGGTGCATTTCTGTCTGCGGTAAAATGGGATAAAAAACCGGGTCACCGGCCAGGCAACCAGCACAAAAACAGGAATAGCAACAGTTACATATATCCCCCGGCTGAAGATTTCCGTGGGAAAAATGGCATAATTAACTGCCGTCAGCATGGTAACCATGATGGAAATTCCCAGTGGAAACCAGCCCATGTTGCTATCTGCAAGAAAAAATTCGTTCTCGCTTTTCTTTCTCCCTCTGAGCCATAATCCAATCCCCAGGATTAAAACCAGATAACCGTAAAAAACCCACAAATCTATCGTGCGCATCGCTCTCCTGGTATATCACTTGATTTAATTATAATACAATATAATACTGAAGAAGTTAAAACAAAGCAAGTACCCTGGCGGTTATTTAGCGACTTTTAGCATGGTATGGTAGTGATAACCGCCAGGGGGGAAAGGACGCAATTCTCAGGCCCTCCGTGGTTCACATCCATTAATATAATTAAGTATTTATTTAATTCAAACAAAAATTTAATAAAACCACTAAACTTTAAATAAATCTCTTACATTAAGCACAAAATAATATTTTTATATTATTAATCAATATATATAAAGCTCATTATATTAATTAAAAAATCTAAAAAAATCTAAAAAAATAGATAATAGTTTAACCATTAGTTAAACTAAAATGGTGATATCAACCAACAAGACTGTTCAAAAGCTTCCTTACCCGGTCAACACCGGGGAAGTCGCGGAAAAGAAAGCCTTTTTCCGAAAAAAATGAATCATTCTGCAACTCATTATCATAACCGCTTTTCAGCAGTGAACGGTCAACCCCGATCAACAGTGGACACGTCGGGTCATTGTTGCAGAATACAAGCCTTTTAGCCAATTCCCCTCGATGCCAGCGATGAAATAGTTCCAGGTGAATTACTTTGCCGGACTCGTGTTCAAAGCTTAAGTCAGGAAAAAAAATCTCTCGCCCGTTTTTGATGAAAGGAGCTTCTCCCACTATTTTCCAGTCCTTAACTTTTTGCTTGAACAGCCGGTGAAACATCATCACTTCTTCAGGGACGTAAGCACTGAAGTTTCGATAATGCGAAACCAACCCTGATTTTTCGTCCAGGACCAGTCGATGCTTGCGATCTCGCAGTTTAATTTCAGCTCTTATGCTCCATCTGGGCAAGGCACAAACCGCTGGGAAAAATACCGCCAGCTGCATACCGTATTTGCGCAAGCTGTCCAGCATGCTGGCTGGCCCGCTGACCTGCAGACGAACAAAATTCATGTCCTTACAGCCGACCGGAGATTTGATCTCCTCTATCTTAGCCAGTAATCGGAAAAACTTCAGATACTTGAAAAGCCGGCGCAGCTCGGCTGCATTTTCGGCACCAACCTTTATATCCAGTTCAGCAGCGTACATCAGTAAAGCCTGCACCTGGGCCGTATTATAGCGCTCCAGCAGTTCACGGGGAAAAAGCGGGCGAAACCTGGAAAGCCTTTCGTTTTCCGGCAAATCAGCAAAAATATCACCGGCTGCAAACCGTTGCAGTTCATCATCATTCATATGTCCTGCAAGTTTCTCAAAACTGCAGTTTTGCTGACGCAGCAACTGGCTGGCTCGCAAAAAAACTTTTTTGCGCATCGCAGAATAGTCAAAATGTTCAGGTTGAGCAAATTCACAGCGATCAGTTATCAGCTTGTACAACCCTTTTGCCAGGCAAAGATCACTCAAACCTTTCACAATGGGATCGGCAAGTTCATCAATCTCGCCACGAGTCAAAGCTTTACCGCCGGTATCACCGTAAACCGCCAGCAGTTCAGTCGCAAACTCAAGCAGCTTTGCATCCCCGGTATCAATGAAGATCGGTTTCAAATAGTCACCCCGCCGGCGATATCTCATCAAATCCTTGGTAAGCATCAGCGTCGCCTCCTGAAAAACTTCCCGCTCCTGCGGTAGGCCCGGTGTTCCCGCCGGCGCCGGCTGACATTTTCCTCAGAGGTGCCTTCACTGATCAATTCATAAAGCACCGCCTGTTTACCGTCAGCCGCCCGCAAAATGCGGCCAAGGCGCTGAACATGCTCACGAATACTGCCGCTACCGGACACAATTATACCGACACTGGCTTCAGGCACGTCAACCCCCTCATTTAGCACTTTGCTTGTAATTAACACCGGATACTCACCAGAACGGAATAACTCCAGCATCTCCTTGCGTTCCGAAACTTTAGTACGATGAGTGAGCACCGGCATAAAAAATTTGCGCCCCAGCATGTAGGCAGTATCATTTTCAGCAGTGAACACTATAATGCGTTCATGACGGTGCTCCTGAATTATTTCCCACGTGCGTTGGACCTTTGCGCGCCCACCTCTGGCAATGCGTTTCTGCTCCAGAAAAGCGCTAAGCACGTTTCTGCCGTCAGGCATACGTGCACACAAGCCTATAAAACGTGCCCAGTCGTCACGCCTTTGAAATGTTATGCCATGCTTCTTTAAAAATTCGACATAGATTTTACGGCTCTGCTGATAAGCAACTGCTTCCTGGGCATCAAGCTTGACTTTTTCCTGCCTGGTAGCATATGGAGCCAGTACTTCCCCTTCAAGCTGGTCAATATGAATCTGACAACACAGTGGACCGATGTATTCCCGCAAAGCTTCAGCCGGTTCTTCATCGAGCTCCGGTGTTGCGGTTAATCCAAGGCGGTACGGCGCAATGCTCATCGAGGCGGCAACCCGGTTGACCGGACCTGGTAAGTGGTGGCATTCATCAAAAACCAGAAACCCGAACTTACCACCAATAAATTCCATGTGAATCACAGCAGAATCATAGGTACTTACAGTTATCGGCCGAATATCTTTTGCTCCACCGCCAAGCATACCTATTGGTTGCTGAAAAAATGTTTCCAGCTGGCTTGCCCATTGCTGCAGCAGGTCAATTGTAGGCACCAGCACCAACGCCGGGCGGGCCAGATAATTAATGGCAGTTACTGCCAGAAAAGTCTTCCCGGAACCGGTAGGCAGCGCTGTAACCGCACGGCATTCAGCATTTTTCCAGGCAACGAAGGCCTCCTGCTGATGAGTGCGCAGCTGGAAATCAGTATTCAAATCCAGGTCAAGGGGAGCAAACTCTCTGGCATTATCCTCATAACAACATCCTGCATCCCGCAGCGCCAACACCAGCGGCGCGTATAAGTAAGCCATACACCGGTGACATTCTACCCGCTCGTCCCATTTGATTTTGCGCAGCAGCTCTATTGGAAGTTTTGACAACGGAAGATTTTTTAGCAGCAAAGTCCCTGCTTCAAAAGCCAGTTTTGCCGGTTGCTTTTCATGTTCCATACTTCAACTCATTCAGATTTTCTGGGTCGGAAAGCTGCAATAGCAAAACCAATTACAAAAGCCGACAGCCCGCAAAACAACATTACGAGCCACCGGCTTATGATTTCAGAACGTACAGGTATAAAAAATAAAAAAAGCAGCATGATCAACATCAGTAATATTCCGCTGATCCAACCAGCCTTCCAGTGCGGATAGTCCGGCAGGTCACTGCCATCCGTCAATTCTACACCAGACGGCAGGTCGTATTCATGCTCATCATGTTTTTCGAGTTCAATCTTCTCCATGCAACAGCAAAACTTTAATTTTTATATCAGGCCTGCTGAGTGACTCCCGGATTGCGGGAAATGGCAACACGACCGGAACGGGCCAGCTCAACTACGCCAAAGTCATTTACCAGACTGACAAAATTATCGATTTTCTCGGAACGCCCGGCCAGTTCAACCCCAAGCTCATTTTCATTGACTGAAACAATCTTACCGCCAAATACTTCAACCAGCTGAATGACATGGGATCGCTGTTCAGCGTTTTGCGCAGTTACCTTGATCAAAGCCAGTTCGCGTTCAATAAACTGACTGCCGGTTAAATCCTCGACGCTGAGCACATCAACCAGTTTATTAAGCTGTTTGTCAATCTGTTCAAGGACAGCTTCATCTCCAACTGTAACAATAGTCATTTTTGAAATATTCGGCCTGTCGGTTTCATTCACCGTCAGGGATTTTATATTATAGCCGCGGCCGCTGAAGAGACCGGCAACTCTGGCAAGAACCCCGAATTTATTTTCAACCAGAACCGAAATAGTATGTAATTCAACAGTAGTACTCATAACAAACTCCGTTTAAGCACAAGTGCCTCTTTAATGTTTATCAGTTATAATAATCAGGTATATTTTAATTAAAATGCATCTATTTACAGTAATTTGCAAATGATAATATGTTTTTTAAGTTACAGCGGCCCGACATTTACTGCTTTGCCGTTTCCGAGCTTGCTCCATCCCCTTCTTCAGACTTTTTGCCGCCCTGCTTTTCTTCGGCAATTTTCTGTTTTAGAATTTCTTTCATCAAGGGCGGAAAGGCCTGTAGACAGGCCTCTGTCACACTGGCTTTTATCTGGCTGAATGGAGCCAGACCAACCCGGTCTTTGATATCTGCATTGCTGCGCTGGTAATTACTGTAAATGTAGCGGGCAATATTTTCATTAGCCAGCGCGGCGTCATCCTCTCCCAGCACCAGGAAGTTGATGCTGCGATAAATCAGGCCGCTGATTACATCTGTCGCCTTTTTGACAGAAGCGTCTCGAACATCCTCAGCCCATTGTCTCATAACAAAAGATTCCATCGGACGACGATATTTGCCAGGCTCCTCCTGCCGGAGCTTTTTATAATAGTTACGAGCCTTGGAAAAACTGCCGAAATTGTAGAGAATGACTATAGCGTCCTTCATAAAATTGATCTTGGCAGAGCGAAAAGTAGTCTGCTTGTTATTTCTGATATAAGCGTCTTCATAGGTTTTTAATACCGAATCCACCACATTCAGGTTCGGGATACACACTATGGAGCGGAAATCCTTTTTATCCAGATACAGCAGGCGGCCGGATTTAAATGCACTGAATAATGACTGAGTAATCATACGCTCACAGCTTAAATCCTTGTGGCTTGGCGTTTTCCTGAGTCCAAGCGTCGCCCAGTAAATGGCCTGAGCTTCCGGGAGTCGCCAGTCCAGATTTCCGTATTTGTTGTTAATTTCCAGAATGAGTTTCGGATCGAGCTTGTATTTATCACGCAGCCACTGACCATCAAAGTATATTTTCAGAGCTTTCGCGATTTCAGGATTATTCAAAGCTTTCAGAAATTCAGCAGGCAAATTACCTTCATTTTCCTTAAACTTCAGATACAGTGAAGCATAATTCTCAATACCGGACTGCCCAAGTGCTTTCCAGAAAGGATTTTTATCATTCTCAGGGTACTTTTTCAAAAAACCCGCATAATCTGCTGGTGCTGCAGCCAGTTTATGCCAATCGGGTTTTTGTCCGATAATCCGAGCTATTGAAATCGCCAGCTTATTTTTGTAATACAGATTGGCATCATCCATAATATTGCCCATTTTGTGCTGAAAAATCCAGCCCAGTTCTTTATACAGTGAAGCGTCTTCAGGGTTATACAGCAGAGCCTCATCTCGAATCAGCTTCACTCCTTCATTTACCCACCGCCAGCGATCAGCGAATGATGAACAGGTAACCGAAATATTATATGCCATGTTCCAGGCAAGGTAAGCCGTTGCTCCAGAAAAACGCGGCTGCAGCTTGGTTATCCAGTTGGCAAGCTGTACCATCTCAAAATAATTACCCTTATCCTGGAGCCGGTGTGCCCGAAGCCAGAGGAGATCGGCAAGAATACCGCGAAAGCTGCCCATGGCAACTGTGGTGAAAGCCACCAGCGGAGGAGCATTTTTGATCTGACCAGTAAAGCGCAGGTGATTTTCCTTGATGCTGTCATCAAGCTTGTTCTGAACCAGTCCGACGACAAGTAAAACAACTGCCGAAATTAACAACAGCCAGAAAAATGTAATGGAATTCTTGAATCTACTCATAAATTACTTCCTGATTACCAACCCCATTTGTCTGCGCCAGTAAAGCCATATACCAACCAGTATAAACGGTAAAGCCCGCAGCACAAAGTATGAAAAGAATATCCTGCCCATAAAGGACAACTCAATCAGCTCTCCGTTTGCCAGAAACTGAGTAACCTCAAAATTCTGAATCGGAATAACCGCGAATAACAGCACTTTGCTGACAAAAAAGCCGATATTATCCATTGTCCCGCTGATATGGCCCTGGGAAGTTGTAAAGCTTGCCACACTGCCGAAAATCATGTAGGAAATCACCATGAAAACTGCAGTAGGCATAGACAGAAATGAAGCGGCAGCACAACTCAGGCCAGCCAGAATAATCAGCTGCAGAAGCATGATTACAATACCCCGGCAATAATTCTCAAAGAAACCGGTAACTCTAATCAGCATTTTAGGGCCATCCGCCAGCTGCATGTAAACCGGGTAACGCAGATCATCCACGTTTACGTATGACATCCTGGCCTCGCCCTTCGGCGAAACAATTCCGCCTTTAAGCTTGAATTCATGAAAAACTCCGGTCATATACTGCTGGGGTTTTTGTGTCAACGCCCGCGGATAAAATTCAACCTCGCCCTTTAGTTTGTCCCTTTCAAAAACATTTCCTGACTTCTGCCGAACCGGTACCGGTACGCCGACAACCCACATCCCGTGAGTCATTCGCTGTTTTTCACTGGATATTTTGTTGACATAAAACCGGTACCTGACAAAAATTGTCCCCTCCTTGTCAAACGGCAGATTTTCAAACATCCAGTCACGCCCGCTTTTATAGGGAATTTCACAATATTTCAGAAATAGTTCCTTGCGCATCTCCTTAAGCAGCTTATTCTCATCGAAACGAAGTCCCTCCGCCCGCAACAGCTTAATACGCTGCGGCAGTTCCTGACGCGCAATTTTATCAAAATCAGGAACTTCCGGCATTAAAACCCGACGCCCTGTCATAACTTCAGTTTTTATTCTGGCTTTCTCTCCCTGCGAAAAAGTTCGCTGCGAAAACTGATACATCACGATTAAATACACTGCGGACGCGGCAGCCAGCAGCAAAATTCCGTTCATCAGGCAAATTCCAGTCCATTTGCCAAGCCAGATAGTAATTCTTGAAACCGGCTTGGAGACGACCATGTGCAGCTGATAACTTTCAACATCCCGTGTCATTATATAGCAGCCCAGCCAGACCGACGAAAGCGACAGAACAAAAGCTACTGAAGCCAGTGAATATTTCAGTGAAATCTGAATAAAACCACGCGCAGTACCATCGCCGGTTACGGTATTCGGAATTAGAAAAATGCACAACACCAGAAGAGTCAGCAACAACTGGAAAATATGCGAACGTATCGCGTTTTTTAATGTCAGCCGTACAATCGCCCAAAAAGCTCTCATCTTATTACCTTAAATCCTGCAGTTATTATCAGTTGAGCAGATCTTTGAGTTTTTCATTTGCTTCGGAAAGCTTTTCACTTTTCAAATTTGAAAACTCTTCAGCAGCGGCTTGCTTTTCAGGCCCTTTTTCAACCGTCAAGCTGGAAGTCAACTCCTGAATACGCAAATTTTCCTGCTTAATTTTCTGTTGCTCCTGCTTTTCATCAACTGCTTTTTTGGCTGCTGCCACCTCGGGAGACGGGTCTCCGCTTGCAGAAAGGCCGGCCAGGACCTTAGCTGCCTTATCGTCCTCCTGAAGATACTCCGCAATCCTGCCGCTGTTTACCACCCCTGAAGTAGTAACGCTTTCCGCTTTGGCTTTATCAATCACATCAAGGAAGAATTCTTCAAGAGTGCGCCGCGGATGATCAATATTAAATTCCTCACCGGACAGATTTTCACGTAGAATTTTTAAAACTTTCTCAGTTATTTCCGGCTGCATTGCCGGGGTAGTAATCCTGCTGGCTTCGGTTACTGTCAACAGATCGTTTAGCGGTCCCTCAGCACGGATTTTACCGCCATAAAGAATTATGACCCGATCACATATATCCTCGACATCACTCAAAAGATGGCTGGTAATCAAGACCGTTTTACCCCGTTTCTTCAGCAACATAATCAAGTCCTTGACTTCCTTGCAGCCCAGCGGATCAAGACCTGAAGTAGGCTCATCCAGAATCAGCAGTGACGGATCATTAATCATCGCCTGGGCCAGCCCGATACGTCGCGCCATGCCTTTAGAGAACTCCCCGACACGGCGGCTGCGGACATGGCTGAGACCAACCATATCCAGAAGCTGTTCGCTGCGGTTACGGCGCTCTGTTTTGGACAGATTGAACAACGAACCGAAAAAGTCCAGAGTCTCCATTGCTGTCAGATACTTGTATAAATACGATTCTTCAGGCAGATAGCCGATACGCTTTTTGATAGCAACCGTTCTTGGTGATCTGCCGAAAACCGCAAGCTGCCCCGCTGTCGGATAAAGCAGTCCGAGCAGCATTTTTACAGTTGTCGATTTACCTGAACCGTTGGGACCAAGCAGGCCGACAACCTCACCTTCTCTGATCTCAAAATCAATGTCGCTGACCGCTTTGGCTTTTGGACGGTTCCAGAAGTCACGAAAGACTTTACTGAGCCCAACCGCGCTGATTACAGGTGCTTTATTCTCAGCCATATATATTTCCTGTCCTGTTAATTATCCTGATTTCCGGCTGTCGCGGCACTTTCCTCAAGAGTCAGCTCTTCACCGGTTCTGACCAGGCGCGCACTGTTAAAAACAATCAGCAAAGTGCTCAAAGTATGCAATATGGCCGCCCAGACCGGGGTCAGCCAGCCAAAAACCGAAAAAATCATGCCGCCAAGCACAAACAACATGCCGACAAAAAGGTTCTGATTAATGATTATTCGGGATTTCTTAGACAAATACACCAACATCGGAATACGGCGCAGATCGTTGGTCATCAAAGCAACAGAAGCACTGTTAATAGCAATATCGCTGCCGATCGCCCCCATGGCTATACCAAGGTCGCCGGCAGCCAGAGCCGGCGCATCATTCACCCCGTCACCAACTACAGCGACCCGGGCTGAATGCTTGATATTTTCAACATATTCCACTTTTCCTTCAGGAAGACATCCGGCTCGAAATTCGTCGATCTGCAGCTGAGCAGCCACGTTTTCAGCGACTGACAAACGATCCCCGGTAACCATGGCACAATGCCTGACGCCAAGCCCCTTAAGGTCGTTGATTATTTTGACTGATTCATTGCGCAACTTGTCTTTGAAGCCGACCCAGCCGCACAGCAGGCCGTCAATAGCAATATAAACCACACTCATGCCATGGGCTTCATCATCTTCATGCTTTTTTATAACCAGCCCTTCGCTTTCAAGCCAGGCTGCCCGGCCGACCATAACAGTCTTTTTACCGAATACCGCATTTACACCTTTACCATGAACTTCTTTGAATTCACTGGCTTCCTCAAGTTCTATGTCGGCCTCTTTTGCCAGCTTCTGCAGCGCTATTGCCGTCGGGTGATTGCTGTGGCTTTCTGCAGAGGCCGCGTATTTAAGCAATTCCGCAGGCGACATATCGCCAACTGGATTAAGTTTTACCACTGACAAAATTCCGTCAGTCAATGTCCCGGTCTTATCAAAAACAAAAGCCCGGATTTTGGCAGCCAGCTCAAGATGGCTGATATTCTTGATAAAAATACCCAGCCGGGCAGCAGCGGCAACCGCGGCGACAACTGCAGTTGGAGTCGACAGAACAATAGCACATGGACAGGCTATGACCATCAGGGTTATCACCCTTGAGATATCCTGAGTGAACATCCAGGTCACAGCAGCCAGCATCAGGATTGTCGGCGTATAAAAACCAGCATAACGATCAATAATCCTGACAATTGGAGTACGTGAACTTTCAGCCGCCAGTATCATGTCTTTTACTTTACCCAGGGTAGTATCCTCGCCAACCTTGGTCACCGTCATTTCAATGACCCCGGTCAGGTTCTGGGTCCCGGCATACACTTCGTCATCCCTGCTCTTGTCCACCGGCAGAGATTCACCGGTGATCGAAGCCTGATTTACCGTACTCTCACCAGATATAATTTTTCCATCCACCGGAAAGTTTTCACCGGGACGGATTCTTATAACATCTTTAAGATTGAGCTCCAGAGCCTGAACTTCTACCTCTTTGCCATCCACAATTTTACGGGCTGTATTTGGAGTCAGCTTTATCAACTCTTCAATGGAGCGCTGTGCCCCGCTGGCCGTCCGACTCTCAATGATGATAGTCATCAGCAGGAAAAAGGCTATTAAACCGGCAGTCTGAAAATTTCCACCCGCCATCGCCGCCAGAATCGCCAGCGCCACCAGCTCATTCATATAGACCTGGCCTTTGATCAGATCCTTGATCGCAGTGTAGACAATTGGAAAGGCCAGGACGACCGAGCCAATAATCGCGCTGAACATTGCCGAAAAACGCTGCTCCGGCATCCAAGTTTGCAGGATAAAAGAATTAACTATAAACAAACCGCCGAAAATAGCGATTGACAATCTTCCCATAGAGCGGTCATGCCCTGTCCCTTCAGACATATTCCCGCAAACCGGACAGGTCATGCCTGGACCATGCGAATGACCGCTGTGGTCATGATGGCGCCCGGCGTGGTCGTGTTTCACTTCTGCTGTAATCACGGCTTCAGCCATTTTACTGTCCTTCATTTGATTTGTTAGGTTTACTCACCGGCTCAGGATTGAGTTTTATCCTGACCTCCTGTTTGCCGCCGTCTTTTCTGGAACTCAGGATGTATTTCTGGTCAACCCCACCGATTACTTCCGAAATAGTATTGTTGTAAAGTACCATCAATACAGTATCAGGATTATCTTCATATGCCTTTAATATACTTAGGAAATAAATTGCTTCGGCAGATACCTCAGACACGACTTCTTTCTCGTAAGCTCTTGCCGTCGCCAGAATTTCCGCTTTGCGGGCCAATACATTATTTTCCTCCCGCACCTGATATTCACGGGCCTTGTCGATCAGCTGCGATTTTGTGTTGCTGGCATTGGTCACCTCGCGAAATGCCGCTTTGGTGCTTGCCGGCGGCTCAATCATCGGCAGCTCAACACTGACAACCTGAATTCCGCATTTCTGTTTTTCGACCATACCGGTAATCATACTGGTTACCAGCTGCTTGTACTCAGTCTGCTTATGGGTCAGTACGTCGTCAACCTCCATTCTGGCCGTAGCCTGAATGGCCGCATCACGCAGCATGGACCGCAGCATAGTGCGAGGCCCACGCGTACCCAGCACATAGCCGTCCTTCTTATCAATAAATACCTGATCAGACTCAGTAGGAACCGGCGGGCAGAAGAAATTCAAGTAATAGGTTTTAGGATTCACTATGCGGTAATTCAACACCCAGCGGGAATGAACGATGTTGGCGTCGCCGGTCAGCAAATATTTATCCTGTCCCGGGACCAGCGTTCTGCTGGAAGTCACCCCCGGTATTGCACTGGTCTTCATACTGGTAAAATCGACGCTGATTGACTGCTGGTTGGTTTTGATTCGGACAAAACTGTTTACCGGATAAGGGAAAAACCAGTGCCAGCCCTCTACATAAGTATTGACATACTTGCCGAACCGGAGAACGATAACCGCTTCCTGATTTTTCTTAACCGTGAAATAACCGCCGAACGAAAAGAAATACACCAGCATCCCGACAATTATCAGAACGAGAAATATAAATGAAATCTGCAGGCTTTTTACCAGCGATTTCAGCCCGGAATCAAACTGACCGTAATGGTCATGCTGCTCCGGGGTATTATGTGAATGAGTTGTCATTGCCGCCTCCTCGAAGCAGGTTATTTTTGTCGGACTGCGCCAGAATTGATTTTATCCGCGCTCTGTTTCAAAATATCAAACGGTGCCGAGTCGGTATCCAGAATTAAAGTGGTTTTTGACTTCAGGATTTTTTGCAATGAGTCAAGTTTACGCAAAAAAGCAGCCAGTTCCGGATTCTTTTTGAACACAGCATAATATTCGGCCGCTTTGGCATCACCTTCAGCCCTGATTTCTTTTGCCTTGGCCTCGGCTTCAGCCAGAATAAGCCGCTTTTGACTGTCAGTTTCAATCCTGATCTCTTCAGCTTTCTTTTTGCCTTCAGCCAGATAATTCGAGGCTACAACCTTGCGTTCCTGATTCATCCGCTCAAAAACTTTCTTAGAAATACTTTCCGGTATATTGAGTGCGTCAATGCCGACTCTGCTCACTTCTATACCATAGGGGGTGGCGCGCTGCTGCAGCTTTTTCAGGATATCATCCTGAATCTTTACCAGACACATCTTCTGGGGGTTGGTATTGATCAATTGATCAAAGTTATACCGTCCCAGAGTTTCCAGTGTATACCCGCGCATCCAGTCATTAAGCTGCTCTTCACCGTTCTCAATCGTTTCCAGCTGCTCATAAAATTTCCTGGCATCGCTGATGCGGTAGTTCATAAAGACACTGACAAATACGTTTTTGCTGTCCTTGGTCAGGGTTTCCGCCCCCTGGCTGGCAGTAGTGCCGCTGAAGCAGCGAACACGATGATCAAACCGGAACACTTCCTGAATCGGATAAGGCCAGCGGAAGTGCAGCCCGGGGCCATAGCTGGCTTCTTCAGCTTTACCAAAAGTTGTAACAACCGCGGATTCCGTCTGTTTTACCTGAAACGAAAACACCGCAATCAGGAATATTGCCGCGACAATTATTCCAAGAAGCATTGTAGGCCAATGTTTAATCATGTTATTCAAAGCCTCCTTTGAAAATTATTTTTTATTATATAAATTTTATTTTTTTGTAATTGAATCAAGATCAGCGTCAATAAGGTCAAGCCGCTGTTTCTGCTCAAAATTGAGTTCATAAACTTCATAAGGCAGGGTGCCACTGACAATGAATTTGCGAATGTCTTTCGCATCCTTTTCCAACAGTGAAAGATAAGTCCGCAGTTTATACATATAAGGCATCACCAGATAGGCAGTTAACTGCTTATTGAAGCGTTCTGCTTCAGCCTCAGCTACTTTGGTTACCCGGTTTTTATAAGATCTGGCATCCTCAAGTTTTCGCGTTTCCTCGCTTTCTATCTGCGGCAGAACTTTTTCACGATATGCCTTGGCGCGGAGTATTTCTGCTGATTTGGTTTCCATAGCGCCGATCACATCCTGAAATGCCGGAGCAACTTCTTTGACCGGCGGGTGAGCGTCCAGAATTGTAACCTCAACGATATCAACGCCAAGCCTGATCTTATCAGCACTTTTCTGAATCCGTGACTTAAGCGTTGCCGCTGCGGTCCCACGGCCATGTGCCATCACATCCATAAAATCAACGCTTGCCAGGTAACGAACAGCCTCCATTTCGCTGATTTTTTTCAGAACTCTGGCTCCATCACGGAAATTATAGGCAAAATTAATCAGGCCTTTCTCGCGAATGCGATACTGAACCGGAATAGTAGCCCCAAGGAAAGAAACTGAAACTGAAGACCCGGAATCCGCAACCTCCCCGTAACTGTTATTTGCCTCAAGCTTCTTACCGGCTTTCTTAGACTCATAATTCTGCTTGACCGCAACCAGAAAACGGGACTCCTTAGCAAAATGTTCTTTGGTCCACAAAACAACTTTTGGGCGCATCAGCTTGCCGTCCTTGTCAATCATCTTTGGTCCAACAGTAACCCGATATATTTTTGAACAGGAATAACGGGCGATTTTACCGAAAGGATAGGGTAACGTAAAGTAAATATTCGGTTTGAGCAGTTTTCTGGAAACAATTCTACCAAAATGCTCCTCAACACCAACCTCATTTGGACCAACCTCTTTTATACAGGTAAAAACCCATAAAATCAGCAGCCAGACAATCAGCATCGGAAACAGGGCTTTTTCCACAAAACGATATACCCAGGTTCCGGAAACCTTGAAACCAAACTGGTAGTCCAGGGTCGCAGCAATATTGCGCATAACCCCGCCGGGTTCGGTAAACAGCGCCAGCAACCGGCTTTCAAAAACCGGACGCGGTTCTTCAAGAGTCCTCGGCCGATAGAATTCGACGACAAAAGCAACTATAAATTCAGCTCCGAGAATCCCGAATATTACCATCATTACCCTTGATACGTAATAATCCGCTCCAGGATATCCCCAGCCATTAAGAATTGAGGTTATTCCAGCCAGCAACATGACCATCGAGCCACATATCAGCCAGGCACCGAGTGGACTCATCCAGCGAAAAGTCTTATCACGTGACTGCCCGACAAAAAAAGCCCCGGCAAAAACGGAAATAAACATAAAAATACCGGCAACAAAAGCTACATGCTGTGAACTGTCAGGCATGGCTTTCTTTACTCTTACCCCCCAGTAACGGGCAAACAGATATATAAAAATACCGGTAAGCAATGCCGCCATTACAGCCAGCACATAAGGAGCAAATTTTTTATAATTAGCAAAGGAACGGCCCGCGGTAAACCTGACATCCTCCTCAACATTAAAGGCACTGTTTTCCTTGCGCTGCTCAAGCAGGCGCTTTTCCTCCTCCTCGCGGGTTGCCGCAGTTGACATCAGACCGTAAATCACACAGGCAAAGGCAAACAGTGCCGCCAATGTATAAGGAATCACTGCCAGAGCAAACGTGTCGGAGCAAGCGAAGTTTTTTAAAATCCCCAGAGTTAAGACCAGAACACCAAGTACAGCGGCACCTATACCGCCAATTACAGACAACTTGGTCATCAGCCTGGAACTGTCTACTTCTTCACGAAGGTTTCTCTTTTTTTCCATCACGACCTCAGATATTTATTGCCTTGAGGGATATTGCTAAGGCAATATCCTTAATTCCTTTTGTCTTTAAGGACAGGTTCAAAAATTATACCACTAATCCTGAATAAGAGCAAATTTATAAAACTAAATTATACTGAAAACAATGTTATGGTTCTGCTTAGCGGAACGGCAAGACCAAAATGTATTTTTTGAAGAGTACCAGCCCACCGGCAAACATAAAAAAATGGAAAAGGCTTTAATTAATGAAAGCTTCCTCGCTTTTACCAAGTCTATTATGCCCAAAACTTAAAAGTATAATATTGCGCGCAAATTAACAAAAAGCAACCCCGTATTACAAAGTATGAATCAAAATAATGTATTAATTTAAACAGTCAGGCAAAAAAAAGCCCTGTTATCAAACAGGGCTAAAAATATATCATCAGGCCTTACACCTGGGAGAAACAAAATGGTACGCCCGAAGGGACTCGAACCCCAAACCTTCTGGTCCGTAGCCAGACGCTCTATCCAATTGAGCTACGGGCGCACATCAAACACGTCATTTCCGTGAATGAGCTCATAAGTTACTCTGAAATTGCCAAACGTCAAGCCGGGAACTGTATTTTTTCCGGTTTTTCTTTAAAAAATTTCTTAGCCGGTTTCAATGAAATTCGCATGGAAACTTTCAGGTGCATGGAGAATACTCTTTTCCGGGTATGGACGGCAGTCAAGGAAGATTTGTTTTTGAAGGAAAAACAAATACCTTGTAAAGTGATGAAAAAACTGAACTGCTGTTGACTGTAAGGGCGGAGTTCAGGCAGATCAGTAAAAAAAAGTGAGTTTTTTTTGCTAACCTATGAGAAATTTCAGTTTATGGCGTTAAATTACATCTTTCCAGGTAAAAATATTGTTATAGTACTGAAATATTTATATATATGAATTATAGTAATAAAACAAAAGGGCAAACCAATGGGTAACCTGAAAAAGAAACGTCGCAAAAAAATCGCCAAGCATAAGCGGAAAAAACAGCTCAAGGCGATGCGTCATAAGAACAAATAATCAGCATTACAGCTGGTTTTATGGTCAGCCCTCTTGCTTAAGTTTTCGAGCAAGGGGGTTGAATTTTTTTAACACAAAAAAGGGGGAGACTTTTCTGTGAAAACAACAGCATTATTCCTGTTGTCAGGTGCTGTTTTATGTATTCACGCCGCTGCGGCTGAGCTTAGCTCTGACCAGCTTAACCGGCAGAATCGTCCGGATTTGACATTCAATCTTCCCGCAGAAGACCAGCAGCAGATAGCGGCGTTGAGCTCCTTCGGCACTGCCATGCTCAGCAATGAGCGGAAATCCAAAATAAAATGGCTGCTCAGTACTATTGATGCAGACCCTTCAAAAGTTTTCGTACTGAAAGCACTGCTGAAAAACTTTAATGACAAGAAGTCTACCCGCCAATACATTCCAGAACTTGTTAAAACAGCCAGACGCCATCCCCAAGCCCTGCCGTTAAATCTGGCAGCACTGGCTCTGTCAAGTCAAATCAACACACCGGCTGAACGCCGCAGTCTTGCCGCAAACTGTCTGAACGCCAATGCTCCTGAACAACTGAATAATACTGAATTCAGGATTTATGCCAATATCGCGGCAATACTCTGCTCACTTTATACTAAAGACGATATGTATAAACAAGCAGATGAAATGCTGGATCGGTTGTTGAAGCATCCTGAGACAAAAAGTAATATGACAATTTTAAAGGCTGCAGCATTACTTTACAGCAAGGCAGCAAGGAACAGCTCAAAAGAACGCCGCTTTCTAGGGTTAATGTCCAGCCCGGCTGCAATTTACGCTGAAAAAAAAGAACTGGCTATTTCACTTTTTGAAAAAATTCCGGCAGCTGGACAAAAGATCAAGGAAGTTCGTAAAACAGTGGACTTCTGGAATGAACTTGACAAGCCGGATCGAGCTGAAGGCATTATTCTCAGGTTCCTCAGCTATAACCCGAAAAGCACTGCAGCCAAATTGCTGCTGATTTCATTATATAATAATAATAACCGCCGTCCTGAAGCAATTCTGCTGCAGGAGCAGATGTGCCTGGAGTTTCCATCTGACTTCAACTACTTCAGGCTTGGCGCTATTTCTTATGATGCCCAGTACTATTTCAACACTATTACGGCACTTAACTGGTGTATGCTGAAAAACCCGGACAATGCCAGAGCTGTCGGATTAATGGCCCTGGCCTGCTACATGAATTCACAGCCAGAACAAGCGCTTTGCCAACTCAAACGCAGCAAAGGGTTATCACAGTTTGATTATCTGCGCCTGTCCTGCCTGGCAGCAATGGGCAAATACCGGGAAGCTTTTGCATTATTCAGACTTATTATGGAAAAAACCGGTCTAGAAAAACTTTCTGACACCCTGATTTTTGCTGGACTGGGACTGGCGGAAAAAGTTGACAAACTTGAAACCGTCAAAGCGCTGGCAACCGCCTGCATTGCCAGAAAACAGCTTTCCCCGGAACTGGCAAACGCTGCTGGCTATACTTGTGCAAATAACAATATTATGCTGGACACGGCTGAGAAGCTGCTGAGGTTCGCGCTGAAAAGTAAACCGGGATCAAAAGAAATTCTTGACAGTATGGCCTGGCTTGAATATCGCAAGGGTAACTATAAAGCTGCTGCCGTTTACATCAGAAAATCTCTGGCTCAATGTGGAAAATACCCGAACCCTGAAATTAATATCCACGCCGGTGACATATACTACAAACTCGAAAAACCGCTAAAGGCATTGCGGCACTGGAAAGCGGCGCTGCAGGTTTATTCTCGAGATACTAATGCCGAGGCTGTAAAGGCAAAAATAGCGAAAACTGAAGCCGAAATGAAATATAATCAAGATTAACCAGGACTTAAAGCATTCGCTTTACAGATAGTTGTGATGGATAAATTTTTTGAACTGCTGCCTTATTCGATCAAAGCCGTTGCTTCTATTTTTCTAATAGCTGCAGCCGGAACGATACTGGTTAGATATAAAATATTAAGTCAAAACTCCCTGCAAGTTATCAGCCGACTGGTTTTTATCCTGTTCCTGCCAGCGCTGCTTTTCACAAAAGTAGCGTCATCCGTTACAATATACCGGCTGCAGGAATACTGGATTTTCCCTGTAAGCTGCGTCATAATTTTAATATCCGGCACCCTTACCGGGCTCTTGCTGGTCAAAATTTTCAAACCTAAGGAATTCATCAAAAACGGGGTTGCCGCCGCTGTCGGATTCGGAAACTCCAGCTATGTTCCAATCACCTTGATGCTCGCTGTAACCACAGTTTTTCCGGTTTTCAACCAGCACCCCGGCAATGCTGATGCCGCAATCACTTTTATTTCAGTCTATCTGCTTGGATACTCGCCGCTGTTCTGGACTGTCGGCTACTCAATGATCAGCGGTAATAAAATGTCAGAGCTCTCACTGCGCAAGGTGTTAACGCCACCGGTGACAGCCATGCTGCTGGGGCTGACAGTGGGACTGATTCCGCCACTCAAAAACCTGTTCTGCTCAAGTGACAGTCTGCTTTTTCCGCTATTCAATGCCACTGAAGTCATTTCCATGGCAACAGTTCCTTGTGCCCTGCTGGTTCTGGGCGGCAATCTGGCGAACGGCCCGACCGCTGGAATTATCAACAAACGCACGATCTTCAGCGTGATTGTCACTAAACTCATAGTCTTCCCGGCAGTTGCAATTCTTTATGTACTGTTTTTGCGTAAAACCGGATTAATGCCGGCAAGCCTGCTGACCGCTTTAGTGCTGGTAATAGAGGCTGGTTCCCCACCGGCAACCAACCTGATAGTAATGACATCTCTGATAAAGCCGGAAATGGAAAAAGGTCTGGCTACTCTGCTGTTCTGGTGCTATCTGGCTTCAATATTTACTCTGACCGCAGTCATTCTAACTACAGTCTGGATATTCGGCTATTGATTTACCAATGCACTCTGCAGATTTGAACATCGACTGGTCGGAGTCATTAAAGCAGCAGTCAGTAATTCAGCATCGGCCCAGATGACAGCGCGCTTTTCCGCCCGGGTAATAGCAGTATAAATCATTTCCCGTGTCAACAGCGGAGATTCGCTGTCCGGGGTTATCACCAGAATATGCTGGAATCCAGAGCCTTGAGACTTATGAACAGTCAAGGCATAGGCAGAACTGAATGAGGGAATAATTCCAAGTTCAAAACAGCGAAATTCGGCTCCCTCCTCCAAAGGCGGGAAAAATGCCTTCAAAGTACCATCCTCTGCTGTCCAGACCATACCGGTATCTCCGTTATAAAGCCGCATCGCATGACAATTTTCATTAATTATCAACGGCTTTCCGTGATAGAACTCCCGGCCGCTTGAAATTTCATACATGTGGCGTTCAAGTATTCTGTTTATGTTGTGGACTCCGTAAAAACCACGGCGGTGCACGCATAAAAATCGGAACTTGTTGAACATTTCATAAGCCGTCCTGACATCCTTGTGCTTATGATAATCAGCAAACCTGTGTGACTGCCCGCCAAAGTCGACTTGCATTTCATTAAAATACTCTACTACAGCGCGTTCAAACTTCTGTTCCTGCCAGACAGGTAGACTTTCCAGCGCAATTTCACCGGTTTTGTCCGATCTCATGGCATGTATAATTCGCTCAACCTCGATTAATTCGGCATTTTCAGGCAGTGTCCTTACAGCAGCTGCAGCCAACCCCAGTCCACGGTTAGAGCTGAAGCGGTGATTTGACTTGAGTTCAACCACACAGTTTGCCAGAAAATCTTCAGTTTGAGCAGCAGGCTCAGGCAGTATTTCTCCGGGGCTGAAAACCTGCCGGCAGTCATCGATAAAATCACCGGTAAAACGATTCTGTCCTGCCGCCTGGCAAAAATCTTTCAGCACCATGCCGGACTCTACCGACGCCAGCTGCTGCATGTCGCCAAGCAGAATAACCTTGCAACCCTCCGGCAAAGCTGCGAATAATGCTTTCATCAAGCGCTGTGAAATCATTGAGGCTTCATCAACGATAACCACTTCAGCATTTAATAAATTGTTTTCATTGAATCTGCTGACAGTGGAACCGGGACGGCTTCCCAGCAGGCGGTGAATTGTTGAAACCGGCAGGTTATCCAGCAGTTTTTTAATATTTTCAGAGCAGTTGAATCCTGCAAACTGGCTTTTTACAGACTCCTGCAGTCGAGCCTGTGCTTTGCCGGTCGGAGCACAAAGCAATATCGCAGTTTCCGCATCCTGTTCCAGGACCAGCGCCGCTATTGCCGCCGCCACTGTTGTTTTACCGGTACCGGGACCACCGCTGATTACCGTCAAGCGGTTGCGCAAGGCGGCAGCAATCGCGACCTGTTGCCAGTCTGGACGCTGGTTCATTGCTTTAAAGTATGGTGAAATTTCAGTTATTCTGCCGGTTTTGAGGCTTAAGACGTCCGGTGGCTGGCTGCACATTTTTTTAAATGACGACGCCAGCTTGCGTTCACTCAGGTAGTCCCGGTAGATATATAAAAAACTGCCGTCGAGGACCAACGGTTTAAACGGTACCTTTCCACCCTCTACAATCCCAACGGCCTTTTCAAGCAGCAAAAGTTTTTCTCTGAACTCTTTGGGAAATTCAATTCCCGATAAAAGCTTACGCAGCTCTTTCTCCTCGCCCGCACAATCATTTAAATCCGTAAACCAGCAGTTTAAATCTCCAGCGAGATTTTCCAGATTAATACAGGTGTGCTTGCGGGCTACTGTAGCATTACACACCAGAGCAGCACCGAGGAACAGAGGAAAGCTGTCCTCACAACCGGCTGTCCGGCATACAAAATCGGCAAAACTCAAATCAAGCGAGCCAAAAATACCCGGCGGCAGAGCTTTAAGTTTTCCAATTATATATTTATCATCCATGCTCCCTTTAATCCTCCAAATGCGCCGGAAAAATACTTTCCAGCATTTGCAATGCAGCCGATGGCGGCTTTAGACTGTAAACACCAAACTCAGCGGTTTCCTCCATAATTCCACGAACATAAAGGTAAAAAACACCGCCGAAATGCTTCTGGTAATCATAACCGTTTATCCGGGTCTTAAGATACTTGTCAAGCGCCAGCGTATATATTGCCGCCTGCAGCAGATAATTGCTTTCAAACATACTCTCTGCCAGAGTGTCCTGGCGGTAATCTGTAAACCCGGAACCGAGGTTGTTAGTTTTCCAGTCAATTATGTAATAGCAGCCTTTGTACTCAAAAACGAGGTCTATAAGCCCGTTCATAAAACCATAAAGCGGCTGACTGCCAGAAGCTGTTGATAAATTGCCTTCCTGCCCTGCCAGCAATTCAATCAAGCAGTTTATCTGCTTATAATCAATCCGTTCTGCAACAGGAAAGTAGAACTCCATTTCCGGCAGATGACTGCCGGCCGGAAGATCGCATAACCTGAAATTTCCGTCCTTTCCCGGCAGCGGACAGCGCAATACATTCTGCAGCATGTCGCACACCTGCCACCGACGTTTCTGCAATGCCTGCCGGAAAATTTCAGTTCCGCGAGCCCCTTCAACTCTCCCCATCGCAACCAGACGTTCATCAATTAATGCTTTTACTTCAGGGCATTCATGCCACCTGTCGTTGGCAATCAGAGAAAAATCGATCTTTTCAAAAATCTGATGAATGCAGTCTCCGGACACCGGCCCGCCGGGAAAATCCCCCAGCGGCAACTGCTTTGAACTGACTGCCGGCGGCAGCTCTGCTGCTGATTCATTATCAGGCTCATCATCTGCCCCGGGCCTGACCTCACCCTGAAGGTGAGAGCCAGCAGTTAATGCAGTAAAACTCAAAATTCCCCAGTCTCGGACAAAAGATCTGATGGCTGGCGGATCATTCAACTGCCTATTTTCACTCCTGCTTAAAACATTTGCCGAATCCATCCTGGCTTTGCAAAAAGCAATTCTCCCGCAAGCCCGCCATTTATGCAATTGACGTCTGGTGTCCGGCTTGCGCTTTTTATACAGCTCCTCAAGTTCATCATCCGAATAAGCCCCGGCCAAATAAGCCAGAGCCGAATCCTCAGTATTCTTGATGCTGCCGAAAGTAAAACTGCAGTAGTTTCCTGCCCGGGTCAGCGCAACATATACAAGCCGGATATTCTCTGCAAGCTGTTCGCGGCGGTATGCCCGACAGTGCGATTCAAGCTGTCCGCCGTCGATTCCAAATTCGAAATATTGCTTGTAATCCCCTGACTCATCTCTTTCATGAAAGAAAAAGTCCAGCTCTTTTTTACTGCTGCCCGGTAAACAGCCACGCTTCCAGAGACTGGTACAAAAAACAATTGGGAACTGCAGCCCCTTGCTTTTATGGGCCGTCATTATTTTGACCGCCTTTTCATCACTCTCCAGGCGACGCTCATGTTCAGTACCTGCCTCAGGCTCGGTCATACGGCGTCTGAGCCAGGAAGTTAAAGCAGACGGTCCAAGCCGCTGCCGGCTTTCTACTTTATGCAGAAGTTCTCCCAGATGCAGCAAGTCAGTAATACAGCGCTCCCCTTGTGGAGCTGACAGCAGCTGTGCCCGGACATCACATCTTACTCTGCATTGGACACGCGGCTTAAGCAGTTCATAAAAGAACCTGATAAACCCGTGTTCCTGCCAAACCTTCAGCAGCAGAAAGAAAAATTCCTGCCAGGGCTCAAGCAGTTCATTATCGGCGGCCAGCATGTATAATTCCTCATAAGTGAAACCAAACGATTTTGCAGCCAGCGCAGTCAAAACCCGGCGTGGCTCCCGGGGTTCTTCTGTTGCGGCCATGATATGCAGCAGCTCTGCCGCAGCCTGCTGTGCTTCAAAAATATTTCCCGTATTCTGCAGCACTGCAGGAATACCTCTTTCAGCCAGCATAGCACATATTTTCTGAGCTTCTGCATTGGTGTCGGTCAAAACGGCAATATCCCGGGGCTCCACCGGGCACCACCGCCCGGTTTCGTCTTCAAAACGCGCGCCGGGCAACCCGGCTTCATTATTTGTTCCGGCTGATTTCAGGATGAAACTAATTTCACTGCAAACTGCCGCTCTGGAAATATCATAGGCCGCAGTCTTGTTGACTGCCTGCCCGTCCGGACTGTTAATTTCAAGAATTCGTAACGGCTTCTCAGCCACATCTGTCCCTTCAATGATCAATTTCCGCTGAGTACGCCCGGCTGTAGCCGGAATATAGCCGATTGAATTTTCAATAAACGGGTTTTCCAGATCAAAAACCGTATTAAATGCTTCGAGAAGCTCCGGACTGGAACGGAAGTTATGGCTCAGGGTGGAACGACTCGTTACGGGCAGCTGTTCAGCGACCTGCAAGTATGAATAAATATCTGCACCCCGAAACTGATAAATGGACTGTTTCGGGTCACCAACCATAATCATCAATGCTTCAGAATGATTGAAAGTACGCTCAAAGATTCTGAATTGCAGTGGATCAGTGTCCTGAAATTCGTCAATCAAAACTACCGGATAACGACGCCGAACGCGGGAGCGAAAGTCAGGACAGTCTTCCACTGCCCTGAACATGCCGAGCAGCAAGTCATCAAAAGCCTGGACTCCGGCTGCAGTTTTTTTCTGCTCCAGAGCTCCGCCCTTCAGGGCAAATTCTATAAAGTCAAGTCGCAAAGCGATCAGGTATTCACTGACTACAAACCGGAAGCTGTCTATTCTTCCAAATATTTCCATCAGGTCAGCCGGCATCTCACCCTTAACGGGGTTTTTATCCTTTACCCCTTGCCAGGCAGCTCCTTTCAACTTTACCCCGCTGCATAAATCCGCTTTCTTTAAGCCACAGCAACAGCCGAGCAGAGCTGCCAGGTCCTGACTCCGCAGCATATTAACCAGTCTGGTTATGGCAAGACGGGCTTTTTTCTTGAAATTATCCGCATTTTCATTCAGCAGAGAAACAACTTCAGGCCGACTGCAGTACTTCAACAGTTCCTGCCAGTTTTCGTTCAAATTTTTTTCCGCTTTGTCCAGCGGCAGGTTATCAACCGCAATTTCCACCAGAGGAGAGCCTTTTAACTGCCGCAACGCACGACAGAAAACGTCAACATTAACGCCGCAGGTTGCAGCCAGTGCTGCATAAAACTTCCTATCAGGAGCATAAAAGCTGCGTCGCCAGTAATCATGAGCAGTTTCATCCAGATAGCTTGATTCATCTTCGGTAAGTTCCAGGTCAAAGCGCAATCCGCTCTCAAACGCGAATTCACTCAGCATCTTTGAACAAAAGCCGTGGATAGTGGAAATTGCTGACTCGTCAAAACTCAGGAGCGCCATTCTGAGCCTCATCTGGGCAATATGAATTTTTTCGGCAGGCGACAACCTGAATTTTTCCAGGAAATCACGCAAGACCCTGGCGGCAATTGAATTATCTTCTTCAAGGCTTTCGCGATCATTGCGCAGCAAATGCAAAGCTCTGGATATATTATCCCTGACCCGCTGGATAAGCTCCGAGGTAGCAGCTTCGGTAAATGTAACAACCAGAATCTCCTGCAGGGTTATTTCCCTGCTTTCACCATCACTCGTCGTTATTCCTTCAAGCAGCAGCCGCAGCACCAGATTTTCCAGTGTGGTTGTTTTTCCGGTCCCGGCACTAGCCTCGATCAGCAGTTGATCCCCTTGACGCAATGGCTGTTCCAACAGATTGAATTCAAACATGCACACCTCCACGCTCTACTTTTTCAGGCATGGAATTCAGCCTCAACAGCGCTACAATTCCTGTCGCATAATCACTGAATCCTGGCAGTTCGCGTAATTCACGGCTGAAACAATAGGCCACTGCCGGGTCATCAGCTTCGCCTTTATACTGCTCACTTGTGCCCAACCAGTCCTTAGCGGATTTTTCAAAAGCACTTTCGATACTGCCGCCGTTTTTTCCATGCATCGCCCTGTAAAAAGCGGTCGAAGTCTTTGGAAAAAAAGGCAGCGGAGTCACCAGACCCTGCCGGTAAATTTCACCAAGCTGTTCCAGCTTTTCAGCCGCCTTAGCCTTGCCTTCCGCCTCAAGGCAATATTCAAAATCACGCCCCAGCAATATAGACTTCTGTAAATCGCCACAAGCCTCAACTGCCAAAGAGCTCAAGGAAGTTCTGATCAAACGCTTGAGCTTGCTGGAATCACCGGAAAAGGCAAAATGAACCAGTTGCGTACCGGAGCCAGCCTGATATAAATCTTGCTGTTTAACTTTGATATTCAAACCACAACTCAACCTGATCTGAGCATCCAGCGGTTCCCGGGCTCCATCGGTCGCATTCAATACCCGGTCCGCAAAGGGGAAAAAATCATCCAGCAGCTGATCGCATTTCACATCGCCCCAGACTCCAGCCGGGATTGCTCCTGCTGCGTGAAAGCGCCGTTTCAAATAATTACGCATCTCAAATGTATCAATGTTCTGCCAGTCACTCAGTTTCTCGCGCAGAATGGTTTCTGCCAGCTGGTAGCGCCTGAGACTGTCAATATCAAAACATTCTGCTTCACTCAAATCATGTTCCTCCCTGATATTGAGTGACACTGCCAGACACTTGCGCAAAAAATAGCCAGGCGGGTTTACGAAGAATTCACAGAAATCATCCAGGCTGATATCCAGCAGTTCATCAGGAACTGCAGCCAGTTTTTTCTCATCCGCTTTGGCATGTGGTGTCTGCTGCAGAGCCCGGGCTGCATGCAGGTTCTCGAAGGAATATGACATCAGCCTGGAATCACTTTCCGAACTGAAATATTTCCAGCTGAACGCCTGCAGTGGATGCTTGACAATCAGGTTATCAACACTGTAATTCTCATGCATATAATCGACCAGCTCACTGACCACCACACTTGGCGGCTTCTGCTCATTGTCCTTGATTCCCTGTCCAACATAGCTGAGGTAAAAGACACTCCGGGCTGAAAGCAGTGCCTCCAGAAAAAGATAACGGTCATCATTGCGGGCAGAACGATCACCGAAGCGCGGTCTGGCCGCCATCAGATCAAAGGACAAGCGCTTATCGCCGCGCGGGAAGCTGTTCTCGTCAAGCCCTAACATGCATATGACCTTCGCTGGAATACTGCGCAATGGCCTGGCTTCACAGAAAGTTATACCGCCGCGTAAAAAACCGCCTCCAGAAATGTTCCCGTCAAAATATTTTTCAAATTCACTAAGCATGACTTCCAGCGAAGCTTTGACCCTGTAACCTGAATTACGCATATTTCCGATAACTTCAGAAACAGCCTCGCGCAGCAGACTTACTTCACGTTCAAAATTTCCCTCCTGCGGGAAAAAATTCTCTATTATTCCACTTAGAAGTTTACTCCAGCAATCAACCTCAAATTCAGCAGCAGCAGTTAATCTTTCATGCAGGTCCGTCAAAAGGTTTATAAAGCTGCACAGAGCCCCAAGCTCCGGTGCGTTATCACTGTCACTGCAGTAAAAGGGCAGTAATTCAGAACTATCCGCCGTGCCGAATAAATCTCCTCTGTTTTCCGGCTCCGCACCAAAGGCAAAACCCGCCAGCATTCGATCCAGGCCCTGCCGCCAGGATTGATCGGCAAAAGCCGCACCGGTCTGCTGACTGCGAAAATCAGCGTCAATTCCCCAGGAAATCCCAGCCTCCTCTATCCAGTCGCGCAGAATTGCAGTTTTCTCTTCATCCAGACCGAAAGCAGCAGCCAGGATTGGAATTTCCAGCAGGGAAATTATTTCAGCAGCTTTGAAGCGACTGCATACCACTTTCAGGATACCGATAAAAGCTTCGACCTCCCGCGACCGACTCAAACTGCTGCGGTCGGCTATGGCAATATGGGTCCATCTCGGATCATTTTCATCCAAAGACTTGAACACTGCTTCCACATAAGGAGCATAAGTTTCTACATCCGGCAGCAGAACAATTATATCGTTGGGAAGCAGCTGCGGATCGGCTTCGAAAATAGCGGTAATATTTTCCAGGAGAACTTCGACTTCACGCATCGGACTGTGACAGGAGTGAACTTGCACACTACAATCTTCAGGCAGCACCTTAAAGCAGTCAGGATCAGGAACCAGATTCTGCTGAATATCATTCTGAATCCTTTTCAGCACAGTACCAGCCTGATCAGTTTCCGGGAAACATGTATCAGCATCAATATCAGAAGAACCAAGCAAACCGAAAAATTCCCTGCCCTGAGCTCCCAGCGAAGCCAGCAGCGGATTTCCGCTGTCCAGAAAATTGCTTTCAAAGTCACGCAAGTGATCTCCGAGCTCGAAGTTTTGGCGTAAATCTGATTTTTGAACAGCATTGGCAGCTTCGCCCAGTATCAGTTTCAGCATACCGCGTTCACTCAAGTCATACTGCCATTCGCCCTCACTTGGGTTCAAATAATAAAAATAAACTTCAGTATAACGTGACAACTCACAGTAAATATCAATAAATGCCGGCGCCATCGAAGAAAAACCAAAAAGGAATACCCGTTTCAACTGGGCAAGCGCGGCAAAAGGCGGCACCTCAAAATCAGGTTTTCCGTGAACCTGAGGGTTGGCGCATTTCAAAAAATCAGCGTATAAATCCGGAAAGGTCCTCCCATTACCCGGCCTTACAATCCGTCGCCATAACCTGTACTGCCAGCCGCTTCCAGACACTCCGCCAAGCGGATTGCGTCCGTCATTCCAGGCTTGGATCAGGTCTGGACGATAAATCAGGTACTGCTCAAAAAGACTGGCTATTCTGGAGGCTAGTTGAAAGGTCTTAAGACCATTATAATCATTGCTGAGATATTTTTTCAGCTGGCTGAAACTGCTGTCGTTTTTAACCAGCTGTTTCAATTCAGAAAAAATCTTCCAGGTATAAACCTCAGCATTCAGACTGTTCTCCATTTTTCCGTCCAGCAACGGCGAAAATACATAATCTGAAGTAAAGGTACGCGGAAAAGGAAATTTGATATTTGCTGAAATTCCGGACAATCGAGCCAGCTGAAGTCGCAGCCAACGCTCCATGCCGCGACTCTGGACAACAACAATTTCACTTTGAAGAGGGTTGGCGGCGACCGGTTCATGCAGTACACAGGCTAATGACGCCGCCAGAATCTCAAGACGGTTGCTGCTTATCAGGTGAAATTTTTTATCCTTTGAGTAATCCTTTACCGAGCCCATTTCATCTCCCTGTAAAATACGATAACTAATTTAACACCCGATATCGATTTTTACAGGATAATTGCCAAGGAATCAGAAATTTGTTTAAACAAACGTTCTATCAAGCCGTTATATTTGTGGACTGGTACAAATCTGTAACCGCCAGGCACTCAAAAGCAGCAAATTCTCTCCGGTCGGCAGCCACTAAGCAGATCCGTCAACTAAAAAATACCGCAAGCTCGTAAAATAGTATAGATTAACACCCCCGCATAGGCTGTAATAAACACCACCAGATCAGCCTTTGCGGAAAAGAGTACGAAATGGGAAGCCTTGAAGCTTTGTTCGGGGTGACCGTCAGCAACGGTAAGCCGCCGCCCTGCACTGACTTTACGCTTCGCACGAGTATACAAAGCGCCTATAATTGCCAGCAGCAACACATGGAAGACTATCACGCCAATCCAATCCAGACATTCAGTGCTCATTTTATACTTTCATTCCCTTGTTTCAGCCCTAACCCTTTAAGCCATTACGCTAGAGACAGGTTTTATTAGACCGGAAAGGCTTTAGATTTGTTCCATAGTTTAAGTTCAAGACTCTGTCAATAAGGCATTTATTGAAAAGAAAATACGCCGGCCTGAAGGATTGCTAACATTATTATTAGCACCTTTAAAGTTAGGAAATATATAAATTCAATCTTTGCAGAAGTTTCCCTAAAACGCATATTAAAGTTTATTATCGCCAAGAGTTTTTATGTAGTCAACAGAGATTTTTCCATCGAAGCCTGCCGAGGCAGGGCGCGCCTTGCTGCCTTCAGTTTTCTTATTAATATATTTACTGTAGTTATTTTTAACTTTCCTGTATTCACCGAATGCATTTCGCAAAGCGATCTGGTTACCGCTCTCATAAGCCAGCGCGATTTTCTTTTTGGTCAAAGCCAGATCTTTGTAATATGCAGCTTTCTGCAGCCGACCCAGTTTCTTCATTTTAATTGCATAATACCTTAAAGCCTGATACTGCTTATCATATCTTTCAGCCAGTTTTTTTTCTTTATTCCTTGCAGGTTCTGCTGGAAAATTTTGGCCGCCAACCGGGGAATTATTGAAACGTTTTTGAAAACGGTCAAACTTTTCCTGAGCAGTTGAATTTTTACTGCAGCCGTTTTTATTTGAGCTCCAGGATGATTTATCTTTTACATAATACCCTTTTTTATAACTTTTGCTTTTGCATTTCTCACTGGACTTCCCGCTTTTACGGTATTTTTCAGCATCAGCTCTGGCACATTTATACTGTGAGCATGCTCGAATGTATTCCGATTTGCTGGATTTACCCTCAAAGTACCTCGCCATGGTCTTCTTGCACTGTGCACACTGGCGGTAGGCAGCGGCAAGTCTGGAATTTCCGGCAGCAACAGCTTTTGCCGCCTTCTCATTATAACTGCGAGCATAGCCATAGTACTTCCTGGCTTTGACATCGTTATTTTTACAGCTGTAAGGAGCCGGAAGTTTTGTTCCCGCAAACAGGATTATCATAAACAGTAGAATTCCAGATACAGATCTCATGCCACCACCACTCCTTTGCTGAAAATAAAATCCTCAAACCACTCCCATTAAAGTATAATATCATATTTTTCAAAAATAATCAACTTTTGGCTCTATTTCCATGAAGCTGGCTGGCTTTCCACTCAAATAATGCCTCTTTTAGAACAGCACAGCCGGGGACGCTGAACGTACCCCGGCTGTAAAAAAACATGCAAAGCATCCACAGTACTCAGAACATGGGGCCTTTGCTCATAATGACCAATGCAATATACGGCACAAGATTAAGTACGATAATCGCGATCTTGTAATACGTCATAAATTGATAATAACCGCGCAATACCTGTTTTTCACTAATTCCGAACATCTTGGCATGAAGTTTAGCAAAAGCCCTTTTGAATGGCAGTATTACAATCACCGATAAGATCATCAGAGCAATATTGAGCAATAGACTCCATCCGAGAAATTCCCTTAATACTTCGTTGATAATCATAACCTTACCTCCTTTTAGTTACGGTTAAAACTATTGTGTAAAATATTCAACAAAAATCTCAGCTTAGATAATGCTTAACCAACGGCCCTTTTTGTAAAACTTCGTTTGCTTCTTCAAAGCTTTTACGTTTACTTTTGTAGAAAATGCCGATTGGGATTTCATCACCCCACTGCATTGCCAGTTCAAGTGCCTGCATTTTATCATTCGGATCGTGTGATGCTGGTATTTTGCGCACCCGTTCTTTGTACCAGGCAAAAGTGTTGTGGTGATTGAACGAAACACATGGCTGCAGAATATCCAGCAGGGCAAACCCATGCTTGTGCTCTATAGCGGCTTTCATCATTGCCGCCAGATGTTCCTTGTCGCCGCTGAAACTTCTGGCGACAAAAGTGCATTCCTCTATAATGGCCAGACACAATGGATTAACCGGAGAGGCTTTGACCCCGTGATTCTGTATTGGAGTTACAAATCCCGGGTCGGAAGTTGGTGAAGCCTGGCCTTTTGTAAGACCATAGACCTGATTGTTATGAACAAACGCCTTGACCCCGATATTGCGCCGAATCGCGTGTAACAGATGATTGCCGCCTTCACCATACATATCACCGTCACCAGAGGTTATAATTACCTCCAGCTGATGATTAGCTATTTTTATCCCGGTTGCTGCCGGCAGCGCTCTTCCGTGCAGACCGTTGAACACATTTATGTCCATATAATGCGGCAGCTTGGCAGCCTGGCCAATACCTGAAACCAGAACGAATTTATGCGGGTCATAGTGTGCTTTTTCAAAAACGGTTTTAAGGGTATCCAGAATACTGTAATCACCGCATCCCGGGCACCAGGCCGGAGTGGTATTGGCAAATTCAATTATCATATTCTTCAAGCTCCTCTATAATATATTCCAACTGAAAAGGCAGCCCGTCGTACCTGGTAATCAGCTTACACTCCTGCACAATATTTTGTTCTTTAAGCATGGACGCAAACTGCCCGGTAAAGTTACCCTCAAGGACAAAAACCTCACAATCTGCATTAAAATATTTTTTCAGTCTGGAAGCATCAAGCGGCCACAGCTGACTGAAATGCAGCATTGCGAACTTTTGATTACAGCTGTTAAGTTTGTCAACCGCTTCCCGGCAGATACCATAAGTTGACCCCCAGCATACCAGCAGCTTTTCAGGCTTTTTCGCCCCGTACAAAGTTGGCGGCAAAGCCTCAGCCTTCATGCCTTCAAGTTTACGCATCCGCTTATTCTGCTGAGCAACTCTGAATTCAAAATCCTCCGTCAAATGACCAGCTTCACTGTGCTCATCGCTGTCACAAACTACCAGCGCCCCGCCTCCGGGCAAGGCGCGCGGAGAAACCCCGTCAACCGAGTAAGCATACCGCTTATAGTCTGACTTCGGCTTTAACTCGACTCGACGATCAATCGGATCATAAGCCGCCTCCAGAGGCTCTATATTTTGAATGCTGTCCTGCAGATACTGATCAGTCAGAATAATAACCGGGGTCTGATACTTATGAGCCGTTTCCAGGGCAGTGCGGGTAAGCTGATAGCACTGCTCAACATTTCCCGGCGCATATATCGCCCGTGGAAATTCGCCATGTCCGGCATGCAGGGCAAAACGTAAATCCTCCTGGGCTGTCCTGGTCGGCAGCCCGGTGGCGGGCCCCGGACGCATGGCTATTAGAATTACAATCGGGTTTTCTGTCATACCGGCAAGTGAAAGCCCTTCACACATCAGGGCAAAACCGCCGCCGCTGGTCGCCGCCAGCGACGGCACTCCGGCATATGCTGCTCCGCAAATCATATTTACAGCGGCAATTTCATCTTCAGCCTGCTCCACTACAATATTGTATTTATCCGCCGCTCCGGCCAGATAAGTAAATGTCGCTGTCGCTGGGGTCATCGGATAAGAAGCTACAAATTTGACCCCTGACCTAGCGGCAGAAAGCCCAATTGCCCCGGCACCGCTGATGAGAAAGTCCGGAGTTCTGCCGTGACGCTGTTCCAGCTTAAACGAGGCTCCGCACGTTTTACAGCGTTCCCAGCCACGTGCTGCGGCTTCATTGTTCTGCTGGATAATATCCTCGGCCTTATCTGTGAATTCCCTTTTTATTGCGGCGGCAAGCCGGTTCTTTGACATTCCCAGCAGTCCGAAAACAATCCCGACAGCATAACTGTTGATCATTCTGCTGTGCCCGGACTCTTTGGCAAAATCTATATTATGCAGTCCGGGCTTTGTCTGCAAAGCAGCAGAAGTATTATAAAAAACGACCCCGGCAGTACTATTGACCGGATAAAGCACGGTCAGAGCATCATCAGTCAGCGCGAACAGGATATCAGAACCGCCTCGCATCCCGGAGAGCGGTCGATCGGAGATTCGAATATCATACCAGTTAAGACCGCCGCGTATTCGCGACATATAACTGCGGTAAGTGAAAACATACAAATCGAGTTTCGCAAAGGCGTTGACCAGCATATCTCCGGCTGAAACAACACCCTGCCCGGCTTCTCCTGCAATTCTTATTACCAGGTCCATAGACAAGCCGCCCTTGTATTTTGGGGTTGATACGGGTTACAATTGCTCCTGATGTTTAATCTACCGTCCCGTATCTACAAAAAAAGGGCTTTAAAAGAAAAAATGCCGGCTTTTATGCTTTAACCACCTTAACAGACGGCTTTAACCATAAAAAAGGGTCATCTTGAATGATGACCCTTTTCAATATTTGATCAGCCGCACTTGCTGTATTCGCAAGCCAGACATTTCAGGCAGTTTTCCTGATTTATCAGTTCACGTTGATTACAGCTTGGACAAATCATCTTATTATTGTCAACAGCCGCATCAGATTTTATGACGCTCACTTTTTTTTTTGCATCTTTCTTATCAGTAATCCCCAGTTTGCCGAGATGCTGCTCTACGACATAACCAATTTCCGCGGCCAGCGACGGCATGTACTTACCGTTCTTGAAATATCCGCCATTCGGATCATAAACACTCTTGAGCTCGTCCACCAGAAAAGTAGGTTCCGGATCATGCCGGAAAACTGCTGAAATCAAGCGGGAAATAGCCACAATCCAGCTGAAATGCTGCAGGTTCTTGGTGTTAATAAAAAGCTCATAAGGGCGCCGTTTTTCCTGTTCGATATGGTCATTTATGGTAATATAAAAAGCATCTGGCGACAATGATGTTTTTATCTTGTAGGTCGTACCCTCCAGTTCCTCAGGACGTTTGACCAGTCTGGCTTTCTCTTTGTGCGCCTTGAGTTGTTTTTCGTGCTTTTCAGCTTCAGCTTTCTCTTTTTCTTTTTCCTGCTTCTTCTTGTCGTCATCACGGATAAGCACCCCGGCGATGTACTCTGAAGGCCGGAAGGTAGTGCACCCCTTAAGCCCTTTTTCATAGGCTTTCATATAAATATCCTTGAAATCCTCAAAGGGATAATCAGCAGGAATATTGATAGTCTTTGAAATTGAACTGTCGATATACTTCTGAAGCTCAGCCTGAACCTCAAGGTGCTCAACCGGCCTGATATTATTTGAGCTGACAAAATAATCCGGCAGGTCCTTTTCGGCAATGCTGTCAACTTTCTTATGTTCACAGTATTTACGATAAGCATAATCGCTGATTTCAACTTCTGAAAAATCGTCTTCAGTAGTATTGCGGATGCGGCGGGTGTATTTAAAGGCAAATACCGGCTCCAGGCCACTGGAAACATTGCCGGCCAGCAAACTGATAGTGCCGGTAGGCGCGATTGAAGTTAAATGCGAATTACGGATACCATGCTCTGCAATATTATCTCGAATATCTTTAGGCAGGGATTTGACAAAACCACCGGCCAGATAACTCTCTTTATCAAACAGCTTGAAGGTGCCTTTTTCTTTAGCGAGTTCAATACTGGAACGATACGCGGAGTGAGTAATAGTCTGCATTATTTTGCCAACTGTTTTGACTGATTCTCTGGAGCCGTACTTTTTGCCCAGAAAAATAAGCGTATCACCCAGCCCGGTTATACCTATCCCCATGCGGCGCTTTGAATAAGCTTCCTGCTGTTGCTTTTCCAGCGGATAGTTACTCATCTCAATTACGTTGTCCAGCATGCGAACAGCCAGCGGCACTACTTTTTTGAGACGCTCAAAGTCAAATTCCGCTTTATCGGTAAACGGGTTTTTGACAAATTTTGTCAGGTTAACTGAACCGAGCAGACAAGCCCCGTAAGGCGGTAGCGGCTGCTCTCCACACGGATTTGTAGCACGAATTTCTTCACAGTAATGCAGATTGTTCATCTGGTTGATCTTGTCTACCAGAATGAATCCGGGCTCAGCGTAATTATAGGTGGAATTCATAATCTGATCCCATAAATCACGCGCTCTGACGGTTTTTACAACTTTGCCGTTAAACTGCAGATCCCAGTCAGTGTCTTTCTTAACCGCTTCCATAAAGTCAGCGGTTACCGCGACTGACAGGTTGAACATCTGAAGCTGAGCGTTTTTACGCTTGGCATTAATAAACTTCTCAATGTCCGGATGATCACAACGCATAATCCCCATCTGAGCTCCGCGGCGCTGTCCGGCACTCATGATTGTGCGGCAGGTTGAATCAAGAACCTGCATAAAACTTATTGGACCGGACGACTGGGCTTCACAACCGCGAATGTGAAAGCCTTCCGGGCGGATTGTTGAAAAATCAAAGCCGACACCACCGCCCTGTTTCTGGGTCATGGCGGACTCTTTTACAGTATCAAAAATTCCCTCAATGGAATCGTCAATTTTATTCATCACATAGCAGTTGAACATGGTTACTTCCTCGCGGGAAGTCCCGGCATTAGCTATGATTCTGCCGCCCGGAATGAATTCAAATGAGCAGAGCACCTCTTCAAATTTCTTCTGCCATTTTTCAGAATCCTCTTCTGCTTGAGCACAGGCTCCGGCAACACGCTGCATTGTCGCCATAATACTGCTGTCGGCAGGCAAGTCATTATTGCCTTGATAACGATATTTGCGGTTCCAGATGTCATGCGAAATGCAATACTTCTGTTGTGCTTCGGACACAATCCACCTCCATTTTTACTCTTCATAAGTGTTTATATCAACGCGCCTCTAAAACGTGCTGAGATCTTTAATTTTTTACCGCTGAAAGGGGGTCCCGGCCCATTAATTAAAAGACACAGATAGAGTGACTTAACTGGATACGGACAGATGGAACTTTCGCGGTCCGCGATTCGAAATATTTCAATATATTGTATACACTATCAACAAAAAACACAATATATAGTATATATCTTGTATGGTAAATAGTAATCGTTTTTAAATAAAAAACAAACATGGAAATAAAAAAAGTATCAAAAAAAACGATTTTGAGCAGCAATTCAACTATAATAATTTAAACTTCCTGCACAGAGTATTTTCCCCGTGCAGGAAGACCAAATTCACAAAGCTGAAATCGTCAGCAATGCAACAATGTTTACAATCTTGATCAGCGGATTGATTGCCGGGCCGGCAGTATCCTTATAGGGATCTCCAACCGTGTCACCGATAATTGCCGCACTGTGGGCATTGCTGCCCTTACCGCCGTATTCACCTTGCTCAATAAGCTTTTTCGCATTGTCCCAGGCGCCGCCGCCGGCAGTCATGCTGATTGCCAGAAACAGGCCGGAAACAATCGTTCCCATCAACACGCCGCCCAATGCTCTCGGTCCCAGGAAAATTCCGACAACCAGCGGAATTACCACTGGCAGCATAGACGGCATTATCATCTTGCGAATGGCAGCTTTGGTCAGAATGTCAACAGCCCTGGAATAGTCCGGCCTGGCTTTGCCTTCAAGGATTCCTTTGATCTCATGAAACTGGCGGCGAACTTCATTGACCACCGCCCCGGCACTCTTGCCGACCGCCGACATCGCCATTGCTCCAAATAAATAAGGAATAAGCGCGCCTAAAAGCATCCCGACAATTATTTTAGGATCAGAAAGGTCAAAAGCAGCTTTACCATGAAAAAGCTTAAGCTCATGCGTGTAATCACTGAACAGGGCCAGAGCACCGACACCAGCTGAACAAATAGCATAACCTTTGGTAATAGCTTTCGTTGTATTGCCGACCGCGTCCAGAGGATCTGTCACATTTTCACGCACTTCCTGCGACATGTCGGCCATTTCTGCAATTCCCCCAGCATTGTCGGTAACCGGCCCGAAGGCATCAACGGAAATAATAATACCCGCCATAGACAACATGCTGCTGGCCGCAATGGCCAGGCCGTAAATTCCAGCCAGATCAAAACTCAGCAGTATAATCGCACAAACCGCAATAACCGGCCATGCTGTAGCCCGCATAGACAATCCCAGGCCGGATATAATATTGGTCGCGGCACCGGTTGTGCAGGCCTTTGCCAGTCCATTAACCGGAGGATATTTAGTAGAAGTATAGTAATCAGTCACAAAAGCCATAAACCAGGTCAGACCCAGTCCGCCGAGTATGCAGAAATAAAGATAAGCCGGGACCCTTTCCAGGTGCCCCATCAGCATATAGGTAACCGGATACAGCAGAAGAGCTGCCAATAAAGTGGAACTGAGGATACCGCGATATAATGCCCGCATTATATTTTCCTTACCCTTAGTCCTTACAAAAAAGATACCGAAAATTGAAGCAATTATGGAAATACCGCCAATAGCCAGCGGGAACAGAGTCGCCCGTTCCGGAGCTTGTTTGAAGAGCAGGGCGCCAAGCAGCATGGTCGCCACCATAGTAACTTCATAAGTCTCGAATAAGTCTGCTGCCATGCCGGCACAGTCACCAACATTGTCTCCTACATTGTCCGCGATCACCGCCGGATTGCGCGGGTCATCTTCAGGGATGCCGGCTTCAATCTTGCCAACCAGGTCAGCACCGACATCAGCACCCTTGGTAAATATTCCACCTCCAAGCCGGGCAAATATTGAAATAAGCGAACCGCCGAATGCCAGCCCGATCAGGGGGCGAATGACCTCAGCCAGCGGTTTCCCTGGAGCAGAATTAAAGCGCATCAGAATATAATAGAAAATAACCAGCGCCAGCAACGCCAGCGACGCTACCAGCATACCGGTCACCGATCCGCTGCGGAAAGCCAGCTTGAGAGCCGGGTTGAGGCCATCTCGTCCGGCTTCAGCAGTACGGACATTGGCCCTGACAGAGACATGCATCCCGATAAAGCCTGCAGCACCGGAAAATATCGCACCTGTAGCAAACGCGGCTGCCGTGAACCATCCAAGGTGCGGAAAGAAACCCAGGACAAAAAATATTATCACCCCAACCGGAAGAATAGTCAGATATTGTCTGGTAAGAAAAGCAGAAGCACCCTGCTGGATGGCTAATGCAATCTGGTTCATTTTCTCGTTGCCGCTACGCCGGGTCAACACCCACCTGCAGGTGATAGCCCCATATAAGATACCGGCCAGTGAACATATAAACGCAAATATAACCAGTTCGTTCATATTTTCCTCCAAAAAATGAATTAACTCCAGTATATATCTATTAATATATATGTAGTTCCTTTCAAAATGGAGAGACCGGGGAAAAAAACCAAAAAAATCTTTAAGTTTCAGAAAGCAACAAACTGTTAAAGCAGAAATTTGACACCATCAACAGCACTGAGTTCCTTACTCAGCTTTTCCATAATATCACGGTTCTCAAAAACTACCGAAATCCGGTAAGACTGATACTTTCCGGTCTTAGACTTTTCTTTCAGTTCAGGCACGGCCTCAAATCCGTTACGGCGCAAAACCTGACAGAGCTTGTCAAGACATTTTACATTTGCAGTATCAACTACTACCCGGTAATTCCAGTCGACTGGAAACTCTATTTCCTGTTCTCTGTTTTTAATCATATCACTCTACAGTTTAGATTAATCTCAGTGTTTTCTCTGACACTTCGGCTTACTGCCTTCCGCGTAATGCTTTGACCGGCATTTCTCACAATCACCATGACGTGGACAGTCAAAAACGGTACAGGGACAGTCAGCCTTTTTCTTTCCTTCCGTCATAATAAACTCCGCTTTTCTGATCATAACGTGCAAACCTGTAATGTACCTTTTAAATACCGGCATTCAAGCCATAGTGCTGATAACCACAATAAATAAGGAAAGGCAGGGGCAAAGCTGCAATTCACGATCTTCCGCAGCTGGTCTTTTCACCGCGGCTACGGCTGTAAGCCAGACATTCCCTGCAGTTACCATGTCGGGGACAATCAAAGTGGACACAGGGGCAGTTCGGGTTTCTTTTTTTATTTTCAGGCTTACAGTTTTTTATGCACTCTTCGCATTCAGCGCGCAAAAAAGAACGCTCTTTCTGTTGATCTCCAGCCATAACTTTATACTCCATGCTAAAATATTAGACTTCCCAAATAATGTAATATTTATTCGCGCATTTTCAAATGATAATAAACCAGGAGTATAAAAAAAAAGCCCCACTTTTTTAGTGGGGCGGCAGTAATCATTAGAAAGCCGGTTATTTGCCACAACTGGTTCTGGAGCCGTGACTGTGATGATATGCCTGGCAATCTTCACAGTTTCCCTGACGCGGACAACCGGAATAAGTACACGGACAATCCACACTCTTCTTTTTATCCTCAGCCATTTTTCTCCTCCATATGTTACCAGGTGAAACCCATATTGAAGTGGAATCTGAGCTTGTTTGACAATCCCGGTACACTGTTGACAACCGGGTAAGCCAGGTCAAGCTGAATTGGGGCCTGCAGGTATGGAACCTTTATGCGAAGACCGTAACCCACGCCAACATTGAGCTTATTAAACTGGAAATTATAAGAATTACGCCAGACGTTACCGGCATCAACAAAAATAGCTCCACGAATAAACTTGTAAATTGGATGTGTCATAGTTGCCGTCAGCAGCAGCATTGACTGGCCGCCAATAGCGTCGTCCTGACTGTCAACTGGTGCAATTGAACGGTAGGGGAAACCACGAATTGTCTCACCACCACCAAGAAAGTAACGCTCAAACAGCGGAGCTTCCTGATTACGGTTGAAACTTGAAAGTTCACCCACCTTTCCACCGAGGTGGAATATAAGGGCTTTTTCGAGCAGTGAGAAATAATAGCTGCCTTTGGCCTCGACCCGGTAGAAGTTATTACTCGAACCAAGAATACGCGGCGAAATAGCTCCAAGAGTACTGATCTGGTAACCGTTAGTCGGGCTTGACAAGCTGTCACGAGTATCACGGTTAAGCAACAGCGAGAACTGACTCACCCACTGGTGACCGGACTGATCCCGCAGCTCCTGTGAACGATCTGAGTCAATATTGCTGACATTTACGTTCTCAAGTTTATAACCCGCAGATGCTGTTGTAAAATCATCAAAGAATTTCTTGGACAAGGTGGTCCTGAAACCAATACGGGTTTCATCCCAGTAGTCGTACTGCACGGTATTCCAGTAAGCATCAAAAGCAAGACGCAATGGAATATCAAACAGCCAGGGTTCTACAAAATTCAAATTGATGCTGTTACGTTCCAGACCAACTAAAGCCTGCAAGCGCAATCTCTGCCCGCCGCCGCTGAAATAATTTTCAGGGTCAAACAGGTCAAAGTTATTATTGGTTATTTCAGCCATACCTACCAGAGAATAGTAACTGGAGAAACCGCCACCAACTTTGAACTGGAATGGTTTCTTTTCCTGAACTTCAAAGTTGACATTTTTGCTGCCGATTTCGTTTGAACTGACTGAAACAGCCTCAACTTTCTTGAAATAACCCATTCCCATCAGTCGCTCTTTACTGGCCTTGATACGGTTTTTATCAAGCGGGTCACCAGGCTGTATTACCAGCTCGCGGCGGATTACTTTGTCTTTGGTAATGTTGTTACCACTGATTATAACATCCTTGACCGTGTATTTGCGACCTTCATTGACAACATACTCAATATCAACAATATGGGTTTTAAAGTTCGGCAGTCTGACCTCACGTACGCCAATATCTGCATAACCAAGTGATTCATACGCGTTTTCAATCGCCTTCTGCGAGCGTTTTGAATTGTCATAGTTATAAACGTCGCCCTGACGTTGAGTCATTAAAGGAAGCAACTCGGAATCCTTGAAAATCTTATTACCAACAATAGATATCTTTCCAACCTTGTACGGCTTTCCTTCATAACACTTGAAGGTAATATTAACATATTCCGGATCGTCTTTTTCCTGAGCTACAATAACTTTTTCCACCTTAAAGTCCAGGTAACCGTATTCCCAGTACAGAGTACGCAACCTGGCTTTGTCATTATCCAGTTCATCACGCTGCAGCAAACCGTATTCCAGAAAACGGCTCAAGTAGGAATGGCGATTGGCAATCATGCCTCGAAGCCGCCACTGTGAAAAAGCGGTTACCCCGTCAAAAACAACGTTATCCACTTTCAAACGCAGGTTTTCCTTGATATTGAAAACAACATCAATTTTGTTTTTACCCACTTTTTTCAGTACGGGAGAAACCTGAACATCGTTATATCCTTTGTCTTTATAATACTTCCTGAGGCGCTCCGCGCTTATTCTCAGTTTATTATCATTCAAAGGCATATCCGGGCTGAGGGTAATCTCTTCAATCAAGTCTTTGCGCTTGAATTTCTGATTTCCCTCGAAAATAATCTTCTTGACCCTGGGCTTGACGAGTAATTTTATGGTAATCGCCTTTTTGCCGTCAGAGGTCGTGCGCTCCTCGGAAACCACATCAGAGAAAAATCCCAGCGAATAGAGTCGCTTGATATCCTGCCTCAGGATATCCTTATTGAACTCTTTGCCAGGTTTCTGCTGCACATTGTAAAGCAACATCTTACGCGGAAATTCATATCCGCCGATCTGCTTAAAATCAATGCTGCCGATTTCCGCAGCGAACGCTGTAATGCTCCACATTACCGCAAGAAAAGTTGTTATAACAAAAATCCCCTGTCTCACGTACGTAAGTCCTTTCATTCATCTAAATTTGGGGGCCTGTCCTCATCCCCATACTTGCTGGGGTTAACAAACTCCATTCGATCCGGGTAAAACTTTAAGTCGAGAATTCCGGTCTGGCCGTTACGGTTTTTTTCTATAATCAGTTTAGCATCAAGACCATTTCGCAAAGTTTCAGCAGAAGGAGACTTAGCTTCATCGCGATCACGATGTAGAAAAGCTACGATATCAGCATCCTGCTCAATGGTACCGGATTCACGGAGATGGCTTAGTTTCGGGTGAGCAGACGCTCCTGAGGTTTTTTCCACCTCACGGTTAAGCTGGGCAAGAACCAGAATAGGCACATCCAGATCTTTGGCCAGTTTTTTAATCCCTGAAGATATTTCAGCGACTTCCTGCTGGCGGCTGTCAATACGCCCATCGGCTTTCATCAGCTGCAGGTAGTCGATCGCAATCATTTCGATATTCTCCATCATTTTAAGGCGTCTTGCCTTAGCCCTGAGTTCGGCAATAGTCAGTCCGCCGGTAGGGTCAATGAAGATTTTAGTTTTCTGAAGCTCGGAAACAGCGCTGGTGAGCTTAGTCATTTCACTGGGTTTGAAGGATCCGTCAAAAAAACGGCTTTCAGGTATCTTGGCTTCAGTGCAGATTAAACGACGGGTAATCTGTTCGGCAGTCATTTCCAGGCTGAAAAATGCCACTGCCCGCGGCCTGGTTTCCTTCATGGCAACATTGCGCAATAAATTCAGCGCCAGAGAAGTCTTACCAATTGAGGGGCGGGCCGCCAGCACAAACATCTCACCTCTTTTGAAACCTCCCACCATTTTATTCAAGTCCGGCAAACCGGTAGGAATACCGATCTCCACTTTGCCGTTAATAAGATCCTGAATATTTTTGAAAGTTTCACCGAGACTGTCTTTAATTCTTACAACGTCGTTTTTGGAAGTCATATTACGGACGCTGAAAACATCCGTTTCAATCTGATCAACCAGATTCTTTACTTCGATATCCTCATCATAACATTTCAGCAATGATTCGGTGCAAATGTTGATCATTTTCCGCAAAGTCGAGTATTCACGGATAATATCGCACCAGCCGTCAATATTAACGGTAGTAGCAATTGCATTATAGAGGTCGGCCAGGAAAACCTGACCGCCCATCTCGTCCAGCTTGCCGCTTTTAGCAAGCTGGTTGGCAATGGAAATAAGGTCCACCCCAGTATTTGAGTGGTTGTAAAGATCAGCAATCGTTTTAAAAAGTTCACGATGAACATGCGAGTAAAAAACCTCTTCTGTACTGAGATTCTGAATTGCAATATCAATACAGGTAGACGGTTCCTTGAGCATCGCAGCCAGAACAGCACGTTCCGCTTCCAGATTATGCGGTTGCGGGCGCTCCTCCGAAAGGGCGCCTGGAACTCTGCGATTTTTCTGATACTTATCCTTATCTCCAGCCATTAATCAGCCTCCGGAGTTTTTAAGCGCGGACAATCCACACTTTTACAGTTCCAGTGACTTCGCCATGCAGCTTGACTTCAACTTCATATGAGCCGAGAGCACGGATAGGCTCTTCAAGCTTGATGCGCTGATGATCAACCACAATATCGTTTTCGGCCAGTTTGTCCATAATATTACGGGCAGTTACTGAACCGAACAGGCGGTCATCGTCAGACGCCTGCATCTGGATAGTTATTTCATTTTCAGCAAGCTTCGCAGCCAGATCTTTGGCCTTCTGCAGTTCATCAGCACGCTGTTTTTCGATTTTATCTTTACGGGCTTCCAGAATACGCATGGTGCTGCGGTCAGCTTTAGTTGCCAGCCCCTGCGGAATCAGAAAATTTCTGGCGTATCCTGATGCTACACTGACTTCAGATCCGGCCAGACCAAGATCTTCGACGTCCTGAAGTAATACAAGTTTCACGTTTGCCATAGCTAAACTACCTCCTGTCTTAGTAAACCAAGCTGATGATTCTGGCGCGCTTGATAGCGGTGCTGAGCATCTTCTGGTGCTCAAGGCAGGTACCGGTAATACGGCGCGGCAGGATCTTCCCTTTTTCGGTCTGGAACTTGCGAAGAGTATCCGGATCCTTGAAATCAATGTAGTTTACCTTGCTTTCGCAAAAACGACAGATTTTTGGCTTGCTCGCCCGGCGTCTGCGGGATTTTTTTCTAGGCTTCTGCATAATTATTATCCTGTAATTATGTTATTATTTATATTATTAATTTTTCTTAAAACGGGATATCGTCTTCAACATCATCGACGTTGAACGCGTTGTCAGGCATAGGAGGGAATCCGTTCCCACCCTGGGCTTCGGGAGCGCTGTTCTGCTGCTGATAGCCACCATTATTCTGTTGATAGCCGCCGCTATTCTGCTGATAACCGCTGTTATCCTGCCGATTACCACCGCCACCATTATTCTGTTGATAACCGCTGTTATTGCGCTGCGAACCACCACCATTATTCTGCTGGTAACCGCTGCCTGCCCCCTGACCACTGCCACGAGTATTCAGAAACTGAACTCTTTCCGCGACCACACGCAGTCTAGAACGTTTTGAGCCTGATTCTCGATCTTCCCATTGGTCGAGCTGGAGGCGGCCTTCTACCATTGCCATAGCACCTTTATCGAGGTACCGCTGGCAGGATTCAGCCTGTTTACCCCAGACCACGATTTCTACGAAACAGGTCTCTTCCTTATCCTGATTATTCGAGGTGAATTTACGGTTGATAGCCATACCAAATTCACATACTGCTGCGCCGCCCGGAGTATATCTCAACTCAGGTTCGCGAGTCAGATTCCCAATCAGAAAAACTTTATTCAGGGATGCCATAATGCCCTCCTTGCCCGATTAAGAGTTTCAGAAACAATTAATTGGCTTCAGCTGCCGCAGGCTCTGCCGCAGTTTCTTCAGCCTGACTTCTAACAGTGTTGACTACTTCCGGACGATCAAACTTGATGATCATGTTGCGGAGTACACGTTCGTCAAGGCGGAATTTGTTTTTAATAGCCATAACTTTGTCAGCATCAGCTGTAAAAACATAGTTCCAGTAAATACCGGCCTTGCGTTTTTTGATTTCATAAGCGAACTGGGAACGTCCCAGTGAGGCAGCTTCACTCATTTCGCCGCCCCACTCCTTGATCATCTCAGTAAGTTCAGAAGTGAAGGCTTTTCCTTCATCATCGACTTTCCGGATATCCAGAATGAAAATTGCTTCATATTTATTCAAGGGATAATCCTCCATATTAATTATGGGAACCGGCATCCTCGCCGGTGTTATTCTCTTTGCCGTCGGAAACCGCTTTTCCGTTGTATTCATTCATAGCGGTCGTGACTCCACGGCTTAAACTTAGAATAAGTGCATCTACAGACATAGTCTTAACGGTTTCGAGCGTTTCAGCTTCTTCAGCACTGAATCCGCTCAACACATGATCGATGTGCTGCTGTCGTTCCATACGTCCGATACCGACCCGCAGTCTGGGAAAATTTGCGGTGTTCAGGCAATCTATTACCGATTGTACTCCGTTGTGACCGGCACTGCTGCCGTTTTTCCGGATTCTAATCCGTCCCAGAGGCAAATCCATATCATCGTATACCAGCATAATCTCCTGCGGCAGAATTTCGTTTCTCGCGGCCAGCGGGGCCACGGCTCTACCACTGAGATTCATAAAGGTCATCGGCTTCTGCAACAGGAGCTTGCGCCCTTTGAAGCGACCTTCCCAGAATATGCTGCTGCACCCTTCCTTTCTTGTAAAAGTGTTCGGCAGTTTTTCCAGCATGGCGTCAATGACATCGAAACCGACATTATGCCGGGTGCCATGATACTCAGCTCCAGGATTACCCAGGCCGACAATCAGGCTGATGCGATGCTGCATATGGTTATTCATTGACACTTCCTTCAAACTACCTTGACAAACAATATTTACTCGGCGGTTTCTTCGCCTTCAGCGACTTCTTCGCCTTCTTCACCTTCTCCAGCAGTAGCTTCAGCTGAAGCTTCAGCTGCAGGCTTAACCACCGCAAAGACTACCAGCTCGCCGTCAGAAATCAGTTCAACGCCTTCCGGCAGCTCAATCTCTTTCACGTGGATAGACTGATCAAGTTCAAGGCCGCTGACATCTACCTCTATAGACTCAGGCAGTTTTGACGGCAGGCATTTGACTTCAACTTCATGAACAGCCTGTTCCAGCATTCCACCCTGAGCTATACCGGCAGCTTCACCGATTGATGCATGAACAGGTACAGATGTTGAAATAGCTTCATTGGCGCTGACTTCCTGAAAGTCAATGTGGACAACCTGGCTTTTCAGGTAGTTGACCTGAACTTCTTTGACCAGTGCAGCAGTCTTTTTTCTGCCGTTAATCAGAGTCACCAGATTGAAGTCGTGGTTTGACAGCACGGCCCATTCGCTGGAATCAACGAACAGCGCAGTCCCCTCTTTTCCGTGAGAGTAAACTACGGCAGGAATCATACCGGCTTTTCTAGCACGCCGGGAAGCATTCTTACCGAATTCACTTCGCGGTTTAACCGAAAGTTCATAGGTTGTTGTGCTCATACTATTCCTTTCCTTTTTGTTATTAAGTATGAATTATTATTATTTCTTTATTTGAAAAAGAGAAGACACCGACTTCCCTTCATGAATGCGTTTAATGGCTTCGCCAAGCAACGGTGCAACACTCAAAACTTTTACCTTGCCGTCGAGATGATTTTCAACCGGCACACCGTCAGTGGTAATAAGTTCCTCAATAGACTCACTGGCCAGCAGTTTTTCCCTGCCTTTATCATTGAGCAGGCAATGCGAGACAGCTACGTAAACTTTTTTCGCACCTTTATTCTTAAGAATGTCAGCCGCAGCACAGATAGTACCGGCAGTGGAAGTCAGGTCGTCTGTAATCACACAGATTTTGTCTTTGACTTCACCAACCAGATGCGAGGAAGCCACCGAATCCGCATCAATACGGCGCTTGGCAACAACAGCCAGCCCGGCATCAAGCGAATCACAGTAAGCCATAGCCATTTTCACACTGCCTGAGTCAGGTGATACGACTACAGCATCTTTGCCAAGTTTTTTCTTGAGGTAAGGCACCAGTACCGGTCTCGCATAAAGGTGATCAACAGGGATGTCAAAAAATCCCTGAATCTGCTGCGAGTGCAAATCCATGGCAATAATCCGGTTCGCACCGGCAGCCACCAGCAGATTTGCAACAAGTTTTGCAGTAATCGGAACGCGGGGACGGTCTTTACGGTCCTGGCGGGCATATCCGTAAAAAGGAAGAACCGCAGTAATGCGGGCTGCTGACGCACGCTTGGCCGCGTCAAGCATAATTAAAAGTTCCATCAAGTTTTCATTGGCCGGACAGCAGGTAGGTTGAATTATAAAAACGTCTGCACGGCGAATGTTCTCTCCAAACTGTACGAAAATTTCTCCATCAGGAAAACGGGTAAGGTCAACTTTCCCTAGTGGAATCCCCAAATAATCGGCTATTGATTCCGACAATTTTGGATTCGATGAACCAGAATAAACACAAATGTTTTTCGGCATATCCATAATCCTTAAATTCCAAGTCTTATAGAGATCATCCCCTTGACCGGAAAAAGGATACGGCATACTAACCGGCAAATACCGCAACGCAAAACCTTCCGGGTGTCTCGGTTGTCCGAGAATCAAATCCCCTTAACGGGATTAAGGCTTTGATCTCACTGATCATATTAATATAGAAGCAGTAAACTACACGTGATCAGTGAAATTACAAGCGGGGTGCAGCTTTTTTTGAGATGTTTTTTCCAATATTTTCACATCAGCTCAGACTGCAGCTTATTGCCCGAGATCAGACAGTACTCCCAGCATCTGCGGCAGCAGTTGTTTCTTGCGGCTCAGCACGCCAGGCAGACTGAACAAATTGCGTCCGGCCGGCTTATATGGCAGAGAACTCATGACTTCGGCGTCTCCTGAAGCCAGCAGTTCGGAATTTTCACGAACCACATCAGTGACCAGCAAACCAAAAAATGCCAGCTTTTCGGCTTTTGCCACCCGGTCAATTTCCTCCAGCAGCTCGTCCAGGCGGGTGTGGAGCTGTTCAAAGTTGGTTTCTTCAACCTGTGCCAGCGCAAACTGCATACCGGATTCAGAATAATCTTTGCGGTCAGCATTCACAATTTCTTCTGGAGTACAGCTGGTCAGCAGTGAACCGATATTCATCATTTCATGCATCAGCTCCTCACCTTTCATGCCCGCAATCTTTTCCAGCCAGGCAAGGGCCGCACCGTCGCGCTTTGTCGAGGTTGGCGAACGCAGCAACAGGGTATCTGAAATTACACCACCAAGCAGCAGTCCAGCAATTTCCTTTGTTGGCCTTTCACCGTTCTGGCGGTACATTTCTGAAATCAAAGTGCAAGTGCTTCCAACAATATCACAGGTTATTTTAATCGGCAGCGTGGTCGCCGGCATCCCGAGGCGATGGTGATCAACCACCTCCACAATCGGTGTTTCTTCTGCCCCGGGCAGGCTCTGCTCGAGCTCATTGTGATCTACCATGATCAGGCGGTATGGTTTACCAGTGTCAAAATCGCTTTTACAGACAACCCCGGCAAGCTTGCCGGCAGTCGACTGAACAGGAAAAACATCCTCAGCCGAAGCAAAAATTGCCTTGCGGACATCACGCAGTCTGGTCTGCGGCGCCAGTGGAGCCGTACTCATCAAGGAAGCGCTCTTTTCAACCGGCACGCTGAATTTCAGCCTGCGAATGACGGTTGCCGAATCAAACCGGGTCTGAATAATGCAGACCTTGCGTGATCTTGCCTCCTTAAGAATTGTCGGGTCAACCGGGCGGTCGCCGGTTATGATCAGCAGCCTGACTCCCATATTCAACGCCATCAGGTGAATATCCGGGCGGTCCCCGACAATAATAGCGGTCTTATCCGGCTTTCCAGCCGGCAGATGATCGAAAAAACTGTCCAGGTTCATGGCTGCTACAAATACATCAAAATTCTGCCTTTTGGACTTGTTGTGCAGGTTCACTGCTTCGGCAGCCAGTACTTTTACAATCAGTTCGGGTGAGGAAAAAACCCTCCTGCCGGTAAAGCTCGTATTGTCAGATTTATCACCGATCTGCAACAGATTTGACAGCAGTGAAAGCGGACTCAGCATTCCCAGTAACCTATTGTCGTTAGTCGTCACTGGCAGCCTTGATAAGTGTGATTCACTGAGGGTGCATATAGCGTCAAGCAATGGGGTTCCTTCAACGATAACCGGCGGGGCCGGGTCCATTATATCTTTGATCTTTGGATAAAGGTCGGTACAAATAACCGGCGGCTTGACCGCAAACTTCTCAAAAAGAAACCGGGCCCGTTCAGGCATAGCTCCCGGACAAATCGGAATAACATCCTTCATGCCCAGCTTTCTGCGCAATTCAGCCAGCGCACAGGCAGCTGCGATACTGTCAATATCGGGATTGCGGTGACCTGAAATTACAGTTGAACTTTTCTTTACTCTCATATATTTAACTCCTTGCGATAATACATTTTACAAAACAGCACCACAGTTGACACCAAAAGACATATTTCAAAAAATTGCCGCTGATAGAAACTTTAAACTTGATTCTCAGGCTATGACTCAGGCTTACACAAATCAACTTAGATAAAACACTCATAACCACTTACTGCACGGCAAAAAAACTTTATTCTGCTGCGCTGCACCTTTTCCACCGAAATATACAGCTGATAGCGTCGAATAACAAGAAGAAACAGTAAAACGACGCAAATACATTATTATCAGACAGCAAAGCAAATGTTCTTATTTTGTAGTATTTTATGATAAAATTGCTGTTTTTTTGTTAATTTTTCATTATAACATTTGAAAGTTTTAAAATAATACGTAGAATGTTCCGCAATTAATCAGGCAAACGCTCTCGTAAGCGTTTAAAAGTCAGCGTGGGCAAAAGGCACGCATAAAAATAAGGGACATTCTTAAACAGGAAGCTAATATGCTATTCAGTTCTGATGAACATTTGACCTTTCCGGTCATTATAATGCGTAACGGCGGTCTTGACGGTGTGGCTTTACAGGCTCGCGAATACCGGAGACTGCTTAACAAACTTGATATCAGCGTCCAGGTGATCACCGGACGCTGCGAGACCAGGTTTGCTCCACGCAATCCAATCGGGCACAAACAGTCCGTTATATCCAGACTTGATTTTTATCATAATGACTCGCTGCTGCTGTTTGCCAATCAATTCACTCATGGCCCTGAAACCGAAGGTATCAGGAAGATATCGGACCCGCAATGGCTCGAATTGTTTGAATCGCACAGGGAAAAAATTCAGAAACGGCTGGAAAAGCTGCTGCTGTCCTGTCATCATAATACCCCGGTGCTGATTTACAACCTTATTTCATTGCGCCATGCTCAACCTGCAGCAGCAGCGGCGTTGCTGGATATAATGCGCAAATACCCGCAGCGACCATTTATCAGTCATTCGGCAGACCCGGATGCGGAACGTCCTGAAAAAATTAAGCGCATCAAGCCCTTTGCGTTGCAGAAAATCTCCGCAGCCGGCCCGGATGAAGCTTATTCAGGCGGCCCTTACAAACTGCCGAATCTTTATCACATAGTGCTCAACCCCACTCAACGGGAAAGTTTCCTACATAAATACGATATCCCCAAAGACCATATCTTTGAAATACCGGATTTCCTGGATTTTGCTTCTAATAAACCTGGTATACGCATGAATCCTCGTAAAATATTTCTACAGTTTCTCATGGAGAGAAAGCTTAAAAAATCCAATCACAGTTACAAATATGAAACCGGCCATATCGACCGTGAAACTGTTATTTTTGTCTCTCCAGTACGTCCGGTTTACCGAAAACGACTTAAAGAGGCAATGCTGCTTGCCAGGGAATACGCCGCGACTCGCAATGTTGAGGCTGCGTTTGTGGTGACTCACCCGGACAGGGATGACAAGCAGTATTTTGCTGAAACCATTGATTTCGCCGAAAAAATCGGCCTGCCTTATTACCATCTGGGTAAAGATTTCTCGCTGGAGACACTGGATTCAGTTTACGAAAACCTCGCACCAATGAAAACCATTGGAGTAGTGGCAAGCTCTGCCGGTGGCTGGGAAAACGCCCTTAACGAAATGGCTCGGGCCTGCATTCCTTTTTATATGGACAGCAAGTTAAACTCATTCAAGCCCCTGACTGAAGAAATCGGAATGAAAACCCACGGCACTGACTTCGGTCTGGTTACCTCACTGACAGAAGCAGTTGAAAATGGAACTTATAATCCAGGACAGTATGCCGAAGAAGCAGTGGCCGCTGATGCCATGAACTGGATTGACCGGATGTTGCGCCAGCCAGTTCGCAAGGAATTGATTGAACATAATTACAAGAAAGCATACGACTACCTGTCGCATGACGCCACAATGCCCAAGCTGGTAAACAGCATTAAACACGTATATTCGCGGCACTGCAAGCATAAACCTGCAGAAGCCGAGCTGGTACCGGCCTGAAATTTAAACGCTGCTGGACAAATATTTTTACGGCAGCGTTTTTTTTAAAACTTAATGCCAGAAAATTAACTCCAGAGTGTTGACATAAGCGCCTATAATCATTTTATTATTAGGTAATAGTTAATCTATAACAACGCAAGCCTTGAGCATAACAGCTTCATATAAATTCGGGCTTAAAATCTCAGGAGTCATCTTTTGAAAAAAATCAGCATTCTGTTCTTATGCACCGGCAATTCCTGCCGCAGCCAGATGGCTGAAGGCTGGACACGGTACCTGAAAGGTGACATAATCAATGCCTTTTCTGCGGGCATCGAAACCCACGGACTGAATCCTGACGCCGTCAAGGTCATGGCGGAAGCCGGTGTTGATATCTCAAAGCAGAAGTCCAAAAACCTGAATGATTTCAAGGACACAGAGTTTGATTACGTCATTACGGTATGTGATCATGCTAATGAAACCTGTCCCTGGTTTCCCGCTGGCTGCAAGGTTATTCATGCCGGCTTTCCTGATCCTCCGAGACTGGCAGAAAAACTTGCTGAAAACGGAGCGTCTGAGGCTCAACAGCTTGACTGCCGTCAGGTTCGGGACCAGATAAAGGCGTATATTGAAACCCTGCCGGGTGCTTTGCATAAGTAAGCCCGCAGCAATGGGCAGAATCATAGACCGGCAGCTGTCAACCGCAAACGCGCAAGGCCGGGCGATAAAATACGGCGATTTGTCTACAGTTTCGAGCTGATTGTTTTCAACACAACCTAAGCGATAACAGAGGCATGAAAATGAATTTTGTAATTCGAAAAGCAGGTAGTTCAGACCTCCCGGAAATTCAAGACATTGCCAGACGTACAATTGATGCCTGTTATCGCTCATTTCTGGGAGATGACGGAGTCGACTGGTTTTTAAACAGCGGAGCCTCCGATCAATATCTAAGCAGCAATCTCTGCAAGTGCCAGGTAATTGAAGCCGACGGCAAAATTGCCGGCTTCTACATTTGCCGCGGCTGCCTGCTGGACTTGATAATGGTTGACTGCAACCATCAGCGAAAAGGCATTGGTTCCAGGCTGCTGCAACATTGCGAAGAGAGCCTCTTCACTAAATACGATGAAATCAGACTTGAAAGCTTTGAAGATAACAAGAGAACCATTAATTTCTACCGCAAACACAAATGGATTGAAAAAAAGCGCATCATGGATGAAGATGCAAACTGCTGGAAAATTACTTTTATAAAAAAAAGATAAATTATGTCTATCCCAAGTAATTTTTAAAAATCAATTTTGCTTCTGGCACTTCTTAGCCGGCACAATTTATTGTGCTGCTTCTTTTCACTCAATGCAGTTATTAAAGTATTTCAAATAACAAGCAGTTGCACATCGTGCGTCTCTATATTAACTTAACTCATGAAAGCGAATTGCTCTGTCAATTTTACGGCTCATACCCACTTTCAAAAAAAGGAGTTTTGCGCTTGAAGCTTTCGAACTTAATGAATAGCAATCAAAGAGGCTGAACGATGAAATTTTACACCAGATTTAAAACTGTGTTCTGTGAGGTAATCCTGGTTGGTGATGACAACGGACTTTGCAATCTCCACTTAAACACTGGTGAAGGTAAAAGACACTTTGAAATTTCTGAAGACTGGAAACGAAATGATGAATTCTTTTCAAAGGAAATACGGCAGATAAAAGAGTATTTTGAAGGCAAAAGAACATCTTTTTCCATAAAGACAAACCCTGCAGGCTCCGAATTCCAGAAGCGGGTCTGGCAGGCCCTGGCTGAAATACCCTACGGAGAAGTGCGTTCCTACAAAGATATCGCAAAAACCGTCGGCAACAGCAAAGCCTGCCGCGCCGTCGGCATGGCTAATTCAAAAAACCCGCTCCCGCTGATTATACCCTGCCACCGGGTCATCGGGGCTGACGGCAAACTGACTGGATTTGCCCAGGGGCTGGATATAAAGGAAAAGCTTTTAAAACTTGAAGAGAAAAATCATGGATAAAAACCGGCAGAAACAGCTTGCGGTTAACTTTATGAAGCTGCATTACTCAGATGAGCCGCTGATCTTTATAATAAACATGACATAAGTTCCATGAATGGGCATAGGTTCTCATATGATGCGGCAAACAGGTTTTTTGAGTAAAAGACAGGAGGCTTTAAATGCAATACTCCCTGGCGCTTGATATTTACGGTACCATTGTAAACACTTCAGGAATTTATGCTTCTGTGCAAAATATTATTGGAGAAAAGGCAGCCGATTTTGTTGAACTCTGGCGCAGCAAGCAGCTTGAATACTCTTTTCGGCGTTCGGCAATGGGAATCTATGCGGATTTTTCAGTATGCACCAGAGAAGCTCTGGAGTTCTGCTGCATAAAATTCAATGCACCTTTAAGTTCGCTGCAAAAAGAACAGCTGATGGAGAACTATCAAAAGCTCCCGGTTTTTCCGGATGCTGAAACCGGAATATCTAGAGCCCGAAAAGCCGGTCATACTATTTTCGCGTTCTCAAATGGCAGCAGCAAAGCAATTTGCGCACTGCTTGAGGCTAACCGTATTTCCGGTCTTTTTGACGGCATCATCAGTGTGGAAGAAACCAGAAAATTTAAACCCAGTCCGGCCGTTTACAGTTATTTCCTGAAGCAGGCCAATGCGAAAAAAGGCAGCACATGCCTGGTCTCCAGCAACCCCTTTGACATTATCGGGGCTGCTGTTTTCGGCATGCGAACTATCTGGGTAAGGCGCAATGAAGAATCTGTTTTTGACCCATGGGGAATAACTCCAGACTGCACAATCGGAGGACTCAATGAATTAGCCGCAGTTCTTAGGTAATGCCGGCAACCTGATTTTTTATCACTTTTAATTAAGAAGCCGCGGCGGGTCAGACCGCGGCTTGTTTCAGTAATCGCTACAGGTTGTTACTGCGAGTCAAGTGCTTCACGAGCAGCGAAAATATTTGAGTAGCGGTTTCCAAACTGCCAGTCACCGGCCGAGTAAGCGTCGCCGTAAAGTTCCCAGAAGGAAACGCCGCCTAAGTCGTATTTTTTGACCAGGTTATCTACTTTATATTTTACTGAAGCCGGAGTATCAAAAGTAAATACCGGATAACCCTGAAAAAATTGTCCAGGAATAACTCCATTCAAACCAAGTTTCTGAACACTGCCGAACGGCCCGATTGCCCATGAAATATTTTTATCTGTAATTACTTGATTCTGAAGAGTTGCAGGTAAAGCTTCACCGCCTGTATCACGCATTCCAGGATAGGGCTTGGCTTCAACTGCATCTGGATAATTAGTGCCGAACAATTTATTGGCCAGCTGAGAGTAATAATATACTCCAGTATTGTCAACCATGCCGCCTACTCCCGGATAAGGCTCAATATTAGCCGGGTCAATATAACTGGTGTCTGCCTGATATATCTCAACCGGAAGCAGAGGCTGATCATAGCCGCCGTTGGTGTCTGATGTAACAATCATTTCACGAGCATAATTCGGCATACCGAGGAGAATTTTTTCTGGCTTAATACCAAGGTCATTGACCAGGTGCCTGATTACCGGCTCTATTTCATCCGGATCAGACATTGATTTGGCGGTACTGCCTGGAGTTGCCGCCTCATACTCGCCATGCATGTCATAAGCCATCAGGGTAATAAAACTTACGTTGTTGTTTATAACCTCGGCAAGCCCTGTTGTATGATCAAACATTTCATCAATTGCCTCGTTGGAACAGGGTAGATCTATTGAAAAATAGAGCTTCTGACCATTCGCGCTGGTACCCTTCATAGCTTCACCGAGCTTTTCAATAAGAATCTTGAAATATTCGGCTTCCTGCGGAATATTTTTCCAGAACTCCGGCGAACCGTGCCCGCGCACCGGGTATTCCCAGTCAAGGTCAACGCCGCCAAACCAGTTCTGGTTCTTCAGCATATTGATATCCCGCATCAAGTTGTTGAGCTGCGCTCCGGCCTGATAGTTGTCCCAGGCTGCCATATCACGGAAGCGATGAGTATAAGACCAGCCGCCAAGTGAAATCATTACCGGCTTGCCTTTTGCTGCCATAAGAGTGTTCAATTCCTGCAGGAAACTGCGATCAGTTTCCGGGTCAGCAGCAAAAGTACAACCAGCCCAGGGAGCGCTCGCATTAGGGTTACTTGTCCACTGTGTCCCTCCAAGAAAATTAGTGATGGGATTAAGTCCTCCATAAGTTGTCAGGTTATAGCTGGCTTTTGAAGGGGTATCCCAGGCACTCGGACAGTGCTTAGCCTGAGCAATTCCCCAAAAAGCCATGGCAACAAAATCAACTTTGTCCCAGGGAACTGCCTGTGCCGTTCCCGGCCAGCCTTTGCGCCATCTGGTCCAGTCAGAGTAAAAGCCTCCCAGAACATTATGTGTTTTCTGCTTGGGTAATTCGTTAGGTTGCTGAGTAACTGCTTTTAACCCGGTTCCGCCTAACATACAGGCGGCAGCCAGTAAAATAACAAAACTGCTCTTTTTCATTGTGTGCGTCCTCTGCTTAAAACATTACTGAGATAAAATGATTGCGGAGGTCATTTACTACAGCAATTAACTCATGGACTGCGGCCCAGCCATCCTGAAATTCATTCGCCGCCTGATAAAAAAGCAAAACTTTGCCCCGACGCCGGTTCAAAAACCGGACGTCCTGAACCCATGTAGTTAATTGCTTAATTTTGATCTTGAAATCTAGTTATGATTCCCGCAACCATAAGTGTTATTAGACTAGACACTAAAATGCATTAGCAAGTTCTTTGAAGGTTTTATAAAACCACAAAATTATTAACATTTCAAATTATTATTAAATTGATAATAATTAGATAAAAGTCATAATGACTTATAAAATACATTTAAAACAAAATCATAATATGTTTATAATAAATTATATAAGCACAATAAATTTTATTTTATGATAAATAATCAAAATAAATTTTACAATCTAATAAAACCGCAAAAATAATTATCAATTTTGCAAATTTAAGAATTTTGTAATACATTTTATGTATTATATAATTATCTCCAAATATATTAAGTATAGCAGCCATTTTATACAACCTGTCCGACAATGGGTATTTCCGTTTAAACACCCATAGAAAACGGATTTATTATAAATTATACACTGTTTGTTGCATACTCAGGATTTGAGACTAAATTTACACAGGGTTACCATTTAACAATATAATATTTGTGAGCTTATTTTTTATGGACATTTTCTTTTTTGAAGCCTTTGAGGAGGAGCAGGAAGCTCTGAAAAAATATAATGCCGATAAATTTACAGCCGGCTACTCTTGGAAGACCATCCAGGAATACGGCGCAGATGAACCTCCAGCCCCAGTTATATCAGTCAGAACTCAGTCAAGAATACCAACAGCATGGGCTGGCAAAATAAAGGCGCTGCTGTCCCGCAGTACCGGATTTGACCATTTAACCGCGTATCGCGAAGAGACCGGAGCTAAAGACCTGAAATACGGTTTTCTGCCGCTGTACTGTAACCGCTCTGTTGCCGAACAGGCTTTGACCTTATGGATGGCACTGCTGCGCAAACTGCCGTTACAGACCAGTCAGTTCAAGACTTTCAACCGCGACGGCATTACCGGCCATGAAACCTGCGGGCGGAATCTGCTGGTTGTCGGAGTTGGCAATATCGGCAGTGAAGTTGTCAAAATTGGACAGGGGCTTGACATGAATGTCAAAGCTGTTGATCCTGAACAGAAATATGACTTCGTCGAATATACCAGTTATGAAGAAGCCGCACCAAAAGCAGATATAATAGTTGCGGCTATGGACTTGAACCCAACCAGTGAAGGTTATTTCAGCTATGAAAAACTTAAGCAGGCCCGTCCAGGTGCTGTTTTCGTCAACATTGCCCGCGGTGAACTGTCACCACTGTCCGGCATGCTTAAGTTAATAAATGAAGGCCACTTGAGCGCACTTGGCATGGATGTCTACGAAAATGAAAAGCTTATAGGCCCGGCAATGCGGGGAGAAATTGAAGCCGATACTCCGGAACTGCAGGCTCTCAAGGAACTTTCGAAGATGCCAAATGTAATTTTTACTCCGCACAACGCGTTTAACACCGCAGAGTCGGTTGACCGCAAAAGCGAGCAGTCTATCCAACAGCTCGAAGAGTTTAAACAAAAAGGAAATTTTCTCTGGAATATTCCGTAATGAATGATTTTTCGGCCCGTATTTTTATCGAGACTCCACGTTTGTACGTACGAACGTGGAGTCAGGACGATATCGAAGACTTATACAATGTTATGTCTAACCCGGCGGTTCACCAGTACACCGCCGAAAAACCATGGAATATCGAAAGATGTTTCGAACAAATCGACTATTGCATTAAAAACAAATTCGGACAGTCCCCAGGATTGTTCAACTGCCCGCTCATCTGCCGCAAAAACGGTCACCTTATCGGCCTGGTAGGGCTGAATCCGTATTTAAAAGACAAGAATATACCTGAAATTGAATTTTTCATCAATCAGAGTTTCTGGTCAAAAGGTTACGCCACTGAAATCGGCGCTGCAATACTTGAATACGGCTTCAAAAAATGCGGTTTTGCGTCAATAACCGGATTAACTTCACAGGAAAACATAGCCTCCAAAAAAGTCCTTCACAAAATAGGAATGCGCTTCGTTGGGAACGAACCTAAAAATAAGAAAATATACAGTTTTTACCAGGCGAAAAACTGCTGAGCTCAAACTTAGCTTTTCATTTTCAATGAATGTCAAGATTTTTTGCCAAACTTTACAGGTGACCTCTTTTACAATTTAAATTACGCTTCAAAAAAATTATATTATTTAGGTTCAAGCAGAAAATTTTTATTACTAATGCTGCTAAACCGGCATTAAAAGGTCCTATGGAAGTGCTGCAACCAACGTGAACTCAACTTCCGGCAGTATGCCAGTTTGTCCATATGGTAAAACCTCATGGGCCGCAAGGTGGACGCTGACATGGCACCTGCAGTGTGCTTCTATGCGTATAATACATTGACGACTGATTTCTACATTGGCAAACGCCCATTACTGTAGAGCTGAAAACCTGGTGGTCGATTAACAGAAGACAGACTCAGGTCCTGCCTGCCTTGACTATCAGCGTTGAGGGAAATTTATCAAACTGTTCGCGGTACTGCTCCCAGACCTGACTCGTATACGGCGGCTCCAAACAGGCAGCGGGCTCTGCTATCCTGAGGATGCTCAATCCATTTGCGTCCAGCAAAGCACTTATCTCTGAAATGCCGTGAAAAAAAGAACGCTCAATCAATACCCCATACTCATCATAGCGCTCTTCAGGCGGAATATTCATGTAATTCCGCAAAAATAAGCCATCTTCACCGTCCAGCTCCAGAAACTCAGCTGAAAACAGCGGGTGCGGCAGCGAAAAAAGCAAAATACCTTGAGCAGTCAGCATCTCTGCACAGCAGGAAATTACTTTTTCAAGCTCTGCTGTAAAGTTTAAGCCGTATGCTGAGTGAATCAGGTCAAAACATCCAATTGCCGGGATCAGCTCTTCAAGATCCAGTTGAAAAAAATTAATATCTGCTTTTTCAATATCAGCAAGCGCTGCAGCTCGTTTCAACTGCTCTACTGAAATGTCCAAAGCCGTACATTCTACACCCTGCCCAGCCAGATAAATACTATTCTGAGCAGCACCACAAGCCAGCTCGAGGCTCTTTGCTCCAGATTTAAGCTCTGGCAACAGTCCAAGCTGTTTATCGCCGGGAATCAATGGACCGTAATGAAAGTCCTTGCAGGATATTTGTGTTTTCTGCTGGTACTCCGCGGCAAAACGATCCCAGTAAGCATGCTTTGAATTCATTGCTGATTATCCCTGAATTTCACAATACCGTTTGCCAGCTGCAATGCCCGCTGCAGCTGGACATCGGCAATATCATGTTTACCCTCAGGCTCTAGCTGTCCGGGATTCCGGGTCAGCTGTCTGGCCAGCATCAGGCGCTGTTTCAACGGCAGTTTAATATTTATATCGGGTTTTATACCGGCCCCGTGAATCACTTTGCGGTTGGGAGTAAAATATTTAGCTATAGTGAACCTGATAGCTCCGTCATTAGAAAGCTTATGCAAGCGCTGGACAGAGCCTTTGCCAAATGATTTACTGCCGACAAGAACGGCACGATTATGATCTCTCAGGCAGCCGGCAACGATTTCTGAAGCACTGGCACTGTAACAGTTTATGAGTATGACCAGCGGTATTTCCAGGTATTTTCTGGATTTGGCAGCATAAAACTTCTGACAGCTGTTTTTTTCACGGCCCTCTGTAAAGATAACCAGTTCACCAGTATTGAGAAAATAGCTGCAGACCCCCAGAGCAGCCTGCAGCAGTCCACCCGGATTATTCCGCAGATCAATAATCAGAGCTCTGGCTCCTTCAGCTTTGAGTTTTTTTACCGCATTGCCTATTGCCGGTCCGGCCGCTGCTGAAAATACTGACAACCTGATATAACCCACTTTGCCAGGCAACATCTTTATTCCGTTATATGGAACCGGACTGTTTTTAAAAACAGCCCGCTTTACCGTAAAATAGAGCGGTTCATTTTTGGTTTTGCGTATCACCTTCAGGGTCACTTCAGACCCTTTCGGGCCTTTAATCATAGCCATACACTGCTCAAGAGTCAAACCATTAAGCTTATTCCCGTTGATTTCAATTATGAGGTCGCCAGGCTTGATTCCAGCCTGTGCAGCTGGCGAACCGGAAAACGGAGTTATAACTTTCAGTCCGGACTTCTTAGTCTTGTAAATCAACACCCCGACCCCGACAAGACTGCCGTTGAAGCGTTCAGTAGTTTTCCGGTACACCCCTGCCGGTTCGTAACTGCTGTACGGATCAAGTTCATGAAGCATTCCCTTAAGCGCTCCACTGAGCAGTTGCTTACTGGAAACCCTGCCTGGGTCCACGTAATAGCGCTGCAGTATTTTCATAACGGTAACCAGCACCAGCATGGATTCATAAGCCGCATTGTCATTATCAGCGGGCTTTACCAGTTGGCCAGCTGTAACAGCTTGACCAGCTGCAGCAGCGGGGGCAATCGCGGTACATGCCATCAGGCATGTGAGGACTGCGCAGACAATTTTTTTCCAGTTAGCAACTACTGTAAATGTTCTCATACCACTCCTTTGGCAAAATGATTCAGTCAAGTAATATATCACAAAGTCGCTGATTAGTCACAATTTTTTTCAAAAAATTAAGATGAGGATAAAATTCCCCAACCTGGCAAAGATTGTGGGAATCACTGCCAAGGCTGATTTTCACCCCTTTGGCAATGCAGATGCGAAAAAACTCCAGCGGTGGATTATTGGCATGAAAATTCAGTTCCGCCGCGACATTTCCGGCTTTCAGCATTTCTGCGACCGGTTCGTATAAATGACGCGGCAGCGGTTTTCCCCGCCTCCTGAAAATCCTGAAAGGATGAGCAAGCGCATTCACCCCGGAATTTATCACGGCCTGCGTCTGAGCCAGAAACTCGGCTTCGACCTCTTTCATGGGAGCACGGGAAGCCGTCGATGCCAGACAGTGAACCGCACCGTTGCGGAATTCCAGCTTGTTATTAATTTCCGGCATGATTATTGGAGCTCCGTCAATATCATAGTCAAGCTCCATCCCGCAGCCCGTGTTTGGAGAAGCTTCACCGGCATGCAGCTCAAAGAATTCTTCGGTGCGGTCTTCAATTTCCGAATTATTCAGTCCTTTGTAAAAATATTGATTCTCGCGATAATTTTTCTCACTCTGATAAAGGTGAGCGGTGTGCTCAGTAACATAAATTTTTCTCAAATTGAAAGCTTTTGCCAGACGTTCAGTCCGGGCGATGTCCATATTTTGATTGCAGTATGCCAGTTTTGTGTGAATGTGATGGTCACAGAGTTCCAATTCTTTCGGCATAGCCAAGGCTTCATCAATACGTGAACATTGCCCAAGATGATCCACTTCAATAATACTGTACTTGAAAGGTTTTTCCCGGAGAGCGGGACAGGCATTATAGGTTATACCGTCGGCAGCGTCGTAACAAAAACCGGCATGGTAGTGTCCAGCCAGTGAAACCTTATAATTATTATCACGCATAACGGAACATATCTCAGCAGCATTGGTACACCCATATTCACAACACCCGGCCTCTGGCGGAAATACCGGAACATGCTGCAAAGCAATCAGCGTCCCCTTGAATTCCGCAGCAGCCTGCCGCATTTTCTGCAGATCTTTTTCACTCCGACGGGCTTTATATCCCGGCAGCTGTTCATCAACAAACGGCACCAGGCGGAAATTGTTTATATCTTTTATTTCCGGTCTTCCGAAAACCTTAAAGAAGCGCTCTTCATTCCCGTCGTGATTTCCGGGTATTACTGTATAAGGGGCCTGCAGCAGGTTGAGAGTTTTTTTCAAAACTCCCAGCAGTTCGACTGCGTCTTCCGACTCCGGGTCTTCGATCAGGTCTCCGCCAATAAACACAAAATCCGGCCTGATGTACCTGTTAAGGCGGCGAACTGCACGCAGAAGCAGAACATCCGCCAAGTCATCAAGGTTATCCGGCGGGAAAACGCTTTTATCGCTGCGAAAATGAATATCCGTCAGCACAGCGATCTTTATTTTCATATAAATTCCCTTATATAACTTTAAACTTTAAGAATTTTATTCTTGCTGGCATTTTTTTCAAACTGTTATAGAATATATTACTTGAAAGAGACAAAGTCTAAGTGGTTCCGCAAAATGTGAACCGCCAAGCACTTTTTCTCTGTTTTGGCGAGTATGGAACTTCAGTCAGACCGCCAGAAATTGTTTAACAATGCATCTCAGAATATCAGATTTTACAAATAATTCAGGGAGAAGATAATGAATACAAGTTACATGAATCAGGGAAGCAGGTCGGCAATGAGCACCATGGCACAGAGTCGAGTGGTAATAGGTTATATTAACCGGGTTTACGGCTGGATGTGCGGAGGACTGGCGTTGACTGCACTGATAGCATATTTCGGGGCCCAGAGCCCGACTCTGGTAAAACTCCTGCGGGCAAACCCGGTTATCCTGATTGGAATTATTGTAGCTGAACTGGTTCTGGTCGGCGTTCTGTCCTTTGGTCAGCGCAAACTGAATTATGCCGCTTCACTTTTGTGCTTTCTTGGATACGCTGCACTGAACGGAATCCTTTTTTCCATGATTTTTCTGGTATATACCGGCGGTTCCATCGCATCGACTTTTTTTGTTACCTCCGGCACTTTCGGAGCAATGAGCTTATATGGTTATGTCACCAAACGCGACCTGACAACTATTGGCAATATCTGCTTTATGGCGCTTATCGGGCTGATTATTGCTTCAGTAGTGAATATTTTTATTGCCAGCTCTGCGCTCTACTGGATTGTGACTTACGCCGGTATCCTGATTTTTGTCGGACTCATTGCGTATGATACCCAGAAGATAAAGCAGATGGCTATGGCCATGGGAAATGATCTGGCAGAAACGGATACCGGAAAAAAATACGCTATTATGGGCGCCCTGACTCTGTACCTTGACTTTATCAATCTGTTCATCCTGCTGCTGCGTATATTCGGCCGCGGCCGTGATTAAGCGTTCCTAATAATATGATGTAGTTTATTCTGAATCTGAGTTTCAGGATCGAGTATATTGCGTATTACATTTATAAATTATTTACTTTTTTAAGGAGACGGCACCATGCCGCAAATTACCGTTGAACCTGTCGGATTACTGGAGACAAACTGCTATCTGGTTTATGTCGAGCCCACCGGCAGACTGTATATTATCGACCCCGGCGCCGACCCGGATGTAGTAATTGCCGATGCTAATAAATATGAATATGATGAAGCGGTTATCCTGCTGACTCATGCCCATGTTGACCATATAGGCGCGGTGTCGCAAATTGCCCGCAAGCTCAATGTCAAACAGATTTATCTGCATAATGATGGAGTGGCACTCTACAAAAGTCCGGATAACCATTTAATGCCTTATGTGCAGCGAGCTGAAAACCTGCCGGATGTAACACAGGAAATCAGTAAGCCTGATTTTGAAATTATTGAAACCCCGGGCCATACACCTGGAGGCGTATGCTTTTACTTCAAGGCAATTCCCGCGTTATTTGTCGGGGATACACTGTTTGCCGGATCAATTGGGCGCACTGACCTGCCGGGCGGCAATTCTGCGCAGCTTATCAAATCCATCCGTGAAAAACTAATGATTTTACCCGACGACCTCAAGGTCTACCCGGGACACGGTCCGACTTCAACAATCGGACGTGAAAAGAAAAGTAATCCTTTTCTTTAGCCCTGTATTGTTCAGGCTTGAGAATCAGCAGATTCTCAAGCCTGCAGCCAAACTTTTCTGTAAAATATAAACTTCCGCATATTTTCCATCAGTATCATTTATTTATATCAAATTCTATTTTATTCCCTCCTGTCCCTACCTGAACATACTTTTAACATAAAAAACTTTTCTCCACAGGAACAAACTTAGAAACCGGAACTCTATATCTTTACGAAGAAGATACTAAGTTTTATTAGGTATTATGTGTAGGAATTACCTTTCAATCCGGTAAAATGACAACCATACCGGGCTTCTTTATTTCATCTTCTGAGACAGCACCACCATGCTGTCCCGTTATTGTGTCGAAAAAGAACAGTTGCTTAATCTGGAGAAAAGTTAATGATTGATCAAATGAGAAAATTCGGTAAACTGCTGACTGTCGCAATGGTATTTGCCTCTATCTGCTGCAGTGGAGTCGCGGCAAGTACTGAAAAGCCAGTCAGTCAGCTGGTAATTTTTGGGGACAGTCTTTCGGATATTGGAAATTTCCCCGCAAACTACTACTCGGCTGCCGCCGGGAAGAACGCAGATGCCGCAACGGCATTAAGTGACCTCACTACCAATTTTTATGTCCCGGTATGCAGTCCGGTTTTTATCGGAGAACAGGCATACACTGTTCCGATGGACTTAATTTTCAGCGGGTATAATGAAGCGTTCTCGTTGTCTGACCTGCAGCAGTTTGACCGTTACCTGCCGGCACAACCTCCGATTGACCAGGTCAAAAGAGAATGGCACAGCTACCTCTGGCCGCAGTTTTTGATAAGCTACCTGAATAGTGATGACATGATTGAGGCTTCCGGAACCCAACTCTGGCCATGGACAGTCTGGGCGGACTGGGCCGGCAAAAACGATCAGCAAAAAACCGCGGCACTGCAGCAGGCCTCTGTAAATTACGCCTGGTCAGGAGCTATGTCCGACAATCAGTATCACTATCCAAACGGCGATGTGGTTTCAGGTGCTACCTTGCAGGAAATGAAAACAGCGTGGCTAGCCTATCTTAATGACAGACAAAACTATAATCTTGAAAATACAATTATTGTCCCTGGTCTTTTGAAGCAGATTGATTTTTTCATCCAGGATGTTAAAAGCGGGCGTATAAAAGTCAATAACAGGACCGTTTATACAGTATGGAGCGGCGGCAATGACTTGTTTAACGCGTTCAACTCACTGCTTAACGGCGGCTCCAAGACAGCTGCCCTGAAAACACTTACCTATCAGACGGTTGTCTGCAACTTTAAAGCTGTTTACCGGCTGATTAAAGAGGCAAAAGCCCAGAAAGTATATGTGTTCAACCTTTTTAACGTCAACATGACACCCCGTATCAACAGTGACGCCGCCTATAGCAAATTCTATATAAAATTCATAATAAACACCCTGACCGTTCTCTACAACAAAGAGATGCAGGCTGCAGCAGGGATCATAAATAAGTTTGTCTGCAACGGCCGACAGGTGGTGCAGATAGTAGATGTTAACAAACTTTTTGACGCAATGTCTAAAGGCAAAAAAGTAACCGGCACTTCACTGTATGACGGCGATTACAGCGTTTTAAAATTTGCCCCGACCTATGGAGAAGCCGGAGAACTTTCGGCAGGCGGTGAATACTTCACTGCTGAAGCGTCAAAAGCCAATAACGCCGGGTATATGTTCTGGAACGGAATTCATCCAGGAATGCAGGTTGAAAATGTAATTGGCTATGTACTTAAGAAAGCTGTCGCTGCAACCAGGACGGAACCGGCAGCCCCAGCCAAAGTGAGCTGGAGCTCTACACTCAATAAAATTAAAAATGCTGTTCAGGGTTTTTAAAGAAAAAGCGGCAGGATTTATAAAAATCCTGCCGCACAAATGGGAGGTATTAATTTAATAAATAGTAGCTGGCAGCAGCCCTTGGTTTTCAATAAAAGCCTTTAATTTAGCAGCGAATTCGCCGGCAAAAGCTTTTGTCGGATGATGTCCATTACCTTCCAGGCCCACAGGGTAAAAGTATAAGATTTTAGGATCCGGACTTGTCGGGTCATTATTAAAATCACTTACCACCTTCTGGACAGCATCCCAGTATGCAGAGTGGTCAAGTGAACTGTAAGTCCCCCATAAAGTTAATATTATAACAGCGTCCGGGTTCATTACTCTAATGTCACTTACAAACGTTTTGAGCGCAGCTGCATATTTATTTGGACCGTCAGCGTCCTGATTCAAAAAATAACCTGTCATGTCATTGGTACCGATATTTACAACGACAATGTTTGCATGCTCTGCTGGCAGAATGTTGTTACTTAGTTTATCATAACTGTATTGCAGCTGGTTATAAAAATCCGATAATTTTTTCTGCCAGTAAGGGGTATTGGATATCGCTATCCCTGACAGTGCCGTATAAACCGCATTGATGGTAGAAACTGAAAGGTCCGGGCATAAATCTTTTTTAAGCTGTTGGGTGGTCTGGAAGGCATAGCTTATTCCCAGGTCGGAATCTCCGTAGGTACCACCGTTGGTGCCGTCAAAAAAGCCAGCAGTAATTGAATCTCCGTAAAAAGCGATTGTCTTGCGGATACTTGACTTACCAGCAATAATCGAATCACTGTTCAAGGCAATTTGCTTGAGGTTGACCAACGCTGTCGCTTTTTTGGAAGAGGTATCATCCGCCTCAGTTATTCTTAGAACTTCAATATGATAGGTTTTAGTTGAATCAGGCAGAGTCACATCTTGAGAGACCTCCTGAGTTGAGAGCGCAACCGGAACTGAAATCAAAGTCTCTTTTACTTCAGTACTCCCCTCATACACAAAGATCCGGTATTTTACAGCTTGATAAGAGCCGTTTGGCGCGGCGTTTGACTGCAGAGTGACAGTAAAGCCGCTGCCCTGAACATTAAATCCTACACCGCTACCCTCCCAGTTCATCACGTTTATACCGTTTTGATTTGTGTTATAGCGCCCCAGGTAAGTAATCCTCGTATCTGAGGGCAGGACTGTTTCACCCGCTGTCCCGGCAAAAGCCGGTACTGCCTTAAAGTTTGAAAACAACAAAATTAACATAAATAGAAAGGTTGAAGCAGCTGTTTTTTTCATAGTTAGCTCCTGTAGAAATTAATGACCCAATTAAAAAAATTATTGCCAGTTGCAGTTGTAAACATAAAAATGAATTACAAAATTTCACCAGACAGTATTTCTGTGCGGCAGTGCAATAATTAATCCCTTCATTTTATATTAGAATGGTTCCTCCCTGCAAATGTTCCAATGCTGGCAAACTTTAAATGAATTTGACTTAAGAAAGAACTAAAGCTTTTTCACAAGGCAAACTATAAGATTTAAATATAATAAAAGACAGATTATTATCGAGTTACAATTTCTATTATTTTTTTACATTTTTCATTGAACATTAATGTCCAAATACAGATCTATAACAGCAAAGAAAAAGAGACTGTTGCGTATAAGTGTGTAAGTATTCAGTTATGACTGTCAGTGAGGTCCTTATCTCAAAACAAATCCTGAACTGAACCTATCTTGCCTGTTAATATTCCCAAGTCCTATAAAATGCTCAGGTCGATAAAGACTTAACAGTCCTCCTTTTTTATTTGATTTTTTCCGGCAGACAACGAGAGACGGAAACTGTTTTAAACAAATTCACGAATTAAAACAGGATCGAATTGAATGAACAAGAGAAAATTGCCTATCGCCTTTATTGCTGTCTTTGTTGTATTTTTTTGTATAAAATCATTTTCCAGCACTGTTATTCTTGGAAAAAAGCCCATAACCCCAGAACAAATTATAAGGATAGCTTACGGAGCTAAGGTAAAAATTGCTCCAGAGGCTTTTTCCAGAGTACAAACTGGTTTTAAAATTTTGATCAGGGCAGCAGAAACCGGACATGAAATTTACGGACTGACCAATGGGGTTGGGGAAAATAAAGACCAGAGAGAAATCAATCCTGATGGCAAATTGTCAGAGGCAGTTGTAAAAGCTTCAGAAGAATTTAACAGATCTTTAATTCAGGCACATTGCGCGGCACTGGGCAAGGCTATGAGTATACAACTGGCAAGAGCGGTAATGGCCACAAGGCTCAATAACATGCTCTCAGGTAATTCCGGAGTAAGCCCCAGGGTGGTAAAAATGCTGGCAGCTTTTCTCAATAGAGATGTGACACCTGAAATTCCAGAGTTCGGGTCAATTGGCGAAGCCGATATTACAGTTCTGGGACATATTGGACTTGCCATGATTGGCAAAGGGAAAGCCTATTATAAAGGAAAGTTGCTGCCGGCAGCAAAAGCCCTCAGCCAGGCCGGCCTCTCACCGATTGTACTGTTTGGCAAAGATGCACTGGCAATAATAAGCTCAAATGCATACTCTTCAGCACTGACAGCTTTTGCGTTAGTCAAACTCCACCATCTATCTAAAATATACAAACTGGTTTACGCAGCAAGTCTTGAAGGACTGAACGGCAATGTAAACCCGTTTATGAAAGCAGCATTGCAATTGCGCCCCTTTCCTTATGCGAGCCGGGCAGCCGCTCAAATCAGGAAATATCTTAAAGGGAGTTATCTCTGGTCTCAAGATGAACAAAGAGCTCTTCAGGATCCTCTCAGTTACAGATGCATTGCTTTTATTGCAGGCAATCTTGACCGCTCCATTGCCAGTGTTGACAACCTGATGAAAATCCAATATAACTCATCAGATGACAATCCGGCAGTTGTTTTAAGTTACAAAAATGAGAACTCTGATTATGCACACAAGAAAATAGGCGTTAAGTATAATAACTCCAGTTGTGCTGTAGTTCCTACGGCAAACTTTGACCCGGTCATCTGGGCTGCAGGTTTCGAGCAGGTTTCGCTTGCACTGGGAATCTGCTCAAAGGCTGCGACAGCAAGAACCTTGAAACTGTCAAAAACCCAGTTCACTAACCTGTCACGCTTTTTAGGTACCAGAAACACAACTCACGCTTACGGAGCAATACAAAAGCCTTTTGTCGCCCTCAATGCAGAAAATGAATATCTTGCTAATCCTATAATGCTGAATTTTGAACCAGTGGCTGGAGACATTGAGGATTTTGCAACAAATGCTCCTCTGGTTTTAAACAAGGTGTTGAAACAGATTGATAATTTGTACGGTATACTGGCGTTTGAACTGTTGCACTCGGCTCAGGCTCTGGACCTGCGAAAGCAAAAAAATCCCCGTCTCAAGTTGTCATACGCGACTCAACTTCTTTTCAATAAATACCGGCAAGTGGTTAAGTTCATGGATAAGGACAGGGCTTTTTCCGATGACATAAAAAAATCAACAGCCTTTCTTGAAGATCTGGACATAAATCAATTTGAGCATTTACAAATCTAATGCCCGGCTGGAAGAAAGCTGTGCATGGCACTTATTCTAAAAATTTGAACTGCTGAAATATTCAGATCGATCACGGGCGATCAATTATTTATTTCAAGTAACGTGAAAAGTACGTTTTTATTATTCAGCCATATGTTCTGCACACTTTCAGCGCATTGGAGGATACGGTCTGGATTAATGTTCTTTCCCGAAAACATGACAGTGGCAATCCTGATTTTCATAAAGCAACCTGAAAACTGCAGCCTGTATTTATTTTGACATATAAATGCACTGTTCAGGCTTGCGTTACCATGAAAAAACATGTAGCTTAAAACTCTGTTTCGAAACATTCTACAGCTGAAGCGAGGGACTTATGCTGGCAAAAACATTTTCTGCAGCGGTTATCGGCATTGATGCTTACCCGGTTGAAGTGGAGATCAACGCCACGCAGGCAGGCGAACAAAGTATTGTATCCATAGTCGGCCTGCCGGATGCCGCTGTCAAGGAAAGCCGTGACCGGGTACGCTCAGCATTGCAAAGCTCCGGCTTTCAGCATCCGGACGGTGCCACCCTGATAAACCTTGCCCCCGCTGACATAAAAAAAGAGGGAGCGGCTTTTGATTTGCCGATCGCGCTGGGCATGCTGGCCGCTATCGGCATAATCGAGCGCGAACGCCTTACCCGTACCGCTGTGATCGGTGAACTGGCGCTGGACGGTTCAGTCCGGCCGGTAAAAGGCGGACTGCCGATTGCTTCAAAACTCAGTTCCATTTACGAAGTCGACGCCCTGCTGGTCCCGGTAAATAATGCTGAGGAGGCATCACTGGCTGCGGGCAATTTCCCGGTATATCCGGTCGCAAATTTACGGGATGCCGTAACTTTCTTTACAGAAGGCGGCATTCTGCCATATAGAGCTGACCTGAAAGAATATATGGCCCGTCATGATTCTATGCTGCCGGATTTTGCCGAAGTGAAAGGCCAGACCATGGCCCGCCGCGCCATGGAAGTGGCTGCGGCCGGCGGGCATAACAGCCTGATGATTGGTCCGCCGGGGACCGGTAAAAGCATGATTGCCCGCCGGCTGCCGGGAATACTGCCGTCGATGACACTTGAGGAGACCCTTGAAACCAGTCGTATCTACAGCGTTCTGGGCATGCTTTCCAACGGTGAGCCGCTGCTGAACAAGCGCCCTTTCAGAGCTCCGCATCATACTATCAGCGATGTCGGACTGATCGGCGGCAGCAAAAACCCCAGACCTGGCGAAATAAGCCTGGCACATAACGGCGTACTCTTTCTGGATGAGCTGCCTGAATTCAAACGCAATGTACTGGAAGTTTTGCGTCAGCCACTGGAAAATGGGCAGGTGCACGTCTCAAGAGCGGCCGGAAGCTATACTTTCCCGGCTGATTTCATGCTGGTGGCCGCAATGAACCCATGCCCGTGCGGCATGCAGGATCCGGCCCTGGGATGCCGTTGCAAACCGGATGAGAAAAGACGGTATAGACATAAAATCTCAGGACCATTGCTGGATCGTATTGATCTGCATGTTGAAGTTCCGCACCTGAATCAGGATGAACTCCTGGCTGCTCCGGACGGCGAAACGAGTGCAATAATTCTGGCACGGGTAACAGCTGCCCGGCAAATCCAGAGCAGCAGGTTTGCCGGACAAAAAATATTCTGCAATGCAGGAATGAACAGCCGTGACCTGCAGAAACATTGCAGGATGGACTCAAATTGCAAGATGATGCTGCGCCATGCTGTTACCAGTTTCAAGCTCAGTCCACGCGCCTATGACCGCATTCTGAAGGTATCCAGAACCGTTGCCGATCTGGCTCTGTCCAATGCAATTAAAGAAGAGCACCTATTTGAGGCCATCAGCTACCGTTCAATGGATCGGACGGGCTGGTAAACAGCTGAATTTTTATCCATAAAACCGGGTCGGTCTGAACTATCCTGACTCCGGCGTTTGTCAGGATTGAAAAAAAAATATAAAAAATTCTGTTTAGATTTCATTTTCAGCACTTTGTGCTATATTGGAAGCTAGCTTTTATTTTTAAGAGTGGGAGAATCCCCTTAAGAAACAATAACCAACATTAGGGAGTCGAACTGTGAGTTACACTGTACTTGTGTTTGTCAAGCAGGTTCCGGATACCCAGAATATCACCGGCGATGCAATGAAGCCGGATGGTACTGTGAACCGCGCCGCTCTCCCGGCGATCTTCAACCCGGAGGATTTGAATGCTCTGGAACTCGCATTACAGCTTAAAGACCGTTTCGGAGCTAAAGTTGTAGTCGGTACCATGGGACCGCCAAACGCGGCAGAAGTACTTCGCGCTTCACTTTATCGTGGCGCGGATGAATGCATCCTGTTAACTGACCGTGCTTTTGCCGGAGCTGATACTCTGGCGACCAGTTATGCGTTGAGTTGCCTTGTTAAGAAATATGGAAAATATGACTTAATCCTCTGTGGTCGTCAGGCAATTGACGGAGACACAGCGCAGGTTGGCCCGCAGCTCGCTGAAAAGCTTGATATTCCTCAAATCGCCTACGTCGAAGACGTGGTTGAATTGAATGAAAAGAAAGTTGTTGCCAAACGTCGTATCGACGGCGGCTACGAAGTTCTGGAATGCCCGCTGCCCGCAATGATGACAGTTATTGACGCCAATGAACCGCGCCCGATGGCTGCCAGGCGAATTATGAAATACAAACGCGCCCGGACAAAATTTGAACTTTCCAAGGAGCATGCTGACGCTAATTATACCGATGCTGAATTCCTTGCTGAAGAAGCCGATAAGCTTGCAGCCAGAGGCCTGCTGATCCAGGAATGGACAGCCGACTACGCCGGCGCCGACAAGGAACGTATCGGATTACTCGGATCTCCGACAAAGGTCAAGCAGATCCAGAGTGTTGTCCTCACTGGCGGTGACGCCAAGAACGTTGAACCGAATGAAAGCGGCGTCAACGATCTTATCCATGAACTGATTGAAGATCACACACTGGGGTAAGCAGATGACTAAAAAAATCGGAAATGTCTGGATTTTTATTGAACAGGAAGGCGGCAAAATCGCTGACGTCAGCCTGGAGCTCGTATGCAAAGGCCGTGAACTGGCCCAGCGCCTTGGCGTTAAAACTGAAGCCGTACTGCTCGGCGACAAAGTCAACGGCTGCGTTGAAACTCTTTATCATTACGGCTGCGACACTGTTTTCCTTGCTGAAGATAAGCGCCTGGAGCCTTTTACTGTGCTGCCTTATGCTAAGGTCCTCATGGATTTGATCAAGGCGCACAAGCCCAATATTCTGTTGTTCGGCGCTACTTTTAAAGGTCGCGAACTCGCGCCGCGCGTCGCTTCTGAAAAGCTCGCCGGCCTGACTGCAGACTGTACTGAACTGCGCATTGACGACTTCGACGATAAAGTCAATAAGAAGTCTTATACTGATAAACTTATGCAGATCCGCCCGGCTTTCGGCGGCAACATCATTGCTACTATTGTCAACACCTGGGACGACCCGCAGATGGTTACTGTCCGGGAAGGTGTTATGAAGATGGATGAAGCCGACACTTCCCGCAAGGGCAAGCTGGTTAAGGTTGACGTTGAACTTACTGAAAAGGAAACTGTCATCCAGGTTCTGGAGCGTATCCGTCAGGATAAAAGCATTAACCTCGGCGCAGCTCAGGTTATCGTTGCCGGTGGTTACGGGGTAGGTGATAAAGCCAACTTCCAGAAGATTTATGATCTGGCTGAAGCTCTTAATGGAGATGTTGGTGCATCCCGTGCTGCAGTTGATGCCGGCTGGATCGATCACGACCATCAGGTGGGGCAAACCGGCGTTACTGTTCGTCCTAAACTTTATATTGCCTGCGGCATCAGTGGTTCCGTACAGCATCGTGCCGGAATGGATGACTCCAAGAAAATCATTGCGATCAACACCGACCCTGATGCACCGATTTTCTCTGTTGCCCACTATAAAATTGTTGGCGACTTGAATGATGTCATTCCGATGATGATCGACGCGTTCAAGGCCAAGGCATAAGGAGGGATTATAAAATGGCTAACTTTTATACCGACAATAAAGACCTCCAGTTCACTCTGAAAAATCTTGATCTGGATGAAGCTTGCGCATTGCGCGAGGATAATTACGAATTCGCCAGAGAATTCGATACAGCTCCGCTGGATTACGCTGACGCCAAAGATAACTATGACCGTGTCTTAGAAGTAATTGGTGAAATTTGTGGTGACAACATTGACCCGCGTTCACGTGAGGTTGATGAAGTCGGTCCGCATTTTGCTGATGGCGTAGTGACCTATCACGACTTGACCAAGAAAAATATTGACGATCTGACCAAGGCTGGCGTCATGGGCGTTATGCTGCCGCACAAATACGGCGGCTTGAACTTCCCAGTTTCCATCTATACTATGATGACCGAGATGGTTTCACGTGCTGATGCTTCTCTGCAGAACCTGTTTGGTCTTCAGGACATCGCTGAAACTATCTGTGAGTTTGGTTCTGAAGAGCAGAAAAATGAATTCCTGCCGCGTTTTGCTACAGGTGAAGTCGATGGTTCAATGGATTTGACCGAGCCTGATTCCGGTTCTGACCTGCAGTCTGTCCGCCTGAAAGCATGGCAGGACGAAAAGACTGGCAAATGGTACCTGAACGGGATGAAGCGTTTCATTACCAACGGTTGTGCAAAAGTACATCTGGTACTGGCTCGCTCTGAAGAAGGCACCTCCGATGGTCGTGGCCTGTCCATGTTTGTCGCTGAAGCCTGCCCGGAGCTGGTCGTGCGCCGTATTGAACATAAACTGGGTATTCATGGTGTTGCTACAGCCGAACTGCAGTATAATGATGTTCCCGCACAGCTGTGCGGACAGCGCCGCCGCGGTTTGACTAAATATGTTATGAGCTTGATGAACGGAGCCCGCGTTGCTATCAGTGGACAGGCACTTGGAATTGCCGAAGCTGCTTTCCGTGAAGCCCGTAAATACGCTGAAGAACGCGAACAGTTCAAATCCTCTATCGACAAATTCCCTGCCGTTTACGACATGCTCACCCGCATGAAAAGCAAAGTTCTGGCCGCTCGTTGTCTGCTTTACGAGACAACCCGTGCTGTTGACTTGCGCAACGGTTACGCTCATGCTGTAGAACATGGTACAGACGTCGATCCTGAAACCCGCAAAAAAGCCAAATACTGGAATCGTGTAGCAGCAGTTCTGACTCCTATGAGTAAAGCACTGTCCACCGAGATTTCCAATGAAGTCGCCTACGACTCTATTCAGATTCACGGCGGTACCGGCTTTATGAAAGACTTTAATGTTGAGCGTTACTACCGTGATGCCCGCATTACAAACATTTATGAAGGTACTACTCAGCTGCAGGTTGTTGCCGCTATCGGCGGTGTGATGACCCGTACCAATGATGTCCGCATCAAAGAGCTGATGGCCCTGCCGTTTGAAGGCAAGCTGGCCCGCCTCAAGGACAAAGTAGCCAAAATGCATGAGCGGGTAGTTGAAGCTGTCAAGTTTGTTTCCGACCGCAAGGATTCTGAGTATCAGAGCCTGATGGCCCGTGCCCTGGTTGAAATGGAAACCATGGTTTTCGTCGGCTTGCTGATGCTGCGCGACGCTCTCAAAGATTCAGAGCGTGAAGTTCTGGCAGAGCGTTATATTCTTGATAATGTTTCAATGTTTGAAGAACGTTTCATCCGTGTAACCAGTGGAGACGTCACAGTAATTGATAATCATAGAGATATTATTGATTATTAATTGACTTTTTGCTGCGGGGGCTGTACATTGCCCCCGCTTTTACTTAATTAAAGTGTAGTTTAAAAGGCTGTCCACTGAATAGCCTCAACAATATAATGCAGCGGTATGCCGGTTTGTGCGCTTAGTACGGACAGGAATAAGTCGGCAATGAAAATTGATAAAGACAATGCAGGCATACCTGCTTTAGTCAAGGAGACTGAAAAGTGAACAACAAATACCTTGAACGCGCAAAAGCTGTTATAAGTGAACCGCAGATACTTTCGATTGTCGCGGGGAAAAGAGCCAAGCAGCTGGCCCTGGGCGCACGCCCAATGGTCAAGTGTGATTCTGAGAATTACCTTGATGTTGCGCTTCTTGAGATTGCTGAGGGCAAGATTTACTACACTGAAGGCGATGCCGAAAGTGACAATCAAGAACTTGATGCCCTTAAAGCTCTCGGAGGCAAGGAGCAAGACTGACTTTATCTTTCGCGGGATAAAGTCGTGTTATAAAAGCTGGTTGCATTTTGCATACCGGCTTTTACTTTATACATCTAACAATAATGCCGTTATCCGGCAAAATTTTACGCCGGGTCCCGGCAGGAAAAAGAAATTTCTGGAGGATTAAAATGTCTGAAAAACCAGTAGTAGCCATTTTGATGGGAAGTAAAAGCGATCTGCCGATTCTGAAGGGTGCTTTCCAGATTTTCGAACAGTTTGGCATTCCTTTTACCGCCCGCGTAATGTCAGCGCACCGCACACCTGAAGTTGCCTGTAATTTTGCAGCAGATGCAGAATCTGAGGGATTTAAAGTTATTATCTGTGCCGCCGGAATGGCAGCACACCTTGGCGGCGTAGTTGCAGCGCACACCACGCTGCCGGTAATCGGTATTCCTGTAGCGTCTGAACCTTTTAACGCGCTGGACTCCCTGCTGGCAACTGTACAGATGCCTCCAGGTATTCCGGTGGCAGCTGTTACTGCCGGAAAGGCCGGCGGCAAGAATGCAGCTCTTTACGCTGTCTCTATTCTGGCCACTGCCGATGCCGGTTTGAGCGCAAAATTAAAAGCTTTCAGAGCTGATCAGACTACAAAAGTTCAGCAGGCTGATGCCGAGCTTCAGCAGGAGCTTAAAGGCTGACATATGCGAAAGTTGCTGACAGCCGGGTTAACATTTCTGGCAATGTTTTTTAACTTGCAGGCTGAAGACAGTTGCCTCAACTCTGCTGTCAGCGATTCGCCTTCCAACTCAAAAAAGCCGCAGGTTGCAAAGCAGCTTGCAACCGAAATGCAGCAGCTGTTCACCTTGCTGAAGCAGCAGAATAAACTTTTCAAACCCGCCCCGGTTATGAGAAGACGTTATGATATCATGAATATGGTTGCCAAAGAGGTCAGCCCGCTGCTTGAAGTATCAGAAACTCCCTTTATCAATAAAAAACACAGCAAATCTGAATCTGAAGTATTTCCGGTTTTATTCCTTGAAAATAACACCATCCTTTACATCAGAATTGATGGAGCAACTGATTCCGCTTTCAAAAGTTTAAACAAGACGATTGACTGCAGTAAAATGGAAGCCTGCATTCTTGACTTGCGGAAATGCAGTAATGGCAGTGCTGAAGCCATGCTTAAAATACTGGGTATGTTTATAAATGAATCAAACGTTGTCACCTTGCAGCGACAGCAGAATTTAAAGTTTTCCATGCCCAAGTTTGTTCTTGTCGGGCCTGATACCTCTGGAACTGGTGAATTACTTGCCGCTTCACTGCGCAAAGCCAGAAATGTAGTAATGCTTGGCGAACCCACAGGCGGACATCCATTTCATTATAAACAGTTTCAATTGAAATCAGGTGCCTATGTCAATATTCCGCAGCTGCCTGAATGCATGAAGCGCATTCCGCATTTTCCGGTAAAACCTGAAGTTTTAAGCTCTCCACAGCCTCAGACAGCTTTCAAGATACTGAAAACGACCGGAAAATTCAGGCAAGACCCCAGTATTGCTGCCGCTGTAGATCTTTACAAGGCACTTCAGGTTACCAGAGATATTTGAACCCACATTCAATTCAAGCTCGCTTTAAATTGCCAGATAATTAACTTTCCAGGCTGCTAGTTCAAGATAATTGCAATCTTATACTATATATATTTTTAAAGAATTTGACTATATAACTAATATTAGTATATTAACACCTTAGCTGAAAGGCTGCAATAAGAGAATAAATCAGGAGAAAAAGATAATGTTCAAAATAATTGCAATTGCTCTGGCAATAATAATCATAAGTCTCTGCATTGCGTTTGCTCTGGTTAACTAGATTAAGTATTTATTATAATTGGCAGTTTATCAAAAACGGAGGGTTTTAAAACCCTCCGTTTTTTTATATTTTTATTTAATTATTTAAGTCAATCTTTTTTAAAGTAAATTGCTTTATGCCCGGAAAGCTTGCGGTTTTTGATGAGCATTTTGTATCTGGCAGCTTCAATCTGGCTCTTTTTATTGACCTTGGGGCCGCTGCTGTCTATGCGGACAGGGGCTTCAGCCAGCTTGCCGTCCAGCATCATCATAAAAAACTTTCCTGCATAATTAAGGGTATTGCTGATCGCATGTGCAGAGAAGCTTGCACCGGTGACATTATTGCCTTTGAAGTTCGTTTCATTATTGGCAATATCTTTATTCAACAGTTCCGACTTTCGGTTCATTACTTTTGCCAGAAAAATCGGGGTTTCCCGGCAGGCTATAATAGTGAAATTCTCCAGAATCCCCTTAGGACTCACAAACAGCATCATGGAAACTTCGCCGCGATAACCGCTTACTCCGCGAACCATATCAAGAGACTTGAAAATATAACCTTCAAGTTTATCTCCGCGTATAACTTTGTAATAATTAACCGTATCATCACCAGCTTTCGCCTGCGCCGCTATTAGCTTGGCTCCCTGGGGGGTTACCTCTCTGACAGCTTCTCTTATGCGGTCTGTTGCATCGTTGCCACGTACTGTCACGGCTGCCCCAAAGACTAAAAAGCAACATACTAGGACTGCTGTAGATCTTAAATATAATTTGGGAAAAACAACAATTGCCAGCAGCATCAGTGAGATGCTCAGCAACACAATCAAAGAAAGATTAAGACCTAAAGCCGGAAGTAAAAAAACTGCCGCAAGCGGCCCACCGATAGCCCCGCCAAGTGAATCAAGCATCCAAAGCTCAAAAGCCGAAGATCCTGCCTTCACTTTTTTAGCATGCTGTATTGCCGCTGCCCGCGGCAACCAGGTGCCGCTGACTGCTCCAGCCCCCAGAAAAAGCGGCACGAATGCAATTGGAGTAGAATAGTCAAGGTCAAGAACAAACAATATTATCAGAAAAATAGATGAAGCAAGTCCCAGCTGTAAAAATAAATTCTTTTGTCGAAATTGCTGCTGAAGTTTATTGACAATCCACCCGCCGCCAAACAGTCCAAGCATAAACAGGGAGTTCAGCATCCCGAAATACAGAAACAGTGAACCGTTTGCATTCTGAAAACAAAACATCAGAATTACATTCAGGGCCATGGCAATTACGGATGTCGTGAAGACAATGAACATAACTTCTCCTCCTTTCATGAGCAGGTCTTTGTTATTACTTTCTTTATTTGGTATTGCTAATCCGTATATTTCTCTTACAATTAAAATTCCAAGCGTCAGAACAACCAGAAATATAATAATATAACGCATTATGGCGGTTCTATCATTCATTTTAGGCAAATAATCTAAAGGAACTCCGGACATTTTCATGTCCAGCGCTATGGCAAATCTGGTCAACATGGGAAACTGATCTGAATTCAGGAGCTGCCCGGGGTTTGAAATTATCTGTCCGCGATAGCTTTCCATTTGGCTGTTGACCCGGTTAGAGTCAAACAGGTTGCGAAAATCAATGTAGTAATCATCATAGTTTTTCTGTTTGGAAATGAGTTTCTTAAACCGCGTTTCCAGAACTTTGGGATTGCCGGAAATTACATCAGGAGCCATCGCGGCAAAAAACCTGCTCACCTCACCTGTCTGCAAAATTAAATGCTTAAAATTATTACCCAGGGTTTGCAGCAGTGATGCTCCCGACAGGCTCAGCTCCCGCCCCATAAAATTCTCTCCAGACGGAAACATTACACTGACAACCCCCTTTTCTGCAAGGCGATGCCGCAGCAACCGGTAAAAAGAATTACTGAAATAACGGTTGAGCGAAAGACTGCCCGGCGCCGGCAGCCTGATTTCAATCAGGTCAAACCTGTTATAATGTTTTTTCAGCCAGCTTACCGGGTCTTCTCCGGGAATGTTCATTTTCAGTGAGATAATTTTATACCGCAACAGCCGGAGAATTTTCATCGGGTAATCGGGGTCTGTGCTCAACCAGGTTACACTTCTAACCGATTTTGACCGGCAATACTCTCGACAGACCCCTATGGCATCATCCCCGATCACCAGTACATTACGCGCATTTGGAGCTTCGGAAAGGTTTAGGTACACTGACTCAAAAGCTTCAGTATGCTGCGGCAGCATTTCGAGCACACTGCCCCAGCGAATAATACAGTCGCCTTTTTGAAACACCGCCAGTGTATATCTGGCCTGAGGCGTACTGAAAACTTTTAACAGGTGGCTTGCCGGAAGTAGCCTGCCAAGCTTAAGCTTAGCTGTATGCAGATGCCAGCTTTCGCCGAAACCGGTAAAAATCATTATTAAAACCAGAAATCCTCCCAGGGTAGCTCCTAGTTTAAGCAGCTTGCCGCCTCGAGCAGCCAGAGAAAGCGGTGGCACCAGCAGCAAGCCGGCCGCGGTCAGCAGAGCTATTGTTTCAGAGTGTACATTGCAGTAAAGAAAAACCGTAACCATTATCGCTCCGGCAAAGCTGCCAAGAGCGTCAGTCAGATAAATATGTGACACCGGTAACTTAAAGTTCCGCATTGCCCGGCCGGTACCACCGACAACCAGCAGGCCGGTTATGACGCTTACTGGTGAGTTAAGAAAAAATGTGGCGGTTGTCAGGGTCGCCGCATCCAGCATTTTATACTCAGGCTCACCAATAATCATACGGGCATCAATCAACAGATAGCGCTGCAGTACAAAAGCCGGTATGTACAGTAAGATAAAATATTCCAGGTATCTGGCTACTTTTTCGCGTATTGCCGGAACTCTTCCCAGAGCCGCTCCACCAACAATCCAGGTCAACCAGGACATAAAAAACAGTCCGGTCGAAATTTCATTACCCCTGAATACTTCCATGTAGTAACGGAAAAGCAGAGCCTGTGCCAGCAAGCCGCAGAACCCCACCGAGAAAAACGTAAAGGTGTGGGCTGAAAACGGCGGCTTTTTCATTATTCAACATCTCCGGTTTTATCTCTGAATCTTATTGTCTGGAAAACTTCAAATGTCGTGTTTTTCTTCCATGAATAAGGCGGCAGCCCTGCTTTCATCGAAAGATGCGTGAGAGTTTCCGGCAAATCCCATCCCTGCTCAATTGGCACCTGCGGCAGAAAAACTGAACGCCGGTTGTTCTTTTTCAAGATAATACCGTCCTTGCCAAGTTCGATTTTTTTCCAGCTGTTAATCACCTGCGGTGCTGTAAGAATTGAGATTTCAATAATATATCCTTCCTGACTTGTGCGGGTCAAAGGCAGAAACCTGGAATCCAGGAAAGCCGCGTTAATGGCCTGATGCACTACAGAAGCATACAACGGCCGGGTAGGATAAAGTTCGCCCATGCAGCCTTTCAGCTTGTCGTTCTGCCTGATAGTCACAAAAACCGCTCGCTTTTCTTTCAGCTTTGAAGTCGGAGTAAAATTCAGATCCTCAAGCGTTGGGGAATGATTTTTTTCAAGGCTGAAGCCGATTGCCTGTCTGGCAAGCCCGAGCAGCATGATTTTTTCCTTATCGCTGATCATAATATCCTGGATGCTTTCCGGCGGGTCAATCTTTTTATTAGGCACTTTCCAGCCACCGGAAAATGCTGCAGAAATATATGACACACAACATTCGAGCGAACCCGAGACCTCAGCAGAAGTACCGTAGCTCAACATCGAAAGATTAGTATTGCTTCCCATCATCTGGGCCGCTACAGCCAGAGTGTCCCGACCGCAAATTGTCGCTCCGGTACGTTCAATAAAGCCAATCAGTCCCTCGCCATCCCTCTCTTCGAGAAATGTAAAAGCTGTAAGATCGAGCTGTTTAATGCGGCGTCTGGTCAGAAAATCATTACCAAAAGGAGTATAGTTAAAGCGTTTACCGTAATGCGTAAAATCAGCACTGAAAACCAATAAAGTATCCTTGTCAGCAACTTTTATCATCTCCTGAGCAACTTTGACAACCGTATCCCAAGACAATCTGCCGACCAGAATTGGAACCAGCTTGAAATCCTTTAACGCGTACTGCAGCATTGGCAGCTCAATGTGAATGCTGTGATCGACCTCGTGAGGTGCTTTGTCAATTTCTACAAACTCATTTTTTCGCAGAGCTGCGACTGTCTCGCTGTCCACCTGCACTTTTCCCAGCGGGGTATTAAAGAACTTTACATCAGGTATGCATATTTTATCCGTAATCGGATGGCGATGACTTGGTCCCAGAATTATCACTCGTTTGAATTTTTTACCCATTATCTGCTTGATTGCAGCCCCGGCTATTCTGCCGGAGTACTTATAACCGGCATGAGGCAGAATCAGGCCATTAACGCCTTTTATAATTTTCGCATCAGAGTTATCAACAAAAGATTTTATCTGTTTCCGCAGCTTTTCAGGATCAGACGGATACCAGTGCCCGGCAATGTGACTGTCTATGGTTTTTGCCATAACCTGACCGCTCAGGCAGATTACAAAAATAAAGCATAAAAAATATTTCATCCCAGCCAGTCTCCTCTTTTTTGAATCCTCTTTAGGTTAACAGTTTTTTCTCTGCCCGGGGCCCGCTTGCAGGGTTTGGCCTTGGTAAAGTTGCGCGGACGGTCGGGAATAAATTTAACCAGCTGTGGAAGAAACACTGCCACAGCTATAAGTTTTATGAACTCTCTTTTTGCTAACTGCATTACCATACTCCTGCAACTGCTGTTCCGCAATCCGGACATGCGCCGTTTTTCAGAACGCTGCCCAGAAAGCTGACGCCGGCTCTTTTCACCAGTTCCCTGTTGCATCCCGGGCAGCAGGTCGTGGTCCATTTTATATTCATAACGTTTCCAGTATAGACGTATTTCAATCCGGCAGCCCCGGCCAGTTCTCTGGCCCGCTTCAAGGTGGCTATCGGTGTTGGTGGCAGGTTTCTCATTTTATAACGAGGTGTAAATCTTGAAAAGTGCAGCGGAGTATCAGCTCCCAGGTTTGACTTAATCCAGTGGCAGAGATTACTTATCATCTGGCTGCTGTCATTCAGACTGGGCAGCAGTAAATTAGTCACTTCAAGTTCAACGCCACACTCTTTGGCGGTAACCAGCGAATTCAGTACCGGCTTCAATGTCGCATTGCAGACATCCTGATAAAACTTATCTGTGAAGCCTTTTAAGTCAATATTGGCCGCATCAGTATAACGGCAGAGTTCCTTGAACGGTTTGTGATTTATATAACCGGCGGTAACCAGAATATTTTTGATTCCCTGTTCTCGAGCAAGACGTGAAGAGTCCAGTGTGTATTCATAAAAAGCCACTGGATCAGTATAAGTATAAGCAATGGATCTACATTTAAGCTTGCGAGCAGTTCTAACTAACTGTTTAGGCGGTAAACGGTAAGACCTTACCTGATCAGGCTCGGCCTGAGATATTTCCCAGTTCTGGCAATTAAGACAATGTAGATTACATCCGGCGGCAGCCAGTGAAAAGGCTTTGCTTCCCGGCAGAAAATGAAACAGAGGTTTTTTTTCTACCGGATCTACGTGCAAAGCACAGGGGAAGCCGTAGGTGATGGCAATTAACTCTCCATCCAGATTTACTCTGGAGCGGCAATTGCCAGCCTCCCCCGGTTTTAAAGCACATTTTTTGGGACACAATTCACAAGTGACCTTCATTATCCCAGATCCTGCCTTAAAATTGCTGATAAAAAAAGCAAAAAATCCTCTTTGGATTATTATACGGCTTATCCGCTGCTAATCAAGGACGTTTGATCAGTAAGTCCTGAAAAATGCATCAGTAAATGATCAGGTTCCAGTCTCCTCAAGACTCAATTCAAGAGCCTCTCCTTTTGACCAGATAATATGTTCCTTGACCAGCTCTTCAGCCAAGTCGCCGTCGTGGGTTTCCAGGGCTGAAATAATTGCGTTATGAGTAGCTCTTCTTGGCTCATGGGAAATACCGGGCCTTACTCCCTTACCCATTTTAAAAACTTTCTCAATCAGCATAAGCTGTTTAATTATTCGCTGGACAGCAATGTTACCCGACATGTCAACTATTTTCTGGTGAAAGGCAATTTCAGATTCAATTTCCAGTTTGGTCTCACCCTTGCTCATTGCCTTGTCAAAGGTATTCGAATACTTGCGAAGCAGTCTGATATCCCGTGCCGTGGCACGTACCGCAGCATTGCGTGCAGCGATACTTTCCAGGGCTTCCCGAACTTCAAAGATATCGCTGATCTCTTTATCTGACAGTTCTCTTATTCTGATACCCTTACGCTGGCGACGCTCAATAATACCCCTTACCTCAAGTTCCTTCAGGATATCGCGAAGCTGGGTTCTACTGATCGCAAACTGTTCACACAATTCGTACTCGTTAGTGAAGCTGTCATCGGGAATGGTTTTTTCAAGAATCCACTCCCAGATGTTAATGATCTGTTGTCTTTTTTCAGCTACAGAGGCCATAATTTTCTCCAAATTTCTTACAATAAAACAATTTTCTTCTCTAATTAATAATAATACATTATCCATGTACTTTTGCAAATCGGCTGAATTCCCAGGATAAGTTAGCCCAACAGGAGGGTTGCTTCGGTTTTTCACCGTATTTACTGCTTAGAAAGTTTATAATATGATACTTCAGCGTCCGATTGATTTTTCCATAATCATACCATAACTAAGCAGAGTAACTTATCACCATTATAGAGATCAGCTCTTGAATATTTGACCGGCAAGCAGGAGCCAGCTGTGCGAACAGCCGGGCTGCAAACTGATATAAATGCAAGATAAGACGTTTGACACCAGTGTCTCTGAAACAGACAGGTGTTTAATCGCAGTCAGACTACAGAAGCAAATCTGAAGTGCTGCTTGATCAATTTTTCCGCGTTTATAACATCCCTTGCCTCGAGTGCGTCTACAATTGCCTCATGACTGGCAATACTGTACTTGTTCAAGGGATCCGGTCTTCCCGGAGTTCCAATTTTGAAAGCCTCTTCAATCAGCAGGTAATTACAGGCCATGTGCTTGACCGCTTCATTACCTGACATATCGAGAATTTTTTTGTGAAAAGCTATATCAGATTTCTTCTTGGCCTTGACATCTTTATTTTCATGGGCAAGATTGAAATCATATGCATGTTTGCGAAGCGTATCAATATCCCGCGGGTTGCTGGACACCGCAGCTTTCCTGATCGCAATAACCTCCAAGGCTTCAAGTATTTCAAAAACATCGAAAGCCTCTTTCCTTGGAATTTCTCGAACACGAATGCCTTTACGCTGACGCCGTACAATAATGTTTTGCACCTCCAATTCCTTAAGGATATCACGAACCTGAGTTCTGCTCATGGCAAACTTTGCGCATAACTCAAATTCGTTTGTGTACTGTCCCTCAGGAAGTGTCTTTTTAACAATCCATTTACGGACACTATCGACCCGCTGTTGCCTTTTTGATATTGAGGCCATAATTTACTCCATAATATAAAAACATAACACAATTTCTCCAATTTTAACATAATAATACATTTTAGCTAAAATACAAGAGTTAAAAGCAGCTAACTGCAAATGTTTTGTTCTTTTATAACTAATTAAATACTAATTACTATTAAATGATAGTATTTTTTTCAAACTGGAAGACATTTACAACTAAAGTATTACATATATTCTTAGCCTGCTAATGCTTTGCGGGTTAGGCTTCCATAAATTAACCTTTTTCCCAAAATACTGGAAGGTTAAATTGCTTAACTGCAGATATTTTAATAGATTATAGCTAATTATGAAAGTTTTTAATAAATTCAGACAAAAAAAAATTTTTCTTCAAAAAGCGGTTAGCAGTATTATTATCATGCTAACTGGTTTCAAGATTTTAGCAACAAAAAAATAGGGTTATCTATCTATCTTTATGCAAGTCTTTAATTTTTAATCACGCCTAACAATGACCTGCTGCATGACGCTCAACAAATTAAAAATGAGCCCGTAGCCTGGTAGTAAATCAATAAGCTTTTTTTGTAAAAAAACTTCCGATCAGAAAGTTATAGCAGGTTTCCGTTTCCATTTTTTTTCAGAGCACTATTCGGCCGTAAGAATTTATTTCCTTATAAAAAGCAACAGCGCTGTTCCTCCAGCAGTTTACCGCTATTCAAGATTAAGTTTATTGAATACAGTGCCTCCAGGAGGAGCTATCAGCAGCAATTCGTTGCAAAAATCAATTTTAGCTATTCCGCTCAGAACTGTAAAATCAAGAACGTGCCCTGCACTCTTTCGATCTTTGCTGAGGAAGTGAAAATGATAACCAGCCTTTTGAAGTTTTTTCAGATAAGGCGGAAATTTGAATGCAACTATTGTTCCAGCAATATAGCGATAATCAAATTCCGGTTGAGTGGCAATTATTTCTTTAAGCGGCTTGTAAGGTTTGCGCTGTGGCGGATAAGATTTGGTTTTTACATACTTAAACATACCGGTAATAACGATAGCGCTGAAAAGATTGTCTTTTGGCAGGTTGTTGTCGACAAAATTTTCAAACTCCTGCATCGTCATTTCAGAAGGTATATTTATTCCTACATCCGGTTTAAAATCTACGATATTTGCAAAGGCGATTCTGCTTTTAATATCAGGCAGGTACACTTTTCCGTCCTCTTTGCCGACATAAGCCTTACCTGCAACTATAATCATTTCGCCATCAATATTTTCAGTCACCCCGAATCCGGTATCACCGTGTCTTAACAATTCGCGCAGCGTCATTTTGCCGTCATATGCTCCCATGTAGAGCGCCCCGTAAGTAGAAACCTGAGTGATTCGACGGTTGTCTCCAGTCGAACACCCGCAAATAAAGATTAGCGAAAAGCACAGTACTCCAGCAGCAAGTAACTTCTTCATGATCCCACTCCAGTAGTAAACAAAAATTATCTGCTAAAATTCTATAATCTCAGGCAATTGCTTGAAATTATACTGCATTTCTAATTTGAGTATCTTTACAGTAATCCTCTTGAAAACTGATTTAGTTTAATATTGAATTCAAGATGTTTCAAGTTATAAAACATTTCATAGAGAGAAGCTCGCCGCAGTAAAGCGGTCACGGTTTGAATAATCCTGAATGGTTTCTATATCTATGAAATGTTTTGCTGCATGCAAAGCCTTGCGGACAGCGGCAGCCTGATGGATACCATGTTCAAAAATAATATAGCCACCTGGCTTAAGGTGTTTATGGGCATTTTTTATTGCTTTGAAAATTAACCCCAGCCCGCGGTCAGGTGCGGTCAAGGCCAATGCCGGCTCATAAAGCCTGACTTCTGGCATCAAAACCTTATACTCGTCATTGGCAACATAAGGCAAGTTAGCCGCAATGCAGTCAAACCTGCAGTACTGCAGTGCCGAAAAGAGATTGCTTTCGATAAATTCGACATTATCCATATCATATTTCATCTGATTTTGACGGGCGACTTCAAGTGCGTTGATACTGACATCAACTGCGGTTACCTTGATGTCCATACGCTCATAAGCCGCAGCCAGTGCTATGGCGCCGCTGCCGGTGCCAAGATCAAGCAAAGTTCCGTCAGCTGGAATGATTTTGCATACCTTCTCCACCAGCAGTTCCGTTTCTGGACGGGGAATTAATACATCCGGGTTGACGTTCAGGGTTAAATGCATAAAGTGAGCCTCACCGATAATATACTGCAGCGGCTCATGCTGTTCACGGCGGACAGTCATTCCCTCTGCTGAATTCAGGATTTTTAACGGTACTTTTTCATGCAGATTCCAGACCAGTTCCGGACGAGAACACTCCAGTAGTTCAGAAACAATAATTTCAGCTTCCGTACGCGGAGTTTCTATACCGACAGCTTCAAGTCTACTGGTAATATCTTCAAGCAATGAACGGTATATTACCTCTGATTTCATATTCTCCTCTTGCAAAAAAATTTATCACTGAAAATTGATATTAATTATAAGTCAGCCTGTTATTCGGCAGCATTGATTTCTGGAGCAGCAAAATATTGCCACTCAAATCGGTGCTTTTCATCAAGCATGGCTGCATTTAAAGCCGGGTAGGAACCTTACTCTCGCAGCAACTGCTCGCCCATTCTAAAAAAGCGGCAGAGCGCCTGAGTGCGATTAAAAACTCAGCAATTTCAATAAAATATATTCAGTCAGGGGTGGACTCCTGCACAATGTCAGAAAACTCTTTTACGGAACAGTCCTCAAGCCTTTTACCACGCTTGGAAAGCTTTTCATTAACCTTAACTACTGTTTCCGTCATACGGTCATGGGTTTCTTCTGAACCACCGGTAATAACAAAGTTATCACCCTTGGTTAAACGTTTATGCCCGTCCTTATTGTCAAGCCCCATTCCAAACATCATCGCTTTGCGATTATTAATATCCCCGCGAGGAGAAACCATATTTTATTACCTGCCTGTCTTAAAGTTAAATTTTCACGGTTTTAACCGTCAAATAAAGTATATTTTTCGATTGACTAATTTAATACAGGAACCAGTTAAATTCCAGTTTTTCAGGCCAATAAAAAAACATTGTCTCAATTTTTAAGGACTTCGGGCATTCCTGTTGCGTTTTAATTGTCTCAAAGTATGGAGCAGGTTTAATAACGGGGATTTTTTAATTTTCCACTTCTGGCGTAAAAACGCTTGATATCATTTCTAACCCGGTTGAGCCGTTTCCTGGCTTTTCTTATCTCATAATCGATCTCTTTAGCAGCCCGGCGCTTGTCAAAAAAATTCTTTGACTGCTGCTTGGTATATGTGTTCTTTTTAGCAGGTCTATAATAACCGCCGCGATAAGTATAGTAATAGCCGCCGGAGGGGGCTCTGGGGTTGGATACTGTGGTATAAGCCAGCTTGTTTTTTTCATTTTCAAGCCTGGCGATCTGCTGCCTCAGCTGTTTGACTTTCTCACGCATCAAGACCAGCTGCGAAGGCTCTTTGCTATTCCAGTCCAAAGAATCAAGATATATGGTTTCTGGTTCAGCTTTTTGTTCAGCCCGCCTGGCTTTTTCAGCCTTGCGCTGTCGCTGTTTTACCTCAATATCTTTCTCATAGGCCTTTGCCTTCTGTGGGTTATAGCCATATTTTCGAGCAATTTCAGGTTTCATCTCAGCAAATTTTATAAATATAACACCGCTGTCATGACCAACATTAATGCCGCTCGGGTTTCTGGAAATTATAAACGGATTCTTCAGCACTCTGCCGTCTTTAAGTTTCACCTGACTGGAATTGCCTGAAGCGGCCGAGGCGGCGACAGTCCATAAAGTTAATATACAGATCAAAGTTCTCATTTACATTTCTCCTCCCAAAACGACTCCGAATTTAAGCAAGCCGAAGCGGATATGCAATCGCTGAAATTTCAAACCACAGTTCGATCAAGCAGCGTCAAATCACCGCCAGCTCAATTAGAATAACTTGCTGAAAAAACCGTTCTGTCCACTTTTTTTCTTCATGGCGGCCAGTTGATTTTCCATTTCCTCTATTTCAAGGCTCTTGCGTTCAAATTCATCTTTATATTCTTCCAGCCTGAAACTTATCTTTGAGTATTCATTTCCGAGCGAACTGACAACTTTGTAGCGTTTGCGGTGTTCGCTGCGCCGACTGCTGCTGTTGGCAACAAACCCGCCACGCCAGAAACAAGTACCGCTGTTACCTCCGGCCGGCTTCGAGAGATCGACAGCCTCATCTCTGAATTTGCTTTTATCTTTTTCAAGACGCGGGATTTCATATTCAAGCCGTTTGATTCTGACCTTGTACTCCTTAATTTTTCTTTCCAGCTCGTGGATACGATATTTCTGCATCCGCTTTTTGTACAGAGCATCATACTTCTTCTTCGCTTCAGCCTCTCTAGCTTTTTTAACCGCTTGCTGCTGCCGGCGCTTTTTAAGTTTTTCCTCATATTTCTGGGCACTTTTCGGGCTGTAGCCAAGTTTTTTTGCCACATCAACAGGCATATCTTTGTATTTGATAAACTTTGCCCCCTCATCGTGAGCAACAGCAACACCTGTGGGAGTTTTATTCATTATGTAAGGGTGTTTCAAAATTCTGCCATTTGGCAGCTTAAGTTCATCAATATCTCTACTTGCAGCATTGTCAGCAGCGGTTACAGCAACCGCTGTAAAAATCATAGCGTATGTAATAATCTTTAACATTGGAAAATCCTTTTGCGTTCAACAGTCCATCATTACAGTAAATTAATCATAAGACAATTTAAGACTTTTAAGCAGCTGGCTTCAGCGCATTGGCTGCGGCGGAGCAAAGTCGGCATCGGAAAGTTTGCAGTTCCATTCAACACTCTGCAATGTGCTTTCCACCAAAGACCCGTTTACCTGAGAAATAAGCCTGGTCGGAACTTTTATTCCCTCAAACTCCTTGTAAGCTCCAAGGAAGGTTTTAATTTCAACAGTTTCTGAACAGGTGTCCTGTTCTTCAACCAGCTTGACCAAATAGCCGGTTTTGGTAGATATAAAAAAGATTATCGGCTGGGATTTATATTTATCCAGAGGCAAGCAGACCAACTTCCAGCATTCCTGTCCGGCAGCTTCTGTTTTTCCGGCCAGCTGCATCTTTTTGAATATCTTCTGCAACCTGACACAGGGAGAAAGCATTGTCCCCTGCAGTCTGATTTCATCGAGTTCACAGCTGGCAAGTCGGCGCAAGCCGGTTTTATTATAATATTCCCAGCCGGTTTTACCATCAAAGGTTTTGACCAGTACACTGTCGTCAAATCTGGTAACGAATTTTATTTTATCAGGAGATTTCAAGTACATGGTCATGATTGCATTCTGAGTTCCTGATTTAACTTTATAATGATACACAGCGCAGGAAACTTTATCCAGCTTGCCCTGTGGATCCATGCTGACCTGCATTTTGTCCATTACCGTGTCAGCGGTCGGCTTGCTGTCAAATGATTTACAGCCTGAAGCGGCGAGGCACAATGCCAAAGCGGCGAGTAGAATGATTCTGCTCATTTTTAGTTCTCCTTGCATTATAAAGAAATAAGTTGCGTAATGCAGCTTAAATAGTATAGCGCTGAAAAAGGCAAAATTCAAAAAATATTACTTTTTACTGCCACATGGTACTGTTCAGGTAAAAACCGGTTTCGGTTAACTGTTTAATTCCGCTTGCATTTTTTAAAGGTGACTGTATTTTAACCTGTTTTAATACGGAAGACATCCGCTAAACAGCGTTCAGCAGGGTGTTTCTATAATAAATATTTAAGCACTATAGCTAAAATATTAAAAGTTTATAAGTTGCAATAATAAATTCAGGACATGCAAAAAAACAATAAAAGCACTTGTGCTTAAATCGAAATTGCATCAACATTTGAAATAGATATTCAGGAATAATTACATGAAAGCATTTTTTGTATTTTCAGGTCAGGGAGCCCAGACCGTAGGAATGGGCAGGGATCTTTACGAATCCAGTCCGGCCGCGAAAAGAGTTTTTGATGCCGCTGACGCTGCTCTTGACTGGTCGGTAACTGACGTATGCTTTAACGGTCCTGCCGAAAAGCTGACGGAAAGTAAATACTGCCAGCCCGCTATTTACACAACCAGCTGTGCTGCCCTTGCCGCTTTCCAGGCGAAGTTCCGGGACATTAAACCGCTGGCGTGCGCCGGACTCAGTCTGGGCGAATATGCCGCCCTGCAGGCAGGAAATGCGTTTTTATTTGAAAACGGACTCAAGCTGGTAGCCCGCCGCGCTGAACTGATGGATGCAGCCTGCCGCGCCACAAACGGCGGAATGGCCTCCGTTCTGGGTGGCGATGAAGCTGTTATCAAAGAAGTTTGTGCTGCGTCTGATATCGATGTTGCAAATTTTAACTGCCCGGGACAGATTGTCATCAGTGGCGACAAAGAAAAAGTGATGGCTGCCGTCAAGGCTCTTAAAGAACGCGGATTGCGTAAAGTCATCCCGTTGAAAGTAGCTGGTGCTTTTCACTCCCGCCTGATGCAGGAAGCTGGAGAACAGTTAATGACGGTTCTGGGAGATACGCCGATGCAGCTGCCTGCAGTTCCGGTTTATCACAATTTCACTGCAGCCCCTGCCAAAGATGACACTGAGATGCGCGCCAACCTGAAAGCCCAGGTAGCCGGCAGCGTACGCTGGGAAGAATGTGTTCGCAACATGATCGCCCTCGGTGCTGACACCATGATCGAGTTTGGTCCGGGCAATGTCCTGACCGGCTTGCTCCGCCGCACTGATAAGGCAATCAAATTCTTTAATATTAATTCTGCTGAAACTCTGGAAAATTTTTCCGAATAAATTAATTACCAAGGATTTCAATATGGGAAAAGAAAAACGTCTTGAAGGTAAGGTTGCACTGGTTACCGGTGGTGCCCGCGGTATTGGAAAAGCTATCTGCGAACGTCTGGCTGCCGAAGGTGCGAAGCTGGCCATCGTCGATATCATGCTCGATGTAGCACAGGAAACTGCTGATGAATTCAAAGCCAAAGGTGTTGAAGCTGCAGCATTTGCTTCTGACGTCTCCAAGATGGACAGCGCCGAAGAAACAGTAGCCGCTGTAATCAAGGAATTCGGCAAAGTTGATATACTTATCAATAACGCCGGGATTACCCGGGACACCCTGATGATGCGAATGACCGAACAGGACTGGGATGCGGTAATTGCCGTCAACCTCAAGGGTACTTTTAACTTCACTAAAGCTGTCTGCCGTCCGATGATGAAGGCCCGCAGCGGTAAAATTGTAAATGTTGCCTCAGTTGTCGGCCGCATGGGAAATGCCGGACAGGCAAACTACTCAGCGTCAAAAGCTGGAGTCATCGGCCTGACTAAAACCACTGCCAAAGAATTCGCAACTCGCGGCATTCAGGTTAACGCTGTCGCTCCAGGCTATATTCAGACCGACATGACCGGCAAGCTTTCTGAAGCAGCTACTGAAGCGTTTATGACCGTGATCCCGATGAAACGTGCCGGAACTCCCGAGGATGTTTCAAGCGTCGTATATTTCCTCTGTTCAGACGATTCTAATTATGTTACAGGACAGGTAATCAATATTGACGGCGGTATGCTGATGTAGCTAAAATTTTGATATTGTTACAAAAAACATTTGATTTTTTGCAATATCATCACATCTTATATGAATCAATAATTATTTAATAATAGAAATATAATTACCGTTAAGTAAAATAACAAAAAACTAAGGGGGACTGCAAATGTCTTCAGTTGCTGACAAAGTAAAGAATATTGTAGTCGAACAACTTGGTGTTTCTGAGGATCAGGTTGTTGAGGATGCTAAATTTATCGAAGATCTTGGCGCTGACTCTCTGGACCAGGTCGAACTGGTGATGGCTCTGGAAGAAGAGTTTGGTTCTGATATTCCAGACGAAGATGCTGAAAAACTGACTACTGTAGGCGAAGCTATCAAGTACATTGAAAGCAAAGCTGAATAAGTTTGTTTTTGACAGTTATTTCAATGGGTCACATCACCTACGGCGTGACCCATTTTTTTTTAAATGGTTAAAAATGAAGCAGCAGGAGTCTCTCTATGAATGATAGACGTGTTGTTGTAACCGGTACCGGGATCATCTCCTGCGTCGGCAACAGCGCAGACGAGTTCTGGGATGCTATTGCCAATGGACGCTGCGGCTTGAGCCGGGTCAGCAAGTTTGACCCCGAAGGCTATCGCACGCAGATTGCCGGTGAAGTAAATAATTTTGATATTTCCAAGTATATGCCTCTCAAAGAGGCAAAGCGGATGGATGCATTCTGTCACTATGCCATCGCGGCCGCCGATGAAGCCATGGAACAGGCCGGGCTGCCAGTGCAGCTGGCTGACAGCGACATCGACCAGACCCGCGTCGGGGTTATTACCTCCAGCGGAATTGGCGGGTTGAAATCCATGTGCTCTCAGCAGCAGGTTCTCGATCAGCGCGGACCGGCCAGAATTTCCCCGTTTCTTATTCCAATGATGATCATTGACCTTGCATCCGGCAATATTTCAATGCGTTATGGTGCACAGGGCCCGAATATGGGGATTGTCACAGCCTGTTCAACCGGCACTCACTCTATTGGTGAATCTTTCTGGACCATCAAGCGCGATGATGCTGATATTATGATTTGCGGTGGTGCTGAAGCATCGATTGTCCCTCTTGGCTTTGCCGGATTCTGTTCAATGAAAGCCATGAGCAGCCGTAATGACGACCCACTGCACGCCATGCGTCCTTTTGATGCTGAGCGCGATGGTTTCGTCATGTCTGAGGGAGCCGGGGTCTTAATCCTTGAAGAGCTCGAACACGCAAAGAAACGCGGTGCCACCATTCTGGCCGAACTGGTCGGTTACGGGGCTACCGGCGATGCATATCACATAACTTCGCCGCATCCTGACGGTGCCGGCGCAGCGAATGCGATAAAAGTTGCTATGCGCCATGCCGGCTTGAACCCTGAAGATATTGATTATATCAATGCGCATGGAACCAGTACCCCGCTGAATGACAAGTTTGAAACTAAGTCTTTCAAAGCGGCTCTGGGCGAACATGCCCGCAAGGTTTCCATCAGCAGTACAAAAGGCAGCACCGGTCACGGACTTGGAGCCGCCGGCGGCATGGAATCAATTGCCTGTATCAACGCCCTCAGAAAAGGCGTTGTTCCTCCGACAATCAACTATGAATACCCGGATCCGGAATGTGATCTTTATTACACTCCGAATACGGCTGAAGAGAAACAGCTTGATGTTGCTCTTAATGTCAATCTCGGGTTCGGCGGACACAACGGCGCTCTGATCTACAAGCGTTTTGAAGGTTAAATTCAACAGCGGGATCACCAAAATGCAAAAAGGTGTATCCCGCCTCTTGTTTTGCGCAGGTTTTAATTTATAGTATAGTGAAAACTATGAATTATAACCTGCTATTTGTTTAACATCGGGAGGCGCAATATGAAATTTTTAACTTACCTGTCACTAACGGCATTCATTGTAATAGCCGGGTTCGGCTGTTCACCCAAACTGGCGCAATCGCCTCTTGGCCCGGATGAGCAGAATTGGGAAAAGTTTATTAAAAAATATTATCCTGAGTGGCAGGCTCCTCAGACTGTGCCTCCTGGTCCTTCCGGCAGTGATGAGCTGCAGGCACCTGAAAACAGAAAAAGTCCGGTTCTGGCCGAAGATTTAAATATAACTGATGGCAGCAAAGTACAAAGTTCGCCGGTTGCTCTTCCAGAGAAACCAGTAGTTGAAGCTCCCGAAAAGAAAATTCAGACTTATACTGTCCAGAAAAATGACACTCTCTGGAAAGTTTCGCGAAAATTTTACGGCAAAGGCAGCCGCTGGAAAGAAATTCAGGAGGCTAACGCCGATGTCCTCAAGGGAAAAACCAGCTTGCGACCTGGTATGACTTTGAAAATCCCTACGCCGTAACTGAATAAGGTCATCATTGATGACGAACGAAGAAGATAAATTTTATTTTGAAAACGGGATGACCCTGCATGAAGTTTTTGCAGGGCACTCCGACAAAAACTTAAGACAAGCTCAGTCCCAGCTCAAAGTAGCTCTGGTGGCTCGGGATTTCTGGGTTCAAATCAAAGGAGAACCGGAGAAAATATCCCGGGCTAAGAGTTTCCTGGAAGAACTCTCCAGAGTTTTCCACCTCCGAGGAAGACATCTTGACCAAAACGACTTCGAACAGGTTTTAAAAGCTTTTAAGAACAACCGGGATGATGAACTTCGAAAGCTGTTCTCAGAAAGGGTTCACGTCGGGCCCAAAAAGCGGGATATTGTGCCTCGTTCCGCCGCCCAGCTCAACTATCTGAAGAATGTTCGGGAAAAAGATATTGTTTTCGGCATCGGCCCGGCCGGCACCGGCAAAACCTATCTGGCTATGGCCATGGCTGTTTCTGAACTGCTCAAAGGGTCTTACAATCGGATAATTCTTACCCGCCCTGCCAAGGAAGCGGGTGAAAGTCTTGGTTTTCTGCCCGGCAATCTTGAAGAAAAAATCATGCCGTATCTGCGTCCGTTGTACGACGCACTGTATGATATGATGGATTTTGAAGAAGCGGCATCGCTGATTGAGCGTAATATTATTGAAGTGGCGCCTCTGGCCTTTATGCGTGGACGAACCCTTAACAATGCGTTTATAATTCTTGATGAAGCCCAGAACACGACTGAGGAACAAATGCTGATGTTCCTGACCAGGCTCGGATTTGATTCACAATGCGTTATAACCGGTGATCCTTCTCAAACTGACTTAGCAGCTGACGAGAGGTCCGGACTGGTTCATGCAGAGAAGACCTTGAAAAAAATTCCTGAAATTGGGTTCTGCCGTTTCGGGACAAAAGATGTTGTCAGACATGCGCTGGTTGAGAAAATAATCAATGCATACAGTGAGGAAAGGTAGACACTGTGGCTGGCTCGCTAAAAAATTATATAGACAGGAAGTTAAGTAAACGCCGCATGGAGCAGCGCGGTTTACTGGGGACCCGCAAACGCCGTACTGACAACGAATTTCTATTAGCGGCAGACCAGTCAAAAGTGCTGGGGTTTTTTATGCTGGTGCTGCTTTGGGCGGTCTGTTCTCTTTTGCTGACGCTTCCCGCTCTGAAGCCCATTAATATTCCGCTGGTTTTGAAACAGCGGGCTTCCAAGACTATTTTTGCTGACTTTGATTTTGTTTATGTGGACAACGCCAAGACACTTCAGCGCAAACATGAAGTGGCAGAGCGAGTGCCGCTTTACTTCAGAATATCTGAGGTGGCTGTCAAACACGTTCAGCAGAACCTTAAAAATTTCTTTTTTGCAGTTGCCGCCAGGCAGGAGGCTATCAACGAAAAGCGTCTTTACAAGCCTGAAGGTGACTATTTTGCAAATATTGCGGCAAATTTAAGCAAGCCGGTCCTTGAGTCTATTTATCAGATCTGCCAGAATGAACCTCTGCGGCAGAGTTTTGAAAAAGAAATGCTGTCTCTGGCCAATAAAGGTATCATCAGCCAGAAGGAAAAGGATAACTACAAGGTAAGCCAGCAGCTGAGGATTATTGACGCCGCCGGGCGTGCCCGCCTGCCAGTGTCGGCACTTGATATACCTTCGCCCCGGGAAGCTGCCAGAGAAATGGCCAAACAGGTGCTGAAGTTCACTTCGCCCGGCAAGCAGCGTGATGCACTGGAAGCCGCTCTGGTACAGAATTGCACCATGCTTATCGGCAACAAGGGAACTTTGATCCTTGATTACTCCAGAACCGAGCAGAAAAGGCGTGAAGCAACCGCCGCGGTACCGCCGGTAAAGGTAGAGGTAAAAAAGTATGAACCGATAGTTACCAAGGACCAGGTTGTCAACCAGAAATCTCTGGACCGCCTGTCCGCCTATGAAAACGAATATCAGGCCAGACTGGAGGAGACGGATTCGGGGCAGCGAATTTTTAAAAACATTATCTGGAGCCTTATCCTGATGGTTTTTGTCGGTTTGTACATGTATCACATTCACCCTGAAGTGGTACGCAGCAATCAGAAAATAGGACTTACCGGCACCATAGTAATTATCTCTTTGCTTTTAAACTACATGTTCATGGAAGTTTTTTACTATGCCAGCAGTGGACTCGGCATATCTCCCAGTCTGGTTAACGACGCCGTACCGCTGGCGCTGCCGGCGGTGCTGCTGGCTGTAATGCTGGGATTCAGGGTATCGCTTTATGTCGGCTTTTTTGTATCAGCAATCACCGCGATGATGCTGGGAAATTCTTTTGATGTCGCGCTTGAAGGACTGGTTGTCTGCAGCATAGCCGCTATTACGGTTCGCAGCTCCTCCAACTACCGCTCATATTTTATGCGAAGCCTGCTGATTGTATTTTTCTCGTTCTGGATGCTCGATTTCAATCTGTTCTGGCATGTAGTCAACTCTCCTGAAATCCTGATGTACACTGCGGGTATTGCCTTTGCAAATGCCTTTTTCACTGCAACTGCAGCATTGATTCTGATCTTTATTTTTGAGCTGGTTTTCAAGGTAACGACCAATATGTCATTGTTTATGCTGTGCGATTATAATCATCCGCTCCTCAAGCGTCTTGAACTTGAAGCCCCTGGCACTTTCCATCACAGCCTGATGGTTGCCACGCTGGCGGAATACGCGGCTAAGGCCGTTGGAGCTAATGCCATGAAAGCCAGAGTGGCTGCAATTTTTCATGACATTGGAAAGCTTGCTAAACCGGAGTATTTTGCAGAGAATACTTTTGAGGCTAAAAACAAACACAGCGACCTGCATCCGCGTATGAGCAGCCTGATAATATTGAACCATGTAAAGGAAGGTATTGATCTGGCACTTAAATACAAGCTGCGCAAAGTAATCCGCGATGCCATACAGCAGCATCACGGCACAGATATGGTTTACTATTTTTACCGGCGGGCACTTGAAGAAGGCAAGCCGGTTGATGAAAGCGAATACCGGTATCCTGGACCGCTGCCCAGAGACAAAGAAGTTGCCATTATAAGCCTGGCAGATGCCTGCGAGGCCGCATCCAGGTCGCTGCAGAAGCCCACTCCTAATAAAATTGAGGCTCTTGTCTGGGAAATCATACGTAAACGCATTAGAGACGGCCAGTTAAACAACGCCGATCTGACCATTGCGGACCTGTCAAAAATCCGCGACAGTTTCGTCAAAACATTAATTACTATGAACCATAGCAGAATTGCGTACCCCAAAAACAATGAACAGGATGAAAACGACTTATTCATGGAAGCACAGAAGCATGTGCCCGCCGGCGAGAGCACGGTTGAAAAAAATGATTTTAAGGACAGCTGAGCTGGCAGGTTTGCCGGTTCAGCAGGAACTTTTTATAAATATAACATTTGTCGGTGACCGCACCATGGCGCGTTACAACCGCGAATATGTGGGGCATGAAGGCACAACAGATGTTATAACTTTTTGTTATCTGGAAGGCGAAGAACCGCTGCTGCCCGGAGATGTAGCTGTTGATTTACTGATCTGCGTGGATTTTGCCATGCAGGAAGGAAGGGCACGTAAAGACTCAAGCTATGCCCGTGAACTGGCACTTTATATTGCCCACGGCTTGCTGCACTCTGTCGGCGAAGATGACCTGGACCCGGTTTCCAGAAAACGGATGCGACGAAGGGAAAGAGAGGTTATGAAGCAGCTTGAACAGGAATTTGACTTTTCCGGGGTTTTTCCGGAAGCAAAAAAATAATTAAATATTTATATTAAATCAGCACAGGAGGTTTTTAAAAAAGTTATGGATAATGAATTCCTTATAGGTGGAATTGTTATTTTCGTTCTGCTAATGAGTGCGTGGGACGCTTTGCGTGAAATAAGTCTGGGACGTATCCGCCGCCTTGAGGTGGATAATAAAAAACTGGCACGCAAAATGGAGCATTGGCTTGAGCATCAGCAGGGCTTTGAAATAGTTTTCCGTTTTTTGAACCTGCTGCTCCTGAGCATAATTTCAACCGCGCTGTTCAGCAAGCTGGTGGCTTTATTTCCGGACAAGAAGTTTCCTGTTATTACAGGCTACATGGTTATTGGCGTACTTGCTGTACTGGTTTTAAGCGTAATTGTAGCTCAGCTGTTGCTGATTAAGTTTGATATTTTGATTTTGCGTCTGACATTGCCGCTGCTGAATATCCTGCGCTGCTCGATTTTTGCACCGGTTATTGCCCTGGCCCGGCTCACTGAAACCGGGGCGTCTCACTTCAGCGGAGCAGAACATGGTGAAGACAAGACTACCGCAGAAGATGAAATCATGTCACTGGTAGAACATGCGGATGAAGAAGGAGAAGAAAGCCTTGAAGAGGATGAAAAACGCATGATTCGCGGTATTTTTGACCTCAATGATACACCGGTGCGTGAAATTATGACGCCGCGGGTTGATATGTCGGCCATTCCAATCACTTCCTCTATTACTGAAGCCAAACAGATGATTATAGACAGCGGCCACAGCCGTATACCGCTTTACAGTGAGAATATTGATAATATCAGAGGAGTAATTTACGCCAAAGACTTTCTGGATGATAAGCGCAAGTCGGAAAAACTGGAGGATTACTCACATAAACCACTGTTTATCCCGGAAACTAAAAATGTCGGCGATCTGCTTGAGGAATTCAAGACCAATAAAATCCATGTTGCAATTATTATAGATGAATATGGCGGCACATCAGGTATTGTGACGCTTGAAGACATTCTCGAAGAGATTGTCGGAGAGATCAGGGACGAATACGATATTGATGAAAAGGACACAGTCAACGTTTTACAGTCAGACGGCACTATTATTACCGAAGGACGCACTCTGATCAGCGATATAAATGAAGAATTTGACCTTGAAATCCCGGAAGATGAGGATGTCGATACTATTGCCGGTTACGTTTGCGGCGAATTCGGCAAGATTCCTGAAGAAAACGAAGAAATAAGCATAGAAAAAGTGGCTGCGTTTAAAATCCTGAAAGCGGACCGCCGTAAAGTAATTTTAGTACAGATAACCCCGTTGCATGATGAAAATGAAGACTAAAAAACTGACATTATCACTCTGGCTGCGCCGGCGTATTATCACCGGTTTACTGGTACTGGTGCCGGTATTTGTCACTTTAGGGCTTACCGGGTTCCTCTATTTCAAGCTGACTACCTGGGCAGTAAACGTTGTTGATCATTACTTTCCGCAGTTCAACAAAGTATTCTGGCTTCAGCAGTCTATAAGGGTTTTCACACTGGCTATGATTATTGTTCTGATCCTGCTGGTTGGCGAGTTCATGCGCTTCAAAGCTGGGCGCTGGCTGGCTGGAATTGCCCAGTGGGTGCTGCTTAAACTCCCGTTTTTAGGAACAGTGTACTCAACAACCCGGCAAATCGGCGAGGCTTTACTGACTCCGCGTGGCAATATGTTTCGCAAAGTCGTGCTGATAGAATACCCGCGCAAAGGGGTATACGCCATTGGATTTTTGACCAACGACAACCCGAAGGAATGGGAGATCAGTCAGAAAAGCGGACAAAAACTGATCAGTGTTTTTGTCCCAACCACACCAAACCCGACCAGTGGCTTTCTGCTGCTGCTGCCCAGAGAAGACTGCATATTTCTGGATATGAAGGTTTCAGACGGTATGCGACTGGTAATCAGCGGCGGTGCGGTTCAAACTCCGAAAAAAAAACAGGAATCCTGAAGCTGAATTACTGAGCAGGATTCCAGATATTTTGACAAGGATCAGTAATCCTTGAAATTAAGATGCATTATTTTTTCTTCCTGATAAATTCTGAGTCCCAGTGAAATCAGATACAGCGGAAGAAGAACCAGCAGTGTGCGCCAGGCATTGAAAATCAATATGTAACCAACTACTTCAGGCAGCAGATTCAAGTAATAATTCGGGTGTTTAAACCTTTTGAACAGCCAGGTTTTTATTAAGTGGTGGTCCTTGGCAATATATAATTTCACCGTCCAGAGCGTACCAAGCTGACTGATAACCATAAACAGCATTATCATGCCAAACAGATAAATTACCACGCCAATCCCTGAAATAAACGGATGCAGTGGAGGACGCACCAACGCTTCAACAAATGCCGCAAAGTAGATAAGGACATGCAGGATCGCCAGAATTCCGGAATTAACCCGGCCGTATTCAATGCCGCCATCTGCAATAATTAAACGTTCATGCACAGCGGATAACCTGAAGCTGATACCTCTCAGTACTATGCCGATTATAAAAACGAGCACCATAAAACTGTACATAGCAAGACTCCTCATATAAGTTAGTGTTAGATATTAAAACAATACTTCCAATAACTGATATTTTCAAAATAAATGTCCCAACTTATATTCAGCAAAAACCATTTGCCGTCAAAACCATTTTTAATATTAGACATAAAATACTGCAGATAAGCAAAATACCAGTTTCAACAGGACGCTTTAATAAATATTTCAATCTGCAGCAAAAGTCGTATTTTCACGTGATATTTTCCAAGCTCAAAAAATAGCTAAAAAAATCACTTATCTTCTTGCAGGGAGCCATACTCGATGCTATCTTACCAGCTCTTTGTATCTTAGTTAGATACACGATTTAAGATTAAACCCAAAGGAGCCTTCGGGCCGCAGCAGAACAAACGCGGCAGGAAAAGGTTCCGCAAAAAGACACGGAGATTGTCACATGGCAAAGATCACTATTAAAGATCTACTCGAAGCCGGCTGTCACTTTGGACATCAGACTAAGCGCTGGAACCCGCAGATGAAAGAATATGTCTACGGTGCCAAAAACGGTATTTCAATTATTGACCTCACAAAAACCATGCACCAGATATCTGATGCCTGTAACTTCCTGCAGCGTATTGTCATGCAGGGCGGCGACGTGCTTTTTGTGGGAACTAAGCGCCAGGCGCAGCAAATAACCAGGGAACTTGCCGAAAAGACCGGCATGTTTTACGTTTCAGAACGCTGGCTCGGCGGCACCTTGACCAACAATATTACTATTCGCCAAAGCATCAACAAGATGTATGATATCGACAAAGTACTTCAGTCTGAAGAAATGAACAGCCTGAAGAAAAAAGAGCAGTCAGCCCTCACCCGTCGCGCAACCAAGCTGCATCGTGACCTTGATGGTATTGCCAGCATGAAAAAGCTTCCGGCAGTTATGGTCATTATTGATGTATGCAATGACAATATCGCGGTTCGCGAAGCCTTAAAACTGCGTATCCCGACTGTTGCGATTGTTGATACAAACGGCGACCCTTCAAACATCGATTTCCCGATTGCAGCCAATGACGATGCTGTAAAATCTATAAAAGTCATTACCGACGTACTGGCTGACGCTATTCTGGTTGCCAAAGAAGTTTATCAGAAGCGCGTTGTTGAGGAAAAAGCTGCCAAGGAAGCTGAAAAAGCTGAAAAGGCTGCCAAGGCTGCTGAAGCCAAGGCTGAGAAGGCCGCTAAAGCTGCTGAAGCCAAAGCAGGAAAAACTGAAGCTAAAGCTCCGAAAAAAGCTGCAGCTCCAAAGACCGAGAAAGCAGCTCCAAAAGCCGAGAAAGCAGCTCCAAAAGCCGAGAAAGCAGCTCCAAAAGCCGAGAAAGCTCCGAAAAAAGCTGCTGAAGCTAAAGCCCCAAAAGCGGAAAAACCTGCTGAAGCCAAGGCTGAGAAGGCTGCTGAAGCTAAAACGGAAAAAGCCCCAAAAGCGGAAAAATCTGCTGAAGCCAAGGCTGAGAAAGCCGCTGATGCTAAAGCGGAAAAAGCTCCCAAAACTGAGAAAGCCGCTGAAGCTAAAACCGAGGAAGTTGAAACAGCTGTCGCTGAATAATAATTACTACAGTTGTAGAGCTCCAAGTTTTTCTTAAAAAAAGATATTAAATTATATAAATAAAGGAACTATTCCATGGCTATAACTGCAGCAATGGTAAAAGAGTTGCGTGATAAAACCGGCGCAGGCATGATGGATTGCAAAAAAGCTTTAAGTCAAGCTGACGGCAATATGGAGAAAGCAATTGATGAATTGCGTAAATCCGGTATTGCTAAAGCTGAGAAAAAATCCGGACGCGCTACCAAAGAAGGTAGAATTATAACTTCTATCAAGGACGGCAAAGGAGCAATTGTAGAAGTTCTCTGCGAAACTGACTTTGTTGCAACCAATGATAAGTTTGGCTCTTTCATTAAAGAGCTTGCTGAGAGAGCTTCCGGCATAGAAGGCGACGGCGATATTGCTGACAGTTTAAACGAACTGGAAAAAGAAAATCTGGTTAACATGATTTCAACCATCGGCGAAAATATGCAGTTGCGCCGTGCGGCCAAATGGGAAACAGCCGGTAAGGTTTTCTCATACCTGCATATGGGCGGACGTATTGGCGTTATGGTTGATGTTGAAGGTGAAGCTGATGAGGCATTCCTGAGCGACCTTTGCATGCATATTGCAGCCTTCAAACCTCAGTTCATCTGTCCGGCGCAAGTTCCTGCTGATGTCGTTGAAAAAGAAAAGGAAATTGCCCGTGCCCAAATGGCTGGCAAGCCTGAAAATATTATTGAAAATATCGTTAACGGTAAAATCAATAAATGGTACAGTGAAATCTGCCTTTCAAGACAGCCCTGGATCAAGGATGATAAGAGCTGCATGGAGAAAGTAGCTCCTAAAGCCACTGTCAAGCGCTTTGTGCGCTGGGAAGTCGGCGAAGACATCTAAGTTTATATTCGATTTCAACCCTTCCGGTAAAACGGAAGGGTTTTTTTATATAAATAAAGCTAACCTGCACTGCAATTTGATGAGATTATGCAGCAATCATCCGGTTCATTTTCCAGTAAAAAGCATTTTTTACAAATATTTCAGCCGTCACATCTATATTCAGTATTTACTGAATATTTCATACTTAAATAAGTGATATTTACTTTACTTTAAATGCATAAAACATCAAAACATTCTACACTTATACTTAACTAAGCAGTAATTTTATTTAAATTATATCTGCAATATTTCCTATTATATCAGTATAATTGATACCTGGGAATAGTTTTCACCGCTTACAATTAAATTTTAAATTCGCTTTCACTTAACTTAATTTCACTAAAAATTTTTAGCGGAAATTGCAAAAAATGCATCCAACATTATGTTTAATAAAAGAGCCGTGTATTTATATAATTTTTCTGGACAAGAAAGCTTTGGGAAGTTATGAGGAAATATTACTTAACAATAGTGCTTATGACATTATCTTGTATCCAAACTCTGTATGCCGGAATTGATATAAGCATAATTGAAACCGCAGAAAATGTTTCTATTCCCCCCTCAATTGCAGAAAACGGTAAGAGCCTGGTTTACGCGGCGTTCAATTCAGACAAAAAAGTTCCAGCTCTGTTTATATCCAATCAGCAGGAAAGCGGCAGCTTCAGCAAGCCTGAAGCTGCTTTTGATTCAAGTATCAAGCCTGAAGGCATCAAGCAGAACTTTAAAGTCTTTTATTCTGTAAAAAAGTTTATCAAACAGTTTCACCCCGGATGTGAAATATTTCAACAGAAAAACACTGGATTCAATTCCCCGACCATTTTCAATAATATTATTGCTTTCAGTGCCATTTTAAGCAATGGGCGGCAGGGGATTTTTTATGCTGTGAAAAAAGATGGCAAATGGAAGGTCTTTCCAATAGCTGTAAATGGTCAGGACGCGCCCGGCAAGACAACCGGTAAATTTGAATCCTTTGATTCGCCCTATATAACTATGAATTCAGAGGCGGTTTTTCTCGCAAGCCTGGATGATAACACCGACATGATCTGCTCTTATGATATTAATGCCGCTCAAAACAATCCAAATACAGCATTAACTGCGCTGCATATGGCCAGTCGAAATCTATTTAACTTTTACGACATTTCAGTGGCCAAAGGTACGTTTGCCACTCGCGCAGAAACTTCTGACGGGATTATGTCAATGTTTGTTTTCAGGCGGAGCTCTGGAAAATTGATAAGAAAAACACCCCAGGATTACAGCTTACTGCGAAAGGGAAAACCAATTATTCTTGGAGGCCCCTCCTACTATCGTGGTAAACTTGCTTTTTCAGCCTATTCCAGAAATACTGATAACCAGATCGTCTCAGCTATATACTCTGATGCCGGTGAGAATAACTATACAAGCCCAATAGTATATTCAGGCAAAAAATATGAATCTCTAGACACAACTTTCACCTACCGAGTCAGAAATCCCACTCTGTATGTAAGAAAAGACAAAGCCTACATAACTTTTATGGGATACCCATTCAGGAACAAAAACATCACCGGAGTCTATCTTGCAGAGATAGTCAAAGGCAAAGTGAAGCTGTCAGCTGTGGCCGTTCCAGGCCAGATGATTGGCGACATAAAGATAAAGTCAGCTTTGACTGGAGCTGTCAGCATAAGAAAATGTACAATTCCTTTGCTGTTGAAATCAACTTGTGGTAAAGAGCTGATAGCTGTTGCCAGAGTAAGTAATTGATTTTGTACTGAAACACCAGCCTTTTTAACAAAATTCTAATACAAAGATTCTTTAGAGGTATTGTATATTAGATATTTCAACAGTATCCTTCTCAGAATATTGCGTAAATGTTTTTAGTTTCCCGCATGAAAACCAAACATTGAGGTTTGATTATGAAGAAATCAACTGTTGTCATTCTGGGATTCCTTCTGTCCCTAATGCCGGGCCTGGTCATGGGCAGCACCCTGCAAATTCTCTCAAAAGCCAAAGGCGTCTCCATACCGCCTTCAATTGCTGAAAATGGAGACAGCTTTATTTATGCGGCTGTCGACTCTAAAACTAAAAGGCCTGCTCTGTTCGTATCATACAAAACAAAAGACGGTAGTTTTACTACCCCCGTCGTCGCGTTTGATGCCACTATAAAACCGGTTGGGCTGAAACAGCATTTTCAAATCTTCGTGCCTGTATCAAGCCAGCAGAAACCCAAAAGCCCCGACACGCCTACCGGCTTCAACTCCCCCACAATTCAAAATGGCATCATTACTTTCAGTGCAACTTTGGAAAACGGCCAGCAGGGGGTATTTTATGCCAAAAAAACTGCTGGTAAATGGCAGGTTTTTCCAATTGCTCTGCAGGGGGATAAAGCCCCCGGAATAACTCGAGCCACCTTCAAGTTTTTTAATGCTCCCTATATTTCTAAAAACTCAGAAGCAATCTTTTTATGCACCCTTGATAACAAAACTGATGTCGTCTATGCTTTTAAAGTGAATGCAAAATGCTGTAAAGACAAAAAATTTAAAATTCTGCATCAAGCTGATAAAAAGCTGCATAATTTTTTCAATATATCTGTGGCGCAAGGAACATTCGCTACCCGGGCGGTCACTGGTAAAGGCGTAACAAACATGTATATTTTCGACCGCAAATCAGATAAACTCATCAAGACTGTACCGCAAAAGTACGGCTTCATTGACAAGGGGAAACCGCTTGTCATCGGCGGACCAACCTATTATTCAGGCAAGGTTGCATTCATGGCTTTTTCCAAGGACAAAGCCGGAAAAATTATTTCAGGAATATTTACCAATGCCGGCGGCAATGAATTTTCTGAACCTTTTGTCCATTCCGGGAAAAAATATGACTCCCTCAACGCGACTTTTAACTATCTGGTATGCAATCCGACGTTATACATCAGCAGCGGAAAGGCTTACATTGCTTTTATGGGATTTCCGACCAGAAGCAAAAAAATTAACGGGGTATACCTGGCTGAAATCACTGACGGAAAAGTAAAATTGCAACCTGTTGCCATACCCGGACAAGTTATTACCAGTGGAATGCAGATTCAAACTGCTGTGACAGGCGCCGTAAGCATCAGAAACGGCATAATTCCTCTGGCTGTAAGGCTCACAGATGGTACGGAACTGATTGCAACTGTAAATATTCAGAAAAAATAAAATGCGGCACTAGAGCTCGCGAATAACCTTACACGGATTTCCGGCCGCGGAAACGTTGGCCGGAATATCTTTTGTAACTACGCTGCCCGCGCCGATGGTGGTGTTATCACCAATTGTAACGCCGGGCAGGATAATAGCACCGCCTCCAATCCAGACATTATTGCCTATGGTAATCGGTGCCGCCAGTTCCGGGCCGCTGATTCTCTCCGCGGCGTTTACCGGGTGGGAGGCAGTGTAGAGCTGAACGTTTGGTGCGATCATTACATTATCACCAATTGTCACCAGTGCGCTGTCCAGAATGATGCAGCGAAAATTCATATAAACGTTCTTTCCAAACTTTATATTACAGCCATAATCAAAACGAAACGGCGGCTCAATATAAAGATCCTCACCAGCCTCAGGAAACATTTCTTTGAGGGCCTTTGCGCGCTCAGCTTCGGCTTCGGGCAAAATGGAATTGTACTTTCGACAAAAGCGACGGGCAATCAGGCGCTCCTCTGCAAGCTGTTGATCAGAAGCATCATAAAGTTCTCCGGCCAGCATTTTTTCTTTTTCGCTTTTTGCCATTATCCAGTCTCCTTCGCAATTTAATCAGAAAGGGCAAAGCAGAGTTATCTGGCAGATTTCCCGCCTGATTTCAGCCATGCTTCAACGAATTTGTCCAAGTCTCCGTCCAGGACCGCTGCGGTGTTGCCGGTTTCGACTTCTGTACGCAGGTCCTTGACCATCTGATAAGGATGCAGAACATAAGAGCGAATCTGGTTGCCCCAGCCCATTTCGGTTTTTTCACCCCGCAGTTCATCAGCCTCATTGCGGCGCTTTTCTTCTTCAAGTTCAAACAGCTTGGCTTTCAGCATTTTCATCGCTGTGGCACGATTTTTGTGCTGCGAACGTTCATTCTGACAGGCCACACTGACGTTAGTCGGGATATGAGTTATACGTACGGCACTGTCGGTCGTATTGACATGCTGTCCCCCTGCACCGCTGGCACGGTAGGTGTCAATACGTAAATCTTTTTCCTCGATATCAATATCAATATCATCATCTATTTCCGGGAATACATCGACTGAAGCAAAAGAAGTATGGCGGCGGGCGTTGCTGTCAAACGGAGAAATCCTGACCAGCCGGTGCACTCCTTTTTCCGCCTTAAGATAACCGTAGGCAAACTCACCTTCCACCTTAATAGTAATGCTTTTGATGCCTGCTTCATCACCTGGCGAGCTTTCAATGACTTCGTCTTTCCAGCCGCGACGCTCAAAAAAGCGGCGATACATGCGCATAAGCATACTGGCCCAGTCACAAGACTCGGTCCCGCCGGCACCGGCATGAATTGAAAAGTAGGCATTACTGCGGTCAAACTTACCAGCAAGATAACTCAGCAGCTCAATTTTATCGAGTTCCGCTGAAAGGCACGCCCAGTTTTCTTCAGCCTCCACAAGCATGTCAGGGTCTTCCTCAACCAGCTCAAGCATAACTTCAAAGTCCTCAACCTGAGTCGTCAGCCGTTTAAACGGCTCCAGCAGATTCTTACAGCTGCTGAGCTCAGCCATAGTTGCCTGAGCCTGTTCTTTCCTGTCCCAGAAATCAGGTGCTGACATTTGCTGTTCAATATTTTTCATCTGCTCAGTTTTTTCGGAAATCTTCAGGAAGTTATAAAGATGATCAATGCGCTTCCTGGCTTCGGAGCAGTGAGCTTTAACTTCGTCAAAAGTCATCAGGGTCTCCTGTTTAGCCGTTATGTATCAAATCACAACGTCAGTTATTATTTCATATCATCCGGTAAACTTAGAGGCTTTGCACGAAAAAAGCAAATGCCAAGCAGAATTAATCCGGTCCCAGGCTTTTTTCAGCCGTGAAACCGGATGCCTCAGCTTCACTTTGTCTCCGCTGCCTTCTTTTTTGAGTGCAGGTCCTGATCTCCAGGATATATAGTGCAGTAGTCAAGCACTCCGTCTTTGTAATGATAAATACGGTATGTTGAAGCCCGACCGTACAAATCACAGGCTGATGAACCAATATATACCGGAATTTTTCCCAGGTGCTGCAGTTCATCCCGATGCATATGCCCACATACCATTGCTTTGACATTAAATTTACTTAAAGTCTTTATCCATTTTTCCTTAATGCCCGGTTTCCAGCCCGGACGGACAATGTTTGCGTAAAAGCCTTTGTCTGGCGGGATGTGGGTAAAAATAATTGCCGGCTGATCCGGGTTTTTCGACATTTCCGCAGTCAGACAGGCAAGCGGGTCATAGTTTGCCAGAAAAACATCATGGTAATTCATGTCAGCCCAGACAAAGTAAATTGCAACATTTTTTACAACAGTTTTTTGGAACAGTGGGCCGAAATAAGTTTCAAAATTACTAATGCATTTCCTGGTATCTATAGTCATGATATCATGGTTGCCCGGAACATAATACACTGGCGGCTTGAGTGCTTTAAACTTTTTCCTAGCCTCAATGGCGTTAGCCTTTTCACTGAGGGTTTTTGCCGGGGCGACAATATCTCCGGTATGTACGACAAACTCTATATCAAACGGAAGTTTATTAATTGAATCTATGATTTTACATAAATGTGCATCCTGCACAGGAGTTTCATCAAGTTCAGTATCCGCAATCTGCACAAATCGGAACTCGGCAGCAAACAATACAGAACCTGCTAAAAAACAAAGTGCCAGCAGCACCAATTTCAGCTTCAAGGCTTTTACCATCAAAACATTCCTTTTTATAAGTTTAATAATTGCTGAATAATTCCAGCTTTATTATAAAACATCTCCCTGAGAAAATTTGTTCAAAAAAAGGAAATCATGCTTAAAAGAAGCGCCTGCAGCGTTCTTTACACATCAACTGCAGGCACTTCAAAAATTATTGTCTGATAAGCCTGATATAAGCAGGAGTTAAATTTTTTTCAGTAGTACGGAGCGGGTTTATATCCAGACCGCCGCGACGGGTATATTTGGCATATACAGTCAAAGCCTCCGGACTGCATTTCTGCATGATGTCACAGAATATTTTTTCGACACAATGTTCGTGAAAATCATTATGCCTTCTGAAGGAAACAATATACTTAAGCAAACCTTCCCGGTCAATTTGCGTGCCTTTATATTCAACAACGATTGACCCCCAGTCAGGCTGTCCGGTGATAAGACAGTTGGATTTCAACAGATTACTGTTCAAAGTCTCTTCGCAGTAATCTCCGGAGGCTTTCAGGAAATCAGAATTCAAGTTATAAGTATCAATCTCAACATCAAGGTTGTCAATGCTTTCTCCAGGCAGTCCGCTGTGAATATCAACCGGGTAGTCCTCCAGCTCAAATACCTCAACGCTTACTTCAGCTCCGGCTGCAGCATTCAGGTCTTTTTTCAGGACTTCTTTAACCGCAGCGATATCATCAAATTCAGTATCGTTAAAAGAATTCAGATACAGTTTGAATGATTTGGACTCAATCAGACAAGGGGAACTGCTGGGTATCACAAAACGCCCTATCGCAACAACCGGCTTGCCTTTGCCGTTAAGCCATGACATCTCATAGGCATTCAGCAAGTCAAAACCGCTGAACGAAAAATTACCATCCAGAATCCCAAGTTTTTTGCGCTGCATATCGCGTGGAATAGGAAACAGCAAAGTCTCATCATAGTTCGATACATAGCCGCATTTTTTGCCCAGCGGCGCTTTCTCCAGAAGATTATTGTCCATAATATTTTTGGTCGCTTCAATGATTTGAGTTTATGACCCTTCACATGGCCCTGTAATTAAAGCAGTAATATAAGCAGGCACCATGCCCGGTTCAAGCACGGTGGTTAAAAATAATCTCCAGTTTGAACGCAATCAGAAAACTGGCAACTGACTATTTGATAATCATCCCCTTGAGGCCGCGAACCCGAGTGTCATTTCCAAGCTCTTCAGCGATCCTGACCAGTTCCCGGTCAGAATACGTCGGCAACTGCAGCAGATTGTCGTCAATGGTCTCGACCGGGTTAAACTGCTGCAGAGTCCAGGTTTCAAGTCCGATCGAATTGAGCTCAAAACGCATCCGGCGCAAGTCATCAATACTCAGCAATGCACGGTGAACTGTGGTACGTACATCAATCAGAATATTATTTTTCAGGGCGAAATCTATCACACTCAGCACCTTTTTACCAAGCTCAGGCAAGCTGTTTACAGCAATTTCAGCATACTTGTCAATCGGTGCCTTGTAATCTACCCCAAGGGCATCAATCCCGACTTCACGGTGTATATCAAAAACGCGTTCCGGCATACTGCCATTGGTGTCAAGTTTTACCAGAAAGCCAAAATCTTTTACCTTTTTAATAAACTGCAGCAGGTCCTGCTGCAGAATAGGCTCGCCGCCGCTGATTACAACCCCCTCAAGCTTCCCCCGGCGCTTCTCCAGAAAGTAAAAAAAAGCCTCTTCTTTTATTCTCGGCTGGCTTTCCGGATCAAAAACTAAACATGGGTTATGACAATAAGGACAGCGGAAATTACATTCACCGACAAATATGATGCAAGCAATTCTGCCAGGGAAATCAACCAGCGTAAAAGGATGCAAACCGCGAATGTTCATTGTACTGACCTGTATTTAACTAAATTAATTTGAAAAATATTCTTAAAAATGCTATTTTAATTAAACAGCATGTAAAAAAATATAGTCGTCTCCGAACCGGAATACGACTTACTTATAATAACAGCACGGCAATTAAAAGCAAAGCTGTATGGATTCAAATACCTCGAAAATATTTCTTTGAAATGCAGACGGTAGTAAATGACTGAAAAAACAGTTGTAATAAAAACAGCACTGGTGATACCTTTCTATAATACCGGACAAAAGATTCAGCTGGGAACGCTTGCTGAAATGCTTACTGATGAACCCGGTCTCACTTTGTGCTTTGTTGACCAGGGCAGTACTGACCGTTCTGCCTCCATCCTTGAAGACTTCTGCAATCGCTTCAAAGAGCGCACTGTTTTTTTGAAACCCGGCGGTCAACTGAGTTTTGCCCGGGCAATTTATTTTGGACTGAAAAAAATGCTGGAAGACGATAACATGGGCTATGTCGGCTACTGGGATGCAGAAATGGCAACACCGTTGAATGTGCTTTTTAAGTTTGAAAAAATTCTTAAATACACCAACTTGAGAATGGTTATGGGCTCAAGAATGCCTCGTCTCGGCAGCCAGATCCGCACCGGCTTTTTCTCGCACCTGTGCCGGCGTGCAATATCAAACATGGTCGCATTTTCCTTGAAGCTGCCTGTCTATGATTCTCAGTGTCACGCCAAGTTGATTGATGCGAAACTCTGCCGCCAACTGATAAGCATGCCATTCAGGACCAATATGCTGTTCGATGTGGAACTGATCAAGCGAGTCAATGAACTTTACGGCAGGCATAAAACCAGACAGATAGTCAGTGAATTTCCATTGCCGCGCTGGCAGGAGGCCAGCAATCCTCAAATGCTCAGAAAGCTGCTGCTGGCTCCGTTTGTGCTGCTTTTTCTTTTTGCCCTGCGCGACATGCGTTCTGACAGCACCAAGTCGACTCTATAACCATTAGAGGCATCAGAACCGCTGCATAAACGGTTCCTTAGCTCTTTGACAAAACTTGAATTACTGAAATATTTTCTTTAGAGAACAGCTCATTCCAGAAATTCTGATCTTTCACGGCTTTATGAGATGTGATATTATGTATTGATTAGCGGTGTACATTCTGAATTGACTAATTATCATAGAATTTCTTTTCTCTAGCCCTGATAGATTGAGCTCCGATAAAATTATAATATTCTTGAAAATCAATCATATTTTTTTCAAACCCTGAAGTAGACCCATACTCTTTCAAGTGACATGCCAGCTCTCTTAAGGCCTTTATTACTGTGAAAACGCTGGAACAAGGGTAGCCTACAACGCTGTACCCTAATTCTTTTAATTCTTTTAAAGACATGATTGGAGTCTGACCACCTTCAACCATATTCGCAAAGCTGGGGACATTCAATCTATTTAAAACAGTATTAACCTTTTTCATATCTTCTATACTGTGAACAGCTTCAACAAATACCATGTCTGCACCATTCTCACAATATATTTCAGCTCTTCTGACAGCTTCATCAATGCCATAAACTGCTGCGGCATCTGTTCGAGCCATAATTACAAAATCCTGACAGGTTCTGGCAAAAATGGCAGCTTTAAGCTTAGGTAGATATTCCTCAACAGGTATAACGCTTTTTCCGGTCATATGTCCACATCTTTTGGGCCAGGTCTGGTCTTCAATAAATAACCCTGCTGCGCCAATCGTTTCGCATTCTCTTACAATTCGGATAACGTTATTGACATCACCATAACCTGTGTCGATGTCCACAAAAACTGGAATACTTACTGAATTAATAATATTTTTGTACTGGTTAACCAGCTCTAAGCCACTCAATAACCCGATGTCAGGAGCCCCGATTAAGCTGCCGGTTACACCATAACCTGCAGCACAAATTGCTTCAAAACCGGCTTCCTCCAGAACTTTTGCAGAAAGGCAGTCATGACAAAGTGGTAGAAGCAGCGCTTCATCTGCATATACAAGTTCTCTAAATCTTTTCTGTTTGTTCATAATAAAACTCCATTAAAATTAATGATTCACTCATAAATTTATAAGGCTATATACCTGTATCCTGCGGCTGTTTGCTGCAAGTCAGCTTGTCATTCTGCCAAAATCAAAATGTTCTTAAAGCATTAGTCCATTAAGACTGCTTATATGTTTCTATCCTGGTTAATATTTAATGTATTTCTAAAATTCAATGCTTGAAAATTACAAATTGAATTTTGAGCAAATTCAATAAAGCACAGAGTATCAGATTGGAAAGTATGAGGAGAGTGTGGAATACCGGCTTACCAGATTAGAATCTATTTCACAATAAGTGAAATTCCTGTAATCTTCTGCGATTTACCAAGACCTTTTTGAACCTGCAGACCAAATAAGTACTTCAAACCGGCCACCCCGAAAAAATAAAAAGCCTGCCCCAAGCAATACGCAAGAAACAGGCCTCTTCTTTTTGAAAGATAATAAATTATATTACAATATTCAAAGAAATCAGATAACAGCTTTAAAAAGAAACATTTACATTTCCAAAAATCTTGGTCGGAGAGGGCATCAGCACAATGCCGGCTGTTTCCGACCAGTCACGGTCCCATTTGCGAAACAACAGCGGATCGGTCGAACCTCCCCACTTATTAATATCCACCAAAATGACCTGATCATCGGAAGTGATGTAAATATCCATAACCAGGTCCTGCTCAGGCAGGCACCAGGAAATTTCGTCAAAGAACTTTTCCGCCCGCTGCCACAATTTTTCCTTGATCCCCTCCAGACGGCGGAAATGGCGTATGAGCCAGTACTGACTCATGCCTTTTAACTCACCGTCACGAATGAACAGGCGGAATTCACGAGTCTGATTCATGCGCCGGTAGGGTCGTACCACCAGGTATTCAAACTCCCCGGAAGCTGCAGCGTGTTGAACTTTCTCACTTTTTGCCAGAAAGCGCCAGGCACTGCGTGCGGAATGTACTGCACCATGCTTGGCAGCAAAGCGTTCAGTATCGGTTGGCGAACAGACGTCGGCGGAAACAAAACTGCTCCCGGAAATATTAGCCATACATTGCTTGAGCCTTTTTACAGCACCAGCCACCTCCGGACCTTTAGTTATTCCCTCGGCAAGCGCCGTGATTTCTTCAGGCCGCAGCTTTACAAAAGATGTCAGCAGCGCATAGCCGGCAAGTTCCGGATACCAGTTATGTACTTTATAAAAATCATTGCCGTTCATAAGCAACCTCAATATTTTTAAGCACAAAGCTTATGTTTTCAGGTCATCACAAATTATCAAATGCGTTTACTTCTTCAGGCCGGTAATAATCAAGCCGGTTCCTTAATGTTAATTTACCATAATAAAAACTTATAACAAGTCCGGCATTATTGTGCACCGGGTAGACAAAATCAGAAATCAGCGGCATCGCTCTTTGGAGGCGGTGCCAACCGATTTTCTAAAGAAGAAACCACATACATCAGGTAAACTGTAAAGCAAATTAGAAAAACCGTGTTAAAACTCAAAAACGGCAGTTCCAGCGCAGTATAGGCTGAAGCAATCAACAATGGCGGCAATGAGGTATAAATACCTACCACAAAAAGATCCCTTAATTTCAAAGTTCCTCTGCGACGACTGCCGATGAGGTTGAATATCAATGAAAAAATGCTCACAAACAGCAGCGCCTGAGCCAGCAGCGCCAATGAGCAGGCAATAAGCAGAAAACTAACGAACATCAATTTAGTTCCGGCTGGAGTCAACATTTTTTTAACAGTTTCAGTTATTGCTGTATTTTGAGCTGTATTCGAACTTGCGTCAGCAGCTTTTACCGCAGAAACTCTTTTTCCGGGAGTTCCGGCAGCAACCGTTTTCGGCATATTATCCTTAACATATTTGATCAGGTCAGCCTGCTTCAAAAAATTAATTTTGACAGAAGTCGGGGGCTTATTGTAAATAAATGGAAACGCAATGTAACCATTGCCCTGGGTTTTTCCCCAGGTCAAAACCAGAGATGGCGTCCATATTATTCCGCGATCTGCACGACTGTTCTCCAGATCCGGTATTTCACCTTTATATCCCGCCGGCAGATACAGCACTGACATAGTGCTGGATATTGAAAAAAAACGCATTTTTTCCGGCTGCTTACCCGGTAGAATGCCTTCAGGAGTAAATCTGATTTCGCCGCATTCCTGGTTCAGAATGCGCCAGCCTGTATCTATGACCTTGAAATAGATAAATGACTGTATTACCGTGATCATAATCGCACATGCTATTGAAAACAGTATTAAATGGAGCAGTGCTTTAAAAAGAGAATGCCGCATCAGGTTTAAAAAAACTGAAGTTCCCTTGCATACACCGGAGATTGCTGATATAAAATTCATAATTACTTCATTATACTTTTCTTAAAATCATTTTTACGACCACTTTTCAGCAGACGCTTGAGCTTTGGCTCCAGTCTGCTGAACTCTTCTGGCACCATACGGTCAACATAAAGCACACCATCAAGATGATCCAGTTCGTGCTGCAGGCATCTCGCCAGCAAGCCACCACACTCACACTCTATCAATTCCCCGTCAATAGTCAAGGCTCTGAACTGAACAAACACCGGCCTTTCAACAGGCCCGAACAGTTCCGGCACACTGAGGCAGCCTTCATCCGCAATGTCTTTCTCTTCACTGTACCTGACTATTTCCGGGTTAATGACCACCAGAGGCATACGTGGAAGCAGCATAACTTCACCAGGCGTTGCCGCTTTTGAAGCATACTCAGCAGGAATGTCCAGCACTACAATACGTTTGTTGATCCCCGCCTGAGGTCCAGCAAGCCCGATTCCATTAAAAACTTTTAGGGTCTCCAGCATCTCAGCAGCCGTTTCACGCAGTTCGTCATCAACATTGTCTATAAAGCCGGCCGGCTGTTTCAATATTTCGGCACCATATGTGTAAACAGTATATCTTTTCTTGTGCTTGAAAAACATTTTGCTTATCTCTAATCCTGTTCGTTATTTTCATAAGCCGCTAAAGCATTCTCGATGCGCGCCGCACATTCCTCAGCCCCAATCAAAACCAGAGTCTGATCAAGTTCAGCTCCTCCAGCAGCTCCAGTAACTGCCAGCCTCAAGGCAGGGAACAGCTTCCCCGGATTAATTCCGCTTGCCTGTTCAGCCGCAGTAACAATGGAAGCAACGTCTTCAGCTGACAGCCCGGACAATTCAGAAAACTTTCTGGCGGCAAACTGCAGGGCAGCCCGGTTTGATTCATGCTTGAACTGCTTGCGAAACTGTTTACCGCCGTACTCTATATCTGAACAGAAAAAATATTTCCATCCGGCAGTACCAGCAAGATCTTTTGTACGGCTTTGCATTAATGCCGCGACTTTTTCCAGTTTTGCAGGCTCAATAGCATCAGCCCAGTCATATTTTCTAATGAATTCCTCAGCCAGTTTCGCAAACTTTTCAGCCGGAATCTCAGAGATATACATGCCGTTCAGGTTTGTCAGTTTGTGCAGGTCAAACCTGGCTGGAGAGCTCTTCACTCTTTCCAGATTGAAAGCTTCAATCATTTCAGCATAACTCATTTTCTCGCGATCATCACCAGGCGACCATCCCAGCAGCGCCAGATAATTGAAAAGCGCCTGCGGCAGGAAGCCCTTTGCCCGGAAATCTCCGACAAAGGCATCGCCGTCGCGTTTACTGTAGGGCTTGCCGGCTGCGTTGACAATCATCGGCATATGGGCAAATTCCGGCAATTCAGCACCCAGGGCGTTATACAGCAGAACATGGCGATATGTGTTTTCAACATGATCGTCGCCGCGAATAACATGACTGACCCGCTGCGCAATATCGTCACATACGTTTGCCAGGTGGAAAACCGGTGAGCCGTCACTGCGGACAATTACCAGATCCTTCATGCTGTCCAGGGGCTTTGCAAGTTCACCTTTGATCAGGTCAGTAAAGAACACTTCCCGACGGGTAAAAGTTATCCTCGCACAATCTTTGAAAGTAAAAACTTCCCCCTTGTGCAAATCTTCAATGGCAAAATTCAAGTCAAAAATCTCTCCACCGGCAGCGTCAAAGATTTTCAGGTCTTTGAACCCAGCCAGACATGCCGCCGCCGGAACCGGTTTGCCCTTGCGGCTGACTGTCGCATAATCAACCCCGGAAAAAGCAACTCTTACCGGCTCCTCCGGATGCAGCTCATATTCAGCCGCACCGACAGTCCGTATCATTGGCAAATTCTCGCAGTCAAAAGGTATGCGAAACAGTACGGGCGCAGTTCCATCCTCACCGGGTTTGCCCTTGTAAGCCAGACCGCTCTCGAGCATTTTTGCTGCCGCCTTTTCATGGGAAGCGCGCAAAGAAGTCTGGTAAACAATTTCTTCATCATAATCCAGCTTGAGCCACTCCATGCACTCCAGAAGCTTGTCAATTGCCTCCCTCGTAGAGCGCTCCAGATCTGTATCTTCAACCCGCAGCAAAAACTTTCCTGCGGTGTGCCGAGCAAACAACCAGTTAAAAATCGCAGTACGGATATTACCTATATGAACCTGGCCAGTAGGCGAAGGCGCAAATCTCACTCTGGTTTCCATTATTAAAAATTACCCCGCAATTGAATATTACTATATAAGCGTCGCCGCAAAAATATTTTTCATTATAATTTTATAGAAAGCAAAGCCGTTGTGCTTAACAGCCGCTGATCGCATACGCGGCAGCGGCCTTAGAACTTTCTTATTGTAACCGGGTTATAATCTACTGTGTTTTATTGCTTAAATCAAGCCCGATTATATTTGTATTTGTAGCGGCATCCAGCTGCGCTTTGGCAATCTTGGTATTTACCAGCGCTGTTACCAGGTTGGTTTCAGCTGAAACCAGCTGGTTCTGAGCCTGATTCAAACGGGCAAGTTCCGTATTTCCGGCACGGTATTCTTCCTCAACCAGGTCTCGCTGCTTGGTTACCAGTCCCAGAGTCTTCTTATAAATACGGGCCTGTTTCAGGTTCTGCACGTAGTTGATATAGGAACTACGCACGTTTTCAATTACAATCAACCAGGCTTCCGCTACGTTGAACTTAGCCTGAGCAACCAGAGCTTCAGTTTCCCGAACACGGTTGAAACGGGCCAGACCATCAAACACCAGCCAGCTTGCACTTACTCCGTAGTCAAATGAAGGATTATTATAATAAGAGTGAGAAATACTGCTTCCGGCACCATAACGGGTCAGGTTGGTATTGTAAGACAACGTCCCGAAGGCATTAACAGTCGGGAAGAAAGTGCCGTATGACTGGTACATGGTGTACTTGGCCGCCTGCAGCAACTCTCTGAAACGGCGCAGGTCCGGACGGTTGTTCAGAGCTGTATCAAGGTAGACATCGACCGATGTCAGCTCATCATCAGTATCAGAACTGACGGACGGGAATTTAACATGCGGCGGCAAATTACCTTCAGGATATCCCATCAGGCGGGCCAGAGCGTAAACGTTGTTCTCGTAATTAAACTCAGCAATAATCTGATCGCCGGTAGCAACGTTAACCTCGATTTTAAAGTTCAATACTTCAGAAAGTGGCACTGCACCGGCTTTGTATTTCAGCTGAGTGTCACGCAGGTTGGCCAGCTGGAATTCCATATTAGCCCGGGCAATACGCTGCTGCTCTATTGCCAGCAGAATGCTGTAGTAAGAAGTCGCGACAGACAGCATCAGCAGTCGTCTGGTGTCTTCGAGCAGAGATTTTTCCGCCTTGAAGCTGTACCTGGTAGCAAGGACATTCATGGTACGGGCCAGACCGTCAAAAATCAACCAGTTTGCAGTAAGCCCGGTACTTGTACTTAATGCGTTTGTTCTGGGATTTGAGGAATCCGGATAATTAACCCTGCCTTTATAATTATCAATATCATTTTCGACTGAAAAGTTAGCTGTGATAGTTGGTGAATATCCACCCAGCGCCTGGTAGTAACGCATCTTGGCTGCATTTACTGCGTGGTAAATAGATGAATAATTGGGATTGTTGATTACCGCTACCTCCTGGGCTTTTTTCAAGCTCAGGATGTTTACTCCTTCCAAGGTTTTATCTGCCCTGCCTTTTTTGCGCTGGACAAAAGTATCAGCTTCTGTCGAGACCTGTGCCGGAGCATAAGAATAACAGCCTCCGGCAAATATAATAGGCACCGTAAAAGGCAGCACCATTACTGAAAGAATAATTTTTCTAAGGTTTTCAATCGGGAATTTACTTAACATTCTGTCACCAACCAATCCAGGGGTTAAACAATTACAATACTTTATTTTTCAATATTTTACAAATCTTCATAATATACGCACTCATTTTACTTCGTCGCGATCCCAATTACGCATTCCCCTTTCCATTTCCGGTCACTGTTCTGCGTCAACAGATCCTGGGCCGTACCCCTTAATATTTCCTCATGAACCTTAGTTGCCTCTCTAATCACCGCAACTGGTCGATCCGGGCCGATAAACTCAACTATATTGTTCAAGGCCTTATTGATGCGGTGTGGTGATTCAAAAATAAACACGCTCTTGTCTTCGCTGCCGATTTTTTCAAAAAATTTCTGCCGCCGGCCGGACTTAACCGGGGGAAATCCATAAAATGCAAATTTATCTACCGGTATGCCGGCAGCTGCAGCGGAGAATGTAAGAGCGGAAACACCTGGAATAACCTCTGGCTCAATCCCCTTTTTTACTGCTTCTCTGACCAGATAAAAACCGGGATCCGCAATAGCTGGAGTTCCGGCATCTGAAACCAGAGCAACATTCGTACCTGCAATAACCTGTTCAAGCAGGGAATCGGTTTTCTGATGCTCGTTATGGGCATGGTAACTTATCAGGCGGGTGTGAATATCAAAGCGGGAAAGCAATTTTCTGGTATGACGCGTATCCTCTGCAGCAATGACGTCAACCTCACGCAGAATATTTAAAGCACGCAAAGTGATATCATCCAGGTTCCCAATAGGGGTTGCAACCAGATACAATTTTCCAAAACTTTCGCTCATCTTCACCCAAAATTTATTAACTTCTATCGCCTGTCCTTAACTTGGAGCAGCCCTTCAGCAGTGATCTTCAAATTTTTGCCATTTAAACAACATCAACTGCCTCGACAAAAGAAAAACACTCGAATGTGAGTCGTAAAATACACCATGTTATGTTACATTTACAGTGAAAAAAGCCTAAAAGTTCTTTTTGTTTTGTATATTTTTAGAAATTTTACAGGATTTTAGCAATTTGCGATGAATTTAACAAAATATTTAAGTTCCTGCGGTATTAATTCACGACGTAAATGCGCCGAGTTGATAAAAAGCGGAAATGTCAGTATAAACGGAGTTAGGGTGACACAACCCGGTACTCAAGTTGAGGCTTCAGACAGGGTTGAAGTAGGCGGGAAAAAAGTTTTGTTACCCCAAAAAATATATATCCTGCTTAACAAGCCTCCGGGCTACACGTGCACTAATTCAGACCCCTTCGCCAAGAAAAAAGCAATTGACCTTATTCAGCTGCAAGGAGAACAGGCAGGAATCCGGCTGTTTTCTGCAGGAAGACTTGATAAGGAAAGCGAAGGCCTGCTGATTTTTACGAATGACGGCAGCTACGCAGAACAGCTTACCCACCCAAGACAGGAGGTCTGCAAGGAATATATCGTCCAGGTCAGCCGTGATTTTTCGCAAAGCACATTAAAAAGCCTGCAGAAAGGTATAACGGATGACGGCGAATTTCTCAAACCGGTGAGCATCGAGTACCTCAAGCCGAAAATGTATCGGTTTATTCTTAATGAAGGCAAAAAAAGGGAAATCAGACGTATGGTCAAGTCTGCCGGAGCCAGAACCTTAAAGCTGCAGAGAGTTGCTGTCGGCAAACTAAAACTGGACGTTGCCCCTGGGAAGTGGCGTTTGATGTCCGCTGCAGACATCAAAAAATCCCTGGCTGGCTAGACCCCTCTGGACAAGCGTTCGGCCAGGTCGGTCGGCAGCCCCGCGTCAAGAATCCTCTTCTGGGCTGAAGCCACATCATACTCAACTCTTATTGGATAAACCAGCCCGGTTTCATCATTATATACTGCCGCAGAAGCCCGCCAGTCCGAGTCGCGAGGCTGCCCTACGGCCCCTGGATTAACCAGGTATTTATAAATCGGATCTTTATCCAGAATTTTCTCTTTGAGCATTTCCATTCTAATATCCTCGCCATTGTGTGAAAACAACAACGGAATGTGAATGTGTCCGCAAAACGCCACCGGAGTATCCTGCAGATAAAAATGAAACTGCGCAGTATTACGATCCATTATATATGGCCAGTATTCACCGTCAACAGTTTCCATAGATGCATGAATAAATTCAATATCACCAATACGCCGTGAGAAAGGCAGTCTGTCAAGCCACTCAATATGCTCCCGTGAAAGCACTTTCTGAGTCCAGAGAATCGCATCCCGGGCATAATCCTTTACTTCCCAGAAACGTTCCTGATTCAGGTCGGCTGTATAGAAGTCATGATTGCCCTTGACACTGACAATTTCCTCAGCACGCATCAAGTCAATGCATTCCCGCGGAGACGCGCCATAGCCGACTATGTCGCCCAGACAGACCAGTTTCTGACAACCAATCTCTTTCAGCCTGGCAAGCATTGCCTCAAACGCCTCAATATTGGCGTGGATATCTCCAAATACTCCCAAAAGCATATAATAATCTCTTAAAAGTTATTTATATTTCATCTTTAACCGTTTTAGTAATAACAGCCTGGGACTCATAAACGGTATGATTAACAATAAACATCTATACATCTAATTATAAATCTGTAATCTTATAATATCTACAATCCCAAAGAAAAAATGTCAATTAAATCTCGTTTTCATCTCAAAGCACTCTTTGGGTTAGTTTTTTGCAGTTAGAAAGTTACAAAAATTAATCCCACACATTTTTTTAAAACAACTGCAGTGAACCAGCTTATTTTCAGATGAAACTTCATCATGGTTTCAACACAACCAAAGTAGAGGTGTTAACGTTAACCGCAGAGGCAGCTTCCCTGATTGCTTTTTCATGCCCCGCCAGATCCTTAAGCAATATTCCGTCCCCCCGTGGAGTTATTGTCGCCGTCAACCAGATACGCCGCCCGGTCTTGATAACATCAAGTTGCATGGCATTCAGGCCAAGCCTTTCTTTAAGCGGCTCCAGAGCAATTTGATATGGCCGGATGTACTCTTCACCCGGCGCACCCAGCAATAATTCATGCATACTGTTTACTATCAACACAACAGGGTCCCTGATCAGAACAATACTCAGTAAAATGACCAGAATCTGGTCTACATAGCGACATATCCAGCCCAGGGATGTTGACCTTAAAAACATGGCAATTACAAAAGCTACCCCGATTGCGGAACTGATAAGTCCGTTAAACAGCCACCCCTTGCCTTCTGCTGCCAGAATTTCAGAACCAGCCATACGGTTTCGGCTGCGTACTCTCCAGTAAACATAAAAGCAACCGCCCACCGCAACCAGAACGTAGAATGTCATTATCCCCAGCTGCGGTTTATGACCTCCGGCCAGCAGCACCCGGATGTTAAAGTACAACGCCAAGATGATCAAAATCAAAATAGAAATGCCTTTTACCAGAACAAACATGGTTTCAAAAGCAAAAAAGCCTAAAGGAAACTGTTTTGACTCTTTCCCGGCTATAAGTTCAGTAACTTTCATTGAAAGCAGAGTCATACAAGCTGAAATGAGATTAAAAAGCCCATCCAGCATGATTGCTCCGGAGGAAGTGTACATTCCCATCCCTACTCCCCAGACAGCCAGCAGGAAAGCCCCGATCATTGATATTTTCAAGGCTTTAAACTCTACAATACTATGCCTGTCACTCATTGAATTTGCCCTTTGAGTTGTCAAGTTTTTCAAGACGTCAGCAGCTGATCTGCCCTAAAAACGCTGGCTTATTTTCACCACTTATTACAGCTAATAATGCTGCTTCAGGAACATTACCCCATAAAACTCAGCCTAATCCTGACTGCCAGGTTTGCAGCAGACAAACCAGGCTGCTTGAAAAATGCCGGCAGCAGGGTAGTGATTTCCCTGTCCGTTTTTTATAACTTTGAGAAGCTCCATTTTATTGTTTCCGGTAACTAAAAAGACTTTTTCCAAAGCCGAGTTTATGGCCTGCATTGACAGAGTTATCCGCGGTACTGCAGGCAGAATATGTTCCGGTTCAGGCACCTTAAGAACTATCTTGTCACCAGGTAAATCGTTAAATTTTTCTGGAAAAAGCGAAGCGGTATGCCCGTCGGGTCCCATCCCAAGCAATACCAGATCAAATACCGGAAGTCCTTTCTTATTGAGCGGGAGAAGTGTTCTGATTATTTTTTCATATTTTTCTGCGGCCTCCGGCTTCTCAGCCTCAATCCTGTGCACATTATCTAACTGAAGCTGAAGCCTGTTCAGCAGTTTTTTCGCTGCCCGGCCGTAATTACTTTCCGGTGCATCCGGTTTAACGCAACGTTCATCTACCCAAAACCACTGAATTGCTTCCAGCGGCAAAGAATCTTTCATTTTCACCAGTTCCTCAAACAGGCCGTCCGGAGTGCTGCCTCCTGAAATCGCGACGTTAAAAACCCCTTTTTCGGCAACAGCACAGCGACAACACGCAGCAAAAAAATTAGCTGCAGCACGAAACATATCATTGCAATCCACATAATTATGGATATCTATGCCGTTCATCAGATAATCTCCTCTGGTCTACTGTCGGACGAGAGTCCGCTCTCTTCAGTAAAACCATTGTCCCATCAAATTTTAATACAGATAAAAAGCATCTGCTCTTTCCAGAGCTTTTAATTTACACGCTGTTTCTTAAAATGAAACACTTTCAATCAACATCCCCTTAAAAATAAAAGCCCGTGCCGGTAATCCGGCACGGGCTGAAAATCTAATTAAGTCAGAATTACTTAACCATAACAGAAAGGATACTTTCATCCTTGCTGATCTGCTCAATTACTTTTGCATCAGGAGCTTCATCCAGCTGCAAAGCACAGGATGCTGCAGCACCGCCTTCGAAAATAGTGTTTTCCATCTCCTCAACGTTGATGTCAGCGTTTTTCAGCTTGTCAAGAACTCCCGCCAACACACCAACGCGGTTGTAATGTCGAATAACCAGACTGGTTACAGCTTTGGATTTTGCGCATACATTGACCACATTTTCCGGCTTGCCGGTTTTCTTGTAAGAATCAATAATGCGGACAACTTCTTCTGCAATTGCCTCAGCGGCCTGATCCGTTGATGCTCCAATATGCGGAGTGGCGGTAATCAGTGCAGCCAGGTCCCTGTCAACAAAATCCGCCTCACCACCGGTCGGCTCATTTTCAAAAACATCCGCAGCGTAGCGAATACCTTTTTCCTTGATAGCTTTTTTGACAGCTTCGGTATCGACGACTTCACCGCGCGCAGCATTTACCAGCACAGCACCATCCTTCATGCGTGAGAAGAATTCATCATTAATCATATGCTTGGTTTCAGCATTTGCTGCCAGATGCAGGCAGATCACATCTGAAGTTTCAGCAACAGTCAGCGGAAATTCAGCCCGGCAGATGCCCAGGGCTTTAGCACGGTCATCAGTCAGACTTCTTGACCAGGCGACCACATTCATCTGCAGTCCCTTAGCCCGTTCACAGACCGCCTTGCCGATCGACCCCAAACCTATAATACCGAGAGTGCGTCCTTTGAGGCCGCGTGCCTTGCCGTACTCTTTTTTACGCCATTTGCCGCTCCTGAGGTCACATGACGCATCTACAATACGCCGGTCTGCAGCAATCATCAGACCAATAGCCAGCTCGGCTACGGCATCAGTATTTTTACCTGGGCAGTTGGCGACATGAATAGCGCGCTCGCCAGCAGCTTCCAGGTCAATAGTATTAACTCCGGCACCGGCGCGAATAATCAAAGAAAGAAGAGGAGCTGCCTTGATGGTTTCAGCTTTCACTTTTGTAGAACGTACAATTAGAATTTCAATGTCAGAAACATGCTGCGGCAGGTCTTCAGCGCCTAAAGAAGGCTCAAAAACAACTTCTGCACCCATTTTTTTCAATTCGGCAATAGCTTTGTCGGACAGTTTATCTGCGATAAGTACTTTCATTGCAGGAGATCCCCTTTCTGTTGAATTATTCCTAATCGACTTTTTTTAACCTCGTACTAAATAATATGACCCGTATTACAGATTTCTGCAAATTTAAGATCATATTATTTAAACAAAACATAAATTATCAGTCACCCCGTCAGCTTCAGTCACTCTTGCCGGATGGTATTTTTTGTATAACATACTGACAAAGAGCATCCGCCAGAATTTTGATCTTTTGCTTTAAGCACTTGGATTTCAAGCGGAGTCAAAACGGCAAAAAAATCCCGGCCTTTGAAAATAACCAGCTTAAAATAAAGACTATTTTTCTAATTTGATCAATTATTTATTGATTTTGTTCTGTTTTTTTATAAAAAAAACCATGATTATTCTTAAAAAAAATGGTTTTTATAAAATATTTAATATCTTAGATATACCTTGGTAGACAAATTACATCAGGAAAAAACGGCTAATCCTCATATAGACACCATTTCAGAGATAAAAACTTTGATTTATTGTAAATATATTGTATAATTATGGTTAAGAATGTTGGCTAATTAATATTTAAGAGGGAACAATGCCAAATATCGAAAAAACAGAAGCACGGGTCAGGAACGTGATGAATTCCATGCCCAAAGCTGTGCTGAACCGGCGGGGCGAAAAGCTCAGAAGTACTATGAAGCAGACATTTTCCGGCATGAAGACTCTGCTTGGACAGCTGTCTCAGGGAAATACGGAAAAAATCCGCAAGCAGCGCAGGCGCAAAAAAATCATTGTCCTGAGCACTATTGCCCTGGCAGCTGCAATCCTGATTGCTATCATCATAATTACAGCCACGTGAATACCTTGCAATTAGAATCAAGCATTATATAAGAACACCTCAGGATTTACAACACTGGCGGCATTGCAGAAACCAGAAAGCCGGTTGTTTATTCAACCGGCTTGTAGTTTACGGAATATAGTTCAAGCTGATTTCTGCAGCTCCGCTTCTTTTTTAACGGTTAGCTGTTCAAGTCGCTTTTCGAGATCGCGCCTCCTTTGAAGATACTCATTCTGGATAAGTCTAAACTCTGACTCAAGCAGGTCAAGGTCTTCGAGCAGTTGAAGGCGTTCCTTGGTCTTAGCAATTTCTTTTTTAACGTTTGTTTCCTGATTTTGCATACTTCCTCCATAAAATCAGCTTGTTTTTTTATGTTATTTTTACGATTCCTGAGAATATTGTCCAGCTCAGGTATCTGGTTACACTTTTTCAATACTTGCTTATGAACCGCCTGTCTTGAAATTCCCCTTTTTCTGGCAATTTCGCTGAAAGATATCACTGGATCCTGAATTTTTTCATCCAGAAGCTTCAAAGTATGAAAATCCAGAGAGGCCATAAATCCGACAACCTCAAGCAAATCTCCCTTTGAGTATATTTTTTCCCAGTTCTCTTTTTCTGTATCGGCATTTTCCGTACTGGAAAAATCTTTACCTGTTATAAATGTTTTTATCTTGTCAAAATCCACCATACGGTCAGAAATCACCTCAGGGTTGCCGGCATTGCAACACCATTCAAGCAGTTTGCAGCTGCTGCACTGTTTACGCTCAACAGAATACTTTCCATAACAATTCATATTCATCCTTACTTTTGCAAAATTATTTAATACAGTTGACTTCTAATCCAGCTCGGTAATCCTAAGCACAAATTTGATTTTTGCCGATAATTCAGGAAACGTGCCAATATCCGCTTTCAAAACCATAGTTCCCCATGAATTAAGAATACGTGAAGGGGAAGCTTGCATAAAACCTGACTTACTGAAACTTTTCCTGTTATAAATATATAAACGTTCCGGAGGGTCAAAATGCTGAATATATAATGAAAAACAAATTTCTGGAACTGCCGGCTTTATTATATTAGTATATACTTTGAACTCGCAGCAGGCAGGGATATCCAGCAGCCGAAGCATTACTGGACCTTTGTATTTCAACTTGCAGAAGTCAACTTCACGGTCCAGAATCATAATCTTTTTAAAATCTGTAAATTTAGGTAGACTGCACCTGGGTCTTAAATCAACAATTCGATCTTGCGTCTGGATACAATTCATTTTCATCACCATTAAGTAAAAACTTAACAATATAACTAAAAATTTTATTTTCCCCGGTTATTGAACTACTTGGCCTGAAAGTTTTGAAAATAATCAATAACTGATAATTGGGTAATACGATATTTCAAACTGCTTGATTTGCTCATTTTAACAATCCTTGTCCGATTTATTATAAATTATTTAGTATTTACTTAAATACATAAAGAAATAACTAAAAAATCAATAAATAAATTGAAAAAAAAGAAATTTTTTTCTTGAAGTTAAGGAAAAAGTATATTATAATGATGCCTAAATTAAGTATGTCATTAATGCCAAGAGTCAAAATCAATAATCCGGGGAGACATAATGGAGAAGCATATAAACGGGTGGCCTGTAATCTCTAAGTGGCTGGGTATTAATGAAAAAAGACAAGCAGATCTGGCTCGACTTCTTGGTATAACTCCTTCTGCTGTATCACAGATAAAGCAAGGCGGCATTATGCTCAATGCTGAACAACTCAATGCCATCATAAAATATCTGAATATTGAAATTGACGACATGTGCAGGCTGTATACCTATATATTTAACGCACGTCTGCTTGACGGATTGAGTATACAACATGGCGGCAGTCAGCGCTTAACCATCAATGTAACCTGCGGCTCGGAGCTTTCGGATCACTATGTTTCCCGCCAGTCCGGTCCGCTCAATGAGGTTCATGAAGAGCATTCCAGCTACTCAGGTGGTCTGAAAAAATATGACGTAATCAGCTTTGAAACTGCTGAGCACTATGAACCAGCCCTTGAAGCTCCGCACATGTTTGCTGCTGCACGCGCCTGCTCAAGCGCGTTTTTTACCGGAAGCGGCGAAAAATGCTTTGGGCTGAAGATTGATACTGATGAGTTTGCGCCTGAATTTCCGCAAAACAGTATCTTACTGGTAGACGGCGGAGAGTATCCATGTTCAAATGATATAGTGATAGCCAAATTACGTGGAGGCAAGGTAATAATAAGGCGTTATACCAGGGAGAACGGCATTGTAATGTTGGCGCCTGAAAATTTTACCGGAGTGAAATTTGAATGGAACTGCAGCCTGAATCCAGGTTTTGTACAATGGATGTTTCCTGTCGTTGAAGCTACTCTCAAGCTGAGGCAAACCTCTTAGATCAGCAAATTCAATAGATTTTTTCACCGGTATGCAGCGACTGCAGGCTCCTCCAATTTATATTGGTATTCATTCTCTTTCTGCTGTTGCTTATTATAATGGATTTTATTAGAAAGGTATTTTGCGTTTTTTTTGGGGTTTTAGTTTGTAAAACCAAGGTATTGAACTAATTTAATGTTTCCTTGTCTCGGGTTGTACCCCGATCATCACGACGCGCGGCGGGGAATGATGCAATGTTATATAATTGGTTGTTAAATACTTGTAAACTGGTATAACTGAAACAGGTTTAATTAAAAATGAAGACTTATTTGGCAAAAAAAGGCGAAGTTGAACAGGATTACGTTCTGTTTGATGCGTCAGAAGCTCCGGTTGGCCGCCTGGCTGTTCGGATTGCTAACGCACTTCGCGGCAAAGATAAGCCGACATATACGCCGCATGTCGACACTGGCAATTACGTAATTGTTATAAATGCTGAACAGGCTGTTCTGACCGGTAATAAAGAAGAAAACAAGAAATATGTTGACTTTTCAGGTTACCGTGGTGGACGTAAAGAATATACTGCAGCGCAGATTCGCGCCAAAAACCCTGAACGCATCATCAAAGATGCCGTATGGGGCATGATGCCGCATGGCCGTCTTGGCCGCGCACAGTTCCGCAAGCTGAAAGTTTACGCTGGCAGCGAGCATCCGCATGAAGCTCAGAAACCGATTAAAATCAGCGTATAAGGAGTAATTTCAAATTATGGCTAAGACTCAGGAAATTTGGGCAACCGGACGTCGCAAATGTGCAATCGCACGTGTTCGCATCGCGCCTGGTACCGGTAAAGTCAAAGTCAACGGCAAAGCTCTGGGTGAGTATTTCCCGACTGAAGAAATCTCCACCTTTATCTTTCAGCCGCTGGCAATAACTGAAAACAATAATAAACTCGACATTCATGCCAATATCAAGGGCGGTGGCCCTTCTGGACAGGCCGGCGCATTTCGTCATGGCCTTGCCCGCGCTTTGGTAAAAATGGACGAGTCTCTTCGCCCCGTTCTGAAGAACTCAGGTCTGCTTACCCGTGACGCTCGCGTCAAGGAACGTAAGAAACCTGGTCAGCCGGGTGCACGTAAACGCTTCCAGTTCTCAAAGCGTTAAAAGCTGTTTGCTTTTCCAAGTCTGGCCAGGTCATTCGACTGGGCCAGACTTTTTTTTTACTATTAAGTGCATTTCGACCAAGCGGTATTGATTTTAAGCTCTCGGGTTTTATATTCTTGAAATGTAAAAACAATCAATAAATAAATTCTGATGAGGATAGAGATGTCTATCAAGGTAGCAGTTGTTGGAGCCGCCGGATATTCCGGTGAAGAATTATTAAGGCTTCTCGCCAGACATAATGAGGCTGAAGTAAAAGTTATAACGTCCAGAAAATATGCCGGCCAGCCGGTAAGCGACGTCTTTCCGCGTTTCTGGGGCAGCGACCTTAAATTCACCGCTCCTGATGTGAAGACTATCGCGGCCGAATGCGATGCCGCATTTCTGGCATTACCGCACGGACTGGCGACTGAGTATGCAGTTCCGCTGCTTAAAGCCGGAGTCAAAGTTATTGACATCAGTGCGGATTTCAGACTGCGCAGCACTTCAAAATATCAGGAGTACTACGGCGAGGCACACCCCGCCCCCGAACTGCTGAAGCTTGCAGTATATGGAATGCCTGAGCGTTATCGCGAACAAATAAAGAATGCTGATCTGATTGCCTGCCCCGGCTGCTATCCAACCAGCTCCATTCTACCTGCCGCTCCACTGCTGAAAGGCGGTCTGGTGTCGACCGAAGGAATTGTCGTGGCCAGCATGAGCGGAGTTACCGGTGCCGGTCGTAAAGTTGACCTGCCTTATATTTTTCCGGAATGCAATGAGAGCGTCAAAGCCTACAAGCCATACGGACACCGGCATCTGCCGGAAATTGAACAGGAAATGGCGGCAGCCGCTGGTGTTGATCATGAAATTGCAATCAATTTCATTCCTCATCTGGTTCCAGTCAATCGCGGCATCAACTCAACTATTCTTATGAATGCCGCTGCAGGCTGCAGTATGGAAAAAATTGCTTCAGCTTATGAAAAGGCCTACGGCAAGGAAAAGTTCGTGCGGATTCTACCTGCAGGAAAATGCTCTGATACCAAGTATGTGACCATGTCAAACTGTTGCGAAATCGGTTATAACTATGACCCGCGCACCAATAAAGTCATATTAACCAGTGTTATCGATAATCTGACCAAAGGTGCTTCTGGTCAGGCTTTGCAGTGCTTGAATATAATGTTCGGGCTTGAAGAAACCTCAGGCCTCTTATAGGAAATATTGCTTCCTTTACCAATGTAGAAATCAACCCGCAAAAAACTGCGGTAGCGATTTTCAACTGCTTTGCGGGGGCTGCATAAGAAACTGAATCCATCCCGGGAGTAATCCCGGGCAGGATGCAAAGCGGAAAAAAGGCGTATCAGAATCCGTACTTTAATACGATATAGAGTTTGCTTATCAGTGAAATCATTTTAAATTATGATAACAAACTTTATGCCATAGAGGATTAGATTATGCCCAAATATAAAGAACCGTTGTTTCGACCGCCGGCAGAAGCCGACAGCATGATTTTTCAGGTTTCCCACGGCTGTCCGCACAATACCTGCTGCTTCTGTGGCATGTACAAAGGAATTCCGCACAGTATTCGTTCTCAGGAAGAGGTACTGGCTGAATTTGAAGAATACGCTGAGATTTATCCACAAACCCGCCGCATTTTTCTGGCTGATGGCGATGTCATGGCATTGCCGTTTGAAACCTTAAGAATGTACCTTGATCACTTAAATACAGTTTTTCCTTTTCTGGCACGAGTAAACGTGTACAGCAACGGCAGCTCAATCCTGCAGAAATCAGCTTCCCAGTTACGGGAATTGCGCAAGCTCAAATTGACAACGCTCTACATGGGGCTCGAGAGTGGAGCCCAGCAACTGCTTGATCTTGTAAATAAAAAAGAAAATGTCCGGGACATGATCAAGGCTGTCAACCTGGCCCAGGATGAAGGCTTTCGCTGTTCAGTTATGATCCTGATCGGACTTGGCGGCCGCAAGTTCAGCAGCCTGCATGCCGTAAACACCGCATTAGCCCTGAATGCAATGCAGCCGAGGCTGCTTTCAGCGCTGCGTTTTGTAGAAGTGCCAAATACTACTATGTTTGATGAATATGAAACACTCCCCGAGTATGACGGCGTTATTGAACTGCGTCGAATCATAAGTCGACTTGAACTGAATAAAACGGTTTTTCGGGCAAATCATACTTCTAATCCGGTGCCGCTGGAAGGAAGATTCCCGCATGACAAGGAAAAACTCATAAGTATTTTGACAGAGCAGCTTGAATCCGGACAACTTGACCATAAAGGTCCCGGGATCACACCGCTGTTTTTATAAGTGGAAAACCCAAGTTGAAAAAAACTGTGCCAGGATTATCTTAATTTTCATGGTTGCAGTGGTTTTTCTGACCGCTGAAAGTGTTGACTTAATTATGGAGGAAATGTCATGACCAGATATGCGTTGTTAATTCTGATTGATCACCGCCAGCAGGCTGCTGTAAATGTCCAGAAAACCTTGACCGCATGGGGCTGTATCATTAAAGCAAGGCTGGGTTTGCATGAAGGAGTACTGGAACACTGTTCAGACACCGGTCTTATTTTTTGCGAACTTACCGGCGAAGATGAAAAAAGGCTGGAATTGACCAGAAAATTGAATTTAATAAAAGGGGTAAAAGCCGAACACGTCCCCTTAACCGTTGAAGAATAGATTTGATCATTTCAGCAGTTTTTCCCAAGCGGCCAGACGAGGGCCAGACAGTCCAGCCGTAAGGTGCTAAAAAGCATAGAGATTATGTCAAAATGAAGCAACAAGATTCAGAAAACAGGTAGAGGTGAATATGAAAAACCGACATTACAGCAGATCAGCATTGATAGTTGCCATGTTGTGCATGCTGACAGTATTGACGTCTTGTACAACCACTGAAAAAGCTTATGAACGCACCCCTGCAGGCACTGTTCAGGTTAAAAAAATCCCCAAACTGTATGCTTTCAGCACCACTACTGATGGCGAATTTTTTGACAACTCCGACGTGATGTTTGGGAGGCTTTTTACTTACCTGAAAGACAATAACCTCAAAATGACAGTTCCGGTTGAGTCACACATGAAACCAGCCTCCATGGCGTTTTTTGTGGTAAACCCGGACCTGGCTGCAAAACTCAGAAACCAGGGCAAAGTGAAAGTAGAAACTATACCCTCAAGAATGGTTATCAGCGCCGGCCTTACCGGCCGCTACACAAAGTCAAACTTTGAAGAAGGCAAAAAGATGATTGAAAAGTGGCTTAAGGATAACCCGAATTATGAGGCGAATGGTGAATATTTCGCTGTATACTGGAACAGCCCCTATGTCCCCTGGTTCATGCGCAAACAGGAAGTGAACCTGCCAGTCAAAAGCCTTTTCGCCGAATCAACCGGCAAGGACAAAAATTAAAATAAACGCCCTCCGGTGCCGCACTACAACACGGCACCGGGGCTGCATAATGAACATCATAATCCTTTTCCCGGTCTAATTTTATGGATATATTTCATGGTCGGCTTAGTTTTTATTTGCACAAAACGAAAATTGAAGTTATCGTTTAATATAGGAATGCAGCAGCGCTCCTTGAAAGAGGTGTAAGTAGCTGACAAGCGATAACAAAGGATGGGAGCCATGAAAAATAAATTTAGATTATTGCTGCTTTTTACCCTAATGTTGTCAACAGGGACTGTCTTTGCGCAAACATCCCCCAAAAAAACAACTGTTCCCACTGCTGCCCGGAAACCTTCAGCAAAGGCCATTCCAAAAGGGCAGGAGTTCAAATGTTTTGTCCAGACCAGTTTAAGCTACAGCTTTTCTGAACAGCTGGCATATATTCCACCGACAGAAACACCAGTACTGCCGATTGTTTCCAAAGTTTATGCCACTCAGTTATTTGACGTATATGTATTTTTTCAAAATTTTGCGATTAAAGATAATAAAACAAACGTCACTTTTGACGTCAAGGTAACCGGACCGAGAGGAAGGCACTTTTTCGGACGCAAGAACCTTGAAGGACTGGTAATAAGCCAGAAAATCAATGCACCTAACCATGTCCACCTTTCTCCAAATATTTTCAGGATATCATTCAATACCAGTGATCCGAAAGGCACCTACCGGATTAATATCAAAGCTACCGATCATATTAGCGGTCAGGAAACCAAAACTTTTACGCGCATTACTTTGCTTGGCGGTCCGCCGATGTTTTACAAAGCAGTTAATTTTACCCCGCGTGAAATTGGCGAATTCATGTGTTATTACTATCTTAATCCCAAGCCGGAACGCCTGGTCCCGGTATTTCTGGGGTTTTGTAAAATCTGTACTGACCTGCGGGACGAATATCCTGATTTTAATCACATGGCATTGATGGCTTTTTTCTACCGGGCCTTCAGTATGAATAAATTTCTGTTGCCGGCACTGACAAACAGCGCCAAGGATTTACCATTCAGTGAAAAACAACATGCAGTATTTCTGATGCACTGGATGGACACTCCCTATCGCCCCCGGCTGATTGCGGCTATGGGACCTGACGCCATGCAGTATGACAGAACCCTTGACAGCTGTCACAATCCTTTTATTATCAAGCAGGCCAGAAGTTCGGTACAGCTGGATATTCTATGGTCATTATTTTTTGCGAGCGGTGAATTTGAACCTGTATTCAAGATTCTGGCTACTATGCAATTGATGGAAACCGGCCTCAAACCGGAAGAACTTAAACGACTGAAAGGCGTCGCGCCAGGTACCCGGTCAAGAATCAGAGACTGGATCGTAGGGCACTCCGCAGAATGGAGCCTCAAGGTAAACTGCCGGCGTCATAAGCTGCTGCGATATTACTGTGAAGCAGTGTTTGCAGATCCGGAAACTCCACCTTTCATCAAATACCGGTTGTCAAAAGTTCTTGGCATAAAATACAAAATGCCTTCAAAACATTTTCCCGGGTCCAAGCCTTCACTCAATGTAAACATCCGCAAAGCTGATTTCAGGAAGACTTTGAGTTTGAACCGGGATCAGGATAAAAAATAATGAGTTAAGGCTCAAATACTTCAAAAGTATTTGAGCCTTTTGAGTCTTCAACCATTTTTTTACGATTCAGTCGTCAATCCCAAACATTTTATGATAAACATCCGGCCGTGGATGCGCCCATTTATTTTCTCCAAGCCATGCCTTCATCAAGTTGTGAATCATCACTCTCTGTTCAATAAAAAATTTGAAGAAGTCACGATAAATCCCGTGTTTTCCCACCCAGAAATCCAGTTGAAAAGTTTTTACAATATATCTCAAGTTGCGTTCATTTATGCTGTGATAGTCAAACCGCGGCTGCCGACTGGCATAGTGATCAGCCTTAAAAATATTTGTTATTGCTTTAGCAAGGTCAGCCTTCAGAAAGTCATTCCAGTTGCGGAGGCGGGTACTCCGGTCAAGATCTTCAGCTTCCAGCGCAGTATTGTAGCTGATCAGGAAAACATCATAAGCCCTGCTTATTATCTTAACACTTTTCCAGTCACAATCGCCATGCACAATTTTCATTCTGTGCAGTTTTTTGAGAAAACTGAACATCTTGAAATAAACGATTTCCCGACCTTGTTGAAACTTGTCAGTCAAGGCAAATTGCTTCAGACTGATTCCACTAACAGGTGGAGTCAAAAGCGAACAAGCAACTTTTTTTACCTTGCCGTCAGAAGTCGCCATCATTTTACCGGGATGCGGTTCAACATATTCAAAAGTGTCAACCTCGCTTGTCTGTTCATGCGGATATAGTTTTGGATTGCGGTATACTTTTTCGAATATTTTAAGCTCATGTCGAGCCCTGTCACGCACAACCTTCAAACTTTCCCGTTTCGATTGAGGTAAATTCTTTACCACCAGACTCTGTTGCTGGTCCTCAGTCTCATAAAGGTATGCTTCTACTGTATCACTTATTTGATCAGGCCAGCTTTTTGTATACATTTGTCCGTTCATAACCACAGAATCTGTTCCGGAAGTATAGTTGTGGGGAATCATGGATAAGTGTCTTTTGCGGGTGACAACAAGGTAGGCCTCCAGCAGCTTTCTGCCATGCCCGCCTGGGGACAGTCTGTCTTTGTACTTTTTTAATGTCTGGAGCAAAGAATTAAAATCTTTGGATTCACGGTCTGATTCAAGCAGTTCAACAACCTGGCGCATTACATCTATATTTGCTCTGGTAGTAGAGCGGTCAAATCTCAGCTTTCCCGAAGTCCAGCCCCAGCGCCAGCTTGAGCTTTTACAATCCAACCAGGATTGACGAATATTAACATAGTTTTTAGCAGCAAGCAACAGAGCTCCTGTTGCATTGCTCGTCTCAGTCAGCTCATGTATAAACAACTCGGTATACTTGTCTGGCATTTTTTCTCCTCATAATTCAAACTTTTTAATTCAGTTACTACCTGATTTGGTTAGAAAAGCTGCGGCCTACCCCATAACCGCCCTGCTGAATATTCGAATGATAAGCACTAATATACTTTTTAAACCTTTCTTCTGAAAATGAAATTGCCTCGGTTATTGAACAATAGAGACAAATTTAAGTTATTTTTAATATTTTAAACATCATTACTGACTCAAAATCAATTACTTGAAACATTATTATCTTCATAATGCAAACAATAGCAATTAAGTATGCACTAACTTTAATGCCCGAATACCCTGCATATATTCATTTTGCAATGGAAAAGACGAAGCTGTATATTTTTATCAGGAATCGATAATAATAAGGAGGTTACTGCAATGGATTATGAAGTACATGAGGTCGAAATCAGCAAGGAATTCAAGATTTGTCCGCTATGCGGTTATCAGGACGGATTCCATACCATGATCAGAAAAGAAGCTGGAAAATTCAAAAAGCTGTATATCTGCCCAAGATGCAGCGCTGTTTTTGATTTGAAACTGAAATGAACAAAAAAAAACCTCTCGCTGGGGAACGAGAGGTTCAGCAAAAGGAGGAGAGAGAGGAAACATTCTGAATAAATAGACCATGTTTTGAAACAAATGTTCCATACTTTATAAACAATAGCTTAAAATATGGCTTAAAATATGGCTTATTTTTTCTTTCATAAAAGCAGCCATTAAACAGGTAAAGAATTAATAGTTAAATTATTACGTCGAAAACACATATTAAACCACCTCAAGAAAAAACTTAAGCAATACCTGCTTAACTAAGGCAATTACAGTAAGTCTTTACTTTACTGGCAGAGCTTTGCGAGACTTCCTGAATTGAGCAGGATATTCTGAAACAAAAAAAATGGGCTTCCGAGGAAGCCCGCGCATATTTTAAGCCGTTGCCGGCGATTGGACTACTTCCGATTGATCTCCTCGTTTTAGGAGTTCAGCATGCACCTTGAGCCTGATTGTTCTAATATCAATCATACCCACTGGTTTGCCTTGATCCTCTTCAGCAACAACCGGCATCTGGTCTATTTTATCCTGAAGCATTTTATCATAAACGTCTTTCAGGATTGCATTGGGCGTAGTACTGTCCTGCATAGGCCGCATTATATCAGCAACCAGCAGCCAGGCCCAGTTATCCCGGTCTCCAATGATATCCTTGAGGGCATCAAAGGTAAGAATGCCAGTAATTTTATTGTCCTTGTCAACTACCGGAGTTATCAGCAGATCATGTTCGGTAAAGCAGTCGACTGCTGCCAGGACAGAGTCTCCTTCCTGCACCATGACTGGTTCCCGGTCAATAACATCAGATACTTTCATGGCAGCCATGACATCCTGCTCAGTGATATCCCGGCCGGCTTCATTTGCCAGCTTAACCGCCAGCTTGACAAATGGCGGTCCGAGCACCTGCACTATAAGTGTAGTTGTAGTTACTACAAAAATAACCATATCGCCCATGGACATACCACCATGAATGTGGATATTTGCCAAATGCTCCGCCGCCATGATTGATAAACCAATAGCCACACCACCTTGAGCAAACAGTCCTAAACCAAGATACTTGCGTACAGTCGGAGGACTGCCGGTCATACGCGCCCCCAGGTATGCTCCAAGCATTTTTCCCAAGGTACGGCCAAATACATAAACCCCGACAATACCCCACAGCCACAGCGGCATCTTGCCGACGACCAGCCTGGCCCCGACCAGTACAAAGAACAGTACATAAATCGGAATCGAAAAGCTGCGCATCAGCTTGAAAAGATCCTCACTGCGCCGCGGCGCAAAGTTGGTCAAAACAAATCCCATCATCATGGCCGCCAGAATCACGTCCATATTCCAGGCAACAGCTACACTGATAACCAGCAATATCATACCCACAGCGATACTGGCGCCACGCTCCGGCTGCGGCATCCAGCGCAGGAAAAAGCCAAGCAGAAAAGCAACAACCGCTCCTACTACCAGCGAACCAACCAGTTCAATTGCGATATGTCCTGCCGCAACAGCCAGCGAACCTGAACTGGAAGTCAGAAGCTGAGCGCTGCTGTTACCCAGGCCGTACAAAGTCATCGCCAAGGCATCGTCCAGGGCGACAATCGCAATAATAGCTGTTGTCATAACCCCTTTTGAACGATATTCCCAGATAACGTCAATCGTCGAAGCCGGATCGGTTGCCGAAGCAATTGCGCCAAATACGATTGCTGCCGCCATTGAGGCAGCAAAATTACCGATAATCGCATACACCACAAAAAATGAAAAAGAACCGACTAGTACAAATGCCAGCAGTCCTTCTCCTAAAAGAATAGCGGTGAACTGACGAGCATATTTGCGAAAAGTATCCAGCTTGAGCTCTCCACCAACCAGAAAGCCTATTATGCCAAGGGCAAAAAGGTTAAAGGTTTTCAAGTGAAGAATGTCTTCGGTCCTGACAATTTTAAATCCTGCCTCGCCAATTAAAAGGCCTATTGCGATATAACCCACCACTTGGGGAATCCGGATTTTTTGAAAAAACCAGGCCCCAAGCATCCCTCCGAAGACGCCAAGGCCAAGAATAAACAGTATACTTTCGTTAAGATGTTCCATTTTTTATTTTCCCATTAGGAGATTATAGAAGGTTTTGCTGTCCGTACAGGCAGTAAGCTGCTCACGGAACTCATCACTCTTCAGTCTTGAGCTCAGCTGAGAAAGCAGCTTAATATGTTCCGCATGCTGGTCCTGTTTGGCCACAATCATAAATACCAGCTTAACCGGTTTGTGATCAAGGCTTTCATAATCAGGAATCCCGTTGCGCACCAGCGCGGCAGCCATAACAATATCCTTTACCGACCCCAGCCTGACATGAGGAATTCCTACCTCCAGGCCAATTCCAGTACTCATCAACTGTTCACGGTGATATATTCCCTTGGTCAAATCCTCCTTGGAACGCACCTGCGGAGTATCCGCAAGCATTGATATAAGCATATTCAAAACATCTGCTTTGTTCCCGTCATCCAAAACAACAATCCTGCCTGGAAGCAGGACTTTCTCAATAAGCATCGGTACAAAATCGCCCTTTTTACGATCACCGGTATTAAGCCTCTTATCCACCCACGCCTCGATATCGCCGCGTTTAAAACGCCAGGCTGTCCCTAGTTTGCCACAAGGAATTTCACCTTTCTGGGCCCAGTCATATACTGTGCGCTCTGAAACACGCAGGTAAGAGGCAACTTCTTCGATAGTCATAATTTCAGGTTGCGACATATGAACCTCATAATAGCTAATTTTTTTCCGTATTTGAAAATTAATGAATATTTCGCATTTGATAGCATATAAATGCAAATCAATAAAAAATCAACCCTAAAAGCACTAAATGGCGGATATTTTTTGATTTTTATTGAAAAAACATACAATTATGTCATTTTTGTCGATGTAAATGATGATGATGCGAATAATGATGCAGTATGGAACGCTGCCTGCTGATAAAGCCGCGCTGATGCAATGCATCCAGGTCCAACAGCCGGTAAACAGTGAGTTTTACCACGTCCAGAACAAACATCCAGATAATATTATACAGCCAGACCAGTCCGATCAGCTGCCATGACAACTTAGGCACCAGCCAGCCGAAACCACACATTACAGCCGCAAATATCTGAGTACTGATAATGGCCCAGAATAGTCTGGAATCCGGCAGCGGTGGTATGAAAAACAGTTTCTTGGCCCTGGTCACAAACAGCATAAGGTGCCCGCCGACAACCAACTGTAGAAATATCATGGTCTGCAGGTGTTCCGGTTTAATCATCTGGCCGAACAGTTCATGGTTCATGTACATCATGCCGACAAAAAGCAGACCAAAGGTCTGAATGACGGAAAAGGCGCCCAGCGCAGTGGAAACACTCAACACCCGGCCCATATGCCAGCGTACCGGGTTTTTAGCCACCTTGGCATTATCATAGGCAATGGTCATTATCGGGATGTCATCCAGCAAAGCGAGAACAATAATCATTATGGGCGTCAGGGGCCTGAACAGTATTTCAGTACCAGGAACTTTTGGAAATAACAACATTGCCAGAACAACAAAAACCATTACATCTATTGTCATTGCGATACGATAGACAGTATAACTGGTCATGCGTTCAAAAATCTTGCGTGCAGTTTCTATCGCCTTGATAATTACGCTCAAACCAGGAGCGGTCAAAATCAGGGCTGCTGCCGCACGAGCGGCGTCGGTAGCTCCGGAAACCGCTACCCCCGCATCTGCCTGCTTCAGTGCTGGAGCATCGTTTACCCCGTCGCCGGTCATCGCCACAATATGTCCGCGTTTCTGCAGTGCCTTTACAATACCGTACTTGTGTTCAGGAAAGACCCGGGCAAAGCCGTCAGCCCGCTCAATACACTGTGCCAGCTGGTCCGGAACCTTCTCCGGATCAACGTCCTTAAAAGTGTCAGCAGCAGCCTGTATCCTGGTCCCCATCCCAAGCTTTCCGGAAATTTCCGAAGCAATAGCGACATCGTCTCCGGTAACCATTTTTACATCAAGTCCATGCTCTTTTGCCTGCCGGATAGTTTCCGCAGAATCGTCACGTGGAGGATCAAACAGCGGAATGATCCCAAGTAATCGCCAATTACGATTATCTTTTGATTCAGCGACGCCAAGCGCGCGGTAGCCATGTTCGGCAAGCTGCTGTACTTTGGCTTCAGCCTCTTTTTTAAGCCTGTCGCTTAAATCACTCATTTCAACAATTACCTGCGGCGCACCTTTAGTGTAAAATACAGTTTCACCCTGAGAGTTTTTTACTGTCGCCTGCGTCCGCTTGCTCACTGGATCAAACGGTATAAAATCAAGCTGTTCATATTTCTTGAGTACAATTTTATCCTTAAGCCCATCTATAATTGCCAGATCAATAGCGTCATTATTTTCAGCCTTGCTGGCCAGGGCTCCTCCGAGCACGCACTCTTCAGCGTTATCCGCTTCAAAGAGCAGCGGTTCACCTAAAGTGAGCTCATTTTTCGTCAGTGTCCCGGTTTTATCGGAGCACAGTATATCCACTCCAGCCATTTCCTCGATGGACTGCAAGCGGGCAACAATCGCCTTGCGCCTGGACATTGCCAGAGCTCCCAGTGCCATGGTCACCGACAATACAGCCGGCATCGCGACCGGGATAGAAGCAATTGCCAGTATAAGCACAAACTTAGCCAGACGCATCAGTTCCTGAATATTGATAGTCCCGCTGGCAATATGCTCACGATACAGCACTACAGCGGAAAGCACGATGCATAAAAAGATGGAAAGACCGATCAGAAAGTTTCCAACCCGCATTACCGCCTGCTGGAAGTGTGAAATATTGCCCGCCCCGGCCACCAGCCTGGCAGTACGCCCAAAGAAAGTATTGCTGCCGGTAGCTATCACCACAGCTTGCATTTCACCCTGCTTGGCTACAGAACCGGAATAAATTACATCTCCGTTTTTTTTGTTGACCGGCAATGATTCCCCGGTCAATGCAGCCTGGTCAACACTCAGATACTCCCCTTCAATCAGTTTGCTGTCCGCAGGAATGACATCGCCCAGTCTGACCCTGATAATATCACCAGTCACCAGATTTTCAGCGGGAATTTCACCCCATTTACCATCACGGCAGGCGCGAGCTTTTAATGCCAGACCTTTCTTCAGCGCTTCTAACGCATTGCTTGCTTTGTGTTCCTCCCAGAAACCGATCAGGGCATTGAAAACCAGCATCACCATGATAATGCCGAAGTCGCTCCAGTCGTGTGCAATCAGAGAGAGTATTGCCGCAGCTTCAATCATCCAGGGGATAGGACCCCAGAAAAACTTTAAAAACATCAGCAGTGAACTGCTCTTTTTCTCTTCAATGGCATTTCTGCCGAATTCTTCAAGTCGTTTTTCAGCTTCCAGCGTGGATAATCCGTCTTTTGAGCTTCCAGTCTCGCTGAATACAGCAGCAGCAGACATTGCGGCAGCCTTTTCTGAATCAATAAAACAGGCAGGAGTTTCAGGCATAATAAGCCTCCCGTACGCAATTTAACATTAGAATTGATTTACTGGTATAATAATCCGGTGTACTTTTTAATGCAAACCGCCTTTAGCGCCGCGCCGCATGAATTCCGAAAATTCATCATCGGGCACAAAACTGCCACCGGTAGTCCATAAAATATGGGTAATTTTTGTCTCACCGCCGCTCAACCGGTTCTTTTCCAAATAGGAAATGCCGGCTTCAGATGTCAACAGCCAGGCCGGGCCGGCAAAAGCGGCAGTTGCCGACGGCTCTAACTTCAAACCTTCAATTTCACTGGCCGCATACAAGTATTCAAACATATCCGCTTCCGGGAAAGTATAAGCCCCACTCAATAGAGGCTGAAGCATTTCACCGACAAATCCGGATGGGGCAGAAACTGCCAGTCCATCGGCTTCAGTCCTGTTGTCCAATCCGATATCATATACACTGACTGCAGCGTGCCTGCCGGTTGCCAGCCCCAGCAGCATACTTGGTGAACCAACCGGCTCCGCAAAGAAACAGTGCACCGCATCGCCAAAAACATGTTTTAAACCGAAAGTAATACCGCCGGGAGCTCCGCCGATACCGCATGGCAGATAGACAAACAGCGGATTACCGGCATTAACTTTTATACCCAGTTCCCTGAGCTGATGCTTCAACCGTATCGCTGCGACTGCGTATCCCAGAAACAGATCTATGGAGTTTTCATCATCGACAAAATAATTAAAAGGATCTTCTTCTGCATTCACCCTGGCTGCAGTAACGGCGGAAGTATAGTCTGTTTCATGCTCAATCACCGTCACACCATGCTGCCTCAGCCGGTGCTTTTTCCACTCTTTAGCTTCAAAAGACATGTGCACTTGCGTCCTGAATCCTAACGCCGCAGCAATTATCCCAATACTGAGACCAAGGTTGCCGGTACTGCCGACTGAAACTGTATAGCTGCTGAAAAACTCTCTGCATTCAGGCCTGCTCAGCCGGATATAATTGTCACTGCAGCAAAGTAAGTTATTATGCAGAGCCAGCATTTCAGCAAATTTCAGAACCTCATAGATGCCGCCTCTGGCTTTTACCGAGCCGGCAACCGGCAGTGAATGATCCGCTTTGACCAGCACTGTTCCACCATCAAAAGCAACCCCATGCCTGTCCCATAGATAGTCCCTCAGCCCTGGAACTGGCTGCAAGTCTGATTCAATCAATCCGCCAGTGGAACCCAGTTCTCCAAAAAGTTCAGCCAGTAGTGGAGCAAACCGGTACAGCCTTGCCTGGGCATCAAGAATATCATCAAAGGTGTACTTTATGGATTTCAATGCCTCGGCAGCTGCCCTTTTGGAATTATTAACCCAGAGCACGGGCAGTCTGGCTTTCAATTGAGAGATCAAGTCATTCACATTTAAACTCCTTTCGGCAACGGCATTCATTATGATTTTACCACCATAAGGTAGTGCTTCAACTTTAAAACTTATAGCTGAGGAGAGACATTATTATGAGATAATTCTGCAGAAAGCAGTTGCTCCAAGCCGATTTTCAGGTACATAACTGCAGGTTATTCCCCGTTTTAATTGAATTTTCGGAAAAGTGCAATATTTTAAATCTTTTAATACTTGTATGATTTTCTAAAAATCCGAGGTGATCTAAATGAGAAGTGAATTTCTACCGTTTACCAGACCGGTAGTTACAGATAATGACATTCAGGAGGTTGTTGGAGTTTTGAAGTCCGGATGGTTGACTAACGGGCCTAAAAATGTCGAGTTTGAAGAAGAGATCTGCAAATACACCGGCGGCAGGTTCGGCGTTTCGCTGGCTTCAGCTACCGGCGGAATGCATATTCTGTTAAAGTCGCTGGGCATCGGCCCGGGGGATGAAGTCATCACCCCGTCGCTTACCTGGGTATCAACAACTAACCTTATAACTCTCTGCGGCGCTACTCCTGTATTTGCTGAGATCGATCGCGATACCATGCTGGTCACTCCGGAGACGATTGAAGCGTGTGTCACCGAACGCACCAAGGCCATAATTCCGGTACATTATACTGGAGTACCCGTTGACCTTGACGGTATTCAGGCTGTTGCCGATAAGCACGGCATTCCGATAATTGAAGATGCGGCTCATGCGCTCGGTACTTTTTATAAAGGCCGCCACATCGGTCAGGACAATACAGCTGTTTATTCGTTTCACGCCATCAAGAATATAACCTGCGGCGAAGGCGGCATGATTGTCACTGATGATGAAGAATTACTCAATAAAATAAAAATGTATAAATTTCACGGCCTGGGCGTAGACGCGTTTGACCGTCAGAATAAAGGGCGTTCGCCTCAAGCTGAAGTACTTGCCCCGGGTTTCAAATATAATTTGACTGATATTTGCGCCGCTCTCGGCCTGTCCCAGCTGCGGCGAATTGACGAAATCAACGCCAGAAGGACTGCCCTGGCAATGCAGTACCGTGAACTTTTGAGTGACATTGATGACATTCTGCCGCTGAGCGATCCTGCCGGTTATGATTTCAAGCATGCCTGGCACCTGTTTATAGTGAGGGTCGCTTCCGATAAAATCAGCCGGGATGACTTCATGCTCAAACTTAAAGAAAAGAACATTGGCTCCGGAATTCATTTCAGGGCTAATCATCTACAGAAATACTACCGCGAAGTCATGGGCTTTAAACCCGGTATGCTGCCTGCTACTGAATGGAACAGCGACCGCATTTGTTCGCTGCCGTTATTTCCGGCAATGACCGAAAACGACGTGCAGGATGTTGTAACCGCAATCAAAGAAGTTATGGCAAATGTCTGAAAACAATCAGGAACAAGCTGTAAAAAAAGACTGGAGTGGACTGGTTTTCTGGGTTGCTGCCGTCTTTATTCTATTCGGAGGTCTCGGCTATTACGGGTTATGGGCATCTGAAGAGCGCTGGGCTGAAATCGCCCGGGAAATGATTCTTTTCAAGGATTTTTTCCACCCCGCAATCAATGGAGAGGTCTACTTTGACAAGCCATTGCTCTCGTACTGGTTCATTGTCGGAGCATACTATGTATTCGGAATCCTCAATGAATTTATCATCAGGCTGCCTAGTGCCCTTGCCGGGCTGGCAGGACTCTATGGAACGATATATGTAGGCACCAAGCTCTACAACCGCAAAGTCGGCATAACTGCCGGCTGGCTGCTGCTTTCCAGCTACGGATTTATCTTCTGGGCCAGAGTTGCTGCTGCCGATATGGCAAACCTGGCAGCGATAATCCTGGCGGTTGCGTGGTTTCTGGCCCGGGAAAAAAAGGCCGGCTTTTTCTCATACCTGATTTTTTACCTTATCTGCTTTCTTGGAGCAATGACCAAGGGGCTCCCGGCTCTGGTTATGCCGATTGTGGTTATCGCGCCTTATCTGTTAATGAATGGTCGCTGGAAAAAACATCTGAAATTCTCCAACTTTCTTGCTGCCGTAATCGGGCTGGGAGTATATTATCTGCCGTTCCATGTAGCTTCAACAACGCCAATGCCGGAGTTTTATACGACTCCGCCTCGTGACCTGACTGGCCTCCAGCTGGTATGGCGGGAGAATATTCTGCGTGTCTTCCAGTCTTTTGACCATAATGACGAACCGTTCTACTGTTACTTTTACCAGGTTCCCAGGATAATGATTCCGTGGGTATTGTTTTTAGCGGCAGCCGTCGGCTGGCTGGCAACCCGCTGGAAGCGAATCAGCAGCAGTGATAAATGGCTGACCTATGCGTCAATCCTGATTTTCATCCTGTTTTCTGCTTCCGGGTCCCGTCGCTGGTACTATATACTGCCGATAATGCCGTTTCTGGTATTGATTATTTCCCGCTTTTTGAACAGTGTTGACAACCACTTGCGCTGGGAATCAATGACTATTGAAATAATGCGCTGGGTGGTCATTACCGCCGCTTCACTTGAAACCATCAGCATTATATTGCTGCCGCTCTGGTCATGTCTGCTGCGTATCAGGCCGCCCTGGTTTACTCTTGCCAGCGCCCCGGTGCTCGGAGTCCTGACCCTGACATTGATGTTTCTGGATGAGCGCCACGATAAACGCTGGTTGCAGAGTATTACCGGCATGCCGGGTAAGTTTGCTGCAATACTGCTTGGCGGAACTATTATTACCTGCGGCTTCTTTGTCGTACAGTGGCCGTCTCTTGATATGTTCAGAACAGAAAAACCGTTTGCACTGCAGATGAAAACGGAATTGATTGATATTCCTGCCCGAAATATTGTTTTCTTTAAAAAGCTGCCGCCGAAGATGATTTTTTACATGGAACTGTCAAGCCCGGCACCGGTTATTGACAACGCCAGTGAGCTGAAGGAGTTTCTCAGCAAGGCCAAAAACAAAGTGGCAGTTGTCTCTTATAATAAAAAACGCTACTTAAAGGAGCTTAAGGACGTTTTTCCGAAGGATGTTTTAGACAACCCGAATTATAAAGAAATCTATATGCCTTTTGAAAGATCCAAAGCTCGCAAGCTTTATGTGTGGATCATAAACAAAGGTGCCGGTAAAACAAAATAATGGGATCAAGAATCACGAGAACATTAAATATAGCAATTATGCGTACCCGGAGAAGAAAGGTATTATGAAAAAAAATCTGGAAAAATATAAAGTTAATTTTGTTTCCGTAGTTGTTCCGGTGTTCAATGAGGAAGGCTGTCTTCAGGAGTTGATTGACCGCTCATTAAAGGCACTGGAGACTACCGGCAAACGTTATGAGTTGATACTGGTTGATGATGGCAGTGAAGACGCTACCGCCAGTATTATGCACGAAGCTTCCGAAAAGAACGAGGACAAAGTTATATCCTGCTTTCTGAATCGCAATTTCGGGCAGCACAATGCTATCCTGGCCGGATTTTCAATCGTCCGTGGTGATTTGGTTCTGACAATTGATGCCGATCTGCAGAACCCGCCGGAGGAAATCCCCAGCCTGGTCAAAAAAGCTGAAGAAGGTTATGATGTTATCGGCACTGTCCGGCAGAACCGCCAGGATTCTTTTCTGCGCAAGCTTCCTTCAAAGATAGTTAATAAAATGACCCAGCTGGCGACTGGCGTAAATATGACTGATTACGGTTGTATGCTGCGTGCTTATCGCCGCCATATTGTTGAAGCAATGCTGCAGTGCAATGAACGCAGTACCTTTATACCGGTACTGGGCAATAGTTTTGCCCGTTATACCTGCGAAATCCCGGTAGGCCATAATGAACGCAGTATCGGCGACTCAAAATATTCGCTCTGGAAGCTGATAAACCTGCAGTTCAACCTGCTGACCTGCATGACAACTTTTCCGCTGCGGTTATTGAGTTTCATTGGCGGCAGTCTTTCGCTGCTCGGAATTCTGCTGGGTATTGTTATTATTATCCTGCGTATCTGCATGGGCGATCAATGGGCTGCTGAAGGTGTATTTACCCTGTTTGCGATTCTGTTCATAATTTCAGGCTTCCAGCTGGTCGGCATGGGGCTGCTTGGCGAATACATCGGCCGGATTTATTACGATGTCCGAGCCCGGCCGCGGTTTTTCATTGAAGAAATCCTGGGACGCAAGGAAGAAAAGACCGAAAAATAGCTTCAGCAAGGTTTTAAACCCTTTAGTCTTTGTTTTGCGCCGGAAACAAGCTTGATTTTCCGGCGCTGAATGTCACTGCATTCCTTAAAGTAATGGTATTATTGGACTTTGATCAGTAAATATTATTTACTTTGATCATCTTTTCTACAGCTTTAAATACCCGGTCAGCAGAAATCCCTCTCATGCAGCGCCGGTCATGGTCACACTCAGTAAAAGCCCCGCACCCGGCACAATGCAGGCCGTTATTGACAAAAACCTGCTGATGTCTCGGGTAGGTGGACAGCCCGGGGTCCATACACCTGGAAACCAGCACTACACTTGGTTTATGAAAAGCCGCAGAAGCATGAACCAGTGCTCCTTCAGTCGTTATTGTCGCAGCTGACTGCTGTACAAAACGCAGGCTTTCTCTGAAAGATGTCTTCCCAGAAATGTCTGTAACCCCAAAGAAGCTCTTCTGTCCCGGAGATATCTGTACCAGTTTGAACTGGGGATAGAATTTTTTAATTTTGTAAAACAAGGATTCCCAGTATTCTTCCGGCCAGGCCTTGTTGGAATCAGGCAGCAGGGTTCCTGTTTCGACTATTATATAAGTCTTATCCTGCAGCTTATTTTCCCTGAGAATTGCGTCTGCCTTATCAATCTCCTCTTGGCGAAGAAAAATTTTGGGCTGCAGTGAACGGATTGAAATTCCTGCTTTTTCACAGAATTTTTTAATTCCGTGCTTTCCGTTGCTCAACAGGTTAAAATGGTTTTTTTGCCCTTTAATCGGCTGCATGTAAGAACGCGTAAAGCGGCGCAAAGGGAAATATATGTAGTTTCTTTTGAAGCTCAATGAACGATAGATTCTACGCAGACAGAACCTGGGTCTGGATTCGATCAATATCTCAGCCACATCCGGGTTATTACTCAGCAATTCCAGTTTAGAATGTTTTTTCGTCTGAACTTTCTTCTTTCTGGAAGTGAGATAATAAAACGATATCTTTTTGCCATCCCGCCTGGCATTATCTGCCACTGCGGTCAACATTAAATAGTCACCATATCCCATAATACGCAAATTTATTAACTAAAAGTTTATTAGTCACTTTCTCCTGAAGGGAATAATTTAATTATAGCTGATATATAATCAAGTCGCTTTACGAATTTTTTTGATATTTTTTGAATGACATTAAATGAGAATAAGCTTAAAACTAGCACCTGAATATACACCAAATAACCTTCGTATATATCGCTCAAGCCCTGAAAATACTGGTTAAATACTCAATTCGGTTATTCAACAGTTTTTTCTGATCATTTGAGTAGCCGCTTTTTTTAACCTCATGTTTCAGCAGTATCAGCGCCGTTTCGCTTTGTCCGTCATCTTCACACAATTCCGTATAACGCAGCAGCATGGTGATATTGCTTTCGCATGGTTGCAGTTCTTCACGCTGGAAATATTGCTCTATTGCATCAATCGCCTCACCGGGATGCATCAGGAAATCCTGATATACTGTCACCTTGAGCAGCCATACTTCAGGCAAATCCGGATTGGACTGCATGGTTTTCTCTATGATATCAAGCGCCAGCTCATAGTTTTCACTGCTGATTGCGGCCTGTATCGGAGAAAGAATTTCCGGAGGAGCCTTGAGTTTTTCCGTATTCCAGAGCAGGCTGGAAACCGCCCCGGATGTTAATCCTGGCAGATAAGCAAGGACAAAACACATTGCCGCCCAGACAAAAAATACCATAGAAATTATAATCCTGAAGACCATCCCCACATTCACCCCCCTGATCTGATTCAATTGACATACCCCGCTCCAGAGGCAGGCTATGCCGATCAGGGTGAGAATAATTTTCTTCCAGTCAAGGTTTTTCAGTACCAGCTTTAGATTTTCGTTGTTCATTTAGGTAAATTATACTCCAGGTTTTTGATACGATTATTGATCAACCGTTTGTCCGAAGTCGAGTATGCTTTTCGAGCCGCCTCACAGCGCAGCAGCAGTACTGCGGAATCAAGCCTGTCGAACTCCAGGCAAAGGTCCGAATAACGCAGCAGCAGCTCTACATTTTCGCTGAATGGCGGTACTTTCCTGCGACGGAAATAGGTCTCAATCAGTTCAAGCGCAATCTTGGGCTGCGACAACTTATCCTGATAAATCTCAACCAGCAGCAGATTGGCAGCTGGACAGAAAGGTCTTTTTTTTAGAATTTTCTCCAGAAGCTCAACGGCTTCATCAAAGTGCTGGTTTCCAATAAGCCCTTGAATTGGTGACAGTTGATCTGGAGTGGTTTTCATATAGTATTTTGGCATCATGAGCCTGTTGGCAAACTTTTCACTCCAAATCGGAAACAAAAGAGCGCCACCAAGTATTGCGCATAGAAAGGAAAACGGCACATAAAAAAATACCATTGCAGGACCTGAGCAGGTAGCTTTCATAAAAGTAAAGAACGCCAGCAGCAATAAAAAGGCGCCCAGACACGGTTTTACCGTATTTGTGGCCACACAGGCAAGCTTTTCCTTATCAAAAAAATTCACTTGGTACTCTCCCAGAGGATTTCCAGTTTACGATAAGACGTAAATTGCGACTAGACTTTAAATACGTAAAAATGTATTTTAAGCTTGAAAGAAACCATAACACCGAATAATCTTTGCAGCAAAGCTAAATCGATTAGCAATTCTGCTGATTTAATATACATTAAACCTGAACTATTACCACAGCTGATTCATCTGGAGGCGAAAAATGACTCAACAACGCATCGCGGAAGTGGTTAGAACCACAAGAGAAACTGATATCAAAATTAAACTGGGACTTGACGGAACCGGAAAAAGCTCTATTGACACCGGAGTTCCGTTTATGGATCATATGCTGGAACTGTTTTCCAGACACGGCTTTTTTGACCTTGAAGTAAAAGCTGCAGGTGATATCCATATTGATTATCACCATACCATGGAAGATCTGGGACTGACTCTGGGCAAAGCTCTGGTTGACGCCCTTAAAGACAAGGCCGGCATCCGCCGTTACGGATCTTGCCTGCTGCCGATGGATGAGGCCCTTGCACAGATTGCACTGGATCTGTCCGGACGCTCCTATATGGTATACAATATGGCTCCTCCCGCTCCGATGATTAAGGACCTGGATTGCCGGCTGTTCCATGAATTTTTTCAAGCCCTGGTAAACAGCGCCGGCATGAACCTGCACATCGATTTACTGCGCGGCGAAGAGGTTCACCACTGCTTCGAGGCCGTTTTCAAGGCCTTTGCCAAAGCTCTCGATCAGGCGGTTACTGTTGACAGCCGGGTAAAAGGAGTCCTTTCCACCAAGGGAAGCTTGTAAATCAGGAACTGTCCTGAACAGCTTATAATTCAGACAAAAATCTATTTTTTTTTGTTTTTAGAGTTGTTTTTAGTCATTTTTATAGTATGATAGTAACCGCTTTCTCGAGCGAGTGTAGCTCAGTTGGTAGAGCATCACGTTGCCAACGTGATTGTCGACGGTTCAAGTCCGTTCACTCGCTCCATTTTTCTTGAAAGCCGCAGTTTTTGATACGCGAGTGTAGCTCAGTTGGTAGAGCATCACGTTGCCAACGTGATTGTCGACGGTTCGAGTCCGTTCACTCGCTCCATTTTTTACTGCGGAAACCGCTTAAGCGAGTGTAGCTCAGTTGGTAGAGCATCACGTTGCCAACGTGATTGTCGACGGTTCGAGTCCGTTCACTCGCTCCATTTTTTTTTATAGAGCAGCCCCACCTTCTTTTTTCAAAAATTCTATAAAAAAAACAGTTTTCTATGTTTTTTTATTTTCCTTTGACAATAAACACTTTCCAGATAATTGTTGCTATAACATATTGGTATAAAACATTTTTACATAAAAAGTACTACAAAAATCGAACTTCTGAAAATAATTTTATGTCTAATATTTTACAGGTAGGTTGTGATTGCAATGATTTATTCAAAAATTCAATTTCTCATTATCAAGAGGCGGCTGCGATGAGTACAAAAAGAGTTAAATGTGCCAACTGCGGAAATAGAGTATCTTCAAAATGCAGCAATAATACCGTTATTTGCCCAAAATGCGGCTGGGAATGGTATATCAATAGTAGAAGAATAACCAGTCTTGATATTAATTACAGCCTGGATCCGCGTAATAAAATGCACTTCTGCAGACCTCAGGACTTCAGCATACTGCTTGTCGCTTTACCCGTGATTATAACAATATTCGCCTGGCTTGCAATGCCATTGCTTTTGAACAAGGTTTCGCTTGTCATGTTGATTTACGGTTACATTACCACGACAATTCTCAGCACAGCTGTTCTGGCCGCAGTTGAGTTAAACCTGGCCAGAGTAAATCAGCCGGAAATATCTTTAACTTCGTCTGTAGCATGGTTGACAGCTTTTATTCTGCTCTGGCCTCTGACTTTTCCAATGTACATGTTTCACCGGCGAGTGTACTTGCTGAAAAACAATGTAATTGCGGGGGTTTTCATCTCATTGCTGGTGACAGTTACGGCTGCTTCCTTCTGGCTGAAAAGCATTGTCTTTTGAAAACTTTTACAGCTGCAGTCTCGGTTCAGGCCGATTTTGGCAGCATAAAAATTATTTGCTGTTCGAATATTAATAATTTGTTAATATTTAGTTAATTGATCACAGAACAATAAATCCTTTCTTTTTGTCTATATGTTAATTGAGACCGAAGGGATTCAGACGGTACTTGAAGATGAGAGCAGAATCGACTGAAAAAAAGTCAAATTGCGTAGACCCCAGTCATGTTCTGCATTTTAATGTGTTTAATCATAATGAAACTCACCCCCGAAATGAAGTGAGCCTGTTAACTGAAGAGAAGAAAGAAATGCGTAAATTGCACGATAATATAAATGGAGTATTTCTAACGGATCATGGGTGCGATATGCACTTCAGCCGTACCAGAGATCTCAGTTTTCTACTGGTAGTACTTCCAGTAATGGCAACCTTACTGATCTGGTTTACACTGCCGCTTTTACCTGAAGCTTCAATTTCGTTATTCATGGTTTCCTTCTATGTCGGCATAACCCTTCTCGGCACTGCAATCGCCGCCGCAGTTGAAGTTAATATGGCACGTTCACTGCATCCTAACATATCGGGCAGTTTACCGCTGGCCTGGCTGATCGCTTTTATTCTGCTGTGGCCCGTCACTTTTCCGATCTATATGTTTCATCGTCGCAAATATCTGCATAAAAACATGGTCGCGGGGGGTACCTTGATTTCACTGGCACTGACCGCGACCGTTATTTTTTTCCTGTTCGAAAAAGCTCTCTAAATCATTTTTTACGAAAGATACCTGGAAGCTGAATGCAGTTCTGAAATCGCTTTTAAAGCACCTGCCGGATTTCTGAATACACTGGTCCCAGCCACCATCATGTTAGCGCCGGCCTTTGCTGCAGTTTCAACCGTATCTGAAGCTATGCCCCCGTCAACCTCAATATGAACTTTAAGTCCACGCCGTTTAATTTCATCGCGTATTGCCTTCACCTTCGGCATCATATCCTGCATGAAACTCTGGCCGCCAAAACCAGGCTCTACTGTCATCACCAGTACAAGTTCAATTCGATCCAGATAGGGAAAAACTTCTTCTGCAGGAGTTCCAGGCTTCAATGAAATTCCAGCTGTAGCGCCCTGCTTCTTAATCTCATCAATCACAGCCTGCGGGTCGCAGTCAGCCTCTACATGAAAAGTAATGTGATCAGCACCTGCCCCAATAAAAATCGGGACATAAGTAAGGGGGTCGGTAATCATCAAATGAGTGTCGAAAATCAAATCACTTTGCTGACGTATAGCCTTGATTAATGGCGGTCCCATTGTTAAGTTCGGCACAAAGTGCCCGTCCATCACATCCAGATGCAGCAAATCGGCACCCGCATCGGTAACCCGCTTTATATCTGCATTCAGGGCTCCGAAATCCGCTGCAAGGATTGAGGGCGATACGGTAATTTTATCTAACGGTAATTTTCTGATATCTCTCATTGATTATTCCTGATCGTTTTTTATTTTCGAATAAGTTTAATATCTTTTAAGTCTGGCGGGCAGATTTTCTATTTATATTGAGCCACCTGCGATGTGACCAGAGCCACTGCTCAGGCTGTTGCTGAATCAACCGCTCCAGTGAGCTGGTGTAAAGCTGGGTAACAGCCTTGATGTCCGCCTCCTTATTGCCGGTAGGGGTATAACTGATCGGACGGTCTAGAACATACTCGAAGTTGAAGTTATTGTCAACCCGCCGAGTTACCGAAACCAGAATTGGAATTCCGGTCTTGAGGTGCAACAAAGCCGGGGAAAAATGAGTCCTGCACGGCTGCCCGAAAAATAGTGATTCAACGCCCTCGCCGCTGCTGGCGTGCTGATCCGCAAGAATCGCAATACTTTTGCCCTGTTTAAGACTTTTCAGGAGAACCCTTATGCTGCCGTTTTTATCAACGCTCTGATGCCCTTCAGCCTGACGCAGTTTCTGCACCAGCTTTGACAGAAAAGGATTCTGAAAAGGGCGCATGACTGATATTATATCATGCTTGTATCTTTTGTGATAAAAAATACCGGCAAGTTCCCAGTTCCCGTAGTGAGCTGACACTAAGATCAATGGCTTTTTCAAGGCCTCATCAATTTCATCCTGAAACTCAGGATGCAGAGCACTGGCGCTGATTCTTTCAGAAATGCTGCCCAGTGGGACAATCTGGTCGAATTTACACAGTTCAACAACCAGCATACTGAATTGCTGATACGATCTGAGTGCTATTGCTTCAGCTTGTTCCGAATCTTCAGTTATACCGGCGTGAAGCAGATGCTGGACTGCTCTTCTGCGGTGTTTGCAGTCAAACCTGAAAGCCAGCCCGGCAATACAGTTTGACAGGTTTATTGCTGATTTTAATGGCAGGCTTCTGAATGTTAAATATAAAACATGCAGAGGTAAATATTCAAGCACAGCTGCCGCCAGGCCTTTTTTACGCTTTCTCTTCCCCATGAATAAGTAAATTCCTCTCTCGAAAACTCCTCCTGAAACATGTCGTCAAGCCTTTAACCTGAAGTTAATAATGTTAAAGGCCCTGAAAACTGTATAGTGCAGTTAAATTGTTATCTGGAAATTGAAGCAGGCAGATACCCGATCTGCTGCATAAGCTCCCTGACCCTGGATGTCCCGAGCATCCCGGCGATGGCATAAGCAGTTTTTCCAGACTTCTCATTTAAACATACATAGTAACTGACGCTTGGACGGTATTTACCGCTCATAATATTTTTGATTGTCGGTTCCACTCCGTCAACTTTTAGCAGTTTCACCTGGACTCCAGGCGAAATAAAGCCGCAGAAACCGAGCATGTGCTTAGAAGCGGTTGTCAGTATCACCAGCTCCGAAGCCTTTTCAAGTTTGTAATACTTGGCTTTGATTTTCCTGTTTTTCAGCACTACCTGGTTAAGAGCCCTGAACCCCGGACAATTGTCATGAGTGCCCGCCAGGTGAATCATATACCCCTGTTTGGTAAAAGGTTCCCAGGAAAGAATATCCTCGTTAAATATCTTTTGCAGGTCGGAAATAGAGATATTGTCCAGCGGGTTATCAGTTTTAACTACAAACAGTACCGGATCAATCGCATAACGAAAACACCTGATGCCCTCTTTCTGTCGCTGGCTCCTGGAAGGCAGGCGATCAGTAACAACGATTTGGACTTTACCGGCCTTGAGGGCTGCAAAAGCCGCTGCAAAAGGCATCGGGTTTATAGAGACGTTCAGCTTCGGGTTGGAAGTAGCAACCGTGAATGCAACCCGCCTGAAAGCTTTTTCATTGCCGACAACATCAGCAATGTTCACATTGCCTTTGGCAACTCTAAGCGCACGATCATAACCTACGGCGGCACTTAGATTCATTGCCGCATTAATAACTGCCACCAGCAGAAGGGATTTTAATAAATGCAAAATTCTCATTCCTGTTCAATAAGTTGTATTGTTTTAAAGCCGATTGAACCTTGTTTACTATATTTTTTAGTAGCGTTGATTTCAAGCCTTATCTTTCAGCGAAATTAAATATTTTTCTTAATTGCAATAAACCTTTGCCAAATTGCAAACAAAATGCTATATTATGTTTTCTATTATAAATAGATACACAGTCTTGGCAACATAAGCAAATGAAGCTTTGAGTGGGCTGGAAACAGAGAGAAGCGCCAGACTGGATAAATATTTGGTATGGATTTGAAAATGCAGAGTACTGACCGGCTCTGCGGTATGGAGGTTGTTTGAATGCAAGAACATTATGATTATCTGAAAAAGATAGACAAAGACCCGAGTAACCTGATAAAAGGGTTGCAGGCGGTCCAGGCGTCGGAAGGCTACGTCTCCGATGAGAGCATAAAGGCAGTGGCTGCTTATTTCAGCCTGCCAATAGTTGAGGTTGAAGGGGTGCTGAGTTTTTATGCGCAGTTTAAACGTAATAAGCCCGGTAAATTCCATATTTGTGTTTGTGACGGCACCGCCTGTCATATAAAGGGAAGCACTCTGATACTGGACTGGATTTCCACTGAACTTGGAATTAATGACGGCGAAACTGACGAAAAAGGCCTGTTTTCTCTTGAGACCGTAGCTTGTCTGGGCTGTTGCAGCCTGGCACCCGTTCTGAGTATAAACGGCAAAGTTTACGGCAACCTTGACCGCAAGGGAACTGTAAAAATTCTTCGGGAGTACAGGGCAAAATGAATATAAGCGATAAAATTACCAGAATTCGTGTCGGAACTGCCTCCTGCGGCATTGCTGCCGGAGCTGATGAAGTTCTCGAACTGATCAAAAAAAATGCCGGAAATATCCCTGTAGAAGAAGTCGGCTGTATTGGTCATTGCTATGCCGAACCACTGGTTGATATAGAAACTGTTGACGGCGTGGTTAGTTTTTCTCATGTACCCGCCACGGAAAAAGGCGTAGCCAATCTGCTTTCTCTGAGTTCTGAAGGGCGTTTTTCAGTTCCTGAAGGACGCAAGGCCAAGGAGCTCCACAAGGTAATCCGTCTGGCCGGCAGAATCTGCCCGACCTCCTATGATGAATACGTTGCAAACGGCGGCTATGAAGGGCTTTGTAATGCTCTTGCCATGCAGCCTGATGAAGTGGTTGGTGAAGTAAAAAAATCAGGACTGCGGGGTCGCGGCGGTGGCGGATTTCCTACTGGCATGAAGTGGGGTTTTCTGGCAGCGAAAAAAGCAGAGCAGAAAATTCTCATCTGCAACGCCGACGAAGGTGACCCGGGTGCGTTTATGGACCGGTCACTAATGGAAAGTGTCCCGCATCAGGTGCTTGAAGGCATGTTGATTGCAGCTTACGCTACTGGCGCGACTAAAATATTTATTTACTGCAGAGCAGAGTACCCGCTGGCTATTAAGCACTTGCAGATAGCAATCGAGCAGATTTATGCCAGAAAGCTCAATGACCTTAACGGCCGCAGCCTGGAAATTATTGTCAAGGAAGGGGCCGGTGCCTTCGTCTGCGGAGAGGAAACCGCGCTGATTCACTCTCTGGAAGGCAAACGTGGCACTCCCCGCTTCCGTCCCCCTTTCCCGACCGACAGCGGCTGGAAAGAGTGGCCAACAATGATCAACAATGTCGAGACATTCGGCAATGTCCCGCTAATAATTGCTGAAGGTGGCGAAAAATATGCCGAAACCGGTACCGAAGGCAGTAAAGGAACCAAACTTTTTGCGCTGGCTGGCGACCTGAAATATCCGGGGCTGGTGGAGGTTCCGATGGGAACGACACTGGCTGAAATTGTATTTGAAATCGGTGGTGCGGACCCTGAAAATGTCAAAGCCGTACAAACCGGCGGCCCTTCAGGCGGCTGTATTCCGGTAGAACTTTTTGATACCCCGGTTGATTATGATTCACTGCGTTCACTGGGCGCGATTATGGGGTCCGGGGGCATGATTGTAATTGGAAAAAACCGCTGCATGGTTGAAACTGCCCGTTATTTTCTTGATTTCACCCATCGTGAATCCTGCGGCAAGTGTACTTTCTGCCGAATCGGTACCAAGCGCATGTTTGAAACCCTTGAGCGCATTGTCGGCGGCAATGGTGTTCCTGAGGACCTGGACTTTCTTGAGGACATGGGAAATAAAATTCGCAAGGGCTCTCTATGCGGTCTTGGACAGACAGCACCAAATCCGGTCCTTGCCACACTGCGGTATTTTCGCAATGAATACGAAGCACATGTATTGAAGCATCAGTGTGAGGCGTTGATCTGTAATGCTCTGGTGGATGTAAAGCTTGAACAGTCAAACTGCATTAAGTGTAAACTCTGCATCAAGAACTGTCCAGTAGACGCGGTCAGCGACGATTTTATAATTGACAACAACAAGTGCACCCGCTGCAACACTTGTATCGAAGTTTGTCCCAAAAACACTATTTTCCGGGTAAAAAAAGGCGAGGGCTTCTACAGTGAGTAAGATTAAAATAAAGCTGGACGGCAAAGAGATTGTTGCCGACTCAACCAAGACAATATTGCAGATTGCCGAAGAAAACGGCATACAGATTCCAACGTTATGCTACAATCAGAAAGTTTCAAGGACCACTTCATGTTTTGTCTGTGTGGTCAAAGACGTAAAAACCGGGCGTTTTCTACCGTCGTGTTCTTCCTGCCCCATTGACGGCCAGGAGATTGAGTCTTCCTCTGATGAAGTCAGCGACATGCGCAAAACCGCTCTTGAACTGCTGCTTTCTGAACATGCCGGGGACTGTGAGGCCCCCTGCACCGTTGCCTGTCCGGCTCATGCAAATGTCGAAGAATACGTCCGTGCCGGCCGGAAAGGTGACTTTCTGGAATCTTTGAAAATCATAAAGGAACGTATTCCGCTGCCAATGAGCATCGGCCGGGTCTGTCCACGTTTTTGCGAAAAGGACTGTCGCAAAAACGTTACTGGAAAACCGGTAGCCATTAACGATTTCAAGCGCCTTGCGGCTGACATGTACTATAAATCATACATGGAAGAACTGCCGCCGCTTACCGGCAAAAAAGTTGCTGTAGTGGGTGCGGGTCCTGCCGGACTGTCAACAGCTTATTATCTGCGCCGTAACGGCATTGAATCAGTAGTTTATGACAAAATGCCCAAACCCGGCGGTATGTTGCGTTACGGTATTCCTGAATACCGGCTGCCCAAGGCGATCCTGGATACTGAACTGGCCCATTTCACAAAGATGGGCATCACTTTTGAGTGCAACCGCAAGCTTGGAGACAATTTGAGCATGCAGGAGCTCAAAGATAATTTTGACGCAATTGCTGTCACCATCGGCTGCTGGAAGCCTGGTTCCATGCGCTGCGAAGGCGAAGAATTTGCAGTTCAGGGAATTGAATGGCTGGAAAAAATTGCTCTGGCGGACTGGTCTGGGGACAACCCTGGCAAAGTAATCGTTGTCGGCGGCGGCAATACAGCGATGGACTGCGTACGTACTTCTGTGCGGCTGGGCAGCCCCGATGTAAACTGTTTCTATCGCCGTACAGAAGCGGAAATGCCCGCAGAGCAGATTGAAATTGACGAGGCCAGGGAAGAGGGCGTAAAGTTCAGCTTCCTCACCGCTCCGGTCAAGCTTCGTAAAGCTGCTGAAAAGCTGATAATGACCTGTATCAAAATGGAACTCGGAGAACCCGATGCCTCGGGCAGACGCCGTCCGGTGCCAATAGAAGGCAGTGAGTATGACGTTGAAGCCGACTGTGTCATTGCGGCAATCGGCCAGAAAACTGACGCTCCGACAGACCTGCGCACTAATAAGTGGGGTGATATCGACGTCTGTGAAGATACTTATCACCTCGAAGAAAATGTTTTTGCGGCTGGCGACTGTGTTACCGGTGCCGCAACAGTGGTAGAAGGTGTAGCCGGCGGCCGCAAGATAGCCCTGGGCATTGTCGATTTTCTTACTGGAAGCAAACATGAACCTGAATATCAGATTAACGTGTCCCGTGGTCACTGGCGCAGTCTGGCTGATGAGGATCTGGTATACCTCCGCTCTGATGTATCAGAAGAACCGCGGGTAGCTTTAGAGTTTATTCCGCTTGATGAGCGTAAAACAACTTTCAAGGAAGTTTGTGAAACTCTGCCCAGAGAGAAAATGATGGCTGAAGGCGAACGCTGTATCGAATGCAGCTGCACTGCGAAAGGGGATTGTAAACTGAAAAAATTCTCTGAAGAATACGCTGCCAGCCCGGAAGCAATAAAAGGCGAAAAAATAAAATCCGGCTATGACAACCGCCATCCGGTTATAATCCATGACCGCAACAAGTGTATAAAATGTGGCATTTGTGTCAAAGTCTGTAAAGAAGTGGTAAATGCCAACTTGTTAAGTGCCAAACAGCGCGGCTTCAGCACCAAAGTTGAAACTGCATTCGGTCAGCAACTGCCGATAAGCTGTAAAGACTGCGGAAAATGTATTTCCGAATGTCCGGTTGGCGCTCTTGACTGGAAGATTAAGGAATAAAAGACTTTGGTTCCGCGGGGGGCCTTGGCCCCCGGTATCCTTAGTCTGTTTATTTTTTTTGCAATTTAAAGCTTGAATTTTGGCTTAACTTGAGGTTATATAATAATGTGCAGCTTTATTATATATCTGCTGCTTTTAAGCTCAAACCCGGGAAACAGAACGGTTCATGCGATTTCAGTGTCCATTTTGCCGCGGCGTAGTTGCGGTTGACAATTCACAGCTAGGAGAGGACGTGCAGTGCGGCCATTGCGATGAGGTCGTAACGGTGCCTCGTTCCAGATTTGCCACGGGTTCGGTAATTGGCGATTTTATTATTCTTGAAGAAATTGGCCGCGGCGGCATGGGGGTGGTCTATCTGGCACACCAGATATCTCTTGACCGGCCGGCCGGTCTGAAGATTCTACAGGAAAACTATGCAAATAATCCCGAATTTGTCGTAAATTTCATCAAAGAAGCCCGTTCTGCCGCCAAACTGAATCATCCCCATATTGTTCAGGCCTATGCCGTCAATGAAGATGAAGGCGTTTTTTACTTTGCGATGGAATATATTGACGGCGAAACCATGAAAGCTGTTTTAAAGCGGGATAAAGTAATTGCCACCGACAAAGCCGTAACCATTATTCAGCAGATTGCGGAAGCCCTTGACTGCGCGTGGAAAGAACAGAAGCTCATTCACCGTGATATCAAACCCGATAACATTATGCTGACAAAAAACGGTCGGGCAAAGCTGGCTGATCTGGGGCTGTCAAAGGTTGCGGGGGACAATGAGGATGACGATGACGATGAAATAATGGGAACCCCGCAGTATATCAGCCCAGAACATCTAACGGGGGCTCCAATGGATGTTCGCAGTGACATTTACAGCCTCGGAGCAACCTTTTTTCACCTTGTAACCGGCCGGTTTCCTTACGAAGGACGAACTGCCAATGAGATTGCCCGCAAGCACCTTGAAGCGACCTTGGTCCCCCCGCATCTCGTAAATCCGAAAGTACCGGAAGCAATCAGCCATATCATTGTCAAAATGATGAAGAAAAATGTCAATGAACGCTATCAGGATGCTGAAGAACTGGTTGAAGACCTCAGAATGTTCCGTCGCGGTAAACTGCCTTCAACTTTATCGGTACCAAAAGTTTTTACGACCAGAACCCGCAGTGTTTCAAGGGCGGCGGTTACTGGCAAAGACGGTAATGCCGCCTCCAGCGAAAGTCAACCGTTTCAGCTTGAGCTGCCAACTACCACTACAGGCTCATTACGTCCTTTATATACTGCCACAACAACAACCTCAAGCGGCATGCTCTTCGCCGGAGGTGTTGATGATGAAGGCGGCGGCTCGAAAGGGAAGTTGTGGTTAATTGTTTTCATTCTGCTGCTTATTGTAGGCGGCGGCGGTTTCGCTGGCTGGTACTATATTCTGCCGATGCTGGAAAAAAAGCCTGGCGATATAATCGGCTGGGGCATTCACAGGACGGCCAGAGACGACAAACCTGAACGCACCTATATTCGGGAGCTTGACGGTATTTTGCTTTCTTTCAGCAAAAATCGTGATAAAAAAAGTGAATTTCTTAAAAAAGTTGATGCTTTTCTGTTAAAATATCCAATTGCAAAAGGTGAACAGGAAAAGGCAAAGTTGAAAGATTTGCTGAGAATTTATGTCCCGCTTGATGAAGAACTGCGGGTTATACCAGCGAGAAAAAAACTGCGCACCAGACAACTGGCTGAAGCGAAAAACCGCGAACGTCAGGAGCAGAAAAAGCTTGCCGAACAGCAGCGCAAAGCCGAAGCCCGCCGTCGCGAGGACGCTGCCAGACGCGAACGCGAAAGCAAAGCTGCAGCCGCTAAAAAAGCTGCTGAGGCTAAAATCAAGCGTTACGTTGACAGCTTGAACAGACAACGTTCTGAGATGGCATATAAATTCGTCCAGTACAGCCGGGGCAAAGATTACCTGGCTGCAGAAAAAATGTTCAAAAAAGCAATGGATGAGCCCTCAAAGATCACTGGAGCCACTTCTGATGAGCAACGTGAAGCAAAATCATTTGCCGCCTACGGAAAAGAACTGTCAAAAGCGTTCAGCAGGGCTCGTGCAATGTATAATTTACTTTATGACAGCGAATCAAAACTTGCCGGAACCGTGGTCGAGCTGCCCGGCAGAAAAATCGCTAAAATCTCTTCTATAAGCAATGGTGTCATTACAGCTCAAAACCCTTTTAACAATGAAATAGTCAGGCTCAAAGTCGACGATATGAGTTTTGTCCATTTTGCCAGGTTTGTGAAACGCGTCCAGAAAAAGTTAAGGTTGAGTCACATTTACTTTTACTACTGTCTGCACACCGGTAATTTTACCAGATACACAGCCAGAAATGCGCCTGACGGCTTCTGGAAAAAAGAAATTAGTAACTTCGAATACAACTATTTCAAACACAAATTACACAACTCCAGCCCAAGCGAACAAAAAAAACTTCGCAGAAGGTTTGGAGACCTTTCCTCGTTTAAAAAGGCAGCCAGATAACTTTTTTCTCTATACACTTTTCACACTTCATTTTCCTGCAACATAAGTAAATAACAGGCAGAATATTGATAAATTGTCTTTTTGGGAGTATATTTGCGCCGTTAAAGAAGTCTTTTAAGATTACTTTTGCTGCCGGGTTAATTTAACCTGCAGCGGACTTAAATAAATATATAAAAGAATTTTGTGATAAATTCGCGGCATCGGAAGTCGCTTAAGCTCAAATTAGGGGAAGACAGTGAAAATAATTCATTTTTCCGATCCGCATGCCGGAGGCTCGGCTGAGGACTGGATGGCATATATTGACAAGCGCTGGGTAGGGGTATTCAACTACCGCTATCGCCGTCGCTTCCGGCATGATTTGAGCAAGCTGGAGCTTGCCGTAAGCTATATCCTGGATAATAAGCCGGATCTGGCAATATGTACTGGTGACTTGACCTCTACCGGTCAGCCTGGCGAATTTGATAAAGTAAGGCCTATACTGCAGCCGCTGCGGGATTCAGACATTCCGGTGCTGTATATTCCCGGCAATCACGATTACTATGTCAGGCGTTTGAAATGCGTAAATGCAATGAAAGAGATGGTCAAATGGCTGACGAGGAACAACTTTGAATTTGATGACATGCCGTTAAAGCGGACATATGGTGAACTTGATTTTTACCTTATCAACTGCAGCTGGCCCTCAAATCTATTATGTTCATGGGGGTTTATGAAGCCTGATTCAGTTAAATTTCTGCAGGAAAGCTGCCCGGCAGAAAAAGTCAGACCACGCGTTCTGATAAACCATTATCCGATTATAGAGGACCATCCGCTGCTGCGAATCAGGCACCGGCTGTTTGGACAGAATGAAGTGGTCAGAATGTTGAAAGACGGCAGGCTGGATGTTTCGCTGGTGGGACACGTACATAAACCCTACAGCAAGCTTGATGCCAGAGGGCGTGGTGAGAGCTGTGCCGGGTCAGTTACCCGAAATGGAACCATTTCTGAGATTGAATATCTCGCGAATGAAGATATTTTTAACTTCAGCAGGGTTAATTTAAACTGAGGCATCCTGAATTTATTTTCAGGCTGAATGAAATTGCAAATTAAAATCTGTACTGATTATGTCTTTATCATTGATTAAAAAAAGTCAGCTGTATTTCATTTTCTCCTTTATAGGAGTAATTTTACTGGGTACTGTGTTGCTTAAAATGCCGTTCGTCACCCACAAAGCCGGGCCACTTTCCTGGATTGATGCATTATTCACTTCTACCAGTGCTGTATGCGTAACCGGGCTGACAACCGTCAACACATCGGGCTTCAATTTGACCGGGCAGTTAATTATCCTGACCTTGATTCAGATTGGCGGGCTGGGAATTATGACTCTGACTGCTTCCATTGTGGTACTGGTAGGGCGTGGAATGAGCTTTACAAACACGCAGCTTTTTTCCAATCTCAGTGACAGTTTCCCGTTAAAAAGCGTTGAAAGCCTTTTAGTTACCGTACTAACCTACACTTTTGTCATTGAACTGGCCGGCTTTATTCTTTTGACTTATGGCTTTCTTGAAAGCAATGGCACCACTTTGCTGGATGCGGCTTATCTCGCGTTGTTTCACTCCGTTTCGGCTTTCTGCAATGCCGGTTTCAGTACTTATGACGCCAGTTTGGTCAATGCCTCACCGTATGTACAGATAATTGTTGCTATGCTGATCATCCTCGGTGGTTTAGGAGTATATGTAATTTTTGAACTGACCCATTACACTAAAGTGCATTTTTTGCGCATTCATACCCGACTGGTTTTGATTACATCGATCTTTCTAATAGCCGGAGGAGCTATTCTTATCAAAGTTCTTGAATACTTTGAAGGCGGCAGAATAGACTGGCTCGGAGCTTTTTTCCAGTCAATTACAGCCCGTACAGCAGGTTTCAACTCGGTTGACTTGACCTTACTGCATCCAGCTTCAATTATGATTATCATTGCTTTGATGCTGATTGGAGCCTCACCCGGAGGAACCGGTGGCGGAATGAAAACAACAACTTTTGCTCTGGTGTTCATGTCCATTCTGAATACTTTCAAAGGCAGCTCCAGGGTGTTGCTGTTCAAGCGTGAAATCCCTCAGAGCAATATACTTAAAGCCTATACGATCATGTTTACATTTATTCTGCTTTCGGTCTGGTCGGCAGTGCTGGTCTCAGCGACCACAGGCGCTACTCTGCAGGATTCATTTTTTGAGGTAGCCTCGGCACTGGGCACTGTCGGGTTATCGCTCGGGGTCACAGCCAAAGGCGGGGTTATCTGCAAACTGGTGTTGATTTCCTGCATGTTTGTCGGCAGGATCGGTCCTTTCACCATGTTCCTGTTTCTGCTGAGCAAGGAAAAAACCAGTCGACTTGAATACCCGCAGGAAAGGGTTATTATGGGATAAGCCGTTTGGCTTTATAACAATGTACACCGCTTTCTGCGGTGCAGCTTTTAAAAAAATATTATGTTGTAAAGCGACATTCTAAGCAAATAATATGGATTTAACTAATAAAAGAAATAAGCACCTGTGCTTAATATTGGAGATGGATCATGAAAGGTACATTTGCGATACTTGGACTTGGAACTTTCGGGTCTAAACTGGCTGTTGAACTCAGCAATGCCGGACACTCGGTAGTCGCTATCGACCATAATAAGAGCCGGGTCGAGGAAATCAAGGATAAAGTTTCCGCAGCCATCATTGCAGACGTGAGTAATCCGGATACTATTCGAGAACTGGAGGTGCGTAAGTTTGACGCCGTCATTATTGGAATGAGCTCTCACTTTGAAGACTTAATTCTGGCTTTGACCCTGGTCAAGCAGGAAGGCGCTAAAAAAGTTATTGCCAAATCCAACACCTCAATACAGAAACGAATTCTGCAGCGCCTTGGAGCAGATGAAGTCATACAGCCCGACCAGGATATTGCTGAACGGCTGTCAAAGCGGCTGTCAATGTCCAATATTTCAGACATGTTTGAATTCAAAGGATCCTCTATTGCAGAAGTAACTGTTCCAGAAGCGCTTGCCGGAAAATCCATCCGTGAGCTTGATTTGCGCCGTCGCTACTCAATAATTGTTTTGCTGATCAAAAAACCGGGACGGGATATTGAGACCGTCTGGGACCCTAACCTGACTTTGGAACGTGGCGATGAATTGACTGTCATCGGTGAAGAAAAGAAAATATTGAACCTGTTTAAGAGCTGAAACTTCTCAACTTATCACTTCAAACCTGTGTCCCTCGCTGGAAACTGAATAGCTTCCAGCGAGCAAAATAGCTTATTTATTAAAAACCTCAGGACATAGACTTATGTGCGACTTCGTCATAAAATCCGGGTGGAAAAAAGTAGTGTGCCGGCAGCCATTGTAAAAACCTGTTTTCCATTCGGTCCACAGGACGAACCGTTCTTTCAAGACGCGGCACCATTGAACCGTATTTCTTCCACATAGACGATGAGTGCGTGCGTCTCGGTGAATAAAACTTGACATTATCATATACCCCCCAGTGATAAAACCTTAAAGCCAGCTCAGGCGTCAACTGCAGCAGAGGTGTGAATAGAGCGGTGACATCTTTACTTGAGTAATTACCATAATTGTCGTCGTAGTGAAATATAATTTCAATCTTTAAACCTTTTTCTACGGCATACTGAGTTACTCCCAATGCAACCAGCACCAGCACCATATTTGAGATAGCTCCTTCCGAACCAGGAGTATAGCTTCCCGACATGTTAGTTATTTTAAGGCGGCGTGAATAACTGACAACTACGATTTCGCCGGCACAGATAACATCTTTCCCCCCGGGCAGATCACAATGATTGACCTCGTCACATCCTCTGGTTGCCTCAGACATTATAAACTTTCCCCTTACATCCAGAGTTACCAGCCATTCCTTGCGGGAGCCGTGATCAAGTTCGTCATATAAATCCTCTTTAGCAGTTATATCCCTGCTGAAGCACGGCCTGACCAGCCTGGAACGCTTATTTACATATCTGACTCCACAAACCGCTCTTTTGAACTTGGTGTTTTTGTGATCATAAAACATACGCTGCAATCTTGATTGAAGGAAAAATACCGGTCGATAAAACTTATATTTTTCATCTTCACCATAAATCAAATTGCCGATTTTATGAAAAATTCCCTCTGAAGGCTGGGATCGGTACAGCTCCTGCAGTTTTTTGAGTTCAGTTTCGCTTATATCTAGCGGCATTTCCAGAGGATAATCCAAAAAAGTTCTCCTGACAAATCTAAGTATTTCATGCGGTCTTCTGAGGGTGGAAAATTCGCTGTTCTGATATTCTAAGCCAATATAATCCCGGCTGCAGCGTTTTAAACCGCTTAAGAACGAATGGTGCTTGAGCAACAGCTGCTCAAGCTCTTTTTTGTTATTGTAGCAACTGGTAAGACTGTTGAGTTTTTTCAGGAAAAAAGTAAGTTCGTCTGCAATGCTGGTGATAAAACTCCTGTTCCGCAGTATTCCTAAGTCCATGTATTCTCCTTTAAGTAAATATCATTTAATATTGACCATAACTGCAATAAGACTGCAGGCAACTGCCTGACAAATAGTTGCGAATTCATTGAAGCAGGAGAATAATATATATCATTACCAATAAAATTTAAAGTATACTTAATAATTTAACTCAGCTTAATTTCGAGCTTTGAAAAATTATTCCCTCAGCATGTGTTCGGCAGCTCCTTTGCTGTAATCAAGGGTAAAGGGGATACGGATGATTTGTGAGTAATTTCTTGACTTCTTCACCCTTTCTACATAAAGGTTGGTTAGATGTCTGGCCTGATAATCAATAAAGTCTTCTCCCGGCTGGTGCCGCAGCCAGCCATTTTCAAAGGCCATCTCGTCAGAGTACCCGTTAAGGTAAACCCGGATGTCAAACTTTTCCTTTGTTCGTATTTTATTCAGACTGGGAATAAGTGAGCTGGTGCAGTTATAGGTTATAGTATTGTAGAATTTTGGCTTTTTAAGCAGTCTATTGCATTTCCTGAACAGGTCTGTCAAAACCAGTCTGGCTTCAGCCGGCGTACTGGTCGTTGGATAGAGATAAAGCAGTTCACGTCTGAAATTGGTCCGCAGCCTGAACAAATCCTCTTCGGTACCCAGGATGTAGATAATATTGTACTGCTTATACAAACCCTTTATCCCGCTTTGGCGCTGCCCTTTTCTCAAGCGGGTTTCCGCTGAAACAACCAGGTAGCGGCCATCGTCAAAGCCAAATGACAGCATGGTGTGAGCTACCGCTCGATTACCGTTCCATCTCACCACCGCAAAATCAAGACTTCTAAGCTTATCAAGGTCATAACTGCGGGTAATATAGTTAACCTGAAAATCAGTTACAGTCCGGTATTTGAAATCACGCAGATTTTTTACTGTCGCTCTGCTGCCTTCAAAAGTAACTTCCGGCAGTCTGGAACAGGAAGCCTGCCAGTTGCCGTCATTGCTGGCAGGGATAAATGAATACCAGGTTATTATGAAAGTTACCAGACAGATTCCTGACAGGATTCCCACCCTGGGGCGTATAAATACCAGGGCCAGCATGCAGACAATAAGCACAGTAAATACTGAAACCGCTGAAATTCGTAACCAGCTAATGTCGGGAGTTAAATACCAGACGGCTCCAAAGCACCATAATGAAACTCCTGAAAAAAGAACAGAGTACAGTATTTTCAGCAATAATCTCAATCTCTGCTCCCCTGCCGTAACTAAATTATAAAAGTTTAAAAATTTGCCAGTCAGGCATGATTTATCAGGATCATAGTCTGGTCATCAATCTGGTCTGAAGCGAAATCAGAAACTGCTCCAATAATCTTCTTAACAGTTTCGCGAGGAGAATCTCCATGTGTACGAGAATCATTGAAGGTCTGCTGCAAACGTTCGAGCCCGTATTCCTCTCCTTCCGCATTCAAGGCCTCTGTGAGCCCGTCGGAAAACAGCAGAATGGACATATCGGAGTTAAAGACAAAACACATCGATTCAAAAGAGGAAAGTTCGTTTGGCAGAATCCCCAGAGCCGAACCGTCGGGATAAATCTGACGAATATGGCCATGAGTGTGGGTAAGAAGCTCAGTATGCCCGGCACGAGCATATTCTACCAGAGAATTGCGACGGTCCAGTAAAGCGCAGGCCAGCGTTACAAAACGCTCTTCGTCGGTGTCACGAAACAAATTGTTATTGATTTCCTCAAGAAAACTTTCCAGGTTTTCAAAATGCTCTATCGCTGACCGGATAAAACTTCTGGTCATCGCCGTCAGCATACAGGCAGGAATGCCTTTGCCACAAGCATCCCCCAGTACAATGAGCAGGCGGTCATTATCGATCTCCACAAAATCATAGAAGTCACCGTTTACTTCTTTGGATGAACGGGTAAACGCATTGACTACAAACTGATCCCAGGCAGGAAATGAACTTGGCAACAGTGAAGCTTGAAGCTGACGGGCAAATTCAAGCTCCTGATTGATCCGCTGCTGTTTACTCAAATCACGGTAAACCCGTACAAGATTCTGAGCCAGAATTACCTGAGAACTGATAAACCGCAACCTGCTGTACTGTTCCGGCGAGAAAGGTCCCGGCCGCCGGTTATTAACCGCGCATATTACCCCAGTCAGTTGTGCGTCCCGGACCATCGGGACCGCCATAACACAGCCGATATTTGCGGCTTGCGGATATTCATGCAGTCTCGGGTCCTCAGAGGCGTCTTCAATCAGCAGAGGCTCGCGCATCTCACCAACTTTACCAATCAAGCCTTCACCTAATACAATTTTTTCCCGCCTCAGACTTTCGAGAATATAACGCGGTTTGGTCATTATATAAGTGCTGACATGGTGAACAAGAGGAAAAGCGCCACAGATGCCTGAAGCCCGCAGGTAGTTGTCGCGAACTTCATAAATGCAGACAGACTCAGCCTCCACCAGGTCGGCAATGTACCTGGCGGTGGTGTTCATTGAGGCGTCAATCTCCTCAATATCGCGCAAACTCTGCGAAAAAAGGCTGAGAAAATTACCGATTTCAGCCTTCTGGTGCAGCACGTCCTTGATCTTGTTCCTTAACCCGAAGTTCTTATTACTCAGGTAAAAAGCATAAAAGATCATAATACAGAACGAAAGCGCAAATAATAATAATAATAATAATGGTATCTGCATGCTTTTCTTCTTCGATTAAAAGTCGCAATCCTTTACAATACTTATATATAATCTTGTGTTTATAGCTGTATTTTCAACATTTATACAAATATTTATCAAAAAATAATTATACCTGAAAAAAATATCTAAACCTAAACAACTATAATTCAATCAATTAACCATGATACTCCTGTAATGACTCAGGAATGATGTTTTCAACCTTGACCGCTTTACTACCTGCAACGGTCGCCTCTGCAGCGGGCAGGGTTGTAACATAAGAAACTTTATTTTGAATGGCCAGCATACGGATATAGCTGTCATCAAACTTACCCTCCCGACCAATCGGGGTATTGATAATCAGATTCAAGTTTCTGTTTTTAATCATCTCCCTCAGATTTGGACGCCCCTCATGCAGATTCCTGACTGTTTCACTGGCAATACCATTCTCAAACAGGCTGGCTGACAAGTTCAAGGCCGTCTGTCCACCCAGGTTGGGCAGCAGGGCATCCGGGCGTTCTTTATCAATGATTTTTTCTATGCACTCTTCAGTAAGCGGTGCAACATAGGTCTTGTCCGCCATGCCTGGATCGGTCATAATAATAGCCGGGTTGGAGTTACCCAGAACAATTTCATAGCCCTCTTCGTACAGTGCCTTGCAGGACTGGGTGCCTGAATAGTCAAACTTGCAGGCTGGACCGGAACCGATTATCAGAATCTTCTTAATGTCTTCACGTTTAGGCATGTCGTTCCCTCTGCTTTTCATAGTGGCATTGACGACCGTACTAACTGAGCTTCAACTCTTAAAATGCGAACAAAATTAAAATTACACTGTCATTCAATATAAATCAAATTTAAAAAAATCAGAATAATGAATGAATTACACGAAAAACAGCAGCCGCATAGATTACTATTTATTGGTTATTTTGAGGTAAGGCTTCCATTTTTTTAACAAAACTTCAGCCCATTGTTTCTGATTGTCATTATACAAGGATTTTAACATATAACGTTCAAGCTGCTGAGTGTTTACTCCTTCTTTATGCAGTTCATCAATGTAATTTTCTGCTGCCGCATACATCCCTGCGCTTATATAAAATGCGGCAACGGCTCTGCGCTCCTGCGGCTTGCGCCTTGTTGCCGGAGCAATGTAAGTAGCAAAAAAGAAGGCGGCAATCAGACACAGTGCCACAACTCCTTTAACTGCATGCTGGTTTTTAAAGGAATTGACTATTGCAATGCAGCCGCTGCCGGCCAGTACACACAACAAAGGCACAACTGGTATCCGGAAGCGGTAGAACATAGTAATAAATACCATTGACCCGGCATAAATCAGACAAATAAAAAATAATAAAAACAAACCGCGATGCTTCCGCATGAAAAAGCAGGCTGCTGCCGCAATACCGAACAGCAGGTTAAACGGAATTATAAATATCCATAGAAAAGACAGTGTTTCCCTGTGAGAATAAAATGAAATTTTGTCAGGGATTTCATAAGATCCTGAAAAATTATAGATTTGAGCTGGAATATTTTTCAAAATTGACTTTAGCGCCTGATAGCTGTCAGCGACTGCCTCACTGCCGTGGTAAATGCCAAGTACGTTATCAATATGCCCCGGCACGACGGCAAATGAGTTAAATTTAACCAGATTATACAGCATTACCGGCATGATCACTATCCCGGCCCCAGCAATAAAACTAATACCGAAACGCCATCTGAAATGTCGACGCACATCTGAAAAAACCAGCATCAAAAACGGGGCAGCAACAACCGGGAAAAAATTTTCACGTCCCAAAATACATATTCCGCCAAGCATACCTGCAAATCCATACCGCATTAAGTTCCTGCTGCTAAATGCTGTAACCAGATAGTACACCATAACAATAAAAGCCAGAGCAAGAGGAACAGCTCGCAGAAATCCCAGCGACAACAACAAGGCAGGCCCGTAAAAACAGTACAGCAGCGCTCCAAGCTGCCCGGCGGCTCTGCCCAACCGCAACCGCAACGAAAGCTTGTAAATAAATACCGGAATCAATCCGCAGAGCAAAATCTGTACTACCCGCATTGTGATCAGGTCGCCATGACTTAAAACAACATATAGAAATAGCAGAAGAGTATAAACAGGAGAATACATATATCCTGCTCCAGGCAACTGCCCCCGGTAAATATTCACAGCCCCCTGCAGCATGGATGACTGGTCCATTTCCTGGATCGGCATTGTCGGCAGGCCCCAGCTTCTGCCCAGCCAGAGCAGGTAACAACCACAGAATACATAAAAACAGTAAATAAAAATAGAATAGTTTCTGTTTAAGAAAACAATTACCTTTTCTCTCATTTAAAATATGGCAGATTCGCCATCCTTATGCTGTTTGTTTTGATTCTTCGATGATGTTTAAAAACAATATGCCGCATTTATGCGGCATAGATTTTATTATACATTATTTTTTAAGCAAGTCAATAATACTGCGGGGGAATAATATTTCACTCTCGATTTGAAAAAGATATTCTTGGATCAACAATTACATATAAAATATCCGACAAAAGGATACCTCCAAGCGTCAAGGCCCCGCCAAAACAGAACAGGGCCATCTGAACCGGATAATCCCGACTTGATAACGACAAAAGTGATAAAGAACCCATACCTGGAATACTGAATACATATTCAGTAATAATACTGCCTGCCACCAGTCCGGGCAGCAACCCGGCAAAAAGAGTAATAAGGGTAATCAAGCCGTTACGCAGAGCATGCTTGAGAATAACCACATGCTCGGGAAGGCCTTTAGCCCTAGCAGTCCTGATATAATCCTGATTTACAACATCAAGCATGCTGCTGCGCGCAAACCGGGATATTCCGGCAAAACCTGCATAACTAAGGCAGATTACCGGCATCACATAGTGCAAAGCAGTGTGCCACAGTATCTGCCAGGTAGTCATGCTTTCAGGGTTTGCCGGGCGCAGCCCTTTCAAAGGAAACAGCGACAGCCAGCCGCCTTCACAAAAGCTGGCTTGAAGCAGCAGGGCAACCCAGATTACAGGCAGTGAATAGAGAAAGAACAGAAAAAAAGTAATCCCCCGGTCAAACTTGGTGTCGGGGTAGATTGCAGAATATATTCCCAGCGGAATCGCAAAAAGGTAAATAACCAGTACCGACCAGAAATTCAGCTTTACCGTAACCGGCAGGCGTTCCAGGATAATATCAGTCACCGGCCGCCCCGGATCAATCGAGGCAGAAGCACCAAAGTCTCCATCAGTTATGACTCCTTTGAGCCAGAAATAAAATCCGATGTAAATCGGTTTGTCCAGATACAGGCGCTTACGCAGACTGGTATTTTCAGCAAATTCACCTTTTTCTGAAGACAAGTTGCTGCCTGGAGAATCGCCGCCGATAACTGCTGAACGAGTCGGATCGCCGGGAGTCAGGCGCAGCAGAAAATAACTTAGAGCCATAATCACAAAAAGCGTGATTACAGCCAGCAGCAGACGTTTTATTATATACTCAAACAAATTTTATCTCCCTGCTTAAAAACAAGTAATTCAATGTTTGCATGAAATCGTTAATTCAGCTTATATATTTTACGGTGATGAGCATAAACTAAAACCTGTAAAGTGTATTTTCAAATATTGCGTTATCTTAAACCGCATTTATATTTGCAAGATTGAGCTCGCCAGACTATAATATAACTGGTCACTCAACATTGGAGGACAATTAATGTCTTTAGAAAAAGTTAAGAAGATAAAAAAAGAGATTCAAGGCGCATCTCATATCGACGATACCTGCAGAGAAAAGTTGCTCGGAATAGTCGGCGATCTGGAAAAAGAGCTCAGTTCGCTTGATGCTTCGCATAAAACATCAGCCGATAAACTGGCTGAAAAAGCTCACGAATCCACCATGCAGGCAATTAAAGACAGCGGCAGCCGGCAGGATGAACTTGATCAGGAAATTGAAGGCTTGAAAAATGCCGTTGACGAATTCGAAGTTACACACCCGAAACTGGTACAGCTGGTAAACCGTTTTTGTATGATGCTGTCCGATATCGGTATTTAATTCCCAGGGAGTTATGAATGAACAGGGGGGCGTGGTTTAAAAAGCTGGTGATGCCGGCTTTCTTTTTAATTGTTTTTCTGGGATTTAATTTTGAAGCTGGGGCCCGTGCCGGCGGCGGCAGCGGGTTTTCCGGCGGCGGCTTCAGCAGCAGTGGCGGCGGTTTTTCCCGAGGCGGCTTCAGCGGCGGCAGCAGAAATTCCGGCAGCAGTATTGCATTGCTCTACCTTATTTTCAATTACCCTTATATCAGCATACCGCTTATCCTGTTTCTGATTTTTCTGACAATATGGAGCAGCAAAGGAGTCAGGCAAACTCAAATAGCAGCAAAGATTCGGCGTAGAATCCGGCGTCAGGAAACTGCTGAGCTGGAAAAAGCCGAAACAGACCTGACCAAACGCGACCCGGACTTTACCCGGCATGGCTTGTGCAAACGGGTTGAAAAATCCTTTATCGTAATCCAAAATGCCTGGACTGGCCAGAATATGAAACCGGCACGACATTTTATTTCCGACGGAATCTACGAGAGGTTCAGCCTACAGCTGGAAATGAATAAGGCCAGCCTGCTCCATAACCAGATGAGCGAAATAAAAATAATAAGCTCGGAAGTTGTCGCTATAAGGTCAGACAAATTCTTTGATTCAGTAGATATTAAAATTACCGCGCAGGCAGTTGATCGTTTTTTCAGTATCAAAGACGGACGCCCGGTACTGGGCGGCCCCAATCCAGAAATTTTTACAGAGTACTGGACACTTTTACGCCGGCCCGGGGCAAAAACTAAAGCAGACCCCGCACTGCTGGAGAATTACTGTCCCAACTGCGGAGCTCCACTGGAATTGCTGGACAGGACAGAGTGCCCGGCCTGCAAAGCAATGATTAACTCCGGTGAATATGACTGGGTATTAACCGAAATTACTCAGGAATCCGAATACAGATGCCTGCCGCATCACAATGTGCCCGGTCTTGACCAGTTTGTTGAAAAAGACCCGGCATTCAGCGTTTGTCATATTGAAGATCGTACCTCAGTAGTATTCTGCCGGTATATTGCAGCCGAATTTTTTGCCGATATAAAATATATCGTCAAACTGTCGGAAGAGGAATTTATACATCTTAACCAAAGTGATTTCACTCCTTTGAAAAATGGTTATCACCGTTTTTATGCCGACAGCGCTGTTGGCAGCGTGGAACTGCTTGAGATTATGCCTGGAGGGAAACAGCATGAATTTGACTTCCTCCGGGTTCAGGTTTGCTGGTCCGGGCACATCAGAGAAGCTAAAGTACCGGGTTTAATCAAGCCTGAATTCAATAAATCAAGGCTCTTCAGACATGAATTTGTTTTGAAGCGCAAAAAGGGGATTAAGTCGTCTGAAAAAAATATTCTGACCAGTATCCACTGCCCAAATTGTGGAGCCCCTGAAACAAAGAATATGAAGGCGTACTGTGAATACTGTAAAACTCCGCTGAATGACGGCAGTCGTGACTGGATATTGCATGATATCAGAAATTTTTCCGGCTATGCCGGCGACCTGCCGGAAACCTCGACATATTCAGGAGAGCTGCATTGCCGTAATACTCGCACTCCATGCCCGGACAATGAAATGCTTATTGCCGGAGCTGTTCGCATGATGCTTGTTGACAATGTTATTTCTGCACAGGAAAAACAACTGCTGGAACACTTTGCCACGTTTAAGAGAGTATCTCCGGAACGGCTTGAAGTTATAATAAGTTCGGTACAGGAGGGGACTATTCGGCCCGAGTACCCTGATGACCCGGTACTCAAACTGGCTTACCTGAAAGCAATGGCGCTAATGTGTCTTTCAGATGGAAAAGCAGCCAGAGAAGAGCTTAAACTCATGGAATCCCTGGGCTGCAGACTTGGGTTTTCCAGCAGAGATGTCAGAAATATCCTTAATACGCAGCAAAAAAACCTTTATAAAAGCCTGAAAAATACCGTCTTGTAAAAATTACTAAACGACCTCGCCCTCGACTGAACGGATATATTTATGCAGTTCAAGTGACAAAGACTGTATTTTCTGACTTGGTCTCTGATGCTTCATATTGATAAGCGAAGTTTCGCAGCTGTACCTGAGGTGCTCTCGCATTTCCTCTGCTGCGTTTGTGCTGGAACCGGAAGTTATTGCCCGGATAATTCTGCGGTGCTGCAGCAACGATTTTTTCACCTGGTTTTTTACAAACATTCTACTTCTGAAACCCATTACATGGTTCAAAATATGACATTTGCGCATCACCTTGATAATAGTTGCATTATCGGAAGCTGCTATGATTCTTGCGTGGAAACACGCATCGCCTTTCATAAATTCAAACCGGTTTTCAGGTGTTAATTCGCGTTTACCAGGGGTATTATCCCTGCTCACGGCATCCCGCATCTGCGCATAACATTCTTCAAGATAATCCAGATCGAGCCGGTTCATCATTATTGCCGCACATGATGCACAAAAAGATTCCAGTGCCTCACGCAGCTGAAACAGTTCTATGACCTCTTTTCTTGACATTTTGCGCACTCTGCAACCAGCATTCGGCACAAATTCTACCAGCCCCTCTGCAGCCAACCGGCGAAAACTTTCCCTGACCGGAGTCGGGCTGATTCCAATTTCCTTAGCAATAGTTACTTCTGGTAATCGGTCTCCGGGACTTATCTGCCCAGAAACAATTTTATCCAGTAAAGCATCATATGCAATATCTGAACGTGTCTTTTTCATGTCTATATATCCCCTAAAATATACTAATTTATATTATATATAATACACTATAGAATCCTAAAAATCAATAATAATTATCAAACTGAAGTAATATTGTCTGATATTTTATGATAAAAATTGATATTTATTAGTATAATCTATTTAAAATCTATCTTTGTTGAATTCAGGCCTGCTGTTTTTGTACCCTTAACTGACCATATTATGAACTCAATAACCTTGATTACTGGTTAATTGAAACTATTCTGTTTCTTGGTGCGACTAATATAGTATTCACACATTCATGGGACATTTTGAAAACTGCGGAAACAATAATGAAATACTTTGATGAACGAGATATAATATTTTCCAGGGTAGGACTGGTCAAAAATACCCGAAAATACCAAAAATATTACAGCCAAGCTCCTGAGCTGAGGAATAAGGATGACCAGTTGAGGCAGCTGTTGCGTGCAGTTTTTGCCAGTAACAACGGCATATCCACTTCCAAGATGGAGAAAAAGCAAAGAAAAATGTTTTTTCTCAACAAACTGATCAACATTTTCACAAAACTTACCGGTTATAAGTTCTTTCCGCCTTTAAAGAAGTCTTTTTTTAATTTTGAAGAGACCAGTGAGGGAATTGCGTGCAACAGTATCTACCCTCCTGCACTCGCTGCCGGGTTTTCTCTGAGCAGAAAATCTGCAAAAACGGCTATTGCAGCAAAAAAGGTTATACTCCCTCCGGAGAAAGCCACTGCTCTTATAAAAGAGACTGCCCGGTTTTACGGCGCTGATCTGGTTGGTATTGCAAAACTGAAACAACATCACCACTATACTCACCGTGGAGACAAGTTCGGAATGGGGCCTGGCTACGGCAAACCAATCAATATTTCATATAAATACGCAATTGTAGTCGCAGTTGCGTCTGACAAAACTATGATCAATCATGCTCCAGGCAAGGAAATCTCTATATGTTCAATGCTCGGGTATGCAAAATCCTCTATCATAACGGCTGAAATGGCTATTTACATAAAATCATTAGGCTTTCAGGCTTTAACCGACAATTTTCAGGAATATTATTCCCCCATGTCACCGCTTGCCGTTGATGCCGGCTTAGGTCAGCTGGGACGCTGCAATATGCTGGTCAACCAAAAGCTCGGCAATCGGATCAGGCTGGCTGCAGTGCTCACCAGTCTGCCTTTGATTCCGGATAAACCAGTAGATTTCGGGATGACAGAATTTTGCAGGAAATGTGGTAAGTGCGGCAGAAACTGCCCGGCTAAGGCAATCAGCACTGGTGAACCGCAAATGATAAATGGTATCCTGCAATGGCAGCACAATGAAAACAAGTGCTGCGAAATGTGGATGAAGGTTGGCAGTGACTGCGGCATATGCCTCTCAAGCTGCCCTTTTTCACAGGGAGTTAATCAGGAGCTTGCTGATCAAATGAAAGGCAATGAGAGTATTATCGCGAAAATCATTGCTGAGGATAACAAAGTTCATGGTCGAAGGGTATTTTTAAAAGAGAGCTGGCCGCCAGTCTAGAAAAGACAACGCGACTCAAATATAGTCTGATTGATCCCTCCTGCCAAGCCAGACAGAGACTTATTGTTCTTGCTGGCAGCACCATACACAAATGACGGTAAAATGACGGAATGCATTGCCGGCAAAAAAATTCATTATTTACAGCAAAAAGCTGCCGTTCGTCAGCGGGCAAACGGCAGCCTCAGCACTGCGTGTTTTTAACGGGTAAAAGTTTTAAAGATTCTGCTATATTTGTAAAAATCTTCAGCTTTTTGAAAGACTAGAGAAATAAGCCTGCTGTCGTTTTTCAATGAAATGCAGACAATGGCGTCGGCCTCAGATGAAGTCAATTCGAACTGGCTATTCAGAACTGGAGTAATGGAAATCATCTTTTCCAGAGCGAAATTTTTATTATCATCATAAACAGTTTTCAGCTGCTTAAGTGCAAGATATCTGATAACATTCAGCCTGCTGTTTTTTCCAGTTTTTGAGAAAGTCTGATATTCAATATTATAAGTTGCGAATCTGGCCCGGATATCTTTATTGACCTTCAAAATATAACGCAGAAAAGTATCTTGTTTTTTTCCGGTAAAGTTGGCTGGCCTGGCATCACTTACTTCTGTAGTCAGAGAAACAATCAAGCCAGGATTTTTATCCTGCAGTTTCTTTATTACTTTCAAGATAGCCGGAAGCTCCCACTTGCAGCCGACACACCAGTGAAGAACACTCCTGTCCAGCTTGAAGTCAATCCACCTGATTTTGTATAAGTCAACAGCTTTCTGATATGCCGTCTCATCAACACTGGGCGGATTTGAATCATCATCAAAACTGAAAATTACATCACCATGATTCCGACGAATCATATTGACGGTACTTAGAAGTTTTTTGCCGTCAAGAAACAGTTCCGTCTTGCTGTTTCTGAATTCCGGGTTAACCGTCAGCCCGGTCAGTTTAAAATACTTCTGGCCGGTTTTCTGCAGTGCTTTACTGAAGTCAAAGTTTTTTTGAGTCGCAACATTGACAGTTGGTGCATACAGATGCTCAGGAAAGTCTGGTTTTCCAGATACAGCTTCAGCATCCCAGAAGGTTGCTATTCCAAGTAATACGGCCAGTAATAGAGCTCTCTTCTTCATTTTTACCCCCTCAAATTATGATTGGTAAACTAGTGACGATACCATAATTTAAGTCGCTCAATGAAGATCACAAGCTAAATTCACTAACCAGCAATAAAATAATGCCTGGAATTTCACGGCTGACTCAAGTTGATTGATTGAACCATTTGAAATTTATATTTACAGCTTATAGAATCATTATCAGTAAAGTATTTGATTATATAAGCACTGGAGACATTTATGGCACCATTCAGCGGCGATAAAAAAATTGGCAATTCACTTCTCCTGTTTCCGGAAAACAGATTTAAAAAATGGGCTGTCCCGAAATTACCGGTCTGGCTGGAAACCTGGCACTTGACTATGCTGACAGTGCTCTGGAGTCTGATTAATGTTCTGGCGGCTATTCCAGCAAAAAAAAATCACCACTGGCTCTGGCTGGTCAACTTAATGATTGTCGCACAATATGTAACTGATCTTTTCGATGGTGAACTTGGACGGCAGCGTAACACCGGGCTGATCAAGTGGGGGTTTTATATGGACCATTTTCTTGATTATGTGTTCATGTGCTCAATGGTCTTTGTCGGTTATCGCATTTCACCTGCAGGGCTGGAGATCTGGTACTTCTGGCTTCTTGCAGTGCTGGGAGCATTTATGGTCAATTCTTTTCTGTCTTTTGCCGCGACTAATGAATTTCAGATCTATTATTGCGGCCTAGGTCCCACTGAGTTCAGGCTGGTACTGGTTTTTATCAATATTTTCATCATATATTTCGGCACCAAACAGTTTTACTGGCTGGTGCCCGCCACCGTTGTTTGCTGCACCGTCGCACTCATATTTAACAGCTGGGTTATTCATAAAAAACTCTGGGCGCATGATATGAAAACCAAACGCCGCAGAGCTCAAGAATAAATTACTTGGCCGGTCGTCTGTCGACAAAAATCAGACTGCCTATTACTGCTGCCAGCAGCGCTACTATAGACAAATGTGACAGTCCAAGTTGCGGCCCGGAAAAAGTGCGCCATATCCAGTATATAAAAAACACAAATGACTGAGCTACAATAAATATCAGAAAAAATGCGATGTAAGCAAACTTTATGGATAAAGGTTTTTTTTCCGCATGAGCAAAAGCCCGTAGCAGGAACGGAAACAGCAGAATAAAAATCCAATATACAAAATGAAATGCAAAGATCCAGGTAAAGTCATTTTCAAGCTCTGCGAGCATAATTCTTCCTCCAAATAAATATTACTGATATTTCTCCAATGTAATCCCTAATTAATCTATACTCTCTGATTCAGAGGAAAACAAGTTTTGTATTCTAAAATAAACTCAAATTGCCGGATTTTTTCCTTAGCATGAAGGATAGATAATTCAGCTGCCGCTTTGCACTGCATCTGGAACCTGGACAGTAACACAAGCCAGCCTGCCGCCCCGGTAATGGTAAATATTATAGGATGCCTGACGGGTATCTCCGACAAACCCGGTAGCTGGTCCAACATAAACCGGTGTTTTGCCGAAAAACATCAGTTGATTGCGGTGCAGGTGTCCGCATATCAGGGCCTTTACATTATAGTTTGAAATCAGTAAACGCCACAAACCAAGCTGGTTTGGAGTTCCGAATTCTGAATTTGGATTCAACCATTCATTCAGCGGCGGAATATGCTGAAATACAATTTTAGGCTTGGAGGGGTCCGCCAGCATGGCAGCCCGCATTTTTACAAGCGGCTGGTAACCCGGTATCCCGGGGTCAGCATTGTTCATTCCCAGAGTTACGAAATAAAGCATTACGTTATCACAGTTTTTCTTGAAAAACAAAGGACCAAAATATTCCTTGAATGAACTGGCACATGCCTCAGCACGTTCAGCTATGATGTCATGATTGCCGGGGATAATATATAAAGGCTTGTTAAGTTTGGAAAGTATTGATTTTGCCAGATCCATATCAGCTACATTATCAGCACCATTATTGACCAGATCACCAGTTAAAGCAACAAACTTAATATCAACCGGCAACTTGTTGATGCTGGCTACAACCTGTTCCAGAGCCGCATTATTTTCAGTATACTTAACCCCTACATGCGGATCAGTGATTTGAGCAAACCAGAAGTCAGCAGCCCGCAAGCCGGGACAGGTCAGGAAAATAAACACTGATAACAAGAAAACAACGCATCTGCAAAAGTTTGTTCCGGAAACCATCAATTTCTCCCAAGCAAAGTATTACTCATTCCTAATAAAATACATCTAAATTTAAAAGACCGCAACTGAAGTAACATGTTCATTTTATTCAGTCAGAATGAATAATTACATATTGATTTGAAATAAGCACAATAATCACCAGGCAATCATTTATCTAATACATCATACCATTGCAAGATACATAGATGCTTGGAGTTGATATTCCGTTGCTGATTACGGCTGTCGGTATAACTATTTATTTGATATATTAAATACTTTCAACAAAGTCCTCAAACCAAAAAAATTCAAACTTATAAAAATAATGTCAGTCCCCATTTCAGTCAGACAGCGCAAAATAATTTGCACTGACCAGAGAATAAGTTTAATTCTGACCCATCCTTGCCGCAACAGCCAGCAGGATACCATAGTTTATTGAGGCAACTACCAAGAATATTTTTATGATTAAAACACAAGACTTCAAGAGGGCCCTTGTTCATTTTAAATTCCAGCTCTTGAAAATCCGGACAATAAATACATCCTGAACTGCAGAGAATACCACCTTTTTTTACCGGCAGCAAACTGGCTTTTATTGCTGGTTGGGGATATTGCCCCAGGCATCCGCATTTTACCAAAAGAAACTTAAAACTAAATCTGGCCGGGAAAGAACATTTCCCTAAATTTCACTGTCCATTAGTAAACGCTGCTGGTCCAATACCCCATTATTTAGCTGCTCCCTACTTGAAAAGCCTAATATATAGTAGTATAATATGGCTGTTGTGTTTGTGTATATTCATATGAAATAAAAGTTCATGTTTACCGCTATGGAGAAAAATGCTGATGAATTCATTGTTGCTTGCTGCCGCTGCCGCTGTTCTTTACCTTATTGCTTATTATACTTATGGGAGATTTCTAGGCAGAAAAATATTCAAGCTTACCAAAGATAATATCTGCCCCAGCGTTCACATGGAAGACGGTACAGACTTTGTACCGACAAAAAAGCAGGTGGTTTTTGGTCAGCACTTTTCTTCTATTGCCGGTACCGGCCCTATTGTCGGTCCAGCTCTGGCTGTTATCTGGGGCTGGCTGCCGGCGTTGCTCTGGGTGACTTTCGGCTGTATATTTATGGGAGCTGTTCATGACTTAGGCACTCTGGTCGTCTCCCTGCGCAATCAGGGACGCTCGGTCGGTGATATTGCCGGCGACTTGATCAGCAGCCGGGTAAAATTACTTTTTCTCCTGATTATCTTCTTTTCTCTTTTAATATTAATTGCGACTTTCGCGGTTATTATCGGGGTATGTTTTCAAAAATTCCCGGGTTCAGTTCTGCCGGTATGGCTGCAGATCCCGATCGCGGTAGTGCTGGGATTGCTTGTTCACCGTAAGAATATGAGTGCTACGATACTGGGTATTATTGCGGTTGTCCTGATGTATGTTACCATCATAATTGGAGCTTACCATCCTTTAACTATGCCGTCACTGGGGGTGCTTTCCATTGCCCCTTCCGGCAAAGAGGTCTGGGATGTCCTGCTCTCACCTATTGCCGCCTGGGTAATCCTGCTGCTCGGTTATGTTTACATAGCTTCAACTTTATCAGTTAAAACGCTGCTGCAGCCCCGTGGTTTTATTAACTCATATCAGTTATTTATTGCGATGGGCATGCTGGCGGTAGGGATAGTTATTGCGCACCCGGACATGGCCGCCCCGGCTACTAATTTCAATATTCCAGGCAGTCCGCCTGTTATGCCAATGCTGTTTGTGTTTGTCGCCTGCGGCGCTATTTCAGGATTTCATTCAGTAGTCTCCTCCGGAACGACTTCCAAGCAGTGCGCCTGCGAACGCGATGCAACATTTGTCGGTTACGGCTCAATGCTTATTGAAGGACTGCTGGCAGTATTTGTAATTATTGCCTGTGCGGCTGGTATAGCGTATGGCACTGGAATGGACGGCACAACTGCATTCAGTCAGCACTACTCCTCCTGGGCTGCTGCCAGCGGATTCGGGGCTAAAATCGGGGCCTTTATCAAAGGCTCCAGCAATATGATGACCTCCTTCGGTATCCCACTGAAAATAGGGATTTGCCTGGTAAGCGTATTTGTGGTCTCGTTTGCTGCAACAACCCTTGATTCAGCCACCCGCATCCAGCGTTATATTGTGGCGGAGCTGGCCCACTTGTTCAAGATGCCGTCTCTTGCCCGCAAACATCCGGCTACCTGTATTGCGGTTGGCAGTGCTTTTATACTGGCTTTCAGTGAAGGCTCTGGGCAGGGTGCATTTAACCTCTGGCCTTTATTTGGCGCGATGAACCAGCTTTTAGGTGGTCTGGCACTGATGGTCGTAACCGTTTACCTGGCAAAAAAAGGAGTAAATGTACTTTGTGCCGCAATTCCGATGGTTTTAATGATTGCTTTGACCGGCTGGGCTATGTATTATAACCTCATGCAATATGCGGGACTGCAGCCCGGCACAAAACCTAATGCAATGCTGCTGGTTGTCTCAATTATAATCATCGCCTTTGAAGTCTGGATGATTATCGAAAGTGCAATAGTAATATACAGAACCGTTTTGCATTCAAAGCGGGAAAAAATCACAGCATAAAAAATATTACAGCGGCGGTCTGGGCTGAGGCCCTGAACCGCTGCTGTTTTTTTTGCAGCATGTACCCCGGTAATATCTCAATACTAAATTCTATACCGGCGGCCTGAGTCCTTTTTTTCCTTCGGAAACATTAGCGTAAATGCGGGTAGTCCTGTAAGCAAAATCAATATCCTTACGCTGGCTGAATGCCTCAAGAATATCTTCCCACATCGCCTCTTCGCAGCCGCGACGGCGGCGTGGTTCAACCAGAAACCGCAGGGTTAGAAGAATACCGCTGTCTTGAACCGAAGTATAAACTATGGGTGTCAGCTTGTGGTAGAAAAGCATGTATTTTTTACTGGCTTCCTTAAGCTTGGCTTCGGCTCTTGAAGAAATCCTTTCCGCGTGCTGTTCCGCAATTACGGTAAGGATTTTCTTTGCTTCCTTCCAGTTACTTTCAAAAGTCACCAGAACCGGTAGCTCCGACCAGATATAATGGAAGCCTTCAGTAAAGTTGGTTATGGTTTTATTCAATACGACGCTGTTTGGAACATGCATCACCCGCCCGGTACTCTGATCGGCGTGAACCCAGTTTCCAACCTCATTGAGGGAAAACTTGAAGGCACGGATATCAATAACATCGCCGACAATATCATTATCGATCTGTATGCGGTCGCCAATAAAAAACGGCCGCTTCCACAGCAGGTAAAGCCAGCCGGCAAAACTCCTCACCAAATCCTGCAACGCGATGGTCAAGGCCGCCGATACCAGCGCCAGAAACTGCATAACATTCCACGAGGGGCGAAACCAGACCCGCAGCAGGATTAAAGTGAGTATGATGATATAAGTGTAGCCGATCCCTTTGTTCCAGCGATAACGTACTGCAGGACTTTCAGTGTTATACCAGACAATCCGCCGAACAATGCGTTTCAACATCCAGAGCAGAAAAATAGCCACCACAGAAAAGAGGATTTTGAACTGATGATCTGCGTTCAGACGGGTAACTTCCTGAATCCATTTAACTGTTTCATCAAACATTTCCGGTCTCCGTTTCAGCTGCTCTGGGGATGTTTTTCTGAATGCTTTACATTAGCTGCGGTAGTTACCCAAGTCAACCCGTTACTTGGCTGAAAGCGTAATAATAACCCGTCATTACCCCGTCACTTCGTAATTCCGGCAAAACCCGGGGTTTTATTCACATAATGATATTTATGGCTGTAACTTTGCCAGTTTCGCAAAAACTTTGTCAGTTCTTTTTTTCATTTTCAGCACAATATCCCCTTCCATTCTGGTAAATACAGGCAATTCACTGTGTCCGGGAATCAGTAATTTGTCATTTGCAATTAAGTGTTTTTCCCGCATTTCCAGTGCCGGATAAACTGTACAGGCAATGAGAATAATAGCAAAAGCAAAAACTGAAACAAGCGAAGACGCTATTGTGCAATAAATGAGGTTCTGTTTTTCTGACAACCTTCTGATTTTAAGAAAAAGCAAGACAAAAAATGCCAGCAGTAACAAGCCAGAAAGACATGCTGTTCCGATCGAAAATGTGTCATTTGTAAACATAAATGTCAGCAACCACAGTGCGGCTAGCATTCCCCAAAGCCACCAATCACGTTTTGACACATTTATCTCATCCGACACTATGCCGAGATCTTGACACCGTCTCACAATATTTTTCAATGCAAGCGCTATTGTCAAGGTTATAACAGTTACAGTTAGCAGGCAGAAGTTACCAGTTATTATATACTTGGTATGATTAATTCCAAACTCTCTTAAACCGCAATTTGTGAGTTTAGAATAAATAAAATAAACTGTGACCGGCAATATCACCCCAATCCCCAATATTTTGATACTTTCTTTGAAACTTGAAATCAGCACTGCAGGAACAGTAGCTTTTGAAATACGGTAAAAAATTGATAACACTATGCTGATAATCATGAAAAACAGAAAAAATATTATCAGTGCGTTTACTGCATAACGCTCCAGTACCGTATATTCCAATTCTCTCTCTATGGCGATATCCGAAGTTGAGAGTAATGAAGCCCCGCCGATTTCAGACAGGAACGTTTCAACCAGAAAGCCAAAATGCTTTCTTCCTTTATTTGAAACTACTGTTTTTCTTTCCGGCCAAATGCTTTTTTCTGTTTTGTTATACAGTTCCTGAAAAAGTTCAGTCCTTGCAGCTTGTCTACTGCAGCCGAGATTTTTATAAGCCTTCGGAATATCGACATTTACAAGTCTGCTTATTAACAGGGTATCCCCCAGACAGAAGCTGTCAGAGTTCATGCCCTTTAATATTTTGAGCCAGCTGTTAAGCAGCTCTGTGGCTTTTTGATCATTTCTGTGATTTGACAGCAGTCTGGAACAAAACGGAAAAGCCTCCACCAGCTTTCTCATCCAGTAAATGTCAGGCAGGTTCGCTGCAGCAGCAACTTTTATCATGGCTATTTTTGCTTCGACATTCAGGTCTTTATACACTTTCATACGCGCTGCAAGAGTTTCCCTTGCGTAACGCTTGTAATATGGCTTCGCAGAGCCTTTAATTACTTCATCAACAGTTTGATCCAGAAGTCTTTGATCGACAAATTCAGGATTTTCAGTTGCCTCTTTCAGCATCACGCCGGCAAGCAGATAATTGTATCTGGCATTATCGGGTTCCAGCTGTTCAGCCTTTATCAGTATTTCAGTCAACCTGGGCAGGTCGTCCCGATATTTATCCATTGCGCTGGTAACATAGTTGGCATATGCAATATATTTCTCAGTTTTTGTGTCGAAGTTATTAAGATTTGGCTGCTTCTGAGTAAAAGCGTATTCAGAAACACTATCGTTAAAAATGTGCGCTGATTTATAAACCATAAATCTTTCAACACAAAGAAAAACAGCCAGAATTACCGCTGCCGGCACAATTACAGCTTTTATTATCAGCTTTGTCAATGCATGCAGCTTCATTCTCCGCCGGTTTGCAGCAACCAGATCACTGCTTATCTGTTCAGAGCTGCCAAATGACTTGATAGCCAGCTTTATACACTCTGAATCAGTTTTCCCTTGTTTCTTATGCTTTATATATGAATCCTCAAGATGAGCTTTTACCTCCTGCTGTACATCCAAACGTAATTCGTAATCGTCCCCAAGCCCTGCAGTCAGTGTTTCCGCAAACTTTCCAAATCTGCTGTTTTTGTCCATAATTGTCATACTCCAGATGGTAATGTGCTGCCTGTAATGCTGAACAACACCGCATTAACTGCGGTTGAAAAAGATGACCATTCTGAAGACTTCTCTGCTAATACCGCTCTCCCCCGCCGGGTTATACCATAGTATTTTCTTTTTCTTCCTGTTTGGGCCTTTTCCCAGGCACTCCTTATAAGCCCTTCTTCCTCCAGACGGTGCAGACATGGGTATAAAGTTCCCTCTTTCCACTCAAAGGCACCATTAGTTCGTTCATTTACTACCCTTATAATTTCGTAACCGTACCTTTTGCGTTCAGCTACAAGCTGAAGAACAAGCGGTTCCATCATACTTCTAGTCAAATTAGGATTGTAATTCATAAAAATAATCCTTCTGCTTTTATACCTTGTGACACTATGTATAAATTATACCTTGCATCACAAGGGATGTCAACATTGGATTCAAATTAATTTGAGATAACAAAAAAACGGAATAAGGCATAACGCCTTATTCCGTAAAATAGTAAGCTGAAATATGCTTATATCCAGCGACGAATCCAGGAACGCAGCCCCCGGGTGGCGCTGACCATGATCAATGACTTGTCGCAGGCTTCAGCCACTTCTTCAGGCAGGGTGCCGTGAAAAACATGGCTCAACATTGGCTTGCGTGAAGCCCCTATAACCATCATATCACAGTTTTCAGCCTCATCCAGAATGGCCTGTTTTACATCGTGCCCCGGAACACTTTTGGCAGCGACATTCTGCGGTTTAACTCCATACAGTCTGGTATCAATCGTCAACAGGGTAGAAGGGTCAAATGAACGCCCGTTAACAACGCTGAACAACGTTATTCTGGTTTTTTTAGAAGCCAGCGTCAAAGCTGTTTCAAACGCCAGTCTGCTGTTCGGTCCACCGGCTACCGGTACCAGAATATTTTCGTATTCGCAGTCACAGCAGTTCTTCATAATAATGACATCACATGGCGAGGATTCCAGCAGCGGATCGACTGTTGAACCTACAGAAAACAGGCCGTTGTTGCGACGACCGTGCCAGCCCATAATCAGCATGTTGATTTTTTTCTCACGCAACGCGCTCAAAATACCGCGGGCAATATTACGACAGTAGCGCAAAGTTGAATTAACTTTAAAATGTCCGCCGAGATACAGGATAGTTTCCGTAATGCCTTCCTTGCCTTCATGCAGGTATTTATCAGCATCGGTCAAGGGCACCAGATCCGGGACCGGTACCATGTGGATAAGCTCAAGTGAAGCTTTTTTCTGTCGGCAGATTTTATAGGTGTTTTTGACCATGGATAAAGCGTTTGCCGGATTGGCAACAGCCAGCATGACTCTGGCGGTCCCAGGTTCGAGCGGGGCTGCCTCTTCTTCTAGAATATGGATTTCATCTGCAGTGGCGACCGCATGAAATCTTGAATACAGCCAGTACACAGCAAAACCGAGCACCAGCCACACCCCAGCCGTCACCAGCGCCGCAACACTGAATTCATGCATAAAGAATACCAGCGTCAGCTGACATATAATAGCCAGCACCGGAAACAGCGGAAACAGCGGCATCAGATAACCGTAAGTCAACTCATCACTCATACTGCGGCGGATTTTTATCACGCAGACATTGACTAAAAAGAACAACACCAGGAAAGTTAAACTGGCAGCAGCCTGCACCTCCTTGATTGGGAAAAAACCGGCAAGGCAAATCACAATACCGCCAGTCATCAGCAGCGCGAACCACGGAGTCTTGCGGCTGCCGGATATTCTGGCAAAGGCTTTGGGCAGCATGGAATCACGTCCCAGGGCGTATGACGCCCGGGTACCGGAATATATAGTCGCATTGAGCGCAGAAGTACTCGAAAAAATAACCGCCAGTGTTAACAACAGATTAGCATAAGGAATCATACGCCCGACAGCGTGACGAAAGCCCTCCTCGTTGAAGCTGCCTATCCACTGCCACGGCTGCAGCTGTTTACCGCCGACAGTCAAGTCAGGTCCGCCCTTGACTGCGACAATAGTCGCAAAAGTCACCAGAACATAGGTGAGAGTAACTACCAGGACTGACAGCAGCATGGCTTTTGGCAGGTTTTTCTTCGGGTTTGACACTTCATCGCCGGCCTGAGCTATTACTTCATATCCTTCAAAAGCTACGTAAATTGCCCCCATTGCTACAGCCAGCTTCAGCCAGCCATGCGGAATGAAGTCATGGAAGTTTGCCAGCCTTGCGGGGTCTTTAAGGGCTATTATAACACCTATACCACCAATCACAAACATAAAGGCAGTCTGCAGTAAAGTAACTATGGCCCCGATTTTCCCAGTTTCAGAAGCGCCACGGTAATTTATATAGATAAACAGCACCGCGGCAGCGACCGCGGCAGCTTTTACAATCAGCCCGAAAGTATTCTCAGAAATATCCAGTTTGAGCCAGGTAGTAAGAATAAAACGCATGGTGTACAGCGAAAAAGTCATCGCGTACATTGCGCCGGCAACACTTGAAGCAAACCATTCCATCCAGCCGGCTATAAAGCTGGCCTGCCGTCCGTAACCGATCCGGGCGAAATTATATGCTCCTCCGGCACGTGGAATAGCTGAACTGAGTTCCGCGTAGCTCATGGCGGTAAACAAAGCTACAACTCCGTTCAAGGCAAAAGTAAGCAGCAAGCCGCCGGGACCGACAATACCAATACAGTTACCAATACCCAGAAAAACCCCGGCACCAATCATCATGCCCAGGCCCATCATGGTTACATGAAACAGGTTAAGGTCGCGGGACAACTCCGAGTGCACTTCAGTCCTGGCTGCCATTCTGCTGCTCCTTGATTATCTGTCGAGAAGTTTTTTCCTCACCGCTGTTCAAACGGTCAATAATCCGGCAGCTCCAGGCTACCAGCGCAATGATGCCAATAACCGCCAGCCCCAGAACAATTAGTCCCAAAGTCATACTTGCTTCCATAGCTATTTCCAAAATCTATTCATTTTTATTACATATGACCAATAAAATTGCCACAATTTTGTAATTCAGCAAGCAATTTTAGCCAAAAAAAGACCATTTAAGCCCGCTTTATGTTCAAATTATTGCTCAAATCTATTTGGATTTGAGCTTTATTCCAGTTATATTTACAGCAAGAGTATGTAATAATAGATCTGACTTGAAGGACTGGTTCCGGTCATTTTTCTATTTTCAGTGTATTGTAGCTATGCGGCTGTACGGAACCTTTAAACAACGGGAAACGTCTTATGAGTGCGTTATTTACTGATTTTATGCCGGAATCGAATATTTTTTATTTAAAAGGCACTACAAAACGGGAAGTTCTTGACGAAATGGTTGACCGGCTCGCCAGGGAAACCAATTTTGATCGTGATAAAATCTACAAAGAAATCTGGAGCCGTGAATCACAGCTTTCCACCGGACTTGGTCATGGTGTGGCGCTGCCACACGCCAGAATTCCTGACTTTGGCGAACCGGTTGTCGCACTGGGATTCAGCAAAGAAGGCGTCAATGATTATCAGGGCATTGATAACCAGACTGTACAGCTGGTCATTATGATTTTATCTGAATTCGAAGACCGGCAGCGCTATTTGAGCATTCTACGCAGTGTTTCCGACAAACTGCTGGATGACAAAGATTACATAGCCGAGCTGGAAAATATAATAGACAAACCCGCAGAAGTTCTAGAAATGCTCAAGAAATAGCCGGAAAGAACCTCCACCTCATAAGACTGCAAACCAGCTGGTAAGTTTAAATTGCACTCCGCCTTTTCATGGAGTGCAAAACGACAAAATCATCCAAATAACTACTACAGACTATCGTTGCCGGGCATATCCAGAATATTATTCATTTTCGGCATTTTCGGCATCTTAATTCCAGCAGCGATACTGATCAACTGATCCGCAGTCTTCCCATGTACATGCTTCCTGAAAGCAGCTCTTGCCTTGCTTTCCTGCTTACCAGTAACGCCATGGCTAAGGGCTATTTTAGTAACGGCCTGCAGAACTTCGTCCTTTTTATTTTTCGGCAGGCTGTCGACCATTTTAATTAATGACGATTTCAGGGCAGCTTCAGTTGAAGCGCTTAACTTGAAATCTCCCCCGCATCCTGTTAAAAATGCCGCAGCCACTAAACAAAGAATCAGCTTTCTCATCTCAGGCTCCATAAAAATTACATCTGTTTGCGAATACACAAATTCTAGCAGAATAAATTTTTGAAAGCAAATGTAATTACGGTCTCCCCGTTAACCGCTGTTTCTCTGTGCTCTGATTTTTTCAGCGTGCTTAGGCTGTCTGACAATATCTTCTCACTCGTAACGCTGCACTGCAGCATTTACCAGCTGCCTGCGTCCTTGCCGGGCGCAGAATAAGAGTCAGGTCACGCGCTAAATTAAGCTTTGAAGTCAGGCTCAGGCCAGAAAACGACTGGAGAGCATATAGTCACAGGCCGCACATGCCGCCAGCCTGAGTAGTTCAGTTCTGCTTCGGCTCCTGTTCAGTTCGCCTGCTGCAATTTGAACAGTATCCCTTGATTTGATAATTATAGCTCAACATTTCCATTTGATGCTTGCAGCAGAGCTCTTCCTGCATTGCCTTAAACTCTTTTGGCGGTCTGATTTTTTTCACTTCACCACAGCCAACGCAAAGCAAATATGTGTTCTGGCCGGTATTGCTTTCATATTCGGTTTTTCCATTGGTCAGGTGAACTTCTGATATAAACCCGGCATCAACAAACATGAATATATTCCTGTAAAGCGTGGATGCCGCGTGAATCATACCGCGCTTACGCGCCAGATTATATAGTTTTACAATTGAGTAGCGCTGTCCCTTAAGCTCATCTATTACGTCCAGCATGTGCTCACGTTCAACAGTATAGCGCTTATTACTTGCACGAAAGAATTTTCGAAGTTTTGCCAGTTTGCCTGTACCAGCCATTTTTTGAAAAACCCTTATTATACACTTTTCTCAATTAATACCCTGTTTATGCTTAATTAATATCATAAAAAAAATAGTTGACAAGGTTTTTTTGCAATAAAGATGCAAAAATACGGAGCTCAGATGAAGGTGACACTGGTCAGTTCACGACGGCAGAATATTCTGAAGTCAAAGCAGGAAGCTCCCAGTCCGGAGCTGACAGTCATTTTAGTTTTTGAGTAGCTGTTTTCATATAATCCATAATCAAACTTGCGCCAGTATCTTGATGACGTGACCAGCGGGCCTAGAAAAGGCAGCCTTATCTGACCGGCATGAGTATGACCGCACATGATTAGAGTAATACCTTTGAGCTGTTCACGGCGGCAACAGTGCACTACCGTATCCGGGCTGTGGGCCAGAATCAGTGTCGCTCCGTCTTGCGGGACCTGCCTGACGTAAGCCGGACGGCCAGCTTTGATATCATCAAGCCCGATAATATTCATGCCGTCAATTTCACAAATCTCATTAATAATGAGACGAAAACCGGAATTCGCAAAAAACGTTTGCCAATCCTTGAGGGTGAACCATCTTTTGGCACGTTCCCAGTTGCCCATTACAGCAATCCGGTTTGGAGCTTTCAACGAATTCAGAAAGTGGGTTGCAGACGGCAGCGAGGTAGCATAGGAAACCAGGTCCCCGCCACATATCAGGAAATCGGGCTTAATCACACTGACTGCTTCAACTACTTCGTCCAGGATAGCCTCTTCTCTTTTGCTGTTGCCGCACAAATGCAGGTCAGAAAACCAGGTAAAGCGACGCCCTTTCAGTTCCTTATCCCCGGCAGGTACTTCATAGTTTACGGCAGAAATGTACTTGCCGGAGAAGCTTTCATCTCTGTTGCTGTAACCGGAAAGCTTGCGCCAGTTAACTGTGCGGTGTGAAAACTTAACCTTTGATATATCGACACCGAAAAATGACATATTAAAGCTTTATACGGCAGCTGCAGATTGATCAAAAAGCAGACTGCCGCCCTGTTTCAAGTTATTATACGCTTCTAATGCGCCAGTTCATCAAGGACTTCCTGAGGCAATGATGAGATTCCGGCAATTTCGCCTTCTCCGCCCTGCGGCATTTTCACCTTTTCGCCCAGAGCTTTATGCATAAGCTCCTTGCCAAGACGGGTACGGTAGGATAACCAGTTTTTGTCCGGGTTTCCGTCCCAGGCGCCTAACAGGTAATAGGTTTCGGTTTTGCCGTCGACTTTCAAATCTACAGTACAACCGACAATTACGTTGTTTTCAACCTGCATAGTCCCAAAATCAACCGGCTGAACCATCATTATATCTCGCTCCAGTTCTGAGCGGCGGCGGCTGAGGAAGTTACGACGTTCCTTGGCAGCATCATATTCGGCATTTTCCCGGAAATCACCATGCGCCCTGGCTGCTTTCAATGATTCACGGTTCTCAGGTATCTGCACGTTGACAATATCGTCAAGCTCAGCCAGCAAACCGGCATGAGATTTGAGCGATGTAACAATTGGTTCATGTACGGCGCTGGCCTGTTTTGTAGCTTCGGCTCCAAGGGCTTTTTTGCCGGCACCGCTTTCAAGATGCTCACGCAGCGGCATTGATAAACGTGACAGTTTTACCAGCAGACTCTGGCGCTCACTGCCGCTGCAGAAAGGCGCGGTTTGCAGCACTGAAGTAATAACCCAGATTTCATCACCGGCAACATCAATAATCTGCTGATGAAAGTCTTTTTTATCCATAAGCTGGGTTTTGAGTTCACGCTGAGCGCCAACCCAGGCACGAGGCAGATCATGAGCAGACAGCGCCTTGCCTACTTTTTCTATATTAATAATCTTAAGCAACTCTTCATCGTGTTTTTTGCGGTTCTTCCATACCCAGAGCAGTATATCACAACTGATAGTTCTAAGTTGACGAATAGCCTCATAAAGTAAATGGTCATCAATAATCTCACAAAAAGTATTCAGGCAGCGCAGCGGCAATCTGGTTGCGTATGCGGCAAGGTATTCGTCTGAATAAATCAAATCCATGGCATGGCTGATTTTCTCGATATGTTTGACCTGGATTTTGCCCCATATTTCCAGAGCGTCAGTACTGGCTCTGGATATTTTCTCCGGCCAGAATGGAACTTTGCCCTTCAGCGGCTCAAAAATTTCCCGAAGCTGTTCAGCTTCTCCCATGGCGGTCAGCATGGAAATACATTCAGCAACTTTCCGGTCATCCCGCATTGCCACTGCCGGTTTGAGTTTTTCAAAAAATGCTTTAAATTTCGGCACCTCGTCGTCAGTAATCCTTTTGTCTTCCTCCAGCTCACTGATTAGCAGAACATGCAGCTCAGTTACACTGCGGGCCTGTGACGCACTCCTGCCTTTGCCTTTTGCACCAGCGCTGCCACTGGATTTCCACCATGGCTCAAATTCTGCAGCTTTGAACAGGCTTGGTACCAGAGACGCTTTTGCAAGCTCTTTGATCTCATCATCAGTCATCGGCAACAGGGACCGGCGCTTAGCCAGCGCCAGATAGTCTTTGCCCGAGAAACTGGTTTGTTTGAGGAAGCTGGCCAGTTTAAGAGTTTCAGGAGCCGGATCAAACGGACAACTCTGACTCAGCACCAGTGACAGGGGCGCCGAAAAAGCTCCTTCACCGTCGATTGAATTGACTCCAACCGAACCGGAAAAACCATCAACACTGTTTACTTTTCCCCAGCGCGCTGTGTCCTTTAGGAAAATTATCGTTCCATTTTTGAGCTTAGTAAGGTTATTGAAGCGAATGGATATTTCTGGCAGCGAAACTTCATTATCACGCAGCCCCAGAGCACGCATAAATCCGACTTTATTCAGGTAAGGCGGCAACAGAGCTTTGGCCGCACCGGCCAGAAGTTTTCTGAAAACAGAGGTATCCTTTATGCCGATTTCAGCCAGTTTAAAACAGAAAAGCGCCTGTTCCTGGGTCATAGTTTCAGGCAAAGCCTCAAGAACAAGTTCAAGCTGTTCGCCGACCTCATCAGTTCCCGGAGCGTCAATTGAGCTCATTATTTTTATAAGTTCATCCAGGTTACTGCCATTCGGCGCTTCGGCCGAGGCCATACAAAGCTCTTCTAGTTTCAAATCAGCCATAATATTTATTTGTATAAATTTCTCAGTTCAGTTATGTTTAAGCATCTCTCCGGCTGCATACCGGCTGCCTCATCAGGCAAACTATATTATAGAGGTAACACCACGCAAATCAAATAAAAACGCTTAATTATTCGTAATATTTTGATGATTCGAGAGTTTTGGAATGATTTAATAACTTATTAATGTCTGAGCTTTGAATATTTTAGCGAACATTTATTACTAAAAGAATGTCTTAAGCAATTATCCCGTACCATTTCCGGGATTACAGGAGAAAAGAATAGTTGCGTACATATATGCATTAAAAACATGGTGATGCATCCAATGCCGATTGACAAAAAAAATACTCTGGCTTTGAGCTGGGCACTCGTAGACTCTATTCGTAAACATATCCCATACAGTTCTAATCTGCCTGCTCTAGATGCATGGTACAAGTATCCGGACTCCTATGGAGAAAAAAACAAAGCACTGGTTAAGTTAAAGTCTCTGGAAACCCCGGTTGAAGCCTACCGGCACCAGCTGGAGACACGCAGCCGTTTTTCAGCAGCAGCTGACTCCGGTTACTGTGAAAAACTGGTACAGATAGCTCTGGCGTTGTTGAGCATGACCAAGTTGAAAAATGTAGAGACTCTTTACGCTTCTCAAGTCTATACAACAGCAAGCGGCGGCAGAGAACATACTTTTCTGTTGCTGCATTCCAGCCCTGCTCTTTTTTGCCGCCCACGTGAAAACCAGCTGATAACAATGAACTTTTACTCATTTCTTCAAAAGTGCAGCGAAGAGGACGCAGTCACAATTTGTGATCCCGGCATCTGGCTGGCTGCTGAAGGTGCTGATGTCAAGTCGGTTTTTGAACAGGCAAAGGCCTATGGCGTGAGCGAATATTACAAAGGCGCGCTGCTGCATAAGTACTCTGTCAGGCTTATAGATTTGAACTCGCCTGAAAAAGCCCGCTTATCATGGGCCACGCTGCAGCGCGAAAACTTCTGCAGCTACCAGAAGGTATTTGCAAAACTCCAGCGTGATTTTGTCAACTCATACGAAAAATCAGCTTTTGCTGCCAAACAGGCACGACTGAGCAAAAGCTCTGAAATTGAAGATATTCAGTCTCAACTGCATTTTCGGCAGAACTTTGACGATTCAGCCCCAGGCGATCAAAAAAAATCCTGTTATCGGGAACTGTTTGAATTTGTCATGGAGGCTCAGGCTGTTCTTTCGCATAATGTAATGACCGCATCGAGCAGCCAGACACGTATACAGTCGCTGCAGAAAATCAGCAGCTACTGCAGTAACTCAACTGCCCCAAAAAAACCGATTGATAATTTATTGCGCACCGCCTTGCTGCTGATAATGCTGCCTGTCAGCAGTAAAGTGGAAAAACAAAAGGATCTGCCCCAATACGTCAATGATGCTTTGTTGCCGCTTATCAAGTCAGATTATCAGCTGCTCAATGATTTGATTTCCACAAAAATCAAAAGAAAACTTGAAACCCCCAGTCAGATTTATGACTATCTGAACCTGGACGGCCATAATGAACTCTTTACAGATGCGCTGAAAGTGGCAGTCTTTTCTGAAGCGGATAATCTTGTAAGGGTTTTATAGAAAAACGATTTACTTTACTGAATGGCGCTTATTTGCTGTTACTCTGAGTGGTTGACTGTATTTATCCCGGCGCCATTCAGTTTTTATCAGGCCCGACCTGTCATTCCAGAACAGCTTCAAGCATAAAAAAAGCCGCCCTGTAATCAGAACGGCTTTGAATAACAGTATAATCAGCCTGGAAGATTATCAGTAATTCCCCAAAGCTCAAAAATATCATGCGGAAAGGGATGTTCCTTCTCAAACTTTTCAGCCATTATGTTATAGTTATTTAATGCTGTTTCATAATAATAACGGTAATTTTCAACATAATCTTTCAATTGATCAACCCAGTCAGAGTTATCAATATCCAGCTGATAACAGCACGCTGCAATTTCAGAATTATCATTGGTGCCGAGCGAAACGGTAGCTCTGCCGCAATACAATCCTGCAAATATACGCATCAAAGAAAGCCATTCCCAACTTTTACGCTGAGGCAGGTTCAGGATGATTTTCACACGACTGTTCAGCTTGTTGCGAACATGTCTGGAAACCATTTTTTCAGGACTGTACATTTTCATGCCGGCCGCAGTAATTGAATCAATAACTTCTTCCCGGAAATGAGTCTTGAAACCGGTGAACAACAGGTCACCGTTAAACTGATCCTCTGTCAGAGAACCTTCAGGTGGATTTATTGCGGGAAAGAAAATACGCCGCATGGCGATTCCAGGCAGCATCTGGTTGATATTCTGGAGCTTGGGCAGATCACCAAGAGTTAGCAAACACTCAATATATGGAGCAAGGTCAAAAAGAAACCTGATCCTGGCAATCTGGGTGTGCGGGTGCATATAGTCATTAAGATTAAATAACGGCTCTCCGTGAATTCTCATTGTATTGCTGATCAGGTCCAGGTGTTCTGTCATAATCACCGCAACCTTCTTATTATTCTTCTCACAAAAGTCCCGAACAGTTTCAAATGACTCTTGAGCAAAATTCTCAATGAGAACGTTCAAGGAATTAACTCTTGGCTGCTTGCCGAGAGTTACGTGATACCCCCTCTGCTTCATTGCCATAATAAAGAAATCAAGCTGGTCACCGATACCGGCGAAGGGATGATTAAAAATCCATATATGTATTTTATTATCTGTAGGGTTCATTTTAACATCAACACTGATTATTTTTGTTTTTTGTAGGAATTTATACTTTTCTTAACTTCAAGCAGAGTGGATCCTGTAAAGGATGTCCTATACCCGTCATTCTCTATTTTTTCCAAATCAAAAGCTCCGTCTAACTGGCTTATTCCATAGAAGCTGCCATTAAATTCAATAATATTAAAGCCATGAAAATTTTCAAAAACCAGTTTGGGATGAACTTCATTAGGAGCCTCCAGCATCGCCGCTTCTTCAAGCGAAACATTTCTTTTTACTTTAGCAACAGTTGTTAAATAGGTAATTCCTGAGAAAGACCTTGAATACTCATTATTCTTTATTCTCTCCAAAAAGAAACCGCCTTCAGACTGCGGAATAGCGTAATATTTGAAAAAATAACGTATAATATTAAACCCTCTGATACCTTCTCCTGAAAGTTCAACATCAGCAGCCATTCCGTTATTTCCATAGGTAAAGCGAAGATAGTTTATGATCCTGGAAGCTTGCAGGCGAGGCAAACCGGCAAGTTTCAGCAAAAAGCTCAGAGTCTTGTCGTTTCGAATGTAAAACTTGAGGATCTTCACAACGACATTGTTTTCCAGAGAACCAAGGTCCTGTCTGTAGATATAAGCACCCTTGAGGTCATTCAAAGTGTTTTCATAACAAAGACTGGGACCGCCGCTGCCGGACGGCGCGGCAAATACCGACCAGTCATTCAGATTCATTTTCGGAGTTCCGAACATCTGAATAAATGCTCCGGTCATTTCGGCGACAAGATTCTGCCCGGTGTACAGCCGGCGCATGGGCTGAGTAGGTGAAGTAAAAGCTCTCTTAAAGCTTTGCTGGTCCATCAAATATCTGTCAAATATTTTTTTTCTGTCCAAACAGGTATCAGACTTTTCAATATCCTTTCCAGCTGCATACAATTCACTGAGTTTTCCCCAGAATTCCGTACTGAAAGCTTCGCCGGAAAATTTCGCTGCTGCTGTTTCTACGGCGTTTCTGGATAGTTTATTATACAAATCTGTATTATCCAGCACCTTAAATATTTCTTCAGTCATTTGAATCAGAAGATCATTGTCGATATTGTGAATTTTTGAATAATCATCTATTAGCAAACCGGTAACCGGGTCTTTTTTCCAGATCGCCGCCTTCATTCCTTTGAGCACAATGCCATCTTTATCCTTGGTAACATAAGTGTCAACACCAAGAGCATCCGTCACCACCGGTACTGTTCCCAGCTTCATCGCCTGCATTATAGACACTGAGTGAAGTGATGCGCTTGGCAGCAGGAAGAAATTGGCCTTTGCAACCAGTTTGTTAATTTCGTAGTTATTGAGATAAACTTCTGACCAGATAATGCTTTTGCCGATTTCTGATTCAACAAAATCCATATCTACTCCCAGGCGCTCTAATTCCGACCTGTCAGGTCTTGAGCAACGGAAAATAAGCAAACCGTCTCTACCAGAGTTTTTGAATTCCTTCCAGAAACGAAGCACCAGGTGACCACCCCGCTTGGTAAAGTTGCCAGGATTCTGGTTGGCGGAATTAATAAACAGGAATGTTGGTTTAGAAACAGAAGATTTCTGTTCAGCAGTAACGCCGTCAAAGTGATAACGACTCAGGCCAATTTTAGAATGGAAAAGCTTCTTTTCAATTTCCGGATCATTGAAGAAGAGCTTGAAAGACTCAATAGTTTCAGGAATATGTGAGAAGATTCCAAGACAGTACTTATGCTTGAAAATTGAAGAGTAATAATCCCTGATCTCTTTAATTTTTTTGATAAATTTATTATCTCCCTGCTCTGCCAGCGGAAACAAAACAGGCGCAAAGGATTCACAGTGAAACACAAAAGGGCGTGTCATAGACGGGAATGGAGCGGTATGATGAAACTCTATATCGCCAGAAATGGCTTCAGTTGCAACTCGGTTGGGACTCCAGAAAAACTCCTGATGAGCCCTGCCGATTGAGTTGAGTTTTTGATTTTTAAGTTTTATTTTATCCTGCTTCACCAGTTTAAAAAAATCATTGAAGCAAGCCGGATCTTTGATTAATTCCTTATTGATTTTAACATTGTCTGTGGAATTAATTATAATATTTTGTGGGGCCTGATCAAATAAAGCGCGGTATAGAGGGTGAAAGCCGTTCAGCGGAATATAATGGGATAATCCCCAGGGGGCGGCTACTTTAATTGTTTGAGTTTCTTTCATTATTCTTTTTAAATCTAAATTAATATTGTATTTTCTAAATTTATAACGCTGTGTTTAGTATCCGTCCGGGCGAATGCTTTGCCGGAATGTCTACGTTTACTCTCTTCTAAACTTAATATCTCACTTCACCAAAAAAATCGAGAAGCGGTAATGTTTTTCAAATAAGCTTCGAATTTTTAAGAACAGCCTTGTATATTTACAGGCTCAGGCAGATTTCCGATAGAAATACTTATCTACAAGCTAAATAGCCATAGCCTTCTGCACAAAAAAAGCTGCAAAAACTGCAGAAAAATAGAGCCTCAAGCCAACTTATTGTTGACAAGGCATCTGATAAACGGAACTGAAAATTAGGCTGTATTTCGATATTCTCCTTAATTTCTGCAACCACCATACTCCATAAAACTGGAGAAAAGCGCAACGGGTTATTAAATCCTACTCCAAAAGATCGCCAGACAAAACAGCAATACCCCCAGCGCTAACTGGTCAAATTACAAAAAATGGAGCCGGCTGTCGGAGTCGAACCGACGACCTGCTGATTACAAGTCAACTGCTCTACCAACTGAGCTAAGCCGGCATTATCAATCATTTGATGATGGAGCGTAAATATGGACTTAAAAATGGAAATTTCAAGCAGAGGAACGAAAAAATGTAAAAAAAATATTACTGATTATCAGAATAATATAAAAATTACATAAAAGGACCGCAAATGAATGGCAAACGGGGTTATGATACTTGAAAAATCAGATTAAACCACTAGTTTTATTAAGTGTAAGTGCATTATTCTGATGGTATTTGATTCAGTGCCGTATTCATGGCACAACCCTGTATATCATCGTGGGGAACTCCGGCTTTCGGGGTGTTTGGTATTGTAGTAGAACAAATAAGTCGCAGGGGTATTATTTTGGCACGTGACAGTGACTACGTTCTGGAGCTTCTGACCGAATATGGTATGGTTACCCAGGAGCAGATCGAGGAAGGCTGGCTTGCAGCTTCTGAAAGCAACGGCAAACTGGATATTATTGACGCTCTGGAGCAGCTGGGCTATGTAGATTCAGAACAACTGCTGATGATGCTTGCCGGACAATACGGCATGGAGGTCATTGATTTAAAAAACTACCTGATCCCGGAAGGGGTAATTGAGGCCCTGCATCCGGACATTGTCAACCAGTATGGAGTCATACCGGTAATGAAACACGATGACTCCATTACAGTTGCGACCGCGGACCCAAGTGATGTTGAAAGCATCGATTCGCTTCGTTACCTGCTTGGCTGTGATGTTGATGTCGTCGCGGCTTCCGAGGAATCAATCAAAAAAGTGATTGAAAAGCATTACGCTCTTAACTCTGAAAGTGTTGAACATTTTATTGATGAGCTTTCAGAAGAAGAGGAGTTGATGAATCAGCTGAATGTCGGCAGTAATGCAGGGGCTATCGGTGACGGCAATGTGGCCAGTGATGACGACAGCCCGATTGTAAAGCTGGTCTCACTGATAATCACCAACGCTTTCAAAACCGGGGTTTCGGATATTCACCTTGAACCCCTTGAAAAACGCTACCGCATAAGGTACCGGCTCGACGGAGTACTGTTTGAAGTTGATGCCCCGCCCAAATATCTGCAGAACAACCTGACTCAGCGCTTAAAAATCATGTCCAAGCTGGACATTTCCGAAAAAAGAATTCCTCAGGACGGGCGTATCAATCTGAAAATCGGTGATGCCGACATTGACTTGCGGGTTTCTACAGTACCGACAACTCACGGCGAAAGTATCGTTATGCGAATACTTGATAAATCCAGTATTCAGCTGGATATACCGCAGCTTGGCTTCTTTTCGGATGACCTGGAGCTTATCAATCACATTATTGGCCTGCCGGATGGTATTTTTCTGGTTACCGGACCAACCGGTTCAGGCAAAACAACTTCACTTTATGCATTTCTTAACGCGATCAATACCCCTAACCGCAAAATCATCACGGTTGAAGACCCCGTTGAGTATCAGCTCAGCGGCATCAATCAGGTACAGGCGGATAATTCCATAGGAATGACTTTTGCAATGGCACTGCGGGCGATGCTCCGCCAGGCGCCGAACATCATTATGGTAGGTGAGATTCGTGACCTCAGCACTGCTGAAATCGCCATTAACGCGGCTTTGACCGGTCACCTGGTATTCAGCACTCTGCATACCAATGACGCTCCCGGAGCTATAACCCGCCTGACAGATATGGGGGTAAAATCATTTTTAATTGCGTCGGGTGTACGGGCGGTTATGGCTCAGCGTCTGCTGCGGCGTGTCTGCAGTAAATGCAAAGCACCGGCGGCCCCGACTGAAACGGAAAAAAGACTGCTCGGCTTATCCGATGAATACCTGGAAAATCATGAATTTTATCGTGGCAAGGGCTGCAGCGTCTGCAATGGGTCTGGTTATAAAGGACGTCTCGGGGTATATGAAATATTTATGGTGACTCCCGACATCAGTGAACTGATTTTCAATGACGAACCTGACTTAGTGGTTCGTGAAAGAGCTCGTGCCAACGGTATGCGCAACCTGCGCGATGATGCACTGCGCAAGGCAGAAACCGGAACTACTTCACTGGAGGAAGTTGTCCGCCTGACTGTTTCTGAAGAATAAAGCTTAATATTGACATAGACGAGAGGTTAACTGCTCATGCTGGATCCCGAAAGCTTAGCACTTAAAGACATTTTACTGGCTGAAGGCATCTGTACCGAAGAACAGCTGCAGGATGTTGAAGATGAACATGACCGCACCGGCAAAAAATTCTCGAATGTAGTAATCAACTACGGTTTTATAGACAACGAAAAGCTGCTGGAGCTGGTAGCCTCCAGCCTGGGAACAGAGGTTTTTGACCTGAAGCTTCAAGATGTAGAGCGCCATGTAATTGACATGATTGATCCGGAAACGGCCAGGGCTTACGGAGTGCTTCCGGTGGATTTTGACGGCTCCCTGCTCAGAGTAGTCAGCAAAAACCCGTTGAATTTCCAGATTGCGGAGGAACTGCAGTTTATTCTGGGGCATGATGTGATTGTACTGGTTGCCGACGAATCAAATATCGAGACCGCCATCGAGAAGTATTATCCGACTACGATGGCGACGGTGGAAGACGTGCTTTCTGAAATGGATACTACAGATCAGGAATTTCTGAATGATGAGGATATTGAAAACGCGGCCAACGAAACCCCGATTGTGCGCTTTGTAAACGTAATTCTTTTTCAGGCTATCAAGGATCAGGCTTCTGACATTCACTTTGAACCCTTCGAGAAAAACTTCCGGATTCGCTACCGGGTGGACGGCGCGCTTTATGAAATGCCGGAACCGCCTAAAAATCTCGCGGTACCGGTCATAAGTCGCTTGAAAATTATGAGCAACCTCAATATTTCTGAGCGCCGTCTGCCTCAGGACGGCCGAATTGAGCTAAAAATCGGAGGCAAACCCATTGACCTGCGCGTATCCTGCCTGCCGACTTCCTACGGGGAGTCTGTGGTACTGCGTATTCTTGACCGTTCAGTAGTAAATTTGTCACTGGATGCACTTGGGATGGGGCAGGATGTACTTGATACACTGCGCGAGATGATTCATCGTCCTAACGGCATCCTGCTGGTAACCGGCCCGACCGGATCAGGCAAATCAACTACTCTTTATTCATGCCTTAATGAAATCAACGAGATCGGTGAAAAACTGCTTACTTCAGAAGATCCGGTCGAGTATGACATAGAAGGCATTATGCAGGTACCGATCAACGAAGCGGTCGGCATGACGTTCCACAAAGCGCTGCGGGCTTTTCTGCGGCAGGACCCGGATCGGATTATGCTCGGGGAAATTCGTGACCTTGAGACCGCGAAAATGGCAATTGAATCCTCGCTGACCGGTCACTTTGTACTGAGCACGCTGCATACCAACGAGGCAGCGGCAACAGTCACGCGGCTTTCAGAGATGGGGATTGAACCTTTCTTGATATGTTCTTCCGTGGTAGGGGTTTTAAGCCAGCGCCTGATCAGAAGAGTCTGCCCTCACTGCAAAGAGTCCTATGAACCAACTGATGAAGAACTTGAACGAATGAGAGTTTCGAGAGAGGATGTCGGGGGTCGAAAATTTTATTACGGTAAAGGCTGTCAGGCCTGCAATCTTTCCGGGTATAAGGGCAGAAAAGCGATTTGCGAACTGCTGGTAATGACCAAGGGGATGACCGACATGATCTCAACTAACGCCTCAACTGCGGAAATCAGGGAGAAGGCGGCTTCAGAAGGAATGCGTCTGATAAGAGATGACGGCATAATGGCTATTATGAACGGAGAAACTACTGTAGATGAGGTCCTCAGATACACATAATTAACCTTGCAGCGTGGAGATAGTGGTATGAGTGTTGATATGACGGAACTGCTTCAGCTTGTTGTTGACGAAGGTGTCAGTGACTTGCATATTGAAGTCGGTGCCCCTCCGATGGTACGTTTGAACGGCGAGCTCACTCCGCTTGAAGTGCCGCCGCTGACGGCTGATGATACTGAAGCAATGGTCAAGGCGATTTCTTCAGACTCCCAGCTGCAGGCAATCCAGGAAGTCGGAGCTACGGATTTCGGGTTCAGCTTCAGTGACCAGGCGCGCTTCAGGGTAAGCGCTTTCAAGCAGAAAGGTGTTTTTGGCACGGTTCTGCGCCAAATTCCCAATGCCCTGCTGACACTTGACCAGATTGGCCTGCCGAATACGGTTAAAGACCTGCTGTACCGGCCGCGAGGTCTGGTGCTGGTGACCGGTCCGACCGGTTCAGGCAAGTCAACAACACTTGCTTCGATGCTGAATGTCATAAATGAAGAACGCGCCTGTCATATAATTACCGTTGAAGATCCGATAGAGTTTTACCATGAGCACAAACGCAGTATGGTTATTCAGCGTGAAATTGGAGTTGACACGCCCAGCTTCAGCGACTCCCTCAAGCGCGCTCTGCGCCAGGACCCGGATGTTATTCTGGTTGGCGAAATGCGTGATCTTGAGACAATGGAGGCCGCTGTTACCGCCGCTGAGACCGGGCATCTGGTTTTTGCAACTCTTCATACCACCGGCGCCGCTGAAACCGTTGACCGTATAGTGGATGCGTTTCCAACAAATCAGCAGGGGCAGGTGCGGACGCAGCTTGCGGCTTCACTGCTGGCGGTAATATCACAGGTGCTGCTGCCTCGTGAAGACAAAGCCGGCCGGGTAGCGGCTTTTGAGGTTATGATTTCGACCGCATCAATCCGGGCCCTGATTCGTGATAACAAAACCTTCAGAATTACCTCCGAGCTGCAGACAGGAGCTAAATACGGCATGAATACGCTTGACTCACACCTAATGGATCTTTATAATAATGATATAATTAACTACACTGAACTAATTACAAAAGCAAAGGATCCGGAAAGTATTATCCAGAAACTCGAAGGGTATTGATCATTTCGTCGGAGGAATTCAGTCAAATGCAACAAAATGAAGACAAAGGGGGATAAAATATGCCGCAATATCTCTATACTGCGATGGACGCAAACGGCCAGGAAAAAAAAGGCAAAATTGATGCTCCCAATGAAAGCGCGGCAGCGGCGGCCTTGAAAAAACAGCACCTTTTCCCAACTTCCATTACTGACCCGAAAGGTGAAAAGAAAGGAACAAAGGGAAAAGGCAAAAAAGGCGCCAAAAAAAAGGGCGGAGGCCTTGGGGACATTACCATTGGTACTCCGGTTGTAAAAACCAAGGAATTAACCATTTTTACCCGCCAGCTTTCCATTCTCATGTCAGCCGGCCTGCCGCTGATTCGCTCACTGCGAACCCTTGAACGTCAAGCTAAAAACCCAATTTTAAAAAAAATACTGGGTCAGGCCGCGGAATCTGTTGAAGGCGGATCAACTTTTTCAGAGGCTCTATCCAAACATCCTAAGTCATTTGATAAACTTTATCTTAACATGATCCGTGCAGGCGAAGCTGCCGGTGCGATGGAAATTATTCTGGACCGCCTGGCTATGTTTATGGAAAAAGCCGCCAAAATTGCCGGTAAAGTCAAATCCGCGATGATTTACCCAAGCGTAATTATGAGTGTTATGATTCTGGTTACTTCCGGGCTGATGATTTTCATTGTACCAAACTTCAAAAAAATATTTATAGAACTTCTCGAAGGCGAACCGCTTCCCCCATTAACTCAGATGGTAATGAAAATATCCGATATTCTTAAAGACCAGATTTATCTGGTGTTTATTGCGCTGTTCATTATTTTTGTCACTTACAAGCTGATAAACAAGACAGCGAAGGGGAAACACGCTACTGACTGGGTAAAATACAATTTACCGCTCTTCGGCCCAATCGTATCGAAGACTGCAATTGCCCGGTTTTCCAGAACGCTTGGCACACTGATGGGTTCCGGTGTAGCAGTTCTCAGTGCGTTGAGTATCGTTAAAGAAACCGCCGGCAATGAAGTAGTTTCCAATGCGATTCAGAAAGTTCATGACGCGGTAAAGGAAGGAGAAGGTATCGCTCCGCCGCTGGGAGCGACAGGAATATTTCCACAAATGGTTATAAGTATGCTTGAAGTAGGCGAAGAAACTGGTAAATTGCCTGATATGTGCGAAAAGATTGCCGATACGTACGAAGAAGAAGTTGACAATGCTGTTGGTGCCTTGACTTCAATGATTGAACCGCTGATGATTGTAATGATGGCGGTTGTTGTCGGATCCATTGTGGTAGCTCTTTTTATGCCGCTGGCGAAAATTATCGAAAAACTTGGCGGATAGACCAAAAAGTTTGTTTAAGTTAATTTTGGAACAAGGTTTAGAATTTTTTCTCAATTAAGGCTAAGTTGGAAAATTTATGACAATAATCAGCGCAGATTCTGGCAATCTAAATTATCGAAAAACGATTTTTAACAACCCGGACGCGTTTAACAAAAATAGGGAAAGGGGAGTATTCCTGCAATTATGAAGAAGGAAAACTTTTACGCAATAGTTATGGCAGGCGGCAAAGGCGAACGCTTTTGGCCGCAAAGTCGCGCAAGCCACCCGAAGCAGCTGCTTCGGCTGATTGGAAACCTCACGCTCATTGAGCAGACTGTTGAGAGGTTAACGCCGCTGGTGCCGCTGGAAAATATTATCATTGTTACCAACCATGACTACGTTGCTCCCATGCGGTCACTGCTGGCAAAGCTGCCGGCAGATAATATTATTGGGGAACCAGTCGGCCGCGACACCGCTCCGTGCGTTGCTCTGGCAGCAGGAATAGTAAAAGCCAAGTCAAAATCCGATGACGCGGTAATGCTGCTTCTGCCTTCCGATCATGTTATCCGTAACTCGGCATCCATGCTGCAGGTTCTTTCAGACAGTGGAGAAGTTGCCGTGGAGTCAAAAAGTATCGTCACTATTGGCGTCAATCCGTCATTTGCCAGCACTGGTTATGGCTATATCCATTGTGGTGAGGCTGTTGAATCAGCTCATGGAACCAAATTTTTCAAAAGCCTGGGCTTCACAGAAAAACCCAATTTGAAAACAGCTGAAAAATTTCTGAAAGCCGGTACTTATAAATGGAACAGCGGAATGTTCATCTGGACTCTCGGAACAATCATGCAGGCACTGAACCAGTTTGCGCCTGAACTGCATGGTCTGGCTGAGCGGCTTGGAGAAGCTTTTGCTGCAGACAATCTGGAAAACGCTCTGGCTGAAGAGTATCAGAACTGTGAAAAAATCTCCATCGATTATGCTGTAATGGAAAAAGTTGACAATGTCACCGTCGCCGAATGTACTTTCGACTGGGATGATGTCGGCAGCTGGACAGCCCTGCGTAATCAGATCAGGCCAAGCGAAAACAATAATGTCGTCCGCGGTTTATTTGAAGGACTCGATGCTAAAAACTGCATTGTTGTAGGTGATGCAAAACACTTGATCGCGGCCATAGATGTTGAAGATCTTATTATTGTTCATACCGACGACGCTACTCTGGTATGCAATGCCAAATCCGCTCAGCGCATCAAGGAACTGGTACACCGGGTCGGACAGCGTCAGGAATATTCAAAATTCTTATAAAACGACAGGAAAGATATGGTTTTTCTCCTGAATATTGGCAATACTCACACTCAGCTGGCTGAAGCCAGCCGCGGTAAAATTGATACCATAGTCAATATTCCCACTGCCGACGTAACTGCTGACCTGCTGCCCAACGGCGTACCACAGGCCGCGGCCTGTGTTGTACCCGAAGTCAGATTCAGGCTGGCGCAGCATGATGTGTTCTGGCTGGAGGGAGGTATTAAAAGTGAAATTGACCTCAGTCAGTGTGACGGCGCAGCCCTGGGTGCAGACCGCTTTGCAAACCTCATTCAACTCGGCAGCGAATACAAGCTTCCGGCCCTGTGTGTTGATTTTGGCACGGCAATTACCTATGAACTGCTCGATGAAAACAAAGTTTTCATTGGCGGAGCAATTGCCCCCGGACGGCGCCTAATGCGTAATTCCCTGAATACCTACACTGCGCAACTGCCACTGGTAGGCATAGATGTGCCGCCTCCTAAAGGTCCTGGAGTTGCCACTGGCGATCAAATGCTGCTGGGAATTGACAAAGGAGCGGTCGGTGGAGTCAAAGAAATTATTGAAATGATGCGTAACGCAGTTGATGGTGATTTAACTGTTGTGGGAGCGGGAGGCGATTTTAAATTTTTTAAAGATGAAATACCTGAAATGATCTTCGGGGGGGAAGATTTCACTTTAAGAGGTATTTTAAAAGCCTGGGAGAAAAATAACAAATGCGAGTAAAAATCTGTGGAATTCAAAATGAGCACGACTTGACTACTGCGGTTATGGCCGGAGCTGACGCAGTCGGCTTTCTGGTTGGCCAGATTCATAAATCCTCGGCTTTTATACTTCCGAGTACGGCCAACCGGCTGGCTAAAATTCTACCGCCTTATATAACACCGGTAATAGTGACTCACCTTACAAAAGCGGAAGATATAAAAGAAATTCTACTGCGTGCAGACATTTACACTGTTCAGCTTCACGGTATTGATCAGGAAGAAATATATAAACTGCGTGATATCCTGCCACCCTTTGCTAAAATCATTATTGCAGAGTACACACACAGCTTGAAGAAAAATACCAGACTCGATGAAATTTATCCGGTAATAGACGCTGTTACCCTGGACTGCTTCAATTGCGAACCTGCCTTGATCGGCCAGGAAAGTGACCGCAAAAAGTATCAATGGCGGATTGGAGCTGAATTTGTCAGCAGCTGCCCCAAGCCGGTTATTCTTTCCGGCGGCCTTGCTCCGGAAAATGTTGAGCAGGCGATCAAGGATATCAGGCCTTATGGTGTAGATGCCTGCAGTTCGCTTCGAGAAGCTGAGACATCATCCTGCGAGCAAAAAATATGTAAAGAATATGTAAGAAATGCAAAGAAGGCGTTTCTGACACTTTAACTGAGCCGGTTGCTTGCTGCCGAAGTCAGGGGGGAAGTTTTTCTGATTCGGCAGAAGGCCTTGCGGCAAAAATTTTACCGAAGATTACTGGATACCTTGAATATATACCCATTTAATCAGGATATTCAGTTAAAAACTAGTCAACAACGGCAACCCGCTCTGCTTTAGTGTAATCGATATCTTTCAAGCGACCGGTTTTTGCATAAAACTTACTTGAAGCAACTGAAGCGTAATACGGGAACCTTCTTCTTACGTCCTCACTGCAATCACGCGGAATATACCTGAACCGGTGATAAAGCCATAAATACTGTTCCGGGTACTGCCGAATGTATTTTTCGGACTTGGCCATTAACTCTCGAATAATTTCCTTATCAGATTGATAAGAGTCCAGATCTTTTGAAAGAAACTCCATGCAGGGTTTTATGGTCCCGTCAGGCTGCCTCAATGAGCTCGCATAAACAATCCTGGCTTTGATATTATTGCTTTCGCAATATCGCGCAAGCAGCACCGGTGCTTTGCTGGTAGGCACCGGCATTCCAAAAAAATCTACGAAAACCCCGCCATTTCTGACCCTGGTATTCTGGTCAATCAACGTTCCGAGGCTTGCCCCTGAGCGCAGAGCTTTGATTGCCGCCTTGACCGCCCCCTTGGCAAAAATAATTTTCAATCCTCTTTCTTTTTCACGGTTACCTTCATTTAACAATCTGTTCAGGTAAGGGTTCCGCAAAGGCTTGGCAATAGCCGCCATTTTAATACCTCCGTAATATGGAGCCATAAGTCCAGAAGCTTCCCAGCTGCCTATATGCGGGTTTACAAATATAATCCTCGTGCCGGATTTGGAAAGTTCCTGGATTTTTTCAATGACATCAGGGGCTATCTTTAAAACTTTTTCAATCCGTGATGGATTGTTGTTTAGCCAGATGAATTCGAGCATATTGAAAATAACATTATATGCACTTGCCGTGCCGATTTGTTCTACTTCAGCATCGTTTTTTTCTGGAAAGGCAATTCTGATATTGGCATTGATAAGTTTTTTGAAACAAAGATATACCAATTTGCCGGCGGCAGTACTGATAATTTTTATGAAGGGATGCGGAGACAGTTTTATTAGCCAGTATAAACATTTTGCACCGGCATATTCAAGAAAATATCTTGTACGGCGTAACAGATTCATCATAAATTACTTTCTTCTTCTCCTCGGAGGTCTAGTCAAAAATACGTCTCCGGTGCTTTTAAGGTTTACTCCATTAGTAAAAAGGAGACTGTTCATGCAGCTTGCGGCAATATTCTGAATTAAATGCATTCTGTTTTCAGCTGAACATGTCTGGCGTTGAGCCTTTTTCTCCTCGATTATTTCTCCGTCCGGCTTTACATAGAGCAAGCCCCAACCGTCAACAAGCTCATGCGGATGAATTGTGCCTTCCGGAACTGCAACATATATATAATCAGCAACGTGAGCCTGGCGTATCAATTCCAGGCGACTGCCTTTGTAGAGAGAATGATGTGCCCGGTCGATCTGTTTTATACAGCGCTGATACTGGCGGTTTTTACTGGCGGTATAATTCCAGCGCTGATATTCATCAAATAATGTGTCACGATCTTTCAACTCAGGCTCTTCCTTGCGGATTACCTCCTCTAAGCGCAGTTTTTCTTCTTTGAGACTTCTGATATTGTGCAGCAGAGTATCAAGGTCGCTGCAGTCCGGCCAGCAGTGGTCCCGGTCATGCATAACTTCAACCAGAAGAGTTTTCTCGGCACGTTTCTTTAATTTGTCCTGACAGGACCAGAAAGCCGCAGCTTCAACCTGATATTTTTTGATGCGGGTTGGTACTTTTACGCCGATTCCAGCCGGGCTCAAGCCAACCAGCCATTTTAAAACGGCCTGCCTGAGATGTAATGCATCACTTCTGGGTTTTGATGAGGGCAGTTTTTTATCAACGGCAGAGGACTCCTGAACTGCCTTTATCCGTTCAGTGTCCTGACCTTTGCTCTTTCTCTCTTTTTTAACTTTTTCTTTTTCAAAACTTTCGTTCGAGAAAAAGTCAAATCCAAGCTGCTTTTTACCCATGTTTGCCGACCTTGATTAAAACAATATCCATTCCTCAGGCGTATTGCTTGAAAAAATAACTCAACTATTACGCATTAGTAACCCTAATTTATTATTAAAAACAAATCTTGCAAACCAGAGCAAAAAAAAATGCCGGAAAATTCCGGCATCTTTTTTATATTATCCCCCTGAAATCAAATCAGGGGATTGAAAATCTCAAACTGGTGTTGAAATTACTTTTTGTCGATATCGAGTCCGGCGAGGGATTCGTTGAAAACTTCGCCCATATCAACCATTTCATCACCCGGTTTCAGAGCAGCACTGTATTCCTGCTCGGCAACCTTGAGGTCTTCTTCTGAGAATTCTTCCTGAGCAGCTTTGATACTGAGGCCGATTCTGCGTTCGTCAGTGTCAACTTTGATGACTCTGGCTTCTACCTCATCACCGACGTTGAGAACATCTTTGACGCGCTCAACATGATCTTTGCTGATCTGGGAAATGTGAATAAGTCCGTCGATCTTATTTGAAAGTTCAATAAATGCACCGAAAGCGGTGATTTTAGAAACTTTACCCTTAACAACATCGCCTACTTTGTAGAGCTGATCAATGTTGGCCCAGGGGTCAATTTCAGTCTGTTTGAGACCGAGAGAGATGCGCTGCTGGTCGGGGTTGATATCAAGGATGACGGCTTCAACAGATTCGCCCGGCTTAAGAATTTCACTCGGGTTGTTGATCTTACGAGTCCAGCTCATGTCAGAGACATGGATCATGCCGTCAATATCGTTTTCGATTTCAACGAATGCGCCATAGCTGGTCATGTTGCGGACCTTACCGTTAATCTTGCTGCCGACAGGATATTTCTCAGCGAGAACTTCCCACGGGTTGCGCTCTTTCTGACGCAGGCCGAGAGAGATTTTCTTGTTATCTTTGTCAATGTCGAGCACAACAGCCTGAACTTCTTCACCCACACTGACGACTTCGCCAGCTTTGGTGATACGTTTAGTCCAGGACATTTCAGAAACGTGAATCAGGCCTTCTACGCCGTCTTCAAGTTCAACAAACGCGCCATAAGGCATGATGTTTACTACGCGACCTTTAACAGAGCTGCCAATCGGGTATTTAGTGTCAACTTTTTCCCATGGATTTTCAGATTTCTGTTTGTAACCAAGGGAAACACGTTCTTTATCATAATCAATATCAAGGATCATTACTTCTACTTCCTGACCGATTTCAAGCAATTCGGAAGGATGAGAAATACGTCCCCAGGACATATCTGTAATATGGAGCAGGCCGTCTACGCCGCCAAGGTCAATGAAAGCACCGAAATCAGTGATGTTCTTGACCAGGCCTTTGCGTACCTGACCGACCGCCATTTCTTTGAGTAGGGATGCACGCTTGTCACGAAGAGATTCTTCGAGAAGTTCGCGGCGGGAAACAACGATATTACGACGTTCTTCGTTAATTTTAAGAATCTTGACATCATATTCCTGACCGATATAGTCGTCCATGTTGCGTACCGGACCAATGTCAATCTGAGAACCGGGCAGAAATGCTTCAACGCCGTCTATGTCAACAATGATACCACCTTTGACACGGTGTTTCATCAGGCCCTTAACAATGCCGCCTTCTTCATTTTCCTTGGTAACCTTTTCCCAGGCTCTGATAGAGTAAGCTTTCTGGAGGCTGAGTTCGGGCATGCTGTTTTCGTTTTCGATTTCTTCCAGGAAAACGTCAATTTTGTCGCCGACTTTTGCATCGTCCCATTTTCTGAATTCAGATGCCGGCACAAAGCCTTCCGCTTTGTAGCCAATGTCGACCAGAGCACCGTCATTGCGCTTTTCAACTACAGTACCTTCGATGATACTGCCTTCTGCAAATTCGCTTTTGGTTTCTCCGCTGAGAAGCTCTTCCATCGACGGCATGTTGTCAAGATCAACGTAGTCGAGAGACTCAACAGCCTGATTTTTTGTTAATTCTGTTGCCATGTTTTTGTTTGTTACTTGTTTTTGTTAATAGTTACTAATGTTTTCAAAGCGCTTCCTGAACCACTCAGGAAGACAAACGGACAGATATAATACTATACTGTGGATAAAAATCAAATTAAAAATGAAGCTAAACACCTGAAAAATGAGAATTTATGTAATTTTTTTTTAAAAACTGCCATAATTTTTAAAAAAAATATTACGCAAGCAGCCTAAATAATTGATTAGCAATGCAATATTAAAACTTGGATTTAAGCAGGAATATTGCATAAAATAAGGAAATTTACTAATGCCAAATTGCATAAAAATAAGTTATAAACTTTAAGCAGCAGCTGCACCAGAGGCAGGTTCTGGATATTTTATAAATAACACCTTCGCTCAGTGTTTTTTTAAGCGAAGGCGATTATTTAAAATTCGACGATCAGCCTGGAGCATGCCAAAAAACCTGCGCTCCCTGAATTCTTCGCGCTTGCCGCGATTCCATTCTGCGACAGGGCGGTAATAGCCGCATACCCGACTGAACACCTCGGTTTTTCTTCCGCATTTCATAGACATGACACCCTCCTGAAATATAGCCCCTGTTTTGGATTTTACTTATATTTTATATGCAAAACCCTCTACTATAATTATACATGTCAACAAAGAGGTTGTAAATACCACAATTAACTATACATCAACATTTTAACCATATTTTAACATTTATAAATGACTATCTTATTTCAGCTTGCATGCACCGCCTTCAGCTTTCTACTGCCAATAAATGCCCATATTTGAGGTAACAGCACAACTGCTATCGCCAGCATCAAAATCGGCAACATCGCCGGAATAACCAGTGCGGCCTTGAGTCCCCACAAATCTGCCATTTTTCCAAAAATCGGTGTTGTTATGCCGCCCACACTCAAAGCCAGCCCGAGGGTAACTCCTGATGACAACCCGATGTTTTTGGGCAGGTATTCCTGACCGAGCACTATCGACGGGCTGTAACTCAAAGCCATGAAAAAGCCTATACCGGCAAAAACCAGCAAACCGATTCCGGGGCTGCTTATAACCAGCAACAGCGGCAAAAGCGGCACCAGTCCGGCGGAACCAATAAGGATAGCCATTTCATTACCGATTTCGTCTGACAGCCTTCCACCGCATATATTGCCAAATACATACATAATGTTCATAACAGCCAACGCCATTCCAGATGAGCCTTTACTTTGATGCAGAACTGTACTCCAGAAAATCGGCACAAACGCCAGCATGGCAAAGAACAGAATAGATCGGACATTTACAGCCAAGGTCAAAATACAGAACATCCCCCAGCGGTTTTTCCGATTTTCCTGTCTGGATTTTTCCTCTTTTTCATTAACTTTTTCGTCAACCGGTTCCAGATATTTCATTTTAAGGGCAAAAATTGCAGCCATGATAACCGCCGGAATAAAAAGTATCCAGGTATATTTAAGCCCAAGCTCATAAGCTACTGCCGAAGCAAAAATCGGGCCTATGGCAATACCAAGATTTCCGCCGACTCCAAACCAGCTCATCGCAAACCCCTTGCGTTCTCCACTGATGACGTTAACCATCCGGGCACCCTCCGGGTGAATCCCTGCCATGCCCAGACCACCGATTATCGCGGCAATCAGCAGCAGTGTATAGTCAGGCAGCATGCCAAGCGCCGCAATACCGCCGCCAACCATGACCAGTGATATTGGAATTATCCAGGGACAAGGCTTTTTATCTGAAACATAACCAATCACCGGCTGTATCAGGCTTGAGGCAATATTGGCAGCAAACAGAATCCCGGTTACCGCTGCATAAGACAAATTATGCTCGGTAATCAGGAACGGCAGCAGGGCTGCCAAAGCACCTTGATATGTATCATTTACAAAATGACCTGTTGTCAATAATGCTAATATTCTGTTTTTCATCAAATCCACCATCTTCCATTTTTTGCAATTATCTTTCAATGTCTTATATTGGAATTAGACAGTGTAGCTTATAATTTTGTGTTGCGGAATATTGCGTTATGAAGACAAAAAATATCTCAAAAGAGACAAATCTTTATGATTGTCCCTACTTAATGAGCACCAAAGAAACCCATGATATTGTTTTTGATATCCATAAACATGAAGCAGGTGTGGAACCCTACTTCCATTATCATGAAAGAACTTTACTGCTCCATGCTGTCAAGGGAGTTATGACAGTTAATTCTTCAAAGGGGATCTGGGTAGTACCACCAATGCGGGCAGTCTGGATTCCGGCTGGGACACCGCATTTTGCTGAATACAGCCGAGGACTGGTGTTATGCGGCGCCATGCTTAAACCGGAACTTTGCGAAAACATGCCGAAGCAATGCTGTGTGGTTTCAGTTTCACCACTTCTGAGAGAACTTTTACTGCATGCCGCTTCAATTCCACTGTCCAAACTTTCCAGCGGACATGCCCGGAAAGTAATCACTTTGATCCTTGACATGCTCGAAACGCTTGAAACCCGGCCATTGAAGCTGCCGATGCCGGTTGACCCCAGGTTGCGCAAAATATGCAATATTCTTATCAACAACCCTGCGAACAACCAGACTCTGGAGCAATTGTCAAAGGGTGCCGGGGCTTCATCCCGCACCGCAGCACGTCACTTCAACACCGAAACCAATATGACTTTTACCAAGTGGCGGCAGCAGCTCAGACTGCTTGAAGCACTGAAAAAGCTGGCTGAAGGCAGTCAGGTCAAGGAAGTTGCCCTGCAGACCGGTTACGAGAGTACGAGCGCGTTTATAAACATGTTTAAAAATGCCCTGGGGGTAACTCCGCGTCAATATTTCCACAAAAAATAATGTTCCGCCATCAGTGAATTGAGCTCCTGCTGATTTTCAGACCTGCCGGTTCCTGCGGGCACATCAGACGCATAACTGCAAAACTGAAACTTTTTCAATTGACCTTTCTGGACCGATGTACATTATCATGTTACTTTTAACCGTGACTTGCGACTTGAGTGGAAAGGTCGTGGCTTTGACGCACCCACTTGTTCTGAGTGCTGCAGAATTCAATCAGGCTGTACCTTTTCTGAGCAGGATATACTTTTTAGCAATAAAAAGCATGGATAGTTTTTTTTAATATTTAGCATAAGGATGTCACATGAAAATCATAAGGTTTGACAGCGTCGGCGGCGCTTCCGGCGACATGATCCTGGGAGCTTTGATAGGTCTTGGGGTTAAGGCAGAAGAGCTCAATAAGGAACTGGCTGAACTGGTACCGGAACACTTCCATATTCTGGTCTCAAGAAAAAATTCTCATGGCATAAGCGACGGAATACAGGCCAAGGTTGACATTCATGAACCCCGTCATCACCACCACAGTCATAACCATGTTCATACTTCTGAACAAATGGAAAGCAAACCGCATGACCATCTGCATGTTCACTCCCACGGCAGTCATCATCACGAGCACAGTCACGGCAGAGACTATAAAGATATAGAGAGAATTATAACCGTCAGTAAATTACCGGAACAGGTTAAAGCAATGAGCCTGAAAGTATTTTTCGCTTTGGCTGAAGCAGAAGGCAAAGTTCACGGCAAACCGCCTGAAAATGTACATTTCCATGAAGTTGGAGCGGTTGATTCAATTGTCGATATTGTCGGTTGCTGTCTGGCTTTTCATAAACTCGGAGTGGACGCAGTTTCCGTTTCGCCACTACCTACCGGTTCCGGAACATTTGAGTGCCAGCACGGCATCTATCCGCTGCCGGCTCCGGCTACACTGGAAATGCTGAAACGTGGTTTGCAGTCTTCGCCAACAGATGAACCTTTTGAAATGGTCACTCCTACTGGCGCCGCCCTACTGGCGGTCTGGCCCAAAGCTGATATTCCAGTCAGCTCAAATGTCCTCAGATCTGCAGACAGTTTCGGCCAGCGGCAAATGAATAACCGGCCTAACCTGCTGCGGGCAACCTTATTTGAAACTGCAGAAAAAACCGTGCATTCAAAAGCAACTGCAATAATTCTGGAATCAAATATAGATGACTGTTCCCCGGAAATAATAGGCTATACTTTTGAGCGCCTTTTTGAGCAGGGAGCGCTTGACGTCTGGATTGTCCCTGTCCAGATGAAGAAAAACCGCTGCGGTATGCTGCTGTCGGTCATTTGCGAACCTGCAATCAAAGAAAAAATGCTGGAAATAATTCTCAGGGAAACCGGAACTCTCGGAGTTCGCGAGCAGCTGGTAAAGCGTCATTGCCTGAAGCGCCGCTTTGAGACCCGAAAGACTCCTTTTGGAGAGGTAAAGGTAAAAATCGGCTCGCTTAACGGCCAGGATATTACATTCTCCCCGGAATACGCTGACTGTGCGGAACTGGCTCGAAAGCACGACATCCCGCTGAAGGCTGTAATCGACTCCGCTCGATGATATATTTGTACTGCTGCCTGTGAGGAAACAAGTATTTTGTTTTAAAAAAAATAAAATACTTGTTTTTCTAAATTTTTTATGATATCCTTAGCTGTTAAGCACTGGAATTCAGCAAAGTTATGGTATCATTGTGATGCATAAATTTAAATTCACTATAATTGAACTGCTCGTTGTGATTACTATAATTGCGATACTGGCAGGACTGCTGCTGCCGGCTCTCAGCCAGGCAAGACTCAGGGCACGCGACATCAGCTGCGTTAACAACCTGAAGCAGATCGGCCTGGCAATTATGCAGTACCGGGATTCGTTTGATAACCATTTCCCGCTGTGGTTGTCCAGACTTTACCCGGACTTACTTGGAACAACCAAAATGTTTCGCTGCATCAGAGACGGCAATCCAAGTGACAGAGCCGCAAACCAGTGGCAATCCCATCCGCAAAACAGTTTTACTGAAGCCTATGATCGGCCTGGAAATCTCGATGCCCCCAACCGGAACCCTGACGTTGATAAGGTCAGCTATTTTTACGAATTCAACGAGGCCAGATGCACCTGTTTTGATCCTTCGAAAAGCTGGGGCGAGGTAAAACGCGATCACCTGCTGAACGGTTTCAGTTATAAAGGAAAAACCAGAAAAGTCGCAACTTCAGAATTTCCTATGGTCAGGTGCTTCTGGCACATCAAAGACAATAAAAATGAGCCGGTGCAGAACCTGGCGGTCGCCGGAAATGTTTTCTACAGTGCCGGATCCTGGGAGGATTACTCCTGGAGCCCGTAAATAAATTATGCCCAACTCTGGTCTGATTCACATATGATATTATTGATGCAGCTGGTTTTGATTTTCCAGTTTTTAAAACACGTTCGTCAATGTTATTATACTTCCGGTACAGTAAATCCACCATATGGTCAAACTGACGGTAATTGACAGCACATTACTGAAAGTTGCGCTCACGTCAAATACCGGCATCACCGGTAAAACTGCGGGAATGAAAGGAAAAGAGCACTCAATTACACCTGATTCAAGGACTCAGCAAAAGTCCGTTCATTGAGTGTAAAAGGGTGCTAAAAGCTCATGCATCCATATTTAATTTCTCGATATAGACAGCCTGAACAAGAGTCGCGGTCCAGCGACGAAACGCGGGTCATGCTTATAATCACTTTGAGGATAACGGTCTCGTAATTGCCTTGCAATTCCTCGCAGGCAGGAATATAGAAGCTTACATTGAACTCTTACAGAAGATAGATACCAGCTTGTGACTTTGCCCTTAGCAACCGCTCATTGCCGATAGGCTAACCGAGAGCTTTTCCAACCGCAGTTGTTTGGGGCTCTTACAAGTTAATCATTTCAGGGGTTTTGGCGAAGCCGCCTTCGCAGCTTTGGCGCTGGCTTTAGATTTACCACTTTTACGGGCTTCGGCAACGACTTTCGCATAAAATTCCTTTTCTGCTTTGAACTTTGCTATATTTTCATCAAAGTTTTTTACATTACATTCTGGGTCAACTTTCAGCCGCTCTTTTTTCATTCTCTCAATACGTGCAATGCTTTTATCAAGCCGCTCAGTAACCCTGCCGATATTCTTTTCGAGCCGCTTACAGTATCGATCAATTTTTTTTCCGATCAGGCTGATTTGCCGTTTATTAGGCCGTTTGCGCGCTTTAGCAGCTTTAAGGTCTTTTTTGAACTGCTCAATTTTTGCTGAAAGCTGACTGTAGCGGTTGCTGAAACTGTACTTCTCAGTATTTTTCCCGGCTTCACTGCCGTAAATACAAATCACCGGCAGCAATACAGTCAAAGCAGCAGTAATAACTTTTTTCATCTATCTATTTCCTTTCTCTGATTTACTGAACAGAAAGCAGAAACTAAATATAATACTACATTTTAAAAAATAAAGCATTATCCAACATGATAGCGGTATCGGCTTAAAAAATTACAGCTTCTTGAGCAGCTGGGCAACGGTCAGCTGAAAGCCCGGGACATTCCAGTCAGGAGCTATTTCCGCCAGCGGCTCCAGGACAAAGGCGCGCTGGTGAAAGCGCGGGTGAGGCACCCTGAGCTGTGGAAGGTCAATTTTGAGATCATCAAAAATAATTATATCCAAATCCAAAGTCCGCGGCACATTAACCCCCCGCACCACAGGCCGGCCGGCATCAATTTCAATCTTTTGACATAATTCCAGCAGTTCTTCCGGTGATTTATGCCAGACACCAGTCAGGGCAGCATTTACAAAATCAGCAGAGCCGGGGGGGCAGTCCACCGGTTTAGTATGGTATTCCGAGGAAATCACTATGGAATCCAGACCGCCGGAACTCAGGGCATCACAGGCAAATTTAAAATAAGCCGTTGTATCACCGATATTTCCGCCTAAAGCAATAGCCGTTTTATATGATTTTAAATGCATTTAATCTTAACCCGGGTCGAAATTAACGATAGTTGCACCTATATTTTAGCGTAAATCTGATAATTTTAAAGTCGAAAGCTGTTATTAATTCCAAGTATGAGTGAAAAGATAAAAGTATATTTCATGGGTTCCGGTAAAATAGCCGTACCAGTTCTTGAGGCGCTGCTCAACGCTCCGCAGATAGAACTGCTCGGTATAACTACCCAGATAGATCAGCGGGCCGGACGCAGAAAAAAACTTACCCCCACCCCGGTAGGTGCTTTTGCTGCTGAAAACGAGCTGAATATTATCAAAGCCCCATGCGTCAACGACGGCGATTATCTTTGCAGGCTAAAGGCATTGCAGCCGGACTTCATTGTAGTAGTATCCTTCGGCCAGATCTTGCGTCAGGCACTGCTGGATATTCCGAAGAACTGCTGTTTGAATGTTCATGCCTCCGTTTTGCCGCATTATCGGGGAGCATCTCCAATTGCTGCCGCAATCCTGAACCGGGACCATAGAACTGGCGTCACCCTGATGCGAATGGACAAAGGTCTCGACACCGGTGATATTTACCGAATTGTCGAAATGGAACTGTCGGGACAAGAAAATGCTGATGAGCTTGAACTCAAACTTGGCAGACTTGCCGCGAACAGCGTCGCAGATTCGATTACAGATATTTACAGCGGTATTTGCAAACCGGTTCCGCAGGACAACAACCGGGCCTCGCTGACCCGCAAAATAAAAAAGTGCGACTGCGTGATTAACTGGGAGAAGTCTGCAAAGCATATTGAGGCCATGGTCAGAGCGTTTCACCCCTGGCCGGGAACTTCCTTTATAGTAAAAAGCAAAAAAGGCGATCTGAAAATCAATGTCACATCGGCAGAGGTTGCTGATTCAGAGGGAAAACCCGGTGAGGTGCTTCAAGCTGACAAAAAGGCTTTAATTGTCGGTTGCGGCAAACAGGCTCTAAGCCTTAAGTTGCTGGTACCGCAAGGTAAAAAGGAGATGAGCGGCCCGGCTTTTCTTAATGGACACCGGCTTGAAAAAGGCGTCATTCTTGGTAATTAGACGTTGTATATAATCGATTTCCGTGATAGTTTGTTTACAAACATACGGAAGTGCAATTTAATTTTTAAAATTTCTTTTCGTTAAGGAACGACTGAACCACATATGGAGAACAAAAAGAAAAAAATTATCCTCAATTGCGAAAAACTCGAGGCCAGATGCGCCATCGTCAATAATAGTAAACTTGAGGAATACCAGATTGAAAGAACCTATGAGGGCCCTAAGGTCGGCTCAGTTTATCTGGGCAAAATAGTAAATCTGGAACCCGCACTTCATGCTGCCTTTGTCAACATAGGCGCCAATAAAAACGCGTTTCTGCACTACTGGGATATGATTCCGGCCAGCTACGAGCTGCAGGATAAAATATCCGATAAGGAAAAAGTAACTCAGGAAAACAAAAAAAGCAGCAGTTTTTCACAGAAACTGCGCTCAATGCTTACCCAGGGTGATAAAGCCAAAAAAATCCGTGAGCAGGAAAATAAGCTCCGGCGCAGAAAGATCACCACAAAAGATATCCCCAGCCTGTTTCCGCCCGGCACAGAACTGCTGGTCCAGGTAGTCAAAGAACCCATCGGTACTAAAGGGGCTAGACTCACTACAAATATCAGTATACCAGGCCGTTATCTTGTTCTGCTGCCCTATTCCGATCACATCGGTTTGTCATCAAAAATTGATAATGCCCAGGAGCGCAACCGCATCAAGAAAATTCTGGCCAGTCTGGATGTACCTGAAGGCATGGGTCTGATCTGCAGAACGGTTGGCGAAGGGCGCAAAGCAATTTTTTTCAAACGCGACCTGGATATGCTGCTTGATTACTGGCATCAGGTGGAAGAATCCCTTGAAAAACATAAAGTTCCGTCAGTAGTGTATACTGAACCGACTCTTATTGAACGTACAGTCAGGGATTTTATGACTGAAGATATCGACGAAATTATTGTCGATAACAGCAAAGCGTTTAATAAAATATATAAAAGCCTCCGCAAGTTCGGCGGCATGCGCATGGCCGCCAAGGTTATTCAGTACAACCGCGCCCAGCCGGTTTTTGAGCACTTTAAGGTCAAAGAACAGCTGGACATGATTTTCGGGCGGCAGGTACCCCTGCCCAGCGGCGGCTATATCTGTATAGACGAAACTGAAGCACTTATTGCTATTGACGTCAATACCGGCAAAGGTAAACGCTCCGGCGACCACCCTGAAGTAATTGTTCAGACAAATATGGAAGCTGCCGAAGAAGTCGCCCGCCAGCTGCGTCTGCGAAATATCGGCGGCCTGGTGGTAATTGATTTTATCGATATGCGCAGTGCCCGGGACCGGGAAAAAATCTTTAAACTTATGCGTAAACTGGTCAAAGATGACCGGGCAAAATCCAAGATTCTCCCATTGAGCAAACTGGGTTTGATGGAAATGACCCGCCAGCGTGAACATGAAAGCCTGCAGGCAACTATTTTTGACAACTGTCCCTACTGCGGCGGCAGCGGCCACATAAAATCCCCGCTGACCATGAGTGTCGAAATCCAGCGCCGACTGCGGTCCGTGCTTAAATCCAGACATCAGAAGAAAATTGCGATTCGGGTGTTTATGCACCCAGAAATTCTGGCACGCTTGAAAAATGAAGATGCGGAACTGCTGAATGAAATGGAAGAAGCGTTTGGTCGTGATCTCAGTTTCAGAGCGGACAGCACCCTGCATCATGAAGAGTTCAGGCTGGTTGATCCAGTCACCGGCGCCGAACTCAAATGATTCATATTTCCAGAAATATAATTATTCCAGATGAATACCTGAAGGAAGAATTTTTTCTGGCTTCAGGCCCCGGCGGTCAGCATGTCAACAAAGTGGCTACCGCCGTACGCCTGCGCTTTAATCTTTTAGCCTGTGACACAATCCCCGAAGCTGTAAAAAGTCGCCTTGTCACTATGCTTGGAAACCGCCTGACCGGCGATGGAGAGCTGCTCATAGAATCCCGGCGGCACCGCTCCCGGGAAATGAACCGGGCTGCCGCTGTCGAGCGGTTGCTGAATCTTATCCGACCGGCCGTTCATCCCCCTCGCAAACGCAAGGCTACCCGCCCGACAAAAGGTTCCGTTGAGCGACGCATCCAGCAGAAAAAACGGCGTGCCGGCGTAAAGAAAATGCGTTCCCGTTCATCTTTTGATGACTGAAACAAAAAGTTCCTGAATATTTCCCTGTCAGGCTTCATGGTTCAATCAGGCTGCTTAAATGCTTCAGTTTTTATCTAAAAGCCACTTAGCAGAGCACAGGTTGTCTTGAAGGAAAGTGTCAATTCCATAAATCATTCATCTTCTTGCAGTTTCAAACAAAAACTCGCCACATAAAGTATTGACGGATATTTCCGTTATTTCCCCGTCATTATTCCATAAACAACTACAGATTAAATTGTTAAGGAAATAATATTCTATTGTGTTACATCATAAATAAACAGATATGAGAACAGCCTGCTGTTCAGAGTGACTATGCCTTTTGACCGGTTCAAGCATACCCTGCTGGTGCAGGTACAGGTCACTTTTTCTTAACTGCCCATAGTTTCTTTTGATAGATTACAACAGCACGTTAATCTAAAATTTATGGGTTAGCTCTTAATCAGCTTTTCTCAGGCAGCAGAATCCGGCTGCCCAGCAAAATCAAAGCTGCACCTGAACAGCAGCTGATTTTTCTGGATAGCCCTTCTTTGGAACGCAGCCAGCCTCCTATAAAGCCGGCAAACATGCCGAGGCAACCAAGATAGATAATTGTCAACACGGTAAAAGCACACCCCAGAAGTATTATACGCAGACTGTAATTGGGGTGAGTTGCACTTACAAACTGCGGCAGAAACGCAACAAAAAACAGCGCCACTTTGGGATTCAGTACATTTGTCAAAAAGCCCTGTGCAAAGCATTTTTTGATGTCCAGACCACCTGAAGTAAACTGAATATCCAGGGCATTTTTATTTTTCAGCATTTTGAATCCCAGATAGATCAGGTATACTCCGCCGATGATTTTCAAGGTCCAGAAAGCTATCATTGAGGTTTTCAGCAGTATAGCCAGCCCCAGCGCTGCCGCCAGGGTATGCACCATCAAGCCGCAGGAAACTCCCAGTGCGGAAACAATTCCGGCTGAACGCCCCTCAGAGACACCCCGGCTTAAAACATAAATACTATCCGGTCCGGGAGTTATTATCAAAGCTACCGAAGCGGCGAGAAACAAAAGCAGCATTTCCATTTTATTCTCCATTTTTGATATTAAACATTCATAATGGAATAGAGTATTTAATTCAATAAAGTCAAGGTTATTTAAACCTGAGTCAGAGGTAACTGCATAAGTTATCCTGCCTCCAGTAATCAAAGAGAATAGAAAACCTTTTATAAGCAGTAAATAAGCCATAAATATGTCCCCCCTGTCAAAAAAACAGCTATACAGTTTGAAAAATAATAAAAAAACATTTATAGTATCCAAAAGTAACGTTGATATTAAGAAAAAGGATTCCGATTCAGATATGCAGGAAACATCGGCAAAACATTCAGCAGCGTTAAATAATAACCTTCAGGAACTTAAAATTCTTGAACATGTTGAAACCTCCCCGTTATTAACCAATCGCATGCTTGCCAGAAAACTTGGCTGCAGCGTCAAACTGGCCCATAAGCTATTGGGCAAAATGGTTGACCGCGGCTGCCTGCACGTAAAAAAAATTCATTCCCGCCGCTGGGATTATTTTTTAACACCGAAGGGGCTTGCGGAAAAAGCGCGTCTGACTTACGAATTTTTGCAGTTTTCCATGCAGTTTTACAAGGAGGCCCGCAAACGCAGCGCCCAGCTCTGCCGTGACCTGGCTGAATCCGGCATCAGACGTGTAGTCCTGCTGGGGGCTGGAGACTTGGCTGAAATTGTTTATCTTGGCTGCAAAGAGTGGAACCTGGAGATCACCGCAATTTACGACAACAAACACAAAACATTTCTGGGGAAAAAAGTACAGCCTTTTGCCGAGTTTGCTCCGGATGCACCAGCTGCAATCGTGTGCTTTTACGCACCGGAAGCCCCGATGCTGGAACCACCTTTGCCGGACAACATAAAACCATCAAATAAAATTCACTGGATATTTAACGAAAAATATAACCTTCAGCAGCATGGTTAATAAAACAGTAAAACTAATTAGAGCAGCTTGGCAGCATCAAGGCCTGCGGAAGTATGGCGCTAATACAATCTGGCTTTTCAGCGAAAAAATTATACGCATGCTAATTGGCTTCACTGTCGGAGTTTACGTTGCAAGGCAGTTGGGACCTTCAAAGTATGGATTGTTGAATTATGCAATCAGCTTTTGTGCAATTTTTTCATTTATCAGCTCCCTGGGACTTGATTCGATTGTAGTACGAGAGCTTGTAAAATTTCCTGAAAATAAAGATGAATTACTAGGAACAACATTCTGGTTAAAAGCAATTGGGGTTTTACTGATGCTGGGACTGGTTTGTGCTGGAGCATTTCTCAGTAAAAATGATGTTCAAACAAATATTCTGGTACTTATAATTGCAGCGGGATACCTGTTTCAAACATTTCAAACCATTGATTTTTATTTCCAAGCTCAGGTAATGAGTAAATATATAGCTATTTCACAAGTTGTTGCCTGGACATTAGTTTCAGCTGGTCGAGTTTTTTTTGCCTATACAGGGGCGCCTCTAATGTATTTTGCTGTGCTGGAAGCTGCAAATATGGCCTTAATGTCATTTGGTTACCTGTTTTTTTATATTATTAAAGTCAGTCACCCGTTTCACTGGAAATTCAAGTTTGACACCGCTAAAGGACTTTTAAAAGACTCCTGGCCTCTGCTTTTAAGCGGAGCCGCCGGAATGATCTACATGCGCATAGATCAAGTTATGATAAAGGAAATGCTGGGAAATGCATCCAACGGTCAATATGCTGTGGCCATTCGTTTATGTGAAATATTTAACTTCTTACCAATTTTAACTTGCAGTTCTTTTTTCCCTGCAATCATTAGAGCAAAGAAAGTATCAAATAAACACTTTGAACATCGAATGCAACTTTTATATGAAGCAATGTTGAGCTTGTCATTTGCCATTGCAATTCCCATTGCGCTGCTTGCTCAGCCTATTGTACTGATTTTATTCGGGAAACCATATCAAGGAGCAATTTCGATAGTTATAATATACATTTGGCGTCTGCCTTTTGTCGCATTAGGCACAGCAGCTGGAAAGTGGATGATAGTTAAAAAACTGCAAATTTACAGCTTTGTATTTGTTGCCTTTGGAGCTATTGCTAATATTGTTTTAAACTATTTTCTTATAAAAGCACTAGGACTTTCAGGCTGTGCAATTGCTACAATTGTAGCATCAGTTTTATTTGTAGTGATTGCTCCATTTCTATTTCATAAAACTCGATTTGCTTCTATTCAAATATTAAAAGCTTTTTTATTTATTGAAACTTTACATAAAATAAGGAGGCTCTAATAACATTTATGTTTTAATCATTAAAATATTACTATTCGAAACTTAATATAAAAAATGAGAGGGACAACAGTGAAAAATATAATTAAAAAAATTTATAAATTACTTACAGAAAAGGCATGTTATAGAGAATTCTGTAAATATAATAATTTCTCTCCAAACGAAAGAGCAATAGAATATAATTTTGTTTTCAGACACTTAGCAAAAGTGTTTCCTGAAAAAATACTGGATGTAGGGCCTGGCTTGACAGCCCTTCCTAACCTGATGAGTTCCTGCGGATTCAATGTTACTGCTGTGGATAATGTGAAAGATTTCTGGGAAAGTGATATTATAAACCGACATTTCTACGTAAAACATGATGACATAACGCGATCCAAATTAAAAGAAAAATATGATATAATCACCTGCATCAGTGTATTAGAGCACATCGTCAATTTTGATGCTGCTGTACAAAATATGGTTTCCCTCTTGAAAGACAATGGTTATTTAATAATCACTTTCCCATATAATGAGAACAATTATTGTAAAAATGTTTATGATTTAGAAAAATCAGTTTCTGAAGAAAAAAGGTTTACAACTCAAGCCTTTTCAAGACACCAGATAAACTGCTGGCTAGAGGCTAATAAGGTAGAAATAGTGGAACAGGAGTATTGGCAGTTCTGGACAGGGGACTATTGGACAGAGGGAAAGTTTCTGGCTCCTCCAAGGAAAGTAACAGCAAAAGACAAACACCATCATACTTGTTTGGTAATAAAAAAATAAAGTATACAACGTGTTGCACATGATGCTTGGATATGAAAAAGTTTAATAAAAACTTTAGATAAAAAGCACGATTAGTAACATATCAAATAATTAAATTATATATTTAAAAGCACTTTTAAAAATTATATAATAACTTAACTTTGGAGTCACAAATGAAGTTCCGAGAGTTTTTAACATTTTTAAGAGGTGTTAGAGCTATATCAAAAAATGGTTATTTAAGAGAATGTGGCTGGTTCCAGTCTTACGTTTCAAAGCAGTCTGTTGATGCTAAAAACAATCCTGTACCATGGATATCATATTCGGCGATAGATTTTCTTAATACACGTATTACTAAAGAAATGACCCTATTCGAATATGGCTCTGGAAGCAGTACCAGATGGTACTCGGAAAGAGCGAAGAAAGTTGTTTGTTATGAGCATGATAAAGTTTGGCATGAAAATATTAAATTTAATATTCCGAGCAATGTAAGCTTACATTTGAAAACTGGAGATGATTACTTTGACACAACACCTGATGAATTTTTTTCAATTGTTGTTGTAGATGGATTAGATCGCAACCGCTGTTTAAATTCGATTTTAAAGATATTGAACGATACAGGTATAATAATATGGGATGATAGTCATCGAGTTGAATATTTTTCATCTTTTAAAAAGCTTACCCAAATAGGCTTTAAAAGAATTGACTTTTCAGGATTAGGACCACTAATAAATGATAAAGTAACAACAACAGTTTTTTATCGTCAGAAAAACTGCATAGGATTATAATGCTTCCAAAAGTTAATGAAATGATTATCAATAATTTTAAAACAGCTTCTATTAGATTAAAGCAGTAAAGTACATTTGGACATTCTCTATATTATGAAAAATATAATTACAGTTGTCAGAGATTGGTTAAACCAATGACTAATTTATCCCCCATAACTTTATTTGTTTATAATCGTCCTTGGCACACTCAACGGACGATAGAGGCTTTGCGGGCAAATGAGCTTGCTGGGCAAAGTGACTTAATTATTTTTGCCGATGGAGCCAAAAGCGAAAAAGACCTGCCTCAAGTAGAGGCTGTCAGGAATTACATTAAGACCATTAGTGGATTCAAGTCGGTTAAGATACATGAAAAGGCTCAAAATTGCGGTTTGGCTAATTCAATTATCGCTGGCGTCACTCAAGTTGTCAACAATTACGGCTCAATCATAGTTCTTGAAGATGATATGGTGACTTCTCAATATTTTCTGAGGTATATGAACGATGCTTTAGAAATGTATAAAAACGAAGAAAAAGTAATAAGCATCCACGGATATACTTTACCTGTAAAAGAAGAATTACCACAAACCTTTTTCTTATATGGGGCTGACTGCTGGGGCTGGGCCACCTGGAAAAGAGGCTGGAATTTATTTGAACATGACGGACGAAACCTCCTGAAAAAAATTGACTTACTTTCTTCTAGACACCAGTTTGACATGGACGGACATTTCCCATACAGAAAAATGCTTAAAGATCAAATTGCCGGCAAAATAAGCTCTTGGGCGATACGCTGGTACGCATCAGCATTTCTTGAGAAAAAATTAACACTCTATTTTGGGAAATCTCTGATAAAGAACATTGGCTGTGACAATTCAGGAGAGCATTGTAGTTCTCGTTCAAAACATCTTGGCAACGCAGAATTATGTGACAGGAAAACCGAGATTAAAAAGATATCTGCCCAGGTCAATATAAAAATTTATGAGTTAATGAGCAAGGCAAAAGGAAAACTGAAAATACCTTTATGGTTAAGATCTGTTCAAAAGATAAAACTAATAATAAAAAATTATATTTCCCATAAATGAAAATATTACATGTTAATTATTATGACAAGTCAGGTGGCGCTGCCAAGGCCGCCCGGAGGCTGCATAAAGGGCTTTTAACTGCTGGAATAGATTCAAAAATGCTGGTGGTTGAAAAAAGGTCAAGCTCAGAAAGTGTCATTGCCTGCAGCAGGAAGGTTGCTCGCAAACTGCAAATTTTGCAGCGTGTAGAAGCTTTATTGCTGCGAACTGGAAGCAGAAATCCTTTGTTGCCGCAGGCATTGAATTTACCTCACTCTCCGGTTCTTGAATTGATTAACAGGTCTGATGCAGATATAGTTAATTTACATTGGATAAATGGCTGTATGCTGGGAATAAAGGATCTGCCTGAAATAAACAAACCAGTGGTATGGACTTTACATGATGCATGGCCATATTGCGGAACCGAACACCACCACAATAGCAGTGATAACAGCTTTGTTCGAGGATACAAAAGAGCAAAGTCTTATGGCTTCTTCGATTGGGCTCCTTTTAACTGGCGACGAAAAATGAAGTACTGGAGAAACTGGCATCCAATTACTGTAGCTCCAAGTAAATGGCTTAATAATGAAGCAAGAAAAAGCATGATTTTTAAAGACTGCAATAACTTGCATATTCCTAACGGCCTTAATTTGAATGTATTTAAATCAACGGATAAATCTACCGCGAGAAAAGAACTGGGTATACCTGACAATAAAAAAGTAATTGCTCTCGGGGCATTTGACGTCAAAGACCGAAACAAGGGAGGCGTTCAGCTCAATAATGCTTTGAAAATATTAGAGCAAAAATATGGAAAACAGATAGAGCTATTGGTGATAGGCAATGGCACTCTTGAGTTGCCGTTTAAAAGTTATAATACAGGTTTTATTGCCAACGATAAGCCAATGGCCAATATTTATCCTGCAGCCGACGTATTTATTTCAGCATCTAAATATGAAGCTTTTGGCTATATGCTGGTTGAAGCTTCAGCCTGCGGCATACCTTGTGTCGCTTTTGCCACCGGCGGTATCCCGGATATTGTCAAGCACCGGGAAACCGGCTATCTGGCAAAATGTTTTCAGCCGGAAGACCTGGCAGCCGGCATTGAATTTGCTTTACAGAATACAGTCACACTTGGTGAAAATGCAGCAAAATATTGCCGGAAGAATTTTGACTTAGAGCTTGTCGCTAAGCAATATATCCAACTTTACAAAGGTATTTTGAATGAAGAAGTTTAAAATTTCAATTGTAACTGTTTGTTATAATTCTGCAGAACACCTGGAGCAGGCAATGCTTAGTGTGCTGGAACAAGATTATGATAATTTTGAATATATTGTTATTGATGGCGGTTCGACAGACGGCAGTGTTGAAATTATCCGTAAATATCAGGACAGGCTGACTTACTGGATCAGCGAACCAGATGGCGGCATCTATGATGCTATGAATAAAGGTATTGTAAAAGCAACAGGTGATATTGTCGGGATGATTAATTCTGATGACTTTTACCTGCCAGGTGCATTTCAAAAAGCAGCAGATGCTTTTCAGAAAAAAGACTTGAATAATCACATCTTATGGGGTGATGTACAATATGAAATACAAGGACTTGTAAAAGGCTTTCGTCCTGAAAATATCACCATGGGAGCTTTTGCTCCGCATCCTTCAATGTTCTGTCCCAAACGCATTTATGAAAAAGCCGGGCTTTATGATACTTCTTTCAGGTTTTTAGGTGATTATGATTTTATGTACCGGGCAATAAATAAATTTAAAATAAGCCCAATTTACATACCCGAGACAATCGCTTTTTTTAGAGAAGGCGGTCTGGCTGATTCAAATATTTCGCAATGCCTGCATGATGAACTGAAGGTGAAATTAAAATATGGACAGTCCAGAAGAAAAGTCTATCTTATATTTCTCTTGAAACTGCTCAAAAACTCTTTGCGAATACTGAAATCGTGTTTAACCCGTTGACTTTTATCACTTCCTTATTCAGACAATAGAGTTAAAAACCTTTTCAAAGCAGCTGTAAACTTGCATTTTAAACTTTATGCTGCCCAATATCTTTTAATTTTTAAATAAATATTAAATTAATACTTACCATAAATTTGCTGATAACTAAACTATCCCGTAAAAAATAAGTCATACCGTAGAAAAATACCTAAATAACAGCAATTTTTATATAATAAAAATAATTTATCAATTTTACTCTCTATATTACAGCTGTCCTTTTACAACTGCTGCTGCTTTGGTTTATTCTGATTGATTAAATCATCACAATCTATAAATTAAAAACACTATAAAAATCTAACAGTTAATAATTTATTATTTAAATAAACACGAAAAACTCTTCATTTAAAAATTAATAATTAAGCCTTATGATAATTGATTCAGATGAGGTAATGAGGCAATGTATTTGAATAAATTAAAATAAAAACTCCTTTTTATAGATCCTAAAATGGATATAATACTTAACTTAATCATTATATAAAAAATAAAATACATAAAATATGATACTCAAAAAAAACTTAATTTATACCTGCATATCACCTAAACAATTAACTTGAAATATTACAAATTATATTATATATTTAATTTAATTTTGTAATATTTAAAGCATCAAAGGTGGATGCAGAATGAGGTTTCTGAAACTGTTTAATCCAGTGCTTGGACTGAAGATCATATCAAATAATTTTGACTTATTGCTGCAGCTTGTTAAGCGCAACATCAGTTCACGTTATAAAGGTTCAACCCTTGGAGTCCTCTGGGGCTTGGTTCAGCCGTTGATGATGCTTTGTGTATATACCTTTGTATTCAGTATCATCTTTAAGGCCCGCTGGGGAATAAATACCGATGAGAATAAAGCGGCATTTGCAATAATCATGCTATGCGGTCTGGCTGTTTTCAACATTTTCACCGAATGTGTTAACGGTAGTTGCAGTCTGATTATCAACAACCCCAACTACGTTAAAAAAGTTATATTCCCATTGGAAATACTGCCAGTTGCTTTCAGCTTAGCCACCACTGTCCTGGGTTTGATCTGGTTTTTTATCCTCTTCATCGGAGCAGCAATGCTTTTAAACGGCCTGAGCTGGACTATGCTGTTGCTGCCGGTAACAATTATACCGCTTATTCTTACATCCTGCGGATTGAGCCTGTTTGTCGCCTCTTTAACCGTCTATCTGAGGGACACGCCTCATTTTGTCGGGATTATCACTCAGATGCTGTTTTTTATGACTCCAATTATTTATCCGATCGAAGCTGTGCCTGAAAAATACCGCTGGTTTCTACAGTTTAACCCATTGTCAATGATTATAGAACAGACCAGGTGTTTTTTTCTGTATGGAAAGTTGCCCAACTTTGCCCTGTGCGGCGTACTGTTTTTAATTTCTGCGGTGATTTTTCAGCTGGGGCTGATCTGGTTCATCAAGACCAAGCGAGGGTTTGCCGATGTCCTCTAGTGAGACAGTGTTAAGTGTTAAAAATGTTTCAAAATGCTATGAAATGTATGATAAACCGGCACACCGGCTGCTCCAAACGCTTACCATGGGCCGAAAAAATTTTTACAAAGAATTCTGGGCCCTGAGAGATATTAATCTGGAAGTTAAACGAGGGGAATGCTTAGGCATAATCGGCCGTAACGGCGCAGGCAAAAGCACTTTGCTGCAAATTATTACCGGGACTCTGGCTCCTTCATCCGGCTATGTCGAAACCAACGCGCGCATCGCTGCTCTTTTAGAACTGGGAAGCGGTTTCAACCCTGATTATACAGGGCGCGAAAACATCTTTATGAGTGCCTCTATCCTGGGATTGTCCAAGCAGGAGATAGTTGACAGATACGATGAAATAATTGCTTTTGCCGACATTGGAGAATTTATCGACCAGCCGGTCAAAACTTACTCAAGCGGAATGATGGTTCGCCTGGCTTTTGCTGTCAACGTGCATGTCAATGCCGATCTTCTTATTATTGATGAGGCCCTTTCTGTGGGTGATATCTTTTTTCAGCAGAAATGTGTTGATTTTATAAATGATAAGTTAAAAAATAAAACTAAACTTATGGTTTCTCATGATTTACAGATGTTAACTAATTTTGCCGATAAAATTGCTATAATTGATAACGGTTTACTTTCATTTGAGGGAAAGCCACGTGAAGCGTTAAAGGTCTACACGCAACTGAAACAGGGAGTTTTACCTGGTCAAAAAACTTATGGCGGCACTCATGATGAGATTCAACTGGAACCAGTCAATCCAGCTAACCTGTCCGGTAAAGGCAACTTCGTTATCACTGCATATGCAATTAACAGTTCAATTGTAAGTCCAGGCGATAACTTTAAAGTTATTTTCTCTTTTACAGCGAAAAGAATCTTTCCAGTCCCCGGCATCATTGGTTATTTTTTTAGAGACCGGACAGGTAAACAGGTATTTGGCTCAAACACTGACGTACAGAATATCGAAGTTAAAATCAATAAAACCGGAAATTATACGGTATGCTTTGACTTCGAATGGCCGAGTATTATTCCCGGAGAATATACCCTGACTTTAGGCATTGGCTCCGGGAGTACAACAAACCAGGAGATTCAGTGCTGGGTCCAGGATATTTCCAAGGTGACATGTATAAATGAAAATGCTGACTACAGCATTTACACCCACAAACTTAGAAATTTACATATGGAACATATCTAATGAAAGCTAACGAAACTATAAATTACACTATCATTTCAACCAGTGACCTCGGCAACGGGGCGGGAATCGCGGCCTTTCGGTTACATCAGGCTTTGAAAAAAGAAAAAAACATAAAGTCCAGAATGCTGGTTTCTGAAAAACTTTCTGATGACGAGGATGTTTTCTCAATACCAGAAATGCTGCAACAGAAGAGAGGAATTGAAGCGAAGCTGATCAGGTTCTTCAGAAAAGTCGAATCTTATTTAAACAGAGGCGGATTGCAAAATTTTTTTTCAGTAAATGGCTGGTATGCGAGACGTTGTTCATTTTTCAAAAAAGCGGATATCCTGCACTTTCATAATATACATTTTCACGACAATAATTTTTCTCCGCTGCTTTTTCTTTTTCACCGCAAAAAACAGATCTGGACCCTGCATGACATGTGGGCTATAACCGGCCACTGTATCTACAGTGGAGAATGTTTAAACTGGAAAAAGCTTTGTGGAAACTGCCGGCAGAAGCAGCGGTATATACAAATCGTAAACGACCGCACCCGCTTGAACTGTCTGATAAAAAAAACTATATACAAATGGGCTGATATACTGGTTACCACCCCATCTGAATGGCTCAAAGAAATTGTCTCTGAGTCTCCGCTGATGAAGAATAAACGCATAGTCTGCCTGCCGAATTCAGGAGATGAAAAGTTTTTCCATCAACGGGACAAAGCAGCTCTTAGAAAATCTCAAGGTATTTCCAATAAGCGCTTTATTATCTTGTTTTCAGCAGCTTTATTAGAGGATCACAGGAAAGGAATTCATAGTTTTCATGCTGCGCTGCATCTTATTAAAAATGATATATCCTTTGCAGATATTGATATTTATGTTTTGGGGAAACCGCCATGTCCGGTCAAATTTCCTGAAGATATGAATGTCAAATTTTTTGGACTTCTGCATGACAGAAAAAAGATTGCTGAAATTTATTCAATAAGTGACCTGGTTGTGGTTCCCACCTGGGAAGACAATCTGCCGAATGTTGTACTTGAAAGTCTTGCTTCCGGGGTTGCGGTTCTCGGGTTCAACACTGGCGGAGTTCCTGAAATGGTAAAGCACGGCCGAAATGGCTACATAACCTCAAAGGGCAATGTTGAACAATTGAGCAAATATATAAAAGAGCTGTTTGAAGATAAAGCTGCTTGCCGCAAGATGGGAAAAAGCTCCCTTGAAGTGTATGACAACAATTTTTCAGAAAAAATGCTGGTTAATAGAATCACTGGTATTTTAGAAGACAGGAATGCTGCAATTGAAGATAAATCAGCTGATAAAGTATATTCATTTGATGTCTTTGACACTTTGATTACCAGAACAACAGCCACCCCGAAAGGGATCTTTCTATTAATGAAAGACATTCTGGAAAAGGAATATTCTGATATTTTTCCTGTTCAGCTGGTTGAAGAGTTTTATATGGTTCGGGTAGAGTCAGAAACTTTTGCCAGACAGTTATGTGATCAGGAGGATATTTCTATTTTTGATATTTACAGAACGCTGCAGCACCGTTTTTCGTTACCACAGCGTCTGATAGATATTTTAATAGACCTGGAGCATAAAGTGGAGTACGATAATACCCTTTCAATACCAGACAATTTCAAGATCGCAAAGCAACTGCTTGATGCGGGCGAAAGGGTTGTATTAATATCTGACATGTATTTATCCGGACAGCACATAAAACTACTTTTGAGAAAATCTTACGGCAATGCTTTTGACAATATACCGCTTTACGTATCTTCTGAGGAAAAGGTTTGTAAAGGAAGTGGAAATCTTTTCAAGCTGGTTATGGCCAAAGAGGGAATCAAAGCCGAACAGCTGCACCATTATGGTGATAATATTCACGCTGATTATCAGAAACCCAGAGAATTGAATATCAATGCTACCCAGTATAAAGCAAACTTTCCGGAAGAATTTGAATTCTCCTATTTTAATGAAAAGTCATTACCGTCACAACTGATAGCCGGAGCCGCCTGCCTGGCAAAAGACAACGTCGGCAGTTTGTCACAAAAAGCTCATGTCGGCATAAGTTTTGCCGGTCCGCTGCTGTATGGGTTTGTTAATGATATAATTGAAAAAGCAATTAAAAGCGGACATGACAAGCTTTATTTTCTGGCAAGAGACGGAATGGTGCTCAAGCGAATCGCAGAAACAATTTGCACTCATCGAAAAATAAACCTTAAATGCCACTATGTATACTTTGCCAGACAAGTCCTGCATCGAGCTGCAATATTTGAAGTAACGACCAGAGAACTGGTTAATGCCACAGTTCCACTGCCTTTCCTGAATGTTGAAATTATCGCGGAGCGTCTCGGGTGCCCCTGTGAAAAGTTCTATGAACTGCTTTCAGACAACTACAAAGAAAAGATCAGCAGTTCAGAACAGGCGATATCAGGAAAAGGAATTGATGAAGCTATTAGTGAAATCATAAGCAATGACGCCCTGAAAAATTTTATACTGGAAAATTCCAGAAAATATAGAAAAAATGTAATCGGCTATATGACTCAATGCGGTTTTTTCGAGTCAAATAAAGCAGCTATAGTAGATGTCGGCTGGACCGGCGGCATGCAGGATTCACTGTATAAAATTATGCGCTCACATAATCCTCAAGCCTCTCTGGACGGCTTTTACCTTGGAGTCCTGGCTTTTTCTCCATATACCAGCAACAGCAATCGGAAAACTCCATATTTGATTATGCCGGGATCGTTAAAAGACGACTCTATTCCAATTTATGTAGAGCTCTTGACGCAGGCAAATCATCCTACAACCAAAGGATATCACTGGCAGGCAGAGGAGAATAGATGGAAACCTGTTTTCGGGAGTAATCATTCCGAAATAATGGAGTGGGGAGTGGAAGAGTTCCACGATTCCATTCTAAAGTTTACCGAGGCTTATCTGAGGCTGTCTGATATAAACAGAGAAAATTCAAATGACAATATGGTTTTTATTGGCCAGCAGTTACTGAATTTATTCATACATCCTCCAGCAATGCTGGCTGAATGTCTTGGCTCAATTCCTTATTCAGCAGACCAGAATGACTACGAATTACGCCAGGTCGCACCTCCGTTAACAACTAAGGACAGCATCAGATATATTTTATCCAATGATAAAACCAGAAGGTTCCTTACTGAGTGGAAGGAAGGATCTATAAGGCGAAGTCAACCAGTAGCCAGACTCTTACTGAGGTTCTTTGATGTTGCCTGTTTTTATGAAGCTTTCCGAGTATCCAAGAATGGAAGAATCTTATCAAAACACTTAAAAAGGGCGGTAGGATGTTTGCGATAGGTAAAATTTTACAATATATTCTTTCTCCTCCAGCCAGGTTTATTTTGAAAAACCAACTCAGTGCTCTGGAGCAGGATGTTGAGAAACAGAAACGGAATAATTCAATTAAAAATGAAAAAATATCCGACCTTCAAAAAACTTGCCAGGCCCGTTATCTAGACATTGATAAACTGAATGAAAAAGTCTCCGGCTTGAACAAAATTATAGAACAGCAGAGGACAGACAACGAAAACCTGAAAGCATCTGCTGTCTGTTTAAACAAAGACCTGAAACAGGCTGAATCAGATAATGAAAATCTTAAAACAACAGTTTCCTGTCTGAATACCACCCTGGAGCAGTCAATATTGGACAACGAAAACCTGAATACAACGGTTGCAAATCTAAATACCAGCCTGGAGCAGTCAAAGGCGGAAAGTGACAGCTTAAATGTAAAAATCGCTGATTTAAACCACAAACTTGAGCAGCTTAAAGCGGAAAACGAAAAAATAAATGCATTAGCTGCCAGTTTAAACAGCAAGCTGGAACAGGTAAATTCTGAAAAATTAGAATTGAATGAAAAACTTCTGGATATAGACGAAGAAAAATCGAATCAGGTCAAACTCTGGAGTTACTGGAAAACATGTTGGAAAAAATACTTGAACAGTCATGCTGACTCAATCGAAAGAGAAAAAAAAGACCTCAAGTTATCACTTGATAAAGAGAGTAAATATTATATTGACTACTTTGTGAATCTTTATTCAAATTTATTGTTTAATGAAATCGATTCTCAAAATGTTACATTTACAGCTGATGCTGTCTGGAACAAGTACGATATTTCAAAAATGGAAAAGATGAGTAAACAGGTTTTGCCTGAGGAATTCATTTTTTTAAACTCCTTCCCGCTGGATATTATTCCTTTCCAGTTTATTTCCTGTTTTGGAGTAAATGAATTTCCTGTAGATGCAGAGGCTTATTGCAAAGGTGCTGATGTTATCGATGGTGGAGCATTTCTGGGGGACTCTGCAGTAGCGTTCAGCAAACTTTTACCGGTCAGAAAAGTCTATGCTTTTGAACCGATGGAAAGGCACTACAATGAGATGCTCAAAGTTCTGGATAAATCCGGTGTTAAAAATGTGGTGCCGGTCAAAACGGCTTTATGGAATGAGTCAGTATTAAAGGAATTCTCAGGACACCACCCTATAGACCCGGGCGCGTCTCTTCAGAAATCTCACTTTTATACTGAAGAATTTCCTGTTTACCGCAGTCAGTGTATAACAACAACTATTGATGTTTTTGTTGATGAACAAAAACTCACTCCCAAACTGATAAAACTTGATGTTGAAGGAGCGGAAAAGGAAGTTTTATCAGCAGCTGAAAAAACTATAAGAAAATACCTTCCCCTGCTTATTATTGCGGTTTATCATCACCCAAAAGATTTTTTTGACATAAAGCCCTGGCTGGCTTCACTGAATATTGGTTATAAGTTCATGTTCAAACGCCTGGCATTTGAAAACCCAACCACGGACCTGTATCTGCTTGGCTATCCGGAGTCACTGGAAACCGCCCGGCATAAATAATAATAAAGGCATTCAGAATTATCTTTTAAATTTTTGCATTTTTAAAATCGCAGCAAACGGCAAAAAATACTGGTTTATGAATACTCAAATTCTGTTTAAAAAAATCTGGGGTAAAGTTAATCCTCTGCGTTATTGGGATTTGCTGATTTCTCCTATGCGCGATGATGATGAATTAATTATGCAGAATATTGACTTTCCTCAGCAATTATCTGAGAAGCTTTGCATATTCAGTAGTTTCAATAAAAAAGAGGTTGTTTCAAAAAGTGTATATTTTCAGCTGAAAGCCTTACAAAAAGAGGGTTTCAACATTATTTTTGTTTCTACAAGCAAGCTTCCGACTGAAGATATTGAAACTTTAGGAGAATTCTGCTCCAAGGTGGTTATAAAGCAGAACGAGGGTTATGACTGGGGCGCTTATTTAACTGGAATCAGGCTTGGTGATATTGAAAATAGAAACCAGTTGCTGTTGATCAATGACAGCATTTACGGGCCGCTTTTCCCTTTAAGTCAAGTCTTTAGCCAAATGTCTGAAAAAGGTTTCGGTTGCTGGGGAATCACAGACAGTTATGAAAAAAAATATCACCTGCAATCATATTTTCTGTGCTTAAATTCAAACCTGCTTCACTCAGTCACATTTAAATCATTTTGTGATAATTTTATTTTTTACAGCAATCGCCTGAATGTCATCAAAAAATATGAACTCGGTTTTTCTCAATACCTGATAAAAAATGCTTTTAAACTGGGGGCTTACATCCCATATAAAAAGATATGCTGGCCCCCGGACAAAAAGAAATTAAATCAAACCCATTTTTTCTGGAAAGAATTAATTATCAACCACAGAATGCCGTTCATCAAGAAGGACCTCCTGCTTAAAAACCCCATGCGCGTAAAAAATCACTCTGAATGGCGGCAGATAATACAAAACCATACTGAATTTGATATTACTTTAATTTAAAAATTTTTTAGAAACATGATTGATATACTGCTGGCAACATATAATTCGGAAAAATTTATTGAAGAACAATTGTTATCTATATTGAATCAGGATATGGACGACTGGAAACTGCTGATTCGTGACGGCGGTTCAAAGGATAAAACGTTGCAAATAATATCCTCATATTGCCATAAATACCCAGACAGGATTCAATTAATTTCGTCTTCAGGAAACAGCTCTGCGGTTGAAAATTTTACTGCACTTCTCCGGCTTTCCAGGGCCGCTTATATCATGTTTGCCGACCATGACGATATATGGTGCCGCGATAAAGTGAAAAAAACTTTTGCTCAGATGCAGAAAGGAGAAGAAAAATACGGCATTGATTTGCCACTGCTGGTTTTTACTGACAAGTATATTGTAGACCAGGAAAAAAAACCTAAAGCGTCGTCTTTTTTCAAATATTCAGCACTCAATCCGGCAAAAACCAGCATTAACCAGCTACTGGTTCAAAATGTTCCTGCCGGATGCACAATGCTGCTCAACCGAAAACTGGCTGAATTAGCACTGCCGATACCGGAAAAAGCCGTAATGCATGATCACTGGATTTCGCTGGTTGCATCCGCATTTGGACATATTTCATACCTTGATGAACCCACGCTTTTTTACAGACAGCACTCCTGCAACTATTATGGCGCAGCAAAATATAATACAGGATATTTTATATATAATGCCTTGAAAGGAAAAATAAACCTCAAATCCAGGTTCAGACAAAATATTGAACAAGCTGCGGTTTTCCTTGAATGCTTTGAGCATCTTTTGAATATTGAACAGCGGGAGCTGCTTGAAGAATTTTTGAAGCTTAAGACCGTATCTGGAATCAAGGCATGGCGTATTTTATACAAATATCGAATTTTAAAGCACGGGTTTATGCGAAATATGGGAATGTTTTACCTCTTTCTTTAAGGTAATTATGGGTTTGATCTTACTTCCCACAGCGTATACTTTCTGCCGCTGTAAATTTCTTTAATAAATTTTTGATCTTTTAAGATATGCAGCGGCTCGGCCTTTTCAGGGCGTAAAACCAGGTACCTTATAACATTTTCTTTAATAAGCTGGTTGGTTAAAGGTATATTACTCAATGCTGAAGCTGCAGTAATTACATTACAGTTTGTATAGTAGCCAAGCGAGACTTCTTTGGTCACTATTGTAGGTGAAAGGTAAAAATTGCACTCAAAAGCAGAGTGAACTCCTGATATTTTTGGAATATTTTTGCTGTTGATAATGCCGGCAATAATTTTCAGGTCTCTGGATCCGCTGTGCGCCGGTTGGAACCTTTCATGGATCAATTCCTTTGTTCCCTGACTGTAAGAAATAATAATGATAATCAAGCAGATTGCAGCAAAAATAACCAACCCAAGGCGATGCAGGTTACGCTTTAGTTTTATATATACAGTTTCAAAAGCCGTTGCGGTCCATGGCAAATAAAGAGGAACAGCTACCAGTAAATAGCGGGAGGAAGTATAAAGTTTGTGATCTGCAATCAGAATTTGCCCGACAATTGTCAAATTATGGAAAACATAGAGGGACAGCAGCACCGTTTCAAGCCGATTCCATTTTCCGTTTCTCAGCCTCAGAATAATTCCTAAAAATGCCAGCACAAAGTAAAAAGGATATAACCCTTTTAAAAACTTCATGCAGAACTGGTATAAGACGCTGTTTTTGTAGCCGGCTTCTCTCGCAGATGGATTTACAGAGGAAGTTTCAGGCCTTGCAGGGTGTTCTTTAGCTGTATCTGCAGAAACAGCGTATTTTAGTTTTAGTTGATCGAATTGATTTAATGACGGTTTACAGGAAAGACTCGGATTTTTGTTATGCATAATGTCTATATAAGGCAAGTGTTTTGTCAACTGGCTTAAAATAATACCATGTCTCACCTCTGGTACCGGATAGCCAATATTCAGGTATTGATAGCAGAGCCACGGCGCCAGAATTCCAGTAAAGACAGCGACGGCAATAACTGAGCTGACAATCCGGCGGCGGAAAAACAAGCCTCTGATCACCAGTGTTCCCATTACAGCAATAGAAAACAGAGCACAGTCACCGCGAGTAAGAGTTAAACCAGCAGTTGCCAGAGCACAGTATAAAAAATACCTTAACTTTGCAGACTGCCATGCTTCAATAAATGCCCATGCGGTACAGGTTAGCAGAAACGCCTTCAAATTGGCTCTGGTGCCGCCGCCAATGCTGGCAATGAGCGGATAGCAAAAAATTAAAAGATATGCAGACAGTATTGAAGTGATTCTTTTCCCAGTAATTGTCTTTGTGATATAATAAATCGGAATTACAGAAAGCGAAAAAGCTATCAGCGAGGTTAACTTGCAGGCAAAGTACCCGGATACATTCAACACTAGACAGCAAATTCCTGAAAGTATAGTATAAAGCGGCAAAAAGCGTGAATGCAGGGCCATACTGAAATTGCCGCGGGCAAATGCTTCTGCCATGGGCGCATACCGCAAAGCACAGTCGTTTTGCGGCATATATTGAAACAACATTGGGACCGATATTATCAAGGATAATAATACCGCTGTTTTTATATTTAAGAATAAGGAATATTTTTTCACGGTTTTATGGATTTTTTGTTTTAATTTCAGAAATAATCACAAGGTTTCACAAACATGCTTGAATAATCTAAGACGGCATAGTTTATTATTCAAATAATAATATTTTTTTATAAAACTTTTCTTCTTTTATCCATGAAGCTGAAATTTTTAAGAAAAATTTAAACAGACAATTACAGTTATTATTGACTGGAAAATAAAATATTTCGAAAGTTATTATTGTGGCTTGATTAAAAAAGCAAAGCACCGCTTGTTTAAATAAAACCACAATACTTTAAAAGCGTGGTTCAGCATTAATGAAAAGCAGAGTTTATCAGCGAATATTTTTATTAATGGCGTCAGATATAGTTGCGTTTTTGACTCCTGTAATAACGATAGCTTACTGCTATAAATTATACGGTGGTCAATACCCGATGACTGCCTATTTCAAGTTGTGGCCGCTGGGTCTTTTATTTATATTGATAAACGAATTATCCAGACAATACCATGGGACCATGTTTTACCCGGGAGCAACATTCGGTCCGGCGGAAGAACTGCGCAGGGTTTTTTATTCAGTCTCCTGTGTATTCGGTGGCTTGCTGCTTCTTTTATTTATGTGCAGAGAAAGCCTGATATATTCGAGATTTGTCTTAATATGCAGCTGGCCTGTCTGCATATTATCGGTAATTTTATTACGCTGGTCTTTTCGCTGTCTGTTCAAACGCTATAATTTTGGAAATATCCAGGCCATTATTCTTGGTGCAGGTCAAACCGGCATCCGTATCGCCAGACTTTTGAATAAAAACAATTATCTTGGAATCAGACCGGTCGTTTTTTTAGACGACAACAGATCGCTACATGGCAAAATCCTTGAACAGATTCCGGTAAAAGGGCCTTTGGAACATGTTGAAAAGGAATCCAGAGAGCTTGAAGCGGATTATATAATTACCTGTCTGCCGGTTGCAGATGTAATGAAAAACATAGAGAAGCATTGTCGCAGGTTTAAGCACATCCTGATAATTCCATCTGACTCCATGTTCTCGGCAGTCTGGGTTTATGCTTATGATATAGGCGGCAGGCTTGGACTGGAAATCCGATGTAATCTGATGCTGAAATGGCTGCTCTGCATCAAAAAGCTTTTTGACTATCTTCTGGCGATTTTAATCAGTTGTTTTGCTCTGCCTGTCATGGCAGTGTGTGCACTTTTAATAAAAATAACTTCAAAAGGACCGGTCCTGTACAAAGCCAAGCGTCTTGGTGTTAACGGAAAAACATTTTATGTCTACAAATTTCGTTCCATGCGAATAGAAGCAGAACAGGATTTTGAAAGTTTTTTAGAAAGCACCCCCAGAGCAAAATTTGAATGGGAACAAAATTTCAAGCTCAAAAAAGATCCAAGAGTAACCTGGTTTGGTTCGCTGCTGCGACGTACCAGCCTGGATGAACTGCCGCAGCTCTTCAATGTATTAAAAGGTGAAATGAGTTTGATTGGGCCTCGCCCAATAGTGGAATCCGAAGTCCCGAGATACAGTAATAAGTATGAACTGATATCTTCAGTTAAACCCGGAATTACTGGTCTGTGGCAGGTCTCAGGCAGAAGTGAGCTTGATTACGCGGAAAGAGTGGAGTTTGAATGTTACTACATCATGAACTGGAATATATGGCTGGATATATTCATTTTACTGAAAACCATAAAAGAGGTGATATTCTGCAGAGGAGCTTACTAGTATGAGAGTAGCGCTGCTGCATTACTGGCTTACTAATATCAGGGGCGGAGAAAATGTTTTCCTTGAAATATGCAGGATGTATCCTGAAGCGGATATTTTTACTCATGTCATCTGCCCGAAAATCAAGGAAAAATTTTTCCCGGGGCGTAATGTTTTTACTTCATACGTAAATTATTTGCCTGGAGCAGCTAAATACTATAAAAATTATATTTCGCTTATGCTGTCTGCGGCAAAAACCTTTGAATTAAGCGACTATGACCTGATTATCAGCAGTGAATCAGGCCAGGTAAAGGGGATCTCCAAACCGACAGGTGCAAAACATATCTGCTACTGCCATACTCCCATGCGCTATGTGTGGGATATGTTTGATGATTACTGCACCGCCGCTCCTGTGCACAAGAAAATAGCAATGAAGGTATTAAAAAGATACCTGCGTCAAAAAGATATTGATTCCACGGCTACAGTTGACAGCTTCATTGCCAATTCCGCATTTGTAAAAGGCAGGATCAGTCGCATTTATAATAGAAGTGCAAATGTAATTTATCCTCCGGTGGACTATAGCTTTTTCAGCAGCGGCACTGCGAAGAAAGCAGACGATTATTACTTGATGGCCGGACAGCTTGTCCGTTACAAAAGACCTGATATAGCGATTCGCGCATTCAATCAAAACGGAAAACGTCTGGTAGTTTCAGGAACTGGCAAAGAGTACAGATACTTAAAATCCATAGCAAAGCCAAATATTTCATTTACCGGCTGGATCGATAAAGATTCATTGCGGGACTTGTATACCGGTGCCAAGGCATTAATTTTTCCAGGCATAGAGGATTTTGGTATAGTTCCGCTGGAAGCTCAGGCAGCAGGGGTACCGGTTATCGCTTTTGCCGGAGGCGGAGCCTTGGAGACCGTGCTTGACAATACAACCGGCATCCTTTTTAAACAGCAGAATTCTGTGTCATTGAACCTGGCTGTTCAAAAATTTGAATCCGAAACGGTTAATTTTAATGCCGGGGCAATACAATCATGGGCGCGGCAATTTTCAAGCAAGTGTTTTATTGAGAGATTTAAAGCCCATATTTCAAAACAATTGAGCTGAAACCTAATTGATAAAGACAAAAAAATGGTAGCGGCTCAGGGACTCGAACCCCGGACACGTGGATTATGATTCCACTGCTCTAACCAACTGAGCTAAGCCGCCACCAACTGTGACAAGGCCTATATATTAACCTAGTTTGCTGAATATGCAAGTCTGTATTAAGATTTTTTCATAAAGAACTTCACTTTCAGCATTTTTCCTGTTTTTGAACTTGATTTTCTGTAAATATCTGTCTTTTTTGTTAAAAACCTGCGATAACGGTTGACTTTGCTATGTCCTGCCTTATAATATAACTTTGTTATATGGTTTAACAAAGTAAATAACAGACACGGGTAAAAACTTGAATAAAACTCAAGCAAGTCAACGCAGCCGCCGTCAGATACTGCGGCTCATCAAAGAAAAAAAACAGATATCCAGGGCTGAGCTTGCAAAATTAACCGGCCTGACCCGACCTACAGTTTCGTCAATAGTTGCTGAATTTGTTGAAAACGAAATGATTCTGGAGTCAGGAAAAGGTGAATCATGCGGGGGAAAACGTCCGATTATTCTGGAACTTAATAAAGACGCGTGCTATGCAGTTGGAATCGACCTTGGGGATGATTACCTGATAAGAGGCGCGCTATGCGATTTTTGCGGCAATATTGTAGCTGACAGAGAACTTGAATACGTTAACGAATTTGAGAACATCTTGGGGGTGCTGGAGCAGCTTATCACCGAACTTGTCGGCGGTATAGAGCGGGAAAAAGTACGTGGAGTAGGGATTGCAGTATCAGGGATTGTTGATGCCCAAAGCAATGAAGTGGTAAACAGCTCCACCCTCGACATTGAAAAAAGACAGCTGGCAAAACGACTGTCACAGCGTTCAGGATTCAGGGTAATTCTGGAAAACCGTCCAAATGCTGCAGCTCTTGCTGAAACTCAGTTTGGAGCAGGTAAGGATTTTAACAATCTGGTTTATATAACCAGCGGCCGCGGAGTTGGAGCGGGTGTGGTTATTAACGGTAAAATTTTTCGTGGCAGCTTTGGTACAGCCGGAGAAATAGGCGAAATCCGCATTCCGCTGCTTGAAAACGGCTCGCTTTCCAGCTTCTGTCTTGAAGATTTGACCAGGGCCAGCGCTATCAAACAACGGGCGGAAAAGGCCAAAGGCTGTAAACTCCGGTTTTCAGAAATAGTAGAAGCTTATTACAACGATGATCAGGCTATTAATGCTATTATGGATGAAAATGCAACCTACATGGGGTATGCCGCACAAATTATTGCCGACCTGCTGAACCCTGAAGCTATTATTCTTGGCGGGAGAGCCGTGGAACTTGGAGACAAGTATTTAAAAGCTTTCAGGGAACATTTTGAAAGCGGACTGGCCAAAGCTCTGGTCGGCGGTTTAACAGAGGTTAAATTCTCGCAGTACGGACAAATTGGTGTTGCTGTTGGCGGTGCTGCGGTTGTAATCGAACTGGTTATGGACTTAAAAGTCTGAAAACCGGAAAATATCAGCAAAAATAAAATTTTCTGTGGAGGAAAGAAATGGCTCAAAAACAGAAAGCGCTGGATCTAACCATAATTGGTGCCGGAATGATTGTCAATGATTTGCTTTTACCTGCAGCTATGCAGATGCAGCGCCAGGGTGTTGTCAATGAAATAACCGTTTGTGATATGCGTGAGAGTGCGGTAAAAGCACTGAAGGAAAGTGAATCACTGCGCGAAACTTTCCCCAACCAGAGCTTTAAGACCTGTCCTGAAATCGGTGAGGGTGACTCCTCTGATCCGGAACTGTACAAAAAAGTACTGGCCAGACAGGATCCATATAATTTGGTGATTATTGCTTTGCCTGACCAGCTTCATTATCCGGTTCTCAAAGGCGTTCTGCCGTTTAATCAGCATATTTTATGTGTTAAGCCGCTGGTACTGAAATATGACCAGGCACTGGAGATTGAAAAAGAAGCTCGCGAACGCGGCGTTTTTATTGGTATTGAGTACCATAAACGCTTTGACCGTCGCTCACTGGTAGCTAGAAAACACTACCGCCAGGGCAATCTGGGTGATTTTGCGCTGGGAGAATCAAAACTGGTTGAGCCCTATTACTATCGTCACTCAAATTTCCAGAACTGGTTTACCTGTGAGAATACAGATCCATTTGTCTATGTCGGCTGCCATTACGTGGATCTGGTCTGCTTTATTACCGGACTCAAACCGGTTCAGGTTTCTGTTACCGGTCGCAAAGGCATTTTCCCGAACGGCAAAGAGGGGTACATGTGGTCAAACGGCCGGGTTGTTTTTGAGAATGGCGGTATTCTGTCAGTAAACAACGGTCTGGGCTATCCTGATGATGCCGCCGGAGGTAATGACCAGGGTCTGGTAATGTATTTTGATGGAGACGATTGCAGCGGACTGCTTGACCATGATGACCATAACCGTGGTGCTGAATACAGCTTCGCAAGAAATATGACCAAGAAGTTCCAGTACATCAACCCTGATTTCATCCGTACAGTGCCGTGGGAAGGTGAGGGCCTTAAACCGATTGGTTACGGGATTGACTCGGTTGCGGCGACTTTGATTTCCGCTTCCGCCATTGAAGCTGAAGTTGAAGAAAACCCGGAAAGAGCGATGGAAATCCGGCGTCAGGCCATTGCAGACGCCAACGCCAGAGGCCTGATTGCGACACCGGAAAACTCCGCGTATAACGAACTGGTTCAGGAAGCGGCGCGTCTGTCTATTCTCAACGACGGTGATGTGGCTGTCATTGACTACAGCACTGCCCGACCGACAGTTAAACTCAAAAACGCTTAAATCTAACTTTTAAATTCAAACAGGGATTTACAGGTATGGCTGAATACAATCTTACTCCGGTTGACGTTCCAAAAGTGGAAACAAAGTACCGTTCAATCAAAACCGCTATTCCGGTTCCGGAATCAATTTCGTTTTTTGAAGAACTGAAAAAGAGCGAACCGCGTTCCATGCAGGGACAACCCCCGATAATCTGGCAGAAAGCTGATAATTTTACCGTTGAAGACAAATGGGGAAATCGCTGGATTGACTGGTCAAGCTGTGTTTTGATTTCCAATGCCGGACACGGTCGTGAAGAAATTAAAAACGCGCTGCGTGACATAATTGATCAGGGATTGCTGGCCACTTATGTGTTTGCCCATGAGGGACGCCGTGAATTAACTGAAATGCTGCAGGAACTGGCTCCGCAACCGGAAAACTACCGGGTCTTTCTTTTGAGCTCCGGCTCGGAAGCTACTGAAAACTGCATAAAACTGGCTAAAACCTATGCTGTTGAAAAATATGGTCCGCACAAAAAATATTTTATCTCATATAAAAACGCTTTTCACGGCCGGACACTGGGTGCCCAGCTCGCCGGCGGAATGGACAAACTGAAAACCTGGATTATCGACGGTGATAAAACTTTCGTTCAGGTTCCGTTTCCAGACGGTTTTAAAAATGAGGACACGTCTTTTGATCTTTTCCTGAAGACACTTGAAGAAAATAATGTAAAGCCGGAAGAAATTGCCGGTGTTATGAGCGAATCATACCAGGGAGTCGGACCTGATTTCATGCCGGTTGAATATGCTCAAAAGCTGGAAAATTTCTGCCGTGATAACGATATTGTACTTATTATGGATGAAGTTCAGGCAGGATTTGGACGCAGTGGCAAAATGTTTACTTTTGAGCATTACGATATCACCCCTGACCTGATTGCCTGCGGCAAAGGCATTAGTTCATCGCTGCCGATTTCCGCGGTTATTGGTCGGAAGGATATTATGGAGCTTTACGCTCCTGGTTCTATGACCAGCACTCACTCCGGATCACCGCTTTGTGTAGCTTCAGCAATTGAAAACCTCAAGCTGCTGAAAAAAGAACACCTGGTGGAAAATGCAGCTGAAATGGGTGAAATTCTCTGTTCTGAAATAAAACGCATTCAACAGAAATATCCGGAACGACTCGGCTGTTTCCAGGGAAAAGGTCTGGTTGCCGGTATTCAGTGTGTAAAACCCGGTACTAAAATTCCAGATCCTGAGACAGCATTGGCGGTCAATGTTAAATGCCTGCAGAAAGGCCTGCTGATGTTTGCTCCTGTCGGTGTTGGTGGTGAATGCCTCAAAATAGCCCCTCCTCTGACGATTACAGAGGATGCTCTGAAGGAATCTATCCAAGTCTTTGAAGCTGCCTGCGACGAAGTTTTGGGATAAATTCATAAGCCGGTTTCCGGCTGTTCGCTTCTCTCTTTTCTGGCCGCCCCTGCCGTGGGGGCGGTTCTTTTCTGCAATAGCTGTTTGTATTATTATTTGCATTTTCATATTACGGAGCAATACTTTTATTATCAGTGCCACAGCTATTTTTAATGAGATTTTTTAAATCTTCTGAACTTGAGTTTATTGCTGTGATCGAAAAAAATAACGATTCATCGTTTTTTGCAGAGGTATAATTATGAAACCAGTGATTGCTTTAAAAAAAGTTTCACTGCAAAGAGGGGAGCAATTAATTCTAAAGGATGCCGACCTGGAAGTTCAGACTGGCAGTAAACTTGTAATAAAAGGTCCATCCGGGTGCGGCAAGTCTTCGCTGCTGGCGGCTTTAGCCGGCTGTTATCCACCATCATCTGGAGCAATCTTTATATCAGGCACCCAGATATCCAGACATAATGCTGCTGCTTTAAGGCGTGACATCGCTTTTATTGGACAGGAACCGGTAACCGGAGCTGAAAATGTTCGTGAAGCACTGCTGCTGCCTTTTAACTTTAAAGCAAACAGGGCATTGAGGGTAACTGAACAGGAAATTATAGGAGTTTTAGAAAGACTGCAGCTGCAGCCGGATATTTTAAGCAAAGAGTGCCGCCATATTTCCGGCGGTGAAAAACAACGTATTGTCATTGCTCGGGCCTTGCTGCTCAAAAAAAAGATTTTTCTGGCTGATGAACCGACCACAGGTTTGGATCTTGATTCCAGCCATGCGGTTATCGAGACATTATCAGACCCTGAATTTACTGTTGTTTCAGCTTCCCATGACGAACATTACCTGAGCCATCAGCAACAGGTATATGTATTTAAGGATTATTGTCTGAAAGCAGCTAACGAGGTAATGTAATGGAAACATTAAACTTCAGTTTTTATGACTTGCTGCTGCTATATATACTACTGCTGATTCCATGGCTGATTTCGTACTATCTGAAACTTGGAATTATCCGGGACAGTATAGTTTCGATAGCCAGAATGACCCTGCAGCTTTTACTTGTAGGCCTGTACTTGAGCATAATTTTCAAACTAAATTCGTTCTGGTTGAATCTGGCCTGGGTAACCGCGATGCTGATCACTGCAAACATTACTACACTCAGACGCAGCAATCTGGCCATGCGGTTTACTTTTCTCGTCACATTTGCGGCAACTGCGGTTGGTTTTACCAGTATATTAATATTTTTCGTTGCTGTCGTCATCAGGCCGGTTCCGGTTTTTGATGCCAGGTATATAATTCCGATAGCCGGGATGCTGCTGGGAAATTGTCTGCGCGGCAATGTAATCGCATTAGAACGTTTTTATTCTGGAATAAATGAGCACGAAAAAGAGTATGTAACTTATGTTCTGTTGGGAGCAAATGTTGCAGAAGCTACCCGACCTTATCTGCGTCTGGCCATCAGGGCAGCCATCAGTCCGCATATTGCCACCATGGCTACGTTGGGAATAGTGGCTTTGCCGGGAATGATGACCGGACAAATTCTCGGTGGAGCTATGCCAAACGTCGCAATAAAATATCAAATCGCAATAATGATCTGTATTTTCTGCTCCATGCTGATAAGCTCAGTACTAAATATATATTTCACCCGCAGATACGCATTTGACGATTACGGCATGCTGCGTCGGGAAATTTTCCATAAAAGCAATTGACGGAAAAATAAACCTGTTTTTGAGCTTAAAAAATAAGTGACGGAAAAATGACGATTGCCATAATTCCGTCAATCTGGAGAATATCAACTAACCCCTGTGATTAAAATTTAACTGGTTTTCCTGTTCTGGCCGACTCATAAATGCCGCAAATAAGTTCTACTGCGCGTCTGCCCTCTTGGCCGGGAAGTTTAGGGCTTTTCTTATTGATAATTGCGTCTGCCAGGTCTTCAATCTGCCGCCGGTGTCCTTCATAATTAATTGCCATTGGATCACCGGCACCGCCATACATGCCTTCACCGGCAGCGCCGTTAGCGCGAATTTCGGCATCTTCAGGCAATTCTTCAGTAAATTCCCACCGCAAAATGCGATCATCTTCAAGTAATACCGAACCATTTTCTCCGGAAATTTCTATCTGCCGGGGAAAGCCTGGAGCACAGGAGGTGCTGGCTTCGATTGTACCAAGAGCGCCATTTTTGAATTTCACAACAGCTGCAGCTGTATCTTCAACTTCAATACCGGTGTGGGTCAGGGTATCGGTATAGGCAAATACTTCAGCCGGGGAGCCGTTCAAATAAACCAGCAAGTCAACTGTATGGATAGACTGGTTCATCAAAGCACCACCACCATCAAGTTCCCAGGTGCCGCGCCAGCCTGCGCTGTCATAATATTGCTGGGAACGGAACCAGTGGATTTTAGTGCTGGCTAGAACCATTTGTCCGAAACGTCCGGCATCAATCGCCTTTTTCAGCAGTTGAACCGCCGTTCCAAAACGGGATTGAAAAACCGCAGCCAGTGTAACATTATTTTGATGACAGGCTTTGATAATCGCATCGGATTTTTCCAGAGTAACATCAAGCGGTTTTTCACAAAGAATATGCTTCCCGGCCGCAGCCGCAGGCAGGGCCACAGCCCCATGAATCCCGGTTGGAGTTGCGATAGTTACCGCTTCAATTTCAGAGTCTGCCAGAAATGCCTCAAAGCTTTCCGCAGCCCGTACCTTGTGATCTCCGGCAAATTTCTGTGCACGTTCAACCGCCTTGTCGTAAACAGCCACCAGTTCAGCATTGCCTGCAGCTTCCAAAGCTGCAGCATGCATTGCGGCAATCGCCCCCGTGCCGATAATGCCGAATTTAACTTTTTGTTCCACCACTTGCTCCTTTTTTATCAGAAATCAGCGTTTTATTAAAAAAACATATGCTCAAAGGTTATTAATAATACATTATATTGTGGTACTTTTCAACATTATATTGCAATGATTATACGGATAAACCATTAAAAACTAATTGAAAAAAATGCCTTGGCACTTATTTTATAAAATTATACATTTTTATGAATGGGAGAACACAAATGTTTAAGAAGATATTATACACTGCCACAGTTGCTTTTTGTGTAATGATGTTCAGCGGGTGTGTTGATGTAAGCTACCACGGCAACGTTTATAAACCAACATCTCAAGTAACTCTGTATTATGACCGGAATGACGTGCCGAAAAACCAGTATACCACTTTTGGCATGATGGAAGTTGTAGCAGACAGACAGGCCAGTAACGAAAATGTGATGAACAGAATAAGACAGGAAGCCATGGCAAAAGGAGCTGATGCAGCTCTGATCACCTGGATGGATTCATCTTTTGAAGGCAATGCAGAACAGGAAATGCAGAAAATGGGCGATTATGAATATTACCATAAATGTGAACATGAACATTGTCACCATGAAAACCACTGCAGCTGCTGTTGCCACCATCATGAAAAAGACCCGTATAAATACAAAACTCTGATAAAAGTGCTGCTGTTGAAACACAAAAATACAAACACTCCTGCTGACAGCGGCAAAGCCAGCTCTTCAGCAGAAAAAAACAAATCTTATTCAGCTTCATCAGCTCAAAGTCAAGATTCATTTCCTGAATAATGTCAGCAAAAGGATTATCTAATGAAAAAAATATCAGTGATGATTGTGATGGTCATGCTCCTGGCGGCTGGCTGCGTTAATATTACTTATCTTGGACAAAAATATCAGCCTACCAAAAAGGTCACATTTTACTACAGCTGGTCAATTGTACCCACCGACAGATATACTGTTATCGGCAAAGCTATTGAAGTGGCTGATGAGGACGCCTGGAGCAGTGAAATCCATGATGACCTGATTGAAAAAGCAGAATCCGTAGGTGCTGATGCCGTAGTTATAGACAGTATGCATCGCAAAATATCTGGTCGAGTGGTTAATTACAGCAATCCATGGGTAGATTATTATGACTGGAATTGTAACAACTACTGGGGCGGACCATTTTATTACAACAGTCCGATGTCCTACTGGGGAACTTCAGGAGTGAATGTTTACTATAACTATGATACAGTGATCGTTGCAAAATTTCTCAAAAATAAAACTTTTTTCGAAAAGCACCCTGAGGTAAAACCGACTGAATAAGCAGAGTAAGGAATTTCAATAATTTTTTTGCAGCAGCCATTGCATTTTATAAATTTTATTATAGATTACTTGCTCATTGCCAGATGGTGGATATAGCTCAGTTGGTTAGAGCGCCTGGTTGTGGCCCAGGAGGTCGCCGGTTCAAATCCGGTTATCCACCCCATTTTTTCTGCTGATAAACCGCTTCTTTTAATTACAGATACAGCTTGAAAAAATCACCGTTAGCAGTCGCTTCAGGCTTTACCTTTAAAGATCTGCCCAAGTCAAAAATCAGGTGTTCAGTCAGGCAAAAGGAGAAATTCTGCTCATTGCAGCTGGAATAATGTCCGGCAGGTCATCGGCAATCAGACCACGTTGACCCAGGCTTGAAATTTCACCGGCCAGCCCGTGAATAAATACTCCTCCGGCCGCAGCTTTATAGCTGTCCTCTTCTTTGGCAGCCAGAGCCGCAATAATACCGGTCAGGCAATCTCCGCTGCCGGCAGTGGACAACGCAGGACAGCCGGAAGCATTTACCGTCATTCGTCCGTCAGGAGATGAAGTCACACTCCTGAATCCTTTCAAAACAATTGTAGAATCAATCTTTTGCGACAATTTTAAAGCTTTCGTCATTTTATCGTCATGGATTGCCCATTCCAGGTCAAAAGCTTCAAGCAAACGTTTCATTTCCCCGGGATGAGGAGTCAGTATATTAGAGTCTTTTTCAAGATAGATTTCAGGAACATCAGATATGACATTCAATGCATCGGCATCAATTACAATCGGCTTGTCTATTTTCAGTATTTCCCTGATAAACCCAACCAGGTCGCGATGCCGGCCGATTCCAGGCCCCAAAGCTATTACGTCACTTTCAGCAGCAAGACGTAAAATCTGCGGCAAAGATTCCTTACTGAAATAACCCTTGCCATTATCTTTCACTTTGCATAAAATAAGAGAAAGTGGAACGTCCGGGATGCGTTCAATATTTTCCGGCACCGCAACCCTTACCATGCCAGCACCGGTTCTGAGTGCCGAAACCGCCGTTAGAAAAGGAGCACCGAAGTATTCATGACTGCCGCCTATTACCAGCACTGCCCCCACACTGTTCTTATGGGAATCCATGGGAATACGTTTTAACAAAGGAGCACAGTCATTCATTAAAAAAAGATCTGTATCAGATTCTAAACCGGATAAATATTGATCAGGGATACCGATATCAATACAACGCAGCAATCCGCATCTTGCCGGTCCATGTCCCTTTAGTAAACCAAGTTTGGGTAAGGCCATTGTAATTGTCATATCAGCCTTGATGCAGTCACCATGATATTCTCCGTCATCACCATTTAAGCCTGAGGGTATATCCAGTGATATAACCGGCAAACGGGAAGCATTTACCGTCCGGATATAATTATCATAAGGTTTTTTAAGATCACCACTTATCCCAGTCCCCAGCAGCGCATCAATTATTATATCACCGGTTTTAAAATCACTATCCGTCACTTCTGATTTGACGGAAAAAGTGACGGATTTTACAATAAGCTCGGCATGGGCTCTCGAATCTTCCCCAAGCTGATCAAGTTCACATACGGAATAAATGACAATTTCTGCGTCAGTGTTATCATGAAGATATCTGGCAACGACATAGCCGTCACCTCCGTTATTTCCTTTCCCGCAGATTATTACAAACCTTTTGACATGTCCGCAATAAAAGTTATCACTGAGGTATTCCACAATCGTTTCGCCACTTCCGAATCCGGCTCTTTCCATGAGCACCATTCCGGGAGTGCCATACTCTTCAATAGTACGACGATCGAGTTCACGCATCTGCTCTACACTGATAACTTTCATAAAAATCTCCGGTCTAAACAGTCTTGCTTATCATACTCTGAATATACAATAACCCTGAAACATCAACTGTTAAAGTGTTTTTCAAAACAATTTACAACAGCCTGAAGCTGATTTAAACAAATTTTCTCTGCGTGATTAAACTATTGAACCGTTATTTATTTCATAAAACTCGGCGGTTTCAAAATAACTGTCCAGTGGTTTTTCTGTAAAGGTGAAGAAAGCCTGTCCAGCCTGATTTATAACCTGAAAAAACAGGTGTCTGGTAATCGCATCCAGTTCCCCTGTAACATCATCAACAAGAACGATAATATTATTTATATCGTCGCTGCAGCAACGACACAAAATATTTACCTTGGCCAGTTTCAGGCATAAAGATATTAACCGGCACTGTCCGGTAGAGGCAAAACTTCGCATTATTCTACCTTGAAGCTGCATTTCAAATTCATCCAGCTGCGGGCCGAATCCAGTAAAACCACGCCTGATATCTCTGGATCGTTCCCGTTCAAAGCGTAAATAAGCCTCTTCAACGGAAACAGTATTCAAGTCACCGCGATAACGCATTGTGAAAGCATATTTATCTCTGCTGAATTCGCTCAACAAGGCATTAACTTCACTTTCCAGCTCACAACAGTATTTCTGACGCAGTTCAACAATTTTAACGGCATTCTGGGCCATGATCGGCTCGTAGGCTTTCACTACCCCCAGATCAGCATCAGGGCTCTTAAGAACAGCGTTTCTGGACTTCACAGCAGCATTATAAGAATGCAGTGCAGCCAGGTATTCAGGCTGCAGAACTGAAATCAACATGTCCATAAACCGTCGCCGCATTCCGGAATTTCCGGTAACAATATTGATATCTTCTGGTGTAAATGCTACAGCTCTAAGCTGATTAATGAACTCACTGGCCTTACTTACCCGGTTTTTGTCAACTGTAAGTTTGCGCCGTCCGGGTTCGGAGTAATCCACTTCAAGGATTTCAGAATAATTCTTTCTGCTTATTTCAGCACCAATATGAAAGCCACCGCTGCCGATACGGCGCAGTTCGTTGGTTCTTGAAGTCCGGAATGAGCGCAGCAGACTGAGAAAAAACAGAGCTTCAAGCAAATTGGTTTTTCCCTGCCCGTTACGCCCGGTAAAAACAATTTTCCGGTTATGCAGCGAAACTTCACAGGACTTGTAATTTCTGAAGTTATTAAGTTGTAATCTCTTAATCATCAGCTACCTGAATTAAAACAAAAACGCCGCGCAGTTGCTAAGCTACCGCACGGCGTAAATATCTATTAATTAATACTTAACGGTTACGCATCGGCATGATGACGTAAAGGAAACCTTCGCCGCCTTCGATCGCAACCGGACTGAAACCGTCATTCAATTTAATTTTAACCTTGTCCGCATCACAATGTTTGAGCGGATCGGCCAGAAATGTCGGATTGAATGAAATATCCAGTCTGGCATCAGAATATTCAACATCCATATAGTCAGCACCTTCACCGACATTATTACTGGCCGCCTGCATCTTGATTTTATTATCTTCAAGAGTGATAACAATATAACTGCTGTTATCGGCGAGGGCCAGTGAAACCAGTTCAAGCTTAGCCAGCATCGGTGAAGTCGGAACCTCTATAACTTTATTGAAACGGGCCGGAATCACCTGACGGTAATTAGGAAAGTTCCCCTCAATGAGCTTGGTAGTCAGTGTAACCTTATCAGTTTTGAAGCAGGCCTGTTTATCACCAAATTCCAGAGAAATTAAACTGTCGCCGTCAATCATGCGTTTTACTTCGGTGGCCGCTTTCAGCGGTACGATAGTGTCACCCTCTGCGCCTTCAAACTCTTCAGGTACTCGTTCAACCAGAGCCAGTCGTTTGCCGTCAGTAGCCACTGCTGTGATGGCATTGTCTTTGATTGAAATCAATATACCATGCAGTACCTTGCGAGTATCGTCCAGGCTGACCGCATAGGAAATCTGATCTAACATCTTACGGAAGTCACTCTCTTTGAATTTGATATTCTTATGAGAAGCGAATTCCACCGGCAGTGGAAAATCATCGGCACCAAGTCCAAGCAACTTAAATTTACTGGTTCCGCAGATTATTTCAGTATGGTGCTTTTCATCACAGTCCAGGCTTACTTCCTCACCGATAAAACGTGATACCAGCGCATAAAGTTTTTTGGCAGGGACAGTTGTTTTTCCGTCTTTTTCAATATTAGCTTCCACTTTTGTGGATATTCTGATTTCGAGGTCAGTTGTAGTTAGTGAAAGTTGGTTTCCTTCTGCCTCCATCAAAACATTTGCCAATACCGGCAGAGTACTTCTACTGCCGATAATGTTGATCACTTTCTGAAGTGCTTTTAGAAAGTTATCTTTTTTGACAGTTAATTTCATTCCGTCCTCCTGTCGTTTTCCTGAGACTTGTTCACAGGCTATATAATTTTACTAAATTTCTATTCTTAAAGATTTATTTATTCTTAGTATTATACCCTGTTAATTCTGTTAATAAAGTGAAAATACAGCAGAAATTTCCATTTTTATTTCTATTAATAAGTCTGTGCGCAGAAACTCTATTTTAGAGTAGGTGTGGACATCTTATAATTTATTAACAAAATCCTCATAGTTATTAACAAATTTATCAATAAGCCGCCAATTCGAGTTGCGCAGTATTGCAAAATCGGCCTGAAAAGCTACATTAAGGGCATATTGCGGCCAACAGCATAAATTGTGCCGTTATAAGCAACCCCCCAACATAAACTATTGGGATACATATCTAATATGGAAAAATTCTTAATTGATTTCAAGGAACGCTTTCCGGAGATGGCTCATCTGGACGATAAAATGCTGCAGGCTGCAGGCATGATCGTTGAAGCCATGGCTGCCGGACATACATTATTTGCTTGCGGAAACGGCGGAAGCGCCTCTGACTCTGATCATATTACCGGTGAACTGCTTAAAGGGTTTAAAAGCCTGCGGCCACTGAAACCGGAACTTAAAGAAAAATTCAGCGTTTACGGCGACAAAGGCCGGGAAATGGCTGATAAGCTGCAGTACGGGCTGCGGGCAGTTTCTCTGACTTCGCATCCGGCTTTTACTACGGCCTTTCTTAATGATGTGGACGGGCAGTTGATTTTTGCCCAGCAGTTGTTCGCGCTCGGGCGTGAAGGTGATGTACTTATAGGAATCTCAACCAGTGGCAACGCAGAAAATGTCAAATCCTGCTTTATGACTGCAAAAGTCATGGGGGTCAAGACTATTCTGCTTACCGGCAAGGACGGCGGAGCCTGTGCCAGTCTGGCGGATTGTGAAATCCGGGTACCGGAGCAGGAAACCTATAAAATACAGGAAATGCATCTGCCGATCTACCATACCCTCTGTTTGATGATTGAGGATCACTTTTATGGGATCTAAGCAGAAAAAACTGCGACACGTTGCCATCATTATGGATGGCAACGGCCGTTGGGCCAAAAAGCGCGGACTTCCTCACCTTGAGGGGCACCGAAAAGGGGCTGAAGCCGTGCAGACAGCAATAGAAACAGCTCAGGAACTTGGGCTTGAATACCTGACTCTTTATGCTTTCAGCACTGAAAACTGGTCACGTCCTCAGGACGAAGTAGATGGACTGATGAGTTTGCTTGAGGAGTTTATTGAAGAAAAACTTGACGTTCTTCAGGAAAAAAAAGTAAGGCTTAAAACGGTGGGCCGCACTGAAGAACTGCCGGAAACAACCCGGCAAAAACTTTATGAAGGCATTGAAAAGACTGCTGGTAATGACCGGGGAACTCTGGTGCTGGCCATTAATTACGGCGGGCGGGCCGAAATAGTTGATGCGGCAAAAAAAATTGCTCGAGCTGCTGTTGAAAATGAACTTAAGCCGGAAGCTATTGATGAAAAAGTTTTTGCTCAGTATATGTATGACCCGTCAATACCGGATCCAGACTTGATGATTCGTACCAGTGGTGAATTGAGATTGAGTAATTTCCTGATCTGGGAGTTGTCATATGCCGAGTTTTATATAACGGATATATTGTGGCCGGACTTTGGCCGCGAGGAATTTTATAAGGCGGCAGACGCATTCTATGGTCGTAAGCGCCGCTATGGGGGAAGACCAGCTGTTTAGAAATATTGCAAAGCTTTTTCTGGCAGTTCATTGATCTGGTTTTTAACTTTAGCTGTAATCAGAAAAAAATTCAGCAGACAGCGTATAACTAATAAATAAAATCTGGGAAATTTAATGTTTATTTTCAGGGCATTCAGTTTTGTAATTTTAATCACTGTATTTTTAATTGCCATACTCTGGCAGAGTAAATGGGCCTGGCTGGCTTTTTCCGCCATCGGTACTGTGGCGGCGTTTATGGTAGTTTGTGAAATGCTTACCATGCTTTACAAAGCCGGGCGCTCTTCTTATAAAATTTTTTCTGCGATCGCAGCGGCAGCCACTGTTTTACTGATTTTTCTGCGGATTCCGCTGGAAAAAGTGGTGCTGGTACCGACTTTTTATGTCATGGCACTGTGGATTTACATGTTGATTTCACGTGAACGTGAAAAAGTATTGCCGAAAGTTATTACTTCAACCGGTGGAACTTTGATGGCTTTAATTCCGCTGTGCTTTCTGGCGGCGATATATGTGAAAGGCGAAGGTAGCACTTATGAAGGCCGTTATCTGCTGCTGTACCTGGTGCTGGTCACTAAAACCGGAGATACTTTTGCCTATATTACCGGAATGCTTTCCAATAAAATTCTCAAAGGCGGCAATCATAAGATAGTGCCGAATATCAGCCCGAAAAAATCCTGGGAAGGCGCTGTCGGCGGCATGATTTTTTCCATAATCATCAGTTATGTATTATCTTTAACGGTCTTGCATGATTCTTCGCTTGCAAAACCGTTGATTGCCGGTATAATTCTTTTCTGGGGCGGCTTTTATGGTGATTTAGCCGAGTCTTCCGTCAAACGCGCCTGCGGAGTAAAAGATTCCGGAGCGATAATTCCCGGAATGGGAGGAGCTTATGACGTGCTTGACAGTCTGATGTTCAATGCGCCCCTGTTTTTTGCATATATGCTTTTAGTTTAAACTAGAGGAATAATTTACTATGATGATGAAGAAAAATATCTTGAATCTGCTGCAGGAAAACGCCCGGATCAGTGCAAATGAAATTGCCGCACGGGTTGGAGTTGATGAAGCGACAGTTGAGGAGATCATCAAAGAGCTTGAGCAGAGCAATATTATAAAAGGGTATAAAGCTATTCTCAATGAGGAGGCTTTGGACGATAATTCAACAAGAGCGCTGATTGAGGTAAAAGTTACCCCGCAGCGTGATGGAGGGTTTGACCGCGCAGCCAAAAGGATCTGCCGGTTTCCTGAAGTGACCGATTGCTATCTGGTCTCCGGAGATTATGACCTCAGGCTGGAAGTCAAGGGTCGTTCTCTGCAGGAAATCGCTTCTTTTGTCTCCGGTAAACTTGCCACTATTGACGGTGTAATCTCGACAGCAACCGTTTTTTTGTTGAAAAAGTATAAAGAATCCGGAAAAATTCTGGATGATGAGGAAGAATATGAAAGACTTAAAGTCTCCCCGTAAAATTCGTACGGCTGACCATATAAACAATTTGCCGAAAAGCGGCATCAGAGAGTTTTTTGAACTGGTAATCGGCTGTGACGATGTCATATCCCTGGGTGTTGGAGAACCTGATTTCGTTACGCCGTGGACAATTCGTGAAAGCGCTATTTATTCACTGGAGCGCGGCCACACCAGTTATACTTCCAACAAGGGATTGTTATCGCTGCGCAAGGAAGTATGCAAGTATGTGTCTGAGGACTATGGAGTGCAGTATGACGCTGAAAATGAATGCCTGATAACAGTGGGAGTCAGTGAGGCTCTCGATCTGGCCATGCGGGCGGTAATCGATCCGGGCGATGAAGTTATCTATTGTGAACCGTGTTTTGTTTCTTACGCTGCTGAAATAGCTATGGCTCATGGGGTGCCGGTGGCAATTGAAAATCACGAGGGAAATGAATTTTCATTGGATATTGAGGTCCTGAAATCCAAAATAACGCCTAAAACCAAGGCTTTGCTGCTCAATTTTCCATGCAATCCTACCGGGGCAACTTTAAGTATGCAGCAGATGGAGGATATTGCTGAAATCGCGATAGAAAATGATATTATTGTAATTACAGACGAAATATACACTGAATTAACTTATGAGGAACGGCTCAATTCGATTGCCTCACTGCCCGGTATGAAAGAGCGGACAATCTTTCTGCACGGTTTTTCCAAGGCTTTTGCCATGACCGGATTCCGTATCGGCTATGCCTGTGGGCCCGAGGATCTTATTGACGCCATGAATAAAATTCACCAGTACATGATCATGTGTGCTTCAATCAATGCTCAGGAGGCTGCTATTGAGGCACTTAAAAATGGCCGTCAGGCAATGGAAAAAATGCGCGATGAGTACCGAGAGCGCCGCAATCTGATTGTCAAGGGCTTTAATGATATTGGCTTGACCTGTCTGAAACCGAAAGGGTCATTTTATGTTTTCCCGAATATAACTTCTACCGGTTTGACCTCCGCTGAGTTTGCCAGACGGCTGCTGGAGGAGGAAAAAGTGGCAGTTGTTCCCGGTGACGCTTTCGGAGCCTGTGGTGAAGGCTATGTCAGGGCCTGCTATGCTGCTTCTGCTTCACATATTATGGAAGCGCTGCAGAAAACAGGGGATTTTGTCAGAAGGCTTAAGCAAAAATAAATTATATCGCTGGTATAACGGCGGAGGAATTGATATGAACTGTATTTTTTGTAAAATTATAGCCGGTGAAATTCCATCGGTCAAAATATATGAAGATGAGCTGGTTTTTGCTTTTATGGATATTGCCCCGATCAATAAAGGTCATGTCCTGGTTATTCCCAAGGAACATCACAACAGCAGCTCTACTGTGCCTGAAGAAACCGGCGGCAGAATGTTTCATGTTGGAAGCCGTATCGGTGTGGCATTGAAGCGCGGGCTTGATTTTGAGGGCTTCAACCTGCATCTGGCGGATGGCACCTGTGCTGGTCAGGTGGTAAATCATGCTCATCTGCATGTTGTTCCCCGCGGTGTGGAAGACGGATTTCACTGGAACTGGCGTCAGCTGGAGTATGCTGAGGGCGAATCAGCTGAAACGGCGGAAAGAATCAAATCTAAACTTAAGCTGTAAGAGAAAGCTGCATCAAAACCGGCTCAACAGAGCTCTGAGTAGCCGGTTTTTCTGTTTACAGCGGATTGGGCATCAGTAATTTCAAGTCAGGTCTGACGGCATATCTGCCGTGGCATACAGCAAGGGCAAGCGCATCCGTAGAGTCAAGAAGAATGTTTGAAGCATCTATCTCAAATTGAGCTGACATCATTACCGCTATCTGTTCTTTTGAAGCCTTTCCAGTGCCTACAGCAGCCTTTTTGGCGCTGGTTGGCGCATAGGGATAGACATTAATACAATGTACCGCCAGCTCCGCCAGAATTGCTCCACGGGCCATACCCAGTATTATGGCAGTCCTGGCATTGCGGCCGACAAAAGGCTCTTCTATAGAGGCGACGTCCGGCTTGAATGCCTCGACAAGCTGGCGGATACCGCCTGTTATACGACGCAGACACTCAGTGTGCGGCATACTCTGTTTGTTTTTGATAACACCACAATCAAGGATTTCCAGGTCATCCACACTACGCATATTGATCACCCCGTAACCAGTGCAGCGGATTGCGGGATCAATGCCTAGAATAATCATTTGAACTCCTTGCTGTATATGACTATAAAATAAAAAGCAACAAGCCGCAGGACCTGTTGCTTAATCAATATCAAAATCAGTCGGCTTCAACTTGATCAGCAATTTCATCAGCGATCTCAAAGTTGGCGGTAACTGCCTGCACATCATCCAGGTCTTCCAGCTTGTCAATCATTTTCAAAACACTGTTTGCTTCTTTGACTTCTTTGAGTTCAACAGTGTTTTCCGGCTGTCTTTCGACAGCGGCTTCGTCAGTGGCAATGCCAGCATCTTCAAGCGCTTTCATAATGTCTTCAAAAGCCTCAGGCGCTCCCCAGATTTCAGCAACATCATCTTCAACTTCAATATCTTCAGCCCCCGCATCAAGAACAACTTCCATCAACTTATCCTCATCTGCGTTTTCACCGGAAATGACAAAATGCGCCTTGCGATGAAACATCCAGGCAACAGCTCCGCTGCTGGCCAGATTGCCGCCGCTGCGGTCAAAAACCATACGGACTTCGCTGGCTGAACGGTTACGGTTATCGGTCAGGCATTCTACCAGCACAGCAACTCCGGCCGGACCATAGCCTTCGTAGGTAAGTTCTTCAAAAACAACGTCACCGAGTTCACCAAGACCTTTTTTGACGGCACGGTCTATATTGGCATTGGGCATATTGACTCCCTTGGCGGAAGTAAGGGCTGAACGCAGTCTCGGGTTTGAGTCCGGGTCCCCTCCACCCATTTTAGCGGCAACCATGATTTCCTTGGCAATACGTGAAAAAACTTTACCTTTTTTCTTGTCGGCGGCGGCTTTTTTGTGTTTAATATTAGCCCATTTACTGTGACCAGCCATAGATACCTCGTATGTTTTATCTAAATTTTATATTATTCAATAAGTTACAGCTCAAAAAAAACTTATAACTGAACTTCAGGGTTCAAGCGTGCGGTGACCAGAACTCTCAGTTATAAAAAAATATGAAAGTATTCAGGTACATACGTTAAACGCATTTTGGCTGCAGTTCAAATAAAAACAGCCAAAATGCGCAAAACTGTCGCTCAAACAGTTAACTGCCTGAAGAGACATATCAAGCCGAATCCCAGACATAATTTTTAAGCCTTTAACACGGCTTTATTATCTAAAACCGTTGTTAACCAGAAATTGAGCCTGATAATTGACCGGTTCTTCGCTGCGTCCTTTAAAGTAGTGCTGTTCCGGCTGCGGAGCTACCGGAGAAACCAGCTCAAAACCGGCATCACTGCAAGCTCTTACCAGATTTACCAGCTGCAGCTTGTTCAGTGTACCTGTCATAGTAATTACACTGCCCTGTTGATGCAGCTGCATCATGACGCCGGATTGTCGAATCATCTTTTTGAGGGCATCATCAGCTTTGACTATGCTTTTTACCACCCAGACATGATCGACTTTTGAGCGGATATTTATTGGATTGGCCAGATTGGCATCAGCCGGAACGTTGTCTTTAAACATTACCGGCTGGGTATCACTGAAATTAGCCGGAATCAGGTTTTCAACCTCTACTGAATTTTCATTTTCACCATTGCTTAAAACCCCGCTGCCGGTGCTAGTGTAGTATGGAAATTTATCCATTTGCGACGCGGCAACTGCCTTCTGGGCAGGATCAATAACCCCGCCGGTACTCAAATTATCCGTCAGGCCTTGTACTGATACGTAAACCACAGCACAGCAAATGGCAAGTGCTGCTGCCAGGTGAAGAATAACCCGTGGGAAAGGCATGCCGCTGTTTGCTGATTCTAATTCGTTTTTCTGAGAAAAACCGTCTTTTATGCCGGCAGCAAGCTGCATCAGCTCATCATCGGCGATGTAAGTATTTGCCTTGATTGCAGCATCCAATTCAGCTATTTCCTGAAGAGCCCTTCTGCATACGGCACAATTTTCGATATGCAGGTCGATTCCCGGGACTTCGTTGATTCCATCAAAATATGCACTGATTTCCTCAAAACTCGGGCATCGATTTTGACTGTTCTCGTTATGTTTCATTGTTATCTTCCTCGCCGTCTCACAAGAATCCGTTGTTTTTCAACGTCTTTAAAAGCTTAATTTTACAAAAATATTGCTTACCATAAACTTTGACCAAATTCTGGACCAGGAGTTTTACGTCCAGGCAATCATTGGCTTGCGCTGGTATTCAGGTGATTCTTTAAAACCGGATACTACCTCTCAATGTTTCCTTGATAAAATGCGGTTTTAAAGATTTCAGCAGGAAGAAGTCCATCTTCCTCACTTTATGCTTTCCTATATGCAATTACGGTGCTATGACCGAATTTTTACTGCGAACTGACAGTCTTAATATTCTTTATAGAAATATAATACAGACTAATATTGTTCAGGTAGATAAAATAAACGCATTTTAGCCGAAGTGCAAATTTAAAACAGCCAAAATGCGTAAATCTAATTTTTATAGCAGTTTTATCTGGAGCCTTTATTTACCAGGAATTGAGCCTGATAATTGACCGGTTCTCCACTGTTACCTTTGAAGTAATGCTGTTCCGGTTGCGGAGCAACTGGAGAAACCAGTTCAAACCCGGCATTACTGCAGGCACGGACCAGCTTTACAAGTTCAAGCTTATTGAGTCTGCCTTGCATTGTAATAACGCTTCCATCCTGGCGAAGCTGCAGCGGGGTTCCTGAATTTTTAATCATTCTCTTGAGAGTATCGTCAGCTTTTGAAATATTTTTGACAACCCAGACATGATCAACCTTGGGGCGGATTATAACCGGGTTGATTTTTTGGGCTCCAGCCTGTACACCACCATTGAACATAACGGGTTCTGAACTACCGTAATTTGCCGGGATCAAGTTTTCGACTTCAACGGAATTTTCTGAGCCGTTGCTGTTTAAAACTCCGCTTCCATTGCTGGTGTAATAGGGAAATTTATCAATTTGTGAAGCTGCTACAGCATCCTGTGCCGGGTCAGCAATATTTGCACTTCTCATATCATCTGTCAAACCTTGTACGGCAACATAAACAACCGCACTGCAGATAGCCAGGGCTGCGGCAAGATGAAGGACAACACGCGGAAATGGCATACCGTATTTAGCAGGTTCAAGTTCATTTTTACGGTAGAAACCATCTTTGATTCTGGCGGTTAGCTGAGGAATATCCTCTTGTGGAATGTTTGCGCGAGCCTTAATTGCAGCATCCAGTTCTGCAATATCCTGCAAAGTTTTACGGCATGCGGCACATTCTTCGATGTGCAGATCGATTCCCGGAACTTCATTGATTCCATCAAAATAAGTGCTGATTTCCTCAAAAGTCGGGCACTGCTTAAGGTTGTTCTCGTTTAGCTTCATAAATTTACCGTTTTCCTTAGTGTTTCACAAGACTCCGCTGCGTTTCAGAACTTTCTTAAGCATTTCGCGACCTCTGGCCAGTCGGGACTTGACTGTACCGATTTTACACTTTAGAATCTTTGATATCTCTTCGTATGGCATATCATGCACATGTCTGAGAATCATTGTTTCCCGCAAGGATTCTGGTAATTCTTCGAAACTTTCCGCTATTTTTTTTTCGGTTTCAGCTCCCTGAACAGTACGTTCCGGTCCAAGGGTTTTATCAGGAAGTGGGATCTCTTCTTCCTGTTCGCTGTCACCAAGGCCGCTGGATGCCTGAAACAAACTGATATTGACACCGGCTCCTCTACGCCGATTCCAATGATATTTGTTTCTGGCCAGGTTAATCGTAATTCTCTGCAGCCAGGTTTCGATGTTAGAATCCCCACGAAATTGCTTCAATCCGCGAAACGCTCTTACGAAAGTATCCTGAACCACCTCCTCGGCGTCATGATGATTGGACAACAAACCGTATGCCGTCTGATATAATCTGACGGAATATCGACTCATCAATTCATCAAAAACCTTCGTATTGCCGTTTTTAAATTCAGCGACCAACTCGCGGTCGCCCTCCTTGTTCAAACTCATGGGTTCTTCACTCTCAATAGACAGTAATATTTCGCGAAAAGTTCGGTACCTTACATTTTTCCAAGAGCTTTTTCAAAAAAAATTGTCGCAAGTCACCGTTTTTTTTGTAAAAAATTAAGAATACCCTACAAGTAACCTGCATTTTTCCCTCTTGTCGTCTAATAAGCTACTATTTTAATCCGCTAAAGCAAGAGCTGAATCGAATATTTTTTTGTCTTCTCCCCAAAAACAACATAAAAATGACCAAAAAATAGCTAATTTATATTACTATATGATATAAAATTCATTTTCCTGCTGCAACTTGATTTGTCATGGCGTGAATCCACATGTATTTTGCCTGTATCAAGAAGGAGGTATTATGAATTTCATTGTCAAAAACGCGTACATACATGACGGGAGTGGGAGCAAGCCTTATAATGGGGCTGTTGTCGTGAATGAAGGTGTAATAAATTTCTGCGGGACTGAATTGCCGGCAGGGGTCAATTTTGACATTGAAATTGATGCTGAGGGAAGGATACTGGCCCCGGGCTTTATTGATGCGCATGGACATTCTGATATTTCTATACTGGCAGCGCCAGAAGCAATCGGCAAAGTATCGCAGGGTATAACTACTGAAATTTCTGGAAACTGCGGCCTTGCCCCCTTCCCGGTAAATGATTTGAATCGTGAACATCTTCAGGAATTGTACCGCCGATATGACGTCAGTATAGACTGGAGTGATCTCCGCGGCTACCTGCATGAAGTCAGGCGGCGCAAGCCGGCGATAAATGTTATTCCACTGGCCGGACATAATACATTGCGGGCTGCTGTATGCGGCTACAATGAGCATAAATTGAGCATTAGTGAACTGCATCAGGCCCAGAAACTGCTTGATCAATGTTTTCGACAGGGGGCGGCTGGGTTTTCATCCGGCCTGCTTTATGTTCCAGGAGTTTTTTCAGATGCCAGGGAGATTACCGCATTGCTTGATGTAGTCGCTGCACACCATAAACCATATACCACGCATCTTCGCAGTGAGGGAAAGGCTGTCCTTGAGTCGCTGGAAGAAACTTTCAGTGCTGCGCTGGTTGCAGGCCTTGAAAGGGTGCATATAAGTCATCTTAAGGTATCTGGAAGCGAAAACTGGCATAAAATGAGCGAGGTTTTTTATAAACTGGCACACGCCCGTTCAATGGGGCTAAAAGTCACTGCTGATCGTTATCCTTATACTGAATCCATGACTCAGCTGAGTGTTATACTGCCTGAACCTTATAACAAACTCGATGATGTTTCGCTGGAAAAACTGATGCTGAATGAAGCTGAGTTTCCAAAAATAAAAGCAGCATTGAAAACATTATCCCGGGAGCGCTGGCAGACTTCCCGGCTGGTTTCGACGGCGGCATCGGGATACAGCCGGTATCAGGGCATGACCTTTGCTGCAATTTCCGAGCAGACCCTGCTGCATCCATCCGATATCTGCGCCGATATTTTGCGTGCTGATGCTGCCGGTTCAATGGGGGCGTTTCAAGGTATGGATCCTGAAAATATGCATAAGATATTAATGAAGCCGTATGTTGCCTGCGGTACAGATGAAACCGCCCGTCCTCAAGGTTACGAACTGGGACGGTCACATCCCCGTGGGTTTGGTTCTTTTCCAGAATATATAAAACTGCTGCTTCAGGCGGGGCTGCCGATGCAGCAGGTAATCCGTCGGGTTACAGCACTTCCAGCAGAAATATTCGGTTTGCAGCAACGTGGCCTTGTCAAGTCCGGTTTTATTGCTGATCTGGTGCTTTTCAGCCCGGATTTACTGGAAAGTAGAGCCACCTTTGCCGCACCTCATAATTTAAGCCGCGGCATCGATATTGTCTGGAAGTCAGGCAAAATAACCTGGCAGCAGGGTGACTTGTAAGCAGTTATCCTATGCCCACATATGATAGTTGCCCAGCAGGCCGGCAAGCTTTTTTCTGGTGGCAAGATGCCAGTCCATATCAAAAACGCCGGTTACACTTTGCTGAAAATACCTTTTTGCTTTTTTTAATGTAGCATCCTGAGGGTTTGGATTTTTGATGAAATAAGTCATAAGTCCGTGCAATATAAAAGTCAATCCGGAAGATTTATGCAGCTTTATTCTTCCAGAGAATTCTGAATAAGGTCCGGATTTGTGAATAAACTTTTCAATCTCGAGCAGTACCTCATGTGTGCTGTTCTTGTTATTGAGATTTATGGCAAATGTCATCATGCGGTTGCAGCCGCTGGCGCCATGATAGTTTATAAAACCTCGATTTTTCTTTAATTTATAGTTCATTACATAACCATCAACGGAATCGAGTATTGAGCATTTCAGCTTGTAAGTCTCATCTTTATCCTCAAGCTCTTCCGGCAGAGTTCGATTGACATTACCACGAAGCTGATATATGTATTCTGTCGAACTCAGTTTCTTTTCAAAAGAACTTGAAGTAAGCGCAAGGTTACCTCCGTGCCAGGCGTCATGAGTAATGACTTTGTCGTTTACAACACCCTTTACCAGAGTGCCGTGCATTGGATAAAATACAATAAAAGGACCGTGTTGAGTAAGCGCATAATAAAGTCTGCTTCTGAAATCATCCTCCGGGAGGTAGCTCGAGCACAGGTACAGTCCAAGCTCAGTGCCTTTTTCAATAGCGTCTGTACCATCCATTCCGCTGAGGATACCGCGCGGGTTATTGCGAATGCGATATGAATCCAGCTGAGTCGGCAGCCTGGTTAAATCTTTATCAAGCTTGCCTCTATATTTATTGTTGTTGAAAAAGAGCTTCATCATGTATACACATGAATCCACACAAAGATTTATGTGTCCTTGAAAAACAAAAGGGACATTGAAGTTGATATCCTGGCTTTTTTCATTATGAAAGCCATTGTTGTACTTTCTGTCCAGGATACGGTCATGTTGGTCTACGAATCTTTTTATTCCTTTTCTTAAACGCATATCAAACTCCCTGGGTAACGAGCGTTTAATTAAGCTGAACGCTTTAAGTTGTCAATAAAGAACTGCAATAATCTCCATATCATTATGTAAGCGGGAGTAGATGATTTGTTTTGTGCTTAATATGATAAAAGGTGAAAATTTTTTTCGAGTTGTTTATTTAATGAAGATTATCAGTTTTGATTAAGTATTTTATTAAATTTTATAAAGGGCAAAAACAGAATGCCGCATAGTTTTAACTTTCAAGCTTAATTACTGATAATGGTTTTCTGCTGTAAGGCTGTTATTTACAAAAAAGTAGACCTTTTTGCCCATTTAGTGCTGGAAATACTGATTATGAATTATTTTAATTTCAAATACAATAAAAATAAATGTTTTAGCAATCTAAACCTGTAGTCTGTTTTTGAGGTAAAAATGGCTTTAATAAAAGAAAAGCCATTTTAAAAAATGAAAAAAAATATCATAAATGAAAAGGGATCTTACCGCAAAAAATAAAGATACTTCTGCGGTAAGATCTTTTTAAGGGAGAAAACTATGCCCACATATGGTAAATCGCCAGTTTCCTGGCAATTGCGGCTCTGGTTGGCTGATGCCAGTAGTCCATTTCAAAAATACCGGAAATTGAACTCCTGAGAAGGTTCCTGAGTTTTTTCAAGGTATGATTTTTAGGGTTCGGGTTGTTTGCAAAGAATGTCATTATGCCGTGCATAATATAGGTAAGTCCAGAAGATTTCTGAGTTTTTATCCTGCCGTGAAATTCTTTGTAGTACCCTGTCTTGTTTATAAACTTTTCTATTTCAAGTAAAATACCACTTGCTTTTTTCTGATTTTTAATGTTTATGGCAAACAGCATCATCCGGCTGCAGCCGCTTTTGCCGTGATAATGGATAAGACCACGGGCCCCTGTAGTTTTGTAGTTAATTACATAATTATCAACTGCGTCCAGAACAGCACATTTAAACTTGTGTACTTCGCTCTGCTCTAAAACTTGAGGTTCATTTCTGTCCAGATTGGCACGAAAGTTAATCATATATTCATAGTCTGCAATTTTACTGCGGAAAACTTCTTCAGTCCAAACCAGGTTGCCGCCATGCCAGCTGTCATGAGTGATAATCTTATCACCAACTATACCTTTGATCAACACTCCGTGCACGGGGTAAAACATCATAAACGGCCCATGCATGGTCAGATTAAAGTAGACCTTGTTTCTAAAGTTCCTTTTCGGCATATTTCCGCCCATCAGCTCGAGCCCAAGTTCCTTGCCTCTTGCCGGAGCAATATCTGTATTCAACCCCTCAAGAATTCCTCTAGGGTTATTTCTTATTCGGTAGGATTTCAGCTGGGATGGAATTCTAATCAAATCACTTTCCAGATTATGCCGGTATTTGTTTCTTTCAACAAACAGTTTCATCATATAAAGACAGGCATCATAGCAGAGGTTGACATGGCCCTGAAAGACAAACGGGACTTCAAAGTTAATATCTTCATTTTTCTCATTGTGGTAGTCTTTATTATATTTACTGTCTAGGACCCAGTTTTTCTGGTCTGCGATTATTTTAATTCCTTTTCTTAAACGCATATCAAACTCCTGAAATTTTGCACTTGACTGCTTATCAATTCCATATGCAGGTGCTTTATACTATTGGTAAGGATAATGAAAGCTTTTGTTTGGCTATAAAGTATAAACTTTGGAAAAAATATTCTGGTTATTAGTGTGCTAATGCGTTAATTATTAAAGAATAATGGAATATAAACGGCAGTTTGCAAATATATTATTTTAATGCAGCCGGTTTTTTTGGAAAAAATATGTACTTTTGTAAACTAAGCGGATAGAGTGTTTTTTGAAAAAAATATTTTCTTTTCCATTTTCTAAGTAGGGGAGTGATTTCTTATGCTAACAGCTGCAGGTATTTGTGAATTTATTTTCTTGGTGTAATATATAAAAAAAATAATCTCTTCATAGCCAGCTGGAGATGATATGTCCTTAAAACTGATATTATTTCTCAAATTTGCCAAATAAATCAATATTACCCTAAGGCTGAAATTCGATCCCAAAGTATTATATAATTCCGAATGCTTGGAAATGCAGCCGATATAGTTATAACCTTTTGAGATGGGGAGCAACGCTAATAACAGTTTTGATTTGAAATATTCACATTAATTAATTGAAAAATATTCCTGAAGCTGGTAATATGTCAGCATGGGCAATAACATTACGGAGGCAATTTAATATGCTGCGATTTGTAAGATTTTGTGCTTTAATGACCTTAACTTGTACTGCTTTGTGGCTTATGTCAGGTTGTGCTGCAACCCCAAAACTGCCTGCCGGGGATATTGATATTTATACCAGGTATGCGGGGGCCATAAGTGTACTGCATAACCGCAAACTGGCTTCAAATACCAGAGAGAAATATGAAGCGGCACTTCAAATTGCAAGAGGTGTAGACTTCAGTTATTGCCGTGAAGTAAAAACCCTGGACAAGATATTTGGCGGCAAGCATGACGCCAGGCTTGGCGAATACGTCCATGACATGCAGCTGGTTATTTTCTATTACCAGTACCGGACTAAAAGCGTCAGGTTTGTCTTTCAGCGGTATAAAAATGCTATAGTTAAAGCGGAAGTAAAAATCAAAAACTGATTTTTGCAGCGTCTAATATATATGGAGTAATTTGCTTAATGATAATATTTGATGATGAACATTTTATGCGCCGGGCACTGGCTCAGGCCGAAATTGCTTTTGATGCCGGTGAGGTTCCGGTAGGGGCGGTAGCCGTAATGAATGACCGGATTATTGCCCGGGCTTCGAATCAGGTGGAGTTGCTTAAAGATGCCACCGCTCATGCTGAAATACTGGTTATTACTGAGGCAGCAAGAGCTATTGGTGACTGGCGTCTGGATAATGTTGATATTTATGTGACCAAGGAGCCGTGTGCCATGTGTGCAGGCGCTATGGTGAACTCTCGTGTCAGAAGAGTTATTTACGGAATGCCGGACCCCAGAACTGGAGCCTGTGGTTCTGCTATGGATATTACCGGTTTCAAGCAGATGCTGTGGAATGTTGAGGTTAAGTCTGGAGTTCTGGAGCATGAATGCCGTTGTCTAGTTCAGGACTTTTTCAGAAAAGTTCGTACTTCCAAGGAGCTTTCCGGGAAAAAAAACTGATTCTTTAATTACCTATTGTTTATCTAAAAAACATTACCAATTTTACGCTCGATTAATGGTTTTTGAGGTGTAGAGACGATTTTTGCTGTATTTGTTTTGAATAATAAAAAATTTGATTTTGTTCGAACATTCAACTAATTTTAATGTCTAAAATTGTAGCAAAGTTGAATAACAATCCCAGTAGAAAGTAGGAGACCTCATATGGAGCAGCATGAAATACAGGAACTCCAGAATAAAATCCGTGAAATCTCGGCTTTTCTACAGCCTTTAAAAACTGAGATAGGCCGCATAATAGTTGGTCAGGAGCACCTGGTCAACCGGCTGTTGATGTCGCTGGTTGCCGACGGTCATGTATTGCTTGAAGGCGTGCCGGGACTGGCTAAGACCATGACGGTCAAAACTCTTGCCCAGGCCCTGAATGGCAGTTACTCACGCGTTCAGTTTACTCCAGACCTGTTGCCGGCTGATGTTATAGGTACTAGAATTTACAATGCGGAAGAACATACCTTCAGTACCCGGCTTGGCCCGATTTTCGCAAACATTGTACTGGCTGATGAAATTAACCGTGCACCCGCCAAAGTCCAAAGTGCTCTGCTTGAATGTATGCAGGAGCGTCAGGTGACGATTGCCGGGGAGAAATTTGAGATGCCCAAGCCGTTTCTGGTCATGGCAACGCAGAACCCGATTGAACAGGAAGGCACCTATCCGCTGCCTGAAGCCCAGGTTGACCGCTTTATGTTTAAACTGCGCGTCGATTATCCGGCACGCGATGAGGAAAGATTGATCCTTGAGCGCATGGCACATCCAGAACTGGACCTTAAAGCGATTGGCGTCGGGAAGCTGGAAGATATTGAAACCGCTCGCAAATGGGTCGACAAAATCTACATAGACGAAAAAATTATCGAATACATTCTTGATATGACCATTGCCACCCGTCCTGCCAGGCTTAATGAATTGTCGTCCCGGCAGTCGTCCGCCAGGCTGGATAAATTCAAGGACCTCATTGAATACGGTGCGTCGCCGCGTGCCGGTATTAATATGGCGCTGGCCGCCAAAGCTAATGCTTTTATGGCCGGGCGGGCATATGTTGTGCCTCAGGATGTCAAAGATGTGGCTGCTGATATTTTGCGTCATCGTATCATGTTGACTTATGAAGCTGAAGCTGAAAATCTTGATTCCGATGATATTATTCAAATGCTGCTGGATGAGCTGCGTACCCCGTAGTTATAACTGCAGCGGCAATTAATTTATTGTGTTACAGCAAAGTAAACACCGGGAAGAAACATGCTGACGTCTGATCTTATAGCTCAAGTCAGGAAAATTGAGATCCGCACCCGCCGTATGGTTGATGATATCATTGGCGGCGCTTACCACAGCGTTTTCAAAGGCAGCGGCATTGAATTCGATGAAGTGCGCGAATACACTGAAGAAGATGACGTGCGCAATATTGACTGGAATGTAACTGCCAGAATGGGGACGCCGTATATCAAGAAATATGTTGAAGAGCGCGAACTCAATGTTATGCTGCTGGTCGATGTTTCCGCTTCTGGAGCTTTCGGCAGCGGGCATAAGTCCAAACGCAATTATGCGGTTGAAACCGCTGCCCTGCTGGCATTCAGCGCTATTCGCAACAATGACCGGGCCGGGTTGATTATGTTCAGTGATCAGACTGAACTTTATCTGCCGCCGCGCTCCGGGCGCAAGCATGGTTTGCGGTTGATTCGCGAACTGATGGCATTCAAGCCCGGCCGTCGCGGGACCAATATTGACGCAGTGCTGCAGGAATCTATACGGGTGCTAAATAAGCGTACCGTAATTTTTCTGATCAGTGATTTGATAGATGATAACAACTTCGAGAAATCACTGAAAATAGTAAACCGCCGCCATGATGTTATAGCCGTTCGTATCCTTGACCCGCATGAACTTTACTGGCCGGCTGGGGTCAATATCATGGTGGAGGACGCTGAAACCGGAGAAAATATCGCTTTTAATGGTCGGAGTCGTAAAGTTCTGGCTGGTTTTGAGGAAATTTCCGGCAGTATTCACGACAAACAGCAAAAGCTTTGTGACCGGGCTAAAGTTGATATGATTGATATCCGCTGCGGTCAGGATCTGGTTAAGCCGCTGGTTAAATTTTTCAATACCAGGCGGCGCAGGAGATAAACCAAGGCTTTTTCTTCATCGCGTAGACATTAATTACGGCTTCTGCTGACGCAGATCCTGATTACATAACAGCTGAAAATAGTTAACAGCCGGGAGAGCAAAATGGCCCTTGGAGGACTGAAAAAACTACTTTTAACAGCAGCAGTTGTTCTGACTGCGCTGGTGATTGCAGGTGTGGCGGCAGCTGGCGGGCTTTACTGGTACGGAGTCAGCAGAAATCAACCGGTAAAGGCTTTGACAACCGTTAAACTGTCTACTGCTGAAGCCAGGCTTGGTCAGGAAGTGACCGCAATCATCAGCTTCAAATGCCCCTGGCATCGTAAACCGGTGGGAGCACAGGCGGAACTTGGTAAGGGGGCTGTTCTGGTGGAGGAGCCTGTGATCAGGCCAGCTGGAATTGGTTTAGGGTATCGAATCTGGCAAGTTGTTGTTGAAATGAAAGCTTATCGTACCGGAACCGTTCCAAGCGGCAGGCTTGATGTTCAGTTTAACCGCTATAATGAAAAAACTGCAGATCTGAAAAATGAATTTATGATTCCGCCGCTGCAGGTTGTGCCGCTTAAACTGAATGCTGCACAGAAGCTTGAGGTGGCCGAGGCGATAAAGCCGGAAGCCCTGCAGCAGGCTTATCTGAAGTATTTTATTGCCGGTGGAGCTGTCCTTTTACTCATAATTATATGGATTGCAATTATTTTGTTGAGAAGACGCAAGGAGCAAAAAATTGTCATAACACCGTGGGCCGCAGCACTGCTTGATCTTTCTCAGCTCAGAGACGGCATGAGATCGGGATCGGTCAATCTGGAAAAGTGCTTTTTTCGCCTAACGGATATAGTCAGGGGATATCTCGAAAACCGCTTTGCTGTCAAAGCAACGCAACAAACCACCTATGAATTTCTGCATGACCTCAGGGAACATGGCGGGCCGCTGCCTGATAAGCACCGCCCGTTCCTTGAGGAATTTCTTACGGCAGCCGATTTGGTTAAGTTTGCCAAGCTTCCGCCGGATCAGAAGATTCTCAATAACGCCTTGGACAAAGCCGAAAAACTGGTTAATGAAACTCGACCCGGACAGGAGGAGCAAAATGATGGAGGCCAAAAATGACGTTTGCATATCCGTGGGTACTGTTCTGCTATATACCCCTGCTGCTGATTGGATGGTATGTATGGAAGAGAAAACCGCAGCCGTCGCTGCAGGTATCAACTACGAAACCGTTTAAAGCTGCCAACGGCAGTCATAAAGGACATGTTTCTCGAATTCCAGTGCTGCTTTATCTGGCAGCGTCCGCCGTACTGGTGCTGGCTCTTGCCCGCCCGCAGCGCGGCATTGAAAGGATTGTAATTCGCGCCAAGGGTATAGATATAATACTGGCTATTGATCTTTCCGGCAGCATGCAGGCCATGGATGTCCCGGGTGATATCAGTAATCCGCATGCTTTAAAAAGCGCGATTGAAAGCGGTAAAGTTAAAGACCGGCTAGATGTCGCCAAGCAGGAAATCAGGCGTTTTGTGAAACAACGCCCCAATGACAGAATCGGTCTGATCGGGTTTGCCCGGTTTCCCTATACAATTTGCCCACCAACACTCGATCATGCCTGGCTGCTGGCTCATTTGAACCGTCTTCAGCCGGGCATGATTGGTGATGCCACTGGTATTTCCGGCCCTATCGCCAGTGCGGTTTACCGGCTCAAGAAATCTGATGCCAGGCGGCGTGTAATGGTGCTGTTTACAGATGGTGCAAACAACGTTGCGGCCAGAGTTTCTCCGCGTCAGGCTTCAAAGCTGGCCAGAGAATTCAATGTGGTTATTTATACAGTTGGTATCGGCAGTGATAATGCTTTTGTCATGCAGGATACTTTTATGGGACCGCGGTTTATCCCGGTAAGGGGAGCATATGACACCCCGCTGCTTAAGGACATAGCCAAAAACTCGGACGGTCAATATTACAGTGCTGCCGACGCCGAAGGTTTGCGGGAAGTAATGAGTCAGATTAATAAAATGGAAAAAACTACTGTTGAGCAGCCTAAATTTGTAGATTATAAAGAGTTTGCGCCGTTACTGGCAGCGTTATCGCTGGTGCTTTTCCTGCTGGGGTTTGTCGCTGAAAACTCTCTGTTTCTGAGCGTGCCCTGACGGCATTAGAAGTTTGAACAGCCTGCGGCTGCTGTAAAACCAGCAGCCGCAGAGGTGAATTAAAGTTTTATTCGAAAACCTGCATAAAGTTTTTTGGCAGGGCTTTAACTATGGCAATAAAAGCTGACCCTCTAATAATCAGTGCTTGCCGGTACTGCCGAACCCGCCGCCCCCGCGTTTAGTTTCGCTGAGTTCATCGGCCGCTATCATTTCAACTTCAGGCAGCTCGCAAATTACCATCTGGGCAATGCGTTCGCCGCGTTTTATGCTGAATGTTTCACTGCCGTGGTTATACATGATGATACCAACTTCACCGCGGTAGCCGGCATCAATAGTGCCGGGCGAATTGGTCAGGGTTAGATCATGTTTGATCGCCAGCCCGCTGCGCGGACGTACCTGAGCTTCAAAACCGACTGGCAGTTCTATAAACAGTCCGGTCGGGACAATCATGCTGCGACCGACTACCAGTTCGACATTTTCTCTGGCCCGCAGGTCAAACGCCGCGTCGTCGTGGTGGGCCTTTCTGGGTATAAGGTCTTCACAGCCTTCCAGCATTCTGAATTTCACGGTAACTTTGGTTGCCATAACGTCTCCGTTAAGTTAAATCTTAATTTGCTTTCTCGGTTGTTTTGTAGTAATCTATTCTCGGAAGATGAATTTTCAAACCAGAAGCGTTGAAGACGCTCTCACGGCCTGCTTGATCAGCGCAAATAATTAAAGAAGCTGAATTCAGAACTAAAAAACGGTTTTGAGCAGGCATTGATTTTTGAACATAGTGTGGGGAAAGAGCAGGAACAATGCAGATCGAAGAACTTTTACAATCCGCTTTTGATTCGGACGTCTCTGATTTATTTTTAACTGCCGGCAAGCGTCCTTACATGCGCCGGCTGGGGGATGTTGTTGCGGCCGACTGTGATTTCATAAAAACAGAGGAAATTGAGGCTTTTCGCCAGAAAGTATTGCTGCCAGGGGCTGAGAAAACATATCAGGAGGCAGGCAGTTTTGATGCTGGAATAACCTTAGGGCAGCATGAACGTTTCAGGTTGAATTTCCTGACTCAGCAGGGAGTCCCGGCGCTGGTTGCCAGGCCGGTGCCTGTAGCTGATGACCTTGCCTTTGATCAGTTAAATCTGCCGGAAACAATCCGTGAGTTCGCCGGTCTTAGACGCGGGTTGATACTGGTTGCCGGTGCCGCCGGCAGCGGTAAGTCAACTACACTGGCCGCCATGGTAAATTATATCAACGACAACTTCAATAAGCATGTTGTTACCATAGAAGATCCCATAGAGTACGTACATCGAGATAAGAACTGTTTGGTTACCCAGCGAGAAGTCGGTGCGGATACTGTCAATTTTTCCGAAGCACTGCGCAATGTTGTCCGTGAAAGCCCGGATGTGATTGTGATTGGAGAAATGCGTGACCTGGCTACTATGCAGACCGCCATTACTGCCGCTTTAACCGGGCATCTGGTTATTTCAACAGTTCACACCGCGGACTGTGTTCAGTCCATTGAACGTATTATCAACCACTTTCCAGACCATTTGCGTAAGCAGGCTGCCGACGATTTGTCACTGGCTCTGGAAGGGATTGTCGCCCAGCGATTGCTGCCCAGAAGCGATACTGAGGGCATGATTCCCGCTGTTGAGCTGATGAAAAGTACACCGATTATTCGCAGTATTATCGCTGAACGCAATTTCAAAGAGCTTGAAGAGGCCATTAAGCGCGGCAAGGAAGAAGGTATGGTAACTTTTAACCGGGCTCTTTTTGAGATGGTTAAAGAGGGTACTGCAGCAGTGGAGACCTGTGCTGCCGCTGCCACCAACCGTGATGAATTTTTGCTGCTGGTGCGCGGTATGGAAAGCGGCATAGAGACTTTCCGTAATAAATTTGACAAGGACGCCGCTGACGAAGAGGTCATAAACATGAAAAGACTGCTGCAGTCTGCAGTAGCGGTCAATGCCAGTGATTTACTGCTTACAGCAGGTTGTCCTCCGACGATTCGGGTAAACGGCGAACTGCTGCCGCTGGACACCGACAGCTTGACTCCGGGAGATACGCAGCGGCTGCTCTTCAGTATTCTGACACCGCGCCAGCGGGCACAGTTTGAGGCTGAGCGCGAAATCGACTTTGCTTTGTCAATCAGCATGCAGCTGGATGCGGAGCAGGAGCAGGCCGAGCAGTTCAGATTTCGGGTTAACGGTTTTTATCAGCGCGGCAATGTCGGGACTGCCGTCCGGGTTATTCCCAAGCGCATTCCAAAGCCTGAGGAGTTACACATTCCGCCTCCGATAGTAAACCTGGCGGAAAAACGGCATGGCCTGATTCTGGTTACTGGCCCGACCGGTCATGGCAAAAGTACCACCCTGGCCTCAATGATTGATAAAATAAATAGTGAACGCGGTTGTCATATTATTACAGTAGAGGACCCGATCGAATATGTGCATGAAAACAGCAAGGCTGTTGTTGAACAGCGGGAAGTTGGAGCTGATACACACAGTTTTGCTAATGCGTTGAAATACGTACTGCGCCAGGATCCGGATGTTATCCTGGTTGGGGAGATGCGTGACACGGAAACCATCGCTGCTGCCCTGACCGCGGCTGAAACCGGTCATCTGGTGCTGGCGACGCTGCATACCAATAACGCGCCTCAGAGTATTGACCGGATTATCGATTCCTTTCCCGGCCATCAGCAGAATCAGATTAAGCTGCAGCTGGCCGGAACATTACTGGGGGTGGTTTCGCAGCGATTGATTCCGCATAAGAGCGGAGACGGCAGAGTGGCCGTATTTGAAGTTATGGTCGGCACCCCGGCAGTACAGGCTCTGGTGCGTGAAGGTAAGACTCAACAGTTACAGTCGGTTATTGAGACCAGTTTCAAGGACGGCATGATTACAATGGACAAGGCGCTGGAGGAAGTATACAGTAAAGGTCTGATCGAACGTAAGCATTATGCAGCCTTGACGAGGAATTTTAAAAACACGAAGGGATATTGATTATGTATAGAGTAGGACACGGTTATGACGTTCACAAATTTGCAACTGATCGTAAACTTATTCTGGGTGGAGTTGAAATTCCTCACGAGCAGGGACTGCACGGACACAGTGATGCCGACGTGGCGATTCATGCGCTGATGGATGCCTTGCTGGGGGCTTTGGCTCTGGGTGATATTGGTGAGATATTTCCCGATGACGATCCGCAGTACAAGAATATCAGCAGCTTGAAACTGCTGGCAAAGCTTCTTGAAATTGAACACTTTGAGCCATATGAAATAATGAACCTTGATATTACGATTGTAGCTCAGAGCCCTAAACTGCGCCCTTATATAGATCAGATGCGCACCAACCTGGCAGAAGTTCTGGATTGTGCTCCTGACCGGGTTTCAGTGAAGGCAACTACTACTGAGCGGCTTGGCTTCTGTGGCCGCGAGGAAGGCATCGCCGCCTATGCGGTGGTGCTGGTGGGAAGGTAATAAAATTATATTTCCATTTTTCAACTTATTGCTAATTTGCCGGACTTGATGTATTATTTGCTTTATATACAATTCTTCCTAAAAAAGCAAAAGGTTCTAAAATGTCCAGTAATATAAAATTTCATTCGACTGCGGCTTTTGTCCGGAATATTGAGGTCTCGAAGCGGTTTTACACAGAAGTGCTGGGGCAGAAAATTGAGCTTGACTTCGGCAAAAATGTTGTTCTAGAGGGTGGCATGACCCTCTGGGAAATCTGGCAAAACCACATAGTGGCTCGCAAAATGAGCCTGGATTTGAAAGACAAGTTTTTAAAGCCTCGCGTTGAGTTTTGCTTTGAAACAGAGGATATTCAGGCTGTTTTCGAGAAGCTGTGTGAACATAAGGTAGAATTTATTCACAAGATTTATGAAGAGCCGTGGGGACAGTTGACAGTCCGGTTTCTGGATCCTGACAGGCACTTAATTGAAGTCGGTGAATCCTTGTCAACTTTTATTAACCGGCTGTATAAGGCAGGGCGGACACCAGAGCAGGTTGCTGAAAAAACCACCGTGCCGGTCGACGTCGTCAAGGGGCTGCTGAAAGCTAAAGTTTAACAAATATTTTTTTACGATAGAGAAATACTCCAAGCAGCACTATTGCAACAACATCTGTCAGCGCAAACAACAGTGAGCCGAATTTTGGTGTGATGATGTGTTGATAAATGGTTTTGTAGATTATATCCCCTGCTCCAGTTGAGAGCAAACCTCCCAGCAGTTCTTCTACTACGTACAGCAGCAGAGCATTGCAGCCGATCATGGCGAGAACTCTGAATGGTTTGCGGACCCCCCGGATGTCGTAGACCCAGATCAGAAAGCCAAGCACGATCAGGCTCCACCCTCCGCTGATGAGGACAAAGGACGAAGTCCAGAGTTTTTTAATGACCGGGAAGTAAAGCCCCCAGAAATGACCAGAAACAACCAGTATAATCCCCGCTGTAAAACACACCATGACTTTTTGTTGAAAACTTTGCGATGATTTTATCAGCTTTCCGGCACAAATGCCGGTTATCCCGGTAGCTACCGCGGCAAAATTACCTAAAAGACCTTCCGGATCCCAGTTTTTTGTAACTTTCCAGAGATGCCCCTTCAGCAGTAAATTGCTGATGTAGGCATCAAGGTTGCCTGTCGGGGTCAATACTGGGACCTGCTGGCCTGGAACAGGGACAATGGTCAGCAGCATCCAGTAGGTTAAGAGAATTGCCGCTCCGGTCAGCATCAGCCACAAGATACCAGGGCGCCACATAATATAAATGCAGCTGCAAATCAGGTAAACAATCGCGATCCGCTGCAGTACGCCGGGAATTCTAACAGTCGAGACACTGAAGTCCGGAACCATATGAATAGCGACTCCGATCAAAAAAAGTATAAGAGAACGCCTTATGGCATGGTAAAACAGGTGTTGTCTTGATTCCCCCGCAGCAAGTCGGCGATCCAGTGAGAATGGTATTGCCATGCCCGCCAGAAAAATGAATCCGGGAAAAATCAGATCAGGAAAACCGTATCCCGCCCAGTCAGCCTCAAGGAAAGGCTGATAGACATGACTCCAGGAACCAGGGTTATTTACGAGACACATCAAGACTATTATTAGCCCGCGGAAAACATCTACCGCTTCAATCCTGCGGTACGGAGAGGTCAATTGTTCGAGGTCAACTACCCTGTTGTTCATCTTGAACCCTCAATTACTAAAATGCTTTAATTGATTATGACCCCGTTTAGAGAGAAAAGTTCACTCTGGTTTTTATTTTAAGTTGAACTTGAAGCCCTGAAAACTGGTGTTAAACTATTATAGCAACAAGGATAAAGGCGTAGAGTTTAAGCTTTTTTACAGGCCGTCATGCGTTTAGATGACACTGCGTTTCAGCAATAAAAAGTGCGGGCAGGTCTTAAAAATGTGGGAGGAGACATTGAAAAAGAATAGAATAATATTTTTTATAATATTGATTTTGTGTTCAGCAGGCTTATTTCTTTCAGTTCGCTTTTTGTACTTGCATGACTTGAGAAACCAGACATTGCAGGACAGGCTGCATTTTCTGGAGAAAAAAACGGATGATATTATCATTTATCGAGTAGACAGCAGTGGCGGTTTTAATAAGAAACCTGAAGTTACGCTTAAAGGGAAGGACATAAAAGACTTTTTCGCTTGTCTGGAGTTGTCTGTTCCTTTTAAATGTAAGCGTTGCAAATGTACAGGTGATTTTAAAATTGAATTTTTCAGCGAAGGAAAGCTGCTTGATTTTATGACCTACCATCACAAAACCCACATTCGCGGTCTTAAGGTTCCGCTGCGCACGGATTTCTATCTCTCAAACGGAAGCCAGGCTGACTTGAAAGAATTTTTTATTGAAAAAGGGCTTATTGAAACCGAATAAAGTATCTCAATATTTTTGATGCACATATGCCATAAGCCTCTGCTTACAAATTTATTACTACTGTAAACACAAGAGGATTTTAACTTTATAAAGTTAGTATGCTAATATTTATAAAATCCACTCCGATAAAAAGAAATTTTCTACCGGAGTGGCTCAAGCGAGGGAAGGACAGGGGGGTCTTTAAGTTCCCAGGTTTTCTGATATAATTATTTCTTTAATATTAGACTACTAATACATTGAGAAGTTCCAGCTTTTATCCAATAATTAATAAATTATTTTGAATAATCAATAAAAATTGAAAGAAAATTAATTAGTGACAGAACATTTGAGCATAAACTATGTCTATAAAAATATAAGGTTTGTTTTGGATTTTGCTCTCAGGGCAGCCTTTCTTTGCGATCTCCTCAAAATGAATCCTCTTCCCATGCCCTGAGAGCTTCTCCACTTTTCTAAGCATCGTTTCCTGCAAATATTTATAATCTTGCGGTCTTGACGATTCTATAGAATCATATTGATTGTTCAATCTCTTCTATTCAAAATAAATCTCTACAAAAATAGTCTGCTTTAGCTCCATGAGCGAACAAATTACTAAATAAGCGAGTCTTTTTTAATTAAATTGTATAAAAATAAAGATTTGGAAAAATAATTATTATGAAATATCATCATCTGGGGATTCCGACAGAAAACAAACTTAAGGATGAAATATATCTTGAAAACCTTAAGCTGCATGTCAGTGGTTATGGCAGAAACCCTTATGGTATCGAATGGATGAGGTTTGACGATGATGCACCCTGCCCTGAAATTGTAAAGACCTTACCGCATGTTGCCTTTGAAGTCGATGATTTAATGGCTGAACTTGAAGGGAAAAAAGTTATCATCGAGCCAAACAGTCCGAGTCCGGGAGTTCTTGTGGCATTTATTGAAGACAACGGGGCTCCGGTTGAGCTTATGCAGATAAATCGCGACATTGCGGAAGAAGGCATTTGAAATGCAGTAGATTAAAGACATAGTTTTACAATAGTTATCTTGAAGGATTTTAAGCAATGCAGGGAAAAGTTAAAAGTGGAATTGGGGACCTGGCAAGATGGATGATCAAGCTCAGGGATTTATATGCAAGTAAACTGGGCAGGGAGATGTATCCCGGTTCGCTGAATATAGAACTGGATGACCCGCTTGACTTTCCGCAGGATGACATCAGAATAGAACCTGGAGAGGGTGCCAATACCGTTGGCGTATCTATCACCGGTTGTGTGATCAACGGACACCGGGCCTTTGCTTTGCGGACGGATAATAATGAGTGCGGCACCGGCGACCATCCTAAAACCATTCTTGAGGTTATCAGTGAAGTCAGGCTGCGAGATTACCTTGACCTCAAAGATGGCGATACAGTTGAAATTGACCTGAACTACACCAGTGAGGCTGGTTTAATAATTTGTTCAGAAAATAATCAGCCAGCAGGCAGATAACTTTGAAAAGTTTCATAAAGGCATTCTTCAAAATAGTCCCCAGGTCGAGATATTTTCCCAGTATCTAACTCATTCTTAAAGCGTTGAAGCGTTTTTAGTACTGCTGATACTTTTACTGCTGCGGTATAAGGCGGAGTATAAGGGTTGGCATTGATGTCCCCGGTTAAAAGTTGCCTGATCTCTTCACACAGGTCTTTTATGTAAATAAGTTCTACTACTGCGTCGTTAATTAGTTCAGGGGTTTCGCCTATAGCTGTCTGGAAACAGAATGTTGAAACAAATGAGTTAAAAAACGGCCTGCTTCCCGGTCCAAAAGTATTTGGAATGAAAAGTCCGGTGGATTTTCCGCCAGAACCTGCAGCCCAGTCATCAATCATCAGGCGTCCGTCATGCTTGGACATGTGGTAGTCATTGCCGTGCGGTTCATGAGTGGTTGAGGCAAAAATAACATGCGGTTCCACACCGGTTTCTTCCATGGCGGTAATGAGGTCTTCAACCAGCTCCATATTGGTGTTATACAGATAGTCCTGATCATCATGGCGGCTGACTGCGGCCAGGTGCACTATGGCATCACAGGCACAGACAAAGCCTTTAAGTTTGTCTTCGTCGACAAAAAAGTCTTTCTCAAAAGGTATCAATTCAAAGTTTTCGTAAGTTGAGAGATAATTGTATAAATGTGTTCCGATAAAGCCCTGCCGGCCGGTAATTCCAACTTTTATTATGCTTGACATATATGCTCCACTTTTTTTCTGATCATTTCCAATAATCAGCACTTGACGGTTTGATCCAGATAACGAAAATTGAGCTTAATATTGTTAACTTAAATAGAATGACGGATAAATAACGGATCAGCTTTCGGCAATCTCCAGAATTAATTTCAGGGTTGTCGCACCTTTCGGCGGTGCAGGGACATAGTCCAGTTTCGCTAGTAGTTTTTTTACGGACAGGTCCATTGGGTTAATACCGCTGTAGCGGGTAATCCTTGACCTTGAGACCTTACCGGTCGCCGTTACGTAGAGTTCTATTTCGACTTCAGGCTGGCGGTTGCCAAGCTGGCTTTTATCCGGAGTTTCCCAGACGTTGTACAGATAACTGCCGACTTTGTTCTCATAAGCCTGCACCAGCGCTGTATTAGCTGTATTGGTGGTGCGAATACGCGGCATATTGCTGTAAATACGGTTTTTCAACTGTTCCGGAGTCAGCGGTATAAAGCGTTTTTGCGATTTAGGTTTTACGGTGGTGCGGTTTACTTTAACCACCTCTTTGGATATTTTGATTTTACTGGCTTTCTTCCAGCGTTTTTTAGTGACTTTTGCCTTTTTTATTTTCGGCTTTCGCTTTACAGTTTTCGGTTTGGGTTTTGCAGTCTTTGGTTTAGGCTTACTTTTGACAGGTATTTTCTTTTTTGCCTTGGGCGGAGCAGGCGGAGTGTATTGTGGAGCCGGCGGCGTCGGATTGGCAGGAGGAGGCGAATACAAAGTTACCTGCATGATTTTAGGCTTTTGCGGTTTGAAAAACCACTCATATACCGCCAGAAAAAGAAACGGCACTACCAGCACTGCGATATGCGCAATGACTACTCCCCGGAATATGTACCGGCGGGTAGTTCGGCTTACCAGCGCTTTCGGCTGCCTCATTTTGCTGTAAAAGTCTTCTTTCATATCGTTTTCGATAACCCGGCAAAGCGGTTCTTTCATGTTAGTAATAACACCGGCCAGGCTTTAATATTAGGTTAAATGTTAAATTCTCAGCTGGAACTGTCCTCCGCTGAAGTTACGAGCGAAACATTAGAGAACCCCGAATTTTTAATTGCCCGCATCAGTTCTATTATATCTTTATAGGGACGTTCACCGTCAGCGCGCAGCAGCAGCATGGTTTTAGGTGAACTTTCTTTTAAAGCCTGCAGTATTTTCAATAAATCATCCTTGGAGACCGGTTGATCGTTGAAAATAATTTTGCCCGTTTTATCAATATTTACCGATTTTGTATTTTTATCAGGCAGGTTGTCGGCATTCATTTCAGGAGGAGAGACGTCAATGCCGTACTCCATCAGCGGAGCTGTAATCATAAATATAATCAGGAGCAGAAACGTCAGGTCAATCAACGGCGTCATGTTGATTTCATCAATGGCGTCAAGCTGCGAACGTCTTTTACTTCTGGCCATTTCGACTCCTTATGCCTCTTCGTCAAGCCCGAGCTGCTCGAGTTTGATTCTGGCGATAAATTCCTCAGTGAAATTGTCCATGTAGACCGTAATTTTGCGAATGGTGATGGTAAGCAGATTGTACCCTATCAATGACGGGATAGCCACTACCAGGCCAACCACCGTTGTCAGCAGAGCACCGCTTACTCCCGGTGCCAGGGCTGATATTTCAGCTCTGCCTTGAGCCGCGACACCACAGAAAGCAATCATTACCCCCCAGACAGTTCCGAACAGGCCGAAAAACGGACTGACACTTACTGCCGTAGCCAGCAGACCAATGCGCTGTTCAAGCTCCATTATCTGGTCAGCGACTTCACGCTCAAGTACAGTCCGAAGGGCTTCCATTTGAGCGTCTGTCAAGTGTGAAGCCGGATTGTCGCCGGTGGAATTCATAGCCGAAGTCTGCTCAGGTGTGACAGCGTAAAACTCCAGCAGTTTTTCAACGCCGCTCATGTAAACTCTGGCTACCGGACTGGGATCGCGTTCGCCTTCGCGGAAACAGGAAACAACAGATTTGCGATGCCGGAACAGTTTTATAAAAGCTTCAGAGCTGTTGCGGGCCCGGTAAAGGGCAATTCCCTTGTCCAGCATGATTGTCCAGGTCAGGATAGACCCGAAAAAAAGCAGGATCACAATAAATTTTCCCACGCCGTCACTGTTGGAAAAAGCGTAATAAGCGCCTTGACTGGCGATAATTGAGCCGATTCCTGAGAACATCAGCTGCCTCCAGTATTTTTTTGATGAATTAAACTTTATTTATGTCAATAGCAAGTTATATTCAAGAGACCGATATTGCAACAAATATTGCATGAGAATTTAAACTAAATACGGGACATGTTAAATGAAAGATAATTTTCCTGTGCTCGGCTTTGACATCGGAGGCACCAAAATCGGTGTTGGACTTGTCACTTCTGACGGTAAGTTGCTCGGAAAGGACCGCATAGCAAACAAACACTCGTATCCTGATGATATTCTACCTCAAATGGTGGAAATTGGAAAAAGATTAGTTGCAGATGCCGGTCTGAATATGGATCAAGTCCGCGCCATTGGTATAGCCTCACCTGCTCCTGCCGATTTTTTAAACGGAATCATAACCTGTCCTACGAACCAGAAGCATTGGATAAATGTTCCGATTGTAGAATATATATCAGAACATTTCGGCATAGAAACTCACTTTGACAATGACGCTAATGCCGGAATGCTCGCTGAATGGTTTTTCGGTGCCGGCCGTGGCTTTAAGGATGTCATTTATTTGACAATGAGCACTGGAATCGGCGGCGGAGTTATTGCCAACGGGCATCTTATCAAAGGCGCTTCTCTGGTGGCTGGTGAAATTGGGCACATGGTACTGGAGCCGAACGGCATTAAGTGCAACTGCGGTCTGACCGGCTGTTATGAAGCATATTGCGGCGGCCTTGCTGTCGCTCAGCGCTTACAGAAAGAACTGGCCGATAAGCCTGACCATCCAGTAGTGAAGCTTGCCGGCGGCAAGATTGAAAATGTGGATATGATTGCACTGGAAAAAGGCGTAATGGAAGGCGAAGAATACTCTGTAAAACTCTGGGAAGAAATTTGTGAACGCAATGCTCAGGCTTACGGTATCCTGATGAATACCTTTAACCCAGAGCGGATAATTCTGGGAACTCTGGCCTGGGCTACCGGCGATATGTTTCTTGATCCGGTCAAAAAGCACCTGCCGCGTTTTGCCTGGAAGCAGACCATGGAGGCATGTGAACTGGTGAAAAGTGAACTCAGAAGAGATATCGGTTATTTTGCCGGCCCGGCTGTAGCCCTTAACGGTCTTTACGAAAAAGGCTGCTTCGAGCGCCCGTAATCGCCACGCTGATACTGTTTACCGGCGTTTTGGTTTTTTTCGCTAAGGCCAAAACGTCGTAAGGGGAATGTGCGGCGCAGAATGGAAGTTTTGCGGTGTCAGAGATTCTTCGGATACAGCTGGAGTGAAAACCGTCAACAATGCGGGATTTTTATGGCTGCATCAAAAAAAGATTTTCATCCCGGAGAGGTTCCGGCTAAACCGGGGGTTTACGTATTTCGCGACCGTTTCGGTAAGGTGATCTACGTGGGAAAGGCGGCCAGTTTGCGTAAGCGCATGAGTCAATATTTTCAACCATCGCGCCTGCGTCGTGCCGACCCCAAACAGCGTTCTTTGATCAAATCTATTTTTGACTGGGAATACTATACAGTTAAAAATGAAGACGAATCACTGATTCTCGAATCACGCCTTATCAAGCAATATGCGCCGCACTATAATGTGCTTATGCGTGATGACAAACGCTATCTGCTGGTCAAAATAAACCTCAATGAAAAATATCCCCGTCTTATTCTGGCCAGGGTCAGAAAAGATGACGGCTGCAAGTACTTCGGTCCATTTCCCAAAGGCAGTGCTCTGAAAAATACGGTTGATTTTCTGGCTTCGTATTTCGGGCTTCGCACCTGCAAGTGCACTGAACCGGACCTTGAAACCCGCCGGCATTGTCTAAAACGCATCATCAAGGAATGCTGTGAACCCTGTATCGGCAAAGTTACAAGGAAGGAATATCATGAGCGGGTGAAAAAAATGCTTGACTTGCTGAACGGTAATGTGAGTAAGCTGCTTGAGGAGCTTGATGGAAAAATGCGGGAAGCTGCCAATAACCTGCAGTTTGAAAAGGCCGGCCGGCTGCGCGATGTTGTGACCAATATAAATGAGGTTTTCGGCAGTAAAACCCGTTCATTCCGGTTTGCGGCTATCCCCTCGGCTCCCGGTGAGGAAGCTGTAAAAGACCTGCAGGAAGTTCTCAAGCTGCCGAATTCCCCGACCACGATTGAAGGTTTTGATAATTCAAACATTATGGGAACGATGGCGGTATCCAGTATGGTCTGCTTTGAAAATGGCCGCCCTGCCCGCGACAAATACCGCCGTTTCCGGGTCAGGAGTGTCAATCAGATTGACGATTTCGCAACTATGAAAGAAGTGCTGCAGCGGCATTACGGCAAAAAACTTCGCGAACAACGCCCCCTGCCCGATTTGATTATGGTGGACGGGGGTAAAGGTCAGTTATCAGCGGCAATTGACATATTGGTTGATATCGGTTGTCCGCCGCTGCCGGTTATCGGGCTGGCCAAGAAGCGTGAGGAAATTTTTATTCCGGGTAGATCAGAACCGGTTGTGCTTGATCGTCATTCTCCGGCACTGCGTCTGCTGCAGGCTCTGCGGGATGAGGCTCACCGCTTTGCAATAAGCTATCACCGTCAGCTGCGGGACAAACGGCTACAGGAATCGTTGCTGGATGATATCCCGGGTGTGGGTGAAAAGCGCAAGGCTCAATTACTGCGTTCTTTTGGTTCTGTTCGTCGCCTGAGGAAGGCAACTGCTGAACAGATTATGGCAAAAGTTCCGGGAACCGGTAAAGTTTTTGCAGAAAGAATAGTTGAATTCCTTAAAAAGAAAGATTAGGTTATTATTGATTTATGCCTGGATGATGAGAGAGAAATGTCATAACTGATAGTTGACGGGTTGGTATTAACCTTAAATGACGGATAAATGACGGAGGATAAAATGAATTTAAGCCGTTCTCTGAAAAAAATTGCACCGGCACTGCTGGCAATTTTGTCCTTGACCGGTTGTATGTCGCTGCGCGAACGCTCCCTTAGTGAAGCTCAGCAAGGCGATCCGACCGCGCAAGCCATCATCGGCAGTATGTATATGACTGGAGAAGACAGTAAAATCAGCTATAAGGATGCTCATTTCTGGCTTCGCAAAAGCGCGGCGCAAGGCAACTGCATAGCTTTATACTACCTTGGAATGATGTACGAATATGGTCTTGGTGACGTTACACCGGATCGCGCCAGAGCCAAAAGGTTCTATGAAATGGCTTTCAATAATGTCCATAAAAGAGCGAAAGACGGTGAAATCCGTTATATCAATATCCTTGCTGAGATGTATCATTACGGGCGTGGCACCGCAGTCAATCAGAAAGCCTCGGTTGAGCTGTTCAAATATTGTGCTCAAAAAGGATATACTCAGGCAACAGCTTCGCTTGGGGTAATCCGTTACACCGGTAACGGTATCGCTCAGGATATTGCCAAAGCCAAAAACCTGCTGCTGCGGGCAGCAGAGGAAGGCGATCCGAGGGCGGAATTTTTCCTCTCTGAAGTTTATTATGGTGAACAGAAAAATATTGACGGACTCAACCTGCTGCAGAAATCCTCCAGAAAGGGTTACCCTCCGGCCATGTTCAAGATGGCCCTGAAGTTTGAAAGCGGATCTGAAGTTAAAGCTGACGCGTCTGCCGCCAAAAAACTGTTCCTGGCTGCGGCAAATGCCGGGTATGCCCCTGCGCAGCTGCGGGTTTCTGAGTACTATCCGGACCGGGAAACCAAGCTGGCCTGGATTAAACAGGCATCTGAGCGTAGTTTTGTTCCCGCGATGCTGGCCTTTGCTGAAATAATCAAAAGCGGGGTCGATTCTAATCCGGCCAAGATTATGATTCTGTATCAGCTGGCCCTGAAAATCAAGCCTGGGGACCGCAATATAATCAAGAAAGTTGTTGAGCTTGACAGTACAACCGGGCTTTATTTCCCGATAAAGTTCTGCTGGCATGACATTGACGGCGGCGAAAGCCTGTTGCTTTCGGATTCCGATGTTTACCGGGTTATCCGCGGTTACAAAGCCGGGATTAAATCCGGCAGCAGTGAAATTTTCAAAAAAGCTCTGGCTAAAAACCCGCTGCCGTTCTATATGAACAATGACTGGTATTTGCTGTATCAGAACAGGATGCCGCAGCTCTGGAGTTCGAGTATCTTCAAGGCGGTTGAAAAAACTGAAAGTCAGAATGCAGGCTACTGGCTTGGATACGGTATTGCAGCAGGTCTCGCCGGGCAGGGCGGATCACAGGCTTTCGCGGCCTATAACATTAAGAAGATGGCCGAACCGATTATTAATACTGCTGAAGGTAAAATGCTTAATGACCTGTCAGCGTTGCTGAAAGCTAATTCACTGGTTCTGCTTGGACGTTCGGATGATGCTTATAATTTCCTGTTTACCCACGGCAGGCTCAATTTCAATTCGTCACCTTACATGATAAACTTTGTCAATAACTGGTGTGGCCCGCTGCTTAAAAACAAGAATAAATTAAGTGTGGCTTCCGGTATTGAAAAGATCAGGCTCGGCGAATACAGTTTTCCGCAGACTCAGGAATTTTTTGACTTGCAGTATGATACTGTTGTCGGCGAAAAACCTCTGGTTAATGAACCCGCGGTGGACCTGGATGTAAAAGCTGCGAAATAACTGACTATTTATTTAATTGAAATTCACGCCCGGTTTATGCCGGGCGTTTTTATTATAAAATACTTGAGATAATCCCAGGCGGCATTTATATTCCTTGAATCGTCTGTTAATAAGACTTAAATGCAAATTATAAAAGCACTTGTGTTTTGTGAGGCTGGTATGACCCTTAAACAAAAGAAGTTTTCTGTTCAGGAGCTGACAGGGCGTTTGAATTCGCTGATTGCGAGCTTGAATGTACTGTTTACTGAAGTAAATAATGGCGATAAAGTATATATGGATATATTTCGATTGTCATTTATCAAGTCTTATGACTCCTGCCTGCGGGCAGCACTTAATGAACTCATCGACTTTGAGTCCTCGCCTTACTCAAAAAAGCGCTTATACTCTGTAATTGACCGGCAGGCCGACAGTATTGATCTGGTAAATCAGCTTTTGAGGGAATCCGGCGGCGGAAAAATACCGCACCTCCTTGAAGCTGCAGCATTTGACGCACTTATTGGCAGGCAGGCAGTTAAAATAAACCGAGACGGCAGCCTCAAAGCAGGTGACGATGGAGAGTTTATGCTGCAGCATGCAGATCGACTCTGCAATGATACGGCACTGCTAAAGGATTATTTTTCTTTTCTTGAAACTGAAGCGGATATGGAAGGTTTGCCAAGGCTGCACCCGGAAGCCCTAAAACTGTTTTCCGGGAAATCAGCAATCAAGCTGGATGATGGCAAAGTGACTGAATCAACCTTGAAATCACTTAGAGTCGGGGCCGCTGCCGCTGACCCTTTTCATTGCGCAAGGGTTTTCCGCTATTCGGATGAAAAATTCATACCGGCCAGGCTGGACAATATTAGAGCTGCCGGTAAATTTTATGGTTATGAGGGCCCGCGCAGGATTTTCAATGAGCATTTCAAGGATTTCGCTGAGGGGCGGTCAAACGTGCCGCTGTTGATCAGCAGTTTGCCTGGACTGGGCAAGACTCATTACGCAATTGCTTATACTTTAGCACATGAAAACCTGACTTTGGTTCTGCCGGAACCGGAAGACATTGAAAAGCCTCTGGAGCGCCTTTTAACCAGACTTGAGGCGCGGCATGACCATCGTTTTGTAATTTTCTTTGATGATATTGACCCTGCGAATACTAACTGGTATTATTTCAGGACTAATATAGGCGGCAGCCTGCAGCTGCCGGAAAATGTCTGCCTGATTGCTGCTTCCAATCATTATTTTCCCCCCAATATTGTCAGTCGCGGCCGTATGGTCACGTTTCCGAGATTTGATGAGCTGCGCTGTATGGACATGATTGAGGATTTCCTGAAGGAACTGGGTATGCGGCATTGTCCGAAGAATCTGGTCTATGTGGTGGCTGAAGACTATTGTGAACAATACGGACAGAAAAAATTTGGAGAGCTAAGCCCCAGAACCCTGATTCGCTATCTTGACGGTTTCAAGAAAGACCTGAAGAAACGTCGTCGAATGCTAGAAATATCCCGTGGGGAGATGGTGCCTAAACCAGATCCTCAGCTGTTTTATGAATTCAATGTCAAGCTGATGCGCTCAATTTATGGAGAAGGAGCTATAGATGCTCTGCGTGAGGAACGCCTCAAAAATGAACTTGGAACCATATAAAAAGGCTGATATCTTGCCCCCTGATTATTATAGAATCAAATCAGCAGGTTTACTTTAAATCAAGATTATCCAGTGCACTCCATGGACTGTCTTCAGCAGGCTTTTCATGGCAGTTGCAGGTTTCTTCGTTCAAGTTTGTGCCGCAGGTGTGGCATAGCCCTTTGCAGTCTTCGCTGCAGATACAGTTTACCGGCAGCTGCATCACCAGTTCTGAACGCAGGTCCTCACTGAGGTCAAGTTCCTGTTCGGTTACATCCTCAATAAAAAGGCACAGTTTTCTGTTGGCAGCTTCTCCTTTAAATTCTTTCAGACAGCGGCCACAGACCCCTTTGTACGGAATGCTGATGCTTCCGTTTACCAGCACACCATTGCTGACCTTTGATACGTTAAGGTCGTATTTGACATTTTCATGGAACTCAATCATGTCGGAGTTTTCTACTTCAAGAAAGGATGACGGTTCTTCCCCCTCAAGATGAATATCCTGATGGTCAAGCAGTCCCATTGAAACTTTAATCATGCTTTTTTAATTCCTTAATTTTTTCAGTCAAGGCAAAGCTGACTGGGCGTGGTACGTAATTTGAGAAATCGCCTCCCAGCAGTGCTGCTTCCTTGATTATGCTGGAACTGACAAAAGAATTCAGTGGTGTCGGCATCATAAAAATAGTCTCGCAATCTGAATTCAAGCTCCGGTTCATTAAGGCCATCTGCAGCTCATATTCAAAGTCGGAGAATGCCCTGAGTCCGCGCAGGATAGCGTTTACATTGTATTTGACAATTGCATCCACGACCAGTCCTGAAAAAGATATGGCCTGAACATTATCCAAATGCTTCGTACATTCTTTAATTATTGCAGTGCGTTCCTCGATTGAAAAAAGCGCGTCTTTGGCCTGATTTACAGCCACGCCGACGATGACTTCGTCAAACAGTTTACTGGCGCGCTCTACCAGGTCAAGGTGTCCGTTTGTCATGGGGTCAAAACTGCCCGGATAGAGTACTCTTCTCATGATGTCAGCTCTTATTTTAGTTATTTGTTTCCGTCAACATCCCGTCAAAGGTATTTTTTTAAAATTAAGTTCAATAAAGTAACTTTGAGCATAAAAACCGTCGAAAAAATCATGTTGACGGGTAAATGACGGTTGAATTTTCCATAATAAAATATACTTTAATGCCGATGTTTTACAATTCCGTATAGCAAAAATCCCGGATGCAAAGTACAAATTAACACTGCTGGTATCACATGACAGAGACATTGAAGGGAAAAGAACAGTGCTTGAACGTAACGTCGCTTGACGCCCTTGCCGAGCATGGCATAAAAAGGGTGTGCGTCGCTATCGGCGTGTTTGACGGCGTCCATAAAGGGCATCAGCTCCTGCTGCGGCAACTGGTTGAAATGGCCAGGCTGCAAAACGCCGCACCGGTGGCAATGACTTTCTATCCTCATCCCCGGGCGGTGCTTTTTCCAAATAATCCGCCGCCGCTGCTGGTTTCTCCTGACCGCAGAATACGTCTGTTGCACGAATACGGGGCTGAGGCAGTAGTTACTCTGTCGTTTTCAGAAAGCTTTGCCCGCCAGACTCCGGATGAATTTATCCGTAACTGCCTGCATACTCCGCGGGTTGAGATAAAAGGACTGTGTGTTGGGCGTGAGTGGCGTTTTGGCGCTTCAGGAACCGGCGATGTTGAGATGCTGCATGATCTGGCCCGTAAAAATAACTTTGTTTTTGCCGCCGTCAATGAGCTGCTGCAGGACAATGTTGCTGTCAGCAGTACTTCAATCCGGCGTGCTATTGCAGCAGGATTGCTGCAGAAAGCGGCTGCCATGCTGGGTCGTCCTTACACGCTTTCCGGCCGGGTTAAAAAGGGGCATCAGGTGGCTGGCAGTGAATTAGGGCACCCGACAGCCAATTTAAAAATTAAATACGGAGTACTGCCGCCGTGCGGAGTTTACGCGGCAAAGGCCTGTGTCAATCATAGTTATTTTCCGGCCGGGGTCAACATTGGGGTTTCTCCCACTTATAACCGGCCTGAAGACAAGTCAATCAGGGTTGAGGCCCATCTGCTGGATCATAATGGAAATATCTACGGCAGGCAAATGGAGCTGGCCCTGCTTGAATATCTGCGTGAAGAACGCTGTTTCAGCACTCCGGCTGAACTTAAGATGCAAATTGATCAGGATATCGATGAAATTCGCAAAATTGTAATCTCTCATGACCCAAAATCAGGATGAGGAAATAAATTATGGAAAACCGCAAAACTTATTCAATTGCTGAATTGTCCAGAGAACTGGATATCGCAAGAACTACCTTGAATGACTGGATGTCCCGGTACTCGCACTATATTGAATACGAAAATCAAGGTCGCCGCAAGGTGTTTTTTGATTCTTCACTGGCTGTTTTACAGGAAATATCAGCTTTACGTGAGGAGGGCAAAAATTCTTTTGAAATTGAAAAAGAACTAAGCAAACGTCATCCTTTTCATGCAGAAGTGGCAGGTGAATTGCCGCTTGACGATGAAACGGACAGTCCCGGAGAAGAGCATGAGGAGTCTGATCAACCGCAAAATAATCAGGAAGTTACAAAATTGCAAAATCTTGAAGAACAACTGCTCCCTGCAGTAAAAGAACAGACAGAAGAAGTCGGCAGAATGCTGAGTGAGCAGTTTAAAAAAATGTCTGAAAACCTCGAAGAAACCCGGGCTATTGCTGACAAATCCGCACGTCGCAACCACCGCTGGCTGGCTATTGCCGTTGTGCTGATTATCTGCCTGGGGGCACTGGCTGTTGTCCTGGCGGTTAAACTTTCAGGAGTACTCGACCGTCAGGGACAGAATTTTACTAAATCGCAGGGCGAAATTCGCTCAACAGTTTCAAAATCAAGCAAAATGCTTTTTGATGAACTCAAAAACCGTGAGGCCAAGCTCAAAGAGCAGGAAGCAAAACTGAATAAGCTGGCAGTAATGCTGGACCGCAACAATGCCAATTATCAGGAGAATATTAAAAAGCTGCAGTCGCAATTGACCACTCAGCGCAAAAGCTTTGAGGAGATGCTTAAGAAATATTCAAACGATGTGGAAAAACAGCGTCAGGCTACAGTAGCATTGCTGAAAAGTGATTTCGCGGCGCAGCGCCTTAAGCTTATAAAGCAGATTGAAGAACTCAGGGCTAGAAGCGGTAACTATGATGCTGAAACTTCTTCAGCTTTGAAAGAGCCGCCGGTCATAACTAAACTCAAGGCGGAAGAAGCGAAAGAAGAAGCTCAGGCCAAAAAGTCTGTAAAGAAAATAGAGAAATCGGAAAATAAAAATTCCGCTGGCTCTGAAAATGTATTGGGAAACAGTAACTCCACCAGTGATAGTCAAGTTAACTGATATAGACAGCTCTAAAAATTGTGAGTTTTGTGAAAAGGTATCCAGTTTTTCAGCGGCTTTGTGCAACTGAAGGATTTCGATTCTCTTTTTCAAAATATTAAAACTATTTTAGAGCCATGCTCAGGCTTTTAGCTTTTAATAAATTCAGACAGTATGCGCCGCCCTTGTGGCGGCGTGTCTGCCGACGTTGTGACACTGGGACTAACCATAACGGAACGAATAGTTGGACAGGGAACTTAATAAAATAAACTTTTACTTCGAGGAGGGGCGTAGACTTTGGCAGACTGAACCTGAAAGAGCAGCCTCCCGTGAATTTTATGAAATGTGGGAATCTATCCAGAAACCACTTCCTTTCATCGTTAAAGATTATATAACCTTGCTTGAGATTCTTTTTGATCTGGATGAACCAGAATTAGAGAAAACCGCTTATTTTAACTGGCACCCGGCCGAAAATTGTCCCGCTCTGACCGTAGAGAGCCGGGAATGGCAAAAACATTATCTGCTGATATTTAATGACGGTGAACCGTATATTATTGAGCAGGATATGGAGTTTTTTGACAACGACGAACTTTCGCTGGGCGAAAGGCTGGAAATCATTTATGATGTCATTGCCTGGCTTCGCAAAAACTCTCCTGATAAGACCGTTCTTGACATCACCAAGAAAGAGTTTGTTGAAGCAATGCAGAATGTCGAGACCAATCACGAGGCTTTTGCTGTAGGAGCAATGAAACGGACCTCTGCTCGCTACTTGAAACTGCTGATCCGCAAAGCAACTGCCGACATGGCCGCTGATGAATTGAGCAGCCAGTTAAGCCTGCCGCTCGATGGAGGCTATTCTGTTGGAGAGAAAAGCAGTATCGAAGATTTTATCCCGACTCTGGTTAAAACTGAAATTCCTGCTCGAACTCCGTGGAATATAAACTACAGCCTGCAGTTGCAGCTTCGGGCCCTGGAGCTTGCTGCTGAAAATGACCGTGATTTTGTGCTCCATTTCGGCGAAGCCAAGCAGCTTGCCAGGCCGGGGCGCTCAGACTTGGCTTTGCGAATTCCGGCGACTCCGGATATGCCGCTGGTTCAGGGGGATTTTCTGAATGTTTTTATGCGTGGCGAAAGAACGGTTTTCGGTACGTTCAAAGTTGATATATTTGACGGAGACTCAATACTTGGACGGATGCGATGTGATCATCCCGCAGAAGCGGCTTCCTGTCTGGACCGCCTGTTTGCTCGCCTGCAACGCAGTCCAAGTCGTTTTCTGGCAGAAGAGTTTGATCAGCTGAGTAAGGGTATTGCAGGCAGAAAAGTCAAAAAAGGTAATGCCCTGCGAACTGTTCTGGGATTTGATAAATTTGTTTTTGAGCCGGGTAATGTGCAGAATGCTCCCGGCGAAATGGACGCTTCGCAGCAGGCCGCCTGGGCAGCAGCGACTGCCGCTGCTAATCCGGTTGTACTTATTCAAGGTCCGCCGGGAACAGGGAAGACCTTTGTGCTGGAAAAAGTCGTTCGTGAGTTATGCCGCCAGGGTAAACGTATATTGATAACGGCGCCCTCAAATACTGCAGTGGATAATATCTGCCGCCGTATCATTAATCTGCCGGTGCTGCGGTTTGGTAAAAATCGCAACAGCATTGCTCCGGATGTGGCGGAAGCCTGCTGGATTGGAGAACCGCGCAATGTCAACCGTTTTGTTATGAAACGAGAACAGCTCAGTACGGGCGGAATTTATGCTGGTACCCATGTCGGGTTGTTGCGGGATGGCATTGTCAAGGAGGACCAGAAGCAGAACGGTCCGTTTGATGCAATTATTTTTGATGAAGCCGGTATGGCTAATATGGCAGAGTTTCTGTTATGTGTCGGGCTGGGGAAACGGGTGCTGCTGTTTGGTGATCATCAACAGTTGCCGCCATTCCCGCTTCCTGAAAATGTCAGGAAAGCACTGCTCAAAGAGTTTGCTCCTTTGCCATGTCATATGGGATCACTGGTAAGTGACAGCGCCCTGCAGTGGCTGGCTGAAAGCCGTAAAATACCGGTTATCATGCTGCAGCAGTCATATCGCTGCCAGAATCCACGTCTGCTGCGGTTTGCGTCGACACTGTTTTATGATGCCGGAGTGAGGGCCAGCAGTTCTGCTGAATATTACCAGCTGGATTTTCATGAACGTAAATCGAAGTACCCGGTTTCAACCCTGCGCTTTTTTTCGACTTCTGAACTTTCATTGAAAAAACGCAGCGAGCACCTTTCCATGGAGGGGCAGAAGCCAGGTGTTGCCAACCCGGCAGAGGCTTATATTTGTCTTTATGCTTTTTACCAGATGATAAAAAAATATCCGCTGGAAGAAATTTCGATAATAGCTCCTTACCGCAGGCAAGTGGGGCTGATACGGGACAACCTGTCGCTGGAGAAGGTTTCCAGGTTATGTCCGGAGCAAAAAATTACTGCCAGGCGCTGGAAGCATTTCCTGCTGACCAGGGTCGCAACCGTGGACAGCTTCCAGGGTGGTGAAAGCGATGTTGTTATAATTTGTTATGTCCGCAGCAACAAGGGTGGCGGTATTGGTTTTGTAGACAATCCAAATCGTATTAATGTAGCTCATACCCGCTGCCGGCGTGAAATTATTATAACTGGCGATTTGAAAACGCTTAAAGCGCAGGCTGGCAGTAACATTTTCCGCCGAATGGAGCGGGCTTTCTATCGTGATGGTGAAATTATTCAAGTTACTGATTACATGCTGGAGGAAATAGCCGGAACCATAGCCGCAACCTTAGGTTAGCGACAGAAATACGCTCCGTCTAATTGCAAATATGCCTGCTTGCAATATATTTAGTGGGTATTAATTAATTTAACGGTTGGAATATGAGCAGACTTTTTCTTGTGAGCGGAAATGACAATTTTGCCATCAAGGCAAAGACCCGTGAAGTTGTCAGTGAACTTTGCGGGGAGGATTTCAGGGATAACCCTGATCTGGAGGTTATTGTCGGCGACAGTGATGAGGCAAAGCCCGAAGAGATGCTCGCTTCAGTTCTGGCTTCGTTGAATACACCGCCGTTTCTCAGCCCGGACAAGAAAGTATGGCTTAAACATTTTCAGCACTTTGATAAGATTTTGGCCGCAAATGCCAGAGATATAGTCAAAAAACGGGTTGCCGAACTGATTGATTTTATCAAACAGGGAATTCCTGACGACATGACATTGATAATAGACGGTCCGGACCTTGATCAGCGGAAAGCCCTTTTTAAAGCCTGCAAGGCTGCCCAGGGTGCTGAAATTCATTATTTCCGAAAAGCGGATATTTCTTCAAAGGATTATGCCAGAACCCAGTATGATAAAATACTGGATATCTGCCATAAAGCCGGAAGAAAAATAGACCAGTCTGCAGTGCAGTATCTGCTTGAAACCGTAGGCAGCGATACCGGTCGGCTGCAGTCAGAACTCGAAAAACTGTTCTGTTTTGCCGGTGACAAGGGCAGGGTTACATTGAAGGACTGCAAGTGCATATGCAGTCGGACTCCGGAAGCAATGAGCTGGGATTTTGCCAATGCATTGCTGGAGCGCAATATGACAGCGGCGCTTGATCTGGTCAATACTCTGATGGAACAGCTTAAGTCGCAGCGAGGAGTCAACCTTGAACTTTCATTGTTGAGCCACGCGGTGCGCAGCTTTCAGGAAATGGTCAAGGCTAAACAGGCTGCTGCGCAGTTAAAGCTGCCGTCCAGAGTCGGGAAATCATATTTTTACTCGGTTGATCCCGCACTGAAAGAGAGTTACCCGGATAATATCCTGCTCAAAGTACACCCGTTTCGAGCTTACATGATCTGTCAGAATGCTGCAAATTTCAGTGACCGTCAGTTGGCTGCAGCTCTCAGAGGTATTCTTGATGCTAACCGCAAGCTGGTTTCCGGCGGCGGTGATCCGCGCATTATCCTTGAACAGCTTATCATCGGGATCAGCCGCGGAAAACGCCGCGCCTGATTGCTGCAACAAGCGTGAAATCAGCGTTTTTTCACTAATATTTCTTTAAAAATTGCGATTCTGCAATATGTTACTTTTTTGCGACTAAACACAATTATTTTTTTCTTTGATTGTTATCCAGCCATAATTTAAAGTTGAATAGCATTATTTGCATTAAAGGTTATGACAGCAGTGTTTAGCTGAAAATATTGTTACTGGATTTTTGTAAGTATAACGTTTTAAAATGAGATTAGTTTAAAATTATGTTAAATAGACATATTAAAAACGCCTACAAGGTTCTCGAAGGAAAGGAACTTACGCATGAAGAAGCCGTGGCTTTGATCAATGAAGTTGACGGCAATGACCTGCTTGACCTGGTCTCTCTGGCTAACAAGGTCCGCGACAAATTTGCTCCGGGCATATTTTCATGCTCGATTCTCAACGCTAAATCCGGAGTCTGCTCCCAGAACTGCCGCTTTTGTGCTCAGTCTTCACACCATAACACGGGCGTAGATACCTATGGCCTTGTCACCAAAAAGGAGGCTGTCGAGGCGGCCCAGGCGGTATACGACAATGGGGTGCGTTCTTTTGGTTATGTCACCAGTGGCCATGGTTATACCGAACCCAATGAAGAATTTCTTTATATTCTGGAGACTTTGGATGAATTAAGAGAACGGTTTCCTGATATGAAACTTTGTGTTTCGATCGGTATTCTAAGCCGTAAAACTGCTGAAATGCTGGCTCAGCATCATACTGGCCGCTATAATATGAATTTGCAGACCGCTCCGGCAAAATACGCGGAACTTATTGCCGACACACATTCTATTGAAGAAAAAATTCAGACTATCAAATGGCTGCAGGAATTCGGGGTAGAGATCTGCTGCGGCGGTATTTTCGGCCTTGGTGAGGCTCCAGCTGACCGGGTGGATATGGCTTTTGCCATAAAGGAGCTTGATGTTGATGGTATTCCTTTGAATCTCTTACTGCCAATTAAAGGAACCCCTCTGGAAAATGTACCGACCATTGAGCCGGCTGAAGCGGTCAAGGCTTTTGCCTTATGCCGCCTGATCAATCCGACTAAAATGATTAAATTTGCTGCCGGACGTGAAACCACCATGAAAGATTATCAGGCTTTACTGATGCTCTCCGGTATTAACGCGTTGATGACCGGCGGTTATCTGACAACGCGCGGCCGGAGTGTTGACGAGGACAAGGCTTTTGTGCGCAGTCTTGATAAATTCAGCTCAAAAAACTAACGAATCCGAAAGATTTAAATGAGATTACAGGAAAGGTTACAAAAAGAGCTTGATGACTTGCGGCTGGCTGATCAGTTCAGATTTCTGCGTCAGCTTACTCCGGAAGGAATTAATTCCCGGCTGGATGGCAGGCTGCTGCTGAACCTGTCATCCAACGACTATCTCGGCTTAAACGCTTGGCCGCAGCTCCGACGTGAATTTTATGAACGTATGGAGCATACTGCTGATGACGCGTTTGCCCTTTCTGCTACATCTTCGCGACTGTTGACTGGAAACCACCCCGGGTATATGCAGCTTGAAGCGGCGGTTTCCAAATTGTACAACAACCGTGAGTCGCTGGTTTTCAACAGCGGCTATCACGCCAATGTCGGTATCCTTCCGGCGCTGACCAGCCGGCGTGATCTGATTTTAAGCGACAAGCTTAATCATGCAAGTATTATTGACGGTATCAGGCTTTCTGAAGCTGAATTCAAACGTTATCCGCACCTCGACTTTGACCGGCTTGAAGCTGTTTTAGGCAGGCTGCGGCATAAATATGATAATGTCATAATCATTACAGAATCGGTTTTCAGTATGGATGGCGTGGTAGCTGATTTGTCACGACTGGTTGAGTTAAAGGAAAAGTACGATGCGCTTTTAGTCGTTGATGAGGCGCATGGCGTTGGAGTTTTCGGCGAGCAGGGCTGCGGCGTCTGTGAGGAACAGGGGCTGATTGACAGAATCGATATAATTATCGGCACTTTCGGAAAAGCGTTCTGTTCCGCCGGGGCTTACGCAATAATGAATAAGCTGTTCAGGGACTATCTTATTAATAAAATGCGTTCATTGATTTTCACTACCGGGTTGCCACCAGTGGTGGTAAACTGGAGCCGTTTTGTTCTGGAAAAAACGGTTAAAATGCAGCAGAACCGTTTACATCTGCAGAGCCTGGCGGAAAAGCTGCGTGAAGGCATCAGGGCCGCCGGCGGCAAAACCGGTGGAGAATCACAGATTGTTCCTTATATTTCAGGCAGTAATACTGCGGCTGTGAAGCTTGCTGAGCGTCTGCGTGAAGCTGGACTGCTGGTTTTTCCCATCAGGCCGCCGACTGTTCCCAGGGGCTCCTCCCGGGTCAGGTTTTCATTGACCGCAGCTATGACAGAACAGGATATTGAGAGAATTCTGGAGATATTGTGAAGAGAATTTGGATAAACATGTGTGGCAGCAGTGAGCTGCTGCTGTTTTTTAACGGCTGGAGCATGGATGACAAACCTTTTCGTCATCTGGCTGGTGCTATAGATGTATTGATGTTTTATGATTATACCGTTACCGGCAATGCGGTTGATATTGCCGCACTGGTAAACAACTACAGACATATTTCTCTGGCGGCGTGGTCGCTTGGGGTGTATGCTGCTGCTGAAGTTTTTGAAGGCTATGAGCTGGGCTTTGAGACTGCGGTTGCGATAAACGGGACTCTTTCTCCGATTGACGCCGATGCGGGAATTCCGCCTGAAATATTTCAATCTACGGTAAACGCCTGGAGTGAACCGGCAAAAAAACGTTTTATCAGGCGTGAATGCTCCTCAAGGTACCAGGACTTTTTTCTGAAAAACGAGCCTGAACGTTCTGTTGAAGACCAGAAACAGGAATTAATTGCTTTGCAGCAGCGCATACTGCAGCAGCCGGAAATGGGAAATATTTTTAGAACTGCTGTCATCGGAGCTGGTGATAAGATTTTTCCAACGGCCAGTCAGCGCAAAGCGTGGGCAAAACAGAATATCGCGGTAAAAGAACTCGAGCAGCCGCATTACTTTTTTGCGGACTTGAATACGTGGGAGGAGGTAAAAGAACTTGGTTAAGCCTGATAAAGCCCTGGTAAGAAGGCGTTTTGCGCGAAGTCTTAAGACTTATGCTGAACACGCACTTGTGCAGAGAGCTACAGCGGAACGCTTGTTGTTCGAACTGCGAACCGCACATGGCGAAAAGTTTCCGCGTATCTTTGAGATTGGTTGTGGAGCCGGAACTTTAAGCAAGATGCTCTGCCGGCAGCTCAAATACCGTAAACTGTATTTGAACGACCTGGTTGATGAGTGCTCCGTTGTTGCCGCCAGGATTCGCCGCTGCAGTTTCATTGGCGGCGATGTTGAAAATATTTCCGGGTTTCCGGATGATCTTGACTTAATTACTTCTAACGCGACCTTTCAATGGCTGGAACAACTGCCTGATACTCTGGATAAGCTGGCTGACTCTCTGGGGCCGGACGGGGTACTGGCATTTTCAACCTTCGGACCCCATAACGCTGCTGAAATAGCCGATATTACCGGAAAACGGCTTGGTTACCTTGCAGAAAAGGAGCTTAAAGAAGCCGTAGGCAGGCGTTTTAACATAACCTGTTTCCACGAAAATATCCGCAAGCTTCGCTTTGCTCATCCTATGGATGTGCTGCGCCATCTTAAATATACTGGCGTAGCTGCTATTTCCAGTGAAGTATGGACAAAGTCCAGTTTACAATCTTTTGTCGAAAGCTATATTGAACGAAGTGGAGAAGACGGCATAACTCTGACTTATCATCCTATGGTTGTTATTGCCACAAAATCCGTTTAATCAGCAAAAGTTCAGGAACAGAGACCGGAAAACAGTGACTTGTGGAGTAATGGAGAGCTGAATAGTCAGTTTTCTGTAATTGAAGAATCTTTGAATTATGGTACCGCTATGAAAACTTTTTTTGTCACCGGAATTGATACCGATGCCGGTAAAAGCGTAATTACCGGCCTGCTGTCACGTTTTTTGCTGAAAGCCGAGATAAATGTCATTACGGCTAAACTTACTCAGACCGGCTGTCAGGATATTGCTGAAGATATCGTTACCCACCGTCGTCTCGAAGGCCGCGGCCTGCTGGATATTGACAGGGAGCGCCGCACCTGCCCTTATCTTTTTAAATTTCCGTGTTCGCCGCACCTGGCTGCTGAAATGGAAAAGCGTGAAATTAACCCGCAGAAGATATCTGATTGTGTGAATAAGCTTTCCAGACAGTATGAATGTGTGCTGACTGAGGGAGCAGGCGGCTTCTTCGTTCCTCTGACCCGTTCTTTGATGACTGGCGATTTTGCTGCGGCCTGTAAATGGCCGGTCATTCTTGTTTCTTCAGGTCGACTGGGAAGCATTAACCATACTGTGCTGACTATTGAAGCTCTCCGGCAGCGTAAAATGAAGCTGGCCGGAGTGGTTTATAACTCATACCCGCTTGAGAAGCCGGAAATATGCGCTGACTCTAAAAAAGTAATTGTTAAATGGATGCGTGACCATGATATAAACGCTCCGTTGATTGAAGCGCCTCTGGTCGAGGATTTTGATAATCCGCCGGATACTGACTTCAGCCCGATCTTCAAGGAGATAATGCGATGAACACTGCTAAGATAAACGCCATGCTGGCATACGACCGTGAACATATCTGGCACCCATACACCTCAATAACTGAACCGCTGCCGGTTTATCCGGTGGAATCAGCCCGCGGTGTTACCCTGAAACTGGCTGATGGTCGCGAACTGATTGACGGCATGTCCTCATGGTGGGCCGCGGTTCACGGTTACTCGCATCCCACTATAAATGAAGCTATTCGTCAGCAGATTGAAAAAATGTCCCATGTCATGTTCGGGGGCATTACCCATGAGCCGGCGGTTGAGCTCTGCCGCAAGCTGGTTGAACTGACTCCCGAGCCCTTGCAGAAAGTTTTTCTGGCTGATTCAGGTTCAGTCAGTGTCGAGGTGGCGATCAAAATGGCTATGCAGTACTGGCAGGCGCGGGGACTGAAACGTAAATCCAGACTGCTGACGGTGAAAAACGGCTATCACGGTGATACTTTTGGAGCGATGGCGGTCTGCGACCCGGTGAACGGGATGCACAGTCTTTTTGTTGACGTGCTGGCAAAGCACTATTTTGTCGAGGCTCCGCAATGTGCTTTCGATGCTGAATGGGATGATGCTTATATTGCTGAAATGCGGGAAAAGATTGAGCAGCACGCCGACACCATTGCCGCGGTGATACTGGAGCCGGTAGTGCAGGGGGCCGGCGGGATGCGGTTTTATTCGCCGCAGTATCTGGTTGAGCTGCGAAAGCTTTGTGATAAGTACGATATTCTGTTGATTTTTGATGAAATCGCCACCGGCTTCGGTCGTTCCGGCAAGTTTTTCGCCTGTGAGCACGCCGGCGTATGTCCGGATATCATGTGCCTCGGCAAGGCGCTGACCGGCGGGACCATGACTATGGCGGCGGTACTGGCGACAACTGACGTCGGCGAGACCATCTCCAACGCGTCGCCGGGAGTATTTATGCACGGCCCGACTTTTATGGGCAATCCGCTGGCCAGCGCCGCGGCTAACGCCTCGATTGATTTGCTGCTGTCGAGTGGCTGGCTGTCAAAAGTTGAGGCTATTGAAGCCCAGCTTAAAACGGAGCTGGCGCCAGCCGCGGCCAGTCCGCTGGTAGCTGATGTGCGGGTTCTGGGTTCAATTGGTGTCATAGAGATGCGGGAACCGGTCAACATGGGTGAAATCCAGAAGCGCTTTGTCGCTGAAGGCGTCTGGGTAAGGCCTTTCGGCAAACTGGTTTATGTCATGCCTCCGTATGTGATTGAACCGGATGAATTGTCCAGGGTAACAGCGGCCATGGTGAAAATTACCTCAGAGTCCGCCTGACCTGTTGTCTGTGAACGATATTTACTGGCGGCAGACAACTGCTGAACAGCAGTCTGTCGCTGATAAAATAATTCTGCAAAATTGAGCTGTTTTTTCAATTTATCATTTGCATTTACTGCAGAAAGCGTTAAATTGAACAGCTCAAACCGAAAGGGCGTATAGCTCAGCTGGCTAGAGCGCTACGTTGACATCGTAGAGGTCACAGGTTCAAGTCCTGTTACGCCCACCATTCTTTACAGCCGCTCCTTTTCTATAAAAAATCGATATTTTGTCGAACAACGCATATTTTGTATACATTTTAACAAACAAAAACGATTGAACACGCAGTTTTGATAACAAAAGCCGTTTTTACCATCCAGCTGAGCAGCAGCGCAGGCGCACGAAGTAAAAAACAGCTCTTATGTTCTCTTGAGAAGGTGTGAGGAAATATTGTCGAAGCTCAAGAACAAAGCAAACAACGCCGGTAAACAAACGCCCAACCGGCTAGCGCCAAGCACAACCAATCATTAACAAGCAATGCCCCATGATGACGAAGAAGTATTTAATTTAAATATTAAAAATGTGAAGCGTTGAAATTTTTTAATACTTTAAAAGAATTCATTTGACAAATTACTGTGCTTGAGTTACAATTTTTTATATAAAAAAATAAAGGGTTAAAAAATGTCTTTAGAATCTCTAATGTGTATTGCAAATCAAAATATGAAATTGCTTGGCTTCATTGATAAACACAAAAATGATAATAGACCTTTTAAAGATATAATTAATCAATTTAAATCAATACATCAATTGCCTGATACCCACTTCTTTTATAACCAATATGCTGCAATTCAATTTTTTTATCCATTCCTTGTTTTCTTAAGAGAAAAAAAATTAGAAGAGTTAGAAATATTTGTAAAAGGTAAATCTATTACAGAACTGAACCATAAATGGGGTTTAAAAGGTTTGGTTTGCCATAAACCGATAACAGAATTGAGAGAACTACTAAGACAATTACGAAATGCTATTGCTCATGCAGATATTAAAATTGATGAAGATTTGACTTGTAGGATGAATAACAATAAAGGTGATAAGATTATTGATATTAAGGCAGATGATTTATTGAAATTTTGCCGTGCGCTTAATTATTATCTGTTGACAAAAGATGAAACTTTAAAAGATTTATGAATGAATAATGGTTATATAAGGCTTTTGCATTAGTACCTAATCTATAAAGAAATAGCAGAGTTTTTATTATCATCTATAAGCAGTTCAAAAGCAGTACTCAAACTCATTTTGACTCTCCTTATCTGGAATAAAATATTATTTATTAATAGAAAATAAAGACAAAATAGTAAGAGATGAAATTTTAATACAAGACACTTCGCCTGCTAATGATTTAAGAGGTCATGCTCTTTCCTTATAATTTTAGTTTTTATCTTGCTAAGTAATTCTAGATTTGTCAAAAATTGCCTAACCTTTTCAGGTTGTCGAATCCCTATATTTTGAAAGTCATTTTTGTTTCGATGTCGAAGTCTTCACGCTGGACTGTTCCGGGGATATGTTGGAGGCTTTCTTTTATGCCTCATACTGCAGGGGTGAATTTGAAGCAGTCTTTTTCGCTGCCGTAGGCTGAAAATATTACTTTCTTGCAGCATTCGGCTACTCGGGCAACCGGACGGCGTGTTTCAACGGCACGGGGTTTGTATTGTCGTTTTTCTCTTTTCGGCAGCTTAAAATCAACCGGGTTTGTTTCAGAATAAGCACAAATTTATTTTAATTATTATCCGGTTCTTGCCAGTTTAATTATTATGTGCTATAATTAATTATAATACAGTATATTACGAAGAGCGAGGAATTGTAGTAACCACTTTATTCGCAGCGAAAATCAGCAAGTCCATATAACTGTGTATTGCTGACAAACGCGGAAAGGGTGGGTTCTATACTTTTATTTGATGAAGCCTAAACAAATTATAGAGAAATACTGTTTGCGCTGTGATCTCAGCTCTGCCGATTCCAGCGACCTCTGGAAGACCTCTCTCGGATTTAAAACTTTGAAGCTTCACCAGAAATCACCGCTGCTCGGCCTGCCTGCTGTCGCCTTTCTGAGATGTTTGAATTTTGCGGCGAAGCCGGCCGGACTGAAATCCGATATGCAGGAATACCCTGAAGTAAGAGCCAATTGCGCATTGGCATTGATGAATATTAACGCTGTCCGACCGGAAAAACGGCTGAAGGATATGATTTACCGGCATTTATACTGGTTGACAACCAATGAGTGTCCGGTCATTAAGGCCTGGGGTGATTGCCGGGAACCGGGCGTCGGAAGGCTTGAGCATTCAATCCAGAACGCCCTGGCAGTAGTCACAGCTGTCTGCACTGAGGCTTTTTGCGAATTCAAAGAGCTTGAGAAGTCAAATGAGTTTGATACTTCTTTGAATGACTGTAAAGCTTTTCTATTGAGTGAACTGCAGGGGCTTGACTCTGAATTTACCGAAAAAAATCCGGCAGCCCCCTGTGTCCAGGCTGCCGTAATGAAAGCGCTGGCACGGCTTTATCAATTTGCAGCAACAAATGAAAAGAAAATGATAACATTGAAAGTCAAAGAGCTTTACAGTTATTTGAAAAAAAGTCAGCTCGCAAGCGGCTCCTGGCCAACTCAGCCTCAGCTGACTGCCCCGGCAAACTGTCGCTGCAATTGCAATATCATCAGAGATATCGCTGCAACCGCAACCAGAACTAACCTGCCCGGTGCTCAGAAAGTGATAAATAAAGGCTGGCGATACGTAATCAGTAATTTGTTCTGCGAACGAAAAGGTATTTTCAAGCGGCTTAGTGACCGCAAATTATCCCGGTTATGCGGGTATGCCTTGTCGGACAACGCTGCGGCGCTGCATGCCGCAGTCCGACTTGGAAGTATTGATATGGCCCGGCATTTGAACAGGAATATTGAAAAAAGATTCATTAAATTCGGAAATATTTATACGCGGATAGACCACTTTGGTCTGCGTAAAAACAAGGATTATCTCAGGGATGGCATCAGCGCTTATCTGCTGGCCTTGTCTGAACTTTTACAGCTTGACATTATTTAAAAATTAACAGCTATAAAACAGTATGGAGCTAAATATGAAAATTGATATTCATGCTCACATTATTCCGGAAATTGATGACGGCGCCCTTAACATGAAGCAAGCAGACGAAATGCTGCAGGTTTCGGCTCAGGACGACGTTGGGACAATTATCCTGACTCCGCATTATTCAAAAGATCTTCAGAAAATTATTGTCGAAAAAGCCAAACAGCTTGAGCAACTGGCGGAGAAGCACGGTATAAAGCTGCTTTCCGGTTGTGAATACGACTATTCTCAGGTAATTAATCAGGACGAGCTTATAACTCTGGGCGATAATAAGTTTGTGCTGATTGATCTCTACAGTGTAGCCGCTCACCGCCAGCAGGCCTTTGAGCGGGTGATAAAAAACCTGAAAGGTACCGGTTACAGATTCATTCTGGCCCATCCGGAGCGGAGCTTCGGCAGAAAAAACCGCAAAGACCTGCAGACTCTGCGCGACGCCGGCATGTTTTTTCAGCTGAGCGCCGCTTGTTTACTGGGAGAACACGGCTCAAATGAACAGCGCAATGCTCACTTTCTGCTGCGCCACGGTTTCGGACATTATGTAGCTACTGATGTGCACTATTACCGGATACAGCCTAAACTGCTGTCGCGCTGCGAGGAGATGATCACTGAAAAATATGGAGAAAAAACCGCCCAGATCCTGTTCTACGAAAACCCGGAACGTCTGTTGCGCGGTGAACCCCCAATGGATATTCGGCCTCGAAGAAATATTATTGTCCACATGTGCAGTATGTTCGGTATCTGGATATAATTGACAGAAAACGGGCGGCGACTGGATTTATCACAGGTCGCCGCCCGCTGGTTAAATCACATTTTGCTTCTGATAAAAACTACATAAAGCAGCAGCAATCCTGCCAGGATATAGGAAACCGGACCACACTTTTTGGCTTTTCCGGATACCAGTTTCAGCAAAGGATAGGCGATAAAGCCAATTACCATACCGTCAGCAATGCTGTAGGCATAGGGGATTCCGACCAGAATCAGGAATGCCGGAATGGCTTCACTGTAATCATCCCATTCAATTTTAGAAACGTTGTGTGCCATCAGCGAACCGACAATAACCAGAGCCGGAGCCGTAATCGGCATATATTGAGCGACCGTGGTTACCAGCGGGGCGAAAAATAACGCTATCAGAAAACAGAAACCCACAATAACCGCGGTCATACCGGTGCGTCCTCCGGCTTCAACTCCGGCTCCACTTTCGATAAAACTGGTTACGGAGCTGTGGCCGCATACCGCGCCGAAAACTGTTGCTCCCGCATCCGCGGTAAAAGCCTTGCCGGAACGGGGAAGCTTGTTGTTCTTGAGCAGTCCCGCCTGAGCACAGATGCCAACCAGAGTGCCGATAGTGTCAAACATATCCAGAAAAGTCAATACAATAATCAGCGGCAGCAGCTTCATCAGATGCTCAAAGACTCCGACAAAATCAGCTTGTCCGAAAATCGGTGCAACTGAGGCTGGAGAACCGAAGATATGAGTAATGCGGATTTCACCGGTTAAAGCGGCTATAATAGTTGAAACCACAATACCGTACAGCATCGCGCCATGGACTTTTAAAACCCGCAGTGAAGCAGTAAGAATCAGTCCGGTAAAGAAAATAATAGCGGCCGGTGAAGTCAGGTGTTTAGACAGGGTGTAGTGACCGCCTACAGCTGTGATGATTTCGCCGTGTTCCAGTCCGAGCAGCGCGACAAACAGCCCGATACCGCCGGCAATAGCGTATTTTAAGCTCGGGCTTATGGAGTCCATAATCAGTTTACGGATTTTTGCCAGTGACATCAGGGCAAACATAGCTCCTGATATGAACACAACCCCGAGAGCAAGCTGCCAGACTTGCGGCTGCCCCTGTTTGGCGCCCAGCACCAGAGCGCAAGCCGGAACCAGGGTCGTAATAAAAAAGAAGTTAGCACCCATCCCAGGGGCCAGGCCGATCGGGTAATTGGCCAGCAGGCCCATCAGAAAGCAGCCGACCGCCGAAGCCAGGCAGGTGCCGGTCAGCAGAGCCCCGAAATCCATGCCGGTAGGGGAATTCATTAACTGCCCTGACATCACCATCGGCTGCAGAAAAATGATGTAGCTCATTGCAGTAAAAGTGGTAATACCAGCAATTACTTCACGGGTTGGCGTAGAGCCGTGCTCTTGCAGTTTGAAAAAATTTTCAAATGAGATTCTTTTCATTAATTCTCTCTTCTTAAAATGTTTAGAGGTTATACTCTTTTAGTCTGCGGTGCAATGTCCGTCGACTGATGCCGAGTTTATCTGCGGCTTTTGTCCGGTTGCCTCCACACTCTTCCAATGCTTTTATTATCAGCAGTTTTTCATTCTGGTCCAAATCAAGAGATGATTCCTGTTGTGACACAGGGATAAAACTGCCTGTCGTAATTTCCGGTCTCAGCCCGGTAAGTTTTTGTTCCGGATGTAGAATGTTATATGGTACATTTTCAAGTTCGAGGGATTGCCCGCGACAGAGAACAATCATACGTTCAATGCAGTTTCTGAGTTCACGAATGTTTCCGGGCCAGCTGTAAGCACAAAGCGCAGCTAGAGCCTCTTCAGAAACGGCAGTGATATTTTTAGCATTTTCCCTGGCGAATTCATCAATGAAATATTTCACCAGTATTGGTATATCTTCTGTTCTTTCACGAAGCGGCGGCAGTTTAATATTTACCACATCAAGGCGATAAAACAGGTCTTCGCGAAACTCACCGCTGTCCATCATGGATTTCAAGTCACGATTGGTGGCGGAAATCAGGCGGGCTGAAGTCTCAAGCGGCTTTACTCCGCCAATACGCTCAAAACTGCGGGTTTCAAGCACTCGCAGAAGTTTTACCTGGACCTGCGGGTCGATTTCGCCGATTTCATCCAGAAACAGAGTTCCGTTGTCAGCCAGTTCAAAGCGCCCCGGTTTCTGGTCAACAGCGCCGGTAAACGCTCCTTTTTCATAGCCGAAGAGTTCACTTTCCAGCAAGTTTGCCGGCAGAGCAGCACAATGTACGGGGATAAACGCCCCTTTTCTCCCGCTGATTTTATGAATAGCTTTTGCTATAACTTCCTTTCCGGTACCGCTTTCGCCGGAAAGCAGAACCGTGGAACGGGTTGGGGCCACCTGCCTGACTGTCTCCATGACCTGCTGCATACTTTTAGATTTGGCAATTATGTTAGACAGGTCAAGTTCATCATCAAGTTTCTGTTTCAGCCGGCGATTTTCCTCTTTAAGCTTGCGTGATTCAAGTGCCCGGTCAACAACAATATCCAGTTGCGCCAGATTGACCGGTTTAGTGACAAAATCAAATGCGCCCTGTTTAACTGCTTTTACGGCAGTGGCAATTGAACCATAAGCAGTGAAAACAATACAGGTAGGTTTTGGATCATTTTTCAGGGCAGCATCCAGAACACTGAGTCCGTCAGCTCCCGGCATCTTCATGTCAGTAAGAACAAGATCATAGTTGTTGCGGTTCAATAGATTAATGCCGGTTATGCCGTCTTCGGCAGTTGTAACCTCAAAACGGGAACGGAAAAACCTGGCCAATGCGTCCCGGGTATTGCGTTCATCATCGCAAATAAGCAATTTAAGTGTTTTCTTCTTCATGTTATATATAAAATCCTCAACTGTTCCACATCTCCGCAAAGGTGTGGATATCTTCAAAGGTACCTTGGCTAACTTCTAGAATATAGTAATCGATTCCAGCATCCCGGCAGCTGCGGATGAATCGCGGCAGGTTCATTTCATTATGGGTTCGTAATGGCAGATGCCCGTCATCCCAGTCCGCCTTAGGAATCTCAGCGGTGTATTTTGAAGCGTGCAGGTGGACCATTTTTACCTGGCAATCGCTTAGAAAGCGGCTGGTTTCCTCATGGAAGTCCCGGTCGAAAAGATGACATGTAGCCCACAGATGAGAAGTGTCCAGACAGATGGGGTTTTGCAGGTATGCAGAGTTTTCAGAGAACAGGTTGGCGGAACCGAATGCCGGAAAGTCGTTTTCAATACACCACATAATATGCGGAAATTCCATTCTGATTCTCTGCAGCCGTTCTTTGACACGGTAGATTCTGGTTTTGAATTCCGGAGTGCCGGTAAAATCGTTGCACATCCTTGATTTTCCGTCAATTGACAGTTCCGGCCGGAAAATCTCCTGCATGCATTCATTATAGGTCCTGCCGTGCCCGTATGCCGGAACCGGGGCGTCCGTCATTATAAAACCGTGAAAAACGGTTTTATGTATTCCGAGCTCATCAAATAACGCAGCATTTGCCCGAATTATCTCCCAGGATGGCTCCAGTGACTCCGCGCCAAGGTTTATCCCATAAGCCGATAACAAAGGGGCATGGGCGCTTAAAGTGACTCCGGAAGCCGCCAGCCATTCTATTTCATCGCGGGACGAAGAGTTATGCAGCTGGACCCCAAATTCAAACCCGTGTTGCCTGCAGGCATCGCGGCAGTTCTGATAATTGTGTTCGCCGCCAGGTCCGCGGAACGCAGTGGAGGTCATTTCAAGTCTTAATTTGCGGTCCTGGTTAATCATGTTCAGGCTCCTGACCAGGAAATGGTTCATCTGCTTCAGGCAGCACCCGGACTCTTCGTCCCGGGCGCATGAATTTGATTATAACTGAAGTCCCTTCATTTTCCTTTGTCTCAATGGTAATTTCAGCACCATGTTCGCGCATTACTTTTTCTATGATCATCATTCCCAGCCCGGTGCCGCCTTTGCGGAACGATTTAAACGGGTCAAACATCCGATTGAGGCGTTCGGAACTGATTCCCTGGCCGGTATCAGTGAACTCAATAATGACATTGTCATCATCATATGAGCAGGTTACATCAATTGCTCCGCCCTGTGGCATAGCCTGTACAGCGTTTCTTAGGATATTAAAAAATGCCTGCTTCAGCCGGGGAGCGTCTCCCGTCAGAATGGGCAGAATATCGGGGAAATGGCACTTTATTTCCACATTGCGGCTTTCGATTTCCTTGCGCATAAAGTTGAGGGTTTCGATCAGCAGGTCCTTGATATTTACTTTCTTAAGTTTATTTTTGCCAGGCCGGATTGCATGCAGGAACTGATTTATAATGTTGTCCAGGCGTTCAACTTCATCACGACAGGCCGCCAGCATTTCTCTGGCATCTTCAATTTCAAAGTCGTTGTCTTTTGCAGCCATGTGGTTAAGCAGCTGCAGATTGAGATAAAGACTGTTCAGCGGATTGCCGATTTCATGGGCAACCTCACCAGCCAGCATGGCAATGAAATTGATGGTTTCGGTTTCGAGCTCCTGCATGGTGCGGCTGCGGGATTCGGTCACATCGCGGAGAATTACCGTGGCAAACTCGGTCTCTTCATGGTGAGGCACTAAATAAAACTGCAGAAAGCGGTGCTGGGGATAAAGAATCTCTACTTCCTGACGGGACATTTTTGTCCACTCCTCCTCGTCCAGCTTCAGCAAGCGGCGCCAGTCGACATTCCGCAGGAATTGTGAAAGCCGAATTTTTTCAAGATCTTCCGGCAGTCCGAGCAGTTCTTTTGCCGCCCGGTTATGGTAGCGAATTTTCAGTCGGCGGTCAATAACCAGTATGCCTTCCTGTACAGCGTTGAATACTGTTTCAAAAAAACCACGTTCGCGGGAAAGGTGCAGTATATAGGCCTGAACACTGTTCGCGTCCAGTTTATCGACCCGCTCAATCATGCGGTCCAGGAATGATTTTTTTTCGCCGTCTGCCATAAATACCTTTTTTTTGAGACAATTTGACACAGTTGTGGGATTTTTCAAGCTTCTGCAGAAACTTTTGCCGGATTAAACATTGAAAAAAAACGACGCCAAAGGTATTTTAGTCTGGTATTCAAAACAGTTGGAACTTCTTATGAAAAAAAGTAGGTCATTTTATCTGGGCATCAACCTTATGGCCCCAGGTTTAGGACAGCTCATGCTTAAATGGTATTTAAGGGGACTTATTGAACTATTGGGGGCTGTTGGCTGCCTGGCATGGGCCGTTTGGGCGGTAGTCAAACCGTTCATAGATTTTTACAGCAGTAATCCGGCACAGGCGGACATCCCGCAGGTTAACCTGTCATCCGTTATTGGCGCTGTCATGCTGTTTATTTTGATCTGGCTGTGGAGTTTTCTGGAAATTATCCTGTTTTTTCCGAAGCAGTCGCAGTCACTGGATTTGAATACCGAATAAGCACAGATGCTAAAATACCGGAGAGAGAAAGTGTCGAAGTCCAAATCCATAATCTTGATATGCCTGGTTGCTTTCAGTATTTCTGCCGCTGACTACTCCAGTTTGAAAATCAGCTGGGAAGATAAAAAAAATGTTTCAACTGCCAGTTTTCAGGGTAACTTCAACAAACAAATTATTTCAGGCTACAAAAATGACATTCACACCCCTGCTGATACGACTGCGGCGGCGGCATTGATAAACGGCTGCAAGTTCAGCTGGCAGCCTACATGGCGCTTCCAGGGTGCCGGCACGGTATGGCTGAATGCACACCAGTCTAATGACTGCAGCTTGTTGACTTTGGTAGAAAATTCGCAGAACTCAAGGCGCGAGAGAAGCTCCATTCTGGTTCTAATGAACCTGTTTAATGCCAGGGTTGTCAATTTTGCTTTATTGAATGGTATTGATATTATAAATTTTTGTCCGATACCCGACAATAATAAAATTATAGCTCTGGTAAAATCTCCGCCGACTGAATATTCAAATAAAAATAGTTACAAACTAATTCTATTCAGCCAATATGATGGTAAGAAAATTGCTGCAGGAGAAGTTTTTCAATATGAATTAAACACTATGCAGGTTTCTAATAATGGGGCGTTCCTGCTGGCGGCTCCTGAAAATCAGTCAGGCGTGATATTATACCGGACTGATAACTTGAATAAAATTCTGCAGAGAATCAAAACTCCCGGAACGGTCACCGTCGCTGCTGTTCAGGGCGAAGGATTTCTACTTGGGGGCAGGAATTTTATTGTGAAACTGGATAAAGAGGGCTCCAGCTGGAAAATCAGTCGCTGCTATAAAGTTCCGAGAAGATTCAAGCCGGACAAAATGGTTTCATGCGGTTCAAGGAATTTCGCAGTTATCGCGACAGGCGGCCCGGGTTTTTACTACAACAGTGGTGATTTTGTTAAGCTGTCGGATTCGTGTGGCGCTGCTTTGGCCTGGGACCCAAAAAAACGGCAAATAATTCTGACAAGGCAACGGAACTCCGGTATCATTGTTGTGGATGCGCAGGCCCCTGTGCTTGATAAGCAGCTTATTCTGCCGAATAAAATAAAACCTCGTACCCGGGGACGCGTCACGGGGCTTTTTCCAGACCCCGGCGGCAAGGCATTCTTTGCTCTGGATGATAAAGGAACGATGATGAAATTCTTCAAAGCCGGTCGCCGCTGGAAAAAAAATATAATATTTACGGCTCAAGATATTTAGAAAAAAAATTCCAGAAATATTTTTACCGTTATCAGCTGTAAATTTTTTTAAGCCATTACTGACAAAGCCAATCTCAGCATGTATAATATTTCTTGAGGTTTTTATTATCGCAGTCCCTTAACAGGGAGGAGGTTGGAGAATGTATAAGCTGGAGCTACGAGTACTGTTCGATGCGGCCGCCGCCGCCGATGTCGCTGAAACCGTTCAACAGGAAGAACAGCAAAGCCATGATGCGCTGCAGGAGGAAGAAACTCAGAATCATGAATTCTCAACTGGAGGTGCAGACCAGGAGGAGGCAGGAATATCAGGGGACAACGAATTTGAGGAAGCCCTGGCCGAAATCAGCACAGATAATTCTGAAAATGATATTAATGTCCTGCTCATATCCACTTCGCTTGCCAATGTTGATGCCATAACCGCTGCCGCCGAAGCCGGGACCATTGTCATTAAATATGATGCCACCAGAACTTCGGCGTCCGAGCTGCTTGATATCATAAATCAGTCGCTGGAGGGGAAAGCACATTCTATCAGTTTTGTCGCTGATACCGAAGAAGGTTCCAGCCTGCACCTTTTTGCGGATGAGGGTACTTCCGGTTCTACTGCTTCAGACGAACAGCAGTCAGGTTTCTGGCAAGCGGTTGAAGAGCATCTCACTGCCGAAGGACAAGTTAAGATATTTGCTGCTCACCTGTTATCAACTGCCGAAGGGCAGGATGTGGTTGATGCTATCAGGAAATCTCTTGAACATCAACTTGACGCATCTGAGGACACTTTAGAAGCCGCCGAACAGGATAGCGACTGGCTGCTGGATTTCAGTGAAGATGACGCCGACCCGCTTATTGAAACAGATATTACTGATAACCTTGAGGAAGCGGCAACTGAAGATGCGGAAGATTTTAATCCAGCCGGTACCACTGCAATAAATATTTCGGAGAACACTGTCCAAACGGGGGACATTGCTGAGAAAACTGAGCCCGATAACGCTGACAGAGACGACATCAGCAGTGAGGTCAATGATTCATTCGACCATACAGACATTGCTGCCGGACCAGTTTCATTTTCGGTAGCGCCGTCCGGGTTTGCTCTGGGGAACACTACAGCCCAAGTTTCAACACCAGTCTCAGCTCCAGCTGCGGGCATTACAAGCAGCGTTGAATCGGACCTTAATGGAAATATCAATTTGTATATGCAGGGCTGTCCGCACTTTACACCATTTCATTACAGTACACTTGATGTAAATGAGATCTCAGCTTTTCCGATTGGCCGTTATCCGTTTTTTGAACCGACCCAATATTTCTATCCGCAAACTCTGGTATCTGTTGGTGAAGAGGGATATGACGAGCTTGAATTTTATTTTTCCGTAAACCCGCTAACCAACCCTCTTTACGGACAGGATCCACTCAGGGAGGGGCTTTCCGGCTTTGAAGTTGCCGTAAACGCTCCGCTGTCTTATACCGTTGATTTTCCGGTTGATGCCGGATGCAACGGAGAATATACTGTTGGCTCTGACTGGCTGGTGACCCATGAACCGATGGAAGGTCTGAGTGTTAACCAGTATCAGCAGTTTATGACTGTAGGAGAGATTGCTCAGTTTTATCTTGACTTCAGTGATCGCACAACTTTATTTGAAAAAGCCGAGCCTTTTGCGGATTCTATCGACAGAGCTCTGTACAAACTGATGAACAGATAAACATATTTATGCCGGCGGGTGTTTTTTGCAAATAATTATTATTAGCTAATTTGTGAAATATTAATCCAGGCAGGCTTTCAGGCATTGCTTTTTTAGCTGATCTGGCTAATATTTCCAACCTGATTTAAGCAGAGGGTAAACTACAATACATTTTTTCAAGGAGGAGACCGTGCCTAACAGTTTTGTTGACTACTACAATGACCAGAAGCGATATTTTGATAAATTAAGTGTGGTCAGGGCTGCCTGTGACAAATATATAAAAGCCAGAAATAAATGGCTGTCCGGCAAAGTCCCTGCTTATCGCGGCGGCTGGAAGAATTTAAATCTTTTCTGCAGTCCGGATAAGACTAGAGCCAATGTTTCAGCCATGGAACTCATACTGAAAGATATAGACTTATATCTTGATCAGGAAAATTCAGTGGGCGGTACTGCCAGTTACGCTGCTTTATTGCGAAAAATACGCTCAAACCTGAATCGGTTTGCCACGGACGGGCATGGCAGGGAACTGCTCACAATATTCCTGGCGGAGGCTTCAGCCGATCATGAAAAATGGAAGACCAGCGTCAAGGCTCCAGAGGACCTTTCAGATTTTCTGGGTGAAATCGGCAGCTGCAGAATTAATCATTTCAGTATTTTTGAACTCATTTCATTTAACAGCAGGGGGCATGTTATTTTAATGAAAAAACCACGTGGCGGCAGCATGGTTTTAAAGCAGATATACGCAAAAAGTAATTTTAATGTTAAAGTCGATTTAAAACAAATAGTTAGAAATGAAGCGGCCTGTTTTGCTGCAGCATATAAAAAATTTCACTGTGATGACGGTTTTTATGATGAGAATCCAACCGGATATATTGCAGGATTAACCAATAACCTGAATCCCCAGCAGAATCATTTTGTTCCTGAGCGAGTTGCCGCTTCCTTTGTCATGCCGACAGTAGAGGGTATAAGAATGGATGAGTATTTATTCACGCAGCACAGTGAAAGTGCCTTGCTTCAGCTTTTTTATAATCTGTTTCACGCCTTGGCAGAACTGCATTTTCAAGTCAAAATAGCTCATAATAATATTCAGCCAAAGAACATATTGGTCACGAGTCAACTTAATATTCTTTTCACCGGTTACAGTGCGGCGGGCGCAGCTGAAAAAAACGGGATCCGGCATGATGTTGTAAACATGGTTTGCAGTATTATTGAGAAGGATATCAAGCGAAAGGACATCTTTCTTGAAAGATATGTTGAAGAATATTTCGAATCTGCGAAGATTATGGCATTTTTTGAGCCGTGGGTTGATAAATACTTTTTCTCAATATGGGAAATTCAGTCAGAAGTAATTAAAAGAATCCGCAATGAAAACATAAAAAGGCGTATTAAATCAACCGGCATTCAGTCCGACAGTAATCACTATTTTTGATATGCCGTAATAGTATATTTTAATAGTTAATAGAAAATTTTTTATGTATTTTTTAGCCACTTGGGAACACCGTGTTTGCGCAACCGAATAATCAGCCTTTCACGGCGTTTTATTATGGCTTCGGCTGTATTGTCAAAAGATGGGTCGCGATAAGCGGCACCAACAGTTGAGTGCAGGATGATTTTAACATCTTTGTCCCGCAGTGGATGTTCAATTATGCTGTTGTTGCCTGCCGCAACTGTGCCGCCGCGCTTCCTTCCGAATGCAATTGACTCCCCGACATTCAGCCCGCAGCGCAGTAAAGCTCCTCTGAGTGGGAAAGCACTTGAATAAGTGGCGATTATACCCTCTGACGACAATCTGACGGTTAATTGACGGATAAAGTCAAAAGTCCACAACTCCGGGTTTTTATCCGGAGAGAACCCGTCCATGAAAATGCAGTCAAACTGTTTTTCAAGCTGTCTGACAGTCTGCCTGGCATCTCCTGTCAACAGATTAATGCCGGCGTATTTTCCCCGCCAGCTTCCATTCTCCAGCAGTGAGTTTATTACTTCAAAGTGTAAAGAACCATCTGGAAACAGCTGCAGTGCCGCTTTCAGGGTACGCGGGTCACTTTCCAGGGAAACTACATTTAGAAAACCGGCTGCCGCCGCTGTTGCAGCCTCCACGGCTGCTACAGCATTGTACCCCAGTCCAAAGCCAATATCCAGCACAGAAACTTCAGTTTCTTTCTGCAGCCTTTCAAACAGTTTTGCAGGCTCTACAAACTTTTTGCAGGCTTCTGAATGCGCTCCGGCCAAAGTATGAAAATGCTGCCTGAATTGCGGGTGGTACAAAGTTTTTGTCCCGTCTGCAGTCTCTACTCCATAAAAATCCGGTTGACTCTGGTCGTATTCAAAGTATTTTTTGAAAAGCTCAAGAAACTGTCCCTTTTTCATCCACCACTTTGGCGCGATCACTGTCTCAGGATCGGCATCTGCGGTTAAGCGCATTACAATCCAGCCTTCCGGCAGTAAATGCAGAAAATCAGCCGCTGCCTGAGCGTACTCATATTCATTAAGTGGTTTGAGTTCTCCGGACTTGAGCATTTCAGGATAAGCTCTGGCTAAAGGGGTCTTTTTAACTACCATCAGATTATGTAACTTAACTGCTCTGAAGGGCAGTTCTGCGATATCAACAGCGGTTTTGGCAAAATCCCGGGCAGTTTCGCCAGGCAGTCCAAGAATTACGTGTGCGACGGATTTAATACCGAGAGCGGCCAGTTTTTGAACTCCTTTTCTGGTGCATTCAAAATCATGTCCGCGATTTATTTTTTTCAGGGTATGGTTATTGGAAGTCTGTACTCCGAGCTCAACCCATAAGTCGTATTCAGCAGCCAGTTCGGCCAGCAGTTTCAGCACCGGGGTCTGCAGGCAGTCCGGACGGGTTGAAATCATTACAACTTTAAAGTCAGCCAGCCCCAGTACCTGTCTGTAATAAGCGCGCAGTTGTTCAACATCGCCGAATGTATTGGTAAATGATTGGAAATATGCGATAAAAGGCGGCTTTGCCCTGTAGCGGCGTCTTACGTATTCTATTCCGGACTGAACTTGTTGTTTCAGATCCAGTGAATGACCCAGGTGCCGCGCCCTGCTGCCGTTTTCTGCACAGAAAATGCAGCCTTCACCAAATTTGCCGGCACGATTAGGACAGCCTAGCGGCAAATCTACTGGTATACGATAAAGGGCGTGTCCATATTCAGCTGTCAGGTAATCTTTAAAAAATGTAATCTTATTCAATTCAAAACCGCATTTGTCATTTTATCTTTTCATGTAATCTAGCCTGTAGTCGCTGTTTTTAAAGCCGGACAATTGATTTTGGCCATGAGCGTACTACTTTATTTAAAACTGAGGAGTCAGGTCATGAAAGCAGTTATAATAGGTTCGGGAGTTGCTGCAGTTGAGGCAGCGGTGCAACTGCGTAAGCGTCAACACGATGTTGAGATTTCACTTTACACCCGTGAGAAAGTTCTGCCTTACCGGCGGCCGGCATTGACCAGAATGATTTCTGAAGAACTTAGCAATGTCCAGTTTTATCTGCATGATGAAAAATATTATTCAGAACAGAATATTCATATTTTTACAGACAGCCCGGTAGTTTCCATAGATCGTGAAAATAAACGTATTTTGCTGGATGACGGTTCTGCTGTTGAGTATGACAAGTTGCTGATAGCCACCGGCGGAAAGGGATTTCTGCCGCCGATACAGGGTATCGAGCTGCCACAGGTCCTGACATTGCGGGAGCACAGTGATCTGACTGCAATAAACGAGCTGCTGCACGAAAATATTAATCAGGTAGTGGTTATTGGAGGTGGTCTGCTTGGCTTGGAGATTGCTGACAACCTGACACGCAAAAATTCAGAAGTCACTGTCATAGAAGCCTGTCCTTCCATGTTGCCGAAGCAGCTTGATGAGGAGGGTGCCGGTATTCTGGTTGCCGCCATGGAAAAAAATCCAAGGATAAAAACCCTCTACGGTGTTTTTGTTTCGCATATTGAAGGGCACCATAAAGTGGAAGGTGTGCGCACTAAAAAAGGACAGCATATTCCTTGTGATATGGTTATAGTTTCTGCCGGAATGAGTTCTAATTTTGAATTGGCGCATCAGGCAAAACTTGAAGTAAGCCGTGCCATTCAGGTCGATGGCGGCATGCGGACCAGTGATCCCGATATCTTCGCAGCAGGTGATTGCGCTGCCGTCAACGGAATACGCTATGGCATGTGGAACCCGGCTAAAGAGCAGGGTGCTGTTGCCGGAGCTAATATGGCTGGAGAGAATTTGCTCTTTGAGCCTGAAATTTACGGTGCCAGACTGGTCGCATTTGGAACTCGATTGTTTTCAGTAGGCGATATCGGGCTTGGAGAAGGGCCATATAAAGAGGTTTGTCGTACTGATGAAGTCAACCTTGTTTACCGCAAACTGTTTTTCAAAGACAGCAAAGCCTGCGGCGGGATCTTGATTGGCGATATAGCTGCCGCGCAGCGAATGCAGAAGGCTGTTGAAAGCGGATTTGATGTTGGACAATGTGAAGCGACAGGTATTATTTGCTGAAATAAGCCAGACTTTCCTGAAACTGCTGTCTATGGAATTACATATTGATGAAAAGAGCTTTTCTAATTTTAGTTGTCAGCAGGGTGATGCTGCCGGCAGCTGTTATGCTTTTGCTGGGGGCAGGAGGTTACGTCTGGACATACGGAAAAATGCGGTCTTATCACAAAAAATTTTTGACGCTTAGCATCGAATTATTCAAACCAGGAATATATCAGGCTGTCTTCTGCAAAGAATTCACCCCGGAATACGGTATTGCCTTATGTCTTGAACCTGAAAACAGTGCCCGGGTCAACCCTGAGTTACTTAAGAAAATTCGTGCCCGGTTTTTTCTGTTTGATGAAAATGGGAAGCAAGTCTGCAAAGAACGTTTTAAAGTTAACAGCACCTTTAAACCATTTGACATCGGAAAAAACTTACCGTGTCAGTTTATTACCAGGGATTTGTTTCCAACTGGAAAGTATTTATTTAAATTGAGAATCGGCCAGGAAAATGCTGGAAATTTTTCTGTTCCATGTAAAATAACGGCTTATCCGGTATATGAAGTTCTGCCGCTGTTGAAAATTTGCTTTATGCTTTTGGTTGCAGTCAGTTCTGCAATTCTACTTGGAGTAGTAGTTGTTGTGATTGTGGCTATGCAAAGGTCTGGGAAAAATATTTGCTGAACTGCTCGTTTGCACTTAAATTCTGCTTGCCTCAAGCATTGCTTTTGTGACTTCATTCATTACTGTGTAGAAGCTGTGAGAACGGAACTCAAATTCCTGATTATGCATCAGCTCTTTGGCTCTGTCAATACCGGCTTTTATTACTTTTGGTTTGTAGACATGAGCCAGGGACTTCAGGTACTTGGTCATATCATTTTCTGAAACTTTAGCATTATAGACACTGCCGATCTTGACCAGACGATCAAACTGATTATACAGCTCAGGAATCTGATAAATATATTTGCCGCCATATCCTTCTGAATAATTTATCTGTGACTCAATGCTGATGTTGCCGCAGCCGTCAATAATTTTGTTGGCGATAGAAAACCACTGTCCCCGGCTGTAATAAAGCGCCAGCAACCGCATCATGCCACTGCTTGCCGGGAAGTAATAAATGTGACCTTTGATGTTTAGCGGCTTGGAGAATTCCGGATGTCTGGCATAATTTACCGCGAATATAGCGATATCAGGAGAATGAATCTGATAACTTATGGCGTCATAATATGCCTTTATGATATTGCTGGTACAGACATTTGTACCGGAAACAGCTCCGTAATGATCGACCCCATTCAGGAATTTACAGTAGGATTTTATGGAAGTTGACTGTGAGCTTTTAGCCAGGTTTTGTCTGGCGTCATCAATTTGCAGATAACCGTATCCACTCTGATTTGGACTGAGGCCGGATTCCTGAACTCCGATAGCCAGATAATAATTCGGGCCGAATGTACTGATAATATCAGAACACAGCTGAGGATCAGCTCCAGCAGAGGGCAAGTCTGTTTCAATTCTCGAAAGATTTATGTATATGCAGTATGCGTGGGCCAGGGATATAGCATAATTCTTACCGTAAGCTTTGAACATTCTTTCAGTACTGAAAACACTGCCGCAATAACTTAAAGGCGTAGATACTGAGCCTATGCCTATATTAAATGTTTTATAGTCATCAACAGCAGCAGCAGCCTTCGTATGAATGGCAAAAATCAGTGCCACTGCCAGTAAACAATATAAAAACCTGCTTAACATACTTCAGCTGCCTTTTTTTGTTAAAAACCCCACAAAATATATAAGATGATAGAATACAATTGCGAGTGATTAATACTCTATACGCTCTTCCATGCCTTTTTAGACATTTTAAAAAAGACGATGTTCTCTGACTGTTTTATAAAGTGAGCAAAAATACAGTAATACTTATTAGGCAAAATGCCTTTTTTGAGCTCAATTTATAAACGAAAATATTTATGTAAAAATTGCGAATTGAGAGTTTTAAGCGTTACTGAATCACAGTTTCAGGAATTATTTCCATAAAAAAGCAATAAATTAAAAACATACTTTTTTTTCAACTATGATAAACGACTCAAAAACTATAAAATATAATTGCTTACTTTATTTTTAAAAGTCGTCCCGGCAAAGTCTGTTTAATTTTTATCGCACCAGCCGGGCACAGTTCCTGACAACAGAAGCAGCGAATACATTTTTTTAAATCCCAAACTGGCAGAGTATCGCCATTTTTACCCTGAAACATATTAACCGCTTTGGGCGTTTCGGGACAAACTTCGACACAACGTCCGCAACTGACGCATCGGGGTTTAATTAACGCAGGGTACGGGGCAAACAGTCTGGTCAGCAGGTTGTTGAAACGCTCTCCAAGGAAAAAGAAATTTCCAGCGGCTCTGGCTTTGACAAAATCATCAGCTTTCAGGTCAGCTATTTTTTCACCCAGAACCTCAATATCTTCAGGGCGCACTGCCCCCCAGCTGTGATCAGCAGCCTCTTTCAGGGCAGGAATTTCCACAGGGTCATCGTAGCCAATCAATCTTACAGCCACAGAATCCACTGCACTCAATGATTTTCCCATGATTATGGCGCCCAGGTTATAGGGATCTCCACTTTTGGGACCGTTGCCCTGCATGGCGACGATGCCGTCCATAATGGCAAATGCGGTTTTTACAACAGTATTCAAGTCAAGCAGCATACGGCAGAAATCATGAGCATTCGGCATTCTGGTATGCCAACCCGCCTTTTGAGCTCCTACGATACAGCCAAACTGGTTTTTAATCGCTCCGGTAAAGAAAGCCATACCATGAGTCTTAAGCTTAGGCAGAGTTATAAGGACATCGCAATTCAAGGCATCTTCTGCGATATTCCAGGAGCGGCAGCGCAAAGCATTATCCAGAGAGAATGGAACCTCTTTTTTAAATTCCCGGCACTCGACCCCATAACGTCTGGCAACCTCCAGCATTCCGCTGCGCTCGGCAACCTTGCGCCCTGAGCCAATCCCCGGGGAATCGCCGAAAGCCAGCTTTGTTGTGTAATCTTTTAAAACTCTGACAACGCCTTCAAAAAACACACAATGGGTTAAAGCAGGGGAGCCGACTTTTTCAGAAATAAGCAGATTCGGCTTGAGCAGAACAGAACTTCCAGCCGGGATTACTTTGCGAATATAAGCATCGCCACCGAGCATTTCAAAACCCTCACGGATTTTTTGCTCTATCAGGCCGGCATCATAATCAGGACACCTGAGCAGTACTGTTTTTTCCATTTCTCTCCTTAGAGTAAGCACAAGCGCTTTTAAAATCATTTGATACCGGCGGTATTTTCAATTAAGAATATATTCTTCAGAGCAAATTATTTTGTGCCGGCATAGGCATCGTTTCATATATGAGCTCAATATAGCCGGCCTGCAGTCGCTTTGCAAAGTTATTCCATACATTTCATGTCAGGGCATCAGTAATCAGGATTGCTGCAGTAAGCTTCAGGCCTGGTCAATCATCTTCCAGCAGGAAAGTCTGGGCAACCGGCTCATCCTGTGATTATTAATTTAAAGCATAGTCGCGCATGTCGGAGCTGCCTTCGGCAAACTGTCTTCGAAACAGTATTATCGAAGGACTTTTTTATATATCGCAGTCTTGAAAAACACCTGACGTATAATAGATTTACATATTGACAATTCAGGTATTTATTTTAAGGAAGTGTTTACATAATGAATATATTGATCAGCCGATTGCAGAATATTGGAGACATGCTGGTATTTATTCCGGCGTTGAGGCTGCTTAGAAAAGCTTTTCCAGAGGCCAGAATTACTTTGCTTTGTAAACATCCGGGCGGAGTTGAGATTGTCAGGAACTGCCCTTATTATGATGACATGATAGTGGTCAGAAACCGTTCTCTCAAGGAAAAATTCAGATTGATTAAAGAGTTCAGGAAACGTAAACTTGATTACTTCATAATATCGCCTCAGGATTACGGACGTGTCCCCTGGGCCCTGATGGGGGGCGCCAAAAAAATTGTTGCATATAAAAGCGTTGAGATGTGCGGCAGAGAAAAGAAAGAAAAATTGCCGTTTTTAATTAATATCGTTCCGGAATTCAGGCAGGAAAAAACAGAAACAGAAAATTGTATCAACCTGGTAAAGGCCTGTATTGAGGATGCTGGTAAAACACTGCCGAAAAAGATTGACATGTGCCTTGAATACAGCTGGATACAGCAAAAGAGCCGGCAAAATGCAGAAAAACTTCTGGCCTCTAATTCTTTGCAGCCAGGCAAGTTTTTTGCCCTTGCGCCGTTTTCGGCAAAATGTCAGGCAAAAAACTGGGACGTCCAGAAATGGCAGGAGGTAATAGCATGGCTGCATCAAAAGTACAATTTGAAAATAGTCTTGCTTGGCGGCAAGCCTGAGGGCTTGATGGCTGAAGATTTAATTTCTGATGCTAACAGCGATTATGTCTATGATTTTTGCGGAAAGTCCTCTCTGGATGAGAGCCTTGCTGTCCTGACGCAGGCCCGAGGGTTTGCCGGACTGGATTCCGGACCGGCTTTTCTGGCTACCGCCGCAGCGATTCCCGCTGTTGTCCTTTACAGTATTGCTGACGTCCGCCGCTGGACACCGCCACAGACCAAGGCTGAACGTATCAATATTTATCATAAGCAGGAGTGCGCTCCCTGCAGGTACAAGGTTTGTCCTAACGGATCTTTGTGCATGAAAGCAATCAGCGTTGAAGAAGTAAAAGAAGCTATTGAACACTGCCTCGCAGCCAGGAATGAAAGGAGTATAGATGTCTGACGATACCATAAACGTATGTCTGTCAACGGATAGAAATTACGTTCAACATGCTGGAGCAACAATTGCATCGATATTGAAAAAGGCCGCTGCTGAGGACAAGCTGGTTTTTTACATATTGCATGACTGTTTAACCAGGGAAGATAAGAACTTATTTCTCCAGCTTCAAAAAATAAAAGACTGCAGATTTGAATTTGTAGTGCCGCCTGAAATCCCTGACTTTAACCTGCATGACCATCCTTATATTTCCAAGGCATGTTTTTATCGGCTTTTGCTGCCTGAACTGCTGCCGGATGTTGACCGGATTATTTATGTTGACTGCGACGTTGTCGCTTTTTCTTCTTTGCGTGAGTTGTGGCTGACCGACATGAAAGATCATTGCTTTGCCGGTGTAGGCGATTCAATGAGTAACATCAATGAGCACTGCCGTAAAATAGGCTTTAAGTCTTCAATATATGTTAATTCAGGCATTTTATTGATGGACCTGAAGAAGGCAAGAGAAATTAATCTTACTAGAGAATTGTTCAAAGTTGCTGATGAAATACACGACCGCGCGACACTGCATGATCAGGATATAATAAATGTCACCCTTCAGGGAAACATTTTAATTCTGCCTTTGAAATGGAATCTCTCCACTGGTTTCTACAAACGTAAATATGATGTTCAGTATTACTCTGATGCGGAAATTAAGGAAGCAGCGAAGCACCCCTGCCTTGTACATATTTCCGGTAAAAGGAAACCATGGTCCTGGCGCTGCTGCAGGAATCCGTACTGGTTTGAGTATTTCAAAGCATTGAGAGGGACACCCTGGTCGCATAATTATTATAAAGGCCTCATTAAGAAACTTATTTTCCCAAGCCGGAGAATGGGTGGACCGGCAGCAAAGCGTTGAATTTTTAGTTCCTATTTATTACCATTTGCTGTTGATCTGGTTTGTAAGGCAGGTTGCTGATGACCTGCCTTTTTTTATAGAGAAATGATTTTTAAAGGAAAGGGGGGACTGCTTCTGTGTGGCCTGACAGAACTAATTGTGAACTGGTTAGAGAATTTAAAAAAGGTGATTTAATCTACGGACTTAACAACATACGACAAATTTATGCAGTCAGGATCAGGGAAAAAATAGACTATAAACATGTAACTGTCGACACCATAAATAATAATTATATGTTTATGTATGATTATGACAGAAATGGAGTGCCGGAAGAGTTGCACGGTTACTTTAACTACTACCGGAACGGCTCCGGTTATGGTCGCAAAGAACCCAAAAAAGGCATCAAGGCGGACTTGGACAATCAACCCTGGGATATAAGGCGTCTTTGTAAAAGCGCAATCAAATATACCGTGCGGAAAGGCTTTAAAATTCGCTTTGTAGTAGATGGAATTGACTTTGCACGGGTTGTAACAAAGTGCAGGTATCAGCCATATGATGATACCTACCATGAAGACGACAGTTATACGGCTTCAGAGCTGCGATTCATTTACCGCAACTGGTTGACCCTGAAATTTAATATTGTCTTTTACTCATTTGGCGAAAGAATTCAGCCGCCCTGGAGGAATAACCCTGCGGCCTGGAGATATTGTATTCAGAAGTACAATGAAGTTAACTCTCCGGCACTGCTGAAAAGACTCACAAGAGATATCAGTCGAAGCTCCGGCAGCAGGACAGTTTGAAGCAGCATTTTGCTTAAAGTTTTATGCTGGAGGGCCCGGGGGCTCCTGCCCCCGGGTAGAAACGGCACTGTCACAACCGTCACTTGCCCAATATGGAGGAAACTAAGTCCAGATGCCAGGTTCGATATCCTTGGCCAGCTCCGGAAAATCTGAGGCTTTAAAGACTGGCTCCCTGATACCGGCAGCCCGTTGCTTGTCATAGTCTTTCTGAACCTTGAACAGAACTCCTGACAGCATTATAAGTGCTATCAGATTGACTATGGCCATCAATCCCATGGACAGATCGGCCATGTCCCAGATAAACTCAGATTTTTCGATTGAGCCATAGTAAACCATTCCCAGCAGTAAAATCCGTAGAATAGTAATTCCGACTGGGTGATGACTGTCGATAAAAACCAGACTGGTCTCACCAAAGTAGTAGTTTGCTATAATGGAGGTGAAGGCAAAAAATGTCAGGGCCAGGGCAACGAACCAGACGCCCCAGTGTCCGACAAATCCCTGAACCGCCATTTGAGTAAGGTCAATACCGTTATAGCTGCCGGATTCCGGGTTGACTCCAGAAATGATAATGATTGCAGCGGTCGCGGAGCAGATAACAATAGTTGCTGTGAAAACGCCAAGCATCTGCACATATCCCTGCGAAGCTGGGTGCTTGATATCCGCAGTAGCAGCCGCGTTGGGCGAGCTGCCGATTCCGGCTTCATTGGAAAACAGCCCGCGGCGTACTCCCTGTCCAACGGTTTTGGCAATAGCAACTCCGACTCCGCCGCCGGCAGCGGCTTTGAGGCCGAAGGCACTCTTGAATACCAGCAGCATTACAGCAGGCAGCTGAGAAAGGTGAGTGCCGACAACATAAAGCGCCATGACCAGATAGGCCATTGCCATAAAAGGTACTACGATCTCCGCAAACCTGGCGATGCGGCGAATGCCGCCAAAGATTATAACAGCGGTAAAAGCACATAAAATAATGGCTATGAGGTTCGGGTCATAATTAAAAGCGGTTTTAAAAGCCAGAACAATGGAATTGGCCTGTACTGCATTGAAAGTAAATCCATATGCGATCAACAGAAAAATGGAAAAAATTACTCCCATCCAGCGGCATTTGAGGCCGCGCTCCATATAGTAAGCAGGGCCGCCTCGAAAAAGACCGCCTTTTTCTTTGATTTTATAAACCTGTGCCAAAGTACACTCCGCAAAGCTTGTGACCATGCCTACCATGGCAATAAGCCACATCCAGAACATAGCTCCCGGACCGCCGACAGTTATTGCTATAGCTACACCAGCCATATTACCGGTTCCAACACGGGCAGCAAGACTTGTACAGAAAGCACCAAAAGCGGAAATACCTCCATGCTCGGCTTTCAAGCTGTTGAACATCACACTGAACATGTGACCAAAGTGCCTTAATTGAAGAAAGCGGGTCTTGAGGGTGAAATAGATTCCGACACCAAGCAATAGGTAAATTAAAATATAGTTCCAGAGAATTCCGTTACAAAAGTCTATGATCTGTCCCATAGAGTCTCCTTTCTTGAGATTGGTATATTACGACTATAGCAAGCAAGCATATTCGATAAAACCTTCGATTTGTTGAACAATTAACGCAATCACCCCCACTAAAATTAACTATCATCTTCAAAAAATACAAGTAAAAAAACGATCTATAACATTAAATTGCTACTGATATTTTGCAGTATGTTAAGAAAAAAAAGCCTTTAATGAGATTATATAAAACACTTTATAAATAAATTTGTTAATTAGGTTAATTTACATTTTTTTTAAAGTTGCGAATAAAAAAACTGCATTTTTTTGTAAAAAAACAGGTTAAAAAGGGCTGCTTAATGATACTGTTTTTCAGTCTTCAGGTTTTTATTTTCATGACATTAAAAAAGGTGTTTTTACAGTTATAAAAGCTATGCGGGTTTTTCGCTTAAGGAGTTAGTGGTCTACATAATGTTTTTAGGGTAAGGCAGCATAATAACTGTGCTGATTGTTTGGTAAACAGGGTCGGTTTCGAAGTGAATTTAAGCTTATGAGGTTGCCAGCTTTGGAAAAAAGGTTAAATTACTGTTGAAGTAAAGGAGATTTTGAGAGCATTATACGAATAGTGCATTGCATTAATTAGTTTTTCAGACGTTTTTGAGTTTAAGCGGTTATCAGCGTGACTCTGCTTTATGCGAACTTTATGATTTTACTGGAGTTATTTTATTATGAAGAGACAAGTAGCAGTTTTTATACTTTTTGCCTGTTTTTCCTGCATTTACATTGGTGGTTGCCGCTCTGTTCCGTACTCGGGGCGGTCACAAATGCTTTTTACTTCTGAATCTCAGGAAGAAAAACTGGGCAAACAGGCCTGGCAGCAGATTCTTTCAAAGGAAAGAATTGAAAAAGATCCGCAATATGAAGCCAGTTTACTGCGTGTCGGCAAAAAGCTGGCTACTGCTGTCAATATGCCTAAATATAAATGGGAATTCAAAGTATTTGACTCCAATACTCCAAACGCTTTCTGTCTGCCCGGCGGGAAGGTGGGCGTATATCGCGGACTGTTTAAATATGTAGATAATGACGCTGAGCTGGCTACTGTCGTAGGCCACGAAATAGCCCATGCTGTAGCTCGCCATGGTGGAGAACGTATGTCGCAGTCTATTCTGCAGGGCATTGGAGCTGAAGTCATCAGCGTGGCGACTAATGATCAGCTGCTGCAGATTGCGTATGGTTACGGGACTAACCTGCTGGCAATTCTTCCTTACAGCCGCACTCATGAGTCAGAAGCGGATTATATGGGGCTGCTGTTTATGGCCAAGGCCGGTTATGATCCTCACGCTGCGCTTAAATTCTGGGAAAAATTCGGCAAGCTCAGTGACATATCCATGGTACAGGAATTTCTTTCTACTCACCCGGCTGGCAAAAACCGTATCAAAGACTTGAAGGAACACCTGCCGGAAGCAATGAAGCTTTATAACAAGGCCCCTCAAAAACTTGGACTAGGGGAGGTATACTCTAAAAAAATGCAGACCAAGGCTGGAGTCGGCAAAACATCATTCAGTACTAACTACCAGAACAGCAAGCTCGGCTTTGGAATTAACCGTTACCCGGACTGGACCTATAATGAAGACTACAAAGGTGTAACCTTTATAGCTCCGGACGGCGGAGCGCATATTCTGGTTCAGACTGCCGGAGTAACCGACTCTACTGGCCGGGAGCGTACTCTGCAGATGATTACTGGCACCCTGCAGCGCAACCTTGCCGCCAGGGCTTCGAATGCCAGCTTCCAGAAGGGCAAACCGACAGACATTAATGGACTGAATGGAATGGCTTTTTCCGGTAGTTTCAAAATGAAAAACATGCAGATTCAGCAGTATAACGCTGTTCTCAAGGACCCGAGAGGCAAAAAGTTCTATATCATAAGCTATTACGGCAAGCCTGAATTTTTCAAGAAAAATATGAAAGCCGCCGCTAATATGATAGCTTCATTTCGGGCCAGATAAAAAAACGGGCAAAGGCTGTTTGGCCTTTGCCCGACTCAAAGTGTCAACTTTTACTGTTTTTCAGACTGGTAAGTATCCTGAAATTCCTTGATAATATTGTGTTCACCCTGTTCGGCTTTATTGCGAATAAATGACGCAAATTCGGCCAGACGATCACAGAATTCAGAATCAACCACATGTTCAACGCGGCAGGCTACATCATCAGCCTTCTTACGTGAACAGCCAAGTACCTTGAAGTAGAACTCGGCCAGAACACTATGCCGCTTGTCAAGCTCTGAAGCAACTCGTTGTCCCTTTTCAGTCAGAGAAACATTCTTCCTGACATCATAGTTAATCAGCCCTATAGCTGAAAGTTTACGCATTGCCTCAGTAACTGACGGCATACGGTTATTAAGACGCTCTGCGATGTTTTTGACATGAGCGTGACCATGATTTTCACTCAACTCATATATCGTTTCAAGATATATCTGTTGTTTTAGTGAAAGTTTCTCCAGTGTGTCACTCATTTGCCCCTGATCCTTCTAAGCAATTAAGCTTATTTATTTTTTAATAACTACAATTTAATGCTGAAATTCAGCATTACCTTCATCAACTTTATGGGCAGCTGTTGAGAAGATTATAGTCCCGGCCTGCGCCGGTAGAAAACATTACTCCCTTTTTGTCATTTTTTCAAGTTTTCTCAAATAATTATATTTTTATTGTCGCTATTTCCATAATTTTTATGAAATAAACTTAATGTTAAACAATGATTTATTTGACAGTTTCTCTGTGGAACAGTCGTTATTTAGTTTTACTTAAAAATATTTGACAAATCCATAAAAACGAGTCATACTATTTAATTAAAAGGGTCGTACTTACAAATTATATTTCAGTCTCGGGAGTTTCCCGGGCTTTCTCGCGGCACGGAAGGTTAAAGGACAATGGACAGAGTTAAAATGCCGGCAACGGTAAACGGGGAATGGATCTGGAAAAAATCCCTCCTTAATAAAAATGATTGTTTTCTCTTTGCCCGCAGGGAACTTACCCTGGATCAGGGCGGACAGGAAGCTGATCTATGGATCAGCGCCAATTGTGCCTATCAGCTTTTTGTTAATGATCGACTGGTTGGGTTTGGGCCGCGAGCCAATACGGATTCATCTCTTTCAAATGTTGACCAGTACAATTTGTCATATTATCTGCAGCAGGGTACCAACCTCATTTACGCAATTGTTTATTATGCGGCTCCCTTGAAGAAGCGTCGTGATCTTAAGGCTCCCGGAATCTGGTGCCAGCTGAATTTAAATGGAGAACCCAGAGCCTGGACCGATCGTTCCTGGCAGGTTGCTGAAGGTAAATGCTTTATCGCTTCTCGAGCAAGGCAGGCGGATAATCTCGGGCTGTCAGAATGTATCAACTTCAATGACTTTCCTGCCGGGCTTGACAGTGAAAATCTGGAATTTGACGCTAACTGGGCCGCTCCTGATTACATAACACCGTGCCATGAAGATATTTGCCGTTTGGAAATATATCCGTTGTCGCCAAATACTGTCGAGGAAGATTACTCTTTTGAACCGGTTTCCCGTGGTAACTATAAACAAAACTGCGCTTTTACGCATATTGATTTTCAGATTATATTTAAAAAAGAGGGAGTTTATGCGGCTGCGGCTTTTATTTTCAATGAGGAAAATGCAACTGTCCCGCTGGAAATTATTGCAGATGACTCCTATAAATTATTTTGCAATAATAAATTGGTTAAAAAGGCTTACAAGCAGACCTGTTCCATTCGCAATGGTAAACGCGTAAAGCTTGACCTCAAGCTTAAAGGCGGCTGGAACCGCCTCCTGGTTCTGCAGAATGTTACTGAAAACAGCATGGGATTTATGCTGGTTTTTCCGTCATACAAAGAGAAAGACCTCAGGTTGTTTCAAGATACCATTGAAGATGCTCCGCTAGCCTGGAATATTGCCGGTCCGCTCAAAATGCCGCTCAATGAAGCAACGCCTTCGGTCTCATTTGAGCGTCTCGAGTCAACTGCTTTTATCGCTTCTTTTGAAAATGCTGTAGATATTTCATCATGTCTGCGGTACAGTGTGTTTACTGAGACTGACAGCAGTCCAACTATGGAGCTTCGGAACGGAGAATACCTGCTGCTGAAAATGGATGCTTTGAAGTACGGATTCCCACACTTTGAGTTTGAAGGGTCAAAAGGAGACATTATCGACATCACGATCGGGCATTACCTTGATGAAAATGGATTTCCCAGCTGTGTTCACGGCATTAAAAGCACTCACACGGTAATATGCAGAAAGGGGTTGAATAAATTTATCAAGTTTAAGCCTGAGGAAGTCTGCTATATTATGCTTACAGGCAGGCGTATAAAGAAGAAAGTGTCTATTTTTCAGTTAGTGTTTGAAGAGTTTTTCCGTTTTCAGCGTTCTTCTACTTCATTTAAGTGCTCTGATGAGGAATTAAATTTGATCTGGCAAGTTGGCTGCAACGCAATTCAGCGTGGAAACTCATATATATGCCAGGAGGACCCGAGGTCTTTTGACGGAAACTGTCTGGCTGATCTATATTTCCATTCATGTAATACGGTTGCGGCATTTGGGGATAACTATTTTTCAGAAGTGAAACTCAGCAAGTTTGTCGAGACCCAGTTTGAAAACGGTAATATTCCGGCGATGTCTTTTGACGGTTTAATACATTCACAGGTAACGCATCTGTTTCTGTTGCCGGTATGGATTAATTTTCACCACAAAAACAGCGGCAATGGCTCTTTTTTGCAAAAAATGCTGCCGCATGTCGATCTGGTTTTTGAATTTTTTGAATCGCTGCTGGATGAGGAAGCTGGAGTCTTGAAAGATTTTGACCGGATTTTTCATTTTGATTGCCCTATCAATAACCACGCCGATGATAAGCGCGGTATCTGTACTGATATCAATTCACTATACTGCCGTTTTCTGCTTTCAGCCGGAGAGATCTATCGGGAAGCCAGTCGGCCGGAAACGCAGGCGAAATGTTTCAGGATGGCTTCGGAAATAGCCAGGAAGATCAAAAAGACCAACTGGAACCGGGAGGCACACGCATTCAGCAATAATAATTTGGCTGCTGCTGATTTTACCGACGCTTTCAGCAATTTTATCGCACTCTATTCAGGAGTTGCTCAGACCCGTGAATTCGAAAATATTTTCTACCGCTTTTTCAATTTTAACGAGCCTTTCTCAAAAGTCCCTGACCAAAGTGCTGATTTGTATTTTCATTTTATGTTTTTAGAGACAATTTTTGCCATGGATCAGTCACACTGGGGGCTGCGTTATCTGAAGGACTTCTGGTCCAGGCGGATTGATAAAACTGCCATGGCATGGAAGGTAGTCCCGGACAGGCCTGAAATTACTATGATGGACTTTTATCACGGCAGTTCGGTGTGTCCAAATGTTTTCCTGCTGCGTGAAGCGGTAGGCGTAAGAGTTGCCGAACCGGGTTATTCTACAATTTATTTCAACCCGGCAATTGATTCAATGGACTGGGCGGAGGCGACGCTTCCAACCAGTTACGGGCGTCTGAAAATCCGCTGGGAAAAGCTTGATGACGGTTCTCTGGATGTCACGATTGACGCAAAATTTCCGCTTAAAGTACTGCCGGAAATGGACTCTGACCTGATTCAGAATACAACTTTCAGGTTGGGGCAGAATGTTGCGCTTCTGGATCCGGACAGCGTGTCTTGACATACTGCCTAAAAAGGGAATTCCAGCTGCACCGGCCCCGAACGCTCTGAATCCGGAGGGAAGTTTGACAAGGTCACACCAAGCAGTCTTACTTTGCGTTTTCCGGCCTCAGTTTTTGAAAGCAGTTCAAGGGAGGTGCTGAAAATAAACTCAAGTTCATTTATCGGGTTGCTGAAGCTCTGGCTGCGGGTTACGGTTTTAAAATCCTCATAGCGTACTTTTACCGTCACTGTTCTGCCCTGCAGGCCATAGCGTTTGAGCAAGCCTGAAACTTCCTCGGATAATTCGTAGATTACCTTATGGATTTGACGTAAGTCCGAGATGTCTTCCTGAAAAGTAGTTTCACGACCCAGAGATTTGCGTTCCCACTCGGACTCTACCTCGCGTTCATCATGGCCGCGCACAATATTATAATAGTACTCCCCTGATTTACTGCCAAACCGCTCAATCAGGTCGCCAAGCTCAAAGTGTTTTAAATCGCGTCCCCGGCTGATTCCCATGCTTTTCAGTCTGGCCGCAGTTACTTTACCAATTCCGAAAAACTTTTCGATTGGCAGGTCTTCAAGAAAGGCTTCTGCTTCGGCGGGAGTGATTACGGTCAGGCCGTCCGGCTTATTCATGTCGGAAGCTACCTTTGCCAGAAATTTGTTAAATGAAACTCCGGCTGAAGCAGTTAAGCCGGTAACCTGACTGATACGCTCTTTTATTTTTAGGGCGAGAATGGTAGCTGAAGGGCATTTAAATTTATTCTCGGTAACATCCAGAAAAGCCTCGTCCAGAGATAACGGTTCAATTTTGTCAGTAAACTCTGAAAAAATCTGCCTTATCTGTTGCGAGACAGCTTTGTACTTTTTCATGTTAACCGGCAGAAAAACAGCATGAGGACAAAGCCGCTTTGCCGTTTTTCCGGGCAGGGCGGAGTGGACGCCGAATTTTCGTGCTTCATAAGAGCAGGTGCTGACTACACCGCGCTTCTCAGGATCTCCCCCAACTATGACGGCCTTGCCACGCAGTTCTGGATTATCACGCTGTTCAACTGCAGCGTAAAAGGCGTCCATGTCAATGTGGATGATTTTTCTAATTTTTTTTATCATTTGTTCAATTGCCTTTGCAATCCGGTTAGAGCTGTCCGTAAGGCTATGGTTTGAGGTGTTTTATTACTAATATATTTCTGAAGCAATGTTCATAATATTATACCACCGCTTTTGCGGAAAGTAAAAAAAACTATACTAAAACACTTTAGTAAAAGCTTGTTATTCCAGCATATGCGGTATAGAATATTAAAACCATCAAAGTGTGATACATTACTGTTACATAAAACACCTGGAAAAAGCCATGAATCTTGAAAAAACAGCGGCACGTTATAAGGCCGAATTATTCAATTCAATAATTCCGTTCTGGGAAAAAAACTGTGTTGACCGCCAGCATGGCGGGTATTTTACTTCTCTGGATCGCGACGGTACGGTTTATGACACAATGAAATATATGTGGATGCAGTGGAGGATTGTTTACACTTTTGCCACTCTTGGGCGTATTTATGACAACTCAAAGTGGGTGGATCTGGCTGCTGCTGGATATGATTTTCTGACTGAGCACGGAAAAAGTCCTGATGGCTCGTATTATTTTGCGTTAAATCGGGAAGGAGTCCCGGCAATGGCTCCCTCTAATATTTATGCCGACTGTTTTGCCGCCATGGGGGCAGCCGCTATGTTTGCTGCTTCCGGAGACAGTAAGTGTAAAATAGAAGCGGAAAGCGCAATGCGAAGTTACTTGAGGCGGATTTCTAACCCGAAGGGGCAATGGAACAAAGCCTTAAGCGGAATGCCGCAGCGTAAATCTTTCGGACATTACATGATGATCACGAACCTTGGTTCGGTAATGCGGGAAAATCTACAAACTGATGAATTTGAGGTTAATGCCAGAGAAACACTGACCATAGTTACTGAAGATTTCTGGAACAGGAAAACAGAGATGTTTTTTGAGAATATAAACCTTGACGGCAGTTTTGACCTGGAAAGTTGTGAGGGAAGAACGCTCAATCCGGGACACGCACTTGAATCGTTATGGTTCCTGCTTCAATTACTTGAAAACGAGCTTTCAGACGGTGAGATTCGCAATATTTGTGATTATATTTACAAAACTTACCAGTTTGGACTTGACCGAGAATACGGCGGGATATACTATTTTATGGACGCCCTTGGCAAGCCGCATATTGAACTGCAATGGGATATGAAACTCTGGTGGGTGCATTGTGAAGCTCTTATTGCAGCGGCATATGCCTGGAACTATACCGGAGAGGAACGGTTTGCCAGAATGTTTGAAGAGATTGATGAATGGACCTGGTCACATTTCCCTGATTCGGCATATGGAGAGTGGTTCGGTTATCTTAACCGTAGCGGAGAGCCAACTCATATGCTCAAGGGAGGAAAATGGAAAACTTGTTACCATCTGCCTCGTTGCCTGATGGAATGCAGTAAACAGCTTGAACAAAAAAAGGCCAAACAGGATGCCCGAAAAAACAAAGAAGATAACACTTAAAGACATCGCAGCCAGAGCAGGCGTCTCTTTAACAGCCGCCTCAATGTACATCAATGGCAAAGCAAAGAAATACCACCTCGCAGACGCTACTTGCGAGCGAATCAAAAAAGCTGTTGAAGACCTTGACTATGTTCCGAATATCCATGCCCGGGCAATAGCATCAAAATGTACCCTCCTGCTCGGAACTATAATCAGCAGCCGGATTGAGAGTTCATTCTGGCTGAATATCCTGAGCGGTATAGAAGAGACTATTACCAGAGATAATTACCATATGATTTTATCGGTATCCCGTGAAGATGCTGTAAACGAACTTGCGTCAATCAAATTTATGCTGAATAAGGGCATTGACGGATTGTTGATCAGCCCGGTTGTCGGAAGCTCCAATAACCATGACTACCTCAGAAAGCTTCAAAGCCGGCTTCCAGTTGTGACTATAAATCAGTGTATAGAAGGAGTTCCGGGTGCTTTTAATGACAATTATGCTGGTGGCGCCATGGCAGCGGAGTGCCTTTTTGAAAAAGGTCACAAGCGCATAGCTTATATTGGAAATGTTGAAGTTCCCCGGGCTGCTGCCTGCAAAGATTTTTGTGCTGCTCACGGTATTGAGCTGCACTTTTTTGAAACGGTCAAGGATTTTCTTAAAAAACACAAATATTTTACCGGAGTTTTCTGCTTCAGTGACTATGTCGCACTTGAACTTTACAATCGGGCTCCGGAAAATCATATTAAGATTCCTGAAGATATTTCTGTAATTGGTTATGATGATATGGAATTTACTCAGTATACCCGGCCTCGTCTTTCTACAATCAGGCAGCATAAGAAAATTATCGGGACTGCCGCCGCTGAATCTATAGTGTGCCTGCTTAAAAATAAAAAACTAAATGATATTCACAAGGTTTTTCCTCCGGAACTTGTTGCTGGAAAAAGTGTTGCATATCTTTAAATTGTAGATATTTTTTTCTTTTAAAACTTGATTTTGCAGCAGTTAGTCTGTACATTTATTCCTTATGGGCTTATGCCCTTTACCATCAACGAATGAGGAGTATAGAAAATGGCTGCATTAGTAGACAAAGAAACATGTATCGGCTGTGAAGCCTGTGTCGGGGAATGCCCTGTTGAAGCAATTGAAATGATTGAGGGCAAGGCAGATATTAATGATAAATGTGTCGATTGTGGCGCTTGTGTTGATATTTGTCCGGTATCTGCAATCACTCTCGACTAAGTAAGTATATAGTTGCGGCAACCTATACGGTTGCCGCTTTTTTAGTTTTTATGCCGAAGTTTTCAATAAACAGCTTTTGAGAGAACCCTCCAATGGGAGATTATCCTGTAAGGCAAGTGACGGATTGACAGATCATAAATCCGTCAATATTCATAACTGGTTTTTTATAAATAAATAATAATCCGTCAATGTTACTTTTTATGTTTGACTTAAAGTGTTGAATTTCTGTTGCAGTATTAATGTCTGGTCACAATAGACGGTGTTGCCGGTTTCTGCAGCAACGAATTTAAAATATTAGAAAACTGCCGCTGTGACTTATATGGGGAAGTAATATGTGAATTTCAGCCATTGCTGTAAAATATTGTCCTGGCTGTTTCAGTACCCGCAAAGCCCCTTCAAAGCCTTTATATTCCAATCCCCAGCGATTTGAATAAACCTTTGCATCGGGGCATGGCAGCATATTAATAAAATTATAACCCAATTTTCGGCATAAGCCCTTTGAAATACAGAGATTTTGATATATCTTTACTCTTCTTTAGGAAACACTTTTGGATTCTAAACCATAAAACAAAATAGAAAAGGAGTTTAGCGATGTCAGCAATTTATGATATCCATGCTCGTGAAATCATTGACTCTCGCGGCAATCCTACAGTCGAAGTGGAAGTAACCCTTGATAGCGGTGTAATGGGTTCTGCTGCAGTTCCTTCCGGCGCTTCAACAGGTGAGAACGAAGCTCTTGAACTTCGTGACGGTGACAAAAAACGTTACGGTGGTAAAGGCGTACTGAAAGCGGTTGAAAATGTGAACGAAAAAATCTTTCCAGAGCTGGAAGGTATGGATGTTCTTGACCAGGTCGGCATTGACCAGGCCATGTTGCAGCTTGACGGAACTCCGACCAAGAAGAAACTTGGTGCCAACGCTATACTTGGTGTTTCCCTGGCCTGCGCACACGCTGCTGCTAATTACCTTGATATGCCTCTTTTCCGCTACATTGGCGGCACAAACGGCAAAACTCTGCCAGTTCCGATGATGAATATTATCAACGGTGGTTCTCATTCTGATGCTCCCATTGCTTTTCAGGAATTTATGATTCGTCCGGTTGGCGCCTGCTGTTTCCGCGAAGGCCTGCGCATGGGTGCTGAAGTTTTCCATGCTTTAAAGAAAATTATCCATGACAAGGGATTAAGTACTGCTGTTGGTGACGAAGGTGGTTTTGCTCCTAATTTTGCCGGTGGAACAGAAGAAGCTCTGGACAGTATCATGGCTGCAATAGACGCTGCCGGATACAAGCCTGGCCAGGATGTTAAAATCGCTCTGGACTGCGCGTCATCTGAATTCTGTAAAGACGGTGTTTATGATTACACTATCTTTGAAGGCGACAAAGGCGCTAAACGCGACGCTGCCGCACAGGCTGATTACCTGGCTGAACTCATCGGCAAATATCCGATCGACTCTATTGAAGACGGTATGGATGAAAACGACTGGGATGGCTGGAAGATCCTGACTGAAAAGATCGGCGACAAATGTCAGCTGGTTGGCGATGACCTGTTTGTGACCAACGTTGAGTACCTGAAAAAAGGTATTGACATGGGCGCTGCCAACTCTATCCTGATCAAGGTGAACCAGATCGGCACTCTGACTGAAACCCTTGATGCTATTGAGATGGCACATAAAGCCGGTTACACCGCGGTTGTTTCACACCGCTCAGGTGAAACTGAAGATACTACCATTGCTGACATCGCTGTGGCGATTAACGCTGGTCAGATCAAAACCGGTTCCATGTCCAGAACTGACCGCATCTGTAAATACAATCAGCTCCTGCGCATTGAAGAGATGCTCGGCGATACTGCCAGATACGGCTGCTGATTACCTGCTTTTTTAAAGCTCAAAGCCTGTTCCATTCCGGAGCAGGCTTTTTTGCTGTTATGATAATTAATTTGTTTAAATGTATTTAATTTAAAGATAAAGGGGCGATAACCGGCTGTTTGAACTTGAAATTTAATTTAAATAATATAAAATAAATAATTATAACCTTTAATTCAGTAGTGATCGCATCATCTAACCCGGAAACATTCTGGTTAAAAAACGGAACAGCATTTTGATGTTCAGGGTATTATCATCACAGAAAGTAAGCTGCTTTTCTTTAATAGAACTACTTATTACTATCGCCATTATAGCGGTTATTACTGACTTGCTGATGCCGGCTTTTGCAAAAAGCCGTGATCAGGCCAGATTTGTTCGCTGGCTGTCCTTTAACCGGCAATGCAGTAATGACCCGGCCTGCGTTTTAAACATGAACTTTCAGGACGGCAGGGGGAAAATAACTAATTCAGCCAAGGGAGCTGCCTTCAAAGGATATGACGCTACTCGCTTTGAAGGTAAACTGGTTGGTGACTGTGAATGGACAGAAGGACGCTGGCCCGGCAGGAAAAAAGCAGTTTTGTTTCCTGGACATTTCTCTTATGTTGAAATTTCGACAGGTCCTTCCTGTGGTTTGGGGTCTTATGACAGCTATACAATAAATTTGTGGGTATGCTTTGATTTTCCAAGCTCAGCCGGTCCGTTGCTGACAAAAGGGCTTATCCAGTATAGTGCACCAAATTATTTTGGGCAATTGTACTTGAATCAGTGCAAGTGGTGGAATCGTAAAAACACTAACTGCCGAGCTGCTTTTGACTTACAGGCTTCCGGTTATGAGGCGCGGTTTGGTGATAGGAGTGAAAGCGGAAAAAAAATTACTTATGATAAGCATGAATGGATAATGCTTACAATCAGGAATCAGGTAGTTGGCAATCAAAAAACAGTTGATTTTTTTGTTAATGGTAAGAAAATGTCCAGAGACCGTGAAGAAGTTCAGGCTGAAACCATTCTGGTTGATTCAGTTATCTGGCTTGGAGGCATGAAGTTTCAGCGTTTTGGCAGCACAAGACCGACTCCGGATCATTGTCAATCCGGTTTCGGCTTTAAAGGCAGAATAGATGAACTGCTTATTTTTCGCCGGGCACTGCCTGATGAGGAAGTCAAAGGGCACTATGAAATGGGCAGGGTTAATTAATAAATTTAATTTTCAAGAATAACTGTAGCCATAGCATGTTCGCGCTCATGGCTGAGCGATACATGAATGTTTTCTACCTGCAGGGCAGCGGCAGTTTCAGCTCCGGCACCGGAAAATTTTATTTGAGGACGTCCCGACTGGCCGTTGCTGACACAGATATCGCGAAAGCGGCAGCGCAGCCCAATACCGCAGCCCAGAGCTTTTGAAGCTGCTTCCTTGGCAGCCCAGCGGGAGGCATAAAATTCCGCAGGATCGCGCTTGGAGTCCGCTTTGAGCAGTTCTGCAGGTGTAAATACGCGCTGCAAAAAAGCTTCTCCCTGTTTTTCCAGAAGGTCACGAATTCTGGCAATGCTGACAATATCTGTTCCCAAACCAACTATCATATTTATTTCCCTGCAATAAGCGGTAAAGCCTGTTTTTAAGCCATTAAGTTTATTCTGAGTGAATCATTACTAGCAGTAACTTGTTAAATGCTTGTAATCATTAACGACATGCTGTAATATTTGTCTCAGCACGTGCATAATAAAGCCCGCAACAGGCGCAATTTCAAAGGCTTTATTCTGCAGGGCGCCGGATTAATAGTTTTTCGAGGGGGAATAATCTTAGTCCCTGAAAACCTGAGTGCTTGATAATTGCAGGTTAAACTCAAAAAACGACATAACAACGTGCAAGTAAACGACACTTGTGCTAACAGAGGAGGTTACAGTTTGTTATGAATCTGATTTTGCTTTTTGAAGGTGACTTTGTCGAAGCTGATATGGTTCGCCTGGATCAGCGTCGTTTTGAACATATTACCAGGATCCTGAAATGCGGTCTGGGAGACAAGGTTAAAGTTGGTCGTCTTGACGGAAACCTCGGCATTGGGGTGATTACTGAAATTTCCGAAAATGAACTTTCTATGCGGGTTAAGCTGGATAAGTTTCCGGCACCGGCGGCGCCAATTACCTTAATTTGTGCCTTGCCACGCCCCAAGACCCTTAAAAAGGTGGTGAATGCAGCAGTGTCAGCCGGGGTCAAAGATATCTATTTTATTGAAAGCTGGAAAGTGGATAAAAGCTACTGGACTTCACCGCTGGTTAAGCCTGACGGGCTGAGAGAGCATGTACTGCTGGCACTTGAGCAGGGGTGTGATACCGTAATGCCAAATATTCAGTTCAAGCGCCGGTTTAAACCGTTTGTTGAAGATGAACTATCCGGTATCATGGAGGATTCTCTGGGATTGACTGCTCACCCGCAAAGCGATCATATCTGTCCGGCTCATCTGGAGGCACCGGTGACGCTGTGTATCGGACCTGAGGGCGGCTTTACAGACTATGAGGTTGAGTTGCTTGAAAAACATGGCTGCCGTCCGGTACACCTTGGCGTACGACCACTTAGAACAGAGTTTGCTGTAGCGGCATTTATCGGAAGGCTTATTTAAATCTGTCAACTGTGGCAGTATCAGAAAACATTCTTGGAAAATGGAGAAAAATATGCAGGAAGAATTGCAAAGACTCAAGGCTTTGATTGCGGAATCATATGATTTGAGAAGGATAACGGCTGTTCTGGACTGGGATCAGCAGGTAAATATGCCGCATGCAGCGGCCGAATCGCGAGCTCGACAAACTGCGCTGGTAAGCCGTATGGCACATGAAAAATTTATCGCTGATGAAACCGGGGCTTTACTGGAAGAGTGTGAAGCAGTGGGTAAAAATCTTGACCCGGAGTCAGACGATGCGTGTCTGCTGAGAGTTGTGAAACGCGATTACGACAGGCAGTGTAAAGTGCCAGCCGAATATGTTGCGGAGTTCGCTCATGCCACCAGTGCCGGGCATGTGGCCTGGGAAAAGGCTAAAGCCGCATCCGACTTTAAACTTTTTGAATCATCACTGCAGAAAATTTTTGATTTACGTCGTCAGTACAGTGGTTTTTTTGCTCCTTACGACCATGTTTACGACCCACTTCTTGAGGAATTCGAGCCGGGTATGAAAACTGCAGCGGTTTTAGAGATTTTTAAAAAAGTCAGGCCGCTGCAGGTTGAACTCATAAAAGCGATATCAGAACGACCTGCTCCTGACTGCAAGTGCCTCAGCAATCACTTTGACCCTCACGCCCAATGGGAGCTGAGTGTCAAGGCCGCAGCAGCTATAGGCTATGATTTCAGTCGAGGCAGGCTGGATAAGGCGGTTCACCCTTTTACAACCACTTTCAGTTTGAATGATGTCCGCATTACCACCGCAGTTTCTCCTGAAACCCTGACGGCGCTGCATTCAACCATGCACGAGGCCGGGCACGCGATTTATGAGCAGAACGTTTCGCCGTCTCTTGAATACACCCAGCTGGCAACCGGTGCCTCACTGGCAATCCATGAATCTCAGTCAAGAATGTGGGAAAATATAGTCGGTAGGTCAAGGGCGTTTCTCAGATTTTTTTATCCGAAAATTCAGAAGTTCTTTCCACAGTTGAATACGGTTTCTCTGGAAAATTTTTATCAGGCAATCAACAAGGTCACTCCAGGTTTTATCAGGGTTGAGGCTGATGAAGCTACTTACAATATGCATGTAATGTTGCGCCTTGAACTGGAAATAGCCATTCTTGAGGGCAATTTAAGTGTGAATGACCTGCCGGCGGCATGGAATGATAAAATGCGTGAATATCTGGGCATTACGCCTCCAAATGACGCTTTAGGGTGTCTTCAGGACGTCCATTGGTCCGCCGGTCTGGTCGGTTATTTTCCGACTTACGCGCTGGGCAATATGATTTCAGCACAAATCTGGGAATGTGTCAATCATGACAATCCACAGCTTGAGCAGCAGATTGAACAAGGCAATTTCGAGGTTCTTCGAGAGTGGCTTAAGGAAAAACTGCATCGCCATGGCAGAAAATTTGAACCCCGTGATCTCATAAAACGGGTTACCGGCTCTGATATTGATCCCGAGCCCTATCTCAAGTATCTCAGCAATAAATATTCCGAAATATATGGAATAAAATAAATCATCCGGGGCTGTACTGGTTACTGGATCAGCCCCAGATAATTGCTGATAAGCAGAACTGCCACAGCCGTGGCATTGTTAATGGAATGCAAAATAATCCCGCCCCAGATGGACCGGTAGTACAAGTAGGTCATTTGGAAGGCAATCCCCAGTATAAACAGTGCCGGCAGCTGCAGCAGTGAATTATGCACCGCAGCAAACAGTCCGGCAGTGAAAACCAGCGCCGGCAGAAAACCGATATACGGGACCAGAAAAGCAAATATAAACCGCCTGAACATTAATTCCTCTGCTATTGGAGCCAGTACTGTTACTGCAAAGATCAGCATCCACAGACAAGGGCCGGAAGCATGCAGCAGCAGCTGGACAAAAATCGGCTCCTGCACCGGTATTCCGAGTTTTATGAGCAGAGCTTTGAAACTTATGGTCAATGGCGCCAGAAAGAACATCAAAGCCAGTGCTGTTACTACACTTAGAAAAATCATAGAAAAACGCCAGCGCCGCATTCTGATACCCCGGATTGTGCGCTTAAAGCCGTATTTAACTGGCAGAATGATCATTGTTGCAGTTATAAATAACAACGGCGGCAGCAAAGCGATAACAACCAGGCAGGGGCAGGACAGAGAGAGTCCCCGGCAGCCAACAGCGTAAAGCAGCGGCGGCATGATGAAAATGACAAAACAGAGAAAAACCATGCTCAGCATGAAGCCTGTGTTTAAAACGGCATTATTTTTTCTGAAACTGTTGCGCCAGATAGTCAGCATGGTGCTTTCTCACAATATTAAGTTCAAGTGGAAATTGGACCTTTATAGAATTTGAGTAAAAATAAAAAATATTAAATGTTTACTTTGGTTAAGGCTAAATATATATAAGATGCCTTAACTTGCAAATTTTACAGGCGGTTTACATAAAAAAACTCTGCATGATTGCCCACAGGACAGTCTTGCAGAGTAAAAAATTTTATTGCCCGGTATCAACCGGACATTATCTGACCTTAGTCTACCGGAGAGAAATCTTCTTTTCCGGCGCCGCATTCAGGGCAAACCCAGTCATCTGGAAGGTCTTCGAATGAAGTTCCAGGTTCGATGCCGTTTTCAGGATCTCCGATAGCGGGATCATACACGTAGCCACACAAGTCACAGACGTACTTCTTCATTTTGTAGTACTCCTTTATACTGAGTTAATAAGGTTAATTTGCTTCGAATGCGGCAATTCGCTCCAGCAGGGTCTTGCCGAGGCGCATACCACGATTGTATCCATCTTCCAACTGTTCTTTAGTCGGAACGTACTTAACGACGTAATTATCTTCGACCAGTTCAACTTTCATTTCTTCGAGTTCAGCTGCAATATTCTTGATGGATTCCCCGCTCCAGCCGTAGGAGCCGAAAGCCATGCCGATTTTATTTTTAGGCTTGAGCCCTTTGGAATAGGAAAGCACGTCAGCCATAGTCGGCAGATAATTGTTGTTAATTGTTGAGCTGCCGACAGCTATTACTCCGGCATCCTGGATTTTGGTGATTATGTTGCTGCGGTCAACATTCTGCAGGCAGGCAACTTCAGTGTCAATTCCGGCATCACGCAGCCCGTCAGCGATTGAATAGGCCATGTTTTCTGTAGAGCCCCACATGGTATCATAAAATACCAGCGCACATTTCCTGGGCGGCATAATCGACCATTCGCGGTACATATCGAGAATATAGTTGATATCCTTACGCCACAGTGGACCGTGATCGGAAGCAATCAAGTCAATATCCAGGCCCAGTTTAGGAATTTCATCAAGCAGTTTTATTACCCGTGGGGCATAGGGCATCAGGATATTGGCATAATATTTCTTGGATTCCCATTCTATAACATTTGGATCATATTGATCTGCAAAGATTTTTGTTCCAGCCAGGTGCATTCCAAAGGCGTCCTGGGAGAAAAGCACTTTTTCCTGATCCAGGAATGACAGCATGCTGTCAGGCCAGTGCAGCATCGGGCATTCAATGAAGAAAAACTTATTATTGCCCAGAGTAATGGAGTCGCCGGTGCGAACCACTTCAATATCCATTTCGCCAAGCTGGTCACAGAGATTCTTTTTTCCATTTTTGGATGCATAAACTTTCGCCGGTTTTACTTCTTCAATCACTTCCGGCAGACATCCTGAATGATCCATTTCGGCATGATTTGAAATGATGTATTCGATTTTTGACGGATCGACTACAGAGCTGATACGCGCCATGAGTTCATCCTTGAAGCCTTTTTTGACGGTATCGATCAGAGTAATTTTTTCGTCCATAACCAGATAAGCGTTATACGTCGTTCCTCGCTCGGTAGTGTATCCATGGAAATAACGCATATTCCAGTCGACCGCCCCGACCCAGTAAACCTTATCGGTCAGTTTTACGGCTTTAAGGTATTTCTCCATTACTTTTGTTCCTTCAAAATAATCTGGTTTGTTTACGTGTGTAATCAGCAGAACAAACGGCCCGCAATTTGCGGGTCGTTTGTTGCACTATATCGTTCTAATCAGGCCTGTTCAGACGCTGCAGGCATAGTGAACTGGCGTTTGCCTAGTTCCATGTCCATCATCAGCAGCATGTGAGGTGCATTATTGGCCATTTTCAGTTTATCGATAATGGTCTTGGCATTGCTTTCCTCTTCAATCTGCTCAGTGATGAACCACTGCAGGAAACTGCTGGTGGCATGATCTTTTTCACTTAACGCCAGCTCCATCAGATTGGAAATTCTGGCAGTAACTATTTTTTCGTGTTTATAAACATCTTCGTAAACCGCTAACATGGAAGGCCACTCTGACGGCGGGCAGTCAATTTTATCAAGCATTACCTTGCCGTCACGCTCAAAAACAAAATTGAACATTTTGTCAGCGTGAGTCATTTCTTCCATTGCCTGTACTTTCATCCAGTTGGAGGCTCCTTCAAAGTTCATGCTTTGCAGCGCTCCGCACATGGCCATATACAGATAAGATGAATATAATTCGAAGTTGATCTGCTCATTGAGAGCTTTTTCGAGTTCTTTGCTAAGCATAAAATTACCCTTTCCAGAGTCCATGCAGATTACAGTAGCTTCTGACAATGAGGCCATCCTGCATCGGCACATAGAACTCTGCTTCCGGTTTGCCGGTGGGATCAAGGTATTTCCGGTTGACCCACGGGCCGTTCTGGACTTCAATCCATACGATATGATGTTCTTCGGTCATCGGATGCGGCACAGAGCTGACAACAACTTTAACGCCTCTTTCATCGCCGGAAATAATTGGAACGTGTTTTTCCTGGCCGGTATCAGCATTTTTTTCAGTCATCAGCTGCATCTCTTCTCCGCAGCACTCCAGCTTGGTGCATTCATCAGCTGCAGTAAGAATTTCAACGGTAAGACCACTGTGCTTGCATTTATAAACCTGATGTCTTTTAGAATCCATTTTGTACTCCTCCATAGTGTTAAAACAATAACAACATGATTTCACCTATAACATAATAGGTTATTTTTAATTATACCAGTAATAAATCAGAAATTTTCAGATAGAATGATGAAATATTCCATTGGGTGATGACAGGCTGGACATTTCTTAGGCGGGGTTTTTCCTTTGTGGATATAACCACACTTGGAACAGGTCCAGGAAACTTCCTCATCGCGTTCAAAAACATCATTATCCTGAAGGTGTTTCAGCAGCGAAAGATAACGCTCTTCATGATGCTTCTCCGCCTTGCAGATTGAGCGGAAAGCAGCTGCGACACTTGGAAAACCCTCTTCTTCAGCCACATCGGCAAAGCCAGGATAAAGCTCACTCCATTCGAACTTTTCACCGGCAGCGGCAGCTTGCAGGTTTTCTTCAGTAGTGCCGACGATACCGGCAGGATAAGCCGCAGTGATTTCTACGTCACCGCCCTCTAGAAAACTGAAATAACGCTTGGCATGCAAACGCTCCTGATCAGCAGTTTCTTCAAAAATTTTGGAAATCTGGACATATCCCTCTTTTTTGGCCTGTCCTGCGAAGAATCCATAACGGTTTCTGGCCTGAGACTCGCCCGCAAACGCTTTCAAGAGGTTCTGTTCTGTCCTGGTTCCTTTGATGCTAGCCATTTTTTCCTCCGAATTGGTTCGATTTAAATAATAATAATTTCCGTTGTAAAAGAAGCTAAGGGTTAGACCAGCCCGGCTTCAGCTTTGTTGCAATCTTTACAATGTCCGGTGAATTCAATCCAGAAACTGTCAGCACCAAGTTCATCAAGAACATCTGACAAGATATTCTCAACGTCGGCCAGCCGCTCATTTTCGACATCCTTGACTGCCCCGCAATGCGGACAGCGCATGTGATAATGTTTTTCGACATTACCGTCAAAACGTTTTTGTCGGCCGCTTAGTTCGAGTTTTTGAATAATGCCGGCTGCCGCCATCTGATCAAGGTTGCGGTAAACTGTGCCAAGGCTTATCTGAGGCAGTTTCTCACGAACAATTGTATAAAGGTCGTCAGCCGTCGGATGCGATTTCAGCTTACGCAATTCACTTAAGATTACGCGCCTTTGACTTGTTCTACTGAATTTCATGGGTAAAAATTCCGTTTTTAGTAATGATTACTATTTTTAAAATAATGCAAGTCATTTAGACATTCAAGCATCAAACGGAAAAAATCCGTTAAATAGCCGTCACCTCTGAAAATTGCAGATTTCGCGAAAAAGCTTCCTGCTGCTCTAAGTGTGCTTGTGGTGTAAGGCGCTGTTAATGATAAGTTAACAGGTTTTTACATTGAAAGCCAACCTTCAGAGGATTCCTGATGAATGTGCTGAATCTACTTTGAGAAGAAATGGTTAATGCTGTTTGTCAAACCTCCTCTTCTATAATATATTAACGCTTACAACAAAATATTCCATTCTTAAAATAAAAAAAATTGGGGAACTCGATGATCACTGGTAAGGAAATGGCGTGTTTTGAAGCTGCTCTGAACAGCGAAAACTTGCGGGAACGTTCTAATGTTTCAGCTGAAATTCAGGAACTCTGCAGAGGTGAAAAAATAGTACCGGCAGAGAGTATTGAAGCTTATAATTTGCATTGCCACACCTTTTGCTCATACAACGGTTACGGTTTCTCTCCCTCATATATCGCCTGGCTGGCAGCTAAAAAAGGCTGGTTTGCAGCAGGAATAGTCGATTCTGATGTATTAGATGGGGCAGATGAATTTTTTGCTGCTGCCTCCAGTTTTGATGTCAGGGCGGTCTGCGGTATTGAAAGCAGGGTGTTTGTCGATGCCATGGCTGGTAAGATTATAAATTGTTCCGGAGAGCCGGGAATCGCTTATCACATGGGAGTTGGATTTACCGGGAGCAATGTTCCTGCAGAACAAATGACCTTTTTAAGGAAATTGAAGAAAAAGGCAGTTGAACGTACTGTCGGGATAGTCGAGCGTGTAAATATTTTCCTTTCACCTGTCGAACTCAATATAGAGAAGGACTTGCTGAATTTAACCCCTTATGGCAATGTCACAGAGCGGCATGCATGTGCCGCCTATCGGAAAAAAGCAGAACAGATTATTACAGACGAAGCTGAAAGGACAGCTTTCTGGGCGCAGAAACTGAATGTGCCTCTGGAAGAGGCAACTCCACTGGTTTCTGATCCGGTAAAGCTTGAGACAGCTATTTGTTTAAAAACCATGACACGGGACGGGGCCGGCTATGTCCAGCCAGCCACTGAATCATTACCTGCTCTTGAAGAAATGAATGCTTTCGTTATTGCTTGCGGTGCTGTTCCAACTGTGGCCTGGCTGGATGGCAGCAGTGACGGTGAGGCTGACCCGGAAAAGCTTCTGGACATGCATATTGATCGCGGAGCCGCTATGCTCAATATTATTCCCGACCGCAACTGGAATTTTGCTGATCAGCAGTTGAAAGCGAAAAAAGTGGCATGCCTGAATGCAGTAATGGCTGCGGCAGCTGAACGGGATATTCCGGTAATTGTGGGAACTGAGATGAAGATTTCAGGGCAAAAGCTGGTTGATGACTTTGAGTCAACCGCGCTGGCTCCGCATGCTGCTGAATTTATCAGAGGTGCAGCGATTGCTTATGCCCATACAAAGCTGACTTCTACAGGTATGGGGTACCTGAGTGAATGGTCAGCAGCGAATTTTTCAAGTAAGGCTGAAAAAAATGTATTTTTTGAAAACTTCGGCAGAAAGCTAAAGCCGAACAGCTTTGCTGCCCTTAAAGCGCAAATTGTGGACATGACTGCTGCAGAAATCATTGACAGTTTGTAAAAAAATCACTTTCCGGTTATAATCTTGTCAGAGGACATTAACACAATACCTGTGCAGGAGTAATCAAAAATGCAGGCGTTTGCCAGGACTTGTGCTAACTGGAACAATCAGTCATTATCTTTTGTCTTTCGCTTTAGCAATAATAAATTTAACTGAACCGTGTCGTAAAGCGGGTTCTGAACTTAAGGATTTGTTTGATGGAAAATAAATGGCCTGAATATATTGAACTCATAAAAACAGAAGTTGTACCTGCCCTTGGTTGTACTGAACCAGTTTCTCTTGCTTTGGCAGCTGCAACTGCGGCCAAGGAAATCGGTGCTGACAGGATAATTGATCAGATAGATGCCAAAGTCAGCGGTAATCTGATGAAGAACGGTATGGGGGTTGGGGTGCCGGGTACCGGAATGAAAGGGCTGCCGGTCGCGGCTGCCGCTGGAGCTTTGGGGGGTAATCCCGATGCGCTGCTGGAAGTTCTTAAATCGCTTACTCCTGAAACTGTCCAGGCCGCCAAAAAGATGCTTGATGAAGAACGGGTTTCAGTTACTGTCAAGGATGTGCCGCACGTTTTATATGTGGAATGCACCCTCTTTTCCGGAGAAGACCATGTTACAGTAATAATTGAAGACGAACATACCAATATTACTAAGATTGAAAAAAATGGCGAAGTAATTTTTTCAGCTGAAACCGGTAATCCTGAACATGCCGGGCATGCTGAATACCTGCATCACCTGGCAAAGTGTACCCGGGTTGAGGAAATCTGGAATTTTGCTATGAGTGCCCCGTTGGAAATGATTGAATTTATCGAGATGGCTGCTGAACTGAACGAAAAAATTACTGATGCCGGCTTGAAAAATGATTACGGGCTCAAAATAGGCAGAACCATGCAGAGTAATATCGACAAGGGTGTGCTGCATGAAGATTTGATGACCGCGGTAATGCGCAATAGTTCTGCGGCCAGTGATGCCCGTATGGATGGCTGCGAACTGCCGGTTATGGCTAACTCAGGCAGTGGTAATCAGGGTATTGCCGCTACGGTTCCGGTGGTTACTACAGCTCAATTGGTAAAAGCTGACCGGGAAACTTTGTTGCGTGCCCTCATATTAAGCCATTTTACCGCCATTCACATAAAAGCTCACCTTGATCGGCTCAGTGCGCTTTGCGCAGTGATAGTGGCGGCAATGGGCTCCAGTGTGGGGATTGTTTATCTGCTGGGAGGTTCTCTGCAGCAGGCTGAATACGCAATTGAGAATATGATAGGTGATGTTGCCGGAATTATCTGTGACGGGGCCAAGGCCAGTTGTTCACTGAAAGTTTCCTCTTCCGTCAGCGCTGCGGTCAAGGCTGCTTTGCTGGCTATTGAAAATATCCGGGTTACACAGGAGCAGGGAATTGTAGAAAATGATGTCGAAAAAGTTATCAATAACCTTGGAAAGCTGGCATGTGAAGGGATGAAAAATACTGATTCAACCATATTGAAGATAATGACCAGCAAGTCAAAGTAGGTCCATCTAATGATTTTGGAAGGATGGTTGTTTAACCATCCTTTTTTTTATACTCAGGCAAATATCCGTCACTTCAGGTCTTTTTTTGAGATTAAACAATATTAGACGGATATATAACGGTTATTGATTCCGTCTTTTTTGCCGCAACGCCATTATTAAATAACCGGTAGAAAACAGCAAAAAACCGACCATGTTCAAAACTGGAAAAAGCGGTATGTTCAGACGAAAATCGGTTCTTAAAGTTAAAAATGCCACCAGGATTGATAAAACTACTAAAACAATGCCTGAGCATTGCAATCCACTGGCTAAGTCGGGTTTTTTCAAAAAATAAATGATAGAACCGCAAAGCAGCAGGAAAATTCCCAGAGTTATAACAGCCGTACTGAAAAAAACGAACATTACTCCCTCCTTGGTTGCAGTATTGCTTATATAACAACATAGCAGAAGAGCAGCCCAACGCAACTAATTTTGTCAGTTGTCGTCATGACATGCTGATTGCGGTTGATTTTACCGCGATAAGCGATATAATCAGATAATAGCTTCAAAGGTGATGGAGTTCACCTGATTAAACTGCCCGGTGTAGGCTGATGACTCCTTTTATTAAAAAGAAAGGAGTTTTTATGCGCTGATTTCAAAACTTTCCTTTTATTTTTTATTCATTAACAATAAATTAGAATAAACGCACCGGGAGAAACATTATGAAGACGGTTATTAATTCTATCCACGCAATGGAAATTCTTGATTCACGCGGAAATCCCACAGTTAGAGCCTACTGTTCACTGTCTGACGGCACCTGCTGTTCAGCTTCAGTACCTTCTGGAGCTTCAACTGGAGAAAATGAGGCCGTTGAATTACGTGACGGCGACCCAAAACGCTTTGGCGGTAAGGGAGTGTTGAAAGCGGTCGAAAACGTCAGTAGAATAATTGCTCCGGAAGTTTGCGGTATGGACCCTGCAAGACAGGTTGAGATTGACCGGCTGATGATAGCCCTTGACGGCACTGAAAATAAGTCGCGCCTTGGAGCCAATGCCATTCTTGGAGTTTCCATGGCGGTTGCCCGGGCGGCGGCAATTTCCGCCGGTATGCCTCTTTACAAATATCTTGGCGGAGCCGAGGCGGTGCGGCTGCCTGCGCCGATGATGAATATAATCAACGGTGGAAAACATGCTGATAACAGTGTTGATTTTCAGGAATATATGATTGTCCCGATGGGGGCGCCTACTTTTGCTGAAGGCCTGCGTTATAATGCTGAAACCTTTCACTGCCTTAAAGAAATTCTGCACAAACGGGGACTGGCTACCTCAGTAGGCGACGAAGGCGGTTTCGCTCCGTATTTGAGCTCCAACCAGGAAGCCTGCCAGATAATTGTTGAGGCGATAGAAGCTGCTGGCTATGCTCCCGGTGAAGATATTGGTATAGCTATGGACCCGGCGTCGACTTCATTCTGGCATGATGGTAAATATGACTTGTCTAAATCAGGTGGTGGTATTCTGACAAGTTCAGAAATGACGGACCTTTATACTGTAATGATTGCCAAGTATCCCATATTCCTGCTTGAAGATGGCCTTGCGGAAAACGACTGGGAAGGCTTTAAGGAGCATACTGCCCGACTGGGTGACAAGCTGGAAATTGTCGGTGATGATATTTATGTGACAAATACCAGGTACATCGCGCGCGGTATTCGCGAGAAAACTACTAACGCAGCTTTAATCAAGCTCAATCAAATCGGAACGGTAACTGAAACAACAGAGGCTGTCAGGATGTGCCGGGACGCCGGCTGGAAATGTCTGATTTCTCACCGCAGTGGAGAAACTGAAGACTCTTTTCTGGCAGATTTCGCGGTAGCCATGGGCAGCGGACAGCTAAAATCCGGTTCCGCATGCCGGGGTGAACGGCTTGCAAAATACAACCGGCTGCTTGAAATTGAGGCGGAACTAGGTACGGAAGCCGAATTCGGCAATCCGTTTAAGCATTAATAAAAATCAGCAAAACCGGAGCTGCTTGAAAAACCTGCAGTTTTGTTAAATTGTTTTTCTTTTAAATTATATCTGTCAGAATTTCATAATTTAATGGAGGAGGGAGTAAATGCTTGAGTTCTTTCGCAAAAGGAAAATGGATAAGCCCGGCTGTATAGATATGAAAGAAAAGCTTAAGACTCAAGAGGGCTGTGTACTGTGTCATTTTGAGAATTCAGCTGTTGAACAGTATTTAAGAGACTTGCTTTGTGAAAAAGTTAATGACCTTGAAGTGCGCAAAGAATTGCTTTCCGGACATGGTTACTGCCAATGTCATGCTTCCAAACTGCTGGAGGCCGGAGACAGCGTCGGTACTGCGACCTTATATCTTGAGCAGCTTCAGAGTCTGATTTGTGACCTGGATATTGTATACCGCAAGCGCAATGCAAGTGAGCTGAAAGCCTGGCTTGCCCACGAATCCTGTCCCGTTTGTAAGTATTTAGATAAACACAGTTCAAATTTCCTGGATTATTTTGTTGAGGGACTTAGAGATGAGGAGTTTAAGGACAATCTCCAAGCTGGCAGCGGCTTGTGCCTGACTCATCTGATTCTGGTGCTGGACAATGTTTCAGACAAAGCACAGTTTGCCTTTATCGTCAAATCACACCGCCGGAAATACCGGGAACTGCTCATGGATATAATGGAATTTATCAGAAAAAACGATTGCCGCTTTAAGGATGAAAATCTCGGACGTGAAAAGGATTCATGGCAGCGGGCGGTAAAAACCATGACCCGCTTTTGAAATCCAGGAGAAATTCAAGCCAGAAATTATTCATTTTATATATTTTGATCCTGCGCAATAAGCAGTTGGGATATATAATCAATATATACTAATAAATATTGATATCAGGACTCTAATGATGGTTAATAACCCAGTTAACTTTGAAAAGCTGAAGTCATTATTTCAGAAATATAATCTGTCAAGACTGCCGATAGTCGGTTGTATATTTGCAGCCTTTACCTGTGTCCCGGCGGCTGCATTGCCGCATAGTGCTACCTGCAGCAATACCGGTGAGGTAAATGATATTTTTACAGGAAGCAGGCAAAGCAAGTTCGCAGATCCTGATGATAAGGTATTCAGGGATAATACCGGACGGGAAGTTTTTTTCCGGGGCTGGAACATCTCCGGCAATACCAAACTGGCGGAAAGCGGCTTTAAGCCTTACCGGTCTCTGGAAGACGCAGATAATGATTTAAACCGTATTCGACAGGAAACTGGAGCCAATTTAATACGCTTCTGCATTGCCTGGGAAGGAGTCAACCCGGATGTTGACCGGATAGATTTCAAGTATCTTGATGATATTCTGGGGCAAATAAAACTGGCTGTCAGTAAAGGCATGTATGTTTTACTTGATTATCATGAAGACCTGTACTCGCGTTATTTATTCAATCAGGATTCGTGGCATACCGGCAATGGCGCCCCTGATTATGTAGTTCGCGGCTACCCTAAAGAGTATGCCGGCCCGGTCTGTACCAACTGGGGACAGCACTTGTTGACCAACGGCGCTGTCCGGCTGGCTTTCAGAAATTTCTGGAATGATGTTGATTTCATCACCAGAAACGGAGTGCGGAAACCACAGGAGTGTTTTCTTTTTCAGCTTGAAGCGACCTTACGCTATATTGGAGAAAATCTCAGCCCGGAAGAGATGTCGCAGCTTGTCGGAGTTGACCCTTTCAACGAACCGGCTGACGGCGGTATGGATGGACTCACTCCAAAAGAATGGACCAACCAGAAACTCTGGCCGTTTTACCATAAATGCAGAAGAGTAATGGATGCCTGTGGCTGGTATAACAAACAATTGTACGCTGAACCGCTGGTCTTCTGGAACAGCAATGTCGGCTTTGTCTGTCCTGCTACCGGCAGCAAGTTGCTCGATGATATCCCTGAGCGCGGTTTTGTTTTAAATGTCCATATGTATGATGCGGCTCGCAGGTCGTGGAATTTCACAAACCCGAGCAGCGGCTGTTATTTCAGTAATTATGATGCAATCCGTGATTTCGGGCGTTATATGAAAATGCCGGTTCTGGTAAGTGAATTTGGTATGGCAAACGGCGGGATCGGAGCTAAAGATCCTGCAGCAATGCTTGCCGCCATGTATCAGGCAATGGAAACAACTGCTGATGGCAAAACTCCCGTCCGCCCGCGATTTTATGTACAGCCGCTCTCCGGGACTCAATGGCAATGGGATTATTATTACGACCATCATAATGAATATCAGAACTTCAATCCGGATAAATTACTGACCGCTGCAGATGCCTGGAACGGAGAGGATTTTTCAGTAGTTAAAGATTATGGCCGCAATTATAATTATTGCAAATATGTATTTTGCAGGGCGTATCCACGTCGTATCCAAGGCGATATGATCAGTTTTTACTACAATACGCTGGCGACTGATGCCTGGAACAAACTTTTAAACTGGGCGGAGCTTAGTGACAATGATTCATACAGGATGCTTCGCGATAAGCAATTTATGCTTTTAATCTGGAGCGGAAAGACATCAGACTATCCAACAGAGGTTTTTATTCCAAACTACTTTAAGCCTTCAAACATGTTGATTGTTTCTGATCTGCAGGGTATTACTGCTGCTCCTGCAGTTACTGATAAACCTATGGATACCGAGAATGAAATTGTGCTGATGTCTGACTCTGGGTCTGAAAGCGGCTATCGGCTTTTAAGCTGGAATGATAGCGAGCAAGCCGGCCGCAGTGACTCGCTGCATTATTTGCTGGTTGTGAATGACGGAGCAGAACTCAATCCCGATCTTCGGCAAAAACTGTACTCTATTCTAAACAAGTCAATTCTGGTCGAGCAGGTAAACCCGTTGTTTCTGCCTTGAACATAAGTTTTTTCAGGTCTGAACATTTCCATTTTGCCTGAGTTTTTTAAGAGTGTTAAGTCTCATTTATCAAAATCTGCAGTTTTTGCGTTTGGAGACTTTAAAAATCGTTATGGAAAACTATATTACAGTTCTGCAAATATGCGCCCGTAGCTCAGCTGGATAGAGCGTCTGCCTCCGGAGCAGAAGGCCTTGGGTTCGAATCCCGACGGGCGTACCATTTTTTTATTTCCCAGCTCCTTAAAAACTTAAAACAATGCATATGATAATACGCATTATTGTCGATAGTTTTCAAGTATGCAGGAAGACTGCAATTTAGTTAAGGGTTGACCTGGCGGATTTTAACCGAGACTTGTCCCTATAAATGTGGTTGATACCGAGCAGTTCGAGTTTACCCGGGCTTGATTTGATTATGTTTCAGGCTCATTCTGTTTGTGAAAAACAAATGTATATCTAATTACATTATATATTCAATCGAAATTTTAAATTAGGTCGGCTTGATTCCATGTCCATATTTGTACTATCAGGTTTTCGGCGATAATTTAAGAGAGGGAAGCTGGAAAAATTTTACGGGTCCCGGTTTTTCCTGTTTTTCGGATGGAAAGTATAAATAATAAATTCTTCAATAATAAATATAAATTTCACAACAGTATATTTAGGAAAGTAAGAGATGAGAAAGGCAAGGTTCTATATATTTTTATTCGCTTCAGTTGTTTTCTTTGCAGCAGTAAATACATTTGCGGCAAATTCTTACCTCATTAAAGCTGTAGATGGTGAAAATATAAGTTATAAAATAATCAGTGAGCACCCTGAAACTGCCTTGAGCAAAAATAATTTAAAAGTAGAATTATCTGGGCCAACTGACGCAAAGACACTTAAACAGATAGCTGTGCAGCTGCGTAGCAGCAGGACGCAGTTCAATAAGCTCTGGATCCTGTTTTATATTAAAGGCATATCTTTAAATCAGGGAGCCTGGGCTTACTCCCATTTTAAACCTGAAGGTTTTTATTTAGAAATCAGGGTCGCTAAAGGATCAAATATCGACAAGCTTAAAAATATCAGAATTGTGCGGAATTATGATAAGGAAATTGGCCGATGGGTTGATAATACACTCAGTGTAGAACCTATGATAATAATTTATAATGCCAATGGTAAGGTATACGCTCAAACTAATTACATAGATGGCAGCGTGGATATTGATGAATTATCAAAAACACAATTTAACGGAAAGACTAGATATAATAAAGCAGGAGACGCTTGCGGCGAGTATTTTATTTTAGAAACAAATGGAAGTCTTTCCCTGTATAATAAAGATGGCAGATTTGGAGAGGCCAGAAGTTTATTTCCAATCCCCAAAAAACGTGAAAGCGCTAAATAACTCCAACTGTACGAACATAAGTGCTGACTTTATTTGTTGTTTTGATTCATAGTGTTTTCTGTTTAATATTAATGCCGTCTGGCAACACAGCAGTAAATTGTTGAATTTAATACCGAGCAGCATATCATTTCCAGGTAAAAACTTGCAGTTATTATAGTTCATTTTTTCCATTTCATAGTGCTTACCATGCCGGTTTGATGGCCTTTTTTAAAAATAGATTATATTCCATCTTGTATTGTTTATGTTGTTGGTATATATTGTGTTATGCAATGGCTGCTTTGAAGGGGGAGCTAATTCTAATCCATTTTCTCACGAATTTTACAATCAGACTGATTTTACAGTTTTAATTTGTAAATTACAACTGCTGTAAACAATGTACACGGAGAAAGGGAAGAATGAAAAGGAAAACTGTTTTACTGCTATCGTTTTTTCTGTTACTGTGCTTCATCTCACAAAAGTTATCGTCTCAGGTCCAAGGCAGGGACGCATTTGACATTTCAGCAGGCAGCCTTGTCACTTATGATATTACTTACGCCAAACAATGGAGCCTTCCCCCGGTTTGGTTCCTGAAACGCCCTGTCAGCAATAATTTTCCGCTGCTTACTGAAGTCCCTGCGGTTGGCGTTTATACCAGATATGGTTATAACTTCAGGCAACGGCTTTTAATAGTGAACATGAGTGAACACGCTTTAGAACTTGCGCCAAGGCACATGCGCCAGAGCATTACGCCCGGGGTAACTCAATTTCAGAATATTGGAGAAGTATTGGCAAACGGAAACCTAACTGTTCATATCTGCGCAGTAATCACCGGCAAAGGGTCACATCCTGATCAGACGTCTATGATTGGAAAAGAATTCAATATATCTTTTCATGGCTTTGCCTTGAAGCACTATCCGGAAGAAGTTAAAAGAATTGTACATGTTCTGCCTGTTGGAATGTTTGTACCGCTGGGTATTGTTTCAGCATCCAACAGCAGTATTCCGATGGGCAGGTTAGGTACTATTCTCGTTACATGTTATTTTAACGATCAAGCACCTGTAATTGGGCCGAATACCTCAAGGTTTAAAACGGTTGCAGCGGTGTCAAGCTTCTGGACAGCAGCAAAAATGGGCCACAGGGGAGAAGATATTATTGTAACTTATCACCTGTTGTTAAATACCTCTCGAGTCTCGGATGCAGTCCGAAGAGTTCTGGAAAGCACCACTGATTACTTTGATATACTCAGAGCTATCAGAGCAGTGCCAAACACTCTTAACCTTGACGACTTCAGCAGCTATGTTTTACGTGACTGGGTTGACAATGTAGCCCATATCAGCAGGCCGTTTTGAGTTAACTGACTGGCAGTCTTATTTTTCCGGGCAAAAAAAATCTCCCGATTGGGGAATCGGGAGATCAGCAAAAGGAGGAGAGAGAGGAAACATTCTATTTCTAAAGACTGCATTATCCGGTTTAATGTTCAATTTCCAGATAACTTTTCAGTTTATTTTTTTTGGTAATTGTAATTCATTTTTTGTATAGCGGGGAGATGTCTGATTGGTTTAAAAGATTTCAGGTTAACGAGTTATAGTGATTGAGTTTTACTGTATGACGATCAATTCAGATTTCAGCAATTTTTCCCTTATTGCAACTTTGTACGCATACAGCCCTGAAGTCGCCAGTACCGGAGATGGGGCAAACCTGACTGGGGGGATTATGTTAAGAATGGAGTGCAGACTGGTTGGCTGTGGCCATAATAATATTTAAAACTGCATGAGAATTGCTATTTGAATTAACTGTATTTTAATTATATATTGCAGCGAGTTTCAGGAAACGCTTTTCGGCACTTCGATTTAATCAAGTCCAGCATGGGAAATAAACGCGTTTCACATGCAGGGTCAGCCGGCACCGGATATCTCAGCCAGGCAACCTGCAGTGTAAACTCAAAATACGACTCAAGAGCAGGTTCAAAGCATTTGTAAAAATTTCGCGAGATTGCTTAATAGATTTCATATGGAGGAGATTTTGAAGCTCAAGCTCCCTAAAATGTCTCTGGGGAACCTTATCATTATTGCTCTGATTCTAGGGATAATGGCAGGGTTGCTGTTCGGTGAAAAATGCAGTTTTCTTGGTGTTATTGGTAAAGCATTTGTCGACCTGCTGCAGATTACAGTATTGCCGTATATCCTTTTTGCCCTTATCCATGGTATCGGCAGTTTAAACTACAAAGACTTTCGGCGGCTGGCCTGGAAAGGCTCAATTTTACTGGTCTGTTTTTATACTATTTTGTATATATATGTTTTTTTAGCCCAGGTCTGTTTTCCTGCCTGGAGTTCAAGCAGTTTTTTCAGTACCAGCACTTTGATTGTACCTGAGAAAATTGATTTCCTGAAGCTTTATATCCCTTCTAACCCATTTTATGCCATGGCCAACAATCTGGTGCCGGCGGTGACGGTTTTTTCAATACTGGTTGGCATTGCCCTGATCGGCATCAAAGGCAAGGAATCAGTGCTCGACGGAATGAACATTTTCTGCAAGGCTCTTGGTGAAGTTGCCCGGATGATGGTTAAATTAACTCCGATAGGAACTTTTGCTATAACTGCTGATGCCGCCGGCTCCATGACATTGCAGGAATTCGGACGAATTCAGGTTTATCTGGTGACTTATCTGACAATATCAACTTTGCTCACAATGCTGATAGTACCGTCCTTGATTGCGATGATTACGCCGTTCAAATTCAGATCGGTGCTGAATGTCTCAAAAGATGCTCTGATTACCGCATTTGCTACCGGTAACCTGTTTGTCATCATTCCGATAATCCAGCAGAACAACCGTACCCTGTTTGAAAATGCCGGGCTTCGCGATGACGAATCGGATTCACTTGGAGATATTCTCGTCCCGGTTGTTTATAACTTTCCGGATGCCGGCAAGATGCTGTGCCTGAGCTTTATTCTGTTTGCCGGCTGGTTTTCAGGCAATACCATCAGCGGCAGCAGTTATTTTAATTTTATTTTTACCGGACTGCTGAGTCTTTTCGGCAGTTTGAATCTGGCAATACCGTTTCTGCTAAAGCAATTTCAAATTCCTGGAGACCTCTTTGAGATTTACCTGGTTGCCGGAGTTATAATCAGCAAATTTGCTACGATGCTGGCGGCTTCATTTACTTTTGGATTTTCTCTGGTTTGTGTCTGCTGGCTGCAGGGGCTGCTGCGCTTTTCGCTTAAAAAATTCATTATTTTCATGACTATAATTTTTGTTTCGACAATAATGGTAATTTCTGGGACCAGAATTGCCTTGAGCAGCATTTTAAAACCCACTGACGAACACAAGAAAATGCTTGAGTCAATGCATGTTAAAGATCCGCTGAAGTTCATTGTCCTGAAAAAAGTCCCGCCGGATTCAGTTTTGCGCCGTTTATTCAAGGCCTCACCGGAGGGCCACGTGGCCAGGATTAAAAAACGCAAAGAGCTGCGGGTTGGGTATAATCAACAGTCACTGCCGTTCTCGTTTTTTAACCCAAAGGGAGAACTGGTTGGCTTTGATGTTGATGTTGTCAATCGCCTGGCCAGAGAACTGAACTGCACACAAATCCGCTTTATTCCATTCAAATTCGATAATGTCGCTCAGGCGTTGGAAAATGATTATATCGATTTGGCTGTATCCGGGCTGTCCATCAACAGCGAACGTATCCAGGTGGTGGATTTTACTCAACCTTACATGCACCTGAACATGGCATTTGTCTGCAAGGACTATCAGAAGGATCTTTTCCGGGACCTCAATCAAATCAAGGATTTACCAGGTTTGAGAATCGCTGTTCAAAAGGGCGGTATCGGTGCTGTTCTGGTAAAAAAATTTCTGAAACAGGCTACCATTGTTGAAATCAGGGATATAAGGGAATTTTTTGAAGGCAAAGCCCAGGCGCAGCTGTTGTTGACGTCAGCAGAGCAGGGTTCTGCCTGGACCATCCTGTATCCGCAGTTCGGTGTGGCCATACCGGAACCCAGGCTGCGCAGCTACGGCGTAGGTTATGCGGTGGCCAGAGGAGATCAGGAATTTCTAAATTTCCTGAATTACTGGCTGCAGATTATGCGCGAAAATAATCAGCTTGATAAGATGTACAAATATTGGGTCGAGGGAAAGTCTGACAGTCACAAACAACGTCGCTGGAATATCATGGAAGACGTTTTCAAGATAAAGCTTTAGGGAGTACTGCGGTCTGGAGTAATGACCGCATTCAATAATTCCTTAACCACAAATCTGGAGGAAGCCATGAAGAAAGCACTCGTACTGTTATGTGTCGCTGCCGCAGGAGTTATTCTGCAGGGTTGCGCAACAGCAATGTCAAAAGATGTTTACACTGTAGATGTCAGGACAGACAAACCTGACCAGAAATTCAAGGTTTACAACCGTAAAGGCGAGTACGTCCATCAGGGAACAACCCCGATGCTGGTCAGTCTGCCTGCTTCCAGTGAAAATTTCACAAAAGAAATTTACACTTTCAAAAGCATGGACGGCAAAAAAATGCGGTCAAGAACTCTTGCCGCCACGATCACTCCTATTTACTGGGGTAACTTCATAACTATCGTCGGCTTTGCAGTTGACGGGGTAACCGGTGCCATGTGGGCTCTGCCGAAAGCTGTTAACCTGGATAAAGACCAGAAAACAGATGTGTTGAGCCAGAATACTAACTTCTGATGCGTTCAGAGGGGGCCGAAGCGGCCCCCTTTCTTTTTTATGCCTGCTTGTTTATATTTGCTTTTTTTAATGAACTAATATTTATTAGATTTTTTGTTGCAGTCTGCTTGTATTGCCTTTATATGAATATATGTTCATATATAAACATACAGAGAGAAGTTTGCGATGAGTATAAAAGAAGACATTGAGCTGTGTTCCTGTAATATTATACATTCAGACATCGTCAGCAAAGTTAAAGAAATGCTGCCTGAAAGTAATATTTGCACAGGCCTTGCAGAATTTTACAAAGCGTTTGCGGATCAGACCAGAGTCAGAATTTTAAAGGCCCTGCTGTATTCTGAAATGTGTGTCTGCGACTTGACTGCAGCTCTCGGCATGACCCAATCCGCGATTTCTCACCAGCTACGTATACTTAAAGACAAAAAACTGGTTAAATTTCGAAAATCCGGCAAAATTATTTATTATTCCCTGGACGATAAACACATCAAGGATATTTTCAGAGCCGGGTTCGAACATATCAACGAACAGGTGTAACTATGAGCGATGCAGCAAAAAATGATAAACAGCTTGAACTTCAAGGTCTGGCATGTGCTGAATGTTCGGCAGAAATAGAAAAAAAGATTCAGCAACTCAAAGGCATTGAAAACTGTTCAATCAACTTCCTCAACAAGACCCTCAGCTTCAAAATTGCTGAAGGAGCTGATGTCAAAAAGGTTTTCAAAGACGCAGTCACGGTGGTCAAAAAAATTGAGCCTGAAGTAGTCATAAAGGAAAAAAGTTTATCCAGCCGGAAACGTCAGGTACTGGTTGCCACCGATTTGTGCTGTCGAGACTGCTCACATAAAATTGAGGAGGAGCTGAAAAAAATAAACGGCATAAATAATGTCCATGTTGATTTCGGCTCTAAACGTTTGCTGGTGGATCTGGCTGACAACTATGGACTGAATGATGTCATCAAAGAAGCAAATATAAGTGCTGGAAGAATTGTCAAGCAAATAAAAATCTCTGACGAGCTGAGCGTTGATAAGCGCAAAAAAATCAATAAACTGGCACTTTTTGCGGCCGGAGCAGTCCTGTTTGTAATTGCTTTAACTGTAAAGCTACCGGATTATGCGAAAATCTCTTTTTATCTGGCTGCCTATGTTCTTTCCGGTTATGATGTTGTTTACAAGGCAGTAATGAATTTTTTCAACAGACGTTTTCTGGATGAAAACTCTTTAATGGCAATTGCCACAATAGGCGCAATATCCATTGAACAATATCCTGAAGCCGTTGCGGTAATGATATTCTATAAAATTGGTGAGTTCATGCAGGAGCGGGCGGTTGACAGTTCCCGCAGCTCAATTCGCAGCTTGATGGACCTGAAGCCGGATTATGCAAATTTAAAATTTGATACAGAATACAAAAAAGTAAATCCCGAAAAAGTGAACGTCGGAGAACTTATTCTGGTGAAACCAGGAGAAAGGGTACCGCTGGACGGAAAAGTTGTTGAAGGAAAGTCCGGCGTGGATACAAAAGCGATTACCGGAGAGTCGGTTCCGCGTTCAGTGGAACCAGGCAGTACAATTTACAGTGGTTTCATAAATCAGAAAAGCCCTTTAATTGTAAAAGTTGAAAAAGTTTTTTCTGAATCTACAGTCTCAAGAATTCTCGAACTGGTGGAAAACGCCGGGGCCAGAAAATCAAAGACTGAAAATTTTATCACCAAATTTGCCCGAATTTATACCCCGATTGTCGTTTTTATGGCTTTATGCCTGGCAATCATTCCGCCGCTGATAATGGAGGATACCAGCTTTCAAAAATGGATTTACCGGGGAATGATTTTCCTGGTTGTCTCCTGCCCATGTGCTTTGGTTATCTCTATTCCGCTGGGTTTCTTCGGCGGTATCGGTTCGGCTTCCAGAAAAGGAATCCTGATAAAAGGCAGCAATTACCTCGAAGCCCTGAACAAGGTCGGGACAGTGGTTTTTGATAAAACCGGCACCTTGACAAAAGGAGTTTTCAAGGTTACTAACATTAAATCGGCTAATGATTTTAATAAAAATGAACTTCTGGAGTTTGCGGCCTATGCTGAAAGCTATTCGGATCATCCGATTGCAAATTCCATCAAAGATGCTTTTCCCGGTAAAATTGATACTTCTCAGATTAAAGAATACAACGAAAAGTCAGGAATCGGTATTGACTGCACCATTGACGGTAAAAGAGTCCTTTGCGGAAACAGCAAGCTGATGGCTTTGCATGAAATTAAATATACGGCTGCAGAGACACCTGGAACCGTTGTGTATATGGCGGTAAACGGCGTTTATGCCGGCTATATAATTATTTCAGATGAAATCAAGGCCAGTGCCAAATCAGCGATTGCGCTGCTGAAGGAAAACGGAGTTGCCAGGACTGCTGTGCTTTCAGGAGATAACAAGGCCATAGCCAGCAGGACTGCCGACACACTGGGTATTGATGAAGTATATGCGGAGCTGCTGCCGGAGCAGAAAGTAAATATGCTTGAAGAAATAGAAAAAAGAAATAAAGCCTTCGGCAAAGTTGTTTTTGTAGGTGACGGCATAAATGACGCCCCGGTGATTACCCGCTCTGATATTGGAGTGGCCATGGGGGGACTTGGGGTCGATGCTGCCATTGAGTCCGCCGATGTTGTTATTATGAATGACGACCCTGTCAAGATATCCGAGGCTATCGATGTTGCTGGCAGAACCAGGAATATAGTCCTGCAGAACATAACTTTTGCTCTTGCTGTAAAAATCATTGTACTTGCCCTTGGAGCACTGGGCATGGCTTCCATGTGGGAGGCGGTTTTTGCCGATGTCGGAGTGGCGGTCCTTGCAATTTTAAATTCATCAAGAGTTTGAATAAATAATGAAAAACGGCATTGCATAAATACTCAATGCAATGCCGTTACGGTTGTTGGAGCCGGGCTTCTGATGGTTTGGCAGCATTTGCCTGATTCAGCCCAGACTGATGTAATGCTGCTGAATTTGCGGGGCCCGCTCAGCGATATTTGACAGGTGGTCGCCTATTTTTTCCAGTTCACCAAGCATCTCAATAAAAACGATGCCGGCCATGGCATTGCATTTCCCTTGACGCAGCCTTTTGATATGCGCATCCTCATATTCGTCCACCAGGCGGTTAATTTTTCTTTCATCTTTTAAGGCGTGGTCAATCTTTTTACTGTCGGTACCGTCAAGGGCCTTCGCTACATTGCGGGCCTGATCACTCAGCAGTTCCCATAAACGGTTGATCTCTCGCCTGCCTTCTTCGGAAAGCTGTTTTTCCTTTTCTGCCAGGCGCTGCGTCAGTGCGATTATGTTGGCTGTGTGGTCAGCGATTCGCTCTGCATCGTTAGTGCAGTGCATGAGCAGCGGCACCAGTTCGGACTGGTGCTCGGTGAGTTCACGGCGCGTGATCTGCACCAGATATTCAGTGATGTCATGCTGCAGGTCATCGATTTTGTTTTCACGGTCTGTATAGTGTTCAATCTCATCCTCGGTTATCTTGAGGTTCAGAAAATTTTCACCAATAACCCCGTCAACCATACTCCAGGCTTCCTTGACCATGTAGCGAATCGACTGTACAGCCTGTTCCAGTGCAATTGAGGGAGTATCAAGCAAATGCGGCTCCAAGTGCTGAATCTTGACTTTGCTTTCATCCTTTATTGGAATGAAAAACATACACAGCCGGGCAATCAGACCCACACAGGGCAGCAAGAGGATCACATTGAATACGTTAAAGAAAGTATGTGCCATCGCTATATGCCGTACCAGGTTTTGTGGAATTGCTGCAAAGACATTTCCGGACGTTGCTGCATTGACAAAATACAGGAAAACGGGGATCCGGTTTTCACCCCAGGGTATATAAAACAGAATAATCATGGCCACCGCTCCGGAAATATTGAACAGCGAATGGGCCAGAGCGGCCTGTTTGGCATGTCGGTTTGCAGCCGCGGAAGCCAGTATTGCTGTTATTGTGGTACCGATATTTGTTCCGAGTATGAGCGGCACCGCCGTATAAAAATTAATCAGCCCGCCTCCGGCCAGCGCCAGGACAATTCCCATAGAAGCCGAACTGCTCTGAATTATTACTGTCAACAGAGTTCCAATGCCGATTGCTCCAATAATCGGGCCGATCGGCATGGAGCCGTTTACAGGCGTACAGTCAAAGGTCTGAAAGAATTTGATAAAAGTCGGAAAAATTCCCAGCAGTTTAAGTTCGTTGCTCATTATTGACATGCCGAAAAACAGCAGCCCAAAACCGAAAATAGTTTCTCCCCAGCCTTTTATTTTGGATTTTTTCATAAACATGATGACCAAACCGACAGTAATTGCCGGCAACGCCAGTCCGCTCAGCTTGAAAGAAATAATCTGGGCAGTCACTGTCGTGCCGATATTAGCTCCGAAAATAATGCCGATTGACTGGGCAAGGCTTAAGAGGCCGGCATTTACGAAACCTATTACCATAACCGTTGTTGCACTGGAAGACTGAATTACAGCGGTAACTAAAGTTCCGGCCAGTACGGCAATAAAGCGATTACTGGCAAAAAAATGGAGGATTTTTTTCATCTTATCTCCAGCGACTTTCTGCAGGCCGTCACTCATCAGCTTCATGCCGAAAATAAACAGTGCCAGTCCACCCAGGACACTGATAATGACAGACAGGAAGTTCATGCCCAGCTGTTTGACGAAAATGCCGCGAATGTGGTAATTGCTCCTGGGATCAGAAACTTCTACATCGATTTTGTATTCACCGGTTTTTTTCCCAAGCTTGATGTTATTTTCCGCAATTCCGTCACGATCAGTCAGCACCATTTTTTTATTTATTTTTGCTTTGGTTTTCTTTTCTCCGGGGGCACTGACAATTTTGAAGTATACAGGAACGCCACCTGCAGGGTTGCCGTCAGGAGATACGACTTTGACCTGCATCGGTTTATGCAGTAGTTCACCACAGCTGCCCTCCTGTCCGGAGCCGATTATTTTCACTCCGGTTACAAACCGCACTGTTACGCTTTTTTCCGGGTTGCCGGCTGGAATAATTTTGAGGTACTGGTCACCGGTTTTGCTGCCGGCTCTCACTTTTAAGGACACGCTGCCGCCAGCGTCAGAAACCGCTGAGGGACTCAGCAGTTTCAAGTCAGAACCGTCCGCGTTGGCAAACAGTACTTTTGAGCCGGCTACTGGTGGTCGGTTGCCTTTGCCGCCAAGCAATCCTCTCTGCTGCTTGCCAAGCAGCTCAATCCTGAGTTCCTTGCTGAATGCTTCGCCCGGCAGAGCACATTGCTCCTTGCCCTGCAGAATACGGATTTTGTCAACTTTTATGGGCTTATCATTTTTTCCACAGCCTGAAGTAATCAGCATCAGGATTAAAAACGGCAATACCAGCAGCGTAAGTAATGGTTTTTTCATTAACAGAATGTTTCCTTAAGTGTAATAGAATGCTTTGAACCTTTAATATAATCCTTGCATAAAATTTAAAAAAGCCTGCAAAGGCAGGTCTAACAATATCCTAACAATAGGAATGATAATTTCAAATTAATCTTTTCAAGTCAAGGCAGCGGCTGGATGAACTTTACGATTTTTATCTGCTGGCAGACACTTATGACTTGCTTTTTAATCGAGCCGGGGTAGTTTTCTAAATTATTATTACGAATACAAGGATAGAGGTTTGAACACAAGTGGGCTTCATTATAAAAAACTGCGCAAAAATTCAGGTAAAGGTCAGAAGGCAGACATAATGACATATTTTTGCTGTTCAAAAACAAAATTATCTATATATCAGGAGTTAAGGTTATGGAATTTTATGATGTAATAAATCGTCGCCGCAGTATGCGCGGTTATAAGCCGGATCCGATACCAGCGGAGTCGCTGGAAAGAATTGCTCATGCCCTGCAGGCAGCCCCTTCAGCCTGCAACCTGCAGCCATGGAAATTTCTTTATATTGAAAATAAAGATCTGCTGGGAAAAATATGCAGTGTGTACAGCCGCGACTGGCTGGCCGAGGCGCCGGCTGTAATAGTTGCTCTTGGTAACAGTGAGGATTGCTGGCGGCGTATTGAAGGAACGCCCATTATTGACATTGATGTCGGCATTGCCATGGAACATATCGTACTGGCAGCGGCAGCGGAAAATCTGGATACCTGCTGGATTTGCGCATATGAGGTAAAACGGCTTGATAGAGTATTAAATATTCAGCATCCCTGGAGCGCACTGGCAATCAGCCCTATTGGTTACGGCAGCAAAGAGCCGCGTGAGCTGGAGCGTAAGCCGTTGGAGCAGATATTTGAGGTCATTAAATGATTGAATCGCGAACCAGAAAAATCTACAGCGGTGACTGGCAGGCAGAATTCATGCCGAAACCTGAAACTATTTTATGTTTCAGTTTTGAGGGAAAGGAAGTGATGCGTCTGCAGCCGGCTTTGATTAACACATTTGATGAGCAGCAGGGCGTTGTGCGCAAAGTCCGCACCCACATCAGGCAGGATGGTTTTTCCAGCAAATTTGACGCCGAAACAGTAATTCCTTTCGGTTCAGAGCCGTCAATCAAGCGTTCCGGCGAATTTGCGGACGGTTTTGCCAAAGTTATCATGGATGTACAGCCCGGCACCCATGATCCTGTCAGGTATTTGAAAACCGATACGATTGTTTTAAGTGGTCCATGGAAAAAAATTGCAGTGTGCCGTATCCCGAATGCCGGGGCCGCACTGCCGGTTCCCGAGTGGCTGGAGCTTTCTGAGGAAGGGTTTGAAATATTTGATGCTTCTTATCCTTTCTTAAACTGTATTTTGGAAAACGCGGACGGCTTTCGGTTTGAAGTTGGGCTTGGCGACGACCTCTGGCGCTGGAATTCCGCAGCGGCGCTGGAACTCTGTTCAGGAAACTTTAAAATATCCGGGTCGGCTCAGGAAATCACCATAGAGCGCACTCCGGTTATATTTGACCAGGATACGCGCCCCGATAAGCGTTCCTGGCGGTTTAAATGGTATTTTGCCTGGAGCAAAACTCCGGCTGCCGGGCTTTTGCCGGCTGATGCTGTCACAATTAATACGACAGAGCAGAACGTTCCCGCAGCAGCGAATAACTCCAGTGCCAAGGGAGTGACCTGCCAGATGTCGGCGGCTGCCAGAAGAGCCTTTCGCAAAGTTTTGCGTTCGGGTTTTGCTGCTGCCGAAAGTAAAGTTTTTGCGCTCACCAATATAGAACCACATATCTGTAATACTGCATCCCATCTTGACCGGCCCGGCAGTGTTTCGCTTGCGCACTGGGATCTCTGGGACCTCATGGAGCTTTTCCTGTGGGGCAACCGCAAAGCTGTGCAGCATTCTGATTCACTGCTTATAAATCCGCCGCTGAACTCAAACTCGGGAGAGTATCCCGCTGTTGCGGCTTTATCCAGACCACCTTCTGGGGAAATTTCTGCAGAGTGATGACTTATTTTATCGTAAAACATATAGCCAGCAAGGAGAAATAACCAATGACTGTCGAAGAATTGAATGCCGCTTTTGGCTGTGAAAATGTGAACTTTGAAGAAGGGCCGAACGGTATGCCGGTCGCCAGACTTGATAATGAATACGGGGCTGCTGCCATAGCCACTCACGGCGCACATGTCCTGAATTTTGCTCCTGCCGGCTGTGAACCGGTAATATGGCTGAGTGAATACAGCTGGTACGAGGCAGATAAACCAATACGCGGCGGAATTCCGGTCTGCTGGCCCTGGTTTGGCGGCCACCCGCAAAATCCGGACTGGCCGGCACACGGTTTTGCCAGGATTTCTGAATGGAATGTTATCGCGGCCGGACAGATGGAAAATGGAAAAACATTCATTGAATTTGAATTGACTCCCGATGATATCGCTGAGGAATTTCGTACTTTTGATTTTAAGCTGACTCTCAAGGCAGTTGCCGGCAGTGAATTACGGGTTGAGCTGACCTGTGAAAATACCTCAGAATTTCCAATTGAATTCAGTACTGCTTTGCACAGTTATTTTAATATAAGTGAAATCAGTAAAATAAAAATCAGCGGATTGTCCGGAAAAGAATATATTGATACTCTTGACAACAGTCGACATATTCAAAGTGACGATATAACTGTCAATGCCGAAACGGACCTGTTTTTTCCGGAAACCGCTGACCTCTGTACTATCAGTGATACCGGCTGGAACCGGAAAATCATTATATCCAAAGAAGGCAGCAACAGCACTGTTGTATGGAACCCGTGGTCAGACAAGGCTGCAAGAATGCCTGACTTCGGCGACAGGGAATATCACGGTATGGTTTGCGTCGAAACCACCAATGCAGAGGCTGATTCCATATCCTTGAATCCGGAAGAAATTCACACAGTTACGACAATTATCAGCCTGGAAACCAACTGACAGTTCTACTTTCACAGACAATTAGATACTGCAGAGCCTCAATGACGACTGAAGGCTAGAATAACAGTTTGCCGGGCGTGAACATGAAAATAAGAAAAGAGATAATTATGAACAACTTAACTGAAAGCTTTCAGAGCCATTTCGGCCGGCCGGCCGGGGTCTTTTCTGCAGCTCCCGGCAGACTTGAAATCCTGGGCAATCACACCGACTACAATCAAGGGTTTGTGCTGAGTTGCGCCGTTGAGCAGAAAACCAGCTTTGCGGTTGCAAAAGCTGAAGGCAAAGTATGCCGGATAATCAATTGTAAATTCACAGGACAGACAGAGTTTTCTCTGGATGAACTTGATAGTCCAGTTGCCGGTGAGTGGCTTAATTATCTTAAGGGTGTCTACTACGAACTCAGGAAACGGGGCATTGAGCCCGGAGCTGTAGATGTTGTCATGGACAGCAGCGTGCCGCTTTCCGCCGGCATGAGCAGTTCGGCTGCCCTGGAAGTGGGGTTCTGTTTTGCTCTCAAACAGCTTTATGGAATTGAGCTTGAAAAAACCGACTGGGCACGAGTGGGGCAGGGAGTTGAAAATGATTACCTGGGCGTTTCTACAGGACTGCTTGATCAATTCAGCTCCATCTATGGTCAGCAGGATTCCCTGATAATGTCGGATTTCCGTACTGATGAGGTGATAAAAAACGTACCGGTGCCACACGGTTATGTCTTCATAGTTGCGAACTCCATGGAAAAGCATGACCTTGTAGATTCGGAATATAATGTCCGTCGCCGGGACTGTGAGAGCGCGGCCGCCAGACTGGGGCGGGTTTACACTGGGGTTAAAGCGCTGCGTGATGTTTCCATGCAGCAGCTTGAACAGGCCAAAGCGGAACTTACTCGTCTCGAGTACTTGAGGGCAAAGCACATAATAGGCGAAAACGAGCGTGTTATTGCTGGTGATAAGCTGCTGGCTGCCGGTGATGTTGAAGGCTTTGGCCGGCTCTTATTTGAGTCGCATGAGAGCTCCAGAGTTAATTTTGAAAACAGCACACAGCGTCTGGATTACCTGATAGAGCTTGCAAAATCAATCCCGGGCTGTATTGGGGCCCGCCTCAGCGGCGGCGGCTTCGGTGGTATATCTATTCATCTGGTCAGGGAAGACGCAGCTGAAGAATACAGTTCCCGTCTCGGTGCCGCTTTTAAGTCACAGACAGGAGAGCAGCCGCAGATTATAAAATGTGGTATCGGTGGCGGAGCCCAGGCAGTCGACCTTTAACTTGAGGTTGTCAGCAAATTTTAAAAGTGGGAAAATAACGAAGATGGATTTCCGATTTTTAATTTAAGATGCTCTTTATTGTCAGACTCTGCCGCCATGCCAGTATACCAGCATGGCGGCAGTTCTATTATTAATTGGTTTCGTAAAAATTGATTTCCTCATTGAAGCAGATTGTCGGTTTATCATTATCAGTCTGCAAAATATACTGCAGGCGGAATACCGGGGGCAAGTCCTGCTGGGCGCGGAATTCGGCCCCGTCAATAATAGAATATTTGACAACCTGTACAGAATGATCAACCTCTTTGACCAGCCGGTAGCGCCGGTTAAGGGTGGTTACTGCAGTGAAGACCAGCGGCAACGGTTTTCCCTGTAAATCGGTCAACTTGAGAGTCGATTCGCGTTCATACATGCCGGTTTTTACTTTGAACTGCCGGCAGAAGGCAAAAGTTTTGGCATTGACTTTGTAAACCGCGAAAAAACCACTTTTATTTGCAGTTTTTTTCAAAAGCTTCCAACTTGGCAGGGCGACTTCCTTGCTCCAGGTTTCCAGGGTGGCAGTGTCAGGCAGGGACTGGGTCTTTATTTCCTGAATGCCCCGAACTGAATCGACAATATTTTCCACCATTTCGTTGAAAACTATTTTCCTGCTGTCGTTAATTTCCCGGCATATAACCCGAAGATGACGGGGAAAGCGGTGCATTCTAATGATATAGCCGTTTAGCTCGCGCCGCTTGATGACTTCACCGGTTTTCGGGTTAACTACACGATATTCCTGTACTAGTGATGAGTTTGGTCCCCATTGCTTGAGCCTGATATTTTTACCGCTGACATCCTGAACTTCCAGCTGCATCTGCCGGTTTTCACCAAATACATGATGGAAGCAGAATGCCAGTTCACTGCTGTTCATCCCGATAGCGAACAGCGCGAAGTAATAACCGTTTTTTTCTTCAGCTTTGAGCAGTCGCCATTTGTAGAGGCGGGTCATTTGTTTCAGCCAGTCATGAAAGTTATTGTAAACCGGCAGCTTATCTACGGTTGAGCTTCCAAAATAACCGTTGGTCCAGTTTTCAGCTCCAGGGTCTATATCTGAATCTGGATCCGAATCGAGATAAAAATTACCTGCCAGCGGCGGGTTATCTTTTTTCACATTGGCAATGACCAGTGCGGAAAGAGTTCCAACGCATACAACAAATACCAACCAGCGTTTCATTATCAATTCCTCTTTTTGAGCGGGGCCTTCGAAAAATCTCTGGATCACCCCGCTGATTCTCTCCTGAATAACAACTTTTGCTAATAATAGTTTATATCAAATTAATTTATTTGTCCATCACCCATTGGTTAAAAAAGTACTTATTCTTATCGCCGGCATTGAGCAGCTTCTGTTCGGTTTTATAAACGTCGGAACTTACGCCGATCCCGGCAGGTGTGGTCGGATATGATGATTCAGCTTCACATACCAGTACCAGCTGTGAACGTTTTGTTGATTCGTTTTCAGTGGAAAACAGATATCCGAGAAAAGGTAGTTTTGAAAGAATCGGCACCCCGGTCACACTGCGAACGACTTCCCGCTTGCGCAAACCGCCGATGACAAAGCGCTGTTTGTTGTGCCCGATATGCACTCTGGTCTTTATTCGGTTATCTTTGGACAGCCGCGGTGTGCCGTCGGAAGTCCAGCCGATAAGGCTGACGTTGGTCATGTCAATGTCCATAATAGTGGCCCGCATATTGACTACGGGATTTACGGAAAGGTGAAAACCGTAACGTCCCGGCTTGAGGGCAAATTTGCTATTACGCATACTGCTTGATGACTGTGAAGGTTTGACTGTAACCCATACTTCCTTACCGTCAACCGTTACTTTTTTCTTTAGTTTAAAGCCGAAAACCGTAATATTTTCACCGTAATTAATCCCGTTCCCGTCAATAAAGGTGTTGCCTTTGACCGACATAATATAGCTGGTGGTGCCGGCGCTGCCTGGATTTATTTCCATAACCGCCAGACTGCAGTCGGTGCTGGTGTTCATGGCGATTCTGGTGCCGTCACTTTTGTAGGCATAAAACTTGTAATCAACGCCGGTATTGTCAAAGGAGGTTCCAAAAGTAAAAGAACCGGTTTCGCCGTAGATGGCTTCCTTGATACCAATCCCAGCCTGTTCGTCAAGCCGCTCGACATTGAAAATGCCGGACTGTTTTGTGATGTTACCCGCCTGACGGTTACGTACCGACAGTTTGCCCTGAGTCAAAATTTTTGCTTTGCCGCGCGAAGCGAGAAAGTCGAGATAGCGACTGTTCCATTTCGGATTGAAATTGATAAATTTAGTATTGCTGGAACCGGTCTTGGCCACGCCTGAGCCAAAAGTTCCACCCCAGTTACTCCGGTAGCGCAGGCTGGCATTAAACAAATCAGCTCCATCATTGTTTTTCCATGCCAGAAAATCGGCCCCGATATCCGAGTCGTTTTCCGCAAAGAGTTCATAAACTTTATAGGTCAACCTTACTTCCGGAAGCGGAACATCATACTGCGCCATCATATACCGGATGTTTTTTATGGTGTAAAGCGGCGTATAGAAAAACAGACTGTTCAAGCCTTTATCAACTTCCACCTTGTCTTTACCATACTGCAACTCAAGCTCTTCTGGATTGTATTTTGTATTGGCGCCCACATTGGTGATCATGGTTTTGAGTTCGGCAGCGGAACGGTACATCGGCCAGTACATATAACGCTTTGAACCGGATGACGCCTGCATTTTCGGCTGGTCAAGTGTTTTGATTATTGTATCAAGCCCAACGCCGTTTACGGTGTCGGTGAAACGATAATCCTCAGCCGAGACAATGATAAATTTATCTCCGTTATTATACACAATACCTACAACATAAGTATCGTTTTCGGCAATACGCCTGGCCTGTACTGCTGACAGGATATAATCACGAAGTGTATAGGGATTGGCGTATTTAAGCTTGTAAACCTTGGTAATGACAAAAGGATCGGCATTGTCACGGATAAAATTGACCCGCTGCGTCTTGTCGTCAATATCCACATTAAGCCGGGCCAGAACTAAAGTATTCAAATATGGACGTGAGGAGCTGGTATTCTGACCGCGAGGTATGCCGCCAGTAGTAAGTGCGTTGCGGTCAAACTGGTTTGGAACCTGCGAAAAGCGCAGATCCTGGGCATGTAATCTGCCGGCAGCTGTTAACAGCATTATGGTGATTAAGAAAGTGATTTTATTCATGTTGAATTTGCTCTGTTCTTTTATTTAAAATGTTTCTTCGAAAAGCTTATTGCGGTGCGTTTATGCTGATAGCAATCGGGGGCTCGTTCGCGGGAGCCGCAAAGTTCGCCTGCACCATCTCGACATCTTTACTCATTCCCTCCGGCAGGATATTATTTCTGTCAGGATGAACCAACTGTCCTTTTACGGTCACATAAAACCGGTTTTTAAACTTGATCCGGGTAGTGGTGCCGAACAGATATTTGATATAAGGAATTTCAATCAGCCATGGTATGCCGATCAGCTGTTCTACCTCCTGTTCGGTATCATAGGAGCAAATTAATTTTTCAGTGCCCAGGTTGAGGGTGACTGACGAATTAACCTCTGAAGCATCAATCAGCTGCTGCCCAAGGTTGTTGCGTTCAACCGGGGTGTTCATAATTACCTTGAAGCCGAAAATCACCACGCTGCCGACTTTATCGTAGGTATCCGGATCGAATTTCCGGTAATTATATTCACCGAACTCCTGTTTTTTGCTGTGCCGCAGACAGATTGTCGGTTTCTGGACAATGACATTGAACAAGGCGCTGGAAGCCGGTGAAGCTACGACATCTGTCTGGTCCTGGTCAGTTTTCATAATATTTTGAAATTCAGGCGCCATAGTAATCGGATAACTGCCACCGTAATCATTTACCACCGTAAGAGTACCGGTTGCCGCGACATCAGCTTTGCCTTTCTGCTGCAGCAGACGGATAAAACTCATGTCGAAAGCCGGAGCGAAAAACAGTCCTCCCCAGGCAAAATTACTTGCTCCCACCAGACTTACACCTTCATTGGTCAGGTAGTTAAAAATATTTTCGGAAGCACTGGCAAACAGGTCCTGAAAACTGAAATTGAAAATGCTCAGACCGGGGCCGTTTTTCCAGGCATTGTAGTCAATACCGACATCTATAAGGTTACTTTCACGGATTTCATAAACCTTGAAAGTCAATTTGACCTGCGGCAACGGCCGATCCATATATTTTAGCCAGTGCCTGACCTTGGCTTCACTGTGATAATGATCAGTTTTCCAGTAAATTATATTTGAGTTCTGGTTGTTCCAGACAAAACCCTGTCCAACTGTTGTTTTGTTCAGTATGGAGACAAAATCATCACCGGGACGATATTGTGGTCGATAGGCACCACGGGTGATGCCGGTAGAGCTTACCAGTGATCCAATCTGATCTTTGAGGCCGGGGCGGTCCAGCTGTTCAACCATATTATCGACATATGGCATCATCTGCTGACCTGTACTGACCATCAGAAACTGAGTTTTTCCGTGCTTGTAGTTCAGACGCTGAACATTTGACTGGGGTGAAAAGCGCTTAACGGCCCCGAGAATGAAAGGTGTCAGGTCGGAAGCACGCAAATATTTCAGTTTAAACACCTTTGTTACCATCTGCGGCTGGGCGTCATTCTGGATGAAGTGAACTGTTCTGGCTTTGGCTTTTTCATCCAGCTGAGTATAGGGGTTGGAAAAGTTGTCCGGAAACAGGATGCGTTTCTCACCACTCTGTTTGACATTTTGCGGTATCGGAGAGACTGCCTTTATCTGATTCTCTGTTTGCTGTTTTATACTGTTCGGAAATTGGATTTCCCCTGATGCTTGTCGGCTGCTGCTTTGAGCTCCGGCGCTGCCGGCTGCAGTCACCAACGCTGCCATGGCAACGATGCTTACGATTTTTTGACTCATTTAGCTGAGACTCCGTTTCAATAGTTGTTTCATCTCTCCTTTCTCCTGATACTTTTTCATATTGCCTCACTCGGAAAACTGAATTTACTATCTGAATGTTAGCTGAGTATTAAGGCTTTTTTAGGATATAATAAAATTGAAATATATTTTTAAGACGGTCTGAAAATCATTTCGATTCATCCTCAGTGCTAATCGAGGACTGCATAGTTAAATGTATAAAATAAAAGGAATTACGCATTTGTTTCTGTAGTGCGTAATTCCCGGATAATTCCCAGGGTATTAATTATCCATCACCCACTGGTTAAAGAAATATTTATTTTTATCACCGGCGTTTTTCAGTTTTTCTTCAGTATTCTTTACCTGAGAAACTACAGTTTTCCCAACAGTTGATTCAGGATAGGAAGATTCTGCTTTACAGACCAGTACCAGCTGTGAGCGTTTTGTTGATTCACTTTCAGTTGAAAACAGGTAGCCCAGGACTGGAAGCTTTGAAAGCAGCGGCAACCCGGTAGTGCTGCGCACAACTTCACGTTTTCGGAGTCCACCTATCACAAAGCCGTTATCATTGTGCCCGATGTGTACTTTAGTTTTAATGCGGCTGTCTTTGGACAGGCGAGGTGTCCCGTCCGAAGACCAGCCGATAAGGCTGACATCTGTCATGTCTATGTCCAGTACCGTAGCTCGCATATTAACTACCGGGGTTATGGAAATATTGAACCCGTAGCTGCCTGGTTTGAGCCCGAACTGAGTGTTGCGCTGGCTCGTTTCCGTCTGGGCCGGATCAACAGTTACCCACTCGGTCTGCCCGTTTTTATCGGTTACTGGTTTCTGCAGTTTAAAGCCGAAAACCGTAACATCAGTACCGTAGTCTCTGCCGTTACCGTCAATAAAGGTATTGCCTTTTACTGACATCATATAACTGGTTGTTCCGGGGTTGCCAGTGTCAATTTCCATAACGGCCAGGTTGCAGCTGTTGCTGGTTTTCATCGCGATTCTGGTTCCATCGCTTTTATAGGCGTACAATCTGTAATCGACGTTTGTATTGTCAAATGAAGTTCCATTGGTAAATGAGCCGGATTCATTGTAAACCGCCTCTTTTACCCCGGAGCCGGCCTGTTTATCCAAACGTTCTACATTAAATATCCCGGACTGTTTAGTGATATTTCCGGTCTGCCGGTTCCTGATTAAAATACTGCCTTGTGTCAATATCTCAGCTTTGCCTTTTGAGGCCAGAAAGTCCAGGTAGCGGCTGTTCCATTTTGGGTTGAAATTGATAAATTTGGTATTGCCGGAACCGGTTTTTGCCAGCCCGGAACCGAAGGTGCCGCCCCAGTTGCTGCGATAACGCATTCCGGTACTGAAAAGATCAGCGCCATCGTTATTTTTCCACGCCAGAAAATCTGCCCCGATATCTGAGTCGTTCTCGGCAAAAAGTTCATATACTTTATAAGTGAGTTTTACTTCAGGCAGCGGCACATCATACTGCCGCATCATTTTACGGATGTTTTTTATTGTGTACAGAGGGGTATAAAAGAACAGGCTGTTCAAGCCTTCGTCCACATTGACTTTGTCTTTACCGTATTGCAGTTCGAGCTCTTCCGGGTTTGAACTTGTATTTGCACCTACGTTGGTAATCATTGTCTTGAGTTCGGCGGCAGAACGGTACATCGGCCAGTACATATAGCGCTCAGAGCCTGAAGACGCCGTTATTTTCGGCTGGTCAAGGGTTTTCACCAGGGTATCAAGCCCAACCCCGTTTACGGTATCGGTAAACCGGTAATCTTCAGCGGAAATAATCAGAAATTTGTCTCCGTTATTATATTCAATACCCGCAACGAACGTATCATTATCAGCAACTTTTCTTGCTTCGACAGCAGACAGCAGGTAATCGCGCAGCGTATACGGGTTAGCATACTTCAGTTTGTAAACCTTTGTGATGACGAATGGATCGGCGTTGTCTCGAATAAAATTAACCCGCCCGGTGTTCTTGTCAATATCCACGTTCAGCCTGGCCATTACCATTGTGTTTAAATATGGCCGCGAGGAACTGGTATTCTGCCCGCGTGGAATCCCTCCGGTAGTCAGGGCATTGCGGTCAAAAACCTCCGGTACCTGAGAATAACGCAAATCCTGAGCATACGTTTTCGCAGATGCCATCAGAAGTACTAATATTACAGAAAGTATAATTTTTTTCATTGTATATGCCTCCTCATTTAATTTACATGAGGCTGTTGTTCAATATTATTTATCACCTTTTCACCGCTGGTGTCGGCTGTTTTCTGAAAATTTTGCTTTACCAGCTCCACATCGCGGTCCATACCGCCAGGCAGCAGGTTATTTGTATCCGGATGTATCAGTTCTCCTTTAACCGTCACATAAAACCGGTTTTTCAGTTTTATTTCGGTAGAAGTGCCAAACAGGTATTTCAAATATGGGATATCCATAAGCCACGGTACCCCTATAAACTGTTTTACATCCTGTTCCGTATCGTAGGAACAAAGCAGTTTCTCTGTTCCAAGTTTGAGTGAAATTGATGAGTCGACATCAGATGAGTCAATTAACTGCTCTCCAAGATTGTTGCGCTCTACCGGCGTATTCATGCTTATTTTATAGCCGAAAATAACCACGCTGCCAATTTTGGCGTAAGTATCCGGGTCGTATTTCTCAAAATCCTTTTCACCAAGCGCATGATTTTTACTGTAATGCATACAGATCGTCGGGTTTTCAACTTCCACATCAAATTTCGCATTTGAGTTTGTCGAAGGAACAACATTTGTCTGGTCCTGATCACCTTTCTCAATATTCTGATATTCCGGCTCCAGAACTATCGGATAAGTTCCGCTGTAATTATTTACCACGGTCAGCGTACCGGTAGCCGCGACATCGGCTTTTCCATTTTGACTCAGCATCCGGATAAAGCTCATGTCAAAAGCCGGAGCAAAAAACATTCCTCCCCAGGCAAAATTAGACGTGCCGGCCAGATTTACACTTTGACTGGTCAAGTAGTTTATAAAGTTGCCTGATGTACTGGCAAACAGGTCCTGAAAACTGAAATTGAAAATATTCAGTCCCGGCCCGTTTTTCCAGGCATTATAGTCAATGCCCAGGTCGTGCAGTTTACTTTCCCGGATCTCATAGACCTTGAATGTCAGTCTTACCTGCGGCAGCGGCCGATCGAGATACTCCAGCCAGTGTCTTACTTTTTCATCACTGTGATAACGGTCTGTTTTCCAGTAAATGACGTTCGAATTCAAGTTGTTCCAGACATAGCCCTGTCCAACCACTGAACTGTTCAGTATTGATACAAAATCGTCCCCCGAACGATAACGCGGGCGATAGGCACCACGAGCTATTCCAGTTGAATCAACCAGTGATCCGGTTTTGTCTTTCAAACCGGGCCGGTCAAGCTGCCGCACCATTTCGTCGACATACGGCATCATCTGCTGTCCGGTATTTACCAGGAGATACTGTATCTTACCGTATTTGTAATTAAGCCTTTCGACGCTGGATTGTGGAGAAAACCGCTTGACAGCGCCCAGAATAAATGGAGTCAGGTCAGCTGCCCGCAGATACTTCAGTTTATACACTTTTGAAACCATTTGCGGCTGGGCGTCATTTTGGATAAAGTGTACAGTTCTTGATTTGGTTTTCCCATCAAGCTGTGAGTAGGGATTGGAGAAGTTGTCCGGGAAAAGGATCTGTTTTTCGCCGGATTTTACGATTTTCTTCGATGACGGCAAGCCGTTACCGGTATTATCAACAGCTTTATTGCCGGTTGCATCTTCATTAATACCACCCGATAACCCTGATTTGCCGTTCAGGTTTGCAGCGTCGCATAATGAAGGCAGCAATATAGCTGCTGCTGCAATACATAATAATCTGTTCATCAAGTCTGAACTCCTCTTCGATAGTTTTTCATTCCGTTGTTTATAACAGATGTTTCATCCCTACTATCTCCGGATGCCAGACAATTTTCTTGTTTCTAGATCAAAACAATACTTCCTGTTTGCTAAATGCAGATTAAAGATTTTTTAGCTTATAATAAAATTTATAAAATTATTCAAGTTAAACATGGAGATCTATTTATGAGAAAATGAGCTTGGCGTTGATACAATGTTTTCAGTCTGTTAGAAATATATTTTCAGGACGTGATAATGCTGTCTGAATGCGCTGATTTTATTTTATTTATCTTTATTGATATCTTAAAAATGCGTGTAGCCAGTAGTGAGGTTTTTTTTTGCGGCCTTAAACTTTCAAAATAATTTGATTTTTGCATGTGCCTGATTACATTAACAGATTCACTGTTAATAAGATTTAACTTGTTTAATTGCATATGGCTCATTCCTAAACAGGAGACACTGGTAAATGACAACTGATAAAAAAGCTAAACATAAAAACAGCAGCAAAAAAATTGACGGGGAAGCTGAGCTCGATGTCCTGAGTGAGGAAACTGAAGCTACGGAAGCTGCCGCAGAAGCCGCAGAAGCCGCCGGCAAGAAAACAGCAGAGCCGAAAGAACTTACTCCGGCGCAAAAGATTGCTGAGCTTGAGGCGCAACTTGCGGAAGCTCAGGATAAAATTCTGCGTACCCATGCTGAATTTATGAATTACCGGAAAAGGACTGCTAAAGAGATTGCCAATGCCAGAATGTTCGGGCTGACCGATACAATCACTCCTTTTCTACAGGTATTCGACCATTTCAACATGGCTGTAATAGCGGCGGAAAATTCTGATAATATGGACGCGATTCGTCAGGGACTTGAAATGATTCTCGGCGAATATAAGAAAGCTCTTGATGAACTGCATGTTGAGCGTTTTGAAGCTGCGGGTAAAGTATTTGACCCTGAACTGCATGAGGCCGTGGCTCATGAAGCTTCGGACGAGATTCCTGAAAACCATATTATCAAGCAATGGAGCTGCGGTTACAAAATAGGAGAACGCTTGCTACGGCCGGCGACAGTTGTGGTCAGCAGCGGTCCCGCTGCTGCGGAAAAAGAAGAATCCAGTGAACCCGAGAACGAAGAGCAGTAAACCGGAGATCAAATTAAATGCCACAGGATTACTATGATTTGCTTGGCGTGAGTAAAAGCGCCTCTGATGCAGAAATAAAAAAGGCCTATCGTAAACTGGCCATCAAATATCACCCGGATAAGAATCCGGGAGACAAAAAGGCTGAAGATAAATTCAAAGAAATATCAGAAGCTTATGAAGTTTTGAGTGATAAAGGAAAGCGTGCGAAGTATGACCAGTTCGGTCATGCCGCTTTTGCTAACGGCGGTCGCGGCGGTGCCGGCGGTGCCGGCGGTTTTCATGATCCGTTTGATATTTTCAGTCAGGTGTTCGGCGGTGCGGCCGGCGGTGGTGGCGGCAGCATATTTGAGGACCTTTTTGGCGGTGGCGGCGGGCAGAGGCGTTCCAATGCCAGCGGAGCTGTTGACGGCGCCGATCTGCGTTATGATGTAGAGATTGACTTTGAAGATGCGGTTTACGGAGCTGACAAGCGCATTACTATCCCGAAAATGTCTGGTTGTAAAAGTTGTAACGGCACCGGTTGTGAAGCCGGATCCGGGCGTATAACCTGCAGTCGCTGTGGCGGTTCAGGTCAAATAGCCATGTCGCAGGGGTTTTTCAGCGTCAGGCAGACCTGTCCCAGCTGTCAGGGTGCCGGTCAGGTGATCGAGAAACCCTGCAGTAAATGCCATGGAGAAGGCAGAGTGCGTGTTGAGCGTAAACTGCAGATTCATATACCGCCCGGTGTTGATACCGGTTCCAGGCTGCGCGTTGCCCATGAAGGCGAAAGCGGGGTAAGAGGTGGTCAGACCGGTGACCTTTATGTGTTTATTCATGTCAAACCGCATAAAATCTTTAAGCGCGAGGGCAATGACCTGCTTTGTGAAATGCCGGTTCCGTTCAAAACAGCCGCCATGGGCGGAGTTGTTGAAGTACCTACAATCAGCGGCAAGGCCAAAATGAAGGTGCCGGCCGGTACTCAGAATGGAACTATTCTGCGCCTCAAGGGTAAAGGTGTGCCAGCGCTGCGCGGTGGTTCGCGTGGCGACATGCATGTTCGTATTGCGGTAGAAGTACCAACCAACCTGAATCGCGAACAGAAAGAACTGCTGGAAAAATTCCATGACTCGCTTGTTGACAGCAAAAATCATCCGCGTAAAGTGGATTTTGAGAAAAAAGCCAGCCCGTTTCTTAAGGACAAGTAATAACTGCAGGAGGCTTCGGCCTCCTTTAATCCACCTTAGACAAAAAGCCATATGGGAAAAAAGAAAGAAAAAAAAGAAGCTGGCGGACCGTTGGCAAGAAACAAAAAAGCTTTTCACGACTACACTGTGCTTGATCGTTATGAGGCCGGCATTCAGCTCAAAGGCACCGAGGTCAAAAGTTGTCGTGCCCGCAATATCTCAATGGCTGATTCCTATATAAGAATAAGCCGTGGTGAGGCCTTTCTGGTCAACGTCCATATTGCCACTTATGAGCAAGGTAATCTTTTTAACCACGAGCCCAAACGTGCCCGCAAGCTGCTGATGAATAAAAAAGAAATTCTCAAACTGTGGCAGCAGATCAAGGAAAAGGGGCTTACCTTGATACCGTTGAAATTCTACTTGAAGCATGGCCTGATAAAAGTTGAAGTCGGTCTCTGCAAGGGGAAGACTCACAGCGATAAGCGCGATACTCTGCGCAAACGGCAGGATGATATGGACGCGCGCAAGGCAATGAGCCGTCTCTAGTGCTGTTTGGGGTTAAATCCGCCGCCGCGCCGGTAACCGCTTAAATCCAGCAGAACATTTTCGAAGCCGAAACTTTTCAATTTCTCTGTAATTTTACTGGAAAAAACCGCAGCTTTGGTCAAGTCTGACATTGCCAGCTCTATTCTGGCATCAGACTCGCCCTGCAGTCTGACTCTGCAGCCGCTGAACCCCAGATCCTGCAAAAATTCTTCCGCCTGATCAATCATTTTCAATTTACCGGTATCAAGCGAGGTGCCGTAAGGAATCCGCGAAGCGAGGCAGGCCGCGGCCGGAGCTTCGTAATTTGGCAGCTGCCATTTACGTGACAGGTCCCGAATCATTTCCTTGTTGAATCCCGCTTCAATAAACGGATGTCTGATGCCAAGTTCTTTTGAGGCTTGCGAACCGGGGCGGTAGTCATCAAGGTCATCAAGGTTAGAGCCGTCCGCAACCCATTTCAGCCCGGCTGCTGCCGCGGCGTCGCTTACCGCCTGCATAATTACTTTTTTGCAGTAATAGCAGCGCAGCTGATCATTCTTTACCACATCTTCGTTATTCAGCGGATCTAGTTTCAGCAAGCGCAGCGGGAGGTTGTTTTTTGAAGCCCAGTCAATCGCAAATTCGTGTTCACGATGCGGGAGCATTTCCGAGACCACATGGAATAAGACAAATTTGCCTTCAGGCAAGGCACGCTGGACTGCGGCGGAAAGCAGGGTGCTGTCAACGCCGCCTGAAAAACAGACAGCAACACTGTCCATTTCTTTTAAAATACGCAGTAAGTTTTTTTCGCAGGATGAATCAGCCATAAAACAATAAATTACTTTCCTAAAACAGATAACATTTTAAGATATTCCTCTTCCAGAATACCGGCCATTTTGTGCCAGTCAAACTTTTCGGCTACAAGTTTTTTGCCGTTCTTGCCCATCTTAGCGGCAAGTTCGGGATTTTCGAGTATTTTCAAAGCAAATTTAACAACACTTTCGACATTCTGCGGCTCGGCACAATACCCGGTTGAGCCATCCAGAATAACCTCTGGAGTCCCATCAAGCCGGAAACCAATTGCCGGTTTGCCGGAGCCAAGTGCCTGCACTACTGAACGCGGCAAGCCTTCCCGGAGTGAAAGGTGCATTAATAGATCCATCAGGGCAATATAGCGGTAAACCTCATGCGGTGGTACCAGTCCGGCAAAATGGAAACGTTCAGTGAGACCCATTGCCGCGATTTCTTGTTGCATCTGTTCAAACATCGAGCCGTTGCCGACAATTAGAAAATGTACATCCTGGTGTTTTTCAGCTATTGCTTTTGCAGCCGGCAGGAAATATTCATATCCTTTCAATGGAAACAGGCGGGCAACAGCGCCTACTACTTTTACGCCTTCCGGAATGCCGAGACGAACCCGCAGTTCAGCTTCCGGCTGTGAATTCAGGAATTTATCAATATCCATACCGCTGTAAACCACCTGATACTTTTCCCGGGGAGCTACCTTGCATTCCACACATTGATCTATCATGGCCTGGGCGACTGCGTATATCTTATGACAGCGTTTCGCAGCCCAGCGCTCCGCCGAAATGTACATCAGGTTTTTCCAGGAACTCTCATAGGGGTGAAATGCCTGTCCGTGTACGGTATGTACCACCAGCGGTACCTTGCAGTCCCAGGCGGCGGCCCGGCCGAGAACTCCGGCTTTGGAGCTGTGGGTGTGTACAACATCAAATCCGCGCTCTTTAAAAAGATTTTTCAGCTGCCGGTAGGCCTTAAAGTCTTTTACCGCACTTATCTCCCGTACCAGATCAGGAATCTCAATTATTTCAAATTTCGGGAAATCAGTTTTTTTAAGCAGTTCTCCCTCAGGACCGGGCGAAGGTCCGGTTACCAGAATAACTTCATGCCCTTCCTGAATATGTCCTGCTATGGTAAATAAAGTGTTTTCCTGTGCTCCCCCGACGATCATGCGGGTGATAACGTGGCATATTTTCAACTTCCTCTTACTTGATGACATACTCTCTTATCTCCAGGTGTGAGCTGTTTTTTAGAATGCCGTCAGCCAGTTTACGGCCATTTACTTTAATCAGGTATTTCCCATTATGATTCAATACACTAATATGCAGGGAACGCAATCGATATTCAATATCAAAACTGTCTTTTTGACTCGATATTGTCAGTTCCGGGCTGTTAAATACAAAACTTTCACTGTCCTGCCCTGAAGTCACGCATTTTCCGCGGTAAAACATTGCCCCTTTGGCAATCATCCCAGCAACAGTGTCTCTGAAGTAGCGACTTCTGACGACAGGTGCCAGTTGAATCAGGTTATCTGACCCGACCCGGACCTGGAGTGTCTGAGCTCCTGCAATGTAAGTTTTGGTGTTGCCGGTAAATGCCAGGTACTCTATACGCCTGATGCCACGTTCACCAAGCTTGGCAACGACGGTTTTTGCCGCTTCGAAAGACGGAATGTTCACTAATACCGCAGCCCTGGTTTCAGGATCGGCAATAACAGCGGCCGTCTGCTGGCTGCTGCCGCCGCGCATAACCATAACTGCAGGTGGCATAAAACGATTGGCAAAATGCCAGTACAGCACGACGGCAATTATTGCCGTCATGCCTGTGAAAAACCAGCCGCGCTTCCTGGCGGAAACCATCATAATGAGTGCCCCGTAAAAAAACAGCATTCCGGCAATGCTCGGCCGGATGGCGCTGGTAGATTCAAAAATATAATGGGAAAATATAATAATCCCGTCAATAAAGTTCAGTACGGTTGTTACCGCTACCGCGGCCGGGTAAACCATAAATGGAATTATTGAAACAAAGAATTTCGCAAAAATAAAACTGAACAGCAGCCAGACAAACGGAATCAGCAGAAAATTGGCTATAATTGAAAACGGAAAATAAATTCCCTGATAATAAAGGCAGATTCCACTGCTGGCCAGCCAGGCTGTCAAACACCCGACCAATCCCAGATTTAGTTTACGCAGCCACTTTTCACGCAGCACCGCCAGCCAATGCCGGTGTGCCGGAGGAATCCATTGCAGCATTTCGCCAGGGAAACGGGACCATTCATGCAATCCATCAGCTGCGGCAATAAGAAAACCTACAACGACAAATGAAAACTGAAAGCCCATGTCTTTCATATAAAACGGGTTTTTTAAAAGTAGCACTGATGCAGCCAGAAAGACAATATTCAACGGCGGGATTTTCAGCAGTGCAGCCCGGCAGAAGCACCAGATTGTTATCATCAGCAGTGCCCGGGACGCTGGCGGATGCATACCGGTTGCCAGCGCGTAGAGCAGTACAATAAAAGGAATAATAATATGTCGGGGCCGGTACGGCACCCAGCGCAGAAACCACATCAGGATCAAGGCTAAAATACCGACATGCAGACCACTGACTGTAAAAATATGAATAGTGCCGCTTTTTATATAAGAATTTTTAGTTCCGAAATCAAGCCCCTGACGGCAGCCGAAAAGCAGAGTTGCCAGCAGCCGTCTGCTTCGTAAATTATCTATGCCTTTTACCGCATATTCCAGCAGCCAGTTGCGGACTTCTAAAATCGGGCCGTATATTGCAGGTGTCCTAGCTTCATAAGCGATGAACTCGCGCCCCTGAAAAACCATTTGTATGCCACGTGAATGTAAATAATCAGTAAAGTCAACACTGCCGGGAACCGGTATTTGCTCCAGTTCTCCGCCGCTGGTCAGTTCTTTTTTAGTATTGACGACAAACTTTCGGGAAAACATGTAGTCAGCCGGATTTCGGAAAGTGCCTTTCAACCTGATTATATCGCCGTAGAAAACCTTTGGTGAGTTTTTGGGAAGTCTGATTGCGGTCTGTCCGGTTGTTCCGACCCATTCAATATTGCCGTTCAAGCGGATTTTGAGCACTTTAGCAGTAATAAGAGACGGGTTATCCAGCCAGCTTATTTCTTTGCCGCAGCAGGCGGTGTCGTTTATACGGACAATTACCTCAGCGCCACGATCACGATTTCCAAGCATGCTGCTGAATGAGTGCCTGAATTTTACATATTTAAAGTTCAAGGACAGCAGGCCAGCCGCAACTGCAAGCGTGAATATCAGTGCCTCCCGGCGTTTGAGAAGCAGTATACTTATCAGGATGAGCGGCAGCGACATCAGCATTCCCTGTCCGGGGCTGATGTTTTCAAACAGCAGTTGTGGGAAAATACCATTCAGGATACCAGCGAAAAGCAGAAATGACGGCGTTGCCCCTGTCATGGTGTGGCGGCGAATAAATTCTGCCGACATTCCGGCATACAGGTAAATTTTTATTTTGGCCCGTTTGTACCAGTGTCCGCCCATATTGCCCGTTTATATTTTTTTGCTGGAATAATTTAAGCTGCTGTCGCTTTTAAGGATAGTAGACCCTTCTGACTCTGTAGACCGCAATAGGTTCACAGGGCGGAGGCGTAGTAAGGACTTCGATATTCTGTCCTTCTTTATTTTTCCAAACAAAAGAATACTCAGTGCCATCATAATTATGTCTTATGACCGGCTTTTCCCGACTTATCAGTTCCAGTTCCTGATTTGTAATATCACTGAGCTTTTCAGATGCGTATTCTCTGACTTTGGGGATGGCGCTCTCAGGATTTTTCAAGCGTTTGAAATCTTCTCTCATTGCTTTGATTTGCTTATTACCGGACATGTCATCCGAGGAGCATCCGCACACTAAAAGCATTAATAAGCCTGAAAATAAAGTGAATCCCACCTTCTGAGTCAGTTTCATGCCGCCCTCCGTCTCATCGCTTATGAAATGATATTATAAACTTTGCAAAAGTCAGAAAATATTATTGCAGTCATGCCTTTGTGACTGCCGAATACTTTTCGGCCCGTTTTTCCAGTTCGTGAAAAAGTTCATAGGGAACTTTCAAATCCCCATACCCGACACCAACCTTGACGTCCGGGTGGTTTTCTCCGTGATAATCGCTGCCGCCGGATAGCGCCAGACCAAATTCTTTACCGAGTTCCATGACCACCTGGCGCTGATATTCTCCAAACTGGGTATAATAGCTTTCAACAGCGTCCAGTCCGGCAGGCGCCAGGTATTTCAAAACCCTTCGACACCAGGAGCGTTCTTTGGTATTGCGGTAGACCGGGTGAGCCCAGACTGCGACTCCGCCGGCTCGATGTATTACCTCAATTGCTTCAGCCGGTCGCGGCAGACTGCGTGCTACGTAAGCAGGACAACCACGTTTGATCAGTTTATCAAAAACATCCTGCAGTGATTCGAAGTCATATTTTTCCTTAAGGTATCTGGCAAAATGCGGGCGGCCGATAATTTTACTTCCAGCAAGGGCTTCAACGCCAGCGACATCAATCTCATACCCAAGGCTTTTAAGCTTCTTTATCATTGCCAGATTGCGATTTTCACGTTTTAACTGGACTTCCTGCAGGAATTTCAGCAGGCCACTTTCTCTGTGGTCAATGAAAAGCCCAATGATGTGCAGTTCGCGCCCGTTAAACACTGTTGAAATTTCTACTCCCGGTACCGCTTCCATTTCAGGATGAAGTGCACCAGCTCGTAAAAATTCCGGGATACCTTCAACAGTATCATGGTCAGTCAAGGCAATTGCCTTCAACCTGGCTTTGGCAGCAATCTGTATCAGTTCCTTTGGGGTTACTGAGCCGTCAGAATACAGACTGTGTGTATGCAGATCAATCAAGCCTTCTGCCGCGGTATCGGTTTTCAAGGTAATTGTCATATATGTCTTCAAAAAATAATTTAAAATTTCTTAGAACTCCAAGATGAACCGCCGGCACATGCTCGAAAAGATTCAAACTCAGCAGGGAAGCGGGTATCTTGCAAGCAAGTACAATTTAGCTTAATAACTATAATATGTAAAGCGATATCTTGATTTTTTTATGACCCATGCTATATTTCAGGCTTATGAAAATATGGAGGCTTCATTAACGAAGTCAATTCGAGGAGTTGTATTTATCATTAAAAGTCTTTAGTGAGGGTAGATCAATATGGAAACTACTAGCACCAGTAAGATGCCAAAATTCACCGGCAAAAAGAAAGTGTATTTTGAGGCTTTAATGCATGCGCGGGAAACTTATCTCGGGCAGATGAACTTCCACGCGGAAGAGGCGCTGGACAGCTCTAACGCTGACAAACGTGGAGTAACAACCCATATGGCCGACCTCGGCAGCGATAATTTCCGCCATGCCATGGAGCTGCAGCTCATGACAGAAGAGGGAAGCGCACTGGAGTTGATAGAAGAAGCGATCCAAAGGCTGATTGACGGCGATTACGGAAAGTGTGTTGACTGCGGTGACGATATCCCGCCGGCCAGGCTGGAAGTAAAACCGCATGCCATCTACTGCATCAAATGTAAATCAATTCGTGAACAAAATGACGGAATGAATCCATATATTGATTAATTTACTGAAAAAATCGACTCCGGGAAGTTCATCTGAACGGAAAATCGTGTTATTTTCGACACTTTTTGCTGTTGGACTGCTCATACTCGACCAGATTACTAAAATTCTGGTCGAATCAAGCCTTAAGCTTGGTGAGCGCATTACTGTCATTCCCGGATTTTTTGACCTGACTCATATTACCAACAAAGGGGCCGCCTGGGGAATTCTGCATGGCTATGGTTGGCTGTTGTTGTTAATAGCGGCAGCTGTTGTGGTTGTGGCTTTTCTTTGTATCAGGTGGCTGACAGAGGGATACAATGAACGGTATTTTGCGATTTTCATTGTTTTCAGCGGCATATTTGGGAACTCTATTGACCGTATCTGGCGCGGGCAGGTTGTTGACTTCCTTGATTTTTATATTTACTATAACAGGGAGCATCACTGGCCGGCATTTAATGTCGCTGATATCTCAATCTGTGTGGGTGTAGGTATTTATTTTCTGTCCACGTTGCTGCGATCAGATAAAAACTCAGATAATACCGCAGACAAGCTGCAAGAAACTGCCGATAGCAAATGAACCGTCAAAAACCATTACTGGCTGTAATTATGGGGCCGACGGCCAGCGGTAAATCCAGCCTGGCGCTGCAGCTGGCCGCTGACTTTGACGGTGAAATAATCTCAGCCGACTCCATGCAGATCTACAAAGGCCTTGATATTGGTACCGCCAAGCCGTCACGTCGGGAAATGGAGCAGGTCAGACACCATCTGGTGGATATTTACGATATTGATGAAAAACTGGATGTTTATCGCTTTGTGAAACTGGCCGGAGATGCGGTTTCAGAAATTCACAGCCGCGGCAAACTTCCAATACTCGCCGGGGGGACCGGCTTTTATATTCGTTCCTTGCTTTACGGCCTCGATCTTTTGCCTGGAGACGAGAAGCTCCGTGCGGAACTGGATGCGAAATACGACTCTCCAGAAGGATACAAACAGCTTCAGAAAATAATGCGTAAATGTGACCCGGAGGATTTTCGCCGCTGGGAAAAGCATCGGCGCAAACTGATACGTGCCCTGGAAGTCTTTACCCTGACCGGGAAATCCATAACCGAACTGCAGACTATGCAGCAGTCTGATTTAAATTACCGGGTAATCAGCTGGAACTTATGCTGGGATCGCACAGAACTTCGCCGTCGCATAGAAAAACGGACGGCAAAAATGCTCAGAGCCGGCTGGATAGAAGAAGCCGCTGCCGCCATAAAGGCCGGCATTCTTGAGTCTCCCACCGCTCATCAGGTACTCGGGTATCGTGAAATTAAAGAGTATCTTGAAGGCACCTGGAGTTTCGAAACCACACAGCAACGTATCGTTACCCGCACCTGGCAATACGCCCGCCGCCAGATAACCTGGTTTAAAAATCAGCACCCTGAGACTGAAGTCATCCACATGCCTGTGCAATATTCAGAGTTGCGGGAAAAATTTGCATTTGAGCTGAATTCTATTTGAGCATTGTTGCCTCAAAAAGGCATTAAGCTATTCCATATCAGGCAAAATGGCCTTTTTTTAACTATTTATGATACATCGCGTTTTAAAACGCCGTTTTCCAAGCTATATTAGCGATCAACTTTGTCTGATATCCAAACATAAAAAGGAAAGTTCAAACAGTGAAAGAAGTCAAGGTAGGTATTATCGGTTTCGGTACAGTTGGCGCCGGCGTTGCTGCCAATATCCTGAAAAACGGCGAGGTTATCGCCAAACGTACTGGTGTAAAATTGACCCTCACCAGAATTGCGGATCTCGACACGACGACAGACCGCGGCGTGACGGTACCTCAGGAGAGACTGACGACTGATGCCATGGCTGTGATCAACGAAGTCGATGTTGTAGTCGAGCTGGTTGGCGGCACTACTTTTGCCAAGGACTTCATCCTGGAAGCACTGAAACAGGGCAAGCCGGTTGTTACTGCAAATAAAGCCCTGCTGGCTATCCACGGTAAAGAACTTTTTGCAGCAGCTGAAAAATCTGAGGCGGATATCTATTATGAAGCCAGTGTTGCCGGTGGCATACCGGTTATCAAGGCTTTGCGCGAAGGACTGGCCGCTAACCGTATTAACCGCATTTATGGTATCATGAACGGTACCTGCAATTATATATTGACCCGCATGGAGCGTGAGAAAATGGATTTTGCTCCAATCCTGAAAGATGCTCAGGAACTCGGTTATGCGGAAGCCGAACCATCGCTTGACGTTGATGGCTATGATACCGCGCACAAGGCTGCGATTCTGGCGTCTCTGGCTTACGGGCAGTGGTTTGGCATGGATCCGGTCCATGTTGAGGGAATCCGTGATATCTCACTTGTTGACTTGAAATTTGCTGATGAGCTCGGCTATAGAGTCAAGCTGCTTGCGATAATCAAACAGGTAAATGATGATGTCCAAATCAGAGTACATCCGACACTGGTTGCGAAAGACACCATGCTGGCCAATATTTCCGATGTATTCAACGGGGTTATGATTGATGGTGATACTGTCGGCGAAACTCTGTTTTATGGTCGCGGTGCCGGTCGTGATGCTACGGCCAGTGCAGTTGTTGCGGATTTGGTTGATGTAGCTCTGAACCTGAAATTTGGATCGCACCGCCGGGTTCCAGCATTCCGTATTGGTCCGCAGTTCAGGAATCTCGTTGCGATGAATAACATTGAAACCCGGTATTATATCCGCCTTCAAGTGCAGGATCGGGCCGGGGTGGTGGCGAAAATAGCCAATATTCTGGGTGACAAAAAGATAAGTATATCCAGCTTTATCCAGCGCGAAGCTCATGATGAGCAAAGCGTTCCGCTGTTGATTCTTACACATGAGGCCAGGGAGGCACAGCTTTTCAAGGCTATTGAAGAATTGCGGAAAGTTGAGGAAATAAGCGAAGATGTTAAAATTTTGAGAATTGAGGACATATAAAATGCCTGGTAAACATACTGTAGAGAAAATTGGTGGAACTTCGATGAGTCGCTTTGGCGAGCTTATGGAAAATATCCTCATTGCCGGCCGCAGCGGTGATGAGTTGTATAATCGTTTGTTTGTTGTGTCCGCTTACGGTGGTATCACAAATTTGCTGCTTGAAAATAAGAAAACGGGCGAGCCTGGTATTTACGGTAAATTTGCACAGGGCAGCAATGACTGGGAAAAAAAACTCGAAGAGACCCGTGATGAGATGATCAAATACAATCGTTCATTCGAAAAAATCGGTCTTGACCAGAAGCTGGCTGATGATTTTGTCAATGAACGCATTGAAGGTATCAGGGTATGCCTGCGCGATTTAAAGCGTCTGAGGACTTTTGGCCATTTTAACGCTAAGGATTACCTGCCGGCAACTCGCGAATTTCTCAGCGCTTTCGGAGAAGCTCACAGTGCATTCAACTCAGTTGAAATTTTGAAGAAGCATGGTGTTAACGCCACGTTCGTTGACCTTACCGGATGGAAAGAAACCGAATCGTACTCTATGGAAGAGGCTATTGAGCGCGCCATTAAGGATCTTGACTTTTCCAAATGTATGCCGATTGTTACCGGGTATGTCAAGTGTGCTGAAGGGATTATGAATCGCTTCAATCGCGGTTACAGTGAAATCACTTTCAGCAAGCTGGCAGTTATCTCCGATGCCCGTGAGGGTATTATTCATAAAGAATTTCATTTGTGCACTGCCGACCCCAAACTGGTTGGCGAAGAGAATGTCAGGACTATTGGCAATACCAACTTTGACATAGCCGATCAGCTTGCTGACATGGATATGGAAGCCATACACTCAAAGGCTTCTAAGGAAATGGAATTGCAGAATATCCCGATCAGAGTCAAAAACGCTTTTGAACCTGAACATCCGGGTACCCTGATCAGCCGTGATTATGTGGCGCCGGAGCCGCGGGTTGACATGATATGTGGGCGCTCGGATATGCTGGCGATTGAAGTGTTTGATCCGGAAATGGTTGGGACTGTTGGGTATGACTACAGGCTGCTTGCCAACCTGAACAAATATAATATTGATTACATTGCCAAAAACACTAATGCCAATACCATTACTCACTATGTTTCGGAAAAGGCCAAAAAAATTGATGAATGCGTCGAAGCCATACAGAAGAGCTTTCCGGGATCAAAAGTGACAACCCGCCAGGTGGCAATTGTAGCTGTGATCGGCAGTAATATGAAGATTCCCGGATTCCTGTCGCGGGCAGCTAACGCTCTGGCTAAAGCCGAAATCAATATTTTGGCGCTTGACCAGTGCATGAGACAGGTAAATATGCAGTTTGTAATCGACCGCAGGGAATTTGAGAGCGCCCAGGTTGCACTGCATGGCGAATTTGTTTAATGTAGTAACAGCTATTTAAATTTGCATAAGGGGCCATTCAGGCCCCTTTTTTATTGCCGGTTTAAGAAATCGCTCCTGAAGTAATAAGAGCGGCGCAGTAAGGCGGTATCAGGCGGTAGTTTTCTGGATATGGTACTAAATACAGTCTCATATTGGGAAAAACATGCATTTGAGTATTAAAATTAAAATATTTAATGAAAATTTCATATTTCATCGATTGCTAAAGCTATAATTAAGTATTACGTTAGTTAATTAGCGTTTGATTACGCTTTTCGAACCCTTGAGCTCCGGGTGGAAGGCACTTCCCTGGAGCTCGTTCTTTATTATAGCGGTAGTTTTATCGCCAATGAGGTTATTTTATTTCGTTGACATTTTCAATATAGATTTCAGGCTGAGGACATTGCCTTACTTCGCGCAGTTCAATATTGTCTACAAAGGCGTCTCCAGTCATTTCACTGCTTATTATGATTTTGGCATAACGGGCCTCCGGCGGGATTTTTTCGCAGGCTGATACCTTCATCCACCTGTTAATGTAATCCTCCTCCGCGACAAAGGCGGTAGAATATGACGCTATCATCTGAGTTGCACTGTCCAAAGGTTTTTTGTTGCTGTCAAAAAGAATCATCAGGGCGCTGATTCCCTGAAACCTGCGCTCGTTGTTGACCTTCTTGGTAATTTTCAGGAAAAAACTCAGTTCATACATGGCCCCGGGTTTTACTTTGAAATAGTTATCAGTGAGGGCTTTGCCTGAAACGATAACCAGTTGTTCGCCCCTTTCACCAAAGTAGGACCTGGGCAAGCCACTGCGCAGCAGCAGGCTGCGCTCCCCTTGAACAGAGTGTTTTTCGGAAACCCGGCTGCGCGCGACCTTGTTTTTCAAGGTAAAATATTTGTGTTCATGGTCATACAGTTTCCAGCCGATTGGGTGAATCTTGCCGGACCAGGTAGAATAAACCGTGTCGCATTTTTCCACTTCTTCAAAGCCGTAATTTTTAATCGGATTGAGTCCGGGCCGGTAGGCAGCTTTAACTTTTTCACTTCCGGAAGGTTTACCCGACCATTTTCCAGTGTTCCAGCTTAAATGAAAAATTACTTCAGTATCCTCTGCAATTACTTTGTGCGGGATAAAGCATATTCTCGCTTTGTAGGGAGCGAAAGGAATTACATATATCGGCACAATTTCTCCATGCCGGTCAGCAACCCGCATTTTCAAGGAGGAAAGATCGACAGCCCGTCTGAAATCCATGGCAAAGGTATATACGCTGCGGGGTCTTTTGATATCTCCAGTAAAAAAATTAACACTCGCCTGATACTTTGCGGCATTCACCACAGAAGGAAGAAAAATTGCGGCTGAGGCAATCAGCATCAAAAATATTTTTCTGTAAAGCATCGTGCTCTCCATTTTGCTAGTAAAAAATTAGGTTGCTGTTAATACAGTTTACATTTTTCGACTCAGTTTTCAAGAATATTTCAGGTTTCATGGCATATAATTGATGAATTGACTGCTTTATTAAGAATATTAACGGGATAGATATATTGTAAAAGTGTTTTTTTAAACTAAATTATGTGCTCAATTGAATGTATAAGAAAGTTATTTCAAAGCAAATATTTATATACGGAGTCACACACCATGAGAATGAGCAAACTTGTTGGTCGCCGCATTAAGGAAGACCCCAAAGATGCGAAAACCCCCAGCCACAAGTTCCTGATCAGGGGGGGATATGCCAGAATGGTTTCAGCCGGAATATATTCGTTACTCCCCGTCGGCAAAAGAATTACTGATAAAATTGAAACGATTATCCGTGAAGAGATGAACCATATTGAAGGACAGGAAATCCTGATGCCGGTCGTACTGCCTGCAGAATTATGGCAGGAATCCGGCCGTTATGAATCAGTTGGACAGGAGCTGCTTCGCTTCAGCGACCGCAACGGCAAGGATATGGTGCTTGCCATGACACATGAGGAAGGGGTTTCACATCTGATCAGAACAGAGTTAAGCAGCTATAAGCAGCTTCCCTGCATGGTTTATCAGATCCAGACCAAATACCGGGACGAAGCCAGGCCCAGGGCCGGTTTGATCCGGGTGCGTGAATTCATCATGAAGGATGGTTATTCATTCCATGCGACTAAGGAATGCCTGGAAAAATATTACCAGAAGGTTCATCAGGCTTATGAAAACATTTTTCGTCGCATTGGAATGAATGATGTGCTTTCAATAGAATCCAATTCAGGAATGATGGGTGGTAAAGTGTCACATGAATTCATGGCGATTTCAGAACATGGTGAAGATACTATATTTGTTTCCCCCTGCGGCAGTTATCGCGCAAACCGGGAAATCGCTACTGCTGCCTGGGAATTCAAAAAAGAAGTACCGCTGGAGTTGGAGAAAGTCCATACCCCGGGGACTGAAACTATTGAGGAAGTGGCAGCTTTTCTCGGCATGAAGCCGGCAAATACCGGCAAGGCTGTTTTTTATCAGGATGCAGTAAACGGGGATTTGATTTTTGCTGTTATTCGTGGCGATTTTGAAGTAAATGAAAGTAAACTTCAGAATCTGCTCAAGGTCCCTGAGCTGAAATTTGCTGAAAATGATGCCATACGTGCTGTTGGCTGCGAGCCGGGCTATGCATCGCCGCTGTCAATTGATCCGGACAAGGTAACAATTGTTGTTGACCGTTCCGCCGTTGAGTCTTCAAATCTTGTGGTTGGGGCCAATGAAGCGCACTATCACTTCAAAAACTTTAATTTTGAACGTGACATGCCGAGACACGATGCAGTTATAACTGCTGATATTGCCACGGTCAGAGCCGGTGATCCCTGTCCGGTAACTGGAGCTCCGCTTGAAGAAAAACGCGGTATTGAGGTGGGCAATATTTTTCAGCTCGGTACTAAATATTCTGAAAGCATGGGCTGTAGCTTTCTCGATCAGAATGGCAAATCCCATCCAATTGTCATGGGCTGCTACGGTATTGGTGTCGGGCGGGCCATGGCCTCAGCTATTGAACAGAGTCATGACAAATTCGGCCCGATCTGGCCGATTACTGTTGCTCCTTATCAGGTACAGCTGTGTGCTTTGAATCCCAACAAGGAAAATGTCGGCGCAGAGGCTGAGCGAATTTATGAGCAGCTTTTGGCGGCTGGAATTGAAGTGCTCTTTGATGACCGCGGAGAAAAAGCCGGGTTTATGTTTAATGACGCTGATCTGCTGGGCATTCCGCTGCGCCTGGTGCTGTCACCTAAAACTCTGGTTGACGGTAAGATTGAATTTAAACGCCGCGGCTGTAGAGACGGTGAGTTGCTTGATATAACTACTGTTGCAGGTACAATACAGCGGGTTATTGCAGAAGAGTACGCAAAATACGCTTGATTTTAAAATAATTGCTCCGTTTTTTCCCGGGTTTGCGGAGTAATTTTTTTAGCTCATATCCCCGGGTTTTTGAATTCAAAGAAATTTATTTGCAATTTTGTTGCATTTTGCAAAAAATGAGCGCACATTATCATATTTTCGGTTGTATACTATTTTGGTAGAGATTAACCGATTTACATATAAATATTTTTTAATGAGAGGTATTCCAGATGTGGGATTATAACAATAAAGTAATGAATCACTTCCTGCACCCTCAGAATGTGGGTGAAGTTGAAAACCCTGATGGGGTTGGGGAAGTTGGAAATATAACTTGTGGTGACGCGCTCAAACTAACTTTCAAGCTCGATAAGAATGGCCGTATCAGTGACGTAAAGTTTAAAACATTCGGCTGTGCAAGTGCTATCGCATCTTCTTCTGCTCTTACTGAAATCATTAAGGGCATGACTATTGAGGAAGCTGAAAAGGTGACAAACCAGGATATTGTAGAGCTGCTTGGTGAGCTGCCGGAAGAAAAAATGCACTGCTCAGTGATGGGAATGGAGGCATTGCAGGCGGCAATTGCCGATTATCGGGGCGAAGCCAGCCCGGTTGACGTCGATGATGACCACGAGGGCAGAATTGTTTGTAAATGTTTTGGCGTTACTGACAACAAAATACGTAAAGTTGCTTTGGAAAACAAACTCCATTCCTGCGAAGAAATTACCAATTACTGTAAAGCCGGCGGTGCCTGCGGCTCCTGTCTGGATGAAATCCAGCTGATTCTTGACGGACTTTGGAAAGATCTGTCTAAAAAGCCTGAAGAGTCTTCAGGCGCAAAGCTGGATTTTATGAAACTTCCTTTAATTCAGCGTGTTATTAAGGTTCAGGAAGTTATTGACGATGAAATTAAACCTATGCTTGAAAAAGACGGCGGCAGTATTGAACTGATAGACATGAAAGAAAACACCATTTATGTCCGATTGCAGGGGCGTTGTGCTACCTGTCCGACCGCAAATGTTACGTTGAAGCATGTTGTTGAGGACAAACTCCGTGAGTTCCTGTTTCCGGAGCTGGTTGTAGAAAGCATCAAATAGGATTTTCAGATCATGACTGACAATAAGACCATATACATGGACAACAATGCCACTACAGCCGTTGATCCAGAAGTTTTTGAGGCTATGCGGCCTTATTTTTGCGACTTGTACGGCAATCCGTCCAGCATACATACTTTTGGCGGACAGGTAATGCATTCCATTAATCAAGCCCGTACTCAACTGGCTGATCTTCTGGGTGCGGGGCATCAGAATGATAAAGGCGAACACACTGAAATTATTTTCACCAGCTGCGGTACTGAAAGTGACAGTGCCGCCATCTGGAGTGCTTTGCAGGTTTGCCCAAAGAAACACAAAGTAGTAATGTCTAAAGTTGAGCATCCCGCTGTCCTTAACCTTGGTTATGAGCTTGAACGCCGCGGTTATCCGGTCAGCTATGTCCCGGTGGATTCGCATGGGCGACTGGACATGGAACGGCTGGAAGAAATGGTGGATGATGACACTGCGGTTGTTTCCATCATGTGGGCAAATAACGAAACCGGAAACGTTTATCCGGTTGAGGAATGTGCGGAAATTGCCCACCGCTACGGGGCGTTATTTCATACCGATGCGGTTCAAGCTGTAGGGAAAATACCCATGAACCTGCAAGACAGTCCGATTGACATGCTCAGCCTATCTGGGCACAAGCTGCATGCTCCTAAGGGGATCGGTGCTCTGTATGTTAAGCGCGGTATCCGGTTCAGGCCGTTTCTGGTTGGGGGGCATCAGGAAAAAGGGCGTCGTGCCGGAACTGAAAACGTACCTTATATAATAGCCCTGGGCAAGGCAGCTGAAGTTGCGGGAAGATATCTGGAAGATGAGAATACCCGGGTAAAAGCGTTAAGGGATCGGCTTGAAGCCGGCATTGCTGCACGGGTTCCCAAAATACGTATAAATGGTGATTTAGAGAACAGGCTGCCCAATACAGCCTCAATCAGTTTTGAGTTTATCGAAGGAGAGTCTATCCTGATGCTGATGGATCGGCTTGGTATTTGCGCCTCCAGCGGCAGTGCCTGTACGACAGGCAGTCTGGAGCCGTCGCATGTACTGCGGGCCATGGGGCTGCCTTATACTGCCGCGCATGGTACGATCAGGTTCAGCCTTTCCAGATTCAATACAGAGCAGGAGATCGATTTCGTGGTTGAAAGTCTGCCGCCGATTATTGAGCGGTTGCGTGAAATTTCACCATATTGGAACGAATAACTGACGCTGTTTTTCAGCTGCGGATTTACATCGGGCATAACACACTTATTTCTATTAGGCAAGCAGTTGTGATATGCCCGTTTATTTTATTCATTTAAAAATATTTCCTCAGAATTTATTGGAAATTAGTATTATCAAACAGTATATTACAATTTTCGTGGGTAATCGCGCACATATCCACAAGAAAGAATAAAATCAAAGATTCGTAACTTTAATTCAGGAGAGTGGATACATGGCTGAAGTAACACTGAAGAACATCTCAAAAATCTACCCGGGAAATGTTAAAGCTGTAAAAAACATCGATCTGGAAATTCATGACCGGGAATTCATGGTACTTGTCGGCCCCTCTGGTTGCGGTAAATCCACTACTTTGCGCATGATTGCGGGTCTGGAAGAAATTTCTGAGGGGACTGTGCATATTGGTAAACGTCAGGTCAACGATGTCCCTCCAAAAGACCGTGACATTGCGATGGTATTTCAGAACTATGCGCTTTATCCGCACATGACGGTATATGACAATATGGCTTTCGGGCTTAAACTGCGTAAATTTAAAAAAGCCGAAATTAAGAAGCGGGTTGAGGAAGCTGCCAGAATCCTGAGTATTGAAGAATATCTTGACCGCCGTCCCAAAGCCCTGTCCGGCGGGCAGCGTCAACGTGTTGCCGTAGGACGCGCTATCGTCCGTAAACCAGAAGCTTTTTTGTTTGACGAACCTCTCTCCAACCTTGATGCCAAAATGCGCGTTCAGATGCGTACTGAAATCAGCAAACTGCATACCCAGCTTGAAACAACCATGATTTACGTAACCCACGACCAGGTTGAAGCGATGACGATGGGTGACCGCATTTGCGTTATGAAAGACGGTATTATTCAGCAGGTGGATAATCCACTTAATCTTTATGATAACCCGGTTAATCTGTTTGTTGCCGGATTTATCGGTACTCCTCCGATGAACTTTTTCCATGGAGTGCTTGTCTCTAAGTCTGATGGTCTTTATTTTAAGGAAGAAACATTTGAAATTAAGATGATCAAGGAATGGGAGGAGGCTCTCACTCCTTATGTTGATAAAAAGATTGTTTTTGGTATCCGCCCGGAAGATATCTGCTGGAGCAAAACCGCAGATGGCGATTTTCCGACGATTGAGGCGGAGGTTGAAGTTATGGAGCCGATGGGATCAGAGACTTATCTGTATATGAATACCGGTGCCCATTCCTTTATCGCCCGGGTTGAAGCCCATAATAAATTCCATGTTGGCGATAAGGTTAAGCTGCCGGTTTTCATGCCGAAAGCTCATGTCTTTGACGGCGCTTCCGAAAACGTTATTGTATAAATAAGTAAGGTTGCAAAACCTGAGTTGTTATAAATAGTCGGAATGGCAGAATTATTCCGGTGATCTTCGGGGCAAGGTGAAATTCCTGACCGGCGGTAAAGTCCGCGACTCCCGTCTAATGCGGGACTGATATGGTGAGATTCCATAACCGACAGTTACAGTCTGGATGAGAGAAGATAGTGAAGATATGTTTGTCATATCTTGTCTTAATTGATTTTCAGCCCTGAATTAGTTTTCAGGGCTTTTTTATTTTAAACAGACAGGTGATGGTTATGTCGATAAAATTTGATCCGGTAGAAGAAATTGTAGCTGCGCTGCGTCGCGGCGAAATGGTGGTTGTCACTGATGACGAAAACCGCGAAAACGAAGGGGATTTGATTGCCGCTGCGGCCAAAATTACCCCGGAAGCAATTAATTTCATGGTCACTCATGCCCGTGGGCTGGTGTGTGTGCCTCTGGCAGAGGAAATTGCTGCTCCGTTGAACCTGAGCTATCAGCCGTCAGCGGAGGATCCGTATCGTACGGCTTTTACCCAGAGTGTTGACGCAAAAAACGGTACTACAACCGGAATATCGGCCTTTGACCGTGCCAGAACTGTAGAAGCTTTGATAGATCCGGCTTCGTCTTCAGGTGATTTTGTCTCTCCTGGTCATGTCTTTCCTTTGATAGCCCGGCAGGGCGGAGTTCTGCGCCGTGCCGGCCACACTGAAGCGGCGGTGGACCTGGCCCGCATCGCCGGCCTGGCTCCGGCAGGAGTGATTTGTGAAATTATGAATGAAGACGGTACCATGGCCAGGCTGCCGGAGCTTGACAAGTTCCGTAAGGAGCACGGGTTAAAATGGTGTTCAGTTGCTGAACTGATTAATTACCGCCGGCGCAATGAAGTACTGGTTACCCGTGGCGAAACCGCCAGAATGCCCACCTGTTTCGGTGAGTTTAAAATTGTGGCTTACAAATCAAGAGTGGATAATCTTGAGCATGTGGCAATGGTTTATGGCGAAGTGGAAGGAAAGGAAAATGTGCTTACCAGAGTGCATAGTGAGTGTCTGACTGGAGATGTTTTCGGCAGCGTCCGCTGTGACTGCGGCGATCAGCTGCATACCGCGATGAAGCGAATAGTGGAAAACGGTTCCGGTATTGTTGTATACATGCGTCAGGAAGGTCGCGGTATCGGTTTATTCAACAAGGTGCATGCCTATAAGCTTCAGGACGACGGCTGTGATACTGTCGAGGCCAATGAAAAACTGGGCTTCGCACCGGATCTGCGGGAATACGGACTCGGTGTTCAGATACTTCAGGATCTTGGCGTGAAGTCTGTCAGGTTACTTACTAATAATCCATGTAAACTTATCGGACTTTCCGGCTACGACTTGAAAATAACTGAGCGAGTGCCGCTGGTTATCGAGCCGCAGGAGCACAATGTATACTATTTGCGGACTAAAAAAGAGCGAATGGGGCATATGATTTGACCTTTAATGTTATTTTTATAGCATTTCAAGGTCAGATTTTGCCTGGACCGGATTGAAATAGACTTTTAAAGTACTAGAATATATTGTTTTAAACAAGTGAGAAAAAAGCAGCACAAGCTTATTTTATAGCTTCGTGGAGACCGGCTGCCAGAAATGTCGGTCATAAAAAACCGGAGACATTAAAATGAATAGAAATGTTAAGAACATTTTCGAAGGGACTATCGAAGCAAAAGATCTCAAAATCGGTATCGTTTGCAGCAGATTCAATGAATTTTTCGTCAGCAAGCTGCTGGACGGTGCAATTGATGCAGTAGTCCGTCATGGCGGCGAAGCTGAAAATGTAGAAGTAGCTTGGGTTCCAGGCGCTTATGAGTTACCTTTTGCGGTGAAAAAGCTGGTTGACCTTGATCGCTTTGATGCGGTTGTTGCCCTGGGCGTGGTAATTCAGGGCGCGACGCCGCATGCCGGTTACATCAACGCAGAGGTTTCAAAAGCTCTGGCGCTTATTGGGCTTGAATCCGGCACACCTGTTGGTTATGGACTGGTTACAGCTGATAATATCGAACAAGCTATTGAACGCAGTGGAACAAAAGCCGGCAACAAAGGTGCTGATGCGGCACTGGCTGCAATTGAAATGGCTAATCTGAATAAAAAAATCAAATAAAAAATATGACAGGAAAAAACCTTACGATGGGTTCAGACAGTAATAAATTTGATCCTCGGCTGCACGCCAAAAGGCTTGGGCGTGAACTTGCCATGCAGTTCATGTTTCAGCAGGATTTGACTGGCGATGAGGAGTTTACTCTGCACTGGCAGCGTTTTCTAAATCAGGCTGTGGAGGAACACGGCTTGAAAGAAAATCGTTTTTCGCGCAAGGGCATTGAGTATGCCGAGTATCTGGTTAACGGCATCAGAGAGCATCATGAAGAAGTGGACAGTACTATTTCGGAAAAAGCTGATAAATGGGATTTTAAAAGGATGGCCAATGTTGACCGTAATGTCATGCGGGTGGCCGCCTTTGAAATGCTTTTTGTCGCGGAAGTTCCTCCGGTAGTCAGTATCAATGAAGCTGTTGAAATTGCCCGTGACTACAGTGGTGAGAAAGCGGGTAATTTCATAAACGGGGTACTCAACGGCATTAAGGATTCATTAGACCGCCCCGCTAGAAAAGCCGTTAAAGAGTTATGATTTCTATTTTTTCAAAATTTAAAAAAGGCCTGCAGAAAACCACAACTACTGTGGCTCGCGGTATTTCGAATGTTTTTACCGGAGAAAAGAGCTGGACTGATGAGCAGTTTGATGATCTTGAAGCGATGCTTATCCAGTCAGATTTCGGTGTGCCGGCAAGCCTGAAGATTGTCGAGGATATTCGTGACCGCTATGAACGCGGTCAGATTTCCACTTCATCAGACATTTACCGGGTGGCATCAGAAGATGTCTGCAGCATCCTTCAGAAGAACCAGCGTGAAATTAACTTTTCAAGTGATGGTAATCCGACAATTATATTGTTTGTTGGTGTAAACGGCAGCGGCAAAACCACCAGTATCGGCAAACTTGCGGCTCTCTGGACCCGTGAAGGCAGAAAGGTGATGCTGGCGGCTTGTGATACGTTCAGGGCGGCTGCAGTTGAACAGCTGAAGTTATGGGGTGACCGTACTGAAACCCATGTTGTCTCGTCAAAACATGGAGCTGATCCTTCAAGTGTGGCTTTTGACGCTGTCAGGTCTGCTCAGGCTAAAAATGCTGAAATTTTGCTGATTGATACTGCCGGACGCCAGCATACCAGTCGGGGTTTGATGGATGAACTGGGAAAGATTCGCCGCACAATTGATAAAATTTATCCGGGTGCTCCGCATGAAGTCTGGCTGACGGTTGACTCAAGTCTTGGAGCAAACGCGATTAATCAGGCTCGGGAGTTTTCCAAGGTTGCCGGTATCAGCGGTCTGGTTTTAACAAAACTTGACGGGACTGGTAAAGGCGGCATGGCCGTTGCTCTGCAGCAGGAGTTTGGCTTTCCTGTTTTCTTTGCCGGTTTTGGCGAAAAACCGGAGGATCTGCAGCCGTTCAATCCTGAGTACTACGCTTCAGCACTGTTCAATACCGGAGAAAAATAATACAGGCGGAGGAGGGTATATGAAGTTGTTCGCGGCAACATCCATACTGCTGTTATCCATTGCGACTGCAGTCTCTTCCTTTGCCGATACTGAAAAGAGCGCGGAAGACTTTTTTCCGCTGGTAAAAAGTCAGCATGAAAAAATCTGGAATTACTCTCCTCAGCAAATTGCTTTTTGCCTGAAAAACCGGCACTTATTTTCATGGACATCCAGGCAGCGCAATGCGTTGCGCTATGCATTGAAAAACCGGCGCGGTATTCTTTACTGGCATGATCTTCCAGTTTGTGAAGCTGTGCTGAACTTCAAAAGACAAAAACTCAATAATATAGTTTTAAGTCTTTATAACAAAGCTGACTATCCGAAGTGCGGCAAAAGTGAATATACAATTATTCTGGAAAAAAGTGCCAGTTCTCTGGATGCGATTTATGGAGTTCAGAATTCAAAACGCCAGGCCCAGAATATTGGCGGTATCCGGATATACAGCCGGACGTGGACCGATAAAAACAATGAAGCAGTTCTGGACTGGAGTTATTCCGGAACATCGCGCAGCTCTTTCAAACCGGAGTTTATAAATATAACTATTCGAAGTAAAATTTCGAACGCTGCCACCGAAAGTGATAATCGGAGAATTGGCTCAACTGTCAAAGCGGCTCTGGCAAAAAGAGTCACAAGGGATGATAACGGTGATATTTATATTTCGCTGCCAATGGTTAATCAGGGACAGCGGGGGTATTGTGTCGCTGCATCAATTGCAAGGATTTTGAAGTATTATGGCTCCACTGCCGGTCAGCACCTGCTGGCGGCGCTTGTCAATACCGACCCGGAGAAGGGGACCAGCCTTGAAAGTGTTGAAAGAGCCATACAGAAGGTCGGATTGAAATTCAGGTTCTATACAAGAGAGATTTGTGACCGGAAACTCTTCCGCGAGCCTAAGAATCTTCTGACAATTATTCCGAAGTACAACAAAATAGCAAAACGCAACGGTAAGCCTGAACTTAACGCGAAGGACTATGTTCAAAAAAGAAGGCGCTTTACCTTCCTGTCACGGCAAAAACTGCTGCGGGACTTTGATGAAGAGTCCTTTATTGCCGTCTGCATGAAAGAGGAGAACGCCTTTAGAAGTTTCAAGCGCAAAATTACAGCTGCAATTAACGCGGGGACTCCTGTACTCTGGGCGGTACAGCTTGGAGTAATCAAGGAGGGCAAAAAACGGCAGTTCGGCTGGCATATGAGAATCGTCAATGGTTACAACAGCCGGAATGATGAGCTGATTTACTCGGATTCGTGGGGAAAAGGCCACGAAGAAAAAAAGTTGACGTGGGCTCAGGCATGGAGCATGAGCATCGCCGCCTACATGATAACACCAAGGAATAACTAGCATGGTTACAGACTTAGATAAAAGATACATGCTCGAAGCTGTCGCTCTGGCAAAAAAAGCCTGGGGAATGACCAGTCCCAACCCGCTGGTAGGCGCGGTTATTGTCAAGGACGGCAGAATTGTCGGCACTGGATATCACGCCTGTGCCGGAGAACCGCACGCTGAAGTCAATGCAATTCAGAATGCCGGGAACGAAACTGAAGCCGCGGATATTTATGTTACACTGGAGCCCTGTTCGACTCACGGGCGGACCCCACCTTGTACCAAAGCCATTATTGCTGCTGGAATCAAGCGCGTTTATATTGGCTCCACGGACCCTAATCCCAAGCATGCCGGAAATGGTATAAAAATTCTTAGAAAAGCCGGTATTGAAGTTATTACTGATGTAGAAACAGCTGCCTGTGACAGTATCAATGAAGCTTTTTTTAAATGGGTCACAACGGGCAAGCCGTTTGTAATTCTTAAGATGGCTATGACTCTGGACGGTAAGATTGCTACTGTCGGCGGCCAGTCAAAATGGATTACCGGCCCGGCAGCCAGAGCCCATGTGCAGCGCCTGCGCAAGTGGAGTGACGCAATTATGGTTGGCGGCAACACCTTGCGTGAAGACCGGCCAAGCCTGACTGTGCGTGAGGAACCGCCATGGTCACGGCAGCCGCTGAAGCTGATTGCCAGCAACTCAATGCAGAACAGCGAATTGCATGAATATTTTCCAGCTGACAAAACAGCCCGGATTATATCAGCTGACTTGATTGAGGACTGGAATTCAATAATGCTGCAGCTGGGAAGTGAAGAGATAACTGCTCTGCTTATAGAAGGCGGCGGGGAATTTGCTGCAGCTGTACTTGCTGCCAGGGTCGTGGATAAAGTGGAATTTCATGTGGCTCCAAAAATACTTGGCGGCAGGAACAGCCGTCCTGTTATAGGCGGACCGGATCCTGAAGATTTGAGCCTGGCCCGAGAACTTTCTGATGTTACGGTTAAAAGAGCCGGTGAAGACATTATAATTTCCGGCTATTTGAATCGTTGAAGATATCTTGAAAATTAGTTATTTTGCAGCTTTTGAGTTGAAGTTGCAACTTTTGGGACAATGCAAAAAATAAAACTCTGGAGATATATAATGTTTACCGGATTAATACAAACTACAGCCAGATTGCTGAGCCGTAATAGCGGCGGCGGTTCAGGCAAGCTCTGCCTGAAGCCGGAAAAGCCTTTTGACAAACTCGAGTTCGGCGAAAGCATTGCCGTTAACGGTTGCTGCCTGACTCTTGAAAAAGAAAAAGCTGACGGCGCACTCGAATTCCATACGCTTGGAGAAACTTTATCCCGTACCAATCTGGGAGCGGTTCCGGTTGGTGGCAGGGTGAATCTGGAGCGAGCCATGCAGCTTGGAGCAAGACTGGGTGGGCATATTGTTACGGGCCATATTGATACAACTGCCGAGTTTATTGGTACCAGAAAAGTAGGAGGCGATATTGAATACCGTGTTGCTTTGCCGGAAGAACTTAAACCATTTATGGCGGCCAAGGGCAGCATTGCAATTGACGGGGTTTCATTGACTCTGGTTGATATAGCAGATGACAGTTTTTCAGTTCACCTGATTCCGGTTACCTTGCAGGAGACTGCCTTAGGTGACCGGAAGCCCGGCGACAGAGTTAACCTTGAAGCCGACCTGCTGGGGAAATATGTTCAGCGTCAGCTGTCCTGCTTTCTGAGCGAAAATAAAACCTCCAATATCAATATGGATATCTTACACAAGGCAGGATGGTAATGGCGGGGCATGGGGTTACATGGGGCATTAGTCTGGCACACTGGGATAACCTTATAACCTTGCCGAATGATGTGCCCAAGTGTTTTAACACTGTTGAGCTGTCGGCAGCGCTGGTGGATTCCCTGACCGGTCCGGCATTTCGTCAGGGCTTGAGGCGTTATCAGAATGTTTACTTGCGGGACCTGCTTGATCCGGCGGTATCGCGTGAAGTCCTTGACCACAGCAAGCAGATAGTAAGCGAATTTAAAAATCATTTTAACCGACTGGTTACCCGGGCGGGGGATTGTCAGGTATCAGGGGTGTCTGCTGATTTTGACCTTGAAAGAGCGCTTCAGGACAAAGATTATGCCAGCGACCTTTTGAATATATTGCGTATTTTTGCCGGGACTGCCTATAGTGCAGACTGCGATTTACTGCTGCCGCTGCGGGTGCCTTTTCTGCCGGGAAAGTTCAAGACTGAGGACTATCTGACTTTTGTGACTGCGGCTATGATTCCGAAACTCGGGTTTTCTCTCGATATTCATCCTCATGAAACAGCGGGTAAGGAGTTGCCCTGCGAGGAAATTTGCCGCTGGCTGGGATTTGATATTTCGGTAATGCGCTTTATTTATGAGCCGGAGACTGGTAACAAGTTAGTGCCAAAGCTGATAGAACCGTGGATTCAGACATTGAAAAAACTGCGTCCCGGCATTAAAATCGTATTTGTCCCGGTATGCAAAGACCCTGATGTCATCAAAAACGAAATTAAAACGCTGCCTGATTTGATTTCAAGTTTGAAGATTGGCTGATTGGTTTTAAATTTATATGTTAGACAGGTTATTACGGAAGAATTTGGAATTGAACAAATTCAGTGCTTGCCGCTTTCAAGGCCTTTGGCTGTTTGGCGGCAGGATTATTTAAATTAAGAGGTTTATAATGCTTAATCTAGGAGTTAACGTCGACCACGTGGCTACTGTCCGCGAAGCCAGAAAAATTACTTACCCCAGTCCGCTTGAAGCTGCGCTTATCTGTGAAGAAGCAGGAGCCTGGGGAATAACAGCACATCTGAGAGAAGATAGAAGGCACATTCAGGACCGCGACATGGTTGAACTCAAGGCAAAAGTCAAGCGGCTCAATATGGAAATGGGAGCAACCGAGGAAATGTTGCGCATTGCCTGTGAGCTGAAGCCGCACAGCTCGTGTCTGGTACCGGAAAAACGCCAGGAGCTGACCACAGAAGGCGGACTTGAAGTGGTTGCCAATCTTGACTGGATTACTGAATCCACCCGGCGCCTGCAGGCTGCCGGCATTGTGGTCAGTCTGTTTATTGACCCGGATGAGGGTCAGATCAAAGCCGCCGCTCAAACCGGTTGCGAATACATTGAACTGCATACCGGTGCTTTTGCCAATCACACTGGTGAAGCTCAGGCAGCAGAGTTAAACCGCCTGATTAAAGCCGCCGAGCTGGCAACTTCACTTGGCATTAAAGTCAATGCCGGGCATGGTATTGATTATAAAAATATATCAGGAATTCTAGAAATACCGCATTTACATGAACTTAATATCGGTCACAGCATCATTGGCCGTGCCGTGATTGTCGGCATCAGACAGGCCGTCAGTGAAATGCTTGACTTGATGCGGGAATACCCCTGCTGAAAAAGCAGTGCGTCAAACTATTTAAAATCGGAGGAGGTTGTCATGGCGAAAACGCTACTGGGAAATGTTCTGGAAAAAGCTGTTACATCCGATGCATCTGATGTGCACATTAAAGAGGGAAGTCCTGTTGCTTTCCGTATTGACGGCGATATAATAACCAGTGACTATATACCTGATGCTGAAATGCTTGAACGTTTCATGCGTCAGGTAGCCTCCGATAAGCAGGTTGAGAGCTTTCACAAGACAGGCGACCTTGATATCTCGCATTATGAGGACGGAATCGGTCGCTTCAGAATAAATGTTCACCGGCAGCGTGGACTGATCTGTCTCAATGCGCGTTGGGTAAAAAACCGGATTATGACCTTTGAGCAGCTCGGGCTGCCTTCAATAATGTGTCAGATATCCGAGTACCCGCGTGGTATAGTTATCCTTACCGGTACTACTGGCTCAGGTAAATCCACGACTCTGGCCGCCATGCTTGAACATGTGAATCAGACCATGGCAAAGCACATCATCACTATTGAGGATCCGATTGAATATGAATTTCAGGATGATGTGAGTTTTTTTGAGCAGCGCGAAGTAGGGATTGATACAATCTCATTTGCCAGTGCTCTGAAACACTCACTGCGTCAGGATCCTGATATTATCATGGTTGGGGAAATGCGTGACAAAACCAGCTTTGAGGCAGCCCTGCAGGCTGCGGATACCGGCCATCTGGTAATGACTACACTGCATGCCTCAAACGCGGCTCAAACCATCAACCGCATCCTTGATTTTTATGAAAAAGCTGAACAGGACCCGATTCGTGAAGCACTGGCCAATAACCTTGCCGCCGTAATATCTCAGCGACTACTGCCCAGAGCCATGGGTAGCGGAAGGGTCCCGGCAAACGAGATAATGATCAACTCCCCGATAATTACCAAGTTGCTGCAGGAAAACCGCCTGGATAAACTGTCTGGAGCTGTTGCCGCCGGCAACAGTTATGGTATGATGACCTTCAACCAGTGCCTGTTGAAGCATGTTGATGACGGCCTTATTTCTGAAGAAGACGCACTTGAAGCTTCAGATAATCCGGAGGCGCTGAAAATGAATTTTGAGGGTATATTCCTGTCTGCAGGCGACAGCAAAATACTGGGCTGAAATTCATCAAGCAATTTTTTGATATAACGGTATTTGCTTCTTATCTTTCTCTGAGTTGTTCCATGGTAAGTGGCTCAAAGGACTGGCGCATGGATTTGCGTTTTTCCGGATCAACGCTCAGGTATTTCCAGCGGGCAAAGGCAAAATCGTGTGGAATATAATTTCCCAGCCAGCAATGTATGAGCTGGTATGAGATCGGATAGGATTCAAAAATCCACGGACACCTTGCAGTTAAGTATTTTACCATTTTTTCGTACTCAGCAGTTCTTTCCGGAGAATCGCTCATCGGTATAATTTTTTCAAACATTCTGTCAAATTCAGCGTCACGGTAGAATACCCGGTTGCAACTCCCGGCGTTTTTTCCATAAAAAAGCTGCAGAAAATTTTCAGCATCAGGATAATCCCCAATCCATGACAGCCTGAAAAGCTGAAACTGCCCCTTACGTATTTTTTGAAAAAACCGCGGATTATTATTGAGTATCGGTACAATTTTAATTCCAATCTGGCTCATGTGACTGGCAAAAAGCTCTGCCAGCTGCCGCTGAGCGGGGGAATTGCCGTTCATATCAAAAGTCAATGTGAGTGGTTTTCCAGTTTTTGGGTCAATTCCATTTGGATAGCCGGCTTTACGCATATATTCCCGTGCCAGTTTAAGGTTATGGCTGCGGTAAATATTTATGAAGTTCGGGTTATTGCCGGCTACTCCCGGCGGCACCGGTCCGTCAGCGGGGATAATCTGGTTATTGTAATGTTTGACCATCGCGTCAATATCATAAGCCAGACTGATGGCTTTGCGTAAATACAAATTGTCTGCCAGCAAAGGAGAAGTAAAGTTAAAACCGATATACCTGACTTCAAATTCCGGCACCTGGAGTAACTTGATTCCGCGTTTTGCCAGAGCCGGGGCCAGGGTGTTGCCGGTGCCGACAACAGTATCAAAATTATCTTTGCCGAGTGAACTCATATCAAGTCCTCCCTGCAGAAACAGCAGCCATGCTGCGACCGGTTGTTTTATGATGTAGCAGACTACCCGGTCCAGCAGCGGCAAAGCCCGTTTGCGGTCAGACGGCAGCACTGCATATTTGAAATATTCCTGGCGGTATTCCGGGTTGCGATCAAGGATTAAACGATAGTCACGCAGCCATTCCCGCAGCATGAAGGGGCCTGAACCGACGGGGTGTTCGTCAAAGCTTTCGCCGTAATATTCAACCGCGGTTCTGGAAACAATCGAGGCATAAGGGATTGCCAGAGCGTAAATAAATCGTGGGTCAGGCTGGTTTAAAATTATCTGGAAGGTATGGTCATTTATTCTTCTGAACCCAGGAATACCTTTATTGTAAATTGAATTATCGCCGGGTTTGCAGTTTAAACTGGCCGTGCGAAATGCATTGATACCTTTGATCTTGCCGCGAAACATCCAGAAAACGGGGCTGTGCAGCCTGCCGTCGGCAATGCGCAGAAAGGAGTATATGACATCTTTGCTGGTAACCTTGCGTGCACTCTTTGGCCGGTCACCAAAACATTTATCTTTCTGAAAATACAGGTCGTCACGCAGTCTGAAAGTATATACCTTGCCGCTTTTATCCACAGCAGGCATAGCTTTCAGCATGGACGGTATGAGCTTATACGGGCGGGCTTTGTAGTCATACTGCAGCAGCGTGTCATAAAATGCCGCGACCATGTCCCGGCTGTTCAAGTCTGCCGCCAGGGCCGGATCAAGCGTTTTTACCCTGCCGCCGGCGTTAATAAACATAGTTCGCGGCGGATTATTCTTAAATGTGTCGCCGCAGCCGGCAACCAGGCATATCAGCATCAGGCTGCATATTACGGTTGCAAAACTGCGTTGCAATAAATTAATATTAAATTTCTTATGCATTCGAACCAACTCCAGAAACACTACAAGTCCTCCCGTCTTCAAAAAGACAAAAGATATTAAAAACTATTCATTAACGCTCTCTGTAATCACCAGCACTGATGATCAGACAAATGTAAAACCTGTCAACCACAGATTTTTTTGAATTTAAGCATGGCCGCATCATACTGCGGTTTGAGGTTCGAATCCGGTATAAACTCTATAATCTGAAATGATGCTTTGACAACTTTCCTGGCTTCAGCCAGGCTGCCGATATCTCCAGCAGTAATTGCCTGTCCAAGCAGGTTGCCTATTGCAGTGGCTTCTACCGGCCCGGCCTCAACAGTTATGCCCAGGCAGTCAGCAGTCATTTGCATAAGAGTTTTGTCCTTTGTTCCGCCGCCGACAATATTCAGGCACTGGTAGTTGGCGGCTAAAATTTTTTCCAGCTGCAGAATTTTTTTTCTAAAGTAGAGTGCCAGGGAGTCATAAATACAACGCAGTATCTCCGCATCCGATTCAGGGGTGCCCTGTCCGGTATTTTCACAAAACTCCCTGATTCGTTCCGGCACATCTCCAGGAGTCAAAAAACTGGTGTCATTGGGATCGATCAAATATTTCAGCGGCTCAGCTTCCCCGGCCATGGCTTCCATGTCGGCAAAAGTTATATTGCGGTATGCTTCATTCCATTCACGCCTGGTTTCCTGAAAAGGCCAGGTTCCCATGATACTGGTCAGGAAGCGGATTTTATTTTCGAGTCCGCCCTCATTGGTGAAAGGTGCTTTGCCGGCTTCGGGGGAACATAAAGGCTGGTCAATTTCAGCTCCGAGCAAGGCCCAGGTGCCGCAACTTACATAAGCCCAGCTGCGGTCAGTCGGCGCAGGTACAGCCGCGACAGCAGAGGCTGTATCGTGAGCTCCTACTTTAACTATTTCAACCGGACCGCAGCCTATGGCTTTTTGCAGCTCTGGTTTTAGAACGGCTGCTTTTGTACACGGCTGAACTATCTTCGGAAAAATATTCCGCGGCAGACCAAGCATATCTATCAGATCAAAATCCCAGTTACGTTTGACCGGGTCAAGCAGGTTCGAAGTCGATGCCACCGAATATTCACAAGTCATTTCACCGCACAGCATATAGGTCAGGGCATCTGGCATGAAGAGCAGAACGGCATTTTCGAAATCCTGTGGTCTTTGTCTATTATGGGCAACCAGCTGATACAAGGTGTTAAACTGCAGATACTGAATACCGGTGCGGGCATAGAGTTCACCCAGAGAAACAGTTTTTTCAACTTCGAGCCAGATATCATCTGTTCTCGGGTCGCGGTAATTATGCGGCTGGCACTTGATTTTGCCGGTGTCGCGGTCAAAAAGCACGTAATCAACCCCCCAGGTATCAATACCGATACTTGAAATATCAGGGTTTTCAGTAAAAGCCTTTTTCAGACCGCTTTTGATTTCCTTGCATATGAGTTTGAAATCCCAGAACAGAGAATCATTTTTTTCCTGAGGGCCATTAACAAAGCGGTGAATTTCCTGCAGTGACAGTTTACCGTCGTCAAACGTACCGATAATACCACGTCCGCTTGATGCCCCAAGGTCAAACGCCAAATAACTTTTTGCCATTTTCGCCTCCATGCGATTCGATTCTAAATCCAGGAGTTATGCGAAAACCATCAAATAACCAAGCACCCCGGCAACAGTTTCGCTCAACTCAACAAATTTTACTTATTTCCGGTTATTGTTCCAGATTTTTCAGTTTCCTGTAAGTGTACAAAACCATCTCCTCGGTTTCCTTCCACCCAATGCAGGCATCAGTAATGGACACACCTGGTATTGGTTTTTTATTCTCAATAATCTTCTGTGCTCCTTCCAGCAGGTTGCTTTCCAGCATCAGCCCTTTTACCGCAGTTTCACCCTGTTCAATCTGCCCAATGATATCATACAGGGCAATTTTCTGCCGGGTATGGGCTTTACCTGAATTGGCATGGCTGCAGTCAATAACTATTGAGGGGTTGATGTTGGCTTTGCGCAACGCAACTTTAAGAAAAGCGATGTATTCGGCACTGTAATTAGGAGTAGTGCCGCCACGCAGTACAACGTGACAATACTTGTTCCCGCTGGTGCGGAATACTCCGATATGGCCTTCTTCAGTCACACCGATAAAGCTGTGCTTGCTGGCCGCAGTGTTTATAGCGTCAATCGCAGCCTGAACATTTCCATCAGTGGCGTTTTTAAAACCCACCGGCATGGAAAGGCCGCTGGCAAGCTGGCGATGTGTCTGGGACTCGGTAGTCCTGGCGCCGATTGCCGCCCAGCTGACCGCATCAGCAATATACTGAGGAATAATAGGATCCAGCATTTCTGTGGCGACCGGCAGGCCCAGGTCAACAATCTGCTGCAGCAGTTTGCGGGCTTGAAAAATGCCTTCCTCAATTTTGTATGAACCATTGATATCTGGATCGTAAATCAGCCCTTTCCAACCTACGGTTGTCCGCGGTTTTTCAAAATAAACCCGCATAACCAGCAAAATTTTATCTTTTACTTTTTCATTCAGTTTTGCCAGTCTTTCGGCATATTCAACAGCTGATTCAGGGTCGTGAATCGAACATGGCCCGACAATCATCATAAATTTATTGCTCTTATGATCAAGAATGTCGCAGATTTCTTTTCGGGCTTCGACAACTTTAGCAACGGCGTCAAGCGACAGCGGCAGCTCCGATTTAATTGATTTCGGAGACGGCAGCAGGGACCTGCTCAAGATGTTTATGTTGTTACTTTTAAGCATATTACGTTCCAGAAATTTGCAATTATTTACTGTATCGCTAAATATATATCTAATTCCGGTATTTACAATACTTCTTTCCCGACAAATAATTATATAATTGTGCCATCTCAAGCTGGAAGTTTAAACATATTGCTAATCTGCGGACTTTGGATATTGACAGAATTGTTGCTATATTATAAGATGAATATTGGGAATTTATTCATAGTTAACTTGGGAATATACAATGATGTCCGCTGTAAGATGCGGATTATACTGGAGATAGAACATGGCTAAAAGCTTAATCTTTCTTGCCGACGGCATGGCTGATCACAACCTGGCACAGCTCGGGGGGAAAACCCCGCTTGAAGCTGCCAGTACTCCTGCAATGGATTCAATTGCTGCGAATGGCAGCTGCGGCACTTTTTTGACTTTGCCGGAAGGGCTGCCGACTTCGTCAGATGTGGCCAATATGTCGGTGCTCGGTTTTTACCCTGAAAAAAACTACCCTGGCCGCGGTCCGATTGAAGCCGTCAGTCAGGGCGTAGACTTGGCTCCGGACGATGTCGCCTGGCGCTGCAATCTGGTCACAGTTTCTCCTGAAGGTGTTATGCAGGACTACTCTGCCGGCCATATTGACAATGCTGTATCCAGACAGCTTATCGCCGACCTTCAGCAGGAGTTCGGCTGCAGTACAGTATCATTCATACCTGGAGTCAGCTATCGCAACCTGCTGGTTCTGCATGGGGAGGAGTTTTCCGATAAAATCAAGTATCACAAACCGGACTCTTCTCATGGTATTCATATTGACGATCTGCAGTTGTCACCCGCGGACAACTCGGCTGAAGCTGCCTATACGGTTAAGTTTCTGACAGCGCTGTTTAAGAGGACTGCAGAGTTTCTGGCATCACATCCGTTAAACAGGGGCAAGAGTTCTCCGGCCTCGCATATCTGGCCGTGGAGCCCCGGGCATAAGCCTGACCTGATGCCTTTCAGTCAACGCTATAACGGAAAAACCGGTGCAATAATCAGCGCGGTGGATGTCATAAAGGGGCTAGGAAAATGTGCGGGTATGGATGTCATAGAAGTTCCGGGTGCAACCGGTTATATCGATACTAATTATGCCGGCAAGGCAGAGGCGGCGGTAAAAGCTTTGCATGATCATGACTTCGTCTATCTGCATGTTGAAGCTATTGACGAGTGTTCGCATGAAGGGAACCTGGAACTGAAGCTGCAGGCCATTGAAGATTTTGACTCTAAAATTGTTGCTCCGGTACTGGGTGCCTGCAAAAATATGGCAGTGAACTTCGCGGTTCTGCCGGATCACCCGGTACCCATTGAATTGCGCAAACACACCCGGACTCCAGTACCGGTTGCGGTTATGGGACCGGCTGCAGGCATAGACGAGATCAGAACTTACAGCGAAAATCTGGCCCCGGACGGTGCTTTAGGCTTTATGAAAGGTGACCAGCTGATGAAGTTGCTGTTGGGAATAAAGTGATGACCGGCGGCATAAACCGGAAGCATATTTATCTGGCAGGCAGTGTGATTATTGCTGCCGCCTTTATTGTTGCTGTCCGGGATGCCGTATTTCGTGATTTGTGGTTTGATGAATCACTTACCATAACAAATTTCATGCTGTTGCCGAAATTCAGCATGATTTACCACCAGTACGTAATTCCAAACAACCAGATTGTCTATACTGTTTTACTTAAATTATGGGAATTGCTGCGCGCTGGCTGGTGTGCTCCCGATTTATTCTGGAGAATGTTTTCAGTGATTTGTGCAGGCTGCAGTATCGCGGTAATGCTATGGCGATGGCGTAAGAGCGTCAGTTTCGCTGTGCTTCCAGTCCTGCTGGCTGTGCTGACTGCACCGGCTTTTGCGGTGTATGCCACGGCTGTGCGTGGTTACATGCTGAGTTTTCTACTTATTTTAATTGCCTTGGAGCTGGCCCGGTGCATGGTTCTGAAATTCAGTTGGAAATATGCTGTCGGCTTTTTCTTTTGCTGCATACTGGCTGTAGGAACAATTCCGACAAATATTCTGCCGCTAGTTGCAATCGCCATATATTTCTTTCCTTTTTTCGGTTTCGAAAGGATACTGGATAAGCGTTTTCTACTTCTGATTTTGCTGCCTGCGGGAGCTTTGCTGTTTTTTTACCTGCCGCTGCTGCCACAGGTTATTAATATTCTGCAGCTGCGTGAGGGCTGGAGTGATCAACAGCAGGCGGTAGTTATGACTTATGCCGGCTTTTTGCTGCCGCTGCTGCCTGTGGTTGTTGCGGCTGCTGCTGGAGGTATTATTTGGGCCCGGAAGACCTCAAAATATATTTTCTGCTGGCGGTTTTTGATTTTTCTGCTGCCGCTGTTGACAATAATATTAATTCAACCAGCCCCTTTTCCGAGAGTATTTTTCAGCATCTGGCCCCTATGGCTGTTGCTGACGGCAGACGGCTGTCGGCATCTGCTGCCATTTTTTCGCAGAAAGCGCCTGGCTCTGGCTGGTACCGTCGGTTTATGTATAATAGGGGCCCTTTGTGGGAAAGCGGTTCAGACACAAAGCTGTAGAATTTCAGCTCTTGCAGCCCGGTCTCGTCTTGACGACTACTTCTGTCCCTACTACATGCGACCTGGCTACCGTCCCTGGACTACGGTCTTGAGACTGCAGCGGCTGTTTAAGGAGACCCGCCACAAACAAAAAGTTTATTTAAGTTTTGCTTCGGACCCTTATTCATTCATCCTGTACGGCAGGCTGGCCGGCATGTCGGACAAAACCTGGATTTTTGATAATCCGCGCGGTCAAGTAACGTCTCTGCCTGAAGGTGCTTTAGTCATTTTAGCCAGCCGGGATAATGTTAATGAAGAATTGACTATGTTGAAAAAACGCTTTGATTTACGTGAAAAGCCTGAAGAGTTTTTCAGATCCGGGATGTTTACAGTGTTTTCCACAGACTAAAAGGCGGGCCGCACTGCAGAGAGTGCGACCCTTTTGGAAAACGCTATATTTATTAAGGGGTAAACCCTTTATTATCTTATCCTTTGAGATTGCGTTTCACGCGCGCTGCAACTTCTGCTTCATAAGCATCAAGATCTGCAATGTCCATTCTGGCCATACCGGTTTCCATGGCGGCCCTGGCTACATAACGTGCCACTCTCGGCACTACACGCGGATCAAATGGTTTGGGAATCACATAGGAGTGCTTCATTGGGTTATCACCATCAAACATTCCAGCCGCCGCGTCTTCAGGATAAGCTTTTTCCAGAACCTTGTAGACATCGGCAGGAGTCGGTTCTTTGACAATAGAAGCCAGGGCCTCTGAAGCGGCAAGCTTCATAGCTTCGTTGATATCAATGGCACGGACGTCCAGAGCACCGCGGAAAATGCCCGGAAAACCAAGGACATTATTGACCTGGTTAGCAAAGTCAGAGCGACCGGTACCAACAACAACGGCTCCGGCTGCCAGAGCTTCGTCAGGAAGAATTTCCGGAACTGGATTGGCCATGGCAAAAATTATCGCATCGCGATTCATAGTCCTGACCATATCCTGACTCAAGGCTCCGGCTACTGAAAGCCCGAGGAAAATATCAGCATTCTTAACAGCATCAGCCAAGGTGCGTGCATCGGTTTCAACAGCAAATCTTTCTTTTTCTGGAGTGAGATTTTTGCGGCCTTTGTAAATAACACCCTTGGAATCACAAAGAATGAAATTTTCACGCCTGGCGCCAGCACTAATATAAAATTCACTGCAGGCAATGCCGGCAGCGCCGGCACCATTGACGACAATTCTGCAGTCCTTAATTTCTTTATTGATCATTTTCAATGCATTGATAATAGCGGCCTGAGAAATGATAGCAGTGCCATGCTGGTCGTCGTGGAAAACCGGAATCCCCATTCTGGTTTTCAAAGTCTGCTCTACCTCAAAACATGCTGGAGCCCCGATATCCTCAAGATTAATACCGCCAAAAGTTGGTTCGAGTTTTTCAGTGAACTCTATGAGCTTAGCGGGATCTGTTTTTCCATTTTCCTTAAAAACTTTGGCAGCACATATCGGCATGGCGTCAATATCGGCAAAGCGTTTAAATAGTACACATTTGCCTTCCATAACCGGCAGAGATGCATCCGGACCGATGTTGCCAAGGCCAAGGACAGCAGTTCCGTCGCTGACAACCGCTACGGTATTTCCCTTTGCTGTATATCTCCAGATATCCTCTTTGTTCGCTTCAATTTCCAGGCATGGAAATGCGACGCCGGGAGAGTAAGCCTGGGAGAGGTCGCTCTGGGTTTCGCAGGCGGTAGTTGTTTTCAGGGCCACCTTGCCGGGAGTCGGTTCGGCATGGTATCTCAGACAGTCCTGTTTGAATTGCTCTTTTTTGTCCATGATGCACCTTGGGGTTATTTACGGTTGTTTACCATAAAGTTTACTGCTTATAAAAAGAAATGACAACCCAAAAACAAAAAAAGTTTCCGGTATTGTCAGAAAAAAACTTAAAAATAGTACAAGTTTTAAGATGCTAAGCGTCGTGCATCTACAGTCTTACCGGAATTTTGTGCTGCTTCAAAAAGGCCTTTGTATCCGGTACGGTAAAGGTCCCGAAATGGAAAATACTGGCAGCCAGTACCGCGTCAGCCCGGCCTTCTTCAAGCACCTCCAGCAGATGTTCAAGTGTCCCAGCCCCGCCGGAAGCGATTACCGGTACAGAAACCGCTTCGGAAACCATCCTGGTGAGCTCACAGTCATAGCCTTCTTTGGTGCCGTCGGCATCCATGCTGGTCAGCAGGATTTCTCCGGCTCCCAGTTCAACACCACGCTTTGCCCAGTCAACAGCGTCAAGGTCAACAGGTTTTCTGCCGCCGTGAGTATACACCTGCCACTTATTCTTCTGGCCTGGAACTCGTTTGGCATCAATTGCCAGCACTATGCATTGACTGCCGAAGCGTTCAGCCCCGGCGGTAATCAGCTCAGGATTATTGATGGCAGCGGTATTTACAGATACTTTATCAGCGCCGTTATTGAGCATTAAACGCATATCTTCAACTGTGCGGATGCCGCCGCCCACTGTCAGCGGAATAAAAACCTGTTCAGCTGTACGCCGGACAACATCAACCATCGTTGCCCGGTTGTCACTGGTAGCTGTGATGTCAAGAAAGACAATTTCATCTGCTCCCTGCTTATCATACTCAATAGCGGCCTCAACTGGATCCCCGGCATCAATAAGGTCAACAAAGTTTACACCTTTAACAACACGGCCGTCAGTTACGTCCAGGCAGGGAATAATACGTTTTGCAAGCATATTCAAATTATCCTGAAATTCCGAAAATAAATTTATCTGTTAAGTCCTGCTGCTGTGAGACAGCAGGACCGATTCTCAAATTCTTTTAACAGCCTGTTTACCAGCATAGAAAGCTTCGATGTTCAGCTGAATAACCGATTCCTTGTTGGAGAAACAGTCCATGATAGCTTCTTCAAAGGTACGATCAAAGTCCTGCTTATCAGCGCCTTCAAGAAAACAGTCCTCCATAACTACTGACAAAGCTCCGAGAATTACCGAGTTTGCATAGCGCAAATGTCCAAGCTGCTTGGCAATGTCAGAAGCTTTTACTGAGTAAACTATTTTGTCTTTACTCACTTTGGGCGGTTCAATAGTTGAACTGTCGTAGATCAGTACACCTTTTTTCTTCAGTACCGGCAGGAAAGCGTCCATTGAAGGCTGGTTTAAGACAATCAATAAATTACAGTCCTTGTCGACAATCGGAGAGCCGACAGTCTTACGGCTCAGTATCACTGAACAATTTGCAGTGCCGCCGCGCATTTCTGGTCCGTATGAGGGCAGCCAGGAGACATTGAAATTACGCAGTTTGCCCATGGTTGCTATCATATTGCCCAATGAAAGAACGCCCTGTCCACCAAAACCGGCAACCTTGATTTTGCGCTCTTTCTCAAATATTTTTGAAGGATTGCGGAAGTCGTCACTTACGCCTTTCTGCACTTTGACCGGGTACAAAAGTTCGCGGACTCTTTCAGCTTCATGTTCGCCTTCAGTCCGTTTGATCGGATCGCGGTGATCTGCCTCATCCTTGAAGCATTTAAGCGGGAAAAAACGGGTCATCTGGGTATCGATGAATTCGTTCATTTCCTTGGCGTCAAGTTTCAGGTTGATCGGACAGCCGGCAAGTACTTCAACCATGGAAAAACCTTTCTGGTCGACAGTGTTCTTAATTGCCTTGCGTACTGCTTTTCTGGCTCTCATAATATTTCTGGTAGTGCTGAGAGCGGCGCGTTCTACATAAACCGGAGCGTCCAGTGTCGAAACCATCTCCGAAACTTTCATCGGGTAGCCGTCATTCATGACCGACCTTCCGCTGGGTGATGTGACGGTTTTCTGTCCTGGCAGGGTTGTCGGGGCCATCTGGCCACCGGTCATGCCGTAAATGGCGTTGTTGACAAACAGTACGCAGATGTTTTCCCCGCGGTTTGCAGCCTGGATAAAGTTGTTGAAACCAATAGCCCCCAGGTCGCCGTCACCCTGATAAGAAATGACAATATTCTTAGGATTTGCCCGGTTCAGGCCTGTGCCAACGGCAGGTGCGCGGCCATGCGGTACTGAAATACCAAAGCAGTCAAAATAGTAGTAAGCAAAAACTGAGCAGCCAACCGGGGAAATAATAACCGTATTATCCTGGACCCCGAAATCGGCAATAGCTTCAGCCATGATTTTATGTAAAATACCGTGCCCGCAACCGGGACAGTAGTGCATATTCTTGTGTATTGCGCCCGGACGGCGGTCAAAATTTTCAAAAAAGCCTTTCGGCCTGGCATGTTTAACAAGTTCAGCCATGATAAGTTACTCCGCTTTTTTATCCAGTTCCGCCATGTGATTCCGGCATTTTGTTATGATTTCGTCAACAGTCGGAATATTACCACCCATGCGGTTGATCAGCTTGACGGGATGAGCACATTCAATCGCAAGTTTGACATCGTCAATAAGCTGACCGCAGCTCATTTCAACACTGAAGTAGATTTTTGCATTATCGATAGACTTACGCATGTATTCAACCGGGAAAGGGAAAAGGGTAATCGGTCGGATCAGGCCGGCCTTAATACCTTCCTCTCTTAAATGGTCAACAGCGGTGCGGGCGATTCTGCCGGCGATACCATAGCCAACAAATACAATTTCAGCATCTTCCATACAGTATTCTTCAGCCCGCTGCTCAACAGCACAAATATCAGCATACTTCTTCTGCAGTTTTACGTTGACAGCTTCAAGTTCATCGTGCTCTAGAAAAATTGAAGTCATCATATTATTACGATTGTTGACGCCGTCCAGCGCCCATTCAGGGACATCGTATTTCGTTTTTGCGGGTTCCGGCAGTTTCAATGATTCCATCATCTGCCCGATAACTCCGTCAGCCATTACATATACCGGGGTACGGTATTTCTCGGCAAGATCAAATGCTTCAGCTGTCAGGTCGCACATTTCCTGAACTGAACTCGGCGCGAGGACGATGCATCGATATGAGCCGTGGCCGCCGCCTTTGACAACCTGATTGTAGTCAGACTGTTCCGGGCCGATGTTACCCAGCCCTGGTCCGCCGCGGGTTATATCAACAATTACGGCAGGCAGTTCGCAGCCCGCGAGGTAAGATACTCCCTCCTGTTTCAGGCTTATTCCCAGGCCTGATGACGCGGTCATTACTCTGCGTCCGGCCGCGGAAGCCCCCATGACCATGTTGATTGCGGCAATTTCAGACTCCGCCTGCAGAAAAACCCGCCCCATTTTTGGAAAGAACTTAGCAGCAGTGTGAGCGATTTCACTCGCAGGAGTGATCGGATAACCGAAATAGCAGTCGCAGCCGGCGAGAAGGGCTCCATATACAGCAGCCTCGTTGCCCTTCAACAAAATTTTTCTGGTATATTCCATCATGATAACAGACCTGTTAGTCCTCCTCAGTGATTTCAACGATGGTGACCGCTCCCGGTTCCGGACAATTGTAGAAGCACGCTGAGCAGCCGATACAGCCGTCACCGGTATAGCAGGCATAAGGCAGCCCCATGAAGTTGAGCGTAGAGCTCATCTTCAAAACCGACTTCGGACAAGCATTGACACAGCGTTCGCAGCCTTTACATTCATCAGGTTCAATGATCACCTTGAACTTTTTCTTGGTTTTGTTTTTATTCATTTTTTTAAGCTCGTTTTACTCCGGTACCTGATACGTTTATCATAAGCAAATGGACATCTGAAAATCTACCTTGTAAAACGTCAATTACAAGTTGGCGGCCTGAATCCGCATACCATTTTAAAGAAGGCAAGCTCAAAAAAAATTGCCGCCTGGAACAGTTCAGCTGAAAAAGTTTTTACTTAAATTCAACAGTAATTACTAATTTCAAATATCTGCGGCGGCAATCAACGGCAGTTACCAGAGTCAGTCCATAAGTTCGGCTATTTTGCTGATTTGCCGGTCGCAAAGTTCACGTAGATCCACTTTGCCGAAACGTTCGCAGTCAAGGCGCGGCATCCGTTCTTTCAACAGGTCGCAAAAACTCATTTTTTCCGCCAGATTTTTGGTCTGGGTCCAGTACGAGTGTACGTCCGCCAGATATTCCGGCAGCCAGAATGCTCTGGAACCGGCATCATAAATTGCACAGCGCTCCAGTGGATATGCTGGATCTTCATATTGCGAATCAATAAATTCAGGAGCCAGCAGTGATTGATAGCGGATCAGGTCAGTGCCGGTGATTTTGATTGAAAGCGGCGTAGCTGATCCGGGAACTTCAAAGCAGCCTTCGAGGTAAACAAGGACACTTTTTTCATATGCAGGAAACCTGTCCCGGCAGATCTTGTCAGTACGGCTGATGATTTCACCTGAGCGCCTGCCGCCATAGGTAAAAAACAGGATGCCTTTCAGCTGTGAGCCGGACTGTTCGACAGCACGGCTCAATTCCTGCATGGCGTATTCCAGGCTGGTTCCCGTAGCAACCACATCACCAATTACCACCCAGGCATTATCAGGGACATAAACTTTTTTATAATGACTTTCAGTAATATGCCATTCTTCAGAGTTGCGACTTTTCCGCACCCGCTGCGCACTGATAAACGCAGAGCCGTGGCGGTTCCAGTCATAGGCGGAAGCCAGTGCCTCACGCAGGCCGAAGTTCAGGCCTCCGCGCAAAACATTAAATACTATGGTGTCTTTTTCATCCATATTTAGGACACCGGAAGTTTTCAGCCCCTTGAGAATGTCGGAACAGGAATTTTTCAAAGCCAGTGTGTAGTCAACTCCCGCGAGAGCGCTGTCATTACAGATTGCCCGGGTACCGGGAGTGGTGGCTATATACTCCTCACTGGTACATTCGGCATCAGTTTCGATTCTATAAATTTTGCACTCTTTTTCGGAAGAAACTGTCTCCAACATATAAATCACCTTAAATTATTTTCAGAATTGAACGCCTTACTTCTGCCGGCTCGCTGTTAAAAGAATAGATATACTTATATTTATTTCATTTAGTATAAACCGGAATAGTTTAATCTTAAAATCCGGGTTTTGCAAACTTTTGCAACGCAAAATAACAAATACCGGTCTGCTTTGTCAGTGACTTTGAAAAGCTGTACAACTTAACGGCTTGAATTTTATGAGATTGCAGTTATAGTCTTATCCCAGGCGCTGCAGATTGGGACTGACAGTGCTGGAATAATATTCGGAATATACGGAAAAGACAAAAGATTTATGTCAAAATTCAAGTACATCAGCACTCTGAACATGACTGTAATAACCATCGGTATTAGCAGCGGGCCTTTCTGCGTATAAGCATGAAAGTCCCGACACCTTACGGAGAGCTCAAGGTACTTGCCTGAAATTATATATTTGAATCATACCGCCATGAGCTTTCTAAATGGAGTTCATGGTTTTTTTCTTTTAACATAAATCGGGGTATGGAGTAATATATATAATGAAGTTGAAACACAAATTTGACCGCTACGTTGAAATAATGGATACCACCTTGCGCGACGGTGAACAAACGCCCGGCGTAGCTTATACACCTGCAGAGAAACTGCAGCTGGCCCGCCTGTTATTAACCAAGGTACGCGCTGACCGCCTTGAAGTTGGCTCTGCCCGCGTTTCTGAAGGCGAGAAAAAGGGTCTGACCAATATTATTGAATGGGCTGAAAAACGCGGCTTGACCGATCGTCTTGAAATACTCGGTTTTGTTGACGGAGGCAAATCTGTTGACTGGATCTGTGAAGTCGGCGGCAAAGTTATAAACCTGCTGGCCAAGGGATCTGAAAAACACTGTCGTGTACAACTGGGTAAAACACCTGAAGAACATTTCAATCAGGTTGCCGAATGTATTCGCTATGCTGATTCAAAAGGTTTGACCGTTAACCTGTACCTTGAAGACTGGTCCAGCGGGATGCGGGACAGCTTTCAGTATGTTCATGCTTTTATCAAGTACATGCGGGAATTGCCGGTAGCCAGATTTATGCTGCCGGACACCCTCGGGGTTATTACCCCGGCCCAGATTACCCGCTACCTGGAGTGGCTCTATGCTTCATTTCCGGATATCCGGCTTGATTTTCACGGTCATAATGACTACGGCATGGTTACGGCTAATTCGCTGGCCGCGGTTGAAGCCGGTATCAACGGTATTCATACCACTATAAACGGGCTGGGCGAGCGGGCCGGCAATCAGTCTCTTGGTGAGATAGCTGTAGCCATCCATGATATGACCGACCGCAAAACCCATATTGCTGAAAAACAGTTGCAGTTTGCTTCAACCGTTGTTCAAAACATATCCGGTAAGCGTAACAGCTGGAATACTCCGATTGTCGGTTCAGATGTTTTTACCCAGACCTGCGGTGTCCATGCTGACGGCGATAAAAAAGGAAATCTCTATGCCAATCCGCTTCTGCCGGAGCGCTTCAGTCGCCGTCGTCTTTATGCTCTGGGTAAATTAAGCGGCAAAGCTTCACTTGAGAAAAACCTTGAAGAGCTCGGCCTTGAGCTTGATCAGGATTTACGCAAAAAAGTCCTGCACCACATTGTCCGCCTCGGGGATAAAAAGAAGAGTGTCACACCGGCTGACCTGCCTTTCATTATTTCCGATGTACTGCGCACTCCGATTGAGGAAAAAGTTAAATTTGTCAGCTATGACATTACCAGCGGTAGTAAAACGACCCCCACGGCCAGGGTGGTCATCAAGTACAAGGATGAAGAAATTACTACTGTAGCAAAAGGCGACGGTGGTTATGATGCCTTTATGAAGGCAGTCCGCAGCGGCATGAAAAAATTTGGCGTAACCATTCCCAGGCTGCTTGACTACGAAGTACGTATTCCCCCAGGCGGCAAAACCGATGCTCTGGTGGAAACGACCATTACCTGGGAAAGCGGGAATGTTCGCCCGATAATAACCATTGGTGTGGATTCTGACCAGACAGCGGCGGCAATAGAAGCCACCAGCAAGATGCTGAATCTGGTACTGAACGGGGACTGATTTGCTGGTATGTATTGAGCTTTCAAGCAGATCAATATTAAATCTGCTGGCCGGAGTTCCGGCCAGCCCTGTGATCATGATCGGCAGCTGGAAACAAAACCAGCTGTCGTTTTTACTTTGTACTGGAATACGCTTTGAAGCTTAAGTGCCAGTAGAGAGGCTGTCTGGTAATCCCGAGACATTCATCATCGGCTTTGAAATAGCAAGGTTGGTTTGAAAACGTTTCCCGAGGCTGTATGTTTACTGCAATATTATTAAAGTACTATAAGAGGAGCGTATATGCAGCTCGATAAACTGGTTCCATCAGAATATTCAAAAGTCGTAGCGGTGGAGACCGGCGAAGACTCAGCGGTCATGTTTATCCGTGAAGGCGATAAAGTCAGTCGCAAACAAGTTGATTTCAAGCCGTATCTGCTGCTTAATTCACCAGAATTGCTTAACGGTTCAAACTGTGATTTTGAGACGATTGCGCTCAAAGGTGAAGCCCCGCTGAAATTTGTCGCGGTTTTTCCCGACGTTACTCAATACCTCAATGCTATAAAATACATCAAGCAAACCTCCGGCTTCAATCAGCTTTCACCCAATGCGCCGTTCCGGGTGATTGGCGACTTGTGCCAGCAGGCGTTGATTGAGCACAAATTCCGGTTGTTCCGCGGCATGAACTTTGACGATATCCGCCGGATGCAGTTTGATATTGAAACTCTTGTGTCTGACGGGTTTGATTTTCCAAACCCGGAACGCGCGGACGACTCCATTATCATTATAACCATGTCCGATAATACCGGCTGGGAAAAAGTTATTTCTGTCGATAAGATGAGCGAAAAAGAACTGCTTGAGGAGTTTGTCAGAACTGTACAGGAGCGCGATCCGGACGTACTGGAGGGACATAATATTTTCCGCTTTGACCTGCCATATATTGAGACCCGGGCAAAGCGGCATAAAGTCAAACTGACCCTCGGCCGGGAAAACCGCTTGATCAAAAAGCGTAATTCCCGTTTTAATGCCGCCGAACGTACTATTAATTATACCCGTTATGACATGTACGGGCGTCACATTATAGATACTTACCACCTCTGTATTTTTTATGACATAATTCATCGCAGCCTGGAAAACTACGGATTGAAATACGTCGCCAGGCATTTCGGGGTATCACCTGAAAACCGTACCTATATTGACGGCAAGGAGATTACGCCGGCATGGCATAATAATCGTGAGGAATTATTGAAGTATGCTTTGGATGATGTACGTGAAACCCGGGCCATCAGTGGAATACTTTCGCCAAGTTACTTCTACCAGACTCAACTGATTCCCTTGAAATTTCAGGATTGCGTAGTGCGGGGCAACGCCACCTGTATTGACTCAATGCTGCTCAGTGAATATCTCGGACAGCGCCAGAGTCTGTCCAGGCCGCAGGGCTCAAGGCAGTTTGCCGGTGGTTTAACCAAGGCTTTTAAGGCTGGAACTTTTAAAAATGTCTGGCACTGCGATATTCGCTCTCTGTATCCTTCTATTATTATTGCCGAAAAATGGTGTCCGGCCCGGGATGAGCTTAAAGCGTTTCCCCGCCTGCTCAAGGAATTGCGGCTTTTCCGGCTGGAGGCCAAGGATAACGAGCGTAAAGCAAAGGACAGCCATGAGCGTGATTTTTACAATGCTCTGCAAACCACATTTAAGATTCTGATAAACTCTTTTTACGGGTATCTGGGGTTTGGGCAGGGAACTTTTAATGATTATGATCTGGCGGAGCGCGTTACTGCCCGGGGCAGGGAAATACTGACCATGATGCTGGACTTTCTGGAAAGTTCCGGGGCTGCCGTCATTGAGATGGATACTGATGGGATCTACTTTGTGCCTCCAGCGGATATGACTAAGCCGGAAGAAATGGAGAAACGGGTTCAGGATTCACTGCCGGCAGGTATTGAAGTAGAACTCGACGCCACTTACCAGGCAATGTTCTGTTACAAAAGTAAAAACTACGCGTTGCTTGAAGATAACGGCGAAGTTTCAATTACCGGAGCGGCACTCAAGTCGCGCGGCCTTGAACCATTTCAGCGTAGCTATATGGAACAGCTTATGGAGCTGCTGCTGCATGAGAAATATGAAGAGCTTGAAAGCCTTTTCCATGACTTTCATCGAAAAATAGAAAACCGGGAATTTCCATTGAGCCAGCTGGCTAAAACCGAAACGCTGAATGATTCGGTAGATAATTACAAAAAGAAAATGGCTTCCGGCAAAGGGCGTCGCAGTGCCGCCTATGAGCTGGCTGCTGCCTCCGGCAGGGACTACCGCCGCGGCGATCAGGTTGCCTTTTATATAACTGGGAATAAAAAGAAAGTTCCGGTAGTGGATAACAGCCGGCTGCTTTCGGAAGCACCGGCACAGCGTGATGAAAATATTCCTTACTACTTGACCAAGCTGGTTGAGCTGCACAAAAAATTTGCCGCACTGGTGCCGGACAATCGGCAGCCTGGGCTCTTTTGACGTCCAGATACGCTGGTCGCCTGGCAATAGCAGAAACCCAGAGTACATCCGGCATGCGGATGAATGCGTAATAACCACAGTTGCATAGCGATAAAATGAGATTAAAGTTTGTCTGACGAAATCTGAAATGTCACAAGGAGAGGTGTTGTGGATAAGCAGAAATTGAAACCATTCAGGGTATTGTCGCTTGATGGCGGCGGCATGCGTGGCATGTATACCCTGGCATTGCTTGAGGGGTTGACCAAGCTGTTCAATCCGGACTTTTACTCAACCCATGACCATGCTGACCTCGGAAGAAATTTTAATTTGATCTGTGGTACCAGTACCGGTTCAATTATTGCTGCCGGTCTGGCTTACGGTTTAAGCTGCAGTCGTATTGAAAAGATATATACTGATGAATGTCCAAAAATATTTACCCATCCCCGCCCCTTTTCCAAACTGGGCAAGTTGTTCTGGGCTATGCGCTTTTTGTTTACTCCGCCTGCTGATGCAAACTATCTGCGCAAAATAATGGAGGAGACTTTTGGCGATATAACCCTGCGTGAACTGCATGATAAACGTGATATAGCTTTTATGGCCGCAACCACTGATGCGGTCGAATTTCGTCCGGTAATAATGCGGACCCCGCACCGGGAATACGGACAGCTTACGGCTGATGTCACTTTAGTTGATGCACTTATGGCTTCTGCAGCTGCGCCGATGTTTTTTCCGGGGTATGACCGCCACCGGAGCGATGGTCCTGGGCGCTGGTTTATGGACGGCGGGCTCTGGGCAAACAATCCTTCAATGTTCGCTCTGGCAGACGCTCTGCATATCGCCAGTCAAGATCAGCCCATTGAGGTAATATCTGTTGGTTGCTGTGTTAATCTTGAACGCACTCAGGAGAACTTCAAGCCGCCCAGAAATATCCCGGACTGGGTATGCGATCCGGACATCATGGAAATGGTGAACACCAGCCAGGGCTTTGGCGGAGCAATGTGTACTGAGCTTTTTGCCGATGCATTATGTAAAACCGGCAGGAGCGTCAGGTTCCTGCGTTTGCCGGAGCTTGGCAAGCACCATACTGAGCTCAGTAAAATAAAAATTGATGACTCCAGGCCGCCCGCAATTAAGAAGCAGCGTGATCTGGCTTTGAGTGATGCCGAGCATATTTATAAACGGGTCGGCAGCGAACATGACAACCCTGACTGGGATTTATTGAAAGCCGCATTCACAAATTTACAGCCGGCAGAATGTGAATAAGCGAAAAAAACATTTGCTGGAACCAGCATCGCAAAAATTTGATTATTAAGGTCCGCGGTGGCTGCTTTAGCGTTATAATCCAAATTGAGGTACCAGATGAAAAGTTACAAAAAAGAATTATGGATGAAGACCAGTCAACGCCGTGAATATATAAATATCACGCCCCAAATACAGCAGTGTCTGCATGAATCCGGGATTAAAGAAGGGCTTCTGCTGTGCAATGCCATGCATATTACCGCTTCGGTTTTTATAAATGACGATGAATCAGGCCTGCACTCGGATTTTGAAAAATGGCTGGAAAAACTGGCGCCCGAGAAACCTTATGATCAGTATGCGCACAATGGCTACGAGGACAATGCTGATGCTCATTTGAAGCGATCTGTCATGGGGAGGGAAGTGGTAGTTGCCGTTACTGAAGGCAAACTTGACTTCGGACCGTGGGAGCAGATTTTTTACGGAGAGTTTGACGGTAAACGCTCCAAGCGAATCCTGGTAAAAATTATCGGAGAATGAAGTTGACATTGTCCGACTTCTGATTATATTAACCGATTATCAAAATTTCAGAAACAGGATAAGTCTATCGGTTTTCCAGCTGATGGACTGTTGGTTGGTACCTATTTTTACAACAGACAATCCAAATATAAACACAAGGTCGCGGCAATGAACAAATATCTTGAAGAATTTATGGAGGCATTCAAATTCGAAGGCCTTACTTTTGACGACATCTCTCTGGTAACGCAATATGCTGATTTCCTGCCGGATGATGCTAATGTAGCTTCTCGCTTTACAAGAAATGTCAGTTTGAACATCCCATTCATCAGTGCCGCGATGGACACAGTTACCGAAAGCAAAATGGCTATTGAAATGGCCCGCCTTGGAGGTCTGGGGGTGATTCATAAAAACCTGTCCGTAGAGCGACAGGCGGAAGAAGTCTGGAATGTAAAAACTTATCTTAATGGTATCATTAAAACTCCTGTGACTTTCCATCAGGACCTTACTGTTTCTGAAATGCTTGAAATTAAACGTGCCAAAAAATATTCCTTCTCTGGATTTCCAATAATCGACAATGATGACAAACTGGTTGGACTGCTGACTGCTCGCGATATTAAGTTTCTGACTAATTATAATGTTAGAATCAGAGACGTAATGTCAAAATCCCCGATAACTGCCCGGCATGGCACCAATATGCAGTCAGCGTATAAGCTGATGATTAAGGAAAAAGTCGGCAAGATGCCTACTGTTGACAAAAACGGCAGACTGACGGGCCTTTACAGTTTTCATGATGTCAAGGGCTTGATTGACAACGAAAATCCTGACTATAACCGTGATTCTGACCACCAGCTGCGTGCGGCGGCCGGAGTCGGTCCTTATGATGAAGAACGGATTGAAGCCCTTATCAATGCCGGAGTTGATGTGCTGGTTGTGGATACTGCTCATGGCGACAGTAAAGGTGTTATTGATACAGTTGCTTTGGTTAAGAAAACCTATGGTGACAAGGTTGATGTTGTCGGTGGGAATGTTGCTACGGCGGAAGCTTCCAAATCACTGGCCGATGCCGGTGCTGATGCGATTAAAGTAGGTATCGGTCCGGGTTCTATCTGTACAACCCGCGTAGTGGCCGGAGTCGGTGTTCCACAGGTTACAGCCGTTTATGAAGTGCGTAAAGCTGCACCGGCGGATATTCCGGTTATTGCTGACGGCGGAATTAAACAGTCAGGTGACGTTGCCAAGGCAATGTCAGTTGGAGCCGAATCGGTTATGATGGGTTCAGCGCTTGCCGGAACTTCGGAAAGCACTGGTGAAATTACTCTGCATCATGGTCGCCGTTATGTAATCTACCGCGGTATGGGCAGCCTGGAAGCTATGAAAAATGGTAAAGCTTCCCGCGAACGCTATGGTCAGTCCGATGTTGATGATGAAAAGAAACTTGTACCGCAGGGGATTGAGGGACTGGTCCCGTTCCGAGGCCCGGTTCGTGATGTTATCCACCAGTTTATTGGGGGTTTGAAATACTCTTTCGGTTACTGCGGAGCCCGCACTATGGATGAATTCAGGGCTAAGGCCAGAATGATCAGGGTCAGTCCGGCCGGACTTCGTGAAGCGCACCCCCATGACGTCACCATGCTGAAAGACGCTCCAAATTATATGGCTGAAGGATAATTTCAGCAGTTTTAGAATTTCAGGATCGTTCCCTCGGGTGCGGTCCTTTTTTTATTGCCCAAAAGGCAGAAAAGCAGTGTATTTTTTTCAGCATGATCCAAGTAAACGGTTTGACCTTTCTGCGAACGTGCTATATTTAATCAAATCAAGAAAATTAACCACCAAAACCGGGTTCTTAAGCAGCATGAAAATAAAGGTCAGGAGATCACAAATTTCCGGGGGGATTGCGGTTCCCGGTTCAAAATCACACACCATAAGGGCAATTGTCGGCGGTTTGATGGCTGACGGAATTTCGACCGTAAAAGCTCCGCTTGAATCAGCTGACACAATGAGCACTTTCAATGCCGCTGTAGCATTGGGGGCTGAAATCGAAAAGCATGGAGAATACTGGTCGATTACTGGCTGTGGCGGCAGGTTGACTCATCCTGACGGACCTGTTGACATGGGCAATTCAGGGACTGGCATCAGGCTGCTTTCCGGAGTAGCGTCTTGCGCTGACTTTGAAGTTATTTTTGACGGCGATGAATCACTGCGCTCCAGACCAATGAAAGCGTTGACCGATGCCTTGCAAAACCTTGGAGTTCTGGTCAAAACTACTGGGGACGGTTGTCCGTTTTCGATTCACGGGCCGCTTGTGGGTGGTGAGACAAAGGTTGACGGAACCAGTTCACAGTTTCTGTCATCGCTGTTGTTTGCCTGTCCGTATGCCAGAAAAGACTCGATAATACTGCCGCAGAAACTGCAGGAAAAGCCTTATGTTGGAATCACTCTTGACTGGCTGCGGCGCCTTGGCGTAAAACTTGAGGCCGCTGCTGATTACTCTGTGTTTAAAGTTCCAGGCAGACAGTGTTTTCAACCCTTTGAATACACAATTCCCGCTGACTTTTCTACAGCTGCCTTTCCGCTGGGAGCGGCGGCGCTGGCCGGCCGGCTCGATATTAAAAATCTTGATTTTGGTGATCTGCAAGGGGATAAAGCGGTATTTGAATACCTGGAAAAAATGGGAGCTGATATTTGTCGTCACCCCGGTGTCACAACGGTTGAAAAAGCGCCTTTACGTGGTATTGACATAGATTTAAACGCTACCCCTGATGCCTTGCCGCTGCTGGCTGCAGTAGCCTGTCTGGCTGAGGGGACAACCAGACTCTTGAATGTACCTCAAGCTCGAATCAAAGAAACCGACCGCATTGCCTGCATGACTCGAGAACTGCGTAAAATGGGAGCTTTGGTTACCGAACTTGATGATGGAATGATCATTGAAGGTTCCCCGCTGCACGGCGCAGACGTTGAAGGATATGACGATCACCGGATTGTCATGGCTTTGACTGTTGCAGCTTTAGCTGCTGATGGTGAAACTGTTATCAATGGTGCTGAAGCCGCATCCGTCACTTATCCGTCATTTCTGAATGACTTTATAAATGTTGGTGCAGACATTGAAGAGGTAAAAGATGATAACTTATAACAATGGAATTCATGAAAGCAGAGTAAGGCTGGAAGTTGATCTGGGCAAAATCCGTTCAAACGTAAAAAAGATACGGTCAGCGGTAGCGCCCTGCGGCGTAACTGCGGTTCTTAAGGCTAATGCTTATGGACTGGGAGTGAGAAAGGTTGCCGAAGCCTGTATGGATGCCGGCGCTGACAGTTTCGGAGTTGCGGAACTCAACGAAGCCCTGCGTCTGATAGATATGGATGTTCCGGTGATGATTCTTGGCAATGTGCTGCCGGATGAAATTTCACCCGCAATTGCTGCCGGGGTCATTTTGCCGGTTAATGATTTTGCTATGGCTGAGCGCATCAGTAAGGAAGCTTTGCGCCAGCATAAGACAGCCCGCTGCCAGTTTCTGGTTGATACCGGTATGGGGCGTCTTGGGGTGCTTTCAGGTGAAGCCGCTGAAGTGATTCTAAAAGTCTCAAGGCTTTCTAATCTGGACTGTTTCGGCATATATTCGCATTTTCCCGTTGCCTACCAGGGTGAGGATGCTTACACTATCAAGCAGATTGAAAAGTTTAAATTGCTGCTTGCAGAGCTGGACAAGTCAGGTCTGGGTTTTAAACGAATACACATGGCTAACAGTGATGCGGTTAACAATTTTCCCCAAAGCTGTATGGCGCCTTTTAACGGAGTGCGTACCGGGCTGAACATCTACGGCTTTTTTGACAATGATGTCCGCCAGTCACTGCAGCTTGAGCCGGTAATAAGCCTGAAAACCCGCCTTGCTGCTGTCCGGCGACTGCCTGCCGGGGCCTGCATAGGATACGGCAGAACTCATAAACTGTTAAAGGATACGCTGGTCGGGACGATTGCTGCCGGTTATGCTGATGGCTTGCCACTGGCGCTGTCCAATCGCGGATATGTGTTAATCAGGGGGCAGCTCTGCCCTGTACTGGGTAGAGTTTCAATGGACTACACGACTGTAGCGCTTGACGTTATTCCTGAAGCACAGTGCGGTGATGAGGTAATTTGTATTGGAACCCAGGGAGAGGCTTCTATTCCGCTTTCCAACTGGGCACAGCTTAAGGGAACCCATCCATATGAGTTACTTTGTGCTATGGGTTCACGCGTTGAAAGAGTATATTATAACAGCTAGATTATGAATAAAGAGGAGAGGGCTTTATGCGTCTTTTGAAATTGTCTGTTTTTTTTAACGTTTTTCTGATCACAATGTTTTGTGTACAGGGCGGAGTGCAGATTACACAGCTCCCGGATAAAAGCAAAGTAAGCGGTATTATTATTGACGGCGGTCAAATCAGGGTAAATTATGCTGATGGCAGCAGTCGCACTTTCAAGCTGTATCATCAAGCTGGCAGTGTCAGTCAGGTTAAAGCTGAGACTGCTCCTTCAGACAAACCTCAGGTGGCAAAACCTGAATCTGTTTCCCAGCAGCAGCTGATGCGTCATTCGCGCAATGCGAGCATGGAAAGCCTGATCAGGCGGAAGGGCGGCTTATGTCTGGCTCATCGCCAGCGCCGCAGTCTCAACCGCATAAAATTTCTTGGCGAGGATAAGTACCATGAAGTCCAGGAGGGCGAACCCTTCTTTGTCGCAAAACTGAACAGTAAATTCTATGCCTGTGACATGCGTGGTAATGTCTATGAGGCAGATCAGCAGATAGAAAATAACCTGTTCAATATACTGGTCCCGGCAACGGACTATCTGCGTGCGCTCAATAAAGAGCTGCTGCGCATGGAAGCCATGATTCAGGAAAACAGCGACGCTATTTCAGAACAGTACCAGGAAAACAAACAGCTTTTTAATGACTACCTGAGTGTACTGAGAGAAGAGGGTTCTAAAGCTATTGAGGACTATAACCCTAAAACCGGCAAATGGACGCAGAATGCTGATATTTCAAAGTTTACAGAGAAGTCAAAACAGATAATTGCAGAACTGAACCGCCGCAAAAGTAATCTGGATATCGCAATTAACAGTCGCCGTGACAGTATCAAGATATTGCAGACAAATCTCGGGCATCTGATTGAGCTTCGTCAAAAAGTAATGGAGAAGATGCGCAGACATAATGTTAAGATTGATAATTACCTGAAGAAGTTTCCAGAGCTTAAAAGCAAAAGTTGAAAAGACCGGCTGATTAACCCTGGAGGAGCCGTAATTATGGATACTTTCAATGCAGATGTGGAATGTGTGCTTAGAAAACAAAAACTGTTTTTTGACAGCGGAATCACTCGCGACGTCAAATTTCGCCAGAGTGCTCTCGAAAAACTTGCGGCCTCTATCAAAAAACATGAGAAAAATATATACAAGGCTTTGTATCAAGACCTGAGAAAATCGGAATTTGAGTCGCTGGCAACTGAAGTCAGCGGTGTTATCGATGAGATTTCCTTTCTCCGCAAGCGAATAGGAAAGTGGTCAAAACCGCGACGTTGTCCGGTCCATATTAACAACAAGCCGGCCAGTGGCAGGTTATATCCGGAACCTTTAGGCTCAGTTCTTATTTTTTCTGCATGGAATTACCCCTTCAACCTTTGCATGACCCCTTTTGTCGGGGCGCTGGCAGCGGGAAACTGCGTCGTGGTCAAACCGGCTGATCAGGCCCCGGCGACAGCAGCAGTTATTATTAAAATTATTGAAGAGTGTTTTGATCAGGAATATGTTGCTGCCATGCCCGGTGGTTCTGATCATGCTGCATGTCTGCTCAAGCATAAGTTTGACTACATTTTCTATACCGGCGGTGAACACGCAGGGCGGAAAGTAATGCATGCCGCCGCTGAACACCTGACTCCAGTAACTCTTGAACTTGGAGGGAAAAGCCCCTGTGTCGTCGAGCCGGACGCAAAGCTTAAAGTCGCGGCAAAACGTATTGTCTGGGGTAAGTTCCTCAATGCCGGGCAGACCTGTGTGGCCCCGGATTATCTGTTTGTTCATAAAAGTATAAAAACAGCTTTGCTGCGTGAAATGCGTAAAGTAATTGAGCAGTTCTATGGACAGGACCCGCAGCAGAGTCCGGATTATCCGAGAATTATAAATTCCAGACACTTTCAGCGTTTGACAGGACTTATTGGCGAGAAAAAATGTTTTTGTGGAGGAGAGTCTGATCCTGATGATTTATATCTGGCTCCAACGATTATTGAAAATGTCAGTTCCGAAGACCCCGTCATGCAGGAAGAAATATTTGGTCCGGTGCTGCCGGTAATGACCTGGGATGACTTTGATGAAGTGCTGGATTTTATCAACTCAAGGCCAAAGCCGCTCGCCATGTACTACTTTTCAAAAAAATGCCGCCATCTTGACCGGCTGTTGTCCAGGACTTCAGCAGGTGGCATGTGTGTTAATGAGACTGTTACTCATTTAACTAATCCGGCTATGCCTTTTGGCGGAGTCGGGAACAGCGGAATGGGAGCCTATCACGGGAAGTTCAGTTTTGACACTTTTACCCATCTTAAACCGGTCCTTAATAAATATACTTTTATGGACTTTCCTTTGCGCTATGCTCCTTATGCAAAAAAACTTAAAATTCTTCGGTTTATATGCAAATATTAATATTTTTTTAATTATTATGTTATTTTATGTTTGCATTTATCGTTTTTTTACACTAAACTATAATAGAAAGTTGATTGCGTATTCTGTTCATGCAGTATCTGTTGGGCTTGTTTTGATAAATTTTAACAAATCAGTTTGACAGAAAGTATTAGCTTTTATTGTAGGACAAGTTGCAATGGCCGTAATTGAGATTTTTGATAATAAGGCTATTAAATTTTAGAATACGTGATCTTGAATTATTCCTGTGTCTAAAGAATGTAGAAATGTTAAGTGAAGCCTGAATAATTTAAAATTATTCTTATAAAAGGGCATTATAATAAAAGATTTTCATTCCCCTTGGAACAGGGGAGTTAGAGGAGGAGATCGGCAAAGCTCAGGGAAGAGGATTTTTTAGGAAATACTTGGTATTTTCCTGGTTTTGCCAAGCCCCGCCAAGGCGGGGCTTTTTTATAGACTCAGCGATATTGGTTTATCAGAGCGTTGAGTTTTTCAGCGGCTTTGCGTGAAGCCGCGGCAAAATCTGCATCGCTGCCAGCATATATAATTCCGCGTGAAGAGTTAATAACCAGTCCAAGCCCGTTTTCTGTTGTACCGTTTTCAAGTACTTTCTGTACATCCCCTCCCTGTGCTCCAACTCCGGGGACCAGAAAAGGCATTTCAGGGCAAAGTTTGCGAACCCGGCCCAGTTCTTCAGGAAATGTTGCTCCGATGACCAGCATGATGTTATTGTTGTAATTCCACTTGTCTCTGGCCAGCTCTGCAACATGCTCAAAAATCATTTTGTCAGCGCTGATCAGTTCCTGAAGTTCACAGGAACTGGGGTTTGAGGTACGGCAGAGAATGATAGTTCCGCGGTCCGCATAATCCATAAAGGGCTTTAAAGTATCCATGCCCATATAAGGGTTTACGGTGACGGCGTCTGCTTTGTAGCGTTCAAATGCTTCCCTGGCATACATTTCGGCGGTAGAACCAATGTCACCGCGTTTGACATCCAGTATAACCGGTATTTCGGGGTAGTTTTCCCGGATATAGTCTATTGTCATCTGGAGCTGGTCATCAGCATTCTGTCCCGCGTAGTAAGCCGCTTGTGGCTTATAGGCACAAACCAGGTCGTAAGTTGCGTCAACAATCTGCTTGTTAAATTCAAAAATCGGATATCCAGTGCCTTTTACACTTTCCGGCATCTTTTTTAAATCTGGATCAAGTCCGACGCAGACCAGAGAATTATTCGTTTTCCATATTTTATTAAGTTTTTCAATGAAAGTCATTATTGCACCCTGTATTGATGGTTATCAGTAGTCCACAAAGATAAGTTGCAATAATACTCTTTTCAAACCCCTTAAATATTTTCACAAAACATTAATTCGAAATTTCTTTTAATCATCATCAGTTCTTTCAGGCCGACTTTTTCGGAATATTTATATTTATTTTCTTGCAAATTAAGCGACTGTTAATTAAGATGTGATTAAAGGAGTTTAATTTTTTGCGTTTCAGGAGGATGTGATGCATGAGCTGAGGAAAGTTGCAGTTTTTGTCTTGCTGATTAGTTTGTGTGGAATCGGGCCTGCAGATGTGGCAAGTACTGAGGAAAGAAAACCTGAGGTCAATCCTGCAAAAGTACTTGAAGCTGGCAGGCAACTCGCCGAACAGGGTAATTATTCCGCCGCGTTGCAAAAGTACATCTGGTATCATCATAATGCTACAAAGTACGATCCTTCAAGTAAATGGATGCGCTTATCGGTAGCATTGGGACTATGGGTTGAGCTTGGCAGGAAGTACCCTGCCGCACGTCAGGCGCTAATTCTTATACGTAATGCAAAAGCAGATGAACTGCTTAACGGTAAAGGTGATTTTTCGGTTTTTAATGATCTCTCAGCAATAAATCAGGCACTTGGGGAAAGCTCAAAAAGTATTGAATTGTTTAATCTGCTTGACCGCAGACGCCCTGAACTTGCTTCCAGGTGCTGGGGCCTGGTGAAAACTGCAATTATCATAAAGCAGGATAAGGAGTTACTTAATAAGTATTTAAAGAGCCCCCACGAGGAATTTCAACAGATCAAGTTTATTTACGAACAGTTAAAGTCTGCAGACGTCAGTGATCGTGACGAAATTAAAAAATATGCCGAAAATAATTTTGTTAAAAGAATTTGTGAATTGGTTGATGCATTGAAGGCGGTTGGACGTGATATCGAGGCCCGTAAAATATGTCAAATGGCTGCTGTTTTGGTAAAAAGCGCAGATTTTGATGCTGCACTTGCTGCCCGGCCCATGCATTGACCATATAGTTTTTTGCACTATTCATTACTTTCTCAGAGGTTTAAAGCTTGTAATCATGAGACAGCAAGTATTAATTAATAACTGATATTAATTATTATCTCTCAGGAGGTCAGGTAATGGAGAAAATTAAACTCAGTCTGGAAATAAGCAAGGATCACCCCGCTTATAAATGGGCATTGAATCATTCCAATGCGGCAAGAGCATTCGGTCACGTCGGAACGCATATCGATTGTTATACCGCTCGGCCTGAGGCTGGAGAATACAAGGTCGGAGCAGTAGTGCTGGACTGTACAGAGGGGATGCCTGACACTGAAAGTCTGAGCGGCCTGGATTGTGCAGGCAAGGCCTTGGTGCTGTATACTTCAAACCTGGAGAAAAACGGATATGGCAATAAGGCTTACGCTGCTGAGAATACCGCATTTGACAGCACCGCTCTTGATGCCGTCCTAAGCCGGGCTCCTGCTTTCATTTTAATTGACAGTCAGGGGATTGGTGTTCATGGCGAACAGCATGTTAGTTATGATAAACGCTGTGAGTCAAAGGGGTGCTTTGTTATTGAGAATATACTGCTTACCAAGGCTGTAGCTGAACGCCTGGAGGCGGTTGAGATTAAAATAACCGGCGATGGGAAAACCGGCAGACCGTGTGAAGTTTTCGGTCTTCTGACATAATTTTCCATTAGCGATTATTCCGGTCGCAGCAAAAGCTTCGGCAACTTTGCTTCGGCCGGTTTTATTTTGGTTTGATGTCAACTTTCAAGGCATTATAAACCATGCTTTTGCCAGGAAAAATAAACTTCAAACAAACTAATGAAAAAGTACTTGTGCTTAGCAGTTAAATTCCTTGTTTTAAAGTTTGTTAAATCGGCAAAACGGTGTAGATTACTTCAATACATATTTTAACCTGCCCGAGCGGGGCTTAGAAAGGAGACTGAACCGGATATGAGTGAACTTAGCACCAGAGATTATCCTATCAGTATTGAAGATATTATGCATACGGCGTACCTGCAGTATTCACTCAGTGTGAATGTTGGACGCGCCATACCTGATGTCCGTGACGGACTTAAACCCGTAAACCGGCGAATTCTCTATGCCATGAAGCAGCTTGGCCTCACAAAATCCCATGCTTACAAAAAAAGCGCGAGCGTGGTTGGTGAAGTTATTGCGAAGTATCACCCGCATGGTGATTCTTCAGTATATGACGCCATGGTGCGTCTGGCTCAGGATTTTGCCATGCGTACGCCTCTTGTTGACGGGCAGGGTAACTTCGGCAGCATTGACGGCGATTCCGCCGCCGCATATCGTTATACTGAAGCCAGAATGGAGCGCCTTGCAGAAGAGCTGCTCGTTGATATTGACAAAGAAACAGTAGATACTGTACCGACATTTGATGAATCCTCTACTGAACCTACCGTACTGCCGGCGCGTTTTCCGCAACTGCTGGTAAACGGGACAACTGGTATCGGGGTCGGGATGGCGACAAATATTCCGCCGCATAACCTGCGGGAAGTTATTAACGCCACAATCTGTCTGCTGGAAAACCCTAAAGCTTCTGTAGAAGAGCTTATGCAGCACTTGCCTGGTCCGGATTTTCCAACCGGGGCTATCATGCGGGGAATTAACAATATCCGTCGTTTTTACGCAACCGGTAAAGGCAGTTGCAGAGTGAGAGCCCGTGCCGAAATTAATGAGGACGATAAGGGCAGGGAGCAGATTATCATAACTGAAATACCGTATGCGGTAAACAAGGAAATGATGGTCAAAAAAATTGCTGATCTGGTTAATGACAAGCGCATCACCGGGATTTCCGGTTTGCGTGACGAGTCGAGCCGCCGGGTCGGAATCAAAATAGTTATCGATATTAAGCGCGGTTCGATGGGCAGCGTGGTACTGAATCAGCTCTATGCCCATACTCAGCTTGAATCGTCTTATGGCTGCACCATGCTGGTAGTAGATCATAACCGCCCGAAAATAATGAATCTCTCACAAGTACTGCAGGCCTATATTGATCACCGGATGGAGGTCGTTGTCCGCAGGACTATTTTTGACTTGAGAAAAGCTGAAGCCAGAGCTCACATCCTCGAAGGGCTGTTGAAAGCGCTGGACAATATTGATGAGGTGGTAAATATTGTCCGCTCATCGCGGACCCGTCTTGAAGCTGTAGAAAGCCTGATGGTCCGGTTTGAGTTCAGTCAGATTCAAGCTAATGCCATACTGGACATGCGTCTGCATCAGTTGACCGGACTGGCTCGTGAAGATGTAGAAAATGAATACAATGAGCTTTTGAAGCAGATTGCCTATTACAAGGCCCTGCTGGAAAGTCGTGAAATGCGTCTGGGAGTTATTAAAGAGGAGCTGGAGGAAGTTCGTGACAAGTACGGTGATGAACGCCGCACAGAAATCACTATGGATGACAGCGACCTGAATGTTGCCGACCTTATAGCCAGACATTCCTGTGTTATTACCGTTTCAAACACCGGTTATATCAAGCGTACGCCATCGGATACCTACCGCACTCAGCATCGTGGCGGCAAAGGCATTATCGGAATGGAGACCAAGGAAGAGGACTTTGTGGAACATCTGTTCAATGCGGATAGCCATGATGTGATATTCTTCTTTACAGATAAAGGCTTTATGCACTGGCTGAATGTCTATGAAATTCCTGAAGGATCCCGGGTTTCCAAGGGCAAGGCCATTGTCAATATGATCAAGATTGAGCCGGGAGAAAAGATCAAAGCCATGTTGACTATAAAAAAGGAATTCTTTGAAGAAGATGACAAATATATCATCATGGCTTCAAGGTGTGGCTATATCAAGAAGACAGCTTTAAGCGCGTTCCAGAATCTGCGTCGTGCCGGGCTCCGGGCTTTGACTATTGAAGAAAACGACGACCTGATTGGTGCTGAAATCTGTGAAACCGGCAATGAAGTACTGCTTTCAACCCGCAAGGGAATGGCTTGTCGCTTCAACCAGAATAATGAGCAGATTCGCCCGATGGGACGTACTGCCCGTGGTGTTACCGGTATGCGTTTCAAGCTTGAGGGTGACTATATCGTCAGTATGGAGGTCATCAAGGAAGTGGTAACTGATGTTGATGAAAATACTGAAGAAGCCGCCGGCACCGGTCCTGAGCTGCTTGTTGTTTCCGAAAACGGAATGGGTAAACGCAGTCTGGTTGGTACTTACCGTAAGACCAAACGCGGAGCTAAAGGTGTTACCAGCGCTAAACTGCGTGCTGGTGATTTTGTTCTTGCCGCACTGCAGATTGTGCCAGGCGATGAATTAATGCTGACTACTGAACGTGGTCAACTGGTTAGAATTCCATGTGATGAAATTCGCACTATCGGCCGCGCCTCTTACGGTGTCAGAATTATGAATCTTAATAATGATGACCGGATTACCGGTGTTTCCAAGATCGTCAAAGTTGAAGGTGAAGACGACGAGGAAGCAGGTAACGAGGAAGATACTTCAGCTGAGGGTAACACCGCAATAGAAGGTGCAGAGGCTGCAGCTTCGGAAGCGGTTGATTCTGAAAGCAGTCCTGACGCAGAAGATGCAGAAGGTGCTGAAGAGTAATAGCCTGAATGCCGGGATGCCGCCCTGAATGAGGGTGGCAGGCGGCGATTTGATGCCGCAATGAAAGGTTTATGATATGCGTTTTTGTTTTAGAAACCGCAGTATGGATTTTCATGAAGGCTCAAGGCTCATGGGAGTTCTCAACGTCACCCCCGATTCATTCAGTGATGGAGGTGAATTCTTTGACTGCGATACAGCTGTTAACCGTGCCTTAACTATGCTCGCTGATGGTGCGGCAATAATAGATATTGGCGGAGAGTCGACACGCCCCGGGTCAGAGGAAGTTGTTAGCGCGGCTATGGAGATTGATCGTATCTGTCCAGTTATCAGTAAACTGCGTGAAGCAGCTCCGGCGTGTGTGATTTCCGCAGACACCCGCAAGGCAGAGGTTGCGGAAGCTGCAATAGAAGCTGGAGCTGATATAGTTAATGACGTCAGTGGGCTTGAATATTCCGGTAATATGGCTGAAGTGGCTGCAAAAACCGGAGCCGGCCTGGTAATAATGCACATGCGCGGGGCTCCCGATACCATGCAGACTGTGAAAAACCTTGAATATGACAATATTATCGAAGATATATGCGCTTTTTTGACCTCTGCAGCTGCGAAAGCCCTTGACTATGGGGTAAATCGGGAAAATATTGTCTTAGACCCCGGGATCGGTTTTGCCAAGACGGTTGAACAAAATTTAAAGTTGATCGGTCATATCAGCAGATTGCGGCAATGCGGCTATCCGGTACTGGTGGGACATTCGAGGAAGTCTTTTATCGGAAAACTGTTTGATCGTGAAGACCCGCGGGAGAGGGTGTTTGCGACGGCCGGAGCTGCAATTTATCTGGCAGAACAGAACGTTGAACTTATCAGAGTGCACGATGTACGTGCAATGAATGATGCGCTGACCATGTACCGTCTGTGTGCGGCAGCGCGATAATTGAGGAGTTAAGCTATGGCTGAGATTTTCGAGTACATGCAGACTGCGGTCTCTTATTTGAGGCCGGTTCTGGAAATACTCATCCTGACGTTCCTCTTTTACAAGATACTGTATTATTTGCGTGGGACTCGCGGATCAAACATTCTGGCCGGAATGGTAATCGTGCTGATGTTGCTGACAGCGGCTTCCGATCTGTTGAAATTTGAGGTTATCAGCTGGATGTTGAACGGATTGTGGACCTTGCTTGCGACCGCTATTATTGTGATATTCCAGCCGGAGCTGCGCCGGGCCTTCGCTCAGCTCGGGAGTGCGCCTTTTCAACAGCAAAGCCGTAAAAAAGAGGCAATCACCGAGGTTGTTACTGCCACTCTCAATATGGCAAAGCGCAAAATCGGTGCCCTGATGGTACTGGAACGTAAAATAGGGATGCGTTCGATTGTTGAGGATGCAGTCAGGCTGGATGTTAAACTCAATTCAATGATCATTGAATCAATATTTTTCCCGAACTCTCCACTGCATGATGGTGCGGTGATTATCAAGAATGACAGGATTATTGCCGCCCATGCGATTCTGCCTTTGACCCGGGATGATGAAGTGGTAAAGACTCTTGGTACCAGACACCGTGCGGCGGTTGGTATTACCGAGGAAACTGACGCGGTGGTCGTGGTGGTTTCCGAAGAAACCGGCAATATAAGTATTGCCTGTCGCGGCAGCATCCGGCGTGATGTCAAGGCTGACAAGCTGCTGCGTTACCTGTCGGGTCTGATGATCTCGACGGATGATAACTCTTTTGCCAATATTTTTGATTCCATGCAGGAGGATAAGATCTCCGGTTTTTCCAAGGGAGGTGAAAACGAATGAACCAGGAATTTAACAATACCGAGGAAAAATCAGCATTCAGCTGGGTGCCGGGGATCATTCAGAATGATTTCCTGCGCAAGGCTATTGCATTATTTTTTGCGTTTCTGCTGTACTTTACCGTGACTATTCGGCTGGGAGTTGAAGAGAAGATTGGTGGTGTCCAGGTGGAAATTGAACTGCCGCCGACTCTGGTTAATCTGGAAAAGCCGCGGCCGGTTACCGTGGTCATTAAGGGCAGCAAGAAAGTTCTTAAGGATGTGACCGCATCTAATCTGAAAGTGCGGGCCCGGGTGCTGAAGAAACATTTCAGTCCGGGGGCGGCTTATCTGCTGCGGCTTACCCCTCAGGATGTCGATGCGCCGTTTGGCGTCAGTGTTATCGGTGTTGAGCCGCGTGACCTGGTATTGAATCTTGACCGCAAGAAATCAAAGAAAGTGCCGGTAAAAGCGGCTTTTCAGGGAGAGCAGAACCTGCAGCGGGATTATGCTGTCGGATCTGTTAAATTTACTCCTTCTGAGGTGCTGGTTACCGGTCCAGAAAGTATAATTAATGATGTGAATGAAGTCAATACTGTACCGATTCCGCTTGATAATAATGTGGTTGACAGTTTTGAGTTCAAGGCTCGTATAACATCTTCAAATTCAATAGATGTAACCCCCAATCAGGTTGTAGCTCAAGTGCCGATAATCCGGCAGAATATCACCAGGACCATTAAATCAGTCCCGATCAAGCTGCTGGAAGCTCCACAGTCAAAAGGTGACTATAAAGTTGAGCTGTTGTCCTCGCCGCATGTCGATGTTACTGTAAACGGCCCCAAGGGAGCGGTGCTGCTGCTTAAACCGCAGGCAGTAAAAGCTTATATTGACTTGACGTCTTTTGATGAGTCGGGGACATTTTCGGTCAATGTTGACTGCTGGGTTGATGCTGCCGGCAATATGAAAGTAGATAATATTTATCCTAAGAACGTGTCGGTAAAAATTACCCGGCTGACCAAATAACTTCAGTTAAGGCTTCTTATTTGATTCGCTGCTGTTTTATAAACTGTTTCGCGATGAAGCAACTATTTTGTTTTTTTTTGCATAAAAGCCTTGCTAAAAGCATAAAATATTCTATCTTAACAGATCTATATAATGGTATTTAATCAAGAGATAATTTTTATACATAAGTTTAATTTATTCAAGGGGTATATCTGTAATGGTTATACGAAAAATGAACTCCGTTTTCGCGCGTCACGGCCGTATTCTTTTTGGTATCATAACTGTGGCGATCATTATCTCATTTGTCGGCTTCCTGACACCCGGATTTAACGGTGTTTTTTCGCATTTTGGCGGTTCCAGTACAGTAGGTGTTGTTTTTGGGAAAAAGGTTAGTAATAAGGACGTCATGGCTCAGGCCAGACGCAACCTGATTATTTATTCGCTGGTTTACGGTGCCGGCATGGACAACTCCAGACTGATGGATTTCGCTACCCAGAACGCCTTTCCGACAATCTGCACTATTGCTGCTGCTCAGGACCGGGGTATAACTGTCAGTGACATGCAGGTTGCGCAGTTTATCCGCAAACTGCCGGTGTTCCAGAATCCTGAAACCAAGTCCTTTGATGAAAAGAAATTCAGCAATTTTGTCGATAATGAATTGCAGCGTAATGGCTTGAATGCATCTGACCTGGACCAGAGTGTACGTGAACTGCTGATGCAGCAGCAGCTTGAGCGTGAAATGCTTGACAGCCTGGTAATAACTCCCGGGGAAGTAAAGCAGTTCTACAATCAATTCAGTGAGACGTTCTTTGTTCGCTCTGCTAGATTTACTGCTAAAGACTTCATCGGGCAGGTGAAATATACCGACAAAGAGATCAAAAACTTCTATGAGTCCAACAAGAAAGCCTATACTATTCCCGCCTCATACAGTGCTTTGGTGGTGAAATTTGATTATAACAGTCCGGAAGCGCAAAAGGCGGCTGCCGCCAAGCTGTCCGATAAAGAGCTCAAGGAATTTTACCAGGCTAACAAGAAGAGCTTCATGGACTTTAAACCCGGGCAGAAACCCGCGGTTAAACCGTTTGCTCAGGTTAAGGACAAAGTCAAAATTATGATGATAAGTGAACGCCAGAAACAGTTTGCGTCAGACCGGGCCATGGAGTTTTCTCAGGAGGCGTATGACAAAGTAGGCGAGGCAGCAAAGGATGACCGCCGTCAGGCTTTCCTGCAGTTGGTAAACAAAAATAAACTTTCCCCTTTCCTTACCGGATGGTTCCCGCAAAACGCGAAGAGTATAAAGGGCCTGAATGAGCCGGAACTGGTAAAACAGATCGCTGAAATTTATGATGCCGTGCCGGTGTCAAACGCCGTGGCGGGACAGGATGCGGCTTATGTTGCTTTTCTGGTTGGTGCGAAAAAAGCCCGTCAGGCGAAATTTGAAGAAGTAAAAGATCAGGTAGTAAATGATTTCAAAAATAAACAGGCAATGAAACTGGCCCGTTCTGCTTGCCGTGAAGCGGTAGCAAAGCTGGTCAAGCTTGATGATAAAGCCCGGATCGCTGCGGTTGACGCAATGAAAACTCCGGCATTCAAGAAAGTAGAACCATTTAAATGGTCCAATCCGCCGTTTGGCAGTGACGGCACATTGATTGTATCTCTGGTGGAGGATGTTCCTGCCGGAGGAATTTCCAAAGCGCTTAACACTACCTATGGAGGGATCGCGGTTTTTGTTGATAAACGTGAACTGCCCAATGAAAAAGACTTTGCTAAAGATAAAATGCGTATAGAATACTATTTCAAGAGCAGAAAGTATGGTGCGGTAAAAGCAGCTTTTACTTCCTGGCTTGAATCAAAATGTAAAAAGATGAGGTGAATTTGAATTGAAAAGTTCCTGCGATTTTTCTGTTGAAAACCGCGGTTTTGCGCTTGGCAAACATATGACCATTGAATATTATGACTGCGATGCTGAGCTGCTGGCTGATTCTGTGAGGATGGAAAATGTTTTTATTGAGGCAGCTAAAGCCAGCGGCGCAACCGTCCTGGGCACTAACTTTCATGCCTTTGAGCCTCAGGGCGTCAGTGGTTTTGTGGTAATTGCTGAATCACATTTTTCGGTACATGCCTGGCCTGAACATGATTACGCGGCTGTTGATATATTTACCTGCGGAGACAGTATTGATTTTGAGAAAGCTGTAGACACTTTGCGGGAAGGAATGAAAGCCGGCAATGTGATTATCTCGGGTGTTATGAACCGTGGTATCATTTCCAACAACGGAATTGAGCGTATGGTTCCTGTATATGAAGACAGGACTCATATGTATGCGTTGTCATGGGAAAAACGTTTCAAAGACACGTCCGCCTGGGGGCTACTGGCTTCAGTTGACGTGTATAATTGTGATCCTGAACTGATAAGAAATGCTGACAGCATCAAGATGTTTGCCAGAGAGTTATGCGAAAAAATTGAAATGCAGCGCTATGGTGATTGTGAAGTTGTTCACTTTGGAGCGGATAAGAGAATAGCCGGCTTCAGTATGACTCAGCTGCTTGAAACTTCTTTGCTTTCCGGGCATTTTGCCAATGAGTCCAACACTGCTTATCTTGATATATTCAGCTGTAAATATTATGATCCGCGGGAAGTAGCGGAGTATGCGATTTCTTTTTTCAAAGGGGATCATTATCGCCTTCAGGTTGCGTTGCGCCGATAGCCTTTAAAAATTTATTGTACTTCAAGAGGATAAATTATGCATTCAGATTTTGGAATGGACGCTCAAACAACGTCTGGAGAGTGGCTGACAGAGGCACATGGCGGATTTGGTATTTCCATTGAATTGAAAGAGAAACTGGTCAGTGTAAAGAGTGAATACCAGAAGATAGAGCTTTATGAGACCACCAATCTGGGTAAAATGCTGGTACTGGACGATATAATTCAGTTTACTGAATATGATGAATTCTGTTATCAGGAAATGATGGCGCATGTCCCGCTGTTTGCTCACCCTGAACCGGAGAATGTACTGGTGATCGGTGGTGGAGACGGTGGGGTGCTGCGTGAAATAGCAAAACACGACTGTGTAAAGCGTATTGATATATGTGAAATTGATCAGAAGGTAATTGATGTCTGCAGAGAACACGTGCCTTCGCTGGCGAAAGGTTATGACGATCCACGGGTCAATCTTTTTGTGGGTGATGGTAATGTCTATATTCAGGATAAACAGCATTTTTACGATGTTATAATTGTAGATTCAACTGATCCGATAGGTCCCGGTGAATCTCTGTTTAATGAAGATTTTTACCTCGGGATGCGCGGTGCTTTGCGTGAAAACGGCATAATTACCTCGCAGTCAGAGTCGATTTTTCTGCATCAGGACGTCGTCAAACGCCTGTTGCTGATTGCCAAAAAACTGTTTAAAAAGTATGGCTACGCAGCGATGTTTGTGCCGACTTATCCTGCCGGAAACATCGGTCTCTGTGCCGCGTCACTAGGTCCGGATATTGAAAGACCCGCACGTATTCCCTCGGTTGCAATGCAGCGGCAACTGCGCTATTATACCCCTGACGTTCACGAGGCAGCGTTCAAGCTGCCGCGTTTTGGGCTGGAAGTAGTTGAAGCAGTCAGATCGGAGGACTGAATTATGGATTTCAAGTTTGCTCACAACAATATCAATGTTTATGATCTGGATAAAAGTCTCAAATTTTATGAAGAGGCGCTCGGACTGAAAGAATCCCGTCGCAAAGAAGCTGCAGATGGCTCCTTTACCCTGGTATATCTAACTGATGGAAAAACGCCACACCTGCTGGAGCTTACCTGGCTGCGTGATATGGACCGTCCATATAATCTGGGTGATAATGAGATTCATCTGGCTTTTGTCACGGATGACTTTGAAAGTGCTCACGCAAAGCATCAGCAAATGGACTGCATCTGTTTTGAAAATAAAGATATGGGCATTTATTTTATAAATGATCCAGATGGGTACTGGGTGGAGATCCTTCCAGCTAAAAAATAATTTTACCAGATATTTATATTTTTTTCTGCTCCGGTTCAGGCATATCAAGCTTCTGGGCCGGAGCATTAATTTTCTTGAAAAACTCGTCGAGGTTCCTCATCATTTCCGGGCAGGCGTGGATAGTGACCTTGTTTTCCTTGAAATCCAGTTTGACCCGTGATGGCATTGGCATATTATGTTTTTTCAGGAAAGCTTCAAAGTCTTTTTCGGATTTTATGTTGTTTCTGGAAAAATCAAGGAAGTAAACCTTTTTAAGTTCAGTGATTTCCGCATTAGCACATATGCCGTTTTTGTATTGAGGTTTACCTTTTCTGATTACTTGAATATTCCCGTTTGATTCATTTACCAGCACTGGGGCGGCAACAGGTTCTTCGCATTCAATTATTTCTTTTTCAGCAGCGTCGGTCTTGCTTTTTATAACACTGACAGAGCTTTTTTTACTGGCAATCGGAATGGCAGTCCGCAGCTCAGATGCAGCTTTTGGGTGCATCATTTTTCTTTTGACCGCTTCATAAGACTTTTCTGTGGTTTTGTAGTGGATGTATCGCCTGGGGAATGCTTCTCTGGCGATCTGCTTGCGGAATAACGGCATGGCTATGAGCCCGATGAAAACTCCCAGAATGATGGCAGCCGCAAATTTTAAAGTTGTCGGATAGTGCTTGAATTTGCTAGTGCTTATTTTCGCGGAAGCGGGCTTATCAAGGATTTTTTTTCGTTGGGAACACTCCAGTTTCAATTCCGGTAACTTTTCTGAATTCAGGGCATCAGCAAGCTTGGCCCAGGTTTTTTTGAAGTCTTTAAATTCGTCTCGGCATTTTTTGCATTTTTCGAGATGCGCTTCGAATTTGGCAGTACGTTCCGGGTTCATTTCACCGGACAAGTAGTCTGTAAATGCTTTTTCACAATTGGCGCATTTCATTTTGCGTACTCCTCATTGAACTTCCGCTTCAACTGTTTCATGGCCTTATGCAGAATAAAGCCAACGTTGCTGACGCTGATATGCATCACATCTGAAATTTCCCGATACGATTTGTTATGTTCTATTTTTAGAGCTATGACTTCTCTTTCACGTGGAGTCAGTTGTGCAAAACACCGCCTGAGCAGCAGCTGAGTTTCATCATGCTTTAATCCCGCATCCGGGGCACTGGCTGGAAGAGCAGTAGCTGCAGGGAAGCTGTTCAGTACGGTTTCACGGCGCCGGAAATTTTTGCGCAGCATATTGACACACTTGTTATGAACTGTCCGGTAGAGCCAGGCTTTGGCATGAATTACTTTGCCCGGTCTTTGGATTGAAAGCTGGATAAATGCTTCCTGGACAGCGTCTTTAGCCGAAGCCTCATTCTGCAGGAAACGCCAGGCGTAGCGCAGAAGCGGAGCCTCAAGCTCTGCCAGTAATAACGTCAGTTTATCCCTTTGCAATGCTCTTTCCTGATTTGTGTCAAATGTAACGTTTTTCTTTTTTCAACCGTCTCAGATAGCTATGACATCGTCGGAAATCAATTATTAGGAAAATTTCTAAAATTTTTTCCTTTTTTATATTAAGTCCAATTTTAACTGATTTCAAGTTAAAGCGAGAGTGTTTGCCATCGCGTGAAATATGTTTTTAGGTAACGGTAATATTAAATATACTAATATTAGTTGTATATTAGTATTTTGTTGATAAATTATTAATGTTTTGACATTTCTGAATTAGGATGTATAATCAATCTCATTATGGCTAAGTTTAATAAATATATTAGATGTTGTTCTACTCTAGGTATTTCAGCTGTGGCAGTCATGTGGCTGATGAGCGGCTGTCGCGGGGTAGATACATTTATATTTCAGCCTCCTGACCGTACTGAGGAGACACTCAATTCTACCAGTTTTACCCGTATTAAAGTAGCAGATGACCGTACTATTGCGGCTTTGATCACTCCTAACAAGAATTCAAAATATGTATTGCTATACAGTCACGGTAATGGCGAAGATTTATTTGATTTCCAGAAAAAACTGCTCCCTGAGTATAAAGAACACGGTTACTCTATTGTTGCCTACGATTACGAAGGCTATGGCAAAAGTGATGGCAGCCCGGCAGAGGAGAACTGCTATCGGGATATTGTGGCTGTTTATAAATACCTTATCACTGACTTAAATTATAATCCTGAAAATATAATAGTTTTCGGGCGTTCAGTCGGCAGCGGCCCGTCTACTTATCTGGCCGAAAAATACCCGGTGGGCGCTTTGATTCTTGAAAGTGCTTTTATGAGTACTTTTCAGGTAGTCACTTCATTGCCGGTGCCGGGAAACCGTTTTCCGAATATTGACCGCATAAAGAAGGTTACAGCACCCCTGCTGGTGATTCATGGGACAGATGACTGGCTGATCAGGTTTCACCATGGACGTTCGCTTTATGCTGCTGCAAAATGCCGCAAAAAGTTTGTCTCGATTGAGAACGGCGGGCATAATGACCTGATACAGGTGGGCGGCAAATACTACTGGAGCCAGATTGCTCAGTTTGTTCAAAGCCTTGATGCCACAGAAGCTCAGAAAATGGCTGCAAAAAGACTGGCAATGAAAGAACTTTCCGAACAGAAAGTCCAGACAGCCGATGCTTCACCAGCTGCAGATGCGGTTACTGTACCGGGACAGCTGCAAGTCAGCTCTCAGGGCGTTCTTCATAACCAATAAGGTGTTTATCGGTAACCGAAGGGTATTTACCGTTAACCTCATAATCCGGCTGCAGAGCCACCTTGCCGCCGCCTTCGGGCAGATCTATGGCAAAGGTCGGCACGGCCAGAGATGAAAGCCGGGGCCGGAATTCCCGCAAAATTTCCAGTCCCTTGTCAATTCCGGTCGAAAAATGCCTGACTCCTCTCACCGGATCAATATGGAAGAGATAATGAGGTTTAATGCGGCTGGCAATCAGTTTTCTGAATAATTTCTCAAGGACTGCGGCGTTATCATTCACGCCGGCCATAAGGACGGTCTGATTGAGAACCGGCACTCCCTTGTGAATTACCCTCATACAGGCCTTGACAGCTTCAGGAGTGACTTCATTGGGATGGTTGAAGTGAGTCATCAGCCAGAGGGATGGAAAGGCGGCAAGTATTTCCGCTTTTTCCGCAGTCAGGAGCTGAGGAAACGTAACCGGGACGCGGCTGCCGACCCGAATTACTTCAATTGATGGGATCCCGGATATCTTTTCAAGCAGATTTTTCAGTTTTCTGGCGGACAGCATCAGCGGGTCGCCGCCGGAGACCAGCACTTCGCGGACGGCTGGGTTCTTACGCAGATACGCGCAAACAGCTTCCAGTTCATCCTGAGTGATATCTTTAAGCTCGGTACCATTGGCCCAGGTTCTCTTGCGGAAACAGAATCTGCAGCGGGTAGCGCATTTGCCGGTGGCAAGCAGGACGACCCGGTCAACATAGCGGTGAATCAGTTTTGGCGCAGCCATTTGCTCTTCTTCCGCAAGCGGATCAAAGTCAGAAACCTGATCTTCAAGTTCCTGTCTGTCAGGCATGCATTGCCGCCAGACAGGGTCCTGCCGCAGGTTTTCCTGATTCCTGATGAGGCTCAGGTAGTAGCTGCTGATCATGACCGGATAGTGTTTTTCAACCTCTTCCAAATCGGAAGGCGGCGCGATTCCGAGGAAACGCGCCGCTTCAGAAACTGAGTTTGCAAATTCTGACTTGCTCATTTTATGGTGTAAACCCAGCCCTTTTCAGCATCATATTCTCTTGAAACTATTTCATCCGGGCAATTGATAGCCGCTTTGTCCAGCAGGCCGCCAATCTCAATTTCATCATCAGCCATGCCGATTTCAGCGGACAGTGCAGCAGCAGTTCCGCTAAACCCGTCCATTTCAATGACTTTGTCAAGCATTTTTTCACGCAGCTCAAGAATGCTTCTGGCCGCAAGCTTGTAGGCCTGGACGCCCGGTTGGTGGAAGGCATTTATATTGATGAATTCCGCATAAACGGCGACCGCGCGTTCATAGAGGGCAATAATCATTCCGAGGCTGTATTCACAGATTTCATCTATCCGAATATCTATGACTTGCCGGCCTTTGCTGCGTAAGGCTGCTGATAGACCTTCTTTGAAGCCGTGCAGATATGTACCCATGCTGGTGCTGTCATCGATCGGTAGAATAACGTCGTCTTTGAGAACTTCTATGAAAGTGATAAAGAAGTCATCGCGCCCGTCATTGAGCTGCTGAATGAAAGCGTGGGCGTCGGTGCCGCCTTTGTTGCCAAAAACGTTCAGCCCCTGATGGACAACATTGCCGTCCAGATCCAGTTCCTTGCCCAGACTTTCCATAACCAGCTGCTGGAAATACCGGGAAAGCAGCACCAGACGGTCAGCGTAAGGAACAATTACCATATTGCGGTCGCCTTTGCCGCTGCCGGCAATATACCACATTGCCGCCAGCATATATGCTGGGTTTCGCACAGCGTTACTGCAGCGGGTCCATTGATCCATGTGACAGGCGCCTTCAAGGAATGCCGCGAAGTCAATGCCGGCCAGAGCCGCGGGCAGGTGACCCACAATGCTGGTTTCACTGGTGCGTCCACCGATGGATTCTGCCATTTCGAAAACCTGAAGCCATTGCTTTTCCTCAGCATGTTTCCACAGCTGGCTGTCTTTCATGGTAATTGCCACGGCATGACTGCTGAAGTCCAGATCAGTTTCGGCGTAAAGACTTTCAAAGGCAATCATATTGTTGCGGGTTTCCTGAGTGCCGCCGGATTTTGAGATCGTCACTACCAGCGTAGTGGCCGGGTCAATAACTTCTGCGACATCAGCAAAACCAGCCGGGTCAGTATTGTCAAGGAAGTATATTTTTGGATTATCAGAGCGTAACTGCTCGGTCAGTTCATTCCAGAACGGGCCGTTAATGGCAAACTGCATCAATTGCGGGCCCAGAGCAGAACCCCCAATGCCGTTAATTACAACCGATTCAAATTTGCCGCCGGCGCCCTCGACCCGGGAAGAGCGCACTGCTTCTGCAAAATCTTCAACGGCTGTGAAAAGTTCACTTTTCGGGTATTCAATGCGGTCGGAAAAGTGAGTTACCTTCCTGTTTTCGTCAGGGTTCTTGACCGCTCCTGCTTCAAGTTCAGTCATTTGCTTAGCGGCACGTTCAAACCTTGGAGCCATCTTCTCTAAGTCTGAGTCTTCGAACTTCATGCCGGCAAAGGATATTGAAAAACCGGTTTCACCGTCTACTAAAGTGTATTTGTGATTGCGTTCGATCCATCTCTTATTCTGCATGCTTCATTACTCCTAATGGTTGATGAAGTTTAAAGTACTGGTCATTAAAAAATATATGAAATACAGTCTGGGAATATAGTATCAACCTGCTGCTGATTCCAGTTCAGAGGTTCTATTTTTTGTATAGCCTTTTAATACGCATAACCACGGAATTTAAATCCGATTGTAAGAACAGTACAGAATCGGCTTCAAAGTATAAAGCGACTCCGTTTATTTATATGCAGCAGTCAGAAGCAGCATGCCGGTCAGCAACAGGATTATTTCAGCTGTTTCACCAGCAAAATTTGTGATATTGGGGTTAGTACCCTGAACCTGGCGATCAATAAATTTTTCCAGAAAAATCGCCAGTACAAAAGTAATTCCATAACCGATAAGGCTGGTAAAGGGGGCTTTTATCAGTACGAAAAGCACCAGAAAAGCTGCCAGTATCCACACAAAAAAGCGCTGCTGCTGTTGAACTTTTATCATCGGCTCGCCGCTTGCCAGATCCGGCATTGCAGCCAGATGTCCACGTATTGTCATGCTTAAAACAAAAATGGCTATTGCCCAGTAAACATATCCGTAATACGCCATCAGAAAAAAGCACAGCAGTTTCAAAAGCACGACCAGTATTATGGTTACCGGAACAAACGGTCCTTTCACTTTTCTGACGCTGTCCGGCAAATGAAGCAGGCTCTGGTCCATGGGAACTTTTTCGCAGGCGAATTCTACCATGGCACTCATTCCAGCCAGGCCTCTGCCGCCATCCTTGAGAATTGTCAGCAGGGTAAAACAGAATGAAAACAGGATGGATCCTGATACCACTCCAAAAATACCTACTGTCAGATTACCAAAAAGCCAGTATATTAAACCAAGCACCAGTCCGATAACCGGAAACCAGAGTTGACTTACAATTATTCTTGGATATTCGGAAATTTCATCAGAATTAAAGCGTTGTTTAATTGGAAAAGCAAAAAGCAGATTCCAGATTTCGATGATGTCCGCCAGAATTGATTTAAAAAACATATTAACCTCGTTTTAAATGGCGGCTGCCTTGGCAGCTGCCTTCTGCTTCAGATCCTCTGCGTCGTCTCTATTGTCATAAAGCTTCCAGTAAAGTTCTTCCATGGTGTGGTGAACCGATTTTGCAAGTTCTTTGCGGCCGCGATGTTCAGACTGGATAATGTCCATTACATGCACTTCAGCATGCATTTCCTTATGACCTAAAATCCGCCATAGATGAGGTACCAGAGTCATTTTCCCATGCCACGACAGATTGCTGCCGTCGGGTGCTTTTTTATAAACAGTAATCAGCGGCAATATCGGATAACCATTGCCGGATACAGCTTCAAATGATGTTGATTTGAACGGCAGTATGCCGTCGTCGCCGCTGGTACTGGTGCCCTCAGGGTAGACCAGCAGCGGAATATTATGGTCCATCGTGTCTTTAAACTCCTGAAGGAGTTTCCGGCTTTTCTGACGCGAAGCACGATCTATCCAGATGGGGCGGCTTATGGACAGATACCAGCCCAGAAAAGGCCAGCTGCGAATGCCGATATTTGGCGCAAACCTGATTGGAAAAAGTGAGGCGTGAACCAGTACATCAAGATACCCCATATGGTTGGAGACAATCAGACCGCCCTTGAAAGAGCTGAAATCTCCGTAAACCTTAACTTTGATGTTAAGGATTTTTACAATAACGTGGCCCCATATCCTTGAACAGAAGCTGACACGTCTGATGCTGCCCCAGCCTCCCAGACAGATGAAAAAAGAAAAAAAGCCGATAACCGGCAACCAGAGAGTGATCAGCAGCAATTTGTATAAGCGCCTTATAAAAGCCATTGTCATCCTCACATCAGTTTTCAGCAATCTACATTTTAACAGAAATGCCTGACATATTTTTCAGGCATCTTGCTCAAGTCAAACAATACCAGATAGTCAATGGAGCCAAATTCTTCATCAAGCGCGGGCGGGCCACAGACTCCGGCCCCGAGCCTCAGGTAGCCTTTCAGAAGCGGAGGCATGCTTTTTTTGACTAAAATCCGGTTTTCCGCAAGAATGTTCTTAATCTCATTTTCGCCGGGATGATCAAGTTCATACCCTTCAGCCGCTTCTGCCTTCAATACGTCAGTGCCGTGCCCTTTTTCTATCATATGTTCGTAGATCGCCCAGCCGATAGTCGCATCAGTCGTTTCAAGGCTGACGCAACCAAGTAAAAAGTTCATTTCACTGCGTTTGAGTATATTTGCAATTCCCGACCAGAGAAGAGCCACTACCGTACCGTTTCTGAAGTCGGGATGAACACAGGAGCGACCGATTTCAATAGTGTTATCGGCGATAGCTTCCAAACCTTCAATACGATATTCCCGTGAAGAATAAAAGCCGATAGCTTCATTGGCAATTCTACCCGGGTGAATTCGGTAAGTCCCTACAATTCGGTTAGCTTCAAGTTCTACAACAATTAAATGCAGGCAGTAATCGTCAAATTCATCTCTGTCAAGTTCATCAAGAGCGGCAGTGTCAAGCCCCTGGCCCTGTTCAAGGTTAAAAACTTCATAACGCAGACGCATAGCTTCTTCGATTTCCTGATCGTTTTCGGCTATCTTTATCTGGAATGTGTCTTTTTCCGCAATTACTGGCGGAGAAATAATTTTTTCTATAATTCTTTTGCCAAAATCCACGTTCCCGTCCAATCCTCTTGTTATTAGTTACAGCGCTATATAATAGTATCCAAAATACTAATATTCCAGTTCAAAAATCCAATATTATGGAAAAAAAAAGGGTTATAACGACATGGTCCTGCCTGAACTTATGATTCATGGAATGAGTTTAATTTTTTAAATAATGCTGCAATTTAAGTCGCGTTACAATGCAAAAACCGCTTATTGGAAGCTTTGATTTATAAATAGTTTCCATATTGCTTCAGTCAGGCAAGTCCGACGCTGTGGCATATGGCTGCTCAAAACTTACAATAGTTTTAACATCTGACTACTTTTTATCAGTTCTTTGCGCAAGTTGGGTGTCAGTGGTTTTGTCAGGGGCGACAAATTCGATATAATCGATTTCAGCTTTGGTTTCAGAGCCAGTGTGCTGGCTGTTGGCACAAACACTCAAGGCAAACTCCTTGGGAACAAAACCAAATGCCTTTTTAAAGTCTTCAGCGATATTTCTTTCTTCAGTGAACCATTTTCCGGTACCACTTTTCTTGTTACGCAGGCAGAACCACTTCACTTTTATAATACCCCCGCCGTAAGAGGCTGTGCCCTTACTACCTTTCGGGGTTTCATTTTCGTAGCGGTAGGAGATACTCTTTTTACGGAGCCAGTCATTAGCTCCAATGTAAATCGCGATAGCCTGATCGTCTTTTTTCTGTTTTCGGCTGTCTCCCCCTTTGGGCAGGTTTTCGACTCGCCAGCGCCAGCGCAGAATCGGGGTTTTTGTCAGGTCGACCTTGAGCGACGGGTTGCACATCAGACCGCCGGTAGCTTTATCGGCATGAACCATCAGGACGCTTTTGTCTTTGCCGGTGTTCTTTACCTTGAAAGAGGTTTCAGGAGTGCCCAGCACAGTTGCTTTGACTGCCCAGCCATCGGGCAGTTCCTGGGCCTTGCTGTCTTTGTTAAAGTTCTCACGCCAGGCGGAATCCTGTCCGTAAGCAGCAGTGATAGCGCTGCCGAACATCAGGACTGCCGTAAATGTCAGCATTTTACTTTTTATCATTATTTAAACCCTTATTCAAGGTACTGTTTTCACAGAATTCCCGGTATTTTTTCATAATGGTTTCAACGTATGAGCGAGTGCTCTGTATCGTTATATTGTCCAGAACCGGAGCCTCATATGTTTTAGGTTTCCATTTTACGGCACGGCTTTCGCCGGCGTTATACTGGCATAACGCCAGCTCAATGCCATGTCTGTATCGTCGCCAGCGTGTTAACGCTTTAGCGAGATACCAGGTGCCTATTTCAATATTCAGAGAAGGCGAATAGAGGAGGCCCGGGGCTGGAGTTTTTACTCCATGGTACCTGGCCCAGTCTTCAACCGCACTTGCCGGGATGATCTGCATAAGACCAATTTCTCCAAATCTTCCACGAGCATTAGGGTCAAATCTGCTTTCTCTGAAAATCAGCGCCTTTATCAGGCGGCTGTCGACACCATATTTGGCTGCCGTTCTAGCGATTTGTCTATGATATTTATTCTGATCTACAAAAGAATCTCGTATTTCTTCATGATAAACAGCAACAGAAACCGCTGCACCGGTCAGAAGCATTGCTACAAACATCTTCCTTGCGCTCCAAAAACTGTTTTTTTTCACGCGCACTACATGCCTCCAAATGGGGTGTTGCCCTATCCAGCAAAAATGCAATTTGAGTATATATTATAACCTGGATTTGAGCTTAGTCAATAATTTCAGCTGATAATTTACTGCTGCCTGTTAATTTCAAGTATCCAATAACAGTTATTAAAAAGAAAAAGAACAACTCTTCCCGACGCTCTGAATTGCCTTTTTAGCTGCGAAAATTCAGTTAAAAATTTTTGCACAAACAAAACAGATACTATAAAAATACAATAATAAAATTTACCAGAAAAAAAGGTTTTTTCAAGTTTTCCCGTGATGCAGCAAAAGTTATGCACCTAATTCAAGCTCAGCAGAGTACAAACAGAAAGACATAATTATTCTATTTCATAACTAATCACCCAGTAATAATTGAATAATATCATGCACTGATTAGTCTTTATTGTCTTCGTCCCCTTCCTGCTCCTCCTTGTCTTCAAATTCTCTGCCAAAACCGGCTCTGGTCTTAAAAACATCTTGTTTGTCAGCAGCTTTTTCTTTCTCTTTCCAAGCCTGATCCCAGGTGTTGAGCCCAGTAAAGCAGTCTACGCCAAGCCTGAAGAACTCTTCATATCTTTCGTCGTAAGATTTACTGCCTCCTTTCTGCATGGCACAAAGGTATACTGTTTTTGATATGCCCTGGGCGGCCAGGCCGGGAGGCGGAGTCACCGGCTGCCGGCTTTCTGGAAAAAGGTTGGAGCCGCTCCAGAAAGCGGTCAGCGCACACAGCCCTTCCGGACTCTGTAAAGTTGGGTTGCCGGCATCTCTGGCTAAAGCCGCGTTTTTGTCCGTTGGAGTGAATATCCAGCGTTTTGCCGCTTTTAAAGCTTCGTCAATTTTTTTCTGTGACGGGCGTTTGGGCAAGCCGGAAATTTTTAGTGGAAAATACTGGCTTAAAGATTTTGTAATGTACTGGTCAATATCTTTAATCTTACTTTGAATAGCTCCGTAGTACTGATCAACCAGTGCCGTATCTTTGGGAACCGGGTCAGGTTTGAGCACGCTGGTGACGACCTGTTTTATCTGCTCTATCGGATTTATACCGTTTTCTTTTTCATAAATTTTGTACATTCGTTCAATCCGTGCCTGAGACGCTGCTCTTTCTGCCGGCGGAAAGGCATTAATTGCCTTTTCAAACTGTTTGACGGCGCTTTGAGCGTCATTCATTTCAGCGTTATTGAGATGTTTGAAATAGTCCTGTACAGGCTTGAGGGGATGGTCTAGGTCTTTAATTTCCTTGCCGGAAATGGCGTCGAATTTTGCATTTACGGCAGCTGCCTTCTGTTCATATTGCTTTTTAACTGCATCCATTTCACTTTGATCAGACCATTCTTTGACTTTGCCGTCAATATCGGCCTTGAGCTGCTCTTCAGGCGGAAGTGGATTTTTTTTATGTGCTTCTTCAATTTCTTTTTTTACCATCCGCACACAATTATATGCCCACCAGACTCCAACCCGGCGGTTCATGCTGAAAGCCATAAAGTCACAGGTCTCTTTCAGCATTTCTTTCAAGGCCAGACTTTTTATAAGTTCTTCGACTGGCATGTCTGCTCGTATAATTGTCTCAACATCTTCATCAGGTCTGAAGGCGTTTTTTTCAATAGTTTCCTGTACCGTTTCAAATTCCTTGTAAATTAACGGCTTGTCAAAACCTTCTCCGTTCCATGACATAATTAATCTCCAGCTTTAAGTACAAATATACATTTTGATTTAAAAGTCACAGCACCAGGTTCAAACCTGACATCATAATTAAATTTCAGCATCCAGTCCGGCAGAAGTTGTTTTAATACCATTAGTAAATACCTCTGCTCCTCCAGTTTCAGTCCCGACTCCTTTGGTGTCGGTTTTTGCGGCAGCAGTTTCGTTTTCACTGACACTGGTTTTGGCTCCTACTACCGCGGTCTTATTGGCTGAAAGATCAGTATCTGTTCCCACTGCGTCAGTTTTTGACTCAGTAGCTGCCAGTTTGCTTTTTGACACATTCTGCTCTGAGGAGCTGAGGCCTGTATCCGAGTCGCTGGCCTGAGTACTGCTTTTTACCGGGGTACGGGTGGACTGATTGACCGGTGTCATTTCAACTTCACTGAGGTTAGCCATAGTCATAACATCGGCCACAGCATCACCGACTCCGGGAATAGTCTGCGAGCCAGCATCCCTGACCGAGCCGATCAGTGGTCCCAGCGGGTTGCCGCCTTTCTTAGTTTGGATTGCTTCACTGGTGATCTTGGTGCTGGACAGGTCCATGGCGTCATGGCTAAGCGACACGCAGGATGAGCGCAGCCCGAATATTGCTTTGAGGGAGGTGATTACTCCGTAAATTGAAGTAAAGACAAAATATATCATCATCATGGAATCAATTATTCCAGCTCCGGCAGAAGCAGCCTTAGGGGCAATGCTGCCGTCTTCTGGAACATCAGCGGAAATAATCTGCAGCATTTTTTCAATGATATATTGTATGTCGCTGAAAACGAACAAAAGGCTGCTGCCTCCGGTCACCGTGGTTTTCAGCCCTCTGACTCCCAAAGAACCCAATGTTCCGCTGGTCTGAGCTCCGAACCAGGTTTTCATATTGCAGCGATAAGCTCCAAGCACTTCCACGTAGGGTGCGGACATGCCGCTGTATCCCGGAAACATGGTTATAAATGAGCTGAAACTTGGAATCTGGGCTTTCGGTTTTTCAGGTGCACTTGAGTCGCTGCCGCGATAATCCTCGACATAGCCACAGGTTTTATCAGGATCGCTCAGCATCGAACTCAATGCGATGCCGTCATCTTTGATCACCATTTTGCAGCGGCCTACCTGCAGGGTAAGAGAGCCGCCGGCACAAATCTGCACGTCTTTTCCAGCATTAATATACTGGCTCTGGGCCGCCTGATTGAGGACATCCTTATTGGAATACATGTTGATTCCCTCAAAAGACATTTTGCCGCTGTCTGAACCTTTTTGTGCCAGCCTCTGTCCTTCATCAATTGCGCTGAAAAGTCCACCTTGGGCATCCGGAAAGAAAAATTTTGTCAGGTAGCGGCCATTGTCAATTCTGGGCTCTGTAAATTTACCGTTGTCCATATTCATAAACGCTATCTGACTGAAGTGTTTTTGATTGGATTGAGTGCCAAGGTCATAGACGCTGAGAGGCTTGGCAATATCAACTGCGAGCGGATTGTCATTCTGAAGAGCGCCTTCTTTGTCAACTGCGCCGGTACGCAGAAATGAGGAGTAAAGATTGCGGGCCTGCTCGACATCTACCGGAGGCGTTACAGAGCTGTTATAAACGCTGCCTACTATTATTGGGGCTTCCGGGCTGCCGTTGTTGAAGGCTACCAGTACTTCCTGCCCTTTACGGGGTATTTCGAATCTGCCACTGTGTGGATCAGCCCACATCTGACTGAATCGTGCATACATCCACATTGATCCGTAATCAGGTTTTTTTTCTGAGCCCCGGGTGTTTTCCCAAAGCATCAGCAATTTAACTCTGAAAGTGGCAGGCTGCAGCCAGGCGACATCACCGCCGAGTTTTTCGCTGAATGAAGAGACGTCATTTGGAAATGAATCCACCGTAATTACTTTTCCTGCCGTAATAGAATTAATTTGAGGCTGCTCAGCAGTCAGCTCTGGTCGAAAAACACAGTCCAGAGCAATGGCACTGAATGAGGAGTCAAAAGAGAAATTTTTATCATCAGTAACAGTATGTGTGCCAGTTGCATAAGGAGTGGTCCTGGCCTTGAAGTCAACCCGGGTAATCAGTCCTCTGACACTTTCCCCGGGGAAATTCTGCAGCTCAAAAGCCATACCGGCATCAATACTGCTGTTATGAGTTGCTCCAGTCCAGCGATAGGCTGTGCCTTTGGCCCGCTGTACTGCCACTTTTTTGAGTTTTTCACGATAGGCACCGTCCTGATTTTTATCACTGAGATTTACAAACCCCCCGACCGGATTATCAATCAGCATATTCAGGCCGTAATCACCAAGCTGGGTTTCCTGTGAAGTGTCACCGTCATCATTATCAAAAAAGTTTGTATCAGCCTGCCGATAATCATAATCATTCAGGCGCAGCAGTCTGGAGGTTACCTTTTCACCTTTTTCAAAGCGGTAAATGCTGTTTACACCTTCCTGAATATCATATTGCAACGGAACTGCTTCTGCCGGATTTGTGTTTTGCATTATCATCTTGTGGGTGTATAACCCTTTAGCATCTTCACGCGGTTGATGAATAAAATAATAATAAATGCCTTCCTTCTGCAGCAGTCTTGACAGGTAATTTAAATCACTTTCGCTGTACTCAACAGACTGTTCTATTTTAAAGAACTTATCGCCATTTGATGAGTTGCCCTCCAGCCTGAACTCATGGTCAATCTGCCATTCATTTAGAACAGTATGGACTATCTCCTGAGGCTTTTTGTCATGAAAAATGCGGTTGCGGCGAGTGTTGTCAAGCAGCTTCATTTTAGGGCAGAGCAAGGCCCGGTATGCATAAAGTTCGGTATTTGTCTTGCGGACGCCGGCGCTGTCTCTGTAATTGTAATAGCCGGTCAGCTGAAAAGTTTCAATGATGCCGTTTAAATAGCGCCATTCGTTATTATCCAGTTTGAGTTTGACTGTTGCATTGCGTCCGAGCATTTCCTTTTCGGTCAGAACGGGGCTGGTTGCCGGCGATATCAAATTCAGATAAAGCTCAAATGGTCTGGATAATTCTATAAACGAACCTTCTGCAATTGAATCGATAAGCACCTGGTCATTACCGGCGGCATCCTCTCCAGTTTTTCCTTCTACTTCAAGCTGCAAGTTACGGTTTTGCTGAGTATATACAGACATGATATTCTCCATATATAAACTTTAAAGATTGATCAGGTCTGAATGCCAGAGGAAAAAATCTTCAAGGTACAAAAGTACTTACATATAATATACTTGACAATAACTGGTTTTGCATTGTTCGGAAATTATAATATTATTTTTGAAGGGGAAACCGCAATCAGGTATGTGATAAAATCAATTTTAATCTCTTGGAGAACTATTGTTGCAGGAACCTCCGTGGGCAACTGCATATTGCAGCATGCTCACCAGCAGCAGCAGCAGCAGGGCCTGTACGGTACAGATTATTGCAACTTTAAGGGTCCCCCAGAGTATCGGCAATACACTCAAGCCGATAATAAGCGCCAGTAAATGTACCATCTGGACTGCTCTTCTGCGAGTCATGCCCATTTTGACAAAGCGATGGGAAATATGATTGTGGTCACCTATATAAACCGGTTTGCCTTTGCGGATCCTGATGACAACAACTGCCAGAGTGTCGAATAACGGAACAGCCAGGATGAACACAGGAACCAGTACCGGTAACCTGGTCACGGAGTCAGTTTGCGAAAAGTAGGTGACGCTTGAACTGAGTGCTGCTGCCAGATAGCCCAATAGATGGCTGCCTGAATCACCCATGAAAATAGAAGCCGGAGTTCTGTTGTAAAACCAGAAACCAAACCCAACGCCGCAGGAGACAGCCCCGAGAGCAGCAATAAAATACTGCTGATTAATCACCGCAACCGCGGTAAACAGGCCCATGGCAATGGTAACAGTCCCGACTGCCAGTCCGTCCATATTGTCGAAAAAATTAATCGCGTTCATCAGCAGCATAAACCAGAAAATAGAAATCGAGCAGACAATTATCGGATTTGTAAAAAATACGCTGATATGAATACCGCCGAAAATTACCGCTGTTGCCGCAACAATAAACTGTCCGGCAAACTTAAACTTGGCTGGCATGCCGAACTTATCATCAACAAGTCCCAGGACCGTTGCCATTACAGCACCCAGGCAGATGAACAGCAGTCTTCCGGAAACCAGTTTAATTCCAGAGAGATTTTCTGCCAGCTGAGGAGAGACTTTGGCCGGATTGAAAAATTTTATCAGCAGCATGCCGCCAACTATAGTCAACAGCCAGGCACTCAGCATGGACGCCCCTCCCAGCAGGGGAGTGGCTATGCCGTGCCCCTTATGGGCTTCGCCTCTGGGGCGATCCATCAAATCAGTGACTACCGCCAGTTTTATAAAGACGGGAGTAAAACCCAAAGAAAGAATTAAGCCGGTAAGAAAAGTAAACAGATAAAGGTGCTGCCAGCCGATTGTCATCAAACATTCCTTTAAATAAATATAAACATATTGAAAATCATACTACTAATAAGTACTTTATTTACCTGATTATTATAGCATATGAAACAGCAATTTGAAAGCATTTTAAATATGAAGAAAAAATATTTATTTGGCCCCGTGGCTTCAAGGCGTCTGGGAATATCTCTAGGCATAGACCTGGTGCCTTTTAAAACCTGTTCGCTTAATTGTGTATACTGCGAATCCGGAGCGACCACCATGCTGGATACCGAGCGCAGGGAGTTTGTTCCGGTCGATGCAGTAATATCGCAGCTTGATGAATTTCTCAAGGCTTCTCCCAGGGTTGATTACCTGACTTTCTCCGGGGCAGGAGAGCCGACACTCAATTCAGGAATAGGTAAAGTTGTGGATTTTGTCAAGGATAAATACCCTGATTATAAATTATGTCTGTTGACCAATGCCACCCTGTTCAATGATCCACAGGTGCTGCAGGAGATCAAACGAGTTGACCTTTGCATACCATCTCTGGACGCTTCAAATGCCGAAGAATTTGCCCGAATCAACCGTCCGGCTCAACAGGTTGACTTTAATAAGTTCATTGACGGATTGACGGGTTACTGTCACCATACTGATTCTGAAGTCTGGCTGGAACTGTTTATCGTTCCGGGTATTAATGATTCCGATGCCTCAATCCGTCGTTTTGTCGACATTATTAAATCGGCTGCTCCGGACAAGGTGCAGCTCAATACGCTGGATCGCCCCGGGGCAGTTGACTGGATTAAGCCTTCGACAGCTGAAAATACTATGCGTTTCGTCCGGGCTTTAGAGCCTTTTGCTCCGGTCGAGGCAGTAGGACCGTTCAAGTATAAATGTCTGGCTTTGCGCCGAAAGATAACACTTGGTGAACTTGATCATCAGATTATAGAGCTGATCGGGCGGAGGCCATCCACCGTGGAAGACATGGTTGAGGCCTTCGGTCTGAAGGCTGATACTATAAAAGAACGCCTTGATGCCCTTGTCGCTGCCGGTAAAATCAATTCCGAGCGCAGCCGTCGCGGTGATTTTTACAGCCTGCCCGGATAATTTACGGGCAATTACTTTAAGAGGAGAAAATATTATGCGAGTCAGTGTAATCTGTACTGGAACTGAACTGCTTAAGGGTACAACTGTAAATACAAATCTTGCGGTTATCGGCGATGCCCTCAGTTGCATAGGAATTGTCTTATCAGCCGCATTCAACTGCGGGGACGACCTTGAGGCTTTAAAAAAAGCGCTTGTTACTGCGGCTGCGGATTCTGATATCATTATTACTTCCGGAGGACTGGGCCCGACAAAGGACGACCTGACTAAAACCGCAATTTGTGAGGTGCTGGGCTTAAAAATGCATCGTGATCAGAGTATCAGCGCCAATCTTGCCGCATACTGGCAGGGAAAAGGGCGCAGCTCCGGGCTGGACGAACAGCTGCTGCAGGCTGATGTGCCGGAAAACTCAGAAGCTCTGAATAATATTGTCGGTACCGCACCCGGCCTGTGGGTAAGCGGCAGGCTTGATGACCGTGATATTATAGTAGCCGCTCTACCGGGCCCTCCCGCGGAGTTAATTCCGATGTTGAATAATCAGGTTGTACCCAAAATACGCGCTTTGTGCTCTGCAGACACATTCACCAGAAGCTTTATGGTGGCAGGGGCAGCTGAATTGCTGGTACAGCAGGAAATAGAGCCAGTTGTGGCAAGTGAACCGCTTGAAACTGCATATTGCGCTTCAGTTGAAGGTGTGAGGGTATTCATCTCCGGCAGCGATAAAAAGCTGGTTGATGAGAAATATACAACAGCTAAAAAGCTTTTTGGCAACAAGGTGTTGATAGATGATTTGCTGTCACTGCCACAGGATATTTCGCGTCTGTTGAGGCAGCGCGGCATGACCTTTGGCACCGCAGAATCCTGTACCGGGGGAATGATTGGAGCCGCACTTACTGATTTACCCGGATCTTCGGATATTTTTATGGGAGGCATAATTTCCTATGCGAATGAGATTAAGCATCATCTGCTGGGAGTATCGCAGGAAATACTGGATTCCAAAGGCGCTGTCAGCCGTGAGTGCGCTGAAGCCATGGTGCGTGGAGCCACCAGAGTTCTGGGTACAGATACCGCAGTTGCCGTTACCGGTATTGCCGGCCCTGGCGGCGGTACTGACTTAAAACCTGTAGGGCTGGTATTTATTGCGACAAAAGTTAATGATCAGGTATTGGTTACGGAAAATCATTTTAAAGGAGACCGGGCGGCGGTAAGAAAAAGGACCTGTGCAGCGGCTTTGTTACAGCTCAGGGAACTGCTGCTTGAAAAGTAAACTATAGTCTGTCAGTTTCAACAGTTTATGTTTTTTTCAGCCGGGGGCAGTGTTGCCCCCGCATCACATGGCAGATAAATTCTGTTGAGGTCAAGTGTGATATTCTGCGTTTATTTTAACGTATTCGTATGAGATGTCACAAGTCCATATCCAGTATCCGGCGCTTCCGGCGTTCATATTAACGTTTACTTTAAAATCAGACTTCTTCAGCACTTCAGCCAGTTCTTCTTCCGGGGTGCCTGCATCTCCGCCTTTGCTGACAACCGGCATATCATCGTAACATACATCAACCAGGTCCGGGTCAAATTTAACGCCGGAGTAACCCAGCGCGGCAACCAGTCTACCCCAGTTCGGGTCATTGCCGAACCAGGCGGTTTTGCAGAGCAATGAATTGCCGATTGCCTCCGCCAGGCATCTGGCATCGGCTTCAGTGGCGGCATTGCTGATATTAACCTCAACAAATTTAGTTGCCCCTTCTCCATCAATTACCATTTCCCGGGCAAGCTGCTGCATTAGAGCCTGCAGGGCAGCGGAGAACACAGCCGCGTCTTTATCCTGAACCTGTACGCCCGACACCCCGTTGGCCATGATAATAGTAGTATCATTGGTGCTCATGTCACCGTCAATGGTGATCCGGTTGAAAGACTGGTTAATTCCTGAGTAAAGCATGTCATCAAGCTGCTTTTTTTCGAGACCGGCATCAGTAGTTATATAGCACAGCATGGTGGCATGGGGCACCTGCATATAAGGATCAATCATGCCGGAGCCTTTGACAGCAGCCCCGATAGTTACTTTACCGTTTGAAAGCTCAACTTCTACCGCTGCACTTTTAGGCACGGTGTCAGTAGTCATAATTGCCTGTGCCAAATCATTGCCGCCTTCGGACGATCTGGCTGCAACTGCTTTATCAATACCCGATTTGATCGTATCCATCGGCAGCTGTACCCCGATTCTGCCAGTCGAGGAAACCAGGACATCCTCAGCCCTGATTCCGAGTTTTTCGGCTGTATATGAACACATTTCATGAGCGGCATCCAAACCGGGATTTCCTGTGCAGGCGTTGGCGTTTCCGCTGTTAATAATGACGGCGCGGGCAGATTCATTTTCAAGTACCCGTTGTTTGCATACCTGCACGGGAGCCGCAGCGAATACGCATGTGGTAAAGGCTCCTGAGACCTTTGCGGGGACTTCAGAGAAAATCAGGCCCATATCCGGTTTCCCGCTGTATTTCAGCCCGGCAGCAATTCCCGAGGCGGTAAAGCCTCTGGGAGAGGTAACTGAGCCGTAAGTGATAAACTTATGAGTTTGTTGCATTTTTAATGAATCTCCGTTTTTAAAAATCAGCCTTTGTAAAGCTGTCGGTTGTCAAATTGCCGGTTTGCTCGGTTCAAATATGCTAAATTGTTATTCAAACGAAATTTGCCGGATTATAAATATAACCCATGAATCAATTTTATAAATGAAAATTTCTTGAATTTTTATAAATATCAACCTATATTCATAGGATTACGTAGCTATTTAGAAACAACCGGGTCGAAAACACACGTCATCTAACGGAACTAAAACGGGTGGAAACTTTAATGAAATACTTCAGGAAAACCCTCATTCTCTTAATCATCTTATTTTCAATATTTGCCGTTTTCAATTGTCAGGCTGCAGACACCGACAGCTCCAGCGGGCCTCTGGAAAAGTTAGGGCGAGGCGTTGCCAATATTGCTTTCGGACCGCTTGAACTGTTGATTCGCCCGTGGGATGTTGCTCAGGACAAAGGGAATGTAGCCGCTCTGACCTATGGCGTGCTCAAAGGGGTTGCCTTTACTATTGCGAGGGCAGTTGTCGGAACAATAGATATCATAACATTCCCGATGCCACTGCCGGGCTGTACTGATGACCCGAAGGATGTCGGCTGGGGATACGGACCGATGATACGTCCTGCCTGGGTTGTAGATATGGATCATAATGCCTATAATTTCTTCTACAAGGATGAAACTCTGGCTGAGACCTACTGATAATAATATAATTTTACTGTTTGTTTTGGGACTTTCTGCCCGCCTTTTGGTGGGCTTTTTTTTATTTACGGGCTATATTAATATACCTGTTTGGAACTTAATATTATTATAAATTATTATATAACATTTTTAAGGATAAATAAATATGAGCTTTTCCTGTGGTTTTGTAGGTTTGCCCAATGTGGGGAAATCCACTCTTTTTAATGCGCTCAGCAAAGGTGGAGCCGAGTCCGCCAACTTTCCCTTTTGCACGATTGAGCCCAATACCGGTACAGTGGCAGTGCCTGACCAGCGCCTCAAAGTTCTGGCGGACCTGGAAAATTCCAAAGAGATTATTCCGTCAACGCTGAAGTTCATTGATATTGCCGGGCTCGTCAAAGGGGCCAGCGAAGGGCAGGGGCTGGGAAATCAGTTTCTTGGGCATATCCGCACAGTAGACGCCGTTGCGCATGTCGTCAGGATATTTGAGGATCCGGATGTCGTTCACGTTGACGGTAAAATAAACCCGGTTGAAGACCTTGAAGTCATCATGACTGAGTTAATGCTGGCGGATATGGAAATGCTTGAGCGCAGGCTTGAGAAAAATAAAAAACTCATGCGCAGCAACGATCCCGATATCAAGCTGGAAATGGAACTTACTCAGCAATTCGCCAGGCAGCTTGAAGACGGACAGCGGCCGGATTACAATCGTGAAGACAAACGGCAGCAGGCTGTGGTAAAGCAGCTCGGACTGCTGACTGTTATGCCGGCATTTATCTGCGCCAATGTTGATGAAGAAAATTTCCGTCAGTTCGGTAAAAATGATGTCACTAAAGAGCTGATTGAGTACGCTGCCGGCCATAATATGGAGGTGGTACCAGTCTGCGCCAAGCTTGAAGAGGAACTGTCGCAACTCGATCCGGAAGAAGCGGAAGTTTTCCTGGAGGACCTTGGTGTCAGCGAAACAGGTCTTACCCGGGTTATCCATACCGGATATCGACTGCTCAACTATATCACCTTTTTCACTGCCGGGCCCAAGGAAACCCGCGCCTGGACTGTTACCCGAGGCACCCCGGCCCCGGAAGCGTCGGGAAAAATCCATACTGACTTGTGCCGCGGTTTTATCCGTATGGAGGTAGTTTCTTATGATGATATGGTTGCCAACGGCGGCTGGAATCAGGCACAGGCAGCCGGTAAACTAAGAATTGAGGGTAAAGATTATATTGTTCAGGATGGTGATGTTATTCACGTGAGATTTTCCGTATAGTCGGAACTGTTGTAAAGCTAGAAGTACAGGCCTTTAAAACGCCATAAAAACAGCTTGTCGGGAGGAAATTGCGTTGCACAAAAACAGAATAAAACTGCTGAAAAGCTCCTCTGGAGTTGCTCTGGCAACCCTGATCAGCCGGGTTCTAGGGCTGCTTCGGGTTATTCTGGAGGCAAAGGTGCTTGGTGGCGGGGCTACTGCTACTGCCTGGCAATTAGCCTTTATGGCTCCAAATATGCTCAGGAGACTGCTTGGAGAAGGAGCGCTTGGTACGGCTCTGGTTCCAATGCTGTCACACTCAATTGCTGAAAAGGGATCGGCAGAAACCCGCCGTCAGTTATCCGTCATTTTCGGTTTTCTGGGGGCACTGCTGGCTTTGATGGCCGTCATTTTTTCCGGAGCGGCTGTTTTGATTGAACCATGGGTACAGCGGGACTATGGCCGTCAGGCATTGCTGCTGCTGCCGCTGCTGATGCCTTATGCTTTTTTTATCTGCTTTGTCGGGGTGATAACTTCAGTGCTGAATTCAGTAAAGGTCTTTTTTCTGCCGGCAATGGGGGCATTACTGCTGAATATCGCGATTATTGCCGTCCTGCTGGCAGCTCCTGGGTTTCAGGGTGGTATCCAGACTGTGCTTGAAACGCTGGCCGCTGCAGTTGTTTTTGCCGGGGTAATCCAGTTTGTACTGATGCTGCTGCTGCTTGCCAGACACGGTATGTTTCCGGCGCTGAACATTTCAGTCATCAAGAACCTGAAAGTAATTAAGGATCTGTGGCAGCTTACCCTGCCGGGACTGGTCGGAGCCTCCGCACTGCAGATCAGCCTGGTTGCTGATCGTCTGGTTGCTTATTTAATTGGTTCTAACGCTATTCCGGCGTTGACATATACTGATCGGATTGTTTATCTGCCTTTGAGTGTGATTGCTCTGGCTTTGAGCTCGGTGCTGCTGCCTAGCATGTCGCAGGCTGTTGCGGAGAAGGATTATAGTGAGCTTTTCGCGATCCTGCGCCTTGGCATAAGGCTGGTGATGTATCTTTGTGTGCCGATTGCCGTGTTTGCGGTTATTTTCCGAGAACCAATTTTAAAGGTTTTGTACATGCGGGGGAAGTTTGATGATGTGGCTTTGCGCGAAACCTCGCTGGCCGCTCTTTATTACTGCAGCGGCATACCTTTCTTTGCCGCGGTCAAAATAATTCTTCCGGCATTTTATGCCAGAAAGGATATGAAAACTCCGCTCAGGATTTCTTTAATCTGTATTGTTGTAAATATTATTTTAAACCTGATATTGATGGGACCGCTGGCTCAGGGCGGTATCGCGCTGGCAACCGTTATTTCGTCAATATTGAATATCGCCTTGATGTTGTGGCTGCTGCATCGTGATTTCAGACAGTATGAATTGAAACTAAAAGCTATCAGTTTCGAGATGTTTCGAGACGCACTTGCCGCAGGCGCTCTGACTGTTTTACTCTGGTACACATACCCGATGCTGCCTCAACTCAAAATCCGACATTTGCCACTGGATCTGCTGCCGTTGACAATCAGCGGAGCGGTATTCTGTCTGGGCTATCTGCTGCTGACAGCTATTTCCGGCAGCCCGGTGCCGAGAGAGCTTTTCAAAATATTCAAAAAGTAGGTTTTTCGGCAACCGCGTAAAGGATGATTGCGGCAGTAATGAATATCGCTGCAGTTATCCGGCGCAGCATCACCTGTTTTGTAAGTTGCTGTTCCAGCGTGGAGTCCGCAAACTTTGCAATTGCTATTCCAATAACAACAGCCATTATTCCCCGGGACGACTGGACAATATTGCCGAAAAGCGGACCTATGAGCCCGAAGCATCCGAATAAAAGAACCATTGCGATAAGCCATGACACCGCAAACGGGGCAGCTGGTTTTAAATATGAGACCTTTACCTGAGGCAGCACAATAAAAGCGATCAATGAGATTCCCCCAAGAGTAAAATATGACAGTCCTGCCGCAATCAGGGTTCCGATGACCCTGTCCTTAAGCAGCAGCGTGTCAATAAGTACTTTAATATTCAAGTCTGAGAGAGAATATCCAAAGCACGCCAGCAGTATATAAATTATTGCCGGAAGCGGGATGGCGCTGCCGGACCAGTTGGACATCACCGCTCCGATAAGGCATAGAAATACCGCGACCCATTGCAGTGGCAGCAGGCTGTGATTGAATATCAGTATCCCTAAAGCAGCCAGGAACAGAATCTTCAGTCCAAGCAGCGGTGCCAGGCGGGAAGCTTCAGTCTTGTTCAGAGCCAGGAAAAAGCAGAATTGTGCGCTCAGGTAGAAGGAGACTACTTTCAGCAACGGATACCAGAATGTTGAGACCGGGGGAATATCATGTTTTAACAACAGAACTCCAAGCCCGATACTTGAGATAATTCCCATAATCAAATGGGAGGCAAACAGCAGCTGGAAACAGTTCCCGTTGTTTTGAATGAAGCGTTTGGAGTATAAGTAAGCCGTACATTGAAAAAGTGCGGCCACCAGGCCGCACATAATGCCAAATAACATCGTTTTTTGTTCCTCGTTTCAGAAAACTGAAAACATCATTAATTATTGGGAGATATTGGAACGTCTTTTTCGCCAGGTTCCAGCTCCTGAACATGCTGCAGGTCAGTCTTCTTGCCCTTTTGCGGTTTGGGTGGAATCAAAGTTTCAGTCTGTTGTTTGAGCAGGCTGTCAAGGCTTTGTTCCGGATCGTCAGGCATTTTCAGCGGATAGGCTTTCGGGTTAAGGAAAGGATCCTTGAATGTCTGATCAAGTTCTTTATTATATTTATCCATATTGAGCTGTTCCTGGATATTCTTCGGAATCTTGGCCGGCTCTGAAACCGATTGGACAGGCATATCGCTGCGCAACATGCTTTCCGGCTGTTTTTCAATCTTGAACGTCTTAGGAATTGCTCCGATAATATTGATTTTGCTGAGATCAACCGGCGGACTGCCGATAGTCAGAAATACCAGGGTGTCACGAGTATCATTGATAAGGGAAATCCTGGCTTTGCCTGGAATGTATATAACCTGGCCACGTTTGAGGACTATTGAGTGCTCGTTTGCCTGAAGTTTTCCAGAACCAGACATTGCTATAATACACTGCGGACTTTCTATCTGGAACATTGCAGACGACCGGCCAGCGCTCATTTTGAACATACTTATGCTGTAAGTACCACTGATATTGTCCTGCAAGGGAGAAAAAACATCGCCAATTCTAACCTCTCCCAGTTTCTTGTTTTCCACAAGGGGCAAATCATAGTAATTCTTAATTATAACATTACTGCCGTCTCTTGGATGCAGTACTACCTTTTGCGGCTGTGTCCCTGAACTTACACATCCAGCGGCCACTAACGCCGCTGCAGCTATGGAAGCATAAAGAAAAACGCTTTTCATATCAAGTTCCTATATAAGTTGTGAAATATTCCCTGCTTAAGACATAAGATAAAACGGTAATGGTTACAATTCAACAGGAGAATCCACAAAATATGTACTATGAATGTCAAAAAAGCTAAGTTTTTCAATTTCAATTAAATCCTGCAACGGCACAGCATCCCGGCTTGAGAATAAAAGCAGCACTTAAGCATGTGGGCCACCCAGTCAGTGCTGCTGTCTGAAACACAGCTAAAAGCGTTCGGCCAGTACATACAGAATTGCTGCACCGCTAATAGCTATCGCCGCAAATACGCGCAGCATGACAACCGTCCCGGGCAGGCGTTTTTCAAGATCGGAACTGGTAAATTTTGCCACCAGCATCCCGAGCATGACGCCAACTACGCCGCGTGTCGATTGCAGAATATTCCCGTACAACGGACCAACCTGGCCAATGCAGCTGAACAACAGTACCATTGCAGCCAGCCATGCCAGCGAAAACGGCAGTGCAGGCTTTATGTGGGCTGCCCTGAATTGCGGCAGCATCACAGCCGCCAGCAGCGATACCATCCCGATCGAGGAGAATGTAAGTCCCGCAGAGAGCAGTGAACTCATAAACATGTTTTCAATCGGCAGGATATCGATGAGTATTTTTGTATTGAGGTTTGAAAGCGAATAACCTGCGCAAGCCAGCAGGATGCAGATTATGCCGGATACCGGCACTGTGCCACCTGACCAGTTAGCCATGAACGCCCCGGCAAGACACAACAATACCGCAATCCATTGCAGTGACAATATTCTGTGTTCAAATAAATATATGCCGAACAGGGCAATGAAGAGTATTTTCATACCGAGAAGCGGAGCCAGTCTTGACGCCTCTGTCTTGGTGAGGGCAAAAAAGCAGCAGAACTGTGCCGCCAGATAAAACATGCTTACTTTGAACAGGGAAAGCCAGCACGGCTTTAATGCGGAGAAACCAATTTCATGCTTTAACAGCAGCAGGGTCACGCCACCGGCGGCTATAACTCCCATAATTGCATGGGAGACCATAAGCAGCTGCAGTGAGGTGCCTTTATCCCTGGTGAATTTTTTTGAGAACATATACGAAGCGCACTGGCACAATGCGCACATCAAACCACAGGCCACTCCAATTACCATATTCTTCAGTCCTCTCTTGCTGAAGATGATACATGAATTAAACAATACAGGTCTCTCAAGCCGGATACGCCGGTCTGGAAGGACCAAACAGGAAGCAATAAAATATTGCCTTACTGCATTGTTCACGCAGCATCGCTGCAGGAGATTACAAGAAAGGCATTAGAATGCGTGGAAAGACTGGAGAGTTCTGTCATAACGGAACTGTTTCCCCGACAGGTTCCGTTGATTACTGACAGTATGCCAACATGATTTTCAGACAATGTTGACGCTTTAGAATGTTTCCTCTTCAATCTTTGCTGTTTATAGATAGATAAATTATTCGTCTGAAGAAGCCGAAGTCTCCTTTTCTGAGGGTGTCAATTCCTGAGTTTGCTGCAAATCGGTTTTCTTGCCTTTTTGCGGCGTCGACGGAATCAGCGTTTCGGGCTGTTCCTCAGTAAGCAAGTCTAATTCCTGATCAAGATCTGATGATTCTGAAGGTGTTAATTCTTTGGTTTGCTGTAAATCGGTTTTTTTCTCTTTCTGCGGCGTCGACGGAACCAGCTTTTCAGACTGTTCTTTTATAATTGCGTCAAGTTTCTTTTCTTTTTCAGTTGCTTTTTCAGTCTTTTCCCCTTTTTGTGTTGAGGAAGGTGTCAGCTTTTTGGATTGCTCTTCCATAAGCGCGTTGAATTTCTTTTCCCCTTCAGTTACTTCTTCAGCCTTTCCCTCTTTTTGTGTTGAGGAAGGCATCAGTTTTTTGGATTGCTCCTCAATAAGCGCATCGAGTTTCTTATCACTTTCAGATGCTTTTTCAACCTTTCCTCCGTTTTGTGTTGAGGAAGGCATCAGTTTTTTGGATTGCTCCTCAATAAGCGCATCGAGTTTCTTATCACTTTCAGATGCTTTTGAAGGAGTTGAACCCAGCGCTTCGCCCTGCTCATTTTTTTCTTCTTCCTGCATGGAAGCGGGAACCAGCTTTTCAGGGTCTTCCTTAAAAAGTTTATCAAGGTTTATTTCTGAATCGTCGGGAATACTCAGGGGATATGACTTGGGACTGCTCATTGGGTCCTTGAAAGTCTTTTCAAGTTCTGCGTCATATTTATCCAGGTTAAGCTGCTGCCTTACAGTCGTGGGAACCGGCGCCTGCTCGTAGCTGTGTTCATCACCGGGTGTCTGCGTTACTTTGGTGCTGTCAGCGTTATTGTTCAGGAAGTTTTTGCCTGGCGGTTTGCCGGTCACCTTGATTTGCTCCAGTTTAAAAGGAGGACTGCCGACTGCCATGAAGATCATCTCTTTCGGGGTGTCATTTATTATAGATAATTTGGTGTCAGCTGGAATGTAAACTACCTGTCCTTCCTTCATGGCGATCGCATCAAGGTTAGCCTGAATTTTGCCGTTACCAGTCATTGAAATCAGGCATTGAGGGCTTTTAATCTGGTAAATCGCGGAGCCTTTACCAGGTGGTACTTTAAAAAGGGCTATATTGTAATCAGTTTTAATCTTGTCTCTGGAGGAGGAAAAAACATCAGCCAGCAGAATCTGACCAAGCTGTTTTTTCTCAACGACCGGCAAATCATATAAATTCTTGACTATGAAATTTCCGCCGTCAAGCGGATGAATAACCATTTTACGTGGTTCAGTCCCGGAATTTACGCAGCCGGAAAACAAAGCAGAAGCCGCGGATATCGTGGCAAAAAACAGAAGACTTCTCATAATTTATTCCTGTGCAAATTTTGACGCTAATTTTCCTATTAGACATAAAATAAACGACAAAAGTTACAATTCAACAAAGAAAATGATTAATCAGTTTATTAGCAACAATCAGAGGAAGCAGATACGGGAAATACACTGGTCAAAACTTTCCTGACCGCTCAAAATATCAATTTCAACCCGCAGAAAATACATTGGCACATCACGCCGGTCAAGACGCGGCATTCTGACCGCATCCTTTTCGGTAGTTACAATAATTTCAGCTTCAGCGTTCTTGGCATTGTTGACAAAATCAATTATCTCCTGCTGTGTAAACCGGTGGTGGTCAGCGTAATGCGTTCTATGCACCAGGTTTGAACCAAGTTCTTCGAGAAAACTTTCAAAACTCTCCGGTCTTGCAATGGCGCTAATTGCTGCAACACGTTTGTCTTTAAGGAATTCAAGATTCTCCTGTTCGCCGTGCTGGTAGACCTTTTCCAGATATAATGGTTTGTGACAGCATTCAATAATTTCAGCTCGCCGGTTGTGGCGTCGCAAGAAACTTTTCAGATGTTTTAAATGATTTCCCCCGTCTGATTTGGTAAGAAATATATAGTCTGCGCGCCTCAGGTTTTTGATCGGTTCCCGTAAAATACCACGCGGCAGCACATGATGGTTACCGAACGGGTCAGTAGAGTCTACCAGAACAATATTAATATGTGGCTTCAAGCTTAAATACTGGAAACCGTCATCCAGAATCAGGGTGTCGGTGCCAAATTCATCAATCGCGTAGAGTCCTGATTTAACCCGGTCTTTATCGACTATAACCGCGACATTTTTCAAATTTGAGGCCAGCATATATGGTTCGTCTCCGGCATATTCTGAATTCAGCAGCAGATTTTTACCGTCAGAAACTATTTTGGGGGGGACTTCCATTTTTTTAGAGCTGAACTTTTGAATCAGCTTGGTCATAAAGGAACGTTCTTTACTGCGGTAACCACGGCTGAGGACTGCAACCTTTCTGCCGTGCTGGCACAGGCTTTTTGCGAAAACTTCCACCACTGGAGTTTTACCAGTGCCGCCGCAGCTGAGATTACCAATGCTGACGACCAGACAACCGATCGCCCGGTTCCTGACAACCCGTTTATCATAAAGCCAGATACGAAACTGCACTGCCATCCGGTAAAACCGCGAGGCAATAAACAGTATCAGGATCATAAGCTTGTCTTTAGGGGTATTGCGCTTCCCGGAGATAAGCTCAAGAAAATATTGTTCAAAAGACTCTGAAAAATTGCTCAAATTGCTTTATTTCCCTGTAATAATAGATTTGCGCCTGAATTGTAGCTTCTGTTGAATAGAGCACAACTACGGGCGTAAGTAAACTAAATTTCAAAAAGCAGAAAACAAGGTTGTTTTCCGCTTTTTCTTGTAAGCCCGTAATTTAGCATTGAAACAGGATTTTGCAATAAGAGCTGCAAGGGCAAGTCTGCTTTACTTTTCCGCAATCAGGCACAACCAGTTTCTGGCCGCGTCAAGCCGAATTTCACAGGAATTAAAACCAGCTTCCATCACAATCTTTTCTAGTTCTCCGGGCGAATAAATTCTGCCGCCGGCTTCCTCTTCCACAAGTTTGTTGCGTTCAGCAAATTCAGCGTCCTCATAGGCCTCATTCAGTATAAGCAAAGTGCCTTGACTTTTTAAACTCTTCATATATGCTATTTTTGAGTTCAAAAACAAAAAAATAGCAACGTCAGACAATAGCAGAAGATAGCTATTAAAAGCACTGTATGGGAGGATATAGGGAGGATTTATTTATGAAAAGGATCAAGTTTACGAAAACTAATATTGAAAAATTATCCACTCCGGAAAAGAAAACAAAATATCAAGATATAGATAATAGATATCTGCATTTAATTATATCGCCTAAGAATTCTCGTATCTACGTATTATATTCGTAAATTAGATGGGCGCCTTAAATATATCAAAGTTGCTTCTTACGGAGAAGTGTCAATTAAAGCAGCTCAACAGCGTTGCATTGAAATAAGTAATGACATAATACGAGGCATTGATACCAAGCAAAAAGAAAAGCAAAATATTACTCTAGAAGAAGCAGTTGATTATTGGCTTAAACATCGTGAAAAAAACAAAGGCTGGCATGCTGATTTGTCAACTTGCCGCAATCGTTTTAATTCTTACGTACCACTAAAGCTAAAAAACAAACGAGTTATAGACATCCAACGTATCGAGGTTAGAAAACTTCATTCTAGCGTTCGTGATACAATTGGCGTTCCTACAGCCAATCGCCTATTACAGAACATTCGAGCAGTAATAAATCTTCTTATCAAGCATGACTATGATATTGCTCAAAATCCAACAACAATGATCGAATCATTCAAGGAGCGCAGTCGCGCTAGGTATATAAAAGAAGATGAAGTTGAGCGCTTCTTTACTGAGCTAATTATGGTTAACTGCACATAGGCTAATTTGGTCTTTTTCAAAGTTCTCAAAAGCTATTTCAATACCAGCACCTTTTGAGAGGATATTTACTTTCCTAGGAATAAGTTTTTGTTGATACAAGAAGTCAATATCTTTTCTTAAACTTTTAATGTCATCTTTGTTTAAGGTATTTATAAAATTGGTGTTGTTATATAACCACTCAGCGTCTTTATAGGAAATCCCCTGATCTTCAGCCACTAATTGCAGTGCTTCACGTTTATGGTTTTTGATAAATTCCATCGCCTCATCCTGGACTTTTATATATCTTTTAACCCAGTCCGGGTGATTTTGGGCAAAAGATTCACTAACCGCAACAACTAGTTTAGGGCGCATTAGTCCTTTTGGTGTTGCCAAGACTCTTGCTCCTCTATTTTTAGCTTTTATCATTTCAGTCATACCCAATAATGCAGCATCCACCTTGCCGGCAAACATCGTATTATATGCATTGGTCAATGATGTTGGTATATAATTGATATCTTTTGTTGTCATATTTTTCATTTGCAGTGCCTCGAGTAACAGTTGCTGCAACATAGCTCCGCTAGGGCCTACAATAGTTTTCCCATTCAAATCTTTTACTGATTTAATATTTGGATTAGTAGTCATTAAAGCCAAGGTGCCGGTAGGATTGCAAAGTGCTCTTATTATGTTTAGTTTTATATTTTGGCCTGCCGCTATAATTATGCTGGTAGTATTTATGCCTGTACATAGATCAACTTTGCCTGCGGCAACAGCCTGAGCTTGTTTTAGACCGTTGTTGATAGCATGAAATTTTATTTTTATCCCATCTTTTGCAAACTCTTTTTCAAGTAAACCCTTATTTTTCATGACTATCAGTTGTAGAACTGGACTTATAGGATAAGCTACATTGATTTCTTTGCCTAAAAGGTTAAAAGTTACGAATAAAGACAGGATACAAAACAAACCTCTCATATAAGCCTCTTGCTCTAAATAAGTTTCCCTCTTAAAACGATTAAACACTATAATATTCAATGATATGTTTTTCAATCATAATCAAGAAGCTTACTGAAAATTAGTATAGGGTAAAAAAGTCAAATTTTAAGAAACTTAATAAAGTTGAAAATTTTGTGCTATTTTACAGTTTTATTAATTATGTCGTAGTTCTCCACAGCTTAAGTTATGTAAAGAATCAAGAATGCTAGGAGAACTAACTGCGCATATACTGATTTGGTCTTTCACGAAGTCTTGAAAATATACGTCTATTGCAGCACCTTCTGAAAGGATACTTACTTTTCTAGGGATGAGTTTTTGCTGATACAAGAAATCAATATCATCTTTTATACTGTTTATGTCATCTTTGTTTAAGGTATTTATAAAATTGGTGTTGTTATATAACCACTCAGCGTCTTTATAGGAAATCCCCTGATCTTTAGCGGCTAATTGCAATGCTTCACGTTTATGGTTTTTGATAAATTCCATCGCCTCATTTTGGACTTTAACATATCTTCCGACCCAGTCCGGGTGATTTTGGGCGAAAGATTCACTAACCGCAACAACCAGTTTAGGCCGCATTAGTCCTTTTGGTGTTGCCAAGACTCTTGCTCCTCTATTTTTAGCTTTTATCATTTCAGTCATACCCAATAATGCAGCTTCCACCTTGCCGGCAAACATCGCATTATATGCATTGGTCAATGATGTTGGTATATAATTTATATCTTTTATTGTCATATTTTTTGTTTGCAGTGTCTCAAGTAACAGTTGATGCAACATAGCTTCGCAAGGGCCTACAATAGTTTTCCCCTTCAAATCTTTTACTGATTTAATATTTGGATTAGTAGTCATTAAAGCCAAGGTGCCGGTAGGATTGCAAAGCGCTCTTATTATGTTTAGTTTTATATTTTGGCCTGCCGCTATAATTATGCTGGTAGTATTTATGCCTGTACATAGATCAACTTTGCCTGCAGCAACAGCCTGAGCTTGTTTTAGACCGTTGTTGATAGCATGAAATTTTATTTTGACCCCATCTTTTGCAAACTCTTTTTCAAGTAAGCCCTTATGCTTTATGACTATCAGTTGTAGAACTGGGCTTATAGGGTAGGATACATTGATTTCTTTGCCTAAAAGGTTAAAAGTTACGAATAAAAACAGAATATAAAACAAACCTCTCATATAAGCCTCTTGTTCTAAATAAGTTTCCTTCTGAAAAAACCTAATTATTATAAGCTTGTAATAATTAATTTTCAATTATGCTAAAGAACATTTTTATTATTTTAAAGAGCGAAAGTGGTTTAGCATTAGGGTGTTTATATTAGGGCAAAAAGAGAGTTGGGTTTTGACTGCACTGTTAATGATGTCGCTTTTAGGGAATGCGAGGTGGTAAGGAAATAATTTGTGCCTCTTGAACTTTTCATAATTTCTTTATTATTCATTTTTAAGTCATTGTACTTGGTTGAGTTAAGCAATATATTGTCTTTAGATAACTTTCCGCGGATGCAATTATATTTCAAAACATTCAGCAATTTTGAGGATGAGAAAAATGCTTGAAAATTTTTTAGACCCAGAACGTCGCAAAAAAACTTCTGTTACGGGGCGTAGTAATTTAGAGGAGTTCTACAGTGACAGGTCAAGAATTATATATTCCAAACCATTTAGGAGATTGCAGCGAAAAACACAGGTTTTTTCTTGGGAGGATGACACAGCTGTAAGGTCCAGGTTGGCTCATACTTTAGAAGTTGCTGACATAGGCCGCTTAATTGCAGCCAAAATTTCTCATGAAATGAAAAAGCGTAATCCGAATTTCAGCTGTTCTGAATCAATAGTTACAGTTGTTGAAAATGCATGTTTACTTCATGATTTAGGAAACCCTCCTTTTGGTCATTTTGGTGAAGCTGCCATAAGAGATTGGTTTAAAAAAAATTGTCTAGAAATACTTAAAGAAAAGTGTTTTAGTGATGATGATAGGAAACGCTTTGAGAATAAATATCTTCCGGATTTCACTAGTTTCGATGGAAACCCTCAAGGATTTCGACTTGTAACAGGACTATGTTGGGACAGAGAAGATCATTATGGTTTAAATTTAACATTCCCAACTTTGAAAGCCTTTTTGAAATATACAAGGGCTCCCAGCGAAAAGGAAGAGACTGCCATACATGGGAAAAAACCTGGTTACTTTGAGTCTGAGCGTTCTGTTATTGAGGAAATATATCAAAAAGAAGGAAAAATAAAACGACATCCACTTGCATATATAATGGAGGCTGCTGACGACATTGCATATTGTACCAGCGACATTTGTGACGGACTGGAAAAAAAAATTATAACTCCCTCAGAATGTCTAAAAAATTTAATAGACACTTATCAGAAAAAATTCAATAACGATTTTTCTCTAATAAATATAGATAATATAAAAAATAAACCTTTTCTTAATAAATCTGACTTCATTTATACTGTTATAGTACATTTTACACGTAAAATGATTTACTTCGCTGCAAAAAATTTCGTTGAGAATATAAAAAGTATTATTAATGGTCAATTTAAAAGCTTGATCCCAGATGATTCAGAAGAATACCAAGTGCTTGAAACTTTTAAAGAGGTAACAAGAAAATCTATATATAAAACTGAGGAGGTAGAGAAAATTGAGTTATCTGGCTATGCCTTAGTGTACAAGATGTTGGATTATAATAAACCACTTTTACTTTGTGAGGTAGATGTTTTTTATAAACTTTTAGAAGGTGAAAGGGTTTCTAAACGTGAATTAGAACGACGTTTAGTAGATATATTGCCAAGTAGATATAAAAAATATTACCAGCACCAAATAAAAAATGATGATCGAATTGAAGAGATATTTCACAGGTTTCATCTAATTGTTGATTCTATTGCAGGTATGACTGATGATCATGCGCTTGAAATAGGAAATGCATACCGTGGTATAGAATTTAGGTAATAATATTTAATATTAAAAAATAAATATAATTAAATATTGAAAAAATTTACTTTTTAATAAAAATAGCTTATAAATTTATAATTTTAAACCAGACCCCAATAATAAAAGAGATGTGTTCTTCGAAGATGATTATATCTGCATTAGCATTCTGATTCCGTATCTAAAGAGAAAACGTTTTTATCGACGGATTTTGTGTTATATGAAATATGGTAAGGAACTCAAGGATAGGATTGGTGAAGATATTCATATTACGTTAAAAGGGCAGCTGGATTTTGACTGCAATGTTAATGATTTGACTTTTAGGGAGTGTGAGGTGGTGGGAGGAGAGTAGATTTAGGCCAACGCATGGAATAATAGCTAGCTATCCGCACTACTTTCTCAAGTGTAAGTTAGGGAGATTATTAAAACAACTATAAAGAATTTATCTCCTCTTCTAAATCTTGTAAGATTTGAATTACGGAATCAAATGAAGGCGCTTGATTAAATATCATAGATTCTTTCATGGATTTATAGTCTCTTCGCAATTCATTAATAGTTTTTTGTGCTGGTATCAATCTAAAACTGCCAGGTATAGCATTTTGATAGTTAGCCCATTTACAAGAGTAATAGTCAATCTTAAACTTCCTAACATCATCTAGGTAATTTAATTCTCTTAGTGCATTTTCTTTTATTGTACTTTTTGCTAATTGGCTTAAATCATAATAATGCCTTGAATAGCGTTCTTTAAACCCATCATCTCTATGAGCTTCCTGATGAAGTATAGTAGCTTTCTCCCAAAAAGTCCTCTCTGCTTTAATAGCTTTGACTCTACAGTCCGGATCCTTAAATAAATTTGGAAACTCTTCAGCAATATAAGGCCTGATTAAATATTCTTGATTTGGATGCCAAGCTCCTAAAGGACCAATTTCGAGAGTAATGTGTGGTTTGATATAATCGTCACTAAAAGATGTAGGATACACCACATCTATACACTGAGGATCATCATTATTTATTTCAATAATAATATCAGAGCAATATTTAGTTAACTTATCACTTAACAATGGATGAAAATTGTTCTTTATATAATCCGATGCTTTCTCATTTATTTCTTTCGTAAATTTATCTCTTTTATTTCTAGACAATTGAGATAATTGATTGGGATTTGACCCACAATCTAGTAAGTCCCAATCCAAAATTAAATCAATGTCTTCTGAAAAACGTTTAATAACATTAAATATTTTGGATAAAGTTGTACCACCTTTAAAGACAACCTTAGACTTTATCTCATCGTCTAAAAATAAATGTCTGAGAATCCAACAAACCCAAAAATCCTTTTCGATAACTGCTGAGTTTATTCCTTGTCTAGAAGCTGTTTCAGAAATAAGGTCTTTGCGGTCACTCTCATTCAATTTTGCAATAGAATCCATCTTATTTTATTTCCTTAGAACAAATTTTTTCAATGCACTTATACACCCGACCAGTTACATATTGTGCATCTTTTCGCATTTTTGAAAGTTCTTCAGGTTTTCGGTTTTTTCTTATTGTGCTAATGATTTTATCACTTATATCTTGAGATCTCGATACCTTCAAAGCTTGAACTGCCATTGCTGTAGGCTTATGCTTTACCTGCATTTCTTTAAGGGGGGTCTTTTTGAATTTAATATTAACCTTCCCAATATCATATTCTTTGCTTGGACCATCAGTTAAATAAATTACAGCTCCAGGCACCTGTGTTGATATGCCTAGTTCGTTTAAAGCTTCCTCACCACTTTTTTGGAGTCTCCAGCCATTTTTACGAGCGATGGCATGGGCAACTTGATGAATATCTGGGCTTAAATTTTCTTTTAATAATTTGCTGTATTTTGGATAGTCATAAATCCCTCTAATTACACGGCGAATATTACCAGTATTCGTTAGTCTGTGTAAAGCAATATCAATAGCCTCACGGCTTCCTAATTGCAAAAAATCTTTTTGAGAAAAAGACCAACCACTACCATGACCTCTAATAGATCTAATTATTTTATTATGTAGACTTTCCATTTTAATAATTCCTTATTTTATGTAAGAAAATATACACCATTTTTCTTACAAGTCAAGTAGTGTATAATCAATTGGTTAGATTTTTTATTATTTTAGTTTTTAAAAATCATTGAATTTTTTCAATTTAGATTTACATAAATGTGATTTTATGAATCTACCATTACACTTTCAAAGGGGGGCTAGATCAAAAGTTAGTCATAGATGGCATTAGTGCACGGAATACATTCATTATTAAGTATAATTAGAATAATATAGTCATTTAATAGGAAAAATACTTTGTTTTGTTATATTTCAATAATTGTTTATTTTAAAATTAAAAAGTTTCATGATTTTTTCTACAAAATTTTAATCTTGCCCTATTCAATATTATCAAGGTACTGTGAGAAGTTTTGAGAGCTTAGAGGTGGGGGGACCCCCGCCCGGTTTAGACAAATTTTAAACTTTTTTATTTAGGGGTACAAATTGTAAGTTGTTTATAATTAATGTATTTGTTTGATTTTTAAATGTACCTGGGGTACAAGTTGAGCTCAAAGGGGGTACAAATTTTGTACCCCTAGAGGTACAAAGTGAGCAAGTTTGAGCTTAGAAAATGTACCCCCGGGGGTACAAAAGGGGTACAAAGTAGCCTAAATTCTAGAAAATATGAATGTTTACAACTGAAAATTCAGAGCGATAGAATTTTTCCTCTAAACTGATTTAGTTTGAATAGGTCTAAATCTTCAGAATTTTTCCTTTAAACACGTTTTAAACATTTAACAAAATGCCTATTCAGTTCTCATTATAATTTTTTGTCCTCTTCAAATTTTCCTAGTGCGTCGTACACACTAAGGTTTCCATTCTTTTCTATAATAAAATAATCGGTGTTATTGCTAAGTTTGTTGACTTTGTCATATCTTGTTTTACCATTTTCTTCTGTTTTTATTAATTCATAAAAACCATAAGTTTCATTAATATAATTTGTTTCTACGTATACCTTGCAGTTAGCTGTATATATAGTTGTCAAGTGTTCAAAGCCTGGAGTATCATTCAACCATCTGCCTATTATTTGATCATAACTTTGAGATACAGTTGACTTTGTTAATTTATTTATCTTTGAAAGGGGGGAACCTATGATTCTTAAGTCCAAAACTCCAAGTTTAAAGTCAGAAGTGGCCCATGCTCCTTTATTTGTATCTATACCTTTAATAAAATACTCAATCCAAAGCCTATTATATTGCCTCCTACTTCTTCTAAGCTCCGCTGCTATTTCCTTTAGAGTTTGTTCATCAACTCTTTTGTATAATTCAATTTTTAGACAATTGTAGCTGGAAACTGGCTGTGGGTCTTCACTTATTATTCTGTATTTCATAATATTTCCTGATTTCAGCTCCATTTTTTTCATTGTTAACTACATTTATTTTAGAATCATTCATTACTAACTTTGGATGAAGCAAAAGAGATAAAAAAGTTTTGATATTTTTAATCTTTCCATTTCTTTTATCACTTGCTAAAATTAAGATATAATAAGTGTCAAAACACAAAATAAGATAAATAAACGGATATAAGAAAACCATTAGAATTACAGGAAGAAGAAAAATTTTCAACGTGTGGATATTAATAAGTCTGTCAGGGTCTATAAATACATGATAGCAGGAGTATATTAATTCACTAATGCCGATTACTAATATTATACCATTTAGGAGTTTCCTAAAACCTGAGTGACTATTTTTGCAGCAAAAATAACTATAAAAGCATGAAACTATTATCCAAAAAGGCACGAGACATACTTCAAATGCAAAACTAAAGGAATAAAAGTTAACTATAAATATTAAAAAAATAGTCCAATTTAGAGAATTAAGCAATAAATTTTTACACGATAATCTATTTGGTTTTTCAGAAATACATATATAAAACATGAATGGTATAGCAGAAAAAAGAAACCACATAATTGAGTCTTTTATCATTCTAATATTCCAGTTTCCTACTAGATATAAGATATAAATAATTAGCCCAATATAAATAATCATACATATAAAATAACCAATTAATTTAGGCTCAAAAATGCTTACCATTGTTTTTCCAATCTCTCGATAACACAGAAAGAAAAGAATTATTGATGCAAACCAAATAAAATTAGCTAATTCTCGATTATTGAAAATATCCATTCTAATATTTATTCTAACAGTTTTGCCGTAAATGCCTTTATTATATTTATAGATCAAAAAACTAAAAGTACAATTATAAGTTAACGCTCCTCCCATATTTAAAGGTCGTATAGCAGAATTATATGCCCATAAGGTTATCAGTTAATTTAAAGAGAAAAAATAATGAAAGTACAAGAAGTATGTGACAAACATAACATTAGCCACAAGAATGTGCTAAAACATTGTCAAAGAGGCAGATTTATTTTGGATGGCATAGTCTACATAGCAGAAGATGTTTCTAAGCCAGATGCCTGTAATGCGAAATGGGAGATTACCGCTTTATATGGCAAGCAACCTGAGCATAATTAGGTCACTGCAAAACAAAGTAACGGCTTTAAGAAATTTAAATGGTAAAACTTAATGAAAAGTTGTGGATTGCTAAGTTGAGTACAATTTGTTCAGACAGTTGTGTAAAGATTAATGGCAAATGATGTTTTCACATAAACGACTGATAAAGAGAGTTTCCACTGAGCACCCTTGAACTTAACTACGAGTTGCTAAAATGGTAAAAGTACATAAGAAAAGTGCCCGGCTTAGTATTTTGCTAATCGGGCAACCTAACAGAGAGAAATTTTTCAAATTAAGTTTTACTCTTCATGCTTATGCTGCATATTACGAAATTAACTGTCATATGGATAAACAGTTACAGTGCAGTTCACAGAGGTTGGTACCCAGGTAAATTCTCCTGTTTTATTATCATTGGGGAAGCAAAAGAAACCATATTTACCTTTACTATCTGGAATTGCAGCAGCATGTAGAGCTTTCACATACCCTGTATTTGACGGACTGGGTATATGGCTAGCATCCCAGTACTGCCAGCCATTCCAGTTTGTGACAGATGAAAACAATTGAGCTCCATTTGCTGGTAAAGAATTTACAAAAGGTTGATATGTAATTGGAACCCAAGGTTGTAATATGTTGTTAGGGGAAGCAGCCCACACTTTATTTGGACCAACAACTCTAAAAATGTTGTCAGGATAAGGAGGAGGCCATTTCCCTTTTGCATTTGTCAAAGGCCAAACCAGCTTTTTCCAACTGTAATCAGTTTGCTTCTTTAGTTGATCTATTACTGAAGAAAGTTTTGTAAAACCATACTCAAACCCCTCTTGACAACCACCATAACTGCCTACATTCGAAAATTTAACTGTTACAGGCTGTGAATACTCATCTATATATGACAAATCAAATGTATAGCGAGAGTTACTTGGTTCATAATTGTACTCTACAAAAGAATACATAATCGCTCCATCATATGCAGGATTGAAAGGATCTGGTGCGATTCCTTTTTCCAAACTTTTTTCCAATTTCTTATCTGAAATATATATTCGCATTTTGGGGTTGGGTTGAAGTTGAATTGTTAACGGTACTCCATTGCTTAATGGCGCGCCTCCTGTAATTGGTTGAACACTTGTTGGTGCACCATAATTAAAATTATAAACATATATAGGGCGATTTGACTTATTCCATAAAGTAATTGTTTTATTCTGTCCGGAAGAAGTTGAACTCAAAAACACGGCTACAAGACTAATTAAAAACAAAATAATTGTTTTGAAAGTTTTCATCTTGTTGTTTCCTCTTTTTAAATTTAGTCTTTAAACTTTAAAATAGTGGAAGAATGATGTTTGACCAGCTTCTAATAACAGGTATAAAACTACAACGTTGCTCGTTACCAATATAACTATTTAAGCTTTTTGAAGCAAACTGTTTAATGAAGAAATAGCTAATGCGAGTCTTTGCTAGTCAATTAGTTTTTGTGTTATAGTCCTTCTAAATAGGCCAGATAGTTTAAAACCCAAAAGAAAGTTGAAATTTTTTTATGTTTTCAGTGTATTATTTTTTATAAAAAATTAACAAATTTCTTCATGAAGCACTTTTGGGATACTTGAATTATATTGATATTGTTATTATACTAATAGTTAGCAGTATAAATATTTTGTTATAAAATACTTAAAGTAAATATACGTTTTTCCCGGTGAGCATATGTGGAGAAGAAAAATGAAAACATTCTTTACAGTTGCAGCTTTATTCTTAATGTCGACCTTGATGTTAGCGCATGAAATCGAAATAATTGCCAAGACTCCAAGAATCTTAATCTCGCCTTCAATTGCTGAAAATGGTAAAAGCTTTGCTTATGTTGGGATTGATGAAAAGACTGGGACCCAAGCAATCTTTATATCCTACCTTAAAAACGATGGAGCTTTTTCGAAACCGAATGTTGTAGTTACTACAAGAAGTACTATAGAACAACTTCACACTAGGTTTCGTCACTTTCAACCCAATTATGCACCATTTTCTGCTGAAGAGTTTCGCGCCAAGAAGGGACTTGACTCACCTATAGTACAAAATGACATCATCACATTTAGCGCCACCATAAAAAATTTTAAACGAGGCATTTTTTATGCTATTAAGCGTCAGAATAAGTGGCAAGTTTACCCTATTGCAATTCAAGATCAGAAGATGCCAATTGAGCCAGATGCCTACTATAAAGATTTTAATGCTCCTTATATATCAGTAAAGCAAAAAGCAATATTTCTGGCAACTTCTAAAAATGATTTAAGTTATGTATTTTCATATAAAATACCTGCTGCTCCTTGTGAAAGTAACGAGCCTGTTTTGCTGGTTAAAGCAGATAAAAAAATATATGACTTTAAAGATATTTCTGTAGCCCAAGGTAATTTTGCCACTCTTGCCAAAGATGAAACAGGCAAAACCTATGTTTGCGTTTTTGATCAAAAGACGGCTAAACTAGTCAAGAACGTCCCTGAAGAATATTGGGAGCAGCGAGAAGGTGCAATAACTGTTCCTGATGGGCCTTCTTACTATGCCGGGAAGATAGCTTTTTCTACTCATGCGCAAGGTGAGGACGGAAAAGTTACTTATGCAATATACTCTAATGCCGGAAAGAGCGAATTTGCTAAACCAGTTGTTTTATCGGGCAAAATGATAGATACAATGTGCATAAAGTTTGCAAAAGTTTGGAATCCAACGTTATACATACAAAACAACAAAGCTTATATCACTTTTATGGGATCCTTGTGGGAAAACTCGAGAATTACTGGAGTATATCTTGCAAGCATAGCTAATGGGAAAGTGGATTTAGCGCCCATAGCGGTTCCAGGACAAAGGCTACCCAATGGGCAAATAGTTTTGGCAGCAACCATTGGAGCGGTAAGCATTAGACATGGCATAATTCCATTAGCATTGCGGCTGGGAAATGGCGATAATGTAATCGCAGTGGTTAGATTAGGGATATAAGATAAAGTCTATACTTGCGCCTATCCAGCATTGAGGTTATATTACGCATAGATAAATTTAAGCAAAACAAAAATAAATAATTATTGGAGGTAAAGAAGCTTTCATTCGTTAGCTGCGAACGCAAAAATCTGTTTTACTTTTCATCGCAACATCGATGTCTGTACTTGAAAAAAACGCCAGATTTTTAAGTAGTAGTGCAGAAGAATCAGATGCTGTGCTCGTATATGCGGGCGCATTCTGTCTGTATGCACTACTGGGTACTGGCGTACCTTTTCAAGTTGCAGCGGAATGTCGCCCGCTCCTTTTTTATGACGGCGGCCTAATTCTTGTAATTTGTATATTCCTTTTGCTGTATCATTATCAAACAAGAAAGTGCTGAATAATGTTGAATAGGCTGCTGTTGCTGAAATGTCTTTTTGTGTTATTTGTAATTTTCTACGCCAATCTATCTAACGCCATAATTTCATCAGATACTTCCAACAAAGCCAAGTTCATGCGAAATCTCGTAATGAATATTGAATATAAAACTGGAACCTTATTAATATTTGATTCCAATATGGCTGGCTTTATTATCAAGGAATTCACAGAAAACTATTCTTGGGCTAAGGAAAAGTATACTGGCAGGAAATTTCTAATTAGCGGAATAGTTTACTTTCTAAGACCAGATCCAAATAATCGAAAAGATATCTTCTTTGAAGAGGATGAAATTTGTGTTAGCATCTTGATTCCGTATTTAAAGAGAAAGCGTTTTTATCGGCGGCTTCTGTGTTATATGAAATATTATAAAGGCTCTAGAAGTAGGTTAATTGAAGGGAATCACATTACGTTAAAAGGAGAATTGGTTTTTGACTCCGCTGCTAATGATGTTGCTTTTAGAGAGTGCGAGCTGGTGGAGTAGTGTTGCAAAAGAATGGATAAAACATCAAGCCTGGCGACAGATTGATATTTTTATTATCAAGTCTTATAATTATATGTAAGAGCAATATATTGAACTCCTTAGTTCTTTATGTTAGGCATCTTACAAATGCCCTAAAAGAGGTCGTTTATTGTGAAATATTCTTTAATGTAGCTTTAGTATAACCAATGGGAGGAAGAAAGATGTCAAAAGTTTTTAACTGCAGCTATTGTGGAAACTATTTGGGAGAATGTGGACATAAACCACACGGGCTCACCGTACCTATAACTCTATCTGGCTATTGCCCATCATGCGAACGTAAATATAGAGTCACATGCAAAGGCGATTGCCCTAAATTAAAAAGGAAAATACAGTGAATAATTAATAGCTTGTAAAACTTGCGAAAGGGGCTGCTGCCAATGAAGTATTTATTGTATTGAGAAAAAGCATTTGATAAAGGAAACATATGATAGTACAAGATTTCAAAAAATACTCTTCTCCATATTTAAGGGGGGCATATAGATATGAAGGGTATATGATAAAGTACATGGAAATAGCAGAAAACAAAAAATCATTTGATGCCATTGTTGATATAAAAAAACACAGGTTCTGTACAATTGAAAAATTTCACCTGTCAGCGATAATGGCATCTATAGTAGTGCAGCAGTTAGGAGTAATTTATGTGTTTGCCTCTGAAAATGAGGAGAAAGTCAACGACATATACTATCTTAAAGAAAGTTGGAAATATAAAAGGCAAATTGATTATACGTCTGGCATCTTATTTAAATTCAGAGACATCAAATCTCGCAAGTCAACTATGGGAGTTATCTTTGATTGCCATGTAGATATTAGCAATGGTGCTTTTGAAGGGCGGTGCAAAATTTTAAAACCTATTGTATAATCTACTACTAGAATCTTTTAAATAATTTGACAGAGATATTCGCTTGAACACTATTTAAAAATTATTGAAAATAATTTCAGCTTTTTGCTTATTTATTATCCTCAAACATATTGCTTAAAAATTAAAATATTCCAAAGCTTGGGTAATGTGTATCTAATAAGTACTCATGCATAATCAATGCGAAAATATGAGAAATTAACCAAATAAAAATAAACTCATATTTAAAAAGTAAAAATCTAATTTTTTCAAATCTGGAGTTTTTATGTCAAAAGGAGTAATGATTCAAACTTTTCACTGGTATTCACCAAACGATGGAAATTTGTGGAACAAATGGGCGAATAGAGCCATTGGGTTAAAAGATAAAGGCTTTACAGCCTTGTGGTTGCCACCAGCTTACAAGGGAATGGGCGGAGTCAATGATGTAGGTTATGGTGCATATGATTTATTTGATTGTGGAGAATTTAACCAGAAGGGAAGTAAACGCACTAAATATGGGACGAAGAAGGATTACCAAAATTGTATAGACAAAACACATAAAGCTGGCTTACAGGTCTATGCCGATGTTGTACTGAACCATAAGATGGGGGCTGATCATTCTCAATGGGTTGATGATGTTGTAATGGTCGACCCTTATGACCGAAATAGAACTATTGGCGATTATCATGGTAGAGAACTATGGACCTATTACTCGTTCCCAGGACGTAATGACACCTATTCGAGCATGAAGTGGGAATGGTGGCATTTCGATGCCACCAAAGAATATGGGAATATTTACAAGCTTAAAGACAAACATTTTGAAACACACGTTGACCACGAAAATGTCAATTATGATTTTCTGATGGGTTGCGACTTAGACTTTGACCATGAACATGTAAGGGGAGAGGTTCATTATTGGGGTAAGTGGTATCTCGATACGTTTGGAATAGACGGCTTTCGCATTGATGCTGTCAAACATATACGTTCAACCTTTTTCAAGTATTGGCTTGATGATATGAGGAACTATGTGCAAAAAGATCTATTTGCAGTAGGAGAGTACTGGTCATCAGATCTTAAGCGACTTCACAGGTATATAGACGAAACTGAAGGCAGGATGCATCTATTTGATGTCCCATTGCATTACAATTTCCATTGGGCATCTAGAGCAGGAGCACATTATAATATGGGCTCCATCCTTGAAAATACATTAGTTAAAGAGAATCCTTTATTAGCAGTAACAATTGTCGAAAATCATGACACACAACCCTTGCAGAGCTTAGAATCGCCGGTTGAAGCTTGGTTTAAACCATTGGCATACGCCATTATTATTCTAAGGAATGAAGGGTACCCATGTATTTTTGAAGCAGATTATTATGGTGCACACTATCAAGATAAAGGACATGAAATCTGGATGGACTCACACCAATATATGATAGACTTGTTTATGGATGCAAGAAAAAAATATACTTTTGGTCAGTGTCGAGACTATTTTGATCATTGGCATACTATCGGCTGGACATTCCAAGGAGATACTGACCATAAGAGTATGGCAGTACTCATGACAAATTCTCAAGATGACATTAAATGGATGAAAACCGGAAAACCTAATTGCACATATTATGATATTACAGGCCATATGGCTGAAAATATTCAGGCTAATGAATGGGGATGGGGGCCATTTAAAACTAAAGGTGGCAAGGTATCTGTTTGGGTGGAGTTATAATCATTAAAATGCTTGGACGCAGAGGCGGTAATAGTATTTACTTTCATAGATTTTAAAATGTCTAAATTTGAAGAATGTTTCCTCTCTCTCCTCCTTTTGCTGAAGCCTTCCGATTACCCCTTCGGAAGGCTTTACTTTTTAAAAGGAACGTCAGACGGTGTCAGATGGCAGCAGTTGGGAGCTCTAGCTGGGAGGATACAAGGAGGTTTTGTTTTTTTACTGCAAAAAAACAATAAAATGCAATATGCGTAAGTGGCTAATTGATAAAACTATAAATAATATATGTCAGCAATATTATAGTTTTAACTTGCTTGCAGTATAAGCAGAATGCCTCCTGGAAGCAGAGTCCTGTGCACCTCGATAATGTCTGAGGCTATTTCAGGCCAGAAGTAAACGGTTTCCATGGCAACTGCCAGCTCAAAATATTCATCAGGAAAAGGCAGCTTTGAAACGCTTCCGACCAGCAGGTCAACAGCTCCTTCCTCTACAGCCTGAGCATTAACTTCTCTGGTCAGCTCCACCATGTCGGGCGAATGATCAATTCCGGAAATCTTTGCAGCAGGATAGAGCTCATGCAATCTTTTTACAGCGTGTCCGCCGCCGCAGCCTATATCCAGAATATTAAGTTCGGGATTTATTTCCAGATTGCTCAAGCCCCATTCACGAAGTGGTTCATGGTGCACATTCATTCTTTTGCCGACTTCAACACCGGCTTCCCCGACCGGATTACCGCACTGTTTGCGATGTTCTGAACGATCTGACATAAGCGACCTCTCAATTTAACAATATTTGTCTCTGCGACTATGTAAAAAATGAAATTCACAGCTATAATAATAACTTAACTTGATAGAATTTACAAGCGAATTAGCTAATGGATATTATGGATATTACTGAAAGGCTTAAATCATTTTTTCATAACTACGTCGACGCCTATCTTACTGGAGATAAGTCGCTGGATCGTAATATTATGCTCAAAAAACAGCATTCGCTGATGGTGCACCGTGAGTGCCGGGAACTGGCGGCGGCGGAAAACTTTTCTGAACATGAGACTGTATTGGCTGAAATTGCCGGCCTGTATCATGATATTGGTCGCTTTGAACAGCTTAAAAGATACAATACCCTGGTCGACTTTAAATCTGTCAACCATGGAGAATTCGGTGCGGATATTCTTGAAAAAGATAATATTCTGAACGAACTTGAGCCCGCTGATGCCGCCGCGGTTATCAATGCGGTCAGGTACCATAACAGCCGGGATATTCCGGACCGGCTGACCGGCCTGTCGCGGTTTTTAACCAGAGTAGTCCGGGATGCGGATAAGCTTGATATTTACCGAGTGGTGATGGACTATTACCGCGAGGGTAACTATGATAAGACGATACTGCTGAATCTGTCGGAAACTGCTATGGTCAGTCCGGCAGTATTCGAGGCAATCAAGGGACGTCAGAATCCGCTGATGAGTGATATGAAAACAATCACTGATTTCAAACTCAGCAAACTGTGCTGGTTTTATGATCTAAATTTTGATCATTCATTGCGTGAGATACGTAACCGCGGTATTGACAAAAAATTATTTGGATTGCTGCCGGAATTGCCGGAAATTAAAATCATACGCAGAGACGTTAATTCTTATATGGATGCCAGACTTGTTTGAAATCAATTGCTTTTTACGGGAGATGAGGCAAAAAAAATTAGTTGTTTTTGCCCAGGGACAATATTGACAGTTGCTTTAAGCTTAAGTAGTGCTATAGTAAAAGTTTACTTTGAACAAATGGGATCCGGAAAGGCAAAAAGGCCTTACTGTCTCTTACCGAAATGGCTTTCAGAGGTCACGCGAGAGTCGCCGCTCATTAACATGCGACACATTTGTTCTCATCAACCTTTCAGGTCAATATGAATCAAGAAAAATCAGAAATTATACAAAAAAAAGCAATAAAAACTAAAGAAAGCTGTTTGAACGGCTTTACCGCCTTCGGGCTTGAAGATGAGATTTATGAGGGAGTTCTCGCTGCCGGCTTCAAAACCCCCAGTGAAATTCAGGAACAGGCTATTCCACCCGTATTAGAGGGCAGGGATGTTATCGCCCAGGCTCACACTGGAACCGGAAAAACCGCGGCATTCAGCTTGCCGGCCATGAGCAGGATGTATCTCGACCGTGGGGTTGAAATGCTGGTTCTCACTCCTACCCGTGAGCTTGCCATACAAGTAAGTGATGAAATTTACCGGCTCGGCAGATATGCCGGCGTTCGGACCGGTACAGTCTGTGGCGGACAGTCTTATCACCGCCAGATTACCATGATAAACCGCGGCATCAATGTTGTAGTTGCTACCCCCGGCAGAATGCTGGATCTGCTGACTTCTGGCAGTCTGAGCTATTTTGAGCCTTCAGTGGTGGTTCTTGACGAAGCTGATGAAATGCTTGATATGGGGTTTCTAGACGATATTAAGGAAATCTACAAATTTTTGCCGGATGAGCGTCAGAACCTGTTGTTTTCCGCTACCATGCCGCCGCAGATTACCAAACTGGCAAAGACTATTTTGAAAGACCCGGTCGTTATAAAAACAGTGCAGGATGACGGCTCTACCAACTCAGATATTGAACAGCAGTATTGTGTTATTGAAGAAAACGAGCGTGAAGATGCCATTATCCGGCTTATTGAGGATCAATGCCCGGCAAAAGCCATGCTTTTCTGCCGCACCCGGACTGAAGTTGACCGTTTGAGCTGTTCACTTGGAGCTCGCGGCTTCAATACCAAACCGCTGCACGGCGATATGGAGCAGGCGCAGCGCAATGAGGTGATGCAAGGCTTCCGCAAGGGACTGATTGATATTCTGGTTGCGACAGACGTTGCTTCACGCGGGCTGGACGTCAGTGACGTTTCCCATGTTTTCAACTATCATATGCCTTTTGATACTAAAAGTTATATCCATCGTATCGGAAGAACCGGCAGAGCCGGCCAGAAGGGGATAGCCATTACTCTGGTAACTCCTCGTGAATATCGTCAGATGGGAAGAATTCGAAAGCAGACCGGAGCTGAAATTCGGCTCAGCTCAATTCCTACTCTCAAGGAAATGCGCCTGAATCGGGCAGCGCGTTTGAAGCAGGATTTATGTGAGCACAAGCCGCTTAAGGCTGCTGAAAAACTGATTCGCTCACTTGAGGAAACCATGAGCACTGAGGAAATTGCACTTAAGCTGGCTTCCATGATACTGTCAGAACAGGCGGAAAGCGGGCCGGAATTCATTGGACTGAGCCGTTCAAGGCTGGAACGTATCATTGCTGATGAAAAACGTGACAGACGTCAGCGGCGAAAAGATAAATTCGCAAAGCGTTTCAAAGGTAAAAAACCGCCTCTTAAAGGCAGCGGAAAATCCGGCAGCAAAAATAACACTCCAGAACGCAAGAGCAGTTCCAAACCGCCGAAACCCAGAAAGAAAGCTGCTGGAAAAAGCAAAAAACGTAAATAGATGCTGCTTCAATGTTCCGGCTTGAAAGTCAGTTGATATCTCACGATAATTAACGGAAAGTTACATGACTGCCTGTCGTTGCTGTGCAGCGGCTGACAGTCATATTTATTCCAGAAGACCTTTTATCTGAAGCTTTAGTGTTCAAGTTTAATCAGCAGCCGTCTATTTCACGAATCAGTTTTTCAACCTTCTCCTTGTCTTTTTCGGGAATGACAGTGGCACTCAGATAAGAAACAAAGATAATAGTGTTATTATGCATCATTGCCCAGGCAATATTGCTGAGTTTCTGGTCGTCAAGATATTCAAAACGAATGCCGGAGTATTTTCCATTTGTGTATTTTCTGTCAGCAATAACACTGATATTCTGTTTTGCTATAAATATTTCCGGAAGATTGTTTATAAAATATCGCAGGGTTCTCTGGTTATTGAACTTATAAGAGCTTATCTGGATTACTCCCGGCAGGTTGTCGTTGCTTAACTGATAGCCGTTTTGGGCTTTTGCAACCTTCCATGCCGATGGAACTCTAAGATGCCAGTATTTTCCGGAAACTTCCTGTTGCTGCTGTTTCGGCGCTTGGCTGTGGCAGGAAAGCAATATCACCGATAGAAAAAGCATTGCAATCCTGAAAAAATAATAACCTGAACCCCTCATTCGTCTACTCCTGAATAAAACTCCTGAAAATAAAAAACTGCTGTTGATTTTCTGATTTCACAGTTCTGCAGCTCTTCTAATAGTAATATAGCACAGGGTTGTCTGAATTGGAATAACGCTAATAAAAATTGTGGTAAGTTTAAATGAAGCTTCTTATACTGCTGCAAAGCATGTTGCAGCTTCAGGCGCTGTTATAAAACAGTATGGTGTAATTTTAGAGTAATCTGGCGGCATTTCAGTAAATGCCGCCAAATGTACTGTCAAGGAACTATTGTTTACTTAGTACTTCCAGCTTTGGGCAGATCAGCGATATAAGCGCTGTCATATTTAAACATGGCTCCTGTAGCGTAATCGACAATCATAGTCGGCCACAGCAGAATATCCAGAACAAAGGGCCACCATTCGACATTTCTATTCATAAATACCGTGCCGTCATCATAACCTTCTTTTTTCAACTTGAGTGTGGTGTTTTTTCCACGTGGAAAAGTAATTTTGGCCGGTGTGACTCCGAGGTAGTTACCCTGGGCGTCATATATTTTGGCTTCCTGCGGTTTGCTGTCAATAGTGACTTCCTGGGTCGTCCCCACGAAAAGTGAACAGCATCCCGACATGAATAGAGCCAGAACCGGTGCCAGAAAATAATTAATTTTTTTCATAGTACTTAATCCCCTAAATACCTGTGGCCTGTTTTTTGCATTTCAGAAATGACTTTACAGGCATGTTATACGCAATTTACTTCAGCTGCATTTGACTCCGCACTACCCGAACAGAGTCTGCAAATTATGAGACTAAATAAAATACTATATTTAGTATAGAATAGAAATACAAAAATCCTAACACAATTCTAATATTTGCAAATATTAGAAGCAGCTGTCGGATTTTTATAAAATTTCTTATTGTGAAAACAGGGGTGTAAGTAGGTTGTTCTCAGGTGTTTGCTAAAGCGAGTTAGCATATTGATTCTGAAAAGTATAAAAAATATTACTATTCAAGTGGAAAGAGCTCAATACGGCCCTTATGATAGATATTGGGTTTATTATAGAGGTAGCTACTCATTCATTTTTGAAGAAAGCCCAGAGCATTACTGTCAGCAAAAGTTTGGAGAGCCGGAAAACGTCAATCTTTAAACAACTTCTGGAGTGAATAATGCTGAGGTATCTGCTTAGTTTTTCGTTGTTGCTCGGTATGGTAATGCCGGGTATGAAGGTGCTGGCTGCAGTGGAAGGGAGCAGCGTAAACAGTACAACATCCAGTCTGGATCAAAGTAAGTTTGTTTTTTCCATGCGGGTTAGTACCCAGTGGGAAACCGGATACAACTTTGAAGCCTCACTGACAAATAACTCTTCCGAGACTGTCAAAAACTGGCAGGTTGAATTTGACTATCCCTATGTAGTTAATCAGGCCTGGAACGGTGTACTGGTGACCGGTGGCAATCATGTAGTGGTAAAAGCTCCGGCATGGAAGTCCGACATTGCTCCAGGAGAGACCGTGGATTTTGGCGGAGGTGGCACTTTTACTGCGAAACAGGACGATCCGCTTCCGACAAATGTTAAAATAAATGGTGAGGATGCTTCGGTTGATCCGAATCCGGATCCTGATCCGACACCGCAACCCGGCGGTTCAGTGACTATTCCTGCAGTGGATAAAGACGGTACTGCAATGCAGCTTGACCTGCAGTTGAATAAAGATACCGAGTTTGAATTCGGAGATGCTGATAAACAGTACACAGTTGAAACTAATAATCCGAAGATCCTGAATGTCAGCGTGGCGGACGGCAAGATGGTGCTGCGTGGACTGAAACCCGGCAGAGCAGCGCTGCGCATTAATAACGGTGCCCGTTTTATCGGGGTGAAAGTGCTGACAGCTGAGGGGAACGTTCCCGGTCTGCCTGACGACTACATTTCTATTGGTTCTGTTTCAGAGGATTCGCCTGCTGATCTGGGCTTCTGGGAAAAGTGGGGTGAAGGTTCTAAAGCCAAACGGGTTGACGTTCGCTATGTTTATCTTAATGGCGGCGCCGGCAAGAATAACTGGCGTACCTGGGGCAATAAGGATGGAGACCGTTGCTCTAGGTTTATCCAGAACAGCCTGCGGCTGGGTATGGTTCCTTTCTTTGTATGGTACAATATTCCGGACGGGGGCGAAAGCTATACTACTGACCTGGCCCATATTCAGAACCCTGAATATATGTTGAATTATTTTAAAGATCTGGTTTTCATGCTGAAAATGTGCAAGCAGTATGCCGGCAATGAAATGGTTGGTTTTGTTCTGGAGCCGGATTTTATCGGCTATATGGCGCAGAACAGTGGAAAAACCCCTGAACAGATTGACGCGCAAACCGAAATGGCCTACGCCTCCGGTGCACTGGCAAAAGGGACTGACCCTGAATTTCCGGACAATTTGAATGGTCTGGTCAGGGCAATCAGCTACACATTCAAAAAATATCTGCCGAATTCGTATATTGGCTGGCAGTTCAATTTATGGGCGGATCCCGCTGCCAACGTGTTCACCATGATTGTTGATCGCGGAAAAACTGAAGAGTTTGCCGGTAAAATAACAGATTATTATCTGGCAGCTGGAGTTAATGAGAATACCGACTTTGTCTCAATTGACAAATACGGCTACGATGCCGGAGGTGCCGGTAATGGCTGGTTCTTTAACGCTGTCATGTGGATGAACTATCTGCGGTTCTGCGAGATAATGCACAATAAGACCGGCAAGGATGTTGTGCTGTGGCAGCTGCCGGTGGGGCATATCAACGGCTCAACTGCTGTATCGCCTTATACAGAACAGCGCTTTGCTGATCACAAAAACGTCGTCAAGGATTATGAGGACTCAGCGCCTGTATTCTTTCTTGGAGATACTTTTACCGCTCAAGGCAGCAAAATGGATGCGGCACACTTCATGCAGAGCGATTCAGACACTCATGTGACTGTCAGCGGCAGCAATATTACCTGGGGATCTCACATGGATAAAGCCAAAGCCGCAGGAATAAAAACCATTCTCTTTGGTGCCGGAGTCGGAGCCAGCACTGACGGTGTCGGTTCACCACCTACTGATCATTACTGGTGGATTACCAAAGTACAGGATTATTATAAATCAATCGGAAAATAACTCTGCTCTACTCCATAAACGCAATACAACCTTAGACAGAGCTAACAGCGGCAGTTCTCTTGACTGCCGCTGTTTTTTGAAAAGGTTGAGCAATAGCCGGAATACATAGCTAGACTATTTTTGCAGCCTGGCGGTTTCTTCAAGCATGCGAATTATAGGTTGTCTGGCCTTTGCTGCAATTTTTTCAGGCACAACTACTTTTGTTTTCATGTTCTCCAGCGATGCAAGAATATCCTTGAGCCTTATTACTTTCATTGCCGGGCAAACGGCCTGTTCAGATGCCGCTATGAATTTTTTGTCGGGGTTTTCCTGCTGCAGGCGATGCATGATGCCGATTTCAGTGGCAATTATAAATTCTTGACAATTACTTTCACGGGCGTGCTTCAATATGCCGCCGGTGCTCAGAGCATAATCAGCCAGAGCAATAGACTCTTTTGGAGATTCTGGGTGCATTAGTACCTGAGCGTTGGGATATTCTGTTCTGCGACGCCTGATTTGAGCAGCAGTAATTCTGACGTGTACTGGGCAGAAGCCCTCCCAGAGAATCATTTTGCGTCCGGTTTGTTCCATGCAATAGCGGCCGAGGTTCATGTCAGGTACAAAAATAATTTCCTTGTCTTCAGGCAATGACTTGATCATGGCTATTGCATTTGAGCTGGTTACACAAATGTCTGATTCCGCTTTGACTTCGGCAGTGCTGTTGACGTAACAGGCAACTATCGCTCCCGGGTGCTGGGCTTTAAGCTGGCGCAAGCCTTCTGCGTCAGCCATGTCCGCCATATCGCAGCCGGCTTCAGCGACAGGGAGCAGAACTGTTTTGTCGGGTGAAAGCAGGTTGGCAGTTTCCGCCATAAATTTAACGCCGCAGAATACGATTACATCGGCCTTGGTCTTTGCGGCTTTCTGGCTTAACTCCAGTGAGTCTCCGGCAAAATCCGCAATATCCTGAACTTCGCCCAGTTCATAATTATGTGCCAGGATAACTGCATTGCGTTCAGCTCGCAACTTATTAATCCGGGCTATGATTTCCTGATCAGTCTGGAACATTTTTTAACCTCAGAATATTCCTTGATTTTTATCTAATTATCGTTAATACTCCTGCAGGAGCTTCGAATACAATACCTCAAAATATGTACAGCGCAAATAGCGCATATCGCAAATTAGAGCAATATTGAAGTTTGTCTGGCACAGTTCTTTGCATCAGAAGCCCCGCAGACATTGCAGTCATGAAAGTCAACTGCAGTCGCGGTTAAAAAGTTTTTCTTCAGTGCTCCATAATCCGGCTGAAGGGGTGCTTATGAAGTAAATTTCTTCTCCGTCAGGCAGGGTGTTGAAGCCGGTTTTCAGTTTTGCCGGGTCATATCTTTTGATTGTTTCCTTGTAGTCTGCATAGTTAAAATTTACCCCTTCAACTTCTTCTCTGGTAAGGTGCCCGGGCGCATAAGTGATTTTGAAGCGTCCTTCTGATGAGCTATGAATCAAATGGGCAGTGCCATGTGTCAGATCCTGCAGTATTGGCTCTTTCCTCCAGAGTTCCATAACTTTTTCAGTACCGACATAGCCGTACTTCCTGATCAATTTATCAACTTCCGGCTGCTCACCAAAACGTTTGAGTCCGGGAGCTATAATCAACAGCTCACCTTCATCCGCCATAGCCATTCTGGTCCGGTAGACAGCCTTGTTTGCTACCCAGGCGCTGTGAAATTCATCGCCCTGCATTACCGCGACAACTTTCTTAAGCGGTGGTACGACTGTGACGTTCTGTTTAAGTGAGGCCTGTGCTGCCTGCAGGTAAGTATCCAGATCGTCACCGACATAAAAGCCGGTATGCTCTAGTTTGCCGTGGTCATCATAGGCCATTACCAGTTGTATGTACATGTCGGGCAGGTTCCCCAGGAAATCTTTTTCTGCTTTATTATAACACGCACGCAATGGAGTTATCAGCTGACCGAGATTATTTTCAATGCCACAACAGGCTGCCATCATGTGTGAGGCACAGATCATATCTTTGCCGCCAAGTCCGATGAAATAGTTTTTATTGTGGTTGGCAAACCCCAGAACTTCGTGCGGCACAACATGTCCGATATTAATGATGAGATCCCACTTTTGTTCAAGCAGCATTTTATTTAATGAAACCGGAATTGCCCAGTCAGCTTTGCCTCTTGATATTTCCTTTACGAACCCGGCTGGTACCTCTCCAATAACTTTCGAGCCGTCACGCCAGTCATGTGCGTGGATTTTTTCTTCCGGTACGGAACCAAACATCCATTGGTTCTCTTCAGGTGTATGAGGCACGTGCTGTCCCAAGGTGGGAATCAGGTGGACATCTGCAAACTCAGAAAAGAAATGATAAAGATTCTCGGTTATCCAGCCGGCGCCGCAATGGGCACGGGTAATATCCGGCGGCAGCAGCAGAACTTTTTCAGGACGTGCGCATATTCTATTCATTCCCTCTGCGGCGGCTTTTCGACTCAACTCAAGAATTTTTTTGCGGTTTAGTCCGCATTCTTCATAAAACCAGGACATGATGTTTCCATTTGTGCAAAAAATTGACAATTTAAAAAGTTGTACAAAAAATAGCATTAAGCTTTGTTAAGTCAATTAACAAAGAAAATATTTTGAAAATATTTGCTTTTAGTAAGATTTGTGGCTAGTATGATATACACTGTCCTACGAGAAAAAGTACTTCATGGAGGTAAAATGAGCATTGTCGCCAACACCTTACAACAGTATGCCGATAAAGTCAGGAACTGGCAGGATATATCAGGGATTCTCGAGAAAATTGTTGCAGATCCGCCTCCTTCGGAGCCGGTTGCAAAGGCAAGATTCAATGAACAGATAGAATATGGGGCGGCATTTATAACGTACGATTTTGGAATTGACGGAGTATCTATAGAAATCTTCAAATATGCCGAATGTCTGGAAAGGATTTTCCCGGGTATTCCTCTCCATTTTATTGGTGGCGACTTTCACGAAAAGGCTGATGTTATTCTCAAGGACTACTGGAAGAGGTTCCGCATTGACGGTTTCAATGGCTGGGACAAATGGTATGGCGGAAAGTTATTTGCAAAGCTTTTCTATGAAGATATGCCCGAAAACAGCCCGGAATCCGCTGCTGCCGCCCGGGAAATATGGCATGAGGCCTGTGATTTTGCCGTAAAGCTGGGCAGTTATCTTGAAGTGCACAGTATTAATCTGGCCATTCCGGTAAATATTCCGACCAATCCGGGTAACTTTGCTGCGATGCTGGCGATTATTATGGCGACGGAAATACTTGGAACTTACGTTATAAGTTCAAATCACGACTTTTACTGGGAGGGGGGAAAACCGGCAGCTGAGCATACTCCTGAAGAGCAGCCCGGCCCGCGGGACCATTTTTTCAGAAATATGGACAACAAGGCTTTCTTCAAACTTTTTACACATATGTACCCATGGAACGGCAGGCGCTGGATCCAAGTCAACATCAATACTCCGCAAAGTGAGGCCTTAATTGCAAAATTCGGCTTTGCCCCCGATAAAGTTTTCGAGCTGGGCACTTCAATCAGTGATAAGTTTTTTATCCATTCTGACAGGGACTTTGTCCGCTCAGTCAGAAAAAGAATGAATTACATTGTATCAGATGGAAAGCCTGAAATTACTACAGTTGACATTCGCAGACACATCGGTAACCTTAATACCTGGATGCGGCACGAAATACCGGTGGGGCTTGGCAACCGGGATGGAATAAAGCTTGACCTGGCTGCGGATAAAATTATTTACTGCTTGCAGCCGACCAGGGTCATATACCGCAAACATATAGATCGTGACCTTGCGCTGCTTGAGGCCCTGTTGAAATATAAACCATTTGCCGACAAGTTTAATTCAGACCCTGAATGCAAACTGGTCCTGCATATAACCGGGCCAACCCCTGTTGAGCATCAAAGTGACCTGGAAGATGTCCTGAAAGCTTATCAGAATTTGTGTGACGCATTTCCTGAGGATATTGCCGACCGGGTTTTTCTTATTTTTTCTGTCGGCAACGAAAATCACCATTGCTTCGAAGAATTGAAACTTAAACCATTATGTATTGAAGCTATTTATCAGCTGGCCGATGTGATTCTGTTTCCCAGTGAAACCGAAGGGCGTGGTCTGCCTATTATCGAATCAAGTGCTGGCGGCATACCAATAGTTTGTCGCCGATATTATCCGGAGGAGGTTTTTGCAGAGGTTATCGGCGAAAATCTTCCAAAGACCGAACGGATTAAGTACTTATTGTTTCCAGAAGGCGAGTTTGATGTTGAATTCCTGAAAAATGTGACAGATATATTGATGCATCCAGAGCACTATCGGCAATGGAAAGAGCATAACCGTGAAGCAGTAAAGCACCGTTACAGTATGAAAATGATTGTCAGAAAATTTAATGAGTTTTTTAAAGCTCTTCGCCAGGCACAGGAGGTATAAGATGCATATTGGCTTTATCGAAGATACTCCGCTCAGGGGAGGTACACAGATCTGGGTTACCGAAGCGGTTAAGGATTTCATCAATAAAAAGCATAAAGTATCAGTAATCGCGCCGGATAAAACCTTTGTTGCTGATACTTGTCGCGACCTTGGAGCCAGAGTCGCCACCTACGATTATGATGATATTGTCAGTAACCCGGAAAAGTACAAGCAGAGCTGGATTGATGGACTTGACGGTTGTGATGTTGCCGTTACTACTGTTCATCCGCCCCGGAACGGCTTTCACTGTTCGTTATTTGGTGCTGAATGCATCAAGGCAGGCGGGCTTAAAACAATTCTAGTCCCCAAAACCGGATCAATAGTACCCTGGTACAAACGCGAATATTATATGCCTGACCCTGATGTGGAGACCAATGTCGTCTGCATAACCAGTTTTACCCGCGATTACCTGCTGGACGTTTATAAAATTCCTGGCAGCAAAGTTGACTTGATTTATCAGGGAACTGAGATTGACCGCTTTACCTCAACGCGGGAGACTAAAGCAGAGGCCCTGCGGCGGTATCCCCTGCCTGATGCTGCAGGGCCGGTTCTGGGATCAGTTGGAGCCATGGAGCCGCGTAAAGGTCAGGTTATTTTGCTGCAGGCGATTAAACGAATTCTTGACGCCGGCAGACTGCCGGATATCCATGTTATGTTCGTTGGAGAAGGTCCTGATGAACCTATGCTGCAGGCAGTAACTAAGGCCTACGGACTTGAAAAGCACGTTTCATTTTTTCCTTTTACTAATGAACCCAACTACGTTTTCGAACGCATCGACATACTGGCGTTTCCAAGCCTGTACAAAGAGGGGCTTCCCAATGTTCTGCTTGAGGCGATGAGCATGAAGGTTCCGGTTATTTCTACCAGAATGGCAGGTATTCCGGAAGTTGTTTTTGATGATGAAACCGGTTTTCTGACTGATCCAGGAAATGTTGAACAGTTTTCAGATGCAATTGAAAAAGTCTGGAAAAACCCTGAAACCTGTGCGGAAATGGGCTGCAATGCCCGCAAATTGATGGAAGACCGTATGGACAAGAAAAACCAGTTCAACGCATTTCTCAAATTCTTCGCTCAAATAACCTGATCAAGAAAATCTTGGCAGATCAGGGTGCTGAATCCAACAGGAATAACACGTGTCCATGCCCGGCTGGATGTTTTATCAGCCGGGTATAGAATTTTGAAATGAATTTTGTCTCTATAAAATGTTTTATAATTAACACCATATACTTTGTCATTCTGGCTGAATATTCAATTTTGAGAATTTATTATATCCAGTAAAAATGGACAAAGACCGGCAAAATATTTGTAAAAGCTTGATTCGGGATGGAAGCCTGAAATATATTCAAAATGAGTTGATGTAATAATGCTATCAAGCCGCAAATCTAAGTATTTATTGTCGCTATTATCAGCTACAGGTATCATAACAACAGTTGCCTGAGGATTACTATCCTGGATTTTTTTCACCATTTCATAAAAATAATTCAAAACAGCAGAAGTGTTTAATGAACATTGTGCAGGACGCCTGGAAGGATCCAGTACTTTCTGCTGCTCACACAGTTCTAAACCAGTTTCATAAGCGACGAATATAAAAACAATATCTTGCCCTTTTACGACTGGATAGCTATTTGAATTGTTAACAGAATGCCCATTTGCTGAAGGCATTAAATATTTGTATTTTACAAAAGTTGCTTTTGCTGAATGTCCAGTAATTCTGCTGTAAGATTTGTTGAAAGCATCTGCGACAATATTCAAATTTAACGTAAAATCAGAACCGGAATTATCATAATAGACAACGTTAGCGTCTTTTGGTTGTAATGCACCAAAAACATTAGTGCCCAAAGCAAACGATGCAACCGAAAATAACATAAACAGAATTTTTTTCATGGATTTCTCAACTTTAGTTTTATCTTTTTCACCTATTCAAGAGGTATTAAATTTCACTAAAAGCGTTAGAAATAATTTTTGATTAACACATCAAAGTTTGATATTCAGCTGCACACTATTAAACCTGCTTCCCGGGGACAAGGAATAACGTGTAGTCAGTTTCGGTTCGAATTTGTAGAGATATAGATATTTTTTTACTTAAAATGTTTTTTATTTTTTATAAGAATTTAAAAATTAAATAGTTAGGTTGATCTAAATGGAGGTTTGTATTAGTTTGCCAACCGGTATTAATTGAATTATACAGCTGCATGCAAGTATTTTTTATAAAGTAATGGTTACAGCTTATATCAATATTCAAAAACATAGTCTACTCTTGATCCATATAAAACTAAAGCATAATTTAAGTATTAGGCTCTTAAGGGTGCCGCCTTTTGCTTCAGGGTGTATTTAAAAATTATAAAACTTGAGAAATTGATAAATTCTGTGACCATGAAGTGTGCCTGAAGAATAAGCTTGAACCTGTCAAAATTTTCGATACAAACTCTTTGTTCAGCATATTTTGAACTGATAAGTTTATTAACTACCATAACTATTCCATAAAATCACTGATAATAGTTACACTCTTAAATGTATAATAAGTAGACCAATATATTTAAATTTCAGTTATTTTTGCAGCTGAATAATGTTTGATACAGTTATAATTCCAGCCATGATTTCGAAAAGATGCATTGGTATAATGTTAGAATTTTATTAAAGATAGAACAAGCTTTAACTCTTTGTTGTTATAGTTTTATAAATTAGTTTGCAGAAGAGAAGGTATTTTTATTCCGCTTTTGACTGCCTGTTAAAGCTGAAAACAGTAAGTCTGTGTTTTTAACTTGTAATATACTGGTCCATTTGGGGCTATTAGACAAAAATAAATGTCTTGGTATACAATTTTCATGAGTCATTTTTGCAGAATAAAATTGCAGTGTCTAAATGCAAGTATAGTATTTTAATTTTAACAGGGGTAGATACGAATGTTTATGAAAAAATTCGCTTTAATGTCATTAATGCTTATTTCGGGAGTGATGTGTTCATATCTGGATGCCGCTACTTACAAGGACGCATTAATGGCTGCCGACAGGAATGTCACAGCAAATCATGCAAATGCGATAAAAGACCCAACCTATCCAACTTATCATTTAAGACCGCCATCAGGCTGGAATAATGATCCATGCGGCTTGTTTTATTACAACTCATCATTCCACGTTTTTACTGAATCAAATCCATTTGGATCGACATGGGGTAACATGTCATGGTCTCATATTTACAGTCCGCCGAATGAAAAATGGAATTATAAATGGTGTTATCCTGTGCGTACTGACAATACTTACAAAACGACTACCATAATTCCTTCATTAAACAAACAGGCTATTGATGCAAACGGTATATTTACCGGATGTGTAAATGTTTTGCCTTTTAAAGAAAAGGATCAAAACGGAAATACTGTCATATCTTATTATCCGACAGCCATATACTCTGCAGTGTGGGGCACAAATGAGAACTTGCAGGAAGGTATCGCAATGGCCAGGGCAATGGATGCAAATAAATTTGTCAATAATCAATTTGTCGACCCTTACTTAACTAACTGGACAAAGATATCAAAAAGCAAAAATGACCCTGATAATAATCCAAAGGCCATTATAAAGCAGCCGACGGACCCGGTTCTTTTCTCATTCAGAGATCCGTTTCTTTTTGTAATTCCAAATGACAGCAATTATTACTTAATCACTTCAGCAGGTACCCAGGGGCAGGATTCAAATCCGCTGGGTGTCATTATGCTGTTTAAAAACAAAGGCAGAAACCTGACAAAAAACTGGACCAGGGTGAATTCCGGTAATGACTTTTTCTTTTCAGCGCCAGTGGCAATAAAAGATCCTGTCACAAATGGCGGTGATTTTGAATGCGGAGTTGTTTACAGACTCACTGATCATATAGGGAGTACCAACGGAACACCGGACATTTTAATCTTTGGGCAGGATGGCAGCCCTTCTACTCCTTACGGCAAATCAGTTTACTATGTGCTGGGCAAAGTTGTGAAGTCTGGAACCAGCATCCATTTTGTACCACTTGATTCTTTCAAGAATACAAATGGAGGTGTAATTATGAAGCATTTAGACCTGAATCCTGATTTTGTCTTTTATGCTACAAATTTACTGCCAGTGGATAACGAAATGCGAAATTATCTCATTGGCTGGTTAAATATTGGCAGTCAGGCTAATGATGGAAATAAATACGATTGGGCCGGAGCTTTAAGCATCACAAGGTTTCTCTTTGCTTATAAGGAAAATGATGAGTTCAAACTGGGGCAGGAACCGGCACTGGTAAATGCGCTCAGGAGAGAGGTGCTCTATTCAAATCACAGTTTAAGCTTCGCTCAAAAAAATGAATTCAATCTTGACGGGGCAAAAGGCAGATCATTAAATATTAGTGCTGTTTTTAAAAGCAGTAATATAATTTCAGCAGACTTTGGCTTTAACCTGGCAAACAACTCTGGCGGTTATTTCCCTGTCAGGATAACTAATGGTTGCCTTTTTGCGGGAAAGGACCAGAATGGGATTGATCTTGACTTGCCCGCCAGTGGTCAGGTAAAGATTGATGCATATCTGGACGGTGCGATTCTGGAGCTGTTTATCAGTAAATATGTAAACGGCAATTTTATCTCATACAGAACTTACAGTTCCGCCTTGCCAAGTTATGGCAATGTGAAGAACGATAACATCAAGATATTTGGCAGCGGAGATGTGACCGCCTCTGTAGATGTCTATGCAATGGACACTTGCTGGACTAAGGATAAAACTCAAACCACCGGTAAGCCCTTGAGTGCTGTTTCTATAAATAACAAGTCGAAAGTGCTGATACCTACAGTATAAATATGCATATTGAATTATCGAGTAATTATTCGTAATTCAAGATCGAAATTACAGCCCTCTGGTTTCAAAGCTCAGAGGGCTTTACTTTTTCTAAGCGGGCTATAGTTCTCACTCACTGCCTATAGCTGCTTCCCCGCCGATTAATTTAGTCAACTTATAATCCAGGCGATCAACTACATGTGCAGGGCGTCGCCTGTAAAAAGGATAGTGAAACTCTGCTTCAGTCATATTACCGAAAGGAACCAGCCAGGCAGTGGATTTCCCCTGTACTACTTTGCCGGCAACAAATTTTTCTCTTATTGTGTCAAGAATATTCTGGAAGTCAAGAACCTTATACCTGACCATTGCATATGCGTCGGTTCTACTAATGTACTTAAAGAGAGAGCTGTAATTCAATTTTCTTTTTCCGGTTTTTTTAATGCGTGCTGTTAATTGTTTCATGAAGTCAATCTTAAATTTTCCCGCGCAAATGGAGTTATTGCTGAAAATCGTTGAAATTTGATCAAGGTCGCTCAGGAACGGATGATTGTTTGAAGTGGCGTATGTGTTTAAAAAAGCAAGCTTAATATCTTCCAGGAATGAAAAGAAAAGGTCATCAAGGTAAGCTTCAAAATCAATAACTTTTATGCAGTCATGCTGTTGATTGGATCTCATTTTAACCAGGTTATTATTTAAGTATTTAGATAGTTCAGATCTTGAACGTGAAAGGTGTGGAAAATTATAAAATGTCTCTGATAAACCTGGTGCGAAGCGTTTTAACTGTATATACCTGAAATCGAAAAGTTTCTTTTTGAGGTAGGAGTCGGACTCATTGGCTGAAAACAGGAATCCTCCTTCATAATCGCGTCCTGGAAGCAGGCTTCTATCACAAAGATTGGCAGAGGAGATTATCCCTTTATTATCATCCACCATGATAATTTTTGAATGAACATAAAGTCCCAGAGCTCCTGATCTGAAGTCATTGCTGGCAAGCTGCACTATTTTAAGTCGATCAAATCTTTCAGTATCTGGAATGCCGCACCGGTATTTAACATGGTCAATAAGAGCGCAAGTTGTCTGCCATTGCCCGATGGCCATAAAGTCACCTTGCGCACAGGACGGACCATAAGTATAAGGTACAACTACTATGCAGATAAAATCTTCTTGACGCCGGTGCGCCCTGATTAATCTTTCCGCCAAAGCTTGAAATACCGGATTCTCAAAGCACCTTCTGGTCTTGATTTTTGTTGAATCAATTTTAGTATTAAAGTATTGATTTTCAATATAAATGAAATTTTTTGCATTCAGTATAACTTTAACATAGGAATCTTTTATAGTGCCTAATTCAGGGGAATTTTGAATAAACTTGATGACTGATGCGGGCGAAGGTAAGCTTTTTAAATTTGCCGATTCTCTGGATTCGGAAAATAATATATTGAATAGTTTTAATTGTTTTTCTGAAATTTTTTTGATGTGCAGGAATAAGGGCTGAGATTCCCACTCGGTTTTAGTATTCAAAATTATATACTGAATGTAGAAAATAGCATTAATGACAAAAGGAATGCCTTTAACCAGACAATGAACATCATGCCAGGAACCCCATTTTTTATCATATGAAGCGTGATTCCAGGTGACCCCTCTTTGTTCGGTTATATCTATTCCTCCAGTAAAAATCATGTCGTCGATAATCGCCATTTTACAGTGGAGAGCCCATAGTTTAACTATTGGAAAACGTAGATGCGACATAAATCTGACCGCAATATTCGAAGCGGCTTCAGGTTTTGTTTTTCTTAAATTTTTGATCCATTTTTTGATAACTTTAATTGACTGGAAACCGTTATCCCAGACAGATATTGAGATTTGTACTCCTTCAACAGCTTTTTTGGTAAGAAGACTCTTTAGGTCCTGCTCACCAGTCATGCCAAAATTATGACCAATAACCAGGTCCCATCCCTGAATAATAATATGACTTTTACTCATTTTTATTTCCCTGAAAAGATTTGGAAAGTAACCTGAATGTCTGCCATAGCCAAAAGCTCCGTGAAAAATCTGTAAGTCTTTAATTCTATAGCTTTCATCTTTTTCCTGCAGCTGTGGAATTATGAAGCTGTTCATTTTATCAACAATAGAATTTGTGGCAATAGCTAAATCTCTGAATTCTTTTACAAATATTTGTCTGGAAATATATTCACTGCAAAGGTGGTTGCATTCAAGGCACAGGTTAAAGGCAAGACTAAGCTGTTCTGAAGAAAGGTTTAGCTCATTTTGAATATTATTTCTTTGTGTGAGTGATTGCCAGCGTAGTTTTTGCTTCTCAAAGCGCCTGATTAGTTTCCCTAGATGATTTATTCCTGAGTTCCTGCCTCCAAGAGAAATCTTCCCTTTTGAACTCATTAGAGCAATTAATTTATTAAAATGAGATTCTACTTCTTGATAAAACACTTTCTTAACTTCCTTCCTGTTGAATGAACGCAGTTCTTATGGTGATGGACTTCATTGTTCCTGGTTTTAATCTTCGTCTGCTCGCTGCTTTTTTATGGCTGTTAGTAGTTTAAATCTAATATATTTCGAGGTTCAAAAGTATAGAGGCAATCATTGCAGAAATTGTTTTGATGTTTGCAGTAAAATATCATATATAGTTGTTAGGTGTTTCTAGTAAAGTGATTAGCGTTAGTCTACCAACTGTGATGTGTTAAGTTGAGAATTGCTGATGAATGATTTCATAAGATTATTATTGTAAACTGTATCATCAATGAAAGAGCATCATTTATTGAGGCAAAACAACTAAAATAGCTTTTAAGCATTAGACTCTTAATAACACTTTGCTGCAGCTTGGCGAATTCTGTTCAGGTTTTTAAATTTAAGAATTTGATAACTCTATTGTTTTTAAGCACTCCTGAAGCATGAACCTGATTGTGAGTCTAATGCAAAGGTTAAACGCAGTTCCTGACTGAAAACATCAAAAATCAGAAAATGCTTATAAAAAATCCTCATCAAAGTAATATATTTCAGTCATCATCTGAATCGTAAGATGAGTTCCTGCCTGCCTCAGCAGCGTAATCATTCAACATGGCATCCCAGGCAGTATTTAATACTCTTATTAATGTTTAATCAGATGTATTTAAATTTTGTATCAGCAGATAGTCGGGACGGGCATTTTGCATTTAACACATGGTGTCCTGGCTTTTAATTGTATTTGAGATTAGAAATGCCTTTTAACTAACGTCAGACTGTAGTTGAAAAGAATAATTTGACTGAATTGTCAGTAAAAAAATTCTATTTTTAGATTGTACAGTAGCAACAATTTTATAAATTTTGAAAATATAGGAAAGTAATCGCTCCCTAATAAAATAGACTTAGCATTAAAACTGTCAATTTTATAAAAAATAATATAAAACCGTTATAATCAGCATGCTTACTTTTTATATTGCATTATTGGTCTTGGGGGCTGCGAAAAAACACGTTTAAATAAAATTCTTCAGCATTATTCAGATATGACTAATACAGACTTACGGCAGGCCTGGCATAAGCAGACTAACGCTGCTGGGTTAAGTGTAACCTACTTAAAATTAAATGGTTCTAATTTGCTAATGGGAGAGAACCTATGCCGTAAATACCTTTTCATTATACTATAAAATGAATTTCATTAATAAAAATAACAGGCATAAATTAGTCACTCTTAAGGGTACAGGTAACGCATTTATGAACAAAGAACAGTATGAAGAGCTCCTGAGTGAGATAGCTATTTTTGAAAAGATAAAGGGAAAGAACCACAGCGCCTCAAAAAATCTTCCAATATTCAAATCGCTGCTTTCTCATTGTAGAAACATTGAAGAAATTTACAGAAAAGCGTTTAATGAAAAATCCGGAATGCTGCTGGGTGACGAGCTGGTCAGGGAATACTGCGCTTCAGCAGTGACTCAAAATACTGTCAGGAAAATATATACTGGCATCGGAGCTGATTTTGTGACTGATAAAATCATTAATAATAAAATTATCCTGCTTAACTCCTGTCCAGGTTCTTTCAAGCAATATGTTAAATACCACTATTACAAACTTACAAGCTGCAGACGGCTACAAGCATCCTACGCTTCCTGTATAGCCGAAAATGATGACGAAATTTCTATTGACATGAAATACATGGATTATAAAAAAACTTTAGGCGTTTCTGCACATGCAGTAAAAATGTACAAGGGAAAGGCGCCATACTCCGGCTTGTTTTTCGGGAAAAGCTTTAGAGGTGAAGTCTTGCCTGCCGGCGAAGATAAATTCAGGCGGTTATTTGATTCAAGTGTTTCCCACCGCACTCAGGAAAAGGAACGGGCTGTAGCCGAGGTCTTTTATGCAAAGGCCTGGCGTTATCTGCTTGGTAAACAGGTTTCAGCATCACTGATAATGAGAGGCGAAGGGGCCGTTAAACCTGTTGGAATCTGCTCAAAAGGACTGACTGATTTTGTCGAATATCATGATATAATTAGATCTGAAGAAATGATGCATGAATCCCTGCATATTCCTGGCCTGATCGCAATAACTGTACTTGCCTACCTGTTAATGGAAGATGACTTGCACGTTATGAATCTGGGCTGGACAAACGTTGATGGCAAAAGGGTATTTGGCAAAATTGATCATGACTACCTGACTGCGGACTGGAAAAACAACTGGGCACAGAACCAACTGGTCAGGCAGTTCGATATCAATTATCTGCTGAACTTTATTCGAAGACCTTCATATGATACGCTCAAAGTAATGATGAAAAGAATGAGGTTCTCTCCAGGAACCCAGAATTCAGTTTTATGGCGAACCGGCAGCTACCTCAGGCAACAAGCAACCTCAGTAGAATTTAATGGAATATTTTCTGGGAAACCTATTTTTTCACAAAAAAAAGGAAAATCAGACAATACCATTAACTTGGCTAGAAAGCGGTATTTTAAATATGAATATGTTCCTCACAACGAGGATGAACTTCATGAAACTGCTTACAGACTAAGTAAAGTTGATGTTAGTGATTTTCATGATACAATGCGAAATCACATTGGAAAAATTGAGAAAATGGGTATCAATCCAGCTTTTGCAATTACAATACTTGATTGTATAAAAGCCAGATTGCAGGCAATAAACACTCTTTCTTGCAGTAATAGCTCCTTTTTTTGCTGAAGCATTCCGGTTTCTCAGCTTGAGGGATTCATTTTTAAAAAGGAACCGCAGCCGGTGCTAGACGACAACTTCGGGAGCGCAATCTGATAGTATATATGGCCCTGATTTTTATATTATAATAAAACAAACAGAATGTCTGATATGTCAATCTAACTACTGATTACCCGGACAGGTTTAAAAATTTCAAATCTAGTAAATATGCGGGGCGAACGTCCTGCATGGAATGCAGGACATGCTGCCGGACATTTGGGATTTTTTTATTGATTTTTGTCAGCAATTTCATGAAGTATGCCCGGTCACCGTGTTCGTCAAGCAGCTCCTTATAAGCACATTCCCCGAAAACAGGTAATTCAAGTTCTGCAGCGGCGGCGCTTACAAGATCCTCCGGGGCATAAGCCAATGGCCGTATTATCCTTAAGTCGGCTTCATCTGCCGGGACGTTTGGGCTCATTGTCGTTATGCCGCCGCCGCGAAACATGCTGATCAACAGTGATACCGCGATATCGTCAAGATTATGGCCAAGCGCTACTTTGCCGCATTTTAGTTCATCAGCTTTTTTATACAGCAGGCCGCGCCGCAGCCGGGAGCATAGCAGGCAGGGACGGTTTTCAGCTTTTTTTTCTCTGATTATACTTTCCATCGGTGCCGCGACGGTGTGGTGCGACCAGCCTTGCAGTTTGCAGTATTCAGCTATTTCATCTGCCTCAAAACCGTCGAATCCTGGATCAAAAGTTACAATTTCAATTTCAAAATTAACTGGTGCACGGCGTCGCAGAGCCTCAAGTACATGTACAAGCATCATGCTGTCTTTGCCGCCGCTTAAACCGACCATAATTCTATCGCCTTCAGTAATCATCCGGTAATCAGCTACAGCTTTTCCGGTCAGGCGTTTTACTTTATTAAAATTGAGTGTTTTCATTTTCATGCAGAAACCATAGAGCAATTAAGCGTTTTTTCAACAAGCGGGTAATTAAATTTTTAAAGCAGAGAAGGGGGAATTGCAATAGAAATTCAGTACTTTTGTCGTTTAGTTGACCTTAAATGACTGGAGGTCGGAGTATTGAAAGACCGTATTTAAGACACCTGATACACTGTAGATTTTATCTCAAGCTTGCAAGCGACGTATTTACAGGATAGTTTTATACAGAAAGGGACTTGTTTATGACTGATGATGCTCAGAAATTTGCTTTTACAGCGATTGGCTATGTTCGCTGTGAACAGAATTATCGCTATGAAGCGCCGCGGCAAGCGGTTTTTGCTGAAAATGAAGGCTGCATAGAACTTTTAAGCGGACATAATTACGAACAGGCAGCCCGTGACCTCAAAGGGTTTGAGCGGATTTGGGTGATTTTCGCCTTTCACCTGAATGAAGGCTGGCGTCCCCTTGTTCACCCCCCTATAGCCCCACCGGGACGCAAAATCAGCGTTTTTGCCACTCGGGCTCCATATCGCCCAAACTCTATTGGTATGAGCTGCGTCGAATTGACCAAAGTCGAAGGCAGAAAACTGTATATTTGTAATTTTGACCTGCTGGATGGCTCACCGGTGCTGGACATTAAGCCTTATATTCCGCAGGCGGATGCTTTTCCCCAAGCGGTAACCGGCTGGCTGGAAGAAGCTCAGGGCGAGGAGTATGAAGTAAAAATTGCACCGGCAGCCTTGAAAATGATGCACTGGATTAAAGCTGAGTCGGGGCTTGATATGGAAAATTTTGCCTTGCTGCAGCTTGGAATTAATCCACTTGCCGGCAAGCGGAAGCGCATATTCACTGCTCCGGATGACCCGGAACAGCTGGAGATTGGCTGCCGTACCTGGCGTATTGGTTTTAAAATTTATCGCACACCACACATTATTAATGTCAAATATATACGCAGCAATTACACTGACGAGGAACTTCGCCCTGAAACCCAGGACCATTATAAGGACAAAAATTTGCACAGGAAATTTATCAAGAAAAAGTTTGTTTAAATTACAACCTCAATATATACTACTATCCTTTAGTACGCTATGTTTACAAACCGGAGGTCTTTTATGGTAAACAAATTTGTCCGCCTTTATTTCAGAATCCCAATGTTTACCCGCATTCTGGTTGGCTTCGCCTTAGGGATTGCCGCCGGTCTTCTGCTTTGGCAGATATCGCAAAGCCGCGGAGACGCGTGGCTGAATGAGATTTTAGGCTGGATTTCGCCTTTCGGCAACATTTTGCTTGATATGTTAAAAATGATTGTAATTCCAATTGTGTTCTTTTCACTGGTCAACGGTTCGGCCAGTCTTCCGGTTAAAAAGTTTGGTTCCCTTGGCGGTATGATCCTTCTCTGGTTTACCGTTACTTCTTTTATTGCTGCAATTCTCGGGACCGGCATTGCTTTTATTATTAATCCGGGTCAGGCTGCTGACCGTGAAGGAATCAACAAACTGGCTCAGGCTTTAATGCCGCAAGCTCAGGCAATCGGTCAGCAGGTTCATGAATCAGGAAATCGTCTTGCGGCCTTCATTGCCAGTCTGTTTAAGAATCCTTTTGAGGCTCTGGCGACCAACAATTTTCTTTCAATTATAATTTTTGCCATGCTTTTCGGGCTGGCCGCCCGGGTTCTGGTTGATACTCTCAAGGATAAGAAGGAGCGTAAACTGGTATCTGATATGCTCAATCTTTTTCATTCGGCACAGGCCGTAACTTTCAAGATTGTCGACTGGGTAATGGAATATTTCCCTATCGGGGTTTTTGCTTTGACCACTGTGAACTTTGGTCTGTACGGTTCCAAGCTTTTTGGTCCTTATATGAAAATAGCGATCGGGGTCATCATTGGTATCCTGATTATGCTGTTCATTATTTATCCACTGTTGATTTTCTTTTTTACCTACCAGAACCCGGTAAAAATAATGAGTAGAATCCAGGAGGCTGTAATTACTGCTTTTGTCACCCGCAGCAGTGCGGCTGCTCTGCCGGTTTCAATGCGGGTTTGCGAAGAGGAGCTCGGGGTTCGCAATGAACTTGCCGGCTTTTCGCTGCCGCTGGGATGTACTATAAACATGGATGGGGTTTGCGTGCACCTGCCAGTATTTGCTATTCTTGCGGCAAATCTTTTTAATATTCACATGGGGCCGATTCAGATTATTATTATGATTGTGTCGGTAGTTGTTGCTTCAGTTGGAGCCGGCGGGGTTCCGAGCGGCAGTCTGATGCTGATGTTTATTGTGCTGCAGAGCATGGGCCTGAGCGATTCTCAAACTGCGGTAATTGTTGCTCTGGCAATGGGCATTAACCCAATAATAGATATGTTTGAAACTGCCGCCAATGTGGCTGGAGATAACGTATGCACCTATATCGTAGCTAAAACCCAGGGCGTTATCGAAAAAGCTGATTAAACTCCATTTTAGTATTAAAATAATTAGCCGGCAACCAAAAAGCCGGCTAATTATACCACAATATACTGCAAGGTGCTGATAAGCATCAGACCCCGTGTGTACAGCCGTTCCCATCAATGCAAAATTTTTTGCATCTCCGAGCTCAACAAAGGTTTACAGATTAAAAAAAATCCCAAATTATTTGTAAATTCAGCTTAATATGTATACTATTATTTATTTGTCAGAGAAACATTCATAAATAAGAGTCAAATTGGAGGTATTAATGCCCAACAGGCTTATCAGGGGTTATTTCAAAGTTCCGCTTTCCACTCGTATTCTTGTCGGTTTCGCAATAGGCATTGCGACCGGAATTTTATTATGGCACATGTCACATACCCGTGGCGATATCTGGCTTAAAGGGGTCCTTGACTGGTTCATGCCTTTCGGCAATATTCTGCTTGACATGCTGAAAATGATTGTCATTCCGATTGTTTTTTTCTCTCTGGTTACTGGGTCCGCAAGTTTGTCATTAAAGAAATTCGGTTCTCTTGGCGGAATGGTCATAGTCTGGTTTACGACAACTTCACTGATTGCCGCGGTTCTGGGTACAGGGATTGCATTTATTATCAGTCCAGGCAAGGGCACTGATCGTGAAAGCTTCAGCAAACTGGCCCATTCGCTGATTCCTCAGGCTCAGGAGATAGGTCTTGGCATGTCCGAAACCAAAAATCAGCTGATAGCTTTTATCAGTAACCTGTTTAAGAATCCTTTTGAAGCGTTATCAACTGGTAATTTCCTGTCCATAATCGTTTTTGCGTTGCTTTTCGGGCTGGCAACCCGTGTGTTGCTGGACACTCTTAAGAACAAGGAAGAACACAGCGTTGTGGCTGGAATGCTGAAGCTTTTTCAGGCGGCTCAAGCCATCAGCTTTAAAATAGTAGACTGGGTTATGGAATATTTCCCGTTCGGAATTTTTGCGTTGACGACGGTAAATTTCGGACTTTACGGCTCAGAACTTTTCGGCCCTTACATGAAAATAGCCGCCGGGGTGGTTTTGGGTGTTCTTATGATGATTTTCGTTATCTACCCCGCTCTAATTTTCTTTATTACCTATGAAAATCCGTTCAAGGTCATGTACAAGATGCAAAAAGCGATACTTACGGCATTTGTAACTCGCAGCAGTGCTGTAGCTTTGCCGGTTTCCATGCAGGCGTGTGAAGAGGAACTCGGAATCAGTAACGAGCTGGCAGGTTTTTCATTACCGCTGGGCAGTACTATAAATATGGACGGAGTATGCATTCACCTGCCGGTATTCGCGATACTGGCGGCCAACCTTTTTCATATCCATCTGGGGCCTGGACAGATTCTGTTGCTGATAGTTTCTGTTGTTGTGGCTTCAATCGGCACCGGCGGGGTGCCAAGCGGCAGCCTGATGTTGATGTTCATCATTCTGCAGAGTATCGGGCTTAATTATACTCAGACTTCAGTTATCGTTGCCCTGGCAATGGGGATTAATCCGCTTATTGACATGTTTGAAACCGCGAGTAATGTAGCAGGTGACAATGTGTGTACTTACATCGTAGCCCATTCTCAGGGTATGATCAAACAACGGAACAGCAGGAGATTTTTTTGAAAAGAAAGCGCATCGTCCTGAAAGAGGGACGTGATAAATCTGTACTCCGCCGTCACCCGTGGATTTTTTCAGGTGCAGTTAAAAAAGTTGAAGGCAGCCCAGATCTGGGAGAAACTGTGGATATTGTTTCTGTCAAGGGTGAATTTCTGGCCAGGGCCGCGTTCTCGCCGCAATCCCAGATATGCGCCAGAGCCTGGACTTTTGAACAGCAGGAAATTGATAAAGCTTTTTTCAGCCGCCGCCTGAAAGCAGCTAAAAAATTCCGGCAGCAGCTTGGTTTTCTGCAGGAAAACAGTGCATGCAGACTGGTTGCCTCTGAAGCTGATTTACTGCCTGGAGTAATCGTTGATCGCTATGCGGATTGTCTGGTTGTGCAGTTTTTATCAGCCGGGGCTGAATACTGGAAAGAGCAGATATGCGGCTGCTTGAGAGAGCACTTTGACTGCACCACGGTTTACGAACGTTCTGATGTTGATATCCGCAGCAAGGAAGGACTGGAAAAACGTACTGGGCTGCTGAGTGGAGAAGAACCGCCAGAACTCATTGAAATTATTGAAAATAAACTGCGCTATCTGGTTGATGTCAGGGCCGGGCACAAGACCGGTTTTTACCTTGATCAGCGCGTCAACCGGAAGCTGCTGCGCTCTGTTGTCAAAGGGAAAACTGTTCTTAACTGCTTCTCCTATACCGGAGGCTTCGGTGTTGCTGCCGGCGCTGCCGGTGCTGATATGGTTACCAATGTAGATGCTTCTGTTGAGGCATTGAAGACAGCCGGGCGTAATATGGAGCTGAACGGGATCCGGCAAAGTGCTTATGAAAATATTGAGGCCGATGTATTCAAGCTGTTGCGTAAGTACCGGGATATGGCCCGCAGGTTTGATGTCATTGTGCTGGATCCGCCTAAGTTTATTGATTCAAAAGGGCAGCTTAAACGGGCCAGCCGTGGCTATAAGGATATTGCCATGCTTGGTTTTAAACTGCTCAATCCGGGAGGAGTCCTGTTGAACTTTTCCTGTTCCGGGCTGATGCCGGTTGACCTGTTTCAGAAAATTACTGCGGATGCGGCGCTGGATGCTGGTGTTAATGGTAAAATCACGGCTCGTCTCGGTCAATCTCCAGACCACCCGACCCTGCTGAGTTTCCCGGAAAGTTTTTATCTGAAAGGTTTCATGGTTAAAGTTTAAAACGAATAGGTCAAAGCGTTTTTTACACCGCCTGTACTTGTAGAGTCAGGCAGTGACTATTATATTACTATATTTGATAAAACTAAAAATATCAGGAGGAAACACCCATGCATGTACCAGACAGCATGTTATCAGGAGCAGTCTGCCCGGTTACCGCAGCTGTGTCAACTTTGAGTCTGACCGGGGCCATTGTCGCAGCTCTCAAAATCAAAACCCGCCCTGTCATCAGCCGTTTTGCAGCGGTAACCGCACTGATTTTTGCGGTTCAAATGTTGAATTTTCCAGTATCCAATGGTACCAGCGGACACCTGCTTGGCGGGGTTCTGGCGGCAGTCATGCTTGGGACTCCTTTCGGAATGTTATCCATGGCTCTGGTTGTCAGTATTCAAGCCCTGTTCTTTGCTGACGGCGGTTTGACTGTGCTGGGGGCCAATCTGCTTAATATGTCTGTTATTGGTGCCGGTGCCGGTGGTTTGATGTATAGTTTGATTGCGGCAAAACTCAAAAGTAAAAATGCTGCTGTCTTTGCTGCGGCTGGGGCAGCATGGTTATCGGTAGTAATTGCTGCTGCCGCAGTATGTGTTGAACTGGCTTCGGCCGGAACCATTTCTCTGTCCAGATGTTTGCCGGCCATGCTGAGTGTGCATGCTGTGATAGGAATTGGTGAAGCTGTCATTACTGCCGCAGCTGTTTATCTGTTTGGGCGCAATATTGAAACGGATCAGTCATATGGTATCAGGGTGGCAGCCCCGGTTGTGACCGCTTTTATATGTGCTCTGGCAATTTCACCATTTGCTTCGGCTTATCCAGATGGGCTGGAATATGTTGCGCAGCGTTTAAATTTCCTTCGGGAATCCGCTCCGGCGTTTGTTTCCCCGTTTTCGGACTATCTGGTTCCGGCATTGGGAGAAAGCTCTCTTTCAACCGGGCTTTCCGGAGTTATCGGAGTGGTTATTTCACTTGCCGGGGCAATAGTTCTCGGTTCTTTAATTACAGCTGGCAGCAGACTGTTGACAACTGAATAAACGTTGAATTATTTCGGGGTGGTAATTGAGAAATGCTTGCAAACTTATTGCAATAGCAGCGCTAATCCTTGCGTGTGCTGATATTGCCATGGCTCAACAGAATAGTTTTTATAAAGGTTACCGCCAGCGTTATCGCCATTATCGCAGGACTCAGGGCAATAATCTTTTTGGAGTTTACTGGCGTGATGCCACCTGGGATCAGTATATCTATCTGCTGCCGGCCCATGTTGGTGCCACAGTTTTTATTGCGGCCGGCAATCTGGTCGGGTGGCCCTGCAAGGCGGTTTACAACACTTGTCGTGGAGACTTTACTCTGGACAATTTTTTGCCTCCGGTGCAGTTTGCAAACAAGTACTTTGCACCGGCTGGAGGTTATCTTTTAGGCGGTCCCTTCTGGGTTTTGAAAAAAGGGCTGATAGATGGTCCGGTCTGGGTTTATGATTCAATTTTTGACAGACCAGAACCGGTTGATCTACATCAGGTGGCGGTTTCTGAAGGCTGAAGTGAAGGTTTTTCCTTGCATTCCACAGCTTTACAAGCTAAAGTTTTATCAAGCGCTGCAGCGTTTGTTTTTTACTTTTATGTAAAGATATGATTGTGAGGAGTATAATGGACACTATCCAAGAGGTCGTAGCCAACTTTTCGACGTTTTCGGGGTCCGCCTTGAAAAGCCGCAGTTTTGAAATCTCTTTTCCTGACCTTCGCTCTCTGGTTGAAAGTAGAGGCAGAAAGCTCCTGAAGCTTGGTCTTAACTCAACAGACCGGGTTTTACTGCTTGCCAGCAATTCCCCTGAATGGTTTATCTGGTCGCTGGCAATTAACTGGGCAGGGCTGGTAGATGTCCCACGCGGCGAATATACTACCAGCAGTGAAGTGGAATTCATTGCAGTTCACAGCGGAGCTACAGCTGTGGTAGTTCAAAACCGGCATTACTTGAACTTGATTACTGATGATGTTCGAAGCCGGCTTGAGCATATTATCGGCATGCGACCCCTTAAAGGAACCATCGACCTGGATTCCATGCCTGAGTCCGATCGTATTCCGGCGCCGGCTCCGCCCAGGGCGATAAACAGTATAATTTATACCTCAGGCACAACCGGAGACTTGAAAGGGGTGGAGCTTACCAACGAGAATTTCCTGAGCAATGCCAAAGCCTTGCTGCACCGCATACAGATAGGATCTGACGACCTGATAATGTCTGTCCTGCCGGCCTGGCATGTATACGAACGGATAATCAAGTACGGAGCCGCAATCAAAGGAGTTCCCACCTTTTATTCAAGTCCCAGGGAGCTCATCAAGGATATCCAGGCTGCAAATCCGACGATAATGGGTACTGTGCCGAGGCTGTGGGAACTTATATACAACAAAATACAGCGGAAACTGGCGGGCAGAGGAGTGGCAGCCCGTTTCAAGCGAATGCTGATAAACCGGGCAGTTCAGTACAAAATATACGGCAGGAAAAATTGCTTTATGTGTGGCTTTATTGCCCGGAAGCTGGTTTTTCCTAAAATTAGAAAAATATTCGGCAGCCGGTTTAAATACGCAATTTCCGGCGGCGGAGCTCTGCCCCGGCATATTGAAGATCTGTTCAGCACGGCCGGAGTAACCATTCTTGAAGGCTACGGTTTGACTGAAACCTCACCAGTGATTGCCGTCAGATCGCCTGATAACCCCAAGGCGCATACGGTGGGTAAACCGTTAAGCAACCTTCAGGTAAAGATTATTAATATGCGGACCGGCAACGAGCAGTCTTCCAATGAGGAAGGACTGATTTATGTAAAAGGTCCGAGTGTCACGCCCGGTTATTACCATGATTATGTAATGACCAGCAAGGTGATGCATGATGGATTTTTCAATACCGGAGATCTGGGGTGCCTTGATGAACAGGGTTTTCTGAAGGTAACCGGCAGATACAAGCAGCTGATTGTATTGTCCAGTGGCGAAAATATTCAGCCATTGAAGTTTGAAAATGCCCTGAGTGAAAGTCCTTATATTGAATTAGCCATTCTCATTGGGCAGAACTGGAAAGGCATCGGAGCCCTGCTGGTACCGGATTTTGAGGCTCTGCAGGAATACTGTAAGAGAAAAAAAATAACTTATGACCGCTCCAGGCTGCCTGAAATTCTCCAGCACCAGCAGGTTATAGAGCTTTATCAGCAGGAAGTTAACCGTCTGATAAATTCGCGGCAGGATACTAAATCTTACGAAAGAATAAAGGCTTTTGACCTGCTGCCGAATTCCTTTGAGGTCGGTCGCGAGCTTACCGCAACCATGAAACCACGGCGTCATATAATTAGCAAAATATACCAGTCAAACTGCAATAAAGTGAATAAAGCAATCAATGGTACTCTCGTTGTTTGAAAACAGGTAATATACGCCTCAAAATATTTCAATCTGGCTGGATAATCCTCAAAAGCACACTATTGTAAACACTGGTAATTATCATACTCTAAAGTCTTTCGCTTTGGTCGGGGTATGAAAGCATTAAATATTCATCTCAGGATAAAGAACAGAGGTATTGATGAATTTCCTGTTTATTGGAGACATAGTCGGTCGCGGCGGCAGGCAGGCAGTAAAAGAACTGGTGCCTGAGCTGCGCCGTGAGTTCAACTGTCCATTCTGTATTGCAAACGGGGAAAACATGGCCTCCGGTTCAGGTCTCAATGCCAAATGTGTCAAGGACATTACCGAATACGTTGATGTTATTACGACCGGTGATCATATCTGGGACCAGAAATCCTTTGAACAGGAAATCAGACAGTTTGATCATGTCCTCAGGCCTGCAAACCTGAGTGAAAGACAACCGGGTAACGGCTGGAAGATTTTTCGTAACCCCGGTGGCGGTGAATTTGCCGTAATAAACCTGCAGGGAACTATTTTTGTGCGCGAAAGTGCTTATTGTCCGTTTGAGACAGCTGAGAAAATTCTTGAAGAGATTCCGTCACGCGTTAAATGTATAATAGTGGATTTTCATGCTGAGGCTACCAGTGAAAAAATTGCAATGGGCTATTTTCTCGAAGGCAAGGTCACCGCGATTCTCGGTACTCATACGCATGTCCAGACTGCCGATGCTAAAATTCTTCCTGGCGGTACTGCCTATATTACTGATGTCGGAATGACTGGCGCAGAGCGTTCAGTACTGGGGCGTGATGTGGATGCCGTTGTTGAAAAGTTCCGGACCGGGCTGCCGCGTCGCTTTACCGTGATTGAAAAGGGCATCAGGATGGACGCGGTGGTGGTTACTTATAACCTGCAGACTGGAGAAGCGACAGCTATCAAGAATATTTCCAGAATGTCGTCAGTTTAAAAGCGGATTCTGCTGTTAATATATAAAATATGGCTTAAAAAACTAATATAAAAAGCAATTGTGTGTACGGGATATAATCTGATGAAAAACAAACTGCCTGAAATTGATTTTGAAAGAGTTGAAATACTTATTCAGCTGGCTCTTGAAGAAGATTTAAATGGAATTGGAGATGCCACCAGTATTTCAGTTATACCTGCTGATACCGAGGCGACAGCCCTGATGCGCTGCAAAGAGGATTTGATCTGTGCAGGACTTCCGGTTGCAAAAGAGGTTTTCAACGCCGTTGATCCCGATATCAGGTTTACCGCTCTGGTTGAGGAGGGTGCATCGTGTCCGGCTGGGTCAGTTATTGCTGAAGCTGAAGGACCGGCCAGAGCTTTGCTGACCGCTGAACGAACCGCTTTGAACTTTCTGCAGCGGCTCTGTGGCATAGCAACTACATCGGCTGCTTATGCTGCAGCTTTAAAGGACTCTTCAACTGAGGTGCTTGATACCCGTAAAACTACCCCTGGCTGGCGCAATCTTGAAAAATACGCGGTTGCGGTTGGCGGGGCTTCAAACCACCGTATTGGACTTTATGACCGGGTAATGATCAAAGATAATCATCGTGAACTGGCTGGGCTGGAAGGCAAAAACGGTATTATAAGGTCAGTAAGGCGTGCCCGGGAAACATACCCAACTCTCGAAGTTGAAGTTGAAGCAGATACTCTGGAGGAAGTAAAAGACGCAGTTGAGGCCGGAGCTGAACATATCCTGCTTGATAATATGACGGATGCCGAAATGGCCGATGCTGTAAGGATTAATCAGGGAAAAAGCAAACTTGAAGCCAGTGGCGGCATAACAATTGAACGGTTACCGGTAATCGGCAGGCTCGGTGTTGATTTTGTTTCGGTAGGGGCTCTGACTCATTCTGTAAAAGCCAGCGATATTTCAATGGAAATCAAACTGGACAAGCAGTAGATACCGGCTGAAAAGCACTGATGAGGCCCGAAAGAGGGTAAGGACAGCAAAAATAAAATTAAAGCAATAAACCAAACCTTGGAGAAATAAAGAATTATGATAGCCAGACTGACAGGAACCTTGATAGAACCGAATTTTACTGCTTGTATCATTGATGTAAATGGTGTTGGCTATCAGGTTTTTATTCCGGTCAGTACTTTTGACGGACTTCCGAGAGAGGGAGAGCAGGTAAGCCTGATTATCCACACCCAGGTGCGTGAAGATGCCATAACCCTGTATGGATTTTCAACCTCGGATGAAAAGCGGTTGTTTGAACTGCTGATATCTGTGTCCGGAGTCGGCGCGAAACTGGCTTTAAGTATTCTTTCCAGCATGTCAGTCACCAGCTTCTGCAACGCGATCTGTAATTCCGACTTGAATGTCATCAAAAAAATAAGTGGTATCGGCAAGCGTACTGCCGAGCGCCTGATCGTCGAACTCAAAGATAAAGTCGCGAAATTCACCCCGGTCATCTCTTCGGATACCGTTCCGGACGCAAAGGCCTCCGCTGCCGAAGACGCCATCATGGCGCTGGAACAGCTTGGTTTTAAGCGCGACAGCATCAGCAAAGTGCTTGAAAAGATTATCAACGAAACACCGCTGGAGGAATCCTCCAGTGAAAACTTTATCAGAAAGGCATTGCAGGCCTTGAATTCTTAAAATAAGGCATCGAGATCGTGAAATATTTTAAGGTTGTAGTCTGGGGGGATTCAATACCGGCCGGCGGACCTGGCTCCTGGCCGGAGATTACCGAACACATTCATAACAATTTTCTGAATACCGGGACACGAATTAAAGTAGTAAACTCCAGTATTGACGGCAAGCCGGCTGCAGCGGCCCGGGATGAATTTGCTGAATGCGTGCTCGAACATGATCCACAGCTGGTTTTTATCCAGTTTGGTCTTAGCGACATGTGCTATGACGGCCGGCGCGGCAGCAGGCCGGTAAGTACTCCTAAAGAGTTTAAGGCTCACCTGAAGGAAATGATTGTGCGCTGCAAAGGTATTCCGGCCAAGGTCATTATTTTCGGCAATCACCAGCCGGCTCCAGTGTTCATCCTTCCCGATGGTAAAACTTATCCGGAAAAAGTAATGGAATACAACGCAGCGGCCAGAAAAGCGGCCCAGGAATGCAATGTGGAGTTTCATGATATGTCGCAGCTGGACATCCCTGGCGGAACCTGGCGTGATCTGGTGGGCGATGATTATATCAAACTTTCGGAGCTCGGTAGAAACCTGTATGGGAACAAGGCGGCAACTCTGATAATGAGACATATTAATAATATGTGAAGCAGCCGGCATTGCCGCGCCCGCTGCAATATAATTATGTAGGAAGATATACCATGAAAACCAAAATTATTGCGACAGTCGGGCCGGCATGTGAATCTGCTGCCATGATTGAGAAAATGATTAAAGCCGGTGTCAATGTCTTCAGACTGAACTTTTCCTTCGGCACCCATGAAGAACATCGTGCCAAATTTAATCGGATACGCAAAACCGCCCGTAAGCTTAAAACTGCAATTGCTATAATGCAGGACCTGCAAGGGCCTAAAATCCGGGTAGGCAAGCTTGAAAAACCGGTAACTGTAAAGTCCGGATCGACTTTAACCCTGACTGGCAAAAGTGAGCATGTCCAGGAATATGAGCTTCCTACAACTTACCCGGGCATTGCCGATGATACCGCTGCAGGCAAGCGTATTCTGATGATGGATGGTCAGATTGTACTTAAAGTCAAGAGGGTGGTGCCGGATAAAAAGCAGGTCATCTGCCAGGTTGAATCCGGGGGTACCATTCAAACCGGTAAGGGCATAAACTTGCCATATACCAAGATCGCGATGCCGGCTTTGACCGAGAAAGACCGGGCCGATGCGGTTTTTGGTGCTGAGCTCGGGGTTGACTATATGGCATTGTCATTCGTGCGCAGCGGCAAAGACTTGCGGGACCTGAAGCGCTTGTTGAAAAAGCAGGAAAAAGCCGGGATACCCGTTATAGCCAAGCTTGAGAAGCCTGAAGCCCTGGATAATCTCGAGGAAATTCTTGATGTTGCAGACGGTGTCATGGTTGCCCGCGGTGACCTGGCAGACGAAATTTCCTTTGCTAAAGTTCCTGTTGCTCAGAAACGTATAATCAGTCGGGCTAACTCCAAGGGCAAACTGACCATTGTCGCGACTGAAATGTTGAGCTCCATGGTTCACAACCCGCTTCCGACCAGAGCAGAAGTCAGCGATGTCGCCAACAGTATCCTTGACGGTACGGATTTAATTATGCTGTCCAATGAGACTGCGGTCGGATACAATCCGCCTAACGCGGTAAAAGCCATGCGCAATATTGCCGATGAGGCTGAGCAGATTGCGGTAACAGAACAATATTTGATGGATATTGCTTTGAATCATAACCTTGAAGTCAGTCATGCCATGTGTCTGGCGGCGTCAATGTTGTCTCACGAACTTAATGAAGAAGCGGTTGCCGTAATTACTACAGACGGGGAAAATGCCAGGATACTGGCAAAGTATCGACCGGAATGTAAAATTTTTGCGGCCACACATGTGAAAGAAACATATTACAGGATGGCGGCGTTTAATAATGTCACCCCGCTGCTGCTTGACGGACCGCAGCCAAAGAAGCAGCAGGATGCCCACAAGTCGCTTGAAATACTGGGTAAACTGTTGATTGAGCTTAAGGTTGTCAGGCCGGGTCAGCGCTTTATTTGCCTTACCGGCATCAGTGCAGATGATGAGAGCTGGCGACTGAACTCGTTGCATACCGTGGAGATACCACGTAAGAAACAGTTGCCGGAAGCCATTAATTAAAGCTGATTGCGCACTGCATGAAAACAAATTTTTTAAAAAATATCTATAAGCCCTTGCAGGGGTGGAAAGTCAAGGTATATTATACGCTCTTTGTGCAGTAGTAGCTCTGTGCACAGATAATTTTTTAATTTTGTGATGTAAAACGAACCGGTTTAAAGAAAAAAATCTTCTCAAGCGGCTGCATCTGAGAGTTGGTTCGTTATTAAATGATAATAAACACAAACTGCAAAATAAGTTTTAACAAGAGGTTTAAAAAGTTATGGCAGTAAGACTTAGGCTTAAAAGAACCGGTGCCAGAAACAACAGTTGCTTCCGTGTTGTAGCCATGGACAAGCGTTCTGCAAGAGACGGTAGAGCAATTGAGGAACTCGGGTTCTACGATCCGCGCCGCAAAGATGAGAAACTTGATCTCGAACGTGCTGAATACTGGCTTTCTGTAGGTGCAGAACCAAGCGAAACAGTTCAGGCAATCATTGACCGCGCTAAAAAAGGCGAAAAACTCAGCGATAAAAAGAAAGCGGTAAAGCCGTCCAAAAAAGCTGTAGCCAAGGCCAAGGCTGAAGAAGAAGCCAAAGCTAAAGCCGCCGCAGAAGCTGCAGAAGCCGCTGCTGAATAAAAGCTGATAATATCAGTACTTTGAGGTTTAATTAAATGTTAAAATCGTTTTTGAAACTATTTGCCGGCGGGAACGCCGACAGCAGTACATTGCCTGCTGACAAAGGAATGCGCGATCTGGAAAGTTTTGTTGATTACATTGTCCGCGCTCTGGTAGATCAGCCGGACGCTGTCCGTGTCAGTTCTGAAATCGGCAAAGATTCGAACGTTATAAAGATTGACTGTAAGAAAGAGGATGTCGGCAAAATTGTCGGTAAGCGCGGCAAGACCATTATGGCTATTCGTTCACTCGTCAGCGGAGCTGCCGGGCGCTTGAAAAAACGGGTTACAGTCGAGGTTGTTGATTAAAATTGCGCATCGATATCATAACTCTGTTTCCTGATATCTTTTTCGGACCGTTTGATGAAAGCATAATCGGCCGGGCCAGAAAGAACGGCCTGGTTGAGATAAATACGGTCGATTTGAGAAACTATGCTCATGACGAGCGTGGCACTGTGGATGACAAGCCTTATGGCGGCGGCCCTGGAATGTTGATGAAAGTTGAACCGCTGTTTGAGGCTGTAGAAGCTGTCAGGACAGAAAATTCACTGGTGATTTTGACCTCACCGCAGGGTGAAAAATTTAATCAGCAGGCAGCACAGGAGCTCAAAACTTACGAGCATTTGATATTTGTCTGCGGACATTATGAAGGTGTGGATGAACGGGTTCGCATCGCGTTGATTGACAGAGAATACTCGATTGGCGACTATGTTCTGACCAGCGGCAATCTGGCTGCAATGGTTATGAGTGACGCCATCATCAGGCTGTTGCCGGGAGTCCTCGGAAGTGACGAATCCAGTATGGATGAATCATTTGCTGACGGTTTGCTGGAATATCCACAGTATACCAGACCACCGGAATTTCGTGGCATGAAGGTACCGGATATCCTGCTTTCAGGGGATCATGGAAAGATTGCCCAATGGCGCAGACAACAGGCTGAACAAAGAACCCGTGACCGCAGACCAGACCTGTGGCGTGATAAAGATTCGACTGTATAAAATAAACTTGGAGGCAAGTTGATAAATGAATATTCTTGACAAAATAAATCAGGAACAGTGTAAAAGTGACGTGACTGAATTCGCAATTGGCGATACTGTAAAAGTTCACGTTAAGATCGTAGAAGGCAACACCGAGCGTGTTCAGGTCTTCACTGGTACTGTTATCGCCCGCCGTGGCAGCGGTGTATCTGAAACCTTTACGGTTCGTCGCGTTGCCTATGGCCAGGGAGTTGAACGTGTTTTCCCGTTGAACAGCCCGCGTATCGAAAAACTTGAAGTTATTCGCCGCGGTAAAGTTCGCCGAGCTAAACTGTTCTACCTGCGAGATAAAATTGGTAAGGCTGCTAAAGTTAAAGAGCGTCGCTACAACTAAGGCAACTACCGGAAATTCAAATGGATTTCTTATCTGCAGACAGCAAACTCCTCTCCCTGGAAAACTCCAAATGGGCAGAGGGGTTTTCTTTTTTGGCTGGAATTGATGAAGCGGGCAGGGGACCGCTGGCGGGGCCGGTAGTGGCTGCCGCGGTGGTATTCCCGAGAACTGCTGAGATTCCTGTCGTGAACGATTCCAAGCAGCTGACTGAGGAAAAGCGCTTTGCGCTTCGCGATGCGGTGATGAGGGTGCCTGAAGTGCAGTATGCAATTGCAGTAGTCGATGCGGCTACTATTGATAAAATCAATATTCTGCAGGCAACCCACCTTGCAATGCGTCAGGCGGTTGAGAAACTTGAAAATGTGGATTTCATACTGGTGGACGGTCGTCCGGTACCCGGTTTGCCCTGTCCTAGTCAGGCTGTTGTAAAAGGAGATTCAAAGTCAGCAAGCATTGCTGCCGCCAGTATTCTGGCAAAAGTACACCGCGATGAACTGATGGGTATTTACGCGGAACAGTTTCCAGAGTATGGTTTTGCTGATCACAAGGGTTATGGCACTGCCGGGCATTTAAAGGCTTTAAAAGAGCACGGAGTCAGTCCGGTTCACCGCAGGACGTTCGCACCGGTAAGGGACATTATTGAGCCGCCGCCGGAGCAGTTAACTTTTTTTTGAAGGAACGGATGTTCTGAGTAAATTCAGTGCGGAATGCGGCTTGCTGGGATTTGGTCGTGCTATTTGATAGTGATCACGGGCTATTGCAGCTTGTAAACTGGTGATCAGGTTTTATTATATAAAAATTTAATGAATAATAACATAAATATTTTTTGGTTGAAATCATGAGTAATTTCCCGATTGAAACAATCAGACACAGTGCCGCTCACATTATGGCAGCGGCAGTTAAAAAACTCTTTCCCGATGCCAGGTTTGACATAGGCCCGTCTACTGACGATGGCTTTTATTACGACTTTGACCTGGAGCATCGCTTGACGCCGGAAGATCTGAAGAAGATTGAAAAGGCCATGAAGAAAATGATCGGGCAGAAGCTTGAGTTTGAAGAATTTGAACTTACTCGTGAAGAAGCCGAACATATGCTCAAAGGCGACAACCAGACTTTTAAGCTGGAGCGGCTCAGTGATATTCCGGAAGGAGACCGTATCACTTTTTACCGTTGCGGTGATTTTTCCGACCTGTGCCGCGGTCCGCATGTTGACCATGCCGGACAAATCGGCGCGGTTAAACTATTGAATGTCGCCGGCTCATATTTTAAGGGGCATGAGCAGAACCCGATGCTGCAGCGTATCTACGGTACTGCCTTTGCGAGTAAAGAAGAACTGAAAAAGTATCTTGAACAGATAGAAGAAGCTAAAAAGCGTGACCATCGTAAACTGGGAAAGGAACTGGACTTGTTCAGCTTTTCTGAGAATGTCGGTCCAGGTCTGGTGCTGTGGCACCCTAAAGGCGCTTTTATCCGCAATCAGTTTGAGAGCTTCTGGCGTGATGAGCATTACCGCAACGGTTATGATCAGTTGTTTACTCCGCATATCGGCCGCAGTGACCTCTGGAAAACCAGCGGGCATCTTGATTTTTATGCGGACGCCATGTATGCCCCGATGGAAATTGACAATGTCGATTATTATAACAAACCTATGAATTGTCCTTTTCATATTGAAATTTACAAGTCCAAACTGCGCTCCTATCGTGAACTGCCGCTGCGCTGGGCCGAGCTTGGGACTGTTTACCGCTATGAAAAAAGCGGTGTGCTGCATGGGCTGCTGCGGGTCAGGGGCTTTACTCAGGATGATGCGCATATTATTTGTACTCCGGAGCAGATTGAAGATGAAATCGCGGAAGTTCTGCGGTTCAGCCTGAGTATATGGAAAGCTTTTGGCTTTACTGAAATCAAGCCATATCTGGCTACTCGCCCGGAAAAAGCTGTTGGTGACCCGGAGCGCTGGGAAAAAGCGTTGACTTCACTTGAAAAAGCTGTTGAAAAAGCCGGACTGGACTGCGAACTTGATGAAGGCGGCGGTGCTTTTTACGGTCCTAAGATTGACTTGAAAGTGAAAGACGCAATTGGCCGTGAATGGCAGACTACCACAATTCAGTTTGATTTTAATCTGCCTGAACGCTTCGATATGAACTATATTGGTGAGGACGGGCAGCGACACCGGCCGTTTATGGTACACCGGGCACTTTTCGGTTCTTTGGAACGTTTCTTCGGAATACTTGTCGAACACTATGCAGGTGCATTTCCGTTGTGGCTGGCTCCAGTACAGGCAAAAATCATGCCCATAACTGGAAATCAGCACGATTATGCCTGGAAGGTTCGTGATGAGCTTCGGGCAAAAGGTCTGCGCGTTGAAGTGGATGACCGTTCAGCTTCCATCGGCGCTAAAATTAAAGACGCCCGCCATGACCGTACTCCTTACATGCTTATCATGGGAGAACGCGAAGTTGAAGCCGGCAAAGTAGCGGTAAGAAATCGCCGCGAAGGTCAGCTCGGTGAGATGACTATTGCAGAAGTCGCAGAAAAAATGCGATACGAGGTTGATAACAAAATCAGTTAATTTATATTTAAAAGAAGTTGAGCCTGAGTGGGCTCATTGTTAAACCATAATAAATGGAGGGATTTGACATCGCTACGCTGCTAAAACCCAATGACCGCTCATTCAAAGCCGAGCAGGTACGACTGGTCGGTGCGGATGGAGAACAAATAGGAATTGTCAGCTTGCCTGACGCCAGAACAAAGGCCAATGCCGCTGGTTTAGACCTGGTTCTGGTCGCGGAAAAGGCGAAACCGCCCGTCTGCCGGATCATGGATTACGGGAAGCTCCTCTATGAGCATAAGAAAAGCCATAAGGCACAGCGCAAGCATAACCTGACTCAAAAAGTCAAGGAAGTCAAATTCCATGTGAATATCGACAAGCATGACTATGAGTACAAGATTAATCATGCTTTGCAGTTTCTCGGCAAGGGCTACAAGGTAAAGATTACTTTTATGCTTCGAGGCCGTGAAATGGCACACAAAGATCTGGCATATGAGGTCATGGATAAAGTAATAGATGATTTGAAGGAAGCCGGAACGGCCGAAAACCGGCCTAAGTTCCAGGGTCGCAATCTTTCAGTATCTTTTGCGCCATCCAAGCATTAAATATGCTGCTTTGAGTTTTATTCCGGACTTTTTTCAATATTAATCCGCAAATCTGTGTTTTGCGGATTGATTTTTTTTGCTGACAGGCTACATTAGCTGTTCATTTGTAATTTGATAACACCGGTAATGGCCAAAGGCATTTGCCGTACCGGTAATAAGTTCATCCTGAAAAACAAAGGAGACAAAACAATGCCTAAGATGAAAACCAGAAAATGTGCCGCCAAGCGGCTCAAGAAGACTGGCACCGGCAAATATCGTCATAATAAAGCCGGAAGCCGTCATATTCTGACCAAGAAAAGCTCTAAGCGTAAACGCCGCCTGAGAAAAGACGGAGCCGTATCAAGTGCTGAAAGAAACCGCATTAAGGCAGCGCTGCCTTACGGCCTTTAATCGGGAGGATTGAATAATGGCTAGAGTTACTTGTGCAGTAGCATCACGCAAACGTCGTAAAAGAGTTCTGGAACAGGCCAAAGGATTTTACGGCGGCCGCAGCAAACAGATTCGTACCGCTTATGACGCTGTCGATAAGGCAATGGCGCACGCTTACGTTGGCCGTAAGCAGAAAAAACGCCAGTATCGTCGTCTCTGGACAGTGAGAATCAACGCTGCTTGCCGTATGAACGGTACTAATTACAGTCGATTTATGAACGGTCTTAAAAAGGCTGGTATCGAGCTGAACCGTAAGGTTCTCGCCGACCTGGCCGTCACCGAACCACAGGAGTTCAAAGCTCTGGTTGAAAAAGTGACCCAGGCCAAGTAATAATCCCGGCGGGATAATTTTTTGATTTTACGCGAAGCTTGAAAGGCAGTCTTATGCTCCTTTCAGGCTTCTTTTTGTTTTTATAAACGTTTTGTTTGAAGCTTCAGGTTTCAGGTTGATAACTGCCAGAACCTGAAACCTGAAGTTTTAAACCATTTATTGAATATCTACAAGGGAAAATTATGTCCAATCCAATTATTGAGAAGATTGATGCGGCTCTTGTTGACGCGGAACAGCGCCTGGCGGCGGCCGCTTCCGAAGCCGAAATCGAAAAAGTCAGAGTCGACATTTTCGGACGCAAGGGGCTCTTCCCGGCTCTCAGCAAGGAAATGAAAAATGTAGCACCTGAACAGCGTAAGGACACTGGAATTGCCTTTAACGTCGCCAAGCAGAAATTTCAGAAGTTGCTGGATGCCGCCAATGAACGCCTGAATGCAGGGACTGCAGAATCAGATGGTGAAGAGATTGATCTCACTCTTCCTGGACGCCGCTGGAAGGTCGGACGTAAACATCCGGTGACAAAAATTATTGATGATGCTGTTGCGGTTTTTCGCAGGATGGGCTTTATTGTTGCTTCCGGACCTGAGCTTGAGACGGTTTATCACAATTTTGATGCTCTGAACACTCCTAAGGATCACCCTTCACGTGATCCGGGCGATACTTTTTACTTTGCTGATGGCAGGCTGCTGCGTACCCAGACTTCCCCGGTACAGATACGTGTTATGGAAAGTCAGGAACCGCCGGTGCGCATCGTTGCTCCGGGGCGTTGCTTTCGCAGGGATACTCCTGATGCGACCCACAGTATGAACTTTCATCAGATTGAAGGGCTTTATATTGATGAAGATGTGTCGCTGGCTGACCTGAAGAGTGTGTTGCGGGCGTTTGCCCACGAAATGTTCGGTCCGTCAGTTGAAGTCAGGCTTCGTCCCCATTTTTTCCCATTTACAGAACCCAGTGTTGAGTATGATTTTTCATGCATCATGTGCGAAGGTAAAGGATGTCCGGTTTGCAAGAACTCCGGCTGGCTTGAAATCGCTGGAGCCGGGATGGTTGATCCCAATGTTCTCAAAAATGTCGGTTACGATCCTGAGAAATGGAGCGGCTTTGCTTTTGGAATGGGCGTTGAGCGTCTGGCCATGCTCCGCTACCGTATAAGCGATATCCGCTGGCTCTACGAAAATGATGTAAGATTCCTGGAACAGTTTTAAGAGGGGACTAAAAATGAAAGTATCATATAACTGGCTTAAAGAATATGTAAAAATAGATTGCGGCATCGATGAACTGGCTGAAAAAATGACTATGGCCGGAATTGAAGTTGAAGCAATTGAAACTGCGAAACTAATACCTGACGGTATTGTAGTAGGTGAAATTCTGGAACGCAACCAGCATCCTAACGCAGATAAGCTGTCTGTGTGCAAGGTTTTTGACGGTAAGGATGAATTGCAGATTGTCTGTGGCGCTCCAAATTGTGATGCCGGCAAGAAAGTTCCGCTGGCGACAATTGGCACCGTATTTGTAGATCCTGAATCAGGAAAAGAATTTAAAATCAAGAAAGGCAAGCTGCGCGGCGAAAAGTCTTTCGGTATGCTCTGCAGCAGTGATGAGCTTGGACTTGACGGCGATCACTCCGGCTTGATGGAACTTGACGCTGAGCACCCGGCAGGCACTCCACTGGGTGAAATTTTTGCCGGTGACACGGTATTTGATGTGGAAATTACTCCGAACCGTCCCGACTGGCTTTCGCACTGGGGTGTGGCCAGAGATGTATCGTGTCTGTTCAGCAAGGCTGCCGAAATGCCTGAATTTTCCGTTTCGATCCCCGCCTCTCCGGAAAACAATGATAAGCTGGTAACAGTCGAAGACAGGGAACTCTGTCCGCGTTATACGGCCCGCATTATCCGCAATGTAAAAATCGATGAAAGCCCGGAATGGCTTAAAGAGCGTCTGTTGAGTATTGGTCTGCGCCCAATTAATAACATTGTAGACATAACTAATTTTGTTCTGCACGAGCTGGGCCAGCCGCTTCACGCCTTTGACCTTGACCTGCTGGCTGAAAACCGTATCGTTGTCCGGCGTGCAGCTGAAAAAGAGAAAATTACTCTGCTGGACGGGACTGAACTGGAGCTGCAGAATCGGCATCTGGTAATTGCCGATGCTGAAAAGCCCATGTGTCTGGCCGGGGTAATGGGCGGACTTGATTCCGGTGTAACTGACAGTACCGTAAATATTCTGCTCGAGAGTGCCGCTTTTTCAACCGCAAATATTCGAGCGACTTCGCGTGAACTGGGTGTGTCATCAGACTCCTCTTATCGTTTCGAACGCGGTATTGACTGGGATATGGTGGAAACAGCCAGCGACCGGGCGGTGTCGATGATTCTGGAAATGGCAGGTGGTAAGCTGGTTACCGATTTGGCTGATGTACAGGGACAGAGGCCTGAACCCGCTCCGGTTTCATGTGGTTTTGAAAATATTCGTAAGCTGATTGGCGTTGAGATTGAAAATGCTGAAATAGTGGATATTTTCAGCCGGCTTGGTCTTACAGTTTCTGAAGTTACTCCAGAAAAGTGTGTTGTTGTTCCGCCGCAATTCCGCCTGGATGTGCAGCGCGAGGCTGATCTGGCAGAGGAGGTTGCCCGTATTCATGGGCTTGATCAGGTACCGGTGCTTCCGGTTGTCGGCAAAAACGCTGCTTCAATAGCTGATGATTCATATTTAGACTATGAGAACCTGCAAAACGATTTGATTTCACTTGGACTGTATCAGTGTCTGCATTACAGTATGGTTAATGAAGATTCAGCCTTGCGAGACACCCGCTTTAATTCAGATGACCTGATCAAGATAGATAATCCCCTCAGTCTCGATCTGGCCTGTATGCGCCCGTCATTGTTCGGTGAAATGCTTGATACTGTTGAGCGTAATGTTTCGCGCAAGAACACCACCATGCGTTTATTTGAGATGGGATCAGTATTTTGTGGCAACAGTAAATTATTTCCTGAGGAGCGGGTCGAAATATGCATGATTCTCAGCGGACAACGCCGGCCGGAGCGCTTTTCTGATGAACTTAAGGAAACTTTTGACTTCTATGACATCAAAGGCATGGTCGAAGCGCTGCTGGAGCGCCGTGATATTGTCAATTACAAGTTTGAAAAGGCTGTTGACGGCCGTTTTGCTCCTGGACAATGCGCCGCATTGCTTATTGACGGAAAGGTGGCAGGGCATCTTGGCATGCTGGCACCAGAATTTACTAAAGGTCTGCGTACCGAATTTCCGATTTTCGCAGCGCAGCTAGAGGCGGAAAATCTGCTCGAAGGCAAAACCGGAAATATCTATTATAAACCGGTTGGACAGTATCCTTCGACCACCAGAGATGTCGCTTTTATAGCCGATAATTCGCTGGAACATCAAAAAGTCATTGATTTTATTGCGTCAGCAAGGGTAAAAAACCTTGAAAAAGTTGAAATTTTTGATATTTTCTATAATAAGGAGACATTGGGTGTCGATAAGAAAAGTATGGCATATACTTTAACTTTCAGAAATCCTGAGAGAACTCTTACCGACAAAGAGGTAAATGGTGCCTTTGAAAAGCTTCGCAGCAGAATGGCTGCCCAGCTTGATATCGAATTGAGATGATGTCCGGCAGGGAGGCTCAAAACCTCCCTTCGGCCTTAAAATTTGTAGCGACGGTCACCCATTCCGTGCTGATAGTTAATTAGAGGGGTAAGAGGTGGTAAAACAAGTTGTAAAAGTTGCTTTACTCATAATTTGTCTGCTTACTCAAACTACCCCTCTTTTTGCCCAGAAGGGCGTTCGAACCATAATCTTCAATGAAGACCGCAACCAGAAATACATGACCACCCGTATCTTTAAGCTGGAGCATATGGACGCTACGGATCTTCAGCCATGGGTGGTTGGCGCGGTAAAACGTTTCAACGGAGAATCAATAGCTCAGCGGCTTGATTACGCCTACGGTGATGAGCAGTATCTTGTTGTAAGTACCGGGGTTGAAGTTATGCCCTATATCGTTGACATGATTCAGAAAATGGATCGTCCATGCAAGATAAAAGGACCTAATAATGAGATCGTTGACGGTGACGGTATTCACCGTTTTGTCTATTACGCCAACTACCGCGCAACAGATAACATGCGGGAAGCTCTTTTTGCCGCAGTTCAGTTCGGGATAAGCTTCTTTGATCCGCAGCACAATATGTTTTACTGGAAAAATTCACTTTCCAGCGGGCGTAACTTTATGAATTTCCTGAAAGCGGTTGACCGGCCGGTACCGCAGCTGCAGGTGCGGCTTAATACCTATGTCCTTTACGAAAATAGTTTCACTGAACTGGGTATTGATTATATCAGCTGGAAAAACGGCCCAGGGGCCAAGCTTTTCAGCACTGCCTTTCAGTATCTCGACTTCAAATCATTTACCAACCTGTCCAGTGCTCTGAATATAATCAGCAACAGTCCTCTGTCCAACCTTGGTTACGGGGCATTTCTGGTAGCCCCGCAGTTTGATGCAACTTTTCTGCGGCTGCTGAAACAGCAAGGCAGAGCCAGAACGTCTGTATCAGGTTCGCTTACCGTTGTCAATGACCTGTTTGCGGATCCCGGTTCCGGTGGTTACGACAATGCCAAATACCGGCTCAAGTTCACCCCGCGGTATGAGTCTATCCAGAAGGACGAAGACAACAATATCATGCTTGACAGCCTGAATAATGAAGATTATTTCTTTTTCCTGTCCAAGCCGATTATCTCATTTAATGACAATGCCACTGCGGGAGCGATCCTCATTGCCGGGTGGACGTTGCAGATTAATGATACAGTTGAAAAAACCAATCAGGGAGAGCCGATTATTAATAAGCAGAATTTCAGCTCCTGGCTCACAATTGAAGCCGGTACGGAAAAAATAATCGGCACTTATGAAAAAGATGTTTATGTACGTCAGCAGGACAGCATTCCGTTTCTGGGTGACCTGCCCATAGTCGGCTACCTGTTCGGCAGTACTTCCTTATCCAAAGCAAAAGCAAAAATATTTATTACGATGCAGGTTGATCCGATAGCTCCTTCTATGGACTTGTCAAGGTGGTCCGGCAGGGTTATCGAGGCATCAGAAATAATGGAGGCAGAGCGTGCAGGTGAAATCGAATGATTAGGCGGAAAACTTTAAAGATTCTGGTTCTTACGGCTGTTTGCTGCACAGCAGCCTTACCCCTTGTCGCCCAGATTGCAACCAACGTTGATGCCGGTGTTTTCAATCCTAATCAAACCCCTGCGATTGTAAATGCTCCGACCCCGCCATCTCGCCGGACACAGGTACTGCCATTGCTGAAGGTCGATATTGATAAAAAAACCGAGCAGGTCCACTTTATCAGCACGAACAATGATCCGAGCGTTTTGACGCGAGTATATGTTCTGAAATATGCCGATCCATACGAAATATTGCCGTATATCAGTGCTGCAATCAGTGCCCGCAGGGTCAGTACCAGCCCGACCAAGGCTGAGGCTATTAAGTACATGGACGGTACCGGAATGATAATCGTATCTGCTGAAGACTATCGTTTTGGGAATACTATTGTCGGTATGCCGCTGGATGAATTGATCCGTATCCTGGACAAACCGTATCTGTCGGTTTATGCCGGCAGGCGTTACTGGCTGTATTTCCCGAAATACTGGGATGCTTTGAGGCTGCGGGATGTCATATTCAACGTTGGTTTATACCATGCAAATGACTTTTTTGAACTTGAAGGAGGTCAAGGTATTGTAAACGTGGATACCGGCCTTAACGCACTGTTCTTCTATGAATCGCCGTTTGCGGTAAAGACCGTGCAGCGTATGCTCAGGCTTTACGATACACCTCGGCCGCAGGCTTTGGTTAAATATAAGATTTATGAACTTAATTTTGAAAATGACGGTCAGGTAGGTGCAGACTTTCAGGCTTGGAAAAACGGTCCTGGAACCGATCTTTTTGCAATAGCAGCCCGCTACACAAATGGCTGGGACTTTATCAATGAGAATGTTGGTAACTTCTTTGTGAATACCAGTAATTCCCGCTATGTGAACTTTAACCCCAAATGGAATACCCGATACCTTGATTTTCTGGTGACCAAAAGTAAAGCCAAAATTCTTACAACTGGTCAGCTGCTGCTGATGAATAACATGCTTGGTACAATCTCTGCCATCACCAGTCTGGCACGGATTCAGGACGGACAACCAATTCCAAATCAAGCTGTGCTGCAGCAGTACTTGAACCTGCAAAGCGTCAGCTGGGTGTCAAATAATGAGCTGAATCCTAATCTTGGAGACTACCGGTTGAATAATGCCATAGATCCAGTAAACGGACATCGTATTGACGTTCGGGATAATGCCGGCGGCAGTCTGGCGAATGTCACGCTTGATTTCATGTCAGCACGCTCGCAGGTTGAAGGCAAGTTTTATTTTACTTTGCAGATTGCCCCGAACTCCGTAAACGCGGTCTTTTTTGACCTGGAAGCCAATAAAAGCCTGGGAAAAAACACCAATGCCTTGAATGTGGATATCCAGCAATATCAGGTTGTGGACACTGCCAACGGAACTCTCGGCTGGGTGAGTCTAACTGATTACTCTACAGATCAGGAGTATGTTATTGAGCGCAATGTCACCAGGATTACCAAGCCCGGAGAGTATGGCTTTGTGCTGACAATGAAGCCGGTTGTCTGCAACAATGCCACTACTCTGGAAATAAATATGAGCAACACAAATCTCATTGGTTTTAAAAGCAACGGGCGTCCGCGTACCTCGCGCTCTGAGCTGAAAACCCAGGTGATTTTCAATACCAATACCCGGCGTTTCATAATCGGCGGGCTGGAAAAAATGACCGTCGTGCGCAGTGTCAGCAAAGTACCCTGGCTTGGCAGTATCCCGGTTCTGGGCTGGGCTTTTACAACTGAATCTGAAATTACTAAGAAATCGCAGCTGGTTGCAGTAATTGACTGCCTGCCTTCTCCGCCGGATATACAGTTGCCTAAAAAAGGAATTTACAATTCAATCAAGGAAGTCAAAGACGACCTGAAAAAACATGACAGCGGTATCGGTACCCCGGCCAAGAACTTCTATGGTTTCGATCAGTTCCTGCTGGACAAATCCAAGAAAAAACTTGACGCTCCACCGTAAACTTTTACTCACCGCTTAATCTTACCAAAAAAAAAGGCGCGGTTAAAAACCGCGCCAGAAATATAATATACTTTACAGAATGAGTAGAGAGAAAACCAGTGCGAAAATAGCTACTGTTTCAACAATACCCAGTACCATAAGGTTATTGGCAAAACCTTTTCCAGTTTCGGCAAAAGAATCACAGCCGCCGGCACCAGCTTTTCCCTGATACCAGGCAGAAACACCCATTGCTATTCCGCCGAAAATTCCCACTACCAGGTACAGGGGCCAGCGTTCAGGAGTTTCAGCCAGTTTACCTTTTATGAAGATCAGCATGATCAAACCATAAATTGTCTGAGAAAGCGGTGCTCCCGCGTAAGCCAGAAGCAGAAAAGGGGCGGGCTTATTATGGGCATAGCATTTTTTCCAGGCGCCGATTGCGGAGCTGCCCGCGACTCCGGTTCCGATTGCTGAACCGATTGCCGCCAGGCCTACAGCTGCGTAACCACCGGCTTCACCAAGTGCTTTAAAGACAATAGAAGTATCCATTTTATTTCTCCTTGTTTGAAATAATATTCTTTTTAAATGGTTTAAATTCAGTACCAGACCAGGTCAAACCGATATGGTTTGAAAATTCCAGAGTATTGAGCCTAACACCGTGAACCAGAACGCCCATCATGCATAATGCAATATTCAAAAGATGCCCGAACAGGATTACAACCAGTCCAAGAACAACTGCCAGAATTATCCAGGCTCCGGAGCCGGCTTCCAGTAATGAGGCAAACATGCCGTTGAAACTGGAGGCAATGTAGAAACCGGCCATGCCGACGGCAAACAGTCGGATATAGGACAGCATGTCAACAAAACTGTTGATAAAACTGAATGGCAGGTTAAATACTTCACTCGGATCACGCCAGTTCACATCGCAGGTTGCTACCAGAAATGCGCCTGCTCCGTAAAGCGGAAGCATAAATCCCGGGAATTGTCCGGTCCGGTCGACAACCAGCTCCAGTGTCAGAAAGAAGTTCATCCACAAGATAATAATCCAGCCGGTTTGGCCAAGTATCTTGCGAATATTTCCCGCCAGGATCGCACGCCAGATATGCCCTAATGACAATTGGGCGACTGCCAGCAGAAAACAGAAGAACTGGATATTGCGGTTTTTGGCAGGCCCGGAAAGCCACTCTATGCCGGGTGCGCTCAGTCCAAACCAGTTGCCGCTGAGCCCGCCCCAGATCATAGTTGATGCACTCAATACTCCCATCAGCCGTAAAGGCAGTTTATATTTGTCTCCGCGCAGTTTGGCTCTGGCAATAAGGGTTATCAGCATGAAAATAGATCCATAGCCGGCATCGCCGACAATCATGCCGAAGTATATGACAAAGAAAAACATAACGCCGACACTGGCATCAATTTCGTTATATCCGGGTGATATTCCCAGGAATTCAAACAAGGGCTGAATGAACCTGAAAGCTTTCGGTATCGTAATTAATGTCGGAACCCTGTCATCAGGGGCCGGCTCTTCCAGCAGCAGAGCCCAGCCGTGCTGTTCGGCAGCTGCGGTAAGCCGCTCTTCTTCCTTTGCCGGAACAAAACCTCGAATTGAGGCGATCTGTTCGTGGGACTGCATGCTGTCACGGGTAGTCAAAAATTCAAGCCGCTCTCTTATTTCAAGCTCAAAACGCTCGAGCTGGTGGGCATGAGCTGCCAGTTTATCCAGTTCTGTATTTATCTGCCCCAGACGGCGTTTCAGTTTGACCATATGTCCGTCAATGTCACGAAGCCTTCTGTCCTTGGGCAGGACTGCCAGCGGAAGCTCCTCCGCCGTCATCTGCTTTTCAGTAACAACAACAAAACGTACAGTTCCGTGTTCACGGTCAATTTCGATAACGGTCAAGTCACTCTGTGTGGCCAGCTTGTCAAAAACTTCCTCCATGCCCTCACAGCAGTAAACATTGACGCCCTTGTCCGCAAGCTCCTGCATCAGCTTATTTGAAAAGTCTCCCCATGGGGAAAGCGCTTCGTGACTGCGCCGCATAACTTCCATATCCTTGTCAATGCGGCCCATCTCATCCAGCAAATCTGCAACTTTTCTGTAAGTCTGTTTCGGAGTCAGCGCGTCCTTAGGCTTGTCATGTTCACCTTTCCGGGATTCCAGGACAGTGGCAGCTCTTTCGATACCGCTTAGCAGCATTTGCAATTCTGAGCGGTCTTCAGTGTCAGCCAGAGTTTCCGTTTCAACATGCATAACCCCAAGTTCACGCAGTTTCTCAAGTGCGTTTACCCGGTCATGCATCAGGCATAACAGGAGTGCTTTTTTCATTGGTACAATCATAACTGCTGCGCCTCCTGTGATTTACGTTTAGCAATTTTCGAACGGGCCACCCCGGCGGTATCAAGGTCACCGAGGTATATCCTGATACAGCGGATATTCTCCCTGCATTCCGGAATTTTGACCTTTTCGAATAGATTTACCCGCTGGGTGGTAGTGCGCAGTTCTTTTGACAGCAACCTGTGCTGTTCTTCAAGGATTTTGTGCGCCTCCTGCAATGAAATTAGCTCTTTGAGCATCTCAACGGCATCATCAATCCAGCTGTCCAGTTTGAACAGGTTATAATCAGCCAAAGTAAAGTTGGCCTTTATAAAAATCGGAACGTTGACCCCGGCGATATTGCTCACATCTGAAGCTATACTTTTCAAACTCAACAACTCTGGCAGAAGCTCCACAGTCTGCTCATCTCCGAAAAGAGCCAGCCAGGCGTTTAAACGCAAACGCGTTTTTTCCTGGACATCCTCATTTTCCTTGAGTCGAGCCGAGCTCAAACGCATCTCCAGCTGCAGCTGCTGTTTTTTCAGCTGCAGTGTCGGCAGGAAACGGGTAAACTGTTTCAACGCATCCTGTTGAGTTTTGAGTTCAGTTTTTGTAAGTTTAATCTTGGGCATAATCCAACCGCCTTATTCAGCTTTGGGGCCAGTATTCTTTCAACAGGTCAGTCTTGATGCCGGTTTCAGCCTTGTCAAAACATTCGGCAAGGGTCTTCCAGCCAAGATCAAGAGCTTCCTCAAGAGGTATGTTAACCGATAAGTCCATCATCCGCTTTTCAAACAACGCCCCGTATTTAAGCAGTTTGTTGTCCCAGCCGCTCATGGAGAAGCCCATTGACTGCTTCTCCAGGGTTTCTCTGTAATCAGCATACAGCCGAATCATGGTATCCATAATAGTACGGTGATCGCTGCGGGTGGTGCCGTTTACCTGCTGCTTCAGGCGGCTGAGAGAACCAAAGGGCTCAATACGGCCGTTACGCAGATAAAACTGACCTTCAGTAATATAACCGGTATTGTCCGGGATCGGATGTGTGACATCATCACCGGGCATGGTGGTGGCAGCCAGGACGGTAATAGAACCTGCTCCGTCAAAGTCAACGGCTTTTTCGTAGCGGGCCGCCAGCTGGCTGTACAGGTCACCGGGATACCCGCGATTGGAGGGAATCTGTTCCATGGTAATCGCGATTTCCTTCATCGCGTCGGCAAAGTTGGTCATGTCGGTCAGCAGAACCAGAACTCTTTTTCCCTCAAGAGCGTAACTTTCAGCCACGGCAAGCGACATGTCCGGAACAAGCATACACTCAACAACCGGGTCGGATGCCGTATGTACAAACATTATCGAACGAGACAGGGCTCCCTGTTCGTCAAGAGTATTTTTGAAATACAGGTAGTCGTCATATTTGAGACCCATGCCGCCCAGAATGATCACGTCTACTTCAGCCTGCAGGGCAATACGTGCCAGCAGCTGATTGTAAGGTTCACCGGCTACCGAAAAGATCGGCAGTTTCTGAGATTCAACCAGTGTATTGAAAACGTCAATCATCGGAATACCGGTACGAATCATATTACGGGGAATAATACGTCTGGCGGGGTTTACAGAAGGTCCGCCGATTTCAATCAGGTCCTCCTGGATTTCCGGTCGGTGATCACGCGGGGCGCCGCGGCCGTTAAAAACCCGTCCGAGCAAATCTTCTGAAGATGAAACCCGCATCTGATGGCCTAAAAACCGCACCTGATCGCCAGTACTTATGCCGCGGCTTCCAGCAAACACCTGCAGAAATACTTTATCATCCTGCAGGCGGATTACCTGAGCAAGTGATGTACCACGGGAGCTGGTAACTTCAGCCAGTTCATTATAGCCGACATCTTCAGCTTCAACCGTTATAACATTACCTGCTATCTGTATAATTCTGTGATAAACTTTACGCATGGCAGTGCTCCTTGAGTTTGGCATCAATTGCCGCTTCAAGTTTTTTGAACTCGTCGCTGTCAATTGCAGCGTAGTTCCAGTCGACGAACATCTGGCGGAGTTCAAGGAAATAGCGGCGGGCAATATCTTTGTCAGTAAAGTCAAATTCAGCATTTAATACCGCAACTACTTTGCTGAACACATATTGCTGCCTGTCCTTGTCAGTAGCGCCGTCAACTTTGTCAAAGGTATTCTGCTGCAGGTAGACGTAATCGAGGAACTCACTTTTTAGATAAACCGTAAAGTCTTTAATATGAGTTCCCTCTTCACCGACAACCTTCATCATCTGGTTTACTTCGTGTCCGTGGCGCAGGGTGTTGCGGGCAGCAGCAATCAGCTGTGCGTCGACAATACTGGTATAATGACTCCAGCTGTCAAGCGGATGAATTGCCGGATAGCGGCGGGCATCGGAGCGCTCACGTGACAGCCCGAGAAAAGCTCCTACCACTTTGAGCGTTGCCTGAGTGACCGGTTCCTCAAAGTTACCTCCGGCCGGACTTACCGAACCTCCAATGGTAATAGAACCTCTGGTTTCACCATCATTAAGTTGTACCAGCCCGGCGCGCTCATAAAAACCGGCAATCAAAGATTCGAGATAAGCCGGAAAAGCTTCCTCGCCGGGGATTTCTTCAAGCCGGCCGGACATCTCACGCAGAGCCTGTGCCCAGCGGGAAGTAGAGTCTGCCAGCAGCAGGCAGTTAAGCCCCATCTGACGGTAGTATTCAGCCAGAGTCACTGCAGTATAAACTGAAGCTTCACGGGCGGCTACCGGCATTGATGAAGTATTGCAGATTATTATAGACCTGTCTATCAGAGTCTTTCCAGTTCGCGGATCCTCAAGGTGGGGAAACTCACGTAGAATTTCAACTACTTCGCCAGCGCGCTCCCCGCAGGCAGCAATAATAACAACGTCAGCTTCAGCAAACTGGCTCAGAGCGTGCTGCAGTACAGTTTTGCCGGCACCAAATGGCCCCGGAGTACAGAAAGTTCCACCAACAGCTACCGGAAAGAAGGTGTCGATAATTCGCTGCTGAGTAATCATGGTTTCAGTCGGCAGCAGCTTTTCCTTGTAGGCGGTGATCGGAATTTTTACCGGCCATGACTGTACCATGGTGACTTTTCTCAGTTCATTCTTTTTGCCTTTCAGCATGGCAATCTGATGATCAATCCGGTAATTACCACCGGCAGTAATCTCAACAATTTCCCATTCACCTTTCAAGTCAAAAGGTGTCATTATATAGTGTTTGAAGATGCCTTCAGGAACAAATCCGAGCCAGTCACCTGATTTAACTTTGTCGCCTACCTTGGCAGTTGGGGTAAAGTCCCATTTTGACTCATAATCCAGTGCCGGAAGGTAAACGCCGCGCTGCAGAAAAAATCCGGATTTTTCAGCCAGATCGTTCAATGGGTTCTGCAAGCCGTCATAAACCCTGGTGAGCAGGCCGGGGCCGAGTTCAACACTCAGCAGCTCATCAGTAAACTCTATCTGGTCGTTTATTTTCAGCTTTGCGGTGTTTTCAAATACCTGAAGGTCAGCCCGTTTTCCGCGGACTCGAATCACTTCACATTTCAGCCTTTCGTCCCCAAGCAGGGCGAAGGCCACTTCATTCTGAGTGACATGAGTGTCGAACTCAACGGTAAGCATATTGCCGTTAACCCCGACGATTCTGCCAGTATTGCTATCCTGCATTCCGGTGAATCTCCTTCGTTATGTCATATTTTTGAAATTTCTTATTCCTGTTCGGTTTTTGTGCCGCGACTGTAGTTGCTGTCAATCCGGTCAAGAGCAGTGTCCAAATTGGATTTGCCCTTATCAGAGGTTCGCGGCTCCCATTTTTCAAGAATCATCAGTTTTATTTTGTAAACACACAGCCGGTCCAGATCGAAATCATGGCAGGCTTCAAGGTTGTCGAGCTGCTGCCAGCGCATCTTATCAAAAAAACGCTCACGCTCCAAAGGGTTCTTTAAAGCAAAGGCCTCCTGAACTCCGACTTCAATTTCCGAAAAAATGTCATCTTCATAGAGCACATATTCACTTATGTCTTTGCCGTGCGGGGCACGTTGAACAGCTATTCTATTGCGCAGCGTAATTTCCCATCGGCGCCAGCCCTCCGCTGCGGAATTATCCGGAAACCGTTGCTCGGCAATCGGCACCAGAGTAATTTTCTCCAGTATAGCCATATCTTTTTCAGAAAGCTGTTCGCCACATGCTTCTGAAAATTCCTGCATCGTCAGCGGGGGCGCGGCCTCGTTGAAAAGCATTGGCAAAGAACTTACCAGATAATAATAGCCGCCCATTTATCCTATTTCCTTTTTTTCAGGATTTCAGCGAGACGCGGACTGACATAACCACAGACCAGGTCGGTTACCGCGTCGTCGGTAAAGTCAAAAAATAAGTCTTTCCCCTTGAATCCAACTTTTAATCCGCCGCCAATCTCATCATCCGGGAATACCTGCGGTTCGGTTTTGAAAGACTTCGCCAGGCTGCCAGATAGCAGTTTTACCAGCTGATCCCGGTCTTTTGCCGCAACCAGCACTTCAAGAGTTTGTCCATCCTCACTGGCGCTGACAAATTTTATTGCCATCTCTTTGATCAGCTGCCCCATGAATTCAGGAGTCATGGCCGCATCAGAAGTATCGCGAATTATGTTTTCGAGGCGTTTCTGCAGTTCTGATTTTAATTTCAGGATAATGTCGCGGGAAGCCTGACTGACTGCCGTACGGGCACGCTGTTCAAGGTTTTCAGCATCTTCCTGCGCTTTTTTGCGGATGTTTACCGCTTCTGCTTTCGCCTTTTTAATAATGTCAGTCGCACTGTTTTCTGCCGCTGAAATTATTTGCTGCTTCTCGTCATCTGCTTTCTTGAGGCCTTCATCACGTATTTTTTCCAAAAGGCCTTGAAGTTTTTCGGTCATATTGCACACCTCTTTGAGTTGACGTGGGAAATTACTAAATTTATATTAATTTATAACCGGGTGGTGATTTATCAATAAAAAAAGTGATCATTTAACATGTTTTTGACTTTAATTTCAGCATTTTTGCAATAATATTAGCCATTTCACAGAAAAAAAGATAAATAATACTTTTTTATACCGCATTTACAGTCGTTTTCAAAAGTTGCTCCAGCTGTCAATATCCGATAAATAACCTGAGCTTCTATATAGCTTGCCACAATTGATTACAGTGACACTTCAGAGTGCCAATAACAGGGCCAGAATTGTCAATTTACCAGCTCAAATTATACAAAATGGGCCCGGATTAACCGGGCCCATACCAACAACAGATTACTATAACAGAACTAATCGCTTTCCTGTCCAGCCTGATGTGCATTTATAATATCATTTGCGACATTTGTCGGGACTTGTTCATAACGTGAAAAGTCCATTTCAAAAATGCCGCGTCCCTGAGTCATGCTGCGCAGTTCTGTGGCGTACTTAGCCATTTCAGCAAGTGGAACTTCTGCGTTAACGACCTGCAGTCCCTCTTCAACGCCCATACCGAGAATTCGGCCGCGTTTGTGATTGAGGTCACCGGAGATATCGCCCATATAATCGTCAGGAATCATAATTTTGACGTTCATAATCGGTTCCAGAAGAACCGGCTTGGCTTTTGCCATGGCATCGCGGAAAGCCATTCTTGAAGCAATTTTAAATGCCATTTCATTAGAGTCTACTGGATGATATTTGCCATCATAGACCGTTACTTTTACATCTTCAACCCGGCATCCGACCAGTGGCCCTTTCAGCAAAGTTTCGGCAACACCCTTTTCAACCGCAGGGATAAAGTTTTTCGGAATGTTACCGCCGACAACCTTGTTTTCAAATTCATAGCCTTCAGAGTTAGGTGCAATGCGTAGAAAGACCTCTGCAAACTGACCGGCGCCGCCAGTCTGTTTCTTATGCCGGTAATGACCTTCTCCATTGGCCATAATAGTTTCGCGATATGCGACTTTCGGGATTTCAAGATTAACATCCACTTTATAAGTGTCTTTAAGTTTCTTGACAACATTGCCCAGATGCTGATCGCCCATGCCGCGCAACAGCATTTCATGGGTTTCCTTGTCGCGGCCTACTTTGATAGTCGGGTCGCTTTCTGTAAGTTTATTCAAACCCTGGCCGATTTTGTCTTCTTCACCGCTTTTAACAGCGGAAATGGCATAGGACATGACCGGGTTGGGGAACTCAATTTTACGCAATGGTTTGACTGAAGAACTTGAACCAATAGTATTGCTGATATGCGAATTTTTGAGTTTGGCGATAGCGCCGATGCCGCCAGGGCCGAGCGCGTCTACCGGTTTTTGTTCCTTGCCATTCATTACCATAATGGTACCAAAGCGTTCCTTGCTGCTGGTGGAAACATTATAGTATTCGGAATCAGATTTGATTTTACCGGAAACAACGCGGAAAAAAGTCAGTTGACCGATAAATGGGTCAATAATTGATTTGAAGACAATTGCCTGGGCGTCGCCGCTTTCAGAAATTTTTTCCTCTTCGCCGTTATCAAGTATGGCGGTACCTTTGTCAATCGGACTTGGGAAGAGGTTGCCGATACTGTCCATCAGTTTTTCGATACCAATATCTTTCGAAACACTGGCAGCGTAAACAGGAACCAGATCGCCGGCTACTATGGCCGAGTGCAAACCGCTGGCTATTTCTTCATCGGTGAGAATTTCACCCTCAAGGTATTTCTCCATCAGAGCTTCGTCAGATTCAGCAATGGTATCCATCAGCATTTCTTTGTACTTGGCGGCATCATCAGCAACTTCTTCGGGAATGTCTGTGTCACGTAAAACGTTTACTACTTTTGAAAAGTCGCCTTCGGAACCGACTGGCAGAGTAACCGGTACACAAACGGTTTTGCCGTAAGCTTCCTGTAACTGGCCGAGTACCCGGTTGAAGTCAGCGCGTTCGCAATCAATGCGGTTTATCAGAACCATGCGGGGGTTGCCAACCTTGCGGGAGATCTTCCATGAGCGCAGAGTGCCGACCTGAATGCCTTCAACTGCGTCAACAACGATTAAAGAACTGTCTGCGGCATTGATCGGAGCAATGGCTTCCCCAATAAACTCTCCGTAACCTGGCGTATCTACAAAGAAGAATTGATTACCCTTCCACTCACAGTTCATAACAGCAGAATAAATACTGCTCTGCTTTTCCTGCTCATCCGGAGTATAATCGGATACGCTGTTTTTCTGGGTAACGCTGCCGCAGCGAGCGACAGCTCCTGCCTTATAGAGGATCAAATCACACAGTGAGGTCTTTCCACTGCCGCTGTGGCCGGCAACTACGAAATTTCGGATTTCTGCTGCTTTTTTCATGTTTACCCTTTTGTATTTTATGTATTTTAATTTGAAATACTAAAACAACATTTGGAACACATATACAATTGTAGAATATTAACAATAGCAGAATCTGATGATAATTCAAAACTCTGCAAGGCATTTTTTATTGCTATATTGCAAATACATGCTATTATTGTCTTCTGTTAATACGATCTGGATAAGGACTGACTGCCAAATCAGCAGCATTTTGCCGGAACATCGTAAAGTTAGTTATGATTATGAAAAAAAAATCAAAAAGCAAAAGAATCCCTCCGAAACCTGATCACCTGATTTTTGCCGGAGAAACCCACATCGGACTGGTAAGGGAGGTAAATGAAGACTGCTTCTGTTATGTGGACTACCCGCAGGAGAGCAGTTCGCTGGCCGTTGTCACCGACGGTATCGGCGGGCATCAGAGCGGTGATATTGCCAGCACATTATGCTGCCGGAGATTTGTTTCCGCCTGGAAAAAAAAGCGTATGGGGAATGTCTCATCGGTAGAGAAAATTAAAAATTTTCTGAATGAACAGATTATCGAAGTTAATAATGACCTGTTCGCCCAGAATTCTAGGAAAAATTTTGATCATCCGATGGGGACTACCATTGCAGCTGCCGTATTTACTTCTGAAAATGTTATTACAGCTCACGCCGGGGACAGCAGGATATATGAGGTTTGCGACGGTAAAATACAGCAGTTGACTCAAGATCACAGTTTTGTAGCTGAACTGGTGCAAAAGGGAATAATTTCTGAAAGAGAGGCGAAGATTCATCCATTCAGCCATGTGATCTCCCGCTCTGTCGGACCGACTGAAAACATGCAACCTGAAATAAACGTTTTCAAGCGAAAGCCAGGCGCCCGGTTCCTGCTCTGTTCAGATGGCTTGACCATACACACCAGTAAAGAGCAGCTGCTTGAATTTATGAGTCTGGATTCTCCACAGAATGCTCTTGATAAGATGATGAAGGAAGCATTAATTCAAGGCGGAGAAGATAATATCACTATTATTTGCGCATTCTAGTAATATAAAACCCGGCCGCATTGCTTCTTCGGGCATTAATATCCTCTTGATTTTAGGCATTAATAAACTAAATTTAAAGATAGCAATTCGAAACTTGCGCATGCTGTTTGGCATGTGCGGCATTATTTACTTGTAACTTATTGATAATATAACGAAAAAATGCGGGCTTCCTCTATGAAAAAAGCTTTAATTACAGGCATTACAGGTCAAGACGGTTCATACCTTGCAGAATTTCTACTCCAAAAAGGGTACGAGGTTCACGGTATTATCAGGCGTTCCAGCTCTTTTAATACTGGCAGGATAGACCATCTTTACCGGGACCGTCATGATGAAAATGTGAAAATGTTTCTGCATCACGGTGACCTCACTGATTCCAGTAATCTAAACCGTATCATTGAAAAAGTTGACCCGTGTGAAATATATAACCTTGGTGCCCAGTCGCACGTTAAAGTGTCATTTGACGTCCCTGAGTATACTGCTGAAGTGGATGCTATTGGTACGTTGCGCATGTTGGACGCTATTCGTGAAACCAAGCCTGACGCTCGCTTTTATCAGGCTTCCACATCTGAACTTTACGGGCTGGTGCAGGAGGTGCCTCAGTCTGAGACAACCCCGTTTTATCCGCGTTCTCCTTATGGCGTAGCCAAGCAGTACGGGTTCTGGATTACAAAAAATTATCGTGAATCCTACGGGCTTCATGCCAGTAATGGGATTTTGTTTAATCATGAATCGCCTCGCCGCGGAGAGACGTTTGTGACCCGCAAAATCACTATGGCAGTTGCCAGGATTGACCAGGGGCTGCAGGAGTGCCTTTATATGGGAAATATTGATGCATTACGAGACTGGGGCTATGCACCTGACTATGTGAAAATGATGTGGATGATGCTGCAGCAGCCGGAACCGGATGACTACGTTGTGGCCACCGGTGAAATGCATTCCGTAAGAGAATTCATTGAGGAAGCATTCGGTTGCGTGGGGCGCAAAATAGAGTGGCGTGGCAAGGGTATCCATGAAGTCGGGGTTGATATGACTTCAGGCAACAGTGTGGTAAGAATTGATCCCCGGTATTTCCGTCCGGCTGAAGTGAATCAGCTGCTTGGAAATCCGGCAAAAGCAAAGTTGAAAATTGGCTGGGAACCAATAGTTGCATTCAAACAACTGGTTAAAATTATGACAGAGGGAGACCTCAGGTTGCTGAAAAACCCGCAATATTCAACCGGGTTTTAAACGGAGCCACTTTTCTTAAAACTTTTATAATATAACTAACATTCCGGGCATTTACCGGATTTTTTTACAATAAGGATTTTTGCGACAACTTTTACTAACAAGGAGTAATAAATGATTGAAAAAAATGCAAAAATATTTATAGCCGGCCACCGAGGAATGGTCGGCTCGGCTATTCTCAGGAAGTACCAGGCCGCAGGTTACACAAATTTGATTTTTAAGACCAGAAGTGAGCTGGATTTGTGCAATCAACAGGCTGTAAAAGAGTTTTTCGAACAGGAAAATCCAGAATACGTGGTGCTTGCCGCGGCAAAAGTCGGCGGCATAAAGTTCAATAACGATTACAAGGCTGAATTTTTGCTGGAAAATCTTCAGATTCAAAACAACGTTATATATCAGGCTTATCTGAGCGGAGTGAAAAAACTCTGCTTTTTAGGCAGCTCCTGCATTTACCCGCGTGAAGCTCCGCAACCGTTGAAAGAAGAATACCTGTTGACCGGGCCGCTGGAGCCGACCAATGAAGGTTATGCACTGGCAAAAATAGCTGGATTCAAGCTTGGCTGTTACCTGAACACCCAGTATGGGTTTAATGTGATCAGCCTGATGCCTTGTAACCTTTACGGCACCAATGACCATTATGATCCGGAAAACTCTCACGTCGTGGCAGCTCTTGTGCGTCGTTTCTGTGAGGCCGCTGACAATAATGTTGAAAGCGTACAGTGCTGGGGATCAGGTTCAGCCAGACGTGAATTTATGCATGTGGATGACCTTGCCAATGCTGTTTATATGCTGATGAATGACTGGAGCAATGCTGAGTTTATGAATATCGGTCCGGGTTATGACGTCAGTATTAAGGAATTGTCCGAACTGGTAGCCAAGCACGCTGGTTACAAGGGAGAGATTAACTGGGATACTACCAAGCCGGACGGCATGCCGCTGAAATGTATGGACGTTTCCAGAATTTCCCAGTCAAAGTGGAAAGCAAATATTTCTCTTGAGGAAGGCATCAAAAAGACTATTCAAGAATACCGCAAGATGCGCAAAGACGGAGAAATCAGAGCATAGTTTATCTGTAAAGAAGTTGGCTTGAACATAAGGTTGCAGCCGACCGGGCAGTCGTGCGGGGGTACCCCCTGCCGACTGCTCCAGTAGGTACATGAAAGCCAGGTACAGTCAAGTTTTTTCAGCCTGTTTCTGATAGTAATTTAATAATGCATCGAGCAGTTTTTCCGGAATACTTAATTCTACTTTTATAATGCTTCCTGCTGGCTGCATTTTTACTCTTTGCGCCAGTTTCCCCGCCAGTTCAGGATTGCTCTGAAATCCTTCCGGCAGCAGTAACATGACCAGGCCGTTTAACAGGGTTGCAAGATCTGCAGCTCCTTTATTGTTTTTGCAGAAAATTCTTCCCTCGATAGAGAGATCAGTATACTTTTTTCCGGTAAAGTTCAATTTTGCATATAGTTTTTTTACAGTGTCAAACGGATAGTTTACAGCCTTGGAGGCGGAATTGAAACTGTAGTATGCCGCCCAGACTGCGGCATTCTTATCAATATCCCTGATTGCCTGATGGCTGGTGTTTACAGCTTTCAGGCACGACTTGAGGGTGTCTTCCATATATTCCAAAGGAGAACAAAGGGTAATTTTCGGAGAAACAAAAGTAAAAGCTATATTCTGGCTTGTATTTTTTTCCGGTCTGTAAATATAAACTTCATGCCCGGCAAAGTTTTTTTTGCTGAAAAGTTTGATTTTGTCTTTACATTTTACTGTATCTGTCAAGCACTGAGTATTTTCTTTACGAAGCCTTCCAGATGCGAGCATGCCCCTTACGGAATGATCTATTTTGAGAAAAATTACAGCTTTATTAATAATATCGCTGTTTTCAGACTTGATCGAAAGCAGTTTTTCAGGTAATTTTAATAGTTCTAAGTGGCTGCCGGGATTGATTTTTTGAAACTTTTTCATGCACTGTGAAGCTTTGACTTGTCTCGTGTTTATGTGCATTATTAATTCAGCGTCAGCCGGGACGTATTTCAGCAGGTTGACAGCTGAACCCTGTACACATCCTGCCAGAGCAAGGAAAATTAAAATTAGTTTTTTCACAGAAACACACCCCCACGTTTAATGCAAAAAATAAAAAAAATACCGACGCATTCAAATACATCGGTATTAAATTAGTTTTATTCATAAAGAATGCAAGAGCACTTCTCTATTTAGTTTTGGCCGGAGCCTGAGCTGTGGCCGCACCCGGTTGAACCGGCTGCATTGGTATCGCAGCTTTCTGCTGACGCTGTTCGACATATTTCTGAACTTTATTGAGCAGCAGTTCAGGAACCTTTACATCGATTTTAACATTATTCTTTTCCGGGCGGAGTTTGATGCTTTTAGCCACTTCACTGCCCAGCTGTGGATCGCCGGCAAAACCCTGTGGTACAAACATCATCATCAAACCGCTGAGCTGCATGGAGAGTGAGGCTGCAGCCTGGGCATCGACACATTCAATATCTGCATTCAAAGCCAGGTCTTTCTGGGCTTTACCAGTCAGATCAAGTGAAATTCCGATGCTTTTAATAGTTTCCATCGGATTGGCTACAACCGGCTGTCCCTGCTGATTTTTTACTGGCTGTGGCGGATTCTGTTCACAAACCATCCAGGCCAGTGCGGGACGCCTGATTTGCTTAACCGCAGAAGTCAGTCTGGCACTCGGCCCTTTACCCATTCCGCTTAAAATAGCGCTTACCTGAGGTTTTTCCGTAATCAGGACAATATCGGGTTTGAGAAAAGTTACCGCAACATTCTCTTTTTTACCTTTAGGATTGGTTAAATCCTCATTAGTTTCAATAAAATAAACTTTGCGGCCTTTTACATTTTTGGTAGTGTAAACCGCTTTTTTGCCGTTGGGCATCTTACTGGTTTTTAGAAGTGAAACCAGTTTGGCTTCATTAATTCTGCTTTTGGCAATGATACCGAACTGAGACTTGTCCATCCGGAAGAAAATCAGAGCTTCAGAAGGCATATCCTTGACTTGGAGGCCAAGCGGCTGCAGAGACTTTTCAAAATCTATCCACTTGGAATTAAAGTCCTTGTTTTTAGAGCGCATATCTTTAACCTGCTGCAGGTTGATTAACCTGTTGACATCAAGGTAAAGCAAACCTTGTGTGTCACCCGGCACAAAGCTGGTCAATTCTGCGGCAAACATTGTCAAGGCCATCATTGAGAGAACCATAGTGACAAGCATTTTTTTCATAAGTTTCACTCCTCTAAAGCAGTGTTAAGGTTTTGCCGGAATGTCGAAATTTACGACACTCCGGTATAAATTTCAGGGTTTATCCCTGTTTTTTTTCTTTTTCCTGGTCTTTACGATCCTTTTTAGGCATAACTACCTGAAGATGCAGTTCACGCAGTTGCTGCATTGTTACTTCACAAGGTGCGTTCATCATCAGGTCCTGAGCCTGCTGGTTGAATGGAAATGCAATTACTTCACGAATGTTGGGCTCATCAGCCAGGAGCATAACTATGCGGTCAACACCTGGAGCTATACCGCCATGTGGAGGTGCTCCAAGTTTGAAGGCGTTGATCATGCCGCCGAATTTTTCATCAACCACGCTTTTATCGTAACCGGCAATTTCAAATGCCTTGTACATAATGTCCGGACGATGATTACGAATCGCACCGCTAGACAGTTCAGTTCCATTACAGACAATATCATACTGAAATGCTTTGATTTCAAGCGGATCTTTGTTGAGTAAATCGTCCATCCCCCCCTGAGGCATGGAGAACGGGTTGTGGCTGAAGCCGACTTTGCCGGTTTCTTCGTCAAGCTCAAACATTGGGAAATCCACAATCCAGCAGAATTTGAATACGTCAGGATCAATCAGGTCAAGCTGTTTTCCCAGTTCAGAAATAACATAGCCGCCGATATTCATAACGAGCTTTTCCTTGTCAGCGAGGAAAAACAGAGCGTCACCGGGTTCTATACCGCCGTCTGCTTTCAGCTGATCAAGGGCTTCTCTGGAAAGGAACTTGGCAATAGGACTCTTTTCGCCCTCTTCCGTCCAGATAATGTAAGCCATGCCTTTTGCGCCTGCGCTCTGGGCAAACTTAATCATATCATCAAAGAATTTACGTGATTTATCCGCGACCTTAGGCGCTTTTATTGCCCGGACAACACCGCCTTTGGCAACTACACCGGCAAAAGCTTTGAATTCAGAATCCCGGAAAGCTTCAGTAACATCAATCATTTCCAGTGGGTTGCGCAAGTCAGGCTTGTCTGATCCGTAGCGACGCATGGCCTCAGCGTATGGAATGCGGACGAAAGGTGCTTCATCCACCTGTTTCTTGCTGAATTTATTGAAAACATCGACAAATAAATCCTCGATTACGCTGAATACGTCATCTTGAGTCGCAAAGCTCATCTCAAGATCCAGCTGGTAGAATTCACCCGGTGAACGGTCAGCGCGGGCATCTTCATCACGGAAACACGGCGCGATCTGAAAATATTTGTCAAAACCGGAGACCATCAGCAGCTGTTTAAACTGCTGCGGAGCCTGTGGCAGAGCATAGAATTTTCCAGGATGAATACGGCTTGGTACCAGATAGTCACGGGCGCCTTCCGGTGAACTTGCGGTCAGAATAGGAGTCTGGAATTCATGGAAGTCCTTGCCCCATAAGTTTTCCCGGATAGCCCGGATGACATTTGTACGTAAAATGATATTTTTGTGCAGTTTTTCCCGGCGCAAGTCAAGAAAACGGTACTTCAGGCGCATTGCTTCAGGAGCACTTTCCTCCTTGGCTACCTGAAATGGGATGATTTCAGCCGGTCCGAGAATTTCCATTTCATCAGCGACAACCTCAATTTCACCAGTACGCAGCTTGGTATTGACGGTTTCCGGGGTACGGGCTACAACTTTTCCGTCAAACTGAATGACGGTTTCAACCCGCCAGCGGTCTACTGACTGGTAAAAATCCTTTTCGGGGTTGATCACTACCTGAGTCAGCCCGAAGTGGTCGCGCAAGTCAATAAAAATGACGCCGCCATGGTCTCTAACGCTGTGGATCCAGCCTGAAAGTCTAACGGTTTCACCGACATCGCCTTTGCGCAGTTCAGCGCAAGTATGAGTTCTGTATTTGCTCATTTTACCTTTAGTTCTTAATCTGTTTATATTATAATTATATGAAATTCTAACCGGTTATGCACATTTATCGGCTTCTGGTGACAACTGCATGTGCATAAAAACTGTAAATACATAAATTAGCACTAAGTTCTGACTTTTCCCCCCGGATGGCAAAAGTTTTTGCAAATTTTTTCCAGACGGTACCGCGTTTCAGCTCAGCTGCAGCAGTATGAATTGTATGGGAGTGCTTAATACTTCATTATAATAGACTAAACTCGGAATTTTGATACGAAACAGCAGGTTTGAGGTGTCTGGAATTAAATGAGTGGTATGCCCGAAATAATAAGGAAGGCGATCTCGGATATCAGACAGATCATTGTTCGTTATTTCATTGTACTCGGCATTTATTACTGGCTGATCGCCTTCCTGGTCTGACTTTTTTTTATCGCTTCACGCGCAATTAGGTGTTGACCCTTTCAGACCTTACTTATATTATACTGTTTGTGGTCAATTTTGTCAATAGTTGAAGTAGAGGCAGCACTGTGATATTGAGTTAAAAATAAAATCTTACGCTTGAAAATAATCAGTAAAAGGCCTATTAGTATGAGAATTTTAATCTTTAATTATAAAACTATTTCTGGATATACGGCAAAATGGGATTCATTAGACCGGTAAAATATTTCAGCCTGCTGGCAACGGCAGTTCTTCTGGGCGGATGCATAAGCTTCGATTATGTCGGGCAAAAACTCAAACCGCTTGATGACAGCCAGACTGTAGCCTTTTTTGATTCAGCGGATCAGGTGCCTGCAGGCCAATATAAAGTGATAGGCCGGGCGGTTGCGGTCGGCCCTGACGGTACCAGTTCCGGAGATGTACGGCAGAAACTGATCGATAAAGCCAGGGCTTACGGTGCAGATGCAATTCAGGTTGTTACTTTCAAGCGGGTCAAAACCGGAACTACGGTAATACCCAAGAACGACCCCTATGAAGGTGCTGTTGGCAACTGGGTACAGACTTCTAACCGGCCCGATGGAACTCCGATATATAATGATACTCAGGGTTCTAATATCCCGCTTGAGACGATAGCTATTGATAAATATGAGATTAGAGCAAAGGTTTTATTCCTGGCTTTGAAGCAGCGCTATGACACCGCAATGGAAAAATATAAGAAATCCAGACAGCGCTATCTGCATAATGAAAGCAGATTTTCACAGTAATCAAACTGGATTTTATCCTCAAGAGAATCTTCAAGGTTATGAATATGAGTATTTTGAGGTCATTTGAGGAGAAAAAACTTGAAGAGGTAAAAAACGTTAAGTTTTTTATAAGTATATAATTATAAACAGTTAATAATTTTTGGTGAGTGCTTTGGCAAAGGTTTCAAATAAAAATATTTGAAAAATGCATATTTTCGATTTGTCAAAACATTTGAAATCATTATATTAGAAGTAGTCATCAACCCTAACCCCCTGGAGGAGGGAACCATGAAACACACATTTTATGATGTAAAAGCCAAGAAGAAAGTAGAAGCAGAAGTGATCAATAAGGTTACTTATGGCAAGAAAGGTAACGAACGTTACGCTTTCAAAGCTAAGACTGCCGACGGTCGTAATTTGACCGCTTTCGTAAGCAAAGACGTTTGGGATAGAGCTTAATTCTATCATTGAACGACATGGTTCTTTTTTAACTCCTGCATATTGTGTGCAGGAGTAATTTTTTTTATACATCTCCGTTTTCGGCTAAAGGCTCTATTCTACCGTTAACTGTATTGCTTATTGCTTTGTAGATGGTACTTATTTCTTTTTCAGGTACGGCGAGTGAAAAAATTACTCCTTCTGAATATGATATTGTGGATTCGAAAACCTGCATGGTTTCAATTTTTCTTCTGATCGCGGCCTCGGCTGCAAAATCTACTTTAAATCTTAATTTTCTGGTTTCGACTTTTTCAATTATTTCGGCGTTTTCCAGAGCGGCTTGTACCGCTCCTGAATAAGCCCTTACCAAGCCGCCCGTGCCGAGTTTAGTGCCGCCCCAGTAGCGCACGACTACAGCCGCAATATTGCCAATGGAACGATTCTGAAGTAAGCTGAGCATAGGGCGTCCGGCAGTATTATGTGGTTCGTGATCATCACTCATGCCCATAATGCCGGAGTTCCTGGGACTGCCGATAATGTATGCCCAGCAGTGGTGAGCCGCATCCGGGTGGGCGGTTTTTATCTGCTGCAGGTGACACATGGCTGATTCTTTGTTTTCAACCGGCTTCAGAAAGGCAAGAAAACGGCTTTTTTTACTTTCAGTTTCAGCGGTTGCAGAATGTTTTATGATATAGAATCCGGACATACTCAATCAGTGATTTTCAATTTCATTGGTACGTACTCCCGCATCAGTTTAAAGCCGAGATTTTCATAAAACGGCCTGGTACCGGGTTCGCCAATGAGACCTATCCAGTCGACACCACGATTTTTAAGCTCACTGATGAGGTGCTTGATGATTCTGGAACCCACTTTCCGCCCGCGCCACGAAGTAAGTACTACAACATCCTGAATATAAGCATCGCTGATGCCGTCACTGAGAGCTCGTCCCATGCCGATCAGGGTATCCCCGTCAAACGCGGCGGCAAATACCTCTGAATTACTTATCATTTTCGGGATAAAATCTTCGGAATGGTCCTCATGCCACCAGCCGGCGTCACGATACAGCGTGACGACGGCGGTCGGTTCAAGCTGGTCTACAGTTTTAATAACAATATTATTCATAAATAGAAATTATCGACAAAGAGTGAAATATCTGATTGTAACATAGATTGATGACGCGATCAGAGAGAAAAGCGTAACCGGTATACCATAGCGCAGAAATTCGCCAAAGGAAATCCGGTGTCCGTTTTTTTCGGCGATCCCGGTCGTCACCAGATTGGCGGCGGCGCCAACCAGAGTTCCATTGCCACCAAGGCACACTGCCAGAGCCAGTCCCCACCACATCAGCTCTTTTTCAGCTGGGGTGTTGAAGTTAGGCGAACTGGCCAGAAACATGTAAACGACCGTGACCATGGCCGCGGTAAACGAGACATTGTTCATAAGTGCTGCTGCTATGCCGCTTACCCACATGACCAGCAGAACAACGGCCAGCACATTCCAGCCCTCTGTCAAAGTCAGCAGCGAGCCGAACTTCTTCATCAGCCCGGCATATTCCGCACCGCTGACTACCGCAAACAGCCCCATGAAAAAAAACAGGGTATTCCACTCTATTTTTTCCAGGGCGTGATCGACGTCCACTTTGCAGACCAGCAGACCGAGCGCCGCACCGGACATGGCTATCACGCATGGTTGGATATGCAGGGTACCATGAATAAGGAAGCCGATGATCGTGATGATCATGACGATACCGCCGCGCCGCATATTGCTGTGATCGGTGATGGCGGCTTTTTCGTCAAGTTCCATGATGCGGGCGCGCTGTTCGACGGTGACGCTCATGCGTTTTGAATAATAAAACTTCAAACAAACACAGTAGATTGCCAGAATCAGCAGAATAAAGGGCGACAGGTTGATTAGAAAAGCCGCAAAATCCAGGCGGGCTACAGAGCCGATAATCAAGTTCGGAGGATCACCGATCAAGGTAGCCGTTCCGCCAATGTTTGAAGCCATGGTTTCAGCCATCAGAAACGGAATTGCCGGAACCCCAAGTTCGGCGGCAACCAGCAGTGTAACCGGAGCAATAAGCAGAACTGTAGTGACATTGTCCAGAAATGCCGACAGTAAGGCTGTGGCAACAACCAGCAGTATCATCGTGCGGATTGGCGAGCCTCTGGCTATTTTGGCACTCATAATGGCAATATATTGAAAAATACCGGTACCGCTTAGAATATTGACCAGCAGCATCATGCCGGCAAGGGTGAAGATTACGTCAAAATTAATGTAACGTGCGAAAACGTCTAAATTTTCATATTTGCCGGAATTTTCGACATGCCGGGTCAAGGCCTCCCGGGCGTTCAGGCTTTTTTCAATGATTCGACTGACAGAAACAGCGGCTTTATCCTTACTGCCTGCTGCCTCGTGAACCGGGCCTTGAAGTACTACCAGCATCATCAGTCCGGCTCCGAGCAGAGCAGCAGTGGTTTTGTGTACTTTTTCGGATGCAATGATAATATACGTGCCGAAAAATACTATTGTTGCGAACCAGAATGTAAACATCTGTTAACCTCGGAGAATCTTATGAATGATGCTGTTGATCGAGATTGCCCCGAGCAGTTTGCTGTCCTTATCCGCGACAAAAATAGTCGCGGCCTCTCGTTTGGCTATGGTAACTGTGAATTGGATCAGCGGAGTTTCAGGTGTGATTACCGCTGTTGGCGGGGTCATGTAGTCCCGGACATATCTGGCTTTTTCTTCCTGAAAGATTTTATCAAACATTTCAAATGTCGAGACAAATTTAAGGTTGTCCATCATCATCAGATAATCTGGTACAAATGATCGCAGAACATCGGTGGCGTCAAGCTGCCCGATAATTCTATTTTCAGTATCAAGCACCGGAAGAACATTCTTTGACTGGGTGTGCATAACGTCAAGGACTGCGGATAGACAGTCATCGGCTTTGACATGCGGGTAATCCGCCTTCATTACGTCTTCAGCAGTAATATCCTTTTTTATTGCAGTATCGCCAAGCGTCTGCATGACGTCTTCCGGGGTTGCAGCACCGGCAAGGGTTTGAATATTACCAGGGATGGCGCAAAAGCGGGTGAATGCAGCCAGGGATTTCAGGTAAATGTCTGAAGTTTTATCCGAAATCAGGGACATGATTATAACTTGAGTCGGTGCCAGGTCATTCTTTTTGAGTTTTACCGGCGTTTTCAAGAGGCCGATTATAACATGCAGGTCCTTCAATTTTGCGTTGCGCAGGTGCGGGATGGCCATGCCTTCATAGGGAATCATGGTTAGATCTTCGCGTTCAATAAGGTTGGCTTGCAGTGTGTCAATGTTTTCCGGAAAGTCGATCTTTACTGCAGCTTTTTCCAGCATTGATCTGTACAGCTCTTCACGGGTGGAGCCCGCCAGGTCGCAGAAAATCAGATCCTCGTTTAAGATAGAGACCAGTCTCATCCAGTTCTCCTTGGAGTCTAATTACATGTTTTCTCTCACAACACAAGTTGATGACGACAGCCACAGTCAGTCTGTCGTCATCAACTGTCGGCAGCGTTATTCCATATTGGCAACAACAGCCTGGGCAAAGCCGGAGCATGATACTTCTTCGGCATTGTCCATCAGGCGCGCAAAATCATAGGTAACGGTTTTGGCGCTTATAGCTTTTTCGATTCCCGAGATAACCAGATCGGCTGCTTCCTCCCAGCCGAGATGGCGCAGCAGCATTTCGCCTGAAAGAGCGAGTGAACTTGGGTTAACTTTATCCATGCCGGCATATTTGGGGGCGGTACCGTGAGTGGCTTCAAATAAAGCATGTCCGGTTTCATAGTTAATATTTGCCCCTGGAGCAATGCCGATACCGCCGACGCAGGCTGCCAGAGCATCTGAAACGTAATCGCCGTTAAGGTTCATTGTAGCAATTACATCATATTCATCCGGGCGGGTAAGTATCTGTTGCAGAAAGGCATCACAGATGCAGTCCTTAACCAGCATTTTCCCTTCAGGAGGCTGCCAGTCACAGTCCGGGGCCGGTATTGCGACATCAGAAAATTCTTTGCGCACAAGCTCATAGCCCCAGTTTTTAAAACCGCCTTCAGTGTATTTCATAATGTTGCCCTTATGGACAAGGGTAACGTTTTTACGACCTTTTTCCAATGCGTATTTTACAGCTGACCGCACCAGGCGCTCAGTTCCCTCTCTGGATATCGGTTTGACGCCGATACTGGAGCTTTCAGGGAAACGGATTTTATCAACGCCCATTTCTTTCTGAAAAAAGTCAATAACCTTTTGGGCTTCCGGGGTCCCGGCCATCCATTCAATTCCGGCATAGATGTCTTCAGAGTTTTCCCGAAAGATAACCATATCGGTTTTCTCCGGACTTTTGACCGGTGAGGGCACTCCTTTAAAGTACTGTACCGGGCGCAGGCAGACGTAGAGGTCCAGCAGCTGGCGCAGCGCGACGTTAAGAGAACGGATGCCGCCGCCGACCGGAGTGGTGAGTGGTCCTTTGATGGCAATGTGGTATTCTTTAACAGCTTCGACTGTTTCATCTGGCAGCCAGGTGTTCTCACCATAAACTTTATTTGCCTTCTCGCCGGCAAAAATTTCCATCCAGGCAATTTTACGTTTTCCGCCATAGGCCTTTTCGACAGCACTGTTCCAGATATGCATACTGGCTTTTGTAATATCCGGGCCAATACCGTCGCCTTCAATGAAAGCCACTATCGGATTATCAGGAACATTCAGGCGGCCGCCTTTTTCGACAGTTATCTTTTCTCCTGCAGGAACTTTTATGTTTTTAAACTGAGTCATGTTGGTTTCCTTCCGCTTTACAATATGAGTATTAGAATATAAAGTTTGCGATTTAAAGAAAAATAATATACCATTATAAGCTGCTTTGTCCAGATACATGGAGCCTTAAGTTGAGTATTTCGGGCATATTCGACTTGAACAACTATGTTTTTGGCTTAATACTTGTTAAATTGATAAAACGTCGTATGATATAGAACGCCCCTAAACTAGGAAAATAAGGATATTATTATGGAATTCAAAAATGACATGGAAAAGTTGAGCTATGCAATTGGCATGAACCTGGCAATGTCTGCTTCTCAGCTTCCAATTGAACTGGACCCGAAGCTGGTCGGAGAAGGTGTTGCCAATATGCTTGATGGCGGCAAGGTCAAACTGTCCCAGGAAGAATACACTTCGCAGATCAACGCGCTGCAGGACAAACTTCAGGCCATGGAAAAGAAAGACAACAGCGAAGAAATATCCAAAAATACCCAGGCAGGCAGCGAATTTCTGGCTGAAAACGCGACTCGTGAAGGCGTAATGACTACTTCGAGTGGTCTGCAGTATGAGGTCATTTCAGAAGGAGAAGGACAGAGTCCCTCCGATAAGGATAAAGTCAAAGTCCATTATACCGGTAGTTTAATAGACGGTACTGTTTTTGACAGTTCCGTACAGCGTGGTGTGCCGGCTGAATTTGGTGTCAACCAGGTTATCAAAGGCTGGACTGAAGCCCTGCAGATTATGAAGCCGGGCAGCAAATACAAATTATACATTCCTTCTGAGCTGGCTTATGGCGAACGCGGCGCCGGACAGCATATCAAACCTGGTTCAACTCTGATTTTTGAAGTTGAGCTGCTGGAAATTTTATAAAGTAAATTTTATTTTTTCAAGCCGTCCGGAAAGCTTTCCGGCGGCTTGATTTTTTATATAGACAGAATATTTTATTTCTGGAGCAGTTTTTGTTCTGCTTTTTAATTGTACGAAAGGAGTTGCAATATGGGTAAAATTTCTGTTAAAAAATTGAGTGTCCATGAACTGCAGGAAAAAGATATTGCCAGCTGGCCAATATGGGAAAAAGAAGCTTCTGTTTTTCCATGGCACTATGACCGTTCTGAAGCCTGCTATGTTCTGCAGGGCAGAGTTACAGTAACCCCTGAAGGTGGTGAACCTGTTACTTTTGGTTCCGGTGACTTTGTAGAATTTCCACAGGGCATGGACTGCACCTGGGAGATTCACGAGGATGTCCAGAAGCATTATTCTTTCAGCTGAAACGGCTGTTGATTTCAGTTGAGCTGAATTAAACTTTACGCAAATGGAGGGAGAGTAATATTTAATTTTTTAATAAGCAGATTTGCTTAAAGGGTAGTTTTGTAAATGGATATGGCAAAAAAACAATATTGGGGACAACTGGAGGGGGCATCTTCTGTTGTGCTCAATCTGCTGTTGTTTCTGTTCAAGTTCTGGGCTGGGTATGTTTCTGGTTCAGTTGCTATTATCGCCGATGCGTGGCACACGCTTTCTGATTCATTGAGTTCTGTAGTTGTCCTGGTTGGTGTCCGTATTTCAGGCAAGCCGGCTGATAAGGAACATCCTTACGGGCATGGGCGGGCCGAGTTAATTGCGGCGATGATAGTTGGTGTGCTGCTGGCTATAGTCGCTTTCGAATTCGTGGTGCAGTCTTTGCAGAAGCTGCATGCCCACCAGCCTGCGTTTTACGGCCCGATTGCGGTCTGGGCCATGGTCATATCAGTTGTCCTCAAAGAGGGGATGGCCCATTTTGCATTCTGGACGGGGCGCAAAACTAAAATGACTTCGCTTACTGCCGACGGCTGGCATCATCGCAGCGATGCGATAAGTTCAGCTATAATTCTGGTGGCGATTTTTATAGGCAGGCATATCTGGTGGATTGACGGAGTACTTGGAATTGCGGTTGCCATTACCATTTTCATAACGGCTTTTGATATTATCAAGAAAACGGTACACCCTCTGATGGGGCGTGCGCCGGATAAGGAGATAAAGGATAAAGTAAAATGTATTTGTTGTGAATGTGCCGGGGAGACTGCTGAACCACACCATTTTCACATCCACGAATACGGGCATCACTCTGAACTCACTTTTCACGTTTACATGGACGGAAAGCTTGCACTGGAAGATGCCCATAAATTAAGTAAAAAAATTGAATGTGAAGTCTTCAAACAGCTTAACATTTATCCAACTGTGCACATAGAACCTTGCCCGTGCTGCTCATCGAACAGCGAGAAGGTACAGAGTGAGAAGAATAGCAGAAAGCCGGATACAACGGCTGTATAAGCTGAAAGGCGGCAGAGTCGTTCCTCAGCTTCGATAGACGAAATCGGCAAACTGCTGCCGATTTCGAAAGACTGTTATGAGCTGAAAATTTTAGCCATCATGCTCAAAAAGCCGGGTTGAAAGATAGCGTTCGCCGGTATCCGGAGCAATGGTGACAATCATCTTGCCGATGTTTTCCGGTCTTTCGGAAAGCAGGCATGCCGCTTTAAGGTTTGCTCCCCCGCTGATTCCAGTAAGTATGCCTTCAGTAGCAGCAGCTTTTCTTGAAAACGCAATAGCTTCTTCATCACTGACAGTTATTACTTCATCAGTGTATTCGGCATCGTAATTCTCAGGTACAAACCCGGCACCGATGCCCTGTATACTGTGCGGGCCGGCTTCTCCGCCGCTGAGAATTGCGGATTTTTCAGGTTCGACAGCCACGATTTTTATTGAGGGATTTTTTTCTTTCAGAAATTTGCCGATTCCGGTAATAGTGCCGCCGGTGCCGACCCCGACAACGAAGATATCTACTCTGCCTTCAGTGTCGCGCCAGATTTCCGGACCTGTCCGGCTGTAATGTATATTCGGGTTGGCCGGGTTATTAAACTGTCTGGCCATATAAGCATTGGGTATTTGCCTGCCCAGTTCTTCTGCTTTAGCTACAGCCCCGGCCATGCCTTCTTCTGCAGGCGTCAGGACCAGCTCTGCACCCAGATGGCGCATCAGCATGCCGCGTTCACTGGACATCGATTCAGGCATAACGATAATCAGGCGATAGCCCAGAGCCGCTGAAACCATTGCCAGCCCCAGGCCGGTATTACCGCTGGTAGCTTCAATTATTGTACCGCCGAAAATCAGCTTTCCGGCCTCAATTGCTTCGTCAATGATATTCATTGCGGGGCGGTCTTTTATACTAGAAAGCGGGTTGAAATATTCCAGTTTGCATAACACGGTGCCGTGCCCTTTGTCCAGCCGGTTTATTCTTACTAACGGAGTGTTTCCTATGGTGCCCGTGATGTCGTGAAAATATTTCATGTGATTCCCATATTTAAAATTATTGACTCAAATTAGAAAAGATTCCCCGGTATATTTTCAGTTACATGCCAAAGCAACTTCAATTCTTCAGGCTTGTTTAAATTCTCCAATCGCTGTAAAAACAGTCTTATTATCAGGTTTTATTCCTGCAGCGAAAAAGTCTTTTTCACCCACGGTTCCTGAAATAACCATTTTATCTCCCTCTTTCATATCCGAAAGGAAGTTAATGCTGAAAGATGAGACATTAACCGCACTTCCGGTTTCAGCATATAACAGGTCGTGGATATAGCCGGAATATTCGGCGTTGTTAAGGTGCCCATTGATATCTACGGCTGAGTGACGCACAGAGACTTCAAAGGCAGGAGCACAAGTACTTGGTTCGATTTTTTGTAAAGCTTCAAAGTGCACCGGCTGGTCAGCGTTGAGCGGCAGTTGCACAGGCAGTGACTTACTGCGCAGCGGTCTTGAGGTTTCAGCATCCAGCAGCAGCCAGGCACTGGAGGCGCGGCAGATAATGCGCCTGAACTCATCATAAATCGTGAACTGACGAGTGGCAAAAAGCTTATCAAAGCCGCTGGGCCAGGTGCGAATAGTCAGGACTTCACCAATGCGGGGCATGCGGTCAATTTGAATGCGGATGCGTGAGAGGACCCAGAGCATTTTTTTTTCTGCCAGTGCCGCAAGGCCGACACCAAGGTGTGCGGCGTGATTTGCAGCGGCTTCCTGCAGATAGTCTGACAAAGCACGCAGTTTCAAATTGCCGCTGCAGTCTCCTTCACTGTGCCTTATGAAAAGTTTCTCATGCCAGACCGGGGTTACGTTTTCGGCTAAGTCGTCAGCTATAACATCCATAATATAGAAATTCCTGAAAGTTCAGCAATGCTGTTTTAATTACATGTTCAAAATGTTTATACGCGAAGCTTATTGGTAAAATATCCCATGTGCCAACTTAAAAATCAAACTGTATTTACGGGGATTTGGAAATTATTTCAGCTATTTTCACAACAGCCTCTCTGGTTATATTCTGCTTATAAAATCCTTGAGTGCGTCAAGGTATCTCTGTCTGCAGAAAAAATAACAGTCATCGTGGTCACCGGAAAGTTCAATCAGTTCAGTTCCTGGAGGCGCGGTTTCTAAAAGTTTTGATGAATTACGGAATTTTACAACCGTATCATCGCGACTGGCAATCAGCAGTACAGGACAGTTTACTGAACTGAGTATTTTCCTTGTATCAAAAGAATACCGCAGCAGGAACCCGGGCAGAATAATTTTGAGCCGATCATGTGCCGCCATGCCGAAATTATATATCGATGATTCAAGAATCAGGCCGCCTGTGGAATAATGCCGTGCCAGCAGTGCAGCCGGCGCACCGCCAAGCGAGCGCCCGGCAACAATAATATTATGCGGCAGGATGCCTTCTGTTTTCACCAGATAATCGAAAGCCGCATCCGCTCCCTCGTAAAAAGCCTCTTCAGACGGTTTACCGGTACTTTCCCCATATCCGGCGTAATCAAAAACACAAAAATTAAGTCCAAGTGAAACATATGCGGCAGCTGAATCGACACGATGGCTGAGATTGCCGCCGCTGCCGTGGCAGAAAAGAATAGTTTTATCATTATCAGGAGCTTTCACAAACCATCCGGAAATGGTGTTGCCTGAAGCGTCTTTGAATGTTATATTATCATAAGCAAGGTTGAGGACGGCAGGAGTCTCCTGAATTTCGCTGCGGGGCTGGAAAGTTACCATGTACTGTAATTTTCGCAGCAGCAAAGTCAGAAAAATCAGCAAAATTACCGCAGTCAAAAGAATGAGAGTGTAGTATGCCATTATCAAGCACGACCATGTTGTGACTGATCAGCTGCGCGGCGGAAAATCGAATTCGTATTCGAACATGCCGGCAATCTTTTCAGCAGCTTCTTTTTCGTCTTCACCTTCAACTCGTAAGACAGCCTCATCATTATGATGAAGACCCAGTGAAATGAGATTCAGGATACTGTTCAGTTCTGTTGCATCACCATTACGGTTGATGATAGTAAAGTCGGTATCCGGATATTCATCGTTGATTGTGTTGAGAATTACACTGGCCGGACGGCAGTGAATGCCGGCTTTGTTATGAATTTTAACATTTTTTTCAATCATAATCGGTATAAAACTTCCATTTTGGAATATAAAGTATATTAAATAAAAAATTTTTCAACGAAGACGGGTAGGAATGAATAGAAAAACACGCTTTACAGTTCTGGTCGCTATAATTCTGGTCCTTGCTTTAGTGCAGAGACTACTATATTTATGGTTGTATTCGGCCTCTCCGCTTTTTTCTCTTCCGATTGGACCGGATATTTCTGAATACAACGACTGGGCACGTGAAATCATAGCCTGGGGGACACCGTTCAGTAAGAATCATATTCATGCTCCGTTCTATCCGGTTATACTGGCGCTCCTGTATAAGATTTTCAGTTATAAATATTTCTTTGTTCGTCTGCTTCAGCTGTTGCTGGGGATGGGCGGTATTGGTTTTCTGGCCTGTGTGGTCAGAAGAAATGTCTGCGTCGGGAGGCCGCTTATTGCATGGCTGTTTTTCATTGTGGCCATGCTTTATCCGACATTGATTTTTTATGAGGCAGAGCTTATATCCGAGTCGCTCCTGGTACCGCTGCTTTGTGTGTCCCTGGGGATGTTGTACTGGGGTGAAAAGCGTATATATGATGACGATTATGCGGCAGGGATAACCATCGTTGCTCTGGGCGGACTTTTTGCTGGTCTGGCGGTGATTACTCATCCTATGGCACTGGCATTTGCTGTCGGCGAATTACTGCTGCTGGCAATCACCGGGCTTGTCAGGCTGCGTAAACAGGCATTCTGGAAAAAGGCTCTGATTCCAGTTCTGTTTTTTATTGCTGTCATGCTGCCGGTATCTCCGGTATGCTATGAAAATACCAGAATAGCCGGAACTTTTGTTCTGATTCAGAAAAACAGCGGATTCAATCTGTATCTTGGCAACAACCAGAATGCAACCGGGCTATGTTCTGTTCGGCCCGGCCCTACCTGGAATCTCATTCATAACTGGGCGGCAGAATCGGCGATCAAGGCCGGAGTCAGCAAAGACCGTTTTCTGATTGGAGAAACTATAGATTTTATAAAAAAACATCCGGTACAGTGGCTCAAGTTGCTGGGCAGTAAATGCTTGTATGTCTGGAATTTTCGGGAACTGGCTGCCGGTGCTGAATTGCAGCCTCTCATATACTATACTGGATTTATGCGCTTGTTCAGGTATTCTTTTGTATTACTGGGAATAATGGCTTTTTCTGGTATGGTGCTGATGTTTTTTTCAAGGCAAACGCTGTGGCGTTACCGACATTTTCTGGTTCTTGCCCTGACTTTCTGGATAATGCAGATTTTAACCGTGGTGAGTGGTCGTTATCGACTGGGCATGTATCCCGCACTGTTCATTTTTGCAGCTTTTTCCATTGATTATTTGCTGCGTTACTGTGCTGATTCAACCTGTCTGGTGCGATTCAGCGGCAGTGTTTGTCTCGGAGCGCTTGTTGTGGTGCTGCCCCGTCCTCCATTCAATGCTGCCGGTGAACAGTCAGAAGCGGATTCTATTCTGGGGGAAGCGTATTATAAAACCGGCAATTACTTTGAGGCTGAACGATTTTTAAAACAAGCCCTGCTGAACTCGCCGGATCCGGCCCGTAACTTGAATTTGCTGGGTATGATACAACTGCCTTATAAAAAGCATTCAGCTTTGCGCTATTTCAGAATGGCGGTAAAAGCGGCTCCTTATGAGCCGGAAGGCTATATGAATCTGGCTATTGAACTGGATAAGCAGGGAGAACACAAGGCAGCGAGAAAGTATTTCAAGAAAGCTTTGATTCTTGGCGCTGGCAAACCGGATGTGCTTTATAACTACGGTTATTATCAGGAGGGAATGGGAGATCTGGTTCAGGCGGCGGCGTATTATTCAAGATGCCTTGCTGTAGCGCCTTATGACAGCCGTGCCCTGAATGCTATGGGAGTATTGATGATCAGGGTCAGAAAATTTGAAGATGCGGTGAAGTATCTGAACAGTGCGGTTCTGGTAAGCCCGGATAAACCGGGAGTAAGGCTTAATCTGGTTGTGGCGCTGCTGAAATTAAACCGTAAATATGATGCCTGGAAGCACCTCAATGTTATCCTCAGAGAACACCCGGAAAATAAAAACGCGCTGCTTCTGAAAAAAATGATCCGTGAAGAAGAAACTCAGCTTGACTGAGTTTCAATTAGTTCGACAGCATGGTTTTCAGCGGCTTTGCCGCCGCCCAGCATTCTGGATATTTCAGTTATTCTTTTCTGGTTGTTCAATAGTTTTATTGAAGATATAGTTCGGCCGGAGTCGACTTTTTTAGAAACTGTATAATGCTGTTGACCGCAGGCTGCCACCTGAGCCAGATGCGAAATACACAGCACCTGACGTCCGGCAGCCAGACCTCGCAGCTCACGCCCGACCTGTTTGGCGGTTTCCCCGCCGATGTTGACGTCAATTTCGTCAAAAATCAAGACCGGAATTGCGTCGGCATTGGCCAGGACGGTTTTCAAGGCCAGCATTACTCGGGAAATTTCTCCGCTGCTGGCGATATTGCGCAGTGGCTGCATCTGTTCTCCAGGATTAGCGCAAAACATGATTTCCACACGGTCCATGCCGCGTTCTCCTGGTTCAATTTCAGTGAAATCAATTTCCAGCTTGGATTGCAGAAACCCAAGCAGGCGGAGTTTTTCCATTGCCAGCTGCGAAAAATTTTTCGCAGCTTCATGCCGTTTGATACTTAATTCCTTCGCCTGTTTTTCAAGTTTTTTCAACAGTTGCTGTTCTTCTGAAGCAAATTTTTCTCTAAGCTCGGCGGCATCATGGTGAATCAGCAGCCGCTGGCTTGCTCTTTCGAGTTCATCTAGAACGTTTTCCATTGAGGGGCCGTAACGGCGTTTAAGCGTCTGCAGTTCACTCAAGCGGCTTTCAAGTTCTATAAAAGCCTCTTCATCAAGTTCAACTGACGATGTGTAATTTTCAATATCAAAAGCCAGTTCCCGCATATTTTCCACTAAATGGTCACAGGCTTCAAGCATAGCGGCAGTATTGGCTGGGTCTATGCCGTTTAATTCCTGCAGGTCGCGGTAAACTCCGCCGAGCTGGTCAATCAAGGAATTCTCGGATTGACTTAACTGCATTACCGAACTTGAGGCAAGCTGTAGAACGGTTTTTGAATTTGCCGCCACGGCGTGCTTTGCGGTAAGAGCTTCCTCTTCACCAGGCTGCGGGGCTACTTTTTCAATCTCATCTACAATCATCTGCAGGTGCTCAGCTTCAACCGATGACGGCATATCAGAAAAGACTTCGTCACGTTTGCGACGCAACTCTGTCAGCAGACGGCAGGTTTCAGAGCAGGCTTTCAGTTCATTGTTCAGGCCGGCATAACGGTCCAGAAGTTCCAGCTGCCGGGTGCGGCTGAGCAAGCTTTGATGCTCATTGGCAGCATGGACATCTATCAGGTAGTCACCGATATTTTTAAGGGTCTGCAGCGTGACCGGGGTGTCGTTTATAAAGTTGCGGTTCTGGCTTCTGGTGATAACCCGGCGCAGCTGGATTTCAGGAAAATCTCTCTCCAGTGGAATATCAGCGTGTTGCAGTACCGGTTCAATAATATCGATTGTGCCGGGGGACAACGCAATGCCTGCAGCCAGTTCACAGCGTGAGGCTCCATTACGGATTACGCCTTTGTCGGCCCGGGATCCAAGCAGCAATGATATGGTATTGAGCAGTATTGACTTACCCGCTCCGGTTTCCCCGGTGATGACATTAAAGCCGTCGGCAAATTCAACATCCGCCTTTTCGATCAATGCCAGATTTTTAATTTTTAGCCAGTTCAGCATAGTTTACCGCCTCAGAAACAAAACCGATGAAAATATTTAAATTTCGGATTTAATAATTAGTTGTTTTGATATATAATATCAAGTGGTGTTATTGATAATGCAAGAATATTCTTTCGGTAAAAGATGAAAAGCTTATAGCCGGCTTACATTTTGACTGGATTTTACAGGGGTTGGATTGTGGAATATGAAATTCTTTTTGGCTGTCCTGAATGCGAATGCGAACTGACTTCCGTTTCTGCCTTGTGCGGCAGAGAAATTGAATGTATTAATTGTGGTAAACTGGTTAAAGTCCCTATACCCGGGCTATATGAAAATTTTGAAATCGGCGATTTTGTTCTGGTGGAAAAAATCGGTGTCGGAGGTATGGGGGAAGTCTGGCTGGCAAATCAGCTCTCCATGAACCGGCAGGTAGCCTTGAAAGTGCTGTCTCCGCATTTGGTTGAAAATCAACATTTTGTAGAACGTTTTCTGGGGGAGGCCGTGATGGCTGGACGGCTTGAGCACAAAAATATTATTACCGCGTTTACTGCCGGATCTATTGGGGATTATTATTTTCTGGCAACATCTTTTGTCGATGGTATTGAACTGGCTGACAAAATCAAAATAGAAGGGCCCTTACACGAACGACAGGCCCTGAAAATATCCCGGGGTATTGCCTGTGCTTTGAAATATGCCTGGGAGGAACACCGAATGATACATCGGGATATAAAACCGGGCAATATTATGATTGATCAGCGCGGTGAACCGAAACTCATGGATATGGGAATTTCAAAAATTGCCGATGACGATTCGCTTGATACGCGTGACGGCCTGGTGGTCGGCACGCCGGATTATATAAGTCCTGAACAGGCCAAGGCCTTGAGTGATCTTGACTTCAGAACTGATATCTACTCGCTGGGAGCCTCTTTATACCATATTCTTACCGGTCAGGCTGCTTACCATGGTGAAAGTATTCGCGATACCCTGCGTCTGCAGGTTTGCGCTCCGCCGCCTGACCCAAGAGATGTCAACCACAAGGTATCACCAGGTTGTGCCGAGCTGGTTATGATTATGATGGCGAAAGACCGCGAGGAGCGTCACTCCAGATGGGATTATGTGATTGATGATATTGATGCGGTCATGGGAGGAAGGGCTCCGATGGGAAATGTTTCCTCAAAACTTCGCCAGTCAGGACACCATTCGGGATCAACTGGAGTTGCTGCCGATGCTCCTATTCAGTTGAGTATTGAAAAAAAAATGATGACCAAAAAAACAGCAGCCCAGAAAAATACCCATGAAATGTTTGACAGCGATATAACCATGCCTTTTATGGATGAAGCGACTATAGAAATCAGGCCCGATGCTATACATCCTGCGGACTCAGCAAAAATACGGCGGGATACTCAAAAAGGGAAGCCCAGGCCCAAGTCCGGAATAATGGAAAACATCGCCGTTCCGGATGCCGATAACAGTAAGCGGAAAATTATGCCGCCGCCCAAAATATTTGATCGTAAGCGAAAGATCAGACGGCGAATATTCACCGTCATTTTCATTTTGCTGCTTTTAGGCGGCGGGTATGTTTATCTGGTGCTTGGAAGAAAATTGGGCTTGAGATAGCCTACAATTCACAAGCATCCAGTAATTCTGCTGCGGAGATGGGGCCCTCGCGTAATATTTCGATGCGGTCAGGGTGAGCGAGGACTACTGTAGAAGCACATCTGTCTTTAGGAATGTATCCCTCGGAAATTATAATATTCGGATTGCCGTCAAGCATGTCAAGGGCCTCTCCGGGACTTAATGCATTGGGGTCGCCGGAACGGTTGGCGCTGGTTGATGCCAGTGGATAGCCGGTCTGTTTGAGCAGCTCAAGCATAAACGGGTGATCGGGAATTCTGAATCCAACGGTTTTATCTCCCTGTGGAACTACAACAGTTACAGGGCCGGGACAGAATTTTTCGGCTATTTTTTCCGCATTTTCATTTAATTCGATGCCATGTTTTTTTAAGGTGTCCGTGGAGTCTACAAATAATGCCAGCGGCTTATTTTGTTCACGACCTTTAAGCTCGTAAATCCTGTCCACTGCTTTGTGGTCATCCCAGCGGCACACCAGTCCGTACACGGTTTCGGTAGGTACCAGCAGCACGTCTCCAGGGGATTCCAGAGCATTCATGCAGTCGGTGAAAATTGCGTCAGGCAAATCATTGTTCAAGTTGTGAATGATCATAGTGTGGTCCTCTATAAAGTTAAAGGTACTCCTGTTTTCAAGTATGTGGAAACATTCTTTCCGAATACTTGGACGCTGGCGATTATTATAACATCGACGCCATGAAAGTCAAACGCTGTAGATTTTTGATTTATTGCAACAAATATTACATATTACAGAGTCCGGGCCTGCAGACTTGAGTTTAAGCAGAAAAAGAACTTCTTGAAAATGGTTTCGAGCTGGGATATAATTATATAATACCAGTTTAAAGACCAGTTTTTTTCAAGTTTCAATGCAGGTTGGTTAAGATCGTAAAAGAGAGAGCATGGTGGATAAATGATTTCAATTGAAGATAAAATACGGATACATGATCAGTTTCAGTTTGAGCTGAAGTTTACCTACCCGTTTGACCGAAATGCTCCGGTTTCAGAGTATTCTGTTGATACTTATTTGTTTGTCCCTTATAATCTGGGAGTCAATAAGATAACTTATGGCAAACGGGAATTCTATGCTGATATCCAGAAATATATCCGGCTTAAGACTCCGGTTTTCAGACTGCATTCTATTAATTCCGGTGCCGACAGTCCGCTTGAAAAGCTGCGTAAGGCAATGCGGGAGCTGTCGGACGAGCCGGTGTCTGCCGCGAAAAACCATAATTTCAAATATCACCTGAAAATGTTTTGTGCGATATTTAAAAGCGCAATACGTGATGAAGTCTTGTTTATCCGCAACTGGGATAATGAAAAAAAACTGAAGAAAGCCACCGCTGCGCTTGTCAACGACATAAGCCTGATTGTATCAGAATTCAGGAAGCTTGAGAAACTTATAAAGGTTTCACACGTTTCGCGCAAGCAGCAGGCGCTGTACAGGTTTGCGGATGAATATGTGAGTATTTTAATTGAGCAACGGATTTATAAGCTGCTGGCTTTTATAAAGGAGTTCGGCGAGGGCAAAATCTGTGATCGGCTGGTCAAGCTGGCTGCATCTGAACTGGAGCATCGCCGCAGCTGCGGGTACCCGTCAGTTCAGGAGAAAAACAGCAGTAATGAGTCGGTGATTTATCGAGCAGGGATTCTCAAAAAAATCATGGGAAATATATTGTTTCTGCATACCAGTACGAAAAAAGAAGGCAGAATGCTTGAGCAGTTCAGCATGGGATTTGCAGCAGGGATGGCAATGGCGATGGCCACCGGCTTTATATTTCTTTCGAGGTCGACATTCGAGGAATTTTCTCTGTCGTTATTTATAGTGCTGGTGATGATCTATATTTTTAAAGATCGTCTGAAAGAGATGAGTAAGGCTTTATTCTGCAGGATATTGCGTAAATATCTTTATGACTACAAGACTTTTCTGCAGACCAGTTTTGGCAGCAAAGTCGGTTTTTGCCGTGAAAGTTTTGAATTTGTCAGCGAGGATAATCTGCCTGATCTGGTCAGAAAAATACGTAATAAGGATTACATTGATGAACTTGACAACGGCTATACTCCAGAAAATATCATTTACTTCAAAAAGTACCTGAGAATATCCTCTGAAAAGTGTAAGCAGCTGGTGAGTGATTTCAGGGTAGACGGGGTAAATGATATTGTGCGTTTCAATGTGGGGCATATGCTGAACAAGATGGATAATCCTTATAAAAACCTGTGTATTCCTGATGAAGAGAATGGGTTCAAGGTTATTGATGCTGAAGTTTCATATCACCTGAATTTGATCTTGAGATACGGTTTGAACGGGGATGCCGATTATCACAAGTTCCGTATCATCCTGAACCGCGACGGAATAAAGCGTATTGAAGAAGTGCCGTTTGATTTGACCAGGACCGGCACTTTGTCCTAGGTTCTATGATGCGGTATCCTGATCGTGAAGCTGCTGCCTTTGCCAACCCGGCTGTCGACATCAACTGATCCCTTATGGAGCTGAGCAATGTGCTTGACAATAGCCAGCCCCAGTCCAGTTCCGCCGACTTTGCGGCTGCGGGCTTTGTCCACCCGGTAAAATCTTTCAAACAGACGCGACAAGTGTTCAGGCGCTATACCGCAGCCATTGTCCTTAACTTTTATAATGACATCTTTTTTTCCGGAAGTGAGAAGTACCTGAATTTCAGTGTTCTCATCACTGTATTTTACGGCATTGTCGATCAGGTTGACAACAGCCTGTTCAAGCAGTTGGCAGTCACCTTTGACTTTGCAGGTTCTGCAGTCGTCTTTAAAGTCGATCCTGATTTTTTTATTTTCAGCTTTTTCGCGACATAGTTCAATGGCAGTTGAGACGGGCCCGGAAATTTTTATTGTGACAAAATCCTGTTCTTCATTCTGCGTTTTGCGTTCCAGGCTGGAGAGGCTTAGAATATCCTGTACCAGAGAATTCAGTCTGTCGGTATGCCTGGTGATTATATGCATGAATTTGCGAGCAGAATCTTTTTCGTTGATTGCACCCTCTTCCAGGGTTTCAACTGCTCCGCGAATAGCGGTCAGCGGGGTTTTAATTTCGTGTGAAACATCAGCGATAAAATCGCGGCGGAAGTTTTCAAGCTTTTTGATTTTTGTTATATCTGACAAAACAAATACTGCACCGAAAATATTATCGTTGCGGCGCATTACAGTACCACGAACCCGGACGAACCTTTCCTGAATGGTAAACAGGACCAGTTCGGTTTCTATAGTCTGCTGTTCGGTAAGTACCATACTGACAAACTCCTGCAGTTCAATATTACGGGCAACTCCATAAAAAGACATGCCAACAGCATTGTGGGGCAGGTCGAGCAGTCTGGCCGCAGCCAGATTGAGGTCGATGATATTGCCTTCCATATCAAGCGCAACAACTCCTTCTGACATGTTTGTGAAAATTGCGTCACGTTTCTTTTTTTCGACAGAAACCTGCTCAATACGGTTTTTCAGCTGTTCAGCCATATGGCTTAAAGAAAGTGCCAGATCACGGATAGCTCCTTTTTCCGGTATCGGCAGTTTTATATCCAGATTCCCGGCTGCAATCCTTGCGGCATTGAATTTCATATCTTCGATCGGCTTGCTGATGCTTCTCACTATATAGTAGCTTAAGCAGCCGGCAAACAGAGCTACCAGCAAGCCAAAGACGATAATATCCCGGCGTGCTTTGAGCAGGACATGGTCAATCTGTTGAATGGAAACAGCGGTACGCAGGACAAAAGTCCGGTCTTTTATCCGTATTGGAATTGCAGAATATATCATGCGGGTTGAAAGGGTGGAACTATAACGGACTGATGATGAGGCCTTGCCCTTGAATGCCTTGAATATTTCCGGACGACGCAGATGATTGCCCATGTTATGAGCTGATTCTTTGGAGTCAAAAATTACAGTACCGTCAGGCGCTATTATAGTAATTCTGGTATTGACAGCTTCGGCTATTTCTTTAGCGGTTTTTTCCAGAGCGGCAGTCCGGTTGGACTTACTCATTAGAGTTGCCATTTCCGGGCGCAGCAGTTTGCATCTGACCAGCATTTCCTCTTTAATACGGTTGAGGTAGATTTTTTCCATAGAGTTGGACTGGTACCAGATAAAACCAAGCAGTGACGCCGCCAGGATAAATATCAGCAGCGGTAAATAGTGAAGCGTGTCATTTTTCATAATATCAGGCCGAATTAGATATTTTCGTTAAAACGATAGCCGACACCGCGAACGGTTTCAATCAACTTGCCCATTTCACCGAGTTTTTTACGTAAGCCGACAATTTGAACGTCAACAGCACGTTCAGTAACCGGATAGTCGTCGCCTTTTACTTCATTTACTATCTGGTTGCGGGTGAATACCCATCCCGGACGCTTTGCCAGCATGTATAGAATTTCAAATTCGGAAAATGTCAATTGTACCGGCTCGTCGTTGATAGTGGCTTCGCGTTTTCCCCGGTTCATCAGTAAACTGCCGCGTTTGAGCAGCTCAGGGGTTTCCTCCTGAACACTGTACCTGCTGCGCCTGACAACCGATTTTATGCGAGCAACCAGAACTTTGGTGCTGAAAGGTTTTGTTATGTAATCATCAGCACCCATTTCAAGCCCGATTATTACATCAGTTTCTTCGCTTTTTGCTGTCAGCATAATTATCGGAATTGCTTCAGTTTCAGGATTGCTTTTCAGCGTGCGGCAAACTGCGAGCCCGTCCATACCAGGCAGCATCAGGTCGAGCAGGATGATATCCGGCATGAATTCAGGAACTATTTTTAAGCCCTTTTCGCCGGAATCCGCTACTTTGAGATTTTCAAAGCCTTCTTTTTTTAAATTGTAGCGAATCAGTTCCTGAATGTCTTCTTCGTCTTCAATAATCAGAATTTTTTCTTTAGCCATTTTAAGTTCCCCGGTTGTTAATTATCTCCGGTATAAAATTACTGAAATTAATTTTCAGTCAATTACTATTCCATCTTTTGGCCTTTAATATAATATTAATTATTTAGGATTAGATAAAGCAATTATTAGAAAAAGATTAAAAATTTTCTCTTTTTAAGCAGGAAACAGAATGCCGGTCGAACAGCTGCTGGTAGTTTAAGTGGTGATTTATGTTAAGAAATAATTAGACTGGCCTTGCTGTACAATTCTGGTTTTTACTCTAAATTCACTGTTTTTTACCAAGAATTAACATAAACTGAAAAAAAAACAATCTAGCTTATCCAGGCAGGGGCAAAGGCAAAAAAAATAATCCGGACTAATTTATAATTTAAATAAACAGGCTGCAAATAATTCAAAGTTAGTTAATTAAACTAACTATGAGACTGCAAGGGCGTAATTTACCATTTCATGATTAAAATTTGTATTTATTTTTTAAAGAAAAAATGTAGGACGATATTTGATTAGCTGGCATTTAATTTTCAAAAATTTTCAAAATTGATAATTTTATATCTTTTTATGATTTCACCTTGAAAAGAGTTGTATTTAGTCTATTATGCAGCGAAGAGAATACTGAATTTCAGGTTGATGGTGTAGAATTGCTTTTCTTTAAATTACCGGTTTGCTTCCATGGAATAATTCTCGATGATTCCACCTTTTTGTGAAAATTGCAGCGGCTTTTGAAAACTCTGAAATACAAAACATCAGACTGATATCAACATAATACTATTTAATATAATTTTTAAGGAGCATATTTTGGGCAAATTATTTTTGATTTTTATTTCGATGATTTTACCTCTGATTGTTTTTGCGGAAGCTAAGGTTAACATTTTTATTGACAACGGGGCTGGTGGCAATGTTACAGTTAAACAGCATGATGCCTTGTCAAATAACCACGAGTTTTCACAAATGGTTTTACCGATGCAGACCATCAAATTCGGAAATGTTTCAACCGGTGATGCCATGTATACGGAGAAACGCCTGCAGGTGATTGACAAAGACAGCGCTGTCATCGGTGAGATTGTGTTCAGTGTTAATGATAATTTAGTTAAAAAGACTTATAATGTAAAAAGTGTAGATGGCGGAATTCACGTTGATACAATGTCAAAAGAGTGGCAGGCTACACATGGTGCACCTGGAATTACGCTGAGGGTGACAGGTGATCAGAGGGGTGGACCTGTTGAAGGTGATACAATTAACTCTGTCAGCAATTATGGAGCTGTCGGAGATGATTTTACTGACAACTCTGATGTATTCAATGATATGGAGGCTGACCCGACTAAAGATCGATATTATTTGCCTGAAGGAATTTATCGAGTTCCGAGCCCTGCCTACCAGCTTAAAAAAACTTATTGGGGTCCTGGTATTCTTAAGCTGATAGACAGAGCTGATTCAAAAATGCGCAAACGCAAGAATGTTCTGGACCCAAGTCGGGCAATTACGGTGACGGTATTTCCAAAGATAGACAATGCCTCAAATGTTCTGCTGCCTGACGGAACCTGGCTTGATGTTTCTAAATCCAGAACCAGCGGACTTCAAGAGGCAGTCAATTATGCTTTTGGAGACGGGACAAGAGGCAGCGGGCATTACGATCTGCATGTCGTAGGTGGCGAAGCCAGGGGAGATTTTGCAACGAGTTCATTCAAGCAGGAAGGGGGAGGTATTGTTTATGACCTCCAGGAAACACTTGTAATCCCTCCTGTACAAGGACACTCTTTTTCCATGGGAGCCTGTACCTTGAATTGCCATCCAACTTCAGGACCGGCTATATTATTTGATTCGACAATGATGGTCAGAGTTGACTGGCGAGGAACGCAGGTAGTAAACCACGGACGGGGCAGCGCGTTAAAGTTCTTTCCGCGAAGTAACTTGCCGCTTGACAGCTGGATGATCACTAATGTGGATTCATCATTTTATATTACAACCGTTTTTCAGACCGGAAATTCAGGTAATGCGCCGGTTATAGACTTTGATATTTCAAAGGGAGCCATAACGAACTGCCGGTTTATCTTTGATGAGATTAACAATGGTGACGATGCGACTTCGGACAGTAAAGGAATAGCTGTTTCAAACCCGCCTGAAGCAAACCGTTTCAGATTTCACTCAAACAAGGTTACCTGTTTTCATGTCCATAACTGGGGTCGTTACGGGCTGGCGATATATGACGAAGCCAGTGGCAAGCCTAAAAATAACATCAGTAATAACCACTGGGACCTGCGCCTGCAGAGTGGACACAATATTATTGGCAGTGCCGCTGTTTATACTGAGGCTGGTTATGACATTTTTAATATTGGTGTGGAAGACACAACCTGTGATTATTTCATATCGCTTGCGGAAAATGCCAGACATAATTTGTTTAACGCATCATACGTGGCAGGGAATGCTGCTGGAGAGAGTTCAATAAATAATAACTCCAAATACAAAGGGACTAACAAACTGGTCAGAACTGCTACTCCGACTCATACCTTGATCAAGCCGGAAGGTTCTCCTTACATTCATCAGAACAAGACGCTGACGGATCAGTTGGTAATTGTTCAGGGAGGAGCTATGCTGGCTAATGTATTTATGTCGCTTGACGGAATAACATATTATGATACCGGCAATCCATACGGTCAGTTTTATCTGCCGCCAGGATATTTTATTAAAGTAAGATATAAGGAAACTCCCCAAATAAGTTATTACCAACTTTAAAAGAGACTTTTTTTTGCATCAGGCAAAAGCAGCAGTTCTGCAGAGCTGCTGCTTTTGATAATTAACCCCGATATACTTGAGACTCAATCGCAAAGAGCATTTGACTTGATGGCGTAGAACGTTTATCATATTCAGATTGCAACGATTAACTTAAGTCTCGGAGAGTGGACACAAATGACTATGTATGCGGAAAAGGGCGGTCAAGATCTGGCAATCAGCGATGCTGAGTTAAAAGAAATGATCGCCGGAGCTCTGAAAAAGATTGGCGATAACTTCAAAAAAGTATTGCTTATTCCCCCCGATTTTACGCGTTTTAATTCCTATGCCGGTCCGATTACTGCAATGGTCTATGCAATGCTTGAAGAGCAGGCGGAAATAAAGATTATACCGGCTCTTGGGACTCACGTGGCAATGACGGAAGAAGAAATCCGTGCCATGTTTGGGCCGGACATACCGTCGGACAAGTTTGTGGTACACGACTGGCGAAATGACGTGGTGTCAAAAGGGGTTATTCCCGGCGAGACTATAAAGGCATGGTCTGAAGGGAAAGTTGATTATCCAGTCAATTGCGAAATCAACAAGATTGTATTTGAGGGGTTCGATTTGATTCTTTCAATAGGACAGATTGTGCCGCATGAGGTTGTCGGGATGGCTAATTATACCAAAAACCTGATGGTTGGCATCGGTGGTTCTGACATGATTAATAAGTCTCATTTTCTGGGTGCGGCTGTTAATATGGAACGCATTATGGGAAAGGCGGATTCGGCAGTGCGCAAGCTCTTCAACTACGGGGTTCAGACTTATTTGAGTGACTTGCCGATTTATTATATGCTTACCGTGATGGCGCGTAATGACTCTACCGGCAGCATGGAAATGCGCGGCTTTTTCTGCGGTGATGACGACGAGTGCTTTCTCAAGGGAGTTAAGCTCAGTCAGCAGACTAACCTTGAACTGCTGGAGGAGCAGCTTGATAAGGTCATTGTCTTCCTTGACCCTGAGGAATTTAAAAGCACCTGGCTTGGAAATAAAGCGGTTTACCGGACCCGGATGGCGATAGCTGACGGCGGGGAGCTGATTGTTCTGGCTCCGGCATTGCGTGAGTTTGGAGAGGATCGGGAAATTGACCGGTTGATCCGAAAATACGGTTACCGCGGAACTCCGGCAACCTTGAAAGCTGTAAAGGAAAACCCCGAACTTGCCGCTAACCTCGGGGCTGCGGCTCATTTAATTCATGGCTCAAGTGAAGGTCGTTTTAAAATCACCTATTGCCCGGGCCCTAATATATCCCGTGATGAAATTGAAAGTGTCGGATTTAAATTCGGTAATCTGGAAGCGATTATGCAGAAATATAGTGTAGAACATCTCAAGGATGGTTACAATATTATCAATGGGGAAAAAATCTTTTATATAAGCAATCCGGCACTGGGGCTTTGGGCATTCAAGGATAATTTCAAATAAAATACAGGGAGTATCAGCTGCTTTTTTGGCGCCTCGGTTTGTTCGGTGACCGTTAAGGTGTATCTTAAATGATGTTGTTTTTATGAAATGAACTTTGAACTCAGGACGCCGAGCAACAGCCAGATTATTAGAACAGGTCAGCTGTCGGACGTGAAAATAAACATAAGACAGGCACTCGGGCTTGTTTTTATAATTTACTGAAAAAGCAGGTATTTCCCATGAAAGCCCCGACATTACAGGATATTCAGTCTGCCGCATCTGTTTTACGCGGTATAATCAAGGACACCAACCTAATATACAGTCCGGTTTTTTCCGAAGAATCCGGGAATCAAGTATATATTAAACCGGAAAACCTGCAGGAAACCGGAGCCTTTAAGATCCGTGGCGCATATAATAAAATTTCCAGGCTTCCGGAATCAGAAAAGCAGAAGGGATTGATTGCTGCTTCAGCCGGTAATCATGCCCAGGGAGTGGCTTTTGCTGCGAGTAAGGCGGGAGCCAGGTGCACTATAGTCATGCCTCAGGTGACTCCATTGATTAAAGTGGAAGCCACCCGTCGGCTTGGAGCTGAGGTTATTCTGGCCGGGGACTATTATGATCAGGCTTACGAAAAGGCCTGTGAGCTTGTTGAGGAACACGGTTACACTTTTATTCACCCGTTTGATGATCCTGAAGTAATTGCCGGGCAGGGGACGACAGGCCTGGAAATCCTTCAGGAAATGCCGGATGCCGATGCCATAATAGTTCCGGTTGGCGGCGGCGGTCTGATCAGCGGAATCGCTATTGCGGCTAAAGCCGTTAATCCGGATATCAGGATTATCGGAGTTGAACCTGCCGGAGCCAGCTCCATGGACTACTCTTTGATCAAAGGAAAGGTCTCTGAGATATCAAAGGTGCAGACCATTGCGGACGGGGTTGCTACAAAGGTTCCCGGCAATCTCACTTTTGAAATTGTCAAGGATATGGTTGACAAGCATATTGTGATTCCTGAAGAAGACTTGATGGAGGCTTTCCTGCTGCTGCTGGAGCGGCATAAACTGGTGGCTGAAAACTCCGGTATTCTGTCTCTCGCTGCTTTGAAATACCTTAACATGCAGAATAAAAAAATTGTTTCTGTGGTGAGTGGGGGCAATATTGATGTGGTCACTATTTCATCAATGATAGACCGCGGTCTGGTACAGCGTGGCCGTCTGTTCTGTTTTGCTGTAGATCTTCCGGACAAACCAGGTGAGCTTTTGGAAATAGTAAAAATAATCACCCGCTACCAGGCAAACGTAATTAAGCTGGATCATAACCAGTTCAAGGCACTTGATCGCCTGCAGAATGTTCAGCTCGAAATTACTTTGGAAACCAACGGGCATGAGCATGTCAGAAAACTGGTAACAGCTTTGGAAAAAGGCGGATATTCCATAAAGCATATTTACTGAAAGTGCCGACTGGTCGTTTGCCGTAAATAATTCAATTCTGAGAGCCGGATTACATAAAATAAGCCGGCTTCTACTGCAGCATTCTGTTGCAAATTTTTTCTGCTTGTTTGAGGCAGGATTCTTTCATCTTTGCATAGTCTAAAACATTTTAGACTAAAAAATATGGTATTTCATAAAAATACAGTATTGACTTATATTTTTTCAGACATTACAATCATAGTTTGCTGACCTGAGTTCAAGGGGCAAAAAGCAAAAGCGCGATTATAGTGATAAATGGAGATTGCCAGCCTTTTCTTGCGGCCGAAGTTAAAAGGATAAAACTAGCAACCGCTTTTACTCAGCACCATTCAAACCTGGAGTACAATGATAAGTCCGGGGCCATCAATGAATCTTATTCCGATATAGCCGCGGTTGCGTTGATGGAATATGTCCGCCAGAAAAACATCGACTTGTATTCAGCAGCCTATCCCAAAGCTAACGGAGTAATTCCATGGCAGATTGGACAGACCGTAATGTGCAGCGGTAAGCCGCTGCGTTATATGGATTATCCCTCAAAAGACGGTAAATCGGCAGATTGTTTTCGCAAAATTGATTATGGTAATATCTACTATGATAAAGTTTGCGAGCAAGCTGAAAGCAAGTATTCTGAAAAAGCCCTTCAGCAAAGTTATATTGTCCATACTGCCAGTGGAATATTCAATCGCGCCTTATATCTTCTGGCCAGCAGATGGGGAGTAGAAAAGGCGTTTCGTGCTTTTGCTCTGGCGAATGTCAAGTACTGGACTTCTCAAGCTGATTTTGATTCGGCAGCCAACGGTGTCGTCAATGCGGCCCAGGACCTTGGTTACAGTCCTGATGATGTCATTAATGTCTTTGAGCAGGTGGGAGTCAGAGCTGATTAAAGAAATCAGGTTTTTAATAATGCTTTATCCCGGGGGCTGTAAAAGCTCCCGGTTTTTTTGCAGTAAGTAATTTGAGGAAAGCCAGTTAGGTAAAGGCGATTCGACAAAACTGTAAAGACAGAGAACGGCTGTTAACAATTGCATTTCAGGTATGATACCGCAGCATTATTTCTTCAGGAGACGGATTAACGTAGTATTGTTCAAGCAGATACTGGCATTTATATTTTCTGGCATAATGCCGTAGAATAATAAGCGGGGTCAGGCTCGGAGTTAACTCCTTGGCAAAAAGATCAATTATATCCAGCAGCTCCTGTTTTTCCCAGCCGGTTAGATCATTTTTGAAATACCCCATGACATGAAGCAGAGTATTGTGATTTTTCTTGACTGTTGCCCGCTGGTCAAGGCTTTGCATGAAACAACGGTAATAAGACTCCTTGATTTCTTCCAGGTTATTGCCGTTGTTTGCTGCAATCAGCTGTCCGGATTCATTGAGACCTTCAGGAGAATGCGCCATCAGGATATATTTATATTTGGTATGAAAATTAACCAGTCCTGAAATCGAGCCGTCATTTTTCAAATAATCCCGCCAGCGTCTGCAGGCAAAGACCTTGGTAATAAAATTATCCCGGAGCATACCGTCATGCAGCCTGCCTTCTTCTTCCTGCGGCAGCAGCGGAAAACGGTGGTTAAACATTCCGGCAAAAATGCCCGTGCCTTTTTTTTCAGGTATACCGTGTTCATTGTAAACTTTTACATTAAAACGACCTGAGCTTGGAGATTTACTTTTGAATACATAACCGCAAAGGTCTTCAGCAGCGAGTTCGTCCAGTCTTTTTTCAGCCCATGAAACCATTTGGTCAGTCAAGTCTCTGTGGGTTTTGACAGTAATAAGTCTGGGGCTGTTGCAGTCGCCTTCAAGGTGCATGGCTTCGCGGGGTATACTCATGCCGCAGTCGTGTTCAGGACAGATCGGCACCCATTCCACATATCTGCTCATTATATCCGCCAGAAAATGATCTCTCTTATGTTGACCGTCGTACCTGACTTTTTCTCCAAGCAGGCAGGAGCTGATACCCAGTTTGATTTTTTCCATCTTGTTCTCCCCCCTTGTTTATTGCACATTATAAAAGCCTTAAGTATTCTGGTATCATGCAGTTTTACCGGCTGCAAAGTCAAATTTTTGTAAATATTGAAAAGCTTATGCTGTTTTGTAATCAGGTTTAATCTATAATTAAATCAGGTATCATTCAAGCTATTTGATTTGAACTGCCATTTAGCGGAATTAGATTAACTACTAATTTTCAATCAGGAGATGTTAATGAAAATAATATATTTCGCAGTATTTTTTATTATATCAGCCGTTACTTTTACCGGCTGTAACACTTTGCCTCCAGGCAAAGCACCGGTAGGCAATATCACATCGCCGGAGGTAACCAGCCGGAAGCAGCTTGACTGGAGAGCGGCCGCCAATTATATGACAACGGCTTTGACTGCTTTCTGTCTTCAGGAATTTCCACAGGGCTGTGAATTTCAGATTGATTTCAAGGCTGATGATCCCGCTTTGAATGTATGGCCGCTCAAAACTGTTACTCAGACTCGGCGCAGTGTTCCGATCAAACCTGCTAATGGTCCGGGTGTGAGGTATGAGCTGACCAGCCGTATTTTTAAAGACCAGAAAACTGTCTGGGAGATGCGACTGGTGCGTATTGAAGACAACCAGCCGTTATGGAATGAGAAAGTAACCATAAAAGAAAAGAAGAATTTAGAACCATGAAGCTGATATCATGGAATGTCAACGGCATTCGAGCCGTCGAAAAGAAAGGCTTTGTGAAATGGCTGGAGACCTGCGGCGCTGATATTGTCTGTTTGCAGGAAACTAAAGCCAGAGAAGAACAGCTTTCTGATGCTTTACTTGAAATTAACGGTTACCATTCGACCTGGTGTTCAGGAGAACGAAAAGGCTACAGTGGCGTGGCTACTTATGCCAATACGGCTCCGGCTTCAGTTGAGAGGGGATTCGGACTCGCCTCTGAATTTGATAATGAAGGACGTATACTGGTTACAGAGTTTGAGCACTTTACCTTGCTTAATATCTACTTCCCCAACGGGCAGAAGAATGAAGAACGGCTGCAGTATAAGCTGAGGTTCTATGATGCTGCTCTTGAATACTGTGAAAAACTTCGTGCTGCCGGCAGATCACTGGTTATTTGCGGAGATTATAATACTGCACATAATGAAATAGATATTGCCCGTCCGAAGGAAAATGAAAATGTATCCGGATTCCTGCGTATTGAGCGTGACTGGATGGATAAATTTGAGTCATACGGCTATATTGATACTTTTCGCCAGTTTTTTCCCGACCGCAAAGATGCTTATTCGTGGTGGAGCTATCGAACCCGGGCCCGGGATCGCAATATTGGCTGGCGGCTTGATTATTTTTATATATCGCCAGAACTTTTGTCCCGGGTCAAATCTGCAGCTATTCTGAATGATGTAATGGGTTCAGACCACTGTCCAGTCATGCTTGAATTGAATTTCTGATTAAACCCTCCTCAAAACAGTTATTTTTTAAAAAAAACGGGCCTAACAATGGAAACAGCATTTGCCATTCCGCTTTTTTCTGGCTAATATATAATAAATGCGTAGCAGGAGACCTAATTATCAGAATCAGCAAAAAAATTGCCGCTTCGTTCTTTTGCTTTTCATGTGTCTTTTTTCCTAAAGTCACAGCTGAAGATGCTGTCTTGCACACTGAAAACGAAGAACATAAAAGCAAAGTTGTATACAAATATTCCGGTGCCCATGCCAATATAGAAAGGCTGAACAACCGGGATTTTTATATTGAGGACGAGTCTATTGTTATTCACCGGCTGCCTTCAGGCGTACTGCAGGTGGAAATTGAATACCTGGACTTCGCGACTGAATTCGGCGGACGTGATCCGATGGAAGGGGTAAACCGTTCGTTGTTTACTGTTAACGATTATTTTTTCAGATACGGCTTCCGTCCACTTGGTACCTTTTACGGTTCTTTTATGCCGCGCCCGGCTATTGAAGGAATTGTCAGACTTACCGACAACCTGGCTTTCCCCAAAAGGATGTTTGCCAGTTTTGCTCAGGCGAAACTCAAAAGTGGCGGTATTGTTTTTTTGCGCTTTATGACCAATACCACTCTGGGGCTGGCAGGCTTTTTTGATCCGGCTTATGACTGGTTCGAGCTTGAACGTCAGGATGAGGATTTTGGTCAGGCTTTTGCCAGCTGGGGCATCGGTCCCGGCTGCTATCTTTTCCTGCCGGGAGAAGGTCCTTCTAATGTCCGTGACGGTGTAGGTAAAATATTTGATTACGCCTTTGATCCGAAAACCTATATTTACGGGGGACAGGCAACAACTTTCCTCAATCGGGCCACTATGAACTATGCTGATTATGACGCACTCATCAGGTCAAATGCCGACCCTTATCAGGTTTTTAAAGATTTCTGGAGTGTAAGGCGGAAACTTCAGGTCGATAACTACTCCCCTGTAACTAATATCAGCAGAAATGAGCGAAATAAAAAAGACCCCTACAGTAAGTACAAATGCCCGGCCGAACTGGACAATTACCAGCGGATGCCGGAATACGGTTCGCAGGGAGAAGCTGTGGATACATTACGCAAAATGGTATTTTCAGTTCAGAACCAGGGCCAGAGCATGTGGGTTTACCTGTCTTTGTTTAATACTGATTTCATTAAAATGGGGTCCGTTCGGTCTCTGAAAATAAATGAAGGCAAAGATGAGCTGGATTACCGTATCTGGAAGCAGAAGAGCAATCCTGAAGCGTCGCTGGCGATCGTCATGCCCGGTCTGGGTGGGCACTACAGTAACAATACTCTGACCGCATTTTGTGAAATGCTGCATAACCAGGGCTATGCGGTTATTGCCATGAGCAGTTCCATGAACTGGCAGTTTATGGAATCAGCGGCTACTAATGATGCGCCCGGTTATGCACCTCAGGATGCCGCCGATATCCGGATGGCTTTGGAAAAAATACTGCATGATGTCAGGCATAACTATGGTTTGAACCCGCAGCGGACTGTGTTGACCGGTTATTCTCTGGGCGGACTGCATACCCTTTTTATCTCCAAACTTGAGGAAGAGGACAATCGCCTGGGCATTGATCGCTACCTGGCTGTAAATCCACCGGTAGACCTCTATTATGCATTGCGCAAGATAGAGGAGTTCTACAGTGTATACAAGTATATGAAAAAAGAGAAAGCGCTCAATATGGCGGCTGGGGCGTTGGGAAAAATGCTGTATGTTATGAAGACCAGATACCCCTGGAAAAAAGAGGTTGAACCTGGCTTTGACACAGCGGAAGTTGAAATTAGCAATAATCCCAAAGAGGCTGCTGTCAAAGTAGAGGTAGACAGGCGTTACCAGTTGTTGTTGAATAATGACGAAGCCAAGCTTCTGGTAGGTTACAGCTTTAAACGCACTCTTGAGGAAGTTATGATGTCGCTTCACCGCCGTGGACACTACACCGGGCTCAAAAATGAGTACAGCTGGGGTGGTCGGGCTGAAGTTTATTCAGAGTTGTCAAAGGTGGACTTTGAGTATTATGTATCCAAGGTTATGGCATCCCACTACTCAAAGCGTTACGGCAGGAAGGTCACGCATCTGCAGCTTAACAAGCAGGCACATATGAATAATCTGGAGGGGCATCTTGCCGGCAATCCGGATGTACGGGTCATTCATACTATGGACGATTTTCTGATTAATGACGAGCACCGCGTCTGGATGAAAAAAACTTTAAAGGATAAAATTGTCTTTTTTCAACATGGTGCCCATCTTGGAAACCTTTACATCAAGAAAGTCCACGACAAGATTCTTGAGTTTCTTAAGGAAAGCCCGCCGATATCCGAAACAGAAAAGGCGTATTATGATCATGTATCTCTGAATCTGGCTGAGCCTTATAATATTCCTACCAATCCAGCCCGGGGATCAGAAATGCATAACCCGATCTAAGGGCTTCCTGTGATCTGCTGCCTGCGACCGGAGGTTTAAAAATATTCTTAAAAATCTGCATTTTTGCATGGACAGGAAATATAGATATTTTTTCAGGAGAGGGTTATGCATGAAAATTTTCTTTTTGTTCTGGGGCTTACCTGCTTTGCCGGTGCGGCAACGACTGTCGGCAGTTTTATAGCTTTTTTTGCCAAACGAACCAATACCCGTTTTTTATGTGCCGCACTTGGATTTTCCGCAGGGGTAATGATTTATGTTTCTTTTGTTGAATTGCTTAATGACGCTAAAGAGATGCTCGGAGCTATTCATGGTCCAAGAGCAGGAGGACTGGTCGCTGTCAGTTCTTTTTTTGCCGGTATTCTGCTGGCAGCAGTGATTGACCGCCTGGTGCCCAGCTATGAAAATCCGCATGAAATCCGTAACGTTGAGGAGATGCATAAGCCTGTTTCAGCTGTTGCGGCAGAGGCTAGAGATGCCAGGCTTATGCGTGCCGGAGTGGTTTTTGCACTGGCTATAGCATTACATAACTTCCCGGAAGGGCTGGCTACATTTATGACCGGGATGGCTGATATCAAGCTTGGAATTACGGTTGCGGTAGCCATTGCGATTCACAACATCCCGGAAGGAATAGCTATTTCAGTACCGGTTTACTACGCTACCGGCAGCAGGCGCAAAGCTTTTGTCTGGTCAGCGCTTTCCGGAGCGGCAGAGCCGCTTGGGGCTCTGGCCGGCTATGCTTTGCTGTATCCATTTATGAATGATTCTGTACTGGGGGTTATGATGGCTCTGGTTGCCGGCATTATGGTATTCATTTCATTTGATGAGCTGTTGCCGATGGCCGAGGAGTATGGTGAGCACCATATCTGCCTGTATGGACTGATTGCCGGCATGGCAGTTATGGCGGTGAGCCTGATTCTGGTCTGAAACGACTGCATTGCAGCCGGGCTGTCAGCAGGATTCGTCCTTGGCGATTACCGAATTTGGATTTGACATTTCGGGCTTCTTTAGATATTCAGGTTTCACATATCCTGCCTGAACAGGAGGTCATAGCATAATATACATGAGTCGGAGCCGTTTTGTGACATATAGTTTTCAGAAATGCCGTGAACTGCTGAAAATCTGACAATAGATTTGTCAGAGCAGACGCTGCAGACGGAGTGCCCGCAGAGACAGCAGCTTTTCAAGGTGTATCGTTTGGTGTTTGTCCTGCAGAGATGGCATTTTGCTGAATCTGCCTGCTGCAGTAAATCTGAGGGCATTCGAAAGCTTGATTTTATTTTCATCAGAATCTGGTCCATGACACAGCTTTCATATTCTGTATTGCGTACGTGACAGGAGAACAGAAGGTTAAGCTGTTTTCTAATGAAATCATCCTGCGGCTCATTACTGATAACATGAGGAGTTCTTTCCAGATCATAGTTAAAATATGTTTTAAGTAGCTCAACTGTTATCAGTCTGACAAACAGATTTTCATTAACCATATCGGCATGAATTCTGCTTTTTTGAAAGTAGTGGGCCGCCTTCAGGCATATTGCCACAATTGCAGTCAAATAGTTTTCCGGCGTAGCAGACGGACAGCTGCTGCAGCATTGAGTTATCCAGCCAATTCCATTGCAGTGGCTGGCAATAGGCGGCAGCTCTGCCCAGTAGGTAAGATATTCAATAAATGTTTCTCGGAGAAAGTTGCATAAGGTTTTTGCCGAAGAGCTGTCCCTGCAGTAGAAAATAAGGCTCTCTTTACTGACACAGGCCTGTACTACATTTAACAGCTTAAAACTGATTATATTGAAACGCTGAATGTGCTGGGGGGTGTTGATTTTTCTCAGCAAAGCCTGCATTATCCCCAGGTTTCTTATGTTTATGGAAACCATTGAAGCATTATGGTCATCTGCAACTGCGTTGTGGAGTCGATATTTAACATAACCTGAACCGTCATGTCGAGCAAAACCTGGAAACGACATTTTATTAAGCTGATTTATTTTAAGCAATGAAAGGTCGGTTTCCGGTTTTCCGGAGCTGTTAAGGTTGCTGGCATAAAAGGCGTGTAAAGTCCTCATTTCCTGTGCTGTTCTTTGGTCGTTGCTGAAATTATTTGCACTTGTCAGAGCGTCAAGCGTCGCTGCATTCTGCAGATATTTATAAATATTTAGCTTCATTAATGTTCCCCTTCAAAACACCTGAAATATATGGATCTATGTTATATATATGTCCCGGATATATTATTGTATAACATATTAAATATGAAAAGGAAATATAGTTTATTTATATTTATATTCAAGCTGATTTATAATGGTTATCATTATTGAATTATGAGATATTTTTATGTAGTTAAAAATATTTATTTCAACATCTGCTTAATATATCTAATATATAATAGTAATTACTTGAAGGTTCTTCGTTTTGACTTTTTACTCAGGGGGTGTATTATTGCCTGCAGGAGAGAATAATCTACAATCTTATCATGGAGTAGTATTATGGCTAACCGTTACTGGCAGAAAATTGTCCGTCTGGGCATTGCGGTCTGTTCTTATGACCCTCAAAAAGGCGGCTTTAAAATTGCCCGCCTGTGGATCAGAAGTGAACCGGACGACGTAAAAGACAATAATCTTGCCTGTCAGGAAAACCTCATCGGGAAACCGATTACCTCATTACCCGTCTTTGAACACCCCAAGGTACAAACATTGCTTGAAAGTGTGCGCCGCAGTGACAACAAGGCTGCGGAACGGACTGTTGCGCTGGATGTGGTCAGCCTTGGTGTAACTCAGAATATGCGTATCACTGCGGCCAAGGCAACCGCATCTGATATCGTAATTTATTTTCAGGAAGTTGTAGCAAATGAGGATAAAGTCAAATTTGCCCAGGATGCCAGAAATCACCTTGATGCCCTGGTCAATCAGCTGCCGTTGATGGTATGCAAATTTTTGCCTGGAAACGGCGTCATTACTTATGCCAATAAGGAGTATTGCGACTATTTTGATGTTGATATCAGCCAGATAATCGGTAAAAGTTTCCTCGACCTGATACCTGCTGAAGACCATGCTAAAGTTTTGAATGCCTTTTCAGCACTCGACTGGGATAACCAGCGGGTAACTTATGATTACAATGTAATTACTCCAAAGGGTACCAGACCTCACCGCTGGACAAACCAGGCGGTGTTTAATCAGCAAGGCAGAGTTGTGGAGTTTATCGCTTTCGGTTTTGAGTCTGGAAAGTGTTAATTCCAGTTGACTCAGCTTAATCAACGCAAAAATGTTGTGCAGCAGGCCGTCTTTTTGTCCGGTTAAATTTTGGATCAGAAAGAATTGATCGAACAATAAGAGTGAAGATTCTTGCAATGACAGCGGAAGTCCGGGGGCCTCCATCAAGCCCCCGGAAAGAATCGAACCGAATGTGGTTCTAGAAGTCTCTCCCTCCTCCTTTCTCGAGCGTGAGCTTGTACAAGCTTTAAGCTCACAACCCCCCTGAAAACACTTGAGATCCACTGCTTATCGCTTAAATATAATAAGCATAAAGTTGAGTACGAAGGCAGAACACCGCATTAAATGTATGCACGGCAGTCTACAGTGCCTTGATTCGACCGTTGTATTTTTTTCTCAGTTCCTTATTCTGCAGATCACCGTCGGGAATGTTGGCGCTTGACCAGACCGGCGGCATAAAGCCTTTTTTGATACACGCTTTAACGGTTTCCATTTCCAGCCGGTGTGCAATATAAAAATCAATGGTGCTGGAGATGCCGGTTATCGGCTTGGTGAAGCCGTCAATTTCAATTACTGTATCCCCATAGGGCACATAATTGTCGATGCAGATATCTGCAATATCAAACAGGCCTTTTCCAGATTTATGCCTGATTGGAAAATCCTCAGGAATTGTATTCTGCCAGTCGGATGATGAAACGCCAATGACAGTCGCTCCATGTTTTTTTGCTTCAAGTGCACAGTCTATAGTTGGAGCGTTGAAGCCGTAACTGTGGAAAACCAGTACGACATCACCACCTTCAACTCCGTAATAATCTACAATATGGTTGCCGACTCCGTGCATTCTTTCATGACCAAGGTACAAATATGCCGGAGTCACAGGATGAATAGCATAATCTATCATCGGGCAGATATTGGCCAGTCCGCCGGCTCGCCAGAAAAGCTCCTGCATTACCAGACAAGTGTGCCCGCCACCACCAAAGAGGTAGATAAGTCTATCCTCCATGGTGGCGCGGGCCATCTCTTCAGCTGCCTCTAAAAGCACGTCCTGTTGATTATCTTCAAATTTTTCCGCCAGTTCATTAAATTTGTTTAAAAGTCTCAAGTCTTTCATTTTCAGCTCCATTTAATACCTGCACAGTATGCCGTTGTTATTGTTAACTACTAAGAACTTCACCAAAAGCCTGACCCAGTATATCCCAAACTTTCTGCGGTTCCGGAGCGGACAAAAAAGTCCCTTCTCCAGCCCGGTAGGTCCATGAAAAAATAGATTCGATCCCTTCTCTGGAGTATATGTTAACAATGTCTTTAATAAAATTTAGTTCTGCAGGTGAATCAAAGTAACTCATCACCCAGCGCTGCGGTACCTTGCCGTATTTTTGGGCCAGCGCAACTGTCTGGGCAGCAATTTTACGATGTGCTTCAAGCGGAGCTGTATAGTCCACGATAATAGATGTGGCAAAAGTGTCAATGTCGTCGCGACTGGCAATTAGCTCCCAGTCGTCAAAGCCGCGTTGCTGTGACAGATAATAATTATTGTCCGCAGGCAGCGAGCATTGAGTTATGGTCAGGTCAGGATTGCGGGCCTTGGCGATCCGGCTGCATTCAATCAAGAGTTCGTTGGCCTGATCATGTCTGAATTTCCTGACTTGACGAGTCAAGGTTTTAGGCATTTCATAATTGTATTTATCCTTAAAGACCCGTTGGGTAATTTCGCTTCTGCAGCTGAAGTCCGCAGTGCTCTGATAGCTGACCGGGTAGACCGGCATTGCATAATGTGGTTCATCCCAGAAAAAGCCGTCGGCATTGCAGGTGCGAGCCAGTTCATCAATTATTTCCCAGACATATTCGCGAAAAGCCGGGGATGAAGGAGATGCTGCAGCCAGCGGCTCTCCGGTCAGTGCGGTGAACTGCCGATCCTTAATACTGCACTCCTGAAGAAATAAACTCGGTGCTTCCCCGCCAAAAAACTTTCCGATGCCCCAAGTGTTAAGGTATACCTTGAGGCCTGCCTTTTTTGCCGCATCCACAATTTTTGGGATTTGAGGTTTCCAGAAGAAAATATCAAATTCAGTAAGAGCTATCAGCACTGCATTGCAGTTATGAGCAACCATTTCTGCAAAATCTTTACGGGCGTGCTCAACATACGAGATGCCGTAATAACTTACCCCGGTTTCTTTGACTGCCATGATGTTGCTCCAATTATAGTTACTGAATTTATACTACAAAAGACACTGGTATTTTAACTTTTATCACCCATTTTTCTTAAAATTATTCAAATTGTCGTATGAAAATTAGACAAAAATGTGTTATAATAATAAAAGCGTCTAATTTTCAGACAACAGGCAGGAATTATGAGTGCAAATATTGAGAAAATAATACATTTACGCAAAGCCGCAAACCTGACAATTACAAAAGTTGCCAAGCTGCTGGATAAAGCTCGCAGTACTGTATCCGACTGGGAAAACAGAAAACGGCTGCCCGCCAAAACAGACCTGATCGCCCTGGCTCAGTTGTATGACTGCAGGCTGAGTGAAATTTCCGACTATGATGATCTGCCTTCGCAAAGCAGTATTATCGATGAAAATATTTTTGCAGCCAATGCTACACATGAACTTCTGGAAATTATTGATAGATATCAGGAGTTTTCGCCAAGTGCCTTAAAGTCACTTCAATATGTTCTGCATGAGAACAGACGGCTTGAGACGGTGAACCGTTCACTCCAGAAAAATAAAAAGCGTTTGACATCAATATTCAATGCCATCAATGAAATATTATATATTAAAGACCGGAAGCGCATACTGAGAGTTGTGAACAATAAATTTCTTGAGCAGCTGCCGCCCGGACATACTGCCGAAGATATTATCGGCCTGCAGACTATAGACCTCTTTGGTCTGAGGGATATTTCCGGAATTATTCCTTTGGAAAACAGTGTTTTTGATACCGGCAAAAGAATTATCGACGAGAAAATAAACATACCGGGAGGGACCGGGGAGCAGCACGGGTTGATATGTATAGAACCTATTTACGGTAATTACGACGAGGTTACTGAAATCGCCGTCAGTATTAAGGACATAACCGGTATCGTTGACAGTCTGGAGCGCCTGAAGCTGCTGGAATCTATCATTGATAATATTGACGAAGTTATTTGGATTGAACTTCCTCATAAAGGCAGGTATGAATACATAAGTGAAGGCATTGAGCGACTTTGCGGCTACAAGGCTGATGAGATACGAACCAATCCGTCTCTGTGGCGTTCCATTCTTGATAAAAAAGACCTTGAGGTTCTTGGCTTGGACCGGGATTCTTTGTATTTAAATCCCGGCACCTATAAGATAAGAGTGCATCATAAAAACGGCAGGAAAAAACTGATTGAACTGAATATTCATCAATCAAAAACGAGAAGTGGCCGCACGTTTTACTATGGTATCAACAAAGACATTTCCGGTTGAAAACCTGTTATATTAAATGCCACGGAATATTATTGACGGCATAAGGATTTGCTTCATCGCATCAGTTGATTTTTAGTGATTTTCCTGGTGGGAACAATGGCGTTAATATGAAATAAGGGCGCAGCTGCATCCTGCCGAAGCAGCATGCAGCCGCGCGGGTTTGTTTTGGATTTTGCCTCTGTTCAACCGAAGTTGAACTTTGGGAAAACCCCAGAAAATCTACTTATCTGCCGGCGGGTTTGGAAGCGGCTTGTTAAACTTGTTATTTGGATTATTTATCGGAACAGGTTCGGGGATTGGAACGTTAGGAGCTACTGCACCTTTTCCCATTACCCCGGAGTATTGATTAATCAGATTTACCCAGCCGCCTTTTGGTGTCGGCTGCATGGTGCTCTTATTGATCAACCCGAATTTATCGCCTGTCTCAAAAAATCTGTAGGCAAAACCGCCGCACAGAATATTACTCATGTTTTTGTTCTGTACCATTTTGCTGCCAAAGAGATATGGCACCTGAGTCCAGGTCCTGACGCCATTAATGTCGTGGCATTCCATAGAGCCATATTCGCCAAATATGACCGGAACGTATTTAGCGATTGGTGTCAGAAAGTCATAGAGCTGGCTGTATGCAGAAATTCTTACCTGCAGTGTGCCGCCTCCCCACCGGTAGCAGTTATAGCCAATGAAATCGGCGCGCTCCGCCTTGCTGCCGCAAATGTAAAAGCTCATGGCATTCTGAGTGAAACTCGGATCATCGCGCAGTACAACTCCTATTGGAATACACCTGGTGCTGCCTGATTGCTGATATTTTTTTAAATACTTGATAACCGCTTTTACATAACTGGCGGCACGAGGATCGGAACCAGAACCGGTTGCTGCACTTGAAAACGGCGCGGCAAGTACTTCATTTGATACGGAATAGCACAATACATTAGGATATTTATTGAATTCCTTAGCGACACTTACAACTCTGGGACAAGCTTTTTTGAAGTTAAAATCCTGATTGGCGCTCCTGGCATAAATGCAGGTTGGCGACGAGCCGCCGGTGACCATCCCCACCATTACATAAATTCCCTTTGTAGCAAGGAAACTCATGACCAGGCTGTGATCTTTTTGAGGATCAACCTGATAGACTCTGATAGCATTTATATTGGCTTTCTTCCAGAAGTTATTGTACATCTGCTGAATTGTTCCAAGCTGGTCATTGGCGACAGGATCAACATTGTCAATAGGTTGATAATCGATTCCCTTTATATTGATGCGGGTATTAGTTCCGTCATCAAATATAAATTTGTTACTGAATACTTTGATCGAAGAGATTGCTTCCGCATGAGAAATAAGTAGAATTGCGATGCAGCTTAAAATAGCGCTTAGCAGTAACTTTTTCATTTATCCTCTCACTTTCCATAAAAACGATTTTTTGCCTTTCCTCCGAATAACTTTAAAATACAACTGATATTTATTATGTCTATTTTTTGTTTTATATTTTCGTTAGAAAAATAAATATTTTATAATTTCAATTAAAAGGATATTGAACAGTATCGCAAGATTTGCGGGATGATCAATCGGCCTGGATTAACAGGTAAAGTGGAAACAGTCATATACATATGCCCGCATATTTTGCGTTGTTATTAAGTATGGGAAGCTTAAACGGCAAAAAAAATCCTCCCGGGTGGGGAGGATTTTTTCGAATAAACTCAAACGGTTTCGTTTATTTAACGAAATATTTGATATTGTGTTTTTTCTCAATAGCCTTGATGAAAGGAGTAGCCTGTTTTGCAACTTTCTGCTGTTTGAGCAGCTGTTTAATCATCGGGGCTTCTTCTTTAAGAGTTTTCATACTGGCTTTTTTGAGTGCATCGCGACGGATGATGTGATAACCGAACTTAGTCTTAACCAGACCGCTGGTTTCGCCGGGTTTGAGCTTTTTGACAGCATCTTCAAAAGGCTTGACCATTTGACCAGCCTTGAAAGCACCAAGTGAACCGTCTGCAGTTTTGCCGCTTGGGCATGCACTGTATTCCCGGGCAAGCTTTTCAAAAGATTCGCCTTTTTTCAGCTTAGCCATAACTTCTTCGGCTTTGGCTTTTGCCGCTTTTTCACTGGCAGGGGTTTTATCCTTGAATGCAATCAGGATGTGCGAAGCACGCATAGCATCTTTAGGATCACCTGCAACTTTGAATTTGGCTTTGTTATTGTTGTAGTAATCAGTAACTTCTTTGTCAGTTACAGTGATTTTAGAAATCAGACGATCATTTACAAAAGCGTCGATAGCCGCGTTGTCCTGAACCTGTTTTTTGGCAGAGTTGGTTTCAATAAATTTGTCAATAGTCATACCACTGCGGGCAAGCTGACTTTTAACCATTTCCAACTGCTGTTTTGACAGTTTGCTGAGGTTGTCGCGGAAATTCTTTTCTGCAAGAGCCTTTGAGGGTTTGAAACCGGCTTTAGCAGCTTCTTCCATGAGAACTTTACGTTCAATGAAAGTCTTAACCAGGCGCGGAGCCATTTGCTTAAGCATGTCCTGTGTCAGACGCGGAGGCATTTTTCCGCCGGGCAAAGTTGATGTAAAGAATTTGATAAGCTCTTCTTTCTGGACCTTTTTGCCATCTACTTCAGCGATAGTCTGCGGCAGGAAGCCCCAGATATCCTTGGAGTCAGATTGGGCGGCCTTGGCGTCAGCCTTGGCTGCCGGAGCAGCTTTTTCTGCAGCTACGGCTTTAGTAGCCGGAGCCGGGGCAGCTGCTTTTTTAGCATCGGCTTTGTCTGCTCCAAAAGCGACAGTAGCAGCGCCAGTCATGAGAAGTGCAAGTGTTAATTTCTTCATTTGAAATTCCTTCCTGTTTTATTCACTAAACAGTTTTATTTCGGTAAAACTAACTTAATTAATTATGAAAAGCAATTTACCGTCCTTTTTTGCTGAAACCGTGAGACAAGTTAACATAGCAGGTTAGACATTGCAAGTGACTTTATGTTCCAAACAATAAGAAAAGTATAATAAAGTAACACAACCATCCCACAGTATTCATCATAGGCACATTGTGTGTATTCTCAAAACTGATAACTGAAAGTCAGGGTAAGCAGGACAGGGTGGGAGCCTCTCGGGTATGACGGTGTCAGCATTACTTTGCGCTGCTGCTTATGAGACCGCTAAGGATACGCATTTGTCAGTGGTAAAAATGCAGAAATTAAAAATGCCATGTTAAATAAATATAATTCTTTACAGTCGGATATCTGAAGAAAATTATTTTACTTTAACTTTTTTGTGACGACAATAATAAAGGAACTAATATATGGTTAGAACTTGACAAGCATGAGTTTCTGCCTTATTTTTTATTTAAATTGGAAACATTTTATTATATTTTTCCGCTTGTTATCTTTTCAGAAAATTCAAGCGGTAGGGTGGTTTGTGTATGCGCTTTTTAATTATCATCTTGCTGTTCCTGTGGGCAGCTACGTTGTCCGGAGCAGAGGGATATATGGCTGCTTCATCTCTGTCACGTAACAGCCTGCCGCTTTCAAATTACACAATTAAAAACCTCGGTAAATATGCTCTCCTGCTGGCACACCAGATGAGCTTGCTTTTTCAAATCCTTCATATATACTATATTTGAGCTTATAAACAGGATAGAGACAATGTCATACGGTAGCAGTAGATAGCTAATAACAGCACTACATTGTAGGACATAGATAGGATTTTATTATGCAAAAGATCAAGTTTACAAAAACTAAAATTGAAAAGTTACCCGTTCCAGAAAAGAAGACAAAATATCAGGATGTTGATACAAAGTACCTGCATTTAATAATATCACCCAAAGATTCCCGCACCTATTATTATATACGAAATATTAACGGTCGTCCTAAATATATCAAAATTGCCTCCTACGGAGAAGTGTCAATTAAAGCAGCACAGCAACGTTGTGTTGAAATAAGTAATGACATAATGCGAGGCATTGATACCAAGCAAAAAGAAAAGCAAGACATTACACTTGAAGAGGCATTTGATTATTGGCTTAAGCATCGCGAGAAGAATAAAGGATGGCATAGAGACTTGACAGACTGTAGTAATCGCTTTGGTTCTTATGTTCCACTAAAACTTAAAAACAAGCGAGTAATTGATATTATGCGGGCTGAAATGAGAAAGCTTCATATTAAAGCTCGCCATGAAATTGGTCTTCATGCAGCTAATCGTCTTTTGCAAAACATTAGAGCCGCAATTAATCTTTTAATTAAGCATGACTATGATATCCTTCAAAACCCTGCTGCAATGATCGACCTTTTTAAGGAGAGAAGCCGCTCTCGCTTCATCAAAGATAACGAAGTTGAGCGTTTTTTTACTGAGCTTATGAAGTCGAGCAGTCAAGACTTCAAAGATTTTGTTTTGATTGCACTTTTCACTTCAAAGCGAAAAAACAATGTTTTGGCTGCCGAGTGGTCTGAAATTGATTTTAATAAAGGTCTTTGGACAATTCCAGGCAGAAAGACTAAAAATGATGATGATGATGTGACTGTCTTGGATGATGCCGTGCTTGATATTTTAAAGCGACGCAAAAAAGAACAAATTACGAAAGGGATAGAGGCAAATTGGATCTTTCATTCTCAAGATAGCAAGAACGGTCACTACGAAAGCCCAGCAAACTCTTGGAAAAATTTACTCAAGCGTGCCGGAATCGAAGACTTGCGCATCCACGATCTACGCCGTACTTTAGCAAGCTGGATGGCGAATCAGAATGTATCTTTGCACATGATAGCTGGTGTCCTTGGCCAGAAGTCGACGGGAGTAACCCCTACCTATGCTCGTTTAAGCGTCGACCCTAAACGTGAAGCCGTGAGCAATGCTGTGGCTGAGATGTTGAAAGTTGGGAATCTGAAACTTGGTGATAACGGGCTAGAATTTGATAAGACAAAACAAAGAATTCAAAAAATTGCGAAGCAATTGGGCGAACATCCGGGCTTAATTACAGGTGTTGAGCAATATATAGACAGCAAAACTTCGGTTTCAATGTAATATTTTAGTGTCTATTTTCTAAATAATTAAGCTTAAAAAAGGGCTAAAATATCAGAAAAATTAGTAATATTTAAGTATATTATCAAAAATGACAAGTTTAATGTTTTTGATAACTTACAAACCTTGAGATTGGTCATAATTTTCCAAGACTACAGAATTATAAAAAGCACTAACTTTTGCTTTTATAATTCTTGTCTTTCAAAGCCAACTTGTATAACCTGACTAGCTCATATTTGTTCATGGGGTCTTAAATAGCCTATAATACATTTCATCTCAGATTTATCACTTAAAATGCTTTTTGCATAAATTAAAGAAACTTTTTTGTTGAATTCAGGAGCTTTGTTTAAAAATCCTTTACGATTTTTCCAAGTCGAATTTCAATGCCCCAGCAAGGTAAATGTGAAATTTTAACTGCAGAACCATTAATATTTTAAAACTGGAGGAAACTTAATTGCAACCCAAATCCTTAAAAGAAATTAGAGAGTGGAATCATGCGCATACTTTTGATAGAGAGTTGTCAGCCAAGTTTTTAAAAGGCTTAAATAATATCAGAACAGACTGTATAAGAAGTCGACGTGCAGCTACAAACTTAACAAATAGTCAATACTAATTTCAGTAGGTTAACGCCTAGTTACTATATAGAGAGAAGCAAAGAAAAAGTTTAAAAATAGAGGAAAACTAAATCATGAAAAACCTTCCATTCTTTAAGTTTGACTGCATTGAGTGGCTTACTGGCAAAATTAAACTGTGTGATATGGAAGAACAGGGCATATTCATCAATCTTTGTGCTATGATTTGGCGAGAAAATGGTAAAATCGAAAATGACCGTTTTTTGCATCGAAAAGCAGGTGCTTTCTGATGCTTTAGAGTGCTTTTTAGAATTAGGTATTATTACAGAAAAAGACGGTTTTTTGAGCGTGGATTTCATAAATCAACAGCTTTCTGAACGTGAATAATTTATCCGGCAAAAAACTGCAGCTGGCAAAAAAGGCGGTCGCCCTAAAAAGCAAGAGAAATCTAAGCATAAGCAGAAAGCAGAATGCAGAAAGGATATAATCAAAAAGAATTTCTTAACAGAAATCCCAAAAAGTAAGCCCTTTTTGCCTCCCACTGTTACTCCAATTGATTATTCCAGTCATGTCAAAGAGTGGAACCAGTTTGCTAAGTAGCATGGGCTGCCAAAGGTGGAAAAGCTCACCAAGAGCCGTAAAAACAGAATCAAGTCTCGACTAGCTGAAGGGTTTGATTGGTGCAAAGTCCTACCCCGAATCAGCAGTAGCAGCTTCCTGCGGGGCGACAATAACCGGAACTGGAAAGTGTTCTTCGACTGGCTGTTAATGAATGAAAACAATTGGCTTAAAGTAGCTGAAGGACATTATGACTCAGTTCAAAAAGCCAACCAATATCAGCTCAAAAGCATTAATCCAATGAACTATTCGGAGGTGTTCTAGTGATTGTTGATTTACAACGGCTCACTCCAAGAAATCGGCGTCAACTTGCAGCCGATAAATTAACTCAATATTCCGAACACCATCGAGAATTTATTGGAAAATATGGCTATGAGGAACGCTGCTCAACTGCCTTTGATGAGCTTACCGCTTATCTGGCTCATTATGCTGCTGGCCACTGGGGTGAGCACTATGATTTGCCGGAACTTGGTCTGTTCCTGTTTGGGCCCTGTGAAACTGGAAAAACCTATGCCATGCAAATACTTTCTGGGTTATTCAAAGTAGAACTAGTAACTGCGGCCTAATTGGTTAGGTAATACGCAATAGGTGGTGAAAGGCTATTATGGGAATACGTCGACCGATTTAAGTATAAGACATTGATCATCGATGATATTGCCGGAGAAAGAGAGGTTAAGAGCTATGGTAATGCAAGTCCATTGATCGATTATGCGGCAGAGCGCTACAACCTCTTTAAACATAATGGAACTCTGACTTTTTTACAACCAACGCCGAAGGACGTGAAGAACTAAAAGCCCGCTATGGTGATCGGGTTGTTAGCCGGATTCTTGGCATGCGTGATCCGATTTATATTGCAGGTCAAGATTATCGCTTACAGCGGCAAGCTAGCTAGAAAGGAACAATCCCTTTATGGCAAAAGAGTTCAATGAAGACAGGTTTCATAGCCTTAAAATGCTCATAATGAGCCGGAGGAGGATTTACGTGAGTGTTTCGAAGTAGCTACAGCGGCAATCAGGAAAAATGTTGTTAGAAGACTGGGCGTTGATAAGCAAATGCAACGTATTGTATTAGATTTGCAAGACATGCGAGATCAGTCTCCTGCCAGTTATGACACTGTTATGTTGGCAATTACGACATACCCTTTAAGCTACAGTACAATAGCAAAAAGGCGAGGTGTCTCTAAGACAGCAGTCTGGAAGCAACTTCGTCGAATAGCTGCAAAGTATCCTTGGGTCGAAGCTTTGATTGAAATTATGGGAAGACGATAAAATTAATGATCCGACTAGCATATAGCTAGCCAGATTTTTGAAATATTTTATACTTTAGATTTAAAAGCTTTGGATTGTTGGAGCCAGTTTGAGAATGTCAGCTTTTAATGCATCATAGCTAATGAGTCCATGACCAGGATTCATAGCGGCGTCACTGTAAAGATTAAATCTTACATTAGCACTTGCAAAAGCATCCCATGAGCCTGCCATAAACGGGGTTTGAATAACACCAAAATATGCCCCATAGATGCAGGCATGAGGATTAGCATTTTTCAGATCTTGAATCATTTGTGTATAAAAAGCTTTAGTTGGATCATAAGAGCCTAAAGTTGCAGTTTGCTCAGCTATGAAAATAACAATAATATCTGCATTTTTAGATAAAATATAACTATTTGTTTTACTATAATCATATGAAGAAAAAGTATATTGTTTAAAGTTTTTATCATTTTTTATTGAATTCTCAAAACCTTTATAAAAGCTTTGGTAATTACCGAAATTACATTTTTCGGAATTAGAATAAAATACATAGTTAAAATCTTGTGAAAACGCACTAAAAGATACAAAAAAAGATGTGATTGCGAATAATAGAATTGCCGTTTTTTTCATAAAAACTCCATTGCTTTTAGCTATCAGGTTTTTTGCTTTTAATTTTAGAAACCTAAATAGCACTTGTTGATTAATTGAAACTTGATATTGAACCGCATATTGATTAGCCTATTTCCTGAGTGTTGACATTAATGTACAGTTTTGCCTGCTTCGAGTTTAGGGATATAGATGTGATTATTACAGGAAATGTTTTTATATTTGTAAAGAATTTTATATTATATAGTTAGGTGTATCTAAATAATAACTTTGCATTAGCCTTATAACATTAGGCCATTTGGTGAAATCAACTGTTGGTCAGTAATTTTATAAAACAATGATTATAACTTATGAAAACACTTTAGAAGTAATAATGTACTGGTGCCTAAAAAGCATTAAATCGCGATAAAGCATTAGTTGCTTAATCAAAGTTCTTTTTGCTTCGGGGTATATTCCTTAAGTTATAAGATTTAAGAAATTGATAATATTTGGTGATTGAAAATATTATTAAATAGTGAATTGATAGTAAGAAAATAATTTTATTCTATATCACTAAATCAATAAATCAAAAAATGACGAGGTTAACGTTAACCCAATAATTTTGAGAAAGAACATTTTAATGATTCTAAATAGCAAAAATGGTTTAGTTTGAGAATGTACAGATGAAACGTCGGCAGGAATGTAGTGCCCCAAAAAAAGAATAAAAAATTCTGAAAAAAAAGATATCCACCTTTAAGCAGAGAATAAAATAGAAGTTGGAAGCTAGAATCTTAATATCAATAAAAAATATTAAAACATCCTAAATATTAATAGTATAATTTCAAAAGTAATAAGTAAATGGAGGCAAGAAGAATGAATAATTTCAGGATTGAGTTATAATATTTAAGATTTTTATTACATATTAATTTCTATTGAAGAGCAAAATTCACTAAGTTTTTATTGAAAACATGAAGTTTAATTTTACTCCAAATGCGGATTAATGAGATGAAAGTTTTTTTGAATTTTTTTATAGTTAGGTTTTTTTTTGAATTTTTTGTTCAATAATAAAGGATATAGTGTCTATATTCAGCCATTTTGTTAGTTCGACAAAATTTTAAGTACATTATAAAGGAAGGAGTCTTTGGTGAGGGGGAGAAGTAATGTTAAATTTGATTTTAAATTATTATTAGCATTATTAATATGCTCAACTTTCTTCTTTGCGTTTCTAGGAAGTTATCCATTGCTTAATAACAATGAAGGCATATATGCCGGAATTTCACAATGGTTTTTTCAAACCGGTAATTACATTTTGCCTCACTTGAATGGAGTCGAATATATTGAAAAGCCACCAATGCTTTACTGGTTAATTGCTTTTTGTTTTAAGATTTTTGGCACAAATGAATGGTCAGCACGACTCGTTCCTGCAACTTCTGGTTTTCTGATTGGTTTGTTTATTTACTTTTTCTTGCAGGAAGAAAAGCATACAACAACTCCTATATGGGCACTAATGATATGGTCATCTTGTGTCGGAACGATTGCTTTTTCACGCTTAATTTTTTTTGACATGCTATTTGCATTTTTCCTAAGTGGTATAATGATTTCTCTTTTTCTTTACAGAAAAAAAACAAGTCAAAAAGTCTGGATTTATTCGGCATACCTGTTCGCTGCTTTTTCTGTATTAACAAAAGGGTTACTTGGTATTGTTCTGCCTGCTATATCAATATTTATATATTTGTTTATTGAACAGGAAGCAGATGCGATTTTCTCATTAAAGCGCTTAGTTAATGTTGCAAAAGAAATGTTCAGTTATTTTTCAGTCGTTCCGATGTTAATATTTTTGATTATAGCTATACCATGGCATGTTGCTGCTGGATTAAAAGACCCTGATTTCTGGTATTTTTATTTTATAAATGAACATTTTCTGCGTTTTCTTGGTAAACGAATACCTATGGATTATTATTCTGGATCGGTTTATTATTATATATTACGTTTATTGGGCTACATGGCTCCGTGGATCATTTTCCTGCCAGCCTTTATCTTTCGTAATAAACCTTATCCCCAAAAGAGAAAAATGCCCAGTTCTGAACTTTTTTGTTGGAGTTGGTTTTTAACTGTTCTTGTATTTTTTTCTGTAGCGAAAGCTAAAGCTAATTATTACATTATTGCAGGGATGCCGCCCTTAGCAGTACTTTTTGCTTTTAGATTACGCGATGCCAAAGATTTCATTTTCAAAAGATATATTTTTATTTTACTTTTGGTAACATTCATTTTATCAACCATTGTCTTAATCTTTACATTGTTATCTCCATTCATTTTAGAAAAGTTTTATACACTAAAACTACTATCGGCTAGTATATATAAGAAGGTTACTCCTTGGCTTGGGTATTATGATCATTTTCAATTACCTATAATTTTATTAATCATTGCTTTTTTAATATGTATATACATGGTATTTAATGCTAGGAAAAAAGAAAATTTACGTCACCATTATGTATGGTTGATAGTAATATTAACTTCTTTTTTAACTTCCACTATAATGAGTCAATTTCATTTATTTCAGGAATTTTACTCAACTAAAAAAATCATTTCAGATTTATCAAAAAAGTATGATAAAAAAGATATAGACCTATACCTTTATATTTACTTTGAAAAACTATCTACATCAGCATATTACCTAGAGCGCTCTATACCTATAATAAATTCCAAAAGTAAAGACTTGTGGTACGGGCTAAAAAAAACTGACACCAAAAAACTTGAAATTAATATACAAGAACTATTAAAGTTTCCGGTAAAACGCCCAACTTTTGTTCTTATGGAGAAACGTCATTCCAAAGAGTTTAAAAGAGAGTCCATTAAATCAGGTTTTAAGTTTTGGAAAAGTTATGGGTCCAATGTACTTTTTTACAAAAATAAAGCAAAAAAATATAAATGAGATTATTTTTTTATGTTATATGACCCATAAGATATATTTAAACTATTGCACTGTCCTTCAAGTTTAATTTTGACCCAACAATTTTAACTTAAAAGATCCCAAATGGGGGTATTAACTAAAAACGGTCTCTTTAAAAAAATCGTGAAACATTCAAACAGATCAAATGGAGATATCCTAAATATGACATGACATTATTAATAATTCGTAAAATACTTCCACATATTTTGAATTCATTGGTTTATATTGAATTGAGCTTTTTTTTTAAAAAAATAAAAGACTAAGAATTAAAGTATACAAAAAGGTCTATCTGCATATCTTTACTCAGCTCTTGTATTTGTATCATATTACTTGTAATGAACAGATTAAAGTATACCTTGACAAACTGCTGAGATTGTTTTAGGGGGGAGCTTTAACAATCAACAAGTTGAGAGGATTTGTAATGAGAAAATCATTGTGTATAAGTATTATCTACGTAATTATTTTTGCTGGAAGCTTTATTTCAAAGGCAGCAACCTGCGCAATATGCAGTCAAGAGTATGATAAACCAGAGCATTGCTCAGCTGATTTTGTAGAATATGAATTTAGAAAGCTATATGAGAAACAAATAAAGGAATATATACAATCTGAACATGTGGAGTTAATTGCCGATACACTTGACTTGAATACCCTTTGTGAGCTATATAATATACCTGCAAGACAGATGTTTTATTCCTACTCTAATACTTATGGTTTATTAAAAAATGCAGAAGAAAAATTACAGGCCAAAAGATTAAAGCAATCTGTAGGAGATATTCTACCTTATGACAAGATAAGGAAGGATATAAAAGATACTTTATCTGACTTACAAATTAACGAAAATCGCACAGGCTTTGAGTGCACTTGTCTTCCTGAAATTGACGAAAGAAAAATATGTAGTTCCTGTTCTCTTTGTAAGCTGAGTTTGGATTATGATAAAGAAGTTAATCCTGATGCTGTCAAGATGCCAGTAAATATTCAATTGGCATTAAAATTAGAGGAAATAGTTAAAAACTCTGATGTAGTGGTTCTTTTAGGCCGTCAACATTATGCGGATCTCTTATTACTTAGTTACTTAAAGCTTTTCAGTAATAAAAGGTTTGTTTTGGGACTCGACGCATACGATCCCCAGCTTGACTGGACTGATCCTGAACTTAATAAGCAAGTATTTCAGGCAGTACATGACACTATCAATATGCAATACAATGATTTTAGTCCATATTTATCCCGTTTAATAACCAATTTGGGCTATCCAATTTTAAATTATGAAAAATACTTTTACAGCAAGAATTATTTTGACGGAAGATTTTTTAGAAATGCCCATTATGCCAGTGTGCGCGAAAACCTTGTAAGTTTTCTCGATGCACGATGTCCAAATGCGGTTTGTTTTGGAGTCTCAACGGCGCTTACTCAGCTGAAATGCCTGCGGAGCTACGACACAGCAATTGAAGTTAATTATGATCTGCTGAAGGATGCTTATGAAGACTTGGGCAAGCCGGTACCTACCTTGAAGGAAGCCCTTCATGAAGAGAGGACTACTATATTGACTGGTATGACTTGGGCTGAATTCCCTAAGTCAAAAACTGTTCGTCAAAGAATGGTTGACAAAATTGGTAGCTATTTCCGAGCAGTCAATAGACCTGGCGAACCTAAAGTTCCATTCATTATATTGCTAGAAGATATATACGGCTTATGGATGGATGAAAGCGATCGCGTTCCAGAAAAGTATACAGCCGGGCAAAAGCAATTATTGATACAGAATCTTATTAAGGAAAAACTTATTAATTTAGGTTTTAAAGATGCTGACAAAAAAGTTACTACTGTACTTGTACCACAATTAGTAATAGGAGCAAGAGGGGCTATCTTTTCTAAAGAAAAGAATGATTTTTTAAATGATCTTTGTTTAGATTATGTGGTATCTGTTAACAGGAGTAGCGACCTCTAGTTTTGTTGAGTGATACTCTAAAGTTTTTTATAAACAAACAACTCAGAATATGAATTAAATACTATTCTCTCTTATTGCATGAGGAACTGCTTTAAGAGGGAATAGGCTATTCTTAAGTAATAGTTTAAAGTCCAAGGTTAATGTTAACCCAATAATTTTGAGCTTAGAACATCAAAAAAGGGCCGATTTTGGTTAACGGCCCTAAAAAAAGTTGAAATTTTGTGACCCTTTTCAATTTCATAAATTATGCCGTGAACGATGACCACTTGAGCCATGGAATCTTTCGAGAATGCTACGAGAACTTACTGCACATACACAAATTTGGTTCCTGACAAAGTTTTCAAAATATATGTCTACTGCGGCTCCTTGTGATAGGATATTTACTTTTTTAGGAATCAGTTTTTGTTTAAACAAAAAATCAATATCATCTTTAAGACTATTTATGTCGTCTTTATTTAACGTACTTATTAAGTTAGTGTTATCATATAAAAATTCAGCGTCTTGATAGGAAATACCAAAGTCTTCAGCTGCTAATTTAAGGGCTTCACGTTTATGTTTTTTTATAAACTCCATAGCTTTATCTTGGACTTCTACATACCTTCCGACCCAGTCTGGATGTTTTTTGGCAAAAGATTCACTAACCGCAACGACTAGCTTGGGCCGCATTAGCCCTTTTGCTGTAGTCAAGATTCTTGCTCCTCGGTTTTTAGCTTTTACCATTTCAACCGTAGTCAATACTGTAGCATCGACTTTGCCGGCAAACATAGCATTGTAGTTTTCTTCTAAGGTCATTGGTATATAATTTACATCTTTTAAAGTCATATTATTTTTTGCTAATGCCTCACGCAACAGGTGGTGCATGGTACCTCCTTTAGTGCAGGCAATAGTTTTACCCTTCAAGTCTTTGACTGACTTAATATTTGGGTTAGTAGTCATCAAGGCTAGAACACCAGTAGAATTGCAAACTGCTTTTATTATATGCAGTTTTATATTTTGACCCGCCGCTATAATTATGCTGGTAGTGTTTAAACTTCCACATATATCAATTTTACCTGCAGCTACTGCCCTGATTTGCTCTAGGCCAATGGTGATATCATGAAATTTAACTTTTATGCCATCTTTCGCAAACTCTTTCTCGAGCATCCCTTTCTTTCTCATGACTATCAATTGAAGACTAAATGGGTCTTTAGGGTAAGCTACATTGATTTCTTTGCCACAAAGGTTAAAAACTACGAATAAAGATAGGATACAAAATAAAACTCTCATGTAATCTCTTTATTCTTAATGGTTTTCCTCTTAAGACGGGTAGTTACCATAAAACTTTTAAAATGTATTGTCAATTATAAAAAAAGAATAATTTATAATTTTTAAATAGCGCAACCATTTTAGTATACTTTTCATTTGGTTAATTCAACAAAATGTGGTTTTTAATAAAAAACCAAATCCTATTCTTTTCCATATCTTTTGATTTAATTCAGATTACAATCGCGATGAATACGCTTTTGCTAATAGTTTTTAAAACCAAGCCTTTATTTAGGTACAAAAAAAGCGCCTGAGTTAATTCGGGCGCTTTAAATATATTATCAACTTTTATTCAAAAAGCTTGGCAATTTTATCTTTAGACATCTTATTTGACAATGCCAACATCAGTAGCAGCCTTGCCTTTCTTGCTCTTAGATAACGTGAAAGAATAACACCTTCCTTAACAAGTGTCGCGCCACCGCCGGGCCCACCGTAAATGGGTAAAACCGGGCCATCAGGAACACTAGTAGCAACAACGACAATAACGCCCTTATTCATAGCATATTTTATAGCGTCATACACATCCTCATTTACATTACCGGAACCAACACCTTCTACAACCAGACCTTTCATTCCAATATCAGTTGCATGCCTGATAGCTTCGCCATCACAACCAGTGTAATTCATGAAAAGCTCAACACGCGTTTCAAGCTTTTCAGGCATGCCTATACAGAAATCCTGTATTGAGCGGTTGTATTTGAACACTTTTCCTGTAGTTATATAGCCCAAATAGCCGTGTTCTCCAGAGTTGAAAGTCTCGACATTGTTAGTATTGCCTTTACGTACATTATAAGCGCTGTTAACAAATTGATTTAAAGTAACAGTAACGCCCCAGTCCTTAGCATTTGGAGACATTATCTGAACGACAGCATTCAACATGTTTTCAGGTCCGTCAGGTGATCCTTCTGAGGCATTACGCATAGCCCCAACAAATACCACCGGCTTCTTTGTTGAAATACATGCATTCACAAAAAACGCGGCTTCAGCCATTGTATCAGTACCATGGGTTACAATAACCCCGGATATATCCGGACGCTTTACCAACTTGTCAATGAGTTTAGCCAGCCTAAGCCATACTTCTGGTTTTATACGCCCACTGGCTTCCTTGCAAAAAGAATAAAGCTCAACATTTGCCCTTCTCAGCAGTCCTGGCACTGCTGTAATAAGCTCCTTCCCGGATAATGCAAGCATTGCTACTCCATTTTCATCTTTCTTTACAGCTATAGTTCCTCCAGTTGTTACAATAGCAATTTTGGGTAATTTGGGGTTCTTTCCCATTAAGATTGGCTTGACATTCTTGACGACATTCCCAACGACTGCATGAGAAAAAAGCATAGCCAATGGCATTGCAGCAGCAATAAGACTTTTATGCATAAGTTTACCTCTCTATTATTATGGACTCCTGTAATGAATAGATTAGACTATAACGTATATTCTTCCTAAGACAAATTTCAATTATATTATAGATAGAAGGAGACAATTGACTTTATATAAATATTAGCCTATCCCAACGCTTTTTAATTAAGATAAAGCTGCTCGATGAAATGGCTTACTCTGCAATTAATGATGTTGCTTTTAGGGAGTGGGAGGTGGAGGAGTAAGTTAGATTACATTTTATGATATTTGTTGAAGTATTCTTAGTAATTTTAGAAGTGTTTGCTACAAAAAATTTATTATATTCCATTTACTCATAAACTATTTGTTAAACTTACTTTTTCAATAATAATTTTCTTGATTTGAGATACTCTTCTAATATATTTATATTTAAAGGGAAATGATTTATGGAGGATATAAGACCAATGGAAGCAAAAACCGGTAATAATGGAAATAATAAACAAAGGCCTGACCTTTTAAACCGAGAGAAATTTGCAAATCTTTTGATAAATTATATTCATAACAAGAAAAGTGCAGTTTTAGCACTCAAAGCTCCTTGGGGAACGGGAAAAACTTTTTTAGTTAAAGAAATTCTATTCAATAAACTTGAAAAGGGAAAAATACCTTATTTATATCTTGACGCTTTTAAGTGCGATTATATTAGTGACCCATTTGCCGCAATTATTGATAAGTTGGTAATTGAGTTTCATAAAAAACAAGAAGAACTAGGTTTAAAAAAAACAAAAATTGAGGACCTTTGGAATAAAGCAAATAAAGCAAAAAGAATTTTATCTAGGAGATTTGCAGAGAATATTCCAGATATAGTTGCAGAACTTGCAAGTCGTATCTGTTTGGCTACGCTAGCTAAAACAGTTGTTGAAAGTGCTAAAGATTTGACTAAAGAGGAGTCAACAACAAATAACCTTAAGAGCTGGCAAGATGAAAAAGATAAAGATAATAAAATTGTAAAAGAATTGAGAGAATTGCTAGAACAGCTTACTGAAGAAAGTCACAACAAAAAGTTAGTTTTTTTTATAGATGAGCTTGATCGTTGTCGTCCAGATTTTTGTGTTGAATTATTAGAAAAAATAAAACATATTTTCTCTGTGAAAAATATTGTTTTTGTTTTGGTAGTCAATCCACAGCAGCTGGAAAATTCTATCAAACATATTTATGGATATGACATTGATGCAATAGAGTATTTATATAAGTTCTTTGATTTGCAGTTTACACTTCCACACTTGTCATCACATCCTAATTATGATGCAAGATCCTTTGTTGAGAACCAATTATACGAAATTATCTATCATGCGGAAGAAAACAAGGCTAATAAATTAAAGCGCAATAAAGAATTTTTTGTTAATATTATTAATGAGTCGAATGCAAGCCTTAGAGATATTCAAAAAGCATTTGAACTCTTTGATGTAGTTACAGTTATTAATCCCAAACTTGAATATTTAAATTTTATATTTTTTCTTATTTTAGCAAAAGTAACACAAGATAAATTTCTTGGAAATAATAATCAAGTTCTAGGCAAAACTTTTGAATGTATTTATAAAAATGGGACATTTGTTGGTGGTTTTTCACCAATCTTCGAAAAATCCGGCATGGCATTTATTTTACGAAAAGACTTTACTGAAAAAAAATAAAAACTGAAATAAAAAATCTTGAAAATAGTATTGAAAGATACGGCAACCGAATAGCTCATAATGATAAAGGGCGTTTAAAGCTGCATGAAGAAAGACTTGCTTTTTTAGAATCAACAGGTACTTCAACTTTAGCAGAAGGAGTAAGAAAATATGCAATGGCAGTTCAACATGTTTTTAGTTATTTGGCCATTGACTATTCTTCTGAATGAAAAATTTTAAATATTAAAACTTAAAATATTATATTTGTTTTTACTTTCAAAAGAAAAAAGAGCATATAATATAAAAAAGCATATTGCCAACAATGTAAAGTTACTGTGAGAGTTTTACGAAAGATTAGAGGTGGGGAGTAGAGTATAAAAAAGAACCCGGTTTTTAGAACAATTAATTGGGTTAGATTGAATATATATTACTCTTTATAGTTATTTGAATTTTTATCAACTAACCACTGAGACATAATATATTTTATTTCTGAATCACTAATAAGTTTAATTTTACTTTTTTCTTGAGCTATCATCAATTCATGTAATATCATTTTCCTTGCCTCTAAAGTAAAAGGGCCTGGCCCCTTTGCTCCGTTACGTCGCCATCTACATCTAAATTTTTGATTGTCTCTGATTTGGTATAACCAATTTCTGAATTCTAAGAGGTGCTTTAGGGATGAGTATCCGTTTTTTACCAAATTAGTCATTGCTTTATCTCTTCTAACCACCGTACATACCCAACAGCCGAAACGTCCCTTCTCAAGTGCTTTACTAGAATGATCTAAAAAGTCAATTTGGTCCTCACCTGCAGCCTTATAGAGGGATAGTAATTTCTCATAAGAAAGAGAATATGGTGGACTATTTTTCTCCAATACTGACCAAATATCACCAACATCATAATCTAATATTGGCGCAAAAATTGTAGATTTCGCGAAATTTGAATGCTTTAAAAAGAATGAATTTTTAGTAAGGTGCCTATATATAACTCTATCTCTTTCATGACTTTCTCCTTTTCTTACTCCAACAAGTATGAGACTTTCTTTGTCATTAGGCACAATGTTTTGAATGGGCTTAACTCTAAGTCTATCTGTACACCAGCGAAATTTATTGGTTGGAGAAGGGTATCCCCTTCCTATTACTTTGGAGAAAAAGCGATCAGGAACAGATGGTTCTACTATAATAAATTTTATAGGAAGTTTATCTTTTATAACTTCACGTTTGAGTGCTGAAAATGTTTCTTTTACATAATTAACAATAACTGGAATTTCAACTCCTGTATCACAATACACAACGTTTACAATTTTGTGTATATTGGTATTCATTAAAGCTATATATAATAGTTTAAGCATCGCAGAGGAGTCTTTTCCGCCACTAAAACCTAAATACCATGGTCGATGGTCTTTTTCATATTCTTTCTCAATTATTTTAAGCGTTTTATTTTCTTTTGAATGTGACATCTCTTTACTCTTCCTAATATTTTGTCAATTTCTTTGTTTAAAGTTTTTCTGCAATGATTTTTGATGTATTCAAGTTGTCTATTTGAGTAACAAACATGTTTATTTTTAATATGGATAGATAAGCAAAAAAAGGAAATTGCTATTAGCAAAAATGCAATAGCAGGCCAAAGAAATAAATGCCCTTTAAGATAATAAACAAATATAATATAAATATAACTTATAAATGACAATTTTGAAGTATCCAGTACTGTTGTCCAGACTAAACCATTTAAATGAACTCTTCTAGCTTTTTTTTCAAGACCCACGTTAGTATCAATTAAATAATAAAAAATAAGCATTAAATCATAACTCTTTTGTAGTTTTTTGGCTTCTTCTCTGCTGATTTGTCCCTGATAGAAAGACAAAAGTTTTGATTTTATATTTTTAATGACTTCTGCATTTTGTGTATTAAAAATCAAACTTTGAAGTTTTGAAAAATGATATACGGCACCCCAGATATATGATGTTATAATAAAGAAAGGCAAACCGCTTTTTTGAACATCAATGTTGAATTTTTTGATATATTCAGGCTCAATGATTTTAAAGTGTATCATTATAAAAAAGATAATATTAATGATAACTCCCGGTACGAAAAATCTAAGATGAAGTAGCGTTTCTAAGTTCATTCACTATCTCCTTTTTATAACCTTATGCCTCAATAATATTAATTATACATTAAATAAATTAAACAATCTACAACTTTTGATTTAAAAGGTACTGTGAGAGGTTTTAAAAGCTTAGAGGTGGGGGGACCCCCGCCCGGTTTAGACAAATTTTTCACTTTTTTATTTAGGGGTACAAGTTGTAAGTTATTGGTAATTAATATATTTACTTGGTTTTAAAATGTACCCGGGGTACAAATTGAGCTCAAAGGGGGTACAAAATTTGTACCCCTAGAGGTACAAGTTGAGCTCAAAGGGGGGTACAAAATGGGTACAAATCTACAGATATCTTCCGTTATTTTGCTGAAATGATTTCCTGCACGTTAACGCTCCCACATTAATATAGATGGTCATTTTTTTGTAATAACAACTGTAGAATTAGAGGTATCACTTTGAGAGTACAAGAAGTATGTGACAAACATAACATTAGCTACAAGAATGTGCTAAAACATTGTCAAAGAGGCAGATTTATTTTGGATGGCATAGTCTACAAAGCAGAAGATGTTTCTAAGCCGGGTGCCCGTAATGCTAAATGGGAGATTACTATTTTAGAAAACAAATAGTTTATTTTTTTCAGTTTGATAATAATTTTTAATACATATTTTTTGAGAAATTTAAAGACAATAAATGTATTTGATAAAATATGTATTAAAAAATCTAAGATTTTAAGCGCTAACGATACACTAAATTCTTTTTCATTTGTACCAATAACTCAAATTTTAAGTTAATAATTTAAAAATTGGTTTATTTGCACCTTTAAGTCATAACTTTTTAGTCTGTAATACATTATTTGACAAATAGAAACTGATGACTACTTATATGGGTGCTGATTGTTGAAGGGGGATAAACTTTAACAATCAATATTTTTAAGGAGCCGCAATGAGAAAATCATTGTACGTGAGTTTTTTCTTCGTATTGGTTTTTTTGACAAGCTTTATTTCAAAAGCAGCAGAATGTGCAATATGTGGGCAAGAATGCAAGAAAGATGAGCGTCATGCGACTGATCGCATCGAGTTTGAATTTAGGAAAGAATATTTTGATCATCTCAAGGAATATATCAATCTTACTCATTCACAATTAATTGAGAATAATAAATTTTACACACTTGATCTTTTATGCGAACTTTTTCTTATCCCACCGCGGCAAGGACTCTATAAGGATGATAACTTTCTTACTTTTTTTAAAAAAATTGAAGATGCATTCCAAGCTGAAAAGTTACGGCAATCTATAGGTGATATTCTGTCATATGACAAAATGCGGCAGGATATAAAGGATACATTAACTAACTTGCAATTGAATAATGATCGAACTGAGTTTGAATGTCCGCTGGATAACTTTCTTGATTTAGATAAAATAGTTATATGCAATGAGTGTTCTCTTAGTCGACTATCGATGTTTTATGACCACATAGATGAACATGCAGTCAAAATGCCAATAAATATTCAATTGGCCTTACGATTAGATAAAATAATTAATAATTCTGATATTGTAATAGTATTAGGTTCAAGAGAATCAGCTGATAATTTGTTGCTTAGCTATTTAAAACTTTTCAATAATAAAAGATTTGTTTTGGGTTTAGATGCATACGATGACAGCCCTGACTGGTCTAACCCTAAATTCGGTAAAGAGATATGTCAGGCAGTACATGAAACTATCAACAAACAATGTGATGATGGTTTTCCTATAGAATTATCTCGTTTAATAACTGAGTTTGGCTTTCCTATTTTGACCTTTGAAAAATATTATCCTAATAGAACACGCTTCAAGAGGGCGTTATTTCGAGACGATCTACCTGCAGCCAGTGTTCGCAGTAATCTTGTCAGTTTTCTTGAAGCAAGATGTCCAAATGCTGTTTGTTTTGGGTTTTCAACGGCACTTACTCATTTACTGTATTTAGCAGATTATAACAAAGCAGTTAAAGATAACTACGAGCTTATAAAAAAGGTTTATGGAGGGGCTGGTCAGCGACCTCCCAGTTTAAAGGAAATTATTTTATGGGACAAATTACGCAAGTTTGGGGCTCAACATAACCTTTCTTTATCAAAAGTTGTCCGCTTAGAAATGGTAGAAAAAATCTGTCGTTATTTCAATGCTATTAATAAAGGTGAAATTCCATTCGTTATATTAGTAGATAGAGCTTATGGTTTATGGTTTGATCCAATGGATTATCATATTGCTTTGAACGCTTATTCAAAAACTAAAAACCAATTATTAATCCAGAACCTTATTAAAGAAAAATTAGGCCATAGGAAAAAAGTTACCACTATTTATGTCAATAAAGGTCCTGCAGCCATATTTTCTAAAGAGAAAAATGACTTCTTAAGTAATTTCTGTTTAGATTATGTAATATCAGTTAACAGCAGACATGATATGTAGTTTTATGGGATGATTTCCGAAGTATTATTAACAAGCCAAAATATGAATTAAATACTATTCTCTCTTACTACATGAGAGACTGTAACAAGAGGGAATAGATTGTCTTTTGCATTTTAAATCTATTATAACAATTTTATAGACAATCAAATTTTTGAATTTATTCAGAAATTTAGTCATTTATCACTCGTCTAACTATTTATATTTCTTTGCCAAGCGTAATATTTATTACCATGAGATTTAACTGCCTCTATCCCTTTTTCTTTTATTGTTTTAAAATTTTTGGTTATTGTTTTGCCATAAGCCTGTCTGACGAAACTAAGCTTGTCACAACTCTCCGATTCAGCACATTCCCAACAACCATCATAGCCTTTGGCAGTGAGGCACTTTAAGGCGTCACATTTATGGGTGACTCCGCCCATAGAACATCCTTTTTTATCTCTACATGGAACTTTACATTGTAACTCTATTAAGCCATCAAGTACCTTCAAAAAATCGGGTAATTTCTTGAAAACTTCAAAATTTTTACCGGTTTCAGCTTTACTTGAGTTTAAATGATCTGCAATAACGTTCCAACTTTCATTTTCAGTAATTAACTCCAAGAATATGTCTAATTGAGAATTTTTTATAATATCTTTTAGTTTTTTGGCTGTTTCATAAATTTCAGGTTTATAAAACAGGCAATCAATGCATATTAATCCACAGGGAGCTATATATTTTTTATCCATCTTTAAGTTTCCTGATAAATCATTTTATAAGTAATTCTATCTCAGAACAAAGCTTCTTAAGTAATGAGTTGAATATTGTCTTGCCTTTTTCTTTGCTGCTGTTTCTAGGATCGTAATTATTGCTGACAGCAAAATCATTTGTAGACATTCCTAAAAAGCCATCAGGATCAACAACAGAAAATTCTGAATATTTGAGTTTTTTTGGCAATTTAGGTAATTTTGATTTGTTAACATAACCTTTATTGTAATATTCCATTAAAGCTGTTTCTTGAATTGCAGCGTGTTCAATTTCAAGCAGAGCATTAAAAGTCATTATCTTAACATCATGTCGAAAATTATAATCTTCAGCAATTGAGTTAATAATACTTGTATGGGGCGGCGCAGAATGACCGGTTATGATGCAAACATATTTATAACCGTGGCATACTATGTGATTTAATGTCTCTTTTAAAGACAAAGCTAAAAGCTCATCACTGTAATAAAAGCTTTTGTATAAACCGTGAGCCTTAGGGTGATCCATGCCAATGACCTTGGCATCTTTATCCATTCCAAGGTTTATTAATTCTTCTTTTGATTTTATGTGACATACTCCAAAATAAATTGGAGGAAAAACAGCTCCGCCGACTTCCTGAGCAGCTTTTTTAGCAAGGTTTTCAGCATTTATAATGTCCGTTCCAATTGGTAAATGCGGGCCATGCCATTCAAGCACACCAATAGGTAAGATTATTAGTGGCAAGCTGTCATACATCATATGAATTGCTTCTGGAAGCAAATATTTTATTCTAACTTCTTTAGTCATTAGAAATTTTATCCTTGAAAAAAATGGAAAATCTAAAATGATTTTAATTATGATCAATTAAGGATCAAAGTATTAAAGTCATTAACTATTTATTGGTAGTCATGACTAGACTATATAATTTTCAATTCGAAAGTAATTAAATTAGTTTAAAAGTAGTATATTGCAATATCCCTTAAATTAATTTGCGTCTTGCTAGCTTTGAGATTATAGTATTTATGAAAAATCTTATGTTAATAGAAAATAAATAATTTTAGGAGGAGTAAAGGCTTTTTCTCGCTAGCTGCGAACGCAACAATCTAATTTATCATCGCAACATCGATGTCTGTATCACAGAAGAACGCCAGAATTTATGAGAATACAGAGAAATGGGTGTTGCGCTCGCATACTTTTGCGGGCGCATTCTGTTTGTATGTATTCTCAGGTACTGGCGTACCTTCTGTGATTGCAGCGGAATGTCGCCCGCTCCTTTTTATATACCGGCGGCCTAATTCTTGTAATTTGTATTTCCTTTTATTGTTTTAATGATTAACAAGAAAGTGCTAAATAATGTTGAATAGGCTGCTTTTACTGAAATGTCTTTTTGTATTATTTGTAATTTCCTATGCCAATTTATCTAATGCTATTGTCTCATCAGATAATTCCAAGAGAGCTAGATTCATGAGAAATCTCGTAATGAATATTGAATATAAAACTGGAACCTTACTAATTCTCGATTCCAATATTGCCGATCATATTGTTAAGGAATTTAAAGCAGACTATTCTTGGGCCAAAGAGAAGTATACTGGTAAGAAATTTATGGTCAGCGGGCTTGTTCACGGTTTGAAGCCAGACCCTTATAATCAAAGAGATGTACTTTTTGAAGAGGATTATATCTGCATAAGTATCTTGATTTCATACCTAAAGAGAAAACGTTTTTATCGGCGAATTTTGTGCTATATGAAGTATGGTAAAAACTTTGAAAATAAAGTAGTTGAAGGCGTGAATATCACGTTGAAAGGAAAATTGGATTATGACTGTACTGTTAATGATATCGCTTTCAGGGAGTGTGAGTTGGTTGATGAGTAGTGCTGTAATACATTCCTGGAGCGAAACTCTAATTGAAATCATTGAAAGACGATAAAATTTTAAAGCCCGGTCAACATAAAGGCCGGGCTAACCTAAAAAGGGTCGGATGTAGTTTTTGTTAAAGCAAATCAAAGTTTAAAACGAATCAAGCCAATATCCCTAAAAATGGTGAGGTAACATTAACCCAAATAGTTTGTGCTTAGATATACATAAAAATTAGAAAAAATGTTTAGCGTCCTAAAAAAGGTGAAATTTTTTAATTTTTTTTAAAAAGGTATTCCATGATTTTAAGGGTAAATATAGTGATTTAATTCATGGTAATTTAAATTTCAGCTTTAAAATTTGACTAAAAGAGATAAAGTGAGCCCCAATATTCATCCCAACTCTAGGCCAACTCAGTTGTTAGTTTTTTTAACTTTCTTTGTTAATGGAAATATGTATTCGTCCTCTCTAAATTTTCCTTGTTGGTCAAATACAACAATATTTCCATTCTTTTCTATCATAAAATACTCGCTCTTAGGATTACTAATTTTTTTATATCTAATTTTGCCGTCTTCTTTTTGGGTATTTAATTCATCAACACCATAACTTCCATCAATATAATTTGTTTGTACGTATATCTTTCCGTTAGCTGTATATATACTTATCAAGTGTTCAAAGCCTGGAGTATCATCCAACCATCTACCTATTATTAGATCATGATGTTGTTTTACAGTTGCTTTTTTTAACTTATTTATTTTAGAAAGAGGTGAGCCAATAATGTTTAAGTCTAATCCTGCTGGTTGAAAGTAAGAATAAGCCCATACCCATTTATCTGAATTTAAATCTTTAATATAATACCAAACCCAAAGGTAAGAAAAGTGCTGTCTGTTACTTCTAAGTTGCATCGCTATTTTTTTAAGAGTTTTTTGATCAACGGGCTCAAGGAGCTCTATCCTAAGGCCACATCGACTAAAGTCGTCATCGCTGGATTCACTTATGATTTTATATCTTATATCTTTTCCTTGTGAGTCTTTTATCAGGTAAGTACTTGACGCCAATGTAATCATTGCTGTTAAAAGAAAAGTTAAAACAAATAAAAAAGCATAAATGCTTTTAAGGTTTTTAATCTTTTTCATTTTCTATTTCCTTTTGTTTTTTGCTAATTCTGTCAAGGACTCTGAAGTTGTTATAATAAACTTCACTAATAGTATCATTAATTCGCGAATGAGATTCAGCTGATTTTTGAATAATCACGCGCAAATTCTTAAGTAAATTTGTCATTTTTGTATCCATTTTATGACTATCAATTTTTCTATTTTTTTATTTAATATATCGTTTTGTTTTTATCCAAATAGACTAACTCCATACTTTTACTAAAGCACTTTAGTAAATATTATACACCCATATCATTGCTTTGTCAATAATACCAAATAGAAACTGTATTATGACTGTGCTTTAAATGAGTCTCTTTTAGGAAGTGTTAAGCTTTGGAATACAATTAATGTACTTAACATAAGCTAAAAAGATAAATAGTTAGAAGTACATAGGACCCAATCGTAATAATAACTTTTAGTGTTAAAAAAAAACTTAGTTATAAAGTTGTACATTGTATTCCATTCAAAATAAGTATTACGATGAAGCTTAATCAGCTTAAATTATTTTCCTTTTCTCTGCTATTATTTTGTTATGATTGCACTGTAACTATATTGAATTAGGCCAGATCCTAAAGACACAATAAGTGAAACAATAGTCCAAATTAATAATTTACTTATAATAATAGTGTTTATTTTCTGCAAAAATCCAAATATTTGCTATCTCACTAAAGTTTAATTGCCTGACTATATTGCCTGACTATATTACTTAATTTACAAGTATGGTGATGATATTTATTATAAAGGTTATCAAGCGTCATATTTCCCTATTGGCTAATATCTTAATGGAGTAAAAAGAAAGCATTAGAATCATTATTCAGAGTAACCTGGTCCTGGGGCACCAGTGGTTGTGCTACTTGGCCCAAGTTTCATTAACGGTAATGGTTTATCCTGTCTGAATTTATCTTTGTAACCGTATACTCCAAGGTTACCATTTTCTTCTATAATAAAATACTTAATGCTCTTTCCTTCGATGATATCATATTTTGTTTTGCCCCTATACTCTGTTTTCTTTAACTTTTCTAACTCATAGTTCCCCTCGATATAATTTATTAGAGCAAATGATCTTCCATTTTCAACATATATAGTTGTTATAGATTCCTTGCCAGGTGTGTCATCAAACCACTTACCTATTATTTGATCGTAATTTTTTTTAACAGTTGTCTTTTGTAATTTATTAATTTTAAAAAGAGGCGATCTACTAATTTTTAATTCTAATCCATCTGGCTTAAAGTGAGAATGAGCCCATACCCATTTATCTGTATTCAAACCTTTAATATAATACCAAATCCAAAGGTAAGAAAAGTGCTGTCTGTTACTTCTAAGTTGCATCGCTATTTTTTTAAGAGTTTTTTGATCAACAGGCTCAAGTAGCTCTATCCTAAGTCCACATCGACTAAAGTCGTCATCGCTGGATTCACTTATGATTTTATATCTTATATCTTTTCCTTGTGAGTCTTTTACCAAGTAAATACTTGACGCTAATGTAATCATTGCTGTTAAAAGAAAAGCTAAAATAAATAAAAAAGCATAAATGCTTTTTAAATTTTTAATTCTGTTCATTTCTCATTTCCTCCTGCATTATTGCATAGCTACTTTTAAGACGTGTTGTTAAAGTCAATATTTCGGCTGATAATTCTATCATCATTCTACCAAATACAATTTAGATTTATCTATTATGACATTCTGGGCAACAATATTTACAGCCATCAACATTATCATAAAACTCTTTGGCTTTTCCAATAGCCTCATGGCAGGTTTCAAAAATGCCAATTGGTGTTCTTTCTTCGACTCCAGGAAGGAAATTACAGGAAGTTTTGTGAATTTCATGTTCTCCAGTTTCTTGTGCAATTTTATTTACAATATACACGTCCATAACTAGATCCTCCTCTTGCTGTTAATCATGTCCAACTATAAGTTACATATATAAGTTTGTCAACAGAATTAGCTTGTGCAACGCTTTCGGCGGATTTTGTGTTATATGAAGTATGATAAAACTTTGAACATAAAGTTGCTGAAGGTATTAATATTAGTTTGAAAGGAAAGTTGGATTTTGACTCAAGAGCAAATGATGTTGCTTTTAGGGAGTGCGAGGTGGTGAATGATTAATGACGCAAAGTATCCTTTCTATTTTAATCATATTTGAACTTTTCTTCATTTTTCTTCTCCTCTTTGGTGAATTGAAGAAACTCTATAGGGGCACCATTTTCAACAATAAATGCGACTAAAAGTCCGTCAACTGGACTGTTTGGTTTTATTATTACTTCTTTACCTCTAATTGCTTCTTCAATATCTTCAACTTCAAAGGCAATATGTGAAACTTCTTTTACAATTTTTGGAAGGCGACATTTCTTGCCATATCGCATATACTGAATTCCATAAGGATTGTTATCATGTTCGGTACAGTAAATATCATAACTTTCAAGGTATATTTCACCTGTTTGGGGCTTCTTAGCAGGAATTCCAATGTGATGATATTTCATTCTTTTCTAAGCCTTTCAATTAGTTCCATAGTTTTTTCGCCTTCAGCAGTCTTGGCAATGCTATAATAAGCTCCCTCCTAGATAGTGTAAGCATTGCTACTCCATTTTCATCTTTCTTTACAGCTATAGTTCCTCCAGTTGTAATAATAGCAATTTTGGGTAATTTGGGATTCTTTCCCAGTAAGATTTGCTTGACATTCTTGACGACATTCCCGCCGAATGCATGAGAAAAAAAGCACAGCCAATGGCATCACAGCAGCAACAAGGCTTTTATGCATAAATTTACCTCTCTATTTATTATGGACTCCTGTAATGAATAGATTAGACTATAACGTATATTCCTACTAAGACAAATTTTGCTTATATTATTAAAGAGAAGGAAGCAGTTAAATTTTCTAAGCATTATCATATTCCAAAGCTTTCAAATTATGAATTTCAAGTTATAAGCGCAGCTTGGTGAGATGGTTTGTTCTTCAGTTAATGATGTCGCTTTTGGGGAGTGTAAGTTGTTGGGGAAGTAATGAAAAAAAGGTAATGTTAACTCAGTCACTTTGAGATTAGAATATCAAAAAAGGGCCGTTTGGGGTTTACGGCCCTGAAAAAAAGTTGAAAAATTTTCATTTTTTGTGTAATGATTTTGTGATTCTAAAATATAAAAAGCCCTCAATAAAGCAGACAGTTGTCCCTCTTTATATCTTTATCAACAATTTAATGGGTTCTTTCATTCCTCTGGATTGCTTTTTCATTTAATAAATGGTTTCGAAAAGTTACCGACTGCTTTTTCAATATATCTTGCAACAGCCAAAGCAATGTCTTCGCGCCAAGGTGGGGCAACTATTTGGACTCCAATAGGAAGTCCGTTCTTAGAGGTCCCTGCTCGAGTAACTACAGAAGGCCATCCTGTTAAGTTGTAAGTCACAGTATAACTAAATGTTCTTAAATCTTCCCCAGTTGTTTCTTGCTGGGGAAGTGCAGTGAAGGCGTTTACTGGACAGATTATTAGATCATAATTTTTAAGAAAAGATAACATTGTGCTACGAAACTTAGACCATTTTATCAATAATTCATCAAGCTTATTTGCATCAATGGGTTTTGCAAACTCAAGCCACGGTATAGTATGCCCTTTGGTATTAGCCTTTTTTAGTAATCTTCTTATTAGTGCTCCACCGTCAGCGGCCCATAATTGCATTCCTAATTCATATGATTGCTCAATTTCAGGAGGTTTTTCTTCAGTCACTATCATTTGGGATTGATCAAGTATTTTTGCCACGTTTTTAATGACTTCTGAAATGTCAGAATCGGGTGTAATAATTCCATTGTCTGTGTGAAATGCAACACGAAGTTTTTTTAAATTTATAAGGTCAGGTTTGACTAAAGGCATTGGGATTATATTAGGGTCAACCCAATCAGGGCCGCAGATAAGCGGAAGAAGTAAGTTTAGATCATCAACGCAAGTTGCTAAAGGACCAATTTGTTGAAAATGGTCCAAGAGACCGCCAAAAGGAAGAATATGCCCGGTACGCGGGACACGACCAGAAGTTGGTTTGATTGTGCTGATTCCACAGCAATGGGCTGGATACCTTAGGCTGCCTCCATAATCACTACCAATATCAAAAGGAGACCCCCCACATGCAACAATTGCTGCTCCTCCTCCGCTGCTGCCGCCAGGAGAAAGTGAGGGGTTATATGGATTGTTGGTTTGACCGTAAATTAAGTTATTTGTTTCATAAGAAAGTGTAAGCTCTGAGGTATTTGTTTTCCCCATCAGTATTGCCCCATTTGCACGAAGACGGGCAACTACTGTAGCATCTTTGGAGGGAGTAAAGTTTGCTCTTCCTTTCGTCCCTCCTGTGGAAATCATATCCTTAGTATCAAATGAATCTTTCACAGTCATTGGAATCCCATGAAGAGGACCACTAATTTCTCCTTCTGCTAATTTCTTATCAGCATGATCTGCCTGTTCTCGAGCCTCATCAGCAGAAATATGTACTACAGCATTGAGTTTTGGATTGACTTCCTCAATCCTATCAAGATATACATTCACTACTTCCTTTGAGGAGACTTTCTTGCTCAGAATTGCCTTACATAGTTCTGATATTGGTGCATATAAAATATTCATAACTTTTATCTTTAATTTTGAATATGTGATTAGTAAGTATTGCTTTAATAACTCAAATGCTCAATAAATTTATTCTGAAAATTTGAGAATACAACCATTAGAAGAAAATGGAATGTCCAAAGGCATCAAAGTTAAATTGAGAGGGAAACTGGATTTTGACTTAAGAGATGATGATCTGGCTTTCAGTAAGTGTGAGTTAGTGGAGTAGTAAGTTACAAAAGTATAATGTCGTCATCAAAAAATGGCGACATCATATTCAGGATCTAAAATTATCTTTTTAGTCTAAATAGCTTCTTCATTTGATTTAATTTTTTTGCCATCTTTGCTATTTTTTTCATTGGGTTTGATTTTTTTAACATCTTTATCTTCCACTTTATTTTTCAATTATTTTATTTAAAACTGCTTCAAGCTTGTTATTTTGACGATTACATTTATTATTTTTATGATAAATGAATAAAGCAACACCAGCAATAATAAGTGTAGTCAAAATGACTAAAATATAGAGATGACTATTACATTGTTTAGGATAGTGACTTCTTTCCTGCGAACGATTTATTTGTACCATATTCTCCTCCTGTTGATATCTTGTAATAGACTATACGTTAAATAGATGATAATACCAACTACGGTATTAATAACAAAAGGTATAGTTCAATAATTTTTGGTCAGCGGCATTGTTTTAAGCGTTAAATTCAGCTCCTAATAAGAAAGATATTTTTTTGAGAAGGGTTACATCTGCATTAGTATCTTGATTCCCTACCTAAAGAGAAAACGTTTTTATCGACGGATATTGTGTTATATGAAATATGCTAAAGACTTTGAAAGTAAAGTTGCTGAAGGGGTTGATATTACGTTGAAAGGGCAACTGGGTTTTGACTGCACTGTAAATGATGTCGCTTTTAGGGAGTGGGAGGTGGGATTAATAGACTAGAGAAAAAGCCCGGTCAATACAATGGCCGAGCTAAACAGAAAATAAGAAATGTGAATGCCGAGCTAATTTAATCAATAAACAAATTAAGTCAAGGATTCTAAATATGTGAAGGTTAACGTTAACCCAGTTACTTTAAGCTTAGAACATCAAAAAAGGGCCGATTTTGGTTAAATTCCCTAAGAAAGTTGAATTTTTTTATGTTGCATTAGCATTTTTAATAAAAAATAAATTTTTTTAGTTTTTTTAATTGTGACATTTGGTTAGTATTTCCTGAATAAAATCACTTTTGGCCTCGGTATAACTGAAAACATCATTTACAAAAACCTTGGCTAACTTTTCTTTCAAGCTCTGGTAAGCAATGGCCGAGTCTTTGTTCTTGCGTAAATAATCTCTAAAAAATAATTGTCTTTGCCAAAAAAAACTGTCTATTTTTACCATGTGCAAATGGAAATGTCTATTGGGTGAGTTGGGGCCTTTGTGTAAAAAACGACGTTTAGGAAAACTTTTTTCTAACTTGGGTACATATTCATAGCCAATAGATTCTAACGGTTTTATACAATTGTTCGATGTTAATATATCTTTTGTCCCTACCATAATATCAACAATTGGCTTGGCTGATATTTTGGGTACTGCCGTACTTCCAATGTGTTCAACAACCACATTTTTACCACCAATAACATATAAAATTTTGGCCTTTTCTTTGTCAAATATTTTGGGCCAATCATTATCATAGGTTGAAAGAATAACGTGACAGTTTAAAAAATATTGTTCAGACATTATGATTATCCTATTGAAAAAATACAAAATTATACTAGCTGGAAGCTGAGGAAGTGCAATACTCCTAAAATAATTCATTCCAATGTTTTAAAAGTTCCAAGGTGAATTTTTACAAAAACTATCTATGCATAGTCCATGAAAATGCCGATTCTGGTTAATAGTTCTGAAAAAAGAACAAAAACTTCTTACATTTTTTTACATTTATTTTTTTAAAGGTATAAAATATCTATTCCCGTTACAAGACCTTCTAAATACTCGTTATTAAATAAATATGTTCTTTTCTTAAAACTTTAATATCATTAAAATCATTTATAACTAAATCAGCTGCTTGTAGGTCGTTACATGAGTGGCTTGTTTTTAGAGCTATTGTCAAACAACCTGCTGCTTTAGCCGACGCTATGCCTGAAGGAGAATCTTCAAATGCAACACATTCATGAGCCAATAATCCTAATTTATTAACAGCTTTTAAAAAGGGTTCAGGATGTGGTTTTCCATTATTAACATCTTCTGCACAAATAGTTACGCATGGTATATTAAAACCGGCTGCACTAAGACTTGTTGAAGCAATTTTACGTGGACCACTAGTAACAATAGCCCAATCTATATCAGAAATATGCTGAACAAATCTATGTGCACCTGAAATAGATTTGGCACTTTTCATTTCATGTGCAAATTTTTGCGTCAGTTTCATTTCTTCTTTTTTGTTTTCAAAGCTTGGACATACACACCTAAGAGTTTCATTTATTTTCCTACCGTGAATATGGGGGTAGACTTCTGAAAAATTGCGATTTTTACTCTTTGACCAAACTTTCCAAACATAATTGATTATATTTGTAGTGTCAACCAAAGTCGCATCTACGTCAAAAATCATCCCTTTGCAAGTTATTTTCTCAATCATGGTTACAAACCCTTAGCTTAGATAGTAGTGTTTCAGATTATCACTTTTCAAATCTTTGCTGCTTCTTTGTACATTTATATATTAGACTAAATCTGAAAAGTCTTGTTCCAACCTGTATTAATGGGAAAAATATTTTTATCACTTAGAGCATTATAAAGTTTTGCAAACCCTAACATTCCAGTGCAATGTCCAAGATACAATTTACAGTCAGGGCGCTTTTTTAAAAAATCAACTGTCTGCTTTATTTCTTCATCTGAGGCATCATTGAGGTGACTGCCTCCCAAAATATAACCTACCGGTTTAGTGGACAATGATTCAGCTGTATTTACAATTTGTGACAGTCCGCAATGTGAGCACCCAACTATAAGAAAATTGCTTTTTTCTCCTTCCATAAGTAAAGATACTTCATCAACTAAATTATCTTGAATGTAATTTTGGTCATCTTCTTTAATGAAAAAACTCCAATCAGATGGTAGAATTTCACGCCCCCCACTACTAAAAACCCTGTCTCTTCCGTCTAATAAGAAAGGTGCATCATCACACCAAATAACTCTATTATGTTTATTTGCATCTGAAATTGCCTGGAGTGAATTAGAATCAATTCCAACATATCGCAAATTCCCTCTTGCATCAGACATTTTGTACTTTAAGGCATCGCGATGTAAAACAAGATTAGCATTACTGCATTTATTTAAAGCATTACTTAGTCCGTCAGAATGGTCGTAATGCCCATGGCTAAGAATTATGTAATCGACTTCAGATAAATCAATTCCAAGCACTTCTGCATTCTTATAAAACAATGATCCTAAACCAGTATCAAAAAGAATTTTTTTATTATTCTTTTCAATTAAAACAGATAGACCTGACTCGCCATGCAGACCGTCTCTTCCAGCATTATTATCAACTAAAACTGTAACATTCATGATTTAGACCTTGGTGTTAATCATACAAACTTTTGGAAAAATTATCATATAGCAAACCACGAACAATTTCAATCAAACAAAGTTTTTAAATTTTGGAAATTTATTACTAATTATAGACTAAGTGAAGAAGTTTTTTGGGGAACTAAACTCTAAAGTTAATGATGTCGCTTTTAGGGAGTGCGAGTTGGTAGATTAATAAAACAAATATCTTTGGGCAGGAGGATTAGTCTATGTCATGGGGCAGCGATAAGGTAAAAGTCCCGGCTAGCTTGATGGCTAGCCGGATCCAAAAGAAAAAATACAAATTTATGGATTTATCGATTGAAGGTTAGAATCTGACTGGATTGTGTGTCCGTTAGTCATATTTGGAACAATTGGTTTGTGGGGTTTAGGAAGGTACACGTATTCAAGAGCTAAAAATGTCATAAGATGTGCAACGAAAGAATTATTAAAGTGACCTTGAGCATCAATAGTGAGACTGGTAATTGAAAGTTGTTTATCGGCTGGAAAGCTTTTAAAGGCATTCATAAAGGCATCCACAAAAGCATGTTCATAATTATCTGAAGGGTCAAAACCGTTGTAAGGCTTTGATATTAAAATTCCACAAATTATACTATTGGGATTCGCATTTCTAATATCGCTGATCATTTTTATGTAATAAGCTTGAGTTTTTTGGAAATAATTTGGATCATAATTTTGACCTTGAACATCATATTTATCAAAATCGGTAGGGTCTAATTTCGCAAAGATAACAATAACATCTGCATTGGTAGTTAAAATGTAGCTGTTTGCTTTTTGATATTTATAAAGAGAAAAAGTGTATTTGATGTTTGTAAGAAACTGACCATCTTTGAGATAAACTTTTGTGTTATTTTTAAGGGTACTTTTTAAATCGTTTCCCATTCCAAAATCATAGCAAACATAATTTAGATCTCTATATAAACCTCCTGAAAATGCATTAAATGATATAAAAAAAGAGGTGATTGCGAATAAAAAAATTATCGTCTTTTTCATTGGAATTCCTTAATTGTTTTTGCTCTTAAGTTTTTTGTTTATAATTTTATAAACCAGAATAAATTTCGGTTGTGATTAAATTAAAATTAGATATCTAGCTGTACATTGGCTTGCCTGTTTCCTGGGTTCAGGCATTAATGTACAGTTAGACCTGCTATGAATTATAGGGATATAGACGTGATCATCACAGGAAATGTTTCTTGTGTTTGTAAGAGTTTTTGTATGAAGTTGTTAGGCAGTTCTAAGTAAGGACTTAGTATTAGTCTAACAACAGTGATCGATTAAATCGAGATAACAGCTGGTAAGTAATTTTTATAAAGCTATGATTACAACCCCCTGAGAATACTTTAAAAATTATTAGGTATTGGAAACTACAAAACCTTAAACAACTATAATGCATTAGTATCTTAAATGCGTTTCTTTTTGCTTTAGAATATTTTCAGTGAGCTATAAAATTTAAGAAATTGATAATATTTGGTGATTGAAAATATTATTAAATACTGAATGGATAGTAAGAAAATAATTTTATTCTATATCATTAAATCAATAAATCAATAAATTACTAGGTTAACGTTAACCCAGTGACTTTTAGCTTAGAACATTAAAAAAGGGCCGATTGGGGTTAACGGCCCTAAAAAAATAGAAAAAAGTTTTAACTTTGTGTAAGCTCTATCATGAGCTAATTATAACTAACTGCACATAGGCTAATTTGGTCTTTTACAAAGTTTTTAAAAGCTATTTCAATACCAGCACCTTTTGAAAGGATATTTACTTTTCTAGGGATAAGTTTTTGTTGATACAAGAAGTCGATATCTTTTCTTAAACTTTTAATGTCATCTCTGTTTAAGGTATTTATAAATTTGGTGTTGTTGTACAACCACTCAGCGTCTTTGTAGGAAATCCCAAGGTCTTTAGCAGCTATCTCTAAGGCTTCACGTTTATGATTTTTGATAAATTCCATCGCCTCATCTTGGACTTTAATATATCTTTTAATCCAATCAGGGTGTTTTTTCGCAAAGGATTCATTAACCGCAACAACTAGCTTTGTTCGCATTAGCCCTTTGGCTGTTGTCAAGATTCTTGCCCCTCTTTTTTTAGCGTTTACCACTTCAGTCGCGGCCAATATCCCAACATCTACCTTGCCAGCAAGCATAGCTTTATATGTTTCTGCATTCGACATCGGGATATAATTGACGTCTTTTATTGTCATATTATTTTTTGCTAATGCCAGAAGTAGTAATTGGTGCGAGTTGTGCTTGCTAACGCAGGCAATAGTTTTGCCTTTTAAATCTTTGACTGACTTAATATTTGGATTAGTGGTCATCAAAGCCAAGGTATCGGTAGAGTTACAAACTGCTCTAATAATATTTAGCTTTATATTTTGGCCTGCCGCTACAATTATGCTGGTAGTATTAAGACTTCCGCATATATCAACTTTGCCTGTTGCTGCTGCCTTGACTTGTTTTACACCATTGGTGATATCGTGAAATTTTATTTTTATCCCATCTTTCGCAAATTCTTTTTCCAGTAAGCCTTTATGTTTCATGACTACCAATTGCAGATTAAACGGGCAGTTTGGGTAAGTTACATTGATTTCTTTGCCTAAAAGGTTCAAAGCTGCGAATAAAGACAGGATACAAAATAAAACTCTCATGTAAACACTTTATTCTAAAAAAGTTTCCTCTAAAAACGACTGATTATTATAAGCCTAAATAATGAATTTTCAATTATGAGAAAGAACATATTTATGATTTTAAAGAGCAAAAGTGGTTTAGTAAGAGGACGTTCAAGGGAAACGTGGGGAAAAAGGTTAGTGCCCTGAAAAAGGTGAGTTTTTTTCATGCATTTTAGGCATGTTACTATTAGATTAAATAAAGATAAAAATACTCTCAATGCGGCATAGCCAGGTTGATGTGCAATATTTTATTACTATCTATATGAGATTTCTTCTCTATTAGATACAAGGAATATATTATGGCTGTTGTACTCTCTGCAACAACAAACGCCTAAATCAACTTTGACATAATAGTCTTTTGATTGTTCAAGAGCTTGTGCTGAATTATTGAAGTATCCAAGGAATATCCTATCCTTTCTCTTTTCAAGAAATAAACAGCCTGCTCTGTGAACTTTATGCATACCATGTCGATCAGACTCAACATTGACGTAATATTTTTCCATGATAAAACCCTCTACTATGAATCATTTTAAGGCTTTTAATCTTTTTCATTTCTTATTTTCTTTTTCTCTCATTCTGTCAAGGACTCTGAAGTTGTTATAATAAACTTCACTAATAGTATCATTAATTCGCGAATGCGATTCCGCAGCTTATTGAATAATCAAGCGCAAGTTATTAAGTAAATTTGTTATTTTTGTATCCATTTTACAATTACCAATTTTTCTACTTATTTTAGCCAGACACTACTAATACTTACTAAAGTGCTTTAGTAAGTATTATACACCTAAACCATTGCTTTGTCAATAACACCAAATAGAAACTGTATTTTGACTGCACTGTTAATGATGTCGCTTTTAGGGAGTGCGAGGTGGGGGAGTAATGACATCAAAATGGAATTGCCTAATAATTAACTTATCTAGAGTTATGAGAAGGCCAATGCTTATGAGTTTTTAATAAAACAATACCCCCAAAACAAATTGAATTAATGAAGGTAACATTAAAAAGGGCAGAGTTTATTAACCTTGTTTCTTCCAGCATATACATTAGCTTCGATACTTAAAATCTGTTTAAAATCTTTTCCAGTGAATTGTTCTTTGAAGAATAAATGGTTATTGATTCAACTCATGGGAAAATGACTATCACTAAAAAAAGAGTTGAGTATGATCGAAAGTGAACATCGCAGATTTTTAAATGTCTAAATTTAAAGAATGTTTCCTCTCTCTCCTCCTTTTGCTGAGGCCTTCCGATTACCCAATCGGAGGGCTTTACTTTTTAATAGGAACTTCAGACAATGTCAGATGGTAGCAGTTGGGAGCGCTACGTGATAGGGCATATGTAGGTTTTGATTTTTTATTTGGAGAAAAAACGATGAGAGGTTTTGTGTCTAAGTTATTTGTTTGTATAAGGATGAGATGGGGTATTTAGAAATATTTAAACCTGAGACTCTCTGCTGGCACAGCAGAAGCTCGCATTCAACCCCAAGGATACTACAGGGCTTCTGCTGTTAAAACTCGCAAATCACTTTATTCCAAATAACCGTTATGTTCTGCTGCTGCGGGGCAGACTAAAATTTAAAGTAAAAATTAAACCGCCTGATATAAAGGTAAACTCAAAAGATTTCCTTGCAATGCTGGATAAAGCCAGAGAGAAAATTGATGGAAACGATACCGCTTTGAATCGTCACTTGCTGTTGGTAATCAACCAGACTGTCCGCCTGTTCAAGCCGGAAGACGAAGCTGCAATTATTACTTTGATGCAGTTTTCTGATAATGGCATTGATATTAACCTTGAAGCATTGCTTAACCAGAAGCTTGGCCAGATAACTAACGTTGAATATGATCCCAAGGATCCGCGTTATGCTATTTCCAACTTAAAAAAAACAGTTATTGTCTCAGCTGATCGACCCTGGACGGAAACGTGGGTGAAGGTAAAGGCCGGCAAAATGATTTATGTTCAGGCGAAACATTCCTGGAGTATGGGAAATGATCTGAAATTCCCGGTTTGTGACGGCAATGGTTATGTCGGATATGATATGCAGGAACTGACTGGAAATAATAAGAAAAGCAGCAAAAAGAAAAAAGACACCCGTCGCTTTCTAAAAAGCGCACGTGGCGGTTCTCCTGGTGGCTTGCTGGCTAAAGTAGGTAAAAAAGAGTATTTTGTCGGACGTGACGGTTCATTTAAGGCCGAAAGTGACGGAATACTATATTTTGGTCCTTACGAATGGGCGGACTACAGTGACAACGATGGCAGTCTTGAAGTGACTTTTTCAGTCAAGGATAAATAGCGGACTTTCTACCGACATAGGCAAAGCCGTTGGAGTTGTGCCCATTCATGGTTGTATGCTGCATTTCTTTAAGCTCTTTCTGTTCAAATTTCTCCAGCAGAGAGCATATGTAGTTTATGTCATGGTGTCGCAACAGTCCGCCGTCCGGCAGTTTAAATATGCCGTAAGCTCCATATTCTGGCTGATATTTGCAGTAGCGTTCAATATTGCGTGGATCGTTGTTCAGCAGAAAGTCACTTAAATAGATATAGCCGCCGGGCCGCAGCAGTCTCAGCACCTCTTTAATAAGTCTATGCTGGTCCTGGGTATCAACTACTGACGTAAGCACTCCGATAACCAGTATCAGGTCAAAACTTGCGTCAGGCCAGGGAGTCAGAAAGTTATTGCACTCAACAAATTCAGCCTGTGGTAATGCTTTGGTGGCAAGCTCCAGCATAGCCGTAGATATATCCGTACCGGCCAGCCGTTTAAACCCCAGGCCTCTAAGCTGCAGAAGCGTTCTGCCATAGCCGCAGCCATAATCCAGAATACGTGGAGATTCCGGTAAACAGGGCAGAATAAGCTCCGGCAGCAGTTTAATCGTAAACTGTTTTTTCCCGGCGAGGTTATCCCAGTACCTGCGCAGCTTATCACTCATTTTTAAATCCAGTTGTTTGCGTCCTAAATTGACTCCATCCAGATATCAGAAACGCCGTCAGAAGGCATACGCCAGTCACCGCGTGGAGAAAGACTTATCGTTCCTACTTTCGGGCCGTCAGGAATACAACTGCGCTTGAACTGCTGCTGGAAAAAGCGCTTGATAAAGAGCCCCAGATAATGCTTGATAAACTCTTCATCATAAATTCCCTCAAAGGCGTTTTGTGCCAGAAATGAAATTTTTTCAGGAGCTGCTCCGTATTTAATCATATGGTACAGGAAGAAGTCATGCAGTTCATATGGACCGACGATTTCTTCAGTGCGCTGCACAATATCCGCGTTGGGGTCATTCGGCAGCAGTTCCGGGCTGACCGGAGTCGCGATAATATCTTCCAGGACTTCACGTAATTCTTCTTCTGAATTGTCTGCCACCCAATGGATTAGAAATCGTATAAGGGTTTTGGGTATTGAACAGTTAACTGCATACATTGACATGTGGTCCCCGTTGTACGTAGACCAGCCAAGTGCAATTTCAGACAGATCTCCGGTTCCGACCAGCAGGCCGTGCTGATGGTTAGCTATGTCCATCAGCAACTGAGTCCGTTCCCGGGCCTGGACATTTTCGTAGGTAATATCGTGTACTTCAGGGTCATGGCCAATATCTTCAAAATGTTGTCTGCAGGCCGGCTTAATATTTATTTCCCTGAACTCCGCACCCATGAGTTCAATCATTTTCAAGGCATTCTGGTAAGTCCGGTCAGTGGTCCCGAAGCCGGGCATGGTTATAGCCAGGATGTCCGAATTTTTTCGACCGAGCAGCTTTAAAGTTTCAGCACATACCAGAAGGGCAAGAGTCGAATCGAGTCCGCCGGAGATACCGATAACCAGCTTTTTAGACTTGACGTGTTCCAGGCGTTTTGCCAGACCGGCCGCCTGTATGTGGAAAATCTCTTCACAGCGTTTGCTGCGTTCAGCCGGATTGCCCGGGACAAACGGATGTTGTTCGATATCAGCATATCTCAGGTTCATGCATTCCGGGACATCACTCAGCTGAACTGTATCAAAGACTTCATCATCAGAGAGTTCAAAATCCCCGATTGAGCTTTCGCTCATCCGGATTCCGCGTAAACGTTTCAGGTCGACATCGGCGCAAGTAATTCCCGTGTCACGACTGAAGCGCTTGCTTTCAGCGGTAATGTGACCGTTTTCTGCAATAATCGAATGTCCGCCGAAAACCAAATCGGTAGTTGACTCATGTACGCCTGCCGAGGTATAAATATAAGCGGCAATACAGCGGGCGCTTTGCTGGGAAACCAGCTGACGGCGGTAATCGGACTTGGCAACCAGATCATTACTGGCCGAAAGATTGAATATTGCATTGGCGCCAGCTATGGCCTGGTGTGAACTTGGGGGAATGACTCCCCACATATCTTCGCAGATTTCAATTCCGAATTTGAAATCCGGACCGCATTCAAATATATAGTTTGTCCCGAAAGGAATACCGGTGCCGCAGATACGGCAGTTAACCTCATCAAGTTTAATATTACGCCCGGATTTAAACCAGCGTTTTTCATAAAATTCCCGGTAATTGGGATTGCTGGTTTTGGGGACAATACCGCGTATCTTTCCTCCCTGCAGCACAAAGGCGCAATTATACAGTCCATTGCCATGCACCAGCGGAGCACCGACGATTATCACCATTTGTGAAAATTCAAATTTCCGCGCCACACAGTTTACACCGGCCAGCGCAGCTTTGAGCAAGGCATCCTGATGAAAAAGATCTGCGCAGGAATAACCGGTAATACATAACTCCGGGAAAACGACAGCAGAGACCCCATTGTCGCGGCACTCTTCCGCCGCTTCGATGATTTTCGCAATATTAAATGCCACGTCCCCGACACGGACTTCGGGGGATGCCGCAGCAAGGCGATAAAAACCGTACATATCCTACCTCTCAGTTATAAGCCTCGCATTTGTACATTACTCTTTTGAAAACAATGGCTTGTACTTAAAATATATTATTTATGCAACAGTGCAAATAATTAGTGATTATTGTATTTGCGGGTAATGTACCATGCTTATACGGTTTTCGCCAGTTAGATATTATTTCTAAGCTTCCGGACCGGAGGTTACAAATACTCCGCTGGTCTGATGGAAATACTTTTTCAGCACACTGTTAACCTGTTTGAGAGTCAGCTGCTTGAAAGTTTCCGTGTTTTTAAAAGGTACCATAAAGCCGTTGCCGTAATACTCTGAAAGCAGTGAATTGTTTAGAAGAGCATCACTGCGTTCCAGCATTCCAGAACAGGTAAAAAGGCAACCGGCGAGGGCAGCGTCAAATTCGTCCTGGTCCAGTCCGTCGCGTCCCAGACGATCGCATTCGGCCTTAAGCATTTTTCTAACTTCAGGAGCAGCCTCAGGAGTGGTGGCGGCATAGAAGCCAACCAGCCCGCGCTGAAAACCTCGGGTAAAGACTGTCCCGGTACTGTATGCCAGCCCGCTGTCCTCACGGATGTTTTTGAAAAGCTTGGATGATAAACCGTTAAGTGCATGTTGCAGAACATCCATAACATAGCGGTCTTCACTCAGATTGCTGCATCCTGGAACTCCGTATACTATCATTGACTGCTCTCGGGGCAGGGTAATTTCTTCATAAATATCAGTCTTGGGGAAGACCGGCTCCGGCGGTATTTTAATTTGGCAGACTGAGTTCCAGTTCAAAGCCTTGTCAATTCTGTTGCAGGCGGTAAGCGCATCTGTTTCACTGATGGCACCGCCGACAGCGATAATACTGTGCTCTGCACCCATTATGCTGTGCATGAATTCGTGCAGGTCTTCGACCTTGATATTGCTTATTGATTCAATTGTCCCGACCCTGGGCAGGGAGTAAGGATGGCTGCCGTAAAGTTTTTTCTGCATCAAATCCTGAGCGGCAGCAGATGGATTCTGCGCACGGCTTTTCAAGGACTCAATTGCGTTGGCCTGTTCGCGTTCAAACTGCTTCATGGGAAAAGCCGGCTCGGTCAGCATCGAAATTAATAAGTCCAAAGCTTCCGGCAGGCACTCCGGCATACAGTTCATTCTTACCTGCAATGAGTTGGAACCACCCATGACGCTGAGTTCAATCGCATTGGCATCAAGCAGAGCGTTGAATTTGCCTTCAGGGTATTTCAAGGTTCCGGTTCCAAGCAACGCTGCCAGCATACGGGTTATGCCGGCATTCTGCGCTGTTTCATAAATAGTTCCTCCCGGCAGTCCGATGCAGATATCTACCAGCGGCAACCGGTTGTCATGCAAAGTAAGCGCCCGGGCGCCTGATCTCAAATGATGCTTGCCGGGAAGGTGCTCAAAAACTGATTTTGCCGCTGCCTTTGTATTGCTTTTTTGGGGAGGCGGGGTCTGCCTGACAACTGAAAGCTTTTCCTCGCTGAAGTACTTGCTGGCAACTCTCACGATATCCTCCATAGAAACTTCGCTGAGCAGCTTTAAGTAGCGGTCAGCCATTTCAGGGCAGCCGTAGGAAAGCACAGACTGTCCAATAATTCCGGCAATTCCCTGATTGGTGCGCAGCGAACGGATATATTCCGTAGTCTGCTGCCTTTTTTCACGCTGCAGCTCAGCGGTTTCAACTCCAAACTTACGCAAGTTGGCAATTTCTTTGAACAGCGCCTTTTCCAGTTGCGGCATTTTTTCAGGAACAGCTGCCGCCATAATAGTTGATACCCCTTCAAAGTTCGGGGTGAAGTTGAAAGTTCCTACACTCAAGGCAAGTTCTTTTTCATTGCGCAGTGATTTTACCAGCCTGGCACTTTTACTCTGGCCTAGAATTCCGCATATCAGATCCAGGGCGGGAATATCACGATGTGTGACAGGAGGAATGCGCCCGGCAATGGCAATCCTGGCCAGCGGGTCTTCAAAGTGGCAGTCACGCTGCCGCATGGCAATCTGCCACGGCTCTGTAGCCAGAACCGGCTCGTGAATATTGCCGTGTCCCCACTTTCCAAGCAGTCTTTCCAGCTCCTCAAAAACGAACTCAGGTTTGATATCGCCTGAAATTACGAAAAAGATGCGTTCCGGAGAATAACGTTGCAAGTAATAGTCATTCATTAATTTTCGGCTGACACTTTCAATCTTATCGTGATAGCCGATAATCGGGTGCCGGATTGGGTGTTTCAGGAATACGGTTTTCCATAATTCTTCTCCAAGCATACGCTCTGGTCGATCAAGCCCCAAATCACGCTCACGCAGAATAACCTGTTTTTCAGAAACAAATTTTTCTTCTGGAAACTGAGGGGCACTGATCATTTTCGCCAGAATATCCAGACCGACCGCAGTATGCTCAGAAGGCAGCTCCAGGTGGTATACGGTATTGCCGAAGGAAGTATACGCGTTAACATCACCGCCAAGCCGGTTTACAGTATCGGCAGCCTCCTGCCCGGGATAGCCTTCGCAGCCCTGAAACAGCATGTGCTCAAGAAAATGTGACAGACCGCAGCCCAGGTATTTGCCTTCATGTACGCTGCCGGTTTCAACCCAGCTTTGCAGCGAGACCACCGGAGCGTCAGTTTTTCGATTTACGTAAATGCGCAGCCCGTTATCGAGAGTAAAACTGCTGATACGGGAAAAATGACCAGTGGTGAAACTGCTTAAATTCAAGTCAGTCAATGGTTGGAACCTTTTTGTTAAGCGGCTTATCTTTACTGTCCGCGATTTCTGCTGCAGCGAACAAGTCATAGTCTACCGAGAAATCATCTCTGGAGTCGTCTTCACTGGCGGAAAGGGCCTGCTCGGCAATAAGTTCATAGACAATGGTGCCGATGTCTGAAGCTTTATAAATTCCCCAGCCTTGAAGAATATCTTTATAGAAAGGTCCGAACTCTTTCAATGCGTATGTGGATATCCCCTTGAGCAGCTCAAGGGCGTTAACATGCCTGGTTTGCGCCAGCTTTGCTGTAGTATAAGTGACTGATGCGCTCACAAAAAAATAAGCTTCCCGATGGTACCTTGTTTCACGCTTCAGTATTTGGTTTATTTTATAATTAAGATCATTCTTATGCATGATTCACTCAGATTTAAAGCACGAATGCTTACTTCCCAATTTGTATTGCGTCCAGCCTTTGAACTGTCCCGGTTTTTCGGTTGTTAAATAATTCCTTAAAAAAAAACACCAGGATAAAAAATGCTGAGTTTTATCTGTAACAGACATTGTGAGCTATGATAAATGTTCACGACTTTTCTGTAATTTTACAGAAAATACTGCCAGCCCGCTGGAAAGGTTTTCGTTATGACACACTACTTCAGGCGGGACTTTGAGCTTGATCATGGAAAAATTCCAGATTCCCCAGATACCTGCTTCAACTAAAATATCTGCAACTTCCTGAGCAGCCTGCCAGGGGACTGTGACTATAGCAACTTTCACCCCCATTCGTTTAACCAGTTCCTTAAGTTTGGAAAGGTGAAAAATCTTTTTGCCGTGTATAGTTGTTCCAACCCGGCTCGGGTCAATATCAAAGCCGGCAATAATTTTTAATCCATTTTCCTCAAAAGGCTTGTGCCCTAAAAGTGCAGAGCCCAGAGCTCCGGCACCTACTAAAAATGCTTCATCGGTTTTATTCCAGCCGAGAAAGTTCTCAATGGCTTCTATCAGGTCTTTGAGGCAATAGCCCATTCTCGGCTTGCCCGGGATTCCCATCAACACCAGATCCTTACGAACAAGAATTGGTTTAAAGTCCAGTTCATTTATAAGGGAGGTTGTTGAGACAAACTCGTGTCCCTCATCTTCGAGGCGCTTGAGTATGTGCAGGTAGGTAGGCAAGCGCTTAATTGTAGGTAAGCGCAGAATTTTCATATTGCTGCCGTTAGCCTGTTCTTTGTCACCATTCATATTAATCTTGTATGGGTTTGGTATTTGTGTATCTTACCGGTTTATAAGCTTTTTCAATCCAGAGGATACCGAAAAACGACCTGTGAAACCGCAAAATAAAAGCGTTTCAGCTGTTTCAGCATTTCCCTTCACTCTAATAATATTCGCTTAAACCGGTTATTCAAGCTGCATTGATTAACAATTCCTTAAAAACTATATGTGAATATTACAGCAAATAGTTTATAGCAGGCTATTATCGTTGCAGAATTATTGTTTTGGAGTATTGTAATCTTTGGAGAAGATTTTTATTATAGACATGATCAAGTAAATTGTGTAACAGATTTCAAAATTGACCACGACCTTGCCGGTTGTGACTGCATTGAAAGTATCTGTGAGTCAAGGAGGTTACTATGTTGGATTGCACATCTGCCCCAAAAGCTGTTTTTCTTGGATTCGGCAGTGCCACTTTACCTGGGGAGTACATTGACAAACGCTGTCGGGCTGCAGCCGAAGCGATAGACGCTGCCGGAGTCGAACTTATTTTTATGCCGCCGGTTTCAGAAGTGAAAAACGACGCGCAGATAGAAATAGTTATGAAGTCACTTGAGAGCAAAGATTATGATTGTGTAATTGCCTGTATTTCCAGCTGGATGCCGCGCTGGGCTATGATGAATATGTTCAGGCGGTTCAAATCAACTCCGATCCTGCTTCTTGGGTTAAGCGGTGATCAGACCGAAGGCTATTATGTTTCTTCAGGAGCCCAGGCGGTTGCCGCTGATTTAAACCAGGTAATGCGTGATGCCGGTTTCCGCTTCCTCTACCTGGCGGGCAGGCGCGGTCGCAAGCTGCCGACGGCTGATATTTATGATTTCTGTGTGGCCGCCAAGGCTGTGAAGCAGCTGAAGAAAACAAGAATCGGTATGGCCGGTTTTCGGGACATGCGGCTTTACGGCAGGAACCAGACTATTCCAGTTAACGATAAAATAGGGGTTGAGATTGAATACTTTGACATTGAGGATTTGAAAAAGTCCAATCGCAAACTCGCCCCGTCTGAAGTCAAGAAGCTGGTGGAGGAGCTGCCCAGGCGCTGGCACTTTAAAAATACTCCATGCCCGGAAACTCTGGAAAAAGTAGTCAAGACTTACTTCGCAATAAGGAATAAGGTTGAGAAGTGCGGTTTCGATGGCTTCTCATTTGTGAACAATGACAGCATAAAAAAGCACATGGGCTACGCTCCTGCCGGAGCTCTTACGCTGCTGCATGATGAGAAGAAAATATCCACGATTCCAGAAAATGATGTACTTGGAGCCACTACCCAGGCTATGGTACGCCTGCTGACTGGTCAGGTCGGAGCTTATTTTGAGATATATGATTTCCTGGAAAACGGCATTATGCTGGCGGTTCCGGACTATGTGCCCAGCGAGGTTGTTGAAGGCCGTGTGACTGTTATTGATAATTCGGTTGACGGTGTCGGGGAAGGCATTATCAATGTGTCAAAAGTCAAAAACGGCCCGGCAACCTTATGTCGACTGGGGTGTTGCGGCGGTGAGCTTAAAATGCACATTTCCACTGGAGATGCAGAGCGTCCTGTACGCTGGCATGAGGTTGGCTGGCCGCCTCCGGCACCGCAAATGCCGTCACTTGATTTTATCCTTTCGGAGAATACTGACGAGTTTGTACAGAATGTTGCCGGAATGCATTATATAATTGCTTATGGTGATCATCGCAGAAAGATAGAATTTCTTTGCAGACTGCTGGATATTGACTGCAGTTAGTTTTGCGAAAAAAAACTCCGCCGGCAAAAACCGGCGGAGTTAAGCGTCAGAGTAAATATTGAAGAGATTGCGTGACTCCTGTATTTACGCCAGGTCTGCAACTACGGGTTTTCTGGCTGCCGCGGTTTCATCCAGACGTTTGACTGGAGTAGTAACCGGACATTTCAGAATTTCTTCCGGGTTGGTATCAACCATCTCGGCGATTTCAATCAAGGCACTGATGAATTCGTCAAGGGTTTCCTTCGACTCGGTTTCCGTAGGCTCGATCATCAAAGCTTCCGGCACTATCAGCGGAAAGTACATGGTCGGCGGATGGAAACCGCGATCAATCAGTGCCTTGGCAATATCCAGGGCATGAACACCTTTCTCCGCCTGCGGAGTAGCGGACATAACGCATTCATGCATGCAGACACGATCGACTTTTTGTGCAAAGTGTTGCTTGAGGCGCACTCGCATATAGTTAGCGCTGAGAACAGCATTTTCGCTGACGCGCTTAAATCCTTCACGTCCCAATGAGAGCATATAGGCATAAGCTCTCAGGATAACTCCGAAGTTGCCGTAAAACGGGGCTATATAACCGATGCTGTCATCGCAGTGATACTGCAGGGCATAAGTACCGTCGTTGCGTTTTTCGACACGTGATACCGGCAGGAACGGCACCAGGCATTCAGCAACGCCTACCGGGCCGGAGCCGGGGCCGCCGCCGCCATGCGGCGTGGCAAAAGTTTTATGCAGGTTGACGTGCATAACATCAAATCCGATGTCTCCGGGGCGTACCCGGCCCATGATGGCATTGAAGTTGGCTCCGTCACAATAGTTAAGGCCGCCAGCCTGATGTACCAGTTCGCAAACTTCTTTGACATTTTGGTCAAACAATCCCAGGGTACTGGGGCAGGTCAGCATGAATCCAGCCACATTCGGACCAAGTTTGGACTTAAGATCCTCGATACAGACATTGCCTTCGTCATCGGTTGCAACTTCGCGGCATTCAAAGCCGCTTACGGCCGCACTGGCCGGGTTGGTGCCGTGAGCAGCATCTGGAATCAACATAATTTTACGGGCTTCGTCGCCACGGGCTTTATGATATGCTGCAATCAGCATTACTCCGGTAAGCTCGCCATGAGCTCCTGCCAGTGGCTGCATGGTGCAGTCAGCAAAGCCAAGCAGTTCAGACAGGATGCGCTGAGCTTCATAGATAACTGCCAGAGCGCCTTGAGTCAGAGCGCCGCCGTGCCGCAGCTGCGGCAGCAGCGGGTGCAGGTCGGCGAAGCCGGGAAGTACCGCGATGCGCTCGTGAAATTTAGGATTGTATTTCATGGTGCAGGAGCCCAGCGGATAAAAGTTGGTGTCCACACCCATATTTTTACGGCTCAACAGAGTATAATGGCGCACTGCGTCCTGTTCAGTTACTTCCGGCAGTTCAGCAGCTTTTGCCCTGCGGAATTTTTCAGGAACTGCACAGGCGGCAGGTACATCTGTACGTGGCAGTGAAGTGCCTCTGCGACCCTTCTGGCTTTTAGCGAAAATCAGTTCCACAGTACGCCCTCCAGTGCATTAGCCAGAGCTTTGATTTCTTCTCTGGTGCGTTTTTCAGTTACAGCAACCAGCAGCTGGTTACTGCGATCGGCATAATAACGTCCAAGCGGGAAGCCTGCGGCAAAGCCTTTGTCAATCATTTTGCCCACAGCTTCACCGGCGTCCATCGGCAGCTTTATTACAAATTCGTTGAAGAAAGCGTCGCCGCCAACCGGTTCAACTCCTTTAATGGCCAGCAGCTGCTCTCTGGCAAAGACTGCTTTTGCCGCACAGAGCTCAGCAACATCAATCAGTCCCTGCTTGCCGACGCAGCTTAAGTAAACCAGCGCAGACAGAGCACAAAGATTTTCATTGGTGCAGATGTTTGACATTGCGGCTTCGCGGCGAATATGCTGTTCGCGGGTCTGCAGGGTCAAGACAAAACCTTCGCGGCCGTCGGCATCGGCAGTGCGACCGCAGATACGGCCGGGCATTTTGCGCATAAGTTTTTCGGTAACCGCCATGAATCCAAGATAAGGTCCGCCAAAGCTGAGTGGTATTCCCATGCTCTGCCCTTCGCCGGTGACAATATCAAATCCGAGTTCTCCGGGTGGAGTCAGCAATGCCAGGGAAATCGGGTAAGTTGAGCAGACAGCCATTGCTTTTCCGGCATGGATTTGAGCTGTAAATTCCGACCAGTCTTCAATTGTTCCGAAAACATTCGGGTACTGGACCATAACACAGGCGGTAGCATCAGTGACAGCATCCAGCAGGGCCTGCTGGTTTGAGTCAGCGGTGCCGGCGGGGACAGATATAAGTTCAATATCAAGGTTACTGCTGTAGCACTCGATCATTTTGCGGAAAATCGGAGAAACCGCTTCTGAGATTACTACCTGTCGGCGTCTGGTCGCTCTGACTGCCATCATCATGGCCTCAAACAGCGCAGTACCGCCGTCATAGAGTGAGGCGTTGGCAACCGGCATACCGGTAAGCCTGCAGATCATGGACTGGTATTCGTATATTGCCTGCAGAGTGCCCTGGGATGCCTCCGGCTGATAAGGGGTGTAAGCGGTATAAAATTCTGTTCTGGAGGTAATGTCGGAAACAGCGGCAGGAATAATATGGTCGTAGTATCCGGCTCCGAGAAAATTAACCAGTTCTGATGCGTTCTTGGCAGCCAGTTGCTTGAGATTACTGACTACTTCGAATTCGGACAGGCCATGGGGAAGGCTGTCCAGCGAAGGCTCGGGGACGGTGACCTGGGCCTGCCGCCACATCTCAGCAAAGTCCGCACAGCCGATGTGTTTAAACATCTCTTCGCGGTCGGCTTGAGTGTTAGCGATATATGGCAATTTATCGGTCTCCTGTGTTTTAAAATTTTATGAATCCAATGTTTTTGTTTGCGATGCGTGGCCGCTTTTGCGGCCAGCATTTCGCTTGCAAGGCAGGGTGAGTCAGCGGCTCAGGAAATTTCCTTAAGGAATTTCTGATAGGCATCTTCACTCATCATGTCGTCAAGTTCAGATGAGTCAAAACCGGAAATTCTGCAAATCCAGCCTTTGTCCTCAGGAGAATCATTGACCAGGTTGGGCTCGTCTTCAAGATTTTCATTTACAGCTGAAACAGTACCGCTGAGCGGGCTGTAAATATCGGAAGCGGCTTTCACTGATTCAACAACACCCAGAGTGTCACCGATTGTCACATCATCGCCTTCGGCAGGCAGTTCAACATAGGTGATATCGCCAAGCTCATTTGCAGCATATTCAGATATCCCGATTGTAGCAACATTGCCTTCCACAACAATCCACTCATGATCTTCAGAATAGTATCTCATCAATCATTTTCCTTACAGTTAATTTTAAAACTCGGATGACAATCCCCATGAGATTGCAATTAGACATTAAAACCTTAAAAATTCAAGCTATTTATTTTTAAATAAAAGAAGAATTTAAAGTTTTTTTCTTACCGAGCCGTCCTTGTAAAATGGTAATTCTGTCACAGTTCCCGTGAGTGTTGCGCGTCCGGCGGAAAGTTCAACTGTATCACCGATGCCGGTTTTTGAATCTGACTTGATATATCCCATTGCTACTGAGTTGCCTACGGACGGAGCAAAGGCGCCTGATGTGACTACTCCGATAACCCGTTCATTAACAATAATATCAGCTCCGGCACGAGCGGCGCGACGACCCTCCAGAGCGATTGCTGCCAGTTTCCACTCAGGGCTTGAAGCCACCAGGGCAGCTTTGCCGGTAAAGTTGCGGTCTGGATTATCATCAATTTTAAGCATTGGACCGTAGCCGGCATCCAGTGGAGTATGCTGAGCATCAAGTTCGTGACCGTAAAGCGCATAACCGACTTCGAGGCGAAGTGTGTCACGGGCGCCAAGTCCGACTGGTTTTACCTGCTCAAAGCTCAGCAGGTAATTCCACATGTCAACGGCTTTAGCTGCGTCAAAATACAGTTCAAATCCCAGCTCTCCGGTATAGCCGGTACGACTGATGAGTATAGGGGTGCCGTTTAATTCAATTCTGCCCCACCTGAAATATCTCGGAAGTTCCGCAACATCAATACCTGCCGCAGCAAGTACTTCAGCTGACTCAGGTCCCTGCAGGTCAAGTTTCGCGGTCTGATCTGAAACATCTTCAAAAGTGATACATGCAGGCAGCTGTGATTTAATGCGCTCCGCATCGCTGTATCTGGTCCCCGCATTAACTACAATAAAGAATTCCTCTTCATCAAGCCGGTATACAATAAGGTCGTCCATGACTTTGCCGTCATCATTCAGGAGGAAGTTATATCGGCATACACCGATCGGCTGATTAAAAACAGGACGGGCAAAGATGCGGTCAAGGGCATCAAGTGCTCCAACCCCGTTAACTTTAAATTCACCCATGTGGCAGATATCAAACAATGCAGCATGGTTTCGGCAATGAGTATGTTCGGCAATGATTCCTTCCTGGTATTGAACCGGCATATTCCAACCGGCAAAAGGTACCATTTTGGCCCCGAGAGATTCGTGACAGGCCTGCAGCGGAGTATTAAAGACTTGATCAGCTACCATGGCAAAATTTCCTTGAGTTTTTATTCAGACCTCTGTTGTTAATACAGGATGTTTATTGTCAGATATATTTCAGGCGCTCTTAACCCTAAAAAATATTTCTCGTGCAATATAATAATACGTACTTGATAATTTGTAAATAGCTTTTTTGAAAAAAAGTCAATAAAAAGCGCATTTTTTTTGAATATAATATATTTTTAAGGGTGTTTTTAAGAATAAAACTTTGAAATGAAGCGATGTCTAAGAATAATCTTCTTTTGTGGTGCGTTGATGTAATTGCAGCTTTAGTTTATGCAGAACACAGGGCTGATTGAGGGGGAAATGCTGGACAGGCGTTCAAGGATTACCAGTCAAGCTTGAGGGATAATATATTTGACACATAGGACATTACACCGTGCCTGAATGCATTTTCCATTTCTTCCGCAACCCGCTTTGCATCCATAAATGGAGAATTTCTTAGTTTGTCGCGCAGACTTTTGCGTAACTCAATCAATCCTCTGATGTTTTCCGGCTGATTTGCAGCAATGTCCAGATACGCTTTTTCAGAAGAGGCGACAAATTTCTCCAGTCCCAGTCTTTTCATTATGGCCATGCCCACTCGGGAAGCATGTGGTAATTCATACATCGTCACGACCGGCACTCCCATCCATAAAGCTTCAAAGGTTGTAGTGGTGCCGTTATAAGGGAATGTGTCCAGTGCGACATCAACTTCATTATAAATTTCCAGGTGGCTATTGATTTCAGGTTCAAAGCCGCGCAGGATAATACGGCCGCTGGCAATCCCCTGAGCTTCAAACTGCTCCATGACATGCTGACGGACAGAGTTTGCCGAGAGTGAGCTGTTTTTGAGCAGGATTCTGGTGTTGAGGTTACTTCGCAGCAGTTTTCCCCAGAGTTTTATCTGCAGCGGAGTGATCTTTGCCTGATTATTAAATGAGCCGTAAGTGAAGTAACCGTTATCCAGGCAGGGCAGGGCTTTGACCCTGGGGGTATTGGCCGGCGGGGTATAGGCCCAGAAGCCGTTTTTGAAGCGAATAATTTCTTCATGGCAGGAGCCGTCCGACTGTTCGGTGTCTGTATAGCGGTCACCAATCCTGAAGTCAATGTTATGCAGGCCGGAGGATCCAGGGTAGCCCAGGTAGGATACCTGTACCGGTGCAGAACGCTTTCCAAATATCTGCAGCCGTTTGCCCAGTGTGTGTCCAAAAAGGTCAACCAGCACGTCAATACGGTCGTTTTTAATCATTTTTCTGACTTGCTCATTTGTTTTACGGCTGATATCACGCCAGTGTGGTGTCCACTTTTTTATTCGAGCTGTTATTTCATCAGGTACTTCAACATCTGAGTAGCAGAAAACCTCAACTTTGTGTGTATTGTGATTCTGCAGCAACGGCTCAATAAAGCAGGCAACTGAATGCTGCCGGAAATCTCCTGACACATAGCCTATTCTTAGCCTCCTCGTTGCCACTGTCAGGTCAAGATTTAAAACATCCCAGAAACTGAACTTTCGTTTGCTGACATTTTTGTTGAGCAGAATTTTTTCCCACTTGGCCGCTTCTGATGTAATTCTGTCAGTTGAATTCTTGAAATAGTTATAGGCAAAAATCAGTCCCGATCTGACTTCAAGAACATCCGGTTTGAATTTTAATGAACGCCTGAAGCAGTGAATTGCTTCTCCGGGCATACCCCGCAGCAGCTGCAACTGTCCCATCGTTGCCAGAAGCCTGCTGTTTTTCGGATGAGCGCTGAGCCCGCGCGAACAAACGCTGAAAGCTTCATCCAGGTCAGTGTATCCCAGGATATGGCACAGGTTGGCAATTGCCGGGGCATAATCAGGCTGCAGTTCAAGCACCCGCCGGTACTGGGTAATTGCATCTTTAATCTGAGAACAGCGCTCTAAGGCAACTCCAAGAAAGTATTCCCGACTTACAGTGTCCGGTTTGGCGGCAGCTGCTCTGGAAAGGAAACGTAAGGCGTCGGAGCCGCGTTTTTCGTTAAGGGCCAGCATCCCGTTGAGCAGGCAGATGGTGGAGTTTTTATGTTCATGCGGTTGAATACTTTGGATGATTTCCCGCGTCTTTTTCAGATCTCGTTTAGAATAGGCCTTAAAAGCACGGTCAAGCTGACGGCTTATAAATCTTTGCCGTCTTCTGACCGGAGTAGTTCTTTTCAGCCTGCGCCAGTATGTACGCATTCAACTCTCTCGTGTTTTTTGCTGTTCGAATGTTTGCCTGTTTCAGCAGCTGCTTTGTCCGGTTAATTCTCTCAAAACTACTGAAGCGCAGCAGCAGCCGAATGTCGGCGGCATATATGAAATTGTTCCCACTACAGAACCGCACTTGCCGCTGTCTGCATCCTCAAAGGCATGTACTGCGTGCGGTGGTACATCTTCAGGTGAAAAAACCGCTTTAAATCCTTTTCTGATGCCGCGACGATGCAGTCTTTTTCGGATTGCTTTGGCCAGTGGGCAGTTATATGATTTTGAAATGTCCGCGATCTGGACTCTGGTCGGGTCGGTTTTTCCGCCTGCACCCATTGAGCTGACCAGCGGGTAGCCTGTTTCAACACATTTGCTGATCAGGTTGACTTTTGGAGACAAAGTGTCAATTGCGTCAACGACATAGTCATATTTGTAAGCGTTCAGAACTTCATCTGTAAGTTCATCACGTAAAAAGAGTTCAAGCGGGGTGATTTCAGCTTCTGGGTTGATGTCACGCAGTCGGTCAGCCATCAGCCCGGCCTTGCTGCGTCCTTCTGTACTGGAAAGTGCCGGCAACTGGCGATTCCGGTTTGAAGCCTCTACGGCATCGGAGTCGACTACAGTCATTTTTCCCACCCCGGCCCGACAGATCAGTTCGGCGGCATAAGCGCCGACTCCGCCAAGCCCGACAACCAGAACTCTGGAGTTTTTAAGTATTTCAAGTCCCTCACGCTTAAGCAGCATGGCGGTGCGCTGCTGCCACTGGGGGACTTTTTCAATTAGTGGTAATGTCATCAGGTAAAAACAACCTCTTGAAATTTCTTCTCATGACGGCTTTTAGTTCCTGGTCACTGAGATCCAGTACTTCGCCTGCCCGGGCATAAACAGACTTTACACTAACATTGGAATCGTCAGTTTCAAGGGCAATGAGATTGAAATACTTCGGGTTGGCACGAAGAAAATCAGGAACATCCTGCCGGTTGAGGGCCGCGAGGCCGAACGAAACCATACAGTTGTGTTTAAAAAGCTGCTCAAGCAGCGGCGGCTTTCCATTGTAACCGTGTATCATTACAGGCAGTTCTGGAGCAAACTGTTTTTTCAGGGTAATTATTTCCGGGTAAAAGCGTACACAGTGAACAATAACTGGCTTGCTGAGTCTGACGGCAATTTTCAGGATTTCTGAGAACACAACGATTTGTGTCGCTGCCGCGGGGCCGCGGGTTTTGTCAAGCCCGGTTTCTCCAATAGCAATAACCTGCGGATGCTGCAATAATTTTTCCAGCTTTTCAAGGCGCTGCATTGACTGGTCGTAGTTACCTTTCAAGCTCCAGGGATGAATTCCAACGCTGAATAAAGTGCTGCTGTCGCACTCATTCACCCTTTGAAGAAAGTCTTCAGGATCACAGGATACTATATTCAGATAATGCGGAGCCTTAAAGTTCTGATGAGTGTGAAAATCAATATATTCGATTTCCTTAAGATCGCCTGGAGATAACTTCATGCAATTTCCTGCTCAATTTATTTAATGAATAAGGTTTTTTGATAAATCCTTTTGCTCCGGCTTCCAGTGTTTTCTGCACCCGGCTGTCGTTGGTGAAGCCAGATGAGACCAGAACCGCAGTATCAGACCTGATTTCACGGATACGTTTGAATGCCTCATCACCTGACATGACCGGCATGGCAATGTCGAGTAAAACCACATCGACCTCATTGACGTAATTTCTGAATATTTCAACTCCTTCCTCACCGTTTTCTGCAGTCAGTACCCGGTAACCGAGTGATTCAAGCATTTTTCCCGCAGTTGCACGGATCGCCAGTTCATCATCAATAATCAGTACCAGTCCACTGCCTGGAATGATTTCGGAGTTGACCTGGTGCACGTCATAGGACTCTTCGCCGGGCAGCAGTTCCGGCAGGTAGACAGTAAAAATACTGCCGGTGCCGGGTTCGGATTTCACATCTACAAAGCCATTATGCATATCGATAATATTGTAGACCATGGCAAGCCCAAGTCCGGTGCCTTTGCCTCTCGCCTTGGTGGTAAAGAACGGGTCAAAGATTTTGCGCATGGTATCTGGCGGAATTCCTACTCCATTGTCTTTTATATCAACCTGCCAGAATTCTTCCTGATCAATGGCCTTGGGGTATTGCAGCGGATCAAGTTTAGTCCGGCTTATCGAGATTTCAATATCTCCGCCTTTAGGCGCGTCTTCGCCACGCATAATAGTCATGGAGTGTTCAGCGTTAATGAGCATGTTCAGCAAAACCTGGTCAATTTGAACTCCATCGGCCTCCACCATGATTTTACCCGGTGGTTTGGAAATTGAAATTGTCACGCTTTTGTCAAATGTCCCGCGGCATATACTCAGGACATGACTGAATGATTCATTCAAGTCAACTGGTTTGAAAGAAAGCTGGCTCTTGCGGGAAAGGGCCAGCAGCTGTTCAACCATGCTGGCGGCACGGTTCACAGATTGCTCGGCAAGGGCGGCAAATTCATTGATCTCCTCGCTCTCATCCGGGGCGTTGTTCAAGTAATAACGAATCATTGACAGTGACCCTTTAATTCCGCCAAGGACATTGTTGAAGTCGTGAGCCAGCCCCCCAGTCAGAGTCCCGACCGTTTCCATTTTCTGGGTTTGGATAAGCTGTTCACTTTTTCTGGCCAGTTCGGTTACATCTTCCATCGTTATGACCGCGCCGCGATTCTCACTGTTGTTGAACGGGTTTATACAGATGTTGAAAAAATATTTGCGCTTTTGCCAGATAATAGTCTCACGGTACTTTTCGCGGGGTTTTCCGCTGGCAATTACCTGTTCAACTTCGTTGCGGTATGTACTCAGAAATCTGGCAAGTACCCAGAGCTTGAACCCGACGGCATCCTGTGACTTTATCCCGGTAAATTTTTCCATTGCCATATTCCACTGGGTTACATAGCCGCGATCATTGACCGCAATGAGCTGCTGACGGATTGAATCAAAAAGCTGATTCAGATAATTCCGGGTATTCCTGAGTCGTTTTTCAGCCTCTTTGATTTCAGTAAGGTCATTGAACATCAACAGGCTCTGCTTTTTGATGCGTTTGTGTCTGACTTCAATTTCAAGCACTTTGCCGTTTTTGCATTTCAAGCGTTTTATTGCGATGCCGGGGGTTTTTTCCTGCAGCATCTTCTGCCAGTTTAAAGTGTTTTTGCGGGCAGGCGTTGAATCTGGACGACTCATTTCAAAGAAATCATCAATGCACCGCATTTCTTTCTCATTGAAACCAAAAACTTTTGAGAACATTTCATTCACTGAAAATGACTTGTCTTTACTTACAGTAGCGATAGGCATTGGAGAATTTTCAATAAGTTCACGGATTTCATGTTCCTTCTCTCGGCGCTCTTTGATTTCTTCCTGGAGCTTGGCCATTGACTCCTGAATCCGGTCGGCCATTTCATCAAAGGCCTTATTCAAAATGCCGATTTCATCGTGAGAATAATCCCGTCGGTCTTTGTTATCGGGGAATATGCCCGCAGCCATGCCGGTTGCATTGCTGACCAGCCGGTTCAAAGGGGAAAGAGCATGCTGAATCAGCCATAACAGGGCGGCGACAGATGCGACCATACAGCAGATTACTGCCAGAATCTGCCGGAAATACCCTTTGCTGACTGAGCTGTAAAAACTCGCCTCCATCGGAAACGAGTAACACATTATCCAGCCCCATGGCTGAAATGTCCGATAGAGTATGATTCTGGAAACCGGACCGGTTTGATAGTGAATTTCACCTTGTTTCTTGCGGAAATAATCCGAAAATTTAAGCTTTTGGTGTCCCGGTAGTCTGGTGATTTTTGAAGACTTGGGCCCCAGCAGAATTTTTGACTTTGCTGTTACTATTATTGGAAAGCCCGCATCGCTTCTGGCACGTATTCTAATCGAATCACGAATTCTCTCAAGCGCTTTGTCCTGAGCATCAGCTTCGGTCTGATAAACGTGCTCCAGAAAGAGATTATCCTGTTCGGTGATGATTTTAAGCATCTGATCCAGCCGCTGAATCGCGACCTCATAGTTCAAGCGATTGACTTCGCGACGGTAGGCTCTAGTGCTTATCCAAACCAGAACATAAGAAAAAACAGCCAGCATTATGATAAAAAATCCGGTCAGCCTGGTCTGAATTTTCATTTCACGATATACTCCGTATTTTATTTGTATACTCAAGTAAATTAGGCCGTTTCAGCAAGATTTGCAAATTTAAATTAAAATGCAATACAATTAACTTGTTTTTTTGCGGATAATTCCTTAAAGTAAGCAGTTTTTTTGCCATCACAATCATCCAGTTCACAACTTGAAAGCCTGGCGGCCTTTTAATGAATACGGGCATTGCAGTAAGTGGTGTTTCGGGAAACTGAAATTTACAAAAAAACGTAGAGGATTCAGGTTTATGAGGCAACTGTGCCATTTTTTTGCTGCATGCATGTTTTTGGTATTTAAATTATTTGCTTTTAGGTGTATAATGTGTATATTACTCGTCGGCATATAAAATATGCCTTGAATTTTATAAAACCATTCGAGTTACTTTTTAGATAAACTTATGTTCAGACTAGTGGAAAAATTGGTTGGTGTATGATGCCCGGCAGTGCCGGGTTACCCGTTTTGTATCGATTTTTACCGCTATTAAAGCAGTTTCCGTATAATCCCTGAAAGTGAAAATTCAGGAAAACTGTATCAAATTTGGAGAAGGATTCTAATGAACAAGAACAAGAAGACGCTCAAAGGCAATCAGATAACAATAAAATGCCTGGAAAACGAGGGCGTTGATACAATATTTGCCTACCCCGGCGGATTTTCCATGGAGTTACATCAGGCGCTTACCGAGTCTGATATCCGGGTAATTCTGCCGCGTCACGAACAGGGTGGAGCTTTTGCCGCGGACGGCTATGCGCGAGCTACCGGCAGGGTCGGGGTGTGTATGGCTACCAGTGGTCCGGGCGCCACAAATCTTCTGACCGGGATTGCTGACGCTTACATGGACTCGATCCCGATGGTCTGTATTACCGGACAGGTTCCTTCAAGCATGATAGGAAAAAATGTTTTCCAGGAAACCGATATCATCGGAATGACCCGTCCAATTATAAAACACAGTTACCTTGTTCTGGATGCTTCTGAATTGCCGGGAGTTATAAAAGAAGCTTTTTACCTGGCGAAAAGCGGTCGTCCGGGACCGGTAATAGTTGATATTCCCAAGAATGTTCAGCAGCAGGTTTGTGAGGTTGACTTTAACGTTTCAGTTGACGTCAAGGCTTATGATCCGAATCCTGCAATGCGTCAGGAAGATATTGATGCTTTTAAAGAAATGCTTCAGGCCTGTGAGCGTCCCTGCCTGTATGTTGGTGGTGGGATTATTTCTTCAGAGTCATCAGCAGAACTCAGAAAATTTGCTGAAGGTTACAACCTGCCGACGGTAACTACATTGATGGGGGTCGGCTGCTTCCCAGAAGACCACCCGCTCAGCCTGAAATGGCTAGGCATGCACGGTACAGTTTACGGCAATAACGCGGCAAATGAATGTGACTTGCTAATTGCTTTGGGAGCCCGGTTTGATGACCGTGTTACCGGAGACCCGAGAAATTTTGCCACACAGGCTAAAATTATTCATGTTGATATTGACAATTCTGAAATCAATAAGAATAAACCGGCTGACCTGGGCATTGTTGCCAATGTCAAGGATATTCTAGCCGAGCTTAATAAGGCCCCTGTTTTTAAGGAATACAAGGAATGGTTTGCCAGGATAGATGCCTGGAAAAAGAAGTACCCACTGTCATACAAAGAAAAGACAGACAGGGTTCAGCCGCAGTATGTTATGGAAAAACTCTGTGAAATGACTAACGGTGAGGCCGTGATCGTTCCCGGGGTTGGACAGCATCAGATGTGGTCGGCTCAGTTTTATACCTACAGCTTTCCGCGTCAGTTCCTGACTTCAGGCGGACTTGGCTCCATGGGGTTTGGCTTGCCGGCTGCGATGGGGGCGAAAGTCGCGCGCCCTGACGCTTTGGTTATCAATATTGATGGCGACGGATCATTCCAGATGAATATCCAGGAACTGGGGACTCTGCATATCAACGAGATCGGGGTCAAGATGATCATTTTAAACAATCAGCACCTTGGAATGGTTGCACAGTGGGAAGATCGTTTTTACGGCAGCCGCCGCGGTGATACTGTTATGAAAAATGACCGGGTCGAACGCCCTTATCCGGATTTTGTTACAATTGCCAGGGGCTATGAAATCCCGGGTCGTGAAGTCTATACCCGTGAAGAACTCGAACCGGCACTCAGAGAGATGCTGGAGGCGGACGGTCCGTTTATCCTTGATATACACACTGGTTACGATGAACACGTTTTGCCGATGATACCTCCGGGTAAAGACTATCGGTCAATTATAACTGAGTAGTATTTCATATTAATACATTTAAGCCCCCGGGAAATGTCTTTCCCGGGGGCTTTTTCTTAATCAAAAATTTTTTATTCTTCCAGATCTTCTATATACTGGGCGAACAACTTCTTATCGCTGGCTTTCATATAGGCTTCTTCGCCATTGATCAATCCCTGCTCCATAAGGTCTTTGAGATTGCCGTCCATTGAGCACATGCCGCGTGATTTATTGGATTCGATAATGGTCCTGATATTTGAAATCTGTCCTTCACGGATGACGTTGGCAAGTCCGTCAGTCCTGAGCAGAATTTCATGGCAGGCGACGCGGCCTTTGGGAATTCTGCGGCAGAGCAGCTGTGAAACCACTCCGTGCAGGCATTCAGCAAGCATAGTACGTATCTGGGCCTGTTCATTGGCCGGGAATGCGTCAATGATTCGGTCAATGGTTTTTGGCGCGTTGTTGGTATGCAGGGTCGCAAATACCAGCATACCCATGGAGGCACATGCCAGTCCAAGGCGGATGGTTTCCAGCTCACGCATTTCGCCGATAAGTACAATATCCGGGTCGGAGCGCATTGCGCCGCGCAGCGCTCGAGGAAAAGAGGAGCTGTGGATGCCGACTTCGCGGTGGACAATCACGCAGTTTTTATTCGGGTGTACAAATTCAATCGGGTCTTCAATGGTAATAATATGTTTTTCAAAGTTGTCATTAATATAGTCAATCATTGCCGCCAGTGTAGTAGATTTTCCTGACCCGGTCGGACCGGTTACCAGGACCAGGCCGCTTTTGAAGTTGCAGATGTCAATAAGTACGTTCGGTAGATTCAAATCCTTTAATGTTAATATCTTGCTCGGTATCTGTCTGAAAACGGCGGCAATGCCGTGGTAATTGCAAAGGTAGTTACTGCGGAAACGAGCCAGGCCGGGGATTTCGTGTGCAAAGTCCAGGTCGTGGGTTTTGAGGAAGTGCTGCCAGCGTTGCTCCGGGCAGATTTCATGCAGCAGTTCTTCCATCATTTCAGTATCCACAATATAGTCGGTCAATGCTTCAAGTCGACCATGAACTCGGATCTTTGCCGGATGATTTATGGAAAGGTGCAGGTCGGAACCACCGCGGTTGAGCATTTCCGTCAAATATTCATCAATCTTAGCCATTAGAAAATCTCCTCGTTATTATTGACCGCCGGCGGCCAGTTTTTTCGCTTCGTTGACGGCAATCAATTTATCAAGCTGGGCAATTATAGCGGTATCATGCATGTAGGAACGGGCCAGTTGCGCATCAACCTGCCCAAGTTTTACCCGGTTGAACAGATTGCTGTCGAAGGTGCACATGCCGGATTTCTGTCCAGTCTCCATAACACTTTTCAGACGATGCGTCCGCCCGTCATTAATGATATTGGCGACCGCCATATTGTTGACCAGCAGTTCATAAGCCACGGTCAGGCCGTCGTCGACAGTCGGAATAAGCTGCTGACAGACAATTCCGCGCAGCGAGCCTGCTGTCATGGCACGAATCTGGGACTGCTGTGAAGGAGGGAAGACATCCAGCAGGCGGTTCAGAGTATTGGCCGCATCTTTGGTGTGAAGAGTTCCGATAACCAGGTGACCGGTTTCTGATGCGGTAATGGCATTTTCAATAGTTTCAAGGTCGTGCAGTTCACCAATTACAATAATGTCCGGATCCTCTCGAAGTGCTCCTTTCAGGGCGGAGCTGTAGGATTTGGTATCTTTGCCCACCTGACGCTGGGTTATATTGCAATTGGCTGACTTCTGGAGAATTTCTATCGGGTCCTCCACCGAGATGACATGGTCATACCGGTTTTTGTTTATAACGTCGACCATTGCTGCAAGGGTTGAAGTTTTGCCGCTGCCCAGTGGGCCGGTGACCAGTATCAGACCGTTATGATAGTCCAGCAGGCGTTCGATCACTTTTACATCGTCAGGCAGAAAGCCAAGCTCCACAAGCGGACGAATATGGTCAGGCACCAGGCGATAGCTGCCTCCCATACCGTCTTTATGCTCCATCAGACTGACCCTGAAGCGATCCTGTCCGACTTCAAGGGCGAAGTTGAGATCCTGATCCTCTTGAAATTTAGCCTTCTGTTCTGCGGTGAGCAGACACAGATTGAGTCTTCTGGCATCATCAGGGTCCAGGGGGATTTTACTGAGCTTCTGAATTATCAGTGAGCGCCGGACAAACGGGGCACCGGTGGCGGAAAGGTGCAGGTCACTGGCTCCCAGCGCCCGCAGGCTGGTCAGTAGTTCTATCATAAGTCCGGCTACTTCGTTATCTGACATCTGTGAAATTCCATCAAGACTTGGAACACCATCCAAAGAATTTTGCGCCTGCTCTTCCTGACCAGCAGGCACAGTTCTGTTGCCTGATTTATATGCGTCAAGCAGCTCAGGCGAAGTTTTCTCTTCAGCTTTCTGAACGGCAAACTCCATAACTGTTTGGAACTGTTCCAGCAGTGCCTGCAGCTCATCTTCAGGCATCTGGCTGGCCAGAGCATTGACAATCTCCTGAGCGTAAGCGGTAATATCTATTTCCGGATCAAGCTGTTCATAAAGTGCGACGCAGTCTTCCAGTGTAAGTACCTGGTTTTCGACCAGTGCGTATATGAACCATTGGATTTCCAGCCTCATACCACGACCCCCTTTTATTTGTAAGTAATACTTATCTGCGAATGAGTTATAGGCTTTTTCTGAATACGGCCCTGATTCTAATGTTGAATCCAGACCGCAGCATGGAATTATTGAACTTTTTTAAAATGATTTTCCCGTTTTTTTGCTGTTCCCGATTAAAAGCAGATGCCATCCTGGGGGTATGAAGTTGTAGAAATCCTGAATAAATATGTTATTCAGCATCACGGGGAGCTGCCATACCGCCACGTAACTTAATATAATAACTTGCGATACAAGGCATTTCAAGCACAAACGCCGCTTAAAAATGTTTTTAAGCGGCGTTATCTGATTCAGGTTAATCTTGATAATTGCCTTGTTCGTGAAAAAGCAGTTGTGTTTTCCGGCTGTGTCGTGTTCATTAATGCCTTTTCAACGTGGGACAATTGGCAGGATAACCTTTAGTTTTGAATTGTAAGTTCACTTGGGAACTGTAAGTCGGTAAGCGCGGTTACAAAGTGGATTGGTACCTGAAAATAGGTGCTTGGATAAGGCGTGCCCCGATTGGGCACAACAAAGCACTCTATCGGATTCAGGTTTTTGTCCATTACAACTTTGAAATACAACTGCGGCACGGCAACTCTATTCGGTCCGATCTGCTGAAAAACAGCCCCCATAACAACCGGACCGGTTATGACATTTACCAAGCCGTGTTGCAAAGCAAGGTCACGAACATGTTGTTCGATTTTGTTCCAGATTTTCTGATTGCAGTCTTTGTGCTGAGGCGACATGTTACTGAGATAGAAACATTCGTTCATCGCGTTTTTTGACCACCTGAAAATTGCTGCCGGAGCCATGTGTCCGCGGTCAAAGCCGCTTTCACGATAATCCGCCAGTTCCGCACTGCCGCCCTTTACCATTGGATCCGGACGGAAGAAATCACGCCTTTTGCAGACTGGACTTTTCAACTTTTCAGCTGTGATCTCGTAAGCCACCCAGTATGCCTGATTCCACTGCTTGCAGTACTTCAGGGTGTACGCAAAATGCTCTACAATTTGTCCTTCAAAGTCATCACGCGGTAAAACGTAAGCGCTTGAAAGGTTGTGGATGCCGATTGCGATAGTCAGGGTGATGATCAGTTTGAACATGAATCCTCTCCTACTTTTGCTTGCGATATTTATAATAGTAGCCGGAATATTATTAGATTATAGAGATTAATTTATTTTTTGTCAATAGTTTAAAAAATAAAATATTATGAGTTTATTGTCATGTGATTTTAGCTTTATTTATTGTTTTAGTTGTTAAAGTTAGATTCATTTTACCCAATAAAAATTATAATATTTTTGTAGTTTAAAAAAAATGAAAAGAATGAAGATGTTTATTTATAGTTCTAATTTATATTAGACAAAACTTAATATTAAAATTGTATACATTGAAATTGTGTGATAATTAAAATTTTTTAGTAAACTATTTACTTAAGAATGGAGCTGCCCCCATTTTCATTTTTTTATGCCTGTCCTGAAAAATAAACTGTTTTACTTTTTTTCATGGCACTTCTGTTTAACATATCTCTGATTATGCTATAATATTCCGGACTAATCATTACTTTTTTATGTTTGCATGGACACGTTCAAAAAACTTGAAATACTCTCAGAAGCTTCGCAGTATGATCTTGCCTGCGCTTGCGGCACTGGCAAAAATGACCGGCGCCAGCGTGACGGAGCAGGGCACTGGCTTTATCCGGTACCGCTGCCGCAAGGTGGATACAGTATTCTCCTGAAAACCTTGTTATCCAGCGCCTGTGCAAATGACTGCAAATACTGCCCGCTGCGTAGTGATGCCAATGCCAGGCGCTGCACTCTTTCAGCTGATGAGACCGCCAGGGTTTTTATGGATTACTACCGTCGCGGAAAGGTTTTCGGCCTATTCCTGAGTTCCGGAGTGACTGGCAATCCGGACCGCACCATGGAGCGACTGAACGATACGGTGAGACTGCTGCGCCTAAAGCATGGTTTCAAAGGCTATGTGCATCTTAAAATTATTCCGGGAGCTTCGGATGCGGCTGTAGAGGAAGCGGTTAGTCTGGCCAGTGCAGTTTCCCTGAATATAGAGACCCCGGGTGAGCAGTTTTTTTCACAGTTGTCTGAAACGAAAAGTTTCATGGATGACATTGTGCGGCCGGTTAAGTTGATGAGTAATCTTACAGCTTCCGGAGCCAGGTTCAGCCGGGTGAAGTGCACTACCCAGTTTATCGTAGGGGCTGCTGACGAAAATGACAGTGATATCATTAATTATGTGGACGCTGTATACAACAGGCTTAATTTTCAGAGAGTGTATTTTTCGGCTTATCAGCCTGGTCTTGGGGACAGAAATATTCCGGGGGAACAACGCTTTGAATTGAATCCGGAAGATCACCTCACCAGAGAGCACCGCCTTTATCAATGTGATTTTTTATTCAGACAGTATGGTTTTCAGAAGAATGAATTGTTTTTTGATGAATCCGGTAACCTGCCACTTGACTGTGATCCTAAAAAGATCTGGGCTGAGCGGCATCTGCATCTTTTTCCGGTTGACTTAAACAAAGCCGACAAGGAAATGCTTCTAAGAATTCCAGGGGTCGGCCCTGCAACTGTAAAAAAGATTCTGAATCTGAGAAAAATACATTCCCTGCAGAATTTATGTGAAATTGGACTGAAGGGCAGAAATCTTGAAAAAACTTTACCATATGTGACATTTTAGAAATACTACTTGATTGCAGTTATTGCAAACAGTTTTTGAGGAGTAGAAATAAATATTATTTTTTGATGTATTTCCTTCATGATATAGTGTCTTGAGTCGTTTGTGCCGCGTCGCTGTAGGAGGTTGTAATTCTTCAGTTTAAAGGAAAAATAAAAAAAATATCCTTAGAGTGTAACTTTTCTTAGCTATTGTTCGACATACCAATAGACTCAACTACCCCCCAAGCACCTGCTCAGCGGCTCCCCTTCAGCTGCAAGCACTCTTCCTCGCTTAAGCTGAGCAGGTGTGCTTTTGAGTTTTTCCAAACTCAATATATATTACATTAGAAGGAGCCACCCAGGGTAATTACAAGCTGATCGCTGTATAATGTTTTCCGAAAACACGGTGACATACTGGTAAGTTTGTGTATTGGCAATAAATTCATTTAGTGTTATATTGGGCTTTTTGACTAATTGTTTTAACTGAGATTTTTTATGCTGAAAGAGTTTTCCAAATATTATGTGCCGCATTTGCGCCTTTTTGTGCTTGATATGCTTACTGCAGTCACGACTGCTGCATTTACAGTACTGATACCTAAGATAGCATACGTGATATTGAGTAATTACCTGCCGAAGATGGATTTCGCAAATATAATCCTGAACCTGACATATATTGGTGGAATTGTTGTAATCCTGGCTGCAGCTGATTTCTTTAACGTTAAGTGGGGTAATATTTTAGGTGTGAGAATGGAGGCTGACATGCGGCGGGACCTTTTTTCTCACCTGCAGAAGTTGTCTTTCAGCTATTTTGACCGCACTAAAACCGGTCACATCATGTCGCGGCTTTCTAACGATTTGACTCTGATTGCTGAAACGGCGCATCATTCACCTGAGGATTTACTGATTTCAGTACTGATTATAGTTGGAGCTTTCAGTTTCATGTTTCTTCAAAACTGGAGGTTTGCCTTATTTACATTTCTGCCCCTGCCTTTAATCATAATCTGGGGCACTTTTTTTATGCGCAGAATGAAGCGCGGCTTTCGGCAGGTGCGCAAAAAAGTGGCAGATCTGAACAGTCAGGTCGAAAATTCAATTCAGGGTATCAGAGTGGTCAAGGCATTTACTAACGAGGAGTACCAGGTTGAGAAATTCCATGAAGTGAATACACAGTTTAAAAATGCCCGTGAAAATGTTTTCGGCACGTTGGCTGGTCTCCATTCCGGAGTTATTTTTATGATTCAGGGGTATTCGGCTTTATTTGTCGTAGTCGGGGTGCTGCTGGTTTATTTTAACAAGGCGACGGTGGCTGAGGTTTTTACCTTTTTCATGTATTCCCGTTATATTGTTATGCCGACTTTTCGCATGCTGAACTTTGCTGAGCAGTTTCAGCAGGGATTTACCGCATTTGAGCGCTTTCATCAGGTAATGCTGGAGGAACCGGATATTCAGGATCGCTCCAATGCCCTGTCTCCTCCTGAACTGAAAGGCAATATCGAGCTTAAAAATGTTTACTTTAAATACCAGCTTGAAGAGGGCAGGGAATACAGCGACTGGATTCTTGACAATGTCAGTATAAAAATTCCGGCAGGACTAACTGTTGCCTTGGTCGGTGAATCCGGAGCTGGAAAGTCGACCATTGCCGCTTTAGTGCCCCGCTTTTATGAGGTAGCGGCCGGACAGGTTCTTATTGACGGTAACGACGTTATGGACCTAAAACAGAAAAGTTTGCGGGAAAATGTCGGTATTGTACAGCAAAACCCGTTTTTGTTTGACGCCAGTATTCGTGAAAATATACTGATTGGTAAAGCTGACGCTACTGACGAAGAAATGGTGGAAGCGGCCAGAAACGCCAATATTTATGACTTTATTATGTCTTTACCTGATGGCTTTGAGTCACAGGTTGGAGAGCAGGGGGTAAAACTTTCCGGAGGGCAGAAACAGCGAATTGCAATAGCACGGGTATTTCTGAAAAATCCGGCCATTCTGATCTTCGACGAAGCCACCTCAGCTCTGGATAATGAATCTGAAGCTCTGGTGCAGGACTCTATGGACAAACTGTGCCGGGAGCGGACTACTCTGGTTATAGCTCACCGTCTGTCAACCGTACGCAACGCTGATTATATTTATTGCGTAAAAGACGGCAGAATTTCTGAAGAGGGCAGGCATGAGGAGTTACTTGAGCTCAACGGCTATTATCACAAACTGTATTCAATGCATAATTTCTAAATATTGCGGTAACGGTTTAATTGATCTTTTTTTAAGCTTGCCAAAAATACACTGTAATAAAAAAGCGGCCGGTTTTCCGGCCGCTTCAAGCTTTAAAGTCAGTTACTTTTTGGGCTCCAGGATAATATAGGTTGGGAGACCCTTGACATTAAAGTAATCCAGTACCGGCTTGACGTCCGGTCCCTGAATCTTTTCTGCCTGGTATTTAACGAAAATAAAATCTTTAAGCTGTTTTTTGATTTCACTGTTTTTAAAAACAGTGCTGTTCATATACAGGCAGTTTTTGCACCAGCTGGCCCAGACATCTACCAGCACCGGCTTTTTCTGATCAAGAGCCCGCTGCAGCTTATTAGCCAGCTTGGCGTTTTGACCAGTCGAGGCAACACCTCTGCCTGTGGTTTCAACCAGGGAAATTCCGGTATAACAGTAATAGACGGCCGCTGCCAGAATGATTATCCCGAACAGGTGTTTGATTCTGACCATCCACTGTCCCGGTTTGGGAATCAGAGCCAGCCCGGCACCGGCAAACGGCCAGGGAAGCCCCATGCCAAGTCCAAGCAGGAAAGGCAGAAACAGACCAGCCATGTTGCCGTCAGCATAGATTTTAGTTGAGTAAATCAATACGGCAATTACAATTGGAGCCACACAGGCGCCAGCCAGTAAAGCTGCTATGACTCCCATAATTAACGCGGTTATAACTTTTCCGCTCTGGGAGTTCTGTGGCGTAATCTTGTGACCGTATTTGGAGAAATCTATAATTATCAGGTCAAACATGGCCAGACCCAGTATCAGGAAAACCACAGCGATGCCGATATTGAACCAGACCGACGAGTTTAATGACCCAAACCTGGCTCCGGTTAGTACCGCCAGCAGGCCGAGAATCCCATAGGATAAAGTAATTCCCAGACCATAAGCTCCGCCTCTGATAAAGCCTTTTGCCTTTGAGTCAGCCTTAGGCCCGGCTCCGATTATAGCCAGGTTTATCGGTATCATCGGCAGGACACAAGGTGTCAGGTTCAGGATGAGGCCGCCGCCCAGAATAATCAGAATAATTAAAAATGTTCCCTTATCGGCCAGCAGGTCGGTCATTTTAGTTTTTCCGACCAGGAACATGGAAAATTCTTTTTTGTCCATGACACCGGCTGCGGTGCGGGAAATTTTAAATTTATCTAACAGCGATTTCAGAGCCGGAGGTATTTCACCGGTTTCATAGGAAGCTTTTCTCGTGGTTTCTGTCTCCGCGGTCGCTTTGTTGTCACCTTTAATGGTTAATTCTTTTTGTGAGGGCACAAAGCAAATTGCCTGGGAGTCAGCGGTTTTTTCCTTGCAGCCCTGATAGGCAATATCAATTTTTAAAGGCGTCTGCAGTCCTGAGCAGTCAAAGGTCCAGTCAATGGTGCCTGGGCCCATAAATACTCTGGTTTTACCTAACAGCTGATCTTCATGGAGAATTGCTTTAGGGGTTTCAGAAGCGATACAGGCCTGGCCGGTATTTCCGGTTACCATTACCTTGGTCTGCTCCTGATAGAGGTAATGACCAGCCGGTATTTTTACTTTAACGCTTATCTTCTGGTTTTCTCGGGAAACATCCCATTTAAAGGGATCGGCAAACTGGGCCTTAACTCCTGCTGCAGTAAAAAATACTACAATCAGCAAGGCCCACAGTATGGTGCCTGTCTTCATGAGAAGGACCTCCCGCAGTTAATGATTTTTAAGTAATCATCAGTTATTTTTTCATAGCCTTGGCGATTTCTTCTTTCAGGAACTTGACGTACTTCTCAGCACCACCGTCACGATATCCGGTGCGCAGCAGGATTTTTCCGTCTTTATCCAGAACCAGGACTGTCGGGAAGCCGTTAATTTTATATTTCTCTGCCAGCTCTTTGTTTTGTTTCCTTATCTGGTCAGACTGCTTTTTGGAACGGGGAAAGTCTACTATGACCAGAACAAGATTGTCTTTGGCATAATCTTTGAAGGCTTTTTGAGAAAAGACTTCTCTGTCAAGTTTCATGCACCAGCCACACCAGTCAGAACCGGAGAAATCAACGAGGACGGGTTTATTGGTTTTTTTAGCCATCTGCATGGCTTTATCCATGTTGGTCATCCAGCCTTCTGCTGCCATAACGGAGATTCCAAGACACAGTGCAATTAAGGAAATTAACAGTTTCTTCATTGTAAGGCTCCTCTTTGTGTTTTACTTTGGAAAGAGTACAGACAAAATGTCCGCTTTTTATAAACTATATCAACCGAAACAGTTTTTTTCAACATTTACGAAAGAAATAACCCCTGCTTCGGCACGGCCTATAATTATGAAAGACCTCTGAACAGCATAAAAGTTCTTCTGTCTTTATTATATTACTTTGTTTTATCGCGAGCCAGAGTTTCACCAGGAGTGGTGGTGGTATCGGGCCACATTTTCCTGCCCGGATAAATACTGGTGTGAATCCCGGTGTGGACATTGTCACCCAGTACGAACCCGAATTTACGTCTGCCGGTATCCACGGCTTTACGGTTTACGATGGACTTATGATTTTTATTATCATGCCGCAGGTTGGCGCCGATGGTACCGGCCCCCAGGTTGGCATGAGGGCAGATTATTGAATCGCCAACATAGCTCAGGTGCCCTGCCGCTACATGATGCATTATCATGGAATTCTTGATTTCCACCGCCTGACCGATGTGGCAGTTGTCGCCGATATAGGTGTTGCCCCGGATATAGCAGTTAGGGCCGATTTTGCAATTCTCACCAATTACAACATTGCCTTCAATATAAACTCCGGGCAGCAGCGTGCTGTTTTTACCGACCCAGACAGTGCCGTCTACAGTGACCCGCTCTCGTACGGTTCCCTGGATATTATCTTCAGTAATTGAGCCGACGATTATTTCATTGAGTGCCAGAATATCCCATGGATAGCGCAGAATTATGGAGTTTTCGTCCAGCTCGATATCTGTATAACTTTTAGAATCAGTACAGGTCAATTTTGCGTATTCCACACCATTATTGCCTTTGATGACGATATTTTCTCTTGATTCAAGCAGTTTTTCAATTATATCAGAGGAAGGCCAGAGATCGGCTCTGATGTCAAGTTTTCGTTGCTGATTGATCCCTTCAAACTCAAACATCCACATGAGACGTTCTTTAATGGGAATACCCGCTACCGGAATTTGGTGCAGCATCCGCCTGCAGGTCAAAGGTTCCATTTCATTTGAAGCTTTTACTTCAATAACATTTACTTGCATTTTCTTATTCTCCCCGTTATTTTCCCAGTTCGCGCTGGGCAATGTCGCATAATTTAGTTATCCAGAAATCGACTTCGCGCTGGGCTTCAGCTTCAACCAGAATTCTGAGTTTATTTTCAGTTCCGGAATAGCGTACAACTGTCCGTCCGCTGCCTTCAAGAGCTTTTTCACATTCCGCAACAGCGTTTTTCAGGGCTGGAACCTGTTCAATTGGGACTTTTTCCTTTACATCAACTCCTTCAAGGCGTTGTGGGAATACCTGCATGAAATCTGCCAGTTCTCTTAAAGTTTTGTTTTCACGAATCATAAGCTTCAAAACATGCAGCGCGGTAATAATACCATCGCCGGTAGTGGCGTAATCCATGAAAATAATGTGGCCGGACTGTTCGCCACCGACGTTAAAATTGTTTGAACGCATCTGCTCAATTACATAACGGTCGCCTACCTGAGTTTGGACAGTGTTGATTCCGGCGGCATTCATAGCCTTTTTCAGCCCGAGATTGCTCATGCTGGTGACAACTACCGAATCACCGTTCAAGCGTCCGCGCTGTTTGTAGTCAAGAGCTACCATACCGATGATACGGTCGCCGTTGACTTCATTGCCCTGGGCATCGCAGAAAATAACCCGGTCAGCGTCACCGTCAAGTGAAATGCTGAGATCGGCCTGATGCTGTCTCACCAGTTCTGATGCGTGTTGCGAATAAGTAGCGCCACATTTTTCATTTATATTACGCCCGTCAGGGGCTATGGCGGTTTCTATAACTTCCGCGCCAAGTTCGCTGAAAATGAGCGGAGCAATGGAATATCCGGCGCCGTTAGCACAGTCAAGTACGATTTTCAGGCCTTTCAAACTCTGATTATTGATGGAGCTTTTAGCAAATTCAATATAGCGTCCACGGGCATCATCTATGCGGTAAGCTTTGCCTATCTGGTCATTCTCAATATGTTCTGAGTTGAGCTTGTCATCCAGGATAAGTTTTTCAATTTGCATTTCGATATGATCTGGCAGCTTGAAACCGTCACTGCCAAATATTTTAATGCCATTATCCTCAGCCGGATTATGAGAAGCTGTAATCATAATACCGCAGGATGCTCCCAGGGATTTTGTCAGGTGAGCAACTGCAGGTGTCGGCATTGGGCCTACCGCCAGAACGTCCATACCCATGCTCAAAAGGCCGCTGGTAATTGCATTTTCCAGCATATATCCTGAAAGTCGGGTGTCTTTACCGAGTACCGCTTTACAAAGACCTTTGCCGGAAGCCCCGAAAACCTGTGCTGTCGCTTTGCCCAGCAGCAGGGCCAGTTCGGCTGTAATTGGATAATGATTGGCTTTGCCGCGAATACCGTCTGTCCCGAAAAGTTTTTTCATATCTGTATCCTCTACGGAAAAATTTTATGTTTCAATATAATGTATCCCAATCTAACCCGCAAACCGTTAAATTCAACCCGGCCATTTTTCTGGAGTAATTTTCATTGAAGTTCTGAAACAATTCAGATTATGAACTGAATGCTGAATTGTATTGTTGAAATGTGTTAAAGTAAAATTGGAAAAAAATCTTCACGTTTATTGATATTGTTATTTAACCACGCTATTTTTTGCCTGATACCTTAGAGAGCTGGCTGGTGATATTATTCCTGATGTGGTTTACAGTCCTGATTTTTATCGCTTTTGTGTCGGTTCAATTCTAACTGCTTAATAATCAGTTGCGGCTGGACAGCTGGTTTTATATAATAATATTCTTGATTGGTTATATCTGAAACATGGGGAAGGAGCTGGTATGAAAAAAACAGGATTTGACAACGATAAATATTTGCAGGAGCAGGCTGAAGCGATTATTGACCGGGCTTCAAGGTTTGATAATAAACTCTACCTGGAATTTGGCGGCAAACTGGTTTTCGACCTGCATGCAGCGAGAATTCTTCCCGGTTTCGATCCAAACGTTAAAATAAAGCTGCTGCAAATCCTCAGAGATAAAATTGACATTGTAATCTGCATTTATGCCGGAGACATCGCCCGTAAAAAAATCCGGGCTGATTTTGGAATTACTTATGACGCTGACACGCTGAAACTGATTGATGACCTCCGGGACTGGGGACTGAGTGTCAAGGCGATATGCGTAACCCGTTACGAGGAACAGCCGGCCGTGAAAAGTTTTATCAACAAACTCAAGCGTCGCGGCATCAGCGTTTACACCCACCGGGCAATTAAGGGGTATCCCACTGAAATCGAGACCATAGTAAGTGAAGACGGTTATGGCGCAAATGCCTATATTGAAAGTGACAAACCGATTGTGATCGTTACCGGTCCCGGGCCGGGCAGTGGTAAAATGGCAACCTGTCTTTCTCAGGTGTATCATGAGCATCAGCGCGGGGTATCCGCCGGGTATGCCAAGTTCGAGACATTTCCGATCTGGAGCATTCCACTCAAGCACCCGGTAAATATTGCTTATGAGGCCGCGACTGCCGATATTGCTGATTTCAATCAGGTAGACCCTTTTCACCTGGAAGCTTACGGTAAAACTGCGATTAATTACAATCGTGACGTCGAAATATTCCCGGTTGTAAAACGGATTATGTCGAAAATTATGGATAACAGCCGGCTTTACCAGTCGCCAACTGATATGGGGGTTAACCGGGCAGGATTTGCTATTTGTGATGATGCTGTCTGCCGGGAAGCTTCAAAGCAGGAAGTTATTCGACGTTACTTCCGTTACAAATGTGAATATGCCATGGGCCTTACTGACAAGCAGACCGTTGACCGGGTCAAGTTGCTGATGGATGAACTTGAGATAAAGCCGGAGGATCGCTGCATGGTTGAGGCTGCCAGAAGCGCGGCGGCGGCAGCTGAAAATCAAGAGGACAAGGGCAATGCCGGAATTTACTGCGGTGCTGCCCTGCAGTTACCGGATGGGACTATTGTAACTGGCAAAAACTCACCTTTGATGCATGCGGCCTCGAGTTCAGTGCTAAATGCAATAAAAAAACTGGCGGGCCTGCCGGATGAATTGCTGCTGATTTCACCTGATGTTATTGATTCTGTCGGCTCCCTGAAGCGCGATATACTTAAAAGTAAGCGCCTAAGTCTTGACCTGGAGGAGACCATGATTGCCCTCAGTGTCAGTATGCCAGGTAATCCATCCGCACAGCTGGCACTGCAGAAGCTCGAAATGCTGCACGGCTGTGAGATGCACATTACCCATATGCCGACTCCAGGGGATGAGGCCGGGTTGCGCAAACTTGGGGTTAACTTGACCTGCGACTCTAACTTTTCCGGGAAAAATCTGTTTGTCGATTGAGTTGAAATATTCAGTCCTCTTTGCAGATACGCTGCAAGGAGGGTTTTATTAACTTGCATTTTACAGTAAATTTTCAATTTAAAACTTGCCATTGCAGCTGCCTGCGATTATCTTAAAGACTGTTTGAGTGTTTTAATCTTAGAAATTCAGGTACTTATACTCAATTCGGAGACTCATGACAAAATACACAGTGAACTATAATTCGGCAGAGGTTTCCAGACGGACCTTTTTGGTATTTTCTCGATGTACCTGGTTTTGGGGCTGAGGCCCGCTTCATTTTTTCTTTCAGTTATATTTTTCCTTAATAATAAAATAATTTTTATTTTCAACTTTGGGGTTTATAAATGAGTAATGTCGACTTGCACCAGTATCCGGATACCGACGGTTACTTTGGCGAATTCGGTGGTCAGCAGATTCCCGGTCACCTCCGTAAAATAATGGATGACATCTGTAAATCATACCTTGAGATCCGGGATACTGAAAAGTTTAAGAACGAGCTTGCCAGTCTGCACAAATACTACGTTGGACGGCCAAGTCCTATATATCATGCACAGAAACTTTCTGCAGAGTGTGGTGGGGCGCAGATTTATCTGAAACGTGAGGATCTCAATCATACCGGGGCTCACAAAATAAATCATTGTCTTGGAGAAGCTCTGCTGGCTAAATATATGAATAAGACCAAGGTTATCGCGGAAACCGGTGCCGGACAACACGGCGTTGCACTTGCTACCGCCTGTGCGTTGGTCGGAATACCGTGTGAAATTCATATGGGAACTGTGGATATCAAAAAGGAACATCCGAATGTGACTAAAATGCGCATTCTCGGAGCCAGAGTAGTTCCGGTTGATCGTGGTACTCAGACTTTGAAGGACGCTGTAGACAGTGCATTTGAGGAGCTGCTAAGTAATCCGGAGGATTATTTTTATGCTATCGGTTCTGTTGTCGGCCCCCATCCGTTTCCGATGATGGTACGTGACTTTCAGGCGATCGTCGGACAGGAAGCCAGAGCCCAGTTTCAGGAAATGACCGGAAAATTCCCGGATTATGTTGTTGCCTGCGTGGGCGGCGGCAGTAATGCCATGGGCATCTTCAGTGGCTTTTTGAATGACAGGGGTGTCAGGCTGGTTGGAGTTGAGCCGGCAGGTCTGGGGCTTGATTCTGAAAAACATGCCGCAACTCTAACTAAAGGCAGCAAGGGTGAAATTCACGGCTTCAAGTGTTACGTTCTGCAGGACGAAACCGGTAATCCTCTCCCGGTTTATTCAGTCGCGTCAGGTCTGGACTACCCTGGCGTCGGTCCTCAGCACTGTATGCTGAAGGATATTGAGCGGGCTGAATATGCAGCTGTGACTGATAAAGAGTGTCTTGACATGTTCATTCGCCTTTCCCGCAGCGAAGGGATTATCCCTGCGCTTGAAAGTTCTCACGCGGTTGCCTATGCTGCAAAGTTGGCGGAAACCCTGCCGAGTGATGTAAATATTCTGGTAAATTTAAGCGGACGTGGGGATAAGGACGCTGATTTTGTTGCAGACAAACTGGGAATATAATTTCATACCTGTTTATTAACCTTCTGATAGACTTTGCCGGGAGGCTGATAGAGCCTCCCGTGCTGGGACTGCGACCAGCTTGTTTGAGAATGGTTTCGTCACGCGCAGAAGTAAGTTGCTTCTGAATTGGCTGGAGCTCGATTTTCAAGTCAAAGGATTTATCGTAAAAAAATATGAAAAAATCCTGTTTTTTTTATTCTTTCCTGCTATATTAACCGCTCACATTGCGAAAAAGTAACTTTTTTTCGTGAAAAATAATAGTTTTTGTATGCATAAGGTAAGCACAAATACATTGAGAGGGCTTTTCTGCGCAAAAATTTTGCATATTTTCTGCAAAATGCGTTGGACAGAATGGCTTTGTGTGTTTATTTTATGTACTTTGCCCGTACTTTGTCTTCAAGGTGAAGAGGCGGGCAGGGAAATCCGCAGTGCGCCGCCTGTAAAAGCGAAGGCAACCGTCAGGATTGAACTGGAAGATGCTACCGGTTCAAATCAGACATTGCAGGAGCAGGAACAGCTTGATGGCGCAAGACGGGAAGCGTTGAAGTTCAAGCGGCTTAACTTTGAGCTGCAGAAAGATAACAAGCTTCTTCGCAAAGAGTTGATAAAAATTTTAGAGAATTTTCAAACGCAGAATGAGAAATACCGGCGATTACAGTTGAGTATTGCGGCTACTATAGCAAGCTCCAGGATGCAGGCCGCAAGCACCAGGGAAGGTCAGCTGTGCAAGTCGTTTGTTGAAGTTTCTGACAGTGGAAGAGCTCTTGCACTCAAAACCATTGAATTCTGTGACAGTGTGGCCGCTGTAGTTAAGGACATTCCCATCGGGAGTTTTCGAAAAACTGAGCTGAGATTAAAAATTGATGCTTTAAGGCGGGACGCACGAAAGTTGATTAACATTGCAGATCTGGAAAACAGACTTAAGCCGGTTGAAAGATGCAGAGTGCTGGCTGTCAACAAAAATCTGCAAGTAGTAGTATTGCCTGTCGGTTCTGCCCATGGTGCATTTTTGGGCTTGAACTATTATATCGGGAAGGAACGCACGGTGGCAAAAATTATTGCGGTCAGGCCGTTTGTCTCCGCCGCCGTTGTTGTTAAAGGCAGTATTGAGAACGTAGCACCTGGAAGTCAGGCTGCTACCGATGTGAAAACAATTAATAAACAATTTGGTAAGTTATGGAAGTAAGAGCTATTACAAGAAACGTTCGGATATCTCCCGAAAAAGCGCGTCATGTTTCGCGACTGATTCAGGGAAAGTCTGTGACGGAGGCTTTGGCAATAGTTGATCTCAGCCCGCGCAAAGCCGCTACGCTGTTGGGAAAAACCTTACGCTCTGCTGTAGCCAATGCTGAGAATAACTTCGATCTGGATCGCAAGTCGCTTACTGTAAAGGAAGCTCTTGTCGGACCTGGCCCAACCATGAAACGTTTTCAGCCCAAAGCACGTGGTGCTGCAGGTAGAATTCGCAAGCGGACCAGTCATTTCCGGATTACCTTGACAGATATTTAATAAGAGGAATATATCGTGGGACAGAAAGTAAATCCAATTGGATTAAGAACAACCATTACTAAGAACTGGGAATCTCGCTGGTTTGCAGAGAAGCAGGTCTTTGGCGAATGGCTCCATGAAGACCTCAAAATCCGTAAGCACATTAAAGATAAGTTTACTAACGCTGCTATTTCACGGATTCAGATCGAGCGCTTTGCCAGTCGTATTCGTATTACTATTTTCTCTGCTCGTCCGGGACTCATTATCGGCAAAAAAGGCGCCGAACTTGACTCCCTGCGTCAGGAGATCAGTAAATTTACCGATAATAAAGAAATCTTTATTGATATTGCTGAAATAAAACGCGCTGAAGTTAATGCTCAGCTGGTTGCGGAAAACATTGCTGTTCAGCTTGAACGCCGTATAGGCTTCAGAAGAGCGATGAAACGCGCTATCCAGACTGCTATGGACATGGGCGTCGACGGCATCAAAATCAATTGTGCCGGTCGTCTCGGCGGTGCTGAACTGGCCCGTTCAGAGCAGTACAAGGACGGTCGCGTGCCGCTGCATACGCTGCGCGCTAACATCGATTACGGTTTTGCCGAAGGTAACACTACTGCCGGTAAAATTGGTATAAAAGTGTGGATTTGCCATAAAGAGCCTACGGAGGATCAGAAATATGCCACTAATGCCAAAAAGGGTAAAGCACAGAAAGGTTCAGCGCGGAAGTAACGCCGGTGTCGCTACAAAGAACAATAAAGTTGACTTTGGCGATTTCGGTCTCCAGGCTGTAACTAGAGGCTATATCACAAATAATCAGATAGAAGCTGCCCGTGTCGCGATTAATCGTCACTTGAAGCGCCGCGGAAAAGTTTGGATTCGTATGTTTCCTTACAAGCCATTCACCAAAAAACCTTTGGAAGTCAGAATGGGTAAAGGTAAGGGTAACGTTGAAGGTTGGGTAGCACCGGTCAAGCCAGGTCGTGTGTTATTTGAAGTAAGTGGCTGCAGTGAATCAGTTGCCCGTGAAGCCATGGCGCTTGCGGCCAATAAGCTCGCTGTCCGCTGTAAGTTCCTGGCACGTCATTAATCAGGTGTTGATCATGAAAATGAAAGAAATCAAAGAAATGACTGACGCTGAACTGAGTGCTCAGATTGAGGATCTCCATAAGGAGCAGCTCAACCTTAAAATACAGTCTAGAACAGGTCAGTTGGAAAAAACCGCACGTGTGCGGGAAGTTCGCAAGGATATCGCTAGAATCAAAACCGAACAAAATTGTCGTTTGGCTCAGGCCAACGTTTAACAGGTGGATACTATGAGTAAAGTTGAAACTAAAGAGCGCGGCAATCGCAAAGAGCGCGTCGGTGTTGTTACCAGCGATGTTCAGAACAAGACCATCGTTGTGGAAGTAACTCGTCGTACTCCGCACCAGCTCTATAAAAAAGTTATTAAAGTTAAGAAAAAATATACCGCTCATGACGAAGAGAACGCTGCGAAAATCGGTGATACTGTAAGAATCAGCGAAACCCGCCCGCTCAGTAAAAACAAAAGATGGCGCCTGCTTGAAGTCATCAGTCACGCGGAATAATAGACCGGAGGACATAAACAATGGTACAAATGCAGACTAAATTGGAGGTTGCCGACAATTCCGGCGCCAAGTCTATCGTCGCGATTACCGTCCTCGGGCAGAGAAAGCGTTATGCACGCGTGGGCGACATCATCACGGCTGCTGTTCAGGAAGCTATTCCGGACGGTAACGTGAAGAAAGGCCAGGTTGTAAAGGCGGTCGTTGTCAGAACTGCTGCAAAAATTCGCCGTCCCGATGGTTCTTATCTGAAATTTGACCGTAATTCAGCGGTTATTATTGATGCTAACAAGAACCCTGTCGGTACTCGTATTTTTGGACCGGTAGCTCGTGAACTGCGGGAAAAGGATTTCATGAAAATCATTTCCCTTGCACCGGAGGTACTGTAATGAAAAAGTATCACGTGAAAAAAGGCGACAAAGTTGTTGTTAACGCTGGCAAATGGAAAGGCAAAGAAGCCACCATCAGTGCCGTATTGACTAAAAAAGATCGCGTCGTTCTGGAATTTGCCAATGCTAACGCTCAGATGCGTGAAGAGTTCGGCAAAAAAACTGTCAAGAAGTCGTCCAAAGCCCCTAACGGCGGTTTGGTTGAACGTTCAGTGTCCGTTCACGTTTCAAACGTGAATCCAGTTGCTGAAAAAAGCGAATAGGACCTGATACAAGACGGAGTGTTTTAATATGCCTGATATGCAGAAAAAATATAAAGAAGAGGTTCGGCCTTCTCTGCAGGCGAAGCTGGGTTACAAAAACGTAATGCAGATTCCTAAAATCGAAAAGATCGTTCTCAGTACAGGAATGAATGTTGCTGTTGAGCGCGACGCTTTCGGCGAGGCACAGAAGCAGATCTCTTTGATCACCGGCCAGATGCCGGTAATTACAAAAGCTCGTAAGAATGTGGCTAACTTTAAACTTCGTGTCGGCATGCCGATCGGGGTTATGGTCACTTTACGCGGTTCAAGGATGTATGAGTTCATGGATCGTTTTATCCATAATGCGCTGCCGCGAGTGAGAGACTTTCGCGGAATCCCTAAAAAGGGATTTGATGGTTCCGGCAATTATAATGTCGGACTTCAGGATGTTTCAGTTTTTACTGAAGTTGATCCCGATAAACTCAAATATCCGCTGGGGCTGAACGTTACTTTTGTTACATCAGCCAAGTCTAATGAAGAAGCGTATGAACTTCTCAAAATGATGGAAATCCCGTTCGCGGAATAACATAAGGAGCTCTTTGAAATGGCAAAAAGAAGTCTTATTGTGAAAAGTGAGCGTGGAAACAAGTTCAAAGTTCGCAATTATAACCGTTGTAAAGCCTGTGGTCGTCCCAGAGCTTATATTCGTAAGTTCCAGCTCTGCCGTATCTGTTTCAGAGAACTGGCTTCAACCGGTAAAATTCCCGGCGTAATCAAAGCCAGTTGGTAAGGAGGTAACGCATGAGTTTGCAAGATCCAATTTCTGATATGCTGACCCGCATCCGTAACGCTGGCACTGCTTCTCTTAAAGTGGTTGCAATGCCCGGGTCAAAGATGAAAATCGCAATAGCTGACGTACTCAAGGAAGAAGGTTACATCTGTGACTATTCTGTTGCTGAAGACGGTCCCAAGAAGACCCTTAGCATTGACCTGAAGTATTACAACAAGAAACCTGTTATTTCAGGAATTGAACGTGTCAGCAAGCCGTCTTGCCGCAGTTACTGCGGAAGCAGCGAAATTCCAAAGGTCCGCAATGGCCTGGGTACTGTCATCTTATCTACTCCTCAAGGTGTGATAAGCGGTCGTAAAGCTGCAGCCGATAAAGTCGGCGGCGAAATTCTTTGTTATGTATGGTAATATAGAAACCGTGAGGATTAGTTAATATGTCTCGTATTGGAAAAAAACCGATAGCTATCCCCGGCAGTGTCAAAATTGCTGTTGCTGATGGTACCGTGTCGGTTGAAGGCAAAGTTAAGCTGTCCATCGCGATCCCGCCGAAAGTGGCAGTAGCTGTTGAAGAAGACAATGTTGTAGTCAGCCGCATTGATGACTCCCGCGAGTCCGGTGCCATGCAGGGCCTTGCCCGCAGCCTGATCAACAACATGGTCATCGGAGTGACCGAAGGCTTCAAGAAAGAGCTGCTGATTGTCGGTGTTGGTTATCGCGCTCAAGTTAAAGGTAAATCACTTGTGCTCAACCTTGGTTATTCTCATCCGGTAGAATATGCTATTCCTGAAGGACTCAGCATCTCCGTGACTGACAATACCAAGATTCTCGTCGAAGGTGCAGATAAGCAGATGGTTGGCGAAGCCGCTGCTACTATCCGCCGGTATCGTAAGCCTGAGCCTTACAAAGGCAAGGGTATTCGTTACGCCGACGAGCGCATCACGATGAAAGAAGGTAAATCTGTCGGATAACGGAGTGTTTAAGTATGTCTGAATATAAAACAAAAGAACAAAAACGCAGGCGCAGGCACTTGCGCATTCGCCGCAGGATTGCCGGCACTGCTGAATGTCCGCGTTTTTGTGTCAGTATAACTGCCAATAACATTTATTGTCAGTTTATTGATGATGAAAATGGTGTAACTTTGGCTGCGACTTCTTCGCTTGATAAGCAGTTCAAGGAACAGAATGCCCGTCCCAATATGGAAGGTGCAGCATTGCTTGGCAAGATTGCCGCAGAAAAAGCGACTGCCGTGAAAATTTCCAAGGTTGTTTTCGACCGTTCAGGATTTAAATTTCACGGCCGCGTCAAAGCTATTGCTGATGCCGCCAGAGAAAACGGACTGAAGTTTTAGGAGCTGAAAACATGGCGAGAAAAAATTTCAACAGTGAAGAAGCTGTCAGCGAATTTGATGAAAGTGTAATCAGCATCAATCGCTGCGCTAAAGTAGTAAAAGGTGGCCGTAACTTCAGTTTCGGCGCACTGGTTGTTGTCGGTAACCGCGGCGGTAAAGTCGGTTATGGTTACGGCAAGGCAAACGAAGTTGCTGATGCTATCCGCAAAGGCAGTGAGATCGCCCGTAAAAACCTGATCAACGTTCCGGTTTCAGGAAGCACAATCCCGCATATAATCCAGACTAAATTCAGTGGTGCTTCTGTACTGCTGAAACCTGCTTCAGCAGGTACTGGTCTGATTGCCGGTGGTGCAGTTCGCGCTATTCTGGAGCTTGCCGGCGTCAAGGACGTCCTGGCCAAGAGCCTGGGTGCCAACAATCCGGTTAACGTTGCAAAGGCCACCATGAAGGCTATCGGTACTCTTGCTTCCAAGAAGGAAGTACTGGCCAAACGTGGTATTGAATCTCTGTAATTTGGGAGATAAGCATTATGAAACTGCATGATTTGAAAGTAGCTGAAGGCTCAAAGCATCGCAGAAGACGTGTCGGTCGCGGCGACAGCTCCGGCCTTGGACACACCTGCGGTCGCGGCCATAAAGGTCAGAAGTCACGTTCAGGAGCTACTATACGTCCGTTTTTCGAAGGTGGTCAGATTCCTTTGTTCCGCCGCCTGCCGAAACGCGGTTTCAAGAGCTTCAATCGTAAAATGTTCAACGTCGTCAACCTCTCAGCTCTTGAAAAGAACTTTGAGCCCGGCGCTGTCATTGACAGTGAAGTTCTGCACTCAAAAGGGATTATTGGCAAAAATGATTATGCCCTGAAGGTTCTCGCCAACGGCGAAATCACCAAGGCTGTAACTGTAAAAGCCAGTAAGTTCTCCGAGTCTGCCAAAGCGGCTATTGAAGCTGCCGGTGGAAAGTGTGAAGTAATTTAATAATTAAAATAACGAGTTTTACATGTTTGCTGCATTCTGGAATACGTTGAAAGTAAAGGAGCTGAGAAATCGTCTGCTCTTCACTGCAGGTATTATCGTACTGGCACGTTTTGCCGCTAATATCCCATGCCCGGGAATTGATCCTGCTGCACTGCAGAAATATTTTGTTCAGTTCAGCCAGAATCAAGCCGGCGGCGTATTCAATATGTTCGACCTTTTTAGTGGGGGCGCATTGCAGAAGTTCGCTCTTGCCACTTTGGGGATCATGCCATATATTACTGCTTCCATTATAATGCAGCTGCTGGTTCCGGTTCTGCCTTCTCTGGAAAAACTTTCCCGTGAGGGCGATGCCGGCCGTCAGAAAATAAACCAGTTTACTCGTTATCTTACCGTTCTGGTATGTTTAGTTCAGGGAACCATTGCCGCTACGACAATGGTAAACCCTGAGCGTATCGGTCTTCCCAGGCCGGAAATGTCTTTGATTGTCGGCGATTCGACAATGTTTGTTTTTATGACCGTACTGGTACTGACCTGCTGTACCATGATTTTGATGTGGCTGGGGGAACAGATTACCGAGCGTGGCATCGGTAATGGTGCTTCAATCATTATTACAATCAATATTGTTGCCCGTATGCCTGCCGCCATCATGCAGCTGGTGGAAATGGTGCAATCCGGTGGGACTGGCTCCGGCACGAGCTTCAAGCCGGTACAGCTGCTTATTCTGCTGGTAATCTTTGGTGCGGTTACTGCCGCGACAATTATGCTGACTCAGGGGTATCGTCGTGTTCCTATTCAGATGGTGCGCAAGACCATTGGAAATTCAGCCCAGAGCAGCAGTACATACATGCCTTTGAAAGTGAATTTTTCCGGTGTAATGCCGATTATTTTTGCCGGCGCGATTCTGATGATTCCCGGCGCCGTTTTCCCTGCCCTCAAGTGGTATCAGCTTGCAGCAATGTTTGCTTATGGGAGTGTTGGTTACATGGTGATATATGCCCTCTTTATTCTGGCATTTGCTTATTTCTGGGTTGCCAATCAGTTCAATCCTATTCAGATTTCAGATAATCTCAAGCAGCAGGGAGCCTATATCCCCGGGTTACGTCCCGGGCAGCCTACTGCTGACTTTCTTGATTCTACAATGACTAAGGTAACTTTTGCCGGCTCAATCTTTCTGATGGGTCTGGCGATCTTCCCGATGCTGCTTTACAACATCTTCCGGATTCCGTTTATGGTCGCTTCGTTTTTCGGAGGAACCAGTCTTTTGATTATGGTTGGTGTTGTACTTGACACCCTCAGTCAGCTGGAGTCTCATCTGACTATGCGTAATTATGACGGTTTTCTGAAGCGTGGCCGTATCCGTAATCGCTCCGGTCGATAAAACGTCAGCTTGAGGAGGTCATATGGGCGACAGAGTCATTGCAATTGACGGTCCGGCGGCATCAGGCAAAAGCACTGTCGCCGAACTTGTCGCTGAAAAGCTTTCTATCCCGTATATTAATACCGGAAATATGTATCGTGCCGTCACACTGGGTGCGTTAAGAGCCGGTATTGACCTGAAGACAAAATGTGATGAGGCTTCTTTCAGCAGACTTTTCAAAAATCTGCAGCTTGATTACAAGCGTAATGCCGCTGGCTGTTATGAAATTGAGCTTAACGGAGAGTTTCCCGGTAATGCCATACGCTCACCTGAAGTGGCTTCCTTTGTCAGCCCGGTTGCTGCGTTGCCGATAGTTCGTTCCTGGTTGAGCCAGAAACAGCGTGATTTTGCTGCGCTCGGCATGATTGTTATGGAAGGGCGTGACATCGGCACCGTAATCTTTCCTGAATCCAGATTTAAATTTTTTCTCACAGCGACACCCGAAGCCCGGGCTCGACGGCGCCTGGCCCAGGATGGTGAAAATTTTGATGGTGCTACCCTTGAGTCGGTTGCTGCCGCGATTGCTGAACGTGACAGGATTGATTCAACTCGGAAGGTTGCTCCTCTCAAACCTGCGGTCGACGCTGAAATTGTTGATACTACAGAAATGACAATTGATGAAGTTGTTGATTATATTAGCGGGAGGATTATGCATTATGAGGATTCACGAGATGACGTATCGGGTGCCGTACGCTGACACTGACCAGATGGGGGTTGTCTATTACGCAAACTACCTGGTGTATTTCGAACGCAGCCGTACTGAAATGCTGCGTGACGCCGGACTTCCTTACAGCGAAATTGAGAGAAGGGGGTATTTGCTGCCTGTTGTCGAAGCCAATCTTAAGTACAAGGCTTCCGCGCACTATGACGAACTTTTAACATTTCGTTCCATAGTGAAAGAAGCCAGAGGGATTCGGCTGGTAATTGCTTCCGAGGTTTTTCGAGATGGGAAACTTCTGGTTTCCGGAGAGGTTACAATGGCCTGTGCGGATAAAAATCATAAGTTAACCCGCATTCCCGCCTTTATGCTGGAAACATTGAATAAATATTGAAGCAGGATTGGGTACTTTTAGCTGCGTAGTTATTGCATTTTGTCCGGTATTGGTATAGATTGACGTTTACGGACTTAAAAAATAATTTGAAAGATTTAAAAGAAGCGAATCTTATGGAAATGATTGACCGTGATAATCTGTACCCGATTGTTTTCGAACCTGTTTATCATGATAAAATGTGGGGAGGGACACAGATTTCAGACGTACTCAAACGTACCGTTCCAGCCATGCATGATCCTGTTGGAGAATCGTGGGAAATCGTGGATCGGGACGATGAGCAGAGTGTAGTTTCAAACGGCCCCCTTAAAGGCGCGACCATATCCCAGCTTGTCAATCATTATGGCAAAAGCCTTCTGGGCAGTAAATTTAACGGCGGACGTTTTCCCTTGCTGGTCAAGCTTATTGACGCCGGTAAACGTTTGTCACTGCAGGTGCATCCGGATGAACAGGCATGTGCCAGGATTGGAGACGGGACCGAACCTAAAACTGAGATGTGGTATATTATTTCCGCCCGCAAGGGGGCTAAAATAATGGCCGGTATGAATCCACGCAGCACCAAGCAGCAGCTGTTGTCAACACTTAACTCCTCTGAAGTGGAAGATCACCTCCAGGTATATCCTTCACAGCCGGGAGATGCATATTTTATCAGCAGCGGCACGTTGCACGCCATTGGTGAAGGCAACCTGCTTTTGGAAATTCAACAGAACTCCGATACCACTTACCGGGTCAGTGACTGGGGCAGGGTGGACAGTTCAGGTCATCCACGTGAACTGCATGTAGATAAGGCCATGGATTCCATTAATTTTACTAACCGTACTTCCCCCCGGATTCCAGGAGTGGTGGGAGAAGTAACTCATAACCGTAAGTTTCCGGTTGTCAACCGCTGTCGCTTTTTTGCCGTGGACGATCTGCGTCTGGCGGGTGAGTGGGTGGACAACACGGTGGCTTCCTCAAGTTTTCATTTGATTAGCGCAATTAATAAACCAGTTCGTGTCGGCAATAAAGAACGCTATGTTGAACTCGCGGCAGGACAGACCTGCCTGGTTCCGGCTAACTTTGGCACCTATAAGGTAATTCCGCTCGCAGAAGGTGAGTGTGACGTTCTAAAGTCGACCCTATAAAGAATTTCAGGACAATTAGATAATGAGCAGTTTTAAATGCATTGACGCGTTGGCGCAATTCCTCAAGACAGATTTCCCGCAGGCACAGCTGCCGGCAGACTGGACTGTTGTGCCGGATAAGTGTCCTCCAAATATGGATGGAGATTTGACCGTAAATTGTTTCCGTCTGGCTAAGGCGCTGCGCAGCGCCCCGGATAAGATCGCGGAAAGTGTTAACGGTTTTTTTGCCGGAAATCCGGATGTTGAAAAATCTGAACAGATTAAAGCTTTTGTAAACATAACCCTGAAGCCTGAAGCGGTGCATCGTGATTCTGTGGGGGATATCGCTGCTTTGCTGAAAAGCGGCAGGCTGCCGGCTGTTGAAAGGCGGAAATTTATTGTAGAATATTCGGCGCCGAATACCAACAAGCCGCAACACCTGGGACATGTTAGAAATAATACATTGGGAATGAGCCTTGCCTCGCTGCTGCATCGGGTCGGCAATGATGTGACTCAAATCAATCTGGTTAATGACCGTGGTATCCACATTTGTAAATCCATGCTGGCTTATGACCGCGTTGGAGAGGGCGTAACTCCTGATACTACTGGTATCAAGGGCGATCATCTGGTTGGTGACTTTTATGTTAGATACAATAACTTGCTGACCGAGGAAATCGCTGATTTAAAAAATTCCAAACCGGAACTTGCTGACAAAAGTGATGATCAGCTTTTTCTGGAAACTGAACTTGGACAGGCTACGCAGAAAATGCTGCGCGACTGGGAGGCTGGCGATGAAGAGGTCCGGGCACTCTGGAAGAAGATGAATTCCTGGGTTTTTACCGGATTTGGTCAGACCTACAAACGGATGGGAATTGAATTTGACCACACCTACCTGGAAAGCGATACTTACCTGCTTGGCAAAGATGTTATTGCAGACGGCCTGGAGCGCGGAGTTTTTTCCAGGCGTGAAGATGGCGCAGTTATTGCCGATCTGGGCAAAATGGGAGAAAAAGTTATACTGCGTTCTGACGGTACCAGTGTTTATATAACTCAGGATATCGGCACAACTTTGAAAAAATATGAAGACTACCGCCCGGATGCACAAATATGGGTGGTCGGGGATGAACAGATCCTGCATTTTAAAATGCTCTTCGCTATTATGAAAAAGCTCGGATATGACTGGGCTGATAATTTGTATCATCTTGCCTATGGCATGGTGAACCTGCCGAGCGGCAAAATGAAAAGCCGGGAGGGGACTGTCGTGGATGCTGACGATCTGTTCGATGAAATGTGTGCTTTGGCAAAAGTGGCATGTGAAGAGCGTTACGGTGGTGAAGTTACCAGTGAGGAAATTGCTGAGCGTGCTGAAATAATCGGCATGGGAGCCCTCAAGTTCATGCTCTTGAAATTCAACCCTAAAACGACCATGATGTTTGACCCGCAGGCGTCTGTGAAGTTTGAGGGTGATACCGGGCCTTATGTACAATATGCCTGCGCGCGTATTAACTCAATTGAACGCAAGGCGGCTGAGCGAGGTATTGCTGTAACAGGAGATGTCGACTGGGCGCTGCTGGGAACACCTGAAGAAAAAGCAGTTTCAGTAGCAGCTTTTTATTATCCGCAAATACTGCAGACAGCTGCTGGCAAAATGGATTGCTCGGTCCTGGTTGAGTACTTGCTTGAGCTGGCAAAGGCTTTTAATCGTTTCTACCGTGAGTGCCCGGTTCTGACTGCTGAAACTGACGAGTTGAAATCAGCAAGAATGGCATTATGTCATGCTGTCAGAGAAATACTCACTGATGGCTTGAATACCCTGACTATCCGGGTGCCGGAAGCCATGTAGATTATGCAGGGGGATTTTTTCATTTTTTGTTAAAATCTCCCTTGAAATTATATTTTTAATCACTATAATATAAGCTCTGTGAAACGCAGTCCCGTGGTGTAATGGTAGCACAAGTGATTCTGGTTCATTTAGTCGAGGTTCGAGTCCTTGCGGGACTGCCAGTTTTTTCCCTTCAAGTATGATCTTCTTTTGACCCCCCAGTCAGTTACCCAGATACTCTTGGTTTTCAGGCATAATTGAGCGTAGTCATCTGGTGCAAACGGGTGAAGCCATCTGTTGAGAACTGGAGAAATGCTCAAGTAATTCTACAATATTATAATGTTCATTCTGCAAGGCTGCATCAACAGGAGCAGCCCCTCCATGCATGGGCTTGATGCTGCTGATGCGAGGAGATTTCAGCAGCTCCCGGACAACTTCAATATGGCCATGATAGCAAGCTGTGAAAAGCGGGGTAGCGCCGTTTGAAATAGTGACATTGACGTCTGTTTCTGTCACTTTAAGCAGCTCTGCTACAACTTCCGCATGCCCATTCTGGGAGGCGATATAAAGTGGTGGAGATTTGCAGGTATTGAGGTTAATTCCAACGGGAGATTTGAGCAGTTCACGCACAACGTCGGCATGGCCGGCCTGGCAGGCAATATAAAAAAGCAGGTTTCTAGCACTGTTCCGGCATGATGAAATAGCCGGGAGATAATGATTCAAATATTTATGGTTTTCATTTTTCATAAGAAAAAGCGGAATTTCTGTTAAAGCTCTGCTGATAATTTTATAATAGTTAGATTTACCACCGTTGTTGTCAGTTGTCCTGTTGCCTTTGTAGTGCTGGTATTTGCATTGTCGCACCCGGCGCCCTTCACAAAGTCTCTTCTCTTCTTCAAGATACCTTTTGATGTCTTTAAGGCTTTTGATGTTTTTAAGAATTCCAGCGGTAAATTTTGCTCGTGCCCGGTGATGATGGTTCCAGTGCCATAGCCTGCGGGTTGCGTAATCCTTTATTTTTTTGCGCAGATTTGCCAGAAAAATATCATCCATTACTTCCAGGGAATTGTCGACATCGGCCGGCCGGAGGTAAACTTCAATATTAATTGCGAGATAACGACCTTTGAACAGGGCTGTAAAAAGAGCGTTTACGCACTGCTCTATACGGCTGCTTTTAATCTTGTTATAGTAGATATTGCCGGCCATGAGGTTGGCATCATAAATGTAGATATAGTTATTTATAAAACTCAAACCCACCGTATGGTCCTTAATGCTTAATGCCATAAAAAAAGGCGCGTTTACTTTTTTAACATTTCCCAGCAGTGAGTTTATTATTGACATGTAGTCACTTTTCGTCCCGAGAAAGGGACGGTCATAAATCTTGGTCAGGGTGGCTGTCTCTCTGTTATTTCCAGTTGAAAGCTTATTATTCAGGGCATACCTTGAAGAGTTGACGCCGTTCTGCTGGTGCATGTGATGATCGATGTTATCCAGATATAGTGATGTCTTTTCCGGGGCATGATACAGCAACAGACTGTCCAGAAAAGGTAATATACTTAAGTACATTGAATCAAAGTAGGTGATGGACTGTCTTTTTTTGCTTTTTTGGGTCAGTTTATTGATAATATCGCTTAATTTTTCTGACTTGCTGTATTTTCTGGTCAGCAGGTCAAGCCGGGAAAAGTATTGATGTACATCTTCAGAAAGAACAGCTTGCCCCCACATGAATACCATTCCAAAACACAAGCCCTGAGGCAGGCGCAGAGAAGTATAATAATCTCCAAAGTTACAATTTTCACTGATATCCTTGATGTTATTTTTAAGATTTTCGTATTTACTTGACATCTTCCCCTCTTGGCTAAAATAGAGTCAACTTGAAGCATCGTTTTAATGTAAAAAATTGAAGCAGAAGCTGATTCGGTTTGATATTGTTGTCTGGGCTAAACCTGAATATAATACTTTTAGAGGTTATGGTTGTTATGAGTTCTTAGTCTTGTTATATTTAGACTGATTTGAAGGAGGCTTGTTCCGCAGTTTCAGGCCGGCTGGTATTTCTTGTAGTTATAATAATTATTCCTGAAACGAATAAATGAAGGGCAGATTTGCATTTGTTTAATTTAACTGCACAGCCACATTACAACCAGGGTGGCTGTGCAGTCGTTTAAGCAAAGATCCGGAAAGCAGGTATTCACTGCCGCACGCAAGCAATGCAAAAGGACCCGGACTGTCAGCGTCCGAAGCCGTAGGAAGCGTTCAAGTTATTAGAGTTGCCATCACTGGCAACTTTTGCCGGTTTATTTTTCCATTCCTTGTCCCAGGTCTTGACTCCGGAAATACAATCGATGCCGATGTTGAAATACTCTTCATATCTTTCTTCATATTTTTTACTGCCGCCTTTTTTCATCGCACACATGAAGATTGTATTTTTTATGCCTGATGAATACAGTCCGGGCGGCGAGACAAGCTGGGTTTTTTCTCCCGGAGTCAGGTTGGCGCAACTCCAGTAAGCGGCCAGGGCGCAGAGTCCCTCCGGCTGCTGGAATGCCGCCTTGTGGGAGTCAAGAGCTATTTTACCATTTTCATCAGTTGGGGTCAGAATCCAGCGCTTAACGGCATATAAGGCGGCGTCAATTTTTGATTTAGAGCGCTTGGTTTTAGGCAATCCGGGAATTTTAAGTGGAAAATGCTTATTCATCGTGGATTGAATGTATTGTCTTATATCTTTAATTCTTTCCTCAACTTTGCCGTAAACCTGATCTCTGATAGTGCTGTCTTCGGGAATTTTTTCCGGCAGAATTGCTTTACGAACTTTTTGTCTTATTTCCTCCATTGGATTGATGCCATGCTTTGCTTCATAGTTTGCATAAGCTTTGTCAAGAATCCGCTGCGCAATATGCAGCTGCCCGGGGTCCACGCTGCTAAGGAAATTCGCGAATTCGTGATTTGCATTTTCGAGGTGCTTGTCACTGTTCTTGTTTTTTAATAATTCCTGCAGTTCTTTCAGGGGGTCATCAGGATCCTTTATTTCAGGGCCATCCAATCGATTTAAATTCTGCTTGAACTTATCAATCTTGCCGTTGTATTGCTTTTTCAGGGCTTCAATTTCAGTTTTATCTGTCCAGCCGGCAATTTTTCCCTTGACTTCTTTTTTTACTTTTTCTTCAAAGGTCAAAGGATTTTTTTTATTTTCTTCTTCAACCTCTTTGTTAATGGCCTCAACGCAGGAATAGGCCCACCATACCCCGACTCTGCGGTTAACACAGTGGGCTATAAAGTCGCAGGCTTCCTTAAGCATATTTTTTTCTCTTAGTACTAGAATTAACTGTTCGGAAGTCATATTGTTTGTTATCAGGGCTTCAACATCATCATCCGGCTCATAAGCATTTTTGCTGATGGCTTTTTGAGGCGTATCAAAATCGAGCATTATAAGCGGCCGATCAAAAGATTTACCGTCCCATGACATAATATTTCTCCACTATTTTAAATAAAAATTTATCTTAATTAAAGTTCCAGATCCATCCCGGCAAGTGATTGTATCAGGGCCTGCGTTTCAGTATCAAGAGCTCTTACCCTTTCAACCAAAGCAGCAGTACTGGACTCATGCACACTCAATTCAGATGCTGATACGGCCTTATTGTCATCAACTACAGATTGTTCGAGATCTGCTACTGCTGCCTGTTCACTGCCGGCATTGGCTTCCGCACTGCCGCCATTGACTTCTTCATCGACTGCACTTTCATCAGTAGAGTTCAAGGATGTACTGCTGTCCTCGAGCTGTATTCTGCTGTGGCTAAGGGATTGAGACCTCACTTCCTCCAGGTTGATTTCCTCCTCTGACATAGGTGCAACCCGGTCAAATATTTCATTCTCAAGAAGATCACCTCCAGGAGCCATAGTTCCCTTGAGGTCGTCGAGAAGTTTCAGATATGGAGCCATTGGATTGCCGCGGATAAGGTTTTTTTCGCCGTCAAGATGAACATTCTGACCGGAGACTTCAACCTTGTCGCAAGCTAAATTCATTCTTGATGCTCGCCACGTAAACATCATTTTTATACTGTAAACGGCTTCTTTAACACACTGATATACACCGTTTATCAGCATGGCCCCAAGGATTATCCATAAAATTGAACGATCCCCGCTGACTTGATAGATTGACAGTTGTGACGTTCCGTCTTTGATACTGCCGTCTTTAGCAGCTATTTCACTTTTTACAAGATTTGTAACATCATTCATAACAGCATCAATTACTTTGCTGAAAAAATCGAAGAATCCCATTGCGTCAAACCCGGCTGAAACCTCAGTGTTGAGCCCTTTTACAAACGTATGTCCTACAAGTGCACCGCACTCTGAGCCCCAGATTGTTTTGGTAGTGGTCAGGTAGGTTCCTTCAAGAACAGCCAGAGGAGCATGTAATACTCCAGCGCCAGGCTGCAGCACTACCAGAGATGAATTCGAGCCGTAGCTCCACTTCGGCATTGCCGGTGGTTTTGGATCAACATCAGTATATGCGGTTACATAGCCGGCATATCTGTCTTCATCGCCGAAGATGGTTGTCATTACTATCCCTTGATCTGAAATGGCGATCTTGCTGCGCCCCACCTGCAGGGTTATCGAATTACCGGCGGCGATCTGTACATCCGAGCCGGCATTTATAACTTGCCTTTGTGTAGCCTGGCTCATAACGTCTTTATTGGAATACATGTTAATTCCTTCGAAGAACATGTTTTTGCCTGCAGAGCCTCCTTTCATAGCATCTAAAATGCCCAGAAAGTCAGTTACTGGAGGCGCTGCGCCTGGAAAAAACCACTTTGAAAAGAAAGCCTTGTTGTTATATGCGGCATTGGCAAACTGCTTGTTGTCAACACTGTAAATTGATATTTCGCTGTAGCCCTTCTGACTGCCTGACTGCCCAAGGTCGTAAGCGGACATTGGCAGCGGCATGCTGTTCTGGGTAAAGCTTTTTGCAGAATATTCACCTTGTTTTGCGGTTATCGCTGCAGAGCGCATTATGGAGCCGTAAGCTCCGTTAGTGACAGCTGTATCAATCGGTGGTTTGACTACGCTGTTATAAAGGCTGCCAATGACGACTGGCTGCGCTAAATTACCGTTGATGAAGGAGACTAGAACCTCCTGTCCCTTGCGGGGAATATCAAATTTACCACTGTAAGGGTCGGCCCAGAGTTGTCCGAATCTGGCTGTGAGCCACATCGAATTTACATCAGGACTATGCTTTTTCCCGGGCAGAGTATTGCGCCAGTTCATCAGTATTTTTATACGGTTAGTTTCAGGGTCAACCCAAAGTGGATTCCCTCCGAGGTCAGAGTTGAAGTCGGTAATTTTCGCAGGGATATTTTCAACAGTTATTACTTTGGCATTGGTCGTCGAGAAAACCTTGGGTTCCTGAATCGTAAGCTGTGGTCTGAAAACATTTCCCAGTTCCTGTGCGTAAAAATATGCTTCAAAGCCGGCTTCAAGATCCCGGGTTACAGAGCCGTGAAGCATGGAGAAAGGTGTAGTTCTGGCCGCAAATTCCAGCCTTGTAATCAGACCTTTTATGTCGCCGGTCGGATACCCGGTCATAGTGAAGGCTGTGCCCGAAGACAGAGCCCGGTTTTTTGTCGACCCAGACCACTCATAACCGGCATTGCGAAAACGCTCTGCATCCAGCTTCTTGAGTTTTTTGCGGTATTTTGACGACTCAGTTTTGTCCGTAACTCCTACAAAGTCAGTGCTGAATCTGTTTACCTGCATGTTAGCTGCGTAGGTTCCAAGATCGGTACCCTGGTTTATTCTTGAGTCGTCATAGTTAAAGAAAGTCACATCTGCCTGTCTGTAGTCATAATTATCGATTCTGACGTTGGCGGGGCCGACCTTTTCTCCAAGTTTGAAGTCAAGTACTGCATCCTGATTACCCTGGTAATCGTATATCAAGTTTAACTCAGAATTTGGATTGCTGTCTCTTAAAACCAGCTTATGAACCGGGTTCTGGTTTTCCTCACCCTGCCAGAAGTCATAAAAGATGCCGTCCTTTTCCATTAGTCGTGAGATAAAGTCCAGGTCACTTTCTTCATATTGAACAACTTGTTCTATCTGGTAATATTTTCTGGTATCGTCTGTAGAGCCGTGAAGTAATCTGTCATCATAGTCAATATTCCATTCTGCAAGCACTCCTTCGACAATTTCAGTGGGTTTCTTGGAGTGAAAGACCCTGCTTTTTATGCTGTTCTGCATCAAAAGCATCTTGGGACTCAGGACAGCTTTGTATTCATAAAGGTCAGTGTTGTATACCGTACGACCCGTGTCAGAGTAAGTGTAATAGCCATTGAGAATAAAGTTTGAGACGATGCCGTTGAATAATCGCCAGCTGCCGTCTGACTTCTTAAGCTTAATTGTAGTATTGCGTCCCAGCATTTCCTGGGAAGCCAGTGGGGGGTGCTCAGAGGGAGACAGCAACTTGAGTTTGATGTGAAAAGGCTTGGATAATTCTTCAAATGAACCTTTCTCAATTTCAGCCAGCAAGACATAATTATTTCCATACTGGTCTTTTTGAGTTTTTCCTTCTACTTCGATATTCAGGTCACGATTATCTTGGTTGTAAACAGTCATGGCACCCCTCTGTTAAATATTTTGAGCAGATTGCAATGCGCCATAGAACAAAGTGGCCATGGCATTATCTGATTTGCATTTCTTGACCGGAAAAGCAAGTGAATTCCTGGTAGTAGAAACTTTTAAAATAAACATAGTCACTCCTTCTAAAACTTGTCCCAGAGTATCATACGGTAATACATTATTACCCGAAAATAATACTCAATAGTAAAGTGAATACTTTATTCCTCACTGCTCCTTGCAAGAACTGTACTTCAGGTACTTTTACTTTTTTAAAAGTGTGTTCAGAAGAATATATCAACAGTATCAAAAAGGTGTACCTTTTTAAGAGTATTAGCACGTTAATGCAATGGCTGTATATTCTTTGTTTATCATCATAAAGTCAAGTAATATATTTTTAAGATACTATTTATAAGTAAATTATAAATTATCAAAAAATATCATTTTAAATACATGCAAACACTGATATGTAGTATACCATTAGTCCATTTTTAAGGTTAATTTGTTCTGCCTTATTTATGGGTTATTGTTAGATTTGTGTTAGAAAGCTTAAAAAGTATGAATTTTATAATTAATGCAGCTTAAGTAGGGAAATATAAGTGCACACTTATGACTTTGCATCATGTCTTTCGTGGTTTTTAGTGATATGTGAGCAGCTGACAGGTTGTGAGCTTAAGAATAGATGTGGCACCTCTTTTTTGCACAGGAGGGCCACAACTAAGCTTCAAGTTTTTATAAAAAGGGCAACATCGTGTTAAATAGATTCATTCAGGTGATTTTCCAGGTAGTTTACAGTACTGCGGTATCCAATTTCAAGAAGTTCAGCGAAATGTCTCTGGGCAAGGTCAAAATCTGTAGTTTTTATATTTCCTGCATTTATTTCCACTGTCCTGAGAGCATAGTCTGTCTGTAATTTTTTATATCCTGACTCTTTATGTATGGTGTTTTTATGGCTGCCTGCAATTCTGGATAATGTACTGGGAGCCCAGTCCCGTTTCATTTTTTCCAGCATTCCCGGATGGTACAGCTTGCGTTTTTCAGAGTATAACGCCTGGTAAACTGGGTTTACGCTGTTACTTCCTTCGCCGAAAGCAAAAACTAAAGTCTGGGATTTGTCCTTGCTTCTGAAAAACTCCGTAGGATGATTATCAACGTATCCTCCGTCAATATATTTATTTCCATTTATTCTGGTTGTGGACAAAAGCACCGGAATGCCTGCAGAAGCCCGACATGCCAGGGCAATGTCCACTTCAGGCGTAGTTTCCTGGGTAAAAACTTCCAGTTGTCCGGTAGTTTTATTTAAGGCTGTGATAATAAGACGTTTAAAAATAACTGGCATTACTGTTTGCAGCAGGTTAAGATCACGAAAGGTTACTCCATAACAGGGGGATAGTATTTTTCGAAACAGAGATCTGACTTCCCGGTAATTATCCAAATCTGCGGCTATGCCATCTGCAGAAACAATGCCTAAATCTGCGAAGAAATCGAGGATATTTGCCTTTATTGTCCTGCGCAGCAGTTCCAGCAGAGGCTGTCCTGAACGTGAAATCAACCCTGTTCTTTCTCCAAGAAGTTTTTTGAAGTTCATATTCGAAGAAATCTCAATGAACCTTTCATAAGAAATACCGGTTGCACATAAGGCTGCGGTGATAGCTCCCGCCGAGGTACCAGCGATTTCGCTTATATTATCAAAAACTCCTTTCTCTTTGAGGGCCTTGTATACCCCCGGATAAGCGGCTCCTTTGGCACCGCCGCCACTGAAAACGATATTTTCAATTGACAGCATTTTTTTATTTCCGAGGGTGAATGGACGGTTGAAGTATTCACATCTGGATTTTATTTGAAGCAGTATTCTGTAATATGAGCTGTTAATAAGATTAGTTCTGGTGTTTTTTACTCGGTTTGAGCAATGGCTTTTTGCATATTCCTGGCTGAAGCTTGAGTCATCTAAATGGAAAGCATGGTCATAGTAATTGCTTCTGTTGTGCCGCATCAAACTCAATTCATTGTCCACAATCCTTGTAATCTGTTGCGGATTTGAGCATGAGGCCACAATATTTCTTATGTGTTTTGCCCGTTTATTATGATGATGGGCAAGAAGTTTACTGACAAGTGGGTTCTTTATGTAATTATTTAAATCTTCGATACACATGTATTTAAATTCATCAAAATTCATTTATTTCACTGAGTTAAAGTTTTCAAGTCAAAGAGCTGTTTGCTTAAATGGACAATAGAGTTATAAAGCAGCAGGCGCTGCCATTTTCAGGGGAGGTACCGCACATTGATCCCAATAGCGTGGATTAATTGACAGGTGCTTTTTAAACAAGCAGTTCAGCCAATGCTTTTTGGCAGAAGTGCCATGACGGTTTATAATTTCCCAGATTAAAGCCTGAAAGATTACCTTTGCGTTTCCAGGAGTTGCGTTTTGCCGGGCGATAGTGAATTTTTCAGGAAATCTGTGAACATGTTTCATAAAACCGTATCGGATGTAAGAATTGTAATCCTTGAAATACCTGGTGTCTGTTGGAATAAACAGGTAGTCCTGATAGCCAGTGTCTTCAACCCATTGCGATTCAGTATCCAGCCCGGTACAGGCAATCAGAGGCGAGGAAAAATACTTGCTTATGCGCTCAATAAAAAGATGCCCTGACCCACAGGATTCCAGTTGGAGCACAATTGGATTTCTTTGCAGCCCTGCCGGAAGCGAGCTGATTATTTTTTTTATCTCATGCGTGATTTTTCTTGCGCCTAACTGCAAGGAGTCGTTTCTTCTTGCATCTGATGAAATACAGCCGCACAGCTGATTGCCATGCCCGTGTATTGAAATTACGATAAGTTCATGTTCCCAGGTTATGGTTAAAGGAGCCAGGAAGTGTTTCAAGTTGACATCTTCGTCAAGGAAATCATATCTGCATTCTCCACGCTTTGAAAACAGCGCAATCAGCCTGACATCTTTATATTTTGATTTTATATCTGATCCGCAGGCCAGAGAGCTTTCATTCTGAATGATTTCGGGCTGCTTCATTTCAGGTGCGCCGCGCTTCCTGAATCCTCCATACTGTTGTGGCCCTGTTTCTTTAATTTTGTCTAAAAATGTTTCAGCCTGAATATCCGGATGGTGCCATGCTCCGTAGGATTTAAGATTTGAAAAATAAGGTGAAGTATATGGTGAGGGGCTGTAATGTATTCCCGGGTCTGAAGCAAAATACCATCTTATTCTGATCATTTATCATTTCCTTCCTGCGATTTTTCAGTGTATGGTGTGGCTGTCCTGCCGCGGCAAGCGCGGCAGGACAGCACTTTATTTTTAACAAGTTATTTGATTTTTATGCACTAATACCGAGTATTTGGATACTTTCTTCAGGCAAATTGAGTTCGGGGAGAATACCACTTGCGTTGATGCATTTTATCGTAAGTTGTTTGCCAGGTTTCTAATATTGCATTTATAGATACTTTCAATTCCGAGTTTCCGATCGCGCGTATCGGGGCTGGTTTAGTTCTGGTTTTTTTGAATTCCACCTTCATTTTAAGCAGGGAAGTATTAATTTCGTCAGCAGTTCTGGCATTGTCTATTTCTTCAATACACTTGGTTATTAATGTATGCCTTGCTGTATTTTTCTTAATTTTCACTCCCTGTACAAGTTTATCAGCCAGTATGTCTGCTTCTTTTTTCAAAGCGCCTGAAATGACATTGACGCTGGTTAGAAGTTCATCAACAAGCTCTTTGAAGCTAGAGTCAAACGCTTCCATTGGAGGAAAGGAGTTTACATGCTGGCAAATATACTTGAAGCCATCCTGAATAGTGAATGCAGGCGTGTTGCGTCTGGGCTCGAATTCGGCGGCAAGCAGGTTTTTCTTATTACACTTGAGCAAGTGATACAGGGTGCTGGTTCTCATAAAATTTAGCGTCTTAATACCGTGAGTCCATTTTCTCATCAGTCGGTTCCACACCTCGCGGGCTTCAAACGGTTTCAGACCTGACCAGAAATCAGTAGGGCAGGTATTGCACAATTTGCCGTTTCTAACTATGAACCAGACATATTTGCCAAGCCTCCTTTCCGGTTTTTGAATAGCTTTGTCATGGCTCAATCCCCGGTTTAAATATTGATTGTAGTAAATGAATGCCAAATTGCAGAGCTGCATGGCGATTTTTGCATTCACGTTAATTCCGTCATTAAAAAATTCTTCCAGGATCTTCAGTTTGGGAATATGCGGTTTAGCACCGTACACTCCGGTAATAATGCTGGCTCCGGTAACCATGACGGAGCATTGCTGCACAGTGGCAAGTTTCATTTTCCTGACCATGGAAAAACTTTTGCATAGGGGTCTGAGCCTGCGGGCAAAAAAACCTATGTCGCGGAATGAAATTGCCGGGTGGAAAACGTTTTCTCCAGCAGGAAGGGTTTGAATAATATCAAACAGAATGGTGGTTAAGCCTGAAGTCAGTTTCTGTATTTTCTTTTCTGTTTCGAGAAGCTTAACACTGTCTTTCAATTCACTGACGGATCGTCCGCCTCTCAAGGCTGATATTCGAGTGGACTGTTCTTCAAATGCTGAAACACTTGATTCAAAAGCAAATCTGTCGTTTCCCAGCCGGGTGTGGAAGAATTTTGCCGTATCTTGCAGTTTTTTTATCTGCAAAAGGTTACTGATACTTTCGAATGCACCCAGGTATTCATTTTTAGTATCATTTACTTTCCATTTTAAATTAAACAGCGAATCCTCATAATTAATGTACTCTATCATAGTATATGGGCTCCCCTTAAAAGCTTTAATATGATATCGTTTAAATTTCAGCCAGCCCTGTTGCAAAAAGCATAAAACATCCCGATAAAGTGAGATAATGACAGCTTAGCGGCAGCATTGTCCGGCTTCTTTCAACTACCTGATTTATTCCTTTTTTTCCTGATTGCAATCCGTCGCGAAATTTAGGGCTTCCTAACTGCGTAAAGTTTATTAAAAGAGAAAGAGGAGTGCATTCCTCTTTTTGGACATATATGGCCTGGTCCTGTTGCGATAATCCATCATGGCAATATTAAGCCATGAAGGTTTGCTCGAGCTGATAGTTTGATTATAATCTGGCTCTTGAAGGCGATTTTGCTTATATGTTCTCTAAGTGCAAACGTGCCGTATTCAGTTGTACAACATCTTATCCTGTACATGATATCACCTTAAAATAATATAATTATACTGTCAAAAAGACTGACAATTATTTATTATTGTTCCTGATAGCTGATAACGCTGCTGTAAATATTGATAATTTGGGAAGGGTAATTACCATGGTGATATTAAATCAGGTGGAAATGGTCATAATGTTTTAGTAGATTCAGTTAGCATACTTTGAGGTTAAATTATTGATGTTGACATATTGTAATATATTTATTGATGGTAAATTATATTACAGCAATATATTTTATTTTTAAAGAATTATCATGAAAAATTACATAATGATTAGTATATAAGGTTTGTAAATTTCGCAGTTACGGGAGTACAGTTGCCCTGTTATGAAGCCATTATTGTATTTTTGATAAATTTGTAAAATTGAGAAAATTCAGAACCGCAGCATATCAGACGACTGCCATATATGGAAAGGCGTAAGCTGTCCAAGGCTTCGCCAGCAATGACTGTTCTTTGCCATTACTCTGCTATACAATGATCGGGCCCGGCATGCTGAGCATTGCGCTTTATCATTAACTTCAGCCTTCAGGGTAAAGGAATGATCCTTCTTTGCTATTGGGTAAGTTCCACACTTCTTCTTCTGTCAAGTCGGTCTGGATCAGCTCAATCGGGGCTCCGTCATCTTCAATTATTGCAACGCAGAAGCCTTCGAACGGGAAGTAAGGTCCGAATATTACTTTCTGGTTTTCAAGCGCTTTTTCCATATCATCTACTTTAAACGCGACATGGGGAAGCTTCTTTACAAGTTCAGGCAATGTGGAGTCTTTCTCAAAACGGTGCCACTCAACATGAAACTGGCTTTTCGGATTTGAATATGAGTACATCTTGAAAACCGGGCTGTATCTTTCTCCCTCTCTTTTTTCTTCTGTAGGAATTCCTATATGGTGATATTCAAAGTTTACTTTCTGATTCATATTACGGCCTTTCTCGTGTCAAAATCTAAACAATAATGGAACTGCCTGCAATATATATTCATTAAGTTTTTTTACCAGAAAAAAACGGCATTTAAATTGTATACAATTTTTCTCAAGATATTAATTTTCAGTTCTTTATTTTTTTGATCAAACAATATATATTATACTTTGCAATCAACTAATTTCATATTTTAAGGATCAATAATGAATCATTCAGCAAAAGATTTTATCAAGATTCTAAGCGATTTACTGGAAATCCCGGCACCTGCAGGCTATGAACAGGCTATCTGTCAAAAAATTGCCGACTTCGTCAGAAATGCAGGATTCAATTCAGAAATAGATCCAGCCGGAAACCTGCTTGTTCGAATTAACGGTAGAAATCCTGATGGTCCGGTCACTGTTTTAGCCGCCCACATGGATGAAATCGGTATGGTAGTTACTGATATTGAATCTGATGGCAATTTAAAAGTCATCAATTCAGGAGGGTTAGTTACCTCCAAGATAGGAGAACGTCCGCTCGAAATCATATCCGACAAAGGCACTAATGTTACGGGTATTTTCTCAATGGGATCCGCCCACCACAAAGCAGCATGTGAAGGGGAGTGGCATCCCGGTTGGAATGAGGTAAGAATAATAACCGGTTTATCCCCCGCACAACTGGAAGCCAGGGGCATTCGTGTCGGGTCTCCGGCAGTTCCTGTGAAGGCTGATCGCGGCCCTTATCTTTTTGGCGATGATGCTGACCCGATGCTGGCTGCCTGGACTTTTGATGACAGAGCCGGGGTTGCAATTATGATACAAGCACTTAAGCAGCTTAAAGATAGTGATTTTCAGCCTGAAAATCCCTTAATAATTGCTTTTACTGTGCATGAGGAGGGAGGGTGTCATGGAGCTAAAGCTTTGGCTGACAGAGAGCATCCCTGGCGGTTTATTGCTGTAGATGGCTGTCCGGTTTTGCAGCCTTCGCAAACGCTCGACGGGCGCCCCGGCTGCTGGAGCAAGGATAAGTTTACGAATTATGACCGGGAGTTGCTGGAGCTGTTTGCTGATGCAGCCAGAGCGGTAAATACCGGTCTGCAGTATATGGTTTATCCCAGCGCAGGCTCTGATGCCAGCGCCGTTTATAACGCCGGCAATGCGGACCGGGCAGGTTTTATCGGCCATGTCAGGATTAACAGTCACGGTTTTGAAACCGCCAGGCTCAGTGTTTTTTCAAATGCGTTGAAGGTTATACTTGAATTCATCAACAAGAATTGCTGAGTCAGCATCATAAGTTTATTTCGCTACCGGCTACAAGCATCTTTGGCTGAGCTGCAATATACAAAAAGAGGGCACTTTGCCAGATGGTAAAGTGCCCTGTATTTATACGTAGATGATAAAACTTCCTGCAGCTATTGCAAAGGAAGGTGGGGCCTTTTCCAAACAGGAAAATTATTTGCTACGTAACAATACGCTTACTTCAATAGCCTAAACCAGCTTTTCCACCACTTTGCGAACTGATTTTATATATTCAGTAGACCGGGGTACCCCTTCGCTCTCAGGAGTAAAGGCTCCAGCCTCGTATTCCAGAGAGAAAAAACCGTCATAACCATTAGCTTCAAAGCCGGCAGCCAGCTGACGCAATGGTATAATTCCTTCGCCCGCCACAGCAGCCCGGATTCGAGTTTCTGCTTCTGGATCAGTATTCAGCGCAAAGTCTTTATAGTGAATATGCACAACGTCATCTTTTAGCTGGTCGAAAGCGCGCAGCGGATCTTCAAGTTCATCCATATTGTTGGACAGGAAATTAGCGCAGTCAAACATGACTTTTAAATACGGCGATGAAAAATGCTTTACAATACTTTTAATTTCCCAGGAGAGTCCAGGCATACAAAAATGATTCTCGAGGGCGATAACGACACCGCATTTTTCCGCTTCCGGCAGACACAGTTCAATTCCCTGCAGCACTCTGCTCATGGCGTCAGGATATGATAATTCCCCATTAGGCAGGTGAGCTTTAACCCCGCCAAAAATCCTGACCAGTGGTGCACCAATGCTTGCAGCTTTATTCAAGCCTGCCTTTACGTTGGCAACCTGCTGATTAAATTCAGCATCAGATTTTTTGGTAAAGTTATTACCGCAGGCATAAGCCGCGATCTGCAAGCCGTTGTCCGCCGCTGTTTGGGGAATTTCCGAAAGTTCGGATTTTGCATCCCTCCACTGCCAAGGATAATTTACAGAATCCATGACATCAACGCCGTCCATACCCAGCTTGGCACAGTATTCAATATATTTTCGTATGGTAAACTCTTTCTGTTCCTTAAACGTTTTTGCCATACTTATCGGAGTGCATGATATTTTCATTGATAACCTCAGTTGTTTTCAGTTACTTTAAATACAAATATTTCGCTAATTAATATTTAAGCAGAAGAATTTAAGCTTTGCAGGTTGGCTGGGATACTTCCAGCATGTTTATGACTTTCCGAACCGACTTAATATATTCAATGGAAGCTGGGACTCCCTCTCTTGCCGGAGTAAATGGACTTGCTTCATATTCCAGAGAGTAGAAACCATCATAGCCATCAGCCACAAAACCGTAAGCCAGCTGGCGCAGCGGAATTATTCCCTTGCCGGCAACACATGCCTGAACATTACGCTCTTCGCCGGGAGAGGTTTCAAAGATGAAATCCTTGTAATGCACATGTACCACATCATCTTTAAGTTCATCGAAGGCATGTAACGGATCTTCGAGTTCATCCATATTGTTAGCCAGGAAATTTGCACAGTCAAAGGTCACTTTGAACCACGGCGATGAAAAATGCTTTACCAGATTTTTCAGTTCCCAGCCATGCCCGGGCAGGCAGCCATGATTTTCCATCGCCAGCACCACCCCGCACTTTTCCGCTTCCGGCAGACATAGCTCAATTGCCTGCAGTACTCTGTCTATAGCCTGAGGGTAGGGCAGTTCGGCTTTAGGCTGTCCTTCACGCCGTCCGCCGCAAACCCGGATCAGGGGCGCTCCCACGCAGGCAGCTTCCCGCAGGGTTTGTTTGACATATTCCACCTGCTGCTGGAAGTCAGCATCGGCTTTTCTGGAAAAATCATTGGCGCAGGCGTAAGCTGCGATTTCGAGTCCGTTATCAGCGGCCATTTTGGGAATTTCGCGCAATTCAGTTTTGACGTCTGTCCATTGCCAGGGGTATCTGACTGTATCCATCACGTCAATGCCGTCCAGGCCCAGCTCGGCACAGTACTCTATGAATGCGCGCATATTAAATTCGGGTTCTTCCTGGAACACCTGCGCCATACTGTTCGGGGCACACGATATTTTCATCATCAGTTTCCTCCTTGAAAATTAAAGGATTTATTTAAAAAAAACGATAATCATTTCATGGTTGGAACAACAATTCCGCGCATAATAATCTTCTGACAGAACAGGAAAACTATTAAAGACGGCAGTGATGCTAATACAAATGCAGTCATGCACAGCCCCCCACGGCAACAAATATGGACTGGAAGCAATCAAACTGCTTTTTGACTGGGCTGTGAAGAATATTGAATTTGATTATTTAGTATATCCGGTTGACCGGAAAAACATTCCGAGCCGCAAAATTCCTGAAGCTCTTGGCTGGACTATTTTCAAAGAGTCAAAAAGAAAGACAATGGCCAATACAACTCTGGATTCCGTCTTTTACAGAATATCAAAAGAATAAGCACGGCTCGAGTTGTTTGTGCACTTATCTATAAGTAATAAATTTTGAACGGAAAATTTCTACTTCTTAATCCATCAAAATCGATCTTTCCAGCGACTTGTTTTTGAAAAATCTGCTGATTAACGAAAAAATTAAGACACGATGGTCTGTTCTTTATTTTGAGATCTTTCGAACTGCAAAAAACTATACAATGAAAATTAAAAGAAAGATTTTGAGGAGAAAAATGGTCGGGGTAGCAGGATTTGAACCTGCGACCCTCTGCTCCCAAAGCAGATGCGCTAGCCAGACTGCGCTATACCCCGATCCAGAGGAAACCTTATAATAACCTGTTTTTTGCTTTTAGCAAGCTCAGAATCAAAAAAAATTGTTAATTACCGGGAATAGATTTCTGTTCCCATGTCGCAGGATAATTTTGAGGTATGCTGCTGTAGCCTCGCTTCTCAGCTTCGGTCATACAACCACTCAGCAAGGTACAGCCCAGAATCGCGGCCGAAAGAACAATAAGTATAAAAAGATTTGATGTTTTCATTGGTATCTATTCAGTTTTTTTTGCTTTTTCCACTTTTTTATCAGTTTTGTCCGGGACGGATTTACTTACTTCAGGTACTACAGTTGGCTTCGCTGACTTGAAGTAACGCTCCATAATGGTGTTCATCAGCTCATACTGCTGCATTTCGCCTATCTGGAAATATAGCGTCCCGCACATGGCAAATAAAGCCAGCAAAATCATTAAAAGAAAGAATTTTGATGCAAACAAGGTAATGCCTCCAGCTTTATTTGCTGCTCATCATTTGAGCAATCTGTTCGTTAGAAAAGTATACGGTATCACCAACTTTTACTCTGCGATCTCCGGTTGACCCGGGAATTACTTTGGCAATTGAGCAGTCATTGTGAACCTTGAAAAGCTTGATCTTGCCAACAAATTCGCCGTCGCCGGAATCAAGACTTCTGGCGACAATCATAGCGGCATTATTTTGAATGACCGGGTCAACGTTGTTAACCTTTTTGCCTATATGCTGCTTAACACGGGTTTTCCTGCCAAGGTCTACTACAATAAACCCGTAACGGTCATTTACTTCGATTACCTTGCCCTGGACGGCGCGCCGGGATTCAGGAGAACCTGTCTGCCATAGCTTGAGTCCTGCAAGTTTTTTGGCTCCGCCTTTGCTGCCGTGGATTATGCCTGCAAGGCGGTCAATTTCTTTTTCTTTAACGGTAAGGGATTTGTTCAGGCTGGAAATCTGTCCGTCTTTTTCAGTGATAGTATTTTTAAGCTTGGCTATCCTGCTGTTTGTAGTTTCAAGCTGCTTTTTGGCGGAATCATACTCAGACTTCATACTGGAGACTGAGCTGGCGATTTTTGCGATAGAACTTTTGTATTCACTGTCGCTGAAAGTCGGTGACGGTGCCCCGACCAAACTGGCAATCTTTTTGAAATTGCTGTTATAGGCGCTGAACTTGCTCTGAATCGCTGAAATTTTATCATCCAGTTTTCTAAACTCACCCGCGTAATTATCACTTTGAAGGTCGTTTACCGATACAGAGGCCCCTACCTTTTTCGCCGTTGCACAAATCATCCGCAGCGTGCGGTCACGCCGTTCTTTCATATGCTCAATGCCTTCAACGACTCTGGTCTTGTTCGGGGAATAAGTCGCCAGTTTCTGAAATTCCTGGATATCAGCCGTATTCTCCAGCTCGATTACATGCGCTATTTTGCGCAGGGTTTTTGAAAAATCATCACGCTGCCGGATAATTTGTTGAGACAGTTCATTCAGTTTCGGCAGGTGATTGTCAAGTTCACTGTACTTCTTATGTGAAAGGTTTTCTGCGGATACCTGTCTGGCTATTTCTGTTCCGCTGCCGCTGTCAAGGCTGGTGGCAGACTGGTTTATGGCTTTGGCCATTTTCTCCCATCCAAGTATCATCTGCTGGCGTTTTTCAAAAAGGAAGTAGGAAAAAACCGCGGAAGCGATAGCAAGCAAAAGAACAAGAATGCTTAATAAAACATTGAATGCTTTCATCTCAGTCTCCTGTCAAAAGAAATTAGACGACCCCGAAAATTTCGATAATCTTTTATATTAAAAGTTGTGAACATAAGAAAATAGCATCAAAATCGTTAAATTTCAAACATTTGATCACTTCGGTCCGAGATTTTATCAAAATTAACATAACAGGAACAATGCATTTATGAGACCGGCGGCAGGGCAGGCTGCCGCCCATTGAAGTAACCTGCCTTATTACTATAATATTATATTTTTCAGCCTTTTTTTTCGCCTTTGCGGTTTAGCAAAAATATAATTGAAACCGGTTTGCATAAACGCAAAAAATGATTACTTTAATAATTGATATTACGGCTTGATAAGATTTAATATATTTTAGAGCAAAAGTTAAAACTATTCCAAAAAATATGGGGATCGGTCAATGAAAAAGATTGCTTTTTTGTTTGTTTGCGCCATGATGCTGACCACTGGTTTCAGTGCCAAGGCGGACGGCGTTGTAGATAAAATTTTTCTGTATATTCCAAATCGAATTATTGACGCATTCGATATGTTTACACTGAATGTTGGCGTCGGACCTGTTGCCCGTCTGGAATTTAAAGCTACTCACGCGTGTCAGTTCGGGGCCGGGATCGGCGCGACTGCCAAGCTGATTAAAGATTATAACCGCCAGTATGGCGCAGGCCTGCAGAATGGCTGGAATATGGCTTTTATCTGTATGGGGGCCGAGGATACTGAAAGAACCCATACTACCCGCCTGGTAAAAGAGTACTGGGAGCATTATGAGGGTTTCTGCAGTCCAGAACAGCGTATTTACAACATATATGAAGGTGCGCGTGACTATTGGGAAATAGGCGGCGCTTTCGGGCTTGGACTGGAAGTCGAATTTTATCTGCATCCAATTGATATGGCTGATTTCATTACCGGTATTTTCTTTATTGACCTTAAAGGGGATGACTTAACTTTCGAAAGTTTTGAATAAGTCAGGATTTTTTTGAACATCACAGGGTATGGCTGCGGCAATACCCTGTTTTTTTTAGGTGCATTATGGCGGATAAAAGTTTCACATGCGCACGCTGCGGGACCTGTTGCTGCTGGCCGGGGTATGTCAGGCTTCGGGATGGCGAGGCAGAGAAGATTGCGGCTTTTCTTGAAATACCAGTCGAGGAATTTACAGATTTATATACTGAACTAACCCATGATCGCCGCAATTTGACCCTTATTGAACACTCAGGAGGACGCTGCATTTTTTATGAGGAAAAGCCGCAGGGATGCGTTATAAATGTGGTGAAGCCACAGCAATGCCGGGATTTCCCATTAAACTGGAATTTTCCTGGATGGGAAAAGGAGTGCAGGGGATTCCTTGGAACTAAATAACAGCTAAATGGATTGATTTTTAAGTGTTTGGAGTTAATTTGGAAATTGTGAGCGAATATTACTGCAGCTGTAAACGCTGTTAAAATAACGAAAAGAGATAAGCTATGCAAGAGAGACTTATTGAGAAAATTGAAAAGCGGGAAGCTAAGATCGGGGTGGTCGGGCTTGGCTATGTCGGATTGCCGCTGGTGCTGGAATTCTGCCGGGCCGGGTTTCCGGTACTGGGGCTTGACATTGATCGGAAAAAGGTTGAAGCGCTCAAGGCGTCAAAAACCTATATCAAGCATATCCCCTCCGAGCAGCTGGCGGAGATTAATGCCGCTGGTTTGTTTGATGCCACTGTTGAGTTTTCGCGCGCTGCTGAATGTGACGCTATTATTATATGTGTGCCTACTCCTCTGACTCATCATCGTGAGCCTGACATGAGTTATATTGTCAATACAGCCGAATCGCTGGCTCCCTATGTCAGAAAAGAGCAGCTTTATTCTCTGGAGTCAACTACTTATCCAGGAACTACCCGTGATGTTTTAATCCCGGCTTTGGAGAAATGCACAAACTTGAAAGCGGGCAGAGATTTTCTGGTAGCTTATTCTCCAGAGCGTGAAGACCCGAATAACGATAAATTTTCCACTGCTAACATACCCAAAGTTGTTGGGGGTATTGATTATGCCAGTTTGAAAGCGGCTGAGGCGCTGTATGGCACTATTATCTGCAAGACGGTACCGGTAACTTCGACTGAAACCGCGGAGGCGACCAAGTTAATGGAGAACATTTTCCGTGCTGTCAACATAGCGCTGGCGAATGAACTTAAAGTGATATTCGGGAAAATGAACATTGATGTCTGGGAAGTTATTGAAGCTGCCAAAACCAAACCTTTCGGGTTTATGCCGTTTTATCCCGGGCCGGGGCTGGGGGGGCACTGCATCCCGATAGATCCTTTTTACCTGACCTGGAAAGCCAGAGAATATGATTCGCCGACAAAATTCATAGAACTGGCTGGTGAGATTAATACAAACATGCCCTACCATGTCATACAGCAGATGCTCGAGATTATGAATAAAAACGGGCTTTGCATGAAAGGCAGCAAGATATTGATTATCGGGCTGGCTTATAAGAAAAATGTGGACGACCCGCGCGAAAGCCCCAGTTTCAAGTTGTGGGAACTGCTTGAAGAGCGTGGCGCTGAGGTGGATTTTCATGACCCCTACTGTTTGAAAGCCCCGCACATGCGTGAATGGCCGCAGTTTGAGGGAACTCCGAGCGTGCCGATTGAGCGGGCTTCTGAATATGATGTAGTGTTGATTTCTACAGCGCATGATAATATTGATTACCAGCAGCTGGTCAAGGACGCTGGTTTGATTATCGATACTCGTAATGCGGTTCCGGCAGGCCCTAACGTTTATAAAGCTTGAGGCTAATGATATATGAGAAATAATAAAACAGTTCGTAATGGAATACTCATAGTGGTTTCCGGAGCCAGTGGTACCGGTAAATCCACGGTTTGCAGCCGAGTGCGTGAATTAATGCCGGAGCTGGGATTTTCTGTCTCCTGTACAACCCGCCAGCCGCGGCCGGGAGAGCAGGAAGGGCGTGAATATTACTTTGTTTCCAGGGATGAGTTTGCTGCGCGGATTGAGCGCGGGGATTTCATTGAATACGCTGAGGTTTTCAGTAACTGCTATGGTACCCTGAAAAGTGAAGTGCTTGAAAAAATACAAAATGGCAAAGACGTATTTCTGGATATTGATATTCAGGGTGCATTGCAGATTCAGGCTGCTGCAGAAAAAGATGAACTGCTGAAAGCCTGTACTGAATTTATTTTCATAGTTCCCCCGTCACTGCAGGAGCTGGAGCAGCGCTTACGGGGCAGAGCTTCAGATTCCGAGGCTCAGGTCATGCAGCGTCTGGAAAAAGCGCGGCATGAGATCAGCTTCTGGAAAAAATATGATTATGTTATAGAAAATGATGATCTTGACCAGGCTGTCACTGATATGGTGAACCTGATCAGGTCTTTGCATTTGGCTGTAAAACGAATGCCGGAGGATAAATACGATGCCTGAACAAAAAAAGAGATGTGTGGTGCTCGGAGTTACCGGTGGTATTGCCGCTTACAAAGCTGCGGATTTATGCAGCAAACTGGTGCAGTCCGGTTATGATGTCCATGTTATTATGACGGCAGCTGCCCTTGAGCTGGTTACTGAACGCACTTTTTTTACGCTTTCCCGCAACCCGGTTACGGTTTCCTTGTGGGATGTTCCAGTCTGGCAGCCGGAGCACATAGCCCTGGCGGAGCGGGCGGAACTGCTGGTTGTTGCGCCGTGTACAGCTAACTTTATCGGGAAATACGCGCACGGTATTGCAGATGATGCATTAACGACTTTTGCTCTGGCGCATACTGGTAAAGTCCTGCTGGCACCGGCAATGAACCCGAGAATGTGGAATAATGTTGCGGTTCAGGATAACCTGAAACTGCTTCAGTCCCGCTGTGTAGAGTTTGTTGGCCCTGAAGCAGGCAGGGTTGCCTGTGGCGATGACGGTCTGGGCCGCATGGCCGAGCCGGAAGCAGTTTTAGAAAAGATTTGTCAGTTAATTTGAAGCCGCACTGCTTCGCAGCTTCAAGCCTTTTTCTCAAATATGGAGTCAGGTGTTTTTCAGAGCCATTTCTCTGGCCTGAGCCAGCAGCGAGTATTTTGCCACCAGATCGGATGCATTGCATTTTTTGAGTCCGCCTTCGTCTGTGGCTGCCAGGAATTCATCAAGTACCATGGCAAAGTGCGCTTCATGAGCTGGACACTTGTCGGCTGGGATCTGTATAATGTATCGATCGGCTTCTTTGGCAGCCTTAACTCCTTTTACTGGAAAATTCTCAAGAGTCTGACGCAGTGCCTTGGCAAATTCAGCAGAGTTCTGCCGGGGAATTATGCTTAGTTTAACCGCGCCGCCGGTTGCGGGGCTCTGGTTTATAACAATATCAGCTTTAGTGCCGTGGGCTGCAGAATAATGAGTATCGCCACTGCCGGCAGGGGCTTCGAGTGCCCACTCAACTTTCAGTCTCGCGGGAATCCCTTTAATAGTATAGGTAAGTTCACCATTGGCAAACAGGTTAAGCGCGTCTTGCTCAATATCAGCTGCAAGTGAGGCTGGAAAATTACTTTGACCGGTAATGGTCTTGAACTTTTCCAGCGGGACTTCTGTCGGCCAGCGTCTGGCTGATTTCAAGCATATATCATCTTCTCTGATAATCTGGTTATCAAAAAGTGACCATTTTATCAGGTCCGCAAAATGAGTATTTACATCCAGAATGCCTTCTCCCTGAATATTGACGTCAAAATACCATGCCGGTCTAATCAGAGGCCTGCCATTTACTGTTTTGTACAGATGGTGAATGCTTTCCTTTTCAAAAACCGGTTTGCCGCTGTCAACATCGGGCTTTCCAAAAACATCCGGCGACTGGATCAGATATTTTTTCAGTACGGAATGTATTTCATTGCGTTCAGTCATAATATCGTTTACTACTGCGCCGCCGGAAGTGATGTTCCTGAGGATTTTTACACCTTCCGCATTAATGGTTAACGGTTTGTCAGCAAGAATGCTGATGCCGGCATTGTGCAGTTTTTGCATTTCATATATTTTGCGATCATTTTTTCCTGCCAGAATGGCAATATCGCCTTTTGACTCCTTGATGGCTTTTTCGAGATAATCCTTGCCGGTATAAAGGTGAAACTGCCAGCAAGTGCCTCTTTCATGGCTGTTGAAGGATTCAGCCAGCTGCATAAAATTTTCAATATCCGGGCCTTTTTCAGCGTAAATGTAGACATCGTTGTTAATTGCCGGGTGCGGTTGACGCAGTACCAGGGCTGCATGGAAATGCCCTGGATTTATAATCATTAGTGTGTGCATGTTTCCTCTGAACCTTTAATTTCGAGTTAAATATGATAAAAATATAGTGTTGCAATGCATTATCGCAATATTTATCATAAATATTTTTGCAACAATCTTATTTGATGGCTAAAATAACAGTGGCAAGCTTAGGCATCAGTGCTATTTTATCTTTCTGAATAATTTTATAAAATGTGAGGGTCGATATGAAAGTCTTTAAAGGATTAGCTGCTTTCGCGGCGGCAATGCTTTTGCTGACTGCCGGCTGCAGGACTGCCAGTCAAGATACAGAGACCGTGAAGGTAGGAGTTGTTTTGCCAGTAAGCGGCAAATTTGCAAACGGCGGCAGGAAGGTGCTTGCCGGGATGCAGTTGGCTGCTGAACAAATAAATTTGAAAGGCGGGGTAAACGGTAAAAAGCTGTCGCTGGTGATTATTGATAATAAAAGCGATGCCGCGGCTTCCGGCAAGGCTTTTGAGGATTTAGCCAAGGTCAGCGGTATTACTATGATTCTGGGGGCTTATTCGACCAATTGTACGCTTGCGATGAAGCCGTATGCCTACCGTCTTAAAATTCCTCTGGTAACCCCCACAGCGACCAATAATGTTATTACAGAGCGCAATCCTTATGTTTTCAGAACATGTTTTCGCGATTCCTACCAGGCTGCTGCGATGGCACTTTTTGCTTATGAGGCTGGGCTGGTCACCCGGATAGGAGTTTTGATGGATATGAATGAACACGGGACTTACAGCCGGGATCTCGGTCGCAAGTTCGGGTGTTATTTCGAGCTTTTTGGTGGCAAGGTTCTTAAGCGCGCCGGTTTTTATGGTGGACAGCAGGACTTTAAAGAACAGCTTGAGACTATGATGAAAGCGAAAGTCAAGGGGCTGTTTGCCGCATGTTATGAGAAAGACGCGGCCAGACTGGTGCGGCAGGCTCGTATAATGCAGTTCAGCAGCCCAATTTTTGGCAGTGACGGCTGGGATAAAAGATATTTTTATGAAAACTGCGGCGATAAACCAGGTAAATGTTACTTTTCCTCCATGTTTTCAAAAGATTTGAGAAATCCCCGGACAAAGGCTTTTGTCAGGGCTATTGAAAAACAGACTGGCAGAGCTCCTGGCAGCTGTGAGGCGCAGGGTTATGATGCTGTAAATATTGCAGCCAGAGCTATTGAGTCTACCGCTCCTGGAAAAGATATTCGAAGCGGGTTATACAAGATTCAGAATTTCCCGGGAGTTGCCGGGAGTATCAGTATTGACGCCCAGCGCGACGCTCAGAGAGATATAATAGTAAAGACTGTAATTAAGGGCAAGGACGGAACTTTCCGCCCGAAGCTGGTCAGGGTTATTACCGCTGAACAGATAAAGCGGGCAATCATAAGATGAGCTATAAGGTCAGGAGAGCAGGGGAGCAGGTTCAGTTCAGTGATGTCTGGGAAGAAGGTGCCTGGAAAAATGCAGAAGTATTAAGGGTTTCCTGCTTCAGAAAAGAAGGAACCGGGCATCGACCGGATACCCGCTGCAAAATGTTATATGACGATGCCGGTATTTATGGTTTTTTTAATGTCAATGACAGGTATGTACGCTGTTTGTCGACGCAGTTTCAAGCTGGTTGCTGCCGGGACAGCTGCGTAGAGTTTTTTGTCTGGCCGGAGGGTGGTAACGGGTATTTGAATTTTGAATTTAACTGCGGGGGAAATCTGCTGGTCTGCCATATTTGGAATCTGGAGGGCCGAAGGCAGCGTGATCCGTTGACTGAAAAAGACGTTGCAGGTATGGAGATTTTTACCACTATGCCGTCTGTTGTTGATCCGGAGATAACTGATGAAATTAACTGGAAGCTGGGATTCTATGTCCCATTTGAGCTTTTCCGTAAAACCACTGGTATGACGACAGGAGATGTGTCCAGTCGGAGGTGGCAGGCCAATTTTTATAAATGCGGAGACGACACTTCACACCCGCACTGGGCTTCATGGCAACCGATTCGCGAGCTTAATTTCCATGCGCCTGATGATTTTGGCATCATTACTTTTGAATAGCTGATTTTCAGGCAAAAAAAAGCCCTGCCGGAAATGACAGGGCTTTTCAGCATTCAAAGCTATTCGCAGCATGGATACTGATTCTCAAGTGCAAACAGGCCAGCGCCTATTGCTGCATTGAATTCAGATTTATCTGCTATTTGCGGAGAAAGCTGATCCAGTCCCTGTTCTTCGCGGAACTGGTTGAATTTCTGTACAAAGTACTTCCAGATAGCATTTTCTCCGTTCAGCAGAGGTGAAGAAATTACAACTTCATCCGGTGCTGTAAACGCAGCGATATTCACCATGGCCATAGCCAGGTTGTCCATGGCGCCGTGAATGACTCTTTTAATATTCGGCTTGCGAAGGGCTTCCTTGATAGCGTCTGCTTCGCCTTTCCAGAAGCCGTCAGGCATCTTGGGAAGGCTGTCGGCGATGGCATGGAGGCCTGAAACATCCTTCAGGAACTGTTTATTGGCCACGCCGTAAAGCCCGGTCTGCCCGGCTTTCATTCCTGAGCCGCAAATTACTTTGCCGTTGGCGATAAGCGCCGAGGAGACGCCGGCCTGCTGAGCAGTCAGCATCACGGTTTTTGTGCAGGTCAGGGGACGCTTCCAAAGGTCAAAAGTTGCCAGATTAAAGATCCCTTGAGACATGAAAACCGGTTTCCCGGTGGCCATGCGATAGATGTCAAGAACCGGAATATTTTTGAAGTTCGGCAGGATTTCATAGTTGTTGATGATCCCGCTTTCCTTGTCAAAAAGAGTAGGTACGCCGACGCCGAGCGCGCTTACCTTGGGCCAGATGTCTTTGACGCTTTCGAGTGCTTCGGTAAAAAGGTTTCCGAGCTGTTCGATATATTCTTCGCGTGTATTACAGGCCTGATAGCGTTGGCAAAGGGTGAATTTTGGATTGCCCTGAAAGTCGATGATGACAAAACGCCAGTGGTCTGCCTGTAAATCAATTCCAGCGAAGTATTCATATTCAGGATTGAGATGCAGTGGCTTGGACGGTCGACCACGGCCGGCAGCCGGCTCGTTGGTTTCTGCTTCAATTACCATGCCCTCTGCAATCAACTCAGGCACCAGTCTGCTGGCGTAAAATGTACTTACGCGCATTTCTCTGGCACACTCCTGACGTGATATACCAGGGGTTTTACGGATGAGCGCAAGGAATTGATTGCGTTTTTCTTCTAGTTTTAATGCCTGTTCTCCTGTTGGGACGGTCATTTTTACACCTATTAAATTATTTGTGCCTATATATAAATATTAATTATTATTTGAATGAAAAGCAAATGTTTGTAAAAAAAACGTAAATGCTTTGCTCACAATGAGAATTTGTAACGTGTTTAAAATAGAATTTGATGTATTTTAAATGCAAAAAAGGTTGTATTTAAAGAACATGTAATTGTGATTAACCATAAAGTCGTTAATGCATTGTTTCTTCGAAAATATGGTTTAATTTATTGTAATATAATTATTGAGTTGTCTTATTAATTTGAACCATTATTAATTAATTTGAACATATTAATAGAGTGACGATGCATAATGCATGAGATCCTCTATACGCAATTTCTACGAAAGTGGAAAAGCGTTGTATTTAAACAACTGCTGAATCCACAATAAAAACAATATTAAACCGCTTGTTCCAGTTCGTATTCTCCGTTTTGAATACTTTCCGGTTCCTCAGCTTCTTCATCTCTTATAAGCCGATTCAAAACAGGAACAGCCAGCCACATCAGGGCGGCTACCGCACAGGTAAATAAACCAATATTTGTAAATACATTAGAATAAGTCAAGAGTGAAGTTTCAGCTGATACAGCAGCTCCCGCTGCGGGTGATGAGAACGAGGCTACTTTGGCACTGATCGGGCCTGCAATCATACTTGTCAGAAACCATACTCCCATGGCAAATCCTGCCATGTTGCGCGGACAGAGCTGGGCAACCATGGCAACTCCTAAGGCACTGACAAGAAGTTCGCCAATGGACTGCAGCATATAAGTGCCGACCATCCATGCCGGTGACACCAGATTATTTGTAGCGGCGAATCTGACAAAGTACATTAATAAAAAAGCGCCGGCACAAAAAGTCATGCCTAACGCAAATTTTGTCGGGTGCGACATTTTGACCTTAGCGTAAACAACAGCCAGCAGTGGCGACGCTAAAAGAATAATCAGCGGATTTAATACTTGATAACTGGCCGGGTTGATATTCAGGCCAAGCAAATGATTATTTACATTATGTACTGCGAAAAAAGTTAACGAGGTCGGCATCTGGCCGTAAAGTACAAAGAATATGACCCCCTGCACAATCAGAACCAGAGCTACCAGCATTCTGGCACGGGCTTTACCTTGCTGCTGGAAAGTGTTTTTCAAAAAAAGGCCTATTCCACCTAAAGATATTGCCGCAACCGCTATATTAGTAACAGTAGCGTGTTTCAGCAGAGAGGATATGACAAAAACTGAGCCAATAATTCCAGCAATAGTTAGTCCCAGGTATTTCAAATTAAGCTGCTGGTCGCCGGCTTCTGACTTGACATGCAGCAGGCTTTTACGCTGTACCCAGTAGTTGAGCAAAGCGCAGGCAAGGCCGATGGCAGAGAGCGAAAAAGCCTGATTCCAGCCGTAACGTGATGCAATCAGCGGAGTTACTGACATTGATACAAATGAACCCAGGTTAATAGCCATATAGTACATGGTAAAAGCACCGTCAAGCCTGACGTCGTCCCGCTCATAACATTTTGAAAGCAAGCTGCTGGGATTGGCTTTGAACAGGCCGTTACCGGCGACTATCATCGCCAGCGCAATAAAGATCGTTTCCTTATTGGCTATTGTTAAAAATGAATAGCCGCTCAGGAGGGTCAGCATACCCAGGATAATAGTACGCTTGGTTCCGATTACTTTGTCACCAAGCCACCCACCGACCATGGCAAGACCGAAAACCAAAGCAAAGAATGAACCAAAAACAGCAAAGCTCTGCTGTTCAGAATAACCGAGGTGTTTAACAAAGTACAAGGTAACAATCGCTTGGACGCCATAATATCCGAAACGCTCCCAGAATTCGAGGAAAAATATTAAGTAAAATGGTTTTGGTTGCTTCAGTACTCCGAATCCGGACATAAAACCTCCCTTTCTCAACGCAAAAACTTTGAGGCCTCTGCTCCTCTTATTTCTGTTATGACGACAACATCGCTTGATTTAGGGTGAACTGTTGTTCATTCTCATATGTGGAAGCGATAACGATTATAATATTCGACATTATCAAATTAAAAAATGTTCGAAATTTTATGCCTTTTATCGTTTTTAAGACAGATTTTATTATTGAGAGTTTTTTTTTAAATAAAAAATTCTGTTGCTTTGAGCTCAAATGAAGGATGTTTGAAAAAGGCTTTATCAGTTGAAATAAACGTTTCAAATGTTGATATCTAAGCTTTTAGGAAAATTTACATATTAAGCAGGCTTGCCTAATTTACAAGGGAGATAAAAAATTCCTGACTAAATAGATATTTTAATATCAAATAAAAGTTTTGCTCTTTAATACCTGACCGGTAAGATGTTTTTTTTGAGAATTTTACTGCAGATAATGACTTTTTTGATGAAGGAGCCGCTTTATTTTAGACATTACTAGCTGAATGTGATCTAAAAGAGTTTTTCCATGTAACTCCTGATTATACTTGATTTTAAGTATTACAGTGATAAGATGGTAAAGGAGTAAGCTTAAGTGTTTTTTACAAAATTATTTTTCTCATATGAAAGGGAAAAAAATGTTTAAGAGAATTTGGCACGCGGAAATGATTGAGCATCATATTCTGCAGAGGAAAGACAAGGAGCCGCTCAACTCATACTATTACGCTACAAATTATCCGGATGTTTACGCAGCAGCTGAGCGAATTTTTGGATCATGGGAAGACGCGATTGAATCCTGCGGGCTTGACTACAGTAAAATACGCAAATACAAAAGTTGGACGAGGCAAGCAGTTATTGATGAAATTAGAAGACTGGCCAGAGAAGAGGAACCCCTGCATTCACAATATGTCCAGAATGAGCATAAATCATTGTATATGGCTGCTATTAAGCGCTTTGATAACTGGGGTATGGCTCTAAAATCATCCGGCATCAGATATAAGGATGTCAGGCTGCGCCGCAGTATGACAGAAGATGAGATAAAAAAGGAAATACTTGATTTGTTCAAGAAGAATGAAAATCTTTCATACACAAATATGCGCAAAAACCACCAATATTTACTGGCTGCCGGTATGAAAAAAATCGGCAATGGCAGCTGGGCCCGTGCCCGCCGTGAGTGTGGTATTTTGACAAATTACCGACTGGCACCGGAAAGACGTGATGAGAATTAAAATTGTGCTGAAATATTGTTTTTGACAAGCGGTTCTTGACTGATAAATCAAGGATATAGAAAATCTGAATTTGAATCGATAAGTGAGTTATCCTTAAATATTTCGATTTCCATCAGATAGCGTCGATTTTTGCGAAATCGTTTGTTGAGCTTAATATTGGCGTAATCCGGCTGCAGAGGAGACATTTGCAGCATATCATAAGTTCCGGTGGATATAATTCTTCGTCGCGAGTTTTTAACTATTGCATCAATGGTTATATCTCTGGTTTCTTTATAGGGAAGGAACTTCAGTCGCCCCTTAAAATATTTACTGGTGGAGCTGCGTGGAGATATTTCACACGACAGCAGGCCGGTTTTCAGAACGGCATCGATCCGGTCAAGGCCTCTGCCGAAAATGTATTTCCATTTCCAGGTCAGGCGTTTGCCCGGTGCTACTCTTATGTTGATCATTGGAGAGATCGAGAAAAAACCTGGGGTTTTCCAGAACAGCACCTTGTCTAAAGGCCTGGCGGATACAAAGACCATGAGTTCCTTGTCCTGCATACCTCCAGCGGCTATCCAGCGTTTGGCTTTGGACAGACGTTGTGAGCTGAATTCATAGTAATCTCGCATTTTTTCGACACTCAACGGATTAGTGTTGATGTAATTCCACCGCTTTTTCTTAATCTTTCTGGATCTTATATGAGGAACGCTTATCCAGCATTTTTTTTCCAGTCCGCGCTTGAATATCGGCATTGGGCAGATGCCGCCGCGTATTTCCTGCTTTCCGGTATTCAAAAAAACTCCTTTAATGATAACTTCAGCGCTATCTTGAAAAACACAGTCTATGCGAAGCTTATACGCTGTATCTGATGTTTTGCTTTTGAAACTTTGTGAAAAGGAGACAATGCTTTTATCGCTGTTTTGACTGATATTGAAAGTCCATGGGAAAAAGTCTTTAATTTTCGCGATTGTATTGTTTTCTATTGCGGCGATTCCGATGCCGGGCAAAACCGCTTCTTTCAGACCCTTTGTAAGCTCAATTTCTGGTTCGAAAGCCTGCGCCAGTCCAAATCGATAGTCAGCAAAAGGGGATTCTCCAGTGCCCATGATGCCGCTGTCGGCATTTTTAATGATAAAATTTTTAAACCAGCCGCCGCGTAATGAATTATCGCAATATTTTGCAGAATTATACTTGGCCGGGTTGACCAGAAACGCCCTGAAGTATTTGGTTCGCACCGAACAGGCTACCAGTGACTTCTTAACCTTTATCTCGCTGATTTGCACTTTGGCATTGGCCAGCACGCAGCACGACAGAATTGATAGAAAAAAGAATTTGTTCATTTCAGCCTTCAATGTACCGGGGTCTGCTGTTAGTTATTTTATATGATTATACCATAAAATCCGATCCAGTAATATAGGGAGAATATATTTGTTTAATATTTTTATAAATTAATAAATAAATGATGTTTTATACATGTCGTTATCATTGCGGTATGATTTTTTAATACGGTAAAATTTCAAAAAAAAGAATTATATTTTCATGTTCCCGGTCGACTGCTTAAATATTCCGCAAAGGGTGATTGCGGACCTTTTCTGCAGCTGCTAAATTCAATTTTGCTTGAAAGTGCCTGTAATTAGTGTTAAAATCCATTTTTATGAAGAAGGACAGGAGCTTTTAAGATAAATATATTAAGGTTGTTTATGTTCAATTTTTTATTAAATTTGGCGAGGAGTTTTGCCATGCGGGTTGTAAGTGTTGCCGAAAGTGAATACCCTGAACTTGTTGAGCTGTGGGAAGCTTCGGTCAGGGCCACGCATGATTTCTTGACTGAAAAGGATATACAATTTTTTAAACCTCTCATTTTAAATCAATATCTTCACGCGGTTGAACTCAGGTGTGTCAGAGGCGTTTCTGGCGGGATTCTTGGCTTTATCGGTGTTGCTGATGGAAATATTGAGATGTTATTTGTTTCTCCGCAAAGCCGTGGAAAAGGGGTTGGCAGTACTTTGACAAAGTATGCGATTAAGAAGCTTGGGGTAACCAGTGTCGATGTTAATGAGCAGAACCCTGCGGCAAAGGGCTTTTATGAGCACATGGGATTTAAAGTAAGCAGCCGCTCTCCTGTAGACAATACCGGAAGGCCTTATCCTATTCTTCATCTAAAACTGCCCGGCTGAAGACTAAATACGCCGCAGCAGAATTCCTCCCAGTAGCATAAGCAGTCCGCTTACAGCCATCAAGGCGGCAGCATCCCGGCTGGAAGCTGCTCCGCCTTGCTGTAACAGGGCATCTTCCAGCTTTCCCAGTTTGGTCAAAATTTTCGGTTTTCTGGTTGCAAGACGGTACTCAGGAGGATAGTTCATCACAAAATTGACAGTTTTATTTTGTCCTGAAACCGGGTCGCGCAGCATTAGAGACCCGGTAAAATCAGGAGGCAGCCTGGTGGTGAATGAATATTTGCCGTAGCCGGATTCGGTGATTTTTACAGGAGGAAGCACACTGCCTCCCTGGCCGGTCAATCTGGCATCCCATTTAACAGAAGGCAGCGGCATGCCTCTGTCGTCTGTATAAGTAAGATTTATGCAGGTAAGCTCACCTTGTTTAACTGTTTTGGTTCTGATATTGCTGTTTTCCGGCGTGGGTATGACCGCTCTAAGTATCTGGGCCCAAAACCTGGGAAAACTATTCCATTCAAGCCACTCTCCGGCCCATTCTGCAGTTATGCCGGAAGTAAAGCAGCAGCTTTTGCCCAGACCGAACTGTCCGAATGTCAGCAGTGGCGAGCCGTCTTCGCACAATAAAAGGGTTTTTGCTGAAGGTTTTGTTCTGGTCATGACAAAGCCCAGCAGGTAGGGGGCCTTGTCAAAATCTATACCATCTAAAAATGGTGCACTGTGCATTTTTATGGCACAGAAAGGTTCTTCCCTGACAGCTGTTTTAGATGCTTTTACAGTTTCACGGGCAAATATTCTAGGCATTGAATGCGGGGTTGCTGCCTCATAACACCTGCCCTTACCGATTTGCGCAAGTTTTCGCATCAGCAGACGATGGGCACCATTTCCAAGGGCTACGGTCGATATGGTAATACCGTTTTGAGCCAGGCGTTCAGCTTCCTCTTCAAATGCACCGGGACGGCTTTGTCCGTCGCTGAGTATTATAATATGCCGCAGCCGGGTATCGGCTTTCTGCAGTAGATTGCCGGCGGTTACTATTGCTGGGAAAAGATTGGTTCCGCCTCCAGAATTTATCCGGTCAATCCGGCTTTTTATCGCCATTTTTTCTGCAGCCGGAGTCAGTTTAGCGACTGTGTAGGCCTGCCCATCAAATGCGACTATTCCAATCCGGTCTCTTCTGCCAAGCAGATCCACGGCTGCTTTTGAAGCCTGTCTTGCCAGCGTAATAGGCAATCCTCCCATGCTGCCTGACTTGTCAATTACCAGAACCATTGCGATTGAGGGCTGTTCTTTTTCTTTTTCATATCTGGATACAGAGGGCATTACCTCTTCCACCGGGGTTTTATAATATCCACCCAGCCCGAAGCTGTTTTCTGAACCGGTCATTATCAGGCCGCAGCCAAAATCCCGGACATAACTGCGCAGCATCCGCATTTGCTTAGTGGTAAGCGCATCAGCTGGAAGGTCGGCAAGCAGCACAACGTTGAATTCAAGCAGTTCCTGAATCGAACCGGGAAACCCGTATCTGCCGCGAGTTTCAATATTGATGCCCTGATTATGCATTGCCCGTCTGAATCCTGCCAGCTTTGCCGGTTTAAGGTGCAATGCCAGTACTTTGGGCTGGCCAATAACCTGCAGCATACAGGATGAAACATTATTTTCTGGAAAGTGATCTTTGGGTGCTACAATTTCCGCTTTCCAGACTGCACTGTTTTCTTTAATGACCGGAACTTCAAAAATAATTTTTCGAGGCTGGTTTGGATCGAGCTGCACAGGGCTTGACTTGATCAATACGGAGCGGTTTAACAGTCTGATTTCCGCTCTGAGCTTGCGGTTTGCCATAGCTGTTATTTCAAAACGAGCGGTTTCTCCGGGGTAAGTTGCGTTACCTGAAGATTTAAAATCGATTATCGCTACCTCTCTGGCATCTATGCCGCCTTCAGGTTCAAGGTAGATTTTTCCTCCCTGAAGTTCAAAGCCTTTCAATGCAGCTTCAAGTCCGGGTTTGGTGCTTATTCCGTCTGAGAAGATAACCATCTTCTTTTCTTTTCCAGCAGGAAAAGTTAATGCCGCAGCGCGTATGGCATCGGGCAGGGCGGTATCGCGGCGAAAAAGCCTGCCGCCTTTGCCGTTTTTCAGTTTTTTCAGCTTCTTTTTTAACTTGTCCGGGGTTGTTTTTTTTAGGCTGCTTGCGAAATAAAAAACTTCCCAGCTGTCGCCGCTATCTAGTCTGGACACAGCCTGTTTTATTTTTTTAAGAGAATTTCCGGCGCTGTGCAGTGAGACCGAATCTGAAACATCTATTAAGAAAGCATAATGCCGTGCATTGCTGTGCTGGCCGAAAAAAGGACGGCACATGGCCAGAATGATCATTGATATTCCGGCACAACGCAAGAGAAAGGCACCTCTGCGCAGCCACGTCGGACGATTTACCAGCCCGTTGCGAAATGCCAGCAGCAGTGGCAGCAGCAGGAGCAGCCAGATTAAAGGCATATAGTTGTTCAGTCCCACAATGAAAACCTCACTTTCAGCCGACTTTGCGGCGATTGTACAATATTTCTTCCAGAGTTACTAAAACTAGAGCTGTGGCTAACAGTATAAAGCTTACTGGAATGCCGCTTTCCAGTGGTTGAGCGGTTGACTTGAATTCAGGTCGCGGCGGCAAAGTGTCTGGAACCGAAAGCAGAGCTGCGGCAAACTGCAGCCGCTGTCCGTTTTTCATCAAAGTATAAAATCCAGGCAGTACCAGGTGTTTATCCGGGGTGTATTTAACAATTTTTCTGTTCGGCAGCAGCATACTTCCGCCATTGAAGGTGGCAGCTACGGCTTCAGGCAGGAGGGAGCCGGTTTTGAATACCGCAGGCAGTTGTGGAGTTTTCCCACATAAGTCCATTACTGCCGCTCCCAGCAGTACCGGGAAATCCACCTGCAGGAAAAAATCCCCCCGCATCGGGTCGAAGTTAAAGACATAAGCTGTTTTGCCGTTGCGGGCTGTCTTGTAAATTAATGGTTGCCCATTTGCAGTGCTGGCTACTATAACTGAATTTGCCGGCGGAGTGAGTTCTTGTATTTCTTCGAATTTGGCTTCATCAAGCCGACAGAATTTTACCAGCTGATGTGCCGGTTTTTCAACGACGGCGTGTTGAGGAGATTGTGGGCGTCCGGCACCTTTCCAGAAGATACTGTTGTTTTCAGGCTTGAAAATAATATACTTCTCTGCCGCAATGTTTTCAGGAACATTTCCTTCGCAGATTACTATTTCAGGAGTCTTGTCCGTAAGTTCCATGATCTTACTGTGGCGATATGCATTGACCAGCATTTCATAAATACTGGTTGAGGCTGAAATTGCGGTTTTTACCGGCTGTGGTTCCCTTAGAACGGCACATGTGACATTGTCCAGAGCAAAGGATTCAGCTTTGTCAAGAATCGCAAACCATTTGCCAGCCGCCGCGTTTTCAATTTTGAGTATAATGGGTTTGTTTATGCCTTTTTTCAGTTTCAGGGGGAATACCTTGACAATATTTTCGATTTTACCGTGGGCCAGGACCAGGTCAACTTCACTGTTGTCTGGATAGGTGCTGGCGCAGCTGATAAAAATTCCAGCCTCATTATTTTTGCCGGATTGCAGTCGGATGATATCAAAACCGACGATGCCGGCATTTTGTTTTGGTTTTCCAAGTCTGATCATTTCGACGGCTTTTAGTTTACTGGCTCCGCGGAAGCAGCCGTCTGTCAGCAGTATTGCCCTGGATCCGGGACAGAAATCCCGGTGCTTTGCGAGGAAAGATAAAGCATCAGGGTTCATAGCACACTCTGTTGGTCTCAGTTGCTCAAGGGCTTTGAGCAGATAATGCTGGTTTGAGCTGGCACCCGTTATAATTCGCAGATCCGTACTTACCGCAGCCAGAACCGCCTGCTGCGACGGGAGCAGGTTTTTTATAATAGCTGCAGCCTTGGTGCGGGCACGGTCAAAGAGAGTTTTTCCGTTTTGCAGCGTATTCATGCTGGCGCTGGAGTCAATGATTATAATTAACTTGCGGTGCTTGTTAATTTGGTAGAAGCAGGGCTTAGCCAACGCCAGTACCACTGCAGTATAAGCTATTGCCAGCAACAGCAGGCTCAGCCAGTTGCGTAAACGTTTGAAAACAGCTGCGGAATGTTTCTTTTCAAAAACTTTTTCCCATAAGAACAGCAATGTTGTCTGGTGGCGCTCCGGGCGTACTTTCAGCAAGTACAGGGCAGCCAGTGGCAGCAACAGGAACAGCCACCAGAGAGCTGCTGGATTTAAAAAAGTCATTTAACCAGCCCTCCGTGGCGCAGAATATTCTGGATGATCAGCTCAAATGGAACTTCTACCGGTGCAGTAGCAAAGCCGATACCACGTTGTTTGCAGGCCTGCTGCACCCGGTTGTTCCAGGTTTTGACAGCTGCGGTAAAGCGGGCGGCCTCCGCAGGACCGATGGTAACACGTCTCTTTTCACCAGTTTCTATGCACTGCAGTTCGACATCACCACGCAATTTGCACTGGACATCCGTTTCGGAATATACCTGCAGACAGAATAAATCATGGCGATTCCAGAGTAAATAGTCAAGAGATTTTTCGAGTGCTCCGCTGACAAAGAAATCTGATATTATTATACAAAGGCCGGAACGGTGTTTCCGGGATTGAAATTCTTTAATACATTGTTCGAAATCAGTATCATGCCCGAAGCATTCCGCTGATTCAAGTGCCTGCAGCATGGGCAGCAGCCGGTTCCTGCCGTGAGCCGGTTTCAAAATCGGTTTCAAGTGATCAGCCAGAGCGTAAACCGTAAGCCGGTCAAGGTTGTTTAAAGCAATGTACCCAAGTGCCCCCGCCAGCTGCCTGGCAAGCCGCGATTTACCGTACATTGAATGGCTGAAATCCACCAGCAGGTAAATGTGCAGGTCTTCTTCAAGCTCAAAAAGCTTGATAACCAGATGTTCCAGTCTGGCATAAATATTCCAGTCTATTGACCGGTAATCATCACCGAAATTGTATTCAGTATAATCTGCAAATGTGGTGCCGCTGCCTTTTTTGGCTGTTTTCCGGTCAGCCTTTAAGGTTCCCCCAAGCACTTTCCGGGCCAGCAGTGACAGCATCTCCAGTTTTCTGATAAACTCCGGGTCAGTAAGCTTTAACATTAGAAATCACCTTGCGGCTTTAATAATATCAGTAATTATTTCGTCAGTGCTGATCCCTTCAGTTTGACCTTCAAAACTGAGTATGAGCCGGTGCCGCATTGCCGGGACTGCTATTGCGACGACATCTTCCCTGGAGACATGGAAACGACCGTCAAGGAGTGCCCTGATTCTCGCTCCCAGCAGAATGGTCTGAGCAGCCCGTGGCGAAGCACCGTAGCGAACAAACTGCTTGACTTCAGCTGAGGCTGTTTCACGTTCAGGATGGGTTCCCAATACCAGTTTTATCATAAAATCACGTACCGGCTCTGCAACAGGTACCTGTCTGGCCGTCATGCCCATTTCAAGTACCGTTCCTCCGTCTGTAACCGGTTTTATTTCAGGCGTATGCAGTCCGGTAGTGCGTTCGAGTATGTCTGCAAAATGTTCGTGGTCGGGCATTTTTACCTGCAGCTTGAAAAAGAAGCGGTCAAGCTGGGCCTCGGGTAATGGATATGTGCCGTCCATCTCCAGAGGGTTCTGGGTAGCCAGCACAAAATATGGCAAGTCCAGCCGATGGGTGGTGTTTGCGACAGTGACGGTTTTTTCCTGCATGGTCTCCAGGAGGGCAGACTGAGTTTTTGGAGTGGCACGATTGATTTCATCCGCCAGAAGTACATTTGTGAAGACCGGACCTCTCTGAAAAACAAATTCCTTGGAACCGTTGCGTTCCAGAAGAATATTAGTTCCAAGCAGGTCAGCCGGAAGCAGGTCAGGCGTGAACTGGATGCGTTTAAAGTCAAGGTTAAGCGCTTGTGCCACAGTATTTACCAGTGCTGTTTTTCCCAGACCGGGAACCCCCTCAAGCAGAACGTGTCCGCCGGCAATAACTGCGGTCAGGACATTTTCAATAATATCTTCCTGTCCAACTATGAATCTGGATATTTCCGAACGCAGGACATTAAAAGTATCCTTGAAGGTAGATACCGCTTGTTCAATCTGTTTTTCAGACTCAAGCACGGCTGTGATTGTTTTCATTCTCCGCTCCTTTCCGGTTGGTGCAATGTTGTGAAGTATTCTTTTACGCCGCTCTTCAGCTGGGGCGGTATATCATCTCTCTTGATGAAACTTTCAAACTGACGTTTGAATTTATGCTTTATTACCCGGGAGTGCCGCTTTGCTGCTCCGCCGCCGCATGCAGCTTCTTCTATGCTTGAAGTTGACCTGCCCTCATTTATTATTCCTTTCAACCCGGTTAGAAAACCATTGTTCATACTGCTGGCAAGCTGATTGTCAAAATTCCCTTCAGCTGCAGATCCTGCTTTTTGCCCGGCTCCCTTGCCCGCTTCATTTCCCGGCCTGCTGGTTGGAAGTTTGCCGCCCTGTCTGCATTTTGCCTGGGCCATACTGCACAAGCGCCGCATTTTTTCCAATTGTTTGCTGTAGTTCTTTATGGCCTGCAGTTTGCCGAGCTGTCCGGCAAGTTTCTGCAGGTCTGAATTCATTTTGTCAATGTTGTCATTGTAACTTTTCTGAGAGCATTTTCCATTTGAACACTGGCTGCGTTTTTCTGCGGCCTGCTGCAAAGATTTTTTCAATTTTTCCAAGGTATTTTTAATTGAACATTGAGGAGAATCTGATTCAGTTGCATTATGCATTTTTTCAGTTGTACGTTGCAGCCTGGCAAATTTGTTCTGAGCAATTTTTGAGTCTGGAGAACTTTTTTCAAGCCGATTTTTCATCAATTCGGCAGCTGCCGCCTGATAATTGCCAGAATTTAACTTGCGACCTAATTGTCTGGTCAGGGGATCCCGCATCAGCTCCCGGGCGATCCTGCGCAGCATCCGTTCCTGTTCTGCAAGGTTTGAGCTCTGCATCAGGCGGGATATCCGATTTTCAAGATTCCCGTATTGTTTTAACGCAGCTTTTAGTCTGTCATGCTTTTCCAGTTGGTTGATTGCCTGCAGCAGCAGCTCGTTTTCCAGCTGCTGCTGTTGCGGTTCTGTCAATCTGGTGACAATATCCTTGAGTTCTTTTTTCAAAGCTTCATTGATGATTGCGGTTTTTCTCAAAAGCTGTTTCTGGTTTTCCGCCGCCTGCCTCACCGTTTTTGAATCATCCAGAACTGTGAGAGCCGCTACAGCAGAAAGCAACAGCATTATTAAAATTAATTTTGTCCGTGGAAACGGTTCTTTTATTAAATTCAGGAGTTTAATATTGCATAAGCTTTCTGCCTGTTTTCTCCCCAGCGTATAAAAGCCTCCGGTTTTTCCGGAAAAATGCAGCTGAGAACATAAGGCATCTTTAAAACCAAAATGATGATCAGCATAAGACGCGGCACGCTTATAGCTGTAGTGTCTTTTCAAGTAAAGGCACAGCCATATTAGAGCAGCTGGAATCACAGACACTGGAAGCCACCAGAGCACTACTCTGTGTCCACGCGTGACGAACGCAAGCGCGGTAATAAGCATTCCGCTCAACCCCCACAAGGCTGCAGTAAAAAAAGCTCCGACTGCAACAAAACGGTTGAGACGTCTCTGTACTTTTGCTACGAAAGAATTGATTGTTTCCATAATGCTGATTCTAATATAACGCTGCAAGTAAAATGATTTTAAACTATTTAAATTATTTTTTCAATTTTTCCCAGGTTTCGTATAGTCCTGTCGTTTTCATAAGTTTGATTATTTGGGGCGAAGGGGTTGTCGAGATTGCCTTCAAGGCTGACAGGCAGGCTGCTGAAGAGTCGCGTGGAGCCGGGTTTGAAGATGAAACAAATCCGGCAGGCAGATAGTTGCCGCCCAGGCACTGAATATCCGCTGAGATACGTCCTTCCCGGCTGTCGTTGGAAAGGGCGAGGCTGGCTACGAGGAGACACAGCCGGTCTCGATTCTCCGTTGATTTAATCTCGGCAAGGCAGTTTTTAAAAGACCTATCAAAGGCTTCGTCAAGAATAACCTTATTAGCAATTTGCTTCTGTCGATGACTGCGAATTGTATAACTGTTGATCAGTGCTTCAATAGTTTTATACATATTGTATTTTACCAGCATATAAAAGGCTTTAGGGTATTTATGCAGAATTGGATAAATATTAAGTTTTTTGCTGATGCTCTCAAGCTGTTTGCAATTACCGGTTTTTGCCAGAAGTTCCAGGATAGCCAGTTTTTCAGCAGGAGAAAGATTCCCATTTTGTTTCTGGTGTTCAGTGCAGGAATTCAGGCACCTGACACAGACTGAAGCGGCTAAAGGTATTTTATTATCGGGCACATAATTGTTTATGAACACAGCCATAGTACTTATATCATTTAATGCGCTGCAGTTTTTTTCCATGTCCAGAAGCAACTGAGGTAATAGCAGATTGAGCTCATTCAGGTATTGCTTTTTCTGGTAAAGCTCGATAAAGGAAAACAGCTTTTCCGGCAGACAGCTCCGGTTGTCTCTCACAACTTGCAGCAGTTCCGGGGAGGATATTTGACCTTCCAGAGTTTTGAGTACAAAAAGAGCTTTTCCGGCAAAATAGTTATTTTCAGATATCGCCGGCAGTTTCTTTAATATAGCTTTTCTGTCAGCCGGGCTAAGGCTTCTGAGGCGGAAGCTGTTGCTGAAGAATATAAAATTGGATATTTCCTCAGACAATCCGGAAAAAGCTGCTATCAATTCAAGATATGAGGTGACAGAGGAAGTCTGCGCAAGCTTCTGTTCAATCAGCCGTGCTGCCGCCACATTGATTTTTTCACAAGCGCTTAACTTGCCGGCTATCAGCTTAAACAGGCTGTTGCAGGCGGTTATGTCCAGGTCTTTATTATCCTGCAGATGCTTGATGACCTGCAGGACACTGGCCCTGAGTTCGGCTGTAAATCTTGGCTTGTTCAAATTGCCGATTGCATTGAGAATATCTGATTCAAGAAATGCAATAAACTTCAGGTCAGGGTTAAAATGGTTTGCTTTGCCCATAGCGCTGAATATCTGCCAGGTGCGGGCCAGGTGTCTGAAATTGAGATTTCTCATACGACGTTTGCTCGACTTTTCCAGCAGCTTTTTGAATCCGGCCTCACGGTTAAAAATAAAACAGATCGCTGCAGCTTTAAAATAAGGCAGCTGATTTGAATTACCTGTTTGCAGCGTTTGCAGCAGAGACGAAAGCAACGTCCCTGCCTGTTCTTTGGCAATCGTTGGTTTCTGGACCATGAAGTCACACAGTTTTCTGGCGAGGACTATACACAGTTCTCTGGCTATTCTTTTTTCCGGCGTGGCTGATTCGGCAACTTTTTTTAATTCATCTATTCTACCCTGAAATGCTTGAATATTTCCGCTGTCAAAATCCTCCAGATAGTAATCTGCCAGCGTATGCAAAAAGCCGAGCGTTGAACTTTTGAGCAGTTTGGTGATAGGGATGGAGACGATCAGCTCCCGGTTTTTCAAAGGGAGTTCAGAATGTATCAAACCGGACTGCAGCAGCAGGAGGAGCAAGTGCTGTCTGGTTTCCTTTTTAACTGATTCTGTACGGTCAATTTCATTCAAACAGTCTCTGGCGGCTTTGGCGTCGGAGGTATATTGGTTTATAAGAATTTTACCTTTACTGTTATATTTGAAACGCTTTGCGCAGGCAAAGATAACTTTGGCCGTAAGTGCCGGCTCCCCTGACAGCCTTTCACACGCTTCTCTGGCTGTTTTGCAGCCTTCAGCAGTGAGCATAAGGTCAGGAATTTTATTAAGTTCGGCATAGTTGCTTTTGATGAAACTGCAGACTGCATTGACTTTGCCGGCATTGGCGATCGCAATAATGGAGTTGGTTGAATGCCTCAACTGCAGCTGACTGTTGTTAAGCAGAGCTTGTGCTTCTTTGAAACAGCCGCCGCGATAGCATAGAAACAACAGCTTGGCGGCCTTTCGGGCATTTCTATTTTGCCAGTAAGTCAGGTTGTGATATACCTGGCTTTGCAGGAACCTGGCGGCCAGTTCAGCCGCCTTGGCAGTCTCAGCCGTATCAGGGCTGACATATAGATCTTCTATCAGTCTGGTCAGCTGGTATGGAGATAAGTTGTTATGGGCATGAAGGGCATATTTTATGACCGGTTCTGTCAGCGGTACTGCCAGACTGGAACACTTTCCACTCTCAATTGCTGCCATACCCCAGGTTACCCGCAGCACTTCAGGGATGGAGCTGCATTTCATAAAACTCTGCAGAAAATTCTGGGTTTTATGCGAAAGTTTATGCCCGCTTTTGTTATTCAGCAGAATTCGCAGCGCCACCGCCAGGTTTTTTTCTATTCCGGAAGAGCCGGAGCGCAATGGATACTTTACAGACAGCTCTTTTAATTGCTGCTTTGACAGTTTATTGAGGCATTTCAGCGCAGGGAAAAGCATTGGAGGATATGCTGTATTAAACCTTTTAACAATCTCTTTCAGCATTGAGTTTGCCCTTACCATAAGGCTGTTGTTGCCGCTGTTCAAGGCATGTTCAAACTGATTGCGCAGTCGATTCTGGAAATTCTGCGCCATGCTGAAGTTAATTCTGTCCGTTTTCAGCAGGCAGCGATAGTAGATTGCAATGTCGGCAATACTGCTGCACTTATAAAGCATTTGATCAAGCATTTGACAGGTATAACTGTAGCGGGCCGGATAGCTTGAACTGAGCATGGCCAGCCGCAGTTTCTCTGATGCAGTTTCAAATACCTGCATTGCAGCTTGCGGATTTGACTGCGCGAGGCTCAGGATAAGATTCGCCGCTTTTCTGGAATATGGATGATACTGATTTTGTTCTATGGATACGGTTTTGAATTTTGAGAGCACTTTACTGCTGTTATCGACGAGATAATCCCGGTAGAGCTGATAAAAATTCCAGCCTTTATCCATCTGGTTCATATTAAAGACACTTAAGTTCCCTGATTTGATGATACCTTGGATAATATCAAACCATTTTCTCTGTCGTTCGACAGGCAGAGCTTTGAATTCGCCGAGTCTGTCGGCAAAACAGCCGAAAATTGCATTGGCATGACGACTGTGACGCAGGGCTTTGATGAGAGCTCCCGGCAAAAATCTGGTATCGAGTTCGGCAATAATTTTTTTATTGTAGCTTTTAGCTTGCTTGAGGATTTCTTCAAGGAGACTGAACTCAGCACCGTTTCTGTAGAAAGGGTAGTAACCTATTTCAGCCAGCGGTTTATTGAAAGGGGAGTTCGCCAGTGGACTGACATCACTGCTGAGCAATGCAAAACTGAAGTTGAACGGGCACGGCATCACCTTCTCAAGGTTCAGATTTGATATCAGGGGATGGGCCGCCTGGTATATATCGAACCACTTTTCTGGAAAGTTGCGCAGCAGTTTATCCAGCAGCAGATTGGTCACGTTATAGGCATTGGAGCTTATTACCATGCGGCGGGCTTGTCTGGAGCATTCGCCGGATGGAAAATTCTTTTTGAAAATTCTGTTTAACTCAGCACATGAAAAGCGCAGTATTGCCAGCAAAGGCGTAGCGTTTTTAGCTGCTATGCAGTTATTGTAGTAGGAGGTCAACGGCTTCAGATACGGGTGAGAGTTGTGATCCTTTATGATGCTGATTATAAAAGGCTTTAACATTGGGATAGTGTCACAGGTGAGGTTTCTTGAATGATATACCTCAAGCACCAGTTTCAATAGTTCAGCTTTGCGTTGAGCGGAGCGGAAGCCCTGGAATACTTTGGTGGCTTCGGCTATGAATTTTTCCTCAGGGATAGTCTGAAGTTCTTTTATCTTCTTTATTTGGTTGACTTTTTTCAACCCGCGATGTGTCTGCCCGAGAGCAGTAAAAAGATCCTGCAGGCGATTCAGCTTTATCGCCGTATTTATTATGTATGAATCAAAGTCCGGTAAATTCAACTGCTCATTGCCGGCCTTTATCATGTTATTATGGTTGCCGGCCAGAAAGGGGCTGGTCTTTCTATCATTGATTTTGACGACTTTTAAAGCCTGGTCAAAAAGTGTGTCAGTATTTACTCCCGACACCTTGCAAAGCAGGAGCTTTCTCTGGAAGGCCATGGTGCTCAATACCGGGAGCTGCAGATACTGCTCCAGCAGTTTCCTGTAAATTTTGACAGCCTGAATCGCAGTTTTGTCATTAGCGTATTTGTCAGGATTAGCGGCATATTCAAAGACTGATTTCATAGACTTGCCTTTCCGGAAATAGTTGTTTGATTTCTCCGGATAAGTCAGCACGTTTGAGAGAGCATGGTAGTAATCCACATTGATTATTGAGGCTGCATTTTTACTTTTCTGCAATATTCCGATCAAAAGTCTGTAAAATTCAAGCATGTCTTCCGGTTTGGTGAACATTGCATAAAAGTCGCTGCAAACTGGCAGGAAATGCTGCAGTTTTATTTTATCAGCAAGCTTGATGGTATCTATATCTGTATTTGTGTTGAAACTGGCAGTCAGCAGCATAATGCAGGTCAACGGGTTTTCGGGCTGATTCTGAAAGGCTTTCAGCAGTGCTTTTTCCGCTTCAGAATAGTTCTCTAGCTTGAAACATGCCCAGCCGTATTCAATCAGTTTTTTGGTGTTTTGATTATTATGCGGAGTCAGCAGACTTATAAATTCTTTTTGCAACTTATTCTCTTTAATGAGATTAAAAAGCTTTCTGGTACTGCTGGAGTAAAACAGCCTGGAGAGAGTCTGGGCATTTATCAGGCTTAACTCATGCCGGTAAAGCTGGGCAATGAGTTTTGCGGCCTGACGGCGCTGATTATTGTATAAGTATTTTTTAGCCCTTTTAAGTGGATCAGCATTTCTTCTTACAGGTGAATGTAAACTGTTGTCCTGATAAGCCAGATTTTTGACCAAAGCATTTTGCAGCAGGGCTTTGTCCAGTTTTTCCGCTTCTTTTTCAAGACCTGCAGATTGGAGTGAGGCGGCTAATGAAGCTTTTTCCTTAAAGGTGAGGTTGAGTCGCAATAGCCTTTCAGCTGTATCGATTATCAATTTTTTCTGACTCTCGGTCTGTTCAATTGACAAAGCATACCCGATAATTGCCGCTTCCAGCAGTTTACGGTTTGCTTTTGACAGAGCGTATCTTCTAGCGGCAATAAGAGCGGCAACTGCTTTTTCCGGGTTGCTGTTCATGCCGTACCAAGCGGCTGCTAAAGCCAGGTCGGGAAGCCGGGAAGCGGGAGATTGCAGTATTAAATCCGCATATTTGTCGGCCAGTTTTGGCTGCTTAAACATTCCGGCCAGCGCCAGGTCGTCAGTGAGGCTTGCAGTATTGCCGATGGCCTGCAAAAATTTCTTTTTCTGTTTGTCATTGAGAAGTCTCAGCAGCATGTGTTTTGCAGCAGTCAGTACCGGAGCTCTTCGTGTCAGTTGATTAAACGGAAACTGCAATGGGGATATGGCGAGTTCCTGAGGCTTACTGTAATAGACTAAATTGCCGGTTCCAACTGCTGGGTTATTATCGTTCTTCAGTGCTTTGGAAAAAATTTCAGCTGCTTTATGATAGTCTTTCTGTTTAACAAGGTAGCAGACAAGAGATATCGGGAGGAAGCTCTGTGTTACGGTGTAGCCGGTTTGAGGGTCCTGCAGCTTCAGCTGTTTTTCAATAATACTGACAATCATTTCACGCTGTTCAGGCTTTAATAATTCAGGAGTATTGACTAAAGTGTAGGCAAGGCGGGTCATTACCTGCTCTGATACGTGCTTTTCAGCAGAAATTGACTTGAGCAGAGCTTTGCACAAATCAGGGTCAATATTCTGGACATTGCTGAAGGCCGCCTGGGTAACGATCGGAATATATTTCGGGTAGTTACGGATAAATTTTTTCAAGATGGTGTTCAGTTTTTCAGGTGTCACGTCCCGCAGCAGGTAATTATGTGCGCTGCTGAGCATAAACAGCAATATAACCGGGTCATTTTGATGCTTTGTCAGTTCAGCATCCAGATCGGCAGAATGCATCTGACCTGAGCCTGCAAGCAGAGCGAATTCAGGGTATTCTATGCCGGCTGCTTCAAGTCTGCCAAGCAATTTTTTTCGCTGTTTTTCATTGAGAAAAGCGGAAAGCTTGCTCAGATGGACAAGTGGAAACAGTTCTGCTTCTGCGGGAGTATACGGCATATTTATTGCCGCTCCGCTGACAACTGATCCGCCCCATGAATTGAAACGTTTGGCATGGCGGTAACTGTAAACGCTGTAAGGCAGAGCCATCAGTTTCTGTAATTTCAGGGTTTCAAAAGGCAGCAGTTTGTTCTTGATCAAGGTGTTGCCCGGTCTTAGCTTTGCAACTGCTTTTGAGGCAGTTTTAAAGCAGTTTCTAGCCTTTATCACCTTGATGAAGCAAGCTATGGCATTTTTATTTTGCCCCTGCATTTCATAAGCACACCCTTTAAGAAAGTCGGCCTTTGCCTGTTCTTCGGGAGTAAAGGTTGCGGTTTTTAACAGGTTGAGAGCGTGTTGCGGCTGGCGACGGCAAATCATGGCTGCAGCCGCGTATAACAATGTCTGTTTCTGCGAATGTCGCTTGATTTGCTTCAAATAAATGTCAAAACTTTTTCGTTCTTCTCCATATTTTGAATAGAATGCTGCAAGCCGCATTTCAGCATTACCGGACTGGTCATTTTTAGTAGCTCGGCGCAGGTAGTACTCTACAGAGTCAAGATTGCCTTCTTCTTCTTCAAAGTCAGCCAGTTTGTAGAGAAGCTGCAGATTACCGGGATCAATTCTAAAGGCTTTTTTGAGGTAAAATCGATAATCGCTGAAGTTATTTTCCCGTCTTGCAATTTGAGCCAGTGCCAGAAAGGGGAAAACATCCTGAGGAGCGGTTTTATGAATTCTGCTCAACCTTTCTTTAAATTCCTCAACCCGGTTTCTAATTCTGCTGATACGGTAAAGGTTGCGGGATATTTCAAGTTTTCCATCAAGTCTTTTTTCTTTGCGTAAAAGCTTCCAGCAGGCGTTTGCGGCACCGTGATAATCGCCGCTTTTCAGGTAAGTTGAAAGCAGACGGCTCTGCACTTCCTGATTGTCAGGATAGCGGTATGAGGCTCGGGCAAGGGTCTTTAAAGAGTTGACGGTAAAGCCGGCTTTGTCCTGCATTGATGCCAGCAGCAGCCATGCTTCAAGAGAATTAGGATAATTCCTTCTGTATTTCTTTGCCCACTTTAAAGCGTTTTTGCAGTTGTTGTTTCGATTTGCCAGATCAATTAACTGTCGATAGCAGTCGGCCCGCCGGTGCGGGGCATTCTTAAGCAGCCGGCAAGTTAAAGCTGCAGCCTGTGAAAGTTTTCCTTCCGCAGAAAGTAATTTTATTTGCTGCCTGTAGAGGATATAGGATTTCGGAAAAAGTCTGATTGCCTGATCGAGTAATTTTTCCGCTTGAGTTGCATCTCCGCTTTTACACAAAACTTCAGCCAGCAGGCAGGTCATTGCCGGGGACAGATGTTTCTTCGCTTTTGTATTATCTATAAATTTGTTAAGCCCTTCGTAATTCTTGATAAAATACACCGCTTCTGGGATAGCCCGGCTCAATTCATTCCAGTCTGATGTGGAATTTATGTACTGGGGTAAAACCGTTTTAAGCTCATGGTTTTGCTGAAGATTACTGAGCAGATGAAAAAATTCAGAGTTGAACCTGAATTTTTTTGAAAACCTGTTGCGGCTTTTTTTGAGCAGCCTGCAGGCATCTTCAGAGAGGTTATAACTAACCAGCAGCCTTGAACGCCGCAGCAGAGTGTCGAGAGAAAGTTTTTCGCTCTTGGTCAGCACGGCAACAGCCTCTTTGGATTTATCCTGTCGCAGCAGCCATGAGCAAAACGCTTCGGCAGCTTCAGGACTTGCGGGGAATTGACTGAAAGTCTTGCGATAAATATCAGCAGCCTGTTTTTTCAGCCCCTCCTTCTCAAGCAGGGTAGCAACCCTGATGCAAGCGTATTCGTCATCAGGATTTGCGGCAAAATAACTCTTAAAGTTTTTTATAGCCGCATTATGGTTGTTGCTCCGCAGGTCAGCTATTGCTTTCTGCCACAGCAAGTCATGATCGTCCGGATAATCTTTCAACAAACCGGCATAAACCTTTGATGCCTCTTTATATTTTCCGCTTTTTTCGAGCATACCTGCATAATTCTTGCGATATGTCCGGTTAAGCGGAACCGCTTTTATAAGTTCACGATATTTACTTAAAGCCTGGGATTCATCGCCGTTTTCATAGAGGATACCAATAAACTTTCTGGTTATTTCGGGCCGGGCCGGGGATCGTTTCAGAAAATCTCTGGAAAATTTGATTAAGCCGTTGAGATCATAATTTTCGCGGTAAATTCCGCATATTCTGGCATAAAGTTCTTTTTCCAGCCAGCTGCCGCGACCTGATTTAGCTAAAGTGTCGGCATAATATTTTACCGCCTGTTTGTTGTCGCCTTGCAATGAATAGATTTCCGCTATTCTAATGTTGAGTTCATTTTTGCGGAATGGATTTTCTGTGTCTTTCAACATGGTTCGGCAGAATTTCACTGCTTCTGTATATAGTCCTTCTTCCAGCATGAGCTGCAGCAGGTCATCACCGAGTTCAGCGCTGCGGTGCTTTTGATAAAGTCGCTGCCAGAGGGCCAAGGCTTCCTTTTCTTTTTCCAGGCGGATATAAACCTGCCCGAGAAGCTTGTTAATCTTCAGCTGGAGTTCAGGGCTTGTTCCAGATGGCTGCAGGGCTTTTTCTAGGTCTTTGACAGCTTTTTCCGGGTTATAGGAGAAGAGTTCAATTCTTGCCTTGAAGAGCAGCAGTTCAGGTTTTTCCGGATGCAGTTTCAGCAGCTCATTGCAGATCTTCAGGGCCTTATGGTCACGCCCTTCTTTTTCATATACTCCGGCCAGGACGCGTTTATATTGCGGATTTCCGGTTTTTTCATACTGCCTTTTCAGGAAAAAAGTAAGTTTATCTTCTCCTTCCCAGGTATCATATAGTCTATCGATATAACGAGTGGAAGGCTTTCTCAGACATATGCTTAAGTATTTTATTGCTTTAGAGTTGCTGGCCGCTAGCTGTATGCAGTAGCCGCTGACCATGAATACCGCAAAAAGGCATGTCAGTCTCATATATGAATTCCTCTCACATTATAAATATTTCCCTATAATCAAAGCGCTCCTCTCCATGAAACACTTGACATCTCTACTCCAAGTCTAAACAATATAACTTTGTTAAGCATTATTTCCATGTGATTTAAAGTTAATTTTTAAAACAAGTATTAGATAAAAAAATACTTAGCCGGTATGATTAACCAACATAAGCTCAAACCTGAATGTCGCTTAGTACGGTATTGCTGCCTCTGCTCCCTAATCAGGGGGCTTCAGCAATATGTGCAGGTAAATTAATTAATCAGAATGATGTTGTAATTTTCAGGCAGATAATTATATTTTATTCTTGTAATCTTGAAAGCAATATTAAGGTCAGGTGGTTTATGAAAAAATATTATGTATTGAGCTTGGCGGGAATCGCAGTTTTGCTTCTAACCGGCTGTGAAACTATGAACAGGGGATCTTCCAGTGACAGCAATGACCGGCAGCTGCAGGAAGTTATAAACAGCAACCGTGAAACTGTGCGCACGATTGAGCAGCGAAATGCTGAAACCCAGCGTCAAATGGCGGGACTGCAGGACAATTATGCTGTTGTTGTTGATAAATTGAATTCACTGCAGCGCCAGATAAATTATGTCTATAAACAGAATCAGGAGCAGGCGGAGCAGATTTCAACTCTGCAGCAGGCACTGGCCCAGGAACAGCAGCAGCGTCAGGCTGCGATGAATAAGGTGATCAACACGGTTGCAGAACAGACTTCGCAGGCGATGAGCAAGGCCGCCAGACCCGCTGCACAAAAGGCTGCGTCAACGGCTTCTCCGGCAGGCGAGGGACAGGGCCCGGTCGGATCAGGTGAGTTTTATAAGTATAAGGTGCAGCCCGGAGCTACTTTGAGTGCCATTGCCCGGGCATATAAGGTATCGGTAGATGATATACAGCGGGCCAACCGTTTGAAAAGCAGTATGATCAGGGTGGGACAGGTTCTGTATATTCCTAAGAAATAGCTTGATAGCAGTGTTACGGGATGAGACGGCACTGCTTTTGCGGTGCCGAATATAAAGTAAATTTACGGGACATTCGTTTTTAATGGAAGCAACTACTACTGACAAAAGGTATGGCCTCCGGCCCATGGGCGGAAGCTTCTTTCTTTCGATTTTCAACCTCTTCTGCTTTTTTTCTGTCGTGGTTCTGACCTGCCGGCAAAGCGTGGAAGCTCAAGCCGGTTTTATGTTCTGGAGCGGCATATTATACTTGCTGCCGTTTCTGCTGCTTTCCAGCCTGGTACGTTTTGTCATAAAACGGGTTGCCAGACGCAATATTCTGGTGATGGCCAAGTTTTTTGAGCTTCTGATTATGGTGCTTGCTGCGGTGGTGCTGTTGTTGCCGTCATCCGGCATGATGCTCGGCGGTTCCTATGCGGTTATGCTGCTTCTGGGTATTGAAGGGGCTTTTCTGTTTCCAGCGGCCCAAGGTGTATGTGCCGATTTATTCAAACGCGAAGATATTGCCAGGGTTTGCGGAGTAAAGAACCTTTTTGCTTTTGGTGGTATAATTGCCGGCTGTGCCGGCGGGGCGGCGCTGCATCATCTTTGCGTCACATATTTTAATGCGTCACTGGGGCATGTTGCTGCCGTGTTGTTTTTCAGTGGAATGCTTGGAGCTGTTTTAGCGATGCATATTCCGGCTGGACTGCCGGATAACCGGGTGGAAAAATTTGAGGGTAATATATTCCGGCATGTTGCTGCCGGCTGCTTACTTTTTTATCATAATCGTTCGCTGCGTATTACGGCTTTGGGTGAATGTTATCTACTGGCCAGCTTTTTCTTCATAGAGGCGGTACTGATTATTTTTGCCCGGGACAATCTCGCAATACCCGGGTTTGCTCTGTTGTCATACGGACTGATCCTGGCGGCACCGTTAGCCGGGGTTGCATTGGGGTCTCTTTTCAGCGGCTGTATTACCCGGCGTGGAGTTGAGCTCGGGCTGGTGCCGATCGGTGCCGGCGGAGCAATACTTTTCAGTATCCTGACCGGGCTTTATCCGGGCAGTATGCATTTTTATTATGGAGTGGCGGTTTTTCCGCAGGTGTTGTGTTTTATGTTGCTTTTCGGGATTTGTTACGGCATAATGCTTGATCAGCTGCAGGCCTGGCAGCTGTGGTTTGTACCTAAGGCGGATAGAGCATTGTTTTATTCCATGCGCAATTTACTGTTCTTTTTTGATGCGATGGTTGCAGGTACGGTAATCTATCTGCTCACCCTGCAGAGTATGAACTCAATTTATCTGTTGGTTATTTTTGCTGCGGTTACTGCCTTTTTTGCCGCTCTGGCCTTTTTGCGGGAGCCGCAATTTCTGGTTAGGCTGCTGATTCTGATAATGCGGCACTCTCTGTACCGGTTAAATGTTTACCGGCAGGGAGATATTCCAGATGAAGGCCCGGCGGTACTGGTGGCGAATCACGCTTCTCTGATTGATCACCTGTTGCTGCAGAGTTGTACGCCGCGGCCAATCCGCTTTATGATGCATGAAAGTTTTTATCGCTATCCGCTGTTGTATCCGTTTGTGAAATGGGCTGGGATAATTGAGGTGCCTCAGGCTAAGCCACGCAGGTTGCGCCAGCTGCTGGAAAGAACCCGTAAAATCTTGAAAAATGGTGAAGTGCTTTGTGTTTTTCCAGAAGGCGGCATTACCCGCAACGGCATTATGTCTAATTTCAAAAAAGGTCTTTCACTGATGCTTCCAGAAGAGCTTGAAATTCCGGTGATCCCAGTACGGATTGGCATGCTCTGGGGCAGTATTTTTTCCTATTTCTATGGCCGGATCAGGTTGCGAATACCGCAGGAAATTCCGCATCCGGCGGCCGTCACCATCGGTAAACCGGTCAGTCGGGATTTAACCGGGTATGAGATGCGGCTTATTCTTTCAGAAATGGCTGCAGAGACCGAATCCATTCCGTTGGGGCAGGAGCGTCCGCTGCATTCGCAGTTTGCTTTTGTCACCCGCAGGCATCCGCTGCGGAAAATGATCAAGGAATATGACGGTTCTGAATGGAAAGAGCATTCAAACTTTTCTATTCTGGTCAAAGCAATACTGGTTAGTCGTGAAATCCGCAAAATGACATCTGAAGATTCAAAATATGTCGGGATGATGTTGCCTAACGGTTCTGGTGCGGTTGTGATTCTGCTGGCAATCCTGATGGCTGACAAGGTGCCGGCAATTTTAAACTTTACAGCGTCTAAAGCAGCCATACAGTCCGCAATAGATAACGCCGGTCTGGAGCTGATTCTGACCAGCAGGCGGTTTTTATCTAAAATAAACTATGATACCCTGCCGGAGATGTTTATGCTGGAAAAACTTGCCGGCAGGATTACCCGTTTCAGAAAAACAGTTGCCGTCTTGATGGCGGCTTTGCTGCCGTGGCGGGAATTGATGAATATTATTTCACCGGTGAGTCATCAGGACGTACATCGCACTGGTGCTTTGATTTTTTCCAGTGGCTCAACAGGTATTCCCAAGGGAGTAATGTTATCACACCACAACATGAACAGCGACCTGTATTCCTTTATTCGCATAATGAACTGGCGTGGTACCGACAAGATTATTGGCAATCTGCCGATATTTCATTCATTCGGGCTGACAGTATGTTTCTGGCTGCCCCTGACAGCGGCAGCTGATGTGGTCTATATTCCAAATCCACTGGACGCCAAATCCGTTGGATACGCCGTAAAACGAGCTGGAGTAACCTTGATGATGGCGACTCCAGGGTTTCTGCAGAATTATATGCGCCGCTGCAATGTCGAGGATTTTAAATCATTGCGGCTGGTAGTTACGGGAGCGGAAAAACTGCGCAATGATATTGCTGATAAATTCAAGGAAATGACCGGATTGACTATCGCTGAGGGATATGGCTGTTCGGAGCTTTCCCCGGTTGTTTCGATTAATGTAGCGAACTCGATTCTCGATCTTGGTACCAGCGTCGGCAAACGCGGCAGTATCGGAACAGCCATGCCGGGAATCTGTGTTAAAATAGTCGATCCGGAATCCTTTGAACTGCTGCCCCCTGATACCGACGGTCTGATGCTGGTAAAAGGAGCGAATGTTATGCAGGGATATTTGAACGAACCTGAAAAAACAGCCGAAGTTATGCACGGTGATTTTTACATTACCGGGGACATTGCTCAGATGAACGAAAGCGGTTATATTACTATCACCGGCAGGCTGTCCCGTTTCAGTAAAATTGCCGGAGAGATGGTGCCGCATGAACTGGTGGAAAAAGAGATCAATGAATTGCTTTTAAGTGAAGAGCGCTGCATTGCGGTCTGCGGAATGGAAGATGCCAGAAAAGGCGAAAAGCTGATGGTTTTTTACTCAAACATGGAGCTTGATGCGCAGGAAATTGTCCAAGAACTTCGCAGCAAAGGTCTGCCTAACTTGTGGATACCCCGTGCGGAAAACTTCATTTTTATGGAAAAAATCCCCATGCTGGGCAGCGGCAAACTTGATCTTGCGGCTCTCCAGAAGGTGACAGAAAACTTGAAGACTGAGGCTTAATATGTTAGATACGGTGGCAAAATATGTGACCGGCAGAAAGTGCCATTTTTACTTTACTCCCGATGCGGGAAAAAACCGCCGGGAGGCAGTTGTGCTGGTGCACGGCCTGATGCGCCGCAGCAGTAATATGTTCAGCTTCGGCAGGTGGCTGGCGGGGCAGGGATATCATGTTTATGTATATGACTACCGGACATCACAGAATGGAATTTCTGACCACGGTCTGCAGTTACGCAGGTATTTGAATAAGGTATGTTCCGAGCTGCCCCAAGATATACCGGTCAACATGGTTACTCACAGTATGGGTGGAATTATAACCCGTTTTGCGCTTGCCGTAGAACAGGCTGATGAGATTCCAGTATTGTTTGATAAGGAGCGTATCCGGCGGATTGTCATGCTGGGGCCGCCGCACGGCGGGTCTGACCTTGCCCGCTTTGCAAGCAGATACCTGCCGTTTTCAAGAAAACTTTTTAAACCAATTGCGGAGCTGAGCAGTGCGCCTGATGCCGCAGTGCATGATTCCCCTCTGATGGCAGGGCCTGAGGTGGGAATTATTGCCGGAAAGTATGATCTTCAGGTGGCTGTCAGATATACTTTTATGCCAGGGATAAAAGACCATATAGTTCTCAAATCAGAACACTCGCTGATGATGAAAATGCCGAATGTGCGCACTGCATGCCTGGAATTCCTGCAGAAAGGAGAATTTTCTCCGCATTTTCAACGTGCCTGACCGTTTGTCATTCTTTTTACTTTTTTATGCATTTTGTCACCGGTGTTCCGGTAAGCTGCTGCTGTTCAGTCGTTGTAATACTGCAATTTAAAAACTTATGCTCTTCAGGGGGGATAGTCCCCCCCTGAAAGCAGCCTTTGATTGAATTGGAAACTTTTCGCAGCTTATTTGCTCTTTTCCATTTTTTTCAAACGGGAACTTAGTGCCTGCGGAGTTACGCCCAGCATTCGGGCTGCGATACTCTGATTTTTTTCAGAGCGCCGCATGGCTTCAAGCACCAGCAGTTTGCTGGCGTTGCGCAATGTAGGCAGTATTTCGATATTGGATATGCACTGCTCCAGATTACGCATTTTACTGGTTTTGGCGCATTGTTCACGTGAATTCCTGGCAATGTGATCACTGAAAACCTTTGTCGACAGAATCTTTGACCGATGATTGCTGATGGCATCATAGAACATCGCCTCAAGCTCTCTGATATTACCGGGAAAATTATATGATTTGAGCAGGGTTATTAACTCGTTTGGATATTGTGGCGGATGTTTGCCAAGTTCCTCTGAAACCTTTTTGATCAAATGATCAATCAGCAGAGGTATATCGTCTTTGCGCTCACGCAGCGGCGGGATACTGATATGATGAGTTGCTATACGATAGTAGAGGTCTTCTCTAAACTTCTGATCCCGCTGCAGTTCGTGTAAATCACGATGAGTTGCCAGGATTATCCGCGCCGTGGATTTTCTGATTTCATCTGAGCCGAGCGGTGAGTATTCGCGCTGCTGAAGTAAGCGCAGCAGTTTAACCTGCGATGCCATACTTAAATCACCGATTTCATCAATAAACAAGGTACCATTTGAGGCCTTTTCAATAATGCCCGGGCGGTTACCTACTGCACCGGTAAAGGCCCCTTTGGTATGCCCGAACAAAGTATCGGAAATCATATTATCATCCAGTCCGCCGATATTAACAGTCACCATCTTGCCCGAACGTTGAGAAAGGCGGTGCAGGGCGTTTGCAAACAACTCCTTGCCAACTCCGGTTTCTCCGGTAATAAGTATCGGCTGACTGCTGCGCGAAACCGCTGCACAATACTGGAAAATTGACAGCATGTATTTATTATCAGTAACAATAGGCAGGAAAGCGTCCGGACGCTTAGCCCCCTCGTCAAACATCAGACAGCTGCGCAAAAATTGATTTTCACGCTTAAGTTCACGCATTTCTATAAAGTTTTTTACCTGCGAAGTTAATTTGTCCATGTCAACCGGTTTGACCAGATAATCAACTGCTCCCTGGCGCATACACTCAACCGCGTTATCGAGACTGTTGACACATGTTGCCATAATAACCGGTAAATCCGGATATTCCCGAGTGATCTGCTGCAGTAGATCGCAGCCGTTCATACCGGGCATGATCATATCAAGTACAACTAGTTCAACTTCTTTTTCCTTGAGCAAGTCCAATGCCTCGATTCCGTCGCTGCACTTTACAATGTTACTGATACCGGCGCTTTGCAGAGCGAGCTCATAGCTCCGCAGCGCATTTTTTTCATCATCGACTAAAAGTACCGGAGATTCCGGATAACTGTTATCGCTCATTAATGACTCCCTGCCTTATACACATTTAATGTGGTTTCAGATTTCTAAAATCGTGGTAAAATAATCTTTGCAACTGAGCCGCGGCCCGGTGTTGATTTCATTTCAAACCGGCCCTTGTGTTCCTCAAGTATTGACGTTGAAATAGACAGTCCGAGGCCTGTTCCCCCTTTATCCCGTTTGGTAGTGAAAAACGGATCAGTAATGTGCTTCAGGCTCTCTTTGTCAATGCCGCAGCCTTCGTCTGCAATTTCAATGACTACCTCATTCTTTTTTTCGATTGCGTAGGATTTTATACTGATCATCTGGTGTTTGTCAGTCAAGGCCTGGCAGGCATTCTGCAAGGTATTGATGATCACCTGCTCAATTCGCTGTTTGGTGCCTTTAACCAGCAGCGGCTGCTCCGTTTTGTCTAAGCGAAGGTCAAAAGTGGACTTATGCAGTAGATTGTGCAGCAGAAAAACAGAATCGTCTATAGCGCGGTTTACATCAAAAGCGTTTCTTTCCTCTGCAGGTACTTCACGTACATAACCTTTCAGACTGTCGACAATCATCCGGATTCGGTCTGCGCCCTCCCTGATACCGTTTATCAGGTCCTTAAAAGCCCCTTTCAGGCGTTCAACCGGGAAATTGCCTGGAGCGAACTCGCAGTTTTCAGCAGCGTACGACTCAATAACCGGTAAAATATCTTTCCAGATCTTATCAATTATTGAGATATTGATTCCGATAAAATTATTTGGATTATTTATTTCATGCGCGACCCCGGCAACCAGAATTCCAAGCGATTTCATTTTATCTGCCTGGATCAGTTGTTCATGGTGAATCTTGGCCCGGGCTTCAGCCTTGGCATGTTCAGTGATATCTAAAGCGGTCTCCACAACTCCGGCAAGGCGGCCTCTTTTGCCCTTGACCGGAAAAGCCCAGACCTGATAAAGTCGACCATCTGCAGTCTTTATTTTATCCTGAGCGTATCCGACTTTGTCTCTAAGTATTTTATGTACAGGGTAGGAATCTTCATTTTTAGCTTTTTTGTCCCGTTTCCAAATATCGTGCCAGTTGCGCCCGACAAAACGGCTGCCTTTGCCGGCAAATGTATCACGGGCTGCCCGGTTACCCCACTGCAGGTTTAAATCGGTATCATAGCTCATAATAATTTCGCGAATAGCATTCATCGTCATATTCAGACGGCTTGATGTCAGACGCAACCGGTTTTCAACTCTTTTTATTTTGGTTATATCAGTGAGTACACCAACAATATACTGTGGTTTGTCATCAAAGCCTTTTAAAATAGACTTATAGTTTACCAGGATAAGTTTACTGCCGTCAAGAGTTGTAACCTCGTAGCTTCTGATGCATTCTCCAGAGCCTTTCCTGATCAGTGCCTTTTCAGCTTTAGCCAGCCTTCTGCCGACCTTATAATTTTCCCCTTCAAACAGTGAGGGAAGCTTTTGCCCAAGTATTTCTGCTCCGATCAATCGTCTGGAAAGCTCGGCAAATGCATTGTTATATCCCAGGTAAGTTCCATCCAGATCTTTATAGAATATCGGCACCGGGATCATGTTTGCTATCTGTTCCAGAAAATCAAACTGTTCCTTGAGCTTGTCAAAGCGAATGCTTTCAGAAAGATCCTCAAAGCATCCGACAATTTTTTTGCCGTCTGAAGTCCTGACGCCGCGGGACAACACCCAGACATATTGATTTCTGCTGTTCAGTATCCGGATTGAGGATTCTGCAAATCCAGATTCGTCATTCAGGCATTTATCCAGAGCATTGAAAGCGCGTTCGCGATCCTGCACATGAACCCGGTTTGTCATATATTCAGAACTCGATACCGGGAACTTTATTCCGTTCCCGAATTCTCTCTCCAGTTCAGCATCAAAACTCAAAGAGTCATTTTCGATATCATACTCCCAGATCCCTATGCTGATGGAACGCAGAAAAGTCTGCAGTTTTTTCTCACTGTTCTTAATTTTTTCCTGTGCAATATGTTTTTCAGTAACGTCCTGGGTTATTCCAATCATTTTAACCGGGTTGCCGTATTTGTCCTTTTGCACCTGTCCTCTGGAAAACAGATAAAGCAGGCTTCCGTCATCAGTTATGACCCGGTAAGTAACCTCAAATTCATTTTGCCTGGAAATATTGTTCCAGATCAGCATTACCTGATCAATGTCATCCGGATGAATATGGCTAAACAGGGATTGCAGCTCGTCTCCGGGAATATCGTCCTTGATTTCCTTGATCGAATTTTTGACTTGAGACGCATAGGAGGCTCTTTTGGTATTGAAGTCATAATCCCAGCCGCTTATTTTGGCTATTCGCTGGGCCTGCTGCAAGCGCATTTCACTGCTCCGCAGTTGTAAATCGGTCATTTTACTGTCATGAATGTCCCGAATTACTGTTACTACATATTCAAATCTGCCAACCTTGAAGATTGAAGCCCGTAAATCACAGTGGCGCTTCTCGCCAAGCGAACTTTCAATTTCCGTTTCAATAACCACCTGTTCGTCATGAAGCAGCTTTTTAATAAATGCGGGAAACCTGAGATGTTTCAGAAAAGTATCATGCGGATTGAGCAGCTTGAGGTCACGTTCACAATACTTCAGCAGTTTTACGGCACTTTTATTTACCTCGACAGTAGAGCCGATCTCAGCATTTTTACGGTCAAGGCGATTTATCAGCAAAGCATCATAGACATTGTTGAATACCGCCTGGAATTTATTGGCTTCCGCCATCAGGTGAGTACCGGCTATGGCTCTTTCGTTTACTTCCCGCTGCAGTTTCTGATTTTCCTGCTGTAGATTTTTTACGGCAGAGACAAGCCTGCTGCAGGCATGTTTAAGCTCCTGCTTACCGGAATCAGTAGACATCGCTTTTGTCAGCAAGGCTTCCGCCCTTGCTAATGATGAATCCAGATTGTTGATCCGATTTCGCTCTCTATCCATGTCAGCGGTCTTTTGCAAATAAGTTTTTATATTCCCATACTATCAAAAAAAGAACTGCCTGTTAATATATCATACCATTTTGGTAAAACAAAGAGTTTCTCTGGAAATATTACGCCTGATGAGACATACAACAAATTTCAAAAGACCGCAATAGTCAATTTTAACTTGAACGCTTAAAGTAATGCGGAGAATCTCCCCATTCGTTATAGATGATAGTTTCGCCGGCTTTAGCTATGGTTTTTTCCAGAGCCACCCGGCTTTGTTCAGAATTTTCATCCAGTCCCGGTTTCCCGGTATAAAGCTGGTATCCAGGACGGAATTCGGTTGCAGTCACATTCGGCATGATGACGTTGCCGCCCGCCAGCAGCCCAAGTTCACGGCCAAGCGGGTCAAGGGCCTGCAACGCTGTCGTCGAAGCAAGATTAACATCTTTTAAAAGCAAACGTGCGGCGGCCAGCATTTTTAACCCGAGGTTCAGCTGGTCTTTGCGTTTATGTTCAAAATCAGGAAATTCCTGAGCCATCGGGGTGTCAGGATGAACCAGATACGGGCCCATCCCGATCATATCTATATCCATTTTCTTGAAAAACATAAGGTCATCAGCCAGGTCTTCAACAGTCTGCCCGGGTACTCCTATCAATACTCCGGTACCAGTCTGATAGCCAACCCGTTGCAGGCTGCGCAGGCATTCAAGGCGGCGGTCATATTTATGATCAGCCGGGTGCAGTTTCTTGTACAACTCCGGATTTGAGGCCTCGATTCGCAGCAGGTATCGATGTGCCCCGGCTTCAAACCACCTGCGATAGACAGTTTCATCCTGTTCACCCAGCGACAGGGTAATTCCAAGGCGTCCGTCAGTGCGTTCCTTAACTTCTTTGAGAATTGACTCTATCATTTCAATGAAGTTCTCGTCAGTGCGTTCTCCTCCCTGCATTACCGCGGAACCGTAGTTAAAGTTAAATGCAGTCAGCAGTCCGTCAACAATCTGCTTTCTGGTTAGTTCAAAACGCTCAACTTTCACATTGCCGCGCCGAATTCCGCAATAAAAACAGTCTTTACGGCACTTGTTGCTGATTTCAACAATCCCTCTCAGGCTGACACGCTTACCAATATATTTAAGCTTTATCTCATACGCAGCTTTAAAGAGTCTTTTAAGGTCATTTTCGTCAGTAAGGTTTAGAATATCAATCAGATCCTGTCTGGCAAGATCTCTGCCTGATTCAATTGTATCAAAAAGTAATGACATAATAATAATTATTGAATTTTAAGATTATAATTGAAAATAAGTCCTGCCATAAGGGATTGGGCTGCAGTAAAAGTCGAGTTTACCTCAGCTGAATTAAATCTCAATGACACAACCTCGTTTAAGTTCCTGCATACAATACTCTTTTTGACTGCTAATAAAAACCTGAAGTTCAATTTCAAGTGAATTTTTACAAAAACCAGTCAACCAGAGTCTCAAACGACGGTTTGCCGGGTAGCAGCCCCCGGCAGGAGTCAAGATACCTCATAAAAAAAGCTTGTGTTGCTTTGGTAAGCGCTGTTTGGATTCCGTGGAAAATTACAGCAGCTCCGCTTCCATCAGGGCTTTACGGAAACTTTCAGTGGTGGTAAATAAATGTGAATTCCAGCCTTTTGCCGTACCGGATTCAATATTGTTCAAACGGTCATCAGCATAAATACAGGGACGTCCGAATTTCTCTTCAAATGCCTGATACATTTCCGGTCCGGGCTTTTTAGCTCCAACTTCAAAGCTGAATATTCCACCGGTAATGAGGTGGGCAAAGCTCAATTTACGGCTCACTTCACGGATATGGATAGTGGAGGTGTCGGAAAAATATACAAGTCGATAACCTGCATCAACCAGTTCCCTGGCCAGCTCCGGCATTCCAGGCGTGGTATGACTGATCATGGTATTCCAGGCTTCGCGAATTTCATCGGCTCCCGGATTACCCGGAGCTATGCCCGAAACCACTTTGATCCATTCCTCTTCAGATATTTTTCCAGTTTCAAGCAGGTCAGATATTCCCCACATTTCCTCGGTTACTTCTTCCAGGGAGCGTATTCCCAAAGTTCTCAACAGTTGTCTCGGGTCCAGCTGCATACACACTCCGCCAATATCCAGTGCCACAACTTTATTCATATTTACTTGACCTCCAGAATATTTTCAATTTCCGTCAGACAACGGCAGCCGTTTTCTTCCACGTACACCATGTCTTCAAGTCGGATTCCTCCCCATTCCTGATAATAGACTCCGGGCTCGACGGTAACAACTTCACCTCCTCGCAGTGGAGTCTTGCTGGCCGGACTCAAGCGGGGAGCCTCATGGATTTCCAGCCCGACACCATGTCCCAGACCGTGAAAAAAACCGTAGTTGCAGTTGTTCTTACGACCTGTTTCGAAGCCGTGCTTATCCAGGATGGATTTTGCCGCATTATGAATTTCTACTGGTACCGCCCCGGCTTTTATCAAAGGCTTGGCAGATTCTCTGGCGGCATAAACCGCTTCATAAGCGCGCTTAACCTGATCAGGGGCAGTTCCCTTGACAAATGTTCTGGTCAAGTCACCCCAGTAGCCGGTCGCAGTTACTTTGGGAAATATATCGATGATAATTGGTTTGCCTGATTCAAGCGGACCGGTTCCTGTATTATGCGGGTCGGCTCCTTGAGTGCCACAGGCAACAATAGTCGCATCAGGCATGGCGCCGCCGCGAATAAGCTCAATATTGATTTCTGCACGCAGGAGTTCTGATGTCAGGATTTTTGCATTCCAGACCAACTGACCGGTCTGGTTCAGTTCGGCTGTTTCAAGGATGCGATGTGCCCGTCGCATTCCATTTTCAGTGATACGCAAAGCGGCAGTAATATTGTCAACCTCCTGGGAGTTTTTAAACTCGCGCTCCGGAAAAAACCGCTGCTTTTCAGGGGTTACAGTGAAACCGCGTGAGCGCAGTTCATCCGCAAGTTTCAGCGGGAATTCTCCCGGGACACGAAAAACCTTGATTTTTTTCTTTTCAGCCAGACCTGAAACCAGGTCAACCGCTTTGGCGTCCTGACGGTCACAGAATTCTTTATTTGAATAAATATTGATTCCAGGTTTTGCTTCTTTGACAGCCCGATCATGTTCAAGTGCCGACATTACCATGCCGGTTTCCGAACTGGTTTTAAAATATATAAAGGCATCGGGCGCCCTGAAACCAGTTGCATAAAGCATATCAGCACAATGTTCGCCATCAGCGTATATCAGGTCTGCTTTTTTCATATATTACCGCCAAAGTTAAGATTTTATTTGCAAAAACGTCTTCAGGCAAATATCTTTCCTCAGGCAGAGAAATTTGCGCTGTTCCGGGTTTATTTTGCCGGTGCGGACATTTTCAGCTGCTTGCGACTCCCGTTAATTATGGGCGGTTCGCACAGTTTATTATAGCCTTAAAAATTAAATAATCAAAGGCTCAGGCCATTAGGAGTGATTGAGCATGACAACTTCAGTAATAATCTACTTCGTTGCAGTTTTTCTTGGTGCATATCTGATTGGCGCGCTTCCGTGGGCCTATCTGATCGGCAGATGGAAGGGAATTGATTTACGCGAGTACGGCAGCGGAAATTACGGCGCGACAAATGTGACCCGGGTAATTGGTAAATGGCATGGAAGACTTTGCTTTATTCTGGACTTTCTAAAAGGGTTTGTCCCGGTATTTGCCGTCTCAATGATGATAAAATACGGCTGGTTTGATGACAAGTACCAGCTATCACAGATAGTTGCCGCCTTCGGAGCTGTGATCGGACATATTTTTCCGGTTTACACCAGGTTCCGCGGCGGGAAAGGGATGTCTACTTCCGCGGGCGCAATCCTGGGACTCGCGCCTTATTCAGTGCTGATAGCCGCCGCCGTGTGGGTTGTGGTTTTTCTGGCAAGCCGTTACGTATCGCTGGCCAGTATTGCAGCTGCGGCAGTGTTGCCGGTATGTGCGACATTTATTTCAATGATGAAGCTCTATGTTCACTCATATTACGTACTTGGATTTCTCTATCTGCTGGCATTGCTGGCAATTGTCAAGCACAGCAGCAATATAAAACGGCTGATGAACGGCACTGAGAGTCGATTTGAGAAAGACAGCGAGGATGAAGCATCAGAAGCCCAAGCGGAAACAACAGGCTCCACTCCTGAGCAGAATGGTGAAGTTGGAGCGGAAAAAGAGGATATGGAGCAGAAATAATGAGCAAGATAGCCGTACTTAGTGACGGTTCATGGGGGACTTCCCTGTCAACCGTTTTATGTCGCAATGGTCATGATGTAACCATGTGGGGGCCTTTTCCGGATTATCTTAAGCAAATTGCTGAAACCAGGGTCAACAGCCGTTTCCTGCCTGATGTGGAACTGCCGCAGTCGTTAAAGTTTGAAAAGAATATGGATACAGCTGTTGTTGACTGTGATTACTTGTTGCTGGCTTCTCCGACGCAGTTTGCCCGCAGCGTTATCTGGCAACTGAAAGACCATTTTGATGCGGGCAGACATACACTGGTAAATGTAGCCAAAGGTATTGAAAATGACAGTTTGCTGCGAATCAGTGAAATTTGCGGCGAGGTGCTTGGCTCGTGTGATTACTGTGCTCTTTCCGGCCCCAGCCATGCGGAAGAAGTAAGTCGCGGAGTGCCTACCGCCGTAGTAGCAGCTTCAAATACAGCGGGTGTGGCGGAGCAGGTACAGGAACTATTCATGAACGATTTCTTTCGGGTTTACACTGGATACGACGTTGTCGGTGTGGAGCTTGGGGGTGCTTTGAAAAATGTAATGGCAATTGCTGCCGGTATTATTGATGGTATGCAGCTTGGGGACAACCCTAAGGCGGCTCTGATAACCCGCGGTATCTCGGAGATGGGGCGCCTGGGAGCGGCACTGGGCGGCGACCCGCTGACCTTCTCCGGCTTAAGCGGCATTGGCGACTTGATTGTGACCTGCTGCAGTGGACACAGTCGCAACCGGCATGTGGGTGAAGAGCTTGGGCGGGGTAAAAAACTGCGCTCAATACTTGAGGATATGGGGATGGTTGTAGCCGAAGGGGTCAAAACCACTTTGAGTGCTTATCAGCTTGCCCGGCAGGCAGGCGTTGAGTGCCCTATCATAAACGAAATTTATGCGATTCTTTATGAAAACAAAGCCCCGGCAGAAGCGGTAAATTATCTGATGACCCGCCCCTCCAAGCCGGAGGTGTGACTGGCTACAGCTGACTAAGTTTGCATCAGCCGGTCTACCGTGTTCAAGGTTGACATTTTCTGTAAAAGAAAATAACTCAACCAAGGAGCATGGCACATGCGAATCGTTCATCAGAATAACATTGATTTCAGTATTGAGGTTGACGGCAGCATCAAACGCCGCAGTGTCTGGCAGATAATGCCGGATGAAAACTTTAATATTGAACAAAACTGGCCTGCTTTCCGGCAGCAGGCTGAGGCCTGGGCCGGCAGTGTCGGTGATGCCTGGAGGCAGCCGGCGGCTGATTCCCGGGCATTTACTGAAGACCCTGACTTCATTATTTCCTCCATTGACTTTAAATCGGTAAATCGTTACATCTATGAAGTAAGCTATTCTGGAGTAAAAAAACATTCCACTGCCGAGATGCTTGGCGGGGTGTCGGTTGCTGTCAATAATTGTGCTGAAATAGAAAAAAGTGCCAGCTGGCGAATTCATGCAGATAATCTGCAAAACTGGCTGCCGGCAATAGGGGATGTCATAAGCTGGGCAGGAGAAAACTATCTCTGCAGTGCATTGAAGCTTCAGGAAGCAGCCGGCGGGGAGTGGCAGGTAGCAATTACTGCCAAGGATATGAGCATCCTGCAAACAGGTAATCCCGGCTTCACAAGGAATCACTTTGGGGAAAGTGTGGCTACCGGCAAGTGGCGGGTAAGCTTAACGCAGCATCAGGATTTTCTTGACAACAACAACATTAATTCTCCTGCGCCGTGGGCTGGCGAGGGGTATTTCGTTTCAAATATCAGCTCGTCACCTGACGGCAAGCTTGGCTATTATGTTTCGCTGGAAGCCAAGCATGTAAACTTCAAGCTGCTGGACGTCAAACGTTCCGAATCATTCAAAGGCTATGCATCAGCCGGAACTGCCAATCTGGACATTTGCTGGACGGGACGCTGGCGAATTCATCGCGATAACTTGAGTGATTACGAAAATATAGCCGGCAGTTCCGCCGAAGAATGGGCAGCGCCCGGTGCTATCATTACCAAGATTGATCCGATTCGCATAACCGATGTTATGTATGAAGTAGTTCTTGAAGCCAGAGTGCCGGAGGCTTCGAGCGGCTTTGCAGCCATGAACTATAACGGTGATGATCGTTCCAACCTGCAGTCCAGAACCGATGTCCACGTCGAAAATATTGCTTACCAGCTGACTCATCGTGAGTGCGGATGGAGGGAAGCTCCACGCGGTTATTTTATAAAACTCGAAGACTGGAACATGCAGCTGGATTGCCCGTTTATAACGTCAGGGCAGCTCCCTGTATCCATGGTGGAGAAATACCCGAAGTGCACGAAGGTTACCGAAAGCAAATACTTGAAAGGCAGTTCAGTCCGGCACGTCCAGATGACTCTGGACTGGAATAATTCCGGTAAGGTTTTTAACGCTAAAGTTGGTGGGGTGTACGGGAAATGGCTGAAAGGAAGAATTGATACCGCTGAAGTATTTGATAACCTTGGAGAGCGCTGGACCAAGGTTTCACGCAGCTACCTTTATGCGCCGGAAAATCTTGAGTGGAATCATAATTACAGAGGTTTCTAATGAACACGATTTTTCATAAATGGACTGAGGCGGTGAATTTCCTGAACCGTAAAATAAACCGAAACCGGCTGCTGCCGGGAAAAAATGTCCGGTTGACAGATACCGGTGACGGAGTAGAAATCGACTTTATACTTAATAGCGGCCCACCAGTATATTCGGGTGGTTTCAAGTGTCTGGTAATCGGTGACAAATTGAAAGTGATTGACGGGCTGGCCAGGCGAAAGGGGATCTGCGGTTATGCATATGCAGCAGAAAAACTAATACATGTACCTGAGGTTGAGCTGCCCATTGCGAAGCTTCCTTCAGGTGTCTGCGTGAATTTAACTTACAACGAAGCTGCCGGTATTTATGAAACCCAGATCGGATTTTATGATAATTTGCCCAACGGTGCAAAACAATATCTCGGCCAGGTCCATACCAATGACTTGACAGGATCCACTGTTTTTCATCAGGTCTGGGATGGCGATACTATAAATTTCAACAATTTTTACTGGCTGTAATTATGGGAATAAGACTCAAAACATTTTATGAAGGCCAGAAACAGCTTAAGAACCTGTATAATCTGCGGGCCGACATGGTGAATTTTCCCTGGCAATATCATGATTCATCAAACTTTAAATCTTACTCAAACATAAAAAGCTACTGGAAATATCATCTTGACTGGATTGTCAAACTTGGGTTGTATTATAGAGATCCCGGAAGTGGACTTCCATGGACCAGGCAGAAGATGTTTGGTGCCATTGGGGAAACTGAGTATGAGTTGAAGCGTTTCGGACCGCCGCTGCAGGCTGCAATGCTGGAGCAGCGTCTTAAACTGATCAAGCTTTTTACTCATAGCTTGTACACTAAAAAATGTCATTGCAAAAGGTACATGAAGAACGCAAAAAATTTGAATGAGTTTATAGCTAAAGATTGTTATACAGAAGAAGGGCTTTGCAGCGGTCTTCCGCATTTTCGCTTCAGCTATGATTTTTCAAACCAATATAATAATGGCATCGATATTAGTTATTCTGAAATCACTCTGCTGGAACTGCCGGTTGAGGAGAAGATGCATATCAAGGTTGTCTATAAGAATATCAACTATGATGATAAGCAGCCATTCATACCGCTGGGGATAATGCAGCAGCAGAATTCAGACTATATCTTACTGGACACCGTAAAGCCCAAAGGAGTAGATAAGCTGAAGATTCCTCTACCCTGGGATCCCGCTTCAGTTGTTTCAACAGTGCTTGACGGTTGCAAAGGAATAAACTACAGCGGGCTCCGCTATATCATAGCTGATTTAATAAATGATTAATCCACTATTGTAAATTACCCCGGCCACAACTTGTTTTTGCCCGTAATTATACCCGGAAAAGAAATTTCTAAATCCAACCATTTTCAAATAACCAATATAATTAAGAGGAAATCATGTCTGATTTTAAAAGAATCCCTGTGCGAATCGACGCTGCCAGCGGCAAGCAGATCGATGAAGGCGGCAAGCCGGTCAGAGAAGCAGGTCAAATACGGCTGCTTTTTGACGAAACGGTGATACTTTGCTGTGAATTTTTTGATGTAAAATGGAATGACGGAACGGTCGCGGTTACTCCCCATTTATTGAAACCATCGTTGACAATCAAAGCTTTCGGAGATAATGACTTCAATCCTGAGACCACATTCATGTTCCTGACAGAACAGAATAATACTGCTCCGGATTACGGTGGAATTAATAAGCCTGGAGACTGGTTTAACGACAGCACAGCTGACCTGACTCAAGGGCAGTTGAGTGTGCGTGTCAACACCAACACTGCAAGGTTTTCCGAAGCTGTTAAGACCAGCGGGGCCTGCCGTAAGTTTTACTTTTGCATTACAGGAATTCCGTCAGGCCAGACGGCAAATACAGTTTTGGCATATTTTCAGTTTAAAGCAGAGAACCGTCCCAGTTCAAGCAGCGGAGCGCCGGTTCCGGCTGATCCGGATTATCTGGATGCGCAGGCTGTCAGAGCACTGGTAAAAACAGCCCCGGAATTTCAATTCAGCATTGATGGTTCAACCAGCTGGCACGGGGAACAGTCAACCCACGACTGTTACTATCGGGAAAGACGCAACGGCGGCGAGTGGTCGGCGGCAATCCGGCTGATTGAAGGAAAACCCGGGCTTAACGGTGTGGGTATAAATTACCTGGCAACTTATAATGGCGATACTGAATACGCGAAAAATGATGCGGTAACTTTTCAGGGCAGTTTGTTTGTTTCGTTGACCGATAACAATTCGGGCAATACCCCTGACGCCAGTAGTGCTAATTGGCAGCTGTCCATAGCCAAAGGCAATAAAGGTGACCAAGGGGAGCAGGGACCGAAAGGTGATCAGGGCAATAAAGGAGAGCAGGGCGACCAGGGCGTCATAGGTGATCAGGGTGATACTGGTAAATCAGCCTTTCAATCCTGGCTGGATGCCGGCAACGCTGGTACCGAAGCTGATTTTCTCACTGCCTTAAAAGGAGCAAAAGGCGATACCGGAGAGAAAGGTGATGAGGGTAATAAAGGAGAGCAGGGCGATCAGGGCATCAAAGGAGATAAGGGTGACACCGGTAACCCCGGCAAATCGGCTTATCAGGTCTGGCTGGATGCTGGCAATACTGGCACCGAGGCCGCTTTTCTCGCAGCCTTGAAAGGAGCAGAAGGAGATAAAGGCAGCAAGGGCGATGCCGGAGAGAAAGGCGATCAGGGCGATATCGGAGAAAAAGGAGATAAGGGTGACACCGGTAACCCCGGCAAATCGGCTTATCAGGTCTGGCTGGATGCCGGCAACGCCGGTACCGAGGCCGCTTTTCTCGCAGCCTTGGAAGGAGCAAAAGGCGATACTGGAGAGAAAGGAGAAAAGGGAGATTCCGGGATGAGCAATCCCAGCCTGTTGACGAACGGCGATTTTCATGTCTGGCAGCGCGGCGAGATGTTCAATGCGGCGGCAGCCGGACAGTTTACCGCTGACCGCTGGCGGGTTGACAAGCATTCCACTGTCACGGTCAATGTCAGCAGAGCCGGCGACGCATTGAAGTTTGAAAAAGCCAATAGCGTTAACAGTTTCTGTAATATCCAGCAGCCGGTTGATCTGGAGGTGAATCCGATCAGTAACGGTGAAACTTTTGCGGTTTCTTATGAGGCACGCAGAATTTCCGGTACCGTCAACATCAATCCGCTGTTTTCCCAAACTGCCGATGGAACAACGACTTTCGTAACCGGTGCCGCTCCGGCCCTGACGGCAAGTTTTCAGCGGTTTTCTGTGACAATGACCACCAGCTTCAGCGGTTCACTTACCGCGTTTGCGCTTTTGTTTGCGGTAACAACTGACACTTCCGGTGTTGTTGAGATCAGAAACGTCAAGCTGGAACGCGGCAACACCGCAACACCTTTTGAGCAATCAGATTACACCAGTGAACTTGTCAGGTGTCGCAGATACTTCAGAAGACAGACACTGCGCTGGCGGCAGCACCAAAGCGGCGAAGGGTATTCAGTTGTATTTGATCCGCCAATGCGGGCTACTCCGACACTTGCTCAAGTCAGCGGCCCGGCGATCCCGGCAAACGGTGAGCTAAGTGTGGGACCTGACAGTTTTCACTTCGGTGAATCCGGATCCGATACCGCAATAAAAGTAAGTGTATATGACTTTACAGCAGAATTATAGGAGATATTCAAGATGTATAAAAAGATTCAAAATGGTTTTAAGCGGCTTGCTGACGGGGCGATTATTCCGGACGATGCCGACAATAAGGATTATCAGGAAGTTTTAGAATGGATTGAGGATGGCAACACTCCGCAGCCGGCAGACCCGCCGGCACAGCCGGGTACGGCACACCAGCAGGCTGAAGCCGCGCTGCAGGCGGAAATTGACGAATTGAACGCAAAATACCCCGGTTTAAGCCTGTCAATAGCTGATGGCTACGCCGGGGCGCTCGGCAAGCTGCTGGCAGCGGAAGTAACTAAAGAAGAATGCAACTACCTGAATACGCTCTATCAGGTGTATAACTCAGTCCAGTAAATAATAAAATGGGGGGTATTTATGATAGACAAGCGCAAATACGACGGCCTGATAATTTCAGCGGCCACGCAGGATTTACTCGATAATGACCCGCTCCGCTTCAAGTCACTGTGCAACGGGGTTGGTTCTAAAGTCGGCAGCTGGTTTGACCGGCTGCTGTACCACCTGACGCCTAACACCATCTGGTTTATGGACATTACGGACGGGGCCGATCTGCATGATGTTGACTATTCAGTGCCGACTTTGTTTCACTCTATAGAAGCGGCATTGCAGTACCGGCTCGATGCCGACCAGCGTTTTTTAAACAACCTGGAAATCCGGATTACCGAACGTGGCGGACTGTTAAAAGGCCTGCGCCTGCGCCGGGCAAAGAAATACTACTACCTGCTGCGGGGCTTCGGCGAAGAGTCTTTCATGGCCGGTAAAAGAATTTTAGAGTACTGATAACGTAATAATCCGGGAAAGGACGAAGGAGAAAATGAGCATCAATGAAGAATTTATAACCCTGATTGTCGCGATTGTTGGTGGCTGCGCTTTTCTGTGGAACAAGCTTGACCAGATAAGGCGTGAACTAGCCACCATTCGTGAGGATTACGTCAAACATTCAGTCTGTGCCGAGCGGCGCAAGGAGTGTCTGACGTATCTGGTAAAGGAGGAAAAATGAAGAAAAAGTTTCTTATAATTATTGCTTCAGCAACTGGTTTTCTAATGACAGGCTGTTCGACACCGCAGGTTGATACTTCCGGGAAAGCGGTATTGATTAACGGTTATTCAGCAGTTAACCTGATTGATTCCGGGTTAAATCCGGTCACCGGGACGGTAACCCCTTCGGTTACCTGTATCATTTCAAGCGGAATGTATTCAGGCATACCGGTATCTGCGCAAGCCAAGGATTATCTGCATTATTCAGCCACTTCCAGTTCATCGGTGTGGAATACCCGGAGTATAAGCACTATGCAGACCTTGATTTTTGCTTCTTCAGACCGAAAGCTGATGCGACAGGCGGTTTCAGCCCTGCATCATCACATAACCCACATAAATGAAGCCGCAAAATCAGGAAACTGAGATTTGCTTTGCTGCATTCCCGCCAGTATTATATTACATAATGAAGAAACTCAGGAGGTTTTTATGTTCTTGAAAAAAGTATTTCCAGGTTTCATGCTTTGCTTAATGGCAGTTGCGTTTGCGGGGTGCAGTACTGAAATGGGCTATCCCAAAACACCGTATACTTCCGGCAACGTTTCCCTGACTCTGAAAAAAGGTGAAACCACCCAGCAGCAGGTCCTTGAAGCCTTCGGCGCACCCAATATTGTGACTCAGGATGCTGAGGGCAACTCCGTCTGGACTTACCAGACCAATGCCACCGTGACCAGAGACGCAGCCAACGCCAATTACTGGAATATTATTCTGGCTGGAGGCAGTTACCGGGATAGCGGTTTTATGCGTTCACAAAAAACAATGACAATCATAATTACCTTTAAAGATAAAGTCGTTTCCAACTTCAAGTCATTGTCAACAAGTTTCTAAGTTTGTAATTGAGGTTGCCAAATGAAAGTTAAAAATTGTTTATATATTTGCGCTCTGGGAGCTTTGTTTATGCTGGCGGGTTGTGTAACCGGCCCCCAGGCTCCCGAGATGACTCCGCTTCAGATTCAGCTGATGCAGACAAAAGTTTTCAATGTTGATAAGCGGGTGGCATTTGATTCTGTTGTAACTGTATTCCAGAACCTTGGTTACATTGTAAAAAGTGCCAATTATGATACCGGGTTTATTACAGCTGAAAGCCCGAAAAAGACAAATTTCTGGGGGGAAACCAAATACAATTCATCTACCGCTTTTATCACCAGTGTCAAGCCCGGCAAGACCAGTATAAGAATGAATTTTGTCAATCACACAAGTTATTACACCGGCGGGCAGGGAGGCCAGAAACGGGTAGATGATGAACCGGTTCTCGATGCCCAGGCTTATGTCAACGCATTTAATAAACTGCAGCAGCAGGTATTTGTCAGCACCGGAATCTCTCCGGTACAAAGCCAGCCAGTACAAAACCAGCTTGACGTAAAGGAAAATACAAAACCTGAAGCGAAGTCAGTCAGGAATTAATCGAAAAAAATATTTGCAACAATTAAATATTTTATTTTCTGATCAGGCCGGAGTCAGTATAAGGCTCCGGCTTGTGATTTCAGCCTTTGCGTTTTGACTTTTCCAAAATTGTATCAACTTTTTCCAGAATAATCTGCAGAGAATCTTCCTTTTCATATTTTTCTTTGAGCTCTTCTGCAGAACTCCTGATTTCCCGTACGATATTTATCAGGTCCCGAGTGCTGGTGCTGTCAAGTTTTTGTTTCTCGTCCAGAGTTATTTTCTCGATATTTTCCAAAACCGTCATACTTAAAACATTCATCAATTTATACCACTCGGGGTCGTTTATGGTTCTGGCGTCATAAATGGCGACAAATGCCGATACTTCACTGTTTTTGAGTGGGATCAGGTAGGTGCCTGCAAAATTATTCTGGTTTGCAGTCGCATTGCGAAGGTCAGCGGAGTTCTTCTGGAGAAAATAGCTGCTGTCTTCTTCGGAAAGGTTGCGGAAAGCTTTAAGTACCCATTTCCCAACGTTTTCGCTCCATAGTGCCATGAGTCCTTTAGAAGAGCCGGTAAAAGTTAACAAAGCTTCCAATATCGCCCGGTAGCTGTCATTGCCATCCTCAGAAAATTTGATTTTACGCATACATAATATCAGCTTTTCCAGCCAGATACGCCGGTTTCTCTCAAGTTCTTCGAAATTCCATTTCGCGGTCAATGAAAGTGCCAGCTGAAAAATTTCTTCGGCCTGGAACGGTTTCTTGATATACAGCAGCTTTTCAGGCGTACCGATCTCATTTGAAATGGTCTCTTGGTCATGGTCGGCAAAAGCAGTCATCACAACAATTTCAATATTTTTATCGACTTCCCGGATTTTTTTAGCCGTTTTCAGGCCATCCCAGCCCGGAGGCATGCGCATATCGGTAAATACAACCGCGTACGGAGCTTTGTTCTCAAGTGCGGCCTTTACCATCTCAAAGGCATCTTCACCCTGAGAAGCGGTGTCAATATCATATTGCGGCAGTCTTTTTGGCTGTTCCCGGCTTTTGTCCTCCAGCCCCATCAGTCTCGCCCGCATACTTTTCACCAGTGATGCAGTTTTGTTGGGCTGACCTGAATTTACCAGCAGTTTGGCCAGCTGTTCACATAAATCCTCTTGATCATCCACAATCAGAATACGATTATTTTTTTCCATTCTCAGATCTCCGCTTGCTAAATGATTAGAATGTTGTATTCATTTTTTATATGCAGGATTCCCTTTGCCGGTCAGAGCCTGGCAGCTTTTATTGATTGCTAATTGTAATATTAAATGATATATCAAATAAAGATACACCGGATTATCTAACTATCAAGCTGGTGAAGTCAAAAGCTGTTTTTATAAAAAGCAGGAAATTTATCCTTAATGTAAATACTGAAACCAGATCAGTAAATGAATTTGCAAACGAAATTACTATGGATTACTATTTGGGTTTTAATCAAATAATATTTCAGGCTTTAGTTATGTCTTATATCAGGAAAATCAGGGAAAAGCTCGGACATGAATGCATTTTCATGCCCGGGGTACGGGCAATAATAATAAACCGCAGCAATGAAGTGTTGCTGCAGTTTCGAACTGATTATAAGTGCTGGGGTTTACCGGCCGGGGCTGTTGAGATCGGTGAAACTGCAGTGAATGCATTGAAACGTGAGGTTCATGAGGAAACCGGCCTTGAAGTTATCAGTGCGGAGCCTGTTGCATTGTATTCAGGAAGCAGCCAGCAGCTGTTGTATCCAAACGGTGATCAGGTTCAGGGCTTTGCCGTGTCATTTCTGGTGAAAGAATGGGCAGGAACTCCAACTCCAGATGGAATAGAAGGCACGCAACTGCGATTCTGGCCGCTTTCCAATCTGCCAAAAAAACTGCTGCCTATGCACCGGCATACTCTTGAGGATTATATGCATTATCGCGGTAAATTCATATTGGCGGATGACAGAAATTTTGATGAAAGCTGACAGTTTTCTATTTAATATTAGCACTATGAAAACATGTTACATTATAAGCTGGTTTTATCCAGCTCAGACAACACATTTTCAGCTCTTATAATTCTTAGATAATTACAGTTTTTTCATATAAATATGAGGGGAATTGTGCCCTTTGTCTGTAAGTCTCTGATGAAAAAATAAATAGAGATAATCTTGACAAAAACACAATATATTGTGGTTTTGATGTTTGAATTGTCAATATTATGTGGTAAGCTATTAACACGGGAAGATCGGAGTTTCCACCTTTTTTATGAACGAGAAATTCGGGGACACTGTGCCCGGAATCATGACGAAAAAATTTTAAATTCAGCCTGTAAATGAGGAAACAAGGAAGATGTCCAAAACAGCCACTATTATAACCAGAATTAAGAAGCGCGACGGCCGTATTGTTGATTTTGATATTGACAGAATCAGCATTGCCGCCAGTAAAGCATTGAGGGCCTCCGGTACCGCCAATGATAAATTGGCAAAAACAATCTGCAATGATGTTATAAAAGAACTTGAGGAACGCGGTTTTGGTCAGGATAATGTACCGGATATCGAACTTGTCCAGGACCTGGTGGAAAGCTCTTTCATCAAGCGCGGCCTGAGTAAAGCAGCCAAATTGTATATCCTGTATCGTGCTCAGCATGACAAAATGCGTGAAGGCAAAAAAATGATGATGGATGTCCAGGACCTGGTTGCATCCTATCTTGATCAGCAGGACTGGAGAGTCAATGAAAACTCCAATGCCGGTTACTCCTATGCCAGTTTGCTCAACCATGTCAGCGGCAGTGTGATTGCAAATTATACTTTGCAGAATATTTACCCGCAGGAAATTGCCGAGGCGCACAGCAGCGGAGATATTCACCTGCATGACCTTTCCTGCGGAATTGTCGGCTATTGTGCCGGCTGGAGCCTGCGGCAGCTGCTGCAGGAGGGATTCCGCGGTCGCGGCGGCCGGGCCAGTGCAGCGCCGGCAAAACACTTTGATACGGCTTTGGGCCAGATAGTGAACTTCCTGTCAACGCTGCAGACGGAGTGGGCCGGAGCTCAGGCGTTTAATTCATTTGATACACTGCTGGCGCCGTTTGTCCGTGAAGATAAGCTGAATTACCGTCAGATAAAACAGAATGTTCAGCAATTTGTATTTGGTTTAAATATAGCGAGCCGCTGGGGACAAACCCCTTTTACCAACCTGACTTTCGACTGGGTAGTACCGGATGACTTGAAAGACAACCCGGTAATTGTCGGCGGTAAGCTGCTTGAAGGCAAATACTATCGTGACTATCAGGAAGAAATGAACTTGATAAATCGCGCTTTCCTCGAAGTAATGAGCGAAGGCGACCGGGATGGTAGAATTTTCACTTTCCCGATTCCGACTTATAATATCACTGATGACTTTGACTGGGAATCAGATAATGCTAAACTGCTGTTCGAAGTTACCGGAAAATATGGTCTGCCTTATTTTCAGAATTTCATCAAGAGTGACTTGAATCCGGGTGATGTGCGCAGCATGTGCTGCAGGCTGCAGATGGATATTCGTGAGTTGCGCAATAAGACCGGCGGACTTTTTGGTGCCGGTGAACAGACCGGTTCCATCGGCGTGGTTACAATTAATTTGCCGCGTATCGGCTATATTGCCAATAACGAGAAAGAATTTCTTGCCCGTCTTGACAACCTCATGACTCTGGGCATGGAGTCGCTGGAGATAAAGCGGAAGGTGGTGCAGCGTCACCTGGACGGAGACCTGCTGCCTTATACAAAGACTTATCTAGGAACTCTTAAGAATCACTTCAGCACAATTGGCCTGGTCGGCATGAATGAGGCCTGCCTCAACTTCCTCGGCTGTTCAATCTGCGATCAGGAAGGCAAGGAGTTTGCCGGACGGGTACTTGATTTCATGCGCAAAAGAATTCAGGATTTCCAGGAGGCAACCGATCACATTTATAATCTTGAGGCAACCCCGGCGGAAGGCACCAGCTTCAGGCTGGCGCGTCTTGACCGGAAGCGTTTCCCGGATATTATCTGCGCCGGTGACACCAACCCATATTATACAAACTCAACTCAGCTGCCGGTAGGCTATACCGATGATCTTTTCGAAGCGTTGGACCTGCAGGAACCGCTGCAGTCAAGGTATACCGGAGGGACTGTTTTTCACGCGTTTATCGGTGAAAAAATAGACGATGCACAGCAAGTGGCAGCGGTAGTTAAACGGGTGGCGGAAAACTACCGGATCCCGTATTTCACACTGACACCGTCGTTCAGTATTTGTCCGGTACATGGGTATATTCCGGGTGAACACCAGGAATGTCCGTTGGAAGTTGAAGAAGGCGAAGAGCTCAAAGTAGTTTAACTTTGAGATTACTGTCCTGTTGCGGCGGGATGGTCTGTTATTCACAGAAAATTATCAGTTGTTGTCTACTTTCCACTACCCCGGGAAAGGAACGAAAAGAAAACAATTGGAAGGTCTGAAGCATAAGTTGATGTTCATGGTTTTATGGGCCGTACAATGTTTGAACAGCAGCAAGTGCGATAAGCCTTCCATAAAACAGAGGAGGCATTGATATGTCTAAATGCGGAGCCAAAACAGAAGTTTACAGTCGGGTATGCGGTTATTTCAGACCGGTATCGAATTGGAACAAAGGCAAAAAAGAGGAATTCAAAGACAGGAAGACTTACGAACTGGAAACAGCTCAGTCCAAAGAAGCTGTGGCCTGATCCGGTTATAAATCACAGATTACTTACTCTTCTCCCGGTTCCGGGAGAAGAGTTTTTTTATGCTCAGATTAGAAATGCCTAATTATTATTACATTTTTCATTTTCAGGGGTATTGATTTATCAGAAGCCGTCATTTATAATAGGGTTTACTATCTGCTTAATATTAGTTATTTCTCAAAGTGAAATAATAAATGTCAAGTCGATGACAGCTAGACAAGAGGGTTCATAGAAGCATATTTTACTTACAGGGATAAATATCATTTATTTATCAAAAGTATTACAAAAAGTATGTTTAATCCGTTGCGATTGTTTTTGTGCAGCTTAGTTGAATTAAAATAAAATGTATTCAAACTGGAGGAGTTTTTTAAGATGCAGGAAAATATTTTCAGGATCGGTCTGTTTTTGGTTCTTATGCTGCTTGGAGCGGCGGCAGCAGCCGGGTTCAATCAGATACAGAAATATAAGATGCATAAGGTCGAACTTGACGCGCAAATGATCGGGAACAGAATTTCCCGGTTTTTTCCGGCTGCAATGCAGGAAAAAGATCTGCCTTATTCATTTGCACTGCAGAAGAAATTTTCAGCAGCAGGCCCGCTGCCTGACAACTGGCGGCTGTTTCCTGAAGTAAAAAGATCAGCTAAAAAAATTATTGCTGAAGTAAAAATAGCTCGCAGTACTGATCTTTACGGCGGGGGAGAGGTGCTGGGACCTTTAAGGCGAAATGGAACAGTAATTGATTTGTGGAATTCAAGTAACTTCAAATATGAAAAGTTTGCCGGTCGCCGTTTGTATCAGTCGCATCCGTGGGTGATGGGAGTCAGAAAGGATGGTTCGGCCTTTGGCATTTTATTTGACACTACATGGCTTTCAAGGCTTGATCTCAGGCAGCCGGGGATGATTAAATTCACTGCTGCAGGTGAAAATTTTCCAATCTATATAATTGACCGCAAAAGTCCTCAGGCAGTAATGCGTGGGCTGGCAGAGCTGACTGGCACTATGGAACTGCCGCCGCTCTGGGCTCTGGGATTTCAGCAATGCCGATACTCATACGCCCCGGCACAGAAAGTAAAAGCGATTGCCAGTAAGTTCAGAAACAAAAAGATTCCCTGTGATGTAATCTGGATGGATATTGATTATATGGACGGGTACCGTATTTTCACCTTTGATCCAAAAGGTTTTTCACACCCTGAAAAACTCAGTGCTTATTTGCATGAACACGGTTTTCGTGGTGTCTGGATGATAGACCCGGGAGTTAAAATAGACCCGGATTACAGGATTTTTCAGGAAGGAACAGTGAAGGATTTATGGGTCAAGGATAAAAACGGTCAGACTTTTATGGGGGATGTCTGGCCCGGCAAGTGTGTTTTCCCTGATTTTACCATGCTAGAAACCCGCAAATGGTGGAGTGGGCTCTATAAAGATTTCATTTCTCACAATGATATAGATGGTGTCTGGAATGATATGAACGAGCCTGAAGTTTTTGACGGTCCTGAGGGATCGATGCCTGGAAGCAACTGGCACCGCGGCGGTGAATGGCTGCCGGCGGGACCGCATTTGAAGTACCATAACGTTTATGGTATGCTGATGGTTAAATCCTCGCGCTCCGGTTTGCTTAAAGTGCAGCCGAAGAAACGACCGTTTATTTTGAGCAGGTCCAATTTTATTGGCGGGCAGCGTTATGCGGCCTGCTGGACAGGAGATAATTCTTCGAACTGGAACGACTTGAAAGTGTCAGTCCCAATGAGTTTGACTCTGGGCCTTTCCGGCCAGCCTTTCAGCGGTCCCGACATTGGCGGTTTTGACGGAACTGCAACACCAGAACTCTGGGGAAACTGGATTGCACTTGGTGCTTTTTATCCTTTTTCCAGAGCACATGCTGAAAAAAAATCTCCTGCGAAAGAGCCATGGTCCTTTGGCAAAAATATAGAAAACGTCGCCCGGACTGCAATTGAGTGCCGCTATCGTTTGCTGCCCTATATCTACACCCTTTTTCAGGAAGCGTCGCAAACTGGAATGCCGGTTATGCGCCCGGTATTTTTTGCGGATAAAAATGATTTGAAGCTGCGAAGCGAACAGGAGGCTTTTCTGTTGGGCAAAGATTTGCTGATAATCCCCAAATGGAGCAGGAAACCGGCTTTGCCCAAAGGTATCTGGCGCAAAGTCCACCTGCTGCCGGGAAAACGGGAACATGACGGATATCAGTGTTCTCTGAAAGTCCGGGGCGGGGCAATTCTCCCGCTGGGCAGAGTCGTACAGCATACTGGTCGCAAAATGTATTCAAAATTGACTATGCTGGTTGTTTTTGATAAAAACGGCAAGGCAGAGGGAAAACTCTATGAAGATGCCGGTAACGGCTTTGGCTATCGCAAGGGCGAGTTTCTGCTTTCTACCTACCGGGCAAAAATAAAAAACGGCAGCCTGGTATTCTATCTAAAAGGTTTTGAAGGCAGTATGAAACGTCCGCTTCGTGATATCGAGGTAATTGCCTATGCAGGCGATCGCGTTTTCAAAGGAAAAGGAATTGACGGTAAGGTTATAGAATTGAACCATAATTAACAGATTTCTGATCAAGCCAAAGGAGGGCCGGCTGATGAAATTATGTGTGATGGCTCCGCTGTTGATGCAAAATGATCGTGACTGGATGCTCTTTGTAAATTCTCTCAGGACACTGCAACAAGCGATTGCGCTAAAGGTTCGCCGTCCTGGTTCTGTTTCTTTGGGAGTATCAAGCGATGTCTGGTGGGGGCTTGTCCAGAGAAGCAATGCCAATGAATGGAACTGGGCATATTATGATCGTCTGGCTTGGACGTTGTTCTGTCTTAATCGTGAAAGACCGAACTTACCTGAGTTGCATTGGGCTCCGATAATGTCTTTTCATCAGTGTGGTGGAAATGTCGGGGATTCCGTCAATATTCCGATTCCTGGCTGGGCAGTTAAAAACCGCGAATACGTCAGCGAGAAAGGTAATGCGTGCCGTGAATATGTCAGCCTCTGGCATGATGAGGCCGTAATTCCATATTATAAAAAGTTTATAAACGCATTTGCCAGAAGATACTCAGGTGCATTTTTATCTATGCATAACAATCAAAACTGCCGTGCCCCCGAAATATGCGAGCTCAATATCAGTTGCGGTCCGGCTGGTGAACTAAGGTTTCCCTCTTATAATTCACATGACAGATGGGCGTATCCACATTATGGCTTCGGGCAAGGCGGCAGTTATGACGCGTGGCTCGATTATGAAGCATATTTGTGGAGGAGGTACTCAGGACGCCCGTATTACGGGCCGCGGCAGAGCAGTGCTGGATTGATGTCCGATTCAAGATACTATACATCTGACGAGGGAAGAGACTTTTTTGAATGGTACAATCACGCCTTGATAAAACATGGTCAGCGTATGATTCAAGCCGGCCTGGACGGTCTGGACGGCACTCCGCTTTTCAAAGTGAGGATTGGAGTAAAGATCCCTGGCATCCATTGGAATTCGGCTTCGAACCGGGCCAGACCGCGCTCCGGTGAGGTGCTGGCTGGTTTGATTGATCCCTCCTGTTCCAGTATGGAATATGGGCAGCCGTATCTGACAGACGGTTACTTGAAAATGTTGTGGGCCCTGGTACGGCCGCAGGATATGAAGTTGTCCTATAGAGCCAGTTCCGGGCGCAGTCACTCCATAGGTCGCGGCGGCCGGGAGCCCAATGATCTTTATCTTGAAGGCGGTTATAAGTTGCCGGTAATGGCAGGTGCTGGAAGGCGGGAAAAACTCGATTTGACCATCCATTTTACCTGTGCTGAAATGCCGGAACAGGTCAGATCAGAAAAGCTGCCTTATAATCCTGAACTGGAACCGTGGAATAAACACGAACCTGCTGGCTGGGGAAAAATGGTTGTCGATCCGTTTTCCAGGCCGCAGGCCCTGGTTACTCATGTTGCCTGGTGTGGTAATATGCTTCCTGAAGGGGATGGCCTGGAGCTGGGGATTGAGAATGCTCTGGCGCATTTTCCGAGACACTACTGGAATAACATATTCAAGGCAGTGTCCAAAGAGAACTATGGCAAGACTTTTTATGAAGGGAAAACCGGTATTCCATACCAAAATATAAATATTCTCAGGTTGGACACGGCAGCGGAAAACAGCGACTTATTTGCAAGCCTTATCAAAATATGATTATTACCTGGGCAGACTTAAGTTTTCCTGACAGCCATGCTTATCAGGCCGAGTTTTGACTCTATAACAAAAAAAAATCCTAATGTGTTTTGCAAGACGGTTTTTTGCTGGTAGATTACAGCTTGATAATCAGTTAATAATAACAATAAAACATTTAAGATTATGACTTTGAAGTTTTTTAACACACTTGACCGTAAGCTGGAAGAGTTTAAGCCGCTGCATAATAATGAAGTCCGTATGTATACCTGTGGGCCTACGGTTTACAACTTTGCCCATATCGGAAATTTCCGGGCATACATGTTTGAAGATTTACTGCGCCGGACTTTTAAATATTTCGGCTATAAAGTAACTCAGGTAATGAACCTGACTGATGTTGACGACAAGACTATCCGTGATTCCCAGGCTGCCGGGATGAGCCTCGAAAACTTTACCGGGCAGTATAAGCAAGCCTTCTTTGAGGATCTGGAGACTTTGAATATCGATCCAGCGGAATTTTATCCTGCCGCCACTGATCATATTGCCGAAATGATTGAATTAATCCAGGTGCTGGTTGATAAAGGGTACGGTTATCAGGCTGAAGACGGTTCTGTTTACTATCGTATTTCCAAATTTCCTGAGTATGGCAAGCTGGCAAAAATAGATATGGAAAATCAGCGTGCCGGCGTAAGGGTAAAAACTGATGAATACGCCAAGGACTCCGTTGCTGACTTTGCACTCTGGAAAGCCTGGGATCAAAATGACGGGGATGTCTGTTGGGAGAGCCCCTGGGGAAAAGGCAGGCCGGGCTGGCATATTGAATGCAGTGCAATGGCTATGAAATATCTCGGAAAAACTTTTGATATGCATACCGGGGGCATTGATAATATGTTTCCGCATCATGAGGACGAGATAGCTCAGAGCGAAGCCGCCAACGGATGCAGATATGTAAACTACTGGCTGCACTGTGCGCACCTTATTGTAAACGGGGATAAGATGTCCAAGTCTGCGGGTAATTTTTATACCTTGCGTGACTGTGAGAAAAAGGGGTACAGCGGACAGGCACTGCGCTGGGTATTACTGGGGGCACATTACCGCAAGAAACTTAACTTTACTTTTGAAGCCTGTGATCAGGCCGAAGCCGCGTTGAAAAAGTTTTCTGACCTGTTTGTCCGCCTGAAAAGCGTAAGTATCGAAGGTAACGGAGCTGAAGCGGAAACAATTGTTCAGGCGGCAAGAAGCAGTTTCAAAGCCGCTTTGGGAGATGACCTGAATATTTCAGAGGCACTGGCTGCGGTATATGGCTTGCAGCACGAAGTCAACAAGCTTATGGATGCCGGCAAACTTTCATCCAAAGGAGCTCAGGCAGTACTTGAACAGTTCAGGGATTTCGACCGGGTATTCGCTTTATTTAATGTTGACGAAGCCGTAAAAGAGGATATTCCCGATGCCATACTTGAAATGGCCAGGAAGCGCTTTGACGCCCGTAAAAACAAGGACTTCGCTACCGCTGATGCCATGCGGGACCAGTTAAAAGAAGCCGGCTGGACAGTAGAGGATGCTGCTGACGGCTTCAGGGTAAAACCACTATAAATAGACAACTATTCAGCGGCGATTTATCGCCGCTTTTTTTTATACATATAAAGAAAAACCCCGCGACTGCGGGGTGAAAATAACAAGAAAAATAAGTCAGCTTTTGAGGAAAGCTGTTGCATCTGGGGCATTATCAAAAATTTTGAAGATTGAGGAGAAGCCGCTGATTTCAAAAACTTCTTTTACGTTAGGAGTAAGAGCGCACAGTACTACTTTTCCCCCGTTTTGCTGGATACGTTTGGCGACAACCAGAAGCACTCTGAGCCCGGCACTGCTGATGTAGTCCAGTTCCGAAAGTTCTATCAGCAATCGATCATGTCCGGCATCAAGTGCCTTGCCGAATTCTTTATCGGCTTCAACTGCCGAAACTGCATCCAAACGGCCGGCTATTGCCATTTCCACCACGCCATTTTGTTCTTGCTGAGTTATGTTCATTTTTTCTAGCTCTCTATATTTTTCTTTCTAAATATTCCTCAATGGTATCCAGTCACCCTGAACATAAAAATAACCCCCTAAAAACAAAATGCAAAGATTTTTTATGAAAAGGGACACATTAGTTGCTGACTGGTACTACTTCTATTGTTAACACGTTAAAATCATCGAGCCTGTGATATGAGATATTGCTTGCCATGCTGCGTGTCAGGTGTATTCCCATTCCGCCAATTTTCCGGTGTGAAATATCTGATGTCACATCGGCAGGAGCGGCCTGCAGGGGGTTGAATTCATGACCGTCATCGAGCAGCTGCAGCCTGGCCAGTTCAGGGTTCAATTCAAGATTGACTTCGATTTCATGCTCCTCATTATCGTCATACCCATATTTGATGATATTAGTCCCCATTTCTTCAAGACACAGCGCAACCGTGTATGCAGATTCCTTCGGAAAATCGTTTTCAGACATAAAAGCATTAGCTTCCATGCAGGCGTTTTCCAGTTCTGAAAAGTTATTCATTATTTTAAATTTGCATCTTTTCACCGGTGCACCAAATAAGAAATTAACTTTGTACCTTCTTCAATGCGGCGTCCAAATCATCAACAATTGGAATAATAGTATCAAGGCCGGCAATATTAAGTACAGATGCAATTGAGTCCTGCGGGTTAAGCAGAACCATCTTGAAACCTCCCGAATCAAGTCTCTTGGCGGAGCTCAGCAGCATCCGCAGTCCCAGTGACGCAATAAATGAAACATCAGACATATCTATAATCACTGATTTATCAGTTGCTGTCATTCTGGTGAATTCCATTTCTATTTCCTGGACCCCTGCAATATCGAGGCTGCCTGAAAAAGAAATGACGTTAGCGAACGGGGTGGTTTCAAGAAGTCTAAGATCCATTTAATATCTCCTGCCATCTTTTTTAGTACGTACAAATATAATGTATGGTTTTTAAACTTTCAACATTCAAATCAAGTATTTTTAGAGATGAAAGCCTTTAATCTTCAACATATGCAATAAACGGGAGATTCCGATCGAATTCATCGCGGTCAAGCCCGTATCCATAAACAAAAAGGTCTTCAATTTCAAAGCCGGCCCAGTCTACAGTTACCTCTTCTTCCCGCTTAGTAATTTTTTTATCGAGCAGAACACATATTTTCACTGATTCTGGACTCTGTCGTTTAAGCCATGATGCAACCCCGTGCAGAGTCAGTCCGGTATCCAGTATGTCGTCAACAACAAGAATATTTCTGCCGGAAATACCAAGTTTGGGCTTGGACCTGAAAGAAAGTTCACCGGTGCTGCGTCGTCCCTTGTAGGATGCAACTCCGAGGGTATCAAGCCGGACGGGGCATTTTATTTGACGAATAAGGTCGGCGGCAAATACTAACGCGCCGTTGGTAAGGGCCAGAATGGTAATTGGCTCATCTCCATAGGATTCAGTGATCTGTTTACCGATCTCCTTTAAGCGTTCAGCTATGCCCGACTCGCTTATTAGAATTTTATGGTCGGTTTCAGAATAACTCATTTTGTTTTCCTTGTTTTTTCTGCTTTTGGAACGGGAATTTCTGCGTTTCTCTGTTGGTTGTTGTGGCCGTTACTCAAAATTTCCTTTTTGCGTAATTCGACAAGATCCTGACTGATCTTGGCCGCCAGTTGTGCCGCACATTTTGACATGGCATCAGCAAAGCCGGAAGGATTCTCCTGCTCAATAGGTGCTGTGAAAACCAGTGAATTTTGCGACAGGAATTTATCGGCTCCCATCAGTTTACGATCAACATTGTAAGTTACCCCAAGCGAAGCTTTACTCTCCCTGAGGTCAATTTTAAACATATAAATAGTACCGCTGACGATAAATTCAATTCTGGGTTTTTGATCATATTTATTCTGTCTGAAAGCAGCCTGGCAATACCGGGTAATCAGGAAACCGGGAGGCTGCACCCATTTATTGTAATCATCTATCAGAATGCGGTTGTTTTTATCCCGGTAAACCATTTTATATTTTACCGGTTCAGTGGTACTGAAAAGCATAAATTTTACAAAGACGTTTGCAGGGGCAGTTTGTACAGGATTGCCGAGATCGTAATATTGAACCTCACTGTACGGCTGATTCCCGAACAGGCAGCCGGTAAACAGCGGCAGCAGGCTCAGCACAAATAATGGTATTGTGCATTTAAGCAAATACTTTTTCATCAGGATTACTCCGTGTGATTATTTTTTGAGTGGCGGAATTGTTAAGACCTGTCCAGGCCGCAAACTAAACTCTGTCTGCAAAATATTCCTGTTTGCGTCAAAAATCAATTTATAAAGTCGAGAAGTACCATAAAAACGCCGGGAAATTCCAGTAAGGGTATCTCCATGTTTAACTGTATATTTGACCGCATGGGTTAAAGCCGGCGGCTTGGGCTTCTGTGAGTTACTGGTTTTTGCAGAACTTGGAGGTTGAGTTTTAACTTCTTTTTCAGAGATTTTTTTCTCTGCAGGCTGTTCAGGTGTTTCAAGTTGTGTCGACCCATCAAGCATGGGTTTTTCCATACTTAAAGGTTCTGCAATTGACTTAGTAGGTCTATATTCAGTATCAGAGTCTTCATTGCGTTCATAGAACATGCGCCTGAGATTTTCAAAATCAAGTTTGAGGTTCTGCAATTCCTTTTCCTTTTCAAGCAGTTGATCCTTGAGTGTATTTCTTGATTCGATTAGGTGCTTTATCTCCTCTTCGGTATTTTTTGTGGAAAGTGCTTTCTGGGAAGCTGCCAGCTCTTCTTTAGCGGCCTTCAATTCAATATTCTGATCAATTATTTGCTGTTGCTGTTTTTTTAATTTTTCCCGCTGGATTTCAAAGTCGGCCTGAATCCGATCCTTTTCTGTCTGGAGCCTTGAGCTGTTTTCAGTTATCTCCTTAATGTGTTTTTTCAGCTGTGAAACATAGCGCATCAACAGTTCACTGCGTTTGTCGTAGCGTTTCTGTTTTTCCAGGGCTGCATCAAGCTCTGTTTTTAATTTCTTTACATCGTCAGGATCATTCAACTTATCTCTGGTTTGCCGGTAGAACTTCATCAAGGCGGCTTTCTGCCATTTTTTAACATTGGCCGCTTCAGGAGAACTTGGTGCGTATTTCAGGAACTGCCCGTAGTGGTAGTAAGCCAGCAAAGGCTGCTTGAGCTGTTCATCATATAACCCGGCCAGCCGCAAATGGGTTTTAGGAGAATCATACCTGACCTGCAGCAGTTTGTTATAGCATTCTGCAGCCAGGTTGAAGTCACCGTTATCTTTGGCATTGGCCGCTTTTTTGAAAAGCGGATGCTGGGTCTCATCGCCGTTCTGAAGACCGCAGCCTCCAACCAGCAATGCAAAAGCTACAAGTATGGCACTCGTGGTATGTTTGAATTTCAATTTTAATCCTCTCTGTTGCTCAGGAAGTTCAAAAGCGTTACCCCGCAAACCGCAGCGGTTTCGACTCTAAGCACGTAAGAGCCAAGACGCAGTGGTGTTATTCCGGCATCAAGCATTTGTTCTTCTTCGTTTTCGGTAAATCCACCTTCCGGCCCGACGATCCAGCCGATTCTGTTCGAAATATTTTCCGGAGAAGGATGCGTTCCTTTGACAGCGCCAAAATACGCGGATATGCTGTTCTTTTTTATAAAGTCCACAGCAGCAGGGAATTTAACCGGAGTGTTTATTTCCGGTAAAAACGGATTGCCTGACTGCTTGCAGCCTTCCTGAAGCAAAGTCAGCCAGCGTTCGCTAACTTTTTCAGGAGCGGATACTGAACGCTGGGTAATCATTGGGTGGATATTGGTGATTCCAACTTCAGAACACTGTCTCAGCAACTGATCCATTTTCTGACGCTTCGGCGGTGCCAGAAACAGGTGCAGCTCATTACGAGGCCGCTGCTGCCGGTTTACAGACAATATTATCAGGTTTTTTGCAGTGCTAATCTCAGCTAAGATCACACTGCCTTTGCCGTCAAGCAATTTAACCTGTTCTCCAGGGGCGGCACGCAGAGTTTTGAACAGATGTTTTCGTTCAGTTGACTCTAACTCTGCCTCATCTCCCGGACTGCCGGTATTTTTACAAAAGAAACAATGCATATGCGCCTGATGTGGCTATTAATCTCCTGGTGGCATAAGTGCCTTTTTATTAACTGTTTATGCGTGATTGTCGCGCTGGTTTTGAAAAATATTAATTACTTTATATGACAACGCTTAAAATATCACTTAACAGTTGCGCATTCAATGCCAGAAAGACAATTAGCAGCACCTTAGTTGCATTTAAAAAATGACTCAGGTTAAGCCTGTCGCAAAAAAATTGGATCAGCCCTTTTGGGGAACTGATTCAAAAGTCCAGTTTTAAAGTGTCTTTTATGGTCTTCAACAATAAAATGGTGCGGGTTTGGGTGGCGCCCAGTTCTCCCATCTTGCGAATGAGCTCACTGTGGCTTTCCGGGTCTCTGGTGCGGACTTTTGCCAGATAAAAGCTGTCACCGGCAAAAAAGGAGATCTCCTGAACTTCCGGCAGGTCAGAAATTTTCTTGCCGATATTGAGAGAACCTGGTTTTTCATCGGTATCAATTTCAACAAGACTGGTCATTCCAAGGTCAAGTTTTGCCGGATTTAACCGGGTTTCATACCCCATAATGACACCTTCTGTTTCAAGAGTGCGAATCCTTTTTAAGACGGCAGATGGCGCAAGTTCAACTTGACGGGCTATTTCTGCGTTTGAGATGCGCGCGTTGTCCTGCAGGAGATGCAGTATCTTTTTATCTGTTTCATCCAACATCATATTTCCATCCATTTATTTTTTAAACATTCAGGACGTTCCAGCAATGCTAAATTATAGAATAATTTTCTAATAAATCAACGTTTTAAGAAGATAATTCTTTTAAAAAACAAAATAATAGAACACTATCAGAACAATCGTTGCCTGAAACCTGAACTGGGCCGGCATCAGAATTTTACTGAAGTATTGGCTCCCAGTCGCTCAAGGTCGCTTTGAGATATTTCCTGATAGCCGAAAGGTTCCATGCTGAATGCAGCTCTGCCGCCGGAAAGCTTGGGCAATGCAGAACTGAAACCAAACATTTCAGCCAGAGGGACTTCACAATGCAGCATTTTTCCTCCCGGAATATTCTCTATTCCGTGAATTATTGCCCGGCGAACCTGCAGGTAGCCGGTTATCTCACCGATTACTTCCTCAGGCGCGGTAATGTCAAGCTTCATCAGAGGCTCCAGCAGTTTTGTGCCGCTGCAGATAACCTTGTCAACTGCATCCAGTACCGCTCCGGCAACGGAACCATCAGTGGTTTTTTCCAATGAACCGCGCAATGCTTTGATTACTGCCTTGATATAAATCAGAGAATAGCCGGAATTACCGCCGGTCCTTAACCCGCCGTCAAGCGTTTCTGCAGCACTCAGCAGCCAGGAGCCGGGCATGTCGCCTTTGGCAACTTCTGAAATCACTTCGATACCCTGCGGCATTTTTGCCGGTATAAAGTCAATATCCACCTCAGCATAAAGCTCGCTGTCTCCCACCATCTTATTGAAGATGCCGGTTACCGAGGCCGGACTGGTGATGGTTTCGCGGAAAGCAACCCTGGGTTTGCCGTATCTGGCCTCTACATTGAACTCATTTTTAATACGATTGGTATTGATTTCAAGGTGCAGCTCGCCCATGCCGGATAAAATCACCTGACCGGTGTTTTCATGGGTTTTCAGTGAAAGAGTCGGGTCTTCCCTGCAAATCATATCCAGGCTGGTTTGCAGCCGGTCCTTGTCTTTAGCTGATCTCGGTTCAATAGCAATTGAAATAACCGGTTCCGGAAAATCTATTTTCTCAAGCATAACCTGTCGATGCCTGGAGCAGATAGTATCGCCCGTAAAAGTGTTTGCCGGGCCGATTACCCCGATAATATCCCCAGGACCTGCTTCTTCAATTGCTTCTATGCTTTTGGCATAAAGCCGCAACATACGTTTGATACGAACCTTTTCCCCGGTTCTGGTATTTATCAGAGTGTCATTAAGTTTTAATTTCCCTGAATAGGTACGTAAATACAACAGATCCGCGCTGCCGCCTGCTACAAGTTTAAACACCAGACCGCAAAAATGCGGGTCATTTACTGTAATATCCTCAGCTTGTTCATTTTTGACGTTCAGTGCCGGGTACTTGAAGCGTTCTTCAGGACTTGGAAGATAGTCGAGGATAGCGTTTAAAACCGGTTGAACACCAATGTTTTTCTTGGCCGACCCCAGAAATACCGGGCAGAGCTCGTTGGCTCCTACCAGACGGCGAATCTCTCTTTTCATAAGTTTAAGCGGTATTTCCTGTTCTTCCAGATATAATTCTGCAATCTCATCTGATAATTCAGCAATATCCGTGAGTAAATGATCACGAGCAGCCTCAGCTTCCGGCAGCAGTTCCTCCGGAATAGTGCCTGTAGTGAATATTTCACCTTCCTCACCTTCAAATTTCAGCAGTTTCATTTCAAGCAGGTCAATCACTCCTTCAAAGCCGGACTCTATGCCCACAGGTATCTGAAACGCGGATATTTTCAGCTGGGTAAATTTATTTCGCATTTCATCGAGAGTACGGGAAAACGATGCTCCCATACGGTCAAGCTTATTAATAAAGGCGAGCTTTGGGACATTGTAATGGTCAGACTGGCGCCATACTTTCTCACTTTGAGCCTCAACACCTTCAACACCGCTGAAAATTACCACGGCGCCGTCAGTAACCCGGAGTGAGCGTTCCACCTCAGCTGTAAAGTCAATATGTCCTGGAGTATCAATTAAGTGAATTAAACTATTGCGTCCTTCACTGGCCCAGTTAAAAGAAGCAGCGGCTGCCACAATAGTAATTCCGCGGTTACGTTCCTCATCAAGATAATCCATGACAGTATTGCCGCTGTCAATATTTCCAAGGCGGTGGGTTTTTCCGGAATAGTAGAGGAATCTTTCAGTCAGGGTAGTCTTTCCGGCATCAATATGCGCTATGATGCCAATATTTCTGATTGATTTTAAATCAATTTCTTGAGCCATACTGATTTTCTCCGCGGATTTTGAACATTAAAAAATATTAAAAATGCCAGGTTAATTGTTATATTGTTTAAAATATAAGATCAAAAATACGGCACGCAATAAAAAAACTGTTCAATGCGTAAAAAAAACAGTAAAGTTATTTCTTCCAGAAGAAAAGGAGTTCCCACCAGCGCTTCTTATTTCTTTTTCTGACGGCTTTTCTGGCCGGCTTAGTCTGGTTTTTTCCAAATTTTTCAAGCGTCTCGCTGGGGGTTTCAATTTCGTTTTTATCGACTTGAAGAGCAGGGGGGCTGACTTCAACTGTCGAGAATGAAAATGAATCCTCTATCGAAGGCATCATCCCGATACTTGACCGTGACAGCTTAACAGTATTAGTCACTCCTGATGCCGGCTTTCTGTCGGCTGAAGTTTCCAGGTTTGGCACCTGTGGTTCTTCTGGCTGGAGCTGCTCAGACCTTTCCGTACTATTCTGTACGGCTGGATTAAAGTCTTCCTGACTTTCCTGTTTTGCATCTTGGTCAGCCTGATGTTCTTCCCGAACCTGCTCTTCCTCCACATAAGGTGTAGTGGCGTAAATCTGCCCCTCCATCCCCTCCATCGGGTAAGGCACCATAAAGACAGCTTCGCAGATAGCGCATTCAACCAGTTGACCGGACATTTCCGGTTCCACCTCGTATACGGCCTGACAGTTGAAGCACTGTACCTGCATAATATTGTCTGACATAAATCCCCCATGCTGTCGGGTTGCCTGTTATGAATAATTAAAATATTGAACTATTTAACCTCGATAACCTAGCATGAATTATAAAATATATCAAATTTTTTACAACGTTTTTCCTTAGTGATTTGTGGAAAAAAGTATTATAAATTTTTAAAGATGTCAGTTATAAAGAAGCGGGTCAATATTCCAGTTTTTTGTTTTTCATTCTTTTTCTTTCAAGTTCAGTTAGATACAGCTTTCTAAGTCTGATGTTTTCCGGGGTGACTTCCACCAGTTCATCGTCCTCAATATACTCCAGAGCCTGTTCAAGGCTTAACTTTCTGGGAGGAGCTATCTTCAGTCCACGGTCAGAGCCCGATGCCCTCATATTGGTCAGCTGTTTGGTTTTCTGCAAATTGACCACCAGATCGCTATCCTTGGCATGTTCACCGACAATCATACCCTCATAGGTATTTTCATTTGGCTCAATGAAGAAGATTCCGCGTTGCTGCAGCGCGTCAATCGCATAGGCCGCGGCTTTACCCTGGCTCATACTGACTAATGTCCCGACCAGACGATGTGGGATTTCACCTTTAAATGCGGCATAACGAAGAAAACGGTGCGACACTATGGCTTCGCCGGCACTGGCTGTCAAGGCCTTACTGCGCAGGCCGATTATACCGCGGGTCGGGATTTCAAATTCGATCAGCTGGCGCGGTCCTCTGGATTCCATATGGGTCATTTCCCCTTTTCGCAAGCCGACCAGCTCAATGATTTTTCCGGCAAATTCTTCAGGAACATCTACCGTTAAGGCTTCAATTGGCTCGCAACGACTGCCATCAATCTCCTTGAATATGACATGCGGCTTGCTGACGCCCAGTTCATAACCTTCCCGGCGCATGTTTTCAATCAGGATTGCCAGATGCAGGACACCGCGACCGCTGACTTTAAAAGCTTCGCCATTCATTTCGCTGACATGCAGAGCCACATCTCTTTCCGCTTCACGAAACAGTCTTTCTCTGAGGTGCCGGCTTGAGACAAATTTGCCTTCTTTACCGTAGAAAGGTGAATCGTTAACTCTGAAGAGCATGGATATAGTCGGCTCGTCAATCGCTATTGCCGGCATCTGTTCAGGATGCTCAGGGTCGGTAATGGTGTCACTGATATCAATATCCTCAATGCCAACAATAGCGCATAAGTCGCCGCACTTTACAACTTCAGTCTCTTTTCTGTTGAGCCCCTCAAAGACAAAAAGCTTTTTGATTTGTGCCGGCTTGACAGTGCCGTCACGTTTTATTATGCTGAGCGGAGCATTGATGCTGAGGTCGCCGCGGTAAACCCGTCCGATTCCGATACGGCCGACATATTCGGAATAGTCAAGGGTTGCTACCTGCGCCTGTACCGGTCCTTTGCGGTGCTCTGGACCAGGAATGTATTCAAGAATCGCGTCCATCAGAGGAAGGATTGAGTTTCTGTCGCCGCTATCCAGGTCTTTATCGGCCCAGCCGTCTTTACCACTGGCGTAAAGCAGAGGGAACTCAAGCTGTTCTTCATCAGCGTCAAGTTCACAGAAAAGATCAAAAACTTTATCATGGATTACATCAGGACGAGCGTCAGGCTTGTCAATTTTGTTAATAACCACAACCGGGCGCAGGCCAAGGCGCAGGGCTTTGTCCAGAACAAAACGGGTTTGTGGCATTGGTCCCTCCGCCGCGTCAACCAGCAGCAATACCCCGTCGGCCAGTTTCAGGACCCGTTCGACCTGACCGCCGAAGTCGCTGTGTCCCGGGGTGTCAATGATGTTAATTTTGGCGCCTTTGTATTCAACGCTGATGTTTTTTGACAGGATAGTTATGCCGCGTTCCCGCTCCAGGTCATTACTGTCCAGAAAGCATTCCTGTACGTCCTGATTGTCCCTGAAAATTTTGGCCTGTTTCAGAATTTCATCCACCAGTGTGGTTTTCCCGTGATCGACATGTGCTATTATAGCAATATTTCTAATTTGAGTCATATGGTTCCTGAACTTTAAAGCCCTGAGGCGTTATAATTTATATCATAAAAAATATGTCAAAGCCGCCAGGTACGCCCTGACGGCAAAAATTCTGCATGAGCAGCAAAAACGTGTAATATAGCATATTCTTTTGTAAATTCATGCTGATTAAGGAATTTTGATCAAAGAAACCTGATATTCAGGTGAAGAAGTATTTATGTAAGTGTGAGATAACCATAATCGCATGGCTATCTCACTTTTCTCGCAGCATTTCTGAGGCGGCTGAGTATAAGCCCTTTATTTAATCGCTTTCAGAACTACCCCCATTTCTTCAGAGGCAGAATTATACTCAGTTCCGGCAACATCAGAGAAGACTTCAAAAATCTCAAACCCGCTTGCAGCAGCTTCTGTTTGAATAGAAGCTTGATCGTAATAATGCAGCCAGTTGTATACGGCACGTGTTCTTGCCTGCTCAATGATTGTGTACTTATCAAGGGTTACTTTCTCCGCTTCATACTTAAAGGAATTCAGGAACCCGTAGTAATCATCGGCTGACCAGAATCCGTTAAGCTGATTGTGTTCGTAGGTAGCAGTTTCCTTTTTCTTATTGAAAGCCTGCAGAGTGAACACATCCAGCAGTATGTGACCGTTGGGTTTCAGGATGCTTCTGAAGGTGTCGAGCAACTTTGCCCTCTGTTGTGGTGACAGTGCACAGAAATCACAGAAAATCATTGTGATCAGGTCAAATTTTTCATCGGATTCAAAATCAAGATAGTTTGCGTGGATATATTCTATATCAAGCTTTTTGGCAGCAGCGGTTCCCATAGCGTAATTAATCGAATTTACGGAAAAATCCACTCCGGTTACTTGTGCTCCGCTTTCAGCAAAAAGAGTTGTGTACAGACCCGGGCCGCAGCCGAAATCTATTATCTTTGATTTTTTATTTACAGCAAAGTGATCAATTATCCAGGCGGCCGATTTTTCAATAAACTTTCGGTTGCGGGAAGACATGTCTACCGATTCGTTCAAATGATACTGCAGCATGCACTGAGCGGTGTGTTCATTGGTCCATAGCTCTTCAGCAGTATAAAATTCATAGGGCTCAGGCCTGTGATTAATTTTTTCCAGTTCTTTAAACATTGAAAGTCGTCCTGTTAGTAAAAAATATGTTTATGCAAATGCGCTATCATAAATTAGCATGTTACTGGTTTTAAACAAGTACGATAAACTTAACTGTGCAAGAATCCAGCGAGATTAAATTATCATACAGTTTATCAAAGCTTTTGACTGCCATAGGTCTCTTCATTTTCAGTAAATTTGCGGGATGCAGCGCTGAAAATAATACCAAAGCCGATAAAGGTTGACAGCATTGAACTGCCGCCGTAACTCAACAGTGGCAGCGTCAGTCCAGTAGGCGGCAGCAGAGCCACGTTGACACTGATGTGAATCAGTGCCTGTATCGCAAAAACTGCCAGCATTCCCATAATATATACCTGCCTGAAGTTGTTGCCGGCTTTGAGGCTGATCCTGTAGACCAGAACGGTTATGCCGATAATCAGCAGAATAACCGGCATGGCTCCGGCAAAGCCAAGAACTTCGGCAATTGTGGCAAAAACTGAATCACTGTGAGCCAGCGGTAGATAGGAGTTTGCCCAGGCCGCTTTGCCCATTTTAACTCCAAACATGCCGCCACGGGCCAGTGCAAACTGAAACTGCCTGACATGCCAGCCATTTCCCATGGGATCGAGTTCCGGATTCAGAAACCCGATAACCCGGTTCATTATATATGGACAACGCCATAGAATAAACGCCCCGGTTGGAACCGCCGCCAGCAGTACCAGCATCAAATGCCAGCCTTTGCCGCCAAGCATCCAGTAAACCACAATAAAACCCAGGGAAAAAACAATAGCAGTGCCGATATCCGGCTGCAGCATTATCGGAATCATCCAGGCTGCGGCAACCAGTGCCAGAAAAATGAAGCTCTTGAAATTGATTTTTCTCGCACAACCAACTTTACATAAAAGCAGAATAAATAATGGCTTGGCAAATTCTGACGGTTGGATATATGCGCCGCCGATGGAAAACCAGCCCCGCATACCGTTAATTTTCGTACCTAATATAAGTACTGACAGCAGCATGATATAGGCAGCTCCGGCCAGCCAGTAGGCATTATCCCGGTAAAAGCCAAACGGTATACGTTGAGCTATGAACATCAGCGCCATGCCCAGAGTCAGCCATAACAGTTGCTTGCCGGCATAATGCAGCGGGGATTTTCCAAGTACGTCTGAACAGTAAATTGCCATACATCCCCACAGGCCAAGTACAAATATAAGAGCCTGGCAAATCATAATTTTATGCATGGCCGGGCTTCTTGAAATCATGCTCTTGAGGCTTTTACGGTAACTATTTTTCATGACTCATGCCTCGTATTTCTTCAAGTGACAGTTTAAGTTTTACATTTTTGCCCGGGACCGCCTTCCGGGTCAGTTTCCAGGAGCCCTTAATCCAGTTTTTGTGACGGTCAAGCATTACAGTATATTCGCCGGCAGCTCCGTTCAGTATGTGATCATATTTTTTCTCAATTCCGCTGATGCCTGTCAGGTGTCCATCGGTCTCCTTTACCTGACCAATATATTTTTTAACTTCCGGGTAAGCGACAATGCAGCGTTCATGGCGTGGGGTTATTTTCAACTCATGGTAACGCGACAACAGCGGCACCAGGCGGGGAATTACCCGGGGCGGCATTCCCAGATAAACAAGCCAGACGTTTTCAGAGGTCTGCTCCGGCAGGCTGCCTGGCATTATTTCATTGATGTAGTTAAATATTTTTTGACGACGAGCCTCGCTGCCGCTTAAGTCAAAATACAGCAGGTCATAATATTTTTCCGTCCAGGCAAGAACAATGCCGTTACAGTCAATGACTTTACCTCGACTCAGGAAAAAAGTACCTCTGCGAAACGCAATTCTGTTGCCGAGCCTGATATACTTATCACGTTTCAACAGCGCATAATGCAAAAATGCTCCGGCAGCAGCAGCAGCCCAGAGCACTAAAATTATTAATATGGCAAGAGCCCTTTTTTGAAAGATACGGTTATCATCCATTTCCAAACATCATTTCGAACCGGCCTCTGGTGCCGGTTTCACGGCTTTTGTGCGACTTGGAGGCGCAACAATTTCAGGGTTTTTATAATCGATCACCTCGGGAGTGGGGACAGTTTCCGGAACTTTCGTTCTTAGTCTTTCGAGCGCACCAAGCGCGGCGCGGTTAATATTTGCGTCATATATCGGGAAATAGCCGTCCTGGAGGGAAATATTTTCCCCGGTCGGATAAATTACAGCCTGAAACCGGGATTCAGAAGGCCCGGTCAGACCGCGGATATAGAATTTTCCCAGTCGGCCGTATCGCATGGTTGGAAACCTGATGCTGACCCGGGCTACACAGTCATGACTGCCCACGGCTCGAATTATGTGTACCATGCCGTCAATACGATGCGCATAAATCAGAGCTTTCATCCGGTCGAGTTTTTTGGCGAATTTCTGTTGTTCTTTGTAGAGCTTCAGGTTTCTTTTATGAGCTTCTTCGAAGACCTTATGCAGTTTAGCGACGTATTCTCTGGAAGACTTTTCAAAAGCCTTGGCTTTTTCAGGGTTGTAATTATATTTCTTTTGAATGCTTTCCGGCAGGTTGGTGAATCTGATCCCCTTTATAACTTCAGTGCCGTCCTTTTTGGTAAAAAAGATGTCGATACTGTTAGGCAGGACATTGGTGACTTTTACATTTTTATAAGTGCGTCCGTCAAGGGTAGTGATGTCAAGAGCAGACAATGATGTTGACAACGCTGCAAATGCGGTTAGAGCCATGATAATTTTTTTCATGCTGTAATTCCCGTCCTTTTGTTGTATAAGCAAAGCCGATTTTCGATACGCATTCAAATAATACCATGAAAAAAGGTTAAAATCAAATGTTTTTTTCAGCTTTAAACATACCGCCTGACAGACGAATTATATCTTGCTGCAGAAAGAGGTTTTTAGTATCTGTAAACATTTCTGCCTTGAAATTTTTCTGAGGGCAGGCTATCTTGCGTGGAAGGCATTTATAATATTAAGTTATTGCTCATAAATAGTTATCTGAGGACCGCACTTATCCGGGCAGCGGATTTGTGATGTCGGGCATGAATAATAAGCTTGACCGCTTAAACAGAAAAGGGTTAAACATGCGCAACCTTATTTCGATTACAGCCTTAACTGCGTTGACTTTATTGACCGGCTGTATGCATTTTGAATATGAGGGCACCAAGTTCGAGGAGTGTACCAAGCCCAGTATTTTTGAAAGCAGGAAGAAGATTCCCGAGAAAAGGTATCTGGTAATGGGTAAGTGTGTTGCTTATGGCAGATACAATGATTTTACTCGTGAAGAAATATACAAACGCCTGTTGCGTGAAGCAGAAGGCCGCGGTGCCGACGCTGTGCTGATTGACGCCTATCAGGTGGTTCCGACAGCCCTGGCTGAATCCGGACTGATTCATCAGGATTCAATTAATGTCTGGTCTGAAGGAAGTTACACAAACTCCGGCTGGAACCAGCTTTACCGGGATTTTGACCAGTATTATGGAAATATCGGAGAGGAAAGAAAGAGCTCTGTGCCGCTTTCCTATACTAGAATTGTCCGGGCTTCTTTTATCAAGTATGATAAAAATCTGCCCAAGGATTTCAATCGGGAAGCCTTTGAGAAAAAGCTGGCTGAACAGGAGCAGCGTCTACTGAAAATCAGCCGACCGACTGTCCCGAAAGAACTCAAAGTTCCTAAGAAAGCTCCAGTGGCTGTTTATGGCAGTCAGAACTGATGATCTTATTCTAAGCTGAAATTCGCAGCCGTTTTGATAATTTATCAAAACGGCTTTTTTTTACTGGGCACTTTCTTTTTCCAGAAACAACTCCAGAACCAACAAGCTCCACAGTGGGTAACTGGCGTCTATTCTGCCGAGAGTGTGCTGCTGCAGCAGTGACTTTAGAGGTTTAATCTTGAAGAATCCATCATTGACCAGCCTGCCTTCCAGCAGGTGTTCATGCAGTTTCTTCTGCCAATGACCTCGGAACCAGTCCGCCAGCGGAACTCCGAAGCCTTTCTTGCGGCGATTGAGAATTTCCATGGGAATCAGGTCCGCAAAGGCTTTTTTCAGGATATGTTTTCTGGAAATACCGCACATCTTGTATTCAAGCGGCAGTGACGCAGCAAATTCCGCGATTTCATGGTCCATGAAGGGGCTGCGAATCTCCAGCGCACAGGCCATTGAGGCAATATCCACTTTTGTCAGAATATCACCAGGCAGGTAGGTTTGAATATCAGTATCCATAATTCTTTCGGTACGGTTCAACGCTCTGGAAGTATCGTATACGGAACTGATGGCTTCATATGTGGGCTGAGCGATAAAGTCACTGAATTTTTCACCGTAAACCTGTTTTTTCAGCTTTTCACTGAAACGGCTGATCATATCCAGATAACGCCGGTCCGAATGAGCGGCAGCGGTTCGCAGGAAACGCTTAAGTCTGCCAGGGACAGTCCGTTCGCCGGCATCCGGTATCAGTTGCGCTGGAAGCCCGAAAATTATCTGCCGTAGAAATGGCGGCAGTATATCTGAACACGCAGTGTAGCGCATCACCAGATAACGTTCATATCCTGCAAAAAGTTCGTCGGCACCGTCGCCGCTTAACGCAACTGTAACGCTTTCACGGGTGAATTCGCTCAGCAGGTAGGTCGGCAGCATGGAGGCGTCGCTGTAAGGTTCGCCTAAATGGGTTATCAGTTTTTCGAGGATTTCAAAATCCTGCGGATTAACTACTTTTTCATGGTATTCTATCGGGAATTGACCTGTACCTTCAAGAGAAGCCGCTACCTGATGGGCAAAACGCCGTTCATCATAACGGTTTTCCTCAAAACCAATGGTAAAAGTTTTGACTGGATGATTGCATAACTGGCTCATTATTCCAGCAATAATGCTTGAGTCCATGCCGCCGGAAAGAAACGCCCCATATGGAACGTCGGACATCAGCCGGCGCTGCACCGAAGTCTGCAGCATTACCCGCAGGCGTTCACAGGCATCTTCAAACGGCAAGTCACATTTCCGGGTAAAATCCAGCTGCCAGTACTGTTCAATCTTTATGCATCCGGTATTTATATCAAATTCCAGGCAGTTTGCCGGCGGCAGTTTATAAACGTCCCGATAAATCGTGTAAGGGCAGGGAATGTATTGCAACGACAAGTAGTCATGGATACTTTGAAGGTTCAGTTCACGTGGCAGCAGCGGATGAAGTTTCAGAGCCCCAAGCTCACTGCAGAACAGTAACATGCCGCGGCTGTGATCACAGTAATAAAACAGAGGTTTCTGCCCCATGCGGTCACGGGCCAGCAATACTTTATTTTGCCGTTTATCGTAAATGCATAGAGCAAACATACCGTTCAGCCGCTTAAGAAAATCAATCCCGTATTCTTCATACAGGTGCACCAGAACTTCGGTATCGCAGCTGGTTTTGAATTCATGGCCTTTGGTGCTGAGTTCATGACGGAAGCTGGCGTGGTTATAAATTTCGCCGTTGAAAACAATATTGATACTGCCGTCTTCATTGCTCATGGGCTGCTGGCCGTTTTCCAAGTCTATAATGGAAAGGCGCCTATGTCCAAGTGCTGCTCTTTCGTCAATTAGAAAGCCGCTTTCGTCAGGGCCGCGGTGCGAAATTGCATCGGTCATCAGATGAATAAGGTTTTCGGAATCAGGCTGTTTTCTCTGATTTATTATTCCGGCTATGCCGCACATTTTAAAAAAAGTCCTTTAATTTCTCCAATCAATGGTGTCTGGAGCAGGTACACACAGTCAGGTAAACCTGCTTGAGTAATGCGAAGGCTAATCTACCTGCTTAATCAGCTAAATCAATAAAAACCGGATAAATTTGTCCTTAATCAATACTTTTTGAATTGAATCCTGACAAAATTACTATAATTTTACACATAAGCAAAACAGGAGAAAATACAGTGGCTTATGATATACTGACGGTGATTGCCTTAGGCATTCTGGTTGTAGCATTTATTGCTACGTCCTATATGGTCAAATCCAAACACCGCAGCAAAGTCATGCATCGTCACTTTCCTGACAGCTGGCTGCCGTGTCTTGAAAGACTTCCTTTATATAGAGCATTACCGGAAAACCTGCAGGATGAATTACGGGCCAGAATAATGATTTTCCTGGACGAAAAGGATTTTGAAGGCTGCGGCGGGCTGGAGGTAGACGACAATATGAAAGTGACCATAGCCGCGCTTGCCTGTATGCTGCTTTTGAGGAAAAAACTTGACTATTATCCGGAGCTTAATTCTGTGCTGGTTTACCCGGATGCCTATGTAAGTCCCAAAGGGATGTCAAAAATTGGCAGTAATCAGATAATTATCGACACCGAAAGTGCCCGGCTTGGAGAGTCATGGCTGCACGGAGACCTGATCGTTTCCTGGAAACAGATTGAAAATGAAGCGTTTAATGAAAATTCGCACAGCAATGTGATCCTGCATGAATTTGCACACCAGATAGACCAGATGAACGGTGCGGCTGACTGCATGCCTCCACTGAACAACCGCGAGGATTTTGAGGAATGGGAAAGAACAGTGCCACGGGAATTCGCGGATTTGCAGCGCAGAACAGAATTTGGAATTCCAGATGTGATTGACCGCTATGGCGCAAGCAATCCGGCTGAGTTTTTTGCCGTCACTACAGAAACATTTTTCTGCAGGCCGATCGATTTAAGACACCACCGCCCCGAATTATACAGCCAGTTTAGAAACTTCTACAGGCTGGATCCGGGCTCCTGGATCAAAGAGCGCGGTGAGCAGGCTTCTTAAATATCAATCATGGCTTTAACAACCCCGTCCCGATAGTTGTCAACCATATCAAAAGCAGCTGCACTGGCTTCCAGCGGGAAGCGATGTGTAGTCATTGCATTCACATCAAAATTCTTTGCGGCAATCATGTCAAGGGCTGGCTGTACACATTGATTCTGGCGACGGACATTCTGGACACAGATTTCCCGGCGGCGCATTTCATCCATATTAAATCTTATCCGGGCATCTTCAGGAATGCCGATATACATCAGTTTGCCACCTGGCTTGAGGAGCTTCAATGCCTGATCTGCCGCATCCTGCTGACCGCAGCACTCAAAAACCGCATCCAGCAGCAACGGTTCCCGGGCGGTAATGTCAGCAACAATATCCTGTTTCAGTGGGTTTCCGGTCCAGTTTGCTCCGGCCCTGGCCGCCAAAGCCAGCCGGTTATCGATTTTATCAGTGACATAAACTTTATCCACCCCCATGGTCAAGGCAGGCATCAGTACACTGAGGCCGATCGGGCCGGAGCCGAGGATTGCTATGCGGGCACCTTGCAGCGGAATTGAAAGCTTCAGCCCGTATATCCCGATTGACAAGGGCTCAGAAAGCGCAGCTTCATCAAGCGATATCGAGTCTGGAATCGGAAAACATGACCCTTCTTTCATTACCAGATACTCTGAAAGGCAACCTTCCTGCTGGCCCGGACAGCCAAGGTAAGTCAGGTTGCGGCAGGTGTGTTCCCGTCCAAGCCTGCATTGATCACATGCATGGCACGGCGTGCCCGGCTCAATGGCAATACGGTCGCCCGGTTTGACCCGGCTCACTGCCGGGCCGACCGCTTCTACGATGCCGGCCCCTTCATGCCCTGCTGTAAATGGGTATTTGACCACCTGGCAGCCGATTTTGCCACGTGCATAATAGTGAACATCCGAACCGCATAAGCCCACAGTCTGCATTCTGATAAGGACATCATCAGCTGCAGCAATCCGCGGTTTCGGGACCGTCTGCATTTCAATCCGCCTGATGCCGGTAAGTCGCATGGCCCGCATTGTTTCCATATGCACTGTCTCCAGGTTTTTAATGGCATGACCGGCCAGTCCGGTCATGCGTTGTTAGAATCACAGGTCAAATATTTTTCCGGGATTCATTATATTTTCAGGATCAAAAGCCAGTTTTATGCCACGGAGTAAGTTGAGGTACTCCTGTGAAACAAAGTGGCCCATATATTTTTTACGTTTGTGACCGATTCCGTGTTCTCCTGAAAGTCGACCGCCGCGTGCTGAAACGTCGGCATAGACTTTTTCCAGAATCTGCGGGAGGGTTTTTTCCCATTTTTCATCACTCCATTCCGGAGGACAGACAATCCTGGCATGGATATTGCCGTCACCGGCATGACCGAAACATGGGGCCATTACACCAAAATCAGCAGCAGTCTGCTGCAGGTTTTCCAGCATGGCTGGAATTTCAGCCGGGGGTACGACCAGGTCTTCGCCACTCTGACGTGATGAGAAAATGTTATAGGCTTCGCCGATGTTCCGGCGAATTTTCCAGACCCGTTCAGTCGTTGCCGGGTTGTCCGCAACATATATTTCCTGAGCGCCGTGCTTTTCTATAAACTTCCCAACCAGTTCATAATCATGCTCCACCTGTTCCCTGGTCGGTCCGTCAAAAGTCAGCAGCAGCATAGCACCACACTTTTCATAAGGCAGTGATTCATTTAAATAATCACAGGCTGCTTTGACTGAATTTCGGTCCATAAACTCCATTGAAGTCGGGGTTATACCGGTCTGAGTCATAATTTTGGGCACGAGCTCAACAGCGTCTTCAATCGTATTAAACAGGCACAACAGATCGGCCTGCGCTTTGGGCAGCGGGGTGAGCTTCAGCACAATTTTTGAGAAGAAACCGAGGGTCCCTTCAGAGCCTACCATAAGCTGTACCAGGTTATAGCCGGTAACATCTTTAATAAGCTTTCCGCCCATTTCAACGATTTCACCAGTCGGGGTTACAACTTCCAGCCCCAGAACATAACGTGAGGTAACACCATATTTAACGGCTTTGCCGCCACCGGCATTCTCTGCGACGTTTCCGCCGATAAAGCAGGTCTCAAGGCTCATCGGATAACCGGCATAAAACAGGTCGTATTCCTTTAAGTATTCGTTGATCTCATTGGAAACCACCCCGGGTTCAACCGTGATCATCATGTTTTCGGTATCCAGTTCGAGAATCCGGTTCATACGGTCAACACTTACTACAATACCGCCGTGAGTCGGGACCGCACCGCCGGACAGTCCGGAACCGGCGCCGCGCGGTGTTACAGGAATCTTTTCACGATTGGCAATTTTCATAATCGCTGCAATTTCCTGGGCGGTGGCGGGACGCACTACCGCTTCCGGCATATGGCGGTATTTTGTTCCTGGAATTTCGTCACGTGAAAACGGTTCGAGTTTTTCTTCATCTCTGTAGATAACATATTTTTCGCCGACAATTTTGCGCAGTTCATCTGCGATCAGCGACGTAACCTGATTGTATTCGTATTGCTTTACCATGCTTTTTCTCCCCGTTTAATCTTTTCAATCAGCGGCGGCAGAACCTCAAAGAGATTGCCGACAATACCAAAGTCCGCCACTTGAAAAATCTGAGCTTCAGGATCGCTGTTAACCGCTACAATAGTTTCAGACGTCTGCATTCCGGCAAGATGCTGGATCGCTCCTGATACTCCGACGGCGAAATAGAACTTAGGCGTAACCGTCTTGCCGCTGAGTCCTATCTGATGCGGGTAACTGAGCCAGCCGCGGTCAATAACTTCACGGGTAGCGCCGACAGCGGCACCGAGAGCATCGGCAAGTTCACGAATCAAAGGCAGGTTTTCAGCTTTTTTGATACCTCTGCCGACAACGACAATGCGCTCGGCATCCTGCAGGTTGAATTCTTCTTCTTCAGGAATAAAACGGTCAAACCTGACCCGGCTGAATTTTGCTTTTTCCGGCAGCGGCAGCCGCTCAATTGTACCGGCTCTGCCAGCCAGCCGGGGTGCCTGCGGGGTCGAACGCGGCCTGATGGTGGCCATCTGCGGGCGGAAGTCAGGACACTTGATTGTTGCCATGATGTTACCGCCGATCGCCGGTCTGGTCTGCAGCAGCAACCCGCTTTCAGGTTCAATATCAAGTTCAGTACAGTCCGCTGTCAGTCCGGTGTGAGCAGTCATGGCGACATAGGGCAGTACCGTTCTGCCGCTGGAGGTTGCTCCTGCCAGCACAATTTGCGGTTCATACTTGCGCAGAATTTCCAGCATACACTGAGAATAGGGTTCAACCAGAAAATTTTTCAATTCGGGGGCGTCTATTACCGCCACCATGTCTGCTCCACGATCAATGAGCTCCTGTAAGCCGGATTCCTCAATATTATGGCCAAAAAGCATGGCGCAAAGTTTCTGTCCGCTCTTGGCGGCAAGTGCCAGCCCGCGGGTGAGCAGTTCAAATGAGATGCCGGCAACTTTGCCCTGATGCTGCTCAGCAACTATCCAGATATCGTTTTTCATGATGCGAGTACCTCCCTGGATTTGAGAAATCCGACCAGTTGCTCAACCGCTTCCTCAACCATGCCTTCATTTTCCGCGTATACTTTGCGGCATTCACGAACCACTTTAGGCTGGAATATTTTGACCACTCTGGTTGGTGAGCCTTTAAGGCCGATATAGCTGGTGTTCAGCTCCAGGTCTTTCAGTGCCATGCTGGTAATTTCAGTTGATTTGGCTTTCAGCTTGCCGCGCAGAGTCGGCAGTCGCGGTTCTCCAACTTCCTTGACCACGGTCAGGACTCCGGGCAGCTCCATAGCCACTTCCTCAGCGCCGTCCTCAACCAGCCGTGAAACTTTCACTGCTTTGGCTTCGGCGGCTATCAGTTTATTGACATAAGTAACGGTAGGCATATCAAGTTCGGCAGCGATTTCCGGACCGATCTGCCCGGTATCCCCGTCAGTAGCGCGTTCACCGCAGATAATCAGGTCGAAATGTCCAAGCTGCTTAATGGCCGCAGCCAGAATATAAGCAGTTGCCCAGGTGTCAGAGCCGGCAAAAGCCCGGTCACTGATCAAGGCCCCGCCGTCAATGCCCATGGCAATGGCTTCTTTTACCGCTTCAATGGCCTGGGGCGGCCCCATGCTGACTGCAACGGTTTCCGCTCCATAAGTCTCCTTCATCTGCAGAGCGGTCTCGAGTGCGTACAGGTCGAGAGGGTTGACAATCGACTGAACGCCTTTTCTGACTACGGTACCGGTTGTCGGGTCCATTTTGACCGATTTGGTATCCGGTACCTGTTTGATACATACTGCAATACGCATTCTATTTCCCATGAATTTGTTGTGATAGTTCTGCATGTATAATTTTATTTGTTGCAAGGATGCCGTTTGCCGGAAAATCTCTGCCTCCATCAATATCGGTAACGCATCCGCCGGCCATTTCTAGGATAAATGCTCCGGCTGCAATATCATAAAGTGCCAGGTTCAATTCCCAGAACCCGTCAAAGCGGCCGCAGGCGACGTAACATAAGTCGATCGCGGCCGAACCGCAGCGGCGTATGCCCCGGATAGCGGGCAGGACTCTGGAAAAATATTTGATATTATTAATGGGCAGTTCGGAACGTACACAGGCAAACCCGGTTGCCAGCAGGCATTCCTCCAGCCGTGACCTGACTGACACTTTAATTTCCTTGTCATTGAGCCATGCTCCTTCCGCATCAGCCCAGAAAAGTTCTTCCAGGCGCGGGGCGCAGACTGCCGCGGCAATGGTCCTGCCATGCTGACGCAGCGCTATCGAAACTGAATAGAACTGCAGGTCATGAATAAATGAAGTAGTGCCGTCAATTGGATCAATTACCCAGACGTATTCAGCATCAGTCCGGCTCTGGCCGGTTTCTTCCCCGAAAACCCCGTGGCTGGGATAGTTTTCGGCTATTCTGTTGATAATGAACGCCTCAACCTGGCGGTCGGCGGCGGTCACCATATCTTTTACGGTTCCTTTGGAGGAGATATCTTCCTCTTGCAAATCACGGCGTAAATTCAGAGCCAGTCTCCCGGCTTCCATAGCTAGATTTTTGATAAATTCTATCATTTTAATTCCTCTGCCGGCATTTTCCGGTTATACTATTTTGAGTAATGCCGCTGCCGCTGCCTCGTTGGTTAGCAAGCCGTTAATTATTCCGCCTTTGGCCGCGGCAATTATGGCTGCACTTCTGTCTGTGTCCGACACAATTCCAAGTGAACGCGGGATTTTTCTCAGGGTTTCAAGTTTGACTGCCATTACACGGTCTTTGAAATCAGTCTGGCATTCGTTGCCTTGACTGTCAAAAAAGCGTCCGCAAATCTCTCCAACCACTCCCTGGGATTTCAGTTTCAAAGCGTCTTCTTTCAAAACCACCTTGCCTGCAGAAAAAATAGAATTTTCTGGAATTCCAACTCCTACCAGGGCTATATCCAGATGATTATAACATTCTACTACCTGTTTGATCTGCGGGTCACGTCTTAGATTGTCGCGTAATTGCCGATCATAGACAAAAACCGGAGTATTCAACGAGACAAATGAACCGGCGGCAGCGGCAAGTTTACGGCCGATTTCAGAAGCATCAGTCGTTTCAGGGCAGGAACCGACATTGCCCATGAGCTGGACATAAGTGATCAGTTTGGGCATCTCAGATTTCAGCATACCATCCGCCAGCTGCAGTATAGTCCGTCCGCCTGCCAGTCCTATTTTGATGCCGGAAGCTAAAGTATCAGCAAAAATTTCACCACCAAAATAACCAGTTCCGCTTTGGCTGCCGCCACCAATTGACTTTATGACATAAACTTCTTTCAGCGCCAGTTCTTTTTCGATTCTTTGCTCAAGCTCGTAATTACGTGGCTGGTAATCATTAACTTCAATGCGCACAATACCCCGCTCCCGGGCCATAGCCAGCAGCCGGGATATCTTTGCCTGAGAAACCTGCAGCATCTGTGCAACTTTCTGCTGAGGGATATGGTCTATGTAGCAAAGCCTCGCGGCCAGCGTCAGAAACTCATCACTGTAATTTATTTGTCGCATTTGCTCAATCCAAAATGAATAATTATTCATGTATATTTATTTACTATGCCGAATATAGCCCTGTTCTGACCATTAATCAAGCTGTATTTCAAAAAATCATGGATTCGCAATTTTGCTTGAAATTTTGTGCGTTCTGTTAGTAACTTTGCTTTTTACAGACGTCTCAAAGTAGTTGATTTTTCGGCAGTCATTGGATTGTGTGTAAAAAAATATTACTTTTAGAGGCAATTTCGGGGGCAACATGTCAAAAAAACTTCAACAGATTAGCATTTACAAATAAGCTTTATACTAAACAGAAAGTCAGCAGCAGTCCATTTTATGCTGCTGTTGTAAAAAGACGATCTCAAAGCTTAAATTGCAATTCGCTGCTATGAGACTGAAATAAAATATCAGAATCCTAGGTTCTTGCTGGCATCTGAGTGCCGACAGTCTTGACTGAATATCCAAATGGTCCGAGTTGTTATTTGTATAAGAACAGGACACTCTCTGGGCTTATCAATAGCAGGAATATCAAAATGCACCGATTGGATTGAGATTTACAGCAGCTTTGTTAAGCCTGATATGGTCAGCCTAAACGTAGGTATTATTAAGACTCTAATTTTTCCTTTAGACGCTTTCTATATTCTTCCATCTGAGCACGTGTCTGGGCGTCAATAGTTTCCAGATAGCACTGCATCCGTAATTTGATATCTTCAGGTGAGGGTACCGGTTTTTTCTTGTGCTGTTTATTATGTTTGGCCATCGCACGTATTTTTTTTATTCTTGCAGCCTCTGCCTTAAGAAACCTCTCCTGTTCCGAGTGGCTCATTCCGTAGAACTTTTTCATGCGCTTCTTAATTAGTGCATTTTGAAACTTGAGAGAATTGATAAAGAAGGCTTTTTTCTGCTCCTGGCTTAACTGATTTATATTATTTCTTGAAATTTTTGCTTTACTCAAATATTTACTTTTTTCTGAATCTGGAAGTTCTTTGAATTTTTTTGAAGCTACATAAGTTACTTTTGTCATTCCATCAAGCTTTTCAGGGTTTAACGCTTTCTTTTTACTTAAAAAATATATTGTGACAACAGCGACGATGCTGACTGTGACGCAGATAGTAATTACAGAACTTTTGCTTTTTAAATTCATTTGAATTTCCTAAATTTATTAAGTAGTGATAATTATTCTTTTGCGTTTAAAATTTTAATTTATATAATTTTTAAAAGAAAATACAGTCTTTTCTTTTTTAGCTCATAGAATGAATATAGTCATTTAAACCAAAACCTGGCTGCACAGTATAAGCTGTTTAGCTCTTTGTAATAAATATTTATGTTTCATTCAAATATATTATTAATAAATTTTTTGCAAGTTATGTTCGTTAAATGTTGAAATATTTTTGGAGTCAATAAAATTATAGTTAATGCAAAAAAAAGAGCCCGGAAAGGGCTCTTTCAAATTTTGCTGTTACTGCGTTATTTTTTTGCAGCCTTGATGGCCTCACGCACTTTAAGCTTACAGCGCTCGATATAAGCTTTGCGGCGGCGTCTTTTCTGAATTTTGTTGAGTTGCTGACCCATCTATAAAACTCCTGTTTGAATTTGAGCAGTGAATAAAATTATCTGTCTGTTAATTACAAACGGCTTTCAGCACTGCACTTATGTTAATAGTTTTTTACAATCATGTCTCAACTGACAGCAGGACTTTATAATCCTGATACTGCCAAAAATAAAAATCTAGCCGATAAAATTGTAAAATCAAATAAATTAACTCAAATTCAGCGTTAAAACTGCTTTGTATTTTCTGAAACAGCAGTAATTTAAGGAGGAGATTGATAATAATAATCACAGGAGATTATTCCATGAGAAGAGCCGGATTGAGATGGTGCAGTCGCTATCTGTTTGTAATAACTGCCGCAATGTTTATTTTTGCCGGCAGTCTTGCTGCCAAAGAAGTTAAACCACTGCTTGACCGCAAGCTTGTGCTGTCGGAAGCAGCACAAGTTGACCTCAAAAAATACCCCGACGCTGACACCGTTCTGATTTCAGATTATGAGAAGGTTAAATACAATCCGGACGGGACATACACTTCCGTGGATGAGTTTTATGAAAAGATCCTGACTGAGAAGGGCAGACGTGAATCTCGAGTCGCCAATCTGTATTTTGATTTACCGTACACCAAGGTTATTCCATATAAAATAGGCATCATCAAGCCGGACGGCAGGTATATAGCTATTGATATCAAGGCAAATTCAAAGGAAATGGTCAACCCTTCTCAGATGAGTGCCAATATTTACGATCCAAACAGCAAAATACTTAAAATAACCATACCTGATCTGGAAATCGGTGACGTATTGTATAAGTATGTCCGACGCGATGGTGTAGTACCGCGAATCAAAGATGTATGGTGTGACTTTTACTTGCTTGAATATACTTCGCCGATTTTGAAGTATGTCATTGAAATAAACGGTCCGAAGTCCCGTCCTCTGAAAAAGTTTATGATTAAAGATCCGGTGAAAGGCACAGTTAAATTCTCTCAGAAAGCTGCCGGTGACAGGATTATTTACAAATGGACAGCCGCCAATGTCCCGCAGTCATTTCCTGAGCCTCAAATGCCGCCATTTTATATGTATTCACAACGTTTACTGGTGAGCACTGCCGCTGACTGGCAGGAAATTTCCAGATGGTACTGGTACTTGTGCAAACCCCATCTGGAAAAAACCAACCAGGCAATGCGCGAGAAAGTCAAAGAGTTGACTGCCGGCTTGAAGACCGATATGGAGAAGATCAAGGCAATTTACCGGTTTGTGTCCACCAAAATTCGCTACATGGGCATTATCGATGAAAAAACCGCTCCCGGATATGAACCACACGACGTTGATATAACTTTCAATAATCGGTATGGAGTCTGCCGGGATAAGGCTGCTCTGCTGGTTGCTATGCTGCAAATGGCTGGTTTCAAAGCATATCCAGTGCTTTTTTATGTGGGGCCGAAAAAAGATGCAGAAGTGCCTAATAATATGTTTAATCACGCTATCAGCTGTGTAATCCTTAAAGATGGCAAACACATGCTGATGGATCCGACTGATGAAAGTACTTATGATGTTTTACCGTCATACCTGTCTGATAAAAGCTACCTGCTGGCAAAGCCGGAAGGGGACACACTGTTTACCTCTCCTGTGACTCCGGTGTCAGAAAACCTGGTCAAAATCAAGACAACCGGAGAAATTTCCCGTGACGGAAAGCTCAAGGCAGAAAGCAGAATGCTGTTTGACGGGATAAACGATACTACCTTCCGCGGAGCTTTTTCACAATGGCGCCCGGAGCAGATAAAACAGTATTTTACTTTTGTGTTGAAGCAGTCTCTGCCCGACGCCAGGGTAACTTCATTTGAGGTGCTGCCAAAAAATCTTAGAGACTTCAAAAAACCGCTTAAAGTCAATATTGCATTTGAATCCTCAAGTATACTGGTCAAGGGAAGAAATATAATTCTTGTACAGCTTCCCTGGTTTTCCGGAAAAATAGGGGCCGTCTCTTTTGCCTTGAGCGGGTTGGGCCTTGAAAAGCGAAAATATCCGCTTAAAATATTCTCAACCTGCGGTACTGTAGGAGAGTTTTCATTTAAACTTCCACTGGGGATGCAGGTCGTTAAACTGCCTGAATATAAAAAGGTTGACTGGGATAAATTCTCCTGGAAGCGTAAGCTGAGCTTTAAGAATCACACTTTGGCCGGCCGGAGCTCTTTTCTGATTAACACGATGGAGTTTTTGCCGAAAGATTATCTGCGGCTAAAGTCAGATCTGAAAGTAATTGAAACTGAAGCCAAAAAACTGCCGTTGCTGCAGAAAAAATGTGCCAGCACTGATTTAAAATACCTCAAAAAGCTTTATCCGGGCTCCAAATCCGTTATTCTCGCTAAAAATGTTGATATAGACTTCAAAGACGCCAGCACTTACTCAATGCGCACTGTGATCAAACGCAAGGTGCTGAACTATGGTGGTGTTAAAAGCTTTTCTGAGCTGAAGTTTTTCTACAATTCGGCCTGGCAGCAGGTTAAGATAAATTATGCCAAAGTAAAAGATCCTGACGGCAGCGTAAAAAATATCAGCAAGAAAGAAACCAACCTGATGGATCAAAGCTGGACAGGCAGCGCGCCGCGTTACCCTGGCGGTAAGATTCTGGTCCTGAATCTGCCTGGCGTCAAAGTCGGCAGTGAAATAGAGTACGATGTCGTCATTGAAAACAGCAGTGTGCCGCTGGCCGGTATTATGTGCCTGTTCAAAGAATACGATCCAATACTGAGTAAAAAGATAAGCATTACCGCTCCTGAAAAACTGGCGCTGAAGTTTTCGAAAACTCCTGATGTGGTTGAAAGCAGTGTTAATCGTGCAAAAGGTCTGGTTTCGCACGTTTTCAAAGTCAGTAATGTTTCACCAATAGCGGCAGAATCTTCCACTCCTCCTGTCTGGGCGTTTACACCTGTTATTTATGTCAGTGCCGGCAACTGGAAAGAATTTTCAAAATCGGTCCTGACGGCTTTAACAGGGGCTGCTGACAAACAGGAAAAAACCAAAGAGCAGGCGGTTAAGCTGGCGATGATGCGAAAACCGCTTGAGGCTATGCGCAGCATCAGGGATTTTATTGCGATTCAGGTCCGCGATGCCGGTCCCGGGTTCAGCTCCATGCCTTTGAGCACAATAACTCCTGCTGATAAAACGCTGAAAGACGGTTACGGCAATTCTACTGACCGTGCGGTTTTGACTTACGCCATGTTGCAAGCTGTCGGTTTTAAGCCGGAGTTTGTTATGGTTGCAGATATTTTTCCGATTCCCCGCGCAATGCAGGCGCTGAAGGCCTTCCCAAGAGGACAATTTGACGATATTCTGGTCAAGGTCAGGTATCAGGGCAAGGATTATTATTTTAACGATACCAGCCAATACGCCATGACAGGCGCTACTGACAGCGAGAGCATGATTGTTTACAGTCCGGCAAAGGATAAGCTTGAGTATCTTTATGCGCAGCCTGAGTTGAACAGTCTTTACAAAGAGGATTACAATATTCAGATCAGTAGAGACGGCTCTGCTGAAATTACTAAAACAAAGGCTTTCTACGGAGAATCATTTGAAAACGCAAACCGGTTGTACAGTGAATTTACTCCTGAAGAAAGACGTCGCCATTTTCAGGAGCTGGTTTCGGGTGTAGCTCAGGCTGCAACGGCCGCCGGCAAACTTGTGACAAACTTTGAGAAGTATCCGGGAGTTGAAGAGTTCAGAGTTAAAATCCCGGCGTTTGCGGTTGTTGATAATGGCTATATGTACTTCAAGCTGCCTGGTCTGATGATCAGCGAAATTTTCAAAACTGCGTCAAATGAGCGCAGTAACCCGGTTATGCTGGGCAGTTATAATAATTATGAACAGCATTACAGAATTAAACTGCCTGCGGAAATGACTGAATTTGATATCCGGCCTGTTTCAAGAGTCTTGAAGGTAGGCCCTTGTGTGGTGAGAATAAAGGTCTCAAAATCTGCAGACAATGAACTTCTGATGAAGTGTTCAGTCAAATTGCGCCCGGGAATAATTTCAGCCGCTGAGTTCGGTATTCTTGAAGATGCTCAGTCGGTTTTGAGTAATCCGGCAATGGGAACAGTTATGATCAAACTTAAGAAGTAGCTGGCTGGACTGGTTTATAAGCTCCGCATTTTAAGCGGAGCTTTTTTTATTCAGCACTGAAGCGCTTTTTTTACGGCAGCCTGAGCAAGAATGTCAGTCGGGTCAAGCAGAGGAACATCAACATCCTCCTGCCGCAATGCCAGCGGTATCTCGGTACAGGCCATCAGTAAGGCCTCTGCTCCTTCTTTCTCAAGAATTCTGGCAGCTTTTGCGAGTTTTTTACGGGGCTTTCTGATATTGCCGGCTTTGATGCCGTCGGGACCGTAAATCGCTCCCATTACCAATTCTTCCTGCTGCTCAGGGGAAGGGGCCGATACATCAATGCCCTTTTCCTGGAAGACCTTGTTATACACACCAGCAATAATGGTCCCTGAAGTGGCAAGGAGGCCGACTTTTTTCACCTTCGGAAAGTGTTCACTGACGTAGTCTGCCGTGGTCTTGATCATGCTCAAAACCGGGACATTAAACTCTTTTGCAAGTGGATGCACAAAATAGTGGGCGGTGTTGCATGGTACAATAATAAAGTCTGCTCCTGATTGGATAAGACCTTCTGCCGTTTTGTGCAGTTCAGGAGCAGGGCTGGGGCCGCTGCCGTTCAGGGCTGCAGTGCGGTCGGGAATCTGCGGGTTATTGTCTATAAGGATACGCAAGTGATCCTGGTCGCGGGTGGCCGGGGTATGATTTATGATTTTCTGAAATAAATCAGCGGTAGCCATAGGGCCCATGCCGCCAAGAATTCCAATAGTCAGCTGTTTCCTGGACATTTTCAAATCCTGTTGAGTATGTTAAGAGATAAATTTATAGTTTTAATACAGAATTATTATTGATTCGAAACCGGTTTTTTGCAAGTTGGAAAGGCAAAATATAAATCTTTATGCCTCAGTGCCTGGAAGGGGTTATCTTACAAGGTATTACATCTTTGAAGCTTGGTGTTATAAGCGTTATTCCCTCAAAAATTTATTGAAGTTCAGTTATGCTGACAAAAATATTTCGAAAAAAGTCAATTGTTCAGATTGATTTTTATTTTTAAAGAAGCATATTTTCATCCTGTTGAAATTAGCCAACGGATCATGGATGTGCGCTCATAGCTCAGTTGGTAGAGCAGATGACTCTTAATCATCGGGTCGAAGGTTCGAGTCCTTCTGGGCGTACCATTTTATACCTTTAGTCGAACTTTTTCCTATCGCAGGGTAAATCAGGAACCTCCCATTCAACAAAGCCTCAATCTTAATGATGCTGGCAACCCAGATCTATAATTTGTGGAAGATTATATAAATTCGCTCCCTTACTGCTCTAATTTGTAATTTTCTAATGCCCTTACTTTTTAATCTTATTAATTTAGGTGGAAAAGTTTTGCAGTAAAATGTAGAACAGTTTCGTTTTGTGTGATTTTGCATTATTTTTAATTTTTTCACAACTTGTTTGTTTTGTCTATTGAATTAGGCTGCCATGCAGTATGTAATATGCTTACGGAAAACAATATAAGGAGATTTACTTACTAGTTAATGTAATCAAAATGATTAAAAAATTTCTTAAAAAACACAAAATATCCGCATCAGAACTGGCGCAGATTGCGAGATTCACCCGGTCTTCAGTGTCGCGCTGGATTTCCGGAGAAAGGCAGATGCCGGAGCATGCAGAACTGTTACTCGAACTACTCGAATATTACAAAAGCAAAGAAGGAGACTGGCCTAAATGAACAAACTTAAGATATCATGTTGGACATCGCCAGCCAGGTAAAAGAGAAGCCTGACATCCCAGCAGCTGCACCGGGACCGCTGATTCCATGATAAACATTTGCTATCCCCCGCTTATTATGGTTGGTTTTTTGTGTAAAGGTTGACAAGAAATGTAACAATATAGTATACAAATGTGAGTTCTAATAAACTAAAACTTGCATTTTATGCAATATAAGTGTATATTTATTGCAAATGATGCAATAAGGAGGGTTCAAAGAAAGGGAACTTGTCGTGGATGAATGGTATGTGAATGACAACAATATAACCCCAAGTAAAGTAAAAAAATATTTTAAAAACTACAAGGAAGAAGCAGAAAGCACTTTCGCCAATTTAGAAAAATTGCGGGATGCATTAAGCAGCGGAGTCAGCTTCTCACAAGCTGTTCAGAATTATTCTTTCCTGAGAAGTGAGAAAAAACATGTCTACCGAATAGGAAATCAAAGTAGCGACAATGCTCACGAAACACGTTTGTATATTTGTGTTGAAGAAGAGCAGAAAATTATTTATCTATTGGATCTGGGAGATAAAAATACTCAAAAAATAGATATAAACAACTCACACAAGAAAGCTGGTAAAATACTTGCTTAAATTATTCGAGGATATGGATAATGGGTAATCATAAATCTGTAAGCAGTATGCTGGATAATATGCTTGGAGATTCCAAGATCACTGAAGGTGTACAGAAAAAAGTCGAAGAGACAAAAATAGTTCATGAATTAGTTAAACAAAGAATTAGAGCTGGAAAAACCCAAGCTGACATAGCTGAATCATGGGGTTGTGATCCTGCGACTATATCAAGATTTGAAGATAAAAAAGATGATGATATAAAACTTGGTGATCTGGCAAGATACTGTAATGCTATTGGTACCGGTGTCGGAGTACATATTGCTCCACCTGTTCACAGTCGTGCCGCTGCACTGGTTAGCTGTGTTAAAGAAATTGACATTCACCTTAAAGAACTGACAAAGCTTGCTAAAGAATATAGTGATGATGAGATCATTGTTGACGGAATAACAAAGTTTCAAGCTAATGTGTTGCTTGATATTTTAAAAAACGCAAGTTCTCATACGGATGATTTAATTGAACGCATAGAGCTGGTAAAACCTGCAGACGATTGCATCGAAACAAGTTGTGAAGCCGAACTTTTAAAGGTATAATTCTTCTTCTAAAAGGGCTCTGCCACAGCGCAGGGTCTTTTTTTGGGGTTTTGTAAATTGTAATGCAATATAAAGATGTCCCGGAATATATGGAGGTGGTGATATTGTTAAAAAGCATGTTACAACATTTTTTACAGGAGCGGTATTGTTTTGCTCATTGGACGCGTTTTCACAAAAGACGACAACAAAGCTAATGTTTGAAATGCCTCAGGCAAAGCCTGGTTTTATAGCTTATGCAAACAGTGATTTTCTTAAGACACTAGTTGCTGTAATTTTTGGAGGAATCATTACACTTTTTGTAAATTGGTTAAAAATGCAACATGATAAGAGGAAGGAAATTCAAGTTTGGTATGAAGATTATGTAATTAGTACATTTTCTGAATGTCTTCGTTACTATAGTGAAGTTCATAATATGTACTTGACAAAAGATTTTAATAAACTTAAAGAACTCAAACCATGTCTTGAATCCTTGTCTAGGTTATCTATTTTAACGGGAACAAACAGTAACAATTATAAATTTTATTCTCAAGTTTATTATGCGCTTCAAGGTGATTATGAAATTAGTCAATACAATAAGCCTATCCTATGTACCATTTTTTGCGTCGGCCGAAGAGGCAGTATGGGCTTATCCGGTTGTCGGCTGGTTGATCTCTGAAAAATCAGGATAGAGGGGGAAATGTTTTTTTATTAGATATCCCTAGTTAAATAATGTTCTTCTTCTGTTATATTAAAACCTTTTCTGATTGAAAGTCAATTTTTCTTAAAGAGCGATTTACAATAAAATATTGTATTATTTTTGATATAATATTGACAAGCATCAATAACTTTAACGTAATAATTATTTATGCTTTAAATGGCATTTTTCTTAGTAGTAAGTAGGTGTTGCAAATCAGTTTAAAAGACCTGGCTCAGGTAAGGCGGCCCAGCGGCAATCATAGTCGCTGGCCGGTTAAGTTTTCCTGTCAAATTTTTAATGATGTATTTCAAAAATGTAAGATTTGCTCCAGTACCTTTGGCTTTCCCAGCTATAACGTATTTCTTTTTAAGCAGAATGAGTGCTAAACTGTCTACCTCTATTTAGTATTTATAAATATTTCTTGCTAATTTATACTATTACCTATTGACAAAATCATTAGTTCTACTTATAATCGAATTTACCCCCATACTATTACCCTATGCATAAGGAGGTAGAGAAGAGGAAATAGTCTTTGAATGAGCCCCGTGTCCAGTTCTTCTACATTGGAATACTGCCACTGGCTTATACTGCACCGTGTGTATGATTTATTTGAGAGATTCCATCAGCAACCTGATCGCCAGTGTCAGTGGCCTGTATATTGACTGTGGTATCTCAATTAATGGAGATACCACTGTCCGTCCCTAAAAGCGTGAAACTCTGTGACTGAAACTAGAAAACTTTATTCTAAAAATCTGAGACAATTTTCAATATTTTAAAAAAACAGATCTTATTGGATAAAATCCCATCACATAATTCAATGATAACAGCTCTAAAGTTGGATTATTTTTGAGTTCAAAAAAGCGCGGTACACCAAACAGAGTTCCAATTGCTGTGACTCTTACACTATTGGTGTTTATTTCATCAAGTTTTTCTTTTATGAGTTTTTGAATGCGCTTTGTTTCTTCAGCTATTACAGTTGTCCCACTCTCACTTCTTGAAAGTAAAAGCTTTTCATTCATAATTAAAATCAAAGGAATTCTTGAGCCTTTTCTTCTAAATTGCGTGAAATAACTACAGGCCTTTTGGGCAACCTCTTTTCTATACAGATTGGTGCGTTGCAGGTTCGGAATAATTTTTTTTGCAATGGCAGTTAAAATACTGGAGTCATTCAGTATCTCATCTAGAGAAGGTACTGGAATAGCCAGTTCTTCACACATTATTTTCAGCACATCATAATAATATTCAGGAGCCAGATGAAAATATTCTGGAACCATGAATCTTCCAGAGGAAACTAAAGTTTCAAAATTGAAGCAAAAAGCGTTTTTACACCGGCACTCAATAAAAGTCAATAAATTGAACAGATCTGCATTCCTTTTTTGTATTGATGTACAACTTTTTGAGCTGCAGGTTGAAAGTCCATATTTAGTAATCATATCTGGTATGTCATGTGGACAAAGGTCATTTGCAGTTTCATTTATGATATCTCTTTGCAGATGACTTTTCATTAAATCCGGACTAATTAACTCAAAAGGATCTTTCTCATTGAATCCCTCAATTCCAACAATTGCTTTCTTATTGCTGAATACCTTAAAATAGTACAGTAAAAACCTGGTTGCCAAACGATATTGCGCATCTTGTTTTGAGAAAAATATAACGATATCAGAATTATCTAAAATACGATCAAACTGGAGTGTCAGTTTAATATTTATTGGAGTAGCAGCTCTTCGATGAAATTGATTAGAAATAAATATACAGCCTGTACAGCAATCACATAATTTGGCAACTTTTCTGTTCAAAGCAGAAAAAATGCGAAAACCATATCTAGTAAATACTAAGCCGCTGGCAAAGTCAGCAATACCACTGCAATAACATGAAAGCTTTTCGCCAATTGATTTTTCCAATAATCCATTGTAGAAAAGTTCATCTTCAACATTTTTCCCTGATTTACAGGGAACCAGATATGACTCATAGAGTTGCTCGTCTGTTAAATGATCTAAGCTGTTGAGCTTTTTACGAACATTTTTTATGTGATTAATCAGCTCTTCATAAAATAGCTTTCTAAGCTTGATATCCTCAATATCCAGTCGCGTAAATCCCATCTCATGACCGTTGAATTCTCTATTGCATTCTTGACACCTGAAAGCCAATGTGTTAGAGCTCAGCAGTAAAATTAAAGCAAAAAAGAAAAACCGTAAAAATAATAATCTCAAAACTCGCCTCTCTCTTTTTATAAAATATTTTCATTGATTTGATCTTAAGAAATTCTAAAATAGAAATTTGAAATGTCGGTGTAAATACTTCTTGTTGGTAAATCAGTTAATTTGTCACACTTTAGGTATTGCGCGAGTGATCTTTTTTTGAATCTGCGGTGCTCAAAGAGTATGGCAGGGAAAAAATAGATAATCAATGCAAAGTTCTTCCAGAACCGGGTTATATAATTTTGAATACAGCATTGATTTATCGGTTAAAGATTTTTTTATTGCTACTGTGGTTACTCTGACACTATTGAGTTCTAAGCCTAAGAGGTTTGCTTGTAAAATGTTCTGTATCAAATTAGAGCTTTTCAGGCCATCAGATTTCAAGCCATGACAGGAGTCTAATACTATTAAAAAAGGAATTCTGTCACTTTTCATTCTACTTCGGTTTACAGCGGCAAAGTAACTGGCTATTTTTTTTGCGACTTCTTGTCGATAGGTTAGACTGTGTTTATATCGAGAGCTGAACTTTTTACCAAATATGATTTTGCGTTGCAACAAACCAAGATCTAAAAAATTCTGACCTTTCATGTTTAGCTCTTTAAAAGCAGCGTTTAGCGTTGAAAGATATTTTTTGACAGTCTCACGGTAGTTTTTGTCACCTAAAGACCCTAAGTATGCCAATGGCGATTCCATTGCAAAACCTACAGCGTTAAGACACCATTTCCCAACCATGCAGCTTAAAGCTATATCAGAAAGCATCACACTTTCCAGTTCCCTGGTCAGATAAATATCAAGGTTAAATAATGGAAGGTTATATTCAACAACAACACGAGCCAGTTTTTTATCAACTGAGTTACAGGCATCCCATTCAATAAATTGATCATCTATCACTTTTTCTACACGTCTGAGTTCTGCCTGGGTCATATCAGGTGTATCATAAGTTCTCAGACCAACAACCAGCTTTTTGTTTCTAAACAGTTGCAGGTATGTGATGACGGTATCGTGAATAGACTCATGAGAATCTTTTAAAATAATGACAATGTCTGACCTGTCGATTATTTGGTCAATTTTCATCGCTAACTGGAAATTCGCAGGGGCTAGATGCTTTGGCAGCCCGAGGCATTTATAACAGACATATTCACAATGATTTTTGTGACTGCCAAAATCAGTAAACTGAAACCCGCAGTGCAGGCTTAAGCCTGATGGGAAAAGCTTGAGCCCTGAGGAGGTTTCATTGAGGATGTCTGGCCGCATTTTTTTTGAATAAAGTCTGGTGCCTATTGAATATTGAAGTGGCTTTGAAGTCACAGCTCTTTCGACTTCCTCTTGAAGTTGATCATTGGTTTGAAGAACTTGGCTGAAATTAAGTTTTGCTACGAGTGGATTATTGTAATATTCAAAAAACTCTCTAGTGGTCAATACTTTTCCTGTATTGCTGCTTTTCTTAAAAAGTTTTTTATGATTATTGTTTGCATATTCATAAATATGTTGCTGGTATGATTCTCTGAAACTTTCCTCAAAAGGATCTATTGTTTTGCATTCCCCCAATTCAAATGTCTGACCACATTTAGAACATTGCACTCTGGCATTTAAAAAGAAGCATGACACAAAAAGCATCAGGAATGTCGCAATTTTAGTAAATAAACACTTCATAAAAATCCCCCTTTAATAATTAAACATAAAATAATCCCTCAATATTGATCAGCAGGATAATAAAATACAAATTACACCTCTAATTACAAGTAAACTGGTGCAGAAAAGCTATTTAAAAGTCCTTTTAACTTATATCCATTATTTCTTGCTTTAAATAATAAATAATTAAGCAAGAAGATAAGTTTTTTTATTAAAATAAGGTTTAAGCATATGTTTATACTCTCTCTATTAGAACCATTTGATTAATTTTAAGTAGCCTGGCTTATTCTGGAAGCTGCACATTAAGAAGTGAAGTTTAGAAAATGTTTCTTTCTTGTGGTCATATAAAGATTTCAGTATGGGCTGTTATAGATTTGAGTTTTTTCTATTATGTTGGAGAAATGGACAAAGTTTTATATTTGAAAATCCTACAATATACTTTAACTGTTGGCACAGCTTTAATCTTTCCATTAACTATATTTTAATGATACTATTTATTATAAGAGCGTTTATATTATGGTTATTTAAAAATAGAAACCATATTTGTTCTGTAAAATATGGATGTGCATTTTTTTAATAATTAAATAGTCTGTTTTCTGGTTGTAGATCAGTGGCTTTTTCTAGCAGAAAAAACGCTAACTTATGGAACAAAACCGTATGCTGCTGTACTATCTATTTAGTGGAGTTCTCTTTAGGATGAAATTGTCTTGAGATTTACTGATTTTTCTATTCAGTTTAGAGGCATCGGAGTAATTATACTAATAACTATAAGGAGCTATGCTTATGGTCAGTTGAGTAAATAAATTTATTTAATTATTAACCTTTCCTTTTCATTCCAGCCTGGATCACCTTTGATCTTTTTTGAATTCTAATAAATTCACCATTCAAACAACTCACAGGATACTTACACAGAAAATGAAAAAAAATCTTTTGAATGCTGCCTTGCTGCTTGCTTTATTCTTTCCATTGGCCTCTTTCTCTGCTGAAAAGTATGAATTTAATGATTCACATATACATCTAACTAACTATATTCAAACGGGACCAAGCCTGAAATACTTTCTGAATAGAATGAATAAAAACGGCGTAAAACGCAGTGCAATCTGCGGTTTACCATTACAGTTAGAATGGAATGTTGACATGGATGGTGATAAGCAGCCTTCCTACTACCTTGACACTAATGCCAAACTGTACTACTACAGCGCTGTTGATTCAATTATAGCCAGAGAATATCTGGCACTTCCCAGAAAAGACCAGAAACGGTTCGATCCTATGATCTGCGGCTTTAACCCGGCAGATGCCAACAGCGTAAATCATATAAAACAGATTATTTCCATGTATCCGGGAGTTTTTTCCGGTATTGGAGAATTCAGCATATATAAGGAAAACGTTTCTGGAAAGATAGCCGGAAATAGTGCAACCTTAAGCAGTCCTGCACTTGGACGACTGTTTAAACTTGCCGCAGAAATAGGTTTAGTTGTGACCATTCATTGTGACATTGACAGCCCTAATGAAGGAAAGACAGCCCAGCGAATGCCGCGTTATTTTACGGCAATGTACAAGCTTTTAAAGAAATACCCTGATACCACAGTAATTTGGGCGCACACTGGTCTGGGAAGGAATGTGTACCCAACATCACATCACTTTGAGTGCCTTAAAATGATCCTGGATAACTGCCCCAATGTAATGTTTGACATATCATGGGATGAAGTCGCTGAAAAAGTTACCAGAGATGAACAGACTATTAATAAATGGGCACAGCTGTTGAAAGATTACCCGGATAGATTTCTATTTGGAACTGATTCTGTCGCTCCATCATCAAACAAGTACAGTCGTGAAATACACATGTATGACAAGCTGTGGAATGTATTGCCCAAAAATGTTCAAGTACAGGTCAAATTTCAAAATTATGAACGCGTTTTTAACCAAGCCAATCTAAGGGTTAGAGCTTGGGAACAGAAGCACCTCGCTAATTTGAGTCCGAAGATTAATTGGCCTCATCAGAATGACGACAGCAGCTTAAAAAAACAGGTTTATTCTGAAAAGATCAAGTTTGCCAAACCAGATAGTTCAGAGAATAAAGTTTCTTTATAATCAGGCAGAATGCATTGCCGGCGCAATGGATAGAAATATACTCTGTATGGCTGGCTCTTGATAGCCGTATACAGCCTGTCACAATGCCTGCTGGCGTCCTCTGAAACTCCTTTTAAAAAGTAAAGCCTTCCGACTGGGTAATCGGAAGGCCTCAGCAAAAGAAGAAGAGAAGAAACACTCTTGATATTCAGGTAGGACCTGCGATGTTCTCTTTCTATAAAATTCGATTGTCTTTACCGCATCAAAATCCAGGACTTTACAGGCAAAGGAATGATGCGTTGAATTTGAGGGCTGCAAAAGTTTTGATTATTCATACAAAACTTCTTTCAACCTGTTTGGCACTTCGATGCGAAAATAAAAAAATTATTCAAAATTTCTTGATGAAAATCAGTACGGCCTGAATTCAGAGACGAATAACATCTCTGAACCTTCTTGCCTCATGCAATGTCACTGCATATTCCAGCCGTGTGAAACTATTAGTGACTGACCTGTCAAGGCATTGGTCTCAAATGAAGCAAAGAACAAAGCAACATTTGCAACATCTTCCTGGGACGAGAATTCGTTATCGACAGTGTTTTTAAGCATTGATTTTTTAACTTCCTCTTCGGATATGCCTTCAACCGCCGCTCGCTCAGGAATCTGTTTTTCAACTAAATGCGACCATACAAATCCAGGACAGATAAGATTAGCGGTTATGTTGTGATCGCCGCCTTCTACCGCAATGGACTTGTTTAAGCCAACCAGACCATGCTTAGCTGCAACATAGGCAGCCTTGTTTGGTGAGGCGCATACGGAATGAGTTGAGCCCACAGTAATAATTTTACCGCCGGTTCCCTGTTTAATCATTTGCTTCATACATTCACGGGCCGCAATAAAACCGCCAGTCAAGTGAATGTTTAGAAGTTTGGTAAAGTCTTCCGTATTGAATTCAACAATCGGGTGAATCGTCTGGATACCTGCATTATTAATCAGTATATCGACTTTGCCAAAAGTTTTTACTGTATCCGCAACACATTGCTTAATCTGATCCTCATACAAAACGTTCAAGCCACATCCAAGAGCTTCAGCACCTGTTTCAGCAGCTATTTCCTGGGCAGCTTTCTGAGCATCTTCCTGCTTGCGACCGGTAACAACCACCTTTGCGCCGCTGGCAGCCAGTTTTTCAGCAATAGCCCTGCCGATTCCCATAGTTGAACCAGTTATAATTGCAACTTTATTTTCTAGGTTCATAAAACTCATGATAGTACTCCAAAGTTTATTTCAGATAGTCAATTGCTACTTCAGCGTAGGGGAGAGTCAAGTCTGCTAAAAAATGAGAGGCTGAAAGAACCTCACGAATCGGAAGTTCATTGACTGGAGCCATGGCGTGTGAGTGCAGCTCGAGCGCGCATGGACCTGTAAATGCCCATTTAACATCAATTTCAGTCATATAATAGCGAACCAGTTGACAAATTGCCGGAGTCCCGTCAACAGAAGGAATACTCTTTACCAGGAAATTCTGACCGCCAAGGGCTTCCTGCAGCTTCAGTTTGTCGAGCTCTTTAAATTTATATCCCATGGTTCCTGTGGCAACCCGGACTTTTCCATAATCAAGGGTTCCGAGCAGCGTGTCACAGTCGATCTCCAGCTTTGGAGCCGCTGTTTTTTTCGGGAACCCCCAGATTTCTCTACCGCCGGCAATAGGAGGATGGCAGTTCAGGAACATTGAGTGAACATAACTGCCTGGTTTTCCTTCATAAGTAACCGGGATAACTTGTCCAGATTCGCAAAAATCCCCAAACCCGTATGAGTCAGGCATTTTCATGAATTCATACTTTACGATGGGCTCTGGAGCCTCAAGTCCCTTAGGAAGAATGCGTTTTATGGCATCTTCATCAGTTCTATATGAAATTATAAAATATTCTCTGCCGATAAAGCGATTTGGCGCACCAGTATAGGCTGGATTGCCCTGTAAAACCGGCATACCGAAAGGGTTTTCTCTATTTTTGGAAATCATAATCAGCTCCTTTATAAAGTTTGTGCTGGCCGCAGCGATTAGTAAGTAAGGATCTCACGCTTATTAAGAACAGCTTCGTAAACACCTTCAGCAAGTGCTTTCATTTCGTCTTCTCCCGGATAAACTACGATTTCACTCGTAATAAAACCAACACGTTCTGAAATTAACTCGCATAGTGTCGGATTATGTGACATTCCTCCGGTCAGAATAATAGCATCGACATGACCTGAAAGTGCAACAGCGCAGGCACCAATTTCTTTTGCAACCTGATAAGCCATGGCTTTAAATACCAGCTCAGCTTTTGAATTTCCCTTCTCTATCATCTGAAGAACTTCTCTTAAGTCTTTTACTCCAAGATAAGAATAAAGTCCTCCACAGCTGAACAGCTTTGAATATACTTCTTCATAGGTGTACTTACCTGAAAAGCACATTTGAATCAGCGGGAGTGGCGGAACTCCACCAGCCCGCTCAGGTGAGAACGGACCATCACCGCCTAAAGCAGCGTTAACATCAATGACTCTTCCATTTTTGTGAGCTCCGACGCTTATGCCGCCGCCAAGGTGTGCAACAATCAGGTTCAAGTCTTCATATTTTTTGCCGATTGACTTAGCATAACGCCTGGATACAGCTTTCTGGTTGAGCGGATGGAAGCTGATTACACGAGAAATTTCAGATATACCTGATAACCTCGCTATGTCTTCATATTCATCAACGACGACGGGGTCAACAGTGAAAGCGTCCTTAGCGTTTTTAGACTCTTTAGCCAGTTCATGTGCCAGAATTCCGCCAAGATTAGACGCATGCTGTCCTTGCAGGCCAATGCTTGCATCTTGCAAATACTGGTCATTAATTCTGTACACACCGCTCTGAAGGCTTCTTACCAGTCCGCCTCGACCGACACAGTAATCTATTTCATCAAGTTCTACTCCGGCATCACGCATTGCCTCCATAATGACTTCTTTACGATAATCTTTCTGGTCAGCTATCTGCTTGAAGTTCATAAGGTCTTCAGCCTTATGATTGACAGTTTTGGCAAAGATTTCCTTTTTGTCCTCAAAAACTGCTATTTTTGTAGATGTAGAACCTGGATTTATTGCTAAAATTCGCATGGTATTCTATCCTTATTCACACTGTGCAACAGCACACGCCATAGCATAGTACTTAGTTTCAACAGAATCAGACCGCGATGGGAACACACATGGAGCAGTGGTGCCTGTGATAAAGCTGGCGCCTTGAGCTCCGCCCAGGAAAGTCATGGTTTTGTAAAAGACATTAGCACTGTTGATTTCGGGAAGCACGATCAGGTCAACATCCCCGCCGACACGAGTTTCAAGACCTTTATGTTCGCATGATTCTTTGCTGAATGCCAGGTCGATAGAAATCGGGCCCTCAACGATACATCCCTTAATGCCACCGCGATAGTTAATCATCGACAGGACGCTGGCCTCAACTGTGGCAGGAATCGCCTCCTTGACACTCTCTACAGCTGCGATTACACCAACTTTCGGCTTTTTGATTCCGAGTTTATGGAAAGCTTCTACCGCCTGTTTGATCATGGCTGTTTTATCCGCGAGGTCTGGCGCAATATTAATGCCTGAATCTGTGTAGGCAAAAACCTTATGATAATGCGGGCTTTCAATAAACGCCACCTGTGAAACAAGCTTTGTTTTTTTCAGACCATGCTCTTTGTTCAGAATAGCTTTCAGGTAATAAGTGCTGTCAACCAGACCACGCATAAGGACATCAGCGCCGCCCTCTTTGACAATTTTAACAGCTTTCATACAGGCTTTGCCGACATCTTTTTCATCAATGACTTCGATTCCTTCAAGATCCAAAGAAATATTGGCGGCAATCTGCTTTATTTTTTCTGTATTGCCAACCAGGACAGGCTGAGCAATTTCGTTTTCAATAATGAGTTTGATAGCCTTGAGTGCATGAGAATCCTCTGCAGCTGCCAAAGCTATTTTTTTATCTTTCTTCTTTTTGGCAAGTTCAACAAAAGTTTCCAGCGACTTTAACATTTTATTGTCCTCTTTTTATGTATTTTACTATTATTGTAAATTTCAAATAACCTTTGTCTTGAGAGCCTGGCGCAGTGAAGACTGCCTCTTATGCTTTCAGAATTAAATACCAGAACTGTATTTGACCCCAAAAACATGAAAGGCAGTCATATAGAAACTGAACCGAGCCATATTATTTTACATAGCCAGTGCATTAAGCTCATCCAGCACCTTGCGGTTCTCGATAGTGCTGAAATCACCCTCAATTTTTTTGCAGTTGGCTACCTGCTTCAGGACTCTTCGCATTATTTTTCCTGATCTGGTTTTTGGCAGATCATTCACGATAACAATCCTTTCAGGCTTCAAGATAGCTCCAAGTTCAGTACCGATGTAGTTACGCAAAGTCTGTTCCAGGCCAGAGCAGTGGTCAACATTTGGCATCAGCTTGACAAAAGCAACTAATGCATTACCCTTGACCGGGTCTGCTTTGCCTGTAACTGCGGCTTCGGCAACGCTGTCATGCTTGACAAGCACACTTTCTACTTCAGCGGTACTTACCCGGTGACCTGCGATGTTTAGAACATCATCGTTGCGCCCGGGAATCCAGAAATAACCACTTTCATCAAGCACAGCGTTATCACCGGTGTTGTAGTAGTTATTGCCATTGTTCCAGTAATCCAGGAAGCGTTTACGATCGTTCCAGATGCCTCTAAACATGCTGGGCCATGGACGTCGCAGAACCAGCTTGCCCAAATTACAGTTTTTCTGCTTGTTGCCGTTTTCACTAACTACTTGAGCGTCTACTCCAAAGAACGGAAGGGTTGCAGAACCAGGCTTTGTCGGGACTGCGCCCGGTAACGGGCTGATCATGATGCTGCCAGTTTCAGTCTGCCACCATGTATCCACAATTGGACATTTGGCCTTGCCAATGTGCTCATGAAACCACATCCATACGCTTGGCGAGATCGGTTCACCAACGGAGCCCAGCAGTCTTAATGAGCTTAAATCATGACGATTAACCCATTCTTCACCTTTTGACATAAACATTCTGATAGCAGTAGGCGCGGTATACAGAATGGAAATCTTGTGTCTTTCCACCATATCCCAGGCACGGCTGAAATCCGGAGTATCGAGAGAACCCTCATACATGAAGATCGTTGCGCCGTTAGCCAAAGGACCGTATACGACATATGAATGCCCGGTTATCCAGCCAATATCGGCTGTACACCAGTAAATATCAGAATCTTTAATGTCAAATATATATTTATGAGTCAGCTTTGCACCAAGAAGATAACCGGCAGAGCTGTGGATAACGCCTTTAGGCTTGCTGGTTGAACCGCTGGTGTAAAGAATAAATAATGGGGTTTCACTGTCAAAAAACTCAAGGTCGCTGGATTTCTGCTCCAGTTTAATTGCGTCTTCCCAGAAAATATCTCTTTCTGGAGTCATCTCTATTTCGTTGTGGGCTCTTCTGAAAACAATAGTTTTTTCTACTGTTTCGACGTATTTGATACCGTCTTTATCGCCCATTTCAAGAGCACTGTCCACAATTTCCTTGAGATTCAGAACACTGCCGCGACGATACATCCCGTCACATGTAATAACCAGTTTGGCCTGACAGTCTTTCATCCTGTCGGCAAGAGAAAGGCTGCTGAATCCTGAAAAGACTACTGAATGAATAGCGCCAATTCTGCTGCAGGCAAGCATCGCAACAGCTGCTTCCGGAATCATCGGCATGTAAATGCCCACACGATCTCCCTTGGATATGCCAAGCGCCTTCAACGCATTGGCAAATTCGCAGGTCTGTTTGTGCAGTTCCCGGTAGGTTAGAGTACGCTGTTCTTCAGGGCCGCCGGGCTCGCCTTCCCAGATTATCGCAGTTTTGTCAGCCTTGTCCTGCAAATGGACGTCAAGACAGTTGTAGCTTACATTAAGCTTACCGTCAATGAACCATTTTGCATCAGGAGAGTTCCATTCATGCGTTTTGGAAAAGGGTTTGTTCCAGACAAGCTCTGACTTTGCCTGTTTGCCCCAGAACGCCTCAGGATCAGTAATTGATTCATTATAAACATCAGTATAATGTGACAATGATGATACATGAGAGAATTTTTCGAATTCTTCTGGCGGGGAATATACTTTATTACTAAGAAGATTTATACTGCGGTTGTTGTTTTCCAGAATTAGTGTACAGTTGCTGCTGACGTGCTCCATTAGCTTCTGTTCAGTCTCAGGATTACACTTAATTATAAGCTTACCATCAGGATTTTTCGCCTTAAGGAAGTAAATTATGACTGTGAACATGTCAGGGAGTGTCTGCAGTTCTTGCGCCAGCAGTTTTACTGTAAGTGGTTTTCGATCTTTTGAATCCGTTTGGTCTATTTCATTGATTTTTGAATCAAGTTCTTTAACAAAATCTTTGATATTACATGAAGAAATATCTTTGTTTAAGTTACAGACCAAAGTATTTTCTTTATTTTTATAAGTGATTGACATAGCAACCTGTCTTGTATGTTTCAAACCAGCCCAATTAAGGTTCTTTAAAATGAACCTAACACATGTGCTGTCCGCCGTTAATGGCTATATTTGACCCGGTAATGAAACCACTTTTCTCATCAGAGAGATACTGCACAATGTCGGCAATTTCTTCTGGGGTTCCAAGCCTTTTGACAGGAATCTGAGCAATGATCTTCTGCAGTATTTCTTCAGGAATGTCCCGCATCATATCAGTAGCAATATATCCCGGGGATACTGTATTGACTGTTATGTTTTTGCTGGCGGTTTCAAGAGCCAGTGACTTGGTAAAACCATGAACCGCGGCTTTTGCCGTCGAGTAGTTGGCCTGACCAAACTGCCCTTTTTGACCATTGATGGATGAGATATTTACAATACGTCCATACCCATTGTCAAGCATTAAACCTAATACCGGCTGAGTGACATTATAAAGGCTGTTAACATTAACTTTCATTACTTCATCCCACTGCTGGAGAGTCATTTTCTTGAAAGTCGCGTCACGAGTTATACCGGCATTATTTACCAGAATATCGATGCGGCCATATTTTTCCTTAATGGATTTGATCATTTCGCTGGCTGCACTGCAGTCTGACACGTCACAGGCATAGGCGTCAACATCTTCAAAACCTTCTTCTTTTTGAGTGTCAACCCACTTTTTACATCTTTCTTTGTTAGTTCCTACCGCAATCACAAATGCCCCCGAGGAGAGCAGTTTTTTAGAGATTGCATGACCGATACCGCGGATTCCGCCGGTAACCAATGCTATTTTCTTACCCATAATTTTACCCTAATTTACCCTAATTTTACCCTATACTATATATATTATCTATCGCTCAACTGTAAGAGCAGTACCCATTCCACCACCGATACATAATGCTGCGATCCCCTTACTTGCGTCGCGCTTGACCATTTCATGCAGCAGCGTGACCAGGATCCTGCAGCCGGAAGCACCAATCGGGTGTCCGATCGCGATTGATCCGCCATTTACATTTACCTTTTCAACAGGCCAGCCCATTTCACGATTTACAGCAATCGCCTGAGCAGCAAATGCTTCATTGGCTTCAATCAGGTCAAGTTCAGAAATGTCCCAGCCGGCCTTAGCCAAGGCTGCCTTTGATGCCGGAGCCGGACCGATTCCCATAATCTTAGGATCAAGACCAACGTTTGCATATGATACAATCCGTGCCAGTGGCACAAGCCCAAGTTCTTCTACTTTTTCTTTGGAAGCCAGAAGCACCATGGCAGCACCATCATTTATTCCAGAGGCATTACCTGCTGTAACACTGCCGGTTTTTGAAAATGCAGGTCGCAGCTTGGATAATTTTTCAGCTGTAGTATCTGGCCTGATGAATTCATCATCTGCAAATAAAACCGGGTCGGACTTCCTTTGAGGAACTTTGACTGTAACGATTTCTTCTGCGAACTTCCCTTCTGCTCGGGCTTTTCCAGCTTTCTGCTGAGAGTTTGCAGCAAATTCGTCCTGTTCTTCGCGAGTTATACCATACAGTTCAGCTACATTTTCTGCAGTTTGTCCCATGTGGTAATTATTAAAGGCCTCCCAGAGCCCATCCTTGATCATGCTGTCTACCAGTGGCCAATCGCCGATTCTGGCTCCGTTTCTTGAGTTATTTAGAATGTGCGGAGCCTGACTCATGTTTTCCTGACCTCCGGCAATGACAATTCCAGCTTCTCCGCATGAAATCGCCTGAGCAGCCAACTGAACGGCTTTAAGGCCAGAACCGCAGACTTTATTTATAGTCATTGCAGGTACTGTCTCAGGAATTCCTGCTTCAATACTGGTTTGACGTGCAGGGTTTTGGCCACAGCCGGCGGTTAGAACCTGACCAATAATGACTTCATCTACTTTGTCTGGCGATAATTTGGTCTTTTCAAGAAGACCTTCGATCGAGGCAGCTCCCAGTTTTACCGCACTTACATTTGAAAGAGCTCCATTGAAAGCTCCAACGGGAGTGCGTAATGCAGCAATTATAAAAACTTCAGACATAACTTTACCCTTGTTTTTTTATTTATGAGGTATTTTCCCCTAATTGCCATTGTATAAATCATGAAACACCAAACAAAAGAGACTATTATAAAATTAAAAAGGTTCCCTATATGGGTTAAATTTTATTGAAAACATAAACAATTGGTTATGAATTAGTTATAAATAATTAATTAGTGAAATAATTTTTTATTATTTAAAGAACTTAAGTAGATTGGCATACTTCTTTTGTAGCATAATTGTCAAATTAAGATATTTATTGTTTCATATCTATATCAGAAAAACAAGAAAATTTCTGAGAAGAAGAAAATTGAATTTTGTCATGTATTAGTATTATAACACAATGGAGCTTAAATATTTACTCTTAAAATGAAAGTGCGCAATATGGACAATCGCTAAATACAAAATAGTATAACCTACTTTAATTTGAAGTAGATAAGTTAGTACATCTTTTATATTTCATTACTGATTATTTAAATTATCTTAAGGTTGAAATAAAGACTTTTTTATTAAAATAAAGTCTTAAAGTACTATATATTTCATGTAAGCAGTAAAATTTCAATTTTTTTTTAAAAAGACTATGAAAAAACAGATTTCCTGGTCTGTTATTAACAATCCAGCAAGATCAATAGTCACATTTTGCTAATACTCCACCATGTTCACAGAGCTGTTTCTTATCATCCATGCAAATGCTCAAACATCTCACAGCACCTCAGGTCAACTGGGTTTATAGTACATTGAAACTGACCATCTGCTATATTCAGTATATTATAAGTTAAGTATTGAGGAAGGTAAAGTAAAGCGGTGTAATCAAATTTATCGCGGAATTATTGAATCAACAAATTTGTGCATTAAGTTAATCATCTTGCAAAGGACATAATGTTAATGAGTGGAAGCTGTCAATTGAAAACACTTAAGCACTGGAGCCTTTCATGAAAGAAAATAATAACTATCATATGGATGTTGAAGCTTTCCGGAAATACGGAAAGCAAGTAATTGACTGGCTGGCAGATTATTATGATAATATTGAAAAATATCCCGTCTTATCTCAAGTTGTTCCCGGAGAAATTAGAAACAGCCTGCCTGACCATCCTCCTGCTGAAGGTGAAAGCTTTGATGATATATTAAAGGACGTATCGGATATTATATTAAATGGAATTACTCATTGGCAGTCGCCGAACTTTTATGCTTATTTTCCGGCAAATACATCCGGACCATCAATTCTTGGCGAATTATTGTCTGCCGGTTTCGGAGTACAGGGAATGCTCTGGAGCACCAGTCCAGCCTGTACCGAACTTGAAACCCATGTGATGGACTGGCTGGCCGAAGCGCTGCAACTGCCTGAAAAATTTTATTCAAACTCCACAGGGGGAGGGGTGATAGAAGATTCTGCTTCATCAGCAGCTTTATGCGCACTGCTTGCCGCCCGAGAAAGAGTGACAAATACCCGCTCCGCTGATTTCCATAAAAAAATGGAAAAGTGTACTGTATATATTTCTTCTCAGACCCATTCTTCTTTGAAAAAGGCCTGTATAATTGCCGGAATTTCGGATGACAATATCCGTTATATTTCAGTAGATAAAAACTACTCCATGAATTCTGAAGAACTTTCAAGCAAAATAGGTCAGGATAGACATGATGGTTTTATTCCCATGTTTGTGTGTGCCACAGTTGGAACCACGTCTTCTCTGGCAGTCGACCCCGTTCTGGAGATCGGTGATATCTGCTGTGCTGAAAAAATATGGCTGCATATAGATGCGGCAATGGCTGGCACTGCTGCTGTTTGCCCTGAATACCGCTACTTGCTTGACGGGATAGAACTTGCAGACAGCTTTTCATTTAATCCCCACAAATGGATGTTTACTAATTTTGATTGTAACTGCTTTTATGCAGCTGATAAGAATGAACTGATAAAAGCCTTGACGGTCAACCCTGAATATTTGAAAAATAAATACAGTGATGCCAGCGAGGTTATTGATTACAGGGACTGGCAGGTATCTCTTGGGCGCAGATTCAGATCGTTGAAGCTGTGGTTTGTAATCAGGTATTATGGGCTTAAAGGCATTCGTCATCACATCAGAAAGCACATTGAGATCACGCAGCAGCTTACAGCTTTGATTAAGAAAAATACTGATTTTCAAGTATTATCACCAGTTTCATTGAATCTTATCTGTTTCAGACACAGAAAAAGCAATGATTTTAATAAGAAGTTGCTGGATGAGTTAAATAAAAGCGGCAAGATATTTATGAGTCACACAGTGCTTGATGGTAAATATTATATTAGATTATGCGTAGGCCAGACTAATACAGAAATGAGCCATGTTGCAAATGCATGGAATTTAATCGAAGAAACTGCAGAAAGCCTTGAAAGCTGAGCCGGCAGGAAAAGTTGCCTGCAGCGTATGCTGTTTTTGACTTGCCGGACTCTCAAGACAGTCTTGATCAATGATAGTACTTATTGATGACAGCTCCCGGAAGATACATCCGGGAGCTGTTTCGATATTATTGCTCAATAATGATTCTGCAGTATGATCTTGCTGAACAGCTCAACTGTATATTCGTTCTAGCAGCCCATTATAAAACATGACATAATCAAGGCAGAACATGTCCAGCATTGGATTATTTTCTTTAGAAAAAACAGCAGGGCAACTGCCCCAGGGGGTTGCAAAGATTGTAGTTATATTTATTTTCTTAATATTCAAATTCTCGAGCTCTTTCCTGACCAGGTTTTGAAGAAGTTCTGCTTTTTCTCTTGAATTCAGGCTATCCTGATAATATCTATCTATTTTAAACATTCCATATTCTGCATCTATTGCGATAATAAACGGAACTCGATTGCCTCTATTTCTTTTACCGTTTATTGCAGCAAAATAAGCGGCCACCCTTTTTGCTGTTTCTGTTCGGCCCGCTTTGGAGCGCCTGTACCCATGTCCATAACACAACTGGTCTTCTATCTCTTTTTTAGCAGTGATAACTTCATCTGGACTTGAGACCTTTATCAGTAACTCACTGCAAATCAGCTTTAATAATTCATGGTGTTTTGTTGCAATCTGATAAAAGTCGTCAGCTAAATAAGCCAGAGCATTTTCAGCACCAAAACAAAAAGCATTTTTACAGCGCGCCTCAAGAAACCTTAACAAACGTGCTTTCTCAGGATTCATTTTCTCAGGGTGATGTTTTTTGAATTTTTTAAAACTCATCCCCGGAATCATGTATTTAGTAATTAAATCAACCTCATTTTTATGTTCCCAGTTTGGATAATTATTGCCGCTTTCAGAATTTTCAGTATTAGAATTATAGTGCAGTGAGTCCCCAATTGAAAAAGTTGTACCACTAGTATCAAGCTTATAGGATTTAATGATAGCTTCTTCTATGAGGGTTTTTATTGTCTCCAGGTTTTTGTTGAAAAAATCAACTTCATCATCACAAATCCCTACTCCCAGGGCAACTTTCTTTTTATGAAAAAGTTTGAAATAATCAAGTAAAAGGTTTTCAGCACAGTACTTGCGACTACCACTTAAAAGCAATATAACAATATCCGACTGATCAACTATTTGATTGAACTTTAAAAGAGGTTGAATATTTCGCGGCGTCATGGTTCGTGCGTTTATAAATCGAAAAAAACCTTTATCGCACTGGCGACATACATGCTTTGTTCCATTTTCCGGCCTGAAATGATGTTTAAAGCCGTCAAAGCGTGAAAATTCCAAATCGGACAGTATCCCAGTAAACTGAGGAGATATATTATCACAAGATAAAAAACATTTCATCGATTCAGGCAGCGGTTTTTTTTGAATTTCTTCCTCTGATTTGAGATGTAAATTTATTGCCTTATGGTAAAAGTCTGTCTCATCGCCCGGTGCTCCTGACGGAGTTAGATAAAAATCCATAAACTTGTCTTTATCCAAGTCATTTTCCTTCAAAAACATTTGATGTGTAGTATCAATGTGACTCTGAAGGTGTTGCCTGAACATTCTTCGGAATTGTACATCGTTACTGTCTATTCTATAAGATTGCCAGCTTTGTACCATACGGCCGCATTGCGCACATTTTACATTTGCCTTTAATTCAAGGCTCAATATTAATCCTGCTGCAAAGATAATAACTATGGACAATGATTTTCTCATTGCTGCTCCTTTTAACTATTGATTGATTGAATTTATTCCCCCTTCAACAATCAGCAGACCTATAAAGTACATTTTAAGCAACCCACTGCAAGTAATGTAATACTAATGACTGATTGGCAAGAAAAAATAGATTTAAAAACTCTGCATGTGCCCTGTCTGTTTTATTTAACTATTCTGTTACTTTTCGAAAATCATAATAATACTGCCCGGGAAAATGAACAAATAAACTTGACTTTGATGTACAAATATTATACTAATTATTAAGTGCGAATATTATATGTCGTGTTGTGGTAATATGTTTGTCGGAAAAAGTTTAGGCTGCTGACTTGGCCATAAACCTCCGGTTGAGTTTTCGGTTATAAGTTAAATGATCTGTCATTTATATTGAACCTTGAGGAGGTATTCAATGCTGGTGTTTCATGATAAACTGAAGGAGCTGAGGAAAGCTCACAAGTTGACCATTAATCAGGTAGCTGATTATTTAGGTAAATTCCGTCACACAATTTCCAACTGGGAAAAAAGCAAAACTGTACCATCAAAAACTGATGTCATAGCTATGGCTCAGTTATACGGGGTTAAAGTAAGTGATATTTCTGAATACAATGATCTTCCGGTACTTACAAGCGGAGCAATTATCAAGGATAAAAATATTGACGATGAGATTGCGTCTCTTGAAAACAATATTAATAACATTTCTGACACAAACACCCTGGCATTAAAAAAACTCCATAATGAATTCAAGCTTTTATTGAGAGATAAGCGAAACAAGAATAAGGAAATACGACGGTTAAGAGCTTCTCTAAATTCCATCAATGAAATTCTGTATATAAAAGACAAAAATAGAATAATAAGAAAAACCAATGACAAGTTTGCCAACATCCTGCCTGGATCCTATACAAAGGATGATGCTCTGGGGTCAAAATCAATAGATTTTTTTGGTCTTAAAGAGATTAAGGACATAGTGCCCTATGAGAATGAAGTCTTTGAAAAGAAAATAAGAGTTATTGACAAGGAAATCAAAATCCCGGGAACAGGAGGAGCCAGGCGGGGACTTCTCTCGATAGAGCCGATTTTTGATGACTATGATAATGTGATTGAAATAGCTGTAAGTATTAAGGATATAACCGAAATAGTTGAGAATGTAGAAAGAATGAGGTTGCTTGAGGAAATTATCAACAAATTGAACAATAGAGTGTGGATAGTGGTTCCTCATACGGGGGAATATTTATTTTCCAGCAAAGGGACTAAGTATATTTATGGTTTTACTCCTGAAGGAGATGAAAAATATCCGGATTTTCTTTTAAGCGATGTTACAAAGAAGGATTTTATCAAACTCGGTTTATATCCTTTCAAAAATAACATTATTGATCCTGGCAACTATAAATTCAGGATCCGACACAAAGACGGCTCAATAAAATGGATAAATCAAAGCATATATCATGCTCAGTATAAAGGAAAGACCATTTTATACGGGATTGACTTTGATATTACGGAAGATGTCAACAGGTACAGAAAGCTAAAAGAGCTCGACAATGCCATAAACTACAGTAATGAAGCTGTATGGACCGCTGCCTGTGCAAGTGCTGAGAAACAAAATTTTGTTTATGAATATATCAGTGACAATTTTTACAGAATTACGGGCATTAAATATGAGAATTTTTTTAAAGGCGGAAACAATAACTGGACATCTTTCCAGAAAAAAATTCTGGATGGATACATCTTTCCAGAAGACAGGGTAAAGGCGAAAAAATTCTTTTCGCTTGCAAAGTATCCCAAGGAAATTGATTTGAGATTTCAGGTTGAAGGCAGAATAAAATGGCTTAATATTAAAATAAATTTAATTGAAGATACATTTTATGGATATGCCAGGGATATCTCTTTACGAAAACGGCAGGAAGAAGAACTTAAAGCTGCGCTGGCTACTTTTGATGCTGCGGATGAAGTTATTTGGCTGTACAGATATGATGATGCAGAAGAAAGTGGGAAAATTGAATTCATACATGTAAATAAGTTTGCAGAAACCCTGTATGAAATGCCTTTGGGGAATTTGTCAAAGAGCATGGATATTTCAAGAGAAAAAGTGCACAAGGATGACCGTAAAAAGGTAAATGAGATTTATGATTCTCCAGAAAAAAGTAAAGGTTCATTGAGCTATAGGCTGGTTATGGATGATGGCAGAGTGAAATATATCAACGCCCATTGGTTTATCAAGAAAATAAATAATATTAAATATGCAGGTATTATTGAAAAGCAGTCAGGATAATTCTAATATCCTGACTGCCAATATTATATTATGAAGCTTGTACGTTGCCTATTTCACATAACCTGCTGCCATTTTTAAGGTTGTATTCAAGTTTTTCTAAAGATATGCCTTTAGTTTCAGGCACAAATGACCTCAGGAAAAGTATTGATAACACACAGAATCCGCCAAATACATAAAATATTGAATAGTTACCATAGGCACGCATAAAAGTAAGGGCATTTGCCATAACCAGCCCTCCAAAAGCCCAGTTAACCATTGTTGTAATGGTCAAACCAACTTCGCGACCCTCGATGGGGAAAATTTCAGAACAAATGAGCCAGCCAACAGGGCCCCATGAAAAAGCAAAGCCAAAAATATATACAATTGCTGATACCAGAAGAACAGCTTTGGAAATTTCACTTATTGCTGCTGAATTCGGATATTTGCCGAGCATGAGAAAAGCAGTTCCTGCTGCGAACATTGAGATAAACATGATGATTGAGCCAACGTATAACATCTTTTTGCGTCCCCATTTTTCAACCAGCCAGATTGCAGGCAGGGTAAAAAGCATGTTACAGGTTGGTACCGCCATCATTGCTGTGAGGCCCTGCATTTTGGCATAACTGAATATTCTTGGTGCGTAGTATATCATCATATTGATTCCCACTAACTGCTGAAACATCATAATAGTGACACCAATAATAAGAATTTTCAGAAAATAAGGTTGGAAAAATGTTTTAATCCCGTCATGCTCGGAGCTGCCTATGGCTTGCTCTATTTCGTAGATTTCATTATGAATTTCCTCATCTGAATCCAGGATTCTATTTAATACTTTTACTGCTTTTGCCTTTTTACCTTTCAGCATCAGCCATCTTGGGCTTTCAGGCAGTATGAAGGAACCCAGCAGCATAATTAATGCAAAAGTCGATATTACCAGAAACATTATTGGCAGCGCTGTTGTTGGCACGATAAAAACTTTGGCAATAAATATGTTAGTTAATGATATGAGGAATATTCCGATCGTAATCATTAGCTGGAATAGTGTTCCCATTGAACCTCTTATATATGGAGGGGCGGTTTCAGATAAATATAGCGGTACTATAAAAGATGCAACACCAACGGCAAAACCCAGTGCAAAACGACAAGCGCATAATAAGCCGAATGGAGGCAGACATGCTGACAGCAGGGACATTGTAGCAAACAGGAATCCTGCAAGAATAAGACTTTTCTTTCTACCTAAAAATCTTGCGAAGAGTCCTGAAAGCATAGCCCCGACAACCCCGCCTGTTGCCAGAATGGCAGAATAATATTCAGCATCCGTGAGACCGAGGTGGTATGTTTTTTCAATTGTAGATAGAGAATTTGCGATAAATCCTTGATCCAAACCAAATAGAAGTCCTCCCAATGCGGCAATTGTACAGATTAGAAGTACAATCGCTTTGTACCTGCCAGTATTGTCTGTTGTCTTTGAAGCCATGGCCTACCTTATATGTTTGAAGTTCGCTTTAATCTTTTGTTTATAGAATCTAATATAAGGTGGTCAAGAAAGTTTTTTACTGAAAAATTACTATTAAACAACAAGTAAAAGTATAAAATTTGTACATATATGTTAAACAGTATAACAAAAGTACAATAATATTTATATAATTTTGTTCATAATGATAAAAATCAACTTGCCTTTCTTATATTAAGATTACTGACAAAAAGCGTTTTGCATAGAAATACTGGTCAGAATAATATTTTAAGGTTTGCATCAAGAGAGTAGAATAATGAACAAGAGAAACAGATATAATTATGACAATACAGACAGCCTGCTGATCGGCGGAGAGAAAAAATCATTGAATTATGACGCAATGATTTCAGCTTTGCTTGCAGATAAGACCAGGAACAGAGCAAGAAGAATTGAGCAGTTAAATGAAATAGAAAACCCGGATATCCGGGAATGGTATTTGAATCAGGATGATTACGGCTGCCTGCCCATGCCTGCTGCAGGAAGCAGGTGGCAGATAATACCCAATCATAAGAATGGCTCTTTTTATGGAATTGATGCCTGTACTGAGAATTTTTGTGACTTGATGGAAAAACATCCGCTGTATGTAAATCCTGACGATGCCTTTGCTGGACGCTGGATGTATTTTCTTTCAGCCATGCGCATGCCAAACATCTGGAACCCGGAATTTCCTTACACAGAGCTGGAAAAGAAACTGAAAAAATATTCAATCATATCAGGCATAGGTGGAGATGCCCACTTTGCTCCTGATTTTAACATTGGGCTGAAGCTTGGCTGGAAGGGGCTTATTAATAAAATAAAGTATCATAGAGATAGAAACGGCGAAGATAAAATAAATTTTTACGATTGCCATTTAAGAATAATTTATGCCGTACAGCAATGGATAAAGCGGCATATCGAGGCTGCTGAGGAGTTAATAAGCCATGAAGTTGATGATCAGAGGAAGAAAAATCTCAGTAATGTTATTGAATGCAATAAGGCAATTATAGAAAACCCTCCCTCAACCTTCAGACAGGCTTTACAATGGGTAATATGGTTTCATCTTGCTTCTCGTACTTTTAACCGGGACGGCGCAGGAGGGCAGCTTGATGAACTTTTCAGACCTTACTATGAGAATGATATTGCCAGCGGCGTCTTGACAGACGATGAAGCGGTCTATTTGCTGAGTTGTTTTCTGATCAGCGACCCAATGTACTGGCAACTTGCAGGGCCAGATCCTGAAACCGGAGAAGATATGACTTCCAGACTGTCCTGGTTAATACTGGATGCGGCTGCTGAATTGAACTGCTCACTGAATCTTACTGTGCGAGTGCATGAAAAAATTGATGAAGATTTTTTTGATAAAGCTGTCAGATGTCTGGTTAAGTATAAGAACGCATGGCCCCGTTTCTCTGGAGACAAAGCACTGGTAGAAGGTTTTATGAAAAACGGGTATTCAAAGGAACTGGCTCGGAAAAGAATAGCTGTAGGCTGTAACTGGATGTCTCTTCCCGGGCTTGAATATACTTTAAACGACCTGGTAAAAATCAATTTTGCTAAAATTCTTGAAGTTTCATTTGATGAAATAATGAGCAGCAAGTCATCCAGGCCCGGTACAGAGAAATTATGGTCAATTTTCAAAAAGCATTTGGAATCAGCTGTTGATGTAACTGTCATGGGAATTAAACACCATCTGAAATATCAGCAGTACAACACCCCAGAGCTGTTATTGAATCTTTTAAGTCATGGGCCTTTAGAGAAAGGACTTGATATCAGCGCTGGAGGAGCAGAGTTTTATAACCTGGCAATAGACGGAGCAGGGCTTGCCACATTTGCTGACAGCATGGCTGCGCTTGAGCAAAGAATAGAAATAGAAAAGTTAATAACCTGGGAAGAAACAGCCCGTAATTTATCGGTTAACTGGTCTGGCAATGAAGGGGAGAGAGCTCGTCAATTAATGCTTAACTCCGAAAGATTCGGACGTGGCAATTCAATTGGAGACAAATGGGCAGTAAAGCTTTCCAGCCTTTTCTCAGAACTGGTTATAAGCAAGTCTGACGATAATCATAAGTTTATCCCCGGTTTATTTTCATGGGCCAGTACTATACCAATGGGTAGAGATGTAAAAGCAACAGCCAATGGCAGAAAAGATCAGGAACCGATTTCGCATGGAGCAAATCCGCATGCAGGCTTCTGCGATGACGGAGCATCTACAGCACTCGCCCTGGCAATCGCAAAAGTACAGCCTGGATATGGTAATACAGCTCCAATGCAAATTGAACTTGATCCATCCTGTGCACAACTCAATCAGAAAGATAATATAAAGAGTTTAATTCTGACCCATTTTAAGCTGGGGGGGACTTTAATAAACATCAATGTTGTTGACAAAGAGACTCTATACAAAGCGCACAGGGAGCCCGAAAAATACCCGGACCTGGTTGTCCGTGTCACCGGATTTACAGCCTATTTTTCAACGCTTACTGAGGAATTCAGAAAGTTAGTAGTTGACAGAGTTTTATCAACTTGAATTACGGGATATTGAAGTGAAAAAGGCAAGTATTACACATATACAGCGTAACTCGATTCATGACGGTCCTGGAATCAGAACAACGGTATTTTTCAAAGGCTGTAATATGCACTGTCCGTGGTGTCATAATCCGGAATCGATAAATTCCTACCCTGAGCTTATGTTTTTTGAAAATAAATGTATAGGATGTGGCAAATGTGAGCGATTTCTCAAAGAAAAGAAAATAAATTTATCTGAGACGGCAGAATCTCTGAAGGAGCTTGGGAAAATTGAATATAATTGTTCAATAGCAAATATATGTTTTTCCAAAGCATTGTGGCCTTCTGCCAGGCTTGTTGAAATGGATTACCTGCTGGATGAAATACTTTTAGATAAACCTTTTTATGATATTTCCGGAGGCGGAGTTACGCTATCAGGTGGAGAGCCAATGCTGCAGGCTGAATTTATCTTGAAACTGTTGAAAGAATGTAAAAGATTAAATATAAATACTGCCATAGAAACCAACCTTTCTGTAAAATGGGAATTATTCGAAACTATTCTGCCTTTGACCGATATCTTTATGGTAGACCTGAAGCTCTGGAACAGAGCCCACCACATTAAGTATACAGGGGTGGACAATGAAATTATTATCAGAAATTTAAGAAAGTTAGACAACTTTTCTATTCCAATATACCTGAGAACCCCGGTTATCCAGGGGATTAATGATTCTGAAGCTGAAATCGAAAGTTTATGTAATTTTGCCGCCTCCTTAAAGAATGTCGTGTCTTATGAGTTACTTCCTTATCATCAGCTTGGAATTCCCAAGTACACTGCGCTGCGGCTGAAGCCCAGTCAAACCTTTAAAGAGAACAGTTCTTCAAGCATTGCAAAGTTGAAAAAGATCATTGAAGAATATAATTTCGGAAAACAAGTAAAACCCCAGTAAACGCGGGCTGTTTTGATATAATTTGGGAATTTCAGGCAACAGAAGTTAGAAGCTGTTTATGTAAGGCAGGAAGCGGCTATTCAGACCAGGTTCCATCAAGCTATAACCGTTTGTCTTCTAACGGTAATCCCCCATCAGCATTATGACTCTCAGAGAACTGCGAAAAAAATTGGATTTCCAGGAATGCTGTTTACAGTCAAAAAGTGACTTTTATGCTTGATGCGTCAACAATTCATTTTTTCATCTAAAGTTTGAAATTCTGAAATTACGCATATGTTGCTGCTTTTGAATGCTGATAACGCATTATAAAGTACAGTCTTACAGCTTTAATCCTAAATTGTGATCTTACAGGTATTTTCTTACAGAAGAGTTACTCAAAAAGTATGGAGCAGAATAAACAAAAATAATAATATAATTGTCTAAACAGCAATACTGCTGTATTATCCAGGATAAATGAAGTATGAATTGTAACGATTATTATGATCAGCATAATGAGGATAAACGCTTTGAATTAGATGTTTTTAAGCTTGAGTACTACAGGACTTTAGATATCATAGAGCGATTTATACCTGAGCGTAAATGTGTTATTTATGATATAGCTGGTGGTACTGGACACTATTTTCGCTATTTAATTGAACAAGGGCACAATGTTACTATGTGTGACCTTTCGCCCCGCCATGTCGAAATTGCTAGAAACAGGTATCCTGAAAAAAAGAATAGAATTTTTACTGGTGATGCCAGGAACCTGCCTGAGTTAGAGTCTAATTCGGCTGATGTTGTCTTGAATTTAGGGGCCATGTATCATTTGCCTGATCCTGAAGACAGGCTTGACGCCAACAATGAATCCTGGAGACTGCTAAAACCAGGTGGAATGCTTTTCAATTCATACTGTATCAGAAATGCCACAGCGTATGTTGAGGGAATACAGGATGATATGTACGCAGATCCAGGTTTTTTATTGATGTTTAAAGCTATCAGAAAAAAAGGGACCGCTCCGTTTGACAAGATAATGCAATATTTTTATTTTCATACATTAGATGAAATTAAAAAAGACTTAAAAGCTTCCAATTTTAATGGTTATTTCAAGATCATCGGCATCGAAAGTATTGGTGGTGCCGTAAAATCATTCGCTGAAAAATTAGATAATGAAGCTGAAAAAGAAAAGTTATTCAATTTTATTCGTATTTGTGAAGAAGATGAAGCATTAATGGGGTTCAACTCACACGTCATGGGAATATCCGTTAAAAAGATTAAGAGTTGAATCCAGTATTTTTATGAGCACTTTTGACAGAAGACAGCTTTATTTTATCTCTAAAGAGAAAGGTATCTTGAAGTCTCAATTATCTCTTCTCTTTCATCGAAAGTTGCCAGTTTTTCTGAAATTGCAGAGCTGTCACCGTCTCGATATATGGCTTGCAACGTATCTTCCATTGCCTTTATACTGGCTCTTTGCAGGTCCGATGGGATTATAACAAGCTTAAACCCAAGTTCGGCAAGTTTTGAAACCGGTATTACAGGTGTTTTTCCGCCATTGAACATATTTATCAGTTTAGGGGTTTTTATTTTTTCTCCAATTTTCTTAATCTGTGTCAAGGAACGAGGTGCTTCAATAAATAGCATATCAGCACCGGCTTCAGCATAAGCTTCAGCACGTTCTATTGCGCTGTCAAAACCCTCTACTTCAATTGCATCGGTTCTGATTATCAAGGTAAAATCTTTATCATGCAATGCAGTTTTAGCAACTTTTATCTTTTTAAGCATCTCTTCTACAGATATTAGACTTTTATTGTCTAAATGTCCACATCGTTTTGGAAATGCCTGATCTTCAATGTGGCACCCGGCAATTCCAATTCTCTCAAAAGTACGTATTGTCCGGTAAACATTTACTTCATTACCAAACCCGGTATCAGCGTCTGCAATCACGGGGATATTGGTAACATCTACGATTTTTTCCAGCCTGTCACAAACTTCAGAGAAATCCAAAAGACCCAAATCAGGGTACCCGGCACTTCTGGCTAATCCCCCACCGGTTATATATGCTGTGGAAAATCCCGCGCGTTCAATGAGTTTTGCCGACATGCCGTCAAACGCGCCGGGAGCTATTACAGTTTTATTACCGTTGAGCAGGCTTTTCAGCATTGTTGTCTTTTTCATTTTCTTCGTCCTTTTTATTTAATAAGAAGAAAAGTATACAGCAAATTACTTTATACATGCACCCAAAATACCAATGGTATTTCGGTTATTGTGAGCCAGTATAATAATTTAATAAAAGCTCTGCTGTTTCTTCTGATAATTTTACTCAAATTAATTTCCGGCAGAGCAGTTATAAAAAACATTCAAGCGATTTACAAATAACGCTTTATTTCACCATCTTTGTATAACTGGTTTTGTGCAGTTGGACGTTATCTGACTTCGGCAAATCTGGACATGATCTTTAACGAGATTTCATGCAGTTCATCGGTTTGAGATGCACATGCGTTAGACAGGATAACAACTTTATAATCTCTGTCGTGTGCTTCTCTTGCTGTAAGTTCTACAGCCATATTTGTGGAGACTCCTGCCAGATAAAGCGTATCTATCGAATTTGCTCTGAGTACGGTTTCCAGGTCAGTACAATAAAAGGCACTTATGCGGTGTTTTATAACCGTTTTATCTTCAGGTTGTATATCAATATCTTTATGAAATTCTGTTCCCCAGGTATTAAGTTTAAACGCCTCAAGTTTATTGATGTTACCAAAAACAGGTGAACTTTTTGGAAGTTCACTATAATTTGAGTTGAACCCGACTTTTACATGTACTACCTGCACTCCTGAATTGCGTGCATCCTCTAAATGCCTGTTTATATTTTCAATGACGTTGTGTTCTTCTACTGTTTTTGCACAACTTGGAATTTTGCCGTCTTTATTGATGATGTCATTTATCATGTCAATGATTATTAATGCAGATTTGTTATTCATGACTTTATCTTCTCATTTTTAGCAAAATTAATGATATTTCGGAAGGGATGCCGGAGGGCATCCTGTTAAATTTAGGGGTGAAAATCCAAATGTAAAAGGAATTATATCAATAATCATGAATTAACTGCATTAAATTTTTACTTTTTCTTCATTTACCATTTCCAGACTGGGGATACAAAAACTATGTTGCCTGCATCTGAGAAAATATTGTTTTTAGACTAAAGGATATGAAAAACTGAATCGGGAGCTTTTTTGAATGATTGAAAAGGCATTTGTTCTGAAGTTAAGCCACTTTTACTGTCAGATCATAAAAGCTTGTCTTTTACTTTAATTATGATGTACAATCCCAGATCAAATCTTCCAGAAAAGCTAATTTTTTTTATGCTTTCACATAGTTTTGAAGAATTGTACTGATAAAATGAAGAATAATTCATTCCAGCAGCAGGGTCCATGTAAGAGCCGTCTGGACGATGCATTATCCAGTGCAGATAATGACCATAGACTCTGCGCCTGGTTTGCTGGCATGTCATTTTTTTGTACAAAGTATTAAATCTGAATTTTTCAATGGAAACCAATACCATCATTCTTTCATTTTTTTTCAGCTTGGGAGGCGCACAACTCTTAACATCGGTTTTTGTAAACATTAGCTTGTACTCATCAGGGAAGTAATATTTTAAAAAAAATGGTACTATACAACCATTCAGGTACACATCATAAGAGAACTTGGTTTTTGAGTAATGGTTAAAAAAATCAATATAGTTCAATATGCCGCTGGGGAGCACTTCACCACGGTTTTTTACAGGGAATTCTTGCGCATCTAATGAATTATGCATATATGTTAACTTTTTGGTATCAGTCATGAAGGCGTAAATTGAGTCAATGAACAGATTTTCTTTGTTTTTAGTTTCTAAATCACTATTATTAAAATAGCCTTCTTCAAGGTGTTTTATAATATTGTCATCTATCGTATAACTTCGTGACTTTAACTGGGGCTTTTTTAATGGTTTTCTGGCATCTCCCACTTTAAGGCTTATTGGGAATTCACGCACTCCAAGCTCAAGCGCAGAACATATAAACGTACAAGTGGCACAATTTTTCACTTTAGATGGCTGTTTTATTATATATTTAGGCATTTTACAGTTTTCCTTTAAAGAAAATATTTACTGCGATGGAGCAAAGAATTGTTTAACCAACCATCGATGGATTGATAGTTAGGCTTTCTGCAAATTTTGTCTTCATCAGTTTTGTATTAGTCTCCTAAATCCTGATTAAAGTTACATTTGGGCCCGGTTAACTGACAGTAATCCGGGATTTTTGTTTAACAGCCCTCCTGTAATTTAAATTAGAGTTAAGCTAAAAAAATATCTTGATTTTTCAGAATATGATTTTAGAGTATTCGCATGTCCATTATAAACACGGGCCAGTGGGGCTCTATTTCAGTCAGGACGCTGATGTGCAGGTACGAATTCTGGATCGTAATTCCTCTGGAAAGGATTGTATATCATGAAATATACTCAGCATGGAACAGCAGCTGAATTCCTGAGCAGAATGGCAAGTATTTTTGAACAAACAGAGGCGGTTAATGGCCTGATGTACGGAATCTGCCTTCAGTTGCAGAAAAATATTTCTAAATATGGAAGCCGGCCGTTATTCGCTATTATTGAGGACAGCTCCGGTATTCATCTTGCGGCATTAATGACCCCGCCTTATAAACTCGTGCTGTGCGCTGTCGGGGATGTTTCCAGCAAATGCATTGACACATTGATTCACGGTCTGCTTGAGCATTCATGGCATGTTCCGGCTGTCCTTGCAGAGAAGCAAATTGCTGAAATGTTTGCTCAGGCATGGACCCGGTTTCAGGACTGCCGGCGTCGCGAAGGAAAAGCGCAGGCATTTCATGAACTAAGGACTGTTCAGGCAGTCAAATACGCCCCCGGCAAAATCATAAGGGCTGCTGCCGATAATCTGGATACAGTTCAGGTCTGGGCGCGTGAATTCCATAAAGATTGCTTTGGGGATGAAAATACGGATACATCATCACGACTTGTCGAGCAGTATATTTCTACAGGCGATTTATTTTTCTGGTTTGATTCAATGCCGGTTGCGATGGCAGCGAAAGCTCGACCGACTCCCCATGGAGAAAGTATCTGTTTTGTTTATACTCCGCCAGAATGTCGAGGCCGAGGATACGCGACTTCGCTGGTGGCCTCTCTGTCTCAGAAGATTCTTGACAGCGGCAAACAATTCTGTTGCCTGGCTACGGACTTGGCTAATACCACTTCCAACGGCATTTACAGAAAGATTGGCTACGTGCCTGTCGCCAAAGTTATTGATATCCATTTTGATGATAAATTAGATTAATTGAAAACGAATATTTAGGGCGTGGTTAAAGCAAACATTACGTTAGCAATCGGTTCCTGTCATGATTCAACAGGTAAAGCAAACTCGCCTGAATAAGCTTTTCGAGGCTGTTTAGTTAATTGATTTCAGCCTTGACGGGTATTAGCTTTGTTACCTGTTTTATGAAATAAATTGCTATAATATAAACAGCACAAGCAATAATTATTAGCAGCAAAAGGAGAGTGCATGATTCGAGATGCTGAAAAAAGCGATGTGAAATCAATCTGCTCGATTTACAATTTTTATGTAAAAAATACTGTGATAACTTTGAGGAAGAGCCCGTTTCTGTTGAGGAAATGAGCTTAAGGCTGGAAGTGGTCAGCGAGGAATTTCCGTGATTTGTTTTTGAAGAGAATGGAGAAATTGCTGGTTTTGCTTACGCAACTAAATGGAAAACTCGTTCTGCATATCGATACTCTGCGGAAAGTACAGTATATGTTTCAGAAAAATATTCGGAGCGCGGTATTGGAAAAAAACTGTATGATGTTCTTATTTCCAGGTTAAAAGAAACCGGGATTCATAGTGTTCTGGGCGGAATTGCACTACCAAATACTGCAAGCGTGAAACTCCATGAAAAATTTGGCTTTAAACAAGTTGCACAATTCAGAGAAGTAGGTTTTAAATTTGGCAAATGGGTTGATGTAGGATATTGGGAATTGATATTTTAGCAAACCGCGGATTCTGCAAGTGCTTTCTGGTGAGCTTGTTTGCCAATAATACAGTCGTTTTCGAAGTTTGAATTAGAATATCTATTTCCTCCCTTAGAGCTTTTTATTTAACCTTTTTTCGTGCTTGAGACCCAAAATATTTGAAGGATATACATGACTCAGTCTCAGCCTGGTTAACTTATGCTTGATTGATCAGCTCGGCTTATTTTTGCTTATTGAACTTATTTTTCCTGTTAGAAAATATAAAAATAGAACAAGTATGAATTCTCCCGAGAACAACAGCCTCTTAACCAGATATTCCATTCAAAAGATATTTCAAATAATATCCTTGATATATCGGTCAACACTTAAATTTTAAATTGAAAACACTCTCACACAAAGTGAACCAAGTGTGAGAGTGAATAAACAGCATAGATTATGCTTGTTTTCAACAATTTTCGACAGGTTAAAGGTTATTCACCAGAAGCCTTAATTGCTTGTATGACCTCATCCTCTGATGAACCTTCAAAAGCTAGCATACTTTGCCTTTTTATATCGAAGGCACCTTCAGATTGTCGAACACCATAATATCTGCCACCGTACTCAACTATATTATATTTATCATTTAGACCCTCGGCAACTAGATGAGGCTCAAGTGTGCTACTGCCTGCATCACCATTGGTGTCGCCAATGGCGACATCATTGTCAACACGATTTGTAACACGTAAAACCACATCCTTAAGGCTATTAGTATGAATAACACCCAATGTCTTAGAAGTCCATTCAGATACATTAGAGGCGCTTAACTTGTCAATTCCTGCGCCTGTAAGTCTTTCATTAATGGTTTCTAACATATCCTTAAGCTTAAGGCCTTCAAAGTCTTCTTCATCCAGCGTGGTTTCAAGTACACCTGTAGTTCTGCCACTATTCAATAAAAGATGAAAGGTAATGATAATACTTTGCTTGCCAAATTGATTTTTCATTTTAGCTAAAGTCCAGAAACACGAAATTTCAGAAGAAGTTACAAAGCAACTATCAGCCGAAGTAACGGGGACGCTTTTTGCATTAACTTCAGTATTTATGTCTTTTAACTCGTCATATGCTAAAGAGTTCTCATCTGAGGCAGTAACTCCACGCGGAGTAAACATTCCTGCTTGGCAGGTTGAAGGCAAATCTTGGGAGTTTTTCGCAGTAAATCCGTGGAAAAATAAACTTAAACATTCGCCGATTACTTTCTTTTTACTGGTTCCATTTCCAGTAATTACCGCAGAAAAATGAACAGAGTCATCTTTATCTTTAGCCTTCAAAATGTCTCGCAAAGCTTTAGGACAAGCTCGTAGATCTTTACCATTCAGATTTATTACTAGAAGCCTTTTTCTATACAATACCTCTGTGTGTATTAGCGACTTATGTCTTTTGCCAATTGCTGGAACTTCTGAGACTAAATCGACTTTTTCATCGGGTTCCGATATAGAATCCTGAGGTTGCAAACTCCACTGAGTTGTTCTAGATATTTCGTGAAACACATTCTTTGTGTTTGAAAAATCTACTATGTCCGGTTGTTTAACTTGGCTAAAACTTTTTACTCCAACTAAAATTAAGAGACAAAGAACTACATGTTTAACTTTGTTTTTCATACCCACTCTACTCTTTCAAAATTATTTAGATTTTTCACAAAATAGTTCAGTTGGCCAACTGGATAATTACATCTAACAATTATTAGTGATATTACAACTAAAATTTCGAAAAAAAAATAATATAATTTGTAATGTCTTCTTTATCAAAGTGTTTTACGGACGGCAATTTGGCTATAAATTCAGTTTTTAATCAAATTAAATAGCACCATGAATAGCACTAAAGTAGAGTTTCCTATTTGTAATATGCGACACGATAGTAACTTATAATAAAATTTAAATAAAATTGATTTTTTTTATATTTCTCTTTACTTTTAATTCTGTTAATTTGAAGTGGTTTGTTTATTTAATATTCTTTTGTGGTCTGATTGAGATCGCAATTGGGATTTTTTACATTCATTGTCGGGCCATTATGCTAGTCGAAGCTTCAGTCCGTGGATATTTTTCAGTTTTTTTTCTTGCGTGTACTATCAGCCTGAAAAATTTCTTGTAATTCTCTACCCGCACCTGGCTGGTGCACTGCATTCTTGCTTATGGCCCTTGATGAGTTCAGTGCCGGTATCTTGCGTGACTGGATTGACAACGTGAAACACATAAGCAGACCATTGAAAATCACAGCTGCAGAATAAGGCATTGAAGTGTGAATTTTAAGAGATGACGAAAACATAGAGGATGAATAGGTATAATATAAATTTTTGTCAGATGTCTATAAATTATTTTTTATAATCTTTATTTTAATAAAAAGCCCTCTGATCGGAGTTTCATCGGAGGGCTTAAGGATTTATTGTAAAGCTGCTCAGTACGAAAAAAATGTCCCAACAGATGATACATAACTGAACTCATTATAGATTCGTTTTTCCAAGCTGCTCAACAGCATTGTATTTGCGTTGCTTTCCATTTCATTTTTCGCTTTAAAAAACTACTTATTTGTCTATACTCGCTATTACAGACTCGAGTTCATTAAAGCTGGTTATACTTGCACTTGGGATAAAACCATTTTTTTCCTTCTGTCTCATGAACTGGACGGTGTGCATTCCTAATAAATTTGCACTTCTTAAATTTTTACATCTATCATCAACAAAAATGCAGTCTTCTGCATTTGTGTCTGAGTTCTTCAGGAAGTGCTCATAGATGCCAAAATCAGGCTTGCGACATTGAACATCTCCGCTTATGACATTTAAAGAAAAGAAATCTAATTTGAATTTATTTCTCAAATAATGAGACCATTCGTTTACATCATTAGATAATAAGCCAAGAGAATATTTATTGACCATGTTTTGTGCCACAGGTATAAAGTCCTTATCCAAAGTTAACTGAGTGTCTAAATACAATGTTTCTATTTGAGGATATTGCTGTTTAAGACCAACTTCCTGCCAAAACTGACAAGAGCTAATTTGCCCGAGACTGGCAGATAAATAAAACTCATTGACTTTCTCTCTTGATATGTCTGGATTATACTTCTGAATAAACGGTACAAGTAAATCATTGGTATCATCGCCGACAGTAAATACTACTCCCATAGCATCAAATATAACCCATTTTATCACTTGTAAATTCCTTCTATTGTTATGAGTTTCGAATTCGATTGAGTGCTTTAAAGCCTGTTACCATGGTTGTTGCCGTACGCTAAATTGTTCCAGCCGTCGGGGTAGCCTATGGGGTCGGTGGTTTGCCATTTGCCTAACTTTGGCCGGTAGTTGCGGAAGAGAAAGGCGTAGCCTAAGCCTTTGATGTGGGGCTTGCCGGTGAAGAAGTCAGTTTTTGCATTTTCATTATCCGCTGCCTGACGAACAGATCCGAAGGCGGTCCGGCTGATGGGATTGAATTTGCCGTTTGACTTTATGCCGAGGCTGCTGCCCAGCAGGTCGTTGAATAATACGCTGCTGCCGGCCAGAACCGGGTTGCCGCCGGTAATATATGGTTCATTCATGTAGTTGGTTTTGTCTCTTCGAATCAACGCCAGACCATCCCAGGTGAAGTTTTCCTTTTTGCCGTCGCCCGCGGCCTGCGCTATCTGACCACTGGCAAAGTAACTATATGATTCGGAACCGGCTTTTGCAACCTTGTTCCAGAAATTATAGCTGTAACTGGTTGCCCCCTCGCGGGTCAGGCGCCCGGCCGCGTCGTATTTATGCATCTTACTTTCTCTTGCAATTAAACAACAGGCTGACAACAAACTCAAAGGAATGTTTTTTAACTGATAGTATTTTTCAGCGCTTTAAATATTAAGAACGTCAAGAAACAAATTATTAAAGCCAATGAAAACCAAGCAATGGCGTAAATTTTTTTTACAAATATAAGACTTTGCATTTCACCGTAAGCAACATGAAATCTTAAAAACAGCGCAACCTGAAATTTATTAATCAGACAAATATTTGACTTGTCAATCAGTTTGATTTTATATTTACCTCTAGGAAGCCAGCATATAGAAGCAATATCATAAGCGTCATTATTTTTTACAAAATCACTTGTATGTGTTTTGAAAATTGCTCTGTTGCTTTCATTTAATATCGTAATTGCGTACTTAATCTTTTCTATCTCACTTATAGATAATTCTGTGCCTGGTTTGATTGAAATAACTGGGGTTGCATATTTCATGTTATTCCTAATGACAAATTTAAAAGTGTTTTTCTTATTATCAGTGATATTATTTGAGAGTCTCAAAGGAGATGAACCTAATAAAAATCTCAGATTTTTTTTTGTATTATTCGATTTTAACAAACTGTTTATTCCCATAAATAAGCAAAATAAACAGCTAGCCAAACAACAAAAGAATAAACATCTTTTTCTAATCATTTTATATACCATTATTCTATGCTTATAATAGAAGTGTTTTTACTGTAATTGAGTGTATTATTTTGAACATATGCTGCATTAGGACTATAATCTAATGAGGCTTTTTGATTTGAACCAGACATAATTCCTTTTGCGATAACTTGGGAACAGTTGTTGTTTAAGGAGTCATAACCTTGATTCATATAGCCATTTATGGCAATGTGTATGTTATTGTCTTCCACAGAATTTGTTTTCCATTGCTGTACTTTGTCATATTTTTCTCCAGCTGGACGACTTTTTTGTAAAACCGCTACTGCATCTGAAGTGCTACTAAAAGTTTTTATTAGATCTTTTGTGCTTGTTGGTCCCCCAACTGCAGTTGCATCCGAAGCTTGAGTTAGAATATCTATTGCCCGTCTTAAAGCTTTTTATTTCATCTCTTTTCGTGCGTTAGATTCAGAATATTTGGAGTATAAAAAACTTTTTTGCATAGCTCAGGCCCAGCTTGGTTAACTAAAGCTTGATTGATCAGCTCGGCTTATTTTTGCCTATTGAACTAAGTATTCCTATCAGAAAATATAAAAATAGAACAAGTATAAATCCTCCTGAGAACAACAGCCCCTTAATCAGGTATTCCCAAAGCACAGCCCTTCTTTTCAACCCAGCAAAAACAAGCCTTACCTTTAAATCTTTGTCAGGTATAGCTAAATTAATACCGCTGATCAAAAATTTTATATTATTGTAGTCAACGTGAAGTTTAATTGGAGGAAAAGCAAAACAATGAAAACCAGGAAGCTGAAAATATTGTCCTGCTTCCTTAGAATCATGAAAATTGAATTCATATTTTTTGTTTTCACCATGATTTACACGAATGACTTCAAGATGCAGGTTTTGTAGTTTGAATTTTTCAAGTATAGAATTGCTTATATAAATGTATAATCTACCCCCGCTATTCTGAAATTTGGCTATTGGAGGAGTGAAAAATATATCCTTCTCGTATATGTATTTACTTGAACTGACCTTTTTAAAATTTATGTATTGATTGGCGAATTTATCTGCATCCTTTCTTTGCAAAAAAACTTCAAATGCCAAAGAAAGATAGAATAAACTTGGCAAAAGCCACAAAAACAGCATTATGCGAAAAGAACACTTAAGCAGGTATGATTTTTGTATCCATAAGCTTACAGTTTTATTTTGAGACATAATAACTACTCCACCAAGCCGCTCTCAACTTTTTTATATTCAAGAGTTGTTGCATTTTTTTTGTTATTGTTAAAAAGCTTGTTAGGTGTAAGGCCTGTTGAATGTTTAATCCCTGCAGCTTTTAAAGCTGCTTCTACTGCATCTGTACAGTTGTTTGAAATTTCACCGTAATTCCCATTGTCAATATGTGCTTTATTTGCGTCCTGGGCGTTTTTATCTTGTTTTTTAGAAGTACTCCATTTTTGAATTCTATCATATTTATATTTTCCTGCCCTACCGCTATTTAATTCTGCCAATGCCTCTTTAGCGGTTTTATAAGTTTTGTCTTTTGGATCTCCTGTGGAATATCCACCGCCTGCTCCCCCAAAATTATATGTTTTATATCCGTCTTTTGGATTACCAATTATAGTAGCTGAGTGTCCCCAATAAGAACCATCTGAATCCATGACATGATAAATGTGTGTCCCTTGTATATCTATACAGCCTGTAACCCAGTTATTACAGTACGCTAAATTGTTCCAGCCGTCGGGGTAGCCTATGGGGTCGGTGGTTTGCCATTTGCCTAACTTTGGCCGGTAGTTGCGGAAGAGAAAGGCGTAGCCTAAGCCTTTGATGTGGGGCTTGCCGGTGAAGAAGTCAGTTTTTGCATTTTCATTATCCGCTGCCTGACGAACAGATCCGAAGGCGGTCCGGCTGATGGGATTGAATTTGCCGTTTGACTTTATGCCGAGGCTGCTGCCCAGCAGGTCGTTGAATAATACGCTGCTGCCGGCCAGAACCGGGTTGCCGCCGGTAATATATGGTTCATTCATGTAGTTGGTTTTGTCTCTTCGAATCAACGCCAGACCATCCCAGGTGAAGTTTTCCTTTTTGCCGTCGCCCGCGGCCTGCGCTATCTGACCACTGGCAAAGTAACTATATGATTCGGAACCGGCTTTTGCAACCTTGTTCCAGAAATTATAGCTGTAACTGGTTGCCCCCTCGCGGGTCAGGCGCCCGGCCGCGTCGTATTCGTAACTGGTGGTTTTGCCGTTAATGGTCGAGCTTACCAGCTGGTTGGAGGCGTCATACTTGAAGGTCGTGGTCTTGCCGTCAATCATCTGGCTCAAGATATTTCCGGCCGGATCGTACTGGTATTTTTCCAGAACTTTGCCGTTTGCACTTACGCTGAGCAGCTGCCCGATTTCGTCGTAGGCGTAAACCTGTTTCACACTGTTGACGGAACGTGCGGTAATCTGACCATCCGGCGCATAAAAATATTTGACCGAGGCGATCGGGAATTTTTCCGGCCCCATTATTTTGGACTGCAAACGTCCCAGTTTGTTGTACTGGAAGCGGATTTCGGCGCCGTTGGCAATCTGTCTGCTGATGCGGCCCCGGGTGTCGTATTCATAGCGCAGCTGCTGGCTGGAGTCGTTCTGGATTTCCGCCAGCTGCCCTAATTCAGTATAAGTCCGGCTTTCCGCTGTGCTCAAGCCGTTGTCGTACCTGACCCGCATGGCGGTGCGCTGGTCGGCTTTATTATAGTTGTAAGTAAAGCTGACTTTCCGGTCTCCAACGGTTTCGGTTTTGGCGATGACACGGTTGAAAAAGTCGTATTTGAGCGTGGTAACGCTCTTTTGGCCTGCTGCATTGACTGCAGTGATACCGGTAATCCGGCCAAGATCGTCGTGAGTGTAAGCTTTGGATGAACCGTCGGCAAATACAACTTTTTCCAGCTGGTCGAGCTGGTTATAACTGTAAGTGGCTCCGCGATCGGTTTTGCGGTTGCGGCTGTCCCGCAGGCTTACCAGCTGCCCGAACTTGTTGTAGTCCCAGGAACTGAGCTGCCCGCTTGGAGTAAGACGCTTGGCCAGCTTGCCGAAGGCGTTGAACGCGAATTTGATTTTGTGCTGGTTGCGGTCTTTGACCCAGCTCAGGCGGCCCAGTTTGTCGTAGCCGTATTTGATGACTGAACCGTTCGGCAGTGTAGTAGCAGTGACGCGGTGTTTCTGGTCACGTCTGACACTGGTTTTGAGCCCTTTGCTGTCCTTGACGCTTTGGACCAGGCCGTAACGGTCGTACTGGTAGATTTGTCTGGTCAAAAGTCTGGAGTTGTGTGTTACCTTTACTTCCCGCAGTGCGCCCGCCGGGTTGTAAGTGTAAGCGGTCTTGATACCGTCGGGATTGAGCATTGTGGTCAGGCGGTTGTAATTGTCATACTGGTAAGTGGTTTCGCCAAACGCATCGCCGACTTTGCTGATATAACCGAAGGCGTTGTAGCTCAGCCCGGCAAACCTCCGGTCAAAGTTGCTGGTGATTTTTTCCGGCTGGTTCAATTGATCGTATACAAAGCTCGCCGCCGAATATACCGACCCGTCGGCCGCCAGCCGCCCGGCGGTCAGGCGGTTGCCGCGGTCGTCACAGGTATAGGCGGCCAGGGCGACCGGCTTTGCCCCCTTGACTGAGCGCAGGACTTTAATGAGCTGGTCGTTCCGGTCATATTCGTAGCTCATGGTGTTGCCGTTAAACAGCTTGACTGACTTGAGCTGCCCGCTTTTCGGGAAGTACTTGTAAAGTGCCAGAGTGCGGCCCCGCCCGTCGGTGACTTTGCGCAGCTTGCCGCTGTAGGCAACATTGAAGCGGCGGTAGTAATAATAGGTGCGTTCCTGTCCGGCAATGTTTTTGACCTGCAAAATCCCCATATCCCGGTCAAAACGGTATTCCGCGGTCTGGTTAATGTGATTGGTCAGCCGGATAACGCCGGGACCTGGATACGCATAAGTAAAGTTCTCGTCCCGCAGCAGCCGGCCCGCGATGTGGTCACGCTTGAGTGCCGAGGGTTTGAGGTTGCCCTTTTTGATCTGGCTGAGTTTGCCCAGATAAGAGCGGCGGGCTCCAATCGATTCAGTATCGACGACAAACTGCCGGATGTTTTTGCCATTAGTAACGCTGGTCAGATAACCGGCCTTGTCGTAGGCAAACCGGAATGCCGCAATGCCGTTGCTTCGGAGTGCAACCAGCATTTGATCAGTGGCGATCCGGGCATTGCCGTAGAAATTTTTCATCAGGGTAACGGTTTTTACCGGTTTGTAGCTTAAACTGTGCTTGACGCCGTTGATGTTGACACTTGAGGCGATCGGACGTCCGGTGCTGTAGGTCAGGCGGATAAAAGCAGTACCGTTTTCGGAAACCGCGGTGAGGCGGCGACTCGAATCATAGCTGAAAACCAGTTTTCGGCCACTGGGTGCGGTTATTTTTAAAAGCTTGCCGTCCTGGTAGTTGAACTGCCAGCCCCGGTTCTTTCTGGTTCCGGTGATTTGCCAGCCGCTGCCGGTTTCCGTGGCAGCGTAATCGGCCTCGATGCAGAAGCATTCCAGTTTAACTTTTTGCTTTGACGGGTGCTGAGACTTGGCATGGAAAACCAGCTCTTGTCCCCAGGGCGTAATCCAGGTGGCACCGTTTACCTTGGTGATGAGTTTTGATTCCAGCTGCGCCAGGCTCCAGGCGCGGCTCAGGTGCCCGTATTTTGTGCTGCCGGAATTATAAACGGCCTCGACCGGCATTCGGAATTCCGGTGAAAAGTTGGCGATGCCCAGGTTGTGTTTGACGGTAAAAAATCCGGTTTCCAGTGAAACTCTGCCGGCGTTGAAGTTTTTGGTAGACCAATCAATTTTCTGTCCGGCCATCAAGTTGACTGCGGTCATGGCCATCAGGAAAAAAATCAGTTTTCTGACTCTCTGGTGCATCTTTCTTTACTCTCCCTTGAGTTTTTGATTAAGTAATAAAAAATTATATATTTGAATTATTTTTGTATATAAATATGTAAATATCTATTTTTGTTTAATTGCCTAATGGTTGATTTTGGCATTAAATAGCAAAATTAGCTTGAATTTACTTTGTTTTATACAATATTCAAGTGTGAAAACAAATTAAATAGGTGGTATTTATGAAATTACTGCTTATTCATTTATTGATAAAAAATAAGTATGTTGCTTATTTTTCATAAGCTGATGATAAATTTTGAGTTAATAATGGTAAAATGAAAAAACTTGCTGAAACTATTATCTGCATTTGTGCTCTGATTCTGGTAAGCCGCACTGACGCCAAATCAGGAAAAATCGACAAATGCGAAAAGCTGTACAGCAAGGCTTTGGGTGTCAAAAATCTGGACGGCAGGTTGCGGTACCTGCAGGATGCACTGACCCACGCAAAGACGAATTCTCAGAAAGTGAAAATACTGCTCAGGCAGTCAAGAACGCTTCAGGCTCAGAAGAAGCTGGAGCTGGCTTTGCAGGCGCTTGAGCAAGGACTTGCCATCCGGATGTTGAGTTCAAAACTCAGAAGCAGACTGCTGGCAGCAAAAATTATAGCCTGTTATGACAATAAAATTATCAAGGAGCAGCTGGCCAATATTGCCATGTCTCTGGTTATAAGGCGGGAACATAGAAAAAATTATATTTTATATAATTATATTGCCATGTATTTCAACTCTTGCAAAAAGTATCGAAAGTCACTTGAGTACTACAAGATTCTGGAGCATAATGCCGAGAATAATTCAAAAGCATATTTTATCGCTCTGATTTCACAAGCCAATATCTACACCTACTTCCTAAAAGATATTAATGGAGTTGAGGGCGTCAGCAATAAAGTCGAAAAGAGCCTGATGCCCAGTGACCTGCTGGCCGCCTTCTATCTTGCGGCAGGCGATGCCTGCAATTTCGCGAAGAAGCCTGAACAAGCCCTGAAATATTACAACAGAGTAATCGGATGTCACTCAAAGAAGCATAAGTATCAGGCTATGCTGCAGAAAGGTATCCTGCTTCATAAGCAGAAAAATTTTGAACACGCGCTGCAGTGCCTGCATAAGACATTTTCCCTGACAACAAATCCCAATATCAAATACAAGGCGGTAATCAATATTGCTGCTGTTTACCGTAAAGAAAAAAAATATTCTGAAGCGATCGAATGGCTGAAAAAGGCGCAGGACTTTGTAAAAAAATATCCGGTTTATAACTGCAGACTGCGTATGAGAATCGCTAGAATTAACGCTGAAACCGGTAAGCACAAGCTCGCTGCGGAGCAATATAAGCGGATATGGCAAAATAGCGGTTTTGCGGCAGACTTGAGAAGACGGGCCTTTAAAGCTTATGACAAAAACAGTAATATCGAGACGGCAGAACTGTTGAAAAAATGTGATGAGTTAATTAAGGCAAAAAGCTTCAGAACTGCTTTGAAAGCTGCGGATAAGGCCGCGGCAAAAGCGAGGCCAGACAGTAAGTATTATTACAAGTCTGTATTGCGGCAGATAAAAATTCTGCTGAATTTGAAAGAAAATGATGCAGCAGTAAGAATTTTTGAGTCCATAAATATAAAAAAAATATCTGAGGAATCACTGGCGGCATATTACCGGTGCAGAATAAATATTTATTCTGCATTGAAAAGGAAAAGCGAAGTGATCAAAACTTACAATGATTATGTAAGGTGCTATCCAGCTGCCGCCTGCGTCTATGCTGATTATTTGCTGGGACTCAAGCGGGTCGATGCTGCCTTGAACGTCTATAAAAAAGCTGTGAATAACCCTGAAATTTCACTTAAAGACCGAGTGAGGTCAGCTATTCTGGCAAGTGAAATATTACTGGAGCATGGAGATGATAAAGATGCTGTAAAAATCTTAAGGAAAGCTTTTTTTATAAAGGGTATGACCCTGGATCATAAAGCGCGGATCGCATTGGCTATGGCTGGACTGTATATCAGGTACGGAGATAAGGAAAAAGCCATTAGAGTGGCAAAGAAAATATACCGCAACCAGAAAGTTAATCCTAAAATCAAAAAGCGCTGTGTAGCATTGATCTGGGAAGCTGAAAATCAGGGAAGCGTAGTTCTGTTCAAGGAAGCCAGGAGTCAAGCCGCAGCCGGCAATTGTGGGGAAGCCCTGCTGATCATAAATAAGGCTCTGGAATCATGTGATACATCTAATGAATGGTACCAAAAAGCTTTGCTGAAGAAAATAGATATTCTTCATTCTCTCGGCAGATATGATGATGCAGTTCATTTAATCTCACCCGAATTATACGAGGTAATGACGCTGGAATCAAAAAAGGCATGGCATATAAAAATGGCAATTTGTTTCAGGCAGAAAGGGGCTTTCCTGGAAGCTTCAAAACATTACAGGTCCTTAAATGTACTCAGACTTGGTGACTTTTCTTATGAAGAGGGGAAAATGTTGTATTTGGCGGGAGCATCAGGCAAAGCTCTTAATCTTTTTGTATCTTCTCTGAATCAGGGAAAGCATGTAGCACAAACTGCCGCAATGATTTCTGAAATACATCAGGAAAGAAAAGCCTACCAAAAGGGTCTGGAGTTTTTTGCTGAAGTCCTCAAGAATAATAAACGGCTTGGACAGGATAAATATGCTGTGATATATGAAATTGGAGTCCTGCACAAAAAACAGGGTAATATTAACGGCGCAAGGCAAAAGTTAAGAATTATAATGACTGATGAGTTTGTCCCGGAGAGGTACAGGAAGATGGCTCAGGAAAAAATAAAAGAAATTTAGCATGATGAAAAAACTGATTATTTTGACTATTTTATTTACCGGAACAGGGTTACTGGCAGCGGCGGAAGAGCATGGATTATTTTCACTGGAAGAAGATTTTTTTATACTTAAAACCGGCATTCCGGAAACGCCAGAAGTCAGGGTTGAATATTTGATCCCAGTAAAAAATGGAGTTCCGGTCCCGAGCGCAAATAATGTTGTTTTTTGTGCCCCTTTTCTAGGTGACAAAAAACCGTTAAACGCTTATCAGCGCCGTTATGTAGCTTCCAGACTCGGATTTACAGTTTACTCGCTGCGCATAAAAGATGACATAAAGAATGTCGGTATTAGAAACAAGTACTATGTTTTTCCGGAATCCGGTTGGCATGAGCCGGTTTTTGCCGCAAAGCAGGCAATTGTAAAAAGGTTCAATTTTGAAAACCGCAACTTATTGATAATAGCCGCTTCAGCCGGCGGCAGCATGGCCCAGCAGCTGGCCTGCTCACATCCGGGCGAGATCGACGCTGTTGTCTTTGCCGGTGGGCGTTTTTTTGACCCGGTGCCGCTTAGAAAGAATATTGCCTGGCTGGCTCTGAATACCTGGGGTGACCATACTGCTGAAGCTAATAAGAGGCTATGTCAAAACGCTGAAAGGCGAGGTATTCAGATTTTGACCGGACAGACTCCTCCGTGCTGGATAGGCAAAACTGTTGGCAGGACACACCATACTCCGAGTGCCCGCGCCTGGGACCTGATGCGAAGCTTCCTTAAAGATGTGGTAAAGCTGCGTGAAAATAATGGCGGAGTTATGCCGCCGCCACCATTCTGGCCTATAGCCAGAAAAGCAGCAGGAAAAACTTTATTTTTCCCCTCGAAAACCTTTCTGATGAAATGGAGCAGCCTGCCTCATAACATAACCAGTAAGATTGATGACCCATTGAGGGATAAGGATAAACCGGTAATTATGCATCCTGAGGTTAAGCCGGAAAAGGTGGTATTGCTGGTGGATGATTTCAGGTTTCAAAAGCCGTCAGTCCGCATGGATGATATATATTATATATCATCAAACAAGGCGGTGGCCTATTCGGTTGAGACAAGTGAAGATTTTGATGAATCCAGCCGTAGGATAAAACTTGCCCTTCAGGATATACTGTCACGTGAGGAGTGGCTCTTGCTGCCGGTTTACGTCATTGGCTGGGGGCAGGGCGGTCAGCTGTCGACAATTGAAGCCCTGTTGAATGATGACTGCAGAATAACTAAAATAACCACACTTAACTCACAGTTTTCTTCAGCGATAAAAAAGTACTCAATTTCAAGTTACTGCAATGCTGAGGACCAACGGTTGACTATGCTTTTTGATAATGAGGCTGCGATTCCGAAATTAGAAAATAAAGATATCAAAATTATCTACAGCAACAACTCCAAAAAACGTCTGCTTTATAATATGTGGTTCAGATTTCTGGATGCAGCCGCAGATATAGACTCTAAAAAGGCGCGTGGCAATGGAATTCACCTTTAATGACTGTGTGAGGTACAGTTATACTTTTTTCAACCCCAATCATGCCGCGGCACTGCTGGCAATCCTGCTTGGGCCAGTCTGGATGTTCAGGCTGCACACAGTAAATGCAGTAATGAAGTCGATCTGGTTTTCAGGTGAAATGCTGTTATATGTGTTGCTGTTTTACACTTACTCGCGTGCTGGGCTGTCTGCCGCCATTATGAGTGGAATAGTGATATTTATCGGTAGTCAGCTGCTTTTCAGGGAAAAACTTACCAAGGCCTGTTTCAGGTATAACCTTGCCGGCTTGACAGTCGGGCTGGCTGCATTCTTCTATTCAGGAATAAACAGAAGGCTGTTTGGAGGTTTTATCGGTTCTGATAATTCAATCGATAATCGTTTTGCAGTCTGGCTTGGCGGTCTTAACATGGTCTTTGATATGCCAGGCGGCGTTGGAACAGGATTTTCCGGGCGAGTATATTCTCTGTTCTATTTAAGTCCGGCAAGTCGTCTAAATTACCGGACTCTGGTTAGTAGTTTTTTGACGTTTTTGACCGAACAGGGGGTGGTTATTTCAATGTTGCTGCTGTTGCCGGCACTGGCTGCCGCGGCTGGTGGTGTATTATTGCTGCTCAACTCCGAGGTCAGACCATTTGACAAAAAAGTTATCCTGACTTGCCTCGGTGTAATTGTCAGCGGCACTGTTTCAGGAATTTTTTCCACCTGTTTTGATATTAGTTTATCACTGGATGGAATAAATAACCTGTCGCAATATTTATTATTATTTTGCTGGTTGAGCGCTTTTGCTATAATAATCCTGCTTGAAGCCGTATATTGTAAATTGTTGCGACCTTCAGGAATTTTTTTGCCTGTTGCAGCGGCTCTTCTTATGCTGTTGTTAACCGGATATTTTGTAAAGTGTTTGCTGCCGCATAAAAGCTGTCAGCTAAATGTCGCTCAGCCGGGTTTAATTGAATTAAACAGGAGTAAAAATTCGGAAAAAACTGTTGTTGTCACTGATTTATCAAACTGGGATTTCAAGCGGTTTATTCATTCAGTGATATCAACATTTGATGATTTTAACCTGGTTTTTATTTTGTCTGAAAAGGTTGCACTTGAAAAGCTGCTGACAGCTGAAAATTATGAACGTATTATCCTGTGTGGACAGAAGTGCAGGTTTTTGAGGTACTTTGCACCATTGAGTAAAGAAATAATTCTCATTGCTCCAGTCACTGCCCCGGGTGCAGATATTTGCAAGGTAAGCTCCGTTATCAAGGTTTATCTCGATAAATCTGACAGCCTCGGCATAAATTATTACTGGAAGAACTGCCCGGCCGCAGATTTGGAAGCAGGATTTTTCAGGTAAAGCTCAGTAAGTTAATATGCCAAGGCATGAGCTGTTTAACAGCTGTATCACAGACTTATCGTCTGCTTCTGGAGAAAAATGGTGGAGGTGGGGGGAGTTGAACCCCCGTGCCGAAAGAGCGTAAATGAAGACTTCTACATGTTTAGTCCACCTATGTTGTTTATCGTCCGTCCGCGATGCCGGTGAACAGGCTTGCTTTCAGACTATCCCTCAAATATCTTACCTCAAGCCCTCGGGTATGACTTGATGGCCAGGACGCTGCTGACGTCTCTATCCCTTAGCGTCCGTCAGAGTAGAGACGTGGCTGAACTTAAGCAGCCAGTGCGTATTCTTCTTTGGCAATTATTATTGCAACCGATGATTAACGAGGCCAACGGTTATCCTCGACATGCAGTCAGCACATAGCTGGTCCGGTCGAATCCGGAACACCCCCATGTGTTAACACAGAATACTTGTTTAACTCCCATAAAATTACATTATATTAGACATATTTCAAGGCTGATCTGTTCAAAATATGTCGCCAGTTATCTAAATCTTTCCTCTGGTATGCATTCAAGTTGATCAATCGTTGTCGGCAAACAAGTCCGGTGCAAACTTACTGTCTTTTGCTTGCTTATCAGAACTTTCTTTGACGTCAGGTTCGCTGCAGAGCTCGTCCGCCGGAGGCAACTCCTTTAATATACTCTTTAATTCCATGCGGGTACAGAAATCTCGAATCCTGCTCCAGTCCGGTTTATCCCGCTTGAGTTTGTTCAGGTTCTGCCATGGTGTACCTGCCAGATCCGCTTTCAACGTAACAAGCTTGACGTTCTTTTTCAGCAGTTCAGTATTGTCAATAACTTTCTGGCGCAGCTTGACATTATTGATCTGCTCAGGCGAAGCAATAATTTTATCAAGGGAATCAAATTCAGCAAGCAACTTTGCCGCAGTTTTGGGGCCGACTCCAGGCAGGCCTGGAATATTGTCTGAAGAGTCACCAATCATGGCCAGATAATCGACAATCTGGGAGGGAGCTACATTAAATTTTTCGATAACCTGCTGTACGCCTCTGATAGAAAAACCGGTCGGAGTTTTGGCCGGAATCAACATTTCAACCCGTTCATCAATAAGTTGTGCAAGGTCTTTATCAGAACTGATGAATTTTACACATTTATCAGAGAATTCAGCCGCCGCTACTGCAATCAGGTCATCCGCTTCGTAGCCTTCCTGAAAAAAGCTCTGCCAGCCAAAAGCCGCAGCAATTTCTTTTAAGTACGGCACCTGGGTTTTCAAATCCTCAGGAGTAGGGGGGCGGTTTGCCTTGTAATCAGGGGCTATTTCCAGTCTGAAAGCCGGCTTTCCGCAGTCAAAAAGCAAAGCTCCGTATTCAGAAGGATAGTTTTTGTCAATCCTGAGCAGTAACTTGGTGAAACCAAAAACAGCATTGGTTGGTTCACCACGGGAATTAGACAATGAACGTATTGCATAGAAGCAGCGGAATATTTGTGAATATGCGTCTATTAAAAGAATATCGGTTTGCGGCATTATGATCTCCATTATTTTGCGTTTTCAAACAATGTATCACGTTATGGAGATGTCTGCCAGATTTTTTTGAAGTGTGTGAGAGAAAAAAATTAGGGTTTAGGCTCCTAAGTGTTTTAGAGGAGTAATTATGAAGAGGAGAAAATTGCGTATAGGAACTTAAAAGACCTAAACCCTAAAATCTATATTTCGAATATACAGCCAATTTTTGATTTTTGTTAAGCGGTAATGAAGAAAAATTAAATTTTTTTAATAATTTATTATTTGTTCAAAAAAACTAACACTTAATCTTAATTTAAGTCTTTATTCGACGATTTTTTTTTCGCCAGTGAAGACATTCAATTGGCATATATAATTTTCAAAGAACTTATGGTAACACCACTCTTCAAGTAATTAACAATAATCAATGTTAATTGTATGAAGTTAATATATTACAATAAATTGATATTGCAACTAATATTACAATTTTTTTTGGAAGTTTTCTATAGAATTCATAGAAATCTGCATGAAACAGCTCAAATTGGTCTATAGATTTTTTGTTGTAAATTCAAAACATGCTTTTGCTGCTTTATAAAGGGCTCCTTCGCTACCCCCTGACAGCTGTCTGGCGACCTTGTTTATGTCGCTCTCAACCCTGGCGCGTTTGGGCCCACCGGGTAGTATTTTCTCAACAGCCTGTGAAAGCTCTTTAGAATTGACGTGCCATTGGAGAAACTCTTCGAATACTTCTTTGTTTGCAATTATATTAACCATTGTGAAGAAGCCGCGATAAAGCTTTACAACCATGCTTGCCACCAGCAGTGTCAGCCAGTTCAACTTATAGGCTACCACCAGCGGCAGCCCGGCAATTGCCGATTCAACTGTGACTGTGCCCGATGCCGCGAGCCCGGTTCCAGCCCGCTGCTGCCAGTAAGGAGTATCTCCGCAAGTCAGTTTGAATTCAGGAGCATCAGGATTTGTAGTTCTGAAGTCAGAAAGAACACGCTGGCACATTTTGAAAACTTTTGGCCGCGGTGTTGAAATAACAAATTTCAAATTTGGATGACGCTTATAGAGAGTTTCAGCAGTTTGCAGCATTGGCAGCAATAATCTGTTTACTTCCATAGCCCGGCTGCCGGGAAGCAGCAGCAGGGTATCAGGATCCCGGGTTATGGATTTATCACGCCGGTTTCGGACAATATCCACCAGCGGGTGCCCCACGAACTCAGTATCCAGTCCGGATGGTTTATAAACCTCCGTTTCAAATGGAAATATAACCAGCATTTTTCGGCAGAATTTTGCCAGCTTGGGAATTCTTTTCTTGCCCCAGGTCCAGACGTGTGGGCTGATATACCAGATTACCGGAATATTGTGTTTATGCATGCGGGCCGCAAAGCGTAGATTGAAACCTGGATAGTCAATTAATATTATTGCATCCGGTTTTTCTGTAATTGCTTTGTTTACCAGAAACCTGAATATCTTGATAAAGGTAAAGATATGCTTCAAAACTTCGATCAGACCAACAACGCCCAGCTCGGTGGAATCAACAAGGATGTTTACTCCGGCTTCTTTCATTGCCGGGCCGCCCATGCCTTCAACTTTGACTTTTACGTTATTCTGTTTTCCCAGCTGGCGCATTTCTTCTGCCAGTTGGGCTCCGTAGAGGTCGCCGGAAGCTTCACCGGCAAATATCCAAATTTTTTTATCTTTCTGATTCATATATTAATCACTGTTTTTTCTGTGGATTTTTCAGTAGATAATATAACACAAAAATGTGTATTTACCACTATAGTTCAGCGAGTTGGTTTTTGCAGATATTAGTTTTTTAAGTTGTTATATATTAGCTCCTTAGCTGTTTGGTTTAGGGTGAGGTGTCTCCGAGGTTATTGCTTTTGAGGATTTATTTTGCTACAATAATATATTGTGATTGACAACGTCGGCCCGTTTGACTTGACGCCGGATGGGATAACTCAAACTTTCTGAAATAGTTTTAACAACGGAGAAGGGAAACAATGGCAAAGAAAAAGAAGAATGCAGCCTTAGAAGTTTCTGAAAACCAGGAGATTGCTTATAAACTGGATTTTATTCAGGATACAGTAAAAAGAATGGACGGAATAAGGAGGCGTCAATTTCTTGTAACTATTCTTGGGATGCTGGTTATATTGCTGGTTATGGCGGCTTTTGTCGTAAGTTTAGCCAGCTTTGTTCAGACTTATGATGCTCAAAAATTGCTGGATGAAGTAAAAAACAACAGTCATATCATTACAGAGGGGCCAGAGTTGAAAAGAATAATGGGTAGCATCAAGAAAACTTTTCTGCCGGCTTACAGGAGAGAACTGGCAGCTGCTTTTGAGGCTGAAATGCCCAGGCTTCAGGCTCAACTGTCACAGACCGCACGAGAACTTGAGCTTTATCTGCAGAATGATTTACGGGAAAAAATTCTCAGCAGAATGGAGACCGCATTGAAAAAAATTGAAGCAGAGGCACTCAAAAAGCACCCTGATATTAACAGCACTGCTTTGCACGATGCGTTTTCCGAAATAAACAAACATTTTATCGAGAATATTACCAAAGTGCTTAATGAGCGGGTTGAAGAGGCAAAAGTGCATCTTGCCAGGCTGGACCAGAGTTTCAGGGCTTATGAAGATACTCCTGAATATAAGTCTTTAAAAGGGAATGACATAAAGTTTGTAGAGAGCAGCCTGGTAGAAACTCTGCTGGAACTGTGGATTTATAACATTAATCCGGTCAAGGGTGACGCTCTTAATTATTCAACATCTGTTCAGGGGGTAAAATAATGGCTTACGACAAAAAGACTGAAGATAAGATTGAACAGCTTTGTGACGCTGTTGCAAAAGAGGAAAAAAGTTTGTCATCCTCACTTAATAAAGCATTGATTTTTTATGTAGTTATTGTAATCCTGCTGGGAGGATATACGCTTTTCCTGAACGCAAAAATACGCCAGCTGGCTACCCCGTCAAATCTAGCCTGTTTAGTCAATGGCAGGATTCGTGACTCTATCCCTCAGATTGCCCGGAACCTCGAAGGCAAACTCGAGCCCGGTGCCAAGCAGATGGCTCTGCATACAGTGAAGCTGGCAGGTGATGCAATTCCGAAGCTGGCTGAGATCGGCAAGGCTCAGCTGGACTTCTATGCAGTAAAAATCGCTGAAGATGTAGAGCATAAGCACTTCAAACAATTCCAGGGTATTTTTATGCATTGCCTTGACGAGGTTGCTAAGAACAAGGATTTGCTTAAAGATAAAAATCTCGGTAAAGCAATTTCCGCTGATATCTGTAAACGGCTGGATGCTGAAGTTGGCAACATTATTGATAGCTCTTTTTTCAAGTCTATTGACGATCTCAAAGTTCAGCTTGACGAACTGCGTATTAAGAAAGTAAGCCGTTTGACTAAAAGGGATTATGCTGAAAAGATGTTTATCATATACTGGCTTTATCTGGTTAATAATAAAGAGGCCGGCAAAGGGCTTATGGGGGATCTGGTCACAACAATAAATAATACCGCTGAGCAGCTGTGTAGAAAAACTGAAAAATGAATTTATAACTTGACAGCAGAACGTATTTTGCCGGGCTTTTCTAAAGTCCAGCTTTTTAAACATATTTTTTCAAATATATTTACTGCTCAGCTTGATTTTTCGAGATCTGCAAGCATATTGAAAATCTGTTCGGTATAAATGTCGGGATGTAGCGCAGTCTGGTTAGCGCGTTTGACTGGGGGTCAAAAGGTCGGAAGTTCGAATCTTCTCATCCCGACCATTTTTTTGCCTTTAGTAGTGTTTGACTTTGAAGCTTTTCTCTATTTTAAGAACAGTGTCCTGACTGACCAGGAGGCTGATTGCAGCACAAACCACAGTTCAAAATAGAGAAACAAAGCCTAACTTCTTTTTGAAAGACCATTTCACAGCTTACTCCTTACCTTAAGGAGCAAATATCCAAGCCAGATGCAGGCTTGATAAGCTCCCAAGGAAAGTTCCAAACAGGCGGCATCCTTAAACCGCTGGTTTCAATTGCGTCAGTTGCACTGCCCGAACACTAATTTGGACATGTTTTTCAGTATGGGTTCATTGGTCAGTGCCAACCCTGCCTTAGAGTTGTCACTGTTTTTAAACTCAAAGACATGAGTCATTCAAACATTTCGAAAAACTTAATGAGCTTGACTCTGCCATACTTTCCGAGTTGATCAGGTCCTGTACCATAATAAAGTTTTGTAAGCTGCTTGTCAGTGCACTCCCAGAAGTCTTCCTGTGCGTGGAGTTTATGCCTCTGGATAACTGCTTTGAGTTTTTTGATGTATTCAACCTTTGCCATTAATGTGCAGGAAATTATTTCAGCAAAGTGACAGAAGATATCTGTAGATTTTTACCCTCTTTTGTATAAGCAATTTTTTCATCTTTATAGTTGAATATCTTTTGTTTTTTTAATGGAAATTGTAAAGTTGATTGATTTTATAGCATGCTAATTACCAATATCTTAAAGCTGTGAAATTACTTGGTTGAGTTGGTTTTGTGCGATCTCAAATAAAAAGGAGTTGATTTTTTACTCAAACATTGTATTTTACAATTAAGCAAGGGAGTAAAGCAAAATGAAACTATGATTTCCACAATAAAAAGCAAAAAGCAATTAACACTGCCATATTACTGATTAAAAAGCAGTTACACCTAAAACAAAACGACAGAATACAATTATTTACAAAAGATGGGAATATCCCGTCATTAAAGGACACATTCATTAGTAAATAGCATTGCGTAAAGCTAATAACTATTTTAAACAAGGAAACAAAATCATGCAATCAATAAAAAAAATAATGGTACTCACTATTGCTTTAAGCGCTTTATTTGCTTTTTCTGCAAATACATATGCAATGGGCTTTTCTGCTTCGCAAACTAAAAATATTGTTCAAGTAGCAAGTAGTGATCCTCAATTCAGCACATTGGTAACTGCCATTAAGACAGCAGGGCTAGTTAGCACGTTGTCCGGGAAAGGTCCATTCACTGTTTTTGCGCCTACAAATGAAGCATTTGCAAAACTTCCTAAAGGGACACTTGAAAAATTGTTAAAGAACCCTAAAGAACTTGCGAAGATATTAACTTATCACGTTGTTTCCGGTAATATTATGTCAAAAGACATAAAAACAGGTCCAGTTAAATCAGTCGAAGGTCAATATCTAAATATATTGGTTGCTGATGGATCAGTAACAGTTAACGGAGCAAAAGTTACCAAGGCAGATATTAAATCGAGCAATGGTGTAATTCACGTTATAGATAAAGTTCTTTTGCCCCCTTCTAAAAAATAACTGAAAATTTAAATAAATTATTCAGTTTAATATGAGCTGGACTTAACTTTTAAGTTCAGCTTTTTTTTAATTACTACTACTTGTTAATAAATATTAGTCGTTATTTATCAATGTATTAAGTGTATAAAATTATAGATTTATATTTAAAAATATACCAATTCTAAAGAAAGAAATATGGCACAGTACTTTTGATAACGTCAATGTTTTCTAAAAAATAATAAAAATTAAATTTACATGGACCTTTTAAAATTATTAGCAGTCTAATACCCAATAGAAATATTGCTTCCCATTTTTTTCAATGGTGGCACTACACTTTTTTGAATCCGTTTTAATTGAGGTATTGCATGTATAAGTTTATTCTCTATTTTTTAATTATTATTAACTCAACAATTGTTTGTGCTAACGAGTTAACGTCTAAGGAGTTAGCTGATGCGGCGCTTAAGATCAGACAAACATTTGAGTCTCAATTTTATGTATTATCACCTAAAGTCATGGGACATTATGGATTAAGAATGTTCAGACAATATGGTGACGCTGATTTTAAAACGAGTATCTGGATTGATGTAGTAAGAAACACTAATATGTTAAATAAATTTAATAAAAGCATACGTAAAATTAGCGACTTACATGCTTTTGCCATTGAATTTAATAAAAACTTTCATGATGGCGATCCGGTTCGTAATCAATTGCGGTTAAAAACATTATCCCGTATGCCTGAATATCGGTTCATTGGCAACAAAGCAATACAGGCTTTAGCAAGGCTGGATGAATATGGTTTAAAATATAAACATGACGATCACATTAAAAAGATCATTTTGAGTCAAAATTTTAAAAATTATGTATTAGACAAAGAAATGATACGAGCCTGGGTTGCTCAGTTAGCCAACCAGGTTTATTGGTTAAAAAAATTAGGTATTGAAGACGTAACTCAGGAGTTCATAACTACTTTTAAAGCGACTTATCCGGATTCACTGGATGCTAAATTGCCTGGTCAGCAATATCGAAATAAAATCTATGGCATGACACATATCATTTTTGCTGCTTCTAATTATTATCAAACGCCAGTTAAAGAAGCTGATTTTCAATGGATTTATGATTATTTCAGGAAAAATATTGATACTATACTCAAACGAACAAAAGCGGATGTTGTTGCCGAAGTAGGTATTGCATTTTTACTGGCCAATAAGAACAATGACCCTGTGGTAAAAAAGACACAGGAATATATCTATAATTCGATAGACAAAGACAAAAATATGATCCCTTCAGTGAATGGTGGCTTTGATCTTGAATATGGTGAGCATCGTAATGTGCTGGCTGTTATGCTCTTAGATTGGAGAGGGGCCAATGCCCGGCCAACAGTTAAAGGAGATCCAGCTATTTTTACTGATCTTCCTGTCGAGTTGGAACCTAAATAATTAGTTGCTTTAGATTAGGAGACAGTATGAGATTATTGCTTCAACTAATTCGAACAAGGGTACTGTTTTTAGTTTTCTTGTTGACTTCTATAGTATTTCAATGTAACAGCTTTGCGAAGGATGCTGAAGAGATTGACTTTTATCATCAGAAAATATCTGCTGCTGAAGTTAATCATATTTTATATTCTCTGGCTAAAGATAATAAATGGATGAAGCTCCATGTAATTGGTTATTCTGGGAAAAACCAACCAATTTTAAAAGTGAGTATTAATTCCTCGTCACAGACTGAGGCAAAATCTAAGATTAAACTCATGATTTCTACTGGTCAGCATGGAGATGAGCCCTCGGGAACACTGGCTATACTGGAATTTTTAACTAAACTCTGTCAAACCAATAATAAGCAGCTGTTAGATAATATTGATTTTGTTATTATACCTTTAGTTAATCCTGATGGTTGGGATAAAAGAACTCGGGAAAATGCTAATGGGGTCAATATTAATGCAGATTATGTTGTGCTCAAAACACCTGAAGCGCGAGCCGTGGTAAAGACTTTGAATACTGAATCGCCTGATGTGGTTTTAGATATTCACGAGTCGAGTACAGCTAAGTCAGTATTGACTGGGAAACAAGGCTATTTAACAGATATCGTAAGTCAATTTGAAACCAGTAATAATGCCAATGCCTTTGAGCAAATACAAACTTTTTCAAATGAGACCTTACTGCCTGCAGTGATTAAGGAAGTATTTTATCACGGAAGCATAGCTCAGAAATATCAGGGTGCAATAGTACGACTCAATCAGCCCTTAACTGGCGCCAGGTCGACTATCTGTTCTTTGAGGAATTATGCTTCTTTTCATCATACTATACCTATTTTATTAGAAAGTAAGAAAGATTATCAGAAGCGGCGCTTTGAAACACCAGGAAATATTATCCAACGAGTTAAAAGACAACGTATTGCAATTAGCAGCGTTTTAGATAAATTGATTTTTTATAAAGCCGGGATTATCGCTTTGACTCGCACGACTCAAGTACCTGAAAACAATATTATTGCTCGTGTTAATTATGTGCTTAACGACTCTCAACCTTTGAAATATATTTCATTAGTCAATATCCAATCGGGATTGAAGGAAATACATGAATTTCCAAATTGGAATAAAGTTGTTTCGGCTCAAATATTTAAGCGGCCTGCTGGCTATGTGGTTACGGCAAATGAAAAGCAAATATCACAATGGTTGATTTTACATGGTATTAAGTTTTATCAGGCAAGTAATGAAAATTGGCCGGTATTGAGCTTACGGTTGAAGGAACGTCAGCAAGTTAAAGAAGCAGGCATTGGAACAAGGCTTGTAACAATACTTGCATTTAATGAAGTGAAGCAACAACGTAAATTAAACGATAAAAACATTATCGTGCCACTTGATCAGCCATTAGGGATACTGGCAAGTCTATTGCTTGATCCTCGCTCCGGTTATGGGCTTTATGAGACTGGATATGACGGGTTAACATTAGGTCAGGAAGCAAGTATTCTGCCTCTGCCTCAGTTAAAATGAAGAATAATGCCCAAATTAGCCGGAGATTAATTTGGGCAAAATATACTTATTTACTGGAATGTCTAACTAGCTCATATACCACTTTGTTTTCAAAGTCTTTCCCATATTTCATATGACACAAAACCAGCTGACAAAAACGCTTCTTGTATTAATATATGTTCACAACTTTTATGAATGTGCACGGAAAAAAATTACATAGTCCAAATAGCAACCATCCAGGTCCTTGTTACCCTCCTTTGAAAATATATGCGGCAGTCCTGCATAAGCCCTGATAGTGGTAACCCTGACACCTTGAAGTTTCAAGTCACTAAGTCTTGATTTTATAAGGGATTGAATTATCCTTTCATGTTTGTTGAAAAACTGAACATTGCCTGATTTATCTTTAGGCAGTCCGTAATTACTATCAACTGATATAATAAATGGAATTCTATTATCAGGACTTTTCTCATAGTTAACCGCAGCAAAATAAGCGCTAATTTTCAGTGCAATATCATTACGACATGTTTTGGTATTTTTGATACAGGACCTGAACATACTTGTAAGCTCTTTCCTGTTCACACCACCAAACTTGGCTAAAGGCAATAAGGATATTTCTAATTCTTCGCAAATATCATTTAACAGTTCATAGTAATGTTTAGATGCTAAATCAAAAAATCTTGGCTCCAAAAACCGGCCTGTTGAAATTGGTGTATCTATGCCAAAGACATTAGTATTACAGCATCGCCTTTCGATGAATCTCAGTAAATCTGTTGTTGGATCGTTATAATCTCTGGCACTTAATAAGTATTTTCTTGAGTTGTAACTGGAAAGCCCGTATTTAATGATCAAAGAAACTATGTCTTTATAGTCAAAATCACCACATGCTTTTCCGATATCTTTTTGTATATATTCTTTTCGGAATCCAATGTTAAGGCGGGAAAAAAAATCTTCGTCTTCATCAAAAACTTCAAGTCCTAAAATAACTTTTTTCTGACTGAAAAGTTTAAAATAGTCAATAAGAAGCTGATTGGCAGATAGTGTAGGATATTGATCAGAAAGGATTATAACAATATCGGAGCTGTCTATGATTTTATTGAGTCTCAGTGCTAACTGAATATTGAAAGGTGTGCCAGTATGATTGCTTTTTCTGCTTAAAGTATTTTGATCTTGCACAGGCAAGATGCCTAAACATTTATAGCAAACTGGTTGCTGTTCTATATTAACTCCTTGTGGAGCCGGAGGCGGCAATTCAGATAAAAAGATATGTAATCCAGATGCTGTCTCTTGTATATCGTTTCTTATTTCTTCATAAGGTAATGAATTTCCTATTGACTCCGGCAGGCCTTTAAGCATGAACTCTCTTTCAATTAATTGTGCTTTTAGATCTATATTGCCTTCACTGCTTTTACTTGGATATTCATCAGCTGAAGGGCTATGATAATATTCATATAATTTTGAGATATCTAAATCATGTTCGGAAATAAGTCCCTGGTGAGTTGCTCTAAAATACCGCAGTAAGTGGTCTAAATATATTTTCCGAAATTTAACTTCATTTGAATCTAGAAAAGAATAATCTAATAAAGTTTCAGTTTCCTGCCCGCATTGTATACATATTACCGCGTTAGAAACAAAAATTGGAGTAAAAATCATGGCAAAAATTAATATTACCCATGCTGTTTTTTTCATGGTTTGTTCCTCAATTCGTGCTTAATAAGTTTTTGAAAAAATTGAATAAATACGGAAGTATTTTAGAAGCCTTTTGCCTTTATTATTCGTCCCCTTTTACTCTTTATAAGACAGGCACTTAACTTGAATTGTTCTAGCAAAGTCGATAGATGTCAGGATTATATGTAAATCTAAAATAAGAAATATTAATTATGAAGGAAACAAACCAATTTTTAAGAGCAGTTATACAAAACGGGCCTTTTCAGCCGATCTTTTAACTGTTCATTACAAACAGCGTTTAGGCTGACTGCTATAAGCATGTTCTGGCTTTTTTATGCTGCTAAGCAAAAGAATACACTCAAATGGATTTATTAGTCTTTTAACTGTATAATATTACCTATAGCAGCAAGGAGGAGGATATGCCAAAGAAAAAGATTAATTATCAAAAAAGCGACAGATGCCCATATTATAGGTTTTGCCGTCGAATATTCTGGTTTTATCTATTTATACCATTGGCGTTGCTTTTGATCTTTATTATGGCTTCTACATTTTTTATCCATTATAAAAATAAAACATGGCATGATCAGAGCAATAAATTTGTGGCTGCCATAGACTCTATAATTTTGAAAGTCGACAAAGGGGTCAGGACGCAGAAGGAAGACGCCCGGGAAAAAGACAGAATTCTCGAAAGCTATCATAATCAAGTCCAGGAAGCCTACGAAAGGCAGTTTACTGATTTACTTGTTGTACTGACAACACTTGTTGCTCTGATTGCTATCGTCATTCCTTTAATATCCCACTATATTAACCGGAGTGAGCAACAGTTTTTTCAGGAACAGTTTAAAGAGCACGAGAAAAAGTTAGAAGAGTTTGACCAGAAATCAGAAGAACATGATAAAGTCCATGACCGGAAGCTGGAAGAGCTTGACCGGAAATCAGAAGAATTTGACCGGAAATCCGAGGAGCATGACAGAAGGCTGGAAGAACAGATCAAAAAGCATGAGAAAAGGTTTGAAAAAAGACTTGAAGTGATAGAGAAAAAGATTAAATGAACTGAGTCCAGACTTAAATGATAATGATGATGAATTTAAGCCTAATCTTTTTCTCAGTCTCTTCTTTTGTCAGTAATTAAAAGCTACTCATAGCCAAGATTGTCACGAAGCCACTCGGACTGCGCTTCAGAAAGGCCGGCCCATTCCGTGTTTTTACTGAGAGATATGACTATTATTTCATCATTGGCGTCAATGTACTCAGCTAAATTATTTCTGACTTCGCATGCGCTGTTATGAGTTTTTATGATCCAGGTTGATTCCAGAGTGCGTTGACAGGTAGGGTAGCTTTCTATTGCTTTATAAAGTCGCTCGTAGCTGCTGCCAGTTAGTCTTAAATCATACGCGATTAAAAAAGTTTTAAGCTTGTTGCTTGGTGACCTCTCCATATCTAAAACTCCTCTACTTTATAATAATTTAAAACGCAACTATGAATTTTTATAAGAAAAGCCCCCAAAGCAGGAACTTTTTTACAGACAAGAACAAACAAGTAATTTAATTCAATACCTTATATATGTAATTATAAGCCGTGGTAATGAAAATATCAATTTATCTCTTAACAGTCAAGCTGGGCAATGCTTGCTAATAAAACTTTAATTCCGGATAGTTTATCGATTTTATTAGTATAAATCAGAATTTCTCACATCATACAACAGATAGTAAAAATAAATTATAGACAAGCTTGTCAAATTAAGAGATTTCAGATCGGGTATCGCTCATGGCATTACGCTTGAGAGCGATACTTATGCAGGGCTTTGAGTGCTGACTTTTTTTACCGCTGCGGGTTTCAGTATTGTCATATTAGTTCATATTGGGGATTTAAGCACTAGTATTCTTTCCAGCCGGGGTTGACTACATCAAAATTTCTGTGGTTAAAGGTTGCAATCCTTTCCCAGCATGGATCATTTATCAGTGCCTTTTTCAGGTTTCCCGGTGAAATTTCGGCATTAATCGGATTAGTCAATACAGTCAACCGCTCTGCAGGCGGAAATTCCCGGTAAAACTGATTGGCTGCCAGGATGCATCTGGCTACAAAATTTGAGCAGTAAAAATCGGAGCTGAGGTTTCTATTATTGAATTGAGGTTCGTTATACCTGCCTCCAATACCGAAAGGAGTAATTGCCCTTATCATACGTGAATGACTCGAGTACTGCCCATAATTGTTCTCACTTTTTTCCATCTGATCATAGATCATTTCTCCAAACTCACCGATAGTTTCCCCGACGATTCTACTTTTATTTCGAAAAACTGTAACATTTGAATACCAGAGGTATCCCTTTATGTCGCCCTTGCGGATTTTTGGCGGGTTAGCCTCAATCACTTCACCCTTCTCGCCGCAAATTAAACTGGCATGAAATTGATTCGACCATGAGGTTAAAGTAATTGTCTTTACACACTTTGATTTTTCATAAGTGCCGCTGATAAAGGCAATATCACCACGCAGCAATTGATTGGTATTTTGACGACTGAATTTCAACAGCTGTTCATTTGACACGTTTATCGTATCCGGAAAAAATGCCTCTTTCAAAATTTGCCGGTGGTTCAAGTACTTATTTATAAAGTTTAAAGTTGTGGTTGGCTTTTCGCGTCGAGTACTGCCAAATCCCCAGCCGTGGTTGCGATGTTGCGCCGCGTGCCAGACAAATCTTCTAAAAAATGATTCTGCAGTTTTAGGGTCTAACGACTGCTCTGCCTGCAGGTCTTCACAGCATTTTATCAGCCTGTTGCGTTTATCATTTTTCAATCTTCTGGGAGCGCAGGTTTCAATAGTTTTATTCATTAGACGAATCAGTTCATCTTTTATATCACCTGACAGGCACAGGACGGTTGTAAGTTCCCGGTCATTATTCAGCTCTTTGTTTAAAAAAAATATTAATGGAGAAGTTGAATATTTTTTTCTGTTGAAAAAATTGTCACAGCGCAGGGAAGCTAATTCAATAAAATCATTAAAAACAGCTCTGATTTGCTGTAAGGTTTTAACTTCATCTGAAGAAAAGTAGTCAAGGCACTTTTCCAGGTCTTGATGAACCCTGTCATGGTAATTATCCAGTTTTAGAGCCTGTCTCATGATGACCACTGCTTTGTTTTTTATAACTGTCTGAGAATAAGGCATTCAATAGCACCTCAAATTTCGTTATTGTTTATAATTAAACACCAATCTTCACTTCGCGGTATAATTAAAAGTTCCATACTGTAAAAAGTCTCACATTATTTGCTGTTTGTTCGATAATTGCTTAATTTAAGCACTTGTATAAGTTTTAGTACAATATAAAAATGAATATTTTTATTGACATTAATCTTTAAGTAAACTTAAAAGAACGCACTTGAAACTGGTGGAGTATTGTATAATGTATTTGCTGCATTATGTTTAATGACAAATAGCATATCCTATTAATTTTTAGTGCCTTATCATTTTTTAACTGAAAATAAAAACTGCTTTGCAATAATTGTTGATGTTGTGTGTCTTTTTCATTTTTAAAATTATGATAATTCTGAAAACAATATTATTAGAGTGCTAATAGCTGATGGGGAGATAAGTTATAAAGGGAGGTTAAAAATTTTTTCAGTTGTTTTTTATTGTGCTGACCTGCTCGACAGCCAGAAATCACAGGACTGAAAAATGTTTAAATTACCAAGCTGAGTTTTCTTTATATTACCTTGGACAATGCTTTGAAAATAATACGACATTATTTTTATTTGTATTTGAATGTAGGACAATTCATATATATAGGTAATAAATATTAGTAATATTTTAGAAGATTGCCCAGCTTCTACTCTACAGATATTTTTGTATATTGCTGAAAATATCAGACTTCTTGCGCAAAAAGTTCCAACAATAAAAAACTGACTAATTATGGCAGAAACAACAGCGGGATTTACAATGTATAACAGGATTACAGGTTTGGCGACAGTATTCATCTTTATATTTTTAACTTTTGAATGTTTTGCTCGAATTACAATAAATATTCACAATGAGACGGGAGACTCGAGGGCTTTTTTATATTTGAACACGCCGGCCGGAAGTGTTAAGGGGTTGTCCGGCAGCGATCAGGATTTCAATGCCCAAATATATAAGCAGCCTTTTCTCAATGGAAACAATGAATATCAGATAAGTTTTGACAGTATTGACAGCGGAAATTTAAACTTTGGCCTGCTTGGGCCTGAGTCAGAAGCATCTGATGCATTCAGGAATAATAAGTCAATCAGTACAACGAGTGACGCTTATACCGGTTTCATTGAATTTTCTTACCTTCCTCCAGGAAACGGTGATAAAGGAAAAGTTTACTGGGACCTTAGCAATGTTGACCAGCTGGGAATGCTTTGCGGTTTGAAAAGTAACGACCCCGGGTTGATAAAAGCTGGATACAATAAAGATGGGAACAGCTTCACAAAGGCCCTTCTGGATAAGCTGGCTGAGGAGGAGGTAGATGTAAAATCCATTGCCGTTAACTGTGGTCCGGATTTAAAGTACATAAAGCTTTTAGGACCGACTATCAGGCCGGAGGCCTACTCTGAAATGTATAACAGGTACCTTGATAACCTGACCGCCGGAGAAGTAAATGTCACACTTTGGTCTGATGCCCTGCCAGTGGCCGGTTCCAGCTACAGGAGCTGGAAGGATAATGACTGGCAGAGCTCTGAATTTACTGGTCACTTCTCGCCACCAGCTGATGTCAACGTCGGAGATGTATTGATAAAAGATGTCATTCTGCAGCTGACAAACGATCTTTATAACACTAGAATTTACTTGACAAAGTCTGCTTTAAGCGGCAAAAGCATTGTGTCGGGTGACAGTGACGGCGGTATGTATGTCACCTGCAACGATGAAATTATTAATGACAGTTCAGTCAGTCCTGCTTTGAATTCGGCAAATGTTCACCTTAACTGGGTGGGGAATTCACCGGCAGAGACCTACAGGTTTCAGGCATGGGTTGACAGTGTAACCAGAGAATTGCTTGTGGCACTTAACTGTGGTCGCATCGCTGTTACACCCGGCGCGTATTATTCTCAGAAAGATGAGTATACCTGGGTCCCGGAAAAGGACAGGGTATATGAGAATCCATACAACCAGTACATTGTCGCAAACTCAAATTCATACGGAATGTCTTATTCCGACGGGGCTGGCGGCAAGGTACAGTACCTGACGGGGCCGGATGTGGTTGTTGATCTTTATCTGCTGGGACCGGATAACCAGGATACCTCTAAATATTACGACTCTTCTGACCAGAGCTATAATGGCCCAACTCAGTACGAGGTTGCTTTTGGTTTCGGGAGTACTGTGGATAAAGTTGAGATTGACGGAAAAACAGTTATTCAGGACAGCAATTCCAGTTTAATTTACTGGATACCAAATGACATATCCAGGGGAAAGTGGATTGATATGACGGTTTATAAAACCGATAAGACTATGCTGACCTGTAAACTGTATTTCCCGGATGACGCACAGCAGCCTTCAATTAAGGATGCCCAGGGCATTACGGGTGCTGTCTGGAATGAAGTCCCGGATAATCCGGTCACTAAATGGGTGCTGCAAACTGCCCCGATATAAGAACAAGTGATGAATGCGGTGGTAATAAAAAGCAGAATAAATGTTAGTAATACCGTAATTTCTGGTAATTATCTAACTCTGCTTATTACCTCCCCGTTCACCTGTTGAATTCCACTGGTTGCCATATGTACGGGAATCCGCTGTAATCGCACCAGTTTTCAAAAGCAGATTCACTGGTCATCTTTTCTATCATCGCAATCTGCGATTTCATTACTGTTCTGAGCTATGAACGGCCTGCTGGCATGAGCTATATTTTCCACCCAGTCATACAGAACATAGCTGCTGAATTTATCCAGGTTTAGTCTTTCAGGGACTTGTTTTATACTGGTAATTAATTCACTCCAGTTATGAGTGTTCAACGCTGCCTTTACGGCATCTGAAGTACGTGTTGAGTTTAATAGCAGGTGATAGGTGACAATAATATATTCTCCAAGATTCCCCATTTTAGCAATGCTCCAGAAACTGGAAATTTCTGATGTCGTTTTAAATTTAGCCGTATTGGGCCCAAGTAAAAGTGGGCCTTGAGGGCGTTCACATAATACGAGGATATTGCCGATTTTACCCATATCAATAGTGTGATTAGATGCTGCAGTTATTCCCAGCGGAACAAAGATGCCAGCGGGCAGGAATTGCACTACTTCCCTGGATTCGGGATGACTGTGTTTAGCAGCAAAGCCGTGAAAGGATAAATTAAATTCTTTGCCAACCATACTTTCATCTTCATGGTGAGAGCCTTTGCCGGTGATAACAGCGCATATATGGCATGTAACCCCCTCTCGCATGAGTATTTCGCTAATGTCTGCAAACTGATGCACTCTAGGGGTAATACTTTGTCGAACGTGTCTGGGTAAAAGTTCCAGTGAATTTTCATTCAGGTTGACGACAAGCAGCCGCTGTCTGAATTTATAACCAAATCCGCGCGAGTAAAATCCGACTGCCGATAGCTCACCGAACAAAGGATAATTCTGATTAACAGGTGGACTTAAAAAACCTGTCGGTGGCAGGCTCCATTGTTTCGCCTGTACAAAATCAAATAAAACTATAGTCAATGATGAAATATCAGAGGCATCAGGTCCCTGGACGGGCATGCCTGCAGATTTCGGCGAAGCCAGAGTGAATGTTAGTAATAATAAAACTGAAGCAAACCCTTTGCAGGGCAGTTTTATTTGTTTATGCAGGTTTTTCGAAATAATAATTTCAAATAGAACTGTGAATGATTTCCTCTGCCGCATTTTCTCCTCCTGTGGTGAACAAGCACTACATAACTACCTTTCCTTTGAGCGTTGTTGCATAATTTTTTTATATAATTCATTCATTATGAGTATATAATAAAGTCCTGAGGCGATTATTCAATCACTAAAACTTATTATATATTAAATCTTCGAATATTTTCCTGGAAAAGCTGTTTACCGGTTTAGTAATTCTGGGCTTGGTTTTAACAAAACGGCTTTGAAGGATTAGAAAACTAAAGCTATAGTAGTCAAAATGAGAAAAAGGTAAAATATATTCATGGTTTTATCTGTTATGGGAGAGAATGTGGAAAAAACAAAAGACAGAAAGGCATATTTCAGGATAAAAGCGATTTTGCTGTTTCTGGTTTTTCTGGCCCTGGCTCTGGCCTGGGCTTTTTATAAATTGCCTGATTATGTTCAGGACCGGGTCCTGCCGCAGATTGCAAAGAGCTACGGATTTCCTAACCTGCATGCAAAGATGCGCCGGATAGGGATGTCTGGAGTCGATGTTGGGCGCTTGAACTTTGCGAATGGCGCGATTGCGGTTGATTCCGTGAGGGTTGACTACAGGTTACTGCCGTTGCTTACTCGCAATACAATGCATATAAAAAGAATGACCTTAAGCGGCATTAAAGTTAACTGCATAGTAAAAGATAATAAAATTGAGCTGGAAAACTTCGATTTTCAAAAACTGAAGAAACACCTTGCAGCCAGAAAAAAAACGACTCCTGACAAGGCTTCAAAGTACAAGGTTGCGATAGATGAAGTTGTCTTTGACGGTTTGCTGAACCTCAGGAAAGGAAATGATTGTTATACTGCGCATTTTTCAGCAATTATAAAGCCTGACAGCGACTTCAAAAAAATTGATATAAAATTGACTTCCGGTATCGGCTCAGCTAAAACTGAGGCAAATGCGTTGCTCGACCTGAAAAAGTGTGCAGCACAAATACAGGTGAACCAGTATGCAAACCTTAAAGAAGTTGAGGGTTTGCTGCGGTTGAAGAAAGGTATTGAGCTGAGTGGGAGTCTTCGAGCGGCCCTGAAAAGCAGTTTTACCTGGAAGCCCTTTGCTTTGAGGTTTGTAGAGCTGAATGTGAAAGTTCCTGGTTTCAGTTTCATAAAAGGCGGCGAGAAAGTTGCTGCTGATAAAATGATTTTTAAGGCTTTAGGCAGAAAAGGTAAAGTGAATTTTATGACCGGTAATCTGCATTTTACAGGAAAAGCAGAGGCGGAAATCAAACAAATTTCAGGCGGAATGAATATACAGACTGACCGATTGAACATCAGCTGTAATGTGCCGGTACTGGTAAAAACTCTGGGTAATCTGAACTTGAAAGCTGGCAGCCCGCTTCAGGCTCAATGCGATTTAAACGGAGAATACAAATCTGGCGCCTGGAATGCCGCGGCGGATTTAAGTATACAGCCGTTTAATGCTGTTTTGCCGTTTGGTCAATTGAGTTTGAGTAAAACAGTTTTTGCCTTAAAAACTGGAGCTGATGACTTGAAAAGCTTGCCGCTGGTTTCAGTTAAAGCCTGCGTCGGAGCAATAAATTTAGCCCACAAGCTTATGGATGTGAAAGTTCCGGAAAGTAAATTACAGGCGGTTATTAACGGCAGGCATGTCAAAGGGCTTGCCAGCTTTGAAAATGGCGTGATTGACTGCAGTAAGTTTAAACTCAAAGTTGATGGCGTCAGTTTGAAATGTCCTTTTGCTTATCCTGACAGGATGCCGACAGCCGCAATTGACTGTAAGAAAATTACCTGGGACAATTTACTCCTGGGCAGGCTTTCAGGAAAAATAAATACCGGACTGCCGGTGTCAACTTACTCGGCAATTGTCGCAGTAGCTCCCTTTGCGGGAATGAAAATCAGCCTGTCCGGTGCTGTCAAAACAGGAGCCGCGTCAGGGTTTGAATTGAAAGCAGTGCTGCCGAAATACAGAATTACCACCCTGAGCGGGTTAGCCGGAAAGTTTGAGATGTTGAGGAATATGACTTTCAGCGCCATGTGTGAGGGGACCGCATTGTTCAGAAAAAGCGGAGAAAAAATTTACAGCACGGGCAATTTCAAGCTCAGTCAGGGAAACTGGAGCAGCAAAGATAACGATATGAGACTGGAAGGGGTGTCTTTGTCACTGCAGCTGGCAGATCTGTTGAAGTTGCGCAGCCTGCCGAATCAAAAGCTGAAGTTTGATCGCTTTGAAGCCGGTAAAATGTTGGTGACTGCTGGTGAGGTCGATTTTCAAATTGAATCGCCAAAGTCTTATTTGCTTGAGAAAAGTTCATTCGGCTTGTGTGGCGGGCATATCTATACTCATGCAATGCGGATAAAAACCGGGAGACACAATTATCGAGCGATTGTTTATTGTGACGGCATAGTTCTCTCGCAACTAATTGAATCGCTTGGCTTGAGTCGGGCAGTTGGCAGAGGAAAGGTGCTGGGAAGAATACCGGTACGGTTAAGTAAACAGGGGATTACTTTTGAAAAGGGTTACCTCTACTCTGTGCCGGGCAGGGGCAATAATCTGAAGCTGCTGGATACTGAAGCGCTGATGAAAAACGTTCCTGAAAATACCCGTGAATTTACGCAGCTGGATATCGCTGGAGAAGCCTTAAAAGATTTTGATTACCAATGGGTCAAGCTGTACTTGAATACTGCGGATGGTGAACTTAAAATAAAGATGAAACTGGACGGCAAGCCGGCAAATGCACTGCCGTTTACTTATGATAATAAAAGGAAAATGTTTGTACGCATAAAAGGTAAAGGTGCAAAATTTCAGGGTATCAGGCTGGATGTAAATACCAGCATACCTTTGAACAGATTAATGCATATCAGTAGTAAATTTAAAAAACTCACAGGAGGAGTCCCCCGCAAATGAAACAGTTACTGTATATAATTGGTACCAGTGTGCTGTTATACGGCTGTACCTCACACAAAATCGAAAGTAAAAGCGAGCTTGATGTCAAACCTATTGAAATCAAGCCGATTCATATAACCATTGATATTAATGTGAAAGTTGACCGTGCACTGGACAACTTCTTTGGTGATTTAGACCAGGAAGCTGATCAGGTTAAACCATCAAAATAGAGGAAATAGTTATGATTAGAATGATGAAAATTACAGTTTGCGCAATGATGCTGACTTTGACTGCAGTTACAGTTTTTGGAGGAGCTAAAGAAATAAAGGCCAGAATGAAGGCCCGCCTGCCGCAGCTGGAAGTGCTTAAGCAGCAAGGTGTCATCGGTGAAAACAACAAAGGTTATCTGGAGGTGCTGAAAACTGATGACGAAGCCAAAAAACTGGTTGAAGCCGAAAACAAAGACCGCAAGGTAGTGTATACAGCTATTGCCCGCCAGCAGAAAGTTTCTGTTGAAATGGTTGGAAAACGCAGGGCCTTGATGATCGCCAAACGGGCCCCCAAAGGGCAGATGCTGCAGGGCCCCAAAGGGAAATGGTATAGTAAATAGTATTTTTTTGATTCTGGCCGGACTGCAAAAGGCAGTCCGGCTTTTTTTGTATGATAAATTGATTTTTTAAGTCAGTTAGGTTACCTTAATTAAATGAGTTTTGAGGAAGAAAATGCTGCGGTTGAGTATTGTTTGCCGTTTAAAAATTTTGTGGTAAGCTACTTACAGCTGTGCAGCTTTTTATGGAATACAAACGGTATTTAATAAAGAGATGACTGCAATGAATTTAAGAGTTAATTTTATTTGGGTAGGTTCTGAGATTACCAAAGAGATCAACTTTCTGCTGGTCAGCAAGATTCTGCTTATCAACAGCTTTTTTATACGGAGCGGGTATCAGATTCAATATACATTATGGGTGGACAGGCCTTATAATGCCCATAAGATTATTATGGGTCTAAGGAGGTACTCCTACAGGGAGTTTGACATTCAAATCCGTCATGTGGAAGAACTTTTCAATCTGGTTGAAAATGACGATGAAATACGGGAAGTTAACTTGAGCAAGAGATATATCCGCTATTTTTTTATGGACAAATCGGGATGCATCGCTACCTGCAATGGCTCCAGTCTTTCACGCGGCATAATCAGCGGCAGCTGCAGCCCGCTGGACAAGTACAAATATATTCCTGCAGTTGCGGCAGATGTGATCAAGGCCTTGACCGGATATTATTACCCGGGGTTGTATATTGACCTGGGGCTGGCTTACAATACTTCAAGGCTGGCTGATTTCAGCGATATAATGCATTTCAACCGCATTTTTAAGACGGATGTATATTTTGCTGCCACCCAGAGGGAAATCTGGACTTTTGATTATCAGATAATTTACACGACTTTCAGCCATGAATGCAGAGCTGTTTTCAAAAGAATCCTGCAAAACTATACAGATGCCGGTTTGTACTTTTCAGGAGAGCCGGTGTCACACCGGGAAAAAGAATTTTTCTATACTAACAGAATGAATAATAACCCTGTCACCCGGGGGCTGTCAGATACAATATCAATATGGGATCCTGCCTTTAAGCAAAGCCGGAATTTATATTCAAGGCAGGGCATTAAAAAGCAGCACGTCATTCCACTTTCAGTGAATTCCTGTTTTGGAAGTATCGGTTATTTGTGCTATAAGGATCGAGACCATTCAGTAATTGCTGACTATAAAAAGACAATATCAGACAATGAACTGCTGGAAAGCGCCAGGGCTAAATTTGCGAGGCTGCGGCTTTGAACTGCTTGTATGAGGGAATATCATTAAATATACTTTTCCAGTGCATGGCGCAGTCTTTTTAGGCAGACTTACCAGTAAAAAATGATAATTTTCATACAAAACTCTGGCGAGGGGCAAGTCATTTGATTTCTGATTTACAGGTACTTTTTCTTTTTAAATTAGTTGCTTATTGTTCTTTTAATTAGGTTATGCTAATTTATATTTTATAAATAATTTATAATGATATTTGAGGCAAACATGAATCAAAAGAGAAACTGTAAACTGACCGTTATATTGTCAATAACCGTTCTGTTGCTGGCCGTAGCGTTGTTGATCAGCTTGACTGTTAACACTTTGAAGAATGTGCATAAAGCTCCCGGTTCCTGTGTCACTCTGCCTGTGATTATTGCGCATCATGCCGGGCAGGGGGATTGGCCTTCAAATACAGTATATGCGGTAAAACAGGCGGAAAAAAAAGGTGTGAAGGTAATAAACATTACCCTTGAGTTGTCAAAAGACGGAATTCCTTTTGCGTTTCACGGGTTTGATCTGGCCAGGTTTACCGATGGCAAAGGTAACCCTGAAGATATGACTATGACAGAATTGAGAAAGCTGGATGCGGGATATCGGTTTCAGGAAAAAGGTAAGTACATTTATAGAGGGAAGGGTATCAGGATTCCTGCCCTGACGGATATTCTCAAGGCAACCGACCTGCAGCTTATTCTTGATATAAAAACCAGCAGGTTTAAAACCCTAATTGACAGTTTGAGAAAAATAGTGGCAGATAAAGACTGGGACCGCTTGGTTTTTTATTCCACTGATTCAAGTGCAGTCAAGTATCTAATGAAAAGCTGTCCGCGGGCAAAAGTCTTTCAAAAACGGGACAATACCCGCTTCTTGTTACTTGACTATCAAATGAACGGCAGGTTATCAATGAATTCCGGCTGGAACTGGGACTGGGTCGGGTTTGAAGGCGAAAGGGCATTTAAAGTATCTGAATCTTTTACACTTGGGACTGCAGTTTCCACTATAAAGGACACCCGCTTATGGAGTCGCTGTCTGGTTGAAGCAGTTAAAAGAAGTTTTCCTGACTGCAAAATGGTAGTTTTCAACGTAAGTACGGAAGAGGAGTACCTGCGTGCAGCATGTAATGGTGTCTATGGTATTTATACTGACTATCCGCTCAGGTTATTGCAATTTCGACAAAAAGTTGCGAAGTCCGCATACACTGGAACCGGGCTGCTTTCTATGTTTTGCAAGAGTCCATCATGTCAGAATGCTAAAATATTTCAAAGAAAGCTGATTTTTCTTAATTGCATGTAAATCTTTGTAGTTTAATATATAAGCTTTATTTTACAGTCCGTGCAATAAAAAAAAGTAAAAAAAAAGAGGCTTGGCAGTAGTTTTCCTGCTTGCATTTTTAGGAATAATTACTATTATTAAAAACAGAGACAGAAAGATCTTGAAAAAGATAAATACAGCGATTTATTAAATAAGATTGCTGGAAATTAAAAATAAGCATTTATTACAAAAGCTAAGGAGTATCACAATGAGCACACTGGTTACAAAACAGGCACCGGATTTCACAGCAGAAGCAGTAATGCCTGACAATTCTATTCAGGAATTTTCCCTTTCAAGTCTGCGCGGCAAGTACGTTGTCCTTTTCTTTTACCCGCTTGATTTTACCTTTGTCTGTCCTTCAGAAATTATCGCTTTTGATCGGAAGCTGGAAGCATTCAGAGAACGCAACTGCGAGTTGGTAGGTGTATCAATTGACTCTGCTTACAGCCATTTTGCATGGAAGAACACGAATCGTGACTGTGGCGGTATCGGCGATATCCAGTTCCCGCTGGTAGCTGACATCAAGAAGCAGATTTCCCGTGACTACGGCGTTCTTTTTGACGACTCCGTAGCATTGCGCGGTCTCTTCCTGATCGACAAGGAAGGTGTCGTACGTCACTCTGTTGTAAATGACCTTCCGCTGGGGCGTGATGTAGATGAAGCTATCAGAATGGTCGATGCTTTGCAGTTCTTCGAGCAGAATGGAGAAGTATGTCCGGCCAACTGGCACAAAGGTGATGCTGGTATGACCCCTACTGCTGAAGGTGTCGCAGAATACCTGAGCAACCTCAAATAAATGATAACTCGCGGGGAGCTGCGGCTCCCCATTTTTTTTGCATATTTTACTGAAATACTTCACAAGTATAAATTTACTGAATAATGGGTAGTGGTTGTTGCTTATTATTATCGACTTTGTATTGAAGGCAGGTTATAATAGTAAGTATGGGATAAACAGAGGAGTGTCATTATGAGCTTGAGCGACAGTTACTGGCAGGGTAATTTTTGTGTTGAAATTAGCCCCGTCCCGAATACCATAATCATTTTTGGAGCTTCCGGTGATTTGACCTTCCGTAAACTTATGCCTGCTTTGTTTAACCTTTTCAGGCGTAATCTTTTCCATGAAAATTCCCGGGTAGTCGGCTGCGCCCGCACGGTGATGAAGACGGAGGAATACCGTAACCGGCTGCGTGAAAAAATGGTGGAGAATGTGGAAGACCCGGCTGAACTCGATCGGTTTTTAAGCAAGGTCTGCTATATGCATGGCGGTTATCAGGATCAGGCCACCTACAGCAACCTGGAGCACCTGCTGGAAAAACTTGAAAAAGGACAGGACCCGGTTCCCAACCGAACTTTTTACCTGGCGACTCCGGCTTCGCTGTATGGAGAAATTGTGCCGTTGCTTGGCAGATATGGCATTACTGAAGAGCGCAATGCGGACGGCTGGCGGCATGTCGTACTGGAAAAGCCTTTCGGGCATGACGTGAAGAGCGCCAGGGCACTTGATATGCTGCTGCATGAGACTTTATCAGAGCGTCAGATTTACCGGATTGATCATTATCTGGGCAAAGAGACTGTGCAGAATATCATGATGCTCCGGTTTGCGAATGTTCTTTTTGAGCCCACGTGGAGCAACAAATATATAGATAATGTTCAGATCACAGTTGCCGAGGATATTGGTATCGGTGCCCGTGCCGGTTATTATGAGAAAGCCGGCCTGCTGCGCGACATGTTTCAAAACCATATGCTGGAAATGCTCGCTCTGGTGGCAATGGAGATGCCGTCGTCGTTTGACGCCAACTCGGTACGTGATGAAAAACTGAAGCTCATAAATTCAATAAGACCGTTTCCCATTAAACATTTGAGCAAGTACATGATTCGCGGGCAGTATACAGCTGATGGCGACATGAAAGGATATTGCGAAGAGGATGGAGTAAAGCCGGATTCGACAACCGAGACCTTTGTCGCAGCCAAAGTGATGATTGATAACTGGCGCTGGCACGGGGTTCCCTTCTACTTGCGTTCAGGCAAGCGGCTCAAGCGCAAAGTCAGCGAAATTGCGATTCAGTTTAAAAAGGTTCCATATTCAATTTTTCAACCGATCGCGGCAAAAGACATGCAGCCCGACGTGCTGGTACTGACAGTGCAGCCGGATGAAGGGATGTCACTGGGAATACAGGCTAAAAAGCCGGGGCCTAAGTTGTGCATGGGCAACCTGACCCTTGATTTTAAATACAACAGTATTTTCGGCGGCCAGAGCCATGACGCCTACGAGCGTCTGCTGCTGGACGCAATGCTCGGCGACCAGACGCTGTTCATAAGGAGTGACGTAATTGCGGCTTCATGGCGGTTGCTTACTCCGGTTCTGGAAGCCTGGGACAGCTTTGATGCCCATAATCTGGACTGCCCGTGTCATCTCAGAAAGTACAAAGCAGGGTCATGGGGGCCCGCTGATGCGGCTGCCATTCCCAAAAGTGACGGCTTCAAATGGCGCAACCTGTGATTTTCAGGTTTAAATAACGAGCCCGGGCTACTGCAATGCGGTAATCAGGGCTGCGATATTTCTGCCCTGCCGCAGGAGATTTTCCGGAGTTTGCTGCATTGCAGCTTCAAGATTGCAGGGCAGGGCTGTGGTACTGAGCATGGCGGTGAACCTATTGTCAAGGCCGCTAAGATCACCCTTAAGAGCTCCGGATACCAATACTGCAGGTACTTTTGCCTGACTGGCAGCCGCTGCTATAACCGCGCAGAGTTTGCCGTCGGCAGTCTGAGAATCAGTGCAGCCTTCGCCAGTAATCAGCAGGTCCGCATCAGCAAGCTGTTCATTCAAGCCGGTCAGTTCTATTACCAGACCGGCTCCGGATACTGATTCGGCATGGCACAAAGTTCGCAGGCCGAAGCCCAGCCCTCCGGCAGCGCCATCGCCGGATTGGCTGCAGTCAGCCGCAAACCCGGATTTAATTATCAGTTCTGAGAATGATTTCAGATTAGCCTCGAGCGTGCCGACCATTTCACTGGTAGCGCCTTTCTGGGGGCCGAAAATCCTGGCTGCCCCGTTGGAGCCAAGGAGCGGGTTGGTAACATCACTGGCAATTCTAACCCGGGTTGCTTTCAGCTCAGGAATAACCCCGGAAGCGTCTATTCCGGCAATTCTGTCAAGCATACCACCGCCGAGTTTTTCAGGCAGTTCAGTGCCATCAGCATCCAGAAACCTGTACCCGAGCGCCTGAGCCATGCCGGCTCCCCCGTCAACAGTGGCACTGCCGCCAATGCCGATAGTAATGTCCCTGATACCTTCTGCAATAATGGTCCGAATAAGTTCTCCTGTTCCAAAGGTGCTGGTTTTTAACGGGTTGAGCATGTGGCTTTCAAGAAGCTCAATGCCGCTGGCCGCAGCCATCTCTATTACTGCCTTCTGACCGTCCCCCGAGATGCCGTATGTTGCCGTTACCGGGTTGCCGAGAGGACCGGAAACTGTAAGCTGTTTAAAACTGCCGCCGGTAGACAGCACGATAGCGTCTACTGTTCCTTCGCCGCCGTCTGCCATCGGCATTTTGACAATGTCGGCATCCGGCAGTACCTGGAGGATGCCGCTTTCAATTTTTTTGCAAATATCACTGCTGCGCATACAGCCCTTATATGAATCCGGTGCGATGATGATTTTCATAAATAGTTTCCCATGTTTTTATCATTTAATATAGCGTATATTGCTACTATTTCCAACTTTGAGAATAGCTGAGATTAAATGAACAAAACAGACCATGCAGAGGTCTAAGTCTATGTCACCTGTCGCTCAATTTTCGGGGTTACGGGGGTCAGGACGGAGCTATTGACAGTATTTTGAGCAAATATTAACCAGGGGTTGTTTATGAAGAATGCATCTCGTATAGGGGTTGGTGTGCTGCTTTTAGCGGTGGTGCTCCCTATGTTTTATGGTTGTCGAAAAGGCGACGAGCAAGGTAACAGGGTGGTTAAAGTCGAGACCACCATGCTTAAACCACATAATTTCGTTAAAGCAATCACAGTTCAGGGATGTGTTCAATCTACCAATACTGCAAATATTTCCGCCAGAACCAGCGGTATCGTCGACGTCTTAAACATCAGTACCGGCAGTAAAGTCAAGAAGGGGCAGGTAATGTTCCAGATTGATAAAGCTAACCTGGAAAAGAAAGTCAGTATTGCCCAGCAGCAGCTCAAAGTAGTTAAAACTGAACTTCGGTCTGCTATAGTGGACTTTAGAATAGCCAAACTGTCACTGGCAAAAGCCAAGAAGGATGATGAACGAGGACGTTTCCTGTGCAATCAGAAAGCGATTTCAACAACGGCCTATGAATCAGAACACCTGGCTTTTATGAAGGCAGAAGGTGAGCTTGCCAAGGCTAAGGCCGTGGTTGCGAATAAGATGGCTGAGGTTGAACAGTCTGAAAACAACCTGGAAATGGCTAAAAAAGACCTTAAAGACTCCGAAATCGTTGCTCCTTTTAACGGTGTCGTGCTGGATAAGAGCAAAAGTCTGGGCGAATACGCCAGCAGTGCTGAATATATTCTGCTGCTTGAAGACCTCGACTCTCTGCAGCTGGTAGTCCGGCTGAGCTCCATTTACTATAACCAGATAATAGTCGGAAAAACCCATGCTATAATTTCCGTTCCCGGCATGAAGCAGAGCATGTACCTGCCGGTAACATACAAAGACCCGGGCATTGACATGAACTCTCGGACTTTCGAGGTGGATATTGAAATGCCCAAGCATGAAAAGATTGTTCGCGGCATGTTGACTGATGCCGATATTATTCTGAGCCGGCATGTTGGCCCGGGGGTTCCCGAAAGCGCCATTATGGATCGTGCCAACGGCGTAAAAAAGGTTTTCCTTTACGAAAACGGCAAGGCAAAATGTGTTACTGTTGAAACTGGAGTTACAACAGACGGTTATACTGAAATTCTCAATCCTGATGTTCTCAAAAACCGGCAGGTTGTAACCCACGGCATGGAATTCCTGAATGAGGGCGATGCAATTGCTCTACAGGATGATGCGGTAAAACCGGAAAAAAAAACAGTGCAACTTGCCGGAGTATGTAATTGATGAAGCTTACAACTTTTTCCATTAAACGCCCGGTGGCGATGTGTTGCCTTATTCTGGCCATGATCATTGCTGGTATTAATTCCTACCGCCGTTTAGGCCTTGACTTGATGCCACAGCTGGATATTCCCTATATTACTATCACTACGGACTATCCAGGAGCTACTCCTGAGAAGATCGAAGTTGATGTAGCCAAGAAAATCGAGGATGCAGTAGGTTCTGTAAACGGGTTGAAGCATATTCGAAGCACTTCGGAAGAAGGAACATGTACTACAGAGCTAGAATTCAAGCTTAATGTCAATATTGACGTTGCGGCCCAGGATGTTCGTGACAAACTTGACCAGATTATCAACGATCTGCCTGCTGGCTGTGAAACCCCGACCATAGATAAATTCGACATAAATACCCGGCCCGTTGTCAAGCTGACCATTACTGGTGATCAGCCGCTTGATCGTATGTATGATTTTGCGGCTGAAACGCTGAAGGACCGTTTTTCAGTACTTGACGGAGTTGCAAATATTAACGTGTCAGGTGGCGAAAACCTTGAAGTACACGTGATTATCGACCGCAGAAAGCTTTCCGCCGCTAATCTTACTGTAAACAAGATTATAGAGCGTTTGAACGCTGAAAATGTCCGTATTCCGTCTGGTCGGGTCAAAGAGGGGGACGATGAAATTAACGTCACTTTTGACGGTGAATTCAAATCTTTTGCCGATATGGGCCTGCTTGAGGTCGGAAATACCAAAGACCATAGAATCTATTTACGGGATGTTGCCAGAGTAGAGCTTATTTCAAAAGAGAAGCGGTCACTGGCTTTTGTTGACGGCAAGCCTGCAATAAGCATAGATGTCATCAAGAAAAACGATTCAAATGCTGTACAGGTGGTAAACAATGTCAAGGCTGAGGTAAACAGAATCAAAAAACTGGGCATTATACCAAGTGGTATGAGGCTGGGCTGGTTCTTTGATGACGGCAATTACATTTCAGCCAGTATTGACGATGCCTGGCAGAGTATTATCTGGGCTGTGGTGCTAACCGCTTTAATTCTATTTGCGTTTCTGCATGAAATCCGTTCCACTCTGATTGTTGCCGTCAGTATGCCGGTATCCATAATTGTGACTTTCGCAATTATGAGAGTATTCAATTTTACCTTCAATAATTCCACGCTGCTGGCTCTTGGAACTTCGGTAGGTGTGCTGGTAACCAATTCAATTGTGGTTATTGAGAATATTTTCAAGTTGCTTAAAAAACATAAGCGTCGCCGTCGTGCAGCCAATGAGGGAGCTCTGCAGGTGGCCATTCCGGTTGTGGCCAGTGCCATGACAAATGTTGTTGTATTTATCCCGATAGCCCTGATGACAACGCTGGTCGGCCGTTATTTCATGCCGTTTGCTATCACTATGACAGGGGCAACCTTGGTGTCACTCTTCATAAGTTTTACCCTCACTCCGGTACTTGCTTCCATTTTTCTGCGACGCAATATGCCGATCCGCAATAAACTGCTGGCCTGGTATTCTGAAAAGTGGGAAAAAGGATACGGCTGGCTTGAAGATAAATTTGATAATTCACTGGACGCCATGGCAAAGCGTCCAGCCGTGCCGCTGCTGGCTGTACTGGGGTTGTTTTTAATCGTAGTATGTTTTATTGTGCCCCGGGTCGGGACTTCGTTTTTTCCAAATACTGACCGCGGTCGCTTCAATATCCGCCTGGAGTTTCCGATTCGCCGCAACATAGACGCCACTAAACGTAAAGTTCTGGCAATCGCGGATAGAATCAGGCAGCTGCCTGAAGTTAAAAAGACCATGTCAATGGTAGGTGATGTATATGGCAATGAAGGACAGGCTACTAAAGGTGTATACCTTGGCCAGATCATTGTTCTGACATCGCAAAAAGACGAGCGTTCTCTTACTCAGGAGCAGATCAAAGGCATCCTGGCTAGTGAGATGAAGCGGATTCCAGGGGTCTCCAGTACTATAAATACCGCTTCAATCGGTGGTAGTGAATCAGACCTTGAAATGCAGATATTCGGGCCCAACCTAAATGTGCTAAAGGCAACCGCTGCCAAGGCACAGGAACTGCTGGAAAAATCCGGTATGGCCCGCGAAGTGCAGACAAATGTCAGGCCCCGCAAGCCTGAAATCCGGATATCTCCCAAGCGTACTGTGATGCAGGAGCTGGGGTTGAGCAGTGAAATTTTTGGAAATATGCTGCGCGGTAACCTTGAAGGTATTAAAGCCGGCACCTTTAAGCAGGATGCCAGGTCATACGACATACGAGTACAGTTTGCAGAAGAAAAAGGCGCCGGACAGGTCAAAGACTTCAAGTTTATGCTGTTCAAAGGCATTCCGCTGAATATTGATGTTGTTGCGAATGTAGTTGAGGATACTATGCCGGTCATGATCAGTCGTGCTGAAAAAAGCCGGGTTGTTGACATTTATGCCAACACTGTTCCCGGGGTTTCCCTTGGCGAGCTTGTCCAGTATCTCAAAGAGCACATGAAAGAAGTTATGCCGGCCGGATACACCATGCGCTTTTCCGGTTCTGCGGAAAGCATGAAAGAGGCTCAGGCGGACTTTGCAGAAGCTATTATTCTGGCTATTCTGCTGACTTACCTTTTGATCGCTGCGATTCTCGAGTCATGGTCGCGTCCTCTGCTCATAATGTTCACTATTCCGCTCGGTATGATCGGGATGTTCACAGCACTCTGGCTTTCAGGTCAGCCGCTGTCAATGATGGGCCTGATGGGGGCTATCATGCTTATTGGTATTGTGGTAAATAACGCGATCCTTATTGTTGCGGAAGCCAGGGAGCTGAACCGCAACGGCATGCATGCCGACGTGGCGATGATCAAGGCTACAAAAACCAAATTCCGGCCAATTGTTATGATCAGCATGGCTGCGATTCTGGGTATTGTGCCGATGGCATTCGGAACCGGCCTGGGGGCTGAGCTCAGAAACAGCTGCGGCATGGCGGTATTTGGCGGCTTGATTTCCTCAAGCCTGCTGTCACTTTATGTGATACCGTTAATGTTTATCCAGTTTACTCGTCGCAAGCACCATGTCGGTGATGATGATTACTGGCTTCGCGAGGAAATTAAACCTCACGGTACATCGAGCAGGTTACGGGGACGAACCCGGCGCGGCGATAAAAGGCGACGGCGCCCTCGTTACTGACCAGTACATCCAGAGACATCAGTTTGAGGCCGCGTCGTTTAAATTCTGCGGCCGCGGCCTCAACTAAGGCTTTGCCAATTCCTCTGCTGCGATATTTTTCTGCAGTAAAAAGGTATTTAATTTCACCAAAAATATCGTCTTTCAAAATTTCTATGGTTTCCTCCAGTGAAGCCATGCAGCAGCCGCTCAGTTCTCCTTCGAGTTCCGCAATCAGGGTAAATACTTTTCCGGGATCACCATTAATGTATTTGGAGACAATCTTGCCGGCATGTTCTTTATCGATCATATCTTCCGGGGTGAGTTCCTGCTGATGGTCAAGAAATTCCTGCATTAAAGGCAGAATGGTATCAAAGTCTGCTGCTGTTGCCGGCCTGACTGTAATGTTGCTGTTCATGTCAATTTCCTCCCGTGCGAATCTTAAGATTTATTGCGTCGATTGTCTAGTTTCAGTTCATGAGCATCCAGTTTCTAAGTCAACGTTATAACATTAACAATTCACCTGTAGTTTCTCTACTCGTGGGCCTGTTTTTGATTTGCGGCCTGAATGATCGGTTTCAGCCGCAATAAAAAACTCCCGCGGTCAATGACGGCGGGAGTTGGATGGCTTGCTTTCGGAAATTATTTCATATCAGCCGGAACCAGCTCGGCGCGTCGATTCTTCGCTCTGGCTTCAGGAGTGGTTCCCGGGACTGCCGGGCGGTCTTCTCCATAGCTGATTGTTTTGATGCGGTTCGGTGAAACCCCCAGGCTTGCGATATAGTTTTTAACCGCATTTGCCCGGCGCTCTCCCAGAGCACGATTGTACTCAATGGTGCCACGATCATCACAGTGACCTTCAACAATAAGACCAAGCTGCTGGTTTTCGTTGAGGTATTTGGCAACTTTTTCAATTTTAGTTCTTTCAGTGGCGCCGATTATATCACGGTCGAAAGAAAAATATACGGTTGGAAATTTGATGTCAGTACGCGGGCGCCAGTCTCCTTGAGCAACTCCCATGGAGCTGTCGTCTGCTCCAGCCCCCCATTTGCCGACACTGCCGCCATCAATGTTCAAGTCGTCCGGGCTGCCTGCAGCGTCAGGTATTGGACTGGTGTCGTTTTTAGGGATTTTGCTGTCAAACAAGCCGCAGCCAGCACTGAATAACAACATTACCATTAAAAGTCCGCAACTGACAAATTTAAACAATTTCATGAGACCTCCGCCTATACTAAGCTTTAAAATTTTATACAAACAGCAAATACGAAAAAATTTGTTCCGAATAGCCACTCGTTAAGTAATTAGATTTTTTATCACTTTAATGTTTTTATCTGATAAGTCAAAGCGCTACATGTCCGGTTTTATATAAAAAAGCATTTTTTTTGTTATTTTCACTGCATTTGTCAGCAAAATGTTTTGACGAGACAGAATATGCTTCTATATTCTTTAGATTATAGTTTGCTGTTATGTTCTTATGTTAATTGTCGGGGCAAATATGAGTTAAGCCGACTGAAAGTGGTTTGGAACTAGGGCGACAGCATGGCTGCGGGATACCGGTTGGCTTTGTCCCGGTGGCTTAAAATTAATATAATGACACTAAAACGAATTGAGGTACTCGGGATATGAACATTGATTGGGAAAATCTTGGTTTTGAATACAGCCCTACCAAGTCCAATATACGCTTTTCATACCACAATGGAGAATGGAGCGAAGGCAAATTAGTCAACAGCAGTAATATTACTCTGTCAATCGCTTCAAACTGCCTGCACTATGGCCAGGCAGCCTTTGAAGGCCTGAAAGCTTTTGCCTGCAAGGATGGAAAAGTCAGAATTTTTCGTCCCGAGGAAAACGCCCGCCGCCTTAATGATACTGCTGATTATCTGCTGATGCCGAAGTTTCCGGAGGACAAATTTGTCGAGGCGGTAAAAACTGTCGTCAAAGACAATATAGACTATGTCCCCCCATATGGAACCGGAGGTGCTCTTTATATTCGTCCAGTGCTGATTGGGACAACTTCCCAGATTGGAATTTCAGCGGCTGAAGATTATGAGTTGATAATTCTGGTATGTCCGGTGGGACCTTATTACAAAGGGGGCATAAAACCGGTCAATGCGATGATTCTGGATGATTTTGACCGGGCAGCCCCGGGTGGAACCGGGCATGTCAAGGTTGCCGGCAACTATGCCGCCAGCCTGTATCCAACCAGGCTTGCCAGGCAGGAAGGCTGCCATGTTACGCTGTTTATGGATGCCAAAACTCACGAGTTTATTGATGAGTTCGGCTCGAGCAACTTTGTGGCTGTAACCGCCGAAGGAAGTTATGTTACTCCAAAATCAAGGTCTGTTTTGCCCAGTATCACCAACAAGTCGCTGATGGTGCTGGCAGAGGATCTGGGTCTCAAGGTTGAGAGGCGTCCGATTCATCGTTCCGAGCTTGAAGAGTTTGCTGAGGTTGGAGCGGTTGGTACTGCTGTGGTGATTACGCCGGTAGGCAAAATTGTTCACAAGGACAAAGTTCTTGAATATGGCGACACAATTGGTCCTGTGCTCAAAAGACTCTATGATGAAATGACTGGAATCCAGTACGGCGAAATTCCGGACCGCCACCATTGGATGCTGGAAGTCTGATACTGGAAGTTTGAATATCTGCCGGGTGAGAGTCAAACTCCAGCCCGGTTTTTTTATTTGTGACCACAAAAAGCTATCTGCAAGGGTTTGTGCATGAAAATAATAAGTGAAATCTCTGAAATGCAGCGATATTCGCGTGAACAGCGCTGCGAAGGCAAAAAAATTGCGGTTGTGCCGACAATGGGATACCTGCATGAAGGTCATTTATCATTGATAGATAAAGCACGTGACGCTGCTGATGTTGTCATAGTGACAAATTTTGTTAATCCTACTCAGTTTGCCCCGCATGAAGATCTGGATAGTTATCCGCGTGATTTTGATAATGACTGCAGGCTTTGTGAGGAACGGGGAGCAGATATTGTTTTTGCCCCCGCCGCTGAAGAAATGTTCATGCCGGGGCGCAGTACGTGGGTGGTAGAAGAAAAGTTTTCAAAAGGTCTGTGCAGCCTGACTCGTCCGACATTTTTCCGAGGCGTATGCACTGTTGTTGCCAAGCTGTTCAATATAACTCTGCCTGATTATGCGGTATTTGGTCAAAAGGACGCCCAGCAGGCACTTATTATCAGGCGCATGGTCAGGGACCTGAACTTTCCGCTTGAAATTATTGTTGCTCCTCTAATACGTGAACCGGACGGACTGGCAATGAGTTCCCGCAACCGTTACCTCTCAGAAGATGAGCATCGTCGCGCCCTGGCGATTTCGCGTTCACTTTTTCAGGCTGAGAAAATGCTGCAGAAAAAGGGCATTGCGGATCTCGGAGAAGTCCTGAGCACAATAGTGGACAACATTATAGAAGCCGGCGGCAAGGTCGATTATGTTGAGGCCCTTGACTCGGAAACGCTTGAAGAGCCGACTGAAGATGCTGCCGCAGTGCTGATTGCCTGTGCTGCAGTTTTCGGAAAGGCCAGGCTTCTGGATAATATTGTGGTAAAAATCGATTAATAAAATCTAAAAAACTGGATATTGCCGTGCTTGATACTATATTGCGGCAAATTAATATAAATATTATAGAAATGACATATTTGAATTTGGAGGTACGGAATGAAAAAGATTTACTATCAGGACTCTGATTTTGAGCGACAGCTGGAGAATCTTTATCACCGACCTTCATATCCACCTGAGATCGAAGACTCTGTAAAGGCCATTCTGAAGGGCGTCAGAGAGCGCGGCGATACGGCTTTGACTGAATATGCCAGAAAATTTGACAAAGCCGAATTAACTCCGGAGCAGTTTCTGGTAGATGATGAAGAGCTTAAAAAAGCTGGCCGAAAAGTAGACAGTGAGTGCAAAAAAGCGGTTAAAGAAGCACTGAAAAATGTCATGTTTTTTTCTGAACAGCGGATCCCGGCACCGTGGAGCTGTTCTCCGCGTCCGGGAGTTATTGTCGGCGAACGGTTTGAACCGATGGATAGAATTGGTGTATATGTGCCGGGAGGAACAGCTCCGCTGGTTTCAACCGTCATTCACACTGCAGGAATAGCCAGAGCTGCCGGGGTTAAGGAGATAGTGGCGGTTACGCCGCCAGGGCCTGACGGTGAAGTGCATCCCGCAGTGTTATATGCGATGCGCCAGGCGGGAGTTACTGAAGTTTACCGGCTGGGCGGAGTGTACGGCATCGCTGCTCTGGCATATGGAACAGAGAGTATCAGGAAAGTTGAGAAAATAGTCGGTCCGGGAAATGCTTATGTAACTGCTGCCAAGAAGCTGGTTTACGGTGAAGTCGCGATTGATATGGTTGCCGGCCCTTCAGAAATAATGATTATTGCCGATGGAAACTGCAACCCCGAGTTTATTGCAGCGGATATTCTTTCGCAGGCAGAACATGGCAGTGGACTTGAGCAGGCAGTGCTTTTGAGTACGGATAAAGACTTGATTGATAAAGTTGAGCAGGAAATTTCAGTCCAGAAAAAACTGCTTGACCGCCAGCAGACAGTCGAAAAAGTAATTGAAAACGGAGTTTTTTTAATTGAGGTTGAGGATCTGGATTCCGCTGCTGATATTGCCAGTCTTTATGCTCCTGAGCACCTGGAAATACAGTGTGCCAGAGCTGGAAATATTGCCAAAAAGGTCAGGGCGGCAGGAGCCATTTTTATTGGGCAATGGACCCCGGAACCGATTGGAGACTTTTGTGCCGGCCCCAGTCATGTGCTGCCAACCGCAGGCAGTGCGCGTTTTTTCAGTGGGCTGACTGTTGAAGGTTTTTTCCGAAGAATGAGCATTGTGAACTATCACAAATCGGCACTTAAAAAAGAAGTTGATACTGCCGTAAAGTTTGCGGAAATGGAAGGGCTTGATGCTCACGGCAGAAGCGCCTCAATAAGATTCAAAACTGAAAAGTGAAAATTAAAATGAGTACTGAGAAATACAAGTCATATTTCAGACCGGCTGTAGACGGCATGAGTGGTTATACGCCGGGTGAACAGCCAAAAGTTTCAGAGTTGATAAAGCTCAATACAAACGAGAATCCTTATCCGCCTTCACCTGAGGTTTTCAGGATTTTAAAGGAATACGATGCTGAACGCCTCCGGTTATACCCGGATCCGGTATGTGATAAATTACGCGATGTTATTGCCGATACATACGGCTGTAAACGGGATAATGTTATTGCCGGTAACGGTTCTGATGATATTTTGACCATAGTTTTCAGATCGTTTACTGATGGCAGGCGCGCGGTGGCTTTTCTTGAACCGACCTATTCGCTGTATCCGGTTCTCGCTGGACTGCAGGGATGTGATATTATTAAAATCCCGCTGCAGGACGATTTTTCGCTGGCAGAAAATCTGCTTGAACAGGCTGCCGCTGCCAATCTGCTGATTATTTCCCGCCCTAACGCGCCAACCGGAAACACTTTTCCAGTTGAAGATATCCGTCGAATCTGCAGAGAGTTCGACGGTGTGGTGGTTATCGATGAGGCTTATGCTGATTTTTCTGCTGACAACTGTGTTGATTTGGCGTTTGAGTTTAACAATGTCATAGTCAGCCGTACCGTATCAAAAAGTTATTCTCTGGCCGGGATCCGGCTTGGCTTTGCTCTGGGGTGCAGTGAATTGATTGCCGGAATGATGAAAGTAAAGGACTCATACAGTGTTGACGCCCTTACTCAGGCAATCGGGGCTGCAGCTATTGCTGATCAAGGTTATTTGCAGAAGACTGTCTGCAGAATCAAGGCTTCCCGCCAGCTGCTTTCTGATGAACTGAGCAGAATCGGATTTGACATTGTGGAATCTCAGGCTAACTTTATTTTTGCAGCCCCGCCGCATGGGGAAGGTGAGAAAATATTTAATTTTTTGAGAAGCAGAAATATTATTGTCAGGTATTTCCCGGGTCAGGTTACTGGAAAATATATCAGAATTACAGTTGGCAATAATGCACAGAATCAGGCGTTGCTGGAAGCGTTAAAAAGCTTTTATTCCTGATGGTTGACAAGTTCGGTTTCTTCAACGTCATCATGGGTTTGCTGATTTAAACAGGTTTGTTAACTTTTGAGCCCGCTGGATGCAGCTTTGCCGCCAGGCGAAGCTGCTTTTCGAACGGCAACTCACTTGAGGAGATGACAAAATGACACTTGGAACTAGAAAACCCTACTATGCCGGTCAGTTTTATGACGGCAACGCCGAAGATCTTGAAGCTTATATCTCCCGGACTGCTGAGGAAGAAATGGAAACTGTCAGCAGCAGAGACAAGGTCAGGGCTGTAATCCTCCCTCATGCCGGCTACCGCTTTTCTGCCAGAACCGCTATTAAGACTTTATTGCGGGCTGCAGAAGTGAATTATTCAAAAATTGTTGTTCTTGCCCCATCGCACCGGGTGCCTTTCAGAGGGGCGGCTGTTGCTGATTATGACTATTATCAGACCCCGCTGGGTAACATCAAAGTCGACCTTGAAGCTGTAAATGAAATAATGGGATTTGAGGATCAGCTGCTGCCTTCGCTGTCCCAGGCCCATCAATATGAACATGCTCTGGAGGTTGAGCTGCCATTGCTGCAGCATTTTTTTGATGGGTTTGAGTTGATTCCGCTGATTTGCGGTGCGGTTGATGAAAAAATTGCAGAGCAGATTGCATCTGAACTCAAAAAATGGTGGCAGCCTGATATTTTGTGGGTAATCAGCTCTGACTTTACTCACTATGGATATTCTTTCAATTATGTCCCGTTTGAGGATAATGTCAAAGAAAACCTTCGACAGCTTGACCTGGGTGCTGTACAGCTTATTGTCAACGAGGATCTTAAAGGGTTTTGCGGCTACCTGGAAAAAACCGGAGTGACTATCTGCGGTGCTGGGCCGATAAAAATCCTGCTTGCGGTGATCAAAGCTGTTGCTGCCGATAATAAAAAACTGAATGCTGAACTGGTTAATTACATAACCTCCGGTGATCTTACCGGTGATTTCAAGCACTGTGTAAGCTATGCCGGAATTTCATTTTTTGACGCCTGAGTTTACAAATTACAACCGTTGCGTTCAATGTTATTTTTGGCTTGCAAGCTGACCGATAGAATATAATCAGAAATGAGATCATAATTTGGAGGATATTATGTTGAAGTTTGATGATTCCCACAGCCCATCAGTAATTTTTGCCAAAGCGGACGGCAAGATTTCAGCGGATGATTTTGAGTACGGCAAAAACTACATAGAAGATAAGATTGATAAATACAAAACTGTCCGATTGCTGCTTGATGTAGAAGATGTTGACTTCCCGGATTTGAAATTTTTCATGGATGACCTTAAATTTATAATAGAAAATCACAGCGCAATTAAAAAGTTTGCTGTGATTGGTGATAAAACCTGGGAAAAAATATGGTTTACTTTAATGACTACTATATTTTTTCTCAAATCAAAACTGTTTATGCCTCACGAACGTAAGGTCGCGGAGGAGTGGATCTTAAATGAGTAATTGGTGTGAGAGGAGCGTTCTATGGAGAAGATTGCTGTAATAACCGGAGTTTCCAGCGGGTTGGGAATGCAGGAAGCCGATCTTTTTAGGAAAAGCGGATTTAAAGTTGTCGGCGTTTCACGCTCCAGACCAAACGTTGGAATTGATCACTGGATTCAGGCTGATATAACAGTTCCTGAAGAAAGAGGCAAAATCATCGACTATGTCGAAAATGAATGCGGCAGAATTGATTTGCTTATAAACAACGCTGGTCGCGGCAGTTATGCTTTGTGGGAAGAGTTGAATGAGGACGAACTGCGAAGTTTATTTGAGCTCAACTTTTTTGCACTGGTTGACTTGACCATGAAGTTTTTACCGATGCTCAAGGAAACTAAAGGCACGATCATTAATGTTTCTTCGGTACTTGGCAAAATGCATGTCGCCTGTATGGGCGGGTATTGCTGTTCCAAGTATGCGGTGGTTGCATTCAGCGATTCGCTGCGGCCGGAAGTTAAAAAATATGGGGTTAATGTCATTAATATAATGCCGGGGCGCATAGATACCGGATTTTCTCACAATTGTGTCGGTGCCCGTAAGCCGCCGCCAACACCAATGGTCAATGCAACTCCGCGCGGTCTGGCAAAAGCCATGTACAAGGCTTATCGGCGGGGAAGCAGACAGAAATTTTACCCCTGGCTCTATGGGCCGTTTGTCAGTCTGGTCAGGATAATACCGGACTTCGTAGACAATATTAATCGAAAAGCATGGAAAATTGATTAATCTAGTTAAAAGACTAATACCAGTTACTCTGATGTGTCTTTGTATAAATGGTGATGCTAAAGTTTACTCATTGCGCTCAAGCGGAGACAGAAGGGGAGCAGCCAGCAGCGCTGCTGCTGTTTGTCCTGGCGCCGACTTACTGACTTTTTTACATTCCCGCAACATATTTACGCAGGCAATGGTAATTAACGGTCTTAAAACATCACTGCGGCTTGGCTTGATAGATATGCCGCTGCCTGAAATTTTGCTTGATTTGCAGCGTACCTTTCCAGGAGCAGAATATGTCTCTGGAGGCAACACCCTGCTGATAAAACATAAAATTGAAAACGGCTGGCAGCAGCGACTTTTACTGCTTTATTTCGGAGAACGTTTTCCAGTGCTGCAATTCTCTATGCTGCTGCCGCCAGCCTTTCCGGCTCAACTAAAATGGCCGGTACAGCTGCCGATTACTACTGATGGCAGGCCGTTGCGAGTCATGGCAATACCCTCTCAATACGCCTTTTACGGCTGCTTTAGAACTCAGCAGCATCCAGCTGCTGCTCTGAGTGAAATGACTGCAGGGCTGCGGGCTGACGGCTGGCTGCCATTTACTGGCGAAGCTGCTGCCGCATTGCATGGCAAAGGGGAGATATTCATCAGAAAACAGCCCCTTGCTGTTATGTTGGTAAACGTCACCAAAGCTGGTATTGCAACAGTTTATACCCGGCCTTGTATTAAATAACTTTAATTTTTTTCAGACTTGGTTTTCAATTTACCTATAAGGCATTCGGCCGCTTCTTCGATAATGCTTTTGATCAGTTCTGCTACCGAGACTATTTTATTTATTCGTGTGACATTGCTACCGGCAAATACTATTGAATTGTCAAAATCCCCTTTTAATGCGCTGCACATTGCCTGAGCAATGCAGTAAGGTGCTGATTTGACGTCACAGCTGTGGAGGCAGTGAAAATTGCATTTGAATGGTATTTTTTCAGAACGCTTTAAGCGGTTAATAAATTCTGTTTTCAGAACACGCCCGGGCATACCTACCGGGCTTTGGGTGATGATTACATCATCTTCTTGAGCGGCAACGTACAAGTCTTTAAACCGTTTAGAAACCGGACATTCTTCAGTGGCGACAAATCTGGTTCCCATCTGGACGCCTTTAGCTCCAAGCTCAAGAAATTTGATCAAGTCTTTGCCATCATAGACACCGCCGGCAGCGATAACCGGGATGTCCGCCTTGAAATCTTTTACGGTTTTGATGACATCGGTCACCAGTGTCATCAGGTTGTCAGTCGTATTGCTGTTAAGTTGATCGGCTTTGAAGCCCAGATGACCTCCGGCCATAGGGCCCTCAACTATAATAGCGTCAGGCAGGCGGTTATAGCGTCGTTTCCAGGTCTTCAATATAATGGAAGCTGACCTTGCGGAAGAAACTATGGTAATTAGTTTAACCGAAGAACCTTGAGTATACTTGGGGAGATTAAGAGGGAGTCCGGCCCCGGAAATAATATAATCGACTTTTTCCTTTACGGCTGTACGTACCAGTTCTTCATAATTGCTCAGAGCAACCATTATGTTGACCCCAAACACTCCCTTAGTCAATTTTCTGGCTTTGCGTATTTCTTTCTGAAGAGCCTTATTAGAATATTCAATGTAATTATTGGAGTCTGTAATCCTGCCCTGAGCCAGGCCTACACTGGCTATAGTTCCAGCTCCGCCGCAATTGGCTACAGCACCGGCAAGGGCTGCCGTTGATATTTTTACGCCCATCCCACCCTGTATGATGGGGACATTTATTTTTAAGTCGCCAATAATAAGAGGCGGTAATAATTTAGTTATCATTTTCCTGCTGTTTCATCCTTGATAAAATGTTTATAAAATCATAAAACATCTTTTAGCATTGCCGCAAAATAAACTATCACATAGGGGTTATTTCACAGCTTCGCACAGAAAACAGCAAGTTTGCTGAGGCCAAATGATTTACTTGAAATATTCAAAAGTTTTAATTTGTTTTACCACAAATCTGTCTAAACTGCTGTGTTAACATACTCTGAACAACACAGTTTTATTTAGAAGAAAGATATTATATTAATATACTGTGTAATTCTTTGAAATCAAGTTGTTAAGAGTTTTTTTTTGCGAAGTTTAATCAATGTTTACGGCTTTATTGACCTCGCAAAAGGTGTTGATGTGAAATAGAATTTTAAAGCCCGGATTAACAATTTTTATGAAATATTGCCATATTATCCATCCTCTTTGCATTTAAAGGCTTCCCTTGTTATCTAATAACTGCTTCCATAATTTATTCTTCAGGGTTTTATTATGTATATCGTTGTAAATAAATGACTTGGTTTTGTATTTTGGCAGGTGGCGTTTTCCAGCTCAAAAAAAATAAAATATTTCTATAAGGCTTGTAATTAGTAAAGGAATGAGTTACAATAGGGGTATATAGGGATAAAAAGGGCCAAAAAGGTGAATATAGAAGCTGATAGCATAGGACAGGATGAACTGTTCTTTTTCGGCGAATTTGATTATTCGCTTGATTCGCAGTGCCGAGTTTCTATTCCTAAAGATTGGCGCCGCCGCGAGGGAGAAACCCGTCTGATTCTATTCCCCGGGCGTGAGCGCGATTTGTTATTGTTTCCATTTGAATCATTTAGAGATTTTCTAATTAAAGCACGCCGGGTATCACTTGCTAACCGCAATGCTCAAGTGGCTTTGGCCAGAATAGGTTCGCGAGCCAGAGACTGCCGCAGTGATAAACAGGGGCGTATCAAGATCGAGAAAAATCTACTTGAAATGATTGGCGTTACGAAACAGGTGAAAATGATTGGTGCGGTGACCCATATAAAACTCTGTTCACCAGAGTCGTGGAAGGAGCAGCCGTTTGCTGATGACGTTTATCTGGATGAATTTCAGCGTATAAGCGAGTCTGGCGATGACTTTATGCAGATGTTCATGGACAACTTTGGAAAGAAATAAATGGACATAAGTCAATTTGCTGAGACAGATGATGGATTTATTCACATTCCGGTTTTGTACCGGGAAGTGCTTGAATTATTAAAGGTCGACACAGGACCGTGCCGTGTTATAGACGGTACGCTGGGGTGTGGAGGCCATAGTTCTTTGATAATGAAGCAAAACCGGCAGGCGGAGGTCCTGGGGATCGACCGTGACGGCGACGCGCTGAAGAGAGCTGAAAAGGCCTTGGCGTTTGCCGCCGGCCGTGTGCACCTCATGCGAGGTAATTTCAGTGATCTGGCAGATCTGTCCGCTGAGGCGGGGTGGGCTTCAGTAGACGCGATATTGCTGGACGTTGGAGTGTCATCTCCACAGATTGACGATGCGTCACGAGGATTTGCACTCCGGCTGGACGGCCCCCTTGACATGCGAATGGATACGCGGTCTCCGGATACCGCCAGCCGTTTGTTAAACCGGGAGTCGGAGAAGTGTCTGGCTGATATTTTTTATAAATACGGAGAGCTGAAGGCCAGCCGTAAACTGGCAAGGGCAATTGTCAGAAGAAGAGAAGAGAAGCCGTTTGGAACAACGCTGGATTTTGCTGAGTTTTGTGAAGGCGTGCTTGGAAAAGCCAGGCCGGGTAAACTGCCGACTCCGACAAAATGTTTTCAAGCGTTGCGGATAGCGGTAAATGATGAACTTGGAGAGCTGGAGAGAGCCCTGGAGCGTGCAGTACCTCTGCTTAAGCCTGGTGGCAGACTGGCGGTGATAAGTTTTCATTCGCTCGAGGACAGGATTGTCAAGAATTTTTTCCGGCACAATTCCGCCGGTTGCATATGTCCGCCGGGACTGCCGGTATGTGTATGCGGCCATCAGCCGGTTTTGAAGGAAATTACCAGAAAGCCGGTTACAGCAAAACCGGACGAGATAGAAGTAAACAGACGAGCAGCTTCGGCGAAGCTGCGGGTCGCTGAAAAACTATAATTAAGGTCTTACGACGAAAAATATGGGAAAGGTATGATTCGAAGAGGAGTCGTTTCAGATGAATATACAGACTAGAAATATCCGACAGGGTCGAAGGACGAATCGCAGAACTGCGGAAGGTTTGTCTATCGGGACCAAGCTGTTTGTTGTTCTTAACGTAGCTATAGCTTTGTCGGCTGTGTTTCTAATAGCAAACTACCGCATTTCACTTAATCAGAATATCTCCGGAATTGAAGCTCAAAGTGCACGCTACCAGCAAAAGATCCATGAACTTAATCGCGAGATAGAGACGTTGCAGGTGCGCCGTGAAAAACTTTGCGCCTGGACTCATATTCGTGACCGTGTAGCCCAGCTGGGGCTTGACTTGCGAATGCCTGATCCATTTCAGGTACAGCGGCTGGTTGTAAACTTCGAAGACCAGCCGGTTTCATCCGGCAATGCTGTTGATAACAAACTGGCTATGCGTCAGGATTGGAGTGCTGCAGGAAATGTTAACCAGTAATGACTCTATCAGGGTTAGAATGAGGCTGGTTGCTGTATTTTTTGTTTTTTCTTTCTGCGCGCTCTTTTATCGACTTTATATTGTTCAGATCCAACGTCACGATGAGCTTTATCAAAAAGCCCGTAATCAATATACTGCAAAGAAAACTGAAGCCGGTAAACGCGGCGAAATTTTTGACTGTAACGGCAATCTGCTGGTAGGTAACATCCCCTGCGATGATATCTCTGTAGATCCCTGGATTGTCGGAGATTCCGTGACCTGCCGTAAGGTTGCCGCGATGTTTGCGAAGTACCTGAAGCTCGATTTTCAGGAGGTTTACGGCAAACTGATGCGCAAGACCCGCAAGGTTAAGGGCAAGGACGGAAAGGAAATTGTCCGTAGAAACCGTTATGCCGTTATTGCTCGAGAAGTTTCGATTGACGTATCCACCAAACTCAAACGGATTATTAAAGCAAATGAGTTTGCAGGTATTTTTTTTCGTGAGAAATATGCGAGATACTATCCAAAGAAAAACCTGCTTTCCAATGTGCTGGGATTTACCAATGTCAATCATGGCGAAGTGATTGCGGTACTCGGGGTTGAAAAATTCTTCAATAAACAAATGTCCTCCTCTAAGTCCGTGTTGCGCTTTGAACGCGCTCGTGACGGACGTCCGCTTATTTACGGCGAACGTGAATCCATCAAGGCTCGCAACGGGCTCAATGTTTATCTTACAATAAGTGAACCGCTGCAGTCTATTCTGGAAGAAGAACTGGATAAAATGGTTGCAGAGTGGAAACCTGCTGCGGCTTATGCTATTCTGGCCGATCCAAAAACCGGAAATATTCTGGCAATGGCACAGCGGCCGAGCTTCAACCCAAATGATCGCCGCAGCATGGACCCGAAAGCCTGGCGTAACCGCATCTGTGCAGATTACTTCGAACCCGGTTCTACAATGAAGCCGATCGCGATATCCGGAGCCATAGATTACGGAGTGGTAACCCCTGATACAAAATTCAACTGCGAAAAAGGACGCTGGAAATATGGCGGTAAAATCTTGAGAGATGCTCATCCGATGGAAATTTTGACGGTAGGGCAGATTCTGGCTAAGTCGAGTAACATCGGCACTGCAAAGATTGCGTTGCTGATGGGCGAAAAGCGTTTGTATCGTACGCTGCGTAAATTTGGTTTTGGTGCATATACCGGAATCCCTTTGAAGCCTGAAACCCGCGGAGCGCTGCGTCCGGTTGACCGGTGGGACACGCTCTCTATAACCCGCTTTCCGATTGGTCAGGGAGTAGGAACTTCCCCGCTGCAGATGGTACGGGCATATTGTGCTCTGGCCGATCATGGGCGTCTGCGCAAATTGCGACTGGTTGACCGTATTGAGGATAACCAGACCGGGTTGATTATCAAAAATCCGATACAAAAACCGCTTCAGGTTTTTCATAATCCTGCCACCTGGGATAAAATAATAGACATGATGTGTCTGGTCACTGAAGCTGGCGGGACCGCCCGTAGAGTGGCTATTGAGGGCTATGAGATTGCCGGAAAAACCGGAACCAGTCAGAAATTTATCAATGGCGCCTATTCGCATAAGAAGTACATTGCTTCTTTTATAGGCTTTATGCCGGCACATGATCCGGAGCTTGTTTTACTGGTTGCCGCCGATGAACCACATGGCAGTATATATGGCGGCAGAGTTGCCGGTCCTACTTTCAGGAATATTGCTTTACGTTCCTTGCGTTATCTAAATATAAAGCCCAATCCTGCACTAATGAAAGAGGGGAAAAAGCGATGAGTAAGGTTGAGTTCAAAATTTCCAGCGGAAGCAGACTTCATTTTATCGGAATAGGCGGTATTGGAATGAGTGGATTGGCGCAGTTATTTGCTGCAGCGGGGTGTAATGTAACCGGCAGCGATCGCGGTGCGGATAATCCGGAAAATGCTGCAATTATTGAGCCGCTGAGAAGGCAGGGGATCAAGATATTTCCTCAAAATGGAGCTTTTATGAAGTCAACATCTCCTGACTGTCTGATTTATTCAACTGCCATTGAAAAGGATAATCCTGATTTTTCTGCTGGGATTGCCGTTCCACGTCTGCATCGGGCTGATGCTTTGCGTCAGGCGTTAGAGCTGTACTCGCATCAGCAGTCAGTCGCGGTAACCGGCAGTTGCGGCAAAACCACGGTTACCGCGTGGCTGGCGGAGGCCCTGGAGAATTGCGGAAGGTCTCCTTCGTGTCTTGACGGCGGCTTGATAAACTGTTATCGCAGTGAGACTCTGGCTGGAAATTTCAAGCCGGGAGATGGTGATTTTTTTGTATTTGAAGCTGATGAAAGTGATAAAAGTCTGCTTAACTACTCTGCGGATTTTGCGTTGATCATGAACATTGCTACAGATCATTATCCCCGTGAAGTCCTGGAACATATGTTCGGGGAATTTGCGGCCAAAACCAGAATTGGTTTGGCGCTGCAGTATGAAGTGTATGAAGTAATAAAAGATAAGATTCCCAAAAAGTGCAGGATCGTGACTTTTTCAACTGAAAATCCTGCCGCTGATTTTTATATTGACAGCTATTCTTCATTAAACAGCAATCCAACGGCAATAATAAGCCATCAAAGCTTAAGTTTACCGCTGCCGGGTGTGCATAACGCCGAGAATGCTGCGGGTGTCATGGCTATGCTGCACCTGCTTGGGGTTGATATGGAAACTGCGTATCATGCAGCTGGGATTTTTCACGGTGTCTGGCGTCGTTTTGATTATGCCGGCAAAACGGTAAATGGGGCCAAGGTTTACGATGATTATGCTCATAACCCGGAAAAAATAGCTTCATTTATCGAGACAATGCAGCAGTGTGTACCGGGGAAAATATTTGCGGTATTTCAGCCGCATGGTTATGGGCCGCTTGGTTTTATGCGTGAGGCGCTTTTTGAAATGCTTGAGAATAGTTTGCGGCATCAGGATGAATTTATTTTTCTGCCGCCATATTATGCGGGTGGAACTTCGTCTTTCAAGCCCGACTCCGTGGAAGTAGCGGCCAGTTACCGGGCAAAAAGCCGTAAGCATTACGAATGTATTCCGGAACGAGAGCAGCTGAAAACCCATATCAGCCATTTTGCCGCCGCGGGGGATGCTGTCCTTGTAATGGGTGCAAGAGATAATTCACTTTCTGATTTGGCAAAACAACTTACAAAATGAATTGCGTAACAAAAAAAACAGCGCCGTTTCCGACGCTGCTTGAAGTCACCTGAAAGACAAAATATTAATTATTTTGGCTTGTCCGGGCAAACTCTCCCGGGGCAGGGTACTTTCATTTCCTTGGGGCATGGGCCCATCATTTGCTCACGAAGTTCCCTGAGGTGCTGCGGATGGAAACAGATTCCAGCGCAGATAAGAGTGCACATAATCAGGCTGGCTACAATTGCTACTGAATTCAGCACAATTCCAGCAATTCCATTACCTGTAGGTAGCTTGGCTTTTGATTTGCAGGAAACATCTACAACACCGAGGATGAATCCGACAATAGCCATTGCTATGGCCAGAAAACCCAGGTAGGGTACAAAGCTGAAGACCACAGCTACGATTCCGATTACAAGTGCAGCTACACCCATCTTTTTACCTCCATTAGTTGTTTTCTCCTCTAGAACAGAGAATCTAATATCAATATACCGGGAAAAAATCTGATTTGCAAATAAAATATTAACTTAACTTAGAAATTGAGCTCAAGCCTGCCCGGGATTTGAGGCATGAAAAAAAGCATTTTTGAGCGAATCCAAGAGATTATACGTTAGAATAATAATTATTTTTATTTTGGTAAATTCTTATTTGCCTTTATCAATAATAATCATTTTTCTTTGAAAAGTGGGTATATCCAGATCTTCACCATTGATGTTAACCGGCATGGAGTTCAAGAATATACCGCGTGACAGATTTTGCAGCGGCAGTTCACCCTGTTCCAGGTCACCGCTGTCCAGCTCAGGCTGAATACGCTTTTGGGGTATAATTGTTGACTGCTCCAGACCGAATGAATCATTTCTGGCTCCAAGCGATTCAGAGGTCTTGCTTTTATCAAAATTTACGGCTATTGCGGTTATTTGAACATCCTCATTATACATTGGATCGGTATTGGCGCCAATCACTGTTCGCGCGTTTTCCGGGGCAAATTTCTGAAAAGCGTCTAGTGCTTTTCTGGTTTCGTCAATTTTAAGATCGCTGCCGCCGGTTAGAGAAATTATGACGGCATCAGCCTCATTAATTTTTGTCGTACCACCCAGCAGCGGGGAGTCAAGCATTCTTTCCAGAGCCAGATGACAGCGGTTCAGGCCATCTGACGCGGAGGCTGTACCGACACCAATGCTGCAAAAACTCTTTTTCTTTGAAAGAATGTCTTTGAGGTCGGCAAAATCAGTAGGCAACAGGTTGCCTTGCCGCATCATTTCATAAATTCCACGGATCGTTCTGGCAACTTCCAGATCAGCTTTCACAAAGGCCTCTTCCACGTGGGTGTCGCCTGGCAGGCAGGAAAACAAAAGGTCATTCGGCAGACACAGCAGGACATCGGCCAGCGGCAGCAATTCCCTGATGCCGTCCTCTGCGATTCGGCGCTTGCTGTGTCCTTCCATTGAAAACGGCATGGTCATCACGAAAATTGAGTTGATTTTAAGTTTCTTGGCCACGCCGGCAAAAGCAGGTGCTCCACCAGTCCCGGTTCCTCCGCCCAGACCGCCGGTAAGAATCAGCAGGTCGCTGTCTTTGAGCAATTCCTCAATTCTGCCGCGTTCGCGGGCCATGGAGCGTTGTCCTTTGACAACATCGCCGCCGGTTCCGGCACCGTTTCGCCATTTTTCATCCGCAGTTATTTTGTTTTCGTCCGGCAATGGAGAGGCGTTCAGAGTGGCCTCATCCGTGTCAAAAGCCAGGAGATTTATTGAGCCTGGCAGCCCGGCTTCATGCAGTTTGCCGATTACCTTGACACCGGAACGGCCGAGCCCGATTATTGTAGTTTTTTTACACCCGTTTTCCATAAACAATTATAAAGGTCAAAATTTAATTGAATTTTTTAAGTCAGATACCCCTTTCCACAACCAGCCTGCCATGCTGTCAAAATTATCGATCATGGAACCGAAAACGCCGCGTTTTCGGTTGGCATTCAACTGTCTTGTGAAAAGTTCTCCGTATTTCAGCATACCCCACACCGTGCTGTAGCGCGGGTTCTCCAAACCGGTAACCGCGCCTTTGGCATCATAAGGGCGCCCGATGCGAACCGGAAACTGGAAAACTTCCTTGAAAATTTCAGCAGTACGCGGGAAAAGAGCAGCTCCTCCAGTCAATACTCCGCCGGCTCCAAGGCTGCGGAAGATACCCTTTTCATGAATATTGCGGTTAATAATTTTAAATGTTTCCTGGAGGCGCAGGTCAATAATGCGTTCAAAAGAATTCAATGGTATCTTTCTTGTACTGCCTGACGTGCTTTTGATTTCGACAAAGCCTTTGCGCTGAGTTATGTGGTCAGCCAGGGTGCCGTCGCTTAAAAGTTTGCGGCATACGGAAATATGCAGGTCTAGCCCCAGCGAAAGATCGTTAGCCAGATGCTCAAATCCGATTGGTATTACTCCGCTGTCCAGAACGCCCATATTAAAAACCGCGACATACTCGGTGGTCCCGGCTCCGATATCAAGCAGCAGGATGCCGCTTTCTTTTTCTTCATCAGTCAGAATACCAAATACTGAGGCCATGCCGGAGAAAACCGGTTGTATTTCATGGTCAAAACCCGCATCGCGAAGCAGTGAACGAAAGTTTTCGATGCGGTTGGTATCACCGTGTATAACATGAATATAAGCTTCAAGTTTATGAGCAACATGGTCTATCGGATTGCTTACTCTTCTGCCGCCGTCCAGCATAAAGTATGAATCAAAAGTATTTATAACCGATTGTTCCAGCGGCAGTGGTTTGGTCTGGGCGTTTTCCACAGCTTCCCTGACATCTTCATCATTTATTTTCAGACCTTCATTCTGGATGAACACATTTCCAACTCCCTGAAAAGAGCTGATGCCGGCACCGGTTACATTAAAGAAAATAATTTTGCTGTTATTGATCTCACGGTTACAGGAGTTATCCGCCTCTTCAATTGCACTGATAAGCAGTTCGAGGGCACGGTCCATATCGGCTATCTCGCCTTTAACAACGGCGTTGGCGGCAGGTACTTCACCACTGCCGATGACCGTCACTGAGCTGTCGTTATCTATTTGTCCGACGAGCACATGCAGCTTGGAAGTGCCGATTTCAACGGCTGTTATGATATCTCTCTGTTGAAACATTTTTGACCTGTGCTTTGCGAATTATAATCTCTACTGTTAGTACAACAGTATGCCCTTCTTTGAAAAATGCTAATTTCTTAGTGACAAAAAACGTATTTTTTGGAGGTCAAAACCGATACAATACATCAACTGTTGCCTGACAAGGTTTGCCTGTTGAATTATCCCTGCTATATTACAATTTATAAATAATATAAAATTTTGTTTTAAAAGGTACTCAGCAATTATGGAAATGCTGTATATGATAAATGTTGACAACGGCGCCTCTTATCTGGCCCGCGGTCAGGATAACATGAACCTAAAAGTAAATGACTGGTGCGTGGTGCGCCGGGATTTTTTTCAGGATTACGGTCAGATTGTACAGTGTAAGGGGGAATTTCATCCACCTGCAAGGAATAATGGCAAAGGGGGTAAAGGCGGAAAAAATTCCAAGGAGATACCCAAGATTATCCGCAAAGCCACAGTCCATGACAAAAGTGTAGCCCATGAAAATGAAATGCGGGCTAAATCCGCTTTCCGGACTGCTCAGAAGCATGTTGATAACCTCAAGCTTGAGATGAAACTGCTGAATGCTCATTATTCACTTGACGGAAAACTGATTGTAATTCAGTTTACGGCTGATGGCAGAGTTGACTTCAGGCAGCTGGTCAAGGAGCTTTCCAGATCGCTGAATACCAGAATTGAGCTGCGCCAGATCGGCGTCAGGGATGAAACCGCTATTCTTGGAGGGATCGGTATCTGCGGACAGGAGTTGTGCTGTCACCGGTTTCTAAAAGAATTTCAGTCTATAAATGTAAGAATGGCTAAGGATCAGGATCTTTCACTTACTCCAAGCACTATTTCCGGAGTTTGCGGCCGGTTGAAATGTTGTTTGAAATACGAACATGCCGGTTATCTTGATCTGGAAAAGACCATGCCTCGTCGCGGCGACATGTGTGAATGTGATGGCGGACGCGGTAGAATCTGCGACCGCAATTTATTGACCCAGGAAGTGACTGTAAACCTTGAAAGCGGAAATACTCTGCACTGTCCACGCAGTGAGGTTCAGGTAGTATATCCAGAAAAATACAAGCTCAAACAGAAACGCGATACTGTTGAAAACGAACTTGATGAGAATGATGAAGAGCTGAAAAAGCTTGAAGACTGATAAAAACCGTTATGTTGATTTTTCAAGAGTCATTTATTGAAAAGCTGGAAGCAGACGACATTAATGCGCTCTGCAGGTTGGATGCTAATGGCTTTATTGCCGGTGACGGCGAGACTTTCAGGGAGTATGTCCTGCGCTTGCTGGATATAAGAGATGATCTGGGGCAGTTCAAGGCTGAACTGGAAGCCAGAGACGAGGTCGAGGTCTTTGAAGGGCTCAAGGTCAGTAAAAAAGATCAGGTGCCTGCTGCTGTAATCAATGAGGCGGCAGATTTGACCTGGAGACTGTATCGTTTTAAAATTGACTGGGTTCCGGGATTTTTTCTCTCTCAGGATATAGGTCCGCTTTGGGGAGGGTGCGCTATCAGTGACAGCGAGAAGTCTTTATCGCTGTTTTTAATTCGCAACAGTTTTAGAAAACGTCGGAAGTGGTTTATTTATAATCGGCTTGAATTGTTGGCGCACGAGCTTTGTCACGCGGCACGCAGCGCGATGCGCCAGATTCAGCTTGAGGAGTTTTTTGCTTACCAGACAGCTCCCAGTAAACTGCGCCGTTATCTGGGGAACTGTTTTATAACAAAATATGATGCTGTATTCTTTCTGTTGCCGGTTCTGCTTCTACTGGTCGCACAAACTATTCAGACAATTTTTGAGTGGTCTTATCCGATCTGGCCGTTCTGGCTGCTGGCTGCAGTTTATCCGATTTATCTTTTTCTGCGGAACCGTTCTGCCAGAAAACAGTTTTTCAAGGCTTGCCGCAAGCTTTATGCCTTTGGCCTTGAAGACGCCCCGGCAATTCTATTCAGATGCACCTGGACTGAAACGGTTGAAATCGGCCGCATGAAATCACCGCATACGCTGCATGAATATATTACGGAAAAAGCTGAAGAGGAATTGCGCTGGTCGGTGATAAAGGCCAGGTTTGTTGATAAGGTGTATAAAGAAGAGATAAAACTGCAGGATACTGCGGGAGAATAATTATGGCTGCATTAAAAGAAGTTGTTGATTTTCTAGACAAATTGCTGGATATAAACAGTACTCCGGGTGATGCCTCCAACAACGGGTTGCAGGTGGAAGCGTCGGAAGATATCCGGACAGCGGTATTCAGTGTGGATGCTTCAATGGAGCTTTTTGAGAAAGCGGCGGCAGTCAATGCTGATTTTATATTTGTCCACCACGGTATGAGCTGGGGTGCTGAACCACGCCGCTTTAACGGACCGGTTGCTGCCCGTCTGAAATTACTTTTTGCAAACCGGATGTCGCTGTATGGCGCTCACTTGCCGCTGGATGCCCATCCGGAAATCGGGCATAATGCTCTCCTGGCCAGCTATGCCGGACTGGCTGATAGAAAGGGATGTTTTGAATATTCCGGAGTTCAGGTTGGAGTTTGTGGCAGGCTCAGTAAAAAAATGTCAGTTGCTGAACTGGCTGCGGTTTACGAGCATAAACTTGATTGTCAGGCGGAAATTTTTGGAACCCCGGAGCGGGAGCTTGAGAAAATTTCAGTTGTTTCAGGCGGGGCCGGTCTGGGGGGGCTGATGGATGCATTTTGCCATGGGGTTGACTGTTTTATAACCGGGGAAGTCGACCACACCATGTACCCGTGGATTAAAGAGACTGGCGTTGATGTTATTAAGCTGGGGCATTACAAATCTGAAATTCCTGGTGTTGCAGCTGTTATGGAGGAGCTGGGAAGAAAGTTTGATATTGCCTGTGATTTTGTTGATGTGCCAACAGGGTTATAAAGCAATATTAGGGCAGAATAATTTTTGCCGTTGGTGAAAGTTATATTTAGTAGTACCTTTAATTCTTATAAAAAGGAATTGAGAGAATGCGAATTTTACTGATTGCGGTTTTTCTTGGGATTGGGGCAATGATGCTTCAGGGATGTCTGGCAGCGGCTGACAGTGGTGATGTAAGTGAGTACAACCAGCTCTCGGAAAAAGAAAAAGCGGATCTCGTTAATTTCGCGAGGTATTTTTTAACTAAAAATGATAAATTCGCCACTCAGGAGCAAAAAGCTTATATTCTGAAGACTCCTCCTGAAATGAAGGTGCATTATATTGCGCCAAAAACCGGTAAAGCTGTAATGGACTGGAACCTTGAGGACAAAGTGATTCGAGTTATTTGCCGGGGAGAATTCTGTACCGACAGGATGCAGTGGAAGGTTGCGATTTATAAAAAGGGCAGAGTAAAGATAAATTCTGATGCGGGCGATGTTATTACCGGGAAAAAACTGACTAAGCAGGATTTTTCCGACCTGCTTGAAAAAAAATGATTTTCTATTGCCTTGCGGTCATGGATACCGGACAGTGCTTTATAGGCAGGGATAAAAAGATAAGTTTTTTGTAATTATTGTTTGCATCCGGGGTAAAAACGTATAAATTACGCTTTCTCGATGTCTTTACATTTTTTTTTGATAATAATATTTATAAAATAATTTATATAAATTCAGGAGCATTAAAATGTATGCTATTGTAAAAACTGGTGGAAAGCAGTACAAGGTTAAGCCTGATGATGTGGTTGAGATAGAGCGCATTGAAGGCGAGGCCGGCTCGAAGGTCGTTTTTGACGAAGTTCTGGCCGTCGGCGAGGAAAACACTTCGCTTAATATCGGTACTCCGATTGTTGAAGGCGCCAAAGTTGAAGCTGAAATTGTTGAACAGTTTCGCGGACCGAAGCTGATTGCTTTTAAAATGAAGAGGCGTAAAGGTTATCGCCGCAAAAAGGGCCATCGTCAGGAATTGACCCGCGTCAAGATTGCTGCAGTCAACGCCGGCTGACGCGATTTTACAATTTGTTTCCTTGAATGGCTCATGGCAATTTTACCGTGAGCCATTATTTGTATATAGAAAGTGACCTTAATAACTAATTTTTGTTTTACTGGGGAGATTCGATATGAATTATGACAGTAACGGTGCATTAATCCAAAGTGAAATCGCGGGTGTCAAGCTTTTAAACCGCGGTAAGGTCCGTGACATTTATGACCTTGGCGACAGCTTGCTTTTTATCGCAAGTGACCGACTCAGCGCGTTTGACGTTGTAATGCCGAACGGTATTCCGGGCAAAGGCAAGGTGCTTACCCAGGTTTCCTTATTCTGGTTCGAGTTGATGGACTGGCTGCCTAATCATCTGATTTCAGTTGACATGTCCACTCGTCCTGAGCTTGCTGATTATGTTGACGACCTGCAGGGGCGGTCCATGATTGTTAAAAAAGCCAAACCGCTTCCCGTTGAATGTATTGTTCGCGGCTACCTCATTGGCAGCGGCTGGAAAGATTATCAGAAGACTGGTGAAGTTTCCGGTATCAGACTGCGTGAGGGGTATCGTCAGGCTGAAAAACTTGATGAGCCGTTGTTCACCCCTTCCACAAAAGCAGAGCAGGGGCTGCACGACGAAGCGATTTCCTTTGAGAAGGTAGTTGAAATTATCGGGCAGGAAAAAGCTGATCAAATTAAAGACATGTCTTTAAGGATCTATTCCCAGGCTCGTGATTATGCCGAATCAAGAGGAATTATCCTGGCTGATACTAAATTTGAGTTTGGCGAATATAACGGTGAGCTCATTTTGATTGACGAAGTTTTAACTCCGGATTCAAGCCGCTTCTGGCCTGCTGAACAGTATGAAGTTGGCTGCAGCCCGGTCAGTCTTGACAAGCAGTTTGTTCGTGACTGGCTTGAGACCCTTGACTGGGATAAAACCCCTCCGGGACCGGAACTTCCCAAAGACATTGTAGAAAAAACAGCAGCGAAGTACCAGGAAGCCTATGAGATTCTGACTGGTAAATCAATGTAGTTCTTTTTTGATTGTTTCAGGCTTTCCGCTTTTGCGGAAAGCCTTTTTTTAATGTTTACGGGTTGCTGAATTGATATGTTCAAGCATTTTGCAAAGCAGTGAGCCTGCTGTTATTGTTTCGCCCTCAAGTTTCAGCAGTTTAACCCAGATCGATTCACATGAGATGGTGACAAACCGGCTGTGTCTGATAAGTCTGTAGAAAAAATCATTGTCCAGCGGAGCTGCTCCGGCAGCAGTATGGAAATAATCCAGATCAATGTCCAGCATTAAGCAATCAGGAAAAGAATTGAAAGCTGAATTAAAGCGACTTTTCAGAAAATTGCTTTCCAGCACCTGATCGGCATAATGTCTGAATGCCTGTTGCTTGTCAGGTGAATTTGGATACGGAGGAGTATCATGGCTGCATATAACTTTTATTTTCGGATGATGTTCAACTGCCTGGACATGGGAAAAAATTACTGCAGCCTCAATCCAGTTTTTCTGAATGGCGAAATCGATGTGTTCATCATGTCGCAGCAGTTTAACCGCTTCGAGTGCAGTGCCCGAAAAATTCTTGAATTCCATGCCTGAACGTAAAAATGCCTTAAGGTTATCAGTGTGGTGGTCCAGCGTTAACATTACAGGAGTGTGCCGGGTCTGGTTAAACTCAGTTTCGATTGCCGGCAGAATTTCATGATGATTTTCTGCGATATAAACCGGCTTGCCGTTGATGTTTTCTACTCTTATATTCGAGATATTCAATGCGGTTTTTTTCCTGTATGTCTTTTTATTATTGCCCAAAAGCTGCTGCACAAGACTGAAATGAACATGTTGATAAAGTCACTTGTGCATAATGCATTCTAATATCGCACCTGTCAAGACCTGATTCAATATCCTGATCAACTTGAATTATTAAGCATGAAATGACTCCAGAATTCTTATTGAAACTCACACATGATGTATTTTTATTAAAATCATTGAAATAAATACTAGTTTATATTTGACTGGAATTAGAAGTTTATGTATATTTAATAAAGGAAGCATTTAGCAAGGAGGAACCATCATGCGGAAACATTATTATGTAAAACTGGTATCTTATGACACTTGGGGCCATGAGATGCACGCCGAAAACTGTGATTGTCTTGCCAATAAACAAAAAGCCGAACACGTCGGGGTTTTTACTCACAGCCGCGAAGCTATTGTTGAAGCTAGAATGCGTTATACAAACACGCATGGCTGCAAAGAGTGTTGTCCTGACTGCAGTCCGGGGTGATTGCCGTTTACTTACTCGTAAGTTGTGCGGCTTAACTGACAGCGCTGCGTGCGCTGTCAGTAAGCAGGTAGTTCCTCATTGGCTTATTTGTAACTTTTTGCTGTTCACTTTCCATCTTTTCTACTCGTGGCCTGTACGGCCGTATTGTCAGCGCAAACTTGCACTGACACCCTCAGTCGCCGGGCGGCTTTCGCTCAGCGCTCCTTAACCTGACGGTTAATTCCTGGCTTCGCGGGCCCACGCTGTGCTTGTTTTATTTTATGAGCATTTATGTTCCTCAATTGCTTATTTGCAGTTAAAGCTTATTTCTGCTCATATGTAGTTTCTCTATTCGTGGCCTGTACGGCCGTATTGTCAGCGCAAACTTGCACTGACACCCTCAGTCGCCGGGCGGCTTTCGCTCAGCGCTCCTTAACCTGACGGTTAATTCCTGGCTTCGCGGGCCCACGCTGTGGACCTATTTTTGAAATTTAAAAAAAATTTACAGGTTGTGACACTCTGGATTTGCCGGGCCGGATATAACAAGGAATTACGATGCTTTTGTTTCAATTTTTGCCGGATTACCAGGTTTACAGTTGCTGTTTGTGATCTTTTCAGCAGCTGTGATTTTTTTATTAAAATCACTATAATTTGCACAATTATTAGGCACCCCTGCCTCAGTTTCATGCTGTCTCCGTTCAAAATAAGCATTTTATATTAGTAATTCTTCCTTGATTTTTAAAAGAAAAGGTCTTATTTTATGTTGAAGGGCTATAGCTATGAAGAGAGCTGGAGAACATTTACATGGGTAGTGTAAATTCATTATTATTTATAAAAATGGATTTTCGGAGTTTTTTGTAAATATTAGGTTTGGGGCCTTGTAATCTACAAAGAATGTTAGTATACTAACACTCGGATGGGAATTATGAATTATGGACGAAGACGTTAAGAGAATGAGCATTCATTTAATCTTACATACTGCAAAGTTGCTTGAACAATTTCAGCGCAAAGCTTTTGCCCCCTACGGCATTCTGCCGGCACAGGGGCGGGTGCTTTCTGTGCTGCTGGTGAATGGTGCAGTTCACCAGAACAGAATAGCCAAGGGGCTGCATTTGTCGCCTCCGACTGTGACTGTGATGTTGCGAACAATGGAAAAAAAAGGTTTAATCCGGCGATATCCCTCACGGGAAAACGAGAGTGCGATATCGGTAGAACTTACCCAGTCCGGTATTTTAGCGGCAATGGAAGTTCACCGGGCCTGGGATGAAATGGAAAATAAGATTTCCAGAATTTTATCCGAGGACGGTGCCGATGACCTTAAAAATCTCCTTCACAAACTGCGTGATGGTTTTGGCGGCAAGGACCCCGGTATCAAGCACAAGGGAATAGAGTTTTGACTAACTGAAGAACTTATTTGATACCGACATATGCATTGGAACTGGAGTTAACTTGCACTGATCGGGCGTATAGGTTGTGGAGAAAATTGATGAAATCGCTATATGTTTTACTTGGAGTTTTTTTATCTTTAACAGCAGTTGCTGCTCAACCGATAATTTATGTAAATTCGGCTGCTGCCGGCGGCGGAAACGGAAGCAGCTGGGCTGACGCTTTCCGTGATCTGCAATCAGCTGTAAAGTCTTCCCGCTCAGGACAGCAGATCTGGGTGGCGAAAGGAAAATATTTTCCTACGGAGACCACAGATCGCGATATCAGCTTCAGGTTGCAGCCTGGAGTTAAGCTGTATGGCGGTTTTGCCGGTAATGAACAGAAGTTGTCGCAGCGCAACTGGAAACTCAATAAAACAATATTGAGCGGAAATATCGGTGATAAGTCCAAAAGATCTGATAACTCAAAACATGTTGTGATTATGGCTGACAAGTCAGTTCTTGACGGGGTTATTGTGCAATGCGGATTCGCTATAGCACGACGTCCTTCTCCCCCTCCCATGCGTCCGAACGCAAGCGGCAGGCCGCAAAACCACACCTCTCCACGCAGCATAATGTCAAACGCGGATAATTTCGGTGCCGGGATTTTAAATTACAAGGCAGCCGGAATTATTCGTAATACCACAATTCGTAACTGTTATGCGATGAAAGGCGGTGGAGCATATAACATGACCTGTTCCAATATCAGGAATCTAGGCAAAAATGCTTCGCCGGTCTTTATCAACGTAAAATTTGAAAATAACTATGCCATGGGGCGTGGTGGCGCAATGGCGAATGATTTGCAGACCAATTCGATATTGATTGGATGTGAATTCACCAATAACTACTGTGCCGCAAAAGGCGGTGCGCTTTACAACGACTTTAATTGCTCTCCAATCCTTATAAACTGTATTTTTTCTGAAAATAAGGCCTATGATGCCGGGGCCATTGGCAATGACGGCGGCTCCTGCCCTATACTGGTAAGGACTGTCATTCGTAATAATGTTGCGATAAATCAGGGCGCGGGTCTCTATCTGGGCTCTTATAACGCATCCAGGCCTGAAGGGCGCAATGCGCCGGTATTAATACAGTGTACGGTTTCCGGAAACCGGTCTGAAACCTCGGGACCGGTTATAACAACCTGGGGGCAGGACTGGGTATATGCCTGGAATTCTAAAGTAGAAGACTGGCCTTATGGCATAAAAACGGTACCGCCTCAATATGCCAAACTGCTGAAATTATCCGAAAAGATAAAGCAACTGGATGCTGCCGAGATCCAAGGCAGATATTTAAAAAGCATAAAGTTGTTTCTGCCGACCCGGTCTTCGGATTTGGGGAGAGCTAAAGGTGAGTTCCGCAGTGACTATCCAATGCTGAAGACTGCTGACATTCCAGACCGGGTATTTTATGTCAACTGTAAGTCAAAATGCAAGGAACCTAACGGCAAAAGCTGGGGAAAGGCATTTAAATACGTGAGAGAAGCTATTGAGACTGCCAGGAGTGCCGGTGGCGGCGAAGTCTGGGTGGCTACTGGCGTTTACACTCCTTCTGTAAAGAATAACCGCTCAATGAGTTTTAAACTGGAGCCGGGTGTTGCCGTTTACGGCGGTTTCAAAGGCACTGAGACCAAGCGTGAAATGCGCGATTATGACCGGAATAAAACTATTCTCAGCGGCAATATAGGAGATCCGAAAAAATCGACAGACAACACTTATCATGTGGTTGTCGGTGCATCAAATTCGATTCTTGACGGCTTTATCATTACCGGCGGTCACGCCAACGGACCGGTTAAGAACTGTTATGGCGGTGGGTTATTCTGCTGGGGGAATGACTGCTCCCCAATTGTCAGGAACTGTATTTTCAGTGGTAACTATGCCTGCGACGGCGGCGCGATTTTTGCTTTTGAAAATGTCAGGGCATATTTTAAAAATGTCAAGGTTTATTTCAATAAGGCCAGACTTGGAGGCGGTATGTCCTTCAGATTTGGTTCATCGTGCCTGGTTGAGGACTGCGAAATTTCAAATAACACCGCTGACTCGCGTGGAGGAGGCGCTGTTGTAAACTATGGTTCAAATGTTGAGTTTCTGAATACTGTGTTCAAAGATAATATTACTGACGGAAACGGCGGTGCGGTGTGGGTCGATGATCAGGCTTCACAGTACGGCGGGACCAGTCCCTTGTTCAAAAAATGTACATTTACAAATAATTCGGCTGTTTTTTACGGTGGAGCTATTCACAATTACAATATCGCGACCTCAAAAATTATTGACTGCACATTTGCCGGTAATAAAGCCAGGTACGGCAATGACATTGCCAATACCCTTAAGAGCAGGGTAACAATGCAGGATAATAAGCTGAGCGCCGATGGTGTTTATAACGATAAAAGCAGTCAGGTATATCGTTTTAAAAAAAAAGTAAATAGTTCAGGTATTTTCAGTGCAACAATAATCGGGTCCGGGTCACCGGAATATAATCCGGAGCGTTCGGGCCCTTCAGTGCTGATTCGCTGCGGCAGTAAAAACATTCTGGTCGATATGGGAACTGGAACTCAGGCCCGGCTGGCTAAACTTAACTTTAAACCGCAGTGGCTGAATATGCTGATGTTCACTCATCACCATATAGATCATGATGCAGAATTTACTCCAATATTCATTTGGCTGGCAATATCAGGCAGGCCGTTCAGGATAGTGGGAACTCCACCGACTGCGGAATTGGCACAAAATATAATGAAGTATTACAAGCAGGACCTTGAATACCGCCTGTCCAGGCAGAACAGGACGCTTTCAGATGTGCACTACAGTGTCAAGGAAGTGCAGGGCGGGGAGTCATTTGAATATGACGGTATTGCGATTTCAACAGCCAGGGTAAACCACACTATTCATACTGTAGCTTACCGCTTTGATTATAAAGGGAAGTCGATAGTTATTTCCGGAGATCTGTCGTATTCGCCGTCCTTGCCGGTGCTGGCAAAAAATGCTGATCTGCTGATTATTGATTCCGGGCAGGTTATCAAAAAGGGACAAAAAATGCGACGGCATTCCCGAAAGAAGCTGCGTAAAAACCGGGCTCATTGTTCGCTGGACGAACTTGGGGAAATGCTGGCTGCAGCTAATGCCCGGGAGGTAATCCTGACTCATCTTACTCCCGGCGCTGTGGATAAAGAGGCCACGCTGAAATATCTGCATAAATACAGCAAAAGCAAGATTGTTTTTGCCGAGGATCTGATGACGGTAAAACTCTTGAGCGGTGAGCAGCAGACTCCTGGTAAGGCATTGCGGAATAATTCAAGACGCAGCCCGTTAAATTTTCTTGACACCGATGGTGACGGCAGAATCAGCCGTTCCGAGGCAAAAGGCCCGCTGGCAAGGGATTTTGACCGTATTGATCGAAACAATGACGGTTACATCACCAGTGATGAACTCCCTGCTAAAAAATTACGCAACAGAAGACAGTTGCGCAACCGCTGGTAATTAGAAAAGGTAACCTGGAATCCCCCAAAACGGTATTCCAGGATACAGTTTAAAGTTCAGGATCATCCGGGATATTCAGAAAAAGATCGTAGAGAGGGCTGTTGATATAGTAATTGTACTTACCAGCTTTATGTTTCTCAACGATGCCTGATTCGGAAAGTTCGTTCAAATATTTCATAGCCGTGATTCTGGATACTTTCAAGTCATTCTGTACAAGTTCAATTTTGGTGTAAGGATGGCTGAAAAGGTTAGTCAGCAGTTCATGGCTGTAAATTTTTTTATGTTCTATTTTGAGCCGCTCCCGGCAGAAATGCATAAGCTCATTTATCTGTTTTATAATCCAGATTGTCTGTTTTGAGGTCTGTTCCACACCTTCAAGCATAAATAAAATCCATTTTTCCCACGCGTTTTCCTTTCTGACTGCCTGCAGCAGGCTGTAATACTGCATCTTGTGTCGAATGATAAAGCGGCTCAAATAGAGAATCGGCAGTTTCTGCAGGCCTTTGGTTATCAGATACAGGATGTTAATGATTCTGCCGACACGGCCGTTGCCGTCGTAAAACGGGTGGATGCTTTCAAAGCGATGGTGAATTATCGCCATTTTTATCAGTGGATCAAGGCTTGAGAGCGAATCATCATTAGTATATGCTTCCAGATTAGCCATCAACGCAATGATTTCAGTATAATCCTGAGGCGGTGTATATACTATTATTCCAGTTGCCTGATTTTTCAGTGCGGTCCCCGGACGCTGCCTGAAGCCGGGGCTTTCCTCATCAAGAGCTCTGTGTATTTCGAGAATGTTGTCGGAGGTCAGCTGATTTTTTTCCTTGATTAAGGAGAACCCTTTCTTTATCGCATGCACATAGCGGCTTACCTCTTTACTTGCCGGATTTCTTATTGTTGCAGAAAAAAGTTCTTCTTTATAGAGTTCATCATGGGTGGTAATGATATTTTCTATTTCCGAACTGTCTTTTGCTTCCTGTAAAGCCAGGGTATTGATTAAAATTGTTTCATTGGGAATGGTTTCAGCAATCCCTTTCAGCTCCGCCAGGTAGCGATGCGCTGAAGAGAGTTTCTTCAAAACCGCTGGCGTTTCCACATTGACCTGCAGGGGAAGTGACGATAAAACGTTATCCATTCAAATGCTCCTCAAGTAAAGATAATAGTATGATTAATACAAATCAGTGCTTTTGAGTATATATAATTGCATTTTCTATACATGACAAGTCTAATGAGTATAAAAATCAAATCTTTTTATACTTGTCTGTCTGATTGCACGAATTGCCGGAGTGATTCAGTATCTCTTTAATGTATATCATGTTAATAATGTAATGCTTTAAAATAGTTGTATTATTATTATGCTGCTGTATATTCATAATATGATCGCAGCAAAACGAGAGAACCTACAATGAGACAGCATAAACCTGAATCCGGAGCCTCGATAGTTGAAGCTCTCTTTTGCGTACTGCTGCTGTGCCTGGTATTTCTTTCCCTGCTGCAGATATGGCACTGGTCTGTTGCCAAGATGTTGTGTGAATATTCCTCTTTTTATGCCACCAAAGCAAGCGCGCTGGGGTATTCCAGACAGATTGTGCAGCGTGCTTCCAGAGTGGCGGCTACCGGTGTTTCCGGTGAAGATATTTCAAATGTACCAGTTACCGCTCCATATAATCGTTCTGATCTGATCAGCCATGCCGAGGATTATATGATGTATTCGCAGTTCGGGCTTTATGGAGTAAACTTTGAATACTGGGAACCTGAAGAGTCAGGCTCAAATACACCGCGGTTAGAGCTGCGCCAGTATGATAATTCTGCATTTACATCAACCCGGGTATGGATATCTAATATGCCGCTGCTGGCTGCCGGTGTGTCACTTTTCATGGGCAGTGGTGACAGTGTGGACGTACCTTATGGTTCTGCTGCTTCCTATAATCATGCCGCAAATTATCTTTATGACACTGGCGGAAATTAATAATATGAAGAGAAATATTGAACAATCAGGTCAGGTGCTGGTACTGGCGGTTGTAATGCTGGTGATTCTGGTGCTGGCAGCGGTGTTTCTGTTTGATTTGCACAATATCATTCGATCCAAAATCAAGCTGGAGACAGCGGAACAGGCTGCTGCCCTCAGCGCGGCCAACTGGCAGAAGGAGAGCCTGAATCTAATAGGTGAAATTAACCTGATAAAAGCTTGTGATGTAATGGTATCCGATATTCCTCCCGCTGGAAATGAGCCTGATGATCTGGCGGCATCGTGCAGGGCTTTGACTGAAATGCAGTCGCGAATATCTTTTGCGGGGCCTTTAATCGGTTTCGGGGCAGCTCAGCAGGCGGCCAAGAACAACGGAGTAAACATTTTTGATAATGAGCCGGGCCAGCAAGGGCAGGTCTGGAAGACGGTCCGCAGTGACATGAACGATTATTTAACTAAGCTTCGGGAGGATCCGCGTTATGCCCCGCCCGCAGCTCCACAGTATGTGAATCATTATGACTGGCACGCCCCGTACATCAATATGCTGGAATTTATACGTAATCAGGGATTGGCAATTCGGCCAAACGGTCGCTTCCCGGGCCTGGAATCGGTTGAGCCGCGATTTCTGACTGACCCTTATGTGTATAATGCCATATTGGGGCAAATGTGGTGCCAGCCGACTTTGAATGCTATAATAAAATATCCAGATTCATACTGGGAGGGGAAATGGTGGAGTATTGCTTATCAGAATACAAACTTTCCTGAAGAGAGTGAAATTTACACGCTGGGGGTTGCTTTCCGTGGTGGAGAGTCGGCCCGGGCGACGGTATTCGAGCCCGCTGAACCAGACATCAGGCAGTTTGCTGCTGACCGCGGCCTCAATGTTTCTGAATGGGAAGTGCTGCGTGAGGTTGTCTGGTGCATTTATGACAGTACCTGGTTTGAAGGGTCAAGTAATTATTCGGGTCCTGATTTAACCTGGTGGAGTCATAATCGTTTCCTGAAGGCTGACCTGAGGCATAGTGCCAGATATGGCGGTGCTGTTGCCTATGCAGAATGCTATCAGCATATCAAGCTGGCCAGCCAGTATAAATCCAGAATGCTCAAACCGGTTTCCAGCGATAACCCGGATTTTGACAAAGATCTGGCATCGAAGGCTAAATTGGCGTTTGAAAATAATATGGTCACCAGCCAGAGCGGACAATATGTAAAAATTGGTAATGACATGGCCCGGGAGCAGATATCTTAAAGCCAAAATATTATTAATTAATGTGTTATATAATGCTTATAGTAAACATGCTAAGTATATAGAATTTTGTTGATTATTTTTTGCAACAAAAATCAAAACCTATATATATCCTATCAGCTAGAGCTCCCAACTGCTACCGTCTGGCACCGTCTGACGTTCCTTTTAAAAAGCAAGGCCCTCCAGAAGGGGATTTCGGAGGGCCTCAGCCAAAGGAGTAGAAATGAAGAAACATTCTTCAAATTTAGACATGGTAAAATCTGCGATGTTCACTTCCTATTATATTCGACTTTCTTTTTAGTAATAGTCATTTTCCCGTGAGTTGAATCAATAACCATCTCTTCTTCAAAGAGCGGCTCACTGGAAAAGATTTTATACGACTTGGCTTTGTAATGGGCTACTGTTCCAACAGGAATTGTCGTTACGCTGTTAAAATACGATCCGACCATCATGGTTGGAGTTGGAGTTCCGCCGCCAATGGGGTCGACAGTAACCATTTTGCCGCCGATGCCGCTGTTGACCATTCTAAATACTTTGTGTCGAATAGTTCCACAGCCAGCTATCAGCAGCAAGGCCACAGTAAACGGGATAAGCAGCCAGAGTTTATTCATGGTGTCCCCGCTTACCGTCTTGCCGGAAATGTTTAAAAATCGTTGTGTATTTAGCGATTTTATCTCTAACTTCGATAATTTCCTGTATTACAGCTTCGGTATTATCAGGGTTCTGGGTAATGCGTTGGTGTTGTACTTTGGGGCTTTTCTCAATTTTAAGAACAGTATCCTGCCTGACCAAGAGGCTGACTGCAGCCAAGACCACTGTTCCAAACAAAGAAACAAAGCTAAACTTCTTTTTGAAAGACCATTTCATAGCTAACTCCTTACCTTACCAGAACAAATATCCAAACCACGTGCAGACTTGGTAAGCACCAAAAGCGAGTGCCAAATAAGCGACAATCTTACCCCACTGGGTATAATTACGCCAGTTGCATAGCCCAAAGACCAATTTGCACATGTTTTTCCACATACGTTCATTGGCCAGCGCCAACTCGGCTTTAGAGCCGTCACTGTTTTCAAACTCAAAGTCATGAATCAGAAAAGCTGCTTCAAACATTTCGAGAAACTTGGTAAGCTTGGCCCTGCCATATTTACCGAGTTGTTCAGGTCCAGCACCATTATAAATTTCTGCGAGCTGCTCGTCAGAGCACTCCCAGAAGCTTTCTGGTGCATCGAGCTTATGCTTCTGGATAGTTGCTTTGAGTTTTTTGATGTGTTCAACCTTTGCCATTAATTAATGCTCCTTAATTTCACAATCTAAACTTGTTTTCATGCCTTGACTGTTGATCGTATGCCTTGCTTTAGTCACACTCCACTTACCGTTAAAACCGTTCCTTAAACCAGTTATAAGTACTGGTGACTCTGCTCCGACCTCTGGCAGCCCGGGCATATCCAAGCTTAAACTGGCATGGCGACGATTGAGCCTTCTAAGCTGGCTTTCCGCCGCAGTTTTGGCTTCATCTCGGCTCGTAAAAGCTCGCCTAATCCGCCAAATGGGCTTGCCTTCACCGGCAGTCACAGCGATTTCTTGACCTTTAGCTTTATCAGTGTAAGTAGCTATAACTGAGGCAAAGCGGTCACGGTCTGGCAGTTCACCCCGCCATGTGGTGATGTCACTATTCCTGACGACAATAAGCGGTAATTCTCTACCGGAACTTGATTGATTTTGGCCTATTTTGACCAGCATCAAATACTTGCCGTTGGGTTTGAATACCGCATTATTTTCGGCGGCAAGTCGAGTTAAAAAGTGGGCATCCGATTCATCAGTCTGATCGACATGCGGGATATAAACGCCTTTGAGTTCATCAGGCAGCTTAGCTGACATGTTATGTTCAGCCGCCAGCCGTTCGAGCAATTCTCCCAAAGTGAGTTCATGCCATGAACGGTTTTTAGGCTGCCTGAGTTCTCTACTTAAATTTGCGCCACGGGCAGTAATGACCATGACAGGAGGAGGAGCTGATACGCCCACTTTGTCTACGGTAAAGACTCCTTTGGGAATTAACTTCCCATTATAGCCAATTGAGACTGAAAGCTTAACCCCTTTTCTAGGCAAGTTTAGGTTATCGGAATCCCGCAGAGTAAGCCTCAAAGAATCTGAGGTTATTCCATTTTCATCAACCAGTTCAAGACTAATGAGTCGCTGCCGGATAGCGGCAGTTATATCTTCATTCTCGGCTTTGATTGTAAAGGTGCATTCCATATTAATCCCATAAGCTGACCATAGTTTGTTCGACTTCCGGCAAGTCCGGTAGTTCTATAAGTAAGTTGGCCGTTAACCTGCAGCCATGGTCAGCTAAATGGGGGTTAGCTTCAAGGACATCTATTATGGCATTTTCTCTGCCATAATACTTAAAACAAATAGCATCGAGCATGTCGCCATCTTGAGTTTTATAACGCATGTTGCTGTTCTCCATAATAGCTAAGCTTGATGGTAAAGTTTACTTTTTGGGGTACTCCACCCAACGCAAAACTTGAGTCTTTCTGAGAGAAGGATTTTACAACCCAGTAGCCAAGTATTTCTCCGGTGCCACTGACCAACAAAAGTGATTTACCTTGTTCGGCGGCTTTGGTAAGTTCACCAAAAAAGCAACTACTACCCATTTTGCCGGGGTAACTGCAACCTCCCAGCTGGATGATTTGTTCGCCCAACCCGGTAAAATGCCAGACAGGTGTATTCTGTAAACGATTCTGACTGGACCAGTTATAATTGTATTCTCGCTGCAGATTAGCATAAACAGCGGTATCAACCGCAAATTTTAGCTTCCCTAGTTTAAGCATAACTTGGCTCATAATCGTATAATCCTCCGTGTCTGCGGTCGTTTTCCTGTTCTTGCTGCTTACGCATAACTAGTTCAGCAATTTCTTCGGGGTTTTGGTTGGGCTGCGTATTGATTGTAATGTGGTTATTGTTGTTGATATTGGCAGAATTCTTTTGATTACGCTGCATAACTGCAGCCGGGGTGGTAGCTTGGGCATTTTTAATGACTTTGTCCGCTTTGTTATCTGCCGTGACCGTTTTGGTTTCTCCACCACCACCAAACAAACTTTTAACGCCTCGCCAGATGCGACCAATTATATTAAACTTTTTCAAAATCCAACCGAGAGTACGCTTGGCGCCACCGATAATGAAATCCCATAAGTTACCGAAGAAACTGCATAGTGGCTTCCAGTTCTTAATAACCATCCCTAAAGGGGTAAAACTGAATAGCTTTTGTACCCAGCTCCAACCGACCTTAAATAAGCCAATTACATCAGCCCATAGATCACCGAAAAAATCACAAATCGGGTCCCAATATTCGTAAATCAAATATGCCGCTCCAGCAATAGCGGCAATTCCGGCAATAATCCAGCCTACCGGAGTAGTCATTAACGCGGTGCCGATGGCATAGATTCCAGTAGTAATCAGTGGAAATAGCGGCGCAAAAATTGTAAATAAACTCGCCACTTTAACGGCTAAAAGTCCAACCGTAAGTATTGCCGCGCCTTTAAAACCGATAGTACAATTGATGAGTTCTCCTATCCATGAAACCGCAGTGAATATCATGCCTAAAAACTCACTGCCATAAACGACAAAATCTTTTACAGCCGCACCAACTTCAGCCGCCCATTGCCCAATTTGCTCACGATTCTCGGTGAAAAACGTTTTAAAGTCCTGCATCATGCCAGTAAAAACTGGTATTAATGAAGAGCCCACGATTTTCGTAACTCCTGAAAATATGCTTTTAAACCGCAGCAGTTCGTCATTGAAATCTTCAGCCGCTTTTAGATCTTTGGCTTTAACGACATTGCCAGTATTTCTGGCATCTTGTCGGTCTTCACTGATACCCTTAGAGCCTCTATTGAGTAAATTTACAATCTTCGAGCCTGAGCGGCCGTAGATTTCTTGAGCAATCCGTAAGCGATCACCTTTATTTTCTACATCCTGCAAGGCGTCAGCGATTTTGCTTAGTTGTTCTTCGGGTGAAAGTTGATTCATTTCAGCAGCCTCAAGCCCAAGCTGCTCATAAGCTCGCACTGCCACCCCAATGCCTAAAGCTGCATCCGCGGTGTTCTTAATCTGCCTTTCAAGCGCATTATTAAATTCATTAGTCTCCATTCCCGCCAATTGAGCAGCATGTTGCAGTTCCTGCAAAGGCTCAGCTCCAATAGCCAGTTTTTGGGCGGTTTTAGCCACTTCATCCATACCTCCAGCCAGAGTTTTAGTCATAGCAAAGGCTGCACCAAGTGAAGCCGTTGCCAGCCCACCGAGTTTAACAACTCCACTGCCAAGGCGGAGCATTGAGCTCCCAGTATAGGCAGCGCCTATTTTGAGACTAGTGAAGAGTTTCTGGCGCCGCAAGTCTTTATCCAGCTGCAGACCAAACCCCTTGGCTTGCCGTTCAGCTTTGTAAAGCGATTTTTGTACTTTCTTAATATCTTTGGCTAATTCCTTAGCGCCTTTAGCGGTAGAGGTTTCCGTATTTTTTAGCCTGTCCAGCTCTTGGCGTGTTGCCTTAATGGTTTTGATGGCATTAAGCTTTTTGACATTGGTCGAATAGACCTTACCCACCTTGAATAAAGTCTTTTCGGCCTTTCTGGTGGTTCGATCAAAACTGCCACCCAAAGCTGCTCCAATAATAAAGGTATTAGATTTTTTCTGCATTATTGATTCCTTGCTATAAGGTCAATTTTCTTGTTGTGGACACGCATTAAGCCAAGCAATTAGCTCGTCAAGCGGCATTGCTTCTAACTCCCTGAGCGGCCAGCCAGTATGACTGGCCAGCGCAATGCACGCTCGACGGGTCTGGTCAGGCGTCAGGATAAAAAATGCTTAAATACTTCCTGCAGCTTGAGATAATCTTTCATATCCATTTTGTAGATGTCTTCCGGAGCAAGGCAGCAAAGATCAGCAAACATCATGACTTCCTTTTCACCTTGGTACTGATTTTTACCTTTGCGCTCTGCCGCAAGTTGATCTTTGACGGTCGGGCGACGTACCTCAAGTTCAGTCACTTCCTGACCATTTACTTCGATTGCATATTCAAGTTTAACCTTTTCCATAATTATTACATTCCTATAGCTTTGCGTTCCGCAGCTTTTTGGTCTTTACCATTGATTTTGCGGATGTTGTTCATGATATCAATTTCGTAGATGACATTGCCGTCGAGTGAGAATTTGTAGTAGTTAAGATTCATGGTGTATTTGGTCTTGGCGCGTTCGCCAGCCTTCCAGCTGCCCATATCGATTTCTTTAAGCATGCCAGTCATCTCAATATCAACCGGTTTAATAGCACCATCACTCTGGCGCTGGGCACCTTTGAAGCGCAACGGCACTTTATTACCGTCGGCAACCCCATAGAACTTAAGCACATCAGATTCATAGCCATTGAGATCAAAGGCCGCTTCCAGTTTTTCCATGCCCATGTCGATTTCGACGGGGGCATCCATACCACCACCTCTGAATTCTTCGGTTTTCAAGGTCAGTTTAGGCAAAGAAAGTTCTTCGCACTTACCAGCGTAGCCTTTGCCATCCACGAATACATTGCAGTTTGCTAAAATATTATCCAGCATAATCTTATTTCCTTATTGTTTAAATAGTTCTTTAAAATAGCCATTCACCAAATGACTACGGAAGGTGATGTGTTCAGCTGGGGCTGGCGGGGTAAAGTCAAAGTCTAAATAGAGTTTGCCGGCCATCAACTCACTTGGAGTATTCAATTCCGGGTCTGCCCAACATTTGCCGCCAAGAATTGCTCCTATTTTAGTAAGAGTCCTCAGGTAAGCATTGACACTGGCTACCACGTCTTCGATATAGGTTTTGGTAATATTTCTATCCACCGCCCAAAGATGAGCTCGTTGGATGCTGTCCTGAATCATATCCGCAGTTCTAACCACATTCAGGAATGCCCATTTAGGGTCACTACTGCAGGTACGATTACCCCAAAGCCGGTAGCCATCCTCCTGAATAATAGTTGCTATTTCTTTTCCATTCAGGTGGTTAGCTCGGCAGTTGGCATCGCCCAGCTTAAAGTCAATCGGCCGAGCAGTGCCAGTTATGCCCAAAATCGGCTGATTGGAAGGACTCCACCAAAAGCCGCGTTCATTGTCACTTTTGGCAATCATACCGGCGACTCTGGAACTGGCTGGGGCAGCGACTTCTTTGTTGCTCAGAGTATCCCAAATTTTTACCTGCGGGTCAACAATATAAGCTCGTTTACTGTCAATAGTTTTACGGAAATTTATAGCTTCAACATCTTTGGTGTTTGGGCCATCAAGAATGGTCACCGCTCGCAGACGCTCAGCCGCGCTGACCAAGGCTGCCGCTACCGCTTTTTCATGAGAAAAGCCAGGAGCGATCAGGATTCTGGGCTCGAGCTGAGTTACTGCTTTGGCATCCAAAAACGCTTTGATGCCAGTATAGGCACCAGTTTTGTCATCGGCACCACCAACGATGTTGCTGATGGTTTTGGTACTCTCGTTATCCTCAGCTACCCTGATAACCACCACCATAGCGCCAACCTGCTCAAAAATACCCTGTATCGCTTGATACAAGGTGCCTTTTTTACCCAGCTTAGCAGCTGCAGTCAAGCTGCCAATAACTGGTACCGGCGTGTTAAGGGGAAAATCCTCATCCTTGGCCTCGGGGGCGGTTCCGATCAGGCCAATTACCGAGCTTTTTACGGTTTTAATGGGACGCACACCGCCATCGATTTCGATTAGTTCCACGCCGTGTAAGAATTGTCCAGGCATTTTGCCACTCCTTGTTTGGTTAAAAAGTTTTCTTCCAAGTATTTAATTAGTTCTACTGCGTCTTTTTCGTCCAGAGCGTCTTTTTCCTTATGCCCGGTTTCGATGCAAGTACGCACATGTTGGGCTACGGCTTCGTAGAATTTGGCATATTCCTCTTTGCTCTCGAAACTTAAATAGCCAGTTTTGGTGCTTATTTTCACCGGATAGCTGAGTTTTTCACGTAAATCATAATCGACTTTAAAGTTCAGCTGCCGCTCCAAGGACAGCAGCACCTTCTGCTCTTTAAAACTGAAGCCGTAGATAATTTGCTGTTTCGTCTTAATATCAGCTTCGTTTTTGAGCCTCCGGCATAGCTCATTGCTCTGCTCTTCATCAGCAACATACTTATGATTCTTGTCGTCCCATTTGTGATATTCCGAGGGTCGAATCGGACGGGGTTTATTGCCATTTTCCAGCCATTTCAGATAATATCTGTAGTCCGAGTTTTCCTCTGCCACCGGAATGTACATGCCGTCTGCAATGCGAATTACCCCGTCAATAGTTGTTTCATACATAGCTATTTATTCTCCTAATTTTTCTGCGTTAAAATCGATATAGCTGTCCCCATCTGAAAAGACAGTGATCCATGGTTGCCCGCCACGGTCAGTAGGGTCAAAAGTACCCTGCAGTATCGCACACTCAGAGCCGACATAGAGCTGTGAAATATGCTTAAATTTTTTAACTTCTCCATGAGCTCGCTGGTAACAAATGTTGCCATGAACTGCCACTGAGGGCTTGCCAGTCAACTGGACTGGGTATTGAATTTTGAATGTGCAAAACCCTCCCGAAACATCATAGGCCATAGCGATGGGATAATTTTCGCCCTGTACGGTGCGGTAATGGAAACGCTGACTTTTAAGCTGCTCCAGCATGAAGCCCTGCGTTGTAAAGTTGGTAGCAAGTTTGCCGGGCTCAAACTGTGCTCTTCTAAAACTCACTGAGCTATTACCTTTACCAAAATCACCACAGAGATAAACTGGTAGATTCCCAAAGTAAGATTCATTAAAATTATAGTAGAAAACAATTTTCTGCCATTCTCCATTATGAACGCTTGGATTGCTTTTATCAGGAATCAATTTTCCTTTGCCAAGGATAGCCGGACCATAAATACGGCGGTCCTTATCGCTTTTTACTTCAAACGAAAGGGTGAATGTTTCACCAGCTTCCGCCTTGAAATTCTCAACGAACTGCCCCAAATTTACCACTTCAGTTGCATCCATAATGTCAACTCTGAGAGAATTACCCTGTCTGGTAGCATTGACTGTGCGAGCCGATTTTGGTTTAAAGCTAACTCTCCACCGGGCAGCGGTATAATATGTCCCGCCAGATGTATCAGTAAAAGACTCACCTCGTGGCCACAACGCGAAATCACCATTTATCAAACAGTTACGATTATACGCATACTGCGGGTGCGGATTATCTTTTGCCTCATGTTCATTAATCTTGACTTGATCAGCCCTGTCAACATAGTCTCTGGTGGCCAGAACCACTGCCGGGTCGACTTTTAATTCAACATTCGCCGTACTGGATACTTGTAATACCATCCGGATAACCAATTCTCGGCTGGCACCTTCACTGATTTTAGGTTTATAGGTATCAGGAAAATTACCATAGGCAAAAAGATGTCCACTTTCAGCAAAAATTCCCACCTCTCGAATCGTCCAGCTGCCTACTTCTGAGGGAATAATCAATTCCGCAATCAACCAGTTGGGGTTATTTTCGTCCACCGCCAATTGGTTCAAGGTCCCTCGATAGACCTCATTAGTGAGCTTGCTGACGTGTTCATCAGGATTGACCGCCTTGCCGCTGCCATCTCCGACCGCCATGTGACTTAACTTCACGGTGTGCCCCAACGAACCAGCATTGGCCAAAGCTGCCTGACCAGTCCGAGTCAGGATTGAATAAAAACTCATATTATACCTCTTTGATAAATAGTTACCATATCTTTTTCATAAACCGGGCCTGCTGCTATATACCAGCCGACCTTATGTTCCACGCCTTTAATCACTGGAGGATAGATTATTACAAATTCTCCGGAAACACTGGAGCCACTGATGTAGTGCTTGGACTCCTGCTGCATGGTTCTGTTGGCAAGCGGATATATTCCTGTAATTCCACCAGTAAAGGTAGCACCAGCAAATCGGCAGCAGCTATTGCTGCAACCAATTGTCTTTAGTGCACTTAAATGACTGCGGGCATTTTTAGTAGCTTCCACTGTCTCTGTAATCATATTTTGCTGTGCTTTGCTCAGACCATAATTTCCAGCTTCAACCTCAACTTTGAAGGTATAGGGAGCCCCTTCAGGTTTTTGCTCAAACCATTCGGTCACTTTGAGCCGACACCCTAAAGCATCCAAAGCCTCACGCAAAGCACCAATGGTTCCTTTGTGAGCATGAATCTCATATTGCCGGGCCACTATTTCCCGTTGCTGGGTTTCAGTCCAAGCGTCATCCCAGACATCAATGCTCAACGCCCACCCCAGCCACGGCAATAAGGCAGTCGGGCAACTCTCAGGATTCCACAAGCTACCTAACGGAACTGGAATTTTCTCCAGCCGGGCAGTTACAGCTTCCACAGCTCTCTCAAAATCAGATGCGTTGGGCGGCAATAAAGTCATTTAATCTTCCACATTTATGGTTACAGTTTCTAATAGTGGGGCAGCGTTAACCTTGGTAGTGATATTAGTCTTTGGTGTAGCTAAAGTGACTTTTTCAACTCCGGCAACCTGATGCAGCGCAGCATAGATACCACTTAAGGCCACGGTTGCACCGAGTTTGAAGCTTCTTTGAGCATAAGCCCTTAATTCTTTCTTGGCTTCGGCAATAATTAGACTACTGGCTGCACCGGGTTTTATTTTAAGAGTAGCCGCTACATTATAGCTCTGAATAGTAGCAGCTTGTACCGTAAGCTTATCGGTAAGTGGCCTGACTTTTTCTGAGCCAAGTCGAGCTCTTACTTTACTAAGAGTTTCTTCAGATGGAATACCATTATTTTCTCGTGACAGCAAGGTTACTGCAACCTCAGCCGGCCTGGGACTGTAGACTGATGCATCCGCAATTTTGCCACAGGCAGAGAGAGCATGAAAAATATAGCTCTCTTTACTGCCTGCAGTAGTGATACCCTCCAAGGCCAGCAATATGCGTTGCCGCAAGGCGGTATCATCTTCATAAGTTGCTGTTGATTCATTTGTTGCCTCGATTACCACATGGCGCTTAATATTAAATAACGCTCCCAAGTGATCTAAGTTACTCCCAGTCGCATAAGCTAGCATATTAGCCTTGGCAGCATCGTTAACTCGTTGCCTAATGACTACTTCCCGGTAAGCTGCAGCTTCCAGAATCTTATAAGCAGGATCAGCTTCCGTAATAGCCGAAAATTCAGGAAATCTACGCTTTAAATCAGCCAATATTTCTGCAAGAATCTGTTCAAAATTCAATTTTTCAAGGACTTCAGGGGCCTTTAGTAGACTTAAATCAATGGCATTAAAGTTAGTCATAGAATGATTCCCTCCAAAGTAATGCTTTTACCCTCAGGGAGATATTCGCCAGTAAGTATTATTTCAACTCGGCCAGTAGCCTGTACCCGGCTTGCCTTTACGCTATGGAGTTTGAACCTTGGCTCCCATTTCAGCAGAGCTTCAGCAGTTGCAGCATAAATCTCTACCAAAGTTTCAGAATTCAATGGTGCATCTATCAGCTGAAACAGTCGGCTGCCATAGTCTCGACGCATCACTCGGGAGCCCAGTGGGGTGGTAAGTATGTCATTGATCGATTGTTTTAAGTGAGCTAAGCCACTCAAGGCCTTTCCGGTAGCTTTGTCTATCCCAGTCATAACGCTTCCTTTTTTATATAGAAAAAGCGTTAACCCGTGTTAGGAGTTTGTTAGAATAAATAAAGCAACTTGTTTTTACATATCCTGACATTATACTTGTGGTTATCCAATGGTGTAGATAAGACGTTGCCTCCAGTTTGTATTCTTTGTCGTGCAAGCTGGAGGCTCTTTTTGTAAAGAAATGTTGACAAAAATTCATTTGTCACATATAATTATCTATAGCTCTACAAGCTAAAAGTGTTTGAACGCAATCTTACTCTAAAAGCTTGCCTCCAGTCTGCAGCTCCTCGCAATAAGACTGGAGGCACTTTTTATATGGACTTGTTGACAAATAGCAATAATTGTAATATAATAAGTCTTTATGGTTCTATTGACGTGTGTTTTAGTGGTGAGAACGAAATTGCAAATTAGGTTAAAAGGCCTAACTTAACGCAGACAGGTCAGTGACTGTGATTGTCGCTGGCCTGCTAAATTTATATTCCGGTATATTTGTCTATTCCAGTCATAACGCTTCCCTTTTTATATAAAAAGGACGTTAACCTCAGTTCAAAATGATGAAAATAATAGAAAAAGTTGATAAATATTAACTTACCATTTATAATTTATTATATACTCCACAGGATAGAGTAATATTGAATGTTAGGTTCGCAGTAAAAGTCATTATGATCTCCAGTCTAAGTTACCCCCTTTCTCTAGGCTGGAGATCCCCATTATTGTAATGCTGCACTGCTATCTTCCCAGTTTGAATGGTTTATTTAAAAATATTTAAAATATTTTTCAAAAAACTAATGTACTTAATGAACAATATTCATGCTAAACTGATCTAAGTAAACACAATTTCAATACCCTTGTGCCAATAGACCTTCGGCCTCCAGCTTGCATTTCTCCTCTTGCCGCAAGTTGGAGGCCCTTTTTGTATAGAAGTATTGACAAAAGTTCATTTGTTAGATACTCCTTTATTACGTAATCATCCTTTCATTTTATTTATTCACTTTACAACTTCTGATATGATGTAGAAAATAATTTCTAAAAAATCTGTATTAAATGTTGTACTTGTAATTGCTTTGTAATAAATTACTAAAAGATTTAAAGAAAGGAGGAACATCATGTTTATAAATCCATGGGTAGATTTCTTCGTATTTCAAAAAGAAATGGATAAGCTACTAAGTCATCGACATGGACGCTTTCCAGCAGTTAACATTTATCAAAATGATGAAAAAGTAATTTTCTGTGCTGAGATTCCCGGGGTATTGGAAAAAAATTTAAATGTATTAGCTGAAAAAGACAGAATAGCGATAGAAGGAAATATCGAAGAACCTGTTTTAAGTGATAACAGTAAATATCAGCGGCAAGAAAGAGTTTATGGGGATTTTTCACGCAGTTTTAAACTTCCATTTGATATCGATAGTAATAATGTAAAGGCCGAATTTAAAGATGGGTTTTTAGTTATCAGCATGCCTAGATCTGAACAAAGCAAACCCAAAAGAATATCTATAACTTCAGGATAGTCAGGAGAGCTTTGAAATGGTAAATAAAATTAAAGATAAAAATTCTGATAGTGCTAGTTCGAAAGTAGAGTTGGCACAAGTTGCTAATGAAAAAACTCCTCAAGTAGATATTATTGAAGAAAATGATTTTATAAAAGTTATCTGCAATATGCCATTGGTTGATAAGGATAAAATTGATATTCGTTTTGAAAATAGAGAGTTAACAATTACTGGCTGGCAAAATGAGTTTAATCATAATGGGCTTAAGGTCGTTAATTCTGAATTTAATTATGGAGTCTTTAAGAGAGTTTTTGATGTGAGTGCAGAAATTGACTATGATAGTATCTCTGCACAATACAAAAATGGGGTCTTAACAATAACTTTACCAAGACGTGAGCAAGCAAAGGTAAAAAAAATACCTATTATGTCTAAATAAATGTTAAAGTTTAAACTCTAAGGAGGGTAATTATGATTAAGGAACTTTTTCCATGGAGAAAAAAAAGCAATAGTAGTGAATTAACCAAGTATGAACCTAAAAATATATTTAGTGAATTTCATTCAGAAATGAATAGTCTATTCGATAGGTTTTTTAATGAACTATCAATGCAAACTAACTGGCCTACAAGCTTTAAATCAGAGTTCTCTCCAAAATTTGATGTTAGTGAAGCCAAAAAGGAAATTAGCATCAAAGCTGAATTGCCGGGCATGAATGAAAAGGATATTTCTGTCGATGTCTTCGACAATTATTTAAGAATCAAAGGTGAAAAGAAAGAAGAAAACTTTTCCAAAGATGATAAAACTCACTTAGCTGAATGCCAATATGGCTATTTTGAAAGAACTTTTCCTCTATTTGACAACATTGATGCCAAAAATATCAAGGCAAATTTTAAAAATGGAGTTTTAACTTTAAAGCTTCCAAAGGTTAAAGAAGAACCATCTAACGTCAAAAAAATAGAAATCAACAAATGAAATAAATATTATATTATTACCATTGTGTGTTTTAGTGATAAGAAAGAAATTGCAAATTAGGTTAAAAGACCTAGCTTGTGTCAGACAGGCCAGCGACAATCATAGTTGCTGGCCTGCTAAATTAATGTGGTGCAGCCGTATTACTTCCACCCGCTTCAACTCCACCATGCGTATGATTTATTTGAGAGATTCCACCCGCAACCTGATCGCCAGTGCTGATAATCTGACCAGTGACGGTAATATCACCAGTAATGGTAATGCCACCTTCTGAAACAAGGGTAGTTTTGCCGCCGCCGGGTAAAGTAGCTTGTAAATGATGAGCCTCTGAGTCATACTCGAGCTTAGCGCCATCAGCAAAAGACAGTTTAGTAGTAGTTGACTTTGAATCGGTTGCTTTGAATTTATCTTGATACATGGCAGGGATGACTATGCCTTGAGCTAAATTGCCACCCGGGCTGATAACGATAACCTGTTCTCCAACTTCTGGCGGACACCATAATGTAACTTTAGCCGCTCGCAGGGTGGTAAAACTAAGCCAGTTAGTCAAAAGGTCGCCAATTTTAACCCGGACTAATGCATGATCATAATCAGCTTCCACAATCGTGCCAATTCGCACTAAATTAGCAGTGGTGCGTTGTAATTCAGTAATTTCAAAGTGATTCATAATCATCCTCATCTGTAGCACAACCATCAGGCTGCAAGCGGAACTTAACCTCTGTCGGCATGATGGTAGCAGAGTTCCACACATCTTCACCAACATAAACTGTTTGCTGCCAAGTTACCGCCCAACAAATATAACCAGCCTTACCCGGTGAAAAGTCGACTCCCTCTGCCGTAATGTTTTTAGGGAGAGTGACCGCATCAATCTTAAAATTATTATGCCGTAACAGCTTCATCAGTCTGGCTGCAAAGCCCTTAACTGCCAATTCATAGGATGGAGTTTTAACACTCATAACGCAAAAGGCACATAAAGAACATTCCAAAGGCAGCCGGCCATCTCCTGCATCCACCCCAATATCCAGTTGTTCAATGTCCAGAAGGATAGCAGGTGCAGGCAGCTCTTTATCCGCGGACTCCAGCCATCTTACACAGACTTGATCGGACTTAAACTCTTCTTTTACAGTCATTTCTATTGCTGTACAAAATTGTTTAAAATTACTCATGATTCATCGCAAAGTTAAGTTCCTGTTTAAATATCTCGTCAAACTTTCTGGCGACCACAGCAGGATTTTGCATTCCCATATTTTCAAAAATCCGTCTGGCATCAGCATCAATACATAGATCAACTCTTTTTATGGGAAATCTGGCTACTCCAACTCGTTTAAATACCAAGCCATTATAAATAAAAGCTCCTTTGGCAAAATGTTGTCCGGCTTTCACTCCACCTTTGGACTTAACGAGCCGAATGGAGCCCAGTTTATGAAATGGTATCGGGTTAGCTCCAAACCAGATGCGCCCTTTGGCCACGCCTTTTCTTATTTTAAGGTTGGTTATAAGTCGCTTTTTTAAAGTCTTTTGCGGTACTTTTAAATTTCGACTCAAGCTCCGTTTAATCTTATAGTTGTAATGGCGGAAGAGCTTGCGTACAGCTCGTTTTAAGGCCTTTTCAGCAGCAACAGAATAGTGCTTTAACGCATATTTGACTTCCTGATTCTGCTCTAGGTTTAAGTCTATTAACGGCTGTATCACTTAAAATTCCGCCCAATTAGTATTTGATGGAGCGCTGGCCGTACTGGGGTCCGTTAAAGGCATTTTCACCATGCTGCCACCATCATTGAGTTTATCCGCAATTCGGTAAGTTTTCTGACGAACTATTACTGGAGAGCCAATTTTAAGTTTAGCAGCATCAGTTTCAAGCATAACTAGTTCCATCTTACTATAATCTTTTTTAAAGCCTCCGAGTTTACCGCTGATTTCGGCAAAGTCTACCAAGGCCCGGAACCGGCCAGCATCACTGCTGACCGGCTCCCCTAACGTCCTGAGGATAGTTTTATTAGACTTATCAAACATCACACCACTACTCTTGCATCCTTGATTGCAGCAAAGGATTCTTGACGAGTAACTTTTACATCACAATCCTGCAAGGCGATGACATTTACTGCCCCCGATGCCGCCTTGGTAGCCCGGTCAACGGTAATATCAAGACCAGACCAGAAGCCAAGTGTCATTGCGGAGAAGTTACCAAAAAGAATTGCAGAACAATCCTTGCTGCTGCCTTTTACTAAGTCTTTAGGAATCTGGTTGGTGCGATAAGCTTTGTAGCCATTAATTTCGCCAGTACCGTCACTGCCTGTCTTTAGAATAGGACGAGTGAAAGCCTCTTCAAACTCCGGAGTCTGTTTCAGTTTGCCAAATATCACAGAGTTAGTCAGGTAAGCCATAGTACCAAAATCAGCATTAGCATCGGCAACCTTAGTTTCAAGCGCAATCAAATGCTTAAGCAGTGGGGCTCCACCATTAGTGCCAATTTTAATCAGTTGTTCGTCTTTGAGAGCAGTCAGCAAGCCGATTGGCTCATTGCTTTTTCCAGTACCCAACAGTGCTGCTCGCTGAATCTCTAAGGCAATACCCCGCATAATTTTATAACGCACAAAAGCTTCCACCCAAGACCCACTTTGAATCAGCAGACGGCGTGACAGGTTAATAAAGGAACCAACGGTATGCGGCTTCATGGAAATCTGCCCAACTTTAAATTCAGAGACACTGGGCTCACCATTTTCTTGCAACCAATAACTGTTCACGCCACCGTCATCAGTCGGTATGGCAACATCACCAGTTAAGCCATGCAGCATTTTTACGCCAAGCTGCGGTAGTACCATTGCATTATAAAGCTCTTCAATCATTGAGTTAAGTCTAAGTTCAGTGTCTACAAGGTAACCGCCTTTAGCATCAGTTCCGACAACATTACCCCGCATATTGACAATGTCACTAGGAATATAAAATCCCTGTGGAGCTCTTTTAAGCTGACGAGCCATTTCGTCGGAACACTCTTTCTCCATACCGTCAAGGGCTTTACCTTCAGCTACCTGCCGCAGCGCGCGAGTCAAACTGTACTGGCTCATATCTTTTTTACTCATGCCAATCTCAGTAACTGGCTTGGTCATGGTAATATTCTGGCGTGCAGCTAAAGAGTTCACTACCGTTTTCCTAAAATCATCCAGCGGCATACCATCTTCAATTGCTCGCATACCAGCTTCCTGCATCTTAAGTTGTTCAGCAATAGCATTAATTTCGCGAACTCGCTTACGTTCATTGGTTATTGCTCGGTCCAAATCCGAGTTGTCATTTCCGGTAATTTGGCTGCGTTCTGGAGCGGTAAATACTTCGACATTTTCTGTTGAGATTGTTTCTGACATAGTTTCATCCTTTTCAATTTGGGTATTATTATCAACATATTTGAGGAGCACGTTTTCAGATTCCGGCCTTGATCTGCCGACGCCGACTGTAGGGTCTGCCGGGTCTGCTACCGTAGCCCCGTGGACCGGACACCACGGGAAACGAATGGCTCGTAAATTCTCGATTTTATCTGCTTCTAATTGTCCGGGCGCTGTATACTCCGGACAAACTGAGACATTACGTCGAATGCCATTTTTCATGTCATTGTAAATCAGTTTGGCACGTTCATTATCCTTGGAAAACCGCACTGTAATAAAGAGTTTTTGATCTCTGACTTCAGGATCAGAAATTACCCCAACCTGATCGCCACAATGCCCATCACGAAATGCAGCTCCAGTAGCAAAGCGGCTTAAATCCACATCTTCGGCTCGATGTGAAAGAATTTCCATAAAATGCTCATCTCTAGTGTAATCAAAGCGCCTGACCGGGTATTCACTCGACAGTGAAAACCGCAATGTCATATTTTCCTCATCCAACACTTCAGGAGCCCCGATTTGATGGCTTCTGGCCGCTGGTTTAAATTCTAATTCACTTTTTTGTGTCATTATTAGCTCCTGCTTTATTTAACAGCTTTTCATTAAATAATTCAGGCGTTAACCCATATTGGGCCAGCAGCTTTTTTTCCTGTTCCAATTCGGCAATGACATCATCAAAATCCAGCCCGATCTCACTGCATATCCGACGACGGGAAGTTACCTGAAGTTCAAGCTTTTTCGCATTGGCATTGGCGTCTTTCAAAGGATCTACCCAATCCCAGCGCCGGGGCTGCCAGTGATCGGCCAAAAACTTGCGATATTTATCTTGCGGTAGATCGGTAAGACCGGATAACAGCAGCATCCTGAGCCAGTCAGCAAATACGGGTTCAATAAAAGCTTCTATCATAAAACGCTGGGCCATTTTCCACATATCCCGCTCGGCAATAGCCCCGGCACGTAAGGCTGAAAAACTTAATCCTTCCAAGTCTTCAAACAAGTTGTTATAAGCAACAGTCAAGCCTTGGGACACGCTCCTGCCAATGCTTTTCATGAATGGGGCAAAAGCCGATACTGGTTGCTGAGGTGAATGCGTTACCAGACCACGACCTGAAGGTAATTCCAGCAATACCCCCGGCTCCATGCTGAGTCTAGGCAGTTCCTGTTGCTTTGCTTTCCCAGTAGGATCTACGGTAGTGCCTGTTCCGTTATTATCAGTTATAAACCCCATATGGGATGCTGATACCCGTGCTCCAACTAAACATGTCTCCTCGTATTTATCAGCCATGTTTAAATCCAGTATGGCTCCGCTGGACAGGGGGTAACCTCGCAACTGTCCGGCAAATGACACCTGAAAAATATGGTAAACATCAGTAGCCGGAATACGTTCATGTCTGACGCCAACCCCGCCGGGCGACAGCTTTCTATGATAGGCTAAAACTTCACCATCATGAGCCAGTTCAATCCCCATAAAGATTTGGTTGCCATGATAGTTATCAAGGTTGTAATCAATGTCGATTTCCATGGAGTCAATAATTTGCAAACTGTAGCTGTAAGGGTTGTTTGCATTATAAACTTTACGTACAAAGCACTCACCATCCACCGCCAGCGTGCGGTCTACTAATCCCAGCAAGTCCAACCAGCTTAAATTCTGTTTGTAAGCACAATATTTGTTGCGGCGTTTCCCCCAAATATGCCAGTGCTGCTCAATTTGATCATTAGCCTTGGTATCAGGTTCACCATCAACATTTTTAACTCGCATCATCAAGCGAATTCCGGCATTGCCAATAATGTTGGTTTCACGCATTTTAAGCCATTTGATGTAAGTAGAGTTGTTTTTAGCCAGATCACGAGACCGTAATTTCAACAGCCTAAGATCACTTCTAAGTTCTTCATTGCAAGTAAGAGGATCAACTATCCAGTCCATTTCCAAGCGACTATTACGGGCGGCTTGAAAACGACGATTATTAGCATTTGCGGGCCTTCGGAAAATTTGCTTCAAAAGTTTTCGCATCACCTGAACTCCATTCTAATAGTTTGGATTCTTTGATTCTGCGGCAGCATCGTTAAAAACATTTTCCTGAGCTCAAGTAATTCATTTACTGGCAGGTACTTTAAACGCCTACCATTGTATTCAACCTCAGTTATTGGATCGTCCAACCGTCCTTCCAGTACTGCATCTACAGCTGCAAGCATTTTTTCTGGATAATCCCGGAAGTCAACACTGGTATCAGATAAATCAGGAACCAATTTGACCTTGCCATTTGTCACTAACTTTCTTATATCACCTTTGACCGCAACACATTGCCACGGCACTACGGAAAGCAAAACTCCCTTTAAATCATCACTGGATATGGAGAATTGATAGGCGTTATCACTGGTTGTAGCTGGGATATCCAGAAGCCTATCCGATTTAATACGAACCAGATAGCGTATATTCCAACTTTCTGAAGTCGGATACTCCGGCAAAGTAACCTCCCAGCTGTGACTGAAACCGGAAGTTAATTCTTTAGGAAATTCATGCATAAAAAAAGCGCTCCTTTTTTAAATAGAAGCACCGTTAACCTAAAGAGAATCCTTTCATCCAATTGCTTTTGATTGGCGTCAAGGTTGTCTCTGCTTTCTTTGGTGAGGATTTTGGAATATTGAGGCATTCTGCCTTTTTTTGCTGCCAACAGCTTTTAGCCAAATAGGCAATGGCAAAATCCTCAATTACCAGATACATCTTACTGGTATCAAAGTAGTCATGCACCCGACTGTTATGGACATAGTTTTCATACATGTGCCCTTCTTTTTTATTACTGGAATCAGGACGCATCGCACTGAGTTCACGCACATACTCTTGACTAACCTCCTGCTCTGGCAGCAAATACCAATAGAAATTATCCCGGTTGTTTTGGGTATATATGTAATGTAATAAGTGAGCTTGATATTCCTTTTTGCGGGCCAAGATGAGTTTGGGATAGTTTTTGGACAAGCAGAACTTTTGACTGCCACGACTGTCACCTTTATAGGTGTACAACCGTCGATGTTTAGCCACAAAATTCCGCACTTCGTAACCTCGATGTCCACCTTCATCAATTATACCAAGGATGGGTTGGATACCCAGATATTCCTTATATAACACATCTTCAAGCGTTTCAACTGGAACAATTTCACCGCCTTCATGCTCTGCAGCCAGCTTGCGACGACTGTTGTGTTTATCTCTTTCTTCAGCTGTAAGTTCCAGAAACTCACAAAACCCATACGCCAGCTGCCAGCGGTTGCAATTGATATCCAAGGCTCGAATCTCCCATTTCCAGCCATAATCCTGAGTGTCAGCGGAGAGAAATACTGCTTCAATCGTATCTGACGCAGGAAGCTTTGTCGCACAATGGCTTCTGATAGCATCGACCTGTTGGCTGTTGGCCTTACGTTCTTTAAAGGGTAACCCTCGCCAAGAGTTATCAAATAAGATTTGCTTTTTCAAGTCGCCAGTGTGCCCGGCCTTAAGCTGCATAGCCGCCACCTTATCCCAAGCAAATGCCTCAAATTGACTGGCTAAGACCCCCCATTGGAAGCCGTAATGTGGACTTTTGCCTTGCAGTCTTTCCGGGTGGCGATGGATGTAACCACCATGTAAGTTCATTGCTCTTTTCATCTTCTCAGGGTGTTCAAATCCACAAGTTGGACATACTAGTCGGGCAGTTCCACTAATCAACCGCTTCTCGGCATCAAGGTCAAACTGCAAGTTATGAATATCCGCTGAGCGCATGGTCAATCCCGGGTGCTCGCCTTGTAAAGAGGAGCATTTAGGGTTTTGGCATTTCAAATACCAGAAACCCATACTCGAACTTTTGAATTCCTGCCAGATCTTGGAGGCTTTAGTCCCGGTGGCTGAATCCCGGTCAGAACCCTTGATCGTACACACCTTATATAATATAGATTCAGCAAATGATCGGGTACGCTTTCGCATATCTTCAAGATTATCCACGGTAGCGGCATGATCTATCCAGTCATCAAGCTCATCGGCGACATTGATCTTGGCGGACTTGGAGGTAATTCTGCGCCCTGAGCCTTGAAAAAAACTGGTCAATTGAGAGAACTTATAGCGATCAGCTCTTACTGCTTTGGGTACAGCCAGTTCGGCCGCTAATTCTGGAATGGCTTCCATTAGCGGCTTAAACTTATCTGTATTAATTTCAGCGGCCTTGTCATCTGATTCATAACAAACCAGTGACAAACATTGCTGAAAGATAAAGGTCCACAGTAAACCACACACCCAAGCTAAGGTCTTCCCGGTCTGCTCTGGAGCACAAACTGTTACTTCACGCCGAGTTCCAGCAAAATCCCAGGCATCGATCGGAGCTCGCAGATAAGGCGTTAAGTTTAAGTCAAGCTTGCTCCTGATTCGAGCTGAGACTACATGTTTGAAATCTACGTTTTCTTCAGCCCATGCCGACGGGCTCACTTTATGTTTGACACTTAAGCTTCCTGCAACGACTCGAATACGGCTGTCGATAATCCGGTGTACAGATTCCTGGTACAGTCCTCTACTAATTGATTCCAAGTGTCGTGCTCCTTTTCAGCTAAATGTTCAAGCATAAATTCTGTTATTGGCATTAGGTGCTTTATCAATAAGGTGGTATTTAGATCAATAAATTCCTCAAACACCCCCAGACGGTTTTCCATTATGGTCTGCTCAAGCTTTTTTATCTGCGTCTCCAGATGCTTCTGTTTAGTCAGCTGGAGCTTTTCTTTGGCACTAACCTGAGCATGCTCAGGTTGCTTGCCTTCTAAAGCAGTAATCTCCCATTTGGCATTACGGGCATCTGGCTTGGAAACATCTTCAGCCGTGTAGACGATACCGTCTAAGATGAATCTGCCTCTTTGGCAGTGCTTCAACACATTCTTGTGACTGATATTATGTTTGTCACATACTTCTTGTACTCTCAAAGTGATACCTCTAATTCTACAGTTGTTATTACAAAAAAATGACCATCTATATTAATGTGGGAGCGTTAACGTGCAGGAAATCATTTCAGCAAAATAATGGAAGATATCTGTAGATTTGTACCCCTTTTGTACCCCTTTTGTACCCCCCTTTGAGCTCAACTTGTACCTCTAGGGGTACAAATTTTGTACCCCCTTTGAGCTCAATTTGTACCCCGGGTACATTTTGAAACCAAGAAAATACATTAATTACCAATAACTTACAACTTGTACCCCTAAATAAAAAAGTTAAAAATTTGTCTAAACCGGGCGGGGGTCCCCCCACCTCGACACTTTACAAATTCTCCACAGTACCTTTAAAGGTTTTAGTAAGAAATAATTAGACTTGTTTAATAAGAATTAAGCTTGTAATTTACGTATTTCAAAATACAGTTTTATATATAAGTAAAAGGTAACTTTCAGAGGATATTATGTTTTGTGATTTTAGTTTATTAAGTAATGAAAGTGATGTTGAGCAAAAGTTCGTCTTACCTCTTATTACTGAGATGGAACCATATGGACTAGGCTATTCAAGTTCAGACTATTTTACAAAGCCAAATATAAGACAGTTTGCTATTAATAAAGGACTAAAGAAAAAGAGTTATTTTCCTGATTACGTTATTGTTTCTAACGGAATACCTATAATAGTTGTTGAAGTCAAGAAACCCAATGAAGATTTGACTCAGGCATATAGAGAAGCTAGGCTATATGCCAATGAGCTTAATTCAATTCATCCTCCAAATATTAATCCATGCCTAAGAGTTGTTTCAACAAATGGCAATTGCATTTGGGCAGGCCCGGCAGATTGCGATACTCCCCAAATTATAGTTAATTGTGAAAACTATAGTACTTGTTCAGATGATTATTTAAAATTGATAGACTTTTTATCAAAAGCAAATACTCAAAATGAGACAAATAACCTAAAAAGCAAATTGCGGGCTAATAGTAAATATAATCGACCGACTCTTTTACTAGGAGGGAAAACTGTTCAAGGTGAAGAATTACCTGAGAATAGTTTTGGCGCATCATTGGTATTAGAGTATAATTTTTTGTTTAATCCAGTTACTGAGGATGAAAAAGAAGAAGTTGTAAAAAATACATATATAACATCTGGATCGAGAACAAAACATGTATCCGATATTGAAAAACTTATTCAAAGGGATAATTCAATACTAATACAAAATATCACAACAAAGATAAATGATACCAAACAACCCAACAAAGTATTTAGTTCGTTGAGGAGTGAAATTACAAGAAACAGAAAAGGACAACTAATTTTATTAATAGGTAATGTTGGAGTTGGAAAGTCAACTTTTTGTGACTATTTAAAAAACGTCTGTTTACCTGATGACTTGGTAAAAACAAGTACATGGGTTAAGGCCGATCTAAATAACGCTCCAATGAATAAAAGTAAAATTTACGACTGGGTTAGCGATAAAATTATTGACGAGTTGAAAACTATAAATAAGCACATTTCAATTGATAGCTTTGAAGAGCAAAAAAAAATATTTTACAATGAGGTAAAGGAGTTTGAGCAAGGACCTGCTAAAATTCTGGCTGGAACAGACAAATACAATGAAGAGTATTACGAACACTTAAAAAAGCAGAAAAGTGATAAAGACTTATATCTTAATCGCTTAATAAATTACCTTTGTACGGGGCGCAACAAAAGGCTTATTGTGACTTTAGATAATTGCGACAAAAGAAGTAGAGATGACCAGCTTCTGATGTTTCAAGTAGCTAAGTGGCTTCAAGATAACATTAAATGCATAATTTTCCTGCCAATGCGTGATACTACGTTTGACCACCATAGGCGAGAGCCGCCACTCGATACAGTCATAAAAGATTTTTCATTTAGAATAGACCCGCCAAATCTCAGAGAAGTTTTGCAGCGTAGAGTAGAATATGCTTGCAATAAAATTGAAAGTTCAAATTCAAACAGAAGAACTTTTGAAATGGAAGGAATTGAAGTTGCTTACGACAAAAGTGAACAAATCAAATTTCTACGCTCAATCATGAAGTCATTATTTGATAACATCTATTTTAAAAGGTTAATTTCAGGATTAGCTGGTAGGGACATTCGTAAGGGACTTGAAATATTTGTTGACTTTTGCAAAAGTGGACACGTTGCAGAATCTGAGATCGTAAAAATTATATCATCTTCAAAGCCTTACATACTAAAGAATGATATAATTGCAAGAGTAATTTTTAAAGGAAAGAATCGCTACTATAATGATGCACAGTCCAGAGTAAAAAATTTATTTTTTTCTGAAACATCCGATACAATACCAAACCCTTTTACTCGCCTTGCAATTTTAAAGTGGTTGGATAATAAGTCTACAGTTAGAGGTTCTTGTAATATCAAAGGATATCATCAGGTAAAAGAATTACTTGAAGATCTTATAAAATATGGATTTGGAGAAAATGATGTAAAATCTAGAATAGAAGAACTCGCTAGGGCCTCATGTCTTACGACTGAATCTCAGTTGACTTCAGAGCTTAACTATGAACAGGACCTGATTACAATATTACCAGCAGGAAAAATAACCTTAGATCTTCTTAGAGATTGTTATTATTTAGCTTGTTGTTCAGAAGATGTTTGGTATAAAGATTATGATGTAGCACAACGCATATCTAAAAGAATAAACGATCAAATAGGCAGTGGTATAAATTCATTTGAAACAGTGCTTTTTAATGCTCAAGATATGTTAAATTATCTTAAAAGCTATAAGAATAGCTATTTGGTAACCCCCCTTATTGATAAGGAGCTTTCATTAGTTTCTTTAGAAGACTCTGTACAAAAGATTGATCAACATATTAAGAAGTCAGAGTCCATTAAAACACACACATTGGAAAAGTTTAAAGTTAGCTCAACACAAACTGGGACAATAAAAGATATTACTGAACATGAAATTTTTATCGCCTTGGATACACAAACTATTGGATGTATACCTTCCTGTTACTTAAATGAAGTACCATTAAATAATTTAAGAAAAAGTCAAAAAGTTGAAGTTGAAATTGTTGAATATAGTGATAGGTATAAGAAATTAACATTGAAGTTTTCTTCAAGATTTTTAAATACATTAGTTCAATAATCATTTGAAAAAACCCGAAACATATTCGGGTTTTAAAATTAATATATTATACTTTTTATTATAGATCCATTTCATACCTCCTATTTTAATGACCCGCTCTGGTCCGCTTATGTCAGAGGCGCAGCGGGTGCTGTTACTATTCGCAGGGCGTTAACCCCTTTCTCAAACTTAAATCTTTTATTCTTGAAAAATATAATATTATTATTTTTGATGATTGAAAATTAATAATTAGAGTTTATAATAATCAGTCGTTTTTAGAGGAAACTTTTTTAGAATAAAGTGTTTACATGAGAATTTTATTTTGTATCCTGTCTTTATTCGTAGCTTTAAACCTTTCAGGCAAAGAAATCAATGTAACTTACCCTAACTGCCCGTTTAATCTGCAATTGGTAGTCATGAAACATAAAGGCTTACTGGAAAAGGAATTTGCGAAAGATGGGATAAAGATAAAGTTTCATGATATCACCAATGGTGTAAAACAAGTCAAGGCAGCAGCAACAGGCAAAGTTGATATATGCGGAAGTCTTAATACTACCAGCATAATTGTAGCGGCAGGCCAAAATATAAAGCTAAATATTATTAGAGGAGTTTGTAACTCTACCAATACCTTGGCTTTGATGACTACTAATCCAAATATTAAGTCAGTCAAAGATTTAAAGGGCAAAACTATTGCCTGCGTTAGCAAGCACAACTCTCACCAAGTACTACTTCTAGCATTAGCAAAAAATAATATGACAATAAAAGACGTCAATTATATCCCGATGTCGAATGCAGAAACATATAAAGCTATGTTTGCTGGCAAGGTTGATGTTGGGATATTGGCCGCGACTGAGGTGGTAAACGCTAAAAAAAGAGGGGCAAGAATCTTAACAACAGCCAAAGGGCTAATGCGAACTAAGCTAGTTGTTGCGGTTACTAAATCTTTTGCTCGAAAACACCCTGAATGGGTTGGAAGATATGTGAAAGTCCAAAATGAGGCTATGGAATTTATTAAAAAACATAAGCATGAAGCCTTAGAGTTAGCAGCTAAAGACCTGGGGATTTCTTATCAAGATGCTAAATGGTTGTACAACAACACTAAGTTAATCAATACCTTAAACAAAGATGATATAATGAGCTTAAAAGATGATATTGAGTTTTTGTTTCAACAAAAACTTATACCCAAAAAAGTAAATATCCTTTCACAGGGGGCTGCTATAGACATCATTTTTGAAAACTTTGTAAGAGACCAAATTAGCATTTGTGCAGTTAGTTCACGTAGTATTCTTGACGTTTTTAAAAAGTCAAACGATAAATGTTTTTGACATAGTCGATAAAACTAAAAAAGGACACAAAGTTTTATATTTTTTAGCACTTTTATCCTTTAAATTAAAAGTTTCAATTATGACTTTTAGAGTATAGAGCATTTGACCTCTAAAAGTCATAATTTATATTTGAAAAATACGTTATTGAAGATTATACTATTTAGTCGTATTAAAGAGGAAAATTATTTACAATTAAGAGGTCGAAATGAGAGTTTTATTCTGTGTCTTATCCTTATTCATAGCTTTGAACCTTTGTGGCAAAGAAGTAATAAATATAACTTACCCTAACTGCCCGTTTAATCTGCAATTGATAGTCATGAAACATAAAGGCTTACTGGAAAAAGAATTTGCAAAAGATGGGATAAAAATAAAATTTCATAACATCACCAATGGTGTAAAACAAGTAAAGGCAGCAGCAACAGGCAAAGTTGATATATGCGGAAGTCTTAATACTACCAGCATAATTGTAGCGGCAGGCCAAAATATAAAGCTAAATATTATTAGAGCAGTTTGTAACTCTACCGATACCTTGGCTTTGATGACTACTAATCCAAATATTAAGTCAGTCAAAGATTTAAAAGGCAAAACTATTGCCTGCGTTAGCAAGCACAACTCGCACCAACTACTACTTCTGGCATTAGCAAAAAATAATATGACAATAAAAGACGTCAATTATATCCCGATGTCGAACGCAGAAACATATGATGCTATGCTTGCTGGCAAGGTCGATGTTGGAATATTGGCCGCAACTGAAGTGGTAAACGCTAAAAAAAGAGGGGCAAGAATCTTGTCAACAGCCAAAGGGCTAATGCGAACAAAGCTAGTTGTTGCGGTTAATGAATCCTTTGCCAAAAATCATCCAGACTGGGTTAAAAGATATATTAAAGTCCAAGATGAGGCGATGGAATTTATCAAAAATCATAAACGTGAAGCCTTAGAACTAGCTGCTAAAGACCTTGGCATTTCCTATCAAGATGCTGAATGGCTATACAACAACACCAAATTGATAAATACCTTAAACAGAGATGACATTAAAAGTTTAAGAAAAGATATCGACTTCTTGTATCAACAAAAACTTATCCCTAGAAAAGTAAATATTCTGTCAAAAGGTGCTGGAATTGAAATAGCTTTTGAGAACTTTGTAAGAGACCAAATTAGCCTATGTGCAGTTAGCCATAATTAACTTGTAATAGAGCTTACACAAAGTTAAAAATTTTTTCTATTTTTTTTAGGGCCGTTAACCCAAACCGGCCCTTTTTTGATGTTCTAAGCTCAACGTAACTGGGTTAACGTTAACCTCGGCATTTTTAGAGGCCTTGACTTAATTTGTTTTTTAGATATATTTATAGGATATCCTATATCCAAATCTCTTTTGTCTAGCCCGGTCAAGGCAATGACCGGGCTTTTTACTTTTATCGCCTTCCCCTAATGTCTTTCAGGTATTCAGCCATTGTTCTGTCACCAATAGTTTTTTTAAGGTTGTTTGCTTTGTCAATATCTATAAATTTAATTTTACTGTCTTGAGAATAATTAAGAATTCTTTGGACCTTCATTCTAACTATCTTACCCCCTTCTTTTGTTGCAATCCCATTAATTCCAATTCTCTTATAAAGCATGTGACCAAGTTTTTCAACTTCGCTTTTATCCATATCACATACTATCAATTTACCTCCGCCTAAAGGTTCAATGTGAATGTTAGGAGATTTTCCACCAATCATAATAATATCTCCATAAATTGTTGTAACGAAGTTTATAGTTCTTTTATCTTTCATCCCAACATCTCTAACAGCTCAGGGTTCTCGTTGATGTTGCCGATGACTTCAATGCCGTCCATGACAAAATCAAGATCGCGATGGCCGCTAAAGCCAACAAAGTCCCCAAATTCTTTCTCAGACGTTATCCAAAATCCAAAGCCTCCTTGAAACCATTCAATAGTTTTAACCCTTCGGCTAGGCATTTTTACGATATCCCCCTCGTAAATTCTCTTACCGGTCTTGTCTTTAAATCCGGTATACTGTTCAAGTGGTGGATTTTGGCTTTCCCCATCATAATGCATGGTTTTGCTTTCCGTCATGTAAAGTATTAAAGCATTATCGAAAACCTCAAATTCAGAATAATAATGTAAACACTCAGCTTCTTCATCCCACACTCTAAATTTAAACCTGTCCATCATTTACTCCTTATTTGATTTAAAAATAACAAAAAAACTGCATAAAAAATATGAAAAAATTAAACTTTTTTTTAAGCCGTCAACCTTTTTGCTCTTTTTTACGCCTATTTAAGCACAATCCATTTAGGTTGACGTCAACCTCGAAATTTATAAAAATCTTGACTTTATTTGTTTATGGGTTAAATTGATTAGAGGTTCACGTTCCTTATTATTCTTTGTGAAGCCCGGCCATTGAATTGACCGGGCTTTTTGCTTATCGCTGCCCCATAACATAGACCAACCCTTCTGCCCACGGATATTTTTTTGCAATTCGCTGCATTTGTTTCCAGACAGCTGGCTTAGAAATGCCTCTTACTTGGGCAATCTTTGCATAACTTGTCGGGTACATTGTCACTGCAAGCCTTGCTGTTTCATAACTGGACATCGATGTTTTTCGCATTTCCTCCAAATCCAAAAGAATCTGAGGTAGTTGATTGTGTATTCCCATCTTTCTTACGACTTTCTTTTCGATGGCTCTGGTGGCAACTTCAAGATACTCCTGATAGTCCTCCTCCGGCTCCTTATGAGCATTTTTCAGGCTGTGAAACCTGTCTTCATTGAATTCTTTAACCATGAGGCCAATCTCCTATCGACAGAGGAAGTGTTTAATCTTTTCAATTACCGAGCTGATCTTACCTTTTGCTGGCCGAAAAGCAGCTGATCTAGGTTCATAAAGTCTACCTTTCAGCATGCATTTGCCTTGTTGCGACCTTGCGATAACAGCAAATCCAAATTCGTGTACAACTTCATTCGCTGTAGATAATACCGGGCGGAGGCATTTGTAGTGCGAACAGCGGTGTTTTATCCCATCAAATAAGTACCATTTACAGTTCTGGCAATGTCTCATTTTTCATTCTCCATTTTCATAAAATTAAATTTTTGCTTAAGTTATTTTTTGCAGGTTTGGCTGTCTTTTTCTATTCCTGTGATTCTTGAATGCTGCAGCTGCACTCTGGCAGTCAAATCATCGAAAGTTATTTTAAGCGGCGTGGAGGCTGTGGAAATTTATTTTATGACCCAACACGCATAAAAACAATTTAAAATCTCCTGCTTGTTTTCTAAATTATTTTAGTTTAAGTTTAAATCCTCAACCAAAGCCGTTATTGTCGCAAATCACAGCCACCAATAGAAACACACCGGCACATTTCAAGCAGTCTGGAGTGAATTCGATCACCATATCGTTCCCTGATCCCCTGAGGCGGAAGATTCCCTGTGAGCATGGTTTTAGCTCCATGGCGCTGAAACATTTCATGCCGGATGCGGATCACTTCAGCAGCTATATCAACCCGATTGCCATAGTCAACAAGGGTATTTTCGCCTCCAAGTTCATCGATCAGCAAGTCAAAATCATCACCGTCACCTCGACTGGCATGAGGCCGTGTCAAAATCTCCTCAAAGGTCTCAACATCCTCTCGGTAAACATTTTTAAGTTTATTTTCATCAAGATATGGCATTCGAATGAAAGCTCGGATTGCCTTGAGGTGGAATGTTTTACCTCTACCAGTTGGCCCATAGAGATACAGGCCCCGGGTTAGGCCGCCGAGGCGATATCGAGCCAGCCAATCTGGAAGAAAAAACATTCGATCTAGCGTCTGTTGTCTGGCGAGATTACAATCAAATCCAGCCTGACTAAGGTGCTTAGCGTAGCTTGCAGTCCAATGTTCCAAATCTACAACATTGACCTCAGAATGCACCATTTTCGACGGGGCTGTAATCGTAGTTAGCATCGAAGTGACAGTTTGCGGCTCTGGCATAATTTCTTTCTCCTTGGGGTTTTTTCTCTGGGTCATGAATGTTTTTCCACTGGCTCCTGATGGCTGCATCAAGAGCTTGTTCTCGCCTGGATTCAGGAATGGCCATCAAGGATCTGATTTGTAAATCTTGTGAAGTTGCATGCATCTTGCCATGGACGGCATGGTAGACTTGAAGCCAATCAATGAATTTCAATTGGATGTCATCAGGCAGGTTTGATTTTTTGAGAGTTGGTGAAATTTGGAAATCAAAACTTCTTTTTTTAAGATTTTTTTCTTTAATAATTCTAACTTCTAATTTGTTGGCATTTGCTTGGCATTTGCTTAGCGTTTGCTTAGCACTTGCTTGGCTTTTGCTTACCTTTTGCTTGGCTTTACTTTTAACTCTTCCGCCTTTAGCGCCGTTTTGAGCTCGGATTTGACTCATTTCAGACATTTTTTGAAATTGATCATCAAGAAATTTTATGCGAATAAATCCGTCTTCGATTCGAATAATATCGTCTTTTTCTAAAATTTTTAGAGAATTTTCTAAAACGTTTTTTTCAATTCCACAGCGTCTGGCTAAGCAAATGCTAAGCAATTGCATTTGGCAGTCCTGCTGCCAGTAAATTTCTTTAATTTCATTGAAGATTCCTTTGGTCACAATATCGTGATTTTGGATAATTCCAGACAACCATTCTGTAGGATAATTCTTATAGTATGGGAAGCGCATTGTCTGTCTCCTTGCAGCTAAATCTTTCTTAAAATATTAAGCATTTGCTTGGTTCAGTATATTGCCGGTATAGCGCACTTGAAGGCCTCGTCTATTACCGCTTGCGGTAGCGGCTCTGGCAGTGGCAAGGGATTAGCCCTAAGATCGTCCAGCTGGGATATAGCCAAACGCCGCAGCAAGTCGCCAGAGACATTGTTATATGGAAAGTTATCGATAGTCAGTTTAGTGTCAGTGCCACGCTTCAGGTCACCATCATAAGGTAAGAGTTTTTTCTTTTTGTACCGGGCGGCACAACACCGGACAAATTCTGCAACCGTCAGGTCTAAACAGTTAGCTCGATGTTGGATAGCGTCTTTTTCCTCTGTGGTCAATCTGAACTGTATGTTTCTCACTTTTCAACCTCATTAACTTTACAAGCCAAGACTATTAAGGCGATGCCGCTAATGAAAGCGGCGATGCCTAAGATGATATTTATTACAATCAATTAATTACCTATAAAATGCTTTAACTGTTATTAATCTAATTAATGCGAAGTCTAAACATACTGACTCTGTTTCTTCGGCTTAGCACCACACCTGCGGTGGCAATCGGTTCTGATATTTTGAAATCCCATTAAGAATTTTGATAGTAGATCCTTATCAAATGGATGTTCCTCATTCCATTTTCTCATAGCCGCTGCTGACATTTGTTGCTCTTTTCTCATTTTATAACTCCTGCTTACAGAACGAAGGGTTCTGCGGTTAAAATTTCACATTTACCTTGCTGGCGCATTTGCTGCCGGCATGATGCACAATTATTACAATTAGTTGGTTTAACTTTTCCTTTGCGAATATCCAGTACCCTTGGTAGCAGTTCCGCTACTTGACTGACCTCCGCTTCCAAAGCTTCAGGGTTATGCATATCCAGAATCTTGATATCCGGTGGCTCTTCTTTGGAGATTCCGGCAATTATCGGGCGGTACACTTCACCAGTAGCTGCTAAGAGTATGGCTTGATATATCGCCATGCGCTGCCAGTAATTCCAAATTATATGAAATGGTACTTTGATATTCTTGGGTGTGCTTAACTGCTCGCTTTGAATTCGTGAATAGTTGCCTTGCTCATCTCTATAGACGGTCATCCAGTCATGTTGAGATAAGCTTTTAACATATTTTAAATCAACTAAATACTTCTTCTGATGATTAATTACGTCGCAGCGAATCTTCCAGTTTACGCCCAACCACTTAGCAGTGAAAATCTGCTCCCGCTCCCCCTCCATGAAAAACATGAAGGCGGGGCAATTTTCAGCTGCTTTTATGGCTTGATTAGCTTTTTCAAAATCAGTTCGCAGCTTACCAGTTTTGGTCATAATTAATTCTTTATTCTCCTCGCAAAAAGCGGTATGAGCTTCTGGTGATTCGAAGTAAGAATGAACGTAACTACCGACCCGTAAGGCTGTCGATTCTTCGCTTTTATCTTCTCCAGTGACGTATCTACGATAGGCTGCAGCCTCACAGCCATGCGCAAAAGCTTCAAACTGCGACACGCTCATATATTTTTGGTCTGCTTCCAGTGAATAATAATTGACTGAATCAAGCTTCATATGAGATCTCCATTTGCCTTTTCAAAATCTGCAGCTAAGTTTGACTCCTGAACTTTCGAATTATATACCGGCTTAGAAGTTACATTGATGTGGTCTGCTTCAACTTCACCATCAACGACCTCTTGACCAGTTATATTTTGAAAAAGCCAAGCTCTGGCTTTACGTTCAGCCTTGCCGATTATAGCGTCGGTTCCGGTCGTTTTGCTATTAAACCGTACACAAATCGGCAAGGTCTTTTTATCGGATTTACCGTTATAGATCCAACTAACTTCCATCTCGATTGTAGCGCCTTTATCGCCGTGCAGCTTAGGGACACCCGGTGTAATCAGCCATGAGAGCCCCGAAATATCTTTTAATTTTTTCCCGAACCCTTCTTTAGTTATGTAACATTGCCCGGCAATAATATTGAATTGATTCCCCACCGGGTAAACTCCCTGCAAAGTGGCTTCAATTAAGCAGTCCTGCACCTCTGCTTCTGAGTATCTACGATCTGTTCTAAAACCAAGTTTTCTGCCCTGCAGCTGCATAATGGGCTGCATCAATTGCGGAGTTAGCATATTACTGAGTTCTTGCGTTGCTTCAGCAATGGCGAAGGTGCGTTCAAACTGTTCTTTAATGTTATTGGCATTAATGCCAGATTTAGCTACTGCATCCAAGGCTTTGATGGTTTCTATTTTGGTAAGGTTTGGCATGGCATTATCCTTTATATTGTAGGTTGAGGCGCACCGGCGAATAAATTCATAATGTAACGAGCTCCAGCTTCATACCATTTTATGTACTGAGCAGTTCTTTCTTCATTAACTTTATGCACAACGATTTTGAACAGCTTCCCGACTTTGTCCTGAAATTTATAGGTCGGCATTTTATCTTTGGTAAGGATACCTTTGTAGATAAGAAACTTATTCAAAGTTTGCGGCCCGATTCCGAGACGTTTGGCAACTTGAGTAGTGGTAAATAAGCTTTCGCTGTCGCAGATGGCTTCAGAATGCATCACCTTCGGCATTAGTTTAGCTCTTTCTTTGCGTTCATCTTTCAAGGCTTTTAGCAGGTTGATTGCGTAATCCGGGTCGGCTATCATGGTTTCGACGGTGACTGGAGTAGCGTAAGCACCGTGTTTCCGAATCGAAGGTAGAACTTCGCCAGTTACCCATTTGCGGAATTTTTTCGCATTGGGTTTTCGGCTTCTCATAATGAGAGAGTACAGACCGGACTCGTTGATGATAGTTGTTTTACTACCTCCTTGTCCACTCGGATTATTGATCAGAGTGCGCTCGTCGTCATCAAGATACTTAGTTGCATCGCTTGGATTTGTAAATTCAAGTATATTACATACATCCTTGGCCACGAACCAAGGCTCGCCGCCCTTGTTAATAACTCTTACACTGGCATCTTCGAAGTTGAACATGGTTAATTCTGTGTTGTTCATAGTGGTTTCCTTGTTTTTATATTGTTGAATTCTTCTGGTTTTTTATTAATTTCAAATTCTGTTTTATATATATGGAAGTAATAACCTCCTTGATTTGGTGAATTGATATTTATCGACATACATCTCTTCTACGTTGGGGTGGTTTTTCGAGGCATCCTCCCCTGAGTTCGTGCCCTTTTAATTGTATAATCAACAAAAAAGTTAAGTTTTTTCGACGTCAGACGGTGTCAGACGGTTGCAGACGGCGTCAAACGGTGTATATTAGCGTCACAAGCAACACGGGTATTGAATCCCCTTCGTAGTCGTGATTGCGAAAATAGCTTTAAAAATTTGGGTTAAATGATCGTGGAGCTCATTTGGCCTAAAGCATGGTGTGCATTACACCAAGCAAAATCAGCATCAAGGCAGATATAGTTATTGTCCCTATAGCTATGTAGGCCGAGAATTTTAATTCGGAGTATTTTAGATAGTCGTAATTCAATTTTCTTACGCCTGTCTTTATATATTTTTGCCTTGATTTCTGGGCATTGGGTACAAAAAGAGTCATACTAAATTTTCCTTTTAAGGTTAATTAAATTATTTGATTTCTGAAGTTTGAGGCCTAAAAGTCTCATTGTTTAGATTTCTATTATTTAAAGATTAATTTATTTAATTGATAAAAATATTGATTTGGAGCAAACACGTTAGTTTTCTCAGGACCGTAGTGCTTGCTTTAAAAATTAATTGGAAGGTTTAATCTTCTTGGATTCAACCCAGTCTTCAAGGTCTTTTATGTCGTATCTTACACGATTACCTACTTTTATGTAGGGAGGTCCTTCGTTGGTAATACGATATCTTTGGAGAGTGCTCTCGGATACCGCGAGCATAGTTGCTGCCTGCGGTGTAGAAAGAAATTGATTCATCATGTCCCCTTCATCAGGAAATTTTATAAAAAAAATAGCTTCAGTTTACCATCTTATTTACATCTAATAAATAAGACTCAAAATTCAGCGTTAGAATGTTTAAGTAGTTGAATGTCCAATTAGTCCCTTGGCTTCGAATATATCCTCTAATTTGTAATAAACGGTCATTCTCTCAATTCGAACCGTCATTATTGATTTGCTATGGTGTAATATAGGTAGGTTAAATTATAATTCAAGTATTAAATTGAGATTTTTGAGATTTATTTATCCTTTTCTTATTTGCTACGGAGAAAATAGAATGCTAATGTAAAATTAAGCAAATAATAAATATTGGAATTGCCGAATGAAAGATAAAAGCAATAAAAGTCTGGAACGAAGGCTCAAGGATGCTATTGAGGCAAATGGCCTCTCGGTAACAGCCACCGCCAGAGAAATAGGAGTTACTCATGGAGCTGTCTACCGATGGCTTATTGGAGAAAATCACATTGCTATTCGACACAGAAAAAGTGTAGAGGATTTTATAAGCAAAGCTGCTGAATATAATAAAAGAGTGTCACCCCTATATGCAAAAAGCATTTTAAATGATGAATCTAAGATGAAATGTATTATAGATTATTTGAGTCGTCCCAAGAATAAATACGAACTGGTCAGGTTATACAAGCTGGCTTTAAAAGACCAGAATGATAAAAGCAGAAGTTAGTGCTATTTATCATTCTGTAATCTTAGAAAATGATGAGCAATCTCAAAGTTTGTAAGTTATCAAAAACATTAATTTATCATTTTTTAGAATGTACTTAACTATTACTAAAAGGTCTGACAATTTATCCCTTTTTTGAGCTAAATTATATAGAAAATAGATACTAAAATATTACATTGAAACCGAAGTTTTGCTGTTTATGTATTGCTCAACACCTGCAATTAAGTCCGGATTATCTGCCAATTGCTCTGCAATTTTCTGAATTCTTTGTTTTGCCTTGTCAAATTCAAGCCCATTATCACCAAGTTTCAGCTTCCCAACTTTCAGCATCTCAGCTACAGCATTGCTGACAGCTTCACGTTTAGGATCGACACTTAAACGGGCATAGGTAGGTGTTACCCCTGTCGACTTTTGACCAAGTACACCAGCGATCATGTGCAAAGATACATTCTGATTCGCCATCCAGCTTGCTAAAGTGCGGCGCAAGTCGTGGATGCGTAGGTCTTCAATGTCGGCACGCTTGAGAAGGGAACGCCAAGAAGTTGTTGGTTTTTTATAGTGCCCATCTTTACTATCTTTGAGGTAAAAAACCCAATTTGTCTCTATCCCCTTATTCTTCTGTTCTTTTTTGCGGCGCTTCAAAATATCTAGAACTGCATCATCCAAAACAGTCACATCATCATCGTCATTTTTAGTCTTTTCTCCTGGAATTGTCCAAAGACGCTTATTAAAGTCAATCTCTGACCATTCAGCAGCTAAAACATTGCTTTTTCGTTTTGAAGTAAAAAGAGCAATCAATACAAAATCTTTAAAGTCTTGACTATCTGATTTCATAAGCTCAGTAAAGAAACGCTCAACTTCATCTTCTTTTATATACCTAGCACGACTTCGTTCCTTAAATAATTCAATCATTGCAGCAGGATTTTGGGGTATATCATAGTCATGTTTAATTAAAAGGTTAATTGCAGCTCTAATGCTTTGTAAAAGGCGATTAGATGTATGTACACCAACTTCATCACGCACTTTTACATGCAGCCTTCTGATTTCTGAACGAGTAATATCAGTAACTTTTTTCTTTTTGAGTTTTAATGATACATATTTTTTAAAACGATTGCAGCACTCCGCTATATCCTTATGCCAACCCTTGTTTTTTTCACGATGTTGCAGCCAGTAATCAAATGTTTCTTGAAGTGTTATGTCTTGCTTTTCTTTTTGTTTAGTGTCTATGCCACACATCACGTCATTACTTATTCCAACGCAACGTTGCTGAGCTGCTTTAATTGACACTTCTCCATAGGAGGCAATTTTTATATATTTAGGACGTCCATTAATGCAGCGTATATAATAATAGGTGCGAGAATTTTTTGGTGTTATTATTAAATGCAGATATTTATTATCAATATCCTGATACTTTTTTTTCTTATCCGGAACTGGCAATCTTTCAATATTAGTTTTGGTAAACTTGATCTTTTTCATAAATAAATCCTATATATATCCTATAAGATAGTGCTATTAATAGCTATCTGCTGCTATCGTCTGACGTTGTCTCTATCCTGTTTTTGAACTCAAATATAGTATACATGAAGGGTTTAAAAAATCAAGAGATCATGGCCCGGGACCAGCAGCCTGGCGGCGCAGTGGCAAAGCCGCTGGGCGAATTGTCGAATGGCGATTCGCCGACTTCTGCGGTAATGGTCCTGCCGGTTTTCAAGCGGGCCGTGTTGATCCCAAGTACGATGCAGGGGTATCGGGCAATGCGAGTGGACTTTACTGATCTTGAGCGTTTCCTGATATGGCTGGCCGAAGTTGATGACCTGGATAATCCCGGATCTGCACCCCCGGCTGGTTGCGAAAGATTTTTAATTGCGCTGCAGCGGTTGAACAATCCTGAATTCAGAAAAACAGGCTGGAATAATGACTTTGAAAGTTCCTCAGTGCATGAGGATAAAGCTTTCTTTGCTGATGATTACAAATACAGCCCGGACGTCAATCCCGGAGGAGCAGGCTGGCTGCAGCAGATTTGGCTTGGGGGGGCGGCCGTTGATCAGAACGCCGCTATTGACGGCAATATCAGTGAAGTTAAGCAAGGCTGGAATACCGCCTATTATCTGGGCGGCAGGTATTTTTTGCGGAACCGGCACGGAGTGCTGGTGACTAATGAACAGATGATTTGTCGCTGGCCACCGGGAGGACCGGGGCCCGGGCCGGGAACCAGAGTTGGCCCGCCGAGACTTTGAGAGGGACTATGAGATGTCTGCATAAAATTATGATTTTAAACCGGGGGCAGGCGACAGTTGAGCTTTGCATAGGCCTGGTTGCCGTCCTGACGGTCTTTCTGGGGATTGTGGTGATTGCCGGGTTGAGTATATCCAATATCAGGCTGCTGGTAAATGCCAAGACCTATGCTGAATACGGTGCTCACAGTGTTGCCCTTGCTCCCGGTGCCGGAACCGATATTTACAGCTGGGACTACGGTCAAACTAATGCAGGCGGTGACGGCTTGCCTTTTACTGTTGACGACAGGAGCATTAACTATCCGGGTTCAGCGGAGGCAACAGATTATTTCAGACGACAGTTTAATTCACAGGAAAACTCAGAGAGCAGTTCTGCCGCCCCTCCTGATGAACAGTACCAGTTCAGTCCGATCAGTGGACTGGGGGATTACGCTCAGCACAATTTTGCAAAAAATTTTCCGGAAATGTTTACCAGTGCCGCTGGTTTGATCAGCAGCACAGCCTCAAGTGGAATTGAAACAGTCTTCACTTTGAACCGGGATGAGTTTACCAGTGATGAGCTAAGAACAATATCGCGGACATTCTATGCGCTTTTCGGGACTAATATTGAAACAATCGACTTGCGCAATAACCAATCCAACATTGTTTACATGCCGGCTTCACGATAAAATCCATAACCCGGAAAATGCTGTTTATACAGTCTGATTGCGTTCAGCCGCAAAAAACTTCCTGAAAAACCTGGATTTGACGGCCCTTATAAATTACGAATACCCTTGTTACTGGTATTTTTCAGTCTATATTAAGATAAATTTTACGGAGAAGAAAGGTACAGGAATGATTAAAATCGTGTCCGGCGGGCAGACTGGAGTTGACAGGGCTGCACTTGACGCGGCGGTTGACAGTGAACTTCTTATCGGCGGCTGGTGTCCTAAAGGGAGAATCGCAGAGGACGGGGTTATTGATATTAAGTATCCGCTGCAGGAAACCGCGACCTCTTTGTATCAGGAACGCACCAGAAAAAATGTCGAGGACAGTGATGCGACATTGATAATAAATGAGGGAAGGCTCTCAGGCGGTACTGCGTTGACCGTCAAGTTTGCGCGGGCTGCGGATAAGCCGGTTTTAATTGTCAGGCCGCTGCCGGCCTTTTACCATGATATTGAGAACTGGCTTGATGAGTTTCAGGTTGAAGTTTTAAATATTGCCGGTCCGCGGGGCAGTACAAATCCTGAAATATACGCAAAGACGTATGAGTTTTTAAAATTGTTATTCAGCAGGTTGAGATGAAGAACTGGGATAAAAACGAAATTTTGCTTTTGCTGCGCGAGTGCGGACGCATCGCGATGCAATATTACGATAATCCCCCGCTGGAAATTAAAGCGGATAAGTCAGTAGTGACTGCGGCAGATAAGGCTATAGAAAAATATCTTGGCGCGGTTTTTGACCGTCCTCAAGATGGGGTTTACCTTATTGGAGAAGAGACGGTAAGCACCCGGTCGCGGGAGTATCTTGAAGGTGCTCTCCAAGGTACTGCCTGGATTGTTGATCCGATTGATGGTACGGCTCCATATTCAGCGCATTTTCCGGCATGGGGGATATCCGTTGCCTTGATGCAAAACGGGATAATTACTGAGGGAGCTGTTTATCTGCCGCCTCAAAATGAATGTCTGCTGACGGAAGAAGAGGCAGTATTTCGCTGTTGTAATGTTGATGGATGCGGCCGCCTGGAGCCTTTTGAGTTTGAAGGTCATCCGCTTACGGTGGACGGCATTATCAGTATTTCGCAGCTGGGGGCTAAATACGGAAAATTCAATATGCCGAATCAGGTATTTGCCTGGAGCGGTTGTGTAGCCTCTTTTTACGGAGTTTTCACAGGTCGGCTGCTGGCCTATGTTGCTTCTGTAAAGATTTGGGACATTGCTGCGTCGCTGGCTTTGCTGCAGCGCTCCGGCATGGTTGGCAGAAGCACTGATGGGGAAGAATTGACCTGTAAAGTCTGTGACGGTCAATTCGACCTGGATTTTGAAGGGAAACATTGCTGGAAGTTGAAAGGCATGGCAGTTGTGGCTCCAAGCCGGGAAGCTGTCGATTACGTAATAAAATATTCAGAAATACCGGATAATATTAAATGACTGCAAAACGTAAAAAAATTACTCCTGGCCTGGTTTTTATTGCCAGCCTGGGATGTCCAAAAAACCTTGTTGATACTGAAGTTATGGCTGGCGTACTGGTCAGCGAAGGCTGGGGCCTTACATTCAATCCTGACGATGCCGATGTTTTTCTGGTAAATACCTGCGCGTTTATACCTCCCGCCAGAGAAGAGGCATCGGAGGTGCTTGCTCAGGCCGTTTCCTGGAAGAAGCAGGAACCGCGTCGCCGCAAAGTGGTTGTTACCGGCTGTCTGGTTCAATGGGAGCACCTGGAACGTTTCCATAATGAGTTCCCTGACGTTGATCTCTGGGCGGGCATTGATGAAATCCCGAGTATCGGCAAAATCATGAAGCAGCTGGTCAATGGCAGGATTGCCGACCGCAGGATAATGTGCAGCTGCGATCCGATGTTTATTTATGATGATGAGATGCCGCGGCTGAAACTGACTTTGCCGCATGTGGCATATATGAAAGTCTGTGACGGTTGTGACAACCGCTGCTCCTACTGCTCAATTCCGAATATCAGAGGGGGACTTCGCAGTCGTCCGATAGACTCAATTGTCAGAGAAGCGCATAACCTGCTGGAAGGCGGTTCACGTGAGCTGCTGATCATGGCTCAGGATACAACAGCTTTCGGAATGGATAATGACCGCGGTGAAAGTTTTGCCAAGTTGCTGTGTGAACTGGACCGGATCGATGGTGATCACTGGCTGCGTGTGCTCTATACCCATCCTGCTCATTTCAATGATCAGGTTATCGAGGTTTTCAACAATTCGAAACACCTGTTGCCGTACATTGATATTCCGCTGCAGCATATTTCCGAAAATATTCTCAGCCGTATGGGCCGCCTGATATCCGGAGCGGATACACGTGCTTTGATGAAAAAGATCCGCCGGGAAATTCCGGAAATGGCAGTACGGACAACGTTTATCACCGGTTTTCCCGGTGAAACCGAAGATAACTTCAAAGAGCTCAAGGACTTTGCAGCTGAGCAGCAGTTTGAGAGACTTGGCGTTTTCGCGTTTTTCCCGGAGCCTGGCACGCCGGCGGCGGATTTTGAAAATCAGGTGCCGCATGAGGTTGCTGAACAACGGGCAGCGGAAATCATGGAACAGCAGGCTAAAATTTCATTAAATTGCAATGAAAAGCTTGTCGGAACGTCATTTGATGTTATTATTGATTTTATAGAGAATGATAATGCCGTGGGCAGGACTTATATGGATGCGCCGGAAATAGATAATGTGGTTGTGCTGCCTGGAGCAGTTGATTTGCAGCCGGGTGATTTCTGCAAAGCGGAAATAACTGCGGCCACCGAATACGACTTGACAGCTAAGGTGGTTGACTAAAGAGAAGGAATAAAATGAATTTTGCCAACACTTTAACCGTTGCCCGGATTGTATTAATTTATATTTTTATGATTCTGGCGGCAAACGCTGATGGAGAAATCGGTCCCGGTCATTACGGCCCGCTGATTTTGCGAATCATTGCTTTTGTCGTTGCGCTGTTTGCTGCGTTTACCGATCTGGCAGATGGTTATATCGCCAGAAAATACAATCAGGTCACCGATTTTGGCAAACTCATGGATCCGCTGGCCGATAAGATATTTATGACAGCCACCATGCTTATGGTAGTTGAGTTTGAGCTTATGCCGGCCTGGATTGTCGTGGTCATCATTTCAAGGGAATTTCTAGTCACCGGACTTAGAATGCTTGCTGTGCAGAAAGGCGAGGTCATTGCAGCTGACGGCTGGGGCAAGGCCAAAACTTTTATGCAGATGATTATGATTTTTATCGCCGGGCTCTCCTGGCTGACTCTGTTTAATTTAAGAACAGACATGGTGCTTGGTTTCAAGCTCTGGAGTATTTGGAGTATTTACCTGTGGATTATTGCCGCGATCACTGTCTGGTCAGGAATGGGGTATTTCGTAAAATACCGCCACCTTTATCTGGGCAGAATGAACTGATTTTACACCTGTGCTTATCACCCCCGGCTGTTAAAACCGGGGGTTTTTTATTGATAGGATGACTTACAGGTTACTGCAAAGTGAAAATCTGGAAACCGCTGTATGCCTCCATGCCGTGCTCTCCAATGTCCAGACCGCGCATTTCCTCATCCGCTCCGACTCGAATTCCGCAGGTATATTTTAATACCAGAAAAATAGCCAGAGCGCTTACTATACTTACTGTTCCGATTGCGGATACTCCCAGCAGCTGAGTTGTAAATGATATCCGGTCAACAAACAACCCTACCGCCAGTGTCCCCCAGATTCCGTTGACCAGGTGTACTGATACTGCCCCGACTGGATCATCAAGCTTCAGCTTGTCAATTATCAGTACAGCCAGGACTACCAGGGCACCGGCAAAAAGACCGACAAATATTGCAGTTTGTACGGAAAAAACATCGGCTCCGGCGGTGACCGCGACCAGGCCGGCCAGACAGCCGTTAAGCACCATTGACAAATCCGGCTTTTTCTGAATCAGCCAGGAAATCAGCATTGAACTGAGTATTCCGGATGCAGCGGCCAGGGTAGTGGTTACCAGTACATAAGATATTTTAGCCGGATCTGCCGACAATACGGATCCGCCGTTAAAACCGAACCAGCCCAGCCAGAGCAGAAAGACTCCAATTGCAGCCAGCGGCAGGCTGTGCCCCGGTATTGGCCTGCATTGGCCGTTGACATATTTGCCGAGCCGTGGACCAAGCACTACAATTCCGGCAAGAGCTGCCCAGCCGCCTACAGAATGGACAAATGTCGAGCCTGCAAAGTCGTGAAACCCCAAATCGTAAAGCCAGCCTTTGCCCCAGCCCCAGGAGCCGGTTACCGGATAAACAAATGATACATATACGGCGGAAAAAATTAGAAAAGAACCCAGTTTTATTCGTTCAGCAACGGCACCTGATACAATTGTTGCCGCGGTCGCAGCAAACATCCCCTGAAACAGAAACTCTGTCCAGTAGGTGTACTGGCCGGCGGCATAACCTGCCAGTCCGGCTTCTCCAGGTGGGCAACTTAACCCGAAGCCCTTAAATCCGATTATTTTTAGTATGCTCCAGCTTTCACCCGGATACATCAGACTGAAGCCTATCGCGGCATAACTGATCAGGCCTATTGCGACAACTGCGGTATTTTTAAATAAAATATTGACTGTATTTTTGGCTCTGGTCAAACCGGTTTCAAGGGCGGCAAAGCCGAGGTGCATTATAAACACCAGTGCAGCCGCTATAACAATCCACAGGTTATTGATGGCAAACATAGCGCTGTCTGCACTGGCTGAAGACGCTGTGTCCGCAGCATTCAGGGGCAGAACTGCCACTGCGGAAATAACAAGTATGGCGGTTATGATCTTTTTCATAATATCTATTCTTTGTATTAATTATTTAAAACTTGATTAATGTATTAAATATTGATGTCAGCCTATAGCTGCATTGCCGGTTTCGCCGGTACGTATTCTTATACACTGGCTCAGGGTCTGTATGAAGATTTTACCATCGCCGATATTTCCGGTTTTAGCGCCGGCAATGACGGCTTGGACAGTTGGTTCCAGAAATTCGTCATTAACAGCGATTTCCAGCCGCACCTTTTTCAGCAGGTTAACTTCGATGTCAGCTCCGCGATAGTTTTCGTGATAGCCGCGCTGCTGTCCGCAGCCCAAAGCATTTGTTATGGACATCTTGTGCACCTCTCTTCTGTAAAGTTCCTGCTTTACGGCACTCAGCCTTTCCGGCTTGATATAAGCAATTATCAGCTTCATAAGACATTTCTCCATTTGGTTTGAATGGTTTCTGTCAAGCAGCTAGCGTGCCAGAATTATGTAAAACTTAATATCAAGTTCAAAATTTTATTTTACGCATCGAACTATGACATAAGTGTAAAAACAAAAATGTGAAAGTAACAAAATGGAAGCACATAAATGAAGTATAAAAAGTTACAAAAATGTAATTAAATGGGAAGGTGCAGTTAGTGATTCTGACTTGATCGATCAAAAGCAATGCGAAATAATCTGTATTTTAACCGGCCGACCTGTACAGAATACGGCGGAGACTGCATAAGCAGCCTCCGAGTTGATCAAAAATCTTAAAGCCCTTTATTCTGCTGTTTGCTTTAAAATAAGCTGGATTTGTGAAACGAAAATGTGATCGGGATTGTTCGGCACTCCGTAATCAGTTAAAGATGCTGGTGTGGAAGCTTTAAAAGCTTTTAAAATGCACTCATGCAACTGTTCAGCATTGGTGGCGAGTTGAGCAAGTCCATTTTTTACAAATAGATTTTTATAATTCTCTGAAGCCACAAAAATTACATTTTTACCTACGGAGAGCGACTGGGCCCCCATTGAGGATTTGTGTACCACAAAAACCCTGCTTATTGTTGAAAGCTCTATAGTGTTGGTGCCCGGTTTGGCAATAATCACATTTTTCGCATTAAATGATTTAACGACTGACCTTTCGAAGGAACCGTCTGTTTTTGGGTGATATGTGACTACAGCGGTAATATTCGGAAGTTTTGTCATTGCCTTGACAAATTCCTTGAAATACTGTCCATAATCGTCAGTGGTGTCGCCCGCGAAAACTACAACCGGGGCTTCAGACGGAATGCCAAGTTTTTCTCTTACCTGGGAGGGAATGGCATCAGCATAAATCTTTTTCCAGATATTCAGAGCCGGGGCGCCGGCCACAATGATGCCGGTATCAAATTTTTCAGCTTCATTCTTAAAACTTGCCTTCAGTTTACTTGAAGTAATGAAGAAAGCATTAAGTTGCTGTACCTTCTGTAAAAACGGTAAAGTGTAGGTTGAATTTTCAAGCAGGTCAAAATTGTCATAGTAAGCTATTTTATAAGAGCCGTCAAAGGAATTGGCAATCTGGGCCAGTGCGGCACTGGACATACCGGTAATAATTATTTTGGGTTCCAGGCCAGTGGTAAGTGCAGTCAGGTTATGTTGTGAAAGCAAGTGCTCCCTGCTGTCGACAAAATCTTTATTATTAAAGTTTGAGAGCTCTTTCAAGTGTCTATGCACAAGGTTATTACTGGAGTTAAATATGCCAAGGGCCTTGCCCAGACCAATTACTTCGCATGAAATATTATTTTGCTCAAGTGCGGTTTGTACCTCTTTGAAAGAATTACCGTCGCCAAAATCATAAGCCAGAAACAGCACATCTGCTGCCCAGAGGCTTTGTATGCAGAAAAAAACAATGCAAAAAACAGCTATAATATGTTTCATCAGGACTCCTCCGTTTTTACTTAATTCTCCTAATTAATAATAGCGTTTAATAATTTAACCCTGGAGTAAACGGTATGCAAATGAATACTTACAGTTAATTAAGGATCAAAGCGCGTTACAGTTTGAAGTTCAGCGCAAAAAAAAAGGCCCGCACTGCGGGCCTGTAAAAACTGATTTATCAGTAACGGTAGTGTTCAGGTTTGTAAGGGCCCTCTACAGGTACGCCAATGTAATCGGCCTGTTCCTGACTCATTACCGTCAATTTTGCCCCGAGTTTTTCGAGATGCAGCATGGCAACTTCCTCATCCAGCTTTTTGCTGAGGCGGAAAACACCAATTTCACGGTCACTGTTTGCCGCAATGTCAATCTGGGCCAGAGTCTGGTTTGTAAAGCTGTTAGACATTACAAAGCTCGGGTGTCCGGTAGCACAGCCAAGGTTTACCAGGCGGCCTTCGGCCAGCAGGTAGATGCAGTGCCCGTCCGGGAATTTGAAGCGATGTACTGGACATTCACAGCCTTTGATCTCTTCTTTTACTACTCCGGGCATGTTTTCCAGTTTTGAAACCTGAATTTCATTGTCGAAGTGACCAATATTGCAGACAATCGCCTGATCTTTCATCTTGCACATATGTTCGGCAGTTATAATGTCTTTATTGCCGGTGGTGGTGACATAAACGTCAGCATAGGGCAGGGCATCTTCAACAGTTGTGACTTTAAAGCCGGCCATGCATGCTTGCAGGGCACAAATCGGATCAACTTCACTGACCATTACTTGAGCACGCTCATTACGCATTGCTTCAGCACAGCCTTTGCCGACATCGCCGTAACCGCAGATCATGGCGGTCTTGCCGGAGAGCAGCACATCCATTGCACGTTTGATGCCGTCAGTCAGTGAATGGCGGCAGCCATAGACATTGTCAAATTTACTTTTTGTGACTGAGTCATTGACATTGATGGCCTGAAACAGCAGTTCGCCGCGTTCTTCCATCTGCACCAGACGGTGCACCCCGGTAGTGGTTTCTTCGGAAACGCCTTTCATGCCGGCGGCTACCTTATGCCAGTGTTGCGGGTCTTCTGCCAGAACCTTCTTGAGCAGGTTATTGATTACCTGGAGTTCCTGATTGTCAGTTGGCTCATCAAGGATTGAAGGGTCGTTTTCAGCTGCGTAACCACGGTGAATAAGCAGAGTTGCGTCACCGCCGTCATCGACAATCTGTTCAGGTCCGGAGCCATCCGGCCAGGTTAATGCGCGATAGGTGCATTCCCAGTATTCTTCCAAAGTTTCGCCCTTCCAGGCAAACACCGGAATTCCAGCCTTGGCGATTGCGGCAGCTGCATGATCCTGAGTTGAGAATATATTGCAGGATGCCCAGCGGACGTCAGCGCCTAATGCCACTAAGGTCTCAATTAAAACCGCGGTCTGGATAGTCATATGCAGACTGCCCATAATTTTGATGCCTTTCAAGGGCTGCTGCGAACCGTATTTGGCACGAGTCGCCATCAAGCCAGGCATTTCGTGTTCGGCAATGTCAAGTTCCTTGCGTCCAAAGTCCGCAAGCGATATATCAGCAATTTTATAATCCATTTTCATCTTCTCCAAAATAGTTTAACGGTCATGTAATTATGCATAAAAAGCCTGAATCGAGTGAGCAGACTAGAAACCACCTGCTTTTTCGAGCAGCTTGCCGCATAATTTTGTGAATGCCGTACGCATTTATACCGTTAACTCCTGTTTGATTCTCTGCCAGTTGGCATCAGAAATCTGTGACCCCATGACCTGAACAACTTCAGCGGCCGTTATGGAGCCGAAGCGGCCGCAGGTTTCCAGCGGGCAGTTATTGAGCCAGCCATAAAGAAAGCCGGCAGCCCATAAGTCACCGGCAGCAGTTGTATCAACCGGCTTGACAACGTTGGCAGCCACCCGGTAAGTGCCGGTTTTATCCCGCAGACAGCACCCTTTGTCGCCCAGTTTTACAGCGGCAACGGGACAGAGTTCATAAAGAGCGTCAGCCTGTTCTTCGGGCGATTTTTCGCCGACAAATTCAGCTGCTTCATCCTCATTGGCAAAAACAATATCAACGTAGTCTTTGAGCAGCTGCGGCAGCACGTCGCCTTTGAGGCGGATCAATTCAAAAGTAGCCAGGTCCAGACTGACAGTGCAGCCGTGTTTTTTTGCTGTAGCAAGAATTTTTTCTGTTACGCCTTCCAGGTACAGTAAGTAGCCTTCAATGTGTACATGGTCGACGCTTTTAAAGTCGGCATCGGTAATATCTTCAACGCAGAGCGTTGCAGCAGCTCCAAGGTCGGTACGCATAGTGCGTTCTGAGTCAGGAGTGACCATGCTCAAACAGCGGCCGGTTGCGGCATGCGGCAGGATATGAAAAGCCTTGTCACTGCCTCCAAGTTCCACAAGCTTACCGCTGTAAAACCTGCCGTTTTCGTCATCACTCAGTTTGCCTAGAAACGAGGCTTCCATTCCAAGTTTCGCTATGCCGAAAATAGTGTTCCCGGCAGAACCGCCGGGAGCCATGGACGGACTTTCCGGCACTTGGGCCAGCAGCTGGTCCATTCCCGAGGAATCGACCAGCACCATGCCGCCTTTTTCAGCCTGAATTTTGTCCAGGAACCGGTCATCGATGTTTACCAGCAGGTCAACAATCGGTGATCCGGCACCCATTATTTTCTTATTTAAAGCCATATTCAGAAAGGCTTATTTGTACTGTTCAGCAGATTTCTGCAGAGCTTCAACCTTGTCAGTCTTTTCCCATGGGAAATGATTGCGGCCGAAATGCCCGTAAGCAGCAGTATCTTTATAAGCCCAGCCATTGGCGAAGGGGCGCTTCAGCTGCAGGGTTTCAATGATACCTGCAGGTCTGAGGTCGAATACTTCGCGAACGATTTTTTCGAGGTCAGCGTCATTTGTCAGTTTACCTGTGCGGTAGGTATCAACATTGATGCTGAGCGGCTCAGCAACACCAATAGCGTAAGCAACCTGAATTTCGCATTTTGCAGCCAGGCCTGCAGCCACGATGTTTTTGGCAATGTAACGGCACATGTAAGCAGCTGAACGGTCAACCTTGGATGCGTCTTTTCCAGAAAAAGCACCGCCGCCGTGAGAACCGACACCGCCGTAAGTGTCAACGATGATTTTACGACCAGTCAGGCCGGTATCGCCATTAGGTCCGCCGATTTCAAAGCGTCCGGTCGGATTAACATAATACTTAACGTCTTCATGCATGAATTTCGCAGGAATGACTTCTTCAGCAACATCTTTAACCAATGCTTCAAGCTCTTCAATGCGCATGTCCGGAGTGTGCTGGTGTGAGACAACAATAGTTTCAACCCGTACCGGTTCACCTTTCTGATAACGCACGGAAACCTGGCTTTTGGCATCAGGACGCAGATAAGCATATTCTTCTGGAGCAGATTTTCTACGGCGAGCGAGTTCCTGTACAATTTTATGCGAGAATATAATTGGAGCAGGCATCAGTTCTTCAGTTTCATTAGTAGCGAAACCGAACATCATTCCCTGGTCACCGGCACCCTGTTCTTTGAACAGGCCTTCGCCTTCAGTGACGCCCTGAGAAATATCAGCGGACTGTTTGTGGATGCAAATCATGACTTTGCATGATTCAGAACAGAAACCGATGTCTTCATGAGTATAGCCGATTTCGGCAACTGCTTTACGGGCAACACGTTCCCAGTCAACTTTTGATTTAGTGGAAATTTCGCCGGAAATTACAATGAGGTCGGTAGTAGAAAGAGATTCGCAGGCAACCCGGCTTTCCGGATCGTCTTTCAGACACGCGTCAAGAATAGCATCTGAAATCTGGTCACAGACCTTGTCCGGATGTCCTTCAGATACGGATTCTGATGTAAATACGTGTTCTGCGTGAATTTTGCTCATGTTATTGTTCCTTGTGCAATTAATTCAAAAATAATACTAAAATAATTATCATATCAATATTCAGTAACAAAGATACTCAAACTCAAAAAGATAAACTGTTTTTGTTCAATTTCAAGTACTACTACCGATTATTAGTTTAATTGGTTCTCTGAAAGACGATATTCTTTATAAAATATGACTGTGGCAGGGATTTAGCAGGCGGAATGTTCGCAGCGGCTATTGACGTCCGGCCTAAAAACACTATAATATTATTTATAGTGATATTTGTTACTATAAAATATTGTGAATGATCAATACTCGCAGCCATGAGTTATTAGGACAGCAACCGCCTGCTGTAGTTTCACAATTTCCTTTAAAACTAGAGGTTGGATTATGAAGAAGACTACTCTCCTTTTGGGAGCGGCGGTTGTGCTGGTTTTTGGATTTAGCGGCTGCGTTTACAATTGTATTCCACAGCCGGCAACTCCGCCGCCAGCTGCAACTGAAGCACCTGCTTTGAAGAAGGCACAACCTGAAAAAACAGACTCCAAAGTCAAAGAATCCAAAGAATCCCAGGAAAAGCTTGAACCGGTAACTGATGAAATGCGGCGTAATAATGAGATTAATTTCAATCAGCATTATTTTGTCGGCTTTGAAATGCCTTCATGGATGTATAGTTTGACCTGGGATAAGCTAATCTGATCCGTCACTATTAACTTTTAAGACGTTTCAGGTTTAATTTCGGGCCTGGATTCGTACTTCTGTACTTTGCTGTCATGTTGCATTTGCTGCAAAGTCAAAATTGACTTTTACGCTGTTGGGTAAATGGAAGAACCGGTGATAAAATCCTGCTGTGCGTTCAATGCTTATGAATAAGAGAGCCGTATATTTTCGCCGTGGCTGGAAAGCTTTTGGCGCTCTGGCTACTGGAGTACTATTCCTGATGGTGGTCAGGGTGAATTCACTTTCGCCGGGAACGGCAAACTGTATTGACTGCTTTTATCATGTCGCTGTAGCCAGACAAGGACCTGCTGTTTTCACTGCAAAAACATTTCCTGCGGCCAGTGCCTCACTCTGGGCGACGACTTTTAGTGATAAAGAACTGCTTTTTCACTGGCTGCTTTACGGAGGCGGCGAGGTATTCAATGTTTTGGGTGGCGACGCTTACAGTCCGCCATTTCATGCTTTGTCTCTTCTTATTACAGGAATTACACTGGCACTTTTTGTCCTGACTGCTTATCGGCTTGGAGTTCGGAAGCAGCTTTTCTCTGTGGCGGCTCTGCTGGTTCTGTTTCCCACCTTTACTCATCGTTTTCTGATGCTGCGCCCTCACGTTCTTTCAACCGGTTTAATGCTGCTTGCCGCTGTTGCCTGTGATTACGCGCTTCGAAAGGAACAGTACTGGCCATTGCTGCTTGCTGGGTTCTGTTATGCCTGGGGATATTCAAATCCGCACTTTATTCTTATTCCGGCTATTGCGTTTGGCATCGGCTGGTGGGCGAGGAAAGGGAGCCGGGTGTGGCTCCCGGCATTTTTTGGCGGTGCCGGAGTACTGACTGGTTTTATTATGCACCCGCAATTTCCAAATACTTTTATAGTCTGGAAAGTCCAATGTGTAGATGTAATATTGAACCGCATAGCCGGGGTCGGGGTTATCGGCACCCCGAGCGAACTTGGAGCACCGCCACTAATGACTCTACTCCAGAATGCAGTGCTGCCGCTGCTGTTGTTCTTTAATTTATTGATTTTACTGCTGCTGATGAAAAAGTATGGTGCGGCCAGATTGCCGCCTTCTCTTACCGGTTTGAATATAATTTCCTTAATTTTTACCGGCGGCTGGTTTGTTTCTGTAAGGTGTATTGAGTATGCAGCGCCATTTACGATTCTGGCATTTTTTGTCTCATTGCGGTATGTCGCGGCTTTGTGGAAGTGGCGTGCTGGGCTTACTGCGAGAAGACTGCGGCTTTTTATGGTCGAAATTGCTGTTTTCTTTTTTATAACAGCTTTTGCAGCCGGTAAAATATATATCATCTCTGCACAGGAATACAGACCGGCTTCAGGGTTTGCCGCCTGGCTTGAAAGCAGGCAGGAGTCAAAAGAGCAGATAATCGCTAACTTGATCTGGTCTGACTTTCCTTTTTTATACTATGCGGCACCGGACTATTATTATCTCAGTGCATTGGATCCGATGTTTACATACGCGGTGAATCCGGGACCAGTCAGTCACCTTGAAAGCCTGCTGCAGCAAAGGAAAATCCCTTGTCCACAGGAGGTAAGTCGTTTAACCGGGGCCAGGCTGTTTTTTGTCAGCTGGCGCTATCCTGAGCTGCAGAAAAAACTTAAATGCAGTGGCTATAAAGTGGTATATCAAGGTGCGGATGGGATGGCTTTTTCTATATAATCTATATTTATTGTATAGAATATTGGGGAAATGTATGATTTTTCAAAAGGTTTGATAAAAAAATAATTAATAAAAAATAAAACCTTCATTTTTGGCATAATAAATAACAAGCTCAAACTTCTACAAAAATTGAATATTACAGGTGATTTATATATTTTGAACCTTAAAAAAGTTCACCGAATACTATCAGCCCAGCCACGAGAAAAAATATTGTTCGTATGCCGCAATTTCCTCTATTTTCTGCATAATCTCCAGGCAGAAAGCATCCTTATTGTTCCAGAAGGAAAAATCAGCGGTCTCTTTAGCCATTATTTTCAAAAATGACTTCACTGCAAAAGTCCAGGATCTGTAATCCGGGGTGCTGGACATTTCAATATGATGATGACGACTTAACCATCTGTCAATATTCAGGTTGTCTCTATGAGTAACTGTATGGCACAGGAGCATAATATCAGCACCTTTTGAAGAGACGGCAAGTTTGCGCAGATAACTGTAAAGGCTTTGAGAAATGTTGCAGGAGTTGAAAGCTCGCAGTGAGAGGGCCGCCAGCAGTGCTTCCTGCCTGTGGAATTGGGCTTCGGATTCACTGTTTTTACTGTCTGCAGACACCGGTTCTGCTATGGTGGAAGAAATTCCAAGCAGCTTAATATGCGGAGTGAGCAGGAGCCCTTTGATTTCCTGTCTCTTGGGTTGAAACTCCAACTCATAAGGACTGCCATTCCACAGTTTTTCATCGTCAGAGCTGTTTTTGCGGGACATGACACGGTTTACTGTTGTCTGGCTCATTCCCAGCTGCCGGGCAATAAAACGCTGCGGCAGGTGCTTGTTGTTTTTTGTACTGCTGTAAGCGAGTTCCAGAATTTGTGCCTTGTCCATAGTGGTGTACTTTGGAGGACGTCCTCGTCCTGAAGCATCGTTCAATCCGTCTATTCCTCCTGCAAGGAACCTTTTACGCCATTTTGAAACGGTGTGCCTGCTGACATTGAGACTGTGGCAGATTTCACTGTAGCTGCTTTCCCTGATCGACATCAGGATTATGGCGGCTCGAACTGAATAGCGATTCTCGATGGTATTAGACCGAGCCATCATCTTGAGTTTTTTGATATCACCGGGAGAAATTTCTTTGATTGTTTTAAGGTAGCTCATAAGTATTTGTGATTATATATGTTTATACTAATAAATATTATAATACCAGTGAACTTATTTTCAAATCAAAAGGCTAATATTTTTTTTTAAAACAGTGTTGATTTTTTTAATCACATCATTTAGAATCGGCTTGTACTGCCACAGGTAGTTAACTGCACTTGGGGTGAGACAGAGTGAAACCGGGTCAATCAGTGTAGTTAACCTTTAACGCGAGGGATGTGTCATGAGCCGCATCAAAGAATTCAGAAATCGTAAGATCTGGCGTAAAGCAGCCAGAGCTCTGGCCGGGGAAAAAGGCGCTACCTTTATTGAGTACGCTATGCTTGCCGGCCTGATTGCAATTGTCGTAGCTGTCGCAGTGGCAATTTTTGGTGGAAGACTTCGTTCTTTCTTTAACGACATCGGCGGAAAAGTTGAAGATGCTTCAGGTCAGGTTAATTCAGCGGATATTACGGTCCCGTAAGTTAGCCTGTCGTGTGGGGTAGGTTTTGGCTGCAGCGGTTTATTATCACTGTTATGCCATCATGCCGGAGCAGAAGTGTCGTTGTATGAAGGGAGAATGAGCCGTTATGAATAAACTTCGTCTAATTATCCGACGTCTGAAGAGTGACCGTGCTGCGATTTACCTTGAGTATTCGCTGCTGCTTGGGATGTTGGTACTGGCCTTGCTTCCTCTGACCCCTGGTGGGATTATCTACTGGTGGATCCGCAATGATATTATTATGCGTCTGGTCCTGATTACCCTGCCGATTTTTTAAATAAGCATTTTCAGAAAAACCTTTTTGCAAACGCTGATTCTCACGTAATACCATGTCTGACGGAGCACCTTAATGAACGCACTCTACATAATATTGCCGCCGTTATTCATCATAGCCGGCTATACCGAAGTCAAGAAGCGACGCATACCTAATAACTTGACTTATGCGGCGTTGATTGTCGGTATTGCAGGGTCCTTTATTATTTCAGGGATTCCCGGTTTGAAAATGTCTCTTACCGGGGCAGGTATAGCAGCGCTGGTAATGCTGCCTTTCTGTCTTCTTGGAGCATTGGGCGGCGGTGACTTGAAACTCATGGCTGCTGTAGGTGCGATTGTAGGGTACCCGCTGATTCTGTGGGTGCTGTATTACTCCTGTATGGCTGGCGGTGCCATGGCGGTGGTATACATGCTCTGGTCAGGCAAGTTTCTGACGACTTTAAGCAGGGCATTTTCAATAATGCTCGGAAAAAGAGAAAACGCTGTTCAAAAACAGGGTCTGAAAAAAGAAATTATTATTCCGTTCGGTCTGGCTATTGCAGCCGGTACACTTTGGACACTGTTTTTCTGACAGCTTCAACTGAAGCAACTAAATCGGGAGCTTTGCCAAATGAGCGGTTGGCTTAACAGATTCAAAGATAATGACGGTCCCTGTCTGCGGCGTCTTATGCGCAAGCTCCGCTCCTCCCGTGCAGCGGTGATGGTGGAGTTTGCGTTTATTTTCCCGATTGTGCTGGCGGTTACGGTTTTCTCGATTGAACTTGTGCAGTACTGGGATGCAACAGTGATGGCAAATCATACCGCATATACTCTGGCGCGGGTTGCCAAAGTTCATGTGAGCGGAGACAAGGTCAGTTATCCGTCAATATATGATCTTGATGTATGGGGAGATGGTGAAAATAAAATTACTCTCAGTTCAGATAAACTGGTCACTTCTCTTTATATGATGACCGCTACTACCGGGTGGTACAAGGGAACTTCCGACTGGGTGACACTGCCGGACCTGATGCAGTTAATTCCAAACTTTGATGACTGGCACAAAAACCTGCACCCTGACGATAAATCGATCTTTGACGCTTTTTATGGATTACTTATCAATGCGTCCAAGCCGGTCTTTGACCAGATTAACGGCTGGATCAATGATTCAATAAAAAATGCTTTAATGGCGATTATGGGTGATAAAAACGGCTTCTATACAAATCGGCTGCTTTCCCTTTATCGCAAAGCCTACCAGCGCACGAAAATGAATAATGTTTTAAAGACAGAGGTTATCTCTCTAAAACCTCAAACTCTTGCGCATCCTTCTGATGTGGTGATAAAAAAGCCCTGGGACTGGTTTGGCGATCACAATTTATTCAGTGAGTTAATGACTGATATTCTGCGGTTTTTTTTCCAGGGGATTCTGGACGTCCCACAAACGACTTCTTATGATAGCCCGGCTTTAGTCAAAGTTGAGGTCAACTGGCCGATGACTTCGTCCTGGATTTTTTCAGCACTCTTTGTCAATGGTGGAAAAATTGATAAACCGATTGCCAGCGGCAGGGCGATAATGCTGGCTGAACCGGTCAGGTCTGACAGTGATTTGAAGGGATGGTTTGCGACTGATTCAGGCGGCAATATTCCGGGCAACGGCGAAGAGACAAAACCTCCGACAGATGAGATTGATGATCTTGCGAAACTGCACCAGGAATATGATCAGAAATTCAATGAAAAGAGCAAACTTGAAATGGAAATCAATAATCGCCAGACCCAAATAAGCCAGTTGCAGGATCAGATATCAGAATTGCATCAGAAGAAAGATCTGGCGGAAACAGAAGAGGCACGAAAAGAATATCAGAACGAAATAGACCGGTTGAACCAGCAGATAGATCAGCTGAACAAGGAAATATCTGATCTGCAGAAGCAGCTTGATACTGTGAATAGAGAACTGGATGATATTTATGACCGTATCAAAGAGGCAAATGAACATTACAACGGGTAGCTGTTATGAACTTATTGAAAAAAATCGCTAGAGTTTTAGGTTGCAGAATTATGCGGTTGCGCGGCGATGAGCGCGGTCTGGTTGTGTATTATACCGCGTTTCTTGCCTGTTTTTGCCTGGCACTGTTCAGCATTGCTTATGATACTTCAATTATATCACAGCAGAAAATGCAGATGCAGAATGCAGCTGACGCTGCTGCCATGGAAATGGCTGTCTGGCAGAGCCGTGGTATGAACCTGGTTCAGGGGCTTAATATGGATATCCATGATCTTGATGAAGTCGCGGCCTGGACATTAGGGCTGCTGTCGCCAATGGAGCTCGCAGCCTGGCTGCTGCAGTTTATTCCTTTTGTCGGTCCCAGTTTACGTTCAGGCGCGGAGGCAGGATTGGCGCCAATTATAATGGGGGCAATGTCGATACATGAAATACTGGTTAATTATTTTCTCAAACCTGTGCGGGAGATGTATACATACGGTTCTAATGTCATGGGATATATTGCAGCAAATAATGCGGCTGAAGCCAATAACGCTTCTCCTATTATTGATGTCAGCCTGCCGGGAGCTGACAGCAGCAACGCTATCGTCAAACTGATCATGGGGGGACTCCAGGGTCTGATTAAAAAATTCAGAGCGGTTGGTATTCCTACTGACCTTAAAACCTTTTATAAATTACCGCTTGAGGCAAAATATGACAAAGCTTCTCTGTTTGGCGGTCCAATGAACTTGACTGGCAATATTGGTTACAAGGCTGCAGTCGCAATTTTGAAGTGGAATCAGCATGTGCCAGGCTATATAAAAAATAACTGGGAGTGGGTGTGGAACGATCCTTATTACGTCTCAGAAGAGCCTTACGGTATGGATGGCAAGAAGCCGCTTTCTCCTTGGATCTGGTTCTGTTACAAGAAGGTAAATGTTGGTAATATTTCAAGCTATTTCCTGTTTGCACCAGGGACGAAAGCTCCGGATAATCCGCAAAAAATTCCGGCAATAGCCTATGCTGTCGGGCAGGCGCGCGGCGGTAACGTAATACGGTATAACAGCTGGACTCATAACCACCGTCCCTGGACCTGGGGAACTGGAACTGATGCTTTTCTGGTGCCTCTGGACAAGGTTTCCGATAATATGGTCATAAAAGCAGCGAGTAAAGTATTCCTGCATTAAATAAGGTGAGTCGAAAATGGTCAGAAGACAACAAAATCTGTTTAGACGAGTACTTTCACCACGCGGTACAGCCTTTCTTGAAACCGCTTTTGTCATGCCGTTGTTATTCACTGTTCTGTTCTTCTGTGTAGACTTGATTCGCATTAATACTTTTAAGCAGCGCCTGGTTTCAGCCAATCGCCTGATAGCGGAGGTCAGGGGGCATAATGACGGTAATTACGACAAAATAGTCGACAAAGACAAAATAAAAGAATGGCTGTTTAAGGATATGAATATGTGTGGTGATATTAGAATTGTAAATCCTTCAAATTCAGGAAGCATGATCAACAGCCTGATAAATGAGGTTGATAATTTTCTGGGAGGTATTTTTTCGATGATAGTAGGTGAGCTGCTCAATGTATTTTCTGGCGGCACGATGAATCCTTACCTGCTTGACCCGATGCGGCATGATGTTTTTTATTCCGGGAGAGTGATAATGAAAGTCAGGACAATCCTGCCGGCTTCAGTGTACCAGGGGCTGGGAAAAGTCAAATTCGGTGGGGATTATTATGTAGATACCGATACAGTTTACTTCCCGTCATTAAACGCAGAAAAAGAGCGCGGCAGAAGTTACACCAGTATCATCAAGCAGTTTTTCCACGGCTTATTTGGATAAAAGGAGCTTAAAGTGACTAATTTGACGAAAATCTGTATAACGATCATCATAATCGGGGGAGTCTTTATTCTGGGATTTCTGCATCGCAGTCTGGTGGAAAATAATGTGTATCGCGGAGGACAGAGTTTTGTGCTGCATCCGGCGTTGCCGGAATCCATGACTGACGGCAGTTCGGAGGTAATAATCGGCGGTCTTGATATTCCTGTTGTCAGGTCAATGCAGGCAGGTACCCTTGAGCAGGTAAAAAGATCAATTTATTATAAAGCGCTTGGCAATGGCTGGCGAATATATAACCGTAAGACTGGAGCTGCCTCTGTGATGGATTTAAGTAAGAGTCGGGACAGCCTTGATTTTATAACTCCCTGCGGAATTATAGTTGGATATAAGCTGCAGCAAACTGGACAGGGGCTGGTTATGGTCACCAAAATGCAGCTGGAAAAAGCTCAGATAAACAGACCGTATCTGGCGGACAATACCAGTCGTAAAATCCCGGCAGTGCTGCGGGATATAATGGTTGGGAATCCGGTTATATTTTTTCGCAGATCCTCGGGATCCTCAGCCAGTATGCTGCTGACAACCTCATCCCGACAGCCGGTGGAAGTCTGTGAAAGTAACCTGCGTCAGTTGCTGCTGAAGCGGGGATGGCAGCTTCAAACCCCTCAGAATGCCGCGGTAAAACAGCATAACATGTACCGATACGGTCATTTCATTATTGCGGAAAAAAACAATACCTGGTGTAATATTGCGGTTTCAAGTCGCGGGGAAAATACTTTTATCGCTTATCGTCTGAGCCCTACCTCTGTGCGCAAGACTTTTTCCGCAGATGAAAATTATAATACTGCTGACGAACAACATAAGTAACGTAAGGAGCCTAAGCCATGGTAAAAAGAACGCTAAAAGACAAGCTGCCGCTGATTACGGCCATTATACTGGGCATTCTCTCGGTAGTCGCAATTCAACGTTATCTGGCAATGAAGACTCAGGCACGAAAGATTGAGCAGGGAAGTATCCTGGTTGCTGCCGGTGATATTTCAAAAGGAACTGAACTGACTCAGAATATGCTGACCACCAGAAAATTGCCGGTAACCGCCATATCAACAGTATGTATTACTGTGCCCTCGGATAACTCCCCGGCCGCGGTTCAGGAGACAACCCGCAAGAAAATGATGCTTTCGGGGCGAGTGGTTAAACGCATGTTGAAAGCCGGTGAAGCAATTCACTGGACTGACTTGCAGGAACCGAGCCGGGAAACGCTTTCTGATAAGCTCTCAGCTGGACATCGGGCGATTTCCATTGCGGTCGATACCGTTACTTCAGTTGGAAACAATATTATCCCAGGTGACCATGTCGATGTAATCGCCACTATGCAGCCAAAAATTGACGCGATGAGCCCGGTCAGTACGGTCGAAATTCTGCAGGCGCTGTCCAATAACCGGCCCTTGCGCTCGCCGGCGGCCAAGGTTGCCGCGCCGCTGCCAACGACAAAAGTTATTCTGCAGAATGTGCCGGTTATCGCTGTAGGACAGGATATAAGCATGGGATATGAAGTGAATCAGCTGCACGGGTCCCCGGGACGTTACAGTAATATTACCCTGGATGTCTCGCTGGAACAGGCGGTATTGCTGACTCACGCCCGGCAGCAGGGTGCTATTTCATTTATTTTGCGTCCCCGAGGCAGCTTTGATACTCTGCCAACTACAAGGCTCATTGAAATAGACAACAATAATATGAATAAATACATACGTGAGGCCAGACCGCCGGCCCCGGCGACTGATAACGCGTCCGAAATCAGTAAGTGACTGTATAACTCAAGGATTTAGAGCATGAGACTGTTAAAAAACAAATTACTGGTGATCGTTACTCTGGCTGTTGCTTTCACAGGCATACCCGGCGTGTTGGCAAAGCCGTTAATGGACATCGAACTTCTCGAAGGAACCATTGAAGCGGTCCGGGTACCTGACGTCAGTATGGTAATGGTTAAGGACAGTAATATTGTGACGGCGAAACTGTCTCAAAGCTCTTCCAGACTGGTCATAACCGGACATAGACTTGGGAAAACTCAGATAATCTGTCGTAAAAACGATGATACCATGACGCGTATAAATGTTGTCGTGCATCCACGCTACTGGGACACCCTTAAAAACCTGTTGCGTGAAAGTCCTCAAATCAGAGTGAATATCTCCGGGGAAAAAGTGTTGCTTACCGGAAGACTGATCAACAGCGATACTATCCGGAATCTCGATGAGGCCATCAAGCTTGATCCCAAAAGGATAATTAACAAGGTCAAGCTTTATGGATCGGGCATTGCCAGGGAAGCGGAGCTGTTTCTTGAGAAAAACGGCTTTAAGACAGTAAAGCTGGATATTATTGGCAATATTGCCTATGTGTCGGGTTCTACCTTTGACACCAAGCATCGTGATTTATGTCTCAAGCTGATTAATTCCTATTTTGCGCCGTTCAAAATTCAGGTGAATTCTTCGAATTTAAACCTGACAGCTCAAAAAATCCTGATGCACATTCAATTTGTCGAGCTGGACAAGAGGAAAATACGCAATCTCGGACTTCAGATTGACAGCCCGATCTCATGGAATATGACTATCGGGGATATTGCCCGGGCCCTCGGCGGATCGATCGGCGGACTGAAAGACGCGGTTTACGGTGCCCAGGTGACCGGTATTATTAATGCTTTGAAACAGAACCAGGCGGCAAAAACCCTGTATGAAACTGATCTTTCAACCCAGAGCGGAGAAAAGGCGGAATTCCAGCAGGGCGGCACTTTGAACGTCGGGGTATTTTCTCAGTACAATACCGGACTGCATGAGATCGAATACGGTTTTATCATAAAAGTAAAGCCGACAATGATTGACAACGACAAAGTGGCGCTGGACTTCCTGATGGAACTCAAAATCCCTAAAGCCAAGCAGGGCGAGGATTATGGTCAGTTGTCTGACATTGACGTCAGTAAATATTTGACCACATCAAAATACACGGTGAAGCCCGGAGAAAGTATCATCCTGAGCGGATTCAGAAACTTAAGTCAGCAGATGGATAAAAGCGGTATTCCAATTTTCAGCTCTATTCCATTGCTCGGCAGCCTCTTCGGCAGTACCAACAACAATAACAGTTTCAAGGAAACAGTGTTGATGATCACTATCGAATGGCAACATGACGAAACCATCAAAAATATAAATAATTATAACAAACTGAAATTCAGAAATATCAACCCGGAAGCAGCCTGATGAATAATGAGTTGACAATATTTGAGAACGGCCAGTTTCTGGCGGCGTTTGATCCGGTGCCGAATATGGATTACAAGTTCGGCACTGACTCGGAGTGTGCCATGGTGCTGCCGCGTAGTTCCGGTGCTGATAGAGTCCATGCCTCACTTCATGTCAAGGGGCGAACCTGGTGGCTGGTTGATGAGGACTCGTGCTCCGGGACTTTTATGGACGGTCGACCAGTGGCATCAGAACCGGTTGTCGGTGAAACCGTCATACGCATCGGCACTGTCGAAATGTTGCTCATACCTGATAGCGGGCTTGAAAATGAAGAGGTAAAAAAGGATAAATATGAGGAAATCAAAGATCGTATTTATGAGCAGCTTCTGAATCAGATAAACCTCAGCCGCCTGCGGCGCAGCAGAGTCGATAACAAAGAGCTTGAAGGCAAAGCCCGTGAACTGCTGCGCTGGGTGATTGCTGAAAACGAGGCGGACCTGGCAAAATTTTCTCAACTGCAACTGCATTGTATGGAAGATGAGATTATCCAGGACCTGTTGATGCTGGGGCCGCTGGAACCTTTGATTGAAGATGATAAGATTACTGAAATAATGGTAACCAGTCATAACGCTATTTACGTAGAACGTAAAGGTAAAATTGAGCTGACAAATCGCACATTCCGGGATCAGGCGCATCTGCTCAGGGTCATCGAAAGAATTGTTGCTCCGATCGGACGCCGTATAGATGAATCGTCACCGCTGGTTGATGCCAGGCTGCCGGATGGTTCACGGGTAAATGCAGTAATCCCGCCAATAGTTCCGGACAGTGCCTGCTTGACAATCAGAAAATTCGGCAAAGATGTTTTCACTGCAGACCGCCTGCTCCAGTACGGCAGTATGACGCCGGAGATGATTGAATTTCTCAGACGCTGTATCAAGGTCCGCAAAAACTTGATCATCAGTGGTGGTACCGGCAGCGGTAAAACCAGTTTGCTCAATGCATTATCTGCCTTTATAGACAATGACGAACGCATAGTTACTATCGAAGACGCACTGGAACTTAAAATGCAGCAGGAGCATGTTGTACGCATGGAAGCCAGACCACCGAATATTGAAAACCGTGGTGAGATTACTATCCGGGCTCTGGTAAAAAACTCATTGCGTATGCGCCCGGACCGGATAATTGTCGGAGAGTGTCGCGGCGGTGAAGCGCTTGATATGCTGCAGGCTATGAATACCGGACATGACGGTTCCCTGACAACGCTCCACGCCAATACACCGCAGGATACGGTATCCCGGCTTGAGACAATGGTTTTGATGGCCGGAATAGAACTGCCGTTGAGTGCTGTTCGCAAACAGATATTTTCCGCGGTTGATATTGTTGTCCAGACCAACCGGCTTTCCGATGGGACCCGCAAAGTTACGAGTATTTGCGAACTTAATGAGATGAAAGGCGATGATATTGAAATCCGGGAAATCTTCAAGTTCAAGCAGACTGGACTGGATTACAGTAATCACAACAAGGTACTCGGCTATTTTACCGGAGTAAATGAGCCGTCATTTATGGAGCACATGAAAATCTGCGGTATGCCCCTTGACCCCAAGTGGTTTATTCCGGTCAGGTTCCAGGATGACACCGATGCCGTCAGACAGAATAAAGCGGAGGGAAGCGCATGATATATTTGATCTATGTTCTGGTATTCTGCAGTGTTGCCGCAATTGGTTATTCGCTGTTTTCAATCCTGTTTCTGTCACACTACTCCAGCTATGAAGAGCGGGCATTGAAAGCAATTAGTCACCGGTTGAACGACTTAAGACTGATGATTGACCCGATGAAGCTTTTTCACATGACGCTGCTGCTGGCGGCAGTGCTTTTCCTTATAGGATTTGCAATTGCCAGTGAAAACTTGCTGGTTGGCCTGTTTTTCGGGACTTGCATGGGCGTACTGGGAATCGTCGTTCCGCGTCTGGTACTGACAATAATGTATTATAAGCGTATCGGCAAACTCAAACAGCAGTTGCCCTGCGGCCTGGATCTGCTGAGTAACTCCATGCGGGCCGGGTTGACTTTAAACCAGGCTATTTATCGTAATGTAGACAGGGTGCCGGATATTCTCAGTGAGGAACTCTCTGTGATTGTGCATGAATGTAAACTTGGCAGCAGTTTGTCTGAGGCTTTGGAGCATTGGGCTGAACGTGTTAACCTGCTTGAGGTCAAGATGATTGTCATTTCTTCGGAACTCTCGCTGGCTCGCGGCGGCAATCTGCCGGAAACTTTCAAGACATTAGCTGAAATGATTCGGCAGCGTCTTAATTTTGAGCGCGAAATCAAAACTCTGACTACTGAGGGCAGAATGCAGGCATTGATTATGACTTTGCTGCCTTTTATTCTGCTGGTGGTTATGACCTTGATACGGTCTGACATGATGATCGACTTTTTATTGTCTACCGTCGGCAAAGTGATGGTGGCTATTGTCTTTATTATGCAGACGACCGCTTATATCTGGATAAAAAAACTTATAAAGATAGAGCTGTAGCCTTATGAATGATATCCTGATGATAATTTTAATACTGGGGACAGCCGGAGTAAGTGCCGGACTGCTATGTTATGCACTGGCTATAAGACTTTATAAATTTATTTTTCCGGGAACAGCCCGTCGCAATTTTATGACTTCGCGTAATCAGCTGAAACCGCTGCTGCGTCCTTTTGCAGAATTTTTCCGCTCTCACCGTTCAGAGTTTGTCCGCAAGAAAACAGCTGAGTATCGACAGCAGATTATGACTGCCGGAGGTTTCTGGAACGGTCTGAATGCTTTTGAAGTGCTCAGTGCCCAGTTTACGTTTTCAATTATTGGGGCCGGGGCTTTTCTGCTGCTGGGAATTGCTGCTGAACTGCATCCGGTTTTGACCATGGGCTGTATGTTGTCAATTGGCGCGGGGGGATATCTTTATCCTGGAATCGCCTTGAAAGGGCATGCCGATAAACGTCGTTTGTGGTTTTTGCGGCAGCTGCCTAGTGCGCTGGATATTCTGCGGCTGGGAGCTGACGCGGGGCTTGATTTCCACTCTTCTGTCGATTATCTGGTCCAGATTTACCTGCCGGGACCGGTGCGGGAGGAGTTGACAGTGTATCGTCGTGATACGGCTTTAGGCAAAACTTCCACCGAAGCCTTGACTGAAATTGCCGAGCGCATGAACGATCCTGAAGTTACATCAATTTTTATATCCCTGGCACAGGCTTTGGAAATGGGTACAAGCATGTCTGATATTTGCCTGGCCACTGTTACAGACCTGCGCAAAAAACGAACTTTCAAAGCTGAAGAAGACGCGCAGCGAGCGGCAATCAACATTTCATTTCCGCTGCTGCTGCTGATTTTGCCGGGGATATTTATTGTATTGCTGGGGCCGGTAATCAAGAGTTTGCTTACGACGCTTTTGACAATCAGCTGATTATATACATTAAAATATAAACCGTGAAAAGCACGTGTGCTTAAAATAAAATTGAGCTGGAAGTCGATATGGAAAAAAAGCATAAAATTAGAAAGATTCACAAGCAGAAATTGATGAAAATCAAGGTTTGCTGTGTGCTGTTATTTGGGTTCGCGGTTCTTTTGGCGTTGCTGATTCTTCTTCAGCCGAGGAAAGAGAATTTGCGCAATAACGTTATTGTCACTACCAATTATTTTCAACACCAGAAGCCATATGGCTGGCTGCTGCACACAACACCGTCGGGTATGGTTATGATTGACAACCCCGATTCTCATGACGGCAATACCAACATCAACGGTCTGATAGCAGTAAAAGTTGATATTTCGCCGCGTAACCGATATGCTCCAATGGATTTAAATCCGGTTTTTGTCCGGAACATGGCAAAGCAGGTTTTGAATTATGCCGGAGTGCCGATTGAAGACCTTGACCTTCATAAAGTATGGAAGGAAGCTTTTATCGGGATATTTTCCTGTATAAATTATGAGTTTAACGTGAATGGCTACAATGGCTACGGCATGTTTTTCTACAGCCGGGATGCCGCATATAATTATGTCGCGATCTGGCAGCCTGATGAGCCGCATATTGGGAATACTGCCCGTAATCACCAGACATTTGTCCGGTTAATTCCGCCGTTTGATCAGCCGGTTTTTGTTCGCCCCTATGTTGATACCAGGCGCCCGATTAATATCATTGCACTGCAGCGTAAGGCCCGTACCCATCTTAAAAACGGGATGAATTTCTGGGAAAACCGTACTAATGATGCGGGCAATACCCTGTCGGCAATACGTGAGCTTCAGAGAGGCTTCAGTTGTTACGCGATGGCCGGTGCCGAGGACATTGAACTGTGCGAGAAAGCCAGCAGAATTTACGAAGAGTGTATGCGCTTTCGGACGCTAGAAATTAACCGGCTGAAAGGGAACATCGTAAAGTTTATAAAACAGGAGGATCGACAGCAGGCTGCTTTAAATGCGGAACGGCTGGCCAGTTATGCAGTGCTTGAAACAGAAGCCAACGTCAAGGAGTGGGCCGGGCAGCAATATATCGAACTGTCTAAAAAGAAGATCAAATAAATTTACCGAAAAGTGCAATAATGAAAAACTGTTAATCCAGTTCAAAGTGCAGCTGGTGGACTAAAAAGAAAAATCAATTGTGATTAATTATTTACGGTCAGGAGCAGAAATATGCCAAAATGTACAATCCTGAATCAAAACGGGACACCTGTCAAAGAGTTCAGCACTGAAGACTTTCCAAATGAAAAAAGTATTTCAGTAGGCCTCTCAAAGCGTTGTGTCGTCCCTCTGTCCGATTTTGCCGGACAGGATAAAAGTGTGGCCAAAGTTCATTTTGCATTGATCAGGCGTGGTTATAAATGGTGGATAGTCAGTTCTGACGAGAAATATCCAGTTATGATTTCTGACAAACCGGTAGGTGAAGCAGAAATCTTTGGCGGCATGACGCTTAAGTTCGGCAACTTCAGCGCGGTTTTCGAGAAAGCACGCATTGAAAGCGGTTACTCATTGATGTTCGACCTTGGCGGCGGAAAATTTGAGAGTGCCGGGCTGATGAAAGGAGATAATACAATCGGTTCCAGTAAAGCCAATGATATAAATATGGACTCTGACAGCGTGGCTATGGAGCATGCGGTTATTATTTTTAACGGTGAAGAAGTTTTCACGATAGAGGATCATAATTCGCAGGGCGGAATTGTTGTTCAGGGCGAAATGATTGGTTCTGTGACTGAAATCAGTCCCTATGAAGTGTTCTACCTGGGAAAGGTCAGGGTTATTATTGTTGAAGACGAAGATGTTGCAGAGAGGATGAAAAAGGCAGACCCTGTAACTCCGCATCTGTCACGCTGGAAAAAATACGCTTTTTTTGCTGGTGGTGCTGTTCTTGTGCTGATTGCTGCACTGTTATATCAGCTTACTCTGGGGTCCTCGGTAACGATAGTCAAAAAAATTGTAACGGCTGCATCACGGGAGGCCAACGATGCACCTTTAAAAATAAATGCATCGTTGAGCAGGTTAAAAGCCACTGAAGGCGCGACACAGGTTGAAAATAAATCCTCCAGGCATGCAATGCATGCTGAAAATTTCAAAAATCGTGAGCAGGACATGAATTTTTCAGAGAGGATAATTGCCGCTATCACTCCAGATGTAATCAAGGGTGAACCGGAATCGGCTCTTCAGAAGCTTGATGTTTTGAGGAGAGCAGAAAACACCGTACAGCAGTCAAAAATGCTGCAGCGGTTTAATGAGGCTCTGCAGACAGAAAAAACCGCAGTCAGCGAGATGAACTTTTTCAGAAACAGACTGGCTGTAAACAGCCTGAGCAGTATCAGTCAGCGCTATGGTAATTTTCTTGATTTCAGTAATGATACCAGAAGTGTGATGCTGGCTAACTGCGCATATTGGGAAAATGCTATTCTGGAACTTGAAGGATATTATCACGAACTCGCAAAATATCCTGAATTCATGCAGATATCTTATTTTGTCAAGGATTATCCCGGGACAAAAAATAAAATCAGGATATTGATACAGGCCTTCTCTTTTATCGTTGATATTCAGGAAAAGTGGAATCAGAGAGACTGGAAGGGCCTTCTGAAAAAAATAAACAGCCAGAATTCAAAAGATATTATTGAACAGATAGGATTGCAGGCTGAAGTTGACAATATGCGGGAGGCGGCTGAATACCGGGTTGAGATCGTCCAGCGGGTTGCGGATATCCTGGAACCGGGGAGCATCGGATCGTTTGATATTGTAAAATACAAAGATTTAGAAAAGGAAGCTCTTGCCAGGCTGCAGCGTCTGGAGCATAATCCTTTGTTCCCGCATGACGCTATGGCCAGAACTCTGAAAATTCTCAGCGGGTTTGCTGAAAGCATGGAAAAAATTCGCAAATCATTGCTTGCATGGGAGAAAGATGAACTCAATGCCAGCAGTGCTCAGCATCTGATTAGTGAGCTTGGGGAGCTTAACCGGTATAAATCGGCAGTCAGCAATGATTATGTCACCAGGCTGGAAGCTGCGATTCGTAAAGTCATGGTTAAAAGGCTTGACCGTAAACTGGCTGCCTTGAAAGTCACTGCTGACGCCCGCACAATGCGTCAGATCAACTTGTTGAACCGGCTTTATATGTTTATTGATGATGATGAGGCTGAACACGGCCTGCAGAAGCTTCGTGAATATTCCAGTTACGTCTATGAAAAAATTGCTGATAAGTGTGATAAACTGTTTTTCCGTTACAGTGAGACTCTGAAGGTCAGCAAAACTAAAGCTGTAGTAATTCTGAAGCAAATCATTGAACTATCGCTGCCCGATACCCCGTACTACAGCTGGTCGCGCTGTGAATACCGCCGCCTGCAGCGTTGCCTTAACAGACAGAATACTGCACAATTGTAAAAAAGGCTAAAGCCAGCCCGCAGGATTGCCGTACTGACACACAGCCTGTGCCTGCGCAGCCAGAAATCGAGCTTTTTCAAGAAGTGCTGAGCGGAGCCCTCCGGCGCTGGATGAGGACTTGCGTCCGGACAAATTGCGACTAGAGAAAGGATTTTTGAGCAATAAATATCCTGAAATGACGGCATAAAGTTTTCTTAGCTGAAAATTTTGAGAGAATTTCATAAGATTTCAAGTTTTGTGATGATAGTATAAAGGGCCCTATTTTTCGATTATTCTGCGGATGTTGACTTTACTTATAAGCCATTTGTCTTTGTGGAAGACAAAAGAGCACTCAAGTTCACGAAAAGCGTTGATGTTGCGCCCGGATCTGGTTATGCCTCGCAGTTCTGCGGTCAGAAAGGCGGTCGCAGTACCGGTGCCGGTCAAATTTACTTCAAGGTCATGGGCGGTAAATTTGATCTGCTTGAACATTTGGCGGTAGCGCATGCAGCTGGCACCGATTTGTATTTGTGAATACTTTCCTGAAAACATTTGGGTGCCGACATTTATATAACAAGGGTCGGTGAAAAAATTTTCGACGGTTTTAGCATGTATAATGGCGCTGGGTATGCTTTCTCCAGCTTTTTTGGAAGCCTCTGAAGCCAGGCTGTAGATTTGTTCTTTGATAATTTCAACTTCTGACTTGCCGAAAAAGTGCTTCCAGATAAAAACACCGGCCACGCACAGTGCAGCGATGATTACCAGGTATTTTATTAGTTTTACCATAAGGGGCCTCCGTATATGCGTTTTTTTCTGAACTGACCGAACTTCTGTCTTGATATCGACATGGAACGATTGTCGCCGACAGCATAATAATGTCCGGGTTTTACCCGACGGGGCGGCAGGTTCCAGTCACATTCATATTTTACATAAGGTTCGTATAGAAGCCGGCCGTTGATGAAAAGCCGGCCCTGGCGGAATTCGACAGTTTCGCCGGGCAGGGCAACAATACGTTTCAGCAGCAGGGTATTGCGGGTGAATCTGATTATGACAATATCGCCGCGTTTCGGCTGACTGAACCAGTATTGGCCCCTCCAGCAGAAATCGAACCCCAGACGCGGATATGTCGGCTCCATACTGCCGCCCTTGATAAAGCAGGGGCGCAGCAGGTAATTGAACACCAGAAAGCCGGCTATTATTATAGTTACAAGTCTGGTCAGAAACGCACCGTTTAAGGATGGAACGCAGAAGTCACGGGCGGCATCCGCCGGTGATTTACCGACGTGCGGCCGCCAGCAGCGAAAATATGCCGCCAGCAGTTTTTTAAATAACCCCATAACCACCCTCAGCTTGTTTTGTTTTTAATAGTTAGCTCATGTCTGGTTTGCAAGTCATCACATTCTAATTCATTGTTGTCGGGGGCGGCCTGCTTACCGGCCCGGCAACAATGCGCAGATATTTTTACTTGATGAATGTCTGTACTGCGTGCAGCAGGTTGTCGGCGATTTCTATATCGCTGACATCTTTGTTCTCTATTTCATTGGCTCCGTGTCCGGTCCTGACCAGATAAGCTTCAGCGCAGCCGGCATTTCTGGCAGCGTAGATGTCGCTGATACGGTCACCGACCAGAAACGATTCACTCATGTCAATATCAAATTGTTCTGCAGCCTTGAGCAACATTCCGGCATTTGGTTTACGGCATTCACACTCATCACTGAATTCCGGGTGATGCGGGCAGTAATAAAATGCATCAATTCCAGCCTCATGTTCATCCAGCAGTTCTTCAATGCGGGCATGAACGGCATGAATGTCTTTCTCTTCATAGTAACCGCGGGCCACTCCGGCCTGATTGGTGACCACAACGGTCAGATAACCATGGCGCTTAAGCATTTTAAGAGCTTCAGTGACGCCGGGAATGATGGCTACTTTTTCCGGTTCAAATAAATAATTTACTTCCTCGTTAATGACTCCGTCACGGTCAAGGAAACATGCTTTTTTTCCACTCACTATAAAATCCATTAATTAAAATTGAATATAAATTAATCCGGTAATAAATTATATGTTAGTATGAGAGAAGGTAAAGTTCAAGAATTTTCAAAGATAAATCGGGGAACAACTCCATGGACAAGGCGGAAAAAATAATCAACGAGCTGGAAACAGGAAGTATTGACGTTATAACTGCCATAGCCGAGCTGGTGGATGGCAAGTCGGTGGATAATCTTGGTTTTGCCTGTATCGACCACGACCGCAATTCACGCTGCGGTTTTCCTGAATTTATTTACGGGGCTGGCAAAAATGAAGATCAGATGCTAAAAATAATTCCTTCTCTGCTGGATAAGGGATCTCCGGTCCTGATTACCCGTATTGAAGAGAAAACAGGGACCATTTTAAAGGCCGACTATCCGGAAGGTGAGTACGATGAGCTGGCAGGGACTTTTATGATGAACGCTCCTGCGCCGGAACAGCGCAAACATAAAGTGCTTATTCTTACCGCGGGGACTTCAGACCTTGGTGTTGGGCGTGAGGCGCTGCATACTTTAAATGTATGTGGAATCAATGCCGAAATTATCAGCGATGTCGGGGTTGCCGGGCTGCAGCGCCTTTTAATGCAGGTCAAAAAACTGCGGTTGGCCGATGTGGTTATTGTGGCTGCGGGAATGGAAGGCGCCTTGCCCAGTGTGGTCGGTGGTCTGGTCAGCTGCCCGGTAATTGCCGTGCCAACCAGTGTCGGTTACGGTGCGGCAATGCATGGATTTGCTGCTTTGGCCGGAATGCTGAACAGCTGTGCCAGCGGTATTACTGTCGTAAATATTGATAACGGGTTTGGTGCTGCTTGTGCGGCAGTCAGGATTATCAATGGACTGAAAGCAGGTAAGTGAAGAATATATTTGCAGCCGGCTGCATAAATTTATAATTTTTTTGTTAAAGCGTTAGAGTTTTTCATAAAAGCCTATATATTCCAAAGATTCGAACTATACATTTATTGATGATTAAACAAGTAGAGAATTATTATGTCACCAGTGCATGGAAAAACGTCTAGGAGGTCGGTTCTGTACCGTAAGCGGTTACAGGACAGTCATCTGGTGCCTTTCATTATTGTTTAATTCAGTCACTTATATATCCTTATTACAGGCTCATCAGAGCCATATTCTATTTCAGCATGGAGAAATTTAGCATGAAATACCCGAAATATGTATATCCGGAACCGATACCATTAAAGAAACGCACCTGGCCGGAGCGCCAAATTACCAAGGCGCCGGTATGGACTTCTGTCGACCTCCGCGACGGCAATCAGGCATTGCCGATACCAATGAATCCGGAAACCAAACTTGATTACTTTAAACTGCTCGTAAAAATTGGCTTCAAAGAGATTGAAGTCGGTTTTCCTTCTGCTTCACAGGATGATTTTGATTTTGTGCGGACGCTGATTGAACAGGGGATTGTTCCGGACGATGTCCGCATTTCCGTGTTGACTCAGGCGCGTCCTCACTTGATTGAAAAAACAGTGGAAGCTCTTAAAGGTGCCAGAAATCCCATAATTCATTGTTATGTAGCAACCTCTGATTTGCATGGCAAGTTTGTGTTCGGCCGGGAACGCGAACAGGTCAAAGAGATGGCGGTACAAGGTACGCAAATGATTAAAGCTGCAGTTGAGGCAGCCGGAATGTCAGGCAAAGCCGGTTATGAATTCTCTCCGGAAGAGTTTTCCGACAGTGACCTTGACTTTGTTATTGATTTATGCAAAGCCGTCAAAGAGGCCTGGGGGTCGTCTGCCAAACAGGATTTTATCTTGAATTTGCCGGCTACCGTTGAACGGCGTCCTCCAAACCAGTACGCCGATATGATAGAATATTTCTGCGAGAACTATCCGTATCTTGATGAGACTACTATCAGCGTGCACGCGCATAACGATCAGGGCTGTGCGGTGGCCGCTACTGAGTTGTCGCTCCTTGCTGGAGCGGAGCGGGTAGAAGGCACTATATTCGGGCATGGTGAGCGTACCGGCAACCTTGATATTTCAACAATAGCGTTGAATCTGTTTTCACGCGGCATTGATACTGGACTTGACTTTTCAAATATGCCTGAAGTTGTCAAGACGGTCGAAGACGCCTCCGGCATTGAGGTTCATCCGCGGCATCCCTATGCCGGGCAACTTGTCTTTACTGCATTTTCCGGTTCTCATCAGGATGCCATCCGTAAGGGAATGGTGGAACGGGAGAAGACCGGAGAATATTTCAAACAGGGCTGGAAAGTGCCGTATTTGCATATTGACCCTGCTGATGTCGGCCGTGCCTATGAAAAACTTATTCGAATTAACAGCCAGTCCGGAAAGGGCGGCGTAGCTTATATTCTTGAAAAGGAATTCGGCATTTTTGCTCCTAAACAGATGCAGCCTGAAATCGGCTCTGTAGTGCAGGATTACCTTGATACCAGGGGCGGCGAAATTGGTGCTGATGAACTGCTTGAAATCTTTACTTCAAGCTTTGTCAACATCGAGGGCCGTTATACTCTCGACAGCATGACACGCAAAGCCGGTAACGGCAAAGGCGATGATATTTCAGTCGATATCGTTATTGATATCGATAACACCAAGGTTGAGCTCTGCGGGCATGGCAATGGCCCGATATCAGCTGTTACCCACGCGTTGCAGAAATGTCCGGAAGTTCCGGAATTTGTGCTTGAGGACTTTTCTGAGCGTACACTTGGCCGCGACGCCAATGCAAAAGCCATTGCTTTTGTAGGTATCCGCCGCAATAGTGACGGCAGGTTGATTTACGGTGCCGGAGAGCATTCAAATATTGACCGTGCGGCCTTGATTGCGTTATTCAGTGCCTTGAACCGTTCCACAATTATAGATTAATAGTAATTCCGGACTGTATTTCAATATGAAAAAAGTTTCGATTTTCATCGCAATCCTGGCAGCAATTGTTTTGCTGCATTTACTGGTAATAAAACTGTTTTTCAGCGATAATAAAGCTAACGAAAAAAATAAAAAAGCTGCGACCGCAGAATTGAAGGCGGGCAAAAAAGCCGGAAAACCGGTAGAGAATACCGCTGCTGCCGCAGTTAAGACTGAGCCCCGGCCTGAACCAGTCAAAGTCGTACCGAAGTTTAAATTTAAGACGATCAGTAAAAATCCAAATTTCGGACGTTACTTTACTTATCGAAATGCAGTCTGGAATAAAATTAACACAATTCCGGAGTGTATTGATGCGCGCAGCGGCATCCTGGTTGATCTGGGGACCCGTAACGTACTATGGGCAAAAAAACCACGTGACCCGGTGCCGATTGCCTCAATGACCAAAATGATGACCCTGCTGCTCACTTTTGAGGACCTGGAGAGCAGAAATGATATTTCGCTTTCTACACCGATAAAAGTGACCATGGCTACGCAGCGGATAGGCGGCTCTCAGGTTTACCTTGATAACCGTGAAACTTTTCCGCTTGGTGAGCTGATGAAAACTGTTGCGATAAAAAGCGCCAATGATTCGGCTTATCTGATTTCCGAATTTCTGAGCAATAAAGATGTTCCGGCGTTTGTGGCTAGAATGAACAGACGGGCCCGGGCTCTGCACATGCCCAGTACAAAGTTTGTTAATTCCTGTGGTTTGCCAAATAAAGACGGACATAACTCCATGAGCAGCCCTGAGGGCATGGCGCTGCTGGCTGAACAGTTGCTGCTCTATCCGCAGTTGAGAAAATGGACTACCACCTTTCATGCCTATTTCAGGCCTGAGGGAGACAAGGCGCGACAGCTGTTGACTAATACCAATAAGCTGATCAAGACCTGTCCCGGCGTTGACGGCATGAAAACCGGTTACATAAGGGCTGCAGGTTACTGTATTACCGTCACCTGTAAGCGTGGCGGCCGGCGACTGGTAGCGGTTGTTACCGGCTTCAAGACATCCAAGGAACGCAACGACTTTGTTGCCAAGCTGCTGGACTGGGGTTACAGGCGGGCTGCCGAGCTGGCTGCGCATGATAAGAATTCTGTCATGACCGCTCTGGCCAACACAAAAGTAAAAAATGTGGAAAGCCCGAAGAAATAAAACCTGCAGATAAAGGCTGTTGCCGGCTTTCTGGAAACAGAATGCTGCCGGCAGCCTGTCTATTTCCTATCGGCCAGTTCAATGCCTTCATCAGTGATCTTGATGATTCTTTCCTTATACAGATTGCCGATGATCTGCTTGAATGCCTTCTTACTCATTGCAAACTCTCTTTTTATCTCTTCCGGAGTGCTTTTACTGTTATAGGGCAGAGAACCGCCGGCGGCTTTTAGTTTTTCCAGCACCAGCGGTTTTTGTTCGCAGACACCCTCAAATCCAGGCTTTCTCAGGGTTATATCAAGTTTTCCGTCCGGGCGTATTTTACTGATCCAGCCTGTGGTTTTTTCGCCGATCTTTACCTTGTGATACAGGTCACGCTCATATAGTTTGCCCAGGTATTCGCTGTTTACCAGTACGTTAAAGCCGTGTTGAGTGGGCTCAAGCACCATGATCTCAACTTCAAGCCCCGGCCACATGCCGGAACCGGCCAGCAGTTTTGCATGGCGGCGATAGCGCATTGATCCAGTCAGTCTGCCGCTGACTTTATCATAACAGACTCGTACGACATAACTGCGTCCTTCAATCATGCGGATATCACCCTGTTCCTTGAACGGGACAAACAGGTCTTTTTCAAGGCCCCAGTCCAGAAACGCGCCGAAGCGGTTGACGTCCTTTACCTGCAGCAAGGCAAATTCCCCAACCATAGCCAGCGGTTTGCGGGTAGTAGCTATAGGGCGATCACTCGAATCCATATAGACGAATACTTCAATTTGATCGCCGGTTTCAAGGTTGGCGGGTACGTATTTTCTGGGCAGCAGAATTTCTTCACTGCCGTCAGTCAGGTAAACCCCGAAGTCGACACGGCGGCCGGCTTTCAGTGTGTTGCAGCATCCAATTTTTATCATTAAATATCCTTAAAACAGCTTTAAAAAAAATTAAATATTAATAAACTTATAACATGGCCTGAACCAGGTATTAAAAACATTACTTGTTTAAATCATTTTTTGAAGATACACCGCCGGGAGTCATTTGCAAGAAAGATTTCCTGTTGCGGACTTGATTACTGATTCTGAAGTATTGTCAGTATATTGCTTTATATTTTGCTATTTATTGCAATATTACCTTTGAAATATTTTTTACTGGTAATAATTTAGCAGTTTTAGCAACCACAAATTTATTAATAACATATTTCCAAGGTGATAACAATGGACTGCAAGAGCTGTAACAAAGAGGATTGCCCGTCAAAAAATCAGCGTCCTGATGAGCGTCTGGAGGACTTTCTGGAACGTCAGGAACTGGCCAAACGCATGTGCAAAATCAAACATAAGATACTGGTTATGTCCGGAAAAGGCGGTGTCGGAAAAAGTACAGTAGCGGTCAATATGGCTGTGGCGTTGTCCCGTGAAGGTTATAATGTTGGTCTGCTCGACGTTGACATTCATGGTCCCAGCATCCCGACAATGCTGAATCTCAAAGACGTTAAAATGATGCAGAGTGATGCCGGTGTGCTTCCGGTCAAGGTCGGGCCGCACCTGAAGGTTATTTCTATTGCGTTTTTCCTGGAGCATCCAGAGCAGGCGGTTATCTGGCGCGGTCCGATGAAAATGGGGGTAATCAAGCAGTTTCTCAAAGATGTTGACTGGGGAGATCTTGATTATTTAATTATTGATTCACCTCCGGGTACTGGTGACGAGCCCCTGTCAGTTGTACAGTTGATTGAGGATATTGATGGCGGAGTTATGGTGACCACTCCTCAGGAAGTGGCTGCTTCTGATGTACGCCGTTCAGTTACATTCTGTGAGAAAATAAACCTGCCGGTTTTAGGGGTTGTTGAGAATATGAGCGGTTTTCGCTGTCCGGATTGCGGCAAAGTTACAGATATTTTCAGTTCCGGCGGCGGCAGGAAGCTGGCTGAGGATATGAAGGTGCCGTTTTTAGGTAAAGTGCCGATTGACCCGGCGGTAGTTCAGGCCGGTGATGAGGGAACCCCTTTTGTCAACGCCTATGGAGGTACGGATACCGCCAGGGAATTTAACGAAATTATTCAGCCGATTATTGATCTTGAGACTGAAAAACGGACCTGAAAAAAAATTGCTGAGCTGCTGCCGGTCAGGAGTAAGCTGCCCGGCAGCTTGATTATTTTGTTACATGCTTTATAATACTAGTTCATTGTAAAGGGATTAAACCGGATTGATTTAGAAAAATTCAATATTCCGGGAGGAAACAATGAGAGATATTATAGAGAGAGCTTCAAGTTTGATCAATTCGCAGGAAGAAGATATTAGGAATGAAATCATAAGAAAAGAGAGCATGGTTTCTTTCTATAAAAAATCCGTATGCAAAAAAGATAATGCCATTGTAGCTATGGCCAGGGATGAGAGACAACGCTTTATACTGGTTATTTCAGAACGTGAAGACGGTATTATATCCGAATTTGAAGGCGAGCAGATTGGTGATGCAGCAATAGCCCGAAAGTGTCCGTTGAGTGAGCATAACGCCAAAGTTCTGCGTAAGCACTTCCCCTGGACTGCTCCGGTTGCACTGCATGACCGCAGGACTACAGTAGGTTGCGGCGACCGGCTGGGACTGGCTACGGCTGGACACATTGCCGCGGTTGCAAAATATGAGGTTGCTCCAGTGTTAGCCCAGCAGTCAATGCGTGAGCTTGAAATGACAGGGCGTACTTTTCGCAATGTAGTTGATGATGCCACTTTTATGGTTTTTCAGACCGGGTATAAAAACGGATTCGGTGCTGACGGCAATGATTTAAAAACTATCCCGGATATCGACAATGCTCTGGCAGCCGGTATCTCAATGATTACACTGGACCTGTCCGGAGTTACAAATGCCGCTGCCGCAGAGTGGACTCAGGATGAAATAGATGCTGAGTTTGGAAAATTTACCGCCTCCAGCCGCAGGCATTTTGAAGAAGAGTATTTTAATAAGTCTTTCAAAATTGGTGATGAGATACTTGAAATAGATGCTCCCAATGCCCGTCGTTGTGCGGTAATTTATTGTGAAGCACTGGATTTTGCTGCTGAAGTGCATGAATATCTAATCAGCAGGTGCAGAGATCAATTTGATCTTGAGATTTCCATAACTAATACAGCATCAGCAACTCTGCCTGTGCAGCACTTGTTTATTGCCCGAGAATTACTTGGGCGTAACGTTGAATTTACTTCACTGGCTCCCCGTTTTGCAGGGGATTTCCAGAAAGCGGTTGATTTTTCAGGCGATACAGCTCAATTTGACCGTCAGCTTAAATTACATGCTGCTATAGCTCAAGCCTGTGGCCGTTACAAAATATCAATTCATTCCGGCAGCGATAAATTTACACTTTATCCGGCAATCGGCAAAATGACTGATATGCACCTGCATCTCAAAACTGCCGGTACCAGCTGGCTGGAGGCTGTGCGGGTTATTGCGGAGAAGGAGCCGGTTTTATACCGGGTGATGCATAAGTGCGCGCTTGACAATTACCAGGATATGCTGCAGCTTTATGATGTCACGGCTGACATCGGTATAATTCCGGATGTCGATGGTATGGCGGATGAAGAACTGAGGTCACTTATGGATATGAATGAGGCACGCCAGCTGCTGCATATCACCTATGGCCCGATACTCAACGATAAAGCTATTCGTCCACTGTTTTTTGACGCTATGCACAAGCATGAAGAGTGCTATATGGATAAACTCAGGAAACACTTTGATAAACACCTGAGTCTGCTCGGCGTACCCGTCATAGAGTCGTGACCGGCAGGTTTTCTCAGAGCTTTGGTCAAGAGTGCTGCTGTGAAGGTTCAAGTTCAAATATGGCTTAAAATAAATTGTTAAATAGCTCTTATGCTTAAATAATTAATATTTTTTGCCCGAATCACTGATTTATATTTGCGATTCGGGCTTTTTGCTGTAAATTCGTATTCTGATTAATTTAGTAATTTATGTGTTAATTATAAATAAATAGAAGGATTTCAATTATGATGCCTTTAGTAAACATTGCTGCTGCCACCGCGAAAACTCAAGGCGGAGGCTGGCTTCCGCTTCTCGGTCCGATTATCGTATTTGGCGTAATGATCTTTTTTATGATTCGCTCCCAGAAAAAGCAGGCTGCAAAGCGGCAGCAAATGCTTGATCACATCAAAAAAGGTGATCGTGTCGTAGCTGCCGGCGGAATCCATGGAAACATTGTTGAAGTCAAAGATAAAACTTTTATCGTGCAGATAGCTGAAAATGTAAAAGTCGAAGTCAGCAAAGGTGGCGTAAGCGGAATTTTTAACGAAGCAGGCGACGCTCAGGCCACAGTCGGGAAATAATACAACGAGAGGGAGCCATGAATAAACGACCGGTTATCTTGCGAAGTTTGATCGCCCTGGTGGTAATAGCCGTATTTTTTATATCTATTCATCCTTTGACGCAGCGTGATTTCTATGAGACTTTCAAATCTCTGCTGAAGAATTCTAAAAATCCGGTAGCTGCCAAGCTGGTCCGGGAAGCTAAAGAGTCTCAGGCTAAAGATCCAAGCATGTATGCAACAACAGCGTTGCTCAATGCCGCCAATAAAAACGGGGTTGAACTGAAAACTCTGGTAAATGGAAAAGACCTGCAGGTCAACAGCGATGTAATCAGCCTGGTTCGCAAAAAAGCCAGCAGTTCAATTCGCCTTGGTCTTGACCTGAACGGCGGTGTCGAATTCATGCTGGAGCTGGTGCCGGATGAAAACTTCCTTAACAGCATTAAAAAGGAAGTAAAGAATGATAAGAATGCCCAGGCGCAGTATGAAAAGCGCCTGACTACTGAGTTCAACCGCTATCGTGATATCGCTATTGAGACCCTGAGAAGCCGTATGGAAGCTCAGAAGATTTACGAAGCGGAAATTACTCCGGCGGGCGGCAGATATATTTCTCTCAAAGTTCCGGTCGTATCCAAGGAAGAAAAACTTAAGCTCCTCAGACTTATAAAAATGAGCGCGAAACTGCGCTTCCGTTTTGTCAATCCTGATAATGAAAAACTGGTCCAGCAGTATCTGGCCGGGCCTAAAAAATTCAGAAGTCCTATTGGCTTTGACTTGATGAAAATCAAGGAGTTCAGGAGTGGCAAGAAAGAGCTGACCCGATATTATTTTGTAAATAAGCGTTGGGCTATGGATGGCAAGAGCATTATTGATGCTTATCCGACAAAAGATCAGTTCGGACAACGCAAAATTATCCTTAAATTCAATTCCGCCGGAGCCGAACGCTTTGGCGAAATTACCTCTAAAAATAAAGGTCGTCAACTGGCAATCGTGCTGGACGACAAACTCTACTGTGCACCGGTTATTCGCGACGCTATCACTACCGGCAGCGCTGAGATTTCGGGCAACTTCTCCAATGAAGAAGCCAAGAATATTTCCGATGCTCTGGTCAGCGGCAGTCTACCGTTCCAGATAAGGGTTGAAGGTATTTTTGACACAGACCCGACTCTGGGCGTGGCTAATGTTCAGAACGGTATCTGGGCGGGTATTTTCGCTTTGGCTATTGTGATGGCATTTATGATTTTCTACTACCTCCGAGCAGGTGTTGTGGCAGTAATCGCACTTGGCGTAAATATCATTCTGGTGCTCGGCGCACTGGCGGCTTTTGATGCTACTTTGACGTTGCCGGGTATCGCCGGTATTATCCTGACTATTGGTATGTCAGTGGACGCTAATGTGCTTATCTTTGAGCGAATACGTGAAGAACTTGAACGCAAAAAGAGCTTGCAGACAGCCATTGAGCTGGGATACAGTCGAGCGTTTATTACGATTCTCGACTCAAACCTGACAACGCTGTTTACCGCTTTGATTCTGATGCGGGTCGGCACCGGTCCGGTAAAAGGTTTCGCCGTTACTTTGAGTATCGGTATCCTGACCAGTATGTTCACTGCGTTGTTCCTGACCAGGCTGATTTTTGACTACATTGACCGGGTTCATCCGTTTAAAGGGATGAAGATGCTGACATTTGTCAGGAATCCGAAAATTGACTTTGTCGGTTTGCGTAAGTATGCTTTCACCCTTTCGGGTGTTTTGATAGTTGCCAGTTTGCTGGTCTTCGGTGCTAAAGGCAAGACCATGTTTGGAGTTGACTTTACCGGCGGTACCCAGATAACCTTTGATTATCAGAAGCGAGTACCGGTGAACAAAGTTGAAGACACCTTGAAGAAAGCCGGATATGAAGCCCAGGTCAGTTATAAGACAAGCGCATCACAGGTTGATAATAAGAAGGTTGAAATTCTTATTCGCAAGAATATCAAGCTTGAAAAAACCGGAAGCGGGGAAGCGGTCAGTCCCAAAGAGCAGATTGCCGGCATGCTCAATAAAACCTATCCGGCCTCCAAGTTTTCAGGGGGACAGGAAACCTCCATCGGTGGTCTGGTCGGCTATGAATTTACTAAATCGGCCCTGCTGGCTATTGGTCTGGCCTTTCTCGGTATCATAATCTACATTTCAATACGATTTGAGTTTGCTTATGCGATAGCCTCAATTATCGCTTTGATTCATGATGTTATTGTGGCTACCGGGATATTTGTTGCCTGCGGCAATGAGGTTTCTCTTTCAGTTGTAGCCGCCATCCTGACGATTATCGGTTATTCGCTGAATGATACAATTGTGGTCTTTGACCGTATCCGTGAGGATGTCAGGCAGGAAAAAGGCCTCAGCTACAAGCAAATCATCAACCTCAGTATTAACCAGACTCTCAGCCGTACTACTTTGACGTCATTTACAACGGCACTGGTGCTTATAATACTGTATTTCTTCGGCGGGATTGCGATCAACGACTTCGTATTCGTCATGCTGCTAGGAGTTATAGTCGGTACCTACTCATCAATTTTTGTTGCCAGCCCGATTGTGGCTTTCTGGCACCGCAAAATTGGTTCACGCATCAAAGACGATGCACCGGTGCCGGTCAGGTCTAAATAATATTGATTAAGCCCGCTTCGGCGGGCTTTTTTTTTGTCTCCGTTTTGAGTTTTGGCCAATAAAGTCTATTGTAAAGGGAAAGATTAACCTGAATGGAGTTTTTATGCGCCCGTTAAAATTAGGTTCAGCCGGAATGCGGGGTGTTGTCGGCTCAGGATTGACTCCTGAAAATACTATTAACTTTGCCCGTGCTTTCGGCACATTCATTGACGGCGGCAGAGTAATTGTCGCACGCGACACCCGTTTTTCTTCGGAAATGCTGCATCGTGGTGTGATTTCAGGCCTGCTCAGTTGTGGTTGTGAGGTTTATGACGCTGGAATAGTACCGGCTCCGCTGGTGCATTTTATGACTGAAAAACTGGAGGCTGTGGGAGCGCTTTTAATTGGTGGCGGGCATCAGTCAGCAGGTTGGAATTCGATTATTCCGCTAAACCGGAACGGCGCTTACTGCAACAGCATCCAGTTGCGGGAGCTTTTTGATATTTACCACAGCCGGCGTTTTTTAGCCAGTGACTGGAGCGGAGTAAAGAAGCCAGTCCCGGTAAACCGGGGTATCCTTGACAGTTATCTGGACGCGTTGTGTGCACTTATTGATGTGGAATCAATTGCGGCGGCCGGCTTGCGAGTTGTCTGTGATTTCTGCAACGGCTCCGGTTCGGTAATGGCTGAGAAGCTGGCTTTGCGGCTGGGAGTGGAAATTATACCTATAAACAACGTTTTATCAGGAGTGCTGCCGCATGATCCGGAGCCGCGTCCACGCAGTTCATTTCAGGTGCAGGCGCTCATGGAGCCGCTAAAGGCTGACGCCGGATTTGTTTTCAACAGTGATATGAGCCGGGTATGTCTGGTTTCCGACAGCGGTGAAACTCTTTCAGAGGAGTACAGTTTTCCGCTGGGAGCCGGTTATATGCTGCATAAGTCAAGTCAGCAGAACCCGCGTGTGGTTACCAACATTTGTTCGTCCCGCAGCCTTGATGAAGTTGTAAAGGCACAGGGTGGGACTGTTATCAAAACCCGCGTCGGGCAGTCAAACGTAATTGATCACATGAAAGAGTCAGGGGCTGTTCTTGGAGGAGAAGGCTGTGGAGCATTCGCCTGCAGCAGCTGGCTTGATGGTTTTGACGCCTTTTTTATGACCGCTGTGGTCCTGGAAGCGATGGCTGCCAGGAAAATGCGTTTATCTGAACTGGTTGACGAATTGCCGCGTTATCATATTGTCAAAAAGACGATAAATTGTTCTTCAGCTCATGCATTTACTATTATCCGCAGCCTGCGCGAGCATTTCAAAGATGCAGACGTATCGGAAGAAGACGGTTTGCGTTTTGACTGGCCGGACGGGTGGATCAGTATAAGGACATCGACTACCGATCAGGTCATCAGACTGATATCAGAGTGGAAAAATAAAAACATGGCTGAAGACAAGGCTATGCATATTCGCGGAATAATAGAAAGGCTGACTGCGTCATGAATAAGGACATGATACATTCTTTAAAGTTTTCTGAAGCTGGAGTGCGCGGCATTGTCGGCGAATCACTGTCACCGCTCCTGACTGCCAATCTGGCTTCTGCTTTTGGCCATTATGTAGGCGGAGGGCGGGTAATAATCGGGCGCGATACCAGGCCTACGGGGGAAATGCTGGAAAACTCAGTTATTGCCGGGCTGCTGGCTGTAGGCTGCCAGCCGGTTATACTCGGAATTGTTCCTACTCCAACTGTACAGATGCTGGTTGAGCGCTATAATGCCAGCGGTGGCATAGCTATTACCGCAAGCCATAATCCTTCTGAATGGAATGCCCTGAAGTTTATAGGGCCTCGCGGCATGTTCCTGGATCCGGGAGAGTCATCTGAGCTCTTTGATATCTACACCCAGGGTGACTTGAGGTATTGCTCTGAACAGGATCTGCGTGATTTGCGATATGACACCAGTGCTTTTGAATATCATATGAAAAAAATATTTAAAGAAATTGATATTAAGGCTATAAGAGCCTGCAGGTTCAAGGTGGCGGTAGATTGCTGCAATGGTGTAGGGGCTCTATTTACCCGGCGCTTTCTGGAAGAGCTCGGTTGTGAGGTTATTACGGTTTTTGATACTCTTGGGAAGGGATTTGAGAGGCAGCCGGAGCCGATCGCACAAAACCTTGGAACTTTATCAAAGTCTGTCAGCAGTAATAAATGCGTTGCCGGCTTTGCTCATGACCCAGACGGGGATCGCCTGGCGGTTGTCGCGGATGATGGGAAGCCACTGGGAGTGCAATATACTGTTTTGCTGGCAGTTGACCATGTGCTGTCAGAGAGCCCGGGACCGGTGGCGGTCAATATTCAGACCAGCCGGGCTGTGCAGGATGTTGCTGAGTCTTATGGTTGTGAGGTGCATTACTCAAAAGTCGGCGAAATCAATGTTGTTGATAAAATGATTGAATGCAGTGCTGAAATCGGCGGAGAAGGCAACAGTGGCGGAGTAATCTGGAGACGAATCCATCCCGGACGGGACAGTTATGTGGCAATGGCGCTGATTCTGGAGATGCTGGCGCTTTCCGGAGAAAAGCTTACTGAAATCAGGGATGACTTGCCGGTTTATCACAATCTTTCAAAAAAATATGACTGTACTGCCTGCCGTGCCCGTGAAGTTGTTTTGTCAATGGCTGAAAAATATAGTGACTATCGCATATTCCGACTGGATGGGCTGCGCATCGATCTGGATTCCGGCTGGGTGCTGATAAGGCCTTCAAATACAGAGCCCGTGCTGCGACTGACAGTAGAAGCTCAGAAACCTGAAGAAGCTGAAGCTTTGCTGGAAAAGTTTTCTGAAGAAGTTCAGGAATTAATATAAAAAGGGAAAAGAAATGAGCGAACCGAAAATTTATTTTTTTGATATGGATCATACCCTGATCAATAATGATTGCGACATGTCCTGGAAAGAATTTGTAGTAGCTGAAAAACTGGCCGGTCCGGAGGCTCTGGAGGATGCTGATTATTTCTATGAGCGATACGTAGAGGGGACGCTGCCGGTTGACGAATTTATGAAATTCCAGCTTAACGAATTTATAGGGCATACCGAACAGGAGATGCTGGAACTTTCTGATCGGCATTTTCGCAATTTCGTATTTGATAAAATATATCAGGATGCAGTTGATGAAGTACAGGCCTGCAAGGAAAAGGACATTCCAGTTGTGCTGCTGAGTGCCACAAATCGTATAATTGCGTCACCAGTGGCTGAGTATTTCGGTTTTAACGCTATTGTCGCAGTTGACCTGGAGAAGAAAGACGGCTGCTTTACCGGCTATATAAAAGGTGTTTATACTATGGGGGAAGGCAAGGTTGAAGCGGCTGCCGCCTACTGTGAAAAGCACGGGTTTAAACTGCAGGATGCGGCTTATTATGGTGACAGCGTAAATGACGTCAATATCTTGTCAGCGGTTGGTTTCCCTTATGTGGTAAATCCTGCTCCGGCACTGAGGAAAGCTGCCGAGAAAAACAACTGGCCGATTCTAAGCTTCAAGTAATGTGCAAACTTTTCTGCACATAATAATCCCCGTAAATGGGGATTATCATGCCTGCAGGCGCTTTCAGTTACACCTTTGACTTGGTTCGGTTGAAGCGACGGCCGGTCCTGCCTGATTTCCTGGCGGATTGGGCTGACTTAGTGGTGCTGCGCTGCCTGCCGTAATTTCTTTTAGGCGGTCTCTCCTGCTTCACTTTTTCAAAGTTTCTGACTCTTACGCGCTTAATGTTCCAGTTGAGAAACTTTTCAATTCCAGTCAGCAGCGGTTTTTCATCGCCGGAAACCAGTGATATTGCTATGCCTTCGGCACCTGCGCGTCCGGTTCTGCCAATGCGATGTACGTAGTCTTCAGGGACATTGGGCAGTTCATAGTTTACAACATGTGGCAGATCAGCTATATCCAGGCCGCGAGCCGCTATATCGGTGGCGATCATGGCCGTAATTTTACCGGATTTGAAGTCAGCCAGAACGCGAGTCCGCGCTGACTGGGTTTTTCCGCCGTGGATAGCAGCAGCAGCGATGCCGTCTCTGGACAGCTGTTTTGCCAGTTTATCCGCTCCCCACTTGGTGCGGGTGAAAACTAAAGTGCGAGTCCATTCTTCTTCTCTTATCAGGTGTGACAGCAGATGACGTTTTTGCCCTTTCTCAATAAGGTGTACAACCTGTCTGACCTTCTCCGCGGTAGAATTTTTGCGATCAGCTTCAATAGTTACGGGGTTATCAAGAATCTGATGGCTCAACCGTTTGACAGCTTTAGGGAACGTGGCCGAAAACAGCAGGTTCTGGCGCTTTGGCGGAAGCAGGTCAAGTACTTTGCGGATATCATGGATGAACCCCATATCCAGCATACGGTCAGCCTCGTCCAGAATCAGAATTTCTATTTTGGACAAATCTGCAGTTTTCTGTTCAACGTGATCCAGCAGACGACCCGGAGTTGCGACCAGAATATCGACTCCCTGCCGCAGCCGGTTTATCTGCGGGTTGATACCTACGCCGCCAAAGACAGCAACCGAACGCGTCCGAAGTTTGCCGCCGTAAGTTTTGACGCTTTGTTCAACCTGAGCGGCCAGCTCCCGGGTAGGGGTTAGAACCAGCACTCGCGGTTTTCTTTCTCCGCTTTTTGAGTTGTGCAGTATCTGCAGGACGGGCAAAGTAAACGCAGCGGTCTTTCCAGTCCCGGTCTGAGCGCTGCCAAGCACATCACGGCCCTCCAGGATTACCGGTATGGATTTTGCCTGTATCGGTGTAGGCTTTTCATAGCCTTGAGTTCCAATAGTACTTAATAAATCGGGTATCAGCCCTAATTTTTCAAAAGTCATCTTTTCTATAGTTCCTTGTCGAAAATATTTAAACAGTTAATTTCCACAGCGGGTTCTGTTTTTGATCGAATTTTGTAAATAATTAAAAATCAAATATTTAATTTAGCACAGTAGTTGATGATTGCTATCGACAAGACGAAAAAATACTGATATTAGTTATCTCTAATGTTTGAAGTTATGCATAATTCTGGTGGTGACCCGGAAATGCTCCGGGTTCAAACATTTCTCATCTCAAGGTTATTATAAATAGTCTGTTTCAGCTTTCTGCTCTTTAATTCGTATGCTGAAAGACCTGAATACTTGAGAAGATCGTCACGATCCAGTTTATGACTGGCATCGTAACCGAGAGCCTTTTGAATAATTTTTTTATAATGTGAGAAGTTGGCGTTTAAAAGTTTGAGTGTGCGTTTGCTGCTTGAGGAGGCATCTTTTTTAAAGAGTTTTCCCCTGATGCATAAGGTGATTTTGACCACATGCTTAAGTGTATCGGCTTCCTTTGAAGAATCCCACTTGCCATATCTGCCGGCACCGATGTCATTAATAATGACGTCCAGGTTTCTGCCTTTTTTATTTGGATTCAGAAGCGAAATAAATCGCCATGAATACCGGGGACTGGTTGAGGTAAGTATTTCTCTGATAAATTCCTGCATTACCCTTGGAGAGCGGCAGCCGGGTCCGTATGCGTTCATGTCTGCCTGATTTGGAGAAGTGAATTCCTGATAGTTGGTAATGAGGTATGAAAAAGCTTTGCAGACTGCAGGCTTTCTGTTAAGATTTTGAATTATGCCTATCAAGTGAGGCGCTTCAGTAACAATATAATCATTCATTACAACTGCAAGATCAGAGCTGTAGCTGTTCTTATACTTTTCAACAGTATAACCATCTATATTATTGGCCCGGTGAGCGATGACTCTTTTTTTATAACCCATGTACCTGGGTTGTTTTTCAATATCGTTAAAGCGCCGTTTTCCGGTCAGGGCTTTAAGAATGTTATCGGTGTAGGTTTTTAAACTGATGTCATAGTCATCAAAGATTTCATACATTGTTTTAAAGGTGTACTGTCCGGCACCATAATCTTTTTTTCGGGCAACAAAATAAAGAGAAGAAACCTGTCCGTGATCGCCTCTGACAAAGTGTATTCTGGCTTCAGTTGAATCATGGATCAGCAGTGGACAGGGGTTCTGCTCTGCACTGCCGTATTTCACCGGCAGCTGGGGCAGAAACGGGGCACGAAACTCATGGGTGGCATAGAATATATCAGCCTTAAGTACCTTGTCACCGATAATGAACGGGTTTACTTGCGGAAGCCCATTGTGTTTGGGAGTATCATATTTGAAAAAATTCTGCACATAACCGTACTGGTTGCCGGCGACCGGATCGAGAAGGAGCAGATGTTTTATTTCGATTCCCATCTGACTTAACTGGTTAGACAGGGCAATTGCTGTAATTGCCCCACGGCTGAACCCGGCCACAATAATATCGTATTTTTCGAGGGGCAGGTTAGCAATGAAAGTCGAGGCCTGCATCATATTGTGTTCCCACCCGTTGCCAAAAATTTGGTTGAGCACTTTTAATTTGAAAGATTTGGCTCTCGGAAGAAGAGATTTGTGAGCCTTGATCGGGAAAAGTGATTTACGACCGGGATTGCCGGAATTTGCAAAATGTGGATTATCATGTTTTGATTTAGGTGCCCCCGGGCCGGGAAAATATACTTTGATGTCCTGATATTTGCTTTTTCCAAGTTCATGGTGCCAGTCAACGTTCATTTTTAAATCAATCGGGCTGGCTGCCGTGTGCATATAGAATTCGGCAATATGAGACCTGCCCAGTTCTTTTTCGGTTTTAGAGTTTATATTTTCGGCAGTTCCTTCGAAAAATACCAGGCAATGTGGTTTGGGGACGAGATTGTCATTTTCACTAGACATAATATTTATAGATCCTTATGAATTCTCTTCAGTAACCAAAGTAATAAGACATTTACATTGGGTGCCAGTTCATTTTTTAGTGTTTTCAAGTCAAATACTTAAGAATAAAATTCATAAGAAGAAAAATGCTGCTGGACTTTAATTATAAAAAAATAAATATTTCTCTGGGAATAGAATCTGATTTTTCTGCATATAATTGTGCTATGTTTAATTGTGGAGGCCTTATTTGCAGCAGCTTAATATTTTAATATATTCCATTCGTTTTGTCAGGCTGAAAACAGGTTAAAATACTTTAAATGGAAATTATTGCTTATTGATATATTTAAAATTGAATAGTAAAATTTATTAACATTTCTCATTTTTGATAAAAAATATTTAATCTGCAAATCCATTGCTAACTGTATTTAAATACGTGGAGGAAAGGAGGCTTCACTTTTCCGGCCAAAGCCATGCCTTGCTTCCATACTGTTGACAGGCTCTGAACATGAACTTGAAATTGCATGAGATTGTTTTTCTGTTCTCCATAGTTTATCCCAGGTGAGAATACCGGTAATGCAGTCAATTCCTATTTGCAGGTAATCATGGTACCGTCTGCTGTATGCTTTGCTGCCGCCGTTATCCATGCAGCAGCGAAAAAGGGTGTTGGACAGGCCTTTGGCGGCAAGTCCCGCTGGAGGGTGGACAGCCTGTTCGTTCTCCGGAGCAAGACTGGAATTGCTCCAGTATGCTGACAGGGCGCAAAGGCCTTCCGGTTCGTGCATTTTTGGGTGTGCTGCATTTCTGCATAAAATACCATTTGAGTTAACCGGGGTCAATATCCAGCGTTTTACGGCTGCAAGTGGTGAGTCCTCAGAATTTGACGGTTTGGGTTTTGGCAGGCCTGGAATTTTAAGTGGAAAATGCTGTGCGGCAGTTTTGTTTATAAAACTCTCCATTTCGTCAATTCGCTCTTTGATACCTGCATAAAACTGGTCAATACGGCCAGAGTCTTTAGGTATTGGAGCGGGGTTAAGTTCTTTTTCAATTATCTGTTTCACCTGAATGAGCGGATTGATACCATTTTCAATTTCATAGTTGGTGTAAATTTTATCCAGCCTGGCTCGAGAGGCGGCAATTTCAGCGGGAGAAAATGCTGCCAAAGCGTTTTCAAGCTGATCGATTACAGTTTTAGGGCCGGCAAGTTCTGAATCGTTTAAGAGTGTGAAATGCTGTTGAACAGCCTGGAGCGGATCATCCTGATCTTTGATTTTATTGCCGGCAATCTTCTGCATCGTTGCGGCAATGGCGGCGGCTTTTGCTTCCTCCTCTTCCCGCAGTTTATGCAGTGCTGAGGCATCGCTCCAGCCTTTCAGTTTATTTTTAATTTCTTCCTGCATTTTCTCTTCCGGGGTAAGCTGATGTTGCCGGTTTGCCTGCTCCAGTTCAAGCTGGAGGTCTTTTACGCAATTGTAAACCCACCATACTCCTACTCTCGGGTTTATGCAATGTGCCATGAAATCACAGGCCTCTTTATACATTTTAACTGCTGCAAGTTCTTTGATTAACTCTTCAGATGACATTGTCCGCCTGATAATCGCGGCAACATCGTCGTCGGGCGTGAACGCATTGCAGTTTACAGCCTCTTCGACACTGTGATGCTTCAGGTAAATAAAAGGTATATCAAATCTTTTTCCGTCCCAGGCCATTTTATTCCTCACTTGTTACTGTTTCATGTCCATGCCGGTATTGACAATTGATGACCCGACATTTGAAAGCCTCAATCCGCTTCCGCTGCTCTCGAGACCGTTAGTTTCACTTTTCACCGCGGTATTTTCCTTGCTGCTGACGGTCGAACTGTTTTTTACAACAGCGCTTTTACTGGCAGAAAGGTCAAGGCTTGAGCCTAAAGCATTGCTGTCATTTCCAGAACCGCTAAGGTTGTTTTTACTTATGTTTCTGTCGGATGAATTCAAGTTGCTGCTGCTGCTGCTCAAGGAAACATCATCGTCGCTGAATGAGCGTTTCGAAGTAGTGGCTACAGAAACCTGCTGATTGCTCAACGCCGCCTGTGACATAATTTTTCCTGCTAATGATCCAGAGCCGGGAACCGCCTTATTGGCAGCCCGTCTTACGGTGCCGATATATGGAGCAAGCAGATTGCCGTTTTTGTCAACAGTCAAGCCGTCCTGAACAATTTTTGCACCTGACATTTCAAGAGATTCATGTCCCATTTCTATAGAGGAGGATTTCAGTCCGAATATTGCTTTGAGTGCCGTAATCACGGCATAAGCTTCCACAAAGATATCCTTGATGAACATGATTGAATCTATAACCGTACAGCCGGCCATTACTGCTTCAGGCACAATGCTGCCGTCTCTGCCTTCCACATTGGTGTTAATGGTGTCCATCAGCTGTTTGACCAGCTGATTCAAATCCGAAAAGACATCAACCAGAGTGCTGCCGCCGCCGAGCGAAAGATTTAGTCCGCGTATTCCTAGATGTCCCAGAGTGCTGCTGATTTCGCTGCCGAACCAGGTTTTGAGATCACTTTTGTAGGTGCCCAGTATTTCAGTTTGCGGGGCTGCCATTCCAGCATACCCGGGAAAGAGGGTGACGCTTGAACTGAAACTCGGGACTTCAATTTTAGGTTTATCAGGAGGGTTGGCGTCGTTTTTGCGATAATCTTCGTTATATCCGCAGTTCCAGACCGGATCGCCAAGAGCGTTTATCATGGTAATTCCATCATCCTTGAGAACCAGTTTGCTTCGTCCCACCTGCAGCGTAAGCGAGCCGCCGGCACAGATGTTGATATCTTTGCCGGCATTTATAAATTGACTCTGTGAAGCCTGATTAAGAACGTCTTTGTTTGAATAAATATTGATTCCTTCAAATTGTCCGGATCCTTCTTCTGCAGAACTTGTACCCGCCATTCGTTTTCCTTCTTCGATACAGGTCATAAACGGTCCCTGTGCTCCCGGAAGGAAAAATTCTGTCAGAAATGTTGCCTGATCTACTTTTGCATCTTCAAAATCTCCATTATCCATATTCATAAAGGAAATCTGACTGAAGTGTTTCTGGTTTGACTTCTTTCCGAGTTCGTAAACGCTCATCGGCAGAGTGGTGTTTACAGACAGAGGAGTTTCAGACTGCGGTATTCCGGTTTCAGATACCGCAGCTGACCGCAGGCATGAACTGTAAAGATTTCGCTGTTCCTGCAGGTCCAGTGGCGGCTTGACGCTGCTGTTGTAGACGCTTCCAATTACAACCGGCCGTTCCGGGATACCGTCGGCAAATGCAACCAGAACTTCCTGCCCGCGGCGTGGAACTTCAAATCTGCCGCTGTTGGAGTCAGCCCAAATCTGGCTGAAGCGGGCATTGAGCCACATTGAATCGTAGTCAGGTGTGCCGGAAGACGTTTTAGTATTATGCCAGTGCATCAACAGTTTTACTCGGCAGGTTTCAGGTTCGAGCCAGATCTGACTGCCGCCCAGATCATCTTTAAATGTACTTAAATGTTCTGAAAAACTGTCAACTGTAATCACAGTAGCTGACACTATGGAGTTTATTTTCGGCACGGGGACTTCAAGTCTGGGACGATAGTTTAACTCAAGTGGCTGGGCATTAAAGGCTGCCTTGAATGTAAAAGCGTCATCACTCGTAATATTGCTGTATTGTGTAGAATAAGGGGTGGTTGCAGCCTCAAAGTCAACGCGGCTGACAAAGCCCTGCAGAGCGCCTGTAGGGAAACCGGTAAGTTCAAACGGCATTCCCGCATCAATATTTGTCCAACAGGTTTTGCCTGTCCAGCAGTGTGCGGTCCCCAGAGTCCGTTCACCACATATTTTTCGCATTTTCATGCGCTGCCCGGCGGCGTCAGCCTTTTCCGAGAGGTTAATAAATCCGGCTTTGGGAAAATTCAGCAACATTTTTGCGGCTGCGGCACCCAGTCTGCTCTGCTGTTCTATGCGATAATCGTCGTTGTCAAAAAAGTCCACATCCGCCTGTCTGTAATCGTAATCATTAATCCGCAGCAGTTGCGGAACTAATGTTCCGCCTTTTGAAAATTCGAAAACTGTATTATCGCCGCCTTCCTGATCAAATTTAATTGCAGTAAGCTCCTGTAAATTCTTGTCCCGTAAAATCATTTTATGGCAATAGTCTTTTGCAGAACCTTCTTTGGCTGTGTGATCAAAAGAATAGTATATACCTGCCTGATACAGAAGGCGGCTGATATAATCAAAATCGCTTTCTTCATATTGGACTGAGTGCTCCAGTTTGCAGCTGGCTGCAGAATCATTTTCTGACTCTGTCAGCTTGAATTCATGTCCAATTTGCCAGTCTTTCAGGATTTGCTGCACAATTTCCATGGGCTTTAAATTATGAAATATTCTGCTGTTTCTGCTGTTCCTCAATAGTTTGACCTGAGGAACGAGCCTTGCCCGGTATTGATAGAGGTCACGGTTTATGAAAACCTGTCCGTTATCTTCGCTTCCAGTATGATATCCGTCAAGACTGAATGTTTCGACTACACCATTAATAAGGCGCCAGCAGCCATCGCTGCGCATGAGCTTTACGGTGGTATGGGAGCCCAGTATTTCAGTTTCATTTATTGGCGGTGAAGTGGCAGGAGAGAGTAGTTCGAGGTTAAGTTCGAACGGCCTTGACAGTTCAATAAATGACCCCTTTCTGACAGCGCTGAGCATAACTTTATCATTGCCGCTGTCGTCCTGTCCTTCAAATCCTTCAACTTCAATCTGCAGTTTGCGGTTCTGCTGTGAATAAATCAACATACTCTTACCCAATCAGGCCGGATATAGCTGAAATCCGGTCTTAAACTTTCTTTTTTGACTAAATTAATAATATTTATTAGCCTTTTTTTACATTGGAAGCAAGGGGTAAAGTATGATTATTTAAGAATTGCCAAGATAAGCATTTACAGAAGGTGCAGGTTTTCACAAAGTGGAATTACTCTTTGACGCCGCCCAGCATTATTCCTTTTACAAAATATTTCTGGAGGAAAGGGTACAATATCAGTATCGGCAGAATGGTGACAATAATGGTTGCCGCCTTGACAGTTTCCGGAGTGAATTGTGAGATCTGTGACTCGGTCTGTGCTCCGCTCATCAGGTCAGTATTACGCTCGATAACAATGCGTCTCAGGAACGTCATCAGAACCTGTTTGGTATCATCATTGATGTAGATCATCGCGTCAAACCACATATTCCAGTGACTGATCGCTGTCATCAGGGCAACTGTTGCCAGAACCGGCCCGGAGAGGGGCATATATATCCTGAACAGAATGTGAAAGTCATTAGCCCCGTCAATAGAGGCACTTTCCGCCAGTGATTCCGGTATTGACTCAAAATAATTTTTAACTATAATCACATTAAAGGCATTAGTGAGGTGTGGAATTATATAAACCCAGAGATTGTTGACCAGTCCGAGATTACGAATGACCAGATAAGTCGGGATTATGCCGCCGCTGAACAGCATGGTGAAAAATACCAGGAATGTCATCAGACTGCGGTGCGGCAAGTCTTTTTTTGACAGTGGATATGCGCAAAGACAGGTAACCAGCAGCGTCAGTATGGTTCCGACGACGGTTCGAAAAACTGTATTTATATAGCCGGTCAATAGCTGAGGATTGGAAAAAACCATTTTGTAAGCGGTTAATGTCACTTGTGCCGGCCAGATATGTGCACCCGCCCGGTTAGCTTCTGCTGCAGTACTGAAGGACATTGAAATCATAAAAAGAAACGGATAGAGAAAGCTGGCAACAAGCGCCAGCAGAAATATTACCAGAAATATTTGAAAGAGCTTTTCGCCCGATGTCATTTTCATAATGAACTATCCTTCAAAGCTTGCGGATTCAGTCGATTTTCATGTTAAATATTTTACCATATACCCTGCTCACCCCTGCTTATGCGCCGGGACAGGCTGTTTACCAGCAGTACCAGTATCATACCGACAAAGGATTTAAATAATCCGGCTGCAGTCCCAAGAGCGTAATCCATGGTCTCAAGTCGTCGCAAAACATAGGTGTCGATAATATCCGCGACATCATAGACACTTGAGTTATACATGTTAAATATCTGGTCAAACCCGGCGTTTAAAAACCCTCCCACAGCCAGAATCAGCATAGTGACAATTGTCGGAACCAGACAGGGCAGGGTTATATTCCAGGTTTGCTGCCAGCGATTAGCTCCGTCAACTGTTGCCGCCTCATACAGTTGCGGTGAAATACCGGACAGCGCCGCCAGGTATATTATGGAGCCGTAACCGACTTCCTGCCAGATGGCGGTGCCGATCAGAATAGCGATAAACCAGTAGTCGGTAGTCATAAAGGATATTGGTTTGCCGTAGATATTGACTGCCAGTACATTGAGGGGACCGTCAGTGGAAAAAATCATCAGAAATATACCACTCAAGGTGACCCAGGAGAAAAAGTGCGGAATAAAAGATATACTCTGTACAAACCGTTTGTACATATTCAACCTGACCTCGTTGATCAGCAGTGCCAGCAGAATCGGGCAGCAGAAACCAATACTCAATTTAAGAAAACTGATTACTACTGTGTTGCGCAAAGCTTTGATAAAAGAACTGTTTATGAACAGGCGGTGAAAATTATCCAGACCATTCCAGTGGCTGCCGATAATCCCGCTTTTCATGGAAAAATCTTTAAAAGCAATGACCAGTCCACCCATTGGCAGGTATTTAAAAACCAGAAAAAATGTAAACGGTATAATCAGCATAAGCAGCAGGCATTTGTGGTTCCAGTAGTATTTGACAGTGTTAATCATGATCAGCTTTGAATTTTATCCTGTGTCTTTAAATTTATTTGGTGCTTGGTTGCTGTATCTGCTGCTTTAAGTTTCTTGATTTTATTAAGTTGATTTGTAGTTGGTTTTGCTGCTTTGCCTGTGGCGGTTTTTGCTGGTTCTACTTTGGCTTCAGAAGTATCTGCAATTTTATTCTTATCGCTGTTCCTGGTAGATGCAACCGGGGATTTTTCTGATTTATCTGAATTCTTTATCTTAATTTTTTTCTGACTGTCATCGTTTATTTTTTGCTGACGCTTAGAGGCATTACCGCCTTTTACAGCCTCGTTCTTCAAGTTTTCAAGTGGTGATGCGTCTTTATCATTTGAGTTGTTGTGTATACCAAGTTTTTTGAATATTCTGTGCATACGTTTATCCATTCGCTGCGCCTCTTTGGTAAGAACAGCCCCGCCCTGTTTCAACCAGAGTTTTTTGAAAGTTTCAAATGCTGAAAGCGGCATTTCCCCTTTAATGATTTCTCCGTAATATTTTTTCTGCAGGAACAGCAGATCATGGGAGTATTTCTCATTCTGGGGCAGGTAGTAGAACATGCTAGGCTTGCCCCATTTGGGATTGCGATATTTTTTATTAAACTCAATTTTGGCCTTAGGCAGATATTTCATGGTAATTTCCGGGTCTCCTTCACTCAGCAGGGCTTGCGGCTGGATAAGCCCTATAGCATCACGGATATACTGATTTGATTTATACGGTTCCAGCAAGACTGCTCCGCTGTTATGGCCTACCTTTTTATCAGACCAGTCCCAGTGTTTGCCTTTTATCCCGATATTGGCTTCAATAAAGAGTTGATTATCGGCATAGAGCTGGTCATACATTTTCAGTACTCTGATCACCTTTGCCGGATTTCCCGTCATATGTCTGCCAAACACCAGCGAGTAATAATGGACAACTCCTATGGTCTGCTGCAGGCGTTTCTTTGCCGGTCCCAATGGCGGTTTTCCCGGAGCTATTTCAGACCCCGGCTGCAAATTGGCAATCATGCTGGCCAGAGATGAGGTGGATTTTTTGTCAAAATTCTCATACCAGCAGCTGTAATTCAGGTAGCCGGTTTTGCCATTGGCAAATTTTTGCTTTGACTGTCTGAAAGCACCGTCGGTCAGAAAATCAGGATGGATTAAGCCTTCCTTGTACCAGCGGCGCAAGGTTCGCAAGGCCATTTTTGCCTCGGACTGGATTCCTCCCCAGACCGGCTTACCGTTTTTCCTGATCCAGCAGTAAGGCCTTGAGCCATATGCCCCGAATATTTCAGTAAAAGTGCAGGTGGGGTATTGATTGTCCCCGCTCATGCCGTAAGTGTCGTCAATGCCGTTGCCGTCAGGGTCGTTATAAGTGAAGCGATAAAGTGCTTCATGCATTTCAGTGAGGTTATCCGGGACCCGGTCCAGGCCGACGTTATGCAGCCAGTCAACCCGCCATACTCCAACTTTTGGGTACATGCCCTCGGCCCACAGGAATGGTATACCCCAGTTTCTTCCCTTCAGGTCCATGGTGCACTGCCAGGCATTGGGCTGGTATTTGTTGATCAGGTTGACCAGGTGTGGACAGTACTTTACCATCATTTCATAAGGCAGCTGCATCAAATAGCCGTTTGCAGAAAACTTGCGGATGAATTTATTGGGACACATGAAAAAGTCGGGGATGTTGCCGGCTGCCATCATCAGGGGCAGTTTGCGGTCACGGGCATCTTTGCTGAGAAACCGGTAATGCAGTCTTATGTTAAACCTCTTTTCCAGCAGTCTCTGGCGCCGTAAAGCCACTTCCTGCTTGTCCAGAAGTAATCCTGTAATATCATATTTTTTCTTCGGATTATCTTTAACTTTTTTCCAGCCTGTCGGATAGTCCTTGTAGGCTTCTTTACGGCTACTGCTTGATGTAGGCGTTACTAGAATAAAGAATATTACAATTGCCAATACTATCAGAGCTAAAAAACTGATTTCTTTTTTAGTCATTATACTATCTGGTTTATAGATTTATTTTGTTTAATGTCTTTATTATTAGTTTCTTATGTCTAAAGATGTATTGGTTGGTATTAACTGAATATATCGTTTTTCGCAAAGATTCGGCAAAAAAAAAGCAGCCTGCGGAATGCTGTCTGCAGACATCATTAATGAGAATATCTCTATATTTGATCCATTGCAGTATAAGAATGAATCTTGCTATAATGATCTTAAATTCAGCTTTCACTGATAGCAGCAGTGCCCTTCATATTATGACTATAATGCGCCTGGTCTGGCCTGAGCCTGGAAATGCAAAATTATGCCATAAACGTTAATTAACAGCAATGCTTTAGGTTTCAAGCTGAACAGAATCTGTGCTTATCTTTGCTATATTCCAATACATAATTTCAATTTAGAAAACTGCCCTCTCTGTCATGAAATATAGTAATTAGAACAATTATTGATAGTTTTTGTTCCATAAGACTAAACCTTAAATCTGTCACATGAATAATCAGGCAGCCTTGCTCCGGCAGTGCCGAAGCGGCTGCTGATTATTAACTGCTCAACCGGGTTCCGGCTGGTCAAAACAGCTTTAAGTTTTTTTGAGTAAACCTCTTAATGTTTATTCTGAAATTAAACTACAGGAGCATTGTCAATTACTTCCTGTGGATTCAAAAGCAGTTTTGCATATTGAGCCCGTGTATATGCCCACGGGTTGCTGCTGTTTGCCTTGTTCAGTTTGCCTCTGAAGTCGGCAAGGCATTTATAGTTTTTGGACTGCATCCAGTTTTCAAGGTCTCTCAGCATGATCCTTGCATGCGGCAAGCCGTTTTTGTAAAATGAACTGACTGACTGTACGGCGGTGGCCCCTGCCAGTATCATTTCAACAATTTGATCACCCTGATAGATGCCCGTACTGGCGCATATATCGGCCCTGATGTTTCCATGCAGCAGGCCGGTAAATCTCAAAGGAAGCCTGTTGTCAATTTCATGACTTAAATTAAAGGGAGAAATATGTTTTTCTTTTCTGATATCAATTTTGGGCTGAAACAAGCGATTAAAAAGCACGAAAGCATCTGCGCCGCTCTTGTCCAGCTGCGAAATTATTTCAAGTTGATTCGTATAGAACGGGCTGAGTTTTACAGCTATCGGAATTTTAACTTTCCGCCTGATTTCAGCGAGTGTTTTGATTTGTTCGGCTTCAATATCAGAACCCGGTTTATCAATATCCTTTGGAGTAGAATAAAAGTTAAGTTCAAGGCCCTGTACTCCGGTCTTTGCCAGCAGACAGGCATGTTCTATCCAGGTGTCGTGGTTAACAGCATTCAAGCTGGCAAATACCGGAATCTTGACATCTTCACATATTCTATTAACCAGCCTCAGGTGTTCATCGGTGCCGGCATATTCAGCTTCATGGGTGGCCAGAGGATAAATATCCAGCATTTCCCATTGCCGGTCGTTATACTTAAATTCGTCTTCATAAGCTCGCAGGCGCTCCAGCTGAATCTGCTCTTCGAAGAGCGACTTTATTACCAGCGCACCAGCACCGGAATTTTCAACTTTTTTGGCATTTTCTGCACTGCCGGTCAGAGAACATGCTCCAGCAATGAGCGGGTTCTTGAGTTTAACACCCATGTAAGTTGTGCTCAAATCCATCTGAAAACCTCCTCAAAAAGTATTTTTAATTTACTGCTGCTGCTTTTTACCGTCATCAGAAACTGAATTAATGCAGTAAAAAGTTGTTTTGCAGCAATTAACTTCCTCTTTAAAGATTAGATATAAGTGAAAGTTATAATAAAGTCAAATCAGCTTGAATAAACACTCAGGAAATTAATGCAAAAAGATTTGTTTTACCTCCGGTAATCTTTACATAAAAATTACGTCAAGCGGGATTTAGCCTGAAGCACCGAATCAAAAGGTGTCTTGATTTGAAGTACATATTTTCTTGTAAAAAATATAACAGGATGGTTGAAGATTGTGCATTTATGCTATATATTTTTAGTTTTAAAAGTAATATGTTTTAGTGTGAGCTGAAAGCTCTATACTTAAAAACATTTACTAAATAGCAGGAATGGTCTACTCATTCAGCCCGTTTCAACAGTAAGCACCCGGTCTTAAACAAACCGGAAAAACGTTGCTGCTGATGTTTGGGAGCCTGACTTGGGTGCATTCATAAGGTTTAAATACCCTATTTATCGAAGTTTTATCAAAATATGAAAATATCAGTAATTACTGCCGTATATAACGGGGAAGATTATATCAGAGAGACAGTTGAAAGCGTTTTGAACCAGAAAGGTGACTTTGAACTTGAATATATCATTTGTGATGGTAAATCAACTGACCGTACTCTGGAAATCCTTGAAGAGTATCGGGAGTGTTGCCGGATTTACTCGAACAAAGACAAGTCGCCTCAGGATGCAATTAATAAGGGGATGAATCTGGCTACAGGAGACATTGCCTGCTGGCTGAATGCTGACGATGTATTTGAACCTGGATCATTGCAGAAGGTGGCTGCTGCTTTTAATAAACATCCGGATTTGCAATGGCTTTACGGCAAGTGTCACATTATAAATGATCAAAAAGAAATAATCAGGCGGCCGGTTACTTTCTACAAGAACCTCATCGGCATTTTTTATTCCTACAACCTGCTGTTATGTGAAAATTACATTAATCAGCCTGCAACTTTCTGGCGGCTTGATCTATGGCACAAGGCGAAAAAGCTCAATCCATCCTATAAAGCTGCCTGGGATTATGAATTATGGCTGAGGATGGCCGAGATGGCCAGACCGCTGCACCTGAGAAAATACCTGTCTTCATTCAGGCGTCATGATAATTCAATAAGCGAAAAGTATTTTGAGAAACAGTTTGCCGAGGAACTGGAAATTGCTAAAAAGCACGGAAGCTGGTGGCACGTTCTAATACACAAGTTTAATACCTGGAAAACAGTAACTGTTTATAAGCTGATATCATGAACAGGCAGCAACTGAAATCATTTCTGCGTGGGAATGCGGTATCAATGCTTGGTGTAGGCGTGCTCGGGGTGATGAATTACTTGATTCGCCGCTTACTGTCTTTGAATCTATCCAGTACTGACTTTGGTTTTTTCTACAGTGCTTTTGCTGTTATCATGCTGATACTCGTATTTCTTGATCTCGGACTTGGCCAGTCCACAACCATTCTGCTGTCAAAAAGCTTTGCAGATAATGATAGCCGTAGGTCTAATATTATTTATACCATATCGTTGTTATTTAGAGCATTTTTAGCTGTTACTGTATTTGTTATAATGGAGTTAGCATCACCTTATCTGGCTGAATATTATTTTAATTATTCAAAAGGGAAATGGGTTCTGAGTATAATGTTGTTGTTGACTGTAACACAAACGCTGGAATCAGTTTTTCAGTCAGTCTTGAAGGCAAGAAAGGATTTTCTTACTATACAGGTATTATCTAATGTAAAGGCCGCATTAATTCTCGTCGGTATTTATATGGGAATTAGATTTTTAAACATAGGTTATGGTGCTTTTTGTTTTGTTATTGCAAGTATTTTGATTGTTTTTTCCGGGTTTATTATAACTAAATCTCTGGGCGTAAAACTGTCATCTATCAAAAAGATACCCCGCGTTGAAATAAATAGACTGTGCTCTTTTAGTTCATGGATAGCAATCTCGACTGCCGGTTTGTCTATTATGTACTATATGGATACGGTATGCCTGACGTGGCTTAAAGGACTTGAGTCTGTTGCTTTATATAATATTGCCTTACCTATAATGCAGATTGTGCAAGGATTTTTTATTTTTCCAGCAATATTCACTCCTTATGTTGCTGAAATGTGGCATCATGAAAACTATATTGGGGTTAAAAGGTCATGCTTGACTGGAAGTTTAATTATGCTTTTGACACTTCCTGTATTCTTGCTTATAGGATTAAGATTTGGGCCAGATATTATTTCTATTTTGTTTGATAAAAAATATGTGGGAGCAGCTCCTGCTGTAACTATTCTTTGGTGCGGAATGGTGTTTTTTTCAATAGCCAGTTTGAATATAAATGCTTTAAATTCAGGTTATAATCAGAGGATGGTTGCCGTTATGGTTGTGAGTTGTGTAATTGTAAATTTAATTTTAAATATTATATTTATCCCTTTGTTCGGGGTTGCAGGGGCCGCTCTTGCAACAACAGCTACATATTTGATAATGGCTGCAGGATCGATAATCAGCTTGATGTTCATTTTTAAGAGAAGGCAGACATGAGTTTTTTTAATTTTCCAAGGTTGCGTTCAGGGCTGTATACTTTTTATAAAATTTATATGAGAATTATTGGCGTTCCCCTTCACCTGCCTTATCATTTACAAGGGCAGAAAGCTTCTGACTGTATAAAAGAATTACTGCTTGCTGATACACCATGCATGGTTTGTCGATTCGGCTCTTTAGAACTGCAGGTAATAGTTGCCTATTTAAATGTTACCAGGACCAGAAGTCCATTGAAAAAGCTGGCATGTTTTTTAAAGATGGAACCTTTGAATTTCAATAAGGTGCTGAAAGGTCGTTTCAGGCACATAGCTGGATTTTTTCCAGCCGAAGATAAATACATGAAGCGTTTTGCAGAATTGATGCTGAATGATTCTAAGCTTATTGATATTGTAGGTGTCTGGCGTACTGAGCAGTCCAAAATAGCTGAATTTTTTTCGCAGGCAACAAACGTCCCGCTTGACACCCTTGAGGCATTTAAATTTGACCCTCCTTGGACAGAGGCCCTCAAAGGAAATAAAGTTTTAGTAATTCATCCATTTGATGAAACTATAAGAAAACAATATAAAAAGCGGAGACAATTGTTTGTAGACAAAAGGGTTTTACCAGATTTTGAACTAAAAACTTTTAGAGCAGTACAGTCTGCTGCAGACAGTAAAGTTGATTTTAAGACTTGGTTTGATGCTTTAGATTACATGTGCAGGGAAATAGATAAAATTGATTTTGATATAGCTCTTATTGGGGCAGGGGCGTATGGGTTTCCGCTTGCCGCCTATGTGAAAAGTATCGGTAAAAAAGCTGTTCACATGGGAGGGGTTTCACAATTACTGTTTGGAATCCAGGGGAACAGGTGGGACAGACAGGATTATTATCAAGCTTTATACAATGACCAATGGACCAGAGCTTCAGAAGTTGAAACACCTAAAAACTGTTTAAAAGTAGAAGGTGGGTCATACTGGTAAAATCAATTGTTTATAATGGAGAATTAAATGACAATTCCTATTGTTTTTATCCACAAAGGATATAGTGAATACATGGAGTATTCATTGAGGCAGGCTAAAGCTTCAAATCCTGGTTCAAGAATAATCCTGCTCGGAAACGAGTCAAATAACAGGTTTGATTTTGTTGATCATGTGGATATGGATAATTATTTTTCAAAAGCGGTTGAATTTGCTGAAATCTACAGACATTTATCGACAAATCCATATCAATATGAACTTTTCTGCATTCAGCGGTGGTTTATATTAAATAAATATATGGCCGAAAACGGCATGGAAAAATGTTTCGTCTGTGATACGGATGTAATGATTTATTCTGACATTGATGAGGCACTTAAACCGTTTGAAAAAGCTGATTTAGCTCTTGTTATTCAGAATCAGGATTATGCTTTGTCAATTTCACTTTTGCCCTTTAAGGCTTTAGAAGATTTCTGTTCATTCATAACTAACCTTTACAATGACAAGCAGGCAGTTGAAAAACTCAATATTTATTATAAAAATGTGATTGCCAGAAAAAATCTTGGCGGGGTTTCGGACATGACACTTGCAGCAAACTGGTTGAATCAGGCAGCTTATAAAAATGTAATGACTTTAATCAAAGACAAAAATAACAGTGTTTTTGATAATCATATAGGTTTGCCCTTTTTGGAAGAGGATTGTTCTTATAAATACAAATTCGGTCATAAACAGATTATCTGGAAGAAAAATTTTCCTTATTGCTTCAGCATAAAACACCAGCGTTATATGAGGTTTCATATACTGCATTTTCAGGGACCTGCAAAATATTTAATGGCAAGGTATTATAACGGAAATTATTTTTCAGCAAGAACTTACTTGGATATAAAATTTCTGCTTTCCTGTTTTATTGCGTATATATATATAACTTTGAAAATCCGATACAGGTTTGCCTGGCTGTTTCGTATTATATTCAAAGAAAATGATAAACATTTATGATTGAATCGAAATTTAAAATTCATCATATATATTTTTTGCTAGCAACAACACGTTTTCTTCACTCCAGTGAGCTTCAATTATTCTTCTATTCTTATTTATGCTTTCCTGTGGCAGAGGTTTCAGGGCGGCAGGATTTTCAGGGTGCAGGTCATCCTGAATATTATAGAAAATAATATCTTTGTTCAGAAGCATATCACAAACCGGGCTTTTTTTGTTCAAGTATACTTTCATTCCAAAATAAAGTCCTGCCATTATGTTTCCAATTGCCTGTTGTCTTATATGGTTCATAATCATTATGTTGCACGATAGCAGGATGTCGTTGTATTCAGATCTTGGCAAAAATGAGGTTAAGGGTTTAAACTGTTTTTTGAAGATATTTTCCCCATCCTTTATAATTTGTTCTTTGTATGAGTGGTGTCCGTAGGTAAGTGGAACAACTATCTTTTTTTCTTTAAAGTCAAATCTTTTTAATGCGTCAAAAGTATCCAGATGGTTATTTGTCGGAGTAGCCGAGTTTCCTGTAACGATATTATTTCCGAGCTTGATTTTCTTGATCTCAATATCACCAATGTAATCATTCAGGGTATTAAACAAATATTTTAAGTGCTTGAATTTTACTTCAGTAAGTTTTTCAATTAAGCATATTTCTTCTTCAAAAGAGCAAATATAATCAATTCGTTTCAAAGCCTTATTGTAGAAGTAATCAAAGAATGTTCTGCGTGTTTTATTGTATATTAGATGTAAAAAAGGTAAATTTTTAAAGATATATCCCAGTCTGCCTTTGGGGTCAGGTAGATGCAGTCTTCTTTTTACAATCCTATCAACTGTTATTTTTTCATACAGTGAAGTTCGTGCTTTTTTCTGGAACTCATAGAAATCGGCTCCCCAAATCAACCAGACATATTCAATATTGTCGGGGGCGTTATATAGTAGAAGCTGCTTAACTTCGTCAAGGCAATGAAGGAATACGACATTATAATTACTGATAATTCTATTGATTAAAGAAAACTTCAGCGGGATTAATTTAACCTCCCTGTTGGAAATCATAGTTTTTGATATTTTTTTGCTGCCTCTATTAATGATAATAAAGTCACACTGCATACTATTACTGGCCGCCTTGCCAAATATATTTAAAAGACAGTTAATATGCTTTGAATCATTAGTTAAAATGTGTAAGAATTTTTTTCCCATCAATATTCCCAAAATAATTTATGAAAACATTTCTGTTTGCAGATGTGCCGGACATACCTGTTATTGGCAAATCAAAATAAATCAACACTACCAGGAGGTTTATTGCCATGAAACAGCCATTTATATACCTCATTCATTTTGGCTGCTTGAATTTCCCAGATGTACTTATCATTAACAAGCTTTTTCCCATTCTCCCCTTTCTGGTGTAAAATTGTTTTAGAGGTGCTCATGGCACTTTTCAAAGTACTTTCAAACTTTTCTGAGCTGAGATCAATCCACCAGCCATAGTCCTTTTTCTCAATGTCCTGCCAGGGAGTGTTCCGGGTAGTTATTACCGGTAAGCCTGCAGCCAGTGCTTCTGCAATTACAATTCCAAAATTTTCTGAATGACTTGGCAATACGAATAAATCCGCTGCAGCGTATGCCGAAATTCTCTTTTTTTGATCAAGCATTCCGATAAAGTGTACAGATTCTTCAATTTTTTCTTTTTTAATCGTTTCCAGTAAAAGATTGCAGTAACTTTTATCCCCAACAGGGCCAGCAATAACAATTTGCCAGTTTTTGAATTCAACTGCAAGTTTAGCCCAGCATTTTATTAAAATATCAAGCCCTTTTTTTGGATGTATTCTGGACATAAAAAGGATATGCTTTTTATTCTGCAAAAGGTTTAATGCATGCTTTGCTGCCTTTTTTTCGGGTAAATTTTCGAATTCTATTGATTCAACGCCGTTAGGTATAATTGCTGCTGGCGCCTTTATTCCTAAGCTTCTAACGGCCTCGAGTTCATCTCTCGCAGTGACATGAAGGCAGTTTGCATTTTTGAGTATTTTTTTTTGGAATAAAAACCAAAAGATTTTTTTAATCCATTTGCGTTGTGCAAGAGACCAGGGATATAGAGATCCTCTGATAGAACAAATAATGGGCAACTGAAAATTTCTATGAACCGCGTTGGCGCAAAAAGGCGGAAAATTCCACTGGTTATGAGTGTGTATGATAGTTTTTCCAGGCACAATGGAGTTTACAATACCCGCCTTAAGGTCTGGAGAATAACGCAGCTTATTTGATATGGTATTTTTATACTTGAACCATGAGATATTATTTGCTTCAATGATTGAGTTGTTTTCATTATTATAGCGGGAAACAGAATGTATTTCTGTTTCTAGGCCAAGCTTCATCAGGTATTTGCATAAAAAAGGAACAGATTTTGCTGGTCCGCCATACCTCTCATCGATGTTTTCAATTACATGAATTATTTTCATGTTCAATTACCTGAATTTCTTTTTACCGGATTCAGGTTTGAGTGAATACTTACATAAATGCTGATGTCCTGTTTAAAGGGATTATCAAGCTTTCTGAACGCTCTGGTAGACTGGATAAGGTCATTTGCTTTCAGGTCTCCGGCTTCCAGTACTATAAAGTCAACATTTTCAATAAGCTGTTTTTTTAAAGCTTCGGCACTTTTTTTATCAGCCGGCATCTGGAACGGTTCAAAGTATAGTGCTGACCAGTATCCTACAGGGGCAGACTGAGTATATAAAACCGGCTTATCCAGTCTTAATTTTGGCATCGGACCAGATTTCTCTGCATAGTTCCATAGCCATTCACCGCTTTTCCTCTCAAAATCATATTTATGTTCAATTATCTTTTCAAGACCGTTTTTAATTTGAGCCGCCGTAATTATTATTAGCCCGACAGCCAGTATTGGTTTCAGATATTTTTCCTTTATTATTCTGGCTAGAAGAGAGAGTATTTCCTTACAGCCCTGCAGAGTTAACGGCATTATCATCAGTAGAACAAAGGTAAAGTACCTGTAGGCACTCACAATGCAGTAGTAAGTCGCGCAGTACATAATAGTTACTGCTGCAATAACGCAGAATTCATACAGATAGCCTTTACGCCGGTATATCCAGAAAAACAGCCCCAGGGCTGCCAGAACCAGATAAATTTCGTAAGCGCCTCGAGTCAGACAGCCCAAAAATTTGCTTATTCGGTCAATGCTGATGAGTGGAGTTTTCTCCTTATGGGCAGGTATATAATGCTTGTATATTATTCTGGGAAACGGCTTGGGTGTGTTGATATTATCCCAGGAGTCATTCAACTTAAATGCTGTGACCTTTTCCACAAACGATGCTTGCCTGGCATCCAGAAACGGCACACCGAAGTCGTGGTACGTCTGGATTAACCTCGGTGCGACTGCAGCCAGCAGAACGAATCCGGAAATACCCCAGACTGTTAAGGTTTTTTTGATAGAATTACTGTTTAATTTAAAACTTTCATCAGCGAGAATCAATACTGCCGCTCCCAGAAAAATAACTGGAATCGCCAGACTGCCTTCGCCGCGGGCCAAAGCCAGTCCAGCCAGGCTTAATCCGAGGTATATCAGTTTGCTGATCCGGGCCTTGCGTTTATAGGAAAATATCAGGTATACAGCCAGAATGAGAAAGAAATTGCGGGATGAATTTAACAGTCCGGTGCAGCCGAATCTGATTATTTTAGGAGCTATTGCATACAAAAATGCTCCCCAGGCTGCATAATCCCCCTCCGGGAAAAAATACTTTACAAACCGGTACATAACCGGGATTGTTGCAATATAAAAAATGCAGGACACAACTACAATACAGGTGAATTCATTCAGGCCGGTTTTGGCGATTATTCCTGCCATTGCCGGGACCAGCACCGGCAAGCCGCTGAAAGCCGCTCTCCAGTTGCCGGCAACAAAACCGCGGACCATCGGCAGATAAGCGTACGCAATGTCGCTGTATATGTCAAAGCATAAAAAAATGTGGAGCAGACTGACAGAGATGCCTATTACATAGGCTGCTGGATAAATTATTCTATTAATTTTATTATACATTTAGCAACTTTTCTTCCTTTAAAATCTAATACGCTTCAGTTTGAAACTGTGATTAATTCGTTTTTGTTTTCTTATCATTTCCAAGCATTTCGATGTGGTTTTTCAACAACGCAATTTCCTGCGCCATATTTTTTAATTTATCGACCTGCCTGGAAATGACTATTGAGAATTGAATCATTATTAATATGAGAGTTATAATCAGTACGAGAAAAAGCGTTGCCGGAGAGTAAGCAATACCGATCAGACGTGAGAAAAAGTGCAGCCCCTGCAGCCAGCAGGATAGAATTAGAAAAAAGAATCCCATTATTACCCATATCAGGGCATAAGCTTCTTTCAGTTTTTTCTGGCGTATAATTTCAAAAATAAAAAAAAGAAAACCAAAACTGGCGATAACTGAAACAATTTGGATACGGTTCATTTTTCAGTACTCCTTTTCTTTCGGACGAAGAGAGACCATCATTATTGCAAAAGTGACTTTAAGCATATAATAAATTGAGCGCATAAAGCATATCGATGATACTCCGTTTTGACGCTCACGCATTCTGGTGTAAATATCCAGAATACTGAAACCGTTGCGCTTCATGAGCAACAGTTCTTCAGGTTCAGGATAGTCAAAAGAAGGATAATGCCTGGCCGCGAACTCCATCGACTTGCGATTGTAACCGCGCAGCCCGGAAGTTGGATCAGATGGCTTGCAGCCGGACAAAGCCGCAATTAATAAGCGAAAAAAACGGATGCCGAATCGACGCAGCGGTGTTGACTGAAACCCCTCAGTATTTTTGCTCAAAAATCTGGAGCCTACTACCAGATCAGCGGCATTGTTTTTCAAAGGCTGCAGCATTTTCCGCAAACTGGCAGCCCGGTGCTGTCCATCGCCGTCAAACTTAAAGGCAAAATCAAAATCGTTCTTGACCGCATATTTAAATCCAGCCTGTACTGCGGCTCCAACTCCAAGGTTGCAGGGAAGATCAAGAACTATTGAGCGCCCGTCTGTTTCCAGAGCTCGCAGTGTATTATCTGCCGAGCAGTCATTTACGGTAATGACCTGCCATGATTCTTCTGCAGCAACAACGGTCATAATGTCATCAATCACACTTGATATGTTTTCCGCCTCATTATAACACGGTATAATTACGCAAATTTTTGTTTTTCTCATTATATATTTATAAGACTGTGACTTGGTTTAGATTTTTTATAAATCATACATTAATACTTAATAGATTTAAAATCAATTGACAATATTCCAAAATATTGTTTAAATGTAGAAGTTTATTTGTTTCATCAAAATTAATTCAGCCGGGCCTTGCTGCTTTAAAATTATGATATTGAGTTCATAACATCAAAAAGTTATAAACTATTGAATTTTATACGATATTGTCAGTTTTTAATCAGCTTGAAACTGTTTACGGATTTAATCAATTTTTCTTTAAACTGAGCCCATTGACTTTTAAGTGAAGTAGCTGTTGCCAGATATATGCAGTTATCTTTTTTTAATGCCTTGGCATAAAAGTGGAAATACTTTTTTCTGAGTTTCCCAGTGTATTCATACACCAGGCCGCCATCAATTTTCCTGCTGCTGAGAACAGCCCACTGCATAGTCTTGAACTGATTTCTGGACAGTTTGTCGTAGTCGGCCAGGGTGCCGGAGAATTTCTGTTTTATAATATTTATACTGGGCTGAAAGTCTCCTGAAAACGGCAAGCCGAAACTGGCAATTACGGTGTTTATTTTGTCTGTACTTCCGGTTGCGGCCGGAACTTCCATGGAAATTCCGAGATCTTTGGCAATGTAAATATTTTGGGTTTTATCGGCTTGAGCTACAAGGCAGGTACCGATTAACAACAATGCACTGAAAAATTTCATCAATGTTTCCTCTGGTCTATTCAGTTAAAACTCAGCAATGCTTGTCTTAATTGTACATTTGTTTTTTTCTATGTCAAATCACCTGAGCACGCAGTAAAGCAAGCGGCCATAACTATTATGGCCGCTTGAGGAAAATCTATATCATGGAAAAATTTCCTGATTTGAAGGTTAATTCAACCCTTTCTGGCGGTCAAGCCCCAGGAGCCTCCAGTATCTTTATCCGTGTCCCCGGGCAGCAGGTCCTGATAATTTGCCGCCACTTTTTTGAACGCATCGGCATGTTGCTCAATAATGTCTTTGCGGAAATGTTTAAACCATGGAACCGAGTAGGTCTTGTCATTTATAACGCTGGCAACCGGGAGGTCGGATTCTGCCTGACGGTTGTCAATTCCTTCAGGCATGAATGCGCTCTGCGTCGGTTTGCCATGCCCGTAGACATCAACTGTGCTGAAGAGCGGATGGGTATGCAGCGGCAGATTACAGCCGGGAGTGCAGCTGTAACCTTCAGCAGTGACCGCGTCAGTAAATCTTTTCAGCGACAGGCCGCCCAGCTCTTCGGATTTGTACAGTCCATGTGCAGCATACCAGCCCCCCATGGTGGAGCCGGAATCCCTGGACGGACGATGTGGCTGGATGCCGGGAGTGTCTTCAAGCAGATCCCAGAAGTAGTTCATGGCTTTATCAATCTCAGCTATTTCAGCCGGGTATTTTTTCATTTGCGCTACGCCGACAGCGGAAGACATCTGGTGCATCCGGTACTTGTAGCCTCCCCACGGCAGACCGGAGTTTTGCTGCAGTTCTTCAATTTTAAGATCACCATGGCGTGCATATTGGCCGAAGAGAATGGCGCGTTCATATATTTCCCGGTTATTTGTCAAGAGGATGCCGCCTTCTCCGATAGCAAACGACTTGCCGCTCATCAATGAGAATCCGGCCGCGTCACCAAAGGTTCCTACCATCTGACCCTTGTAGAGAGCTCCGTGAGCGTGGGATACGTCCTCAATAACCTTGATGTTATGTTTGCGGGCTATCCGCATAATTTCATCCATTTCAGCCGGCATTGCCATATAGTGTACCACCATGACAGCTTTGGTGCGCTCGGTGATTTTTCTTTCGATATCAGCCGGATCAATGCACAGCGTGTCAGGCAGGATGTCGGCAAAAACCACTGACGCGCCGAGAGAAAGTGCTTGAGTGCAGGTTGCCCAGTAGGTAATAGATGGTGCGATTATTTCATCACCGACACCTATTCCGGCTCCGAACATGGCACAGTGCAGCGAGGCAGTACCGGATGAACAGGCAAGACCATATTCAACTCCATGCCAGTCAGCGAATTCCCGTTCGAATTTTTTGGTAATATCCGAACCGGACATGCTGCCTTCACGAAGTACGTCAACTATGCCCTTTTCCATTTCCTGATTGGCAATAGGCCAGTGGAACATATCACCGATTTCACTTGTTACAGCTTTGGAACCGCCAAGCAGAGCTAACTTACTCATCTCTTACCTCTCATGTTACACGTTGGAAGTTTTGGTACATTATATTATCATATTCGACTTTGAACATATTTTTATTTTTCAAGACACTAGGTATTAAATTAATAACCACAGTACTGTCGCCATATTATGTCTGTAACCGGCCAGTGCATAAGGCATGTATATATAATAATACCAGCTCCAGTTGTAAATACCTTAGTTTTAAAATTGAACCAGTGGTATAATTAGATTGTAGTTTATATAAGTGTTTTTGTCAACGGGTGTTTCTACATAATTAGATATTTTTTATGCTGGCGCGATGGATAAATTCGGCGGAGAACTCTTTGCAACGAGGCGGGATGCCGGTTTCTACCCATTCGGCAAGCAGGGTAACAGCAGATTCACCAAGTTGCTCAATAGGTTCTTTCAGGGTTGATAATCCGGCCTGTTGCGCCGACTCCCAGGTAATATCATCATAGGAAAGTACTGAAATTTCATCTGGAATCTTGATATTGAGTTCCCGGCAGGCTGTATAAAGTCCGCAGGCCCTGACATCACGCATGGCAAAAAAAGCGGTTGGCAGGGAATTTTCGGACAGCAGCTTGCTTACTTTTATGCGAGCATCTTCCGCCTCGGAAAGAGTCTCAATTATCCAGTTCTTCTGCAAAGTGAGTTCCTCCTCTGCGAGAGCTCCCCTGAAGCCGGCAAGCATTTCCCGGTAGATTATTCTTTCATCCTGGAGCGGTCCGGTAACCAGGCCGATTTTGCGGTGTCCGGCCTGCAGCAGCAGTTGTCCGGCATAGCGTCCAACCTGACGGTAATTTATTCTGGCAGAAACCGCACTTATTTCATGTTCCGGATTAGCAATAACAAAAGGCACTCCGGCGGCTTCCAGCGGTTTGATAACATTATCCGCGTTGGCACATTCAAATAGGACAACACCTTGAATATCATCAGTATTAAACCTGGAAATTATATCTTCAGCCTCAAAACTGTCACCTTCAAAAGAGATCAGCGCCTCGGCATGAACTTTAGAGGCGGCACTGCAAACTCCGAGGAGCATTCCCATGCCTTCAGAAGGTTTCTGGCAAGAGCTGATTGTCGAACATATTACAGCAAATCTTCTCAGTCCTTTGCGTGAAAGTGAGTCGACAACATACGCGCCTTTACCGGGATTGATGCGGATAATTCCCTGTTGCTGCAGCTTCTTGAGAACGCTGCGCAGAGTACCGCGGCTGATATCAAGTAACTCAGCCAGTTTGCGCTCTGACGGCAGAAATGTTCCCTGCTTGATGTTTCCAGAATGAATTCTGGAATTCAATTCAGCCAGAGCGTTCTCCATCTTATATTTTCTTTGCTTTACCATATTATAAATATACCATCTGTTTATTTTTTGGCAAGTGGTTAATTTTGTTCGGATTATTTCCGTTCTGGTTTGCTTGAGATCAGGGGGCTGCACCTGAAAATAGTTCTCAATTTCTACTCTCCACTTCTGGAAAAGATTGTTTGAAATGCTATCTTTGAGGTTCGCTGAGGAAATCAGAGCGGGTTAATCAGCTTACTCAAGATTGTTTCAAGCCGCGTTTACAGGCCGAACTGCTTGTGTGACGCAATTGTAATTTCCCAGCAAAAATTACTGAAATTCAGATTGAGCTTTCCTGAAAAGTTTCAGGAAAGTTCTTTTTTATGTAAAAACAAGGAGATTTGTGACTTTAATGTTCAAGGTAAAAAAGTTTAAACTTTCTAATGGAAAAAATGATTTTTTGTCCGGTTTAACTGTGGCACTTGCTCTGGTGCCCGAGGCAATAGCTTTTGCTTTTGTCTGCAACGTGTCACCGTTGACTGGACTGTATGCGGCCTTTATTGTCGGCCTGGTGACTTCTGTGCTGGGCGGACGTCCGGGCATGATATCCGGAGCGACTGGCGCGGTCGCTGTGGTACTGGCTTCTCTGGTCATTGGACACGGTGTAGAATACCTTTTCGCGGCAGTGCTGCTTATGGGAATGCTGCAGCTGCTGGCAGGCATCTTTCGGCTTGGTAAATTTGTCAGACTCATTCCGCATCCGGTTATGCTGGGTTTTGTTAACGGGTTGGCAATTGTTATTTTTCTGGCACAGTTGTCCCAGTTTAAAAACGGTATCGGGGCAACTGCAACCTGGATGAGCGGTATTGATTTGTGGGTGATGCTTGGTATGGTAGCTTTGACTATGCTGATATGTTTCATTTTACCGAAATTGACCAGAGCAGTGCCGGCATCTCTGGTGGCAATTATTGTTGTAACAATGTTGGCGGCCGGGCTTAATTATACAGGAATTTACCACTGCCGTACTGTAATGGACTTTGTAAAAATGCTTGACCCCGGTATTCAGACCTTAAAAGGCGGCCTGCCGATGTTCCACCTGCCACAGGTGCCGTTTACGCTTGAGACTCTTAAAATTATCTTTCCATATTCATTGCTGGCTGCATCTGTTGGCCTGATTGAATCACTGCTTACCCTTACTCTAGTCGATGAGATCACTGAAACCAGAGGACAGGGAAACAGGGAGTGTCTGGGGCAGGGGGCGGCCAATTTACTGTGTGGTCTTTTCGGTGCAATGGGCGGCTGCGCCATGATCGGTCAGAGTATGATTAATATAAAATCCGGCGGCCGCGGCAGACTTTCCGGGATTACCGCAGCTGTCGGTCTGATTGCATTTGTCGTAGTCGGAGCTCGTTTTATTCAGGCTGTACCTGTAGCGGCTTTGACTGGGGTTATGTTTATGGTGGTAATCAGCACTTTTGAGTGGTCAAGCATCAGGATCATGCATAAAATTCCGCGGGCTGACGCATTTATTATTGTTCTGGTTTCAGCGATTACCGTGGTAGAGGATTTAGCGGTAGCGGTACTGGCGGGAGTGATTGTTTCTGCTCTGGTTTTTGCCTGGAAAAAAGGCAGCCGCATTGAAATACATGCTGAAACAGACCAGAAGGGCTCCAAAGTCTATCACCTCAGCGGCCCGCTATTTTTTGGTTCAGCCCGCAATTTTTCAGAACTTTTCAACCCGGCGACTGATCCTGGGGACGTTATCATTGACTTTCATAATTCCCGGGTGCATGATCATTCCGGAATAGAAGCTATAAATGCTTTGGCGGAACGTTACACGCGTCTGGGTAAAACTCTGCATTTAATTGACCTCAGTCCAGAGTGCGCCCGGCTGCTTGATATTGCCGGCGATATGGTTGAGGTGAAGGTTTACGAAGACCTGCAGGCGTGGCACATTGCCACTGATCGGCTTGGGTGATGTATCACAAGAAACTTTTTCACCGGGAGCTGGAAGCTCCCGGTGAGCCGACTGGCAGAAAAAAATAGTTATTTCCTCAGATTACAGATTTAATTTCCTGTTCGAGGCTGTCGGATTGACGATAAACTATTCTGGTTGCCAGCTCAACAGAAACAATAGCTTTCTTGTACTCCTGCGGCAGGCGTGAAATACGATCTGCGTATTTCTTCGCAAAAATGTGCGGCAGGTGCTCAAGGATGATATTATCCTGAATCATGTTCTGGTGCTGTGCAAGATAAGCTGATATTTCTTCATTTTTGGCATTAATCTGACGGCTTAATAACTCTGTCAGTTCCGTCATGGTGTGTTCTCCCATGTTGAACTGCTTGAAAAGCCATTCAGCTTCACGCTCAGCATGGTTCTTCAGTTTGTGCATTATTTCCTGAACCAGTTCTTTTTTATCAGCCTTGAATTCTTCGTGGTCCAGCATCAGGCCAGACATGATTTCATAAGAAGAGGTTATGACTCCGCATTTATTGGCGGAAGCGTCTTTGACAATAATAATGCCGGCATCCTGGAGCTTGACGCGTGCTTCAGGTGTAATGAAGCTGTTAGCGCCTTCCACAATTGCCATTGAGCTGTTGCTGCCATTGGGACAGTAATCCTGCCAGTTGGAAATATCTATAGTTGAAGGACGGCCGCCGCAGGGGATAAAGACATCTGCATAATTATACATGTTATCCTGGAAATAACTCATAAACTCATCGCGGCTGATCATTTTTTCTTTTACTTTGCCGTTTTTGACATAAACCAGGCGGTGTCTGGAAAGCCCATCTACTGTCACCGGTTTACTGAAGACCATGTAGGCTCCTTCCCCTTTCAGTTTTTCAGGGCTGAAACCGTCAAGGTTTTCTCTAAGTACCAGGCGTTCGAGTTCTTCATTGTCCAGGCCTGCAGGATCGTAAACGGCCGCAGGTCCGTCGGTAATTGCTACAATTCTGGCATTTTTATACAGGTATTTACCATTTTCTTTAGCCAGCAGCAATGCCAGTTCATTACCGGCAACATCGCCATAAGGGCCGCCGGATATCTTGATGCTGAATTCGTCATTGAACGGGTCAATATTCAGCTCTCTGAGAGTTCTCAGGAAAAACTGATGTACTCCAAATGAAGTTACCCCGAATTCCTTGTGGTTGATCCCCCGGTCAGGTTTTCCGGAAATCAGACCGGCACCGAGTGTATAGCCCATTTTCTGGGCAAAAGCGCCAAGCCAGACGATCATCACGTCAAACATGTTCTCATCAGGACCAATTTCAATAATTTCCTTCCAGCCAAGCTTGTCCACTATCTGCTTGTCTTTAAGCTTACCGCGCTTATCATAATTTATAAGCGACATGAATGCAGTCGCGATTGAGCGCTGGGCTTCAAACATAGTAGCACGCTGGTCACGTTTCTCATCCGGCCGCATCAGGGCAATCATTTTAGAACCGCCCTCATAAATATCTTTATTTTTCAGATGCTGTGTATGGGCCAGGACAAACACCTCACGGAAAATTTCGTCCTTGGCAAAGTCATACGCGTCCTGGCGTTCCAGCTCATTGGTGCTCGAGCGCGGGATGACTGTACGCCAGCCGCCGCGGGCAATTTCGCTGAAACGAACTTGAAAGCCAATAGCGTTTTCGCGGTAAAAATAGAATACGCCGAAGGGCCGGTCACTGGGGAATGAACCTCTGTAAGCCCCTGAAAGCGTGTCATAAAATCCCATAAAGGCCGGATCCATCCGAAAAGCGAGGCAGGCTTTGTCTTCAGAAAAGAAGTTACTCTTGCGGATGTTTTTGAAGAAATCAATCAAGGCCATGAAAATAGTTTTGACCATCGCGTCCTTATCATGGTAGCCGGTGTTGATTGCTTCAATTCGTTTTTCAATCTTCTTAAGCTGCGAGAGCTCTTTTTTGGGATTGCGCGTTATTTCCGGTGAAAAGCTTACATAGAAGTATTTAACCATATCAGCCAGAATATCCGGGTAAACAGCCATCAGGCGATTGATATCATCGTGGTTAAAGGCGTTTTTGTCAACAAAGGCCAGCTGAGAATGTATAAACTCAGATGCTGAACGCAGCAGGTTCACATCACAAATCTTGAACTTGTTTTTCCTGACCAGTTCCCGATGGAAGATATCAAGCATTTCGGTCCAGTTCAAAACTTTCAGTTCACGAACCAGTTCAACAATCTTTTTGGATTGCAGAGAAATACCGCTTGAGCTGCTGACATAAAGAGTATTTACCGTCACCGGCATGTGATAGAAGTCCTCCTGGTCTTCCTGGTACACCATGTCGCGGAAGTAAGCACGCTCAATATTGAATCCGGCAACATTTACCGCTTCAATAATTTTATAATAGAACCCGCCGCGTTGTGCCCCGCTGGGGCGGGCGAGTGTCAGTCGCATTTCATGAGAACCTACTTTTTCTATACCAACAGTGGCATAGTCCTTGTCCTGTGTTTCTATAGCATAGTTCAAGCGGTCAACCAGGCGTTCAATTGTCAAGTCGGTAGTGGAACTCCAGTTAATGCGGCTGTAGATTTCATCCAGTTGCGAAGGGACTTTCTTAAATTTTTTCTTGAACGCTGCTGCGAGCTCTTTCTTTGAATAAACCGGCTCACCAGCCTGATTCAGAAATGCGTGCATGGTAAAGTATTCAATGACAAGCGTTCTGGGGACATTATTGATTACTATCTTCTGCTTTGACTCATGTACGACAGCGCTGGCGATATTATGAACCCGCATCATGCGGCTGGTAGTAAGCAAATTATTCTCTTCACTCTTGAGGTAAACCAGTGTTATACTGTCCTCACGCTCAATCCGCTGAATACCTTTCTCGTTTTCAATATTGAAAAGAAGGGGTAGAATTTCCTCAATTTGCTGACTTGAAAAGGTTTTGAAAAAATAGTCCGGCATGACTTCGCGCAGCAGGTCATACCAGTACTTAAGTTTCTCTGTGTGCTTGCAGACAATCCCTTCAAGAAGACTGGATGCAGAACTCATAACTGTCCTCCGCATTTATAAAATTTTAATTATAAAATATTATGCACAAATTTATTCGCACAAAATACATAGTCCCCAGGAAACCAGTCAGGTCCCTGCATAAGAGTTCCATTGTTTCTCAGCTCTCGCCTTCTCTCGTCCAACCTTTCTGAAAAATTGATTGGTCAGACTTACAAATATAACACTTATTTCAAAAAAACCATGCAATTTAAGTGATTTTTCTTAAAAATAAATGCCTGGACGCAGATACTTTCCAGCATAGTCCGTCAGTGGTTGTTACCTTTTGTCAACATCAGTTCAATGTTTTACAGTTAAGCAGTAAATTTATGGAATAGCTGAAATGACCGCTTCATAGGATTTTCGTTGCCAAACAAGGGTGGCCTTAAGTCGTACAATTATTCTATATCAAATTATTAATATGACATACGGAAACAAACCTGAGTTTTAATCTGGAAAAATTTAAAAGCTTTTCTGCAGTATAGCGGAATATTTCAAAATAAAGATTTTTAAAGCTTCATATCTTATTCTATGACACTTGAATTCAACTTGAAAAATAGTAACTCTGTGATTAATTTACTGGTGCTTGAAAAAATAAAATAACAAATGGCATTATGATAGAGGAAACAGCGTCATCAAAAAATCGCAGAAGTGGAAAGACTGGAAGTAGGCGTTACCTGCTGCTGGCTATAATATGTTTTGTCTTAGTTGTTTGTATTTCTTCTGCTTTTTATGCCGCTTGCGGGATAGTGATCATACGTCCGGTCACTGGCACTGAAAGCGGTGCCACAATAGTTTACTGGCGCTTCAACAGCAGAATGCCTTTTTTGTGTTCAATTGACAGTCTCCTTGTTGAAAAAACAGGGGACTATACCATTTTTGAGAGAGGTTTACTGTTGAGTTATATGGCAAAGCCGTTGCAAAAACGCTGCCTTGTCAGGTTTGGTTTCTCAAAATATCTATATTTACTGAGTACCGGAGGCAAAGATTACAAAAATGAGTATTTTTAGCTATAAATGAGAGAACAGGGGGGCGAACCTGAAAACTGCTTTGAAATTAAAATAAACAGAGCGGGACTCCTGTTTTCAAAAGGAAAGGAAATTTAATGAGAAAGAGTTTTAAGCTGATTATGATGGTATTAATATTTTCAACCGTTGCTGTCACTGCCCGTGGTCAGGTGTCTTCCGATCCGCTGGATCGCCTGTTTTTTGACGGGTTTAACGACGACAGCTATTTTGTAAAAATACCGGTTGATGTCGGTACCGGAATAGGAGCTATTGTCGGGGCGGTTCCAACCGCTCTGGTAGCCTGCGGCTTTCACTTTGCAAATGCTACTCCGAGTTATACTCGAGAAGCAGCTACCGTAACCATGGGGCTTTTTACCAAAAGTATCGGGTTTCTGGTCGGGCTACCTTTCAAAACGGTAAAACTTATATTCTGGGATTCTCCTAAATATGTGTATGGCGGAATAACCGGCGATACGGATCCTCCGAGCCAGATAAACCCTGTTACCAAAACGGTGGTTTCTGAGTATTAGAGATTTCTTGAAGTTTTTATAAATCGCGGCCGCTGTTCATTTAATTTATATAGCGGTTGCGGTTTAATTCATATTTTCCTTTTAGTACAGCCTTACCGATTATTTTGCCTTTCAACAGCTCAAGCATTTCTTTTTCAGTATAAAACAATTTCGGCGGGCTGGGTTTATCCTGCCAGCGTCCATCTCTGAAAACCCGTTGCGGCTGCAGTTTTACTTTGTCAACATTGAGTGCGTAAAGTGTGAAGACATAAATGTGTACACCGGTTTTTGGGGGCGGTTGGGGACCGTTCCAGGTATCCTGAGCCCAGGAGTTTTTGAGCTGTATTGATCCAGGCGGCATATTCTGATAAGAGGCTCCCTCGGCGAGACGGCTGTAGTCGGCTGGAATATTAATTACCATCCAGTGCACCCAGCGCTGGGCAACCGGGTTTATGTCGATTACAGTCAAAACAAACGATTTGGTTTCACGCGGAGCGTTCTCCCAGTGCAGCTCGGGAGAAACATTGCCGCCGGCCCGGGCTCTGGCGCATTTTTCTGGAATCCAGCTGTTATCTTCGAACGTAGTGGAGCGCAGAGTGAACTTTCTGGTATGTCGTTTGGCGTTTCTGGCTGCCGCTAGAAATATACTGGTCAGTACAGCAAGAACAAAAATTAATGTCAGTTTTTTCAACATCACCCTCCTTGTATTTGCAAAAGTTTAGCTGTTAATATATTTTAACATTCTGCGGTAATAAATGCGAATTAAAAATTTTAAAAGGTCATAAATCATGAATAAAAAAAAGGCCTCTGACTTTTTTCATAACGAGGATAACCTTAATTGCGCCCAGGCGGTTTTGAAGTTTTTTGAAGATAATGAAATAGTGTCAGATGAACTGATTGCGCAGAATAAAGCATTCGGTGGAGGGCGAGCTCCTGAAGGGACCTGCGGTGCTCTATACGGTGCTATGCAACTGCTGCAGTCAGCGGAGCATAATCAGAAAGCAAAGGAATTTTTTATAAAATATGCCGGTTCCTTTGAATGCCGGGCAATAAAAGAGGCAGGCAAAATAAGCTGTGCAAAGTGCGTTGACCTGGCCGCAGATTTTCTGGACAAAGTGTCAGGTCATGATTCATAAAAGGAGAGGCTGCCATCAGGCAGCCTCTAATCAGGAAAAGCTTAAACGATACTGAAAAATGCCGGAACCGGTCCGGCAAAATTTATTATTTATATGGTTCGAAAGGGATATCCAGCGCTTCGGATACCTGCTTGTTAGTCAGCTTGCCGTCATAACAGTTCAGGCCACCGAGTATCGGCTTGGAAACTTCAAGAGCTTTTTCCAGTCCGAGGTTGGCAATCATCAAACCATACTTATTAGTAACACTTGTCAGTGCCATGGTTGAACTCAGGCTCACAGCGCCCGGCATGTTGGCAACGCAGTAATGTACAACATTGTCAATTACAAAAGTTGGGTCATTGTGATAAGTTGCCTTGGTTGTTTCAAAGCAACCGCCCTGGTCAACAGCTATGTCAACAATCACAGCACCCGGCTTCATAGTCTTGAGGTGTTCACGACGTACGAGTTTAGGTGCTGCAGCGCCTGGAATAAGAACTGCGCCGATAACCAGGTCAGCACTCTTGAGTTCTTCTTCAATATTGTATGGGGTTGAATAAAGAGTCTTAATAGTGTTGCCGAAAATATCTTCCAGTTCAGCAAGTCTTCTGGCGGAGATGTCCATAATTGTAACGTCAGCGCCAAGCCCTACGGCCATTTTACAAGCATTGGTTCCGGCAATACCGCCACCTAAGATCAGGACTTTGCCCTTGTGAATTCCGGGAACTCCGCCGAGCAGAACACCACGTCCGCCGAAACTCTTTTCAAGGTATTTTGCTCCTTCCTGGACAGAAAGGCGACCTGCAATCTGGCTCATTGGAATCAAAAGCGGCAGAGAACCGTCAGCTTCCTGAACAGTCTCGTAGGCTACAGCCTTTACTTTTTTGGCAAGCAAGGCTTCAGTCTGGGGTTTGTCAGCAGCCAGATGCAGGTAGGTGTAGAGGATTTGGCCTTCATGGAAGTAATCGTACTCTTCAGGGAGTGGCTCTTTGACTTTTACAATCATCTCAGCAGTGTCAAAAAGCTCTTTGCGGTCTTCAATGATCTTGCAACCGAATTTGATGTAATCATCGTTAGTGAATCCCGAACCAATTCCGGCATTTGATTCAACCAGAACTTCATGACCGGCGGCAACATATTCGCCAGCACTCATCGGGGTAAGACCTACGCGGTATTCTTCTTTCTTTACTTCCTTGACCAATCCGACTTTCATCATTACATCCCCTTATTGTTTTAAGGTTAAATACGTAAAACGTAATATTCACTTTTTTTATTACGAATTATGTAATTATTTACATTATTAGACACGTAAAGTCAAGATAAGTTCTGTTTTTTTTGCGAAAATTATCAATTCCACCCGGTGATCCAGGCTTTTATTCAGTAAACTGAAAGGCGGTGAGTTATGACTTTGTCTATAATTTCCCGGCAGTTTCAAAGAAGGGATTCCTTCATTGTTCAGGCTTCCGGAACGCTTCGGCAGGTGTCGGCATTTATATCCGCAATGCTTTTCATTATTTCTGCCTGGAAATAAAAGGCTGCAGCCTATTTAAATTACAAAGCTTGAGAGACTGGCAATAGTCTGGTGATTTTAAGTATTCCTGAACTACAGCTGGCAGAAAGCTCATTTACTCAAAGCTGGCAGAGGAAAATGTCAACCCAGTGATTTTGAGCTTTGGACATCAAAAAAGGGCCGTTTGGGATTAACGGCCCTAAAAAAAGTTGAATTTTTATTTAACTGTATTATGAGCTACTTATGGCTGACTGCACACAGGTTAATTTGGTCTTTTACAAAGTTTTTAAAAACTATTTCTATAACAGCGTTTTTTGAGAGGATATTTACTTTTCTTGGAATAAGCTTCTGTTGATACAAGAAGTCAATATCTTTCTTTAAACTAATGATATCGTCTTTGCTCAAGGTATTTTTTAATTTTGTATTGTTGTACAGCCACTCGGCGTCTTGATATGAAATGCCAAGATCTTTAGCCGCAAACTTCAGGGCCTCATGTTTATGGTTTTTAATAAATTCCATAGCCTGGTGCTGGACTTTAATATATCTTTTAACCCAGTCAGGGTGATTTTTCGCAAAAGATTCATTAACCGCGACAACTAATTTAGGGCGCATCAGCCCTTTTGCAGTTGCCAAAATTCTCGCGCCTCTTTTTTTGGCTTTTAATGTTTCAACTGTGGTTAGTAATCCTGCATCTATTTTGCCAGTAAATATGGCATCATATACTTCTGGTAAAACCATAGGTACATAGTTGATGTCCTTGATTGTCATATTATTTTTTGCTAAAACTTCCAGAAGCAGCTGGTGCAGCGTTGCTCCTTTATCGCAGGCAACCGTCTTCCCTTTCAAGTCTTTAACAGACTTGATACTTGGGTCATTAGTCATCAGTGCCAGGGTATTTGTTGGGTTGCAGACTGCCCCTATTATTTGTAATTTTTTATTCTGTCCTGCCGCTATAATCAGGCTCGTAGTGTTTATAGAACCACAGATATCAACCTTACCTGTTATCGCTGCCTCAATCTGTTTGGGACCGTTCATTATGTCATGAAATTTTATTTTTATGCCGTCCTTCGCAAATTCTTTTTCCAGTAATCCCTTATGTTTCATTACTATTAATTGTAAATTAAACGGGCACCTGGGGTAAGTTACGTTGATTTCCTTGCCAAAAAGATTCAAAGCTACGAATAAAGACAGGACACAAAATAAAACTCTCATGTAAACCTCTTGTTATAAATTATTTTCCTCTAGAATAGAATGGATTAACTATTATAACTTTGGAAAGTACAATTTCAATTATAATTAAGATTATTCTTATGCTTTTAAGGAAAAAATTTAAGTCTGAAAGTCAATAAGTGGATGCAGGATCAGATGTTTATTTATAGTTTAGTTAATAAAGTAAATCCCCATAAGTTAACCTATGGGGAATATAAAGAATACTACTTGAAGTTAAGTGCACATATACTGATCTGGTCTCTTACAAAGTCTTCAAAAAATATATCGACTGCAGCACCTTGTGAGAGTATACTGACTTTTTTGGGAATAAGCTTCTGTTGGTACAGAAAATCAATATCATCTTTTAAGCTGTGCAGATCATCTCTGTTCAAGGTATTTGTAAAATTAGTGTTTTCATATAACCATTCAGCGTCTTGATATGAAATGCCAAGGTCTTTAGCCGCTAATTGTAACGCTTCACATTTATGTTTTTTAATAAATTCCATTGCCTCTCCCTGAACTTTAACGTATCTCCCCACCCAATTCGGATGTTTTTGTGCAAAGGGCTTACTGACCGCAACAACTAATTTGGGGCGCATCAGCCCTTTTGCAGTTGCCAAAATTCTCGCGCCTCTTTTTTTGGCTTTTAATGTCTCAACTGTGGTTAGTAATCCTGCATTTATTTTACCAGTAAAAATGTTATCATATACTTCCGGTAGAACCATAGGGACATAGTTGATGTCCTTGATTGTCATATTATTTTTTGCTAAAATTTCCAGAAGCAGCTGGTGCAGTGTTGCTCCTTTATCGCAGGCAACCGTTTTCCCTTTAAGGTCCTTTACAGACTTGATACTTGGGTCATTAGTCATCAGCGCCAATGTGTCAGTTGGATTGCAGACTGCTCCAATTATGTTTAATTTTTTATTTTGTCCTGCTGCTATAATCAGGCTTGTAGTATTTATAGAACCACAGATATCAACTTTCCCCGTTATCGCTGCCTCAATCTGTTTGGGACCGTTCATTATGTCATGAAATTTTACTTTTATGCCATCCTTCGCAAATTCTTTTTCCAGTAATCCCTTATGTTTCATGATTATCAATTGTAAATTAAACGGGCACCTGGGATAAGTTACATTGATTTCTTTGCCAAAAAGGTTCAAAGCTACGAATAAAGACAGGATACAAAATAAAACTCTCATGTAAACACTTTATTCTAAAAAAGTTTCCTCTTAAAACGACTGACTAGTATAAGCCTGAAAACTAAATTTTCAATTATGATACAGAATATTTTTGTGCATCTATGATGCCCGAGAGGAATATGTAATTGATTTTGATGAAGTTTTAAAGTTAAGCAAAATCCAGTGTTACAGCACAGAGTATGATTGCAGCAGCCTTTAAATTGAACCGGATACCGGGCTCCAGGACACGAATATCAAGAAGGTCTATAAGAGCGATAAACCGGTATTACTCAGCTTTGACTTCTATCTTGGCCGATGCATTACTGTACAGCAAGTTTATATTGCTGTCTTTTATAATTTATGAAGCTTAAGATTCAGAAAATTGAACTTAATTTTTGCGTTTTTCAGTATTGGTAAACTGATTTTTGACTGTCCGGTGTTGAGAACTGTTACCTATCCTGATATTAGATATAGTATAGTTTTGCACGGATGATAAAAAAGAAACTGTTACAGTTTTGCCTGCCGGGAGGATATAATCTGAATTTTCAGGCCACCATTGGGTAACATTCAAAGAAACGGTCTGCCCTGCCTGCTTGAATGAAATTTTTTCGTCAAATCCCCACACTGAACTTACTTTTGCCCCACTTGATAAAACAAATTTAAGTGATTTTTTCCCAAGGTTTAGATTCTGGTCTGAGTTAAATGTAATTGATCCAATATTACCAGTTTTAACACTCTCAACATTAATTCCTGCATTTGCAGAAAATGATATTAATCCAAGAGTAAATAAGATTAGTAAGAATTTATCAATTTTTTTAGCCATTATAGCTTTCATTTTTATCCTTTAGCTCCTGTTTATGATGACAGTTCACCATAAGTATTTATATTAGAATAATTTCATTTACGGTCAAGCATTCATATGCTAATATCTTTTCAGAAAAAGACTGTTTAAAACTGATTATGTTCACATAATTTTAGTTTTAGTATAAAATTAGACTGCAAATATTTGCTCTTAACAGTTGTTATTTCTATATTGTTCATTTTTATGTACTTAATAGTCTTGTAAATGTAAAGAATAATAATACTTAAACTTTGCCCGTTTATTTTAAATTTAGTTAGTATTCCTTAAAGAAATATTTTCTGAAAACAGTCTGCAAAATGTCTGAATGACAGCTTTCAGTCGTGCAGTGCGACTAACAGGAATTCAGGAAAATTAACACGAGGCGATGGATGAGTAAAGGCAGAAGACAGAATGATCTAAATTCCAAACATATTAAGGCAGCATTTTGAAAATTTTCAATTTACTGTAAACCCAGAGCTTTTTGCTAAATAACGCTTCTGAAAGGCAAAAAAGGTTACTGCCCTGAAAATGCAAAATTCAATTTATGCTTTAAGTGTATCTGACTGGAAACTAAAAACCTCACCTGGAAGACCATTTTCTAATTTCTTCTATTTCTTTGGGAGTGATTCCAAGGTTTTCAAGAAAGTCCTGATGGGCCTCGGGAGCAGTTTTTTCAAAACATCGATGCCATTCTCTCATACCTTTTTCATCAAGCCCTGATCCTTTCAAAATTTTAATCCAGGTATTTTTATTCATAAATCTTGAATTTAAAGTATTATTGTCAATTTTTATAATATCAAAAATCCTGTTTTGTTGAAGTCGCAGGTTAGATATCTGAAGGTTTATTTTTTTAAGCTGCTCCTCTAATAAAGCCTTGATGTCAGTTCTGTTTTTAAAAATAATCTTTTTAATGTCATTGAGGCTTATTCCCATATCACGGTACATATGAATTTTTTTCAGGTTTTCAAGGTCGCTTTCAGAGTAAACGCGATAATTATTATTACAATCTTTCTGGGGAACAACCAGTCCCTTTTTTTCGTAATGCAGAAGCGTACTTCTGCAAAGTCCGACAAGCTTAGTTATATCATTGATTTTGTATTTCATTGTATTCATACCTCAAAAGTGCCCCAGCCACAAATATTTTTATTTGTGGCTGGGGAAATGGTTAAAGTTGCTTTATTTTTGTAATCTCGTTATCGTCTATCCCAAGCCATTTCAAAAATTCTTTGTGGTCGTCAGGATATTGCTTTTCAAAAATACAATGCCAATTATTCATCTGGTCCTCTGTCAAACCGATTTCCTTAAACATTGCAACCCAATTTTCTTTAGTCATTTTATTACCTCTTTAAGTTAGCTTTAAATACTTGATTTTCTACAACATTGATCAATGCAATATTGTGATTCTAAACTATAAACCTGTAGACAGGTCAAGTGCTTGCATTATTTTTTTTGCTTTTTTTCGCGTTGTTAAATGAAATAGATACAAACAGGAGCTTTGAGGCCTTCCAACTAGGGACTCGGAAAGCTTTACTTTTTGATCAGGAAATTCAGGCGGCAGCAGTTGAGTGCTGCGTGGGTGAAGACAGGAAAGTTCTGGTTTTTGTTATAGAAAAAACGACAGGGATTTGGATGTAAAAGGTTTTAATTTTTAAGGGTTTAATTCAATATATAGAAGCAAGGTAACCATGCAGGCAATCTGCGCATTAAGCCAGTGATTACCTGCACGAGAATGGAGCATTTAAAATTAGCCGTGCTTTGTGGATTCAGACATATTGCCGTCTAATCCAGAGTAAGCATATTGTTTTTGGCTGAAGGTATTGATGACAAATTACGGGCCACCAAAACAAAAATGGCCAGATATCGTTTCCTGCCATTGCAGTTTTCCATGATTATTTTTCCTATTCGTTGCCATTTATTGAACTTGATTACTTTCCCTTTTGAGTTGTTAACCCTGAATTCCTTGTAAACCGGTCTTCCCACATCCAGCTCAACTCCTTTCAGTTTAATCCTTTTTGTCAATACTTTTGTTAGAAATGAACTTTTTAACAGGACTTTCTGGTCTGATAATTTTTCAACAATAAAAGTCAAATACCAACCCGGTCCAACTGGTGATTTTTTCAGGATGTAGCGCCCGTCAGCCGCCTTTTCAAAATATTCAATATCTTCAAACATTGACATTTTCCCTTCCGTTTCAAAAATCAGAGCCATGCGGGGATTGGACAAAGTTTTGCGCAGGTCAATTACTTTTCCTTTTAAATCATTTTCGTTCTCGCTGCCTATAAGATAAGTTACAACAACACAGCTGTTAACAGAGGGCTCTTTCGCAGAGCATGTTTTCGAGTTTTTCTGAGTTTGATTACTAGTCCTGGCACCGGCAAAGCTTGAGCCGGCACAAATTAACAGCAGCGCAATAATGAGTTTTGTTTTCATTCTAATACATCCTTATATTATTTGATTTTATCTGATTCCAATCAGTTATAAGCTGCAGAATATAAAGCATTCTGCGGCTGTCAGGTGCTGGCTGACTGTTCAACCATTTACGCCCTAGGAAGCAGGTTGAACGCAAACCTCCGGTGGCAGGTTAATAATGCTGCCTGTACCCTCCCTTTGTTTTATCGTAAATTAAAACTGTGACTTTTGCTGTTGCTTCCTTAAACCATTTTTCCTGCTTTGGGACTGCCGGCATAAAGAATTCCCGGAAAAGCTGTTCTGATTCAGGCTTGACAATCATTTCCCGGACTGGTGGTTGACAGTTTCTGGAGCTGGTGAACAAAAATATTCCAAGCCCGATAAGGAATAATGCAGCTACAGCTCCCGTTGTTTTCAGCAGAACAATTGCAGGTGAGTTTGATCGCATAATAGTTTGCTCGATTTTCCAGTCCAGAGTCCGGGTGGTAGCAGGCGGAACAACTGCTTTCAGAGCTGCCAGAATTTCTTCAGCTGTCATTGTTTTGCTCCTTTTTTAAATTTTCCCGAATTATATTTAAAGCCCGGCGGTAGCGTGAGCTTATGGTGTTGGGTGATTCTTTCAACAGCTCAGCTATGCTGGCAAAGGTCATTGCGTGAAAGGTTTTCAATACCAGACATTCACGGTATTTGTCATTAAGCTTCATCAGGTGATAATTTAAATGTTCATGTTCTGTCGCCTGTAAGTGTGGATCATAGCCCGGCATATTGTCATGTAACTGTTTTTCTGTTGTTTGCCTGCGGTGCATATCAATGATTTTATGACGGATTGAGCGGTAAATATACAGGGTTATGTCCTGCGGTAAACATTTTTTTTTCATTAAATTCAGGTAAACAGAGTGAATAATGTCTTCGGCCGCGTTTCTGTCCTGCCCCCAGGACATGGCATAGTATAAGTATTTGTTTTTGTTGAGAAGATAATCGTTATGAATTATCTTTTTGTCAGGTTTCTGCATAAAATTTTACCTGTTTCGAATAAAAATAATTGCATTTACATGTATCACGTTTAAAGGCAGTGTTTTTGTGCACGAAAAGCGAAAAAATTACAAAAAAATGTTTTTATTACTAAAATCAAATCCAGATTTTAATTTCAGCGTATTGAGATAAAAAATAAGCCGGGGGCGGGCCTTAAATGCCAGTTAATAGTAAGACACTGAAAGAAATCTCTTTTTCCCCCTGCAGGATCGGATGTCGAGGTTCTGCTTGCCAATTGTCGCTCTGCAGGATTTATCCTCAGTATCAACAAGGATTGTTTTGGAGCGGTATATATCAAATATTTAACTGCCAAGGCAGGCAGCAGCAACTTGGTATCACTCAGGTAAATAATGCCGGGTCAAAACCGCTTATTTTTTAATTTCACGGTAAATGTATTGTCAAATGTTATACAGCCTTGAGGCATTACCAGAGGCGATTTTTTCAAAGACTTCAGCAGAAATTTTCTTTTCACCTCTGAAATCTTCAAGCAGTTTTTTTAATCCGGAAATATTTGCTGTTGCCGGGTCGGCACAGATGTCAAGCCCGAACATCAACCGGTCCTGAAATTCATTCAGAAATTTCACCGCATAATTATGGTCACGGTTCAAAGCATTGAAGCCACTGCCGGCAGACAGGTCCGCATACAGGTTCGGGTGTTTGCGCATTATTCTGGGGACTGCTCCCTCTTCACGTACCGGATAAGCAGGGTAACCGCTGCGGTCGTTTACAGTGTCAAGTTCGGCTATCTCTGCCCAGAAAGTCTGCGAATGCCCGACAATGATCAAATCCTCAAATCTTGACAGGGTTTCTTCAAGCCCCGGCAGTCCGGGAGTATCATAAAGTCCGTAAACCCGGTCATGGCGATGGGCAATATGAACAGTTACTGGCAACCTGGCATCTTGAGCACATTTGAAGAAGTTATAAACAAACGGGTTGTCAAATGGCAGCAGGCAGATAACTTCCCCGATGCCGCGACATCCAAGATCCCTGTAATGTTTCATCAGATCAGCCAGGTCGGCGTCTGCTGAGTGGTCAACCGCAAATGGGTGAATATTGCAGAAAGGGACAAACCGCTCAAATTTTTCCGCCATATCCAGGATGTCCTCATTGGACTGGGGCAGAAAAAATTCCGGTCCTATCAGCGGCAGCAGACAGGCTTTTTCTATGCCGGCCTTAGCATAATAGTTGTCAAGCTGCTCCGCTGTCGGAAACGGAGCGTTATTTTTACCCCTGTAATATGGTTTGCGGACGGCGTGAGCATGAGCGTCGATAAACATTTTTACAATTCCAATTTTTTGTTGACATAAATTTTATTATAATGTATATGTAAATAATACTGAAAAGCTTTTTAAGGCAATAAGAATCACATTTATATACCTGGAAAATTAAAGTATTTCATTTTACAAACTGATTATATCCCATTGAAGTCAGAACAAGCTGAGAATCAAGCTCAGGCAATCGTTGCGGTTATCGGGAATAATGATTGATAAAATATGTTAAAATTATTAAAAAGCGTCATATAGTTTTTATAACCGGCATTTGTAATCTTTCAAGCTTTTTCAATTAAAAAACCGGCATTTAAATTTGTTAACAAGCTGGTAATCGCCCTGAATAGGGTTTCGGGAAAGAGTATTTATAAATTTACTGAAATGTTCAGACAGGAGGAAAGAGTGTTTTCATTTATTTTGCTGCCTGCGTTGTTTCTAGTTGCAACTTCAGTCATAGCCGGAATAGTTATGCTGGTAGTTATTTTTGTTTTGTTGAACAAAGATAAAAAAGTACTTGCCCAAAGATGGACCGGCAAAATGCTGCAGGCTGAAAAAATATATGAAAATGCAAAAAAAGAGCTGAAACTTACCGGCAATGAGGACAAACACCTTCTGGCAGTCGGTATTCTGCATATGATTAACGGTATTTTGCCGGCACTGGGAATTATTATGTTCCTCTCACTTCAGGCCAAAGAGCTACAGGCTATGGTAAAGACTGGAAGTGTTGAATTCAACCCGAATAATATTGTGATACTGGCAGCTGTCGCTTTTTTAATATTTTCGTTTTTTGAAATTATCTCAGCGATTAATTTAATTAAGGCCAGCTATTGGGCAAAGACAGCTATTGTGGTTTTTTCGGTATTTATATTGCCTTCTTTTCCACTTGGCACGATAATTGGTATTTATTCTTTATGGGTTTTACTTTTCAGAAGAACTGTGAATTAGTATTTCAGGGCAATAAAAGATTTCTTGTGGCAAAAGGGCCTGAGGGTTCAAATTCCGCGATGATGGTGGAAATTTTTTATTATGGATGTATTTTGAAGTAATCACAAGAAACTCAAACCGGGAATTCCTTAAATACTGGGGTCATAGATGGTAAAACTTGATTTTTCTAAAGGCGACGGACTCATACCGGCAATTGCTCAGGATTATAAGAGCGGCGAAGTGTTGATGCTGGCTTATATCAATGAAGAGTCCTGGCGGGAAACTTTGAACAGCGGTACCGCCACTTACTGGTCGCGATCAAGAAATAAACTCTGGAAAAAGGGCGAGTCCTCCGGCAATGTTCAGAAAGTCAAGGAAATTCTTGTTGATTGTGATGAGGATACAGTTATATTCAAAGTTGAACAGATTGGCGGGGCAGCCTGTCATGTCGGCTACCGTACCTGTTTTTACCGCAGGGTCGATGGTGACAAGCTGGTTACTGTCGGCGAACCTGTTTTTAATCCGGATGAAGTATATAAATAGGATATAAACCTGATGACGGACATCACTTCTCCAACATTCCATCAAGAATTCGAAAACGCTTTTCCGCTGTTACCATTGAAATATAATGTCGGGTGGCGGGAAATCACTTCACTTGGAGCTGGCGGAGAAGTGCCGGTTCTGGCCGAGCCTACCGATGATATTTCACTGGCTGAACTTTTGAAATTCTGCCATGCAAGAGACATTAAAGTATATATTCTGGGCGGCGGTTCGGATACCGTTGGTGCCGACAAGCCCTATACCGGGATTGTGGTGCGGTTGTGCCAGAATGATTTTATCAGGGTGCGTCCCGGGCGCAAACACGTGACAGCCGGGGCTGGGGTCAGACTCTCTGACCTGGTGAGTATCAGTGCCAGGCGCGGCTTTGGCGGGATTGCGCCTTTGGCGGCAATTCCCGGCACGGTTGGCGGGGCTGTCCGCATGAACGCCGGTGCCCACGGGGTGTCTATTGGAGATTATATTGCCGAATTGTGCGGCTATGATATGACTGGTACTCCCTGGTCAGCTTCAGGAAGCGAGCTTGAATGGCGGTATCGGCAGTCATCGGTTCCGAAAGATGTAATTATTACAGCGGCAATTTTGAGGCTTCCGGAGTGTGACACTGCTGAAGAGCTGAGAAAAATCAGTGAAGAACTCAAACATCGCCGGGCAAAAGAACCAAGGGGAAGAAGCGCTGGATGTGCCTTTAAAAATGTTTCCGCTGATGAACCTGCTGGCCGGTTGATCGACTATTGCGGCTTGAAAAGCTGTATCAGTGGTGAAGCCTATGTCAGTGAAAAACATGCAAATTATATAATTAATTCCAAACACGCTTCTGAAGACGATATTATTAACTTGATGAGCCAGATCAGGCGCTGCGTGGCGGAGGAAACCGGCTTGTACCTGCGTCCGGAAGTCTGTTTTGTCGACTCTGAAGGCAGGGACCGAGTCTGTTCGGCAACACCCGCGCCGCGGGTGGCGGTGCTCAAAGGTGGCAGCAGCAGTGAGAAAGAAGTATCTCTGCAATCAGGTGCGGCAGTAGCAGATGCCCTGCGCGATTGCGGCTACGATGTTGACGAAGTTTGGGTAACTGACTGTGAAGTTACTGAACGCATTAAAAAAGCTGATGTTGTATTTCCCGCATTGCATGGCGGGTGGGGCGAAAATGGTGAATTGCAGCAGCTGCTTGAAGACGATAAGCTTTGCTTTGTCGGTTGTGGCAGTGCCGCCAGCAGGAAGGTTTTTGACAAACTGCTCAGCAAGAAGATTATGGATGATACAAATATCCCAACTCCGCGCTGGTGTGTGGTCAACCGGGACCGTCGGGAGATATCAGTTGAATTGAATTTTCCGGTGATTGTCAAGCCGCCTCGGGAAGGTTCAACTGTCGGGATATATAAAGCGCTTGATGAAAAATGCCTTGATGCCTGTCTTGACAAGGCGTTTAAGTATGATGATGAATTGCTGATCGAGGAATATATTAAAGGCCCTGAGATTACGGTCGGCATAATCGACGGCAGAGCTTTGCCGGTGATTGAGATTGTCACTCCTAACGGTTTTTACGATTACGATGCCAAGTACCTGCACAATAATGGCGCCACAAATTATTTATGTCCTCCCGAGCATGTGGATGAAGCTATTCAGAAAAAAGCATCGGAACTGGCATTGAAGTTTTATGAAGTAACCGGCAGCCGGGATCTGTTGCGGGTTGACTTTATCATTGGCAGTGATGGTGTTCCTTATATGCTGGAAGGAAATAATATCCCGGGATTCACCTCTGACAGTCTGGTTCCAAAGGCGTGCCGCAAAGCGGGCATTTCCTTTGAGCGGCTTTGTGCTGAACTGGTAAGAGCTGCCAGACAGCACGGATGACTACAGGATCGTCAGTAGCACACTAACGCCCGGGGAACGACCCGGGCGGTTATATCATAAGTCAATATTTACTTTCCACAAAAGCGTACTGCAATCCTCCAGCGGTAAGCGCTGGACTCCAGGAGAGACACGAGATTGTTGCTCTGAATACATAAAACAGTGCACTGGCTGTAACGGTAAGAGTACTCATGCTTTCAAAATATTTCACATTCCGGCAATGATTGCTTAGAACAAATTAGGGCTTTCTATGTCTATATAGTTCTATAGATATCCTAATTTAACAAATCGTAATCAGCAATCTGAAGGAAGAGCTTTATGATCAAAAAATTACCTGTCTGCCTGTTTGCTTTTATCATGGTGTTCGGCATAGGACTGAACGCAGCCTTAAAGGATTTGATAATTCTCCATACCAATGATGTTCACGGACACATAATAGGTGATGACAAACGTGGCAGTATGGGAATGGCAAAGATCAGTTACTATGCAAAAAGTTTAAAAGCTGAAGGATATTCGGTTTTAATGTTGAATGCGGGAGACGCGGTAACTGGAACTCCCATTTCTGAATATACGGAAGGGGTTGCGGTGTATGATATTATGTCTAAGGTTGGATATGATGTCGGTACGCTGGGTAATCACGAGTTTGACAAAGGCTGGGAGCATATTAATACTTACCTTTCCGCTGCAAAGTTTCCAATCGTATGTGCAAACGCCTATTCTCCTGAAGATTCCCTGCTCGCAGACAGTAAATATATAATAAAGAAAATTAACGGGTTGAAAGTGTGCATTGTTGGTCTGGTGACGGCGGATGTGCCGACACTGGTTATGAGAGAAAAGAATGAAGGGATTGAGGTGCGTGATGAAGTCAAAACCTTGAAAGCTTTGATCCCGAAGCTTCGCAAGAAGTGCGATATAATGCTGCTCCTGACTCATACCGGACATGATGAGGATATTACAATTGCCGATAAAGTGAAAGGAGTTGATCTGGTAGTAGGAGGACACAGCCACACGGATCTGGATAAACCTGTAACTTCAAAAAACGGAACCCGCATCGTACAGGCACACGAATTTACCAAGGCACTTGGTGAAATAGACCTTACTTATGATACTCAGAAACGGAAGATAACCAGATTTAAATGGAAAAAACTTCGTGGATCGGATATTGACGGTACTGATAAGGAAATTGAGAAAGCCATATCACTGTGGAAGCGCAAACTGCCTTCCGAAATGTATTCAGTGATAGGTCATGTGCCGAGAGAATATAACCGGGCTGAATTTAAACGGATTGTAGAAAACTTCCTTGCTGAAGCCAATGACGCTGATTTTGGCTATATGAATAAAGGCGGGGTCAGGGACAAGCTCTATTACCCTGATATTCAGGAGCGGGATGTCTGGATTGCAATGCCCTTTGACAACCTGGTTTCAGTTGTTTCCATAAAAGGCAAAAATATTGGTGGAGTTTTGAAAACTGAACTGCAGGAGCGTGGTGTCAACCTGAATGATGAGAAAACCTATACCGTTGCTACAAACACTTTTGTTTCTGAAAATCCGGGGCCTGAAATTGGCGAACCGGTAGAAAAGGTAGAAGTCAGCAGTCAGAATATCAGGCAATTTGTAATTGATTCGATCAGAGCCAATCCTGAAGTGGCTTTATAGTTTATAACAGCAGCTATTTTTCAGACTGCAGAAATTTTAAGGTTTATTTTATTCTATAGCGGCAGTTGTCAAACCGCCGCTTTCTTTTTGTCGCGAGGTTGACAAATTACAAGATCCCGTTATCCTCTATAGAGAAACTGAAAACGGCAAAAGGCAGGGAATATCTTGATTGTTAGTTGATTACTACAGCATTCTGCGGGTTTAAAGAGATTGTGATTTCGCTGAGCTTGAAAAAGCTTACTATAAACGTGCCGGAGAGTGTCACCTCGACCGCTTTCAAAATTCTCCTGTCAAAACGGAGGAGTTCAAGCAGCTCATCGAAGCCATGACGGCCGAAACCAATAAAGCAATCAACCGTATCTGGAGCGAGGATGCTGCCCGGGGAGACTGTGATAAGCTGCTTAAGTAACGTGGCTTCAGTATTTCTCATTGAACTTCAGCTTATAGTGGGTATATTACGCTTTGAGTTTTTAAGTAGAATTTCATTGTTTTTTTAAGTGTTTTCACAAGAATTTTAAATTTTGAATCTTATGATAAGCCCTTTGAACAGTGAAGGGCGAATGAATTCAATAAACCATTTAAAGGTGCAATATATGTTATCTGACAGAGATTATATGAACAATCCAAGAGGCAGGACGCCGGGCAGGATTGGACTTGGCAGTAACAGTGTAGTTTACTGGCTGATAGGTATCAATGTCATTTTCTTTCTGATGATTCCTCTGAATTCAGAGCTTTTCAGCAGACTGGCTATGTCGTCATTCGGAATAAAGGCCGGAATGTACTGGCAGATTATTACTGCTATGTTTCTGCATGGCGGCTTCACCCATATTCTTTTCAACATGTGGGGATTGTATTTGTTTGGAACTCTTATTGCGCCGCGTATGGGAACTGTGCGCTTCCTGTTGATGTACTTTATCAGCGGTATCAGTGGCAACCTGCTGTGGCTGCTGTTCAACTGGAATTCGCCTTATCCAGTTGTCGGGGCGAGCGGAGCCTTGTTCGGAGTACTGATTGCGACAGCAATGCTGGAGCCTAATCGTGAGTTTATAATGCTGTTTTTCCCGATGCCGATGAAGTGCAAAACGCTGGTAATGGTTTATGCGGTTCTGGAGATTTTTCTGGAGCTGCGCGGCGGCGGTAATGTTGCTCACCTTGCGCATCTTGGGGGACTGGTTGGCGGCTATATTTATATACGCATCTTCTGCAAACAGCTTATCGCATGGGATATCTGGGATCTGTTTTCAAAGAAAAAACGTATGCCGAAGAATGACGCCCGGTTTCGAGGCTGGAAAGTGCATAATGCGAAATCCTGGAATGCCGGCAGTTCCGGCATGGATTTTGAGCGGCATGAAAAAGATGAAAATGCGCAGGTTTCGCAGAAAGAGCTTGATCATCTCCTGGATAAAGTATCGCGCAGCGGAATAAACAGTTTGACCAAGGCTGAGATGGCGGCTTTGCGCAAGGCCCGTGAACAAATGCGTCGTCGCTGACTTTGTGGATATGCAGCGCGGTTTGTGAACTTAAAATATTTAAAATTTTGCATATGAGATGAAATTATCAACTGATCTTTTTGACTATTATTTGCCGGAAGAACTTATCGCTCAATACCCGGCTGCCAGCCGCGATGCCTCAAGAATGCTGGTCATGGAACGCAAAACCGGCAGGTGTGAGGTGCGCACTTTCAAGGACATTGTTGAGTACCTGAGTCCGGGTGACGGACTTATTTTTAATGACACCCGGGTAATGAGTGCCAGGATGTACGGCATCAAAAACGGAGAACAGGGTGCGGCAAAGGTTGAACTGCTTTTAATCTCAGCCCTGAACGAGGAGCGTTCACGCTGGAATGCCCTGATCAAGCCCGGTCGCCGGGTGCCTTCCGGTACCAGGGTCAAGCTGCTGGACAAGCAGGGAAGCATGAATGACTCTGATGACTGGTATGAAGTGCTTGAAAAGTGTGATGACGGTTCTGTTGTGATTGAGTTTTCTTCTTCTGATAATGACCGGCTGCAGCATCTTTATGGTCACATGCCGTTGCCGCCTTACATCAAGCGTGAAGATGAGGCCGGTGATATAGATCGTTATCAGACCGTTTTTGCCCGTGAACAGGGAGCTGTTGCCGCGCCGACAGCCGGACTGCACTTTACTGATGAAGTTCTTGAACAGATTAAGAGAAAAGGCATTAAAAAAGCAGCTGTTACGCTGCATGTTGGTCCTGGCACTTTCCGGCCGGTGTCTGTAGACAATGTGGACGAGCACAAAATGCATACCGAGAATTTCGTTTTGACTCAGGATACAGCTGATTTAATAAACGGTATCCATGATGCCGGCAAACGGGTTCTGGCAGTCGGAACAACTACGGTCAGGGTTCTGGAAAGCTGTGTTGATCGAGGCCGGGTAATTCCACAGGTTGGGAGTACTGATATTTTTCTCTATCCTCCTTATCAGCCGCAGGCAGTTGATATGCTGCTTACTAATTTTCACTTGCCGAAAAGTACTTTACTGATGCTGGTCTCAACTTTTGCTGACCGGGATAAAGTGCTTGCTGCCTACGAGGTAGCAAAACGTGAAAAAATGCGTTTCTACAGTTACGGTGACTGTATGCTGCTGGTTTAGTCCTTCAGGTAAAATTATTACATCCCGGTATCTGGTTTTTGCAGGTACCGGGTTTTTTTTCTGAATTTACATCTTAAAACGCATTTTTCAGGATTTTGGGGTTGTATTTTTTGTATTGTTAGTTAAGCTAATAGTTAGCATAACTAAATATTGATATGAGGTTGGTGCATATGGAAAGAAAAGAAAAGTTGAAAGAGATTATAAAGAGCAGTATCAAGCTTGAGAGTCTGGTTGATATTGCTATTGAAAAGACTACAGAAAAAATGAAGATGGCTGATCCGTTGAAGGATTTAACTGTAGCACAGTGCAGTTTTGCGCTGAAGGTTTATGATGCGGAACCATGTTCATTGACTGAAATTGCCCGCAAAGCCAATATCAGTAAGCCATCTGCTTCAGTTATGGTTAACAAGCTGGTGAATAAAGATATACTGATCCGCGAAGCTGATCAGGAATGCCGTCGCAAGGTCTTGATCAGCACGGCCCCAGCCACAAAAAAGTTTATCCGGCAGGTTGATGAGGAGTTATTACTGCTGCTTGAAGCTATAGCCGGCAAAATGTCATCGGAATCATTTGAAGCCTGGTTTGAGATCAGCCGGCAGATAAATGAAATACTGCCGGAAGGATAACCCGATATTTTGCAGCGTTGTCCGGACAGGTCCCTGAATGACCTGTAATGGGGGCTGCTGCCATGCAAGCCGTTCAAAGAACGGACATTTTAAGATAAACAGATGGGCAGTCTGAATATACGAGATAAGGAAACACATGGTTGATTTTTTTGATTAAGTTACTTGAAAACTAAGGAAGAAAATATGCAGAAGGGAAATGAAATAGAACGTCTGGGAAGCAAACCGGTTTTAAAATTGTTGCTGGAGTTTCTGATCCCGGCAGTGATCGGGATGATGACGGAGTCACTTTATAATATTGTTGATCGGATTTTTGTTGGACATTTCATTGGAGAGGAAGGTTTATCTGCATTAACTCTTGCCTTTCCGGTAATGATGGTTTTATTTGGAATAGCCATGCTTTTTGGAGAAGGCGGAGCTGCACTTTTTTCGTTGCAACTTGGACGTGGTGATAAAAAGTCTGCCGCGAGGACAGCCGGAAACGTAATTGTCGGCGGATTGCTTTTTTCATTGCTGATTGTGGTTGGGGGCCATTACTTCAGTGCGAAAGCGCTTGAACTCCTGTCAGCTCCCGGCAGTTTGACCACCATGGCGTCGGATTATACTACCATAATCTGCTACGGAACTCCTTACATGGTTATCGGATTCTGCTGCAGTACCCTGATCAGGGCAGAGGGATTCCCCAGGTTTGCGGTTGTTATGATGCTGGTTTCATCATTAGTTAATATTGTCCTTGACCCGATTTTTATTTATGTTCTGGATATGGGGGTAGAGGGAGCAGCTCTGGCAACAGTAATTGCACAGGCGGCAGTGGTAGTCATGGGGTTTTATCATTACTCTTCACAGCGTGGAAATATTATCCTGAAAAGCCGGGATTTTGCTCCAAGTCCGGTACTGTTGTGTGGTATCATTGCTGCTGGGACTCCGAGCTTCATGATGGATGTCATGCTGGGCGTGCAAAACGCGATAATGAACAAACAGCTGATTGTTTATGGTGGCGAGCGGGCTCTTGCTGCAATGGGGATAATATTTGCCGTTGAGACTTTACTGCTGATGCCGTTATTTGCCCTGGTTGAGGCTATACAGCCGGTTGTAGGATACAATTATGGAGCAGGGCGGTACGGCAGGGTGGTTGAATGCATGAAGTTAGGCATGCTGTTTTTCTGCGGATTTGCAATTGTGACAACTTTTTTTGTTGAAGCATTTCCTGGAACGCTTGTGAACGTGTTCTGTTCCTCGCAGCCGGAACTGGAAGCAACCGCTGCTCCCGGGCTGATGATATTTGTTTCCGGGTTTTTATTCACAGGTATTTACCTGATTGCGACCAGATACTTCCAGGCAGTTGGCAAGGCGGCAATGGCAAATATTCTTACCGCTTTGAAACCGGTTTTTCTTTATTTACCTTTGCTGCTTGTCTTCAGTCAGCTCTGGGGCCTTGCCGGTATCTGGTGGACTGAGCCGGTTTCAAGCGCAATCTGCGCGGTCCTTTGCTGCATGCTGCTTTTCAGGGAGTATTTAAAATTGAATCAAAACCATGAATCAAAGTGTAAGTTATTGACGGCCGGCACGTTGATTGAAAGTAACTGATTGCCCAGGCGCCTCATATTTTTTTATGAGGCGCGAAGATAAATTTAAGCAGTATCTATTTTATAAGTTCAGATATCTTCTTGAACTGCGGATGCCTGGAGGATCCCATCAGCATAAACAGCATAGTTTCTGTAGAAATTACATCGGCCCCGTTTTTCTGCATTAACTCCAGTGCACGGTCAAGATCATCTTTTTTACGTGAAGTTACTGCGTCACTGATTACAAAAACATTATAGCCGGCGTTATTGGCATCAATTACTGTCTGGAGAACACAGACATGAGATTCAATGCCGCAAATAAACAGTGATTTTCTTAGTTTCCTTTTTACTTCAGCACTGAATTCAGGACTGCCAAAGCAGGAAAAAGAGGTTTTCTCAATAATCGGAGTTTTCTTTACATTTATAACATTCCGCAGATATTCTGAAGTACACCCCAGTCCCTTGGGATACTGTTCTGTTACTATAATATCCAGCCCCAGCAGGCTGGCTCCCTGCAGAAGAATTTTCGCTCTGGCAAGGCATTTGTCGGCATCAGTCATGGCATTAATAAGACGCTCCTGCATATCAATGACAAGAAGGGCGGAGGTCGAGGTATCTGGTATTATCATCAATTTTCACCTTTGGTAAGTTCTTCAATCAGGCCGGAGAATTCTTCAAGGTTGAAGTCCGCGCCTTTGTGAACTACTGCGTTGCATTTACCTTTGACCCGCTTCAAATCCTCCGGGGAGGGGGCAAGACCGGTGATTGCAATAATCGGAACTTCTCTGGTGGCCGGATTTTTTTTCATATGTTCAATTACTTCCCATCCGGAACGTACTGGCATTAACAAATCAATTAGAGCCAGTCTTATCGGGGTTCCGGTGTTGATGTGCTCAATAGCATCATCTCCATTGGCCGCGGTTATTACATGAAATCCCGCTTTTTTCAATATGCGTGAGCAAAAACTCAAGAATACATCATCATCATCACAAATCATTACTGTTGGATGTGTTGTGTCTTCAACCATTTTGATTTCTCCTGGAGATATTATGCCTGCTAAAGTTCCTCTTTCTACCAAGGTAGCAATATAAACTCATTATTAATTGTTTCCAGTAAAATATTATTTTTAATGAAAAAAACAATTAATTTATGCAATGATAACTACTTTTTCCCGTAATCAATATTTTTCAACTGAATTTCCGGAGCTGGCAGCCTGTCATCGTTAAGGAAGGCATCTACCAGTTTTGATGCCTCGGTTAAATCACCCTCAGGAATCCAGTGGATAACCCAGCCTTCACGCTCAAGTTTTCTGAACCAGATATCCTGCCTCTTGGCAAACTGGCGGATTTTTATCAATAGTTTCTCACGCATTTCCTCACGACTACATTTGCCTTGAAGAAACTCAGCGATATAGCGGTATTCAAGACCGAAAAACTCCAGTCGCTCCCAGGTAATACCGTTATCATGCAGCCTTTGAACTTCTTCAATCATTCCTGCTGCAAGCCGAGCATCAAGCCGTTGTTCGATTCGGGCATGGACTTTTTGCCTTGTGAAATAAACACCAAGCAGCAGCGGCTGTATTTTTACGGGTGGAGCCGCCAGTTTTCTCTGGGGAGCTTCTGCTTTTTCAAGGGCTCTCAATAAACGTGTTTTATTAGTCTTATCCTTGAGTGAGGCAAAAGCTTCAGGGAATTCTGACTGCAGTATCTGCCCCAGCTCTTCAGGAGTTTTTGCCTTCAGGTTGTTGCGCCTTTCAAAATTGGGTTGAGCCCCCGGCAGTTCATAGCCGGAAATCAGGGCGTCAAGGTAGAGAGCTGACCCGCCGCAAAGGATGGGCAACCGCCTTGAAACAGTAATCCCGGCAATCGCCTGCCAGGCGTCCCGACAGAATTCATGCAGGTTGTAAGGGTATTCAGGGTCCACGACATCAAGCATGTGATGAGGGATCTGCCTGCCGTTATAGTTGTACTCAAGCAGATCTTTGCCGGTTCCAATATCCATGCCACGATAAACCTGCCTGGAGTCGACACTGATAATTTCTCCGTCGAATTTATCAGCCAGTTTTACGGCAAGGGCGGTTTTGCCGGTGGCGGTAGGCCCTGTAACTATTACTGTTTTTTTGTAATCAACCATAAATTTGCTATCTATTGGGTTTTTATTTTTGTTTTGACGCACTATAGTAAAGCTTTCAAAATAATGCAAGTATAAATACAGTAGTTTACAGGATATGGAAAAACAACGTACTTTAAAAGATAACGCGTTTCTTTCAGGAATCGCACTGCATACGGGGGCGAGGGCAACATTAAAGATCCTTCCTGCTGAACCTGATTCAGGAATAACTTTCCGCCGTGTTGACATGCCCGGCAAGCCTGAGGTCAAAGCTCTGGCTCCAAACGTCGTAGACGCGCGTCGCGGTACCACTATTGGAAATCAGCATACGGTTGTTTATACCGTTGAACATATTTTGTCCGCTCTGCATATTTGCGGGGTTGACAATGCCGTGGTTGAAATGGACGGACAGGAACCGCCGATTGCAGACGGCAGCGCCATGCCTTATCTGCAGATGATTCTTGATGCCGGAACTGTTGAACAGGATGCTCCGGTCGAGTTCTGGACCTGTAAAAGTCCATTGTATATTGAAGGAAATGACACCAAGCTGGTTATCACTCCAAGTGATGAACTTAAAATCAGCTGTCTGGCTTCGTTTGAAGGGTGTCCGTTTGATCCGCAGTATTTATCTGCAGCGATAACCCCGGATTTTTATCGTGAGGAGATAGCTCCGGCAAGAACTTTTGTCTTATTCCGGGATCTTGAGCAGCTTCTAGCCATGGGACTGGTCAAAGGCGGCAGTCTGGACAATGCCGCGATTCTGCATGACGGTGCTATAATTTGCAAGGAAGAACTGCGCTACCGTGATGAAATCGTCAGGCATAAGATACTGGATATTATTGGCGATATTTTCTTGTGCGGGCATCGCGTCAAGGCAAATATTATTGCTGTTAAGCCGGGACATTACTTCAATGTTCAGCTGGCTGGCGAAATGATCAAACAAATGAAGAGTAATTAATATTTAATTCAGGTAAGAGGTTATATTATGTCAGGAAAGGTCTTGAGTGTAAAAGATTTAAAGAATGTGCTCCCGCAGCGTTATCCGCTGTTGATGCTTGATCGGGTATGCGCAGTCAGTGAAACAGAATATGTAGGCCTGAAGACTCTTTGTATAAATGAACTTTTTTTCCAGGGGCACTTCCCTGACCATCCGATTATGCCCGGTGTTTTGCAGGTAGAGGCTATGAAGCAGCTTGCCCAGGTTGCAGTTGCCGAAAAACTTGATCCCGAAGGCAACGGCGATATCTATATGAAAGTTGTAGAAAAAGTTAAATTTCGTAAGCCCAACCTGCCCGGTGATCGAGTGAAAATTGAAGCTAAGGTTATTGAAGTAGCTGACGGGCAGGCTGTTGTTGATTGTAAAACCAGCAATAATTCGGGTATCGCGTGTCAGGCTAAAATTACTTTGGCGGTTCGGTCAAAAACTGCACCGGAGATTATGCCTGAAATGTGGAATGAATATGATAAATCTGAAAATACCTTGATGGATATTTCCAGAATCAAGGAGCTGGTTCCGCATCGTTACCCGTTCCTGCTTATTGATAACATAGCTACGATTGATGATGTCGAAGTTGTCGCAATCAAAAATGTAACCATTAATGAAGAGATTTTCGCCAACTGTCCGGATGATTATGCAGTGGTTCCGGAATCTCTGCAATGTGAAATTATCGCTCAAGCCGGCTGTGCCTGTGTGCTGTCTCGTCCGGAAAACAAAGGCAAGCTTGGTCTGTTTATGTCAATCAGCCGCGCCGAGGCTTTTGCGCCTATCTTTCCGGGAGATCAGATGGTCTGCAGAATCAAAGTTCCTGCAGGGTCATCTCGATTTGGCAAAGGTAATGGTATTATCACAGTGAATGATAAAAAAGTATTTGAATGTGCGTTGATGTTTGCAATTGTCGCACCTTAAAACGTTGTATATCAGTGTTATTAGTTCAGTAATAATAACATTGACCTTTTGATTTTACTTCTGTGCCGCGCCGGAATGGTGCGGCTTTTTTTATCGCCAGATTTTGATATAAAAAAACCGCACCTCTTACAGGTGCGGTTTGGAAATATCAAAGAAATATTATTTCTTTTCGAAAAGAGAGCGGATTTCGTTGCCGACGATTTCGACAGCGTGTTTGCCAAGCTCTTCGCGTTTCTTGAGCAGGTTTGGAGCACCGTTACGGGCTTCTTCCATCCACTCTTTAGCAAATTTACCGCTTTCGATGTCCTTGAGAGATTCTTTCATGCGCTCTTTGACATCAGGGGTAATGATTCTGGGACCGTTGACATATTCGCCCCATTCAGCAGTATTGGAAATAACAGCATTCATCTTCTGGATGCCGCCTTCGAAAATCAGGTCAACAATCAATTTAACTTCGTGTACGCATTCGAAGTAAGCCATTTCAGCCGGGTAGCCGGCTTCTGTCAGGACTTCAAAACCGTATTTCATCAAGTCAACCAGACCACCGCAGAGAACATTCTGCTCGCCAAAGAGGTCTTCGTAAGTTTCCTGTTCGAAAGTACATTCCAGAACACCTGCGCGGGTAAAGCCCATGGACTTAGCCATAGCCAGCGCGATTTCGCGGGCATTTCCGCTGGCGTTCTGGTGAACAGCAACCAGGCCGGGAACTCCGAAGCCTTCGAGGAAAGCTTTGCGTTCTTCAGTAGCCGGGCTCTTGGGGGCAACCATGATGACGTCGACGTCGGCTGGCGGAACAATTTCTTTAAAGATAATATTAAAACCATGTGAGCAGGAAAATACTTTGCCGGCTTTCATGGATTTCTCGATTTCACCTTTGTAGACCGGCGCATGGAATTCATCCGGCAGCAGGATGTGGATAATATCGGCTTTTTCAGCTGCAGACGCGATATCCATTACTTCAAAGCCGTCCTGGACCGCTTTGTCAAAAGATGCGTCTTTGATGGAACCGATGATTACATTCACCCCGGAATCCCTCATGCACAAAGCCTGGGCGCTGCCCTGGCTGCCATAACCGATAACTGCGACAGTCTTGCCATTCAAAACGGCGAGATCTGCACCACTGTCGTGAACAAGTTTCATTGCTTTTACTCTCCTTAAAAGTAAAATCTAATTATAAGAATAACTCAAAAAAGCACTGTAGTTTTTTGACAAACAGAGAGTTAATATAATCAAAAAAAATTTAAATGCAAAAGCTATTTTACTTTTTCAAGGATTAAATCCATGACTTTCTGATGTTCGGCAGTCCAGGGTGCAGGCCAGAGCCCGGTAAGTGCTGAAATTACTTTAGCTTTATCTGCACCAAACTCTTCAGCCGCGGCCAGCGCCGCACCCTCTGCAATTACATCTGGCTGTACTTTTTGACTCAATAACAGACGCATTGTACCAATTACCCGGTCTTCCCAGCCCAGTTTACGCGGTACATCACGCGTAATCCGGGCAACTGTGTCTCTGAGAAATGGATTTGTCATTCTGATCAAAAGCTCCTCTGCATATTCCTTGAATTTTGTGGTTGTGAAAAGCTCGTCAAAACCGGCCCATTTTTTGATAAGCGCACTGCCGCATTCGTCGATGAAGGCAGTACGTGCCTTGTCCAGCAGTTCAGGGCACTGCCGCAATTCACTTATAAACTTTTTGCCGGCCGTTTTGGCAAAAGTACCAAGCAGGAAATGAATTGCGTTATTGCCGTAGAGTTTGGCTTCTTCAAACGGGTAGAGGTCATCTTTGACATATAAATTCTTAACCTGCCGAGTTTCAATGCCGTCGCACCTGGAAATAAGGATCTTGTTGAACTCCTCCACCAGATGGCCGCGACCGGCTGCGGGACAAAGCATTTCAAGGCCGTGTCTGCTGCACTCTTCAGCTGTGGCTACCTTACTCATTTTGTTGATAACTGTGTTCAAGTAATAAGTATCGGCGAACGGTTTTGCAATTGATTTTTCAAGTTTTTCAGCGGCGTGATTGTCATTTTCTGCAGTGTATATGAACCGATGTTTTGCCGGGTTTTGCAGGAAGCCTTCAAGCAGCCATTTGGCCGTAACCTGAAAAAATTCCACACTGGGTAGCGCGGTAGCGATTTCGTCTGCTTCTGAAGCGGCTTCAATCAGTTTTTCCTGTTCGGCTTTTATTGAGGGATTAAAAACCTCTACATTTGAATAAGTTTCCTGGTAAACGTGATTTTCCGCGGCAATATTGATGGTAACGTGGCCGCCAGAATTGTTAACCGCGTTTTTGAGTTCGTCATTTACTTCTGCCATGACAATACGACTGAAGCCGCCTTTATCGGCACCGGCCATAAAAATACCGGTCTGGATCGGACCTAAACCTATTCCCAGAAAAGTACTCATAAATCAGTAAAACTCCACCTGAGGTTACCGGATATGTCTGCTCAGTTCCGGATTTGTTTAAAATATTAAAGGACTTTTCAAATGTACTGGTTGACTCAATAGTCGTTAACATATTATATTAAGTGTTTAAAGCAAAGCAGTTTTGCGGAAATATCCTGATTTGCTGGGAAGTCGAAGTGGTTTTTTCTTCAAAAATGTCAGTTTGATATTTGCGTTTCGCTCAATGCTGTGTATAATTATAATCTGTTTCGAGTGGATCCGTAGCTCAGTTGGTTAGAGCAGGTGACTCATAATCTCCGGGTCGCAGGTTCGAGTCCTGCCGGATCCACCATTTAACTCTCTTTGGAATCAGCAGCTTGCGATTTGCATTTTTGTCAAATTTATGGATCTCTAAAAAAGTTTTTCCCTGTACCCTCCTATTTTTACGATCCTAGACGCACTATTGGCGACCTTCCATGACCTTTTTTACGATTTTTTCTACCAGTTTAAAGGCTTTTATTTCTTGTGTACTTTTTATTTTGGGATGTATTTGGATAGTTTCTTATCTATAGCTTAAATACTTATATTTCAATAATACTGATTAAGCTTTATGCTAATCTTAGGAGAGAGAAAATGAATGGCTTTTCAACTCACAGTGATAAATGGATAGATTTCCAAAAACATATTTTTGAGCTTTTGAAGTCAACTGAGGCGATTTCTGATTTAGAAAGGTCTGTTACTGCCAAAAAGTAAAACTGCAGCGAAAATACGGTAAGAGGCTTTGCAGGAGATTACACGGCTACTAAGTCTCAGTTTTGTACCAACGGTGACAATTAAAGGCAAGTGTCATGAAATTTGGGGTGCTCAGTTAAAAGTACATAAAGAGAAAAAGGTGAAATCATGGCAAGGTGCAAAGGCGAACTGAGGTGTTTAGCATTTTCGCCCCGTAGCTAACTGGACCCCCTTACTCGAATTTACGTTTCAAAAATAAAAAAGCCCCGAATTAGGAGAATGTTCTATTCGGAGCTTTTAAAAGCAATATTACTTCAAATATTTTTTTGCATCGATTGCAACAATTATTGCTGATATAGCAACTACTATATATACAATTCTTGAAAGAACAGACATCGTCCCAAAAATTGTAGCGACAAGATCAAAGTTAAAGATCCCAACAAGCCCCCAGTTCAACCCTCCAATTATGAGAAGTATCACTGCTATTAGACGTACAAACTTCATAACCATCTCTCCTCTTTTAGGTTTATTAAATGTAGAGAGAGCCTTAATGACCTATCTACAAGACCTTATAGATATTATAATTCATAATGTGAATAATTTCAATAACTCAATTCTTATCCAGAACTGAGGCTATGTATTTTTTAATAGCAAACTTCCTTTTGCAGCCATTATAATTCATATAGCGGATCTTACCAAAAATGCTTCTTTCTTTCCATGCGCTGTCATGTAAACCTCCTGTAGCCCAAGCAACCCCAACGTAACCGTACTGTGGATATTAGCTTAATATTGTGCCCTTTTTAAGAGCAGCCTTATAGCAAAAGGTATAGAAACATATCGGACATTCATCTAATAGTGAGTTAAATCAAGTTAGACTGAAGCATGTTAATTAGAGTATCAGGTTACATGGACTGTACTATCAACTTTAAAATTGCATATTTTGTACTCTTTTCCAGTGAATTTGTACCCCCTTTGAGCTCAACTTGTACCCCTAAAATAAAAACTCAAAAAAATTGTCTAAACCACGCGGTGGTCCCCCCTCCAAAGAACAAAACCCCACACAGTACCTTTTATAAAAAATAACATATAAAGAGATTTTTTCACATATGTGGTTGACAATGGTTAATAATTATGTAGATTAAATGTTATTATTTTAAAGGAGCAGTATTATGCTTATTGAATTTTCTTTTCAAAACTGGAAGTCGTTTAAAAATAAAACTAAATTTTCTATGGTTGGTAGCTTAGAAAGACGTTTTAACGAGCATATTCCAAGGATTAAAAAATATAGATTAAAAGTTCTTCCTGTAACGGCAATTTACGGAGGAAATGCTTCTGGTAAAACAAATTTATTTGACGCCATGTCTTTTATAAGACATTTTGTAATGAATGGCCCAAATAAAAAAGGGAATATTCCCATCGAAACATTTTTGCTGGATAAAACTATCGATGTCAGTAAATCACAATTTTCATTAACTATTTTAATTGATGAAATTATTTACGAATACTCTTTTGTTGTTTCTAGAACAAAGGTTTTTAATGAGAAACTAGTTAGAATCACAAGTTCCAATGAAACTATATTATTTGAAAGAAAAGAATCTGAAATTAAGTTCTGCGAAAAATATGAAAACCGATTAGACTTAAAAACAGCTTTTTCCCCGGGAACAGATAAGTGCCAATTATTTATAACTAACTTGAATAGTCAAAATATAAAATCTTTTGACTATATATATAATTGGTTCAAAAATTTATTATTAATTAGTCCCAAAAGCAAGTTTGCTCCTCTTGACTTTTTACTGGAAACGGAAAATCCTCTGTCATGCAAAATTTGTGAAGCTTTGGAAAGTTTTGATACAGGAATTACAGGTTTTGGACATAAAGATGTGCCTTTTTCAAAGTTAGATTTGCCAGAAGAGTTTGAAGAAATCCTTAAAAAAGATTTAGAAAGTGGTCAATCTGCAAAAATACATCCTGATATTTCTGTTTGTATGAAAGGTGGGGAACTGTCATTCAAGAGGATCATTACATATCACTCAAATGATGAAAATGAAGAAGTTGAATTTGGTATAGACCGAGAGTCTGATGGGACAATGCGTTTAATTGATCTTATTCCTGCTTTTTATGAAGCTTCAGAAAAAAAGTCTAAAAAAGTTATTTTTATTGATGAATTAGATAGAAGTTTACATTCACTTCTTTCAAGAAAACTTTTAGAATCTTATATTGAATCATGCTCCAGTCAAAGCAGATCACAAGTTATTTTTACAACACACGATTTGATGCTAATGGATCAAGACGTTTTAAGACGCGATGAAATGTGGCTATCTGAACGCAATTTTAAAGGGGAGTCGACCTTAACGCCTGTTAGTGATTATTGTGATGTTCGCTTTGATAAAGACCTCAGGAAAAGTTACATTCAAGGACGCTTAAAAGGAATTCCTAAAATATTCTTTTCATCATTTCAAGACTAGTTAATCAGTTTATCAAAGGAATTACATATTTTTAATTGGGGTGAGGAGCATGAGAAGAAATTTTTCTAGAAAATCTAGTTTAAAAAGATATGAAAGTATTTGCTTTATTATATCAGAAGGGAAAAAAACTGAAGTAGATTATTTTAAAATTATTCAAGGGAAAATAAGTACTGTCATTGATATAAAAAATAAAATTCCAAAGCATAGTGCACCCAAATATGTACTACAGAAGGCCATAGAAATAAAAAATAAAGGAATTAGAAAAAAAGATGCAATCTGGATTTTAGTTGATAAAGATTCTTGGTCGGATCAACAATTAGATGAAGTTTTCCAATGGTGTCGACGTGAAAGTCATGGATTTGCTTTAAGTAATCCGTATTTTGAATATTGGCTGCTACTATATTTTGAAAATGCTACTCAAGTAAGAATATCTGACCTAAAAACTAAATTATCAAGGCATCTTCCTGATTATGACAAAAGTTTAAATAAGCACAACAGAAGGTTTAATGAACAATGCATAAAGCAAGCAGTTAAGGTTGCAAAAGAGCAAGATACTCCTAAATGTCCAAAGTGGCCAGTATCAAAGGGAACAACTGTTTATAGGCTTATGGAAGAGCTTCTATCTTCATAGTAATTTATTAACATGAACTCATATATTTAATAACATCAAGAGTCATTTTGGGTCTAAAAGGTTGACAAATTGACATAGTTTATTATATTTAATTTTGAAGTTTTTCGAGTAGCAGTGCTGCTGGGGTGTTTGGTTCAACTAGGACCTTCTCTTTTTTATAATTTATTTATTGTAACTATTGTTTATGTAAAAAATATTATAAACTTTAAGGGAGGTACTATGATCAATTTCTTTATAAAATTTTTCATTAAGTTATTATTTTGTAAAATATTAGAAAATGTAAAATGGGAAGAATTCCATAAGTTGGACTGCTACTCAAAAAACTTCAATTAATTCAAAAAATAAATTCGCTAATATCCACTATTTTCTCCATACTTCTTCTTCCAGTCGCGCAACTCTAATCATCTTGAAAATTCAAATGGCATACACATTTTATGATAAATATATTGATTTAAAAATAATTAAGATTATTATATTTATCATAATTAAGCATTTAAGCTATTATATTGGATAGATTATAGCAAGCTTCAAAGATTCATTTTTTTAAATATTACAATTCAATAGATAGAAATGATCATTTCAAAATCAAGTTAATATTGCTTTTGATGAAGGTGAAGTTTGAAAATTAAGCAGGAGAGCAGCTAGGGACTAATGAATATTTTGCTTGATACAAACATACTTATACCACTTGAGGATACAAGAAGACCTCTTGATCCGCAATTTGCGGAAATGCGTAGACTATCTTCAGTGAATGGACATAATTTATTTATCCATCCGAGCCAAATAGACGATATTCTTAGAGATCAAAATGAAGAACGAAAAAAAATTGTGCTTTCTCGACTCAGCCAATATCAGATGATTGCTGCACCTCCTTGTCTAACTCCTCAAGATCTTGATAATTATGGCTGGTCTCAAAATAATGATAATGACAGAGTTGATAACCTTTTACTTCATGCTTTATGTCGTGGAGCAGTTAACTTACTTGTAACTAATGATAGAAAAATTCAAAGCAAAGCAAAGCGCACAGGAGTACAAGAACAAGTTCATCGTCTTGATCAATTCCTTGTCTACCTAAAGAATCAAGCTAAACCAGACTCTAATACACCATATGGTATTCAAGAAAGGTGGCTTTATGAGTTTGATTTAAAACAACCTTTCTTTAACTCTCTACGGAGTGGCTATGATAGCTTTGACGAATGGTACTTAACAGCTTCAACTTTGCAGCGAAAAGCTTGGTGTGTGACAGGGAATAATGATGATCTTTATGCTATGTGTATTTATAAGGAAGAGCGTAACCCTAAAATTATTGATAATGGTTCACCTGTTGAAGGCAAAGTCCTAAAACTTTGTACATTAAAAGTTGGACTTCCTGCAAGGGGGAGAAAACTTGGAGAGCGTCTCCTTTATACTGCCTTTAAATATGCTGTTGAAAACAATTTTGATTGGATTTATCTGCACACCTTTGGAGCTGAACATGAAATGCTTGTAGCACTTTGTGAAGAATATGGATTTAGGTACGAAGGACGCTATAATTCAAATGAAGATGTTTTCTTAAAACCCATGAAGGTACCGACAACAAAAATTGAACTTGCACCACTTGATTTTGCAATACAATATTATCCGCATTATTTAGACAGGGCAAATGTAAAAAAATATATTATTCCAATTCAAAAACAATATCATAATGATCTTTTTGCAGATATAAGTGATATGGCTAGTGGATTATTTGCAAATGACCAGTACATGTATAATCCTCAAGGCAATACAATCAAGAAAGCATATATTTGTCATGCTGTTATAAAAAAAATAAAGCCTGGCGATATATTATTATTTTACAGGACAAAAGATAAAGATCGCCAAAGTATTGAATGTGTCGGGATTGTTGAACAGACCTTTAAAGAGGTTGATATCAACAAAGTCCTTCCCATTGTATCGAAAAGGACGGTCTTTTCTAAAAAAGAGCTTGAAAAGATATTAAAAAAAGAAACTCTTATAATCTTATTTCGTCATTTAAAATATATTACCCCTATACCAATAGAAAAGTTAGAAGCTCTTGGAGTAAAGGGACCAATTCAATCAATTCGTGAAATATCACACGAGATATATGGAAAACTTTTATGAGCATGGATAAAAGAAAATCAATTTTAGTATCTATTCACCCACAACATCTTGCTAAAATTATTTCAGGCGAAAAATGTTTTGAATATAGGAAAACAGCAATAAAGGAAGTCAAATATGCTGCACTTTACGCTATAAGTCCAGTAAAAATGATTGTAGCCATTGCAAAAATTGAAGAAATCCTGTCAGATAAACCTCAGATTATTTGGAGAAAAACTAGAGGAAGTTCTGGTATAACTTATAGGTTTTTTCAAGATTACTTCAAAAACAAAAAAACTGCTCATGCATTTAAGTTAGGCCAGATTAAAGTTTTTGATAAACCAATAGCACTCTCTAATAAAAAACTTAACCTAACAGCCCCGCAATCATTTATCTACTTAGGGCAAGAAAAGATGAAGTGGTTAGAATCACAAAAAAGAAATTCAACAAAAGTCAAGTCAAGTTTAATTTTAATAGCTGGTGTTCATGGTGCAGGGAAAACTACAATATCACAAAAATTATTCACCCTTTTTGGATATAACAGCATTACTGCAAGCAATCTGATCGCTCTTAATGGAGGCAAAGAACACCCAGACAAATCCATATCCGACCTTAAAGATAATCAAGCTAAATTACTAAAAGGACTATCTAATGTGCGAAACAAAAACTACCGTACAATATTAGACGGACATTTCTGTCTAATAAACAAGAGTGGTGATATTGAAGATATTCCGCTGAAAGTTTTTGAACAGATGAATCCGACATGCATAGTTCTCGCAAAGCCAAGTATCGAGATATTGGAAGAAAGACTTAAACAGAGGGAAACTAAAATGAAATTGAACGTTGACCTTCAGAGTTATTATAAACGCGAGTGCAAGCACGCAGAGTATGTTGCACATAATTTATCAATTCCAATATACGAATTTGACACAGGTATAAGCAGAAGATATCAGTTCAAACGTACGCAGGATATATGCAAAAACATTCGTGAACTACAAAAATAAGTCACTATTTTAGTATTCGAATATAGATTATTTTTAGTTTTAATTTATTAATAGAATATTACACATTATTATTACAGGAATATAGCCTTTAAGCAGTCGCTAGTCTGGCAGTTTCACGATACAAATGGCTTGGCATTGGAGTTTTTAATTTCCATTTGAAACTTATCGGCTTACTACCTTCATGCGAAATATATTTAGCTTCCCCCAGAAAGCAGTATGGAGAGCTTAAACCGTTTACGGATTTATCCTCTCTTAAAAATAATAAGATTGTTGTACCATATTGTTGGTGGTTAATATATCTTTGTCCTGTAGGTGAACCTATTGATGTCTGGCTTTGTGACTGCCAATGAAAAAGATCTTTACTAATAGCATAATCCAAATACATTGTTGTGGGTGAATAGTGTTTTTCAGATTTGTTTAGCGTGATTAAAAACACATCGGTGTTAATGTTCTTAATGTATTTAACTCCTTCTCTCATCTCTGGACTATTTTCAAAATTCCAATTGCCAAGAGCTACAAGAATTTCATCTCTTGTGTAATTTGCATGTAATTCTAAAGGTGTTTCAAATGGTAGTTCTGTCCTTGAAGTAACCAAGTTGGTTTCTTCAAACATATATCCAATCAATTCTAACAATTCTGCATATAAAATTTCATTTTTTCTTATTTGGATCATTGCCTCTTCAAGAGAGCTAAATTCATTCTTTTTCCCCCACAAGGAAAAGTTTAACATGGTAAGTAATAATTTATCATTTTCAGTGATATCATCTAGGGTTGGACTTGTAAGCAGGTCAAGCAACCTTTGAAGCTGGTAAGTTGAATTCATATGACATATACGACGTAGACCTTTGGTTAACTGGCTTTCGTTATGGCATTGAAAATCACCTTTTAAACCAGCATTCACAAGCAGTCTATTCCAAGAGCTTTTCCTGTAAATAGTGTCTAAAGAAAGATCATGGTGGTTTATAAAGCTTGTTAAAGACAATTTTAATCCAGTTTCAGAGGTGAAATTTCTAATTCCAGAAATGAGTTGGTTTTTGCGTGCATTATGTATGTTACTCTTAACATTATTTAAAATGTACTGTTGAGCTTGTTTTTCCAACATAATGCAACAACCTGCTGGTAAGTGAGGAAAGCCAGCTTCAACCTCATCAAAAATATTTTTAGTTGAAGGACCAAGAATTGACCTAAAGCGACCTTCAAAATTGAAACTACTATTTGCATTGCCAACAAAATCAAGAACTGTTAGACATTCCTTCCAGTCATCTAAGCGCAAACCACGACCTAATTGCTGAAGAAAAACTGTTAAGCTTTCTGTAGGACGTAAAAATAGCACAGTATCTATTTCCGGAATATCAACTCCCTCATTATAAAGGTCAACTACACAAATAAAATTAATTTCTTTGTTTTTTAGCATATTCTGCACCGAGGAACGTTGTTCATTAGTTGACTTTGATGTCAAGGAAGCAGCTTTTATACCGCATGCATTGAGTTTTTCAGCCATAAAGTTTGCATGTCTTTGACTGACACAAAAACACAGACCTCGAGTTTCATTAGCATCTAAAAGCAGTTCATTAATCTTCTCAATTACTAACAAAGCCCTACTATCATTTCCAGTAAGGATATTGTCTAACTGAGTTGGATCATAGCGCCCTCTATTCCAAGAAATATTACTTAAGTCGACAGAACTATGGTCTGTAATTCCAAAATACTGAAATGGACAAAGTAATTTTCGATTAATTGCATCTGGTAATCTAATTTCAGCAGCAATGTGATTATCAAAATAGTGAAGAATCTCTAAGCCATCATGTCGTTCGGGTGTTGCAGTCAATCCAAGTAAGTAACGTGGCTTAAAGTAATCCAGTATTTCTTTATAACTTTTTGATGCAGCATGGTGAAACTCATCAATAACAATATAATCATAATAATCTTCAGCTAAATGCTTAATTAGTTCACGAGAGTTCAAGCTTTGAATTGAAACAAATAGCTGTTCAAAATGTTCTGCATTATATTTTCCTACCAATAATTCACCAAAATTCTGATCTCTTAGAATATTTCTAAAGGTAGCTCTGCTTTGCTTCAAAATTTCTTCACGATGAGCAATAAATAAAAATTTAGCATTGGATTTCTGTGATTTAATTCTCTTAAAGTCAAATGCTGCTATAACTGTCTTACCTGTTCCTGTTGCAGCTACAATCAAATTGTGATAACGGTTATGAATTTGACGCTCAGCGGTCAACTTATCTAAGATTTCAACCTGATAATCATATGGTTTTATATTGAAAAACGCCATCAGTTCTTGGTCATCTTTATAACCACTTTCTTTGTTCAACGCAGATTGTAAGCGTTCTTTATCATCTTTGAAATAAGGAGTAAAATCTTTTGAATTTTGATATGTTTCAAAGGTAGCACAAACTTTATCCCATAGGTAAGGTAACTCAAACTGACTAACCTTGAGATTCCACTCAAGTCCACTAGTTAAAGCAGGGTTAGAAATATTTGAAGAGCCAATGTAGGCTGCTCCAAAGCCACTATTACGGTGGAAAATATATGATTTTGCATGAAGTCTCGTGCGCTTAGTATCGTATGAAACTAATAGTTCTGTGTTAGGCAATTGTTCCAAAAATTCAATTGCCTTGTAATCTGTTGCACCCAGATAAGATGTCGTTATTACTCTGAGCCTTCCCCCTGCTTTATTAGTAAATGCCTCAAGTTCTTCCTTTAATAAACGAATACCGCTCCATTTAATGAATGAGCACAAGATATCTATTCTGTCTGAAGTAAGAATTTCTTGTCGAAGCTGCGATTCTAAACTAGGATCGTTTCGAGTCCCAGTAAAAAGGCAAGCATTGCTTAATGGAGTAGCGGGTCTTTCAAATTTTCTTTCTGTAGTATCACAAACTTCAAATAGATACTTTAAATCTTTAATAATTTTTTCGTTTTCAAAATCAAAAGTTGAATCTTGCTTTCCAATAGCATCTAAAATTTTGTTGCAAAATTCAGCTTGTTTTTCAAAACGGTTATCGCCTTTAATTTTGGCTAGAGAATTTGCAATTAGTTTGGTCAGATGTAAAGCAAGTGTAAAATGGCTTTCCTCAGAATCTAAATGCTTCGTTTCAACACGCCTACGCTCATTTACATTTTCTATTTGTTCTTTTAAAGAATTTGTAATTATGCTCTCATAAAGCCCGTTAATCAACCCAAGCTCACCAGCCATTCCCCGCACCACCTTTTGTACAGCATCTTAAAAATATTTATATATCTAATAATTATAGTAGCACATTGAAGATATTGCTGCAAACTGGCAAAAACTGAATAATTGCTTTTGTTAGGGGGTGCTTTTATAAACCGGCAAGAATTTTAATTTTTTTGAATTCGTTAACCATTTTGGGAGGTAATCTTGTAATGATATTGATTTTAAGGTCGCTGGTTTGGGTGGTTAACTGTTAACTGTTTTTCTTTTTTTTCGTAAATTTTTTAAATTTTTTGTTTTTGCCCGGCAGTTTTGTTGCTGCCGGGCGTTTTCTTTTAGACTTCGGCGGCCATTGGGCAGATCAGGCTTTCTATCCATAGGTATTTAACTGACACTCGGCGCATTTGTTTCCAGATTGCTACTTTTGATACTCCTCTTTCTTTGGCTATGTCAGAATGGCTGGCTGGAAACATGGCCAGGGCTAAGCGGGCGGTGTCGTGTCTGGTTGGGGCGTTTTCACGCATTTCGTGCAGGTCGGCTGCGGTTTGCTGCAGTTGGAAGTCTATTCCGAGCTCGCGGTGGGCGTTTTTCAGGATGTGGCAGCGGTCATCGTTGAATTCTTTTGCCATATGGCGCCTCGCTGTGTTTTACTTGGTTTGTTAAGCCATTTGAATTTCTCTATGAGCAGATTTCTGAGCCTTCCATCAATGCAGCCATAAATAATTAATCAAACAGGCCGTCGCATTTAGAGAACTTCCTGAAAATTATATTGAATGATCAGGTTTATCAGATTTTGACTTGGGAAATCCATCATCAGCCATCCTGTATTATGTAACTCAGGGTGCTGTAAAAGGTACGCTCTCAAACTGGCATTGATGGACGCCGCGTAATATCTTGGTGTATTTAAAGATGGAAACTCAGCAGCAAGCGAAGAGAATATAAAGCTGGGGTAATCAGCTCTGGCATGTGAATTCAGACTGCTGATTACTAATTCAGCTTTTTCACCTGGACTGCACTTTTTATATTTATCTTGAATATAGAATGTATTTTGCGTGCCTGTGGTAAGCTCTCCCGCTGTATTATCCGGCCAATTAACCTTAATGCCAATGTCATCTTCACCCTGATGATGTAACATCCGGTTTATTATTACAATTTTGCCTCTAACCTGCCCAAGAGCAGGCAGCTGGTCTTGTGTCCAGAAATTTTCTGCGCCAGCATTTATTATTGCACTTGCAAGTAAATTCTGAACAATCGAATTTTCATTTTCACTGCCCTCATTTTTAACTGTAAAAATGATAGTTTCGGCAGGGTATTCTTTCAGAAAATTAAGGCATTCCCAGAAAACCCGGTCTAAAGTCAGGTTACAATAGTAAGAGCCGTGGTATATGCCTCCGTCCTTCTTCACTCTGACATCAAGAGACCTTATTCCCATTATGAGCTGTGCGCCAACGCTGAAGTCCTGGCATTGTGTTAATCCCAGTACAGGCCAGATAAGTGTTTTTGAAAGATTTGAGGTACAGGCGTCGTGGGTACCTGGAATAGAGATATCCTTGAGGCTTTTGCTGTCATCTATATTCTTCATCCAGTCAATACGATCGAGATAATTTTTTGAAACAGTAAAAATATTGGACTCATTTTCAACTGCGGTGATGATATATTTTCCGTCATGAGTTATCATCATGGTAGGGTATCCATGAAATCCACTGCTGCTGCCGATCCACCAGTTATTATGGGATAAACCATCAGAACCTTGACCAATAACCACCGAATAGTATGTCCCGTCTATGTTAATATTTGCTGAAAACGCAAAGTTTAACTCTTTGGGCTTATTACCTTCTGCCGTGCGACAGTATATTAACGCAGTCTGTGACCTGTCAAGCAACCAGTTAGCTACCCCTGAAGTTTTTTTTCTTCCAGCAGGTACTTTTAATGCTGAAGCATTGCCATCCCAGGATGGAGTGTCAAATGGTTGTCCTCCTGTGATTGAATATTCTCCTGCGTAAGCTACTGCTATGCTCTGAATGTCAGAGCCCTTATGAAAATAAACATAATTATCGCGTTTTATGGCGCCTGAAGCAGTTAGTGAAATTAGAGATAGAAGTAGAAGTGTCGGCCAGTGTAGAGATCTGCTTGTTTTTCTCATGATTTACCTTCCCGGAGGCTGTGCAACGAGTTAGTGCATCAGCGATGCCCCACTGCTGCAACCAAGGAAGTTCAGAGATAAGTTTTTCAAAAGCCGATAAGTACACCTGAAAGATTTTTGAATTTTATTTGAAATTTATTTTTGAAAACTTGTTCCAGGCGACTCCAGTCAATTTTCATTGAGTAATGAAGAATTTCTACAATGACATTCCGGTTGTTGTAGGGGAAAACGCTTCTTCACAGGATTTTGTTCTCCTTAGAGAACGACTTTTCCAATTAAATATTGGACCAACGTGATTATTTCCGCTGACAACATCCCAGAGCTGGCCTGCGTTCGGCTTGCTATTTTACGGGGTGTTTTATGATTTTTTTGCTAACCGGTATGGGGACTGGTGCTTCTAAGTTCTCAGCCAGTGTCAGGGCAGGGCTAAAGCCTTTGCAGCAGAAAATGGCAACCGGAGAACAATACTTAAAACCCCGATCTATTGTGCGAGCTCAACAGGCTTATCAAGAATAATATCGTTTGCCACAGGCAAAGGCCTGAAAAGGTCGCGGCGAACGTTCATAATACAGGTAGTATAATAAGTCGGCTAAAAAGGACAAACAGTTACAAAATAATTGAAGGTTTTATTCATATTCAAGCCATCTGGTTGATAAACGACTTTGCTGTTAGATATATTGTGAAATATGCGGGGCCGCAACTTTGCGGCCCCCGAGGAGTGTCCTGACCAGCTTTGTCTAAAAAAATCTCGGTGCGTCAGCAACCGGAAGGTCTATTCAACTGGTAGTTACAGCAGTCTTTAGTCTAATTTAAAAGTCAAACGACTGTCTTTTTGATCGTTGATTTTTCCAGTCACCGGTGAGTAATCATGCACTTCTACGGTTTTGCCCTTTTTGTCAAATTGGAGTAAACGCAGCGTACCGTCGTCGATGTGCTGATAATTCACAACCATCTGATGGACCTTGTTGCCACTTTCGCCTTTACTGACCACATAAGCCAGGCCGTCAGGCGGGGTATGGCCACAGATGACAATTTTGATGTTCTTATGCTTTGAAACCAGTTTTTTCCAAATATCCTCGCCGTCGTTGAGGCCTTCCTTATCATTTTTGATTCCATAACGGTGGGGAGGTGATGTTTCGAGTCCATTGGTCATTTTCTTATAGAGAACGCCGAATTGGTCCATATATGCGTGGGTAACCAAAACGACGTTGTACTGGCTGTGCTTTTCGACAACCTTGTTTGCCCATTTAAAGATTTTGTCACGTGGCCCGAACTCCAGGACCAAGATCAGCCACTTGGTTTTGTTCACTGAAAAAGTGTGGTAACAGTTTTCTCCCCGTTTGGGCTCTCCCTCAAAAACGCCGCCAAATGTTTTCCATTTCTTATAATTCTTAACTGGAAAATATTTGTTGAGCAGAGTGGATCGATTGTCGGCGGTCCCCAATAGTCCGACATCGTGATTTCCGACCGCTATGGCATAGGGTGTTTTCCCGTTCAGACGCTTAAAAGCTTTTCGCGCCATTTCCCATTGGGCTTCATTGTTATTCTGGGTTACATCTCCCAGATGCAGCACATACTGGATGTCATATCGTTTTTTATTTTCAGCAATCCAATCCATTTGCCGGTTAAATTTGTACAGCAATTTCTTCCTCATTAGATAGTGCTGGGTATCAGGAATTACCACAATGGAAAAACCATCCTTGACGGGCTGTGGCTCAGCCGTCTCTTTGGCATAAGTATTCTGTTGGAAAAGGGAAAAAAGGGTCAAAGTGCTTATAATCAAAAATCTTTTGCCAGTTGAACAAAACTTAGCAGATTTCATTATTTAATTCTCCATTTTGCGAATTTGTTTATTCAATTACAATTTTGTCGTTACAATATTTATGCCAGCACCTCCTGTCAGAATTAAAATACAAATGGTTTGTTACTGGTAATAAGCTTTTTTGCCAAGTTAATAATTAATGAGAAATCCAGCTCCTTTTAACTTTTTAAAAGAACTGACTGTTGATCTTTAATTTTTGACTTTAATAATTTTGTTAACTAATTAGTAATACTATATGCTATTATAGGTCATTGTTGGCAAAAGTAAACGATAAAAGAGTTGAAAACCCGTAAAAATTGTCAAATACTACAAGGGCACAGGAGTTGATGCGTTCAAGCTGAGGCAAAAGATGCGGAGTTTTTTAAAAGTTTTGTATTCACTGAATAATAAGCAGGAATATGAGCATCATTCAGAAAACAGGATTTTTCAGCCAATGAAGTCAGCAACAAGATGATTGAATTTTTCAGGATTCTCAATGAACATGAAATGCCTACCACCTTCCTCCTTTTCAAATATCTCAAGCCGGGAATCTGATATATGCTCGTGCAGCCAAACCTGAGACCTCCAGGGCATTTGGCTGTCTCTTGCACCGATTATCAGCACAGGTATATTTATACGCTTTACTACATCTCTCCAGTCCAGAGCAATATTTGTTTCATACAGCAAGTCAGCAGCTAAGTTTCGAGGCATTTTACAGTTCTGCTGAATAATCCAGTCTATTTGCTCTTTGGGGAAGTCATGTGGAAACATTTTACCGATTAATTCTCTTGTATAACTTTCATCATAGTCATTTCTGATTCTTTTAACCACTTCAAACAGGTTCTCCAAAGTAAAAAGAATTCCAAATTGCTCAGCCTCTTTCCCGAGAGATACCTGTAAAAAAGCGTTAAAAGGGGTTTCGTCAACAAAAATTAACTTTGAAAGTTGCTTGCCGCCAAAAAGATCCCAGTAACTCCAGATTACACAACATCCCATGGAGTGCCCCAAAAGATTAACATCATTCAGCTCAAGCTCGGTAAGCAAGTTATGTAGATCAACAGCCAGCCTGGACATTCTATAGCCATAATCGGGCTTTTCTGAATCCCCATGTCCTCTGTAGTCCAATGCAATTACTCGATAGCTGGATGATAATTTCTCTATTTGATATTTGTATTGCTCTGCGGTTTGTGACCAGCCGGGAAGCATTATCAGCGGCTTGCCTTTGCCTGCTTCAATATAATGAAGTTTGACTCCGTCATTAGTTTTAAAAAACTTTGATAGATAAGACATAGTATTCATAAAAGCCCCCCTTCATGGTGTAATTCCAGTCTTCATAATAAGAATAATATATAAGCATAATCTGCCTGGGTTAATAGAACTCAGGCCACGTTTGCGTTCAAGTTTTAATTCTATTATCTGACTGCCATGTTTGAGTTTTCAGGAAGAAGAAAATAGTAATGCAGCTGCAGGTTAATTGGTTTTTGCTCCCTGTTTAGATATTGTTAAAAGTTATTATAAAGTTTGAACCCTCTGCATTTTCAGTATATGCTACATATGGCTAATATTTATTACATATTTTTTTAAGCTTAAAAGTGAATTTTTGTTTTGATAAAATGTAACAGGATAAATATTGGGTTTTTGAGTCATTAAATCATTTCAGCGGGAGTAAATTATGAAAAGAGCGTTATTAACTGGATTTCTACTGACTTCACTTACAGTTTTTGCCGGCACCCTGATTTCTGCAAGTATTCCTCTTCGGTCTGTCAGTTTTGACAGTTCATCGGGAGTGTATACTGCCGGTGATAATATAACATGCCTTGGCCGTAGTGACGCTACCGGGAGAATGAACTGGGAAGGCACTGGAATTGCCGTAAATGTAAAAGGTACTGCGTTTGAGTTTACTGTAAAACCAGATAATAATCTGCTGCCCGTAAACTACTGCGTATTTGTTGACGGCAGTCAGAATTCCACTTTTACTATCCCACAGGGAGTTCCCAGCAAGACTGTCAGTGTGTCATTGCCGGATAACGGGAACCCTGTTCACCATGTAGAAGTTTTCAAGGCTTCGGAAGCAAGTATAGACAGTGAGACCTTCAGTGTTACTTCAAGTTCAAATATAGTACAGCCTTCAAAAGCATATAAGATTTCTTATTATGGCGATTCAATTACTGCCGGATTTATTGACGATAATAACAGGCCGCCCAACTATGATGGTTCTGCCGATCTGCCCATAAGCTACTCTTTTAAAACCACACAGGCGTTAAACAAGGCTTTATGTCCTCATTTGACAGTGAAAGCATTTAACGCTAGCTATATCGCTTTGTCCGGAATTGGAGTCGCAAAATCACTTCCCAGCTGGAACGGGCACACTATGTTTGATTACTTTCAGCAGGCGGTCTACCAGAAAGGTCCTTCAATCACAAATGAAAACGCGGATATTGTTGTTGTTAATATCGGCACAAATGACATAATTGCCAGGTGTGATGCTCAAAGCTATCAGACAAAACTTCTTGAGTTTCTCGAAAAACTGGGCAGCATGAATACTAATGCTCATATTTTTGTGACTATCTGGGGAATGTTTGATTTAAAAAATCAAAACCCGGATTTTTACAGCGCTTTGAAAGCTGCTGTAGAACAGTATAAACCTGTTCAAAGTGAAAAGGTGTATTTTGTTGAGCCTTACTGGTCAGCTTCCGGGGTAGCCGCAAAGCACCCAAGCGAAAAATTTGCTCAGGAATTCGCTGATTATCTAAAAAATAAAATTGTGAGCAACCTGCCGCCAAGCATTGAGCTGCCGGCTTCATCTGCAACGAGCAGTTCTCTGTAATTATAGAGGCAAAAAAAATCTCCCGATTGGGGAATCGGGAGATCAGCAAAAGGAGGAGAGAGAGGAAACATTCTGATTTTGTAGACTGAGATATCAGTTGAAATGTTCAATAACTTTTTCAGTTAAGACCTGATTTAACATTAATCTAACATTTCTCAGCATTACTCATCTGGCGACTGGCATGGCTTGAAAGTTTGATCAGCCTGTCACGCTTTGCTCAAAATTCCTGTAAGTCTCTACGGCATCTGCGTAGATATCTTTTGTTTCGGCATTTGGCTGCTCAATTTTAGTTGCTGCTGTGAAAAGATTACTGAGTTCTACAAAACTTATCTCGCTGCAGGCCTGTGCAGCCCGCATGGCGGCGCCGAGCCCGGCAGAGTTACTGACGGCGAACTTTTCGACCGGGCACTGAAAAACATCTGCGATTATCTGAGTCAACGCTGCTGAGTCTGAAGCACCCCCGGTTATACGGATTCTGTCAAACCGCCCCAGCCACTCAGAGTGGATCTTGAAACTGTAAACCTGTGACTCCAGTATAGCGCGTGCCAGTTCGGCCTTTTCACCTTGTCCGTTGCAGAAAGCTTCAGAACCCTGATATTTTACTTGAGCAGAGAGCCGCAGCGGGGTGCTTTCCGGGACGAAGTGCGGCAGGAGCATATTGTTGTTATTACCGGGCCGGGTTTGCTGGAGAACAACTTTATCAAACTCGTCCCAGCTGAGTTGACAGCGGTCTTTGATTTTCTCTCTGGCCAGTGAGCCATTGGTAAAGCAGCTCAGGCTCATAAAACCGCCGGCCGGGTTGCCAAATACATGCCCACAGCCTTCAGGGTCAGTTTTATAGTCGCTCATGGCAGCAAAAATAGTATCACTGGTTCCCAGACTTATTACCGCTGTACCGGGATTAAAGGCGCCGCAGCCAATAAGGCTGCTGGGGTTATCGCCAGACCAGACATTCACTGGAATGCCTGCCGGCAAGCCGTATTTTTCAAAATATGGTGCCAGTTTACCGGCAATCCGGGTTGATGGAACTGCTGGCGGCAGTTTCTTTATTAAACCGGGAGCAGTGTATTCAGCTATCTCAGGAATCCAGTCGCCATGCTGCATGTCCAGCAGATTCATGCCGGCCCCATCTCCGAAATCAATCGGTGCGCTGTGCCCGATCAGCAGGGAACACATGAAGGAACTTACAAGATGGATTATTAATGTTTCCGCGTATTTTTGGGGAAACTCCTTATAAAATTTCCTGATTTGCGGCCCGGTAAAGCGTTCTATTGGTGGTGAGCCGGTGCGTTCGCTGATTTCATTACCAAACCTGGAATACAATTCTGCGCATTCTGCAGAAGTGCTCCGATCCATCCAGACAGGCGATGTTTCCCGGCTGAAGCAGTCTTTCAACTGCTCTTCAAGCGTGCAGTTCCGGTCAAGCCCCGACAATGTCTGTTCAAATTCAGCGTTGAGATAAACTGAGCCGTGCTGCTGGCCGGAGCCGCTGATGCCGCAAATTTTTTCCACTGGGATATTTGCATTTTGCAGTTTGCCTAAAATCATGTCCAGAGCTGCAGCCCATAGCAATGGCGGGGTAAGTACGTGCAGCGGGTCTGAAGATTCGAGGAAACCGCCTGGGCACCGATATTCCGGCAGGTCACGACCGAAGTTGATATCCGAAGAATGCACGACGCTGCCGCTGTCCGTGTCAATAACGGTTGCTTTGAGACTTTGAGTACTGCAGTCGAGGCCAAGATATAAACCCATAATTAGCTCCCGGATTTGATTTTTTGACAATATACATTTGAATGGGTGGCTGATACCTTGACAATATCACAAAATTTGCGGGCTTTTATTTCAATCTAAGATTTTTGGCGGTACTGGCGCGGTGAAACGCCGTAGATTTGCTTGAACTTTTTTGAGAAGTAGTTGGAATCTTTGAAGCCGTGCTCAAAGGCGATTTCCGATATTGAGGAGTTACCGGAACGCAAGTCGTCTGCGGCTCGGCGCAATCTGAGTTTGATGACGTAATCAATCGGCGAAACTCCTGTTGCCATTTTGAATAATATCAGCAAATTGCTTGGAGACATTCCGGCCAGTTTAGCAATATCGGCCAGTTTCCAGGGTTTTGAGTGTTTACGTTCCAGCTTGCTGATGACATTGGCTATCCTGACCAGAGCGGCAGTACGGGGCGATGCCGCTTTGTCATATTGACGTGATATGTAGACTATCAGCTCCAGCAGCAGGCTGAAAAGCGCTGCCTCAAACCCGGGGTTGCGGCTGGTGGTTTCCTCAAGCATTCTTCTGGATATGGTTTCGACATGCGCAAGTCCGGACGGTGTCAAGTGCAGTCGATGTTTGAAATTACGACGCTCCGGCCAGTTCGGTTCAAGTTCAAAGATAATATTGTAACCGGGAATGCGCCGCAGCCAGTCCGCGGCCAGCGGCAGTCTCGAGGCGTCATACATGACATTAATTTGGCTCAATGACTCTCTACTTTTAAAATAGTGTTTGCTGAAGCCTTGAATGAGAAATACATCGCCGGCAGCAACCGGGTATTCAATGTTGTTTACAACCTGAACTCCACTGCCCTCAGTAATGATTACCAGTTCAGAAAAATCGTGGTAATGGCGGGTTTCCGTCAGGTCATAAGGATGCTGCGGACCGCTGCCGGCCGGAACGCGCTTGACGGTGACAGGAAAGCCGGCAGGACTGAAATAGTGTTTTCCAAAAGCTTTTGCGGATTTCATTGCGGTTTTCTCTGATCTTTTTTGTGATATATTACAGGTAATTTGAGATTTAATCAAGGATTAAATTTCATAACACCCGTAATTTGAAGATGTGAAGAGATATTTTTGCAGATTGAGATTTAACCACTGAAATGAGGCTTGGACATTATGGAATACTTTCCTGAAGTAAAAAAAGTGAGTTTCGAAGGTAAAGATTCAAAAAACCCTCTGACCTTTAAATACTATGATCCGGACCGACTGATTCTCGGCAAAAAAATGAAAGATCATCTGCGTTTTGCGGTAGCTTACTGGCATACCCTTAAGGGGGTTGGCAGTGATATGTTTGGAGCCGGTTCCTGGAAGCGCCCATGGGAGACTGTATCTGACCCGATGCGGCGTGCGGAAGAAACCTTGTATGCTGCTTTTGAGTTTTTTACCAAGCTCGGGGTTGATTACTACTGCTTCCATGACCGGGATATCGCGCCTGAGGGGCAGAATTTTTCAGAATCATGCAAAAATCTGGATTATATTGTCAAAGTTGCCAGAAAGCTGCAAAATGATTCCGGAATTAAACTTTTATGGGGGACCGCAAACTGTTTTTCTAATCCGAGGTATACACATGGCGCCGGTACCAATCCCGATCCCAAGGTATTCGCTTATGCCTGTGCTCAGGTGAAGCACGCCATGGAAGCCACTCAGGAGCTTGGCGGCGAGAACTATGTTTTCTGGGGCGGCCGTGAAGGCTACGAAACCCTGTTAAATACAAATTACGCACTTGAACAGGAGCTCTTTGCCCGCTTTCTGCAGATGGCGGTTGACTATAAAAGAGAATTAGGTTTTGATGGTACTTTGCTCATCGAACCTAAGCCGAAAGAACCTACCAAGCACCAGTATGACTTTGATTCGGCTACTGTGCTCGGGTTCCTGCGCCAGTATAACCTGCAGGATGAGTTCAAGCTGAATATTGAAGCCAATCACGCGACCCTTGCCGGTCATACCTTCCAGCATGAGCTGACCGTTGCCGCCGCTGCCGGGGCTCTTGGCAGTGTCGATGCCAATACCGGCGACATGCTGCTGGGCTGGGATACTGATCAGTTCCCGACCAATATTTATGATGCTGTTTACGCCATGCTGGTTATACAGCAGGCGGGCGGCTTTACTACCGGCGGTTTAAATTTTGATGCCAAAGCCCGTCGTGGTTCGGTGGACGGTCTTGATCTTTTCTACGGGCACATCGCCGCAATGGACACTTTTGCCCGCGGTCTGCTGATTGCTGTCAAGATTATTGAAGATAGTATGCTGGAACAGTTTATTGCTGACAGGTATGCCGGTTATAATTCCGGTTTCGGGGCCAAGGTGCTGGCCGGAAAAGCTGATTTCAGACAGGCCGAAGTCCTTGTAACTGCCAACGAAGAGCCGGTACCGGCGAGCGGCAGACAGGAATATCTCGAAAACCTCATAAATTCATATATTTAAACTACAGCCACTTCTTGCCGGGGGCTGGGAAGCCCCCTCGAAAGAAAGTGTTCAGTCAGCTTTGTATGAGAATTGAAAAGCGGCGCTGGCATTTACGCTGTTCTTAATTTTATCAAGCAGCATTTCAGGAATTTCGACGTTGGTTTTAATCACAGCCAGAGAATTACCAGCTTTCAGATCCTGCGGAGCTCGCAGATCGAGAATATTTATGTTTTTTTCGCCGAGGATACTGGCAATTTTACCGATTACTCCCGGTTCGTCGGTATATTCGACAAACAGGTTGTGCCCGGTTGGTTCCAGATACAGTTTGTCAAAGTTTTTTAAACGGGATACCATCAGGTTGTTTTCAGTGATGGTGCCGCGTACACTGGCTTTTATGATAACGCCGTTGCCGGCAAACAGGTCGATGGTCATGGACTGACCGTAATCCTTGGTTGAATCAATTTCCCGGTTTATCAGTTCAATACCGCGTGATTCCAGAAAAGACTGCGCGTCGGAGGCGTCCTGGAACAGTTCGAATTCTGAAGATATGGCCGCAGTGATTGGAGCTGTCATCCATTTGGCGTACTGGCTGAGCTCACCATAGAAGCTGGTTTCAATTTTTGTGGGATGCTTGGCTTTTCCAAGATAGCCGTGAGCTACCTTAGTCAATACATATGCCAGGTGCTGATAGGCTTCATCCAGTCCATCAGGAATACCTTTGTTGACTACACAGTTTGTAATGCCCTCTTCAAAGAAGTCTATAGTCTGTTCGGCTGCCCGTCTGGCGGCATTGAAGTTTGCTTCTCTGGTGCTGGCGCCAAGGTGCGGCAGCATGATGTCGGCAATGTCGGCAACTGTTTTATCGCCGGCTGCGTCTTTGGGATAAACATCATTCAGAAACAGCAGGTTTTTCTCTGCTTTAACCGCCCGCAGGTCAGCTTCGTCAATAATTCCTGCCCGGGCGCAGTTAATCAAAGCCGCACCGTCTTTCATAGACGCAAGCAGTGAGCGGTTGATCATGCCGCGGGTTTCGTCATTTTCCGGAATATGCAGTGAGACGAAGTCAGCTTTTGCAAAAATATCCTCAACAGAACAGAGTTCAACTCCGCATTTTTCCGCCAGAGCAGGGGATATCATTGGATCATAGCCCAGGATTTTCATTTCGAAACCTTCAAGCCGCTTGATCAGCAGGCGTCCGATGTTACCCAGCCCGATGATGCCGATGGTCTTGCTGGTCAATTCGCGCCCCATGAAATTTTTCTTTTCCCATTTTCCGGCCCGGGTGGAGGTGTCGGCTGGAACAACATTGCGATATCCGGCCAGCATCAAAGCAACAACCTCCTCGGCAACTGCATTTGAGTTCGCTCCGGGAGTATTCATGACATCAATGTTTTTACGGCGGGCATATTTAGTGTCAATAGTATTGTAGCCAGCCCCGGCGCGGACTACCAGTTTCAGTGCCGGCAGGGAGTCAATAATTTCCGGAGTTACTTTTTCACTGCGGACAATAAGTACTTCCGTATCGGAATGTTCTTTAATGAGCTCATCAAGCGACAATTCGGCATTTTGCACCACCTGGTAACCTTTTTCAGTAAGTAACGCTGCGGCAAATTTATCCAGTTTTGTAGGTATGAGTACCTTTCTCATAGCCAGACTCCCTTTGTTTGAGAAGTATTTGGAATGAACAGCGAAATCCGGCAGGCGGTGCGGTTTATGCTGCTCTTCCTGATTGTATGCTGTCATTTTATGTACAAGTGTATCCTTGCGGCTGACACCGTATTGCAATACGGTTTTACCTGTGCTTTCAGAATACAAAAACGAATATTGGTTAAGGTCAAAAGTTCTAGAAATTTATCTCGTATAAATAATTTATGCAACTGGGAAAACAAAAAAATCTTGATGCGCATGGGGATTTAAGTTCAAAATTTAATATTTTTTTATTAATAACTATGAATATTTATGTGGATTCATTTACACTGCAAGCAGAAATTTGAGCTTAAGTACCTGTGTTTTAACTTATTTGCTCTTTGCCGGAGATGTGGTCCAATTACCATATTAAGGTAAACTGCTAATTTATTGTTAAAAAAGTGTAAATTATGTTAAAATTTTTCTTTTTTATGCTATGTTACCAATTGATATTGAACTTTAGCATAAGCTGACATATACATGAATATAGAAGAAAACCTTATCTGGCTTGATTCAGTTGACTCGACAAATCGATATGCACTTGACAGGCTTGAAGAGCTGCCTGATGCAGCTCTGGTTGTCGCTTCGAAACAGACAGCTGGCCGCGGCCGGCATGGGAGGCGCTGGGAGTCGCCTCCAGATACCAACCTCTATGCAAGTTTTATAATGAAACGCCCGGGAACTAATCCGGCAATGGCGTCAATGGCTGCTTCACTTGGTGCGCTGGATGCTTTACGAGAGGCAGCCGCGGGTGTTGGATTCTGGATTAAGTGGCCTAACGATATCTTTGTCAGAAATTGTAAAATTGCCGGCATTCTCTGCGAATCCTGTACCGGAAAAACCGGTATTGTTGCCGGAATAGGCACAAATATCAATATGCCCGGTGCGGCATTGGACGCTATAGATCAGCCAGCTACTTCTCTGCTTAAGGAAACCGGCAGGGAATTTAATGTCAAAAAGTTTGCAAATCAATTAGCCTTAAAACTCATTGAGTACTATATTACTTATTCAATTTCTCCTGAACAACTCTTTGAACGATGGAGAAATGAGAACTTACTGCTCGGCCACAACGTGGAAATTGTTACTGGAAGCAACACGGTGAGAGGCACAGTTTGTGATATCGGCAGAAACGGAGAATTAGTTTTGTCTGTCGGGACTGATACAAAAAGACTGTTTAGCGGTGATGTCAAAATCAACAAAAATTCTATCGATTTTGACTTGATTAATCGTAAATTTAACTGTTGAATCATTAAATATTGTTAATTTAATATAAAAATATTAATTAAAAATGAGGTCTCTGGTATGTTAGGCGATGGATTCAAACTTATGGTTCTCGGAATGGGCTATGTTTATTTCTTTCTGTCTTTGATGGTGATTTTCATGATTATTGCTGCAAAAGTGCTGGCCCCTTTTTCTCATCTTCTTGCGGAAAAAGTTGCGGCTCCACGTAAGAATCCGCGTAGCGGCGCTTCAGGCGGTGATGAAAAGAATCTGGTTGCCGCTGCAATTGCGGCAGTGCATATGCATCGTAACAAACGTAAGTAATCCCCCCAAATTTTCAAATATTTAATATATTTCAAGGAAAACGCTTATAATGAAAAAAATCAGATTTATGGACACCTCTTTCCGAGACGGCTTCCAGAGTTGTCTCGGTGCCCGCGTTAAAACAAAAGACTTCCTTCCAGCTCTTGAAGCTGCGGCTGCGGCTGGAACGGATTATTTTGAAATCGGGGGCGGTGCCCGTTTCCAGAGTCTCTATTTTTACTGTCAGGAAGATGCGTTTGATATGATGGACAGTGCCCGCAAGGTTGTAGGTCCTGATGTTAATTTGCAGACTCTTGCCCGCGGTGCCAATGTCGTCGGTTTAATTTCGCAGTCCCGCGATATCATCGACCTGCATGCTAAAATGTTTAAAAAACACGGAATTTCCACTATTCGTAACTTTGATGCGCTTAATGATGTGCGTAATCTGGCTTATTCCGGCGGCTGTATCCATAAGGCCGGGTTGAAGCACCAGGTGACCGTTACCTTGATGGGATTGCCTCCTGGTCTCAAAGAAAATTATGCCCATACTCCTAAATTTTATATTGACCGCCTGAAAGAAATCCTCAAAGAGGAAATTCCGTTCGACAGTGTCTGCTTCAAGGACGCTTCAGGAACCTCAACTCCTAAAACTGTTTACGAGACAATTAAAAAAGCACGCAAAGTCCTGCCCAAAGGAACCCAGATTCAGTTCCATACCCATGACACTGCCGGGATGGGGATTTCCTGCTATATGGCTGCAATTGAAGCCGGTGCTGATGTGATTGACCTGGCTATGAGCCCTGTTAGCGGTGGTACGTGCCAGCCTGATATACTGACTATGTGGCACCGTCTTAAGGGTACTGATTATACTCTGGACATTGACCATGAAAAAATACTGACAGCCGAATCTGTATTCAGAGACTGTCTTGATAAATACTTTATGCCGCCGGAAGCTAAAGAAGTAAGCCCGCTGATTACTTTCTCGCCAATGCCGGGTGGTGCTTTGACGGCAAATACTCAGATGATGCGGGACAACAACTGTCTTGATCTTTATCCCAAAGTGATTGAAGAGATGCGCGAAGTTGTTGCGAAGGGTGGTTTCGGAACCTCAGTAACTCCGGTGTCACAGTTCTACTTCCAGCAGGCCTTTGCTAATACAACGCAGGGCAAGTGGAAGAAAATCACTGACGGCTATGGAAAAATGGTACTCGGTTACTTTGGCAATACTCCTGCCGAGCCGGATCCGGAAGTGGTTAAAATTGCGTCCGAGCAGCTTGGCCTTGAGCCGACAAAGGAAGATGTACATGACATCAATGACAGAAATCCTGAGCTTGGAATCAAAGCTGCTGAAGCTAAACTGAAGGCTGCAGGTATTGAAATTTCAGATGAAAATATTTTCATTACTTCAACTTGCGGCGAAAAAGGTGTTGAATTCCTTAAAGGGAATAAGCCGCTCGGTATCCGCCTCAAGGAAGATGTTGAAAAAGCTGACGCCGAAAAGTTTGCAGCTAAATACGGTATAAGTACCGGTGCTCCAGCTGCCGCTTCAGATGATGCTCCGGCATCATACACAGTCACGGTTGACGGCAAGGCGTTTAATGTGCATGTCGCTCCAGGCGGGGCTACCACAGCTACACCGGTTTCGGCTGCTCCGGCTGCCGCTGCAGCTCCTTCAGGAGTTGCTGCTTATGAGGTTGCCGCGCCAATGCCGGGTACTGTCGCAAAGGTCCTGGTTCAAGCCGGTGACGTTGTAGCAGAAGGCGAAACCGTGGTTATTCTTGAGGCTATGAAAATGGAAACCGAAGTTAAGACGGAAAAAGCCGGTAAGGTCGTTGATGTTCCGGCTGCGGTAGGCAGTTCAGTGGCCTCTTTTGAAGCTCTGGTTCTTATCGAGGAGGCATAGACCATGAGACTCGCAACTCTGTCTATAATTACAGCTTGCGTGATGCTGCTGGGGGTGGCACTGCCCGCTGCCGCTCAGCAAAAGGCTGAAAAGCCGGTAGTCACGGAAGTTAAAACTCAGCCCAGTGATTTGTTTGCCTGGCGCACCAACCAGGAAGGCAATCTTGAGCTGGTATATACCTGGAACAAGCCGGCACTGGTTTATTCTCTGACTGTAGCTCGGGGACAAGATCTCTATCCGGGCCGCGAAATTATGATTCTGAGCATTCCCGGACGCAGTAAGGCTACTGTGCAAGTTACTCAGTCCATGAAAGTAGTGTCGCTGAATGGTAAGCTTGATACTGCAGAGAAAGTGCAGCCCGGTGAAGTTCTGATGGTTACCAGACTGGATAAAATAACCCATGACTCCGTAGTTGAGGGCCTGCAAAACAAGGAAGGCCTTCCAGGATGGAACGAAATGTTTAAAGGTCTATGGGAAAGCACCGGTTTGCATGATATTATCCGCCAGACTTCTGCCGATCCGTCCAGTACCTGGATTCTGGGTATCGGCCGGGTGCTGATGATGTGTGTTGGTATCATACTGATATGTCTGGCGATTTTTAAGGGCTTTGAACCACTGCTGCTGCTGCCGATTGGATTCGGGGCTATTCTGGCGAATATTCCGATGGCCGGCATTGCCGGACCGGATGGTATTCTCGGCATGGTTTACATGGTGGGTATCAAAACCGGGGTCTTCCCGCTCATTATTTTTATGGGAGTAGGGGCGATGACGGATTTTGGTCCGTTGATTGCCAATCCAAAGACGGCGTTACTTGGCGCTGCTGCGCAGTTTGGTATTTTTTCTGCTCTGCTTGGTGCTCTGCTGCTGACGAAAATGGGCATAGGTATAGACTTTGATCTGAAAGATGCTGCCAGTATTGGTATTATTGGTGGTGCTGACGGACCTACTTCTATCTACCTTACCAGTAAATTGTCGCCGAAACTGCTTGGCCCGGTCGCTGTGGCCGCTTATTCCTATATGGCGCTGGTGCCGATTATTCAGCCGCCGATAATGAAGCTCTTTACAACTAAAAAAGAACGTAAGATAAAGATGAAGCAGCTTCGCCATGTATCCAAGCTGGAAAAGGTCTGTTTCCCAGTAATTATTACTTTGATGTGCGCCTTGCTGCTGCCGGATGCGGCGCCACTGATTGGTATGCTGATGTTTGGTAATCTGATGCGCGAATGCGGGGTTGTAGACCGTCTAAGCGATACAGCCCAGAATGCTTTGATTAATATAGTCACAATATTCCTGGGGCTCACAGTTGGCTCAAAACTGTCTGCAGATAAGTTTTTGAATATGCAGACGCTTGGTATTCTTGTGCTTGGCGCAGTTGCCTTTTGTATCGGTACCGCTGCCGGAGTGTTGTTTGCCAAGATAATGAATCTGGTATCGCGTGACAAACTCAACCCCTTGATCGGCGCTGCTGGTGTTTCAGCGGTACCGATGTCAGCGCGAGTTGTCAATAAAGTCGGTCTGGATGAAGATCCTCATAACTTCCTGCTGATGCACGCTATGGGGCCGAATGTGTCTGGGGTAATCGGTTCGGCGGTCGCTGCCGGAGCGTTGTTGAAGGCACTTTCAGATTTGATTTGAAACGATGTTTGCTTCAAGCCCCGCAGCTGCGGGGCTTTTTTTGTCGCAGGCAATGAAAAGTATCAGTTCAGCTGACGCTTTATGAAATATATTATTTTAAGGTATATTAGTAAGTATTACTAATAACGCACTTATGTTATATTCCGGTTATATTTTGCTTGAAAAAACAAACAAAAGTGCTAACCTATATTTTGATTAAAGCAAGTTGTCAAGTTGACAGTTTGAGTGAGAGAGAGTTGGGAGAAATTATCAGGTTATACAATGGTTGGAAAACTACTTTCACTTTTAAGAAATATATCAGAAGTAATAGCCGGAGTAGAAGATACTGCTCAGGTACTGTCGCGTATTGTAAAAATACTTGCCAGGAGCCTTGAGGTTGATGTCTGCTCTGTCTATGAATATGATCCTGAAAAGAATCAACTGGTGCTTGCCGCCACTCAGGGTCTGAACAAGTCTTCAGTCGGTAAGATTACAATGGCTCCGGCTGAAGGACTGACCGGGCAATGTTTCAAGGAATGCCGGATTGTTAACGTGTCTGATCCTGAAAACCAGCCCGGATATAAGTTTTTCGCGGAAAGTGGTGAGGAAAAGTATAATTCTTTTCTCGCTGTTCCGTTGCGGTCCGGCGGCAGTTGTGTCGGAGTGCTTACTCTGCAGCGCACCAGCCATGAAGCATTTCCTGCTGCGGTTGTCGATACTGCCCGCAGCTTGAGTCCACAGCTGGCTAACCTAATTTTCAGTGCCGGTATCCTCAAAAACCTGGCGCGAGACGGCGATACTGAAGAAAGCATTGATACTATTCAGAAACGCAGTTTTGTCATTGCCGGTTCGGCGGTTAATTCCGGAGTTGCCAGAGGAAAAGTTTTCAGGATAAAGCCACGCGACCTTTTTAATGAAATTGACCATGAGACCCATGATGATACCGATAAGGAACTGAAACTGTTTGAAAAGTCATTGAAACTGGCCCGCATCAATACTCTTGAGCTGGAAACCCGGGCTCTTTCGATGATTTCCGAGGCGGACGCTTCGATATTTAATTCACACTTGATGTTTCTGGAAGACAAAATGGTGCTTGATGCCATAACCCGTGAGATTATTGATGAACGCCATACTTTAGAGTTCAGTATCGTGATGGTATATCGGCGTTATGCCAAGAAATTCCGACAGTTGAGTGATCCTTCAATTCGTGAAAGACTTATTGATTTTAAAGACGTTATGCTCCGGCTGCTTGAGGCTGTCAGTTTCCTGCGTGCTGAAAAAAATGGTAATCGTGATATTGAAGAACGTTCCGGCAGCTGGGTTGTTGTTGCCAGAGAACTGCTGCCTTCTGATCTGATGCGTCTGCCGATAGATAATATTGCCGGTATTGTTTGCGAGAAAGGCGGAGCTACCAGCCATGTCGCTATTCTGGCCAAAGCCTTTTCTATTCCGGCGCTGCTTGGGGTGCAGGGGATTCTGGATCAGGTTGTTGATTATGATGACGCATTGCTGGATTGTCATGCCGAAAAAATTTATATAAATCCGGATCAGGAGATAAGTGATAAATATCAGCACCTGATCAACCTGACTCCGCAAGCGGAAGTTACCGGGCCTAAAGGACCGACATTTACTAATGACGGTCAGCAGATTTATCTGAGGGCGAATATTTCGCTTATTTGTGAATCGAGCCTTATCGAAAACTATGGTGCAGAGGGTATTGGCCTTTATCGCACAGAGTTTCTGTTTATGATCAGGGACTATGTGCCTAATGAAGAAACTCAGTATGAGGTATTCTCCAAGATTGTTGAGGCTGGTCGTCAGGAAGTTACTTTACGCTTGCTGGATGCCGGTGGAGATAAGAAGATAAACTGCCTCAACCTGCCGGCAGAGGATAATCCGGCAATGGGATTGCGTGGTATCCGACTGCTGCTGCAGAATAAAGACCTGCTGCATTCGCACTTGCGGGCTGTATTGAGGGCAGGGATTCACGGCAAACTCAGAATCCTGCTGCCTATGGTTTCAAATATCAGTGAACTGAAAAATGTTATTGACGCTATAAATGACGTCAGACAGGAACTGGACAAGCAAAAAATTGATTACTGCAAAAACTGTTCGGTTGGTATTATGCTTGAAGTGCCTTCGGCAGTATTCGGGCTTGAGAAGATGTTGAAATACGTGGACTTTATCAGCCTTGGGACCAATGATCTGATGCAGTTCTCTTTTGCCATGGATCGCGGTCACAGTGAAAATCAGGGCGTTACCGATTGCTTTGATCCGGTATTCTTGAAGATTCTTTATGATGCCGGTAATGTAGTTATGAAAACTTCCGGCAAGGAAATGACAATTTGTGGTGAAATGGCCAGTAATCCACTGGCAATTCCTTTGCTGCTTGGAATGGGTATAAAGTCATTCAGTATGCCGCCAAGAAAAATTCCACAGATGAGAGAAATAATTCCCAAGTTCAGCCTGGGTGAATGCCGCAAACTCGTGAAAACTGCTGTGGAAATGGAAACACCGGATGATGTGATGAAAAAAGTTTCAAGCTTCCTGGACAGAAAAGGCTTAACTGAAGTTGTAAGTCAGGAAGCCTGATTTTCTGCTTTCCAAAATACTTGTGTGAAAGTTTCAAGTACTGGAAGGCCGGTTAACTCTGACTGCTCATTATTTTGTCTTTCCACTTTTGCAGGAAATATCCCAGAGATACCTGCCATTCAGGCCGTTCAAAGTCAAGGATTCTGTCGATTTTACTGCAATCGAACTTTGAGTTTAACGGCCGCTGTGCAGTCATGGGAAATTCATTGCTGCTGCAAGGAGAAATTTCAGTCTGCAAATTAAGCTTTTCGGCGATAAGCAGAGCGGTATCAAAACGGGTAGCATAGCCTTTTGCTGCAAAATTAAATACACCGGTCGGCTGTTTTTCCAGGAGGCAGATAATAGCTTTTGCCATATCTGAAGTGCAGGTCGGTGCACCTGTCTGGTCGTTGACTACCTTCAATTCCGGATATACCGCTGCCAGTTGAGCTAGTTTTGTAATAAAGTTCATGCCATTGATTCCGTAGCTCCACTCTACGCGTATTACTGCGCAGTTACAGCCTGAGTCAATAATATTTTTTTCCCCGGCAAGCTTGGTGCTGCCATAAACACTGAGGGGATGAGTTTCAGATTCTTCCGACAGTGGCAGCTCAGTCAGGTCTCCATAAACAAAATCCGTGCTGACATGGACCACGAATTTGTTGAATTCCCTGGCTGCTTTGCCCAGCTTTCCAGGAGCTTCAGCATTTATTTCAGCAGCTTTCTCAATTTCAGTTTCAGCTTGGTCAACATTGGTGTATGCCGCGCAATTGACGATGCAGTCTGCTGCAGAGACGGCACTTCTTATATCTGCAGAGCTGGTGATATCAAAATTTGGAAGGTCATAAGAGTCGACCTGCCATCCGGCAGCTTGGGCCGCCAGCCTGACATCAAAACCCAGCATTCCTTCTGCTCCAATCAAAGCCAGCTTTCTCATTTTGGCGGAGCCTCTTCTATTAACTGCTGAACTCTGGCCAATGATTCAAAAGTTCCGGCGTCACTCCACCAGCCATTCATATAACTGCAGCTCATTTTTCCGGCTTGTATATAGTGGTTGTTTACATCTGAAATTTCAAACTCGCCACGTGCTGACGGTTTCAGGGTGCGAATTACATTATAAACATCAGCGTCATAAAAGTAAATTCCGGTAACAGCCAGCCTGCTTTTGGGCGACTGAGGTTTTTCTTCAATGTTTATAACATTTCTGCCATCAGTTTCAGCTACACCAAAGCGTTGAGGATCATGTACTTCCTTTAGTATAATATGAGCGCCGCTTCCATCGAAATCCTGGAGGTATCCACTCATAGGATCTTCAAAAATATTATCACCGAGAATCACTGCCACAGGATCGGACCCGGCGAAATTTTCGGCAAGAGCAAGAGCCTGGGCTATACCGCCCGCCTCATCCTGCACTTTGTAGGTAAACTTGCAGTTAAAATCTTTTCCTGAACCCAGCAGGCTGACGACATCACCCATGTGGTTTACGCCAGTGACTATGAGTATTTCTTCAATTCCGGCATCCCGTAATTTATTTATAGAATGATAAATCATAGGAATTCGACCTACCGGCAGCAAATGTTTGTTAGTGACCTTGGTCAACGGCATCAGGCGGGAGGCAGTTCCGCCGGCCAGGATTATTCCTTTCAAAGTACCTTTCATTGAGCTCTCCTTCTGCAATGTGTCAGAAACACAGATCGGCATTTTTAAGTGTTGGATTTTTCAAGTCTTTTTCAGAAAGAATCGGTTGCGCTACTGGCCAGTTAACTCCTATTGCCGGATCATCCCAGGCAATACCTCTTTCATCTTCTGGTGACCAGTATTCGCTGCATTTGTACTGAAAATCAGCCAGGTCACTTAACACACAAAAGCCGTGAGCAAATCCTTTGGGGACAAAAAGCTGTCGTTTATTTTCAGCGGAAAGCTCGTAGGCTTCCCATTGGCCGAAAGTAGGTGATTTTTTTCTGATATCCAGTACCACATCCCAAACCGATCCTAGCGTAGCACGTACCAGCTTGTCCTGTCCGGGATTAACCTGATAATGCAGGCCTCTCAGTGTATTTTTCACAGAACGAGAGTGATTATCCTGTACGAAATCAAGGGCTATTCCGTATTTTTCAAGTTCGCGTCGATTGTAGCTTTCATAGAAAAATCCGCGGTTGTCAGCGAAAACCTGCGGTTCAATTACCAGAATTCCTTCAAGCTTGCCGGGTATTATATTCATTGAATCTTTCAATATTTCTTGGTTAAACTTATGCTGTCCGTTAATATAACATTAAATAGTTTTAAATCCACTGAAAAGCGTCATATTATGAGGCTATTCAAGTTGCGATACTGAAGAGCTGAAGGCTTTTTTATATAGATATCTCAGATAAAATATTATGCTGATTTACCGTATAAACCGACATGCATTTCAGTCTTTTTATTATATTGATGACTTGAATGATTTTTTGTTTTAATTAATTCTTTATTAATTCAGCGGGAAATGCAGATTTAAAAAATAATACTTATAATTAATATAATTGAACATTTATTTGCTGTTGCTGTCTAACGAAAAAGAATGTTTCCTCTCTCTCCTTTTGCTGAGCCTCCCACTCCCCATGGGAGGCTTTTTTATTCAATCGCAGTGCTTATTTATGTTCTTTAATAATGCCCTTTATTTTTTTAGCCACAATGCATCCCAGGTTTTTGTAAGGAGTACCGTCTGCCGGAAAAACAGTATTATATTTGGAAATCCATTGCTTGTTGAATTCGGCAACATCGGGGTCGGCAGTATCATTTAAATCAACCAGCAGCAGTTTTGGTTTTGATAACTTTTGGTCTTTATAAAACTTTTTCAACTCGGAGTTGAAGTATTTAAAGTTTTCAAGGCTGGTCTGGCTGTCAGCTGCTGCGGTTTGAGGCAGATTTATCAGCATCAGATATCCTCTTCCGGGTATATTATCAAGCGCGGAATACAGTTTTTCAATCAGCTCTCTATATGGGGTGAAATTGTGCAAGGCAGTGTTTTTATAAGTCATATCGTTTTCACCAAGCCAGAGAATAACAATATCAATAGGAGGAGCGGACAGCAGTTTTTCGGCATCAAACCTGGTACTGTATACAGGTTTTTCTTTTAATAATAAAGTCCATTTATGAGTTCGGAAGAGTGTGTTGCAGGAGTTAAACTTTCGCTCAAAATTCCACGGCTTCAAGTCTTCAAAAGAATGGTTGTCAAGTAAAAAATTTAAATTTGAAAAACACAATCCTGGAATAGCCGTCAGCCCATGAAAATAACTATGTTTCTGGTAGCCTTTCAGAGCCTGGTGATCCTGTTTGAATTCTTTTTCAATTACACTGTAATTCAAGCTTGAGGCGACACCTCCAATTATTCCATATGATTGAAAACAGAAATCATTCAGGTCTCTGTCCTCGTTTAAATTTTCAAGTGCCAGCAGCGGAAACGGGCTTGGCGTCACTGTGAAGTCTGCCAGAAGACCATAAGTGTATGAGCCCCCGACAAACATTATATTTACAACTTTGCGATCGGTCTGGCTGCCATTAGCGAGTAATACTCCTGCTGCACTTAACAACAGCAGCATAGTTGTCAGGGCAAAAAACTTCCTGCATCTCATGTCATCTCTCCTCAAATTAATTTACTTAATTATATATTTTCCTCCTTGATAACTAAGCTGACCTGAATTGTATTTGAGCCACAATCACACAAAGCCAGCCTGTTTATTATATATTCAATCAGGCTGATGTCAATGCCTTAAAATGCGAATACAAATTAGATATTATTTAAATGCCGTATGCTGCGAAGTGAAAGTTTTTGCAATATTTGTGAATTTTTATTAGGGTATTGATTTTGCTTTAAACTAATATTATATTGATACTTTAACGAAGGAGAAAAGTGGTATGAATAAAGAAAAAGAACATTCACCATTCAAAGACTGTCCGTTTGCTTTTATATGCTCGGATCGTTTTTGCATGTATTACCAAAGTCGATTTTTTCGAAGAAAATTGTCGAATGACGCTGCATGCAGACGTGCTTACTGCAGTGAAAAGGGCAAATTAAAAAATTAGTAATTGTTAAGACTGTTGATCAAGCACCCCGAGAAATTCGGGGTGTTTTTTTATGAGCTGAATTAAGCGCTTTATTTTGACTTTTTTGAATATTTGCTTCAAGAGTCTACTGTCTTGCTGATTAAATGGTGATACGTGTCTTACTCAAGGCTTTGCCGCGAAGATATCTACAGTGTTCCGGTAATGGGTGAAGCCTCACAGCTGATGATCAACAACGCCAGTTGTTTTTTCCTGATTTTTTGGATTGTTGTAATTTTTTGTCGGCTTCATTAATTATTGGAGTAAGAGAGGTCTCATATGGAATGGAGACTCTTCCTTTAGCTGCTCCTGCTGAAATTGTAAGGTGATGACCAAAAGTTTTCTCTGAGGTTTCATCAATATATTTTCGTATTCTTTCGCAGATCAACTTTGCAGACTTTGTGCTTTTTACGTCAAGCAGGATTATGAATTTATTGCCTCCATATCTGGCGCATAAGCAGGAACTTCCGTGTTCCAGCGTCTTTCCAGAATTCAAGGTTCGTTTCATCGGGCTTATCAGTTGTATACCACGATAACTGATAATTATGAAGTATGAAGAAAAAAGCCTGGAGTTATAGCCTATACAGAGGAGAACACCAATAGATACTCGAAATTAATCATAATGTCTCTACCGAATAATACCTGGAAAAGCTTCAACCAGCAGTGGTTTAAATATGCAGCATTGAATAAAGCAAAGTCAAAACTAAAACAGTATTCCTTGAAGGTTTGAAAGCAGCTAAGCTGCAAGTGGAGCGGGTGAAGGGAATCGAACCCTCGTGGCCAGCTTGGGAAGCTGGAGCATAACCATTTTGCTACACCCGCTTAATATAACTTTAATAGCATACAGCGGTTGAATGTTTTTTCAAATATTTAAAAGACGTTTTTCTGAAATCAATATAAATGCTTAAGCACAGAAAAATATAATAAAACCTTATTCAGAATGCACAAAAGCGATGTAAAAATTCAGAGCAATTCCCCTCTCTCACTCTTTGCCGCAAATGCGATTGCGGTTATTTAAAATGTTGACTGTCAGTGGTCTGACAGCAATATTTGTTACATCTAATAGTAATACAGATAAAATTTAATGTCTTTGTAATCCTCTTTGTCAGGGAAGGTTAATGCGCGGTCTTTTATGACATAATCCCATTCCTTGCCCATTGCAAGCTGGTAGAAAAGACAGTTCCCGCTCAGATAGTGACGGAAAGGCACTTTTTCGATTTCATTCTTTTTCAAGCCGCTGAGCGCGAGTTTGTTGATCGTCGGATACCTGGACGGTGATGACAGCTTAGTCGCTTCAATGTCAAACGGTTGTTCTTCCGAGCGTTTCTGAACAACAAAGTAAAGATTCTGGGCATAGAGAATACTGTCTTCAAGTCCTCTGGCAGTAAGAAAGCCTTCATCGCGTTCAAACTTGACATATTTAACCGCTCGGTTTTCGTGTGAAACCAGAGCCTCTATTTTTCCAATCAGCAAGTCGAAACACTGATATATATTGATGTGGTCATATGGCTCAATATCTTCAACCATTACATTGAAGAACAGGCAGACTCTGATGTACAGGTCATGCAGCATCTTATACAGAAAATACGGGTGGACATGGTTGTTGGCATTAATGTTTCTCAAATGAAACTTAATTTCATACGCACAGGTCATCACCGGCTTGTAATCAACCGCTTTCAGGAGAAAATCCTTATCTTTATTCATGCGGTCGTAGCTGGTGAATATTTTTTCACAGATAGCGCCTGCTTGTTCACGCAGGTTGCTGCACAGGGATATAGAAGTACTGATTGTGGGCGGCAGATAATCCCCGGAAATTGACCAGTTTTGACTGAGATTTTTCTCTACGCAAAGCAGTTTATAGTAATAGCTTGCAGTCGGGTCTGGTTTGGTGGAAAATGACAGGGTATAGCCATGGCACTTGAAGCTTTTTTCATCGTCATTAAACAAGATATCCTTGTCGCTCAAATTCAAGTACAATTCGACTTTGTTTTCTTTGCTGCTGCTGAGGTCATAATCTTTGCATTCTGCGTTGACACCCTGTTGAATAACCTGGCCGTCAACCGTGATCATTTCGAGTTTTGTGACGCGCACAATACCCATTTTCAAAAAAGATTCTTCTACTTCAAGCCTGGTTATTCCATAAAATGGAATACCGCTGGAACAGATTATTTTAAAAGATTTTGCACTTAACGCGTTTTGCAAATGCTCAAAATGATCCGGTAGCAGTGACTGCCCCATGTACCATTTTATATCTGGTATCATATTGAACTCCTGAGTTATTTTATTTTTTTATAATCTTCTTCATGTGTCAGCCCGAACTCGCTTTTTTACTTTCAGAGCTGCTTTACAAGTGTGCTCGCCTGCTGTCCTAGCGTTTACAAGTCCCTTTAAAAGCAGTTCAGGCATAGGCTATTTAAAAATATGATTCCATGAACATCAACATATAAATACAGAAATAACGCTCTTTTTGTTCCATGTTTAATACCCGAAGATCGGGAATATCCAATAATAAAATTGACGAAGAACTATCCATGGCCTAAAAAGCAGAATAATGTCATCATTTATTTTTTAGTAAGTTCCTTTATTTTTATTTCTGTCGCCGATGTTTCAATCAAAATATTGAACTGTTACCTGCCTCGACTTTCTGAATATAATTATCTCCGAGATAGAAAGTATAGGTCATGTCTTTATCAAGTTTTTTAATACGGTATTTCCAAGCCTTGCCGCCGGGTTTAGAGAACAGGAAGTATACTGAAACAGAACTTCCGGCCGGAATCTTTATAGTTTTACTTAAACTGTCATCTTCAGGACTGATAAAAATATTTGTGGCTTCTTTATCTTCAAGAAAAGAGTTGTAAATACTTTCATAGGTAGCCCGTACAAAATCCTTTTCGCTGTCAGCTCTTACGACTGCATAAAATACTTTTCCTGAATTGGTCAGCTGGGTTGTATTGATTTCGGTTTCCAGGTCTACAAAACTGGCTGTTTTGGTTGCGCATCCGGAGAAACTTACAACTGCGGCAATGCAGGCAAGCACGGCAATACCTGATACGACTTTTCTCATTCTATGCCCTCTTTTTATTATTTTAATTTTATTAATGTAATTATTAAATAGTTTCATTTCTATTCATAGTAATAAGTGACCGGTCAGCTTGGTTGCGCTGCTGTTTAAAACAGTCTTTTCTGCTGTTTCGAAAGACCGAATCACTGAATTGTTTATATTACCCTCCAGGTTTGCCTGAAGGTAAATCTTATCTCCTTGGTACAGGGACACAGCTGCTGTTGCATCCAGGAGAGGTAGGAATTTTTTTAAATTATCCGGGTTTTGAACAGCCAGATAGCGGCAAAATTTTGATATAGCCGTATGGCTGTTATGGCTGGAGGCCTGCCGGTTTTTGGCAGCTGGCGGCACAGATCCGGCATGTAAAGAATTAAGGGGCTTGATTACGCTAAAAAAGATACTGTCGAAAATTTCAACAGCAGCTTTATTCATATATTGATCTTTTTCAGGACTCATATCTCAACCCCTCAAAAATTTTTAATCAACGGTGATGTTACACCCGCTGAAGTGGAACTTATTATTCGTCTAGCGCAATTCGATTGTATCTCCGCATCCTGCCTGGTTGCCTTATGAAAATACAGCCTTTTCAGCATTTATCAACTTAAGCTCCAAAAGATAAATGTACAGCAGTCTGCTTGATGCCGCGGTCTCTTGCAGCTTGTCATATCCCCGTCTGCATAACTGAATTGGCCTGTCTTGAAAATTACACTGCCATGATATCAGAATATTCAGTTGCTGTCATTTTGTGTCTGTTTTTTTTGAGCTATTGTTCCAGGTTTGATCTGTTAGGACCTGGAAGTTTTTCTCCGGAATTCAGGATCAATAATCAGGAAGCCGCGCCGCGTGAGCGGCACGACATTCCCAATGAATTTTATTAACTGGCATCCAGTCTGGTGTCAAGAGACAAGGATACATCCATACCTTCGAATTGGATGTGCGGCAGGACTGTGAAAGTACACTTGTACCAGCCGACCTGTCCGTCGATTTTTTCGATATTAATCTGTGCTTTCTTGAACGGATAGAAAGAGACGGTTGCCGGGCTCGGATCAACAACTTCAGTCACGTACTGGCTGATCCACTCATTAAGAATCTTGCTGAGATACTCGTCATTAGCCTGGGAACCGATATTAAGTCGTCCGACTTCCTTGACATAATGGGCGATTCTGGCAACTGAGTAAGTGTAGGCAAGGTTGGTAACCAGCTGTGAGTTCTCTGTATCGCGCGGATCTTTGAATTCCTTGGGCGCCTTGAGAGACTGGGTGCTGAAGAAACAGGCGTTTGGAGAATTCTTTTCGTAAATAAGCGGAATGAAACCGGCTTTGGCAAGAGAAAGTTCTTTGTTATCAGGCAGAATACACTGTACCGGAGCTTTGACTTCTTCTTTGCCGCGGACATTAAACATGTGCATTGGCAGCTCTTCAATAAGACCACCGCCTTTGGGGCCACGGATGTACTGGCACCAGCCGGCTTTTTCAAACGAGCGGGTAAGGTTTCTGGCGAACAGCATGGTGGCGTATCCCCAGGCATACTGGGTATCATCCAGAGGATCAATGTTTTCTTTGAAGTTGCGGAGGGTTTTTCCTGCCGGACTGTTTTCCGGATCCCATGGCTCGCGAACCATGTAGCGTGGCAGGGTCAGTCCCAGGTAGGCAGCTTGTTCGGTATCGCGCAGTTTATTCCAGCGACGGTACCTCGGGTGCTTCATCATGCCGTCAAGGTCTTTAAGATCCTGCAGTTCCTTGATGTCCTTAATGCCAAAGAAGCTCGGGGCTACTGAACCAATGAATGGAGCATGGCAGGTGGTGGCAATTTTTCCAACGGTTGACAGGAAGCTGATATCTTCTGGAGTATTTTCAAAATCATACAGACCGAGCAGTGATGCATAAGGGTTGCCGCCAAACTGGTCATACTCTGCAAAGTAGATTTTCTTAAATAATTCAGAACCGGTGATATCTACACTGTTGCAGTCAAAGTCAAGTTCAAGTTCTTCTTTGGAAACATCAAAAAGGTCAATTTTGATGTTAGCCCTGAAGTTGGTGTTTTCAACCAGGTCGGCAACCGCCAGCCATTGACTCTCAACATCTCTGAAAGTTTCGTTTTTAATAATTTCGTTTACCTGATTGTTGATGATGGTATCAATCTGTTCAATCAGATCCTGTGTCATCTGTTTGTTGTAGCCTTTGCCGCCGGCATGCTGATAGTTTGCCATCAGAAGGCTGAGTCCACCCATAAGTCTTGCGTTATCTTCCTGATAGACTTTTGATTGTTCAGTAAGGGCGGTAATTTCTACTTCCTGGCTTGGAACTTCCTCAGCATTGATACTGATGGAGTCCAGAAGCCAGTCTAGGTTTTTATCTTCAACTTTAGTAACCTTTTCCATAATTTAACCTTTTCTGCTTTGGGTATTTCAATTTTTTTTGCAATTTAGTTTCAGTAGATAAATATGTGACTCGTGCAGATTATTTATCTTGTTCTGATTCTTCAACTGCAGCAGCAGCCGGTAGCTGATTGGGATCAGGCAATGTGTAGTTAGTCAGATTAGGCAGCTGGTCCTTTATTGCAGTGAGTTTTTCCGGGTCAGCGAGAATCTCGCCAAGGTGCTGTCTGAACTTCTTGTTATTATCAACAGTTGTTTCAAGTTCATTGATCAGCTGTTTAAGGATAAGAAGTGATTTCAACTGTGGGACCCGTTCGGCAATGGTTGCAGGGTTGAAGGACTTCATGCTGTCAATGGGAATTTCAACATCCAGAGAGGGGTCTTTGTCAGGATTAATTTTATTTGACACGGAAAAGCAGAGTCTTGTATCCATATCTTTCATGGTGGCATCAAGGTTCTTCCCGTCAAGCTCTCTAACCCTTCTTTCATTCAAGTCGAGTTTAGAGTCTTTAGAAGTTCCTGCTGACAAGTTTCCCATTACCAGAAGACGCAGCGGAATTTCTCTTTGTACTTTCTCTCCGTTGATATCGGTTTCATACTTAATAGTAATACGCGATTTCGGGACTTCGTCAATAATAGCCATTACATGACCTCCGTTCTTAATAATATTTAGCTGGTTTTATGCTCAAAAATATTTAAAACGACATGGGCAGAACACCCTTTACCGTGATTTCCAAGCTTGAATTTAGCACAAACGGTAAACAGAAGAACGTGTCCGGTTTCTCCTCAGATTGATCTTGATTTGCAACACTTCGAAGTTTTTGCGTTGATGCGGCCTCTTAGCATGGATTACCATACTGAAGTTATGATTGTTCGGATTACTATTTATGTATCTTTATCAACTCTCCATTAATACGCAATTTTAAAGGTTTGTTAGTATGCCTTATCCAGTTGATGTAGCATGTTTATCAACGTAGATCTCTATTGCAGAGACAGGCATTAACAAGCTAGTGTTCAAAATATTATTTAATAAGTTTCAGGGTAAAATGTAGTACTTTTTATACAACTGATTTATTATTAAAAACTTAAGTGCAAAATTAATAGATGTTTTTTTTGAGAAATTGCTATTCTTTAAGGTTTTTCCTGCTTAACTTAGTTTTCTCGTTGGTCTGCTTGAGTTTGTGAGTATTTTGTATTGCTTCTTTTATTTTTTCTTTTTCAAATATAAGAAAATGATTGTCAAATTTGATAAAAACCGGCATGTTGTTACAAAATGTTCATAAACTTTAACCGTTCCGAAAAGTGTCAGCTGAAAAACTGAAGCAACTTAATCTGGAAACGATAATTTTTAAAGCACGGGCAAAGATTTGCCGGAAGCAGTCTTCCATTTCGCTTGAGAATGAAGGAGATTGCAGTAGCCGGAAAGTGCTGCTTATTTCAGGCATTTATAGATTTGAGGCACCAGGTATTTAAGTACCGCTGCAGCTGGAATAGCAAAAATCATTCCGGTTATTCCAGCAAATATTCCGCCAAGCAACACGACAATAATGGTTTCAAGTGTAGACAGCCCCAGAGATTCGCCGATGACAGCTGGATAGAGAAAAAGCTGTTCAACAATACCGTTCTGAAGCAGGTATAAAGCTATTATAAGAACAATCTGCAACATTGAAACACTGGCGCCGCCAACCGCAAGTGTTACCAGTACAGTAAGTATGGCACTGGCAAAAGGTCCTATGTATGGCAACAGGATGCCCAGCGCTGCTATAAAACCGAGGATAGCAGCATACGGAACGCCGATCAGGAAGAAGCCAGTAGTGTAAACTACCGCGTCAATACAGATCAGCGTAAGGTAGCCGCGCAGCCAGGTTTTCAGTTTATGTATAACTTCGGTAATAATGCGCATGCCTTCAGTCAGGGTTTCTTCGGTTGCACCGGGCAGCCATTTGCCGTTGAAGATCATTCTTACCAGATACTCGCTTTGTTTGCGATCGTCCTTGCCGTCGTCTCGAATGAATTCAGCCATTTTGGATAAAAACAGTGAGAAGAAGAATATAGTCAGCAAAACGTTCAGAAGAATTGAAAATATTCTGCCGATAACAGTTGCAGTAAAAGTAAAAATGCCGCCTGACCTCTTCAATAACGCTCCGAAAAGTTCTTTTTGAGCCTCCGGGTTGGTCAGAAACAGCGAAACCTGCTCAATGGCCCACCGAACCAGCGGCAGCTGCTTGAATTTCGGTTTCATGGTTTCCAGCTTGCTGATAAGTTCACTGCCGTAAGAACCGTTCAATTTAACTGTTGTAACTTTGGGCTGTGGTCTGGTTTGAACAGCTTTGTCCCGTTCCGGCAGGTCAACAGACTTCTGGATATCTTCCTCTGATTGCGGAGTTGAGGTAATTTGAATAGTAATATTCTGATGCGGTCTGGATTTTGGTTGCTTCACTGCGCCTGAAACAGTCTGTTCAGTGGTTATTTCCTGTTGTTTATCGCCGAACCATTTTTTGACCCGCTGTCCGACTCCGGCAACATAGCTGGCGGAAAGTACGGAGAAAAATAATGTCAGTACCACCAGCAGAACCAGAAAACTGAAAACAGTTAAGGTAGTGGCTTTGGAAATCCTCTTTTTCAAAGCGCGATGCTGCATCTCTTCTTCTGAAACGTTTTCATCAGGCTTGCTGCGGCGAAATACTGCCGCCAGTTTTTTGAGCGGCATAAACAGCTTGCTTAAAACAATAAAAGCTTTTGCTACCAGCCCTTTGCCTTCAAGTTTCCTTTCGTACCATTTTTCAAGCGGCAGGAACACATAAGCCAGTATCAAGCCGAAAAGAACCGATTTCAGCAATGTCGCGGTCAGGATAAACACGGCTATGACAATCAGAGCAACCAGTACCCCGGCACCTGATTTGAACAGGCGGCGATGGTTTTCGTCTTGAAGCTTCATATCTTCTTCAAGTTCGCTGAGAGCCTTTTCAGAAATTTCAAAAGAGTTTGCACATTCAGCAACTACCAGGTGCTCTGCGTCTGAATAATCACCGTCAGCCAGTGCCAATGCGATCATGCCCTGAATGATATGTTCTTTTTTTTCTGCTGGAAGCTCTTTAAGTTTCTCCAGTTCAGCCGGAACTTTGACAGTAGAGGGCGATTTCAGCTGCTCAACAAAAATTTTAACTTTTCGTGGCGGATGATGCCGGCTCAGCATCTGTTCATACTGTTCAATTTCCTCATCATCAGGTTCTCCGTCTGCCCAGATAACAGCCTTGAAAAGAGCAATAACAGCTTCTCCGGTTTTATCAGATTGATCCTCTTCAATATGCAGAAAGTGTGAAACCTTTGAAAGGGCTTTACCTGCCGGTTTATCCAGTAATGATTTAAGCCAGCTGCGTTTTTGTTGCCAATACTCTTTCATGCTGTCCTGCTGTTTTCACCCCATGCTGGGTTTTAATAATTATCGGACTGTGACTTTTTGTGAACCTGAAGTGACTTTTCCGCAGACTGCTGCCTCAAAACCGGAAGCCCTGCAAATGCTGATCGCGGCTTCAGCCTGTTCCGGCGGAACAAACCAGACCATGCCTATTCCCATATTGAAGACCCGGTATGCTTCGGTTGCTTCAATATTGCCTTTTTCAACAATCAGCTTGAAGATGGGCGGTACGGGCAGGGCAGTTTTATCAAATTCCACATCTACGTTTTCAGGCAGGATGCGCGGGACGTTGTCATATAACCCGCCGCCTGTAATATGAGCCATGCCGTCAATGTTGACATTGTCTGAATCAAGAGCTTGCTTGATGGCAGGCCAGTAACAGGTATGCGGTTTCAGTAAAGCTTCGCCGACGCTTTCACCGAGTTCATCCAATTCGGTATGCACATCATAGTCACAATGTTCAAAGAGCACTTTGCGCGCCAAACTGTAACCGTTGGTGTGCAGGCCGCTGGAGCCCAGGCCGATAGCGACGTGGCCGGCTTTAATATTTTCACCGGTAACAAGCCGGTCTTTTTCAACGATACCGGTTATAACCCCGACCAGATCAAAGTCGTTGCCGTACATGCCGGGCATTTCAGCGGTTTCCCCGCCGAGTACGGCACAGTCAGCCGCCTTGCAGGCGTCGGCAATGCCTTCAAGGACATGTTCATAGAGCGGGCTGCGCAGTTTGCCGATGCCGATATAATCCATAAAATATACCGGCTCCGCACCTTGAACAGCAATATCATCAATACAGTGATTAACTATATCATGACCTACAGTGTCATATTTTTCCATCATCATGGCAACCATCAGTTTGGTGCCGACACCGTCAATACTGGAAACCATGACCGGGTTTCTGTATTTGCTCAGGTCAATCTGGAACATACCGCCAAAACCGCCGATAGGAGAGAGCATTTCCGGGCGGCGGGTGCTGGAAATTTTATTTTTAACTTTTTTCAGGAGGTTCTGGGCCAGGTCGATATCGACTCCAGCCTCTTTGTACAGGTCGCTTTTTACTTGTGAGCTCACTTTTGCTTCCTTAGAAGTTTATATGTTAAAATTCTGTTATTATAATCTAAAGCCGAATTGGATATTTGCAATTCAGTCAGCTGTTATCTCCATGAGTTTATCTTCAACAAGTTGCCGCCACTTTTCAAGTTCCTTATCTGAAAGGTCAGGAGGAATTTCAATTGGCTGTCCCAGGATCAGCGTTAATTTGGCGAACGGCTTCGGGATTTGAAAATTGTCCCAGCTCCTGATCTGCCAGTATCTGGATGCGTTGATTGAAAGCGGCACGATCGGCCTGCCGGTTATCGAGGCGAGGTGGACTGGCCCTTTTGCCATTTTATATTTTGGACCCCGGGGACCATCAGGGGTAAATGCGACATGATAGCCATCCTTGAGTCCTTTCAGCGCGGCTCGCTGGGCATTTGCCCCTTTGCGCGATGAAGAACCGCGGACGCTGCCGATACCGAACTGGGCAATGAGGTCGGTGATATACTGGCCGTCCCGGGAAGCGCTTACAACTGCCTTGGTTCTTTTGCGGGCCACGGCCGGAAAAGCTGCCGGGAAGAACATAAGGCGATTATGCCAGGTAACAGTTATACAGGATCTGGCTTTATTGGTTAAATCATCGGGGTCTATGATTTCCAGTCTGTAGAAAGCTTTCCTGATTAGCTTCAAAAAAAGAGCCGGCAGCACATAAATCCAGTCCGGCAGTTTTTTGATATTTCTGAATTTTTTCTTAAGCTTGCTCATTTCGGTTCCATTCAGTTTTGCGGGTAAATTAATTATTGCGCTTTCTGCCAGAACTTGCATAAAAAGCGCAGATATGGTTTAAGATACAGTCATCACAATCCGGATTTCTGGCCTTGCAGGTTTCCCGTCCGTGCAAAATTACCATATGTGAAAGATTGGTCCAGTATTCGGGTGGTACTACTTCATTTACCATGGCTTCTATTTTTTCAGCATTATCCGATTTCACTGCTCCGATACGGTTTAAAACCCTCTTGACATGGGTGTCGACAGGCAGTCCGGGAATGCCGAAAGCGTCACCAAGAATTACATTAGCAGTTTTTCTCCCGACTCCGGCCAGGCTCGTGAGGCCTTCCATAGTATCAGGTACGATGCCGTTAAATTTACTGACCAGGCTGGAAGCGGCTTTTTTAATGCTTTTAGCCTTATTGCGAAACAGCCCGGCTGACTTGATGGCTTCTTCAAGTTCCGTGATATCCGATTCTGCCAGGGAGACCGCATCCGGGAATTTTTTAAACAGTTCAGGGGTTATTTTATTAACTCTGACGTCAGTGCACTGTGCCGACAGGATTACCGCAACCAGAAGCTGCAGTGGATTTTTATAATCCAGAGAGCAGTGGCAGTCACCGTATTTATCATATAATATGCGATTTACTTCGAGCAGCAGTTCGCCGCGTTTTTTTCTGCCGGGTTTCATCAAAGTCCTTTAACTATGTTTTCCAGGATGGTTATTTTTTCCAGAACCAGCTCTGCCGATTTCTTTTCGGCGGCGCTTTGCAGCTCTTTTCCGGTTTGGCTGATATGGCAGGCGCCGATACTGGCAGCCGCACCTTTAATAGTATGACCGAGTCTGGCGAGCTGTTCCCAGGCTTCATTTGACAGGTGGGTTTTTGCCTGCTTAAGATAATCGTCTGCGCACTCAAGAAATGTTTTAAAAATATCTTCGCTGTCAACTTCTGAGAACCCGAGGTTTTTGCGCATGTATTCAAAGATATTTTTTTTAGTATCACTCATTGCTCAACCTGTCTTTTGCTGAAATAATTGTTTACCGGGATGCGGCTATGAAGTTTTGCAGGATTCGCAGTCCGTTATTCTGACTTTTCTCCGGGTGAAACTGGGTCGCACAAATATTTCCCCGGCCGATGACGGCGGCAAATTCCCTGATATAGTTGCAGCTGCCCAGAACACAGTTTGCTGCTTCCGGAGAAACATAAAATGAGTGCACAAAATAAAAGTAGCTGTTATCAGCAACTCCGTCAAAAAATTTAGACTTCTGCTGCAGCTTTACAGTGTTCCAGCCCATGTGCGGAACTTTTTCATCACCTTCTGGAAACCTATGGACCTTGCCTTTAAAGATACCGAGTCCTTTGACTCCGGGGGCTTCCTCACTTGAATCAAGCATCATCTGCATTCCGAGACAGATGCCCAGCAGCGGCTTGCCGCTGCGCGCAGCTTCGACTACAGCCGGCTCAAAACCGCGTGAACGCAAATGCTCCATCCCATCGCCGAAATGGCCGACTCCAGGCAGAACCACAGAGTCAAACTGCTTGAGATCAGCAGCCTTGTCGACTATACGGATATCGCCGCCGACACTTTCAAGGGCTTTGTGAACACTGAGCAGATTGCCCATATTATAATCAATCAGCGCAATCATTATTTTACCTTTGCGATATTTATGTCAACTCTTTTTACAACGAAACAGTAATATAACCTCTATTTAAAAAATTGCAGGTTATTAATTCAAAAAAAACGGTGCCTTGCCCTCAGGCAAGACACCGTGCATAAACAATATTCTCTAGCCTAAAAATCAGGCCCGAACATTGGGTTCAAGTTCAGTTCAAAAACCATTTTCCGTTTCATATAGCTGAATCTGATCGGAATATTTATATGGCCTTTTGACGCGTTGAACTGCGCCATGTTTTGAGCAGAAGCTTTTAACACGGCATTTGGTCCCGGCAGAGTAAGAGTTACCGCCGGTTTCTTTGAGTTCAGGAATTCATAGAGATGAATCTTAATCGTTTCTTTGCCGGAGGGTATGGCGATACCGGCATCGTTGGTAGCTGGTGAAGTGGCTATCTTTTCAGACGGCTGTTCATCTCCAACCTGAATAGTCATGTATCTGAAGACATTTTCAGCCGGTATACCCATTGACAGACTGCGTTGAGTGGGCTGAATTGCCAGTTTGTACATGACTTTGTTGTTCTTGGGAGTCAAGCCCTTCAGCTGCATTGCGGCTTTCGGGACTTTTTTCAAGTCCTGAGCAGTGTTGCCGGTGAAGCTTTCAAAGAACAGGTGATAGAAGTCATAGAGCCTGGCTGAGGAAATCATCTCAGTTTCAGGCGGGAAGTAGTCTATCCAGTTCTTTTCAGTCGGCCATTCGCTTGGCAGAGGCATTTTCTTATTGAAATTCATACCCAGCCAGAGACTGCACAGGTAGCCGGTCTTATCTCTGAAGATGATCGGCACCAGATAGGTCTTGGCTTTGGCGTCATATTTGACTCCTTCGCGCAGGTACATGTTAATGCCGCTCCAGTTGCCCGGGAATGATATGGTATAGTCCGGGTTCTGACTGTTGGCAAACCGATACAGGTTAATTTCAAGGTCGGAGTCAGAAGCTGAGAAGTTCAGTTCGTTTATGACCTTGCTTTTGTTGCCGACATTCGCAAGAGATATTTTTTCCATCAGCGGAGTGCCGCCCTGAGTTATCTCAATGTACGGGTAGCGCAGTGCTGCGGGAATAATTTTATCTTTAAGTCCGGGCATTACCGGAGCTTTTTCACGAACATCGCGGTTCGGTATTGCCAGAGTCCAGGACAGCGGTTTAACCGGATCGCCAAGCAGGACAAGAATCTTGCGGAGGCGTTTCCAGGCTGTCTGACGCTGTTCATTGGAGAATGCGACCGGATCAATAATTTTTCTGATAACCGGGTAATCCAGCGGGACAATGGCTTCTTTGCCTTTGCCGGTAATCGGGGCAGCAGCCTGCGGGCTCCGGTAATAACCAATAAGGAACCGGAACTGCCTGGTTACGTAACCCTGTGGCAGAATGATACCCGGAGAACGGTCATAAGTGAAGCACAGCGGGAATCTCATCAGCTGTGAGCCGACCCGGCGCAGATGATTATAAGCAGTATCGGAAATGTTGCGGCGCAACAGTTCAATACCTTCAGCAAGGAACTGGTTCCACCATGGAATAGCCTTGCTTTGATCCGGGTTATAAGGACCAAAATACTGAACAATCAGTTTTTCCGGTGACAGGTTGTTGAGGCGCTGCCAGGCTTTTTCCGGCTCATCCGGCAATAATGAGAAGCGGGTGAGTGTATAGGCGCATATGTCGTCGAACTGGTCGTTGAGCAAACGCTGTTTTTCAGCGATTGACTTAAGTTCAGACGAGGTATCCGGAAAGACTCCTTTTAGTACCGGTATGACGCGCAGGGCGTTATCTTTAATCGCGTAGAAGGTTCTCAAAGAGTAGTTAATATCATAAACTTTGATTTGTGAGCAGGTTTTCAAAAACTCATCCCAGTTGTCAAAGTTCTGAACAGATGCCTCTGAATCAACTTTAGTTGTCCAGTAGTGGTAATACCTTTCCATGTAACCCTGGATTACACGTTTGAAAACCGCTATCCGCTTGGACAAATCCACCGGAGTGTTGACCCGTTCATCTTTTCTCATGTCTTCAAACCATTTGAGGAAGAATTCCAGGTCGGTTGTCAGCAGTTTCACAGTTTGCGGGTTAAACCGATCCTCAAAGAAAGTGCCTTTGCTCATATTAGTACAAACTATTGGCGGGCATTTCAACGGGGACAGTTTCTTGCTGAAAGCAGCTACAGTATTTTCCATTTCAGTAGATGATTTCGGCATCAGTGCCAGGGCTGACTTGATAAGGATGCTTATGTTGAAAGTCTTGGCGATTTCAATTACATTGGAGCATGCGTTTATACTGCTGTATTTCTGCGGAGATTTTTTGCGGTTAGCCAGATCCTGTGACAGCTGTTTTTCGGAGCGGCTGAAAGATTCAATCCGCTGTTTGATTGTCAGCAGGTCTTTAACCGGGGCAGGGGTTTTTACAACGTCATAAGTGTGACGCAGCAGCATAATTTTCTTGGCGTAATTCCTGATGTTGGAATTTTTATCTTTTTCCCAGAGTTTAGCCAGTGGACCGGCAGCAATTTTGCGCATATTGTCAATTTTCTGCTGCACAAACCCATATACCTTGTCGCTTTCTCCAAGTTCAATAGCCATATTCTTATAGAAGGCTGACTCATCGTACTGAGGAGCGAGCGTGGCTTTCAGTTCCTTGATGTCATCCTTGACGACAGCCATGTAATCTGAAGCGTGTTTTTCAAACAGCATTTTCAGAGACTTGGTTGATTCGTCACTGAAGTAAGTATCGATAGCGTCAAGACGATCGGCAGTTTCAATCAAATAATCACATTTCTTGATCCATTTATCAAGCAGTTTCTTGATTATGTCCTGATTGCCGACCTTCAAAGCGGCACCGATATCGTTATTGATGATATTCAGTTCTTCCTGTACCTGGGTTATGGTCTGCAGGTCCTGAACCATCTCAAGCGCTTTATGGAACGGCATATCAGGGTACAGTTCCAGCTTGTCGAAATGATTGTTATAGGCCTGAAGTCCGCGCAGCACTGACTGCTGTGAGAAAGTGCTGTAAGGGCTGAGCAGCAGGAACAGGGCAGGGGCGCTCTTTGGTGAGACCGCCTGCGGGAACTCACGCATGAAAATATTCTGTATTACCAGAGATTTGTACTTTGGAACGTTTTGAGAAAAAATCGGCTCGTAGGTAATATATTCGCTGTCAAGCTTTCCGCTTTTAATATAATAGGCGCCGGCTTTTTCTATTTTGGCCAGAGTCAAAAGGGTCTGGGTATCGTCAGGATTCCAGGTGGTAATCCGGTTGCGCCAGAAATCAAAGCGTGAAGCGTTGATAAACGGTGCCAGGCACATTTCGGAGAAAACAATCTGGAAGACAAACTTTCTTTTATGTTTGTAAAGATCTCCTGAAAAGTCCCCGTCCCAGACTTCGGCAAATCGATAGAACAGCGGAATAGAAATATCAACCTTACGACTGTTCCAGACGTATTTAAAGAATTCCAGCCGGGTGAAATTACTGTCTACAGCCATTGGGGTATAAAGTTTGAGTTCAAGGTCACCTTTCTCATTGACTTCAATAATTGGTGATTCCTTGATCCCGTCCTGCTGCAGCAGCTGCAGGGTGGTCCGCCAGGGCGGCTGCGCATTTTTAGCCTGCTTCTTCAAGGTGCTGTAAGAGCGGAAGGTCTGCAGAATTATCAACAACGCAACCACAGCGAAAACCGCTGCAGTAATATAGAACGGCCGCCGCATTCTTCGCTTGGCAGCTGAGGTATATTGGGTCAGGCTGCTTTCCTGGAATATCTTTTCCATGAAAAGACGCCGAATAAAATAATGACGCTCGGAGTAGGTTTCCGGCACCTTGGAGCGCATGGCTTCTTCTGATTCTTCAACTGTTTCCTGCGGCATGCTGATATTTGGCTTATCCAGAGCCGCCGTAAAATAAACACCTCGCAGCATCAGATTCGGAGCGCCTTTCAGGTGAATTGGACTGAATACGCCGTCCAGATAGTTGAAGAGGCGTTCCTTGATATCATCAAACCGGTTTGGCAGCGAGTAAATCGGGGCAACAATATCCGCTCGATTTTCGCCGTGAGCCGCCGCATTCCAGATTTTGTTATCCAGCATCATATAGGAACGGGTCTCAAGCAGTGATTTGCGGCACTCCTCGATTCCGGCATTGACTTTTTCGCGTTCATACTGGCTTTCCGAATCCGGATTGCTCCAGCCGAACATACCTTCGGAATCCTGTTCGGGAGTATATGAGAAGAATTCTGAGAAACCGCTTATCAGGTCAGCTTTAGTGATGACAAAGTAGACCGGGCAGCGTATGCCCAGAAAGTTATTGAGAGCCCTGAGTTCGTCGGTTATCAGGTTTACTTTGCGGTTTACCAGTTCCGGCGGGTCAAGCAGCAGCGCGTCTGCAGGAATGGTCAGAACAATACCGCTGATTGGCTGTACGGAGCGGTATTTCTTGATTAAACGCAACAGGCGCTGCCATTCCATATCGGATTTGCCGCCCCAGCGGTTAAAAAATACTTTGCCGCCGACATCAAGGACGATACCGTCGGCAGTTGTCCACCAGTGCATGGTCTGCGTACCGGCGCAGCCTTGTGTCATGTCAACCAGCCCGGGAGGATATTCAATTCCGCCGGAACGCATCATTTCAGATTTTCCGGCACCGGGTTCGCCGACCACCATGTACAGCGGCATATCATTAAAAGAAACACCTTTGGAACGCAGGAATTTCATACCTTCAATGAAATCCTGGCGGATGGTTTCCAGCCTTACAGCCTGAATATCCTGTTCCGCGCGTTCTCCTGAACCGCCGCCCGCTGCCATGCGGGAGAGTTCGCGCCGCAGCAGCAGGTCCTCACGCATTGACGCAGCAATACGTGCGGTTCTGATTCTTTTGATCAGCATGCGTATTAAAATATAGGCAATAAAGGCCAGAATAATCGCGGCAATAATAATTCCGATTACGATCAGCAAAGAAGAGTGGTCCTTGAACCATTGCCCCATTCTGGAGAAAACAGCAGTTCCGCCGGCAGCCGCGGCAGCGGTGGACGCGTTTGCGGGTACCCCGCCGATCGCACCTATAGCAAATAATTTATTATTTTTTGTCATAGTCTGTTGCCTTCTGTTGGGGTTTGTTTTTCAGTTTGCATTTTGGCTTTGATTACATTTTCAGAAGCCTTCTGCAGGGACTTATCCATCCGAAGTTCACGCGGAAACTCAAATGTACTTTGCTTGATTGCGTCATCGACGCCCAGGTTTGAACATTCGTCCAGCAGGTCTCTGAGCTCCTGTGTCGCTCGCAGAAAAGCCATTCTGTTTAGAAACAGTGCCAAAGCAAGGAATATTATAGAGCACAGGAAAACCAGCCTGGTGCGTTTGTAAGGAGATTTGAACAGTGCTCGTGAATCGGTAGCGGCTGCACATTTGTCGGAGATATCCGAGATCAGGTTCTCATGCATGTCGGCTCCAACTCGGAGTGCGCATATTCTAAGTTTACGTTCCAGTTCCTGCGGCTGATCATTATAACACCCGGAAAAACCGGTTCCCAGTAACTGGTACATTACCTTTAATCTTTCAGTTGCGGCACTGGACGGATCGTTGAGCTCTTTATCAAGTATGTCAAAGAACTTTTCATCTCCGGACAGCTCATTATACATTGATTTGCCCAGTTCACGCCAGGTAGAGCTGAATTCAAACGGACCTTCCTTGATCATAAAGTCCACAAAGAAAACCATTGGCAACATTATCTTGTCTACTTCAGCGGCGAGTTCAGGTGAATTTGCCGCTTCTTCTCGCATCGTGTCAATTTTGCGGTTGATTTCTGTAAAAACATCGCCGCGGTTGAGTTCGGCGCCGGCAAGAGCCCGCCGGCGGCATTCGACTACATAATCTATCAGGGGTTGGCATATTTCAAGTAAGGTCATGATTCTACCTCTTTTTCAGCAAAAAGTATTGCATAAAGACTTACTTCGATATTTGGCAGTTCCTTGGCGGACCATGCCAGCGCGAATTTCTTCTCTTCTAATATTTTGCTCCATGCCCTTGAACTGGATGTACGCATCAGACGGAACCACAGCGCGTTATTCAGCTGTGGCAGCAGTGAAGGCGGATAACGCTCTTCCTTGAGCTTGACACCTCTGATGCGTGAGTCGATAATGCTGGCGGCGGTGAATTTAAATTTGTCACCGGCTTCAACCAGATTGACGATTGATTGTGGGTTGTCACGATATGAAACAGCCAGGAAGTAGTCCTGGGTGTTATTAATGTAACGGTCCTCAAGTTCACCATTGAGCAGGCAGGCATCGGGAACTTTTTTAAGACTGATTTTGACATAACCGCCGGAAGTATCCGGGGCGGTCAGGCTGCGGATACGGCTGAACAGTTCAATAAAGCTGCCGCGGCAGTTGTCATGGTCATAGTCAGGTATATCGGAAAAATTATGCTGAGGGCTCAGAGCAGCCAGCTCGCAAAGCAGTCTGTTCAGTTCCATATAGACGGTAAACGGAGCGACTGACTTTAGACGGAGTTTGGGTTTCAGGGTTGCCAGTACACTGCCTATTGACCTCAGCCGCATCATTTTTTCTATCTGGATGCTGGACAGGGTTTCCGGATTGTAGCCGGACCTTCTGAAGAAACTGATAAGCTCATCACGGGTGAGCTGCAGCCTTTCTACCAGATCTTCTGTCATGCGCCGCAATTCAGGTGAACCGCGCATTGTCAGGCAGGGAGGGATATACTCCTGACTTATCTCAAGGTGAGGGGTTTCCGTACCTTCTGATATTTTGCGCAGTTCCACAATTGGCAGAACTTCATAATCATCCAGGCTGTCATAGTCGGTAAGCAGTCGGGCGTTGACTTTTCTGGTCAACAGCGGCTGCGGGTTGCCACCGTCATTTTCATCATCAATTTCACGTACTACCGATTGGAAGCGGCAGAGACGGTGTTTTCCCTCTTCACCGGCACGGCCGGTATTCATTTCGCCAAGCCTTATTAAAGGAACAGCGATATAAACTTTAAATCTTTCCTGAGCTTCTTCCAGAGTTGAGCGCAGGTCCAGGTCGGTGATTGATGTATTCCCCGGATATCTGACTTCAAGCCCACCCGGCATGATAGCCGCAATGCTCTCGATTCTCAGGTTATACCCGCCCAGTGCGTCTTCTGATATTTTAATTTCAGAAAGCCCGTAAGGATAGTATAAAGCCAGAGAACGGTCACTGCGTCTTGCGGATGCCACTACACGGTCCGCAAGTTGCATATTATGAGGTCTCAGGAATAAACCTTCGTGCCAGTTAACGTTTTCAATGTAGTCAAACACTTGCCAGCCTCACTTTCAGTTGTTGATGAATCATTTACCGGAATCAGCTGCTGTGCTTGACAGCGGAGTCGTCAGGATAAGCCCTGCCGGTGTAATGACAATATTTATATCAGAACCGTTAGGCCAGCTATCCGGGTCAAGGGGAAGAAGCAGGCGACGGGGGTCAAGTTTGCCTTCTGAAACACGCCATTGGCCTGGGATATTAGCAATAATAAATAGTTGTTTTGCTCCGGCATTGTCCCAGCGTTCCCATAGCGGGGAATCACTTGGAAAGACTTTTTCTTTCCAGTTCTCTTCAGAAAAATAAATAGTATTGCGGGCCAGTGACTGTCTTATAGTGCTCTGTGCCTGGAAGTAGTCTGTGGTAGGACAGCTTTGCAGCCTTAATGCCTCAATATCATTGACGCCAGCCATGTCCACTTCTATCGAGGGATATATCTGGTACTTCTTGACAAGGTCTTTCGATAAAGAAACTTTTACATTGTAAGCGGGAGCGCTGCTGAAGCATCCGACAAGTGATAGGACAAGTGCGGTTACAGCTGTACCCTGCAACAGACGCAACAGTCTTTTGGTCATGATATAACCCTCCAGGATAAAAATTGTATGACTGTAATTTGTTGTTTGGTTTGTGGACGTGAAACGACAATTACTTTTAATTGAAATGTTTCACTGCAATCTGTCTCCTTATAAAAAAGAATAATGCACGGGAAAGCAAATATCAAGTTAAATGTTTAGTAACGGGCATTTTTTTTCATATGCGAACGTAAGTATGTTATAATTCCATATTAAGCAATTATTCTCTTCTGTTATTGAAATAGACAGCGCTTTTTAAATTAAGTTTCAAAAAAAAGTTAAGATAAATGCGCAACTATCCGACAGGGAGTTATATAGATATATGGTGCTGAGATGACAACTCAAGAAGGCAGTTGCTTTCTGAATGCCTTATTTGCAGTTTCAACCTTTATTGACTGTTCAGCTGCAGCTTCACTAACTGTGGTCTGTTCGACCGTGGTGACAGCGCACGCTGCGCTGCCACTTTTATTTGGCGGAAGACTTTCGCTCAACCCTGTTTGATCTTCCGGTCTGCTGGGGTGGCGGGGCCACGCTGTGTGTATTTTGGGGGAGGGACGCTTTGCGTAATGCCAGGCCGGACGGAATCTGGCTTATTTTGAAAACCTTACAACCAGGTAAGCCATTGAGACTTCCTCAGCTGCGTTTTCTATTGAATGTTCAACGTCACAGTCGAAATTGATCAGGTCCCCTTCGTTAAGGATTGTTGATTTATCACCGGCAGTTACTTTGACGCTTCCGGTTAGTACTGTGAGAAATTCTTCCGTTCCACGATAATGCGGTGATGAATCCAGTTTGCCGCCAGGCTGCAGGGTCAGGGTATATAGTTCCAGATCCTCTGCCATTGAAATCGGCGACAATACATTTATATGCACCCCGGAGCAGTCAGTATCCAGGCTGGTTAAGTCTTCATGGCGGTTAACATGAAATTTGCGAACCCGTTCGCCTTCGCCTTTGAGCAGCAGGTTGAAATCTGATTTCAAGGCATGAGCTATTTTCCACATTGTCGCGATTGTCGGGTTTACTTTTTCCGATTCAATCTGCGACAGCATGGCTTTTGAGACCCCGCTTTTACGCGCCAGTTTTTCCAGGGACATATTCTGTTCCAGGCGCTGCTTCTTGACATTCTGGCCGATTGCCGGCGGATTAGGAATATTTTTACTCATAGTTTATTATAGTGAAAAAAGTTAATTATTTTAAACAATAAGGTGTTGACACCTCTATTTTGCATACTATACTAAACATAGTTTGCTATATCAAACCAAAACCCTGAAAGAGGCCGAATTTTTATGAAAGCTTTAGTAAAGACCCATGCCGGCCCCGGGCTTGAGATGCGGGATGTGCCGGTGCCTGAGTACGGAATAAACGATGTACTGATCAAAATCAAAAAGACTTCTATCTGCGGAACTGATGTGCACATCTGGAACTGGGACGAATGGGCCAGCAAAACTATCCCGGTGCCGATGACAGTCGGTCATGAATTTGTCGGTACGGTTGAAGCTTTCGGCAGCAATGTTCATGATGTCAGGGTTGGTGATCTGGTTTCCGGAGAAGGACATATTGTCTGCGGCCGCTGCCGCAACTGTCTGGCCGGTCGCCGCCATCTTTGCATGAGCACCAGTGGAGTAGGGGTAAACCGGCCAGGTGCTTTTGCGGAATATCTGGTTATACCGGTGACTAATGTCTGGCACTGCAATACCAGCATAAGTACTGATGTTATCAGCTGCTTTGATCCGTTGGGCAATGCGGTCCATACCGCTCTGTCATTTCCGGTGCTGGGTGAGGACGTACTTATAACTGGAGCGGGCCCCATTGGTATAATGGCGGCAGCTGTCGCCCTGCATGCCGGAGCGCGTTATGTGGTGATTACGGATGTAAACCCTTACCGTCTGGCATTGGCGGAAAAAGCCGGTGCGACCAGAGTGGTCGATGTTTCAAAAGAGAACCTCTCAGATGTTTGTGAGGATCTGAATATGAAGGAAGGGTTCGACGTCGGACTCGAGATGTCCGGTAACCCGGCGGCGTTAAATGATATGATAGATTATATGTGCCATGGCGGTAAAATTGCGATGCTGGGCATTCTGCCGGAAAACACTTGCGTTGACTGGACTAAAGTTGTTTTCAATGGTTTGACCATGAAGGGCATCTATGGCCGGGAAATGTATGAGACGTGGTACAAAATGACTTCCATGATTGAATCCGGGCTGGATGTCAGTCCGGTAATCACTCATAAGTATAATATTAATGATTTTGAAAAAGGTTTTGAAGTGATGCGTTCCGGACAATCCGGGAAAGTGGTGCTTGAATGGGATTAAGTTAAAGTCTGCAATTACTGAGTGATAACACCCGAAAGATATCTTAGATGGAGTATTTATAATGTACGGTCAATACAAAGATTTTTTGAATGAACAGCTTGAGTCAATCAGAGCTGCCGGTCTTTACAAAAACGAACGCATTATTGTAACGCCGCAGGAGGCCAGTATTGGAGTCAGTACCGGCGAGAAAGTTTTGAATATGTGTGCCAACAACTATCTCGGTCTGGCGGATCACCCGGAAGTTGTGAAAGCAGCAAAAGCGGGGCTGGAGCAACGTGGTTACGGTCTTTCATCGGTTCGTTTTATCTGCGGGACTCAGGACATTCATAAGCAGCTTGAGGCAAAGCTTTCTGATTTTCTCGGAACGGATGATACTATTCTTTACAGTTCCTGTTTCGATGCCAACGGCGGTTTGTTTGAAACTCTGCTGGGTCCGGAAGATGCCATTATCAGTGATGAATTGAATCATGCCAGTATAATTGACGGGGTCAGACTTTGTAAAGCCAGACGTTTCCGCTACAAAAACTCCGACATGGCAGACCTTGAATCCAAGCTGCAGGAAGCCGCGGATGCCAGATTTAAAATGATTGCGACTGACGGCGTATTTTCCATGGATGGTTACATTGCCCGGCTCAAGGAGATATGTGACCTTGCTGACAAATACAACGCTCTGGTGATGGTTGACGATTCACATGCGGTAGGCTTCATCGGCGAACATGGGCGCGGGACTCCTGAATACTGCGATGTAATTGGCCGCATTGACATTATCACCGGCACTCTGGGCAAGGCGCTGGGCGGAGCCAGCGGCGGCTACACCAGCGGCCGCAGGGAAATAATCGACATGCTGCGGCAGCGTTCGCGTCCTTATCTGTTCAGCAACAGTGTATCTCCTGCGGTAGTTGCCGCTTCACTTAAGGCGCTTGAACTGGTAAGTGAATCTCCCAAACTGCTGGAAAAGCTCCGCTCTAACACCGCGTATTTCCGCAAAGCCATGACCGAAGCCGGTTTCAACATCCTGCCAGGCGAGCATCCCATTGTGCCGATTATGCTTGGCGATGCTGTTCTGGCACAGAAAATGGCAGAAAAAATGTTAGAGAAAGGTATTTATGTCATCGGTTTCTTCTATCCAGTGGTGCCTCAAGGAAAAGCCAGAATTCGCACTCAGATTTCAGCGGCTCATTCTGCAGATGATTTGAAATTTGCGGTGAAAGCCTTTGTTGAAGCGAAAAAAGAACTAGGCATCTGAGATTTTACGGATAAGCATGTAAACAGAATCTTGTGTTTTCAATGAATATGAAACTGGCTGTTTCAATGGCCGGTATACATAAAATAATTACCCGTATATTCCCAATATACTGCCGCCTTTCGGGGCGGCTCTTTTTTTGATTATCGTTTGTGCAGGATGAGTTTAAATGTTTTTATCTGTTCGACAGATGGAGCTTTTTCACGAAAGCGAAGAGCCTGATAGTTTTCGAGTATCAGGCGTATATAAGCTGCCTTGTTTTGCGGCAGTGAAGCTGTCTGCAGCTGAACAAGAATTTCTTTTGCAGTTGTTGATTCCTTGATCAGGAAATCCTCCCGTTTCGCCAGTTTTCTCACTATTTTAAGATACGTCCGGCTGAGTTCAGCAGTTGTTTTTGGAAGTCTATCTTTGAAAACAAGGTCAATTTGGCGCTTTTTACGTCGCTTCCAGAGCCAGCGCAGCAGGAAAAACATGGCAATTAGAAATATACCGCCTCGAACCGGGTGCCAGAGAATAAAAAGCATAATCCGGTAAACAGCAGTGAAAAAGGCGAGTATGGCTCTGGCGTAATAACCTTTTCTCAAATCAGAGAGCAGCTTCTGGAAGAATTTGAAGAAGAGATCCCGGCCACTCTCAAACGAACTCCAGCTGCCTTTGCCGATATTTAACCCTGATGGCGGGGTGGCCTCGAGCAGCACCCACTGTTCATTGTAACGATCATAGGCCTCAACCCAGGCATGTGCATTTCCGAGCCTGGCTACAAAATAAGAGCCGGACGGGTGTGGTTCCGAGCAGATAAACCCGGTTATATACCGACTTGGAATTCCGGAACGTCGCAGCAACAGCGCTAATGCCGAGGCAAAAAGCTCACAATGACCTTCACGGGTTTCAGTCAGAAACTGGACTACCGGGTCACTGCCATTCCTGGGGTGCTGCCGGATTTTATATTTGAAATTATTACTGAAAAACTTGAGCAGGATGTCAAAAACCTGCCGGTCAGTCAAATCGTTTCTGTTCATCCCGGGAATGGAGGCAATTACTTCATCCAGTCGGGAAATGAGGGTTGAGGGAAGTCTGACATACATCGGGTTATTGCATCCGGACGGCTGCTGCCAGGCGCTTTCTGTAGCCGTGTTGTTCCTGTAGAGCGTATAGCCGCCTTCTTTAGTCCAGTCTCTGGGGCTGAAAACTCCATCCATGTTCAGTTTCAAGCTTTCAGCAATGATATCAATGCATTTGACGTTTCCTGGCGCAAGAAGTACTTTGGTACGCAGATTTGACGAGACCATAATCTCAATCGGGTTGTTCAATGGGGGCTGACCTTTAGAACCGGGCAGAGAAAAAGTAGTGAATGCCAGCATGCCGGAGTGAGTTTTCGGGCGCATGGCTTTCAAAATGGAATTTTTATTTACCATCCAGGTTCCCAGCTGGTATTTATCATAGACCTGCCCTCGCAGATATCCCGGGGCGGTGTTTGAGATTGCCCGGATTACAATTTGTTTCTGATCATGTAGAACATCGGGTGAAATTGTCTGGTTCAAATCCACTCCGTCCCCAAAAAAACTTTTATTGCGTAATCTGAAACGGTGCATTCTTGAGCGCATTAACAGATGTTCCAGCTTTCGGATCCCTGCCTCATACCTTTTATACAGCGAATAGGCTCCAACAGTACTCAAAGGCACAACAGCCAGAATAATCAGCAGCAACATGCCGCGCCTAATTCGGTATTTACGCAGTTTTTGCGGAATTATAATATTGGCATTGGTTCTAAAAGCGATAATGATGAAAAAACCGACGATAATGATTGTACCGATAAACAGCGGCATGAATCTGGTCATCCATTCGGCTGGTACCGGCAGCCGGGTGTTCTGCAACTGTTTGCTGTATACGTCGCCGCCGAATGCCAGCGCTGTCACTGCGGCCACGGCCGCAGTTCCATACACATGCGGCCCGGATTTGAAAAATGACATGGCAACCGCAATATACATAGTCAGAGGCACCAGTATATTGGGATAAAAGAAGACACTTAAATAACCCAGTCGATTATTCTTTAACGGAAAAACCAAATCAAACAGTACTGTCAACACCAGAGCCAGGACGATGAAGTATATAACGGAACGATCACTGAATACGACAGGCCTTCTTGTCAGCATGCTCAGGAAAAGACCAGACAGAACAATCAGAGTGACATGCGGCAGGTCAGTAGTAATTGAGAAAAAAAACGCAGCCGGCAGCAGCAAGGCTGTAACCAGACTCAGACATTTAATGGATTTATTGGAAATTGTCGTCATAACTTGCTGATCCTGCCCTTTTGAACGTCCCCCGGAGAGATAATTCTGATGTCTGCTGGAGCGGAATCCTGGTTTTTATCAGATATGACTATGCATTTAATCGAAACCCCGTAATTACGGAGCCGGTCTACAAGCTCCTTCCGCTCTTTATCCCAGCCCAGCAGTATGAGCATGACGCTGCCGATTCCGGAAACCTCCTCAAGCACACTGGATGAAAGCCGGTTTATCGGATGTTCATTGTTAGGTTCCAGACAGGCGAGGATATCCAGTATTTCATCAAAACAGCTTAGATGCCGTCCGGCTTTGAAGTGATATACCTCTAGACCTGCCGCGAAAATATCGACAATAAACTCTCCTCTGGTGAGATAGTCAGTCAATGCTGCGGTCAAAGACAGGGCTGACTCCAGCTCCCTCATTACATCAACTTTTTTTAATGTCAGTTTGAAGCTGTGGATTCCGGGAACAAATGTATCGACAATCAGGGCTATTCTGCTCATATATTCCTGCTGGAACTCCTTAACAACCAGCTCTCCGGTTCTGGCGCTGCCGGGCCAGTCGATATGACGGGGATCATCGCCCTCCCGGAATTCACGGTTGCCGAAGAAATCCAGCGATTCCCCAACTTTGGATACTCGTGAGGTGCCCTCTCTCTGGTACTTCAAGCCTACCGGAAGCTCCAGCGATGTCAAGCTGGTAAAGGCCGGATAAACGAGAAGACGATCGGTTGAGTGCCGTTGCCGGCAGCTCTGCTTGAACAGCCAGATTGGAAATTTCGAATCGGCTATCGGAGAGTGTATAATATATTTTCCGCGTCTTAATGCTTCCAGTTCTGCTTCAGCAAAAACCTTTTCACCCTTCGGCAGTGCGCCGGCTGCAGCGTGAGTCAGCCAGCGAATGCCGTGGGGGGCTTTGTAATTATCAAGTTCAATATCCCACGCTGTGAGATTTCTTTTGTTTTGCAGTTCGTATTTTATTTTGAAGCGTGAATTTGCTCGAACCCTTGCTGGAACCTTTCTGGAAATATGCAGCTTGGGGCGAAACAACAACCCGGCCAGAAAATCGATAAAGAATACTGCAAATAAAAAAATTGCAAGTATTCTTACTGGTGAATCCAGGGCAATTACACTGTAAAGTATAATCAGTCCAGCTGCGGGAGTGATAAATTTTCCAGGAACGGTGAAAACCCTTGAGTATATTCCAGCTGACCAGGCCAGAAACGCGACAGTAGGTGAACGGTACTTGCCCTGTCGACGTTCAAGAGACGATATGTAATACCATTCGGGACCGTCCAGAAAACGCTCCCTGGTGTGATTGTATGCTTTTACAAACCTCATTTATCTAGCTCTCCTGACTGAACTGTTATTCAGCTGCTATCTGAAGGCAGGCTTAATCAGTATCAAACCGGGACTTTTGTCCGGTCAACAATTTCCGAGATAACTTCCGCTGCGGTTATGCCGGAATACCTGGCTTTATTGTCAATAACCAGACGGTGTGCCAGCACCTTTGAGGCAAGCACTTTGACGTCGTCCGGCAGCACATAATCCCTTCCGGCAAAAAAAGCGTAAGCCTGGGCGCATCTGGAGAGCAGCAGCAAGGCTCGCGGGCTGGCGCCAAGAGTAACCCTGGAATCAGTTCGTGTCGCGTGGATCAAATTCAGCATGTAATGTCCGATGCTGCGCTCAACATCAACCCCGCGTACCGCCTGCTGCAGTTCCGCCACGTCACTGCAGTGCATTACAGTAGTTATTTTTTCTATCGGGTCTGATTCTTTGCGGTCAAACATAATTTCCAGTTCAAAATCCGCGTTCGGATATCCCAGTTCAAGCTGCATGGCAAAACGGTCCAGCTGGGCTTCCGGAAGCGGGTAGGTACCTTGATATTCAATCGGGTTTTCCGTGGCAATCACCATGAACGGGCTTGGCAGCTGATTAGTTTTTCCCTCGAGCGACACCTGTCTTTCGCTCATGCATTCCAGTAGAGCGGACTGGGTGCGTGGGGAGGCCCGGTTAATTTCATCAGCCACCAGGATGTTGGCGAAAACTGGACCGGGCCTGAAGAAAAACTTGCCTTCCTGAGGATTGTAGATTGAATTTCCCAGAATATCGGAAGGCAGCAGGTCAGGGGTGAATTGAATGCGGGAGAATTTGCCTTCAATTGAAGCGGCCAGTGCTTTGGCCAGTGTAGTTTTTCCGACTCCGGGGACATCCTCCATCAAGATATTGCCGTCAGCCCCAAGAGCTGTCAGCAATAAAGTAATTACTTCGGACTTTCCCTTAATTACTGTTTCCAGGGCAGTATGCAGGTCATTCAGTTTCTTACGAAGATGGGTAAGTTTTTCTGACGGGACTCGGGTATCTTTTTCAATAACGGCAGTTTCGTTTGTATTTTGCAGCACGGTTTTACCTCAGTTCGCTGATTGTTTCCACAAAAAATATTACATCATTGTGGTGAAAAATCAAGCCGAACTGAGGTTGAAATATTTATGAAACAAATAAAAACAGTGAGTTTTCTGCAATAATCACATCAGGCCGGCCCTGAAGTTGAATTCAGAGGTGTATTTTTCGCTCCAGCTGGCATTGCTCAAGTCGTAAAAATCTACAGACCCCGGCAGCCTTGGAATAGTAAAGACCTGTTTCGGGTAGACAAAATATTCACCGGTAAAACGGTTGCAGACTACCCTGAATTTATTGTCTCTGGAATCCCGGATATCTCCTTCAACCGGCAGATCAGCCCGGGTTCCCAGAATCGGCGGGCGTCCATAGCGGTATATTTCAATCGGTACCGGCGATTTTGCGATCAGTTTTTCAATATTGGTTTTCGCCAGTTCAAGCCATGCCTGTATTTTTTCAGCACCAAGTTCCTGCAATTGCAGGACTGCCTGCGTGTTGCATACCGGTAATGGAAAAGATGACGTGACCTTTATATCCTTGTAATCTTTCAGCACCTCAAAACCGAAGAGGCTGGTAACCCGGAACTTTCTGATGCCGCGTTCAAGAGCGTCTTCAATCATTCGGTGCAAGGAGTCAAGTTTGTCTTCAGGACAGAAACTTGGCAGGACAGCCTCTTCCGAGTGACGATTCAATTCAAAAATCGAAAAAGCTTTAACCGCTCTGCGGTTTTTGGGCAGTTCATTGGAGCGGTGCAGCATGATGGTTTCCGGTATGCTGCCGGGAACAATTTCAGCTTTTTTCAAAGCCTGATAATCTTTTCTGAAGCGTTCCATTCCGGTCAGGCCGCTGCTGAAAATATCCTGAGGCAAAATGTTAGTTTCAGCCCATTCCCAGAATTCACGTCTGATTTTTTTGAGCTCACTGGCGGGCAAAAACCACTTGCCGCTGATATTGGCCCGGATAATACCGGCCTGCAGCCGGTCTGAACGGCTTGCGGTAAAGTCGGTCACGAGCCGTTCAGGCACCAGGAATTGTTTTTTCGGAGGCAAAAGCTCAACATCGCGCTCCCAGACCGGGCAAGCCGCATTGGTGGTTTCTACTTTTATCTTGGCGTCATTGACATCAATCAAAAGATCAATGGAAGTTCTTTCTTCCGGTAAATTACTCAGTTTGCTGCTGAGTTCGTCATAATTTTCCCCGATCTTATAAATCAGGCCGCCGAACGGCATATCTTTATCACAATAAATAAAACATTCCTGACCGGGTTTGGCAGTCGTTGTCAATTTACCATTGGCTTTCAGTTTGGTGACAGTCAAGGCCGGGCCTTCATCGCCAGTGACCGGCTGTACCCTGATCCTGTCGCCAAGATGCAGGCGGCGTTTTACCTTGAATGTAAAGCCGTTCCGCTCGATATCGTCAACTTTGCCGATCAGCATGCCGGCAGCGCCGAAGACATCGTGTTTTATCAGTTTTTTCATAGATTTAGCGGTATAGAAGCCCAGGGACCATTTACGCCCGAAGGTATTACTTAGAATCTTGCGCGCTTCGCCCAGGGTTTTGCGATCCAGCTCCGGCGCGTCCAGTGCCAGTCTGTAGGCGGTTACGGCGTTTTTTACGTAATCAGGTTTGCGCAGCCGGCCTTCAATCTTGAGTGAAGCTATGCCCATTTCCTTAAATGCCGGAATCAGTTCCAGTGTGGCCAGGTCCTGAGTAGAAAAGAAGAATCCGTTGCCTTTCTTCCCAAAGAAGCGACGGCGACAGGGTTGTTTGCATTTGCCGCGGTTGCCGCTCCAGCCGCCTAGCCAGGATGAAAAGAGACATTGCCCGGACAGACTGCAGCACAAAGCACCATGAATGAAAACTTCCAGCTCGGCCTTGGTTTTCTGCTGTATCAGCTTTATTTCGTCCAGTTTGACCTGACGCTCCAGGATCACTCTTTTAGCACCGAGTCTTTCAACCAGATTGATGCCTGGTGAATTATGCAGTCCCATCTGAGTTGATGCGTGTATGTCCAGGTTTGGGAAATATTCGCGCAACATACGTAAAACTCCAATATCCTGCACGATAACCGCGTCTGGACGCAGGGAGTTGAGTTCACTTAATAAAGCTGCCGCCTCAGGCAGTTCCCGCTCCTTGATCAAGGTATTCAACGTGATGTAAACTTTGCGGTTGCCGCGCCTGGCGTAAGCGATCAGACGCGACATATCATTAATGCTGAAATTTTCAGTTCTCTCGCGGGCGTTGAATTTACTGAGCCCGGCATAAACCGCATCGGCTCCACAGTCAAACGCGGTAATGCCCGCAGCCAGATTTCCGGCAGGCGCCAGCAGTTCCGGCTTCTTTTCAGTATTCTTATTCATAATCTTCCAACTCATTTATTATGTTGACGCATAATATAGAACATTTTGTCAACATTTATAACTTTTTTGCGAATAATCATTATAAAAAAGCCCGGGGCGTATTATATTACAGCTTCAAACAATTTAGAAGTTGTGAGTATATAGATGAATTTTAAGACAGAATTGTTCCTTGCCAAGCGTTATTTACGTCCCAAGCGTAATGCGGTTTCAGTAATCACCTGCATATCCATTGTAGGTGTTGCGCTCGGGGTGGCGGTTTTGATAGTTGTGCTGGCTGTGATGACCGGTTTTACTGATATAATGAAGGATAAGCTTCTCCAGACTCAGGCTCATTTGCATGTATACTCTGGCTGGCACAGTTTTATCCGTTATCCGGAGCGGGTTATTAAAAAAATAGAGGAATGCGGAGGAGAAGGTGCGGCGGTTGTAAACCGTCCCGCTTTGATCCAGCTTAAAAACCAGTTTGTGCCCAAGGCTGTTTTCGGCATAAATCCTGACCAGATTGTCAAGCACATGGATTTCAAGGGGGTACTGAAAAAAGGTAAGCTGGCCCTTGGCAAAAACGAGGCTGTTATAAGTACTGATATTGCTCAGGAGCTGGACCTCAGGGTAGGGGACAAACTGCTCATACATTCTCCGCAGCGACTGTCAAATCTGGTCAAAGTAAAGCAGGGTGGCGGGGTTTCGCTGCGCAATCCGGATGAAGTGTATCTGCCTGCGGAATTCACGGTTACCGGTCTTTATTCATTTGGAAAGTATGATTTTGATAAAAATGTAATATTCGTTGGGCTTGAAGATGCCGATGAGCTCTTCAATATACCATGGGGATCAGCTACAACAGTGTACGGCTGGGTCAAAGACCCATTCAATATTGAGCCGGTTGCCGATAAGATCTCAAAAGATTTGCCCGGCATGTATGTCCTGACCTGGAAACAGATTAACCGACAGCTGCTGGGAGTGCTTTCGGTGGAAAAGAACATGATGTTCTTTCTGTTGATTTTTATTGTACTGGTTGCCGCGTTCAGTATCACCAATACCCTGATTACGGTAGTTATTCAGAAGACCAGGGAAATCGGTTTGCTGAAAGCCCTTGGAGCTTCATCCGGCACGGTAATGCGCATATTTATTCTGCAGGGGATGTTTGTCGGCCTGCTGGGCAGTATCTTTGGAACGCTGCTTGGAATAGCGGTTGTATTTTACCGGAATGACTTGAATCATTTTCTGTCCAGAATTCGCGGGCAGGATCTATTTCCGAGACAGTTCTATTACTTTAATGAGCTGCCCGGGCATATTGTCGCCAGTGACGTTGCTGTTATTGTTATTGTGGCAATAATACTTTGTACTCTCGGTGGGCTTATTCCAGCCTGGAGAGCGGCTAAACTCGATCCCGCAAAAGCGCTAAGAAATGAGTAGGGAATTATGAACGACAAAAATATTCATGTTGAGATTAAAAACATTTTCAAGTCATATTCCATCGGCAAAAAAAAGGTCGAAGTACTGAAAGATGTTGACTGGCAGGTGGAACGTGGCAGCTGGACAGCTCTGCTCGGGGCTTCCGGCAGCGGCAAAACAACTCTGCTTACCTTGCTGGGAATGCTCGAAAAGCCTGATTCAGGACAGATATTCTGTGGAGACATTGATTACAGCAGGTTATCCTGGCGGCAACGCAACCGGTTCCGCAACGCAACTATCGGCTTTGTATTTCAGTCCTATCATATGCTGCCGGAACTGACTGTACTGGAAAACGTTTATTTACCGGGCATGATCAGCACTTCAGCTTCTGTAAACTATAAAAAACGTGCCATGGAGCTGCTGGAGAAGGTTGGCTTGAAAGAGCGGATGCACCATCGACCCAATGAAATGTCGGGCGGCGAACAGCAGCGGGCAGCCATTGCCCGGGCTCTGGTAAATGAGCCGGAGCTGCTGCTGGCCGATGAACCTACCGGTAACCTCGATTCGGTTACCGGAAGTGGTATTCTTGAAGTGTTCAAGGACATTCACAATGAAAAGTCAGGACGCACAATCATCATGATAACCCATGACCAGAATGTCGCTTCAATGGCCGATAGAATAGCAACCTTGAAAGACGGCCGGATTGTCCACTAGTCTTATATATTACCGGAAAATAACCTTTCCTTTGTAAGTCAGATCAATTACTGTACGCCTGTCCCCGTTACCTATGGCCTTGTGTACGGCACTTCGCAGTACGGCCAGCATGTATTTGAGGTTTTTGCGCGGGAAATTGACCTTGTAAATTTTGCGTCCCTGGTAATATATGACGACAAAGAGCTTGTCGGTATCTCTGACGCTGATTGCGGCGATTCTGAAGTCGGGAAAATACTGCTTGGTAAGCATTATTAAATCTACAGCTGGCTGAACTTCGGCCAGGTTATGTCCAGGTTTGAGCAGTCCGGTATCAGTTACACCGAGAATATTGGGCAGGTCCCTTTCAAGGTTCAGGCAGTATTTGCGCTCCATCAGCATACAGTTGGAATCAACCACCAGCGGCGACTTGCTGCTGCCGATGTATGCCCGTGGGATACGCTCTATAATGTCAACACGCAGGGTATCCGGCAGGACGCGCGATACTGCAGCGGTGTCAACGCATGGCAGCTTTTCAATAAAACGGCGCATCTTATAAAGGGGGCGGGAGAATAAGTTATCTTTTCCTAAAGTCAAACCAAGCTTATTCGCCATCAGGCGTGACCGGTTGTTCCACCAGCCCGAGCTGCGTACTTCGACATGTTTCAGAGTGAAATGTTTATTGCCGCTGAAAAGCACAATGGCAGAGCCGTAAAGCAGCACGCCGATAATTGCAATAGTCAGGATAATTCCCAGAAGCAGCATAGTGGCACGAAAAGTTTTCTGCCGCTCTTTGTCGCTCCGGGCGGTTTTAGGTTTTATCTTGGATCTGGCTTTGGTTTTTGCCTGATTACTGGTTTGAGTTTTTGGCATTTTAAGTTCCGTAATGATTCATAATTTGACGCTTTAATATAGTTGCGCTGAGCAAAAATTACAGTTTTCACACAAAAATTTATCAGGCTTTAGGGTCAAAGACCTTTCGCAGCCCTTCGCCGGTAAAGTTAAATGCGCATACCGAAAAGAACAGCGCCAGACCGGGCCAGAGCGTCAAGTGCCAGTACTCAAACGGATTGGCAAAAGCCTGCCGCAGCAGTTCTCCCCAGCTGGCCGTTGGAGCTTGAACGCCGAATCCGAGAAAACTTAAACTGCTTTCAGCCAGAATCGCGCCCGCGACTCCAAAAGTAAAGCTGATAAGTATAGGTCCGGTTATGTTGGGCAGCAGATGGAACAGCATGATTTTCGATACCGGCAGCCCGGTAGCTTCACAGCTGGCGATATACGGCAGTATCCGCTGCTTCAGGGTCTCGCCGCGCACCAGTCGGCAGAGGCCGATCCAGCCGGTCAGTCCAAGAACGAGTATTACCAGCAGTATTGACTGGTTGAATTCAGCTTCCTTGAATATGGCCATCAGAATCAACAACAGTAGAAAAGTTGGAAAGCAGAGTATAACTTCGACAATGCGCATGCTGATCAGGTCAAACCTTCCTCGGAAATAGCCGGCGCACATTCCTATGATTGTTCCTATTATCAGCGAAAGCACCGTCGCAAAAAGCCCCACAGCGAGCGAAACCCTGGTGCCATAAAGCATTCTTGACAGAATATCCCGTCCGATCTGGTCAGTTCCCAGCAGATGAGTTCCGTCTGGTTTTAAATACGGCTCGGCGGTTTGCTCATAAGGTCCGAAAGGGACTGGAGCGAATAGCGCCCTGCTGTTCTGGAGCTTAACCCGCTCTCTCCAGTTGGTTTTATCCAGTCGGTAGCCGGTTAGTAGAAAAGGAAGCAGCAGCAAGGCCGCAGTAAGTCCGAGCAGCAGCGCCCGCAACCCGGTTCTGCTGCGGACTGCCAGGCAGATAATTGCCATTAGCGGAAGGTACAGCAGAGAATAATTAAAAACCTGTTCAATGAAGCTTTCTGTGCTGTCTGGGGCAAAAATATAGCGTAGAAAAGGCATTGAGACACCATGATCAGAAATTATCAGCAGTGGCCGGTTATTGGCCAGCAGCGGTGTCAGGAGTGCCAGCAGCGCCAGCATTATAATTCCAATCAGGCCGGTCATGGCGAGCTTTTCCGTTTTGAAACGCCTCCATGCTGTTCTGGTAAAGCTGATATTATGATCAGTTGTCTCTTTAATGCTTTTTTTCATTATTTGTAAATCAAATCCCGCTTGAACAATTCGTCAATTTCTTCAAGCAGGTTCGGTGTGAACTTCCTGCGCCATTTTGTATCTTTAAGTTCAGCTGATGTAAAGAATCTTACTTTGTCAATTTCCGACTTCTGAAACTCAAACGGACCGGAAGCAATGCAGCCGTAGACCTTTACATCTTCAGATTCGATCTCATTACGGATTTTTGACTCAAAAAGGTAGGTCAGCGGTAAAACCAGCGGCAGTCCGAGTTCTTCGTTCATTTCACGGCGTGCCGCGGCTTCACTGTCCTCGCCCGGCATGACGTGGCCGCCGACGGCGGTATCCCATTTGCCGGGCTGGATATCTTTATTTTTTGAGCGTTTCTGCAGCAGGATCCTGCCGTCGGGGTGAAAAATGACTACATGAGCAGTGTGATGCAGCAGCTTTGGATTGCCGTGGCATTCACAGCGCAAAGCAAGGCCGATCTTTTTGCCTTTTTCGTCGTATACTTCAAAGTGTTCTTTTCTGCTCATGGATCACCTCCGGGATGAGTTGTTAGCTGTTGTCTTCCGGTTCTTTTCCCTTCCTCGGTGTCCTTTTTCTGGCAGTACTCTTTTTAGGAGTCTTTTTGGCTGTTGTCCTTCTGGTGGTTTTTCTTTTGGGCGCGGCAGCTTTTGCAGCGGCGGCGCCAACCGCTTTTTCCACCTCAGTGACTTTTTCGTCCAGGTCACCATGTTCCGGAAAGAACAGCAGTTTCTGCTTGTCCAGTCTGACGGCTATTGCTTTGGCGTTTTTGAAGTATCCCTTCAGGATCTCTTCTGCCAGCGGATCCTCAAGGTAACGCTCAACAGAGCGGCGCAGCGGTCTTGCACCATATTCAGGCTGGTATCCCTTCGAGATGAGGAAATCTTTGACGTCATCATCCATCTTGAGCTCCATGCCCTTATAGGCTAGACGACTGCGTACCTTGTCAACTTCAATGTCAATGATCTTAATCAGATCCTCACGCTTGAGAGTGTGGAATACAATAACATCATCAACACGGTTGATAAACTCTGGTTTAAAGTGTTTTTTAGCCATATCCATCAGGCGTTCGCGCATTTTATCTTCATTAACGCTCGGTGAAGCGGTAAAGCCCATGCCGCCGCCTTTAGCCAGAGTGGCTGCACCGACATTACTGGTCATGATGATAACAGTGTTCCGAAAGTCAATTCTGCGTCCCAGTGAATCGGTGATTTTGCCTTCTTCAAGAATTTGCAGCAGCATATGCATTACATCCGGATGGGCTTTCTCAATTTCATCAAAAAGCACAACGGAGTAAGGGCGTCTTCTGACCTTTTCAGTCAGCTCTCCGCCTTCGCCGTGACCAACATACCCCGGAGGTGAGCCGACCAGCCGACTGACATTGAATTTTTCCATGTATTCAGACATATCCACCTGGATCAGAGCATCCTGATCTCCGAAAATAAATTCAGCCAGTGCCTTAGCCAGCAGGGTTTTGCCTACTCCGGTCGGCCCCAGGAAAACAAATGAACCTATCGGGCGAGCGGGGTTTTTCAGGTCGGCACGGGAACGGCGCAGTGCCCTGGATATGATTGAGACAGCTTCATCCTGACCGACAACGGTTTTTTTCAATTCGCTTTCCATGCGCAGCAGTTTCTGGCTTTCGCCCTCTTCCATCTGCTGCACCGGCACACCAGTGAGCTTGGCAATAATTTCGGTAATTTCCTTGGTGCCGATCACCGGCACGTTTTTATCGCGGCTGTTCCGCCACTCCTGCTTTACTCTGGCAAGCTCTTCCTTGACAACTCTTTCTTTGTCACGATAGGATGCGGCCTGTTCAAATTTCTGTTCAGCAATGGCGTTCTGCTTTTTTTTGTCCAGTCTGACAAGTTCCTTGTCGAGCTTTTCGGTGTCAGGGGGAGTTGACACATTGTAAATGCGGGCCCTTGCTCCGGCTTCATCCATAATATCAATTGCTTTATCCGGCAGAAAGCGGCCACTGATGTAGCGATCAGAAAGTTTTACCGCTGAGACAATTGCCGGTTCGGTATATTTGACCTTATGGTGTTTTTCATAGGTTTCTTTCAAACCGTCAAGAATTTTGATTGCGTCGTCAACTGACGGCGGATTGACAATGATCGGCTGAAAGCGGCGTTCCAGGGCGGCATCTTTTTCAATACCCTGTCGGTACTCATCCATTGTTGTGGCCCCGACACACTGCAGGTCTCCGCGGGAAAGTGCCGGTTTAATGATATTTGCCGCATCCATCGCGCCCTCTGCGCCTCCGGCCCCGACAATGGTATGCAGTTCATCAATAAACAGAACTACTTTGCCGGAGTTCTTTACTTCGTCAATTACCGCTTTTATGCGTTCTTCAAACTGGCCCCGGTATTTTGTTCCGGCAACCATCAGCGGCAGGTCAAGCGCAAATATCTTTTTATCAGCAAGGATATCCGGTACGGAGCCCGCTGCTATTTTCTGAGCAAGTCCTTCAAGGATAGCGGTCTTGCCGACCCCGGCTTCACCAATAAGTACCGGGTTGTTTTTAGTACGGCGGCAGAGAACCTGAATAACCCGTTCAATCTCATCATTTCTGCCGATAACTGGATCGAGTTCACCTTTTGCGGCCATATCAGTCAAGTTTCTGCCAAAAGCGGTGAGGGCCGGCAGCCCGTCAGGCGCTGCTCCGGCTTGCGCCGTCTGTTGCGATGCCTCCTGGGGCTCTTCGGCCTCCGGCAGATAATCGGAGTCCAGTGCCCTGATCACCTGCTCCCGGACCTGGTCAATATCAACGTTCATATTACTCAGGACCTTGGCGGCGGCGCTTTCGCCTTCGCGCAGAACAGCCAGCAGCAGGTGTTCGGTGCCGATAAAGTTGTAATTCATGGATTTGGCTTCTGTCGCAGCAAGAATCAGTACCCGCTTGAGCCGGGGGGTAAAGGGGATTACTCCCGCCTGTTTGGTTGGGCCTCCGGTGCCGCAGACTTTTTCAACTTCCAGCCTCAGCTGGTCAAGATTAAGCCCCATTGATTTCATTACCGCAACCGCAACACCTTCTCCCAAAGCTATCAGCCCCAGCAGCAGGTGTTCAGTGCCGATATAGTCGTGGTTGAAACGTTCCGCCTCCTTTTGTGCAAGCACAAGCACGTGCTTGGCACGGGGAGTAAAGTTTTTCATGCCGTCAAAGTCTTCAGGCTGAGCCATATAAATGCTCCTGTCATTATGTTATTAACAGAGTGAATTCTACGTGATTTCCAAAGAGGGATCTAAACCTCACCGTAATATACTTCTCTGCTGCATAAAAATCAAAATAACACTGTAAAATTGCAAGCTTTGTTAAGTTAAGACGTATTTTCAGGTATTTGAGGTTACCGGACAGTCTTGAAAATGAACAATTGCAGGGGGTGTTTTATGTCATGGTTTGATATATCCGACGGTTGATTATATAGTTATTTTATAAGGAGTATCGCAATCGAAACAAAGACATAATTTCAAATCATCTTTCGATATTATCTGTTTTAAATGGAACAAATGTCTGGTGATAATTATGAAAAAGCGGTCAAAGAAAGGCGGGAAATCCAAAAAATCACGTTCGGCTTTTCATTTCTGGTTTGGTTTACTGTTGCTTCTGATTTTTTATGTTCTGGCAGTACTGCTGGTGCATTATCATTTTACGGCCTTGAAGAAAGAAGTAGCGGAAATCCGTCAAAATGTCAACTACTGTCGTTATGACCTTAATCAAATTCGTCAGGAACTGTGATTGTTTTCAGAGAAAAGTTGAACATGCAGCAAGGTTGGATGGTCAAAAAACTTTGATGTTACTGCGGTTGAACTGCCGCAGTTTCAAAGTATTCAGGAGAGACAATTCAAGGCCTACAAAATTTAAGGATGCATGAAATGACAGATGTAAAAGCCGAAGATTTTTCAAGTGAAGTCGGAGAGTTCCTGGATAAAAATGTGAGTCCTGAAACTCGAAAAATGCTGGCTTCTCTTGAATGTGAAGACCATAAGGAAAAAATCAAACTGGTGCTTGACTCAGGCAATCTTGATATTAACGCCTGCTGTGAAGACTTTGCCAAGGTTATTCAGCAGAAATACCTTGAACTTGAAAGCAGTACCGGATAGTGGACTTAGCATTTTTTACCCCGGCTGGTTCCGGGGTTTTTTTATACTGACACAGGTTGCCGGTAATCAATAATCTGGAAGTTATATTAAAAAATTGAAAAGACGGTTTTGTGAGTAATATTACTGCAAATATTATTGTTTATGAAACTGGACTGTACCAACATGAAAAGTACTGATAAAAAATACAAGGTTGTAGCCGCGATGAGCGGCGGCGTTGATTCCTCTGTGGCGGCAGCGGTATGCAGGCGTCGCGGCTGGGAGGTTGTCGGCGCGACTTTAAGGCTGAAAAGTCCTGATCCGGAATTTGCCAGAGTTCAAACCTGTGCCTCAAAGTCTGATGAGGAAACGGTAAAGGAAGTGTGTGAAATGCTGGATATTGAGCACCATTTTCTCGATCTTTACCCTGAATTTGAACAGCAGGTTCTGCGCCCGGCATGGGATGAATATGACCGTGGGAGGACGCCTAATCCCTGTACTTTCTGCAACCAGGTTATAAAATTTGGAAAGCTGCTGCAGTTTGCAAACGACATTGGTGCCGACGCGATTGTCACCGGGCACTATGCCAGAATTGTCAATCAGGATGGCATATTCAAATTACAGCGCGGCAGCGACCCCAAAAAAGACCAGACTTATTTTCTCTACCGGTTGACTCAGCAGCAGTTGTCAAGGATTCATTTCCCAATCGGAGAAATGCGCAAATCTGCAGTAAGGGAATTTGCCCGTGAGCTTGGTTTGCAGAACTCTGACAAAAAAGACAGTCAGGATGCCTGTTTCTGTGTTGACGGTGAGCCTTTCCCGGAAACCCTGAGGCGTTTGTTTGATGGAAAACGCCGGGCAGGTGATTTCGTGCATGAGGACCGTATTGTCGGCCGGCATTCTGGAATGCATCAGTACACCATTGGTCAGCGCAAGGGGCTGGGCGTTGCACTTGGCAGGCCCGGCTATGTGCAGTCAATTGACCCTGAAAGCGGCAGCGTCAGGCTGACTACGGATGAAAATGGCCTGATGTCTGAGTCATTTGAGGTAACAAAAGTTAACTGGCAGGCTGGCAGCATGCCGGAACTGCCGCAGCACTATCAGGTGCAGATCAGATATCGCAGCGCGCCGGGCGGAGGCAGGGTTGAAGCCGCTGAAAATGCCAGTGAAGTTAAGGTGCTGCTCGATGAGCCGCGCCGGGCAATCACCCGGGGACAGGCTGCGGTTTTTTATGACGGGGAATTCTTAATCGGCGGCGGCGTTATTAAGTAGGAATCGGCATGCTTATCAAAATCATCTGCGTAGGCAAAATCAAAGATCGTAATATCAGTGGCAAAATAAATGAGTTTATCAAATGGCTTGGAAAATTTGGTAAGCTTGAGATAATGGAACTTAAGGATTCTACTCAGGAAAAAGAGGGAGCTGCCTTGCTGAAGGCCCTCGAAAAAGAGCGTGGTGAGATTTTTGTTTTAAGTGAGGAAGGCAGGGAATTTACTTCCAGAGAATTTTCAAAGAAAATTGCTTCAGCTGACCGGAAACTGGTCTTTGTTATAGGCGGCCCCTTTGGTATTACTCGAGAAGTAAAGGCTAAAGCGGATTGCCTGATGGCGCTTTCCAGAATGACCATGACCCATGAAATGGCCCGCATGTTTCTTCTTGAACAGCTTTACCGGGGCCTTGATATCGCCCGCGGCGGCAAATACCATAATCCGTGATTTTGCTCAGACACTACGCAGCTGACCATTTCAGAGTTCTTTGGTGAGGTAGCGTCGATATGGCTTTACAATATGGAACGGCCCGGAAACGACTCCGGGGCATAACCCCAAATTGAATTGAGACTGAGTGTTGAGGTTTGACATGTGAACACGGTTTGCTCAACACCCGGTCTTAAAACTGGTTGGCTCTATTTGTAGATTTTATACTTCTGGGCTTTGGTTTTGAAGTTTTCATCAAAGCGCTGCCAGCTGCGGGCTATGGACTGCCAGCTGCTGCCTCTGATAACCATCTGGCGAATACTGGCAGTTCCCATTGCTTTGTCAAATCCCTCTTTGTTCTGATTGCGGTATTTATTAAGCTTCCATCTGAACTCCTTACAGTTTTTCCGCAGGTAATCCATGATGGCAATACAGGTAGTAATTGGCTTGAGTTTGGATACATCTGTAATATGAATCTGTACCCCTTGAGTATTCTGCCCTCTGAACAGCCCGACTGTCGGTTTATAGTATATAGGACGAAAGCGTATTCCCGGCAGCCGCAGAACATTAAGTTTGTACGCCATGTTTTCGCCGTTGATCCATGGTGCGGTTACTACCTGAAAAGGCAGGGTGCCGCCAACCCCGATATTCACTGAGCTTAAAGTGCCGAGCGGGCCGGTTATTGAATAGCAGCAGGCAGATTCAGGAGACGGGATATTGGGCGAGGTCGGTACCCATGGCAGGCCGGTATCATGCCAGTTCATGCCGCGGCGGTAATTGGCCATCGGGACGATATACAGTTTACAGTTGATTTTCTCTTCACGGTTCAAATAACGGGCCAGTTCCCCAACGGTCAGACCGTAAACATAAGGGATTGGATAAAGGCCGATAAACGATTTAAAGCGTGGCTCAACAGTCGGACCGTCTACCTGAACAGCACCGAGCGGATTCGGCACGTCCAGCACAATCACAGTTTTTCCAGCTGCGGCCGCGGCACTCATGCATTCAGCCAGATGCCATATATAGGTATAGGACCGGGCTCCCACGTCCTGAATACAGTAAAGCAGGACGTCAATGTTATTTAATGATCCCGGAGGGGGACGATGGTCTCTGCCTCCGTAAAGCGAATATACCGGCAGTCCGGTTTTTGCATCGCGCTGATTTCTGACATGTTCTCCGGCTCCGAGGTTGCCGCGGATACCGTGCTCCGGAGCAAAGAGCGCTACCAGGTTGACCCGGCGGTCCTGCTTCAGCAGGTCGACTGCCGAGAGCAGCTGGGCATTTACTCCAGTTGGATTCGTAATCAGTCCGACTCGTTTATTCTTTACGACGCCGGTATATTTTGACAGGAATACTTCGAGGCCGGTGTAAACTCTGGCATGCAGGCAGAACGGCACCATCAAGGCGATGGTTAATAGCTTTAATAATAGATTTTTACGAAGAATCATGATGCATTTTTCTCCACGATTTGCGGGTTTTTCTAAAAAAATCTTAATTAATTTATATTGGTTCCTTGAAGAATACCAGTGAACGGGTTAATTTACCAGCTCTTTTGTAAGAAGTGCGGATTCAGGCCCCAGATTTTTAATATGGCTTGACACCTGGATTCGTGAAAAATTAATAACCGTAAAGGAAAAAGGGATAAAATGGCTACTGCAAGTCGAGCAAAACACAAACTTTGTCGTCGAGTCGGCCAGTGCATCTGGAACGATCCGAAGTGCCCGAGTGTTAAACGTCCGTATCCGGCAGGACCGCATGGTAAAACCCGCCGCGGCAAACTGTCTACTTACGGCACTCTGCTGCTGGAAAAGCAGAAACTCCGCGGTCATTACGCGATTTCTGAAAAACAGCTGCGTATAGCTTATGCCAAGGCCAAAAAAGGTCAGGGTCAGGCTCACGAAAAACTGTTGCGCAATCTGGAACAGCGCCTGGACTCAATGCTTTTGCGTTGTGGTTTCGCGCCTTCAATTTTCGCTGCCAAGCAGTTTGTTAACCATGGTCACATCCTGGTAGACGGCAAGAAAGTTGACCGTTCTTCTTTTGTTGTAAAAGAGGGTCAGGTCATCTCAATCAATGCTGAAAAATCTCCTTCCATTGCTGAAACCGCCAAGAAGAGCAACACTACTGTTCCCGGTTACATGGAAGTAAATCTTGATGAATTGAAAGCTACGCTGGTGCGTGCTCCTGAAGTTGAAGAAATTCCGGTTCCTGTCAACATCATGAGCGTTATTGAGTACTACGCACGATAAGCGTTTCTCATTTTGAGACATCGCCCCGCAGCCGCGGGGCTTTTTTTATACTGTTGTTTTTGGGTAAGACTATTGTTCAGTAAAGGTTTCTGTGCTAAATTAATGCCTGAACAGAACAGATTGAGCATTGCGTATCAGCTGCAGTCTGAAAAATATATACCGCAGTTGTTTTTAATAAAAAGGACATAGTAATGGAAACAGGAGATGATATCCTGGCTTTTGAGCGTGAAGCTCAAGACCCCGCGCTGGTCAAGGCTGAGACCGGCGGATCATTTAAAAAAGTTTTCTGGTTTTTGTTAAGAATCGCTTTGGCTGTCGCAATTATCGGCTGGTTGCTGCATAAGCATATTGATACTTTTGTAGATAACCTGAAGAATATCAACTGGCTCTGGATGGGATTGGCCTGTTCTGCATATATCTTCCATATGTTTGTTTGTTCCTGGCGCTGGTTCCGGCTGGCCCATGTCCTCGGGGTGAAATTCAGTTTTCTGGAAGCGGTGGCCTTGACGATGAAAGGATATTTCTTTTCGCTGGTGATTCCTGGCGGCTCGATTGGAGGAGATGTGGCCAAGATTGGTTTTCTGACCAGCCGTGCTCCAAAGGGAGAAAAGATTGAAGGCGCTTTTTCTATTCTTGTTGACCGCATGACCGGTATGGTAGGGCTGTTTACTGTTGCCCTGATAGTGATATCCTGTTCGATTCCAATGCTTATGCGGGTACAGCTTGATGTTATAAAACTTAATGATACTTTGCGGGTTGTCGGTATTGTAGTGCTGATGGGTATGTGTCTGGCCGGACTGCTTGCTATGCTGGCAATGTTTTTCCATGATATTCTCAGAAAAGTCAAGCCGATTGACTGGCTGATGAAACTCGGTGATAAATATACACACGGGGCCGTCACCCGTCTGACCAGTGCTATTGATACTTATCGCGGTTCGTGGAAGCTGGTTTTGAAAATGTGTATAACCAGTGCGTTTCTGGTGCATTTGAATATGGTTTTTGTCGTTTACCTTATTATGAAAGCGTTGGGAATGTCCGGTATTAACCCGCTGTATGTAATTTCGGCGGTAATTATCGGTAATATTGCCGGACTGCTGCCTTTTACTGTTTCCGGCGTTGGTCTGCGTGATGTGACCATCAGTGTTATTCTCGTTGCAGGCGGAATCTGCAACAGTGCTACAATTCCGATATTATATACTGCTATTATTATTGTTTTTAACATACTAGCGGGTATATTCTTTATTTATGACCCGGGCCGGAACCGGCGGACGGGATAGTTACTGGGAGTACAGAATGAGTTATGGCGGCCTCCAGCTTGAAATGAACTTTGACAGTTCCATGAACCGTTTCCAGAATTGTCTGGACAACGGGGTTTTTGTCATGCTGGTGGAACAATCCGCTCCTACCACAGGGACTGATCCGGCAATAGCCGGTGAGCGGCTTCAGGAACTTGAGTATGCAGTGTTGAATATAAATGAACTGCCTACCGGCCTGGCCATTACTGATCGCTTCGGAACTCCGGATACGTGGAGTGCCTCTCAATATGCAGCTTCGCTCTCCCCTGATACCCGTGATCGTCATGTGATTTATATAAGCGGGCGTGACGCGACAATGGAGGAGGCCGGTGAAAAGGTTAAACTCTGTTCGGCAGGCGGATTTCGCAATATTGTCCCGGTCAGCGGCAATCTTTACCCGGGAGAGACCTTTAAGAGCGGTCGGAATATGGTTTTTTCTGACAGTGTCTGTCAACTTGAAATGCTGCGCCGGATAAAAGCTGAAAATCCTTTTTTCTGCGGTTGTGTCTGCAACCCTTATAAGTACGCTCCAAAAGATTTATTTCCGCAATATCTGAAACTGATCAAAAAACTTGACCATGGTGCCAGATTTGTTGTTACCCAGATTGGCTGGGATATGTTGAAGCTGCAGGAATTAAGGTGGTATCTTGGTTATCGTGGACTGCATTTTCCAACAATTGCCAGACTGATGATACTCACTCCGGAAAGACTTGAAAAACTGCAGGGTGGTCATGTGCCCGGGGTCAGGATATCACCTGATTTCAATACAATTCTGGAAAATGAGCTTAAATATTCCCACAATCAGTTTGAAGCGGCTCAGTGGCGGCGCCTTGAACTGCAGGCCGCTGGCTGCAGGCTGCTTGGTTTCAGCGGCATTCAGATTGCCGGTCTCGACTCTCCTGACAAAGTACGGGTTGCCGCGAAAAGGGTCACTTCCGCATTAAATGAATTCAGAAATTTTGATGACTGGAAACAGGAGTATATCGAGCATCTGGCGAGGGCTGAAATGGCTCCTTATCCAAATTGCTTTTATCTTTTTGACAAACTTTTCTCGAGTGCTCATCTTGACGGCACAGCTGAAATGACCCAATTCAACAGCGAAGGCCTTTCAAAGAGAGAGAAGCGGCTCTACCGGCTGCGTAAGTTTATGTTTCCACATGCCGACCGGCAGAATCCGGGAGCGCATTTTATCGCTAAAAAGCTCTTTGCCGGCTGTCAGGAATGTTCACATTGCCGGCTGCCGCAGACGTTCTTTGTCTGTCCGGAAACTTGTCCTAAGGGCTTGGCTAACGGTCCTTGCGGAGGTACGCGTGCAGACGGCAGCTGCGAGCTGGGAGAGCAGGAATGCACCCACTCAAAAATGATGCGCCTGGCTGCGTGGCGGCGAAAAGTTCACCGCCTTGAGGAGCGCTATATTGAGCCGGTGGAACGGGTGATTGGCTGATTTAGAAGGTTTTTTGCGAATTTATTTATTTACGATAATTAAACTTTAAAGCGTATAGATATTATTTTAACCTAATTAAATAATAAAAATAATCATTGCGAGGAGGAACTTTAATTGCCAGAGCACTGTCTTGTCATTAGTACTTCAGACTAAAAAATTCAAAAACACAGTAAGGGACATTGATGCAAAGCATTATCATAACGTCGTTTTTGGGGGTCATTGGACTCGTCGGTCTTATCACATGGTTAATTACACGGAAGGACGATCATAAGAGTAATCAGGGGTATTTCCTGGGAGGGCGAAGTCTTACTTTTCCGATTATAGCAGGTTCTCTGCTTCTTACCAACCTTTCTACCGAACAGATGGTCGGCCTTAACGGTCTCGCGTTTAAAGATGGTCTCTGTGTGATGGCCTGGGAAGTGATTGCTGTGATAGCCCTGGTGGCGATGGCTTTGTTTTTTCTGCCGCGTTTTTTAAAAAGCGGTATTGCTACTGTCCCTGAATTCCTTGAAATTCGTTTTGATCATAAAACCCGCGTTATAGCCAATATGATTTTTCTGGTGGCCTATACCGTGATCCTGATTCCGATTATCCTCTACTCAGGTGCCATGGGCATGAGTAAGATTATTGATATTAAACATATTTTTGGTCTGCAAAGTGAAACTGCTGTGTTATGGACAACCGTCTGGATGGTTGGCTGTGTGGGAATGGTTTATGCGCTGTGGGGTGGTTTGAGGACTTGTGCGGTTGCTGATACCCTGAACGGGATAGGTCTGTTAATTGGTGGATTTATGATTACCTATTTTGGCCTGAACGCTGTCAGCGGAGGTCACGGCGTATGGGAAGGACTGGTTACTCTGAAACAGACTATTCCCGGAAAATTAAACTCTATCGGCGGTAATGAGTCATCAGTACCGTTTTCAACGATTTTTACCGGAGTGCTGATTATTAATATGTTTTACTGGTGTACAAATCAGCAGATTATTCAGAGAACTTTCGGGGCCAGCAGTCTGGCTGAAGGCCAGAAAGGGGTTCTGTTGACTGGATTCCTGAAGCTTATCGGCCCGCTTTATCTGGTACTTCCCGGTATTATCGCCTTTTATCTTTTTTCAAAACATGGTATCAAAAACGATGCCGCTTACGGGACTCTGGTACGTACCGTGCTGCCACCCTATCTGGCTGGTTTCTTTGCAGCGGTTATGATCGGAGCTATTCTGAGCTCTTTCAACGGTGCTCTTAACTCAACATGCACTTTGTTCAGTCTTGGTCTTTACAAAAATATTCTGCATAAGAATGCCAAGGATTATCAGGTTGTTCGCGCCGGTAAGATTTTTGGTTTTATTATTGGCATCTGCTCAATGATTATAGCACCGATGCTGGCCGGACAGGACAGCATTTTTGGTTATCTGCAGAAAATGAACGGTATTTATTTTATCCCGATATTTGCGGTAGTGCTGGTGGGCATGCTGACTAAGAGAGTCACAGCCGGTGCCGCAAAAATTGCTTTGATCACTGGCTGTTCAGTTATTGCTCTTGGTTATTTTGTCCCCCCGTTCAGCGACTGGGCCGGGAATTTACATGATTATCACTTTGTAGGTATGGTATTCATAATACTGGTGTTCTTTATGGTTATTTCCGCCAAATTCTGGCCGCGCGAAGTACCATGGATACACGAAGACGCTCAGGTAGTTGATATGACTCCCTGGAAATATGCCGGCCTGGTTGGTGTTCTGCTGCTGATTGTAGTAGTAACAATTTATGCCGGATTTGCCCACTTTACAGCTTAAGATAAGGCATTTTTGTGGACTGCAGTTGAACTTGCAGTTATGCGGGTTACATTGCAGTGTTCATCAATATAGTCTAAAGGTTTTAAAAACAAAAGGGAGCGTTAGTAATGGCGAAAATCATGCCTTTTCACGGGTTGCTGCCCGTGCCGGAAAACGTTGCTGAAGTAGCAGCTGTACCTTATGATGTTGTCAATTCTCAGGAAGCGGCCGAACTGGCCAAAGGTCATCCCCTTTCATTCTTGCACGTATCTCGGCCTGAAATCGATATGGAACCAGGAGTTAACCTGTATTCTGACAGCGTGTATGCAAAAGCCGCAGAAAATTTCAAGAAACTTTGCGAAACAGCTCCGCTGAAACTTGATGCCGAGGAGCACCTTTATGTCTATCGCCAGATCATGGGCGACCATTCCCAGACCGGGATTCTTGGTGCAGCCTCTGCTGACGATTATAAGAACAATATTATTAAAAAGCATGAAAAAACCCGCCCTGACAAAGAAGATGACCGTACCCGTCATGTTATGACTTTGCGTTCGCATACCGGTCCGGCTTTTTTGACTTATCAGGATTCAGATCAGATCAACGCCCTCGTTGAAAAGATTTCTCAGGAAACTCCGCTTTTTGACTTTACTGCCGTAGATGGTATCCAGCACACCCTCTGGCGGGTCGATGTTGAAAACAGCAAAAAGCTGTCTGAATTATTTGCAGAAATACCTTACCTCTATATTGCGGACGGTCACCACCGCAGTGCGGCGGCGGCCCGTACCCAGGCTGAGTGCACTCCTGAAAACCCGAACCATACCGGTGATGAGGATTATAACTTCTTTCTGGCGGTGACCTTCCCGGCTTCCCAGCTGAAAGTACTGCCTTATAACCGTGCGGTCAAGACGCTTAACGGTCTGACTGCTGAAGAGCTTATTGAAAAGATTTCTAAAGATTTCACTGTTACTCTGACAAGTAACCCAGAACCTCAGAAATCCGGCGAATTCTGCATGTATGTTGCCGGCAAATGGTATCTGGTTGTGCCGAAGTTTGATGTCAACTCACTTGGTGTGATTGATTGCCTTGATGTCAGTGTGCTGCAAAGCAATATTCTGGGGCCGATGCTTGGCATAGAAGATCCCCGCACCAGCAAGGGCATTGACTTTGTTGGCGGAATCAGAGGTATCGGAGAACTAGAAAAGCTGGTTGACTGCGGAAGCCATGCTGTTGCCTTCTCCATGTTTCCGACTACTGTTAAACAGCTTATGGATATTGCTGATGCTGATGCAATTATGCCGCCCAAGTCAACCTGGTTTGAGCCGAAGCTGCGTGACGGCATAGTTTGTCATAATTTTTAATTGATTTACCGATTCTGTTATTGAGTCAGCGCCCGCTCTCCGGAGCAGGCGCTTTCTTTTTAATTTTGCCCTGATTGTTTAGTTCCAGGTTCCAAAAACTTTGTTTTTCACCTGATCATGAATTCTCTTCCGAAAAGCACTTAAGTTTTGGAAAGAACTGGATAAAAAGTGTATCCAGCTCAATAAAATTATTTATTATTACCGGGGAGGCCTCAGGAAGGCGAGTCCGATTTTTTAAACGGCGGTTAATGCTGCATAGAATTTCGTGAATGCCTTCCATGGAGCTGTAAACATTGAAGGCGTCGCGTTCAATAAGGCGCCGTGTGAATTTTCGGCATTTCTCCGGGTAGTTGTTATCATTGACAATCATGTGCAGAGAGCGGTAGGCCTTGCTTAAAAAAGTTTCAAAGGATTCCGACATGAATTCATCCCAGTGCCTGATCAGCAGATGATCGAGCATAACGTCGACAATTATTGGGGCGACTCTGCCGAACTTTGACCTGAAGACCGCACACATCAAGTTGAATTCAGTTGCTGAATCGGTAAACTGGTCAATTCTGCGATGCAGCATTATGCCGTCAACAACAGCTTGGCTGTATTGACAGCGCAATACATCTTCAAGCCCTTTTATAAAATCTCCTAGATAATTGCCAATTCTTGCATTATCATTATCAGGGGCCAGGGCCATGTGTGCCAGATAGTTCATGTTTCCTCCCAGTTGATCCGGATTTAAACCAATACATTGCAGCCGTCACTATTACAAATTTAAAGCTGACTTTTGCCTCCTTAAACAAATATTAGTACTCTAAACTTTACAATATTTATTGCCTGAAACTTGATAATTGCCGCATCAAAGACTAAGTTTAACTGTTTCGGGGTGGCGGTATGTAATATTTGATCTTACGTATGGAGTTTTTGTAAGTGTATAAGAGCGTGAAAGTAATCCCGCCACTTGTGACCCTGGTGGCGATGGTTTTGTTAGGTTCCGGCTGTTCGACGGTGATAGATGCCCATCAGCAGAAAAGTAGCGCGGCAAACAATTTTTATGATAACCATTTTGACACGGCTGCCAAAAGTTTTGGCAAAAAGGTCAAGGCTCGTTCAGGCACTGGCGATGAACTGATGTGGTGCCTGGAGCAGGGTACTGCTGATTTTGATGCCGGATATGCCGATCGCAGTCTGGTGGCGTTTAACCGGGCCGATTACCTGATAAAGGAATATGACAATCGTGCTACCGTAAATTTGCGCAAAGTCGGAGCTGAAGCGGGTTCTGCGGTTACAAATCTGAATGCTCTGCCGTACAGCGGCAGTATTCTTGACCGTCAGATGCTGTATGCCTACCGGGCTTTTGATTATCTCGGCATGGGAGATCTGTCCGGAGCCCTGGTGGAAATCAGGCGTATGCGTGAGGTGCATAAGGACAGCAAAAAGATTTTTGAAGAACAAATTGAAAAAACCCGTAAGGATATAGAATCGGCGCGGCTCGAGAACAGCAAACAGGCAGCAAAACTTTCTAGTCAGGACGGCACAGATCTTTCATTTGAACAGCTGCTGGAGAATGCAAAAGTCAGGAAAGCCTATGACTCCGCAGCGACAAAATCAAATGAACTATATGCCAGTCTGGCAAATCCTTTCATTGCTTATATGTCGGCAATCGGTTATTTTCTCGAGGGCAATATGGAAGAGGCAATGGTGGATATGCGCGAGCTGTACCGCATGGAGCCGGATTCTTCGCTGGTGCAGCGTAACTATGTTACTGCGGCAACAGCTACCGGCAGCTTTGTTCCCATGAATCTGACTGAAGTGCCGCCGTTCAGATTCCCACTTGATGATAAAGTTGTTTATGTGATTTTTATGAACGGGCGCGGTCCCTCCTTCAAGCAGGAAAAGTTTTCTCTGGTGCTGCCCTGGGTCAGTTATATTGGTTTTGCTTTTCCAGTAGGTGTATATTCAAAGCCGGAGTGGACCAACCTGGTTCTTAAGTACAGTGAGCAGGGGGGCGTAAATGATGTCAGAACGGCCAGGATTGCTGACATAAACGCGGTCTTTGCCCAGGAATATCACGAAAATTTACCTTCAATGATAACCAGAATTGCGGTTTCGACATTGACTAAAGCCCTGGCAAATGCGGTTGCCATTGAGGCTGCCAGACGGCAGGGTGTGGGCTATGAAATCGCGGCTTATTTTGCGACCGGATTTTATGCATACCTGTTCAATACGGCTGATACCAGATGCTGGGAGATGCTGCCGGCAGAGGTACAGGCGGCCCAGCTGCCGATTCCGGAAGACCGGCAGCTTACTCTGACAACCAGCGGAATCAACGGTTTTGGTCAACTGTTTCTGCGCCAGAAGGGAAAGATAGTAAGATCGTCTAAACAGCTTGATATCAAGCTGCAGCCTGCAACAAGAATCGCTTTTATTTTCGCGCGGGGAGTTCCCGCCGGAGTAAATATACAAGTATTTGAAATTAAATGATTTTAGGAGGTATTTAATGAAAATGGTCAGCTTTACGGCAATATGCCTGGCTGCTGGTATTGCTCTTTGCGGATGTCAGAATACTGTAAACAGTGTCGAAAACAAAGACAAGGTTATGCAGCCGCAGGAGGTTATGTCTAAAAAGGTCTCAACCGACAGGTTTTTACGTGACCGTCTCAAAATTATCCGCATAGACAAGAAAGTAAATGAAGCCGGACTTTTGAAAGTACAGGTTACGGCGTTGAACGCCCGGACTGGCTTCTTCAGTGAACTCTGGAGTTCGTTAACTGGAGGCAAGCCTTACAAAGTGCTTTATAAGTTCACCTGGCTTGACAAAGACGGCATGGTAATACCGACGCCTTCTATGAACTGGCTCCCGATGAGCGTAATTCCCGGGGATGAGGTTTATTTCCAGGCTGTCGCCCCCAATAAAAACTGTCAGGACTTCAAGTTGAGCCTGCGTGAATATGATAATGACTGAGCAATGAATTGCTTAATATAAAGAAAGATGAGGTAAAACATGAAACTTAGATTGATTATGATGGCTGCCGTTATTGGTATTGCCGGTTTTATGCTTGCCGGCTGTGGAACTGATCCACACCGGATTGATCCGAGCAGCAATCAGGGGTTGACAACGGTTGATGACATTAACTTCAAGGACTGGCAGATTGCCGGAGAGAAGTGTGTCAAAACCATGTTGGATTCCGGCGTTCTGAAGCGTAATGACGGCAGGAAAACCGTGATCATGATCAGCACGGTGAAAAATTCAACCAGCCAGCATGTCAATACCCGCCTGCTGACTGATAGAATACGTCTGGCTGTATTGCGTTCCGGACAGGCAATTACTACAACTGCGGTTTCTGGAAAAGGCGCTGAGGACAATGCTTCGCGTCAGGTCAGAAAACTGGCTGATGATGAAATGTTCAACAAGAAAACCGTTGTAAAACAGGGTACTGCCATTGCTCCGGAAATGTCTCTTGCCGGCGAAATAGTCCAGCAGAAGACCAAAAGCGGGCGTACATCGGAATCTTATTTCTTTATCCACATGACCTTGACTGACCTTAAAACCGGTCTGGCTGTCTGGGAGGATAACGTTGAGATTGCCAAGCAGGCCAAGAAACCCTGGCTGGGCTGGTAAATCATAAAGCTGCCAGTATGCAAAGCTGATTCAGTTCAGCTTTGCTGCGGTGGCGATGGCGGCGGTTCTGACTCTGGAAAGACTGAAAACTCCGAGCCGAACCCCGCCAGCATTTCCATGCCGAGCAGTCTGAAAAAGACAAAAGCCGGCAGCAGAATTACCGTTCCCACATAGGGAATAATCAACGGCAGGACAGCGAGACAGCAAGTCATTACTATGATAATTATAACTGCCACTCCAAACGCCAGGTAAACCGCAATTTTCATCAGCAAATAGCGGATAAACAGCCAGGTCTGCTCCTTAAGCAGCTCAAAGAAATAGTAACAGGCTCTTACGGCGTTGTTTCTTTTTTTGTACATTATTACCAGAACAAATTCCTTAAAGAAGAAATTAATCAGACTTAGTATCAGTGATACTGTCAGCCAGAGTATAAACATCAGGATTATCGCTGCAGCAGTGTGCCAGCCCGGGTATACCAGCTTTTCATTTACGGCACACTTTTTCAGCCAGGTTATAAAGCATAGAAAAGAAGTCAGTGCCAGGAATGCCATTACAGCCAGGCTCAGCAGCCAGACAACAATACGAAATGCAAACGCCGAATTTCCCAGTTGTTTAAATTTTTTCCAGGATGCGGTAATATCGGCCTTATTCAGTGCGAGGTTTTCGATCAGGATAAATTCAAATCGCGACTTGAGCCACAAAACTGTTACGGTTATTATCAGCCCTATAATCAGAACGATACCGATTCCGGCAAATACAATCAGCAGAGTTCCCGGGTTTACTCCAAGTAAATCTGCCAGCCTGGCATAAAGCGGCTTGTTGCTCAGCAGCAGCTTTTTGAGCCATGGCCAGATTGGCCCCAGATCATTGCCGGCTGAGCCGGAACCGCTCAACTTCCCTAAATTCAAATTAAAGGACCCGCCAAGATTCTCAAACATATAAGCAAGCCAGACACAGAACCCCAGAACCAGCCACTTATCCAGTGAAAAAGGCTTGAACAGAATGCGCAGCATTCTAGTCCAGCTGCGGGTTAACGCATTTAAACAGGAGAGATCTTTCATTAATTAATCCTTGACTGCAGTTTATAATTATGTTGCTAATATACCGATTATGTGTCCGCTTTTAAAGGGTTTTACGCTTGTAATTTTGATGAAAAATAGGTAATTAACATTGATTTAGCCATGAATGCGTTTAATATATATGCTTTATAGTTGCTGAATACACTAAAAGTAGTTTACATAAAAGGATTTTCAGGTTATGGCGATGGACAAAAAAAAGAAGAAAGCGATTAACGCCCAGATTTCCAGCGAATTATTCGATGATTTTGATCGTTTTGAACATTTTTTGAGTAACTACTGGCGGCAGCTTGTGGCCGCGGCGGTAATTATTGTAATCGCTGTCGGGGTCTGGGTCACAGTCCGGGAGGTGCACAAGGCGGCTGACCGCAAGGCAAAGAATGCCTTTGCCAATGCCACAACTGAAGAAGAGGTAATCAAGGCTTTAAAGACCTATGGCAAATATAAGGCCGCTAACTTTGCCCGCCTCAAACTTGCCAGGATTTATATTTCACAGAAGAAGTTCGACAAAGCTCATGAGCAGTTTAAAATGCTTACTGGCAGTGACGCTCCAAAGGAGATGATATGGCGTGCCAGAATGGATGAAGCTTATACACTTGAACTCGAAGGTAAAAAACTTGAAGCAGCCAAAGCCTTTGCCCGAATCGGCGAGGGTGGATTGCTGCCGGATACTTTCCGTGCTGAAGCTAATTACAGTGCCGGCCGCATTTATGCTCAGACCGGCGATCTCAAGAATGCCGAGAAATACCTTGCGAAATCTGCAAAGACCGCAGGCATGACACCTGCGACTCAGGCTGGAATGGCAGTTGATTTCTGGCAGGGACAGGCTAAATTCATGCTTGGTATGGTTAAAGGCGGAGAACTTGAGGCGTTGAAGAATCAGTCTGCGTCGCAGGCACCTGCCGCAGCAGAGCCGACCGGAAAGTAGATCCAAAAAGCTTCGCATTTGCAGTTAGATCATTATTTGCGCAACCGGATGAAACTGTCCTGTTGCGCAAATAAACTTTATATGGAGATGGACCTTGGCAGACTTGTCCAGAAAACAGTGCAATCTGATAAAATCTCTTTTCACCAGACATGGCCGCAGGAAGACGGGGCTGTGTGTGTGTGAAGGAGTCAGGTGTTGTGCGGAACTTTTTCTTGCCGCCCCGGAACTGGTTAAGTTTACGGTTTGTGTTGACAGCTTTCAGGCTGATTTTCTAACTGGGGAGGTCTTCAGAGTTGCGGAGCATGAGTTCGCGAAACTTACTTCGACCGTCAATTCTCAGGGAATTCTGGTAGTTGCCGCCCGGCCTGAGTATAAGGGAGTGAAGCCTGAAGATGATTTTATCCTGGCTCTTGACCAGGTGGGAGATCCCGGAAATTTCGGTACTATCATGCGGACGGCAAAAGCTGCCGGTTTGACTGAAATATGGTTTACTGCCGGGTCGGTTGATCCTTTCAATGACAAGGTGATACGTTCAGCGATGGCTGCCCAGTTTTCTATGAATCTGCAGGTTTTTGACAGTCTTGAGTATCTGGCTGAAGCTGCCCGTGGTTATGGTTACCGGCATTTTTTCCTGACCGATCCGCATCAGGGGCAGAGTCTTTATTCACAAGCCGGGCTGTATAAGAAATCAGTTGTTATTATCGGCAGTGAAGCGCACGGAGTCGGCAGCCTTGCCGGAGCGGACCGGGTTACCATTCCAATGCCAGGAAACTTTGAATCACTTAATGCTGCGCAGGCAGCGACTATCTTTATTTTCGAATATGTCAGGCGTATTTCCACTTGAATCTGGAACAAAAAGTTCTCCGGCATTATTGTGCTTTAAAATTTCAGCCGCATTTCTTTATCAGTATTTAAGCTTAAAACATCGTATTACCTCAAGGCATCAATTTCAGACTAATGTAGATACACGCCATATTGCTGTGAAAAATCTTTTATTTTAGGGTGTCACAGACTTGATTATTCAGCTTATTCAGGTTAGTTTACCAATTCTGATTTATCAGGGGTGAAGGGGTGGTAAACAGTTTATTATATTTTAGTTAAATTTTTTAATACAAGAAAAAGGGAAGATAGATGACTCAAATTTCCGCACTGCAAAAAGCAAGAGCTGCTTATCAGCCGAAGCTGCCGCCTGCACTCGCTAACGGAGCAAACGTTAAAGCTGTTGAAGGCGCGGCGACAACTTCAGTTGCGGACAGCGAAAAAATAGCGGAGCTGTTCAAAGCTACTTTTGGTAGCCCTGAAGTTACATTTGAAGCTGGTAAAAACTCTGAAAAAATCGCTCTTCTTAAAGTCGGGGTTATTCTTTCAGGTGGACAGGCCCCCGGTGGGCACAATGTAATTGCCGGTCTTTATGACGGTCTCAAATCTATCAGCCCTGAAAATAAACTTTTCGGCTTTTTGAGAGGACCAGACGGTCTTGTTAAAAATGAGTATGTTGAAATCACTGCCGATATCATTGACGCTTACCGCAATACCGGCGGTTTTGACATGATCGGTTCAGGCCGTACGAAACTGGAATCGGCGGATCAGTTCGAGCTTGGCCGTAAAAACTGCGAAGCCCTGGGCATCAATTCTCTGGTTGTTATCGGCGGCGACGATTCAAATACCAACGCTTGTCTGCTGGCAGAATATTACAAAAGCAAGGGTATTCCGATTAATGTTGTCGGCTGCCCTAAAACTATTGACGGTGATCTCAAAAACGAACAGATTGAGGCTTCTTTCGGGTTTGATACCGCCTGCCGGGTTTACAGCGAACTGATAGGTAATATTCAGCGTGATGCAAACTCCGCGAAAAAATACTGGCACTTTATCAAGCTCATGGGGCGTTCAGCTTCGCATATTGCTCTGGAATGTGCTCTGCAGACTCAGCCTAATATTGCTATCATTTCTGAGGAAGTGGCTGATCGTAAAATGACAATCGGTGAGATTGTTGAGGAAATGGTTAAAGTAATTATGGCTCGTGCCGCCAAGGGTGATTACTTTGGTGTGGCTTTGATTCCGGAAGGATTGATTGAATTTATTCCTGAAATGAAATCTCTGATTTCTGAACTTAATGACTTGCTGGCTAAGGAAGCCGCTGCTTTTGCTGAACTTGGAGACGCTGATGAAAAGATTCAGTTTATCAGCAGTCATCTCGATAAAGACACCAGTTATACTTTCAGTTCATTGCCGCACAGCATACAGCTGCAGCTCTGTCTGGATCGTGACCCGCACGGCAATGTTCAGGTTTCCCTGATTGAAACTGAAAAAATGCTGGCTGAAATGGTCAGGCAGCGCCTGGTCGAGCTTAAGGCTGAAGGCAAGTATAAAGGTAAATTCAGCACTCAGGCGCATTTCTTTGGTTACGAAGGACGTTGTGCTGCACCTTCTAATTATGATGCTGATTATTGCTACAGCCTTGGTTACACTGCTTCCGCGCTGCTCGGTGCCGGCAAAACCGGTTATATGTCATCGGTCCGCAACACCACTAAACCAGCTTCTGAATGGGTTTGCGGTGGTATTCCGATTACTATGATGATGAACATGGAGCGTCGACATGGAGAAGATAAACCGGTTATCCAGAAGGCGCTGGTAAAACTTAACGGGGCACCGTTCCTGTATTTCTTGGCTAACCGCGAAGCCTGGTCAGTTGCTACAGAGTATGTGTATCCCGGCCCTATCCAGTACTTCGGCCCGGCTGAAGTTTGTGATCAGGTGAGCAAAACGCTGGAACTGGAACATAAATAATCAACTTTCCGTATTATGGAAAGATATGATACAGGCCCTTTGCGGGGCAGGGCAAGCGCCGGTCGATGTTTTTACATGGCCTGCGCTTGTATTCATGTATAAAACTTAAGAATAATAAAACAGGCAGGCAGATAATTATGGCAGATCAAGGCCGCATTGATGTTGGGTATGTTGCCGGGCTCGCCCGGATTGATATTGACCCGGAATCAAAAGAGCGCCTCCAGCGCGACATGGAGGAAATCGTCGCTTATATTGAACAGCTCGAAGAACTGGATGTTGACGGCATCGAGCCAACCGCGCACGCGGTTCCGCTGACTAATGTCTGGCGGGAAGATGCCGCCGGTGAGTCTTTCCCGCGTGATGTCATGCTGGCTAATGCTCCCGCGACTGTTGATGATGAAGAAATAAAAGTACCTCAGGTACTGCCGGGTGAGGGGATGTCATGATGGAATTAAATCTTAAAACTCTTACTGTGCATGCCGCCGCTGATCTGCTGGCTTCCGGAGAGCTTACTTCTGTTGAGTTGTGCCAGGCATATCTTGACCGTATTGAAGATGTTGATTCTGAGGTTAAAGCTTTTTTGAAGGTGGACAGAGAAAAGATTTTGGCTGCTGCGACAGCTTCAGACAAACGCCGTGCCTCAGGTGAGGAATTAAGCTGTTACGATGGCATTCCCGTCGGTATAAAAGACTGTATTGTTGCCGCGGACGAGACCTGTTCGTGTGCTTCGAAGCTGCTGGAGCCGGTAGTGTCCCCTTATGACTCAACAGTGGTCTCCCGTTTCAAGGCAAAAGGTTTTATTCCAGCCGGCCGCCTGAATATGGACGAGTTTGCCATGGGGTCATCCTGTGAAAACAGTGCTTTTCAGAAGACTTTCAATCCGTGGAATCTTGAATGTGTTCCCGGCGGCTCCAGCGGTGGTTCTGCCGCTTGTGTTGCTGCCGGCGAGATGCCGATTTCACTGGGCTCTGATACAGGCGGATCAATTCGTCAGCCTGCTGCGTTTTGCGGAGTAGTTGGCCTGAAGCCGACTTACGGCAGGGTTTCCCGGTATGGTCTGGTAGCTTTTGCTTCCTCGCTTGACCAGATTGGACCGATGTCGCATGATGTGCTTGATGCGGCAATTGTGCTTGACACAATCGGTGGTGGGGACGAAAATGATTCAACTTCTCTGCCGATGCCGTGTGAAGGCTTTGCTGAAGCGGTAAAAGCAGTAAAAGGACAGGATCTTCAAGGAGTAAGAGTTGGCTTGCCTAAAGAATATTTTGAAGCGGAAGGGCTGAGCGATTCTGTAAAATCCGGTGTTGAAAAAGCGGTTGCGACGCTGAAGCAGCTCGGTGCTGAGATAGTTGAGGTTTCACTGCCGCATACTAAATATGCCGTAGCAGTGTATTATATAATTGCCACGGCTGAGGCCAGTGCCAACCTGGCGCGCTTTGACGGTATCCGCTACGGTGCCCGCAAAGAAGCTGATGATCTGGTTGCTACTTACTTTAAATCACGCGGCGCGGGGTTTGGAGAAGAAGTCAAGCGGCGCATCCTGCTCGGAACATATGTATTGAGCAGCGGTTATTATGATGCCTATTATCTGAGAGCCCAGAAAGTGCGCACTCTTATTCGGCGTGACTTTGAGCAGGCTTCTGAAAAATGTGATATTATCCTGACGCCAGTCACGCCGACACCGGCTTTTAAGCTGGGTGAGAAGTCTGATCCGCTGCAGATGTATCTTTCTGATATTTTTACAATTGCGTTGAATCTTTCCGGTAACTGCGGTATAAGTGTACCGGCTGATATTTGTGCGGAAACCGGCATGCCGGTCGGGGTTCAGTTTATAGCGCCTGCGCTGCAGGAAGAAAAACTGCTTAAAATTGCCAGAATTTTTGAACTTAACCGTGAGATTAAAGAGTTTGCTCCCGAATTGTAATTTGGTGTGAGGACTTAATCAGGCAGTTTCCGGTTGGAAAAATCGACAACTGACCGGTAACTGCTGAAATTCTTGAGGTGTGAATTATGAAGAGAATTATTTTTATCCTGATGTTGTGCACTTTGGCGGGTGTTTCGGCGATGGCATTGCAGACTGGAGATGAGGCAGCTCCCTTGAAAACCTCAAAGTGGCTGCTCAATGGTCCGATTGCCATTAATGAGGGACGTAAAAGTGAAAACAAAGACGCGATTTTTATTCTTGAGCTATGGGGCACCTGGTCGCCGCAAAGCCTTGACGCAATGCCGCTCCTGGTATATTTGCAGAACAAGTATCGTGCGAAAGGTTTGAAGATTATCGCGATATCACGGGAGTCTGAGGATGTTGTAAAGGCATTCCTTAAAAAACACCCTGAAATTAATTATGGAATAGCGCTTGATGACAAGAGTCAAACTACTCTTAAATATCTGGGTGAGAGCCGTTTGCTGCCGCGCTTCTATGTGATAAACGCCAAAGGTGAAATTATCTGGGATGGAGAAGCTGCGGACCTGGCTTCCGTGCTGAGAAAGATCTACAGCGGCAAGTACAGCTCATCTGCTCAAGAGGAAATTTCCAGAATGCAGCAGGAGCTGGAACTTCAAATGCGGCGCGGTATGTTTGACAAGGTCAAGGAGATTTCTGACCGGATTTTGCAAATTGACCCGGAGAACGGCCCGGCAATCCGCATGCGTATGTTTATGTATGAAAACCAGCGCCGTCCTGATATGGCCTGGGACTTTCTGCAAAAGTGTATCAAGAAGAGCCCTGATTACGATCGATTCTACTTCGTTCAGATGGATTTTGCTTCGCGCTACCCTGATTACAGAAAATTTATCGGGCAGATTGGCGAAGAAGTATTCAAGCGTTTTAACAAGGAGCCCGATATCCTGAATGACATGGCCTGGGGATTGCTGACTCGCTTCCCTGATGATGTGGGTGCTCTGAATGTTGCAGCCAAATGCGTTCTGCGGGTAAAGGAACTTGCAGAAAAAGAAGCTCAGCCGGCAATCAGGGTAGCCAGTCTGAATACTCTGGCGCTGCTTTATTATCGCTGTGGTCTGCTGGATAAAGCGCTCAAGACTCAAAAGAAAGTCACAAGCTTGCTTAAAGAAGACTCTACTGTAAAAAAATCAAAACTTACAGAGCAATACTATCTCAAGGCAATTGAACTTAATAAGCAGTTGAGTGCCTTGTAAACTATTCTGAATTTTTTATATGACCTGGATGCTTTATGCATTCAGGTCTTTTTTTTTAAGTTCAGCGAAATCCTTCAAAAAAGTTCATTTAATAAATTCTGTAATACTTTATTTTTGAAAAATATAATTAAGCGATCATTTACCCTAAGGAATATTCCAATTTTCGCAGAACTTTACAGCCTTTCTGGTGTCTAATACATATTGTATTTCTTTGGTAGGGAAGCATACATGCCAAATGAACAGATAAACTAATTAAAAGCCAGCAAAGGTGGTTCACATGAGCAAAATTGTACCAGAAAATGAAGTTTTATATCACATCGGCTTATCCAGGGAAATGATCAAAAATGCCAAATACGCGGTATTGCCTGGAGATCCTGGTCGAGTTGAAATGATTGCCAGACAGATGGATGAAAACGCAGTACATCTGGCTACTAATCGTGAGTATACTTCATATTTAGCTTATGTTGACGAAATTCCGGTTCTGGTATGCTCTACCGGTATGGGCGGGCCGTCAGTCGGTATTGGAATTGAAGAATTTGCCATGATTGGTATACAGAACTTTATCAGGATCGGTACCTGTGGCGCTATTCAGAAGAACATTGAACTTGGAGAACTGATTATTACCAGTGCGGCAGTAAGGCTGGAAGGGACCTCTCTGCATTATGCTCCCCAGGAATATCCGGCGGTTTCAAATTTTTCACTTACTCAGTCTCTGGTTGATGCTTCAGAAGCTTTAAAAGTTCCGCATTACATCGGTGTTACAGCTTCTTCAGATACTTTCTTTCCAGGTCAGGAACGCTATGACAGTTACTCCGGGTATGTCAGAAGACATTTTCAGGGCAGCATGGATGAATGGCAGCAGTTAAATGTCCTTAATTTTGAAATGGAAGCTGCTACTTTATTGACAATATGCAGTGTTTTCAAGCTGCGTGCTGCCTGCATTTGCTCAGTTGTTGCCAACCGCACCAAAACAGAGGTGCTGGACAAAAGTAAATATGCCGGTTCCATGGCAAACTGCATTCAGATAATAGCTGATGCGATCAAAGCTGATAACGCCAAGTAGCGTTTAATTTCGATGACTCCAATTGAGCCTGCGCAGCAAATTGCTGCTCGGGCCTCACTTTTTTTATGTTTTAATGCTGATTTTGAAGGCTGCGTTGACCTATTGACAAGATGACTGGAGCAGCAAACATGAAAAAGATGGTAGCGTTTAATTTTTTTGTTTGAAGGGATTTTTAATGAACAACAACAGAGTGTTAATACTGCTGATGGATTCTTTTGGCATCGGTAGTTCAGCGGATGCTGACAAGTTCGGAGACGCAGGAGCCGATACCTTTGGCCATATTGTTGAGAGTTGTACAAAAGGGCAGGCGGACAGCGAATTAAGAAGCGGTCCGTTATCATTGCCGAATTTGGAGCGGAAAGGATTATACCTTGCCGCTGCCGCCAGCAGAAAAAGTCAGCTGCCCGGTTATCAGCCTGTTGCCGGTTCGGAAATTGACGCGGCGTACGGTTATGCTGTTGAAACCAGCAAAGGCAAAGATACGCCGAGCGGCCATTGGGAAATTGCCGGATCACCGGTATTTTTTGACTGGCTCTACTTTCAGAAGACATCAGAAGGATCATGTTTTCCACAGGATTTTATGCACAGGTTCATTGAAGAGGCTGGTTTGAAAGAAGGTATTCTTGATGACGGCCATGCTTCCGGGACTGAAGTTATTAACCGCCTTGGGGATGAACATCGCAAGACTCTCAAGCCGATTATTTATACTTCTGCTGACAGTGTTTTCCAGATTGCAGCCCATGAGGAAAGCTTTGGACTGGAGCGTCTCTACGATATCTGCAAAACCGCCCGGCGAATCCTTGATGAAATGGGAATGAACATTGGCAGGGTCATTGCCCGACCTTTTACTGGAGATAGAAATGGCAACTACAGGAGAACCGGCAACCGCCATGACTATTCAGTGCTGCCACCTGCCAAGACCCTTCTGGATTCAATAAAGAATAGCGGCGGGAATGTAATCTCGATTGGAAAAATCGCTGATATTTTTGCCAATCAAGGCATAACCAGACAGGTCAAGGCAACAGGGCTTGAAAACTTGTTTGATCAGTCACTAACTGAGTTTTCCGCCGCACCTGGAGGAAGTCTGGTATTTACCAATTTTGTTGACTTTGATTCCGAATACGGTCACCGCCGGGATATTACCGGTTATGCCGGAGCTCTGGAGTATTTTGATTCCAGGCTGCCTGAGCTTGATTCTATTCTTCAGGAAAATGATATGGTGGTAATTGCTGCGGACCACGGCTGCGACCCGACCTGGAAAGGAACTGACCATACCCGCGAACACGTACCCTTTCTCTTCTGGGGAAAATCTATTGATACCGGTTTTATAGGAGAGAGAAAGACATTTGCCGATATCGGCCAGACAATTGCTGAATTTCTGGGCATAGAGGCTTTGGCCTATGGGACTTCATGCTTAAAACACAACAAAACAGGAAATAAATAATGGCAACAAGTACAGCTTCAGCAAATATAATTACAAATGAAGACGTCTCGAAGAGCTCACCTTCTGTTCTGCAGGCATGGGTGTCGGTAATTTTCACTGCGATGTTCTTTTTTTACTGGCTTAATCAAAACGCCCTGAACGGCACACTGGCAGATTACTACATTGCAAAATATCACCTAACAGGAGTCATTCCTTATTCCACATTTACCTCAATGTACCTGATAGGCAATGTCATTATGTTTATTCCTGCCGGGATTATTCTGGATAAATTCTCAACAAAGCGCGTTCTCACTGTCAATATAATTGTAATGCTGATTGGGGTTTTGGGCCTGCTGCAGGTAAACAGTGCGGTTCCGGCGGTTTGCTGTATGCTGCTTATTGGTTTTGGCGGAGCATCCGCGTTGATTGCGGTAATGCGGATTGTTGCCAACTGGTTCCGCATGGAGAAGTCCGGTTTTCCAATTGCCATAGCTATTACCCTGGGAATGCTTGGCGGCACTTTCGGCAGCAGTGTGTTCAGTCTGCTGCGCAACGCAACTTCTGGACATACTGTACAGGTTTGCAACCTCGGGCTTGGAGTTTTAATATTGCTCGGAGTGCTTTTATTTGTAAAAGATAAACCGCAGGGCGGCCCGATAAATAAAAGCGACGGCAAAACTTCTGAGCTTTCTATTGCGGCATCTTTCGGCAAAGTTTTGTGTACGCCGCAGAACTGGCTGGCCGGGTTGTACACCTCTTTATTGAATTTTCCGATAATGGTACTGGTTTTCAGTATCGGCCCAAAGTATATTGTCTCCGTGCATGGAGAGCATTTGAGGAGCCAGGCTCACATGATAATGTCAGCGTTGCTTATCGGTACAATGATCGGCGGCCCGGTGCTGGGCAAGCTTACCGATAAAATGAAATCCAGAAAGCCCTTGATGATTGTTTGCGCGGCTTTGGCAACGTTAATTATGCTGCCTATGTATTTCAAAGGCCTGCATGGAGAATTGCTCATTGCAGTTTTCTTTGTGATGGGATTGATTACCAGTGCCCAGAATCTCGGCTATCCGGTGATTGGAGAATCTAATGACGAGAGCCTGGTTGCGACCGCGATGAGTCTTGGCTCTATTCTGATTATGGGCGGTGGGGCTGTAGCGCAGAATATTGCTGGAGTATTATTGAAACTACAAGATTACCAGGCAGCGTATACCCTGCTTCCGGTGTGTTGTTTTATTGCGATGCTTCTGGCGATTGTTTTAAAAGAAAAAAGAGGACAGCAGCCCGACTGATTGAAAACAGCAGCTATGCATACCCCCGGGCAGTCCGGGGGTAAATAGGACTGGATTTTAAGTTTTTTGGGAATTATGATATTTTAAAAAGGAGATTTGCCATGTTTTACGATCCTGATTTTGAACCTTTGCATATTACAGCTACTCACGAGGACATGTGTGGAAATGACGGCAGAGGACGTTATATATTTGTGCCCGGTTCTGACGGCAGGGCAAAAAAGATTTCAGAATATTTTGATCAAGTTACAGCTGTCAGAAAAAGTTCGCGTGGACACAATCTCTACATTGGCACTATTACTCGTGATGGTACAACTATCGATATCGGGGTGATTTCTACCGGTATGGGAGCTCCCAGTGTTGATATAATTCTTAACGAGCTTTTAAAACTGGGGGGTAAAAAGTTTTTGCGCTTAGGTACCTGCGGACTGTTGCAGCCGGCTTTTATGAAAGGCGGGGATCACGCAATCGCTACGGCGGCAATCCGTGATGATCATGCGACACGCTGCTATGTCCCAGCCGAATATCCTGCCTCGGCCTCTATGGAGATGGTTCAAGCTGCAGTTACTGCCAGTGAGAAGGCAAAGCACAGCGGAAATATCCATGTCGGTATTTTTCACAGTAAGGATTCACTGTACGCCCGTGAATTCAAGCAGGGCGCCATGGCAGAGCAGAACTCTGAATACATGGCCATTCTCAAGCGTGCCGGAGCGGTTGCTTCGGAGATGGAGGCTTCAATGATTTTTACACTGTGTAATATGGCTGACGCACACCGCCAGGACCGTTCTCTGATGTCAAAAGACCGGGTATTGTGCGGGACTATTTGTGGAGTGCTTGGAGAAGAGGATGACTTTGGACATCCTGATATGGTGAAAATTATGACTGACGAAATGGTAGAAATCGGGATCCAGACTTTTGTAGAGCTTAACCGGGCCGGACTCTGATGAACGAGCACATCTCGAAAATGAAAAGCAATATAATCCTGGCAGTTGGGATATCGGGTTTGGCCGCCTTCACTGCCGGGCTGCCGGTAGATCATTTCGTTATCAAGAACGCCCTGTTCATAATCGGCGGTACTCTGCTCGCAATATCTTCATACTGGGAAAAGGAATATTTCTTTTCCTGTATTGAAGGAATTGCTATGACGGAAGCGATACTGGCTCTTTTCGGAGTCAGTATGCTGATCAGTTCCATTGTGCTGGTTGTGATGGTTGCCGCGACAATTATGATTATGTCCCGTATCAGGAAGTTTGACTTCAAGCTTTGCCTCGGCATTGCCGGGCTGGTTCTGCTCAGCCTTGGCATTATTGTCGGCACAAATGTAATTATGGTTGCGGCCGGAGTGGTTCTTTGCCTGTATTCTTACCTTTCTGCCCGGTCCGGGTATAATGTCGGCTGGGTGTTTCTGGCGCTTAACTTAATATTCACCGGTGTTGCCCTGTTCAGTATACACTGGACCTAAATCAATGCATTGAAAACAAAATCCGGTCTGTAATTTCCGGAGGCTTCGTCCGCTTGTTCGGCAGTGGTTATGCCGGTGAGCATCAGGCCGGATTTGATTCCCAGCATATTTGCGCCCAGGATATCTGAATGCAGTGAATCTCCAAGCATCATGACATCTTTTTCTGGCAACTCTTGTATGCCAAAACGCTTTTTCAGCAGATGCAGGGTGTAAAGGTAGATATGTGAATAGGGCTTTCCAAGATAAACTGGAGAAACATTTTTACCCGCCTCTGCAAGCAGTGAGCAGATAAATCTGGCTTTGCCGCCGGCACCAATACCAAATTCACCGTTTTTGCCTTTGGGCCAGAAACCGTCCGGGTTTGGAACTATCAGCGGGCGGTCAGGGTAGCGCAACAAGAAGTTAAAGGCGGCCTGAATGTTATCATACCAGTTATAAAGCCCCTCACCAATAAGAATGCCGTCACACTCATATATTTGTTCCAGGTCACGGCACACTTCAAGTCCGGCCCATTCTGCATAACAGGGTTTACCAAGATCCCCCATTACAAAAAACATTCTGCCCTTCAAGTTATTGACCTCAGTGAATTCATCGAGTGCCATTGAGCAGGACACTATTTCATCAGGGGCAACGTGCAAGCCGGCTTTTGCCATAAGTCCGCTTTTTTCAAGCGTGGAATGATTACCGTCGTTAGTGAGTAGAAAAAAAGGAAAGTTTTGTGCCCTGAGTTCAGCCAGCAACCGGTCAGCACCGGCAAGCAGGTTGAGACCGGACACCAGCGTACCGTCAATGTCAAATAACAGGGCTTGGATGTTTTTTCGATTTTTTTCCCACCAACTGTAAAAGGTATTCATTGTTTCCTTTCAATAATAAGGCCGGCTTGTTGCGGCGCTTTTTTAATTACCATGCGGATTGAAAAATTTTCGACCTTGACTCAGAAAAAGTTTCCAGAATATCAGCCAGAAGGTTATAGCAATCAAACTGATTAAAAAGACCATATGGCCACCGGTTTTTATCACAAGTGGAATGGCAATTGAGGTCCAGAGTCCACCTCCCATAAATGGTTCGTGCAGCAGTTGTTTGTATCCAAAAGCGGCCGGAGCGATAGTTTCACTGTCCGGGTCGACAGTGCGCAGCAGCATCAGGCCGGTCGCGGTAACCCCCATCGACTGACCAAGTTGAGCAATGCTCTGTTCAAACCATGATTCCGGCAGCAGGCGGTCAGCCAGCCAGAGCACGCAAAAGATATTCCAGAGAATACCCACAAGAACCAGCAGCATAAACGGCAGCCAGTTCTTTACAATTAATTCGAGTCGAATTGAAGCAACTGCAGCAACAACCAGAAAGTCCAGCGCCGCTCCTGATATTCGCTGCATCTGCCCGTGATTGACAATATGCCCGATTTTCACGCGGTTGAGAAATAACTGCAGCAGTAATCCGCCGATCATACACAGCGGAAACAGCGGGAAGCTGGTTAAAATTCCCAAAGATTGAACAGACTCTGGAGCGTAAGCGTTTAACTCTTCCAGACCTAGTTTAAATATATAGCCAATCAGAATCGAAATTCCTACCATGGACATGTGAAGAGCCAGTGAGTCGATTGAATCAGAAAATACTGTCTGACGGCCGGCCCGCGGCTGCTCTTCAACGGGGTAAATTCCACAGCGTTCATGGGGAGTCTGCTTATCAAAGGTGCGGACGTTCTGAACATAGCCTTTGCGGACAGCCCAGTTAATTAGCCACATACCAATAACAATAGCCGAAACCATGCCCACGGTGGCAGACGCCAGCCCCAGGTCGCCACCCTCGCTCCAGCCCAGTTCGCGAAACACCGGAATAAGGCCGCCTGCAGTACCATGCCCCCCTTCAAAGCCGACCGGAATAATTACACCAAGCTGATCAGGTACTCCCATTAAAGGCCCGAGAAGTACGATAACCAGCCCAATACCAACCATATACTGTCCCCAGGCAACTATCTGTCCATAGCAAAGCTGGGGTGCCGCAATGTTCCATATTTTTTTGATTCCGGGTATAAAGGCCCCAAGGAAAAGCCCTGCAAAAACTATATTAATGAGAAAGCCCGGCAGGTCATTCCACCCCTCATACCATGCCGTGGGAATGTGTTTTTTGAATGCTGTCAGAATGATCAGACCGACCACTCCACCGATTACTGAGGATGGAAGATAAAGTCTTTGCAGCAGCGGTATCTTAACTCTTAAAAATTTTCCTAAAACTAAAAGCAGGCAGAGCCCGCAAAATGATGCTACTGCAGTCATAATTTCTTACCTCGGTTAGGTGGTCCAATATACTCAACGAATCTTTAATATATGCTATGTTTTCAAAAATATCAATATAATGTGCTAATATTATTTAGAGAACTTTCCAGCTTGAAACTTATGACGTTTGATGCTCTTTTAATATGTACTTTATTTTTGCAGGTTCAAATCCGGATTTGCGGTTATAAATACTGCGATGATATTTATACTTTTAGGATATGGAGGATTGTCGATTATGACTGCCGCCCAACAGAAGAATGCAGCTATACCATTTGAGAAGGCACTGGAGGAACTCGAAGAAATCGTTGATCAGATGGAGCAGGGCGATATGCCGCTGGATAAGATGATTCAGCATTTTGAGCGGGGCTGTGCCCTTTCAAAGCTTTGTCGCAAAAAATTAAGCAATCTTGAGAAAAAAATTGAATTGCTGGTCAAGGATAACGGCGGTGATGGAGAATGGGAAGATTTTGATGCTTCATCAGAGCGCAAAACTGCTGCGGTGAAACCTGCGGAGGAGACTTTATCAGATGAGGAGGATCAGGAGGAGGATTTGCTTTTTTAGTGTATAGACACACGGTGTGCTGCCGCGCCCGGCCTTCGGCTTTGCGATTTCAGCCCAGCCTGGGTCGGCTTTGCCGAAAGCATTACATCAAGTGTGACATTGGGCTTTCAGCTACGATTTAGGAAAGCATATCTGATATATCAAAGTTTATCCTGGATAAATTTTCCTGAGTCGGGAGAAGGCACTTAAAAATTTAAGGAAGAGGATCATGAGGAAGATTTGCTTTTTTAAATCTTTAACTGGAGAGTAATTATGGACCTGAATTTTTTACGCATTAGTTATCCGGCTGAATTTGATGATATCAAGTTTCCGGAAAACCTCAGAGTCTGGGTTTGCGCTCCGCATCCTGATGATTTTGATGCGGTTGCAGTTACCCTGCAGAAGTTTCAGGAAAAGGGAGCAGAAATATTCTTATCAGTTATGTCTTCAGGAGCCAGTGGCGTTGAGGACTCTTATTGTGATCCACCGACCAAAGAAAATAAAGAACAGACCCGGGAAGAGGAACAGCTTGAAAGCTGCAGGGTTTTCGGGTTACCTGAAGAAAATATTAAATTTCTGCATTTAGTAACCGGTGAGGACGGACAGATTGCCGATCTTGAAGAAAATTACCATCCGGTTAAAGCGGTTTTTGATGAACTGGAACCGGATGTAGTTATTCTGCCACATGGCAAGGATACCAACTTTGATCACCAGTTAGGCTGGATGTACATCCAGGAAATGGCAAGTTCCCGCAAAAAGCCTTTAATTGCCCTCTATAATCGCGACCCCAAGACTATTGACATGCGTGAAGATATATTTACTCAATTCGGTGATTCTGCAGCAAAGTGGAAAGCCCGCCTGCTGCTGTGTCACCAGTCGCAGCATATGCGCAATTTGAGCGAACGTAATATTGGTTTTGCCGAGCGTATACTGCAGGTAAATGAGGAAATCGCTGAAAGAGCTTCTATGGAAGAACCGTTTGCCGAAGCTTTCGAATTAAAAATATTTACCTGATAATTATCGATATTTTTCCCCGGCAGGCTGCTGCCGGGGATTTTTGCTAGAATTTCTTACCAGTTTATTAATTTCTGTGTGTTTTTCTGTCTCCTTATTTTATTACTTCTCCATTAAAAAGAGTTTTTGTCATTGATGTTTAACCGTATAATTGGCTAAATATAAAAGGAGACTGGTGGTATGTTTTCAGAAAAAAGATATGATTCTATGCTTTGCAATCGTTGCGGTAAAAATTCTTCGTGAACTGGTAACGCCGTGCCTGATCCATCAGCTGAAATACAATATGCTTGACCGCCGGATTGCTTGACGCCCTTGAAGAAAACGGCATTGTTGCTATTCCATTCTGTGCATTGGCTTGATACTCTAAGGGCTCTGGATGAAGTAGCACGGAAGCGCAGTCAGTCAATAGCCCAGCTGGCAGTTGCCTGGTTGCTGAAGGATAAACGTATCACTTCCGTTTTAACCGGGGCCAGGCAAGTATCACAGATTGAGAATGACGTGGCAGCTTTGAACAACCTTGAATTTTCAGCAACGGAGCTGAAAAAAAATGATTTTACTCTCCAGAACCGTGAACGCAGAAATTTAATAAGCCCTCATTGTTGTTTACTGAGGGCTTTGGCATTCTGACTTTTGTCCATCTGCACATTTATCAGATTGTAGCACATCAGAGTGGTAAATATCCCAATGAATGCGCCGGCAATTATATCGCCAAGAAAGTGGAAGTTACAGCCCAGCAGTCCGATGACAACAATTGCGCATAACGCTGCCGCCACTCCCCTTGCTTTGGGGTACATCAGCCACAGGGCGGTGGCAAAGGCAAAAATTATTATTGAATGTCCTGACGGGAATGACTGGAAAGCGATTTCACTGCCGTGAAAAAAGTTAAAACGGTAAACACCATTTTGAATCAGTGACGGATTGGCGTCTTTAAAAGTTTCTGTCCAGGTCCTGCCGAATACGAACTTCAATCCTCCCCTGATTGAATTGGCAGCAAGACAACCGGTAGTAGCCGTGAACAGAAACCGGTCAAAGCAGGCGAATTTACCGATCATATACTTGACGATGAGATAGAGCAGCACAATCGGGAATATTTTGTGCATAATGTCTACAATAAACTGCATGTAAAAAAGAATATCATAGTACTTCCCGATTCTGATTTCATGCATGGCATAAGACAGCGGCTTGTCCACATAAAGAACAGACACGGTGCAGAGTATTGCTGTTAGCAGCGTTAAAGCGATACAAATCAAGAGTTTTTTGTTTTTCATAATCACCTTCTCCATTGAGGTGACTAATCTAGCATAAAAACTAGAACAGACAATATAGGTTAGCCTGTTTGCTGAAAAAATTGCCGTTATATATTGGAAAACGGGGGCCTGAGAGGCCCCCGAAAAAAATTATGCGTCAGCAAGTGCGCATACTCCAGGGAGCTCTTTCCCCTCAAGGAATTCGAGAGACGCACCGCCTCCGGTTGAGATGTGACTCATCTTGTACGCCAGGCCAGACTGGTTGACCGCAGCAACTGAATCGCCGCCGCCGATGATGCTGACAGAATCGCTGTCAGCTACCGCCTGACAAACTGTCATAGTGCCCTTGGCGAAGTTGGGCATTTCAAAGCAGCCCATCGGTCCGTTCCAGACCACTGTTTTAGCCTTGAGTACTTCGGCTGAATAGGCTTCGGCAGTTTTGGGTCCGATGTCAAGAGCCAGATAGCCTTCATCAATATCCATGCCGACTTCTTTAATATTCGCATCATTGGAAAAAGCATCAGCTTCAAGGTTGTCGACCGGAAGCATGAAGTTAACGCCTTTGACTTTGGCTTTTTCCATAATTTCTTTTGCAGTATCTACCAGATCATCCTCACAGAGTGAGTTGCCGATCTGTTTGCCCAGAGCTTTATAGAAAGTGTAGGCCATTCCGCCGCCGATCAGGATAGTATCGACTTTTTCCATCAGACTGACCAGGACTTCAAGTTTTCCGGAAACCTTGGCGCCGCCGATGATCGCTACAAACGGGCGCTCCGGGCTGGCTACCGCCTGACCGAGGTATTTGATTTCCTTATCCAGCAGGAAACCGGCAACGCAGTTTTCTCTGGGCAGGAACTCTGTAATAATTGCAGTTGAAGCGTGGGCGCGATGCGCGGTGCCGAAAGCATCGTTCACATAGACATTGCCGAGTTTGGCAAGCTCAGCTGCAAAAGCTTTCTGAGCGGCTTCCTTGTCGGCGTCGCCTTTTGGTTTGAGGTCTTCTTCTTTGTGGTAGCGGGTATTTTCGCAGCACATAACTTCGCCGGGTTTAAGTGCTTCAGCAGCTGCAACCACTGTTTCGCCGACGCAGTCATCAGCAAATTTTACTTCTTTACCAAGCAGTCCGGCCAGATAGTCGGCAGCTGGTTTAACACTGAATTCAGGTTTGCGTTCACCCTTGGGGCGTCCCAGGTGGGTCAGCAGGACAAGTGAAGCACCGTTTTCGAGAATGTATTTGATTGTCGGCAGAGCGGCACGGATACGGGTGTCATCAGCAACTTTGCCGTCTTTTAACGGGACGTTGAAATCAACGCGCATGACTACTTTTTTGCCCTGCAGGTCGATATCTTTGACAGTTTTCTTATTCAAATTCATAGTTTTTTGTCCGGTTTTTTGGTATTTCCTGAAATTCTGAATTCAAAAAAACCCGAAGTGCCGCGAAACCGGCTCTCCGGGTTTATGATCATTCAAGCATTGACAACCCGAAGGCAGTCATCAGACCTGAAGTCCGGGCTTACAGAGAAGCCATGTGAGCGATCAGGTCAACAACCTTGTTGGAGTAACCCCATTCGTTGTCGTACCAGGAAACGATCTTAACAAATGTGTCGCTAAGAGCGATACCAGCATCAGCATCGAATGTTGAGGTATTGACTTCACCAACAAAGTCCTGGGAAACAACTGCTTCCTCAGTATAACCGAGAATGCCTTTGAGTTCGCCCTCTGAAGCAGCTTTCATAGCAGCTTTGATTTCGTCATAAGAAGCGCCTTTTTCCAGGCGACAGGTCAAGTCAACAACAGAAACGTCAGCTGTCGGGATACGGAAAGCCATACCAGTCAGTTTGCCGTTTAATGAAGGAATAACTTTGCCAACCGCCTTAGCCGCACCGGTGGATGACGGAATGATATTGTTCATTGCTGAACGGCCGCCGCGCCAGTCTTTCAAAGAAGGAGCGTCAACGATTTTCTGAGTTGCGGTAGCAGCGTGAACAGTAGTCATCAGACCTTCAACAATACCGAAGTTGTCGTGAAGGACTTTTGCAACAGGAGCCAGACAGTTAGTGGTGCATGAAGCATTGGAAACGATATTCATGTCAGCAGTCAGGTCTTTATGGTTTACACCCATAACGAACATCGGAGTAGCATCCTTAGAAGGAGCAGACATAACTACTTTTTTGGCACCAGCTTTGAGATGAGCTTCGGCTTTTTCAGCGGTCAGGAAGAGACCAGTGGATTCTACAATGTAGTCAGCGCCTATAGCATCCCATTTCAAATCAGCAGGATTTCTTTCAGCAGTTACACGAATAGTTTTTCCGTTTACAACGAGATTACCGTTTTCGACAGCTACTTCACCGTTGAATTTGCCGTGAACTGAGTCAAAACGCAGCATATAGGCAATGTAATCTACATCCAGGAGGTCGTTGATGCCGACAACTTCAACATCGTTGCGCTCTTGGGCAGCACGGAAGACCAGACGACCAATACGACCGAAACCATTGATACCGATCTTAATCATTGAGCTTTTCCCTTTTGATTTAAAGGTTTTTATATTTTAGCATCTGCAGTGCAAGTATAGAATGCCCCCGCTTGATGCCTTCTGTTGCGGAATTCGTATTATATACCACTTTCTTAAAATGTCAAAACCCTTAAACCATAAATCGATAAAATAATATTTAATACTTACTCAAAGCAGTCAGGACATATTTACCAGAGCGTTTTTCCACCGCATAAAAATAGCAATATATCATCTGGATGCGGAAAAAACTGCACAGGATTTTGAGTAAGCCAATGAGGAATTTTTTCAGAGAAACTCATTAAAAGCGGATGGATTGAATATTTGCGGGTCCCTGAAGGGTTTTTCTTGAATAAAGTTGCTTTTTCAGGATGCCCGCAAACCTGTTACTCCATATCTTCCAGGTAGTACTCCAGCAGTTGCAGGTCGTGAATGGCTTTTTGGCATAATTTTACCAGGCCGCTTCTGGAGCCGGGAAATTTATACAGCAGTGAGTTGACTAAATCTATTATTTTCATCAGAGCCTGTCTCTTCTGAGGAATGTTTCTCCGCAAAACCCGGTAGCTGGCCGATGAAATAGGAGTGTAGTGAAAAAGTTTTATATTGCGGGCGATTTCGCCGATTTCGCTTGTCGAGAAGGTCAGGTTATGTTCTTCCTTAAATTTTTCAAAAGTAGGGAGCTTGAAGTAATTTTCAAGTCCTTCGCTGACATAATAGCCGGCATAGTGCCACTGGTGTCCGTGCCGCATCAGGCTGGCCTGTATATTTTTAGGAGAGGCATGTCGGTAGTCAACGTCAAACAGATGCTCTTTATAGCCGGTGCGTAAACGCGCTATCTCAAAACATTCCAGAACGAAATTTGAACAGAAGAATACCCTTTCTTTGAATATATTACTGTTGATTTTGTCAAGCTTTCTAGCTGTTTTTTTTCTTTTCCAGGGAGAACCTTTGAAGCTGCCTAAAATGCTGTATGCCCCAAAAGTTTTACCGGCGCCTCTTGTTTTAAAATCGATCTGCTTAATTTCTTTTTTCTCAATCAGCGAGTTTGCTATGTCAACCGCAATCTGGCTCAGGTCTTTCTCTGCAGCATCAGCACAATCCAGTCGCCATACCTGGTACTTATAGCCTTTCTTCTTGCTGGGCAGCGGATAGCGTCGCAGTCCTGCTTCGCCAGATGCTTCAAGTATAACCTGGCCGTTTCCGTCAAAGATACCGGCATGGGTAAGTTTAGACTGAGCAAGTCGTTCTGGATTGAATAAAGCCTGAGCTAATGATATTTCCATGTGAGTAACTTCTGACAGGTCAGCCAGCAACAGTATATCTCCGGTTTGAAGTTCGTCAATATCCATTGATGGTTTGGTGGAAGTACCTTTTTTTGAGTCAAAACCAAAATAGCCGATTTTCTTGTTGGATCTGGCGTCTTCAAAGTCAATATTAGCGTAAGTCAGCATATCCTCATAATCAAGCTTCGACTTATTGACGTACCTTTTGATAAATCCTGAAACATAAATAGACAGATCACTGCTTGAATTTAGCAGACTCAGCAGATGTTTACCTGAGGTTGTATGCCTTTTCTTGCCTCGTATCTTTGTAGATATAATAATAAGCTGCCTGGTATATTCTTCAATCTGGATATCGGATAGCGGCATTTCATCCAATACTTTAAGGCGTTTTTGCAGGCTGCGCAGTGCCTGTTTCTTTTTGTCCGATCTGGTGATGTTGCTGTATCTGAAAGAAGTTCCATGTTTTACTGCTCTAACCAGCTGACTGTAGTCTTTGGCCTTAATCTTCATAATTACTCCCTGGCGTATATGACTCTTCAGTAAAAATTCTTTTATTCAAGCCTCATTCATGTGAACTTTAATAAAAGCTAAACCCAATTCTTCACGCAAAAACGTAATTTTCTGCTCTCTACTATTTTAAGAAACTTTCCGGTATGAATTTGTTCTTATGAAGCAGCTTGGAAGTGATAAAAAAAGAATATGCTACTTTATTCCTAACTATCTTTCAGCAATGAATTTTCAATAAGCAATAAAATTTCAGAAGTAGGTTGTTGAAATTCAAGTTTCTGCAAGAGATGTCGTTGCAATAAAAAGTATTGCTATATTAAGACATTTTGTCAATCAGGGAAATGAAAATGTGGCGGTTAATTTATGCCGGTTTAATTATTTTTGCTTTTTTGAGAAAATAATAAAGAGTATTTTTAAAAATTCACTGATTATGATAAATAATCTTAAGAGCTTAGTATTAAGATCTTTGGTGTGTCCTGAAATTGTTTGCCTGAGTATTGATGAAACGGCGGAATAAATGAAATAATCGGCAAAGTTGAACTTATTGCAGTATTTCCACCTTAAAGTAATTTACGTTCTTATAAATAAACTGCTGAAATCTCTAACTTGGTCGAACCTGCGAAGAATGGAGTACGGCTGCCGCCTGTCAATATTTTTTAATTGTTCAGGACAGGAGCGTACACCTGGCGAAACTGATACTTATGATTTTGCGAAAAAGACATTTAATCCGTTTTTTGAATGTTATCCGGGTTGTAAATATCCTGAAAAATAGTTATTGTCTTTTTGATCGAAAAGTAATGCATCTGAGGAACGTCAGTTTTTCTTTTTGCCTTGAACTAAAACTGGAGCGAGGTTTTTCAATGGATTTTGCATTTTTGCCGGAAAAAATCAAACAGCAGCTTGCAGACCTGGAACAACAGGATAAACCCATATGCGTGATAAGAGGCAGCGGCGGCTTTAACGGCGATCCGGGGGAAAGTTACATTGTGCCTTATCCAGGCGGTATTTACCTTTTTGACCGTAAATTTTCCGAGCGTGATTTTTTCGGTAGAAAAGCTGACTATACAGATTTAACTGAACTTACTCTGGATAAAGAACAGTTTAGTGCAATTTTGCTGTTATGTGCAGGGGAAGAGGAAAGAGTCAGACTCAAACTTTCGAGAGCCGAAGTTGATAATGTTATCGCCCTCTTGAATTTTGCTAAACGTTTTCCGGAAATCCAGGAATTGATTGTTGACGGAACTGATACTACTGTCCTGAGCGGGATCTGCCCTAAAACTGGTTTTATGACACTCCTGATGTTCATTGCAGCGGCAGATGACGCAATAGCCGAAGAAGAGCAGCAGTATTTGAATAAACTATGCGACAATGATATTAATCTTTATAATACTGCAAAAGATTACTACGAGAAAATGAAATATGAAGAGCTGATTGACAAGCTTGATCTCGACTGCCAGCAGAAACTGTGCTGTCTGGCAAATATGTTTGAGTTGGCGATGAGTGATGGAATTTTAAGCAGCAGTGAACAAAAGCTGATCGACATTTTTGTTGACAGAGCAGGTATTGATGACAGTGAAGCAGAAACTGTCAGGGAAGTACTGCTGCTGAAAAACCAGCTTTCCGCGTTATAGGTTTAATTTCAGTGAGAGGATTTTTATGAGGTATTTAAGTCGATTTCCGGTAAAACTGTTGACAATTGCGGTTTTTGCTGCAGCCATGTTTTGTTTAACAGCGGCGACAACAGCTAAACCGCGTCAACTGAAGTTCATTGAAGGGGCGAGGGATGTCGTTTATTTTGTGCCGCAATTTTCTGAATTCAAGGAAATATCGAGCGCTGATCTTTATTTTTTGAAAAAGACGCTTGACCGGGCTGCAAAAGAAAAAGTCAAGGCCGTGATTTTTGAACTGGACACTCCCGGCGGCAGAATTGATGTCGCGTTAAAATACGTTTCAGTTCTGGCCAAGTCCAAAGTTCCGGTGATTGCTTACCTGAATCCGCAAGGAATTTCTGCGGGTATGATTATTGCTATTGCTGCTGACCGTATCGCCATAAATCCTGATGGTGTAATCGGGGATGCCATGCCGATTCAAATGGGACCGGGCGGTATTAAGCCTATAACCGATGACCAGCAGCGGATGGAGCGAGAACAGCAGCTAATTGCGGAACGTAAATCGAAACAGCAGACCGATAAAACAGATAAGAAGACCGGGGAAAAAAAGCAGGCTTCCGATAAAGCTGAAAAACCGGATAAAGACCAGAAGTCTGATAAGACTGACAGCAGCAAGGAAGAAAAAAAGACAAAAGACGGCGATAAGGACCGTAATTTGTTTGAGCGTTTGCTGAAGCAGCTCAAGGACCCCAAGGAAAGTGAGCTTGCCAAACAAAAATTCCTTACCGTATTTTTCAAAGTACTGCAGGCTTTAGCAGAAAAGAACGGGCGCCCGGTACGGGTTATCCGAGCTATGGCTGACCCTTATCAAAAACTTACCGTGGAACGCGACGGTATTAAACACACCAGGATTTCCCCGCTGACGCTGACTGCGCGGGAAGCGAAGAAGCTTGGGGTTGTCGATTATATCTGTGATAACCGTATTGAGCTTTTAAATAAACTGAACATGAGCAACTGCAAGCTGGAGGTCATTGAAAAAAGTGCTACTGACCAGCTTATTTCTTTTCTTTCACATCCCGCTATAGCCGGTATTCTGATTGTGCTTGGTATTGTCGGTATTTATGTAGAGATCAAGACGCCAGGGTTTGGAGTTCCAGGTATACTTGGAGTAACCGCTCTGACGCTTTTTTTCCTTGGACATGTCGGTTCCGGGGCTTCTGAATGGGGACCGATAGTGATCTTTTTTGTCGGGCTGGTGCTGTTGTTGCTGGAAATATTTGTAATTCCCGGCTTTGGTATAGTAGGAGTGCTGGGGATCGGGTGTATTGTGATTTCATTTTTTGCCGCTTTCGGCTTTGAAAATATAGAAACGGCAACTTATACAATAGGCTCCGCGCTTGGGGTGGCTCTTGCCATAATCATTTTCCTGACGGTATATGTGCTGCCCAAATCACCACTCTTTAAATGGATAAAGCTTGAAACTACTCAGAAAAGCGAGCGGGGCTTTTCTGCCCATGCTGATGCTAATAAAGAGCTTTTGCACAAGCACGGTATCGCACATTCAATGCTGCGTCCAGTGGGGATTGCCATTATAGACGGCAAACGCCTGGAGGTAACAACAGAAGGAGATTTTATCAATAAGGGTGATGAAATAGAAGTTACAGAAGTAACGCCATTTAAAATAATCGTTGAAAAAGTTAATAACGCATAAGGAGAATCTCAACATGACAGTTCCTGTGATTATCGGGTTAATCGTATTAGGCCTGTTTGTGCTTTACCTCTTTTTTGTGGTCATTCCGGTCCGGCACTGGATTGCCGCAGTTTTTTCAAATGTCAGTATCAGTATTTTTTCGCTGATCGGAATGCGTCTGCGCCGGGTGCCGCCGCATGTTATTGTGGATGCCCTTATACAGGGGCGAAAGGCTGGGATAGATCTGCAGAGTGATGTCCTGGAGGCTCACTATCTGGCCGGCGGCAATGTGCATCGTGTAGTTGATGCACTGGTGGCAGCTGATAAAGCCAACATGGATTTATCAGTCCAGCGGGCAACCGCTATTGACCTTGCCGGGCGTGACGTACTGGAAGCGGTCAAAATGAGTGTAAATCCCAAGGTACTGGAGACTCCTGAGGTTGCCGCTGTTGCCAAAGACGGCATTCAGCTGAAGGCGATTGCCCGGGTGACTGTGAGAGCCAATCTCGATCGTCTGGTTGGCGGTGCCGGTGAGGAAACGGTTCTGGCCCGTGTTGGAGAAGGCATTGTAACAACAATAGGTTCAGCTGCAGAGCATAAACATGTACTCGAAAATCCGGATACGATTTCCAAGGTTGTTTTGAAGAAAGGCCTTGATTCGGGTACGGCGTTTGAGATTTTATCTATTGATATCGCGGATGTGAATATCGGCAAAAATATCGGAGCCCAGCTGCAGACTGATCAGGCAAACGCTGATAAGAATATTGCTCAGGCCAAAGCTGAAGAACGCCGGGCCATGGCGGTGGCGCAGGAACAGGAGATGAAAGCTAAAATTAGTGAGATGCGCGCTAAGCTGACTGAAATGGAAGCTCAAGTACCGCTGGCTCTCGCTCAGGCTTTCAGAAACAAAAAAGTTAAAATTTAGCGGAAGGGTTAGAATATTATGGGTTCATTGATTACAATTGCCTCTCTGGGAACTATCGGAACAATTGCCCTTATCGCAATTATCATTTTTGTTCTGATACTGTTTTGTGTGGTTATTCCTATTCCACTGTGGATAGCAGCGGTTTTTTCAGGCGTTAAAATCGGAATATCATCACTTATCGGAATGCGTCTGCGCCGGGTGCCGCCACAGGTTATCCTGTCAGCTATGATTCAAGCGGTCAAGGCCGGACTTGAAGTCAATTCAAATGACCTTGAGGCGCATTACCTTGCCGGTGGAAATGTTTTCAGAGTTGTTCAGGCTCTGGTTGCCGCCGATAAAGCCAATATTCCTCTGTCGCTGCAACGGGCTACTGCTATTGACCTTGCCGGCCGTAACCTGTTAGAAGCCGTTAAGATGAGCGTCAATCCCAAAGTGATTGAAACACCAATGGTAACCGCTGTTGCCAAAGACGGGATTCAGCTGCGCGCGATTGCCAGAGTTACAGTCAGAGCCAATATTGACCGCCTGGTTGGCGGTGCCGGAGAAGAAACAATCCTTGCCCGCGTTGGTGAGGGTATTGTCACTACTATCGGTTCAGCCAAACTGTATAAAGACGTACTCGAAAACCCGGATACAATTTCAAAAGTGGTGTTGGATAAAGGCCTAGATTCCGGGACTGCTTATGAGATTCTGTCCATTGATATTGCTGATGTGGACGTCGGTAAAAATATTGGCGCTGAGTTGCAGATGGCTCAGGCAAATGCGGATAAAGATATTGCCCAGGCTAAAGCCGAAGAGCGTCGTGCAATGGCAGTTGCTCAGGAACAGGAAATGAAGGCAAAAATCCGGGAAATGGAAGCCAAGCTGGTTGATGCTGAAGCTGAAATACCGATGTCGATTGCCGAGGCTCTGGCCGGAGGCAACCTTGGAATTATGGATTACTATAAAATGAAAAATGTCATGGCAGATACTGATATGCGCAAGGCTATCGCATCGCCGGTTGATAAAAATATTGAAAAATCCAGGAAATAGCTTCTTATGGATAACAGAGGGCTTATACAGTTTATAGTGTTTATTATTGTGTTCGGCATTGTCGGACTGGTAAACCTGTATAGACTAATGAAAAAACGGCCTCAAGTTAAAACCGGCAGCAGCTCTCCGCTGGATACCCTGCTGAAACGTGTCAGAGATGACCTGGCTGAGCAGCACAGGGAATCTGCTGCCGGTATGAATACCGGGGCTTCAGGCAATGAAATTGACGAGATCAAAATCTACGACGAATACGGCAGGCTGATGACTTTCGAAGAGCCGAAACCGGCTGCCGTGCCGCCACCGCCTTCGCCGCCAAAATACAAACCACCACTCTTAAAGGAAGAGCCTGGGGAATTCAAGAATCCATTCAAGTCTAAAATCATCGATCTGCCGGCAGCTGAAGTCGAAAAGACGGCAGAACGAGCTGACCACTTCGCCAACTTCATCAGGGAGCATGGCAAGAATGCAATAGTTCTCCAGGAGATTCTTGGCAAACCGGTCGCGCTTCGCGATTGAGATAACTTAGGTTCTTTATTAACCGGCAGTTTTCACTGCCGGTTTTTTTTTGCCTGCCGGTTTTACTTCTGACCTGACACTCTTTCAGGTTACTGTTTTTTTAATTATTCTAAAAAAAATGTTTAATCCCGGCGTTTTCACTGTTGCGCCGCGGAAATTTATGTTTATACTAATATTTATGCTAGTATACTGCATAATGATTTCCTGCCAGAATAAAGTCGTGAGAGAGCTCTGGAAATGATTGTTATGACTATAAGTGGTCATTTGTCATTTTTTACATCCAACTATCTATGAGAAAGGAGCGGAAATGAAAATTAAGACGTTTTGGGTTGGGCTTGCGGTATTGTGTATGGTTGCAATTCCTGCTGGCAGGGTATTTGGGATGCAGGGCTTTTACGGTTGCTTTCAGAATTTTTCCAGTCGCAATGTAACTTTCAAGGTGTTGAAGTCAAAACACATCAAATACGTCGATAATATCGGCTGGAATAAGCAGTTCTACATTAAGGCGGACAATACGCCTTTCACCAGTTATGCGCATATTCAATTTTATGTTGATGGTAAAAAAATTGCGTATTTCGATGTCAAACTGGCATTCAAAAAAAGTCATGCGGAACTGCGTGATTTTGATCAGTCAGCAGCACCGGAGCTGCAGATGTACGCTGATTTTGTCAAGGCACCTGGAGAAGGCGGCGAAGACTACTGGTTTGTAACTTTTGCGCCGAATGAGAGCCGCTGGATGGGGGAAATGGCGAATACTCTCAAAAACATTCCAATAAGTGACGTATTGCTGCCCGGGTCGCATGATGCCGGAACTTATGATTTTTCCGGAAAATGTCCTGTTGCCGACACCAATCATGTCCCGGGCTGGGTGGTTGAATTGCTCAAGCTGGCAAAAATCAGTGTCATATACAACTACTTTGCCGGAGTCTGCAAAACTCAGGATATGAATTTTTATGATCAGCTGAATCACGGAATTCGGTATTTTGATATGCGGATATGCAAGGGGCGTGATGACGACAAAATATATTTCACGCACACCATGCAGGGGCTGATACCGCTTGAGGATCTGATGGACCAGTTTAAAAAATATTATGAACAGCCGGGGACTGAGAAAGAGGTTATACTGCTTGATTTTCAGGAAATGATTAATGTTGATCCGGCAAAAGTTTTCAATATTATCAATGAAAGAGTTGGGCAGTATCTTGTTCCTCGTGAAATGGGCGTCAACGCCAGACTTGGTGATATCTGGGCACAAAATAAAAGAATAATCTTGATATTCAGGGAAAATTATGATGATCCTGCAGTCTGGCCGCGTGGAGATTATTTTTATAATTCTGCAAATGGCAGAGATGTCAACGAAGCATATAAGCACATGCAGGATTCTCTGAACAACCGCAATCCGGGCAAGATGTTCTGCCTTGGAACCAACCTTACTGAAGAGGGTGATGAAATTGTCAAGGGCTTTCTTAATCCGCTTGGCTCCACTCCCAAGACTTTGAAACAGATTGACCTCAAATATCATTATCCTGTTCACAGCTGGTTGAACAGCCATATTGATGATCTTGTAAAAAACGGTAATGCTATTCATGAAAATTTCTGCAACGGGCTGTGGCTGACCGAGCTTTGCAAACATGTAAATACACTTAAAGCAAACAAGTATGCAAATTAATGCCATAATTCATTGCTCGCTGTACTTTGAAGTGCAGCGAGTTTTTTGCTTTTGAGGCAACTGTATTTTCAATAATTGAGCTGTGCTTATTGCAAATGATTTGTAAAAAGTTTATATAAACATATATTCTTGAAAGGAAACATTAAGGGGACAGAGCTTAATGGATTTTGAGAATGCCAAAAAATATGTGATTGAAAGGCTCAGGAAAGAGCTGCCCGAAGAAATCTTCTATCATGGCCCGCAACATACTCTTGACGTAATTAGAGCCTGCGAGGTTTTTGCTGCAGGAGAGGTGGTTGCTGAGCATGACGTTCTGCTGTTGAAAACTGCGGCTCTTTTTCATGACATCGGATTTATTTACCGGCTGCAGGAGAACGAGGGAATAGGAGCGGAAATCGCCCGGCAGGAACTTTCCGGGTTTGGTTACACCCAAACTGATATTGACAAAGTTGCACGACTGATAATGGCGACGGTACTGGCACATAAACCGGAGGATGTTCTTGAAAAAATAATAAAAGACGCCGATCTCGAGTATGTAGGTTCTGAGCGTTTTGAGCGCCATGCCGGCGAATTACGCCGTGAACTTGCTGCTCATGGCAGGGATTTTACGGATTCAGAATGGCTGGATTTTGAAATAGGTTTTATGAAAGTACATAAATTTTATACAGAAACCTGCAAAGGTTTAAGACAGAAAACTAAAGATCGTAACCTGCAGAAATTGTTGCGGGCACGGGCTGATTGCCAGGACTGAGGAGAACAATGAAAAGAAAAATTACGGGTTCTGTGGAATATGAAGTAATTGAAACCATTGCCGAAGGCGGAATGGGTACGGTTTTGAAAGCTTTGAAAAAAGGGGTGGAGGGGTTTGAAAAAGTTGTAGCGATTAAAACGCTGTTAAACTGTTACTCCAAGGATAAACGGTTTGTTCGTAAGTTTATTGAAGAGGCTAAACTGGTTGCCGACCTGGTGCATGAAAATATAGTACAGATTTATCAGCTTGATCATAATAAAGATGAATACTATTTTGTGCTCGAATATGTTGACGGAATATCACTGTATAATTTTATGGAGTTCCACAAGAAACTGAAATCCGCACTGCCTCAGGAACTTTGTGTGTTTATTACCGCGAGAATTGCCCGCGGTCTGGCTTATGCCCATAGTCGTTGCAGTGCTGACGGAAAGCCGCTGAATATTGTGCATTGTGATGTTTGTCCGCACAATATTCTTATCAATTCGGAGGGGCTTCCAAAGTTGACTGATTTCGGAATTGCCAGGGCAGTTAACATGACTGAGGACGACACTGTTTCCGGCAAACTGCCTTTTATGTCTCCGGAACAGGCAAATAAACGCAAGGTTGATTTCAGGTCCGACATATACTCTCTCGGCACTGTGTTGTTTTATATGCTTACCGGAGGATATACTTCCCGTAAACTGGATGTGAAGCTCAAGGAAATACTTGAACAGGCAAGGAATAATTATATAGACTGGGACAGACTTCCGGATGATATTGATGAAGGTATTATTGCGATTTTGAAAAAGATGATGGCAACTGACCCGGAGGACCGCTATCAGGACACCTCCAGGCTGGCCCGGGAACTGGAGTATCATATTTACAAAGACGGTTATGGTCCGACAATAGTGACTCTGGCAAAGTACATGCGCAGTGAAATGCCGGCAGTGTTTGCTGGGCAATGTGTGGAAAAGGCTCCTGATGTAATCGGCAAGACCACTCGTATAGAGATACCGGAGGCTGAAAAAACGGCGGTTTTATCTGACAGCTGTTTTGAAAAGGGGAAAGAACCGGAGAACACCAAGACCGTGGCATTGCCGGAAGAATTTTATGAGGACTAAGTTCTTATTATATATTTAAATTTAACTCTGTCGGAGTTTTTATGCGTATTGTTATGTACTGTTATGCGGCAATTTTTGCCCTGCTTCTGATTGGAAATACTGTTTTCTGGATAAAGTCAAGAGGGGGCTGGAAAATGCTGCTTTACGAATTGTTTTCAGGCGGCTGTATTATTGCTGCAGTGCTGATTTACTTTACCCCTGCCTGGACAAAAGCTGTTAACCCGTGGCTTACCCTGCTGGCGATCCCGGTGATTGCAGTGGATTTCTATATGTCGGTCATTATGCACCCGGATCATACCAAGCCACCTGGCATTGACGTATCTGAAAGTGAGATAGATATTGCCAGAATCATATCGCTTATTTTTGAAGCACCGGGTTATATAACAGCGGCGTTATTGATGGTTGAAAAGTGGCGGCATATAATAGTTTAGTCTAATCCAACCTGCCTGATGTCTTCAATCATTACCCGGCCTGCTGCAGTTTTAAGGATTCTGGTGTCAGCAATTTCAATGCCGCACAATTCAGCCTTTTCTTCAAGGCAGGCAATGTCTTCCGGGAAAGCTTCAGAAGTGCCTTTCTGTACTTTCTCAAAGTAAAGAACGTTCGGCTCTTCAAAAATCAGCGGCTGGATATGATCGATACCCAGCAGATTCAGCTTGAAAGACTTGATCCACAGGTCCCTTGCTGCATCAGCTGGCACTTGCATAACATCAAAATGATTGCCGTTTAAGTTGTCGGGAATTTCCCCGGCAGTGAATTCTGCAAGCCCGGTTGGGAATAGTTTAATAACGAAAACCCGACTGTCGTCTGTTTCAATTCTGTTGACATATTTCGGGTAATATTCATTAAGCTGCTGCAGGCGTTTGGGAAATGCATTTCTAATCCGTCTGTATTCGGCGGTCAGTCCTTTATGCCAGAAGCTGAGAGCTGAATTTATGTCCTTTTTAATGCCGGCCGCGACAATCAGGGCTGCTGCCTCTTCTCGGTCAATGCCGTATTTAAATTCAAATACTATATGCTCATGTATGTGCCGTTGCTTTGCTGTGAGCCTGGCAGGCTTGCTTATTCCATAGACGTCAACCAGAGCAAAAGATTTGCTTTGAGGACTGTATAGAATATTACCACAATGAAAATCGGGGTGATAAAAACCGGAGTTAAGAAATTCTTTCAGGAAGGCAGCATAATTCAATAAAAAATGTGTCCGGTCTCCTCCATTGAAAACGATTTGCCTCATCCAGTAGTCATGCACTGAAACTGCGGCTTGGAGACTTTCGGTAAGCAGCATGTTGTGACTGCCTTTTCTCGCCCATCCCAGATGCTTGACCACTTTGATTCCGGCTGCTTCAAGAGCTCTGCCGACATTAAATTCCTTTGAAGCCTTGGGGCTGAAAAAGCTTTTCAGTTTACGACCAGCGCCCAGAGGTTGTTCAAGCTTGACATGAAACAGGTTATCTACTGTAAAAACCCGACGTACCGGATTCGACTTGATGCAGCTGTCCTGACAAAAACTTTCCCAGTCATTGAACCAGCCGTCCAGCAGTTGCGGATCGACGATATGCCAGGTCCAGCCGTTTCGTTTTACAACTTTCAAGTCTCTGGTCATAATCTTACACCTTTGTCGTTGTGTTGTCGAAGCTGCCGATCATAAAACTGGTACCGCCAAATTTCCTTAAATCGGTTTTAAGTCCGGGGACATTCATAAAATGTCCTGTCGCACCCGGAGAGTCTGGAATCTCCCAGATCAACAAGGCATCTGCTGCCCATTTCTTGAATTTGACGCTGGACGTCAGCGTTTCAAAACATTTTATTGAAACCGGATAGGGCGGATCGACAAAAATTGCGTCGGGGCGCGGCAGCAGGTGAAAGTAACTACCGGATAAAACGTTTTGACAAACAACTTTTATATCTGTAATAACTCCTGCCTTTGTGATTCTGGCAATATTTTCATTGATTGCCCTGCAGTGGGCACTGGATTGTTCGACCAGTAATACCCTGGCCGCCCCGCGGCTGGCGGCTTCCAGCCCAAGCGCACCGGAACCGGCAAAAAGGTCAGCAATTTCAGCATTGGAAAAATTTCCAAGGCTGTCAAAAAGCGCCTTGCGAGCCCGCACTGAAGTCGGGCGTACAGCCATTCCTTTGGGGACAGTCAATCTGATTCTTCTGGCAATGCCGGAAATTATATGCATAAAAAGTTCCTGAGTTTAGTTTTCAGGCAAAATATAACCTGAGAACCCGCTATTTCCAACCCGTAATCTTTCATTTCCCGGTAATAACCTATCAGTTGTTTCAGCGACATAACCACATAAGAATCTCTTAGCAGATTCAACTTGTCTTTCCACATTTGTTTTATTTACTTAGCCCTTTATTATGCTATAGTATCTGGACTTTTGATGAATTATTAAAACTTTACATATGGGTTGATATTATGAAAAGAGTACTTTTGATATTAACAGTTGCAGTTATCACTGCTTTTACAATGACCGGGTGTGCCTACTTTGATTTGAATGAGGCCTCCCGAAATATAGAAAATTCCAAAAAGTTGCGAATTGGTATGACCAAGTCCCAGGTGCTGGAAGTCATGGGTGAACCGCTTCGTAATGAGGTATATAACAAGCCAAATGTCTGGTACTATTACACCCATACCCTGTGGCATGACTGCATGAGAACCAAGGATGAATGCATGCCCCTTATATTCAAAGACGGTAAACTTGCAGGCTGGGGCAGCGAATTTCTTGAACGCCAGCAGCTTGAACACGAATTTTCGAAGTAAGGGCGTTCAAATAATCGTATATTGCGTCCAAAAAAGTTCATCGAGTTTGCCAGGCTTGTGCCTCAAAACCGCAGCATAGTGTTATTATGCTCGAACTTGAGGCAGTTTCCTGCATCGTTAAGCAAATTCTCTTTATACAGCGCCAGCCAATTATTTGCTTTAACCGATATCCTCTTTCAGGGTAATAGTATATCGCTTATACATGTAAATCGGATCAAGTGACTTTTTGGCCCGCCGCAGTCCGGGAATTCCCATATCCTGTTCACGATTAAGATACTTGGAGCGGTTATGCAGGACGCAGGCTACCTGCCTTGCCAGCATCTGCGAAGATCCTTTGTAGTTGTGGTCAGCTTTCTCAAAATGGACGTCGAAGGTTTCCGGGTTCAGGCGTGAGAACACTGATATACCGGCAATTTTATTTTCAGCGGCGTAAAGCACTACACCCTCCATTCCAATTTGTTCAAGTTCAGCGAATGCAGACTGGAGAGCGTGATTTTCTTCGTCAATAAAACGTCCCTGCGGCAGTTGAGCGTTTATCTTCATTGCCATCTCCAGTGCCGCTTCTTTATTGGAGGCGCTTAGCGGCAGGCATTTAAAGTTCGGGTATTCATGTTCAAACTGCTTAATCAGGTTGCGTTTTTTTCTTAAACGTTTACCGTCCAGCCTGCAGAGCTTACTGGTTGAGTAGATATAATCATTCTGGTCTTCGGAGCATTGGATATCAAAATACTCTTTGACATCGGGAAACCTGGCAAGGTAAACGTCAGGAACGTCGTAAATAGTGCCGGCTCCAAGATCATTGTCTCGAAATTTTTTTGCAAGCGACGTTATCTCTTCAACCGTTGGAAATTTGCCAGGCGGCATCAGTAGTGCTTTTTCAAGAGCACCGTATACAATTAAGTTGTCTTTGTATTCAGTCCAGCTGAAATTATACTTGCTGCTCCAGCTGTAAAGGCTGGCAAAATTACATTCGCAGCTCATTCTGCCTTGAACTGAAAAATATTTCAGAAAAATATCTTTGTCTTCAACACCGATAGGCTTCAGGTCTTTAATTTTTATTGAATCCATAAATGTGTTTATTATTTTTGTAATGTATCGCAAAGAAGAAAAAGCCCGCCATAACTGTTTTTCAGAAAGAAAAGGGGAGCTTTGCCTCTTCAACTATAACTCAACTTGCCATAATAGCAAATTTTCAGTATCCGAACTTAACTGAGCTGCTGCTGGTAAAGTTCATACAAAAAAAAGACGCCTGCAAAGGCGTCTTCAATATTAGTTTTCAGTAAATTACAGTTCTTTGCTAATTCTCATTGAGCAGAAATCAGGACCGCACATAGTGCAGTAATGATCCTTGCCTTCGCCTTCTGGCGGCTCCCAGCCTGGATCTTCCATATTTTTCTCTTCAATCGCTTCCTGCCTCAGCTGACGGGCACGGTCAGGATCCAAAGCCAGTTCAAACTGTTTTTCCCAGTCAAAGTCGGCCCGGGCCTCACTGATCAGGTCATCGCGTTCGCGGGCACCGGGGCGCTGCATGCCAATGTCGGCGGCATGGGCCGCTATTTTGTAAGCAATCACACCATTACGAACGTCTTCCGCATTCGGCAGGCCGAGATGTTCTTTGGGAGTCACATAACAAAGCATTGCAGCACCATGATAGGCTCCCAGAGCAGCACCGATTGCGCTGGTAATATGATCGTATCCCGGAGCGCAGTCAATTACAACCGGTCCGAGGATATAGAATGGAGCATCGTCACAAAGTTCCTGCTCGCGCTTCATGTTCATTTCAATTTCATGCAGAGGGATATGGCCCGGTCCCTCGACCATGGCCTGAACACCAGCGGCACGTGAGCGTCGTACCAGTTCTCCCAGAACAGTAAGTTCGGCAAACTGGGCATCGTCACTGGCGTCCGCCAGGCAGCCCGGCCGCATTCCGTCACCCAGTGACAGAGTGACATCATGTTCTGCGCATATTTCAAGAATCTGGTCAAAATGCGAATAGAAAGGATTTTCCTTCTGATGCACTTGCGTCCATTTCGCGATAATAGAACCGCCGCGGCTGACAATCCTGAGTTTACGTTTTTTCGCCATCGGTACATGTTCCCGCAGCAGCCCGGCATGGATGGTTATATAGTCAACACCTTCTTCAGCCTGTTCGCGGATAACCTGCAAAATCAGCTCAGGTGTCAAATCCTCTGACTTTGCAACCCTGGCCAGACATTCATAAACCGGAACTGTACCGATTGGAGCAGGGCTGTTGCCGATAATAGTCTTCCTGATATTAGTAATATTGGCTCCGGTACTCAAATCCATCACCGTATCAGCGCCATAGCGCAGTGCAGTTTTAAGCTTGTCCAGTTCCTTTTGCGGACAGCTGGATAGAGAAGAGTTGCCAATATTTGCGTTAATTTTAGTTTTAAGCATCCGTCCGATACCAATTGGTTCCAGGGCAGTATGATGGATATTGGCAGGGATTACTACCTTGCCGTCTGCAACAGCCTGCCGGAGAACTTCCGGATCGACCATTTCTTTTTTTGCTACAGCCGCAATCTGCGGGGTGATTTCGCCGTTAATGGCACGACCTATCTGAGTAACTTTATTCAAAGCATTTCCTCCAGGTGTTTAATTGTTCTGCTTGTGGCGCCACGATGTGCGTTTACAGCCTGCCGTGCTTTCTCACCCAGCGTTTTCCGGTATTCTGCATTTCCGAAAAGCTTCCTCAGCACAGGTTCAAGCTGCTCATCAGCATCGATTGTTATAATGGCGTCATCATTTTTAAATACATTCAGCACAAAACGGAAGTTTTTTAGCACGCCGCCGGTGACTGTCGGTTTGCCCAGCAGTGCAGGTTCAATGATGTTGTGTCCCTCGTCCTGACCGGCCAGGCTTTTGCCCATAATTACCACGTCAGAAGTCATCATCAATTTCAGCATTTCGCCGGTGGTGTCAGCCAGAAGGCAGGAAACCGTCTCACCTCCGGTACCGTCGTCCTGACTGCGGCGGCGAAAGTCTATTCCGTTCTGTTTCAGGATACCGGCAATCTCCGTGCCGCGTTCTGCGTGCCGCGGTACGATCACCAGTTTCAGGGCAGGGAAGTCCTGACTCATCCGCTTGAAGACGGCAGCGATCAACTGTTCTTCTCCCGGATGCGTGCTTGCCGCCAGTAAAGTCTGACCGGCCTCCCTTCCGAAATATCCGCTCAAATCAGCCGGTGCTATATTTTGCGGTACCTGCTGATCAAACTTCATATTGCTCATAACTTTAACATTGGCGTCCGGAGCCACCGCGGCAAACCGCTCGCGGTCCTGAGCTGTCTGGACTCCAATCAAATCAAACATTTTTAACAGCGGCTTGAAAAACAAACGCCCCCGGTAATATCCTTTGCAGGAATGATCGGACATTCTGGCGTTAACCAGCGCTGTACGAATATTTCTCCGCCTGGCGACCGCAATCATATTCGGCCAGATTTCTGTTTCAAAAATAACCAGCATCCTGGGGGACAGCAGATTGAAAACTCTGTTGACAAAAGGCAGAAAATCTATCGGGCAGTAAATAACTTCGACGCCTTCAGGCACTTTTTTTCTGGCAAGCTCCTGTCCTGTAGTGGTTGTGGTGGAAAGCACAAATTTATGGCCTGGATTTACTTCGCTCCACTCTTTGAGCATGGCAGCGGCGATCACGCCTTCACCAACGCTTACAGCATGTACCCAGATACAGCCTTTATAAGCTTCCAGTGCCTTTTTGCGCTCTTTCGAATAAATGCCGAAACGCTCCGGGAAAGTTTTCTTATATCCGGGGCGACGCAGCAATTTATACAGCATACCGGGTATGAAAAATATAAACGCCAGTGGAAACAATATATTATATATAAATCTCATTTCGTACCTGATTATTCGACAGTGACGCTTTTGGCGAGGTTACGGGGCTGATCTATTTCACAGCCGCGTTCGCGGGCAATATAATAAGACAAAAGCTGCAGGGCGACAACAGTGGGTACTGGCGCGACAAAGCGTGAGCATTCAGGAATCCAGATAACATCCTGGACCAGGCTCGCAATATCGGCATCGCCATCAGTTGCGGTCGCAATAACCGGTGATTTCCTGGCGGCACACTCCTGTATATTAGCCAGTACTTTGTCTCTACCCGGAATATTATTAGCCAGAGCGACAACCGGTACCTTTTCTTCAAGCAGGGCAATAGGGCCATGCTTCAGTTCGGCAGCGTGATAGCCTTCAGCGTGGATGTAGCTGATTTCCTTGAGTTTCAACGCCCCTTCCAGAGCCGTTGGATACATGCAGCCGCGCCCGATAAAGAAGAAGTCTTCGGCCTTGGCGTATTTGATCGCAATTTTCTCAATCTCCGGAGCCCTGTCCAGCACCTGCTGGATTAAGTTCGGAACCTGCTGGATTTCATTAATCAGGTTTTCTCCGTCCGTCCGGTTCATACGCCGGCCGCGGCCAAACAGCACCGCCATCATCAGCAGGGCGCTGACCTGGCAGGTGAACGCCTTGGTTGAGGCAACACCGATTTCCGGTCCGGCGTGCAGATAAATCCCACGGCCTGTTTCACGAGCGATGGTAGAACCTACAACATTGTTCAGGCCGGCAACGATTGCGCCTTTGTTTTTGGCTTCACGGACAGCGGCCAGAGTATCAGCAGTCTCTCCAGACTGGCTTACTGCCAGTACCATAGTATTGGGTTCAATAATTGGATTGCGGTAACGGAATTCGGCAGCCTGTTCAACATCAGTTGGAATACCGGCGATGTCTTCAAAAAAGTACTCCCCAACCAGTCCTGCATTCATACTGGTGCCGCAGGCGGCGATCACTATGCGGTTGATCATGGCCATTTCCCGTGGTTCCAGATTGAGACCGTTGAGAACCGCGGTGGCGGCGCTTTTGTCAAGGCGGCCGCGAATGGTGTTCTCCACCGCCTGAGGCTGCTCAAAAATTTCTTTGAGCATAAAGTGTTCATAGCCGTTTTTTTCAGCAGCTGAAACGTCCCAGTCAATTTGAGCAATTTCCCGGGATACCGGTACATTTTCAATATTCCTGATTTCAATTGAACCTGGAGTGATAAGTGCCATGTCATCATCATCCAGGAAAATAACCCGTTTGGTATAGGAAGCGATGGCTGAAATATCGCTGGCGACCAGAGTCTCATCATTGCCGACGCCAATTACAATTGGTGAACCACGGCGGGCGATAACTATTTTATCCGGATGCTCTGAGCAGACAACTGCCAGGCCAAAAGTCCCTTTTACTTTGTTCAAAGCAGCGGCCACCGCGTGCAGCAGGTCTCCCTGGTAGCATTTTGCTATCAGATGCGACAGTACTTCAGTGTCAGTATCGGATTTGAATTCACACCCCTGTCCCCGCAGGTGTTCCCGCAGTTCCAGGTAATTATCAATAATTCCGTTATGCACAACTGCAAATTTGCCTGAGTCATCCAGGTGCGGGTGAGCATTGATTTCACTTGGAGCACCATGGGTCGCCCACCTTGTATGAGCTATTCCAGTATAACCTTCACATCTTTCGAAATCCGGCCAGCGTTCCGCCGACCGGTCTTTGAGGGCTTCGACCTTGCCTGTGTTTTTTACAGTAGTCAAGCCTTGATTTTCCACAACTGCCAAACCGGCAGAGTCATAGCCACGATATTCCAAACGCCGCAGTCCTTCAAGAAGGGTGCTTACGCAGCAGCGTTTTCCTGTATATCCGACAATTCCGCACATATGACCATCACCGTTTATTTTTTAATAATATTTATCATCACAAAACATAGAGCCAACCCGGCAAGATTCAACCCGGCATGGCATATAAATGCTTTATATTTTCAAGTATTTGAACAAATTCAGCTTTAATCAAGCATGCGGATTAATGCGGTGCAGCTGGTCCGGGGAGTAACCTGCGCCAGAGAAGAATGCCTTACTCCCGGCACCCAAAGAATTTCCCCATCCATATTACGCATGACAATAATATGTTCTTTCTGGTAAGCCGACAGCTTCCGGTCAATAAGTATCTTTTTAAGTTTTTGAGGACTTTGACTGCCGAAAGGGATAATTCTGTCGCCGTCATTGCGCCTGGTAAATAATATTTTTTCCGGGAGAAAATCTGCATCAAATATTGCCGATGAGTCGTTCACACCTGAAAAGACCGCGCCATCACTAAGCAGAACCTGGAATTTCTCGCCGCCAAACTTGAAAAATTCCTGTTTTTTCCAGTCCCATAGTTTTTCCATTTTGCTCGGTGCATTGCTGTAGAAGTAATTGAAAATATCCCGGTGGAGCCTGATGAAGCCTCCGCCTTTCAACGGTACCAGGCGCTGCATTCCGGAATCATTATCCATTGTCTGCTGTAATCGTTTGATCAGGTCGTAGTCCGGAATATATTCCGTGCTGCGCAGGCTGGTCAGCCATTTGCGTAACACTCTTGGCAGTAATGCGCTGTCGAGTTCTTTCCAGAAACTTAGAGGCGTTAACTCCCGGCCGGTTACTTCACAAGCCAGTTTATCCGCATGTCGTTCAATATACCGGGCGTCAATTTCAAGAGCTTCAGCAGCCCGTACGAAACCGGTTGCAGAAGTCGGCAGCTGTTGCTTTATATCCGGAATAATACGTTTACGGAAAAAGTTACGGGTATAGTCTTCATCAAAATTTGTTTTGTCAGTGCACCAGAAGAGAATTCCGCGGTCTTTCAAAAATTCAATCAGGTCCTTTTTGCTGAAAAGCAGGAACGGGCGCAGAATAGTCACATTGCCAATAGTATTTCTTTCACGAAGTGAAGTAAGTCCGGAAACGTTGGATCCACGGCACAGCCTTATAAACATATTCTCTGTGCGGTCATCGCCGTGATGTGCATACAATATATTAATCTTTTTCCCTGCTGCAATTTCCTGCAGCTTTTTTAAACGCAGTCTTCTGGCAGCGGCTTCGATATTTTCGCCAGGTAAACTGTTATCAAGGGTTTCCAGTGCATACTGTATATATTTTACCTCGTGTTTTTCGCACAGCTTTTTTGTCCAGTCGGCGTCAGAACGACTGTCCGCCCCACGAATTCCGTGTTCGAAATGAATTGCAGTCAGCTGGATATCCAAACCGCGCGCTGCTTCAATGGCAGCAAACAGCAGTGCCGTGCTGTCTGCCCCGCCGCTGAAACCAATATATACGGTATTTCCGGAAAGTTCGTTGAGGCAATTCGCTACAGTTTTAACAACATCCTTAATCATAAAGCGCTCCGTCTGTAGTTAACTGGCAGTCATGTATATAAATAAAAATTACTAATTTTCTCTAAAACAACACTTTGCGTTTTGACTTCTTTAGTTCATGTAATAATATAAGTGGCTGACAGAATAATTCAAAATACAGAAAGGGAATACTATGGCCCAGCTAGTAGCAGCCACCTGCAATATGCACAAACTTGAGGAGTACAGAGAACTCCTTGGAGATCAAAATATTGAGATCGTTTCTCTGAATGATTACTCTGGCTATGAAGAGCCTGAGGAAAATGGAAAAACATTTGCTGAAAACGCTTCAATCAAGGCGCTGGCGGCAACAAATTACTGCGATATCCCGGCATTTGCCGATGATTCCGGGCTTGAAGTAGAGGCATTGGACAATGCACCGGGAATTTACTCGGCCCGTTACGCTGAAAATGATGCGGCGCGCATTTCCCGTTTGCTTCAGGAGCTTGGTGATAACCCGAACCGGCGAGCCCGCTTTGTCTGCGTTATCGCTATTGCGGCCAATGGTGAGGTTATCGAGACTTTCCGAGGAGAAATTGAGGGCGTGATTATAGATGCTCCGCGCGGTGAAAACGGTTTTGGGTATGACCCGGTATTTCTGCCCGACGGTTATGATAAGACCTTTGCAGAGCTTTCACAGGAAGAAAAGAATAAAATAAGCCACCGTGCCCGTGCGGTAGCTAAAGCCATTGAATTTGTTGAAGAGGAAATGGGTATACTCGACGATGAATTTGATGATTTTTAAGAAGGCTTAATACGGTAATCATCGCTCCTGATACTATTATCACGGAGCGATGAACGGCTGGCTTCATCATTGACTACTTACTCATGATCAAGTGTTTTTAACGCTGTCCCGCACAGGAACATTATGCCGGCACGGATTGATTCATCGTTGAAATTAAATTTAGGATTGTGCAGGCCAGGCAGCTCAGTTCCCTGACCCAGAAAGCACATGGCACCAGGACATTTTTTAAGATAAAAACCAAAATCCTCACCGCCCATGCTGGCATATGGCATATCAATCCAGCTGTCCTGACCAAGGTATTCAGCCGCAACCCCCATGGCAGTATCAACACAGTCAGCCGCGTTGCTGGTCACTATATAGGTCTCATCGTAAGTAAGGTCATATTTCACATCATTCGCTTCGCAAATAGCTTTGACCATCCTTTGAATTGCATCCTTGATGCAGATACCTACTTCGTCCCGCAGGAAACGCACTGTTCCTTCAATCACCACAGACTCGGGGATCACGTTGCAGTTGTTGCCGCCTTCGAAATGGCATATACTTACAACCGCGCTGTCCTGCGGGCTGACGATACGGGAAACAATTGACTGCAGCCCCTCAACAATTCGGCAGCCCGCCAGAATTGGATCTTTGCAATCCTGAGGTCGGCTGCCGTGTCCGCCGACCCCCTTCAGTTCTATCCGCAGAAAACCGCATGCCGCCATAATCGGACCTGGTTTTGACAGTATTTTATTGAGTGGTATCAAATTGGTGCCGTGAACAGCGAAAACCGCATCCGGTTTAGGATTCTCAAGGACTCCGGCTTCAACCAGTTCTTTCCCTAAAGCGGTAACTTCTTCTCCGGGTTGGAAAATAAACTTTACCGTGCCTTTAAGTTCATCTCTAAGCTCATTCAGTGCCAGCGCGGCGCCCAGCAGCATTGCGGTGTGTCCGTCATGTCCGCAGGCGTGCATCTGTCCGTTAATTTCCGACTTATAAGGCAGATCGTTCAGTTCCTGCAGGGGGAGGGCGTCCATATCGGCACGCAGCCCGACACATTTGCCGGGCCCGGCGCCTTTGAGAATTCCGACTACATCAGTTTTAAGGTATGGTTCCTGGAGTTCAATATCGGTGAACTGCAGCGTGTTCCTTATCAGTGCAGCTGTTCTGAATTCCTCACCTGAGAGTTCCGGATTGCGGTGAATTGTGTGTCGCAATTCGATTATTTCAGGCAATATTTTGTCTACGATTTCAGTCAGCTTACTTTGGATGTCCATCGGCAATATTTCCTAAGAAAGATCAGTTAAAGTTCATTAAATACAATCTTACCATCCACAATGGTTGCGGCGGCTTTCCCTTTAAAAGTTTTTCCTTTAAAAGGCGTATTGCGTGCTTTGCTGCGAAGTTTATCCGCATCAACAGTAAACTCTGCCTCTGTATCAATTACAGTAATATCTGCAGTTTCACCATCAGCCAGTCCGTTCATGGAAAATCCCAGGATTTCAGCCGGTCCTTTGGTGAATTTCGCGACAAAGTCTGATATTGAAAGAATTTTGCCGTGATAAAGTTCAGTCAGGCAGACGGGCAGGGCTGTTTCCAGTCCGATAATACCAAAAGGAGCATAGTCGAATTCAACCAGTTTGGCAGTGGCAGTGTGTGGCGCGTGGTCAGTGGCTATTACGGTGATGGTGCCGTCTGCAAGCCCTTCCAGTAAAGCCCGACGGTCATCTTCAGAACGCAGTGGCGGGTTCATTTTAAAATTGGTATCGAACTTCTTTATCCGCTCGTCAGTTAGTGACAGGTGGTGGGGAGTAACTTCTGCAGTGATCTTGATGCCGCGTTTGCGTGCTGTGCGTACCCGCTCTACGCTTTCGCGGCAAGAGATATGCTGCAGGTGTATTTTCCAGTCTATGGCACGTGCCATTATAATATCACGTGCCACCATCAGCTCTTCTGATGCTGAAGGAATTCCCTGCATTCCAAGCAGTGTACTCCAGACTCCCTCATGCATAACCCCTTTGTCTTTGAGTCCATCTTCCTCGCAGTGATCAAGGATTGGCAGCTCGAAAGATTTGGCATATTGTACAATATGCTTCATCAACTGATGCCTCTGGATGCAGCGTCCATCATCACTTACAGCGACTACTCCAGCACTTTTCAGGCTGCCGATTCCAGCCATTTCTTCCCCGGCAATGCCTTTTGTCATACAGCCGCAGGGGTATACTTTGACCACGCCGTCACGAGCTGTGTGGCGTTTTATGTATTCAATGGTCCCGGGGGTATCCGCAGCCGGACTGGTATTGGGCATGGCGACAACAGCTGTGAAGCCGCCGGCTGCTGCGGCCATTGTACCGGTGGCAATGGTTTCGGCAGCCGTGTTGCCGGGCTGGCGCAGATGTACGTGCATATCGATAAATCCAGGTGCGACAATCTTGCCGGAAACATCTATTTTGTCGGCATCAGGAATTTGTGAAGGGGAAATGATTTTGCCGTCTTTAACCCCGATATCCATTATCTTATCAATACCTCGGAAAGGATCAACCACCTTACCGCCGGTCAGTATATATTCACTTTTCATAACTTCCTCCGCAATTTTAAGCTTGTAAATTTTTTACTTCTCAACACAACCTGCTACCAGGAACAGCACGGCCATCCTTACCGCCAGCCCGTTTGTTACCTGTTCCAGTATGACTGACTGGGTGCCGTCGGCGATTGCGGAGTCCAGTTCGACGTCGCGATTGATCGGACCTGGATGCATGATCAGTGCGTCGGGTTTTAGGTACTGGCGTGAGACTTCATTCAGTCCAAAGAATTTTGCATATTCATTGGTACTCGGGAAGAAGCCTCTCTTCTGCCTTTCGTGCTGAATACGGAGCAGGTTAACCACATCGGCATCAATCAGTGCGTCTTTTAAGTTATGACAAACTCTTACCCCGATATTTTCAAACTCCTTTGGCACCAGGGTAGCAGGTCCGGCAAAAGTAACCTCTGCTCCCAGTTTTATGAGCCCCCAGACATCACTGCGGGCGACGCGACTGTGTAGTATATCGCCAATAACAGAAACTTTAAGCCCTTTTAACGATCCCTTTTTTTCCCGAATGGTGAAAAGGTCAAGCAAGGCTTGAGTCGGATGGCTGTGAGCCCCGTCTCCGGCATTCAATACCCCGCAGCGAATATTTTTGGCTATCAGTGACTGAGCTCCAGGAGCAGAATGCCGCATGACAATCAAATCAGCCTGCAGGGCTTCGATATTTCGTGCGGTGTCAATCAGGGTTTCGCCTTTTTTCAGACTGCTCGAACTCGCATTTATATTAATGATATCTGCACTTAACCGTTGTTCAGCCAGTTCAAAGGACATTCTGGTGCGGGTGCTTGGTTCGACAAAAAAGTTAACAACGGTTTTGCCGCGCAGCGCCGGGACTTTTTTGACGTTCCGCTGCGATACTTTTTTGAATTCCTGAGCTGTATCCAGAATATAGTTTATTTCTTCAGCTTCGAGATCGTACAGACTCAAAAGGTCTTTACGGGTCCATTTAAAATTATCCATCAGTGGTCACCCCTCCGGTATTTTTTCCAATCAATTTCATAAACTCCGTCCTGACCGTTGATTTCGTTAAACTCAACAACCAGCTTGCGGTCATCACTGACATCAACTTTCATTCCCACATAATCAGCACGGATCGGAAATTCACGATTGCCGCGGTCAATGAGTACAGCCAGTCGGATTAAACCCGGTCTGCCGTAGTCGGTCACGGCATCAAGAGCTGCCCGGATTGTACGTCCGGATGAAAGGACATCATCGACGAGGATTACTGCGGTGTCATTCATGTCGAAAGGAATGGTTGTGGCGTGAATAATCGGCAGTGTTTTTCGCATGCCGATATCGTCACGGTACATTGAGATGTCCAGCAAAGCCAGTTCAGGACGATACCCGGTTCTGCTCTCGAGTTCAGCGATAATGCGCTGGGCCATAGGCACACCCTGCCGGTGCAGGCCGATCATGGCAAATTCACGGGGATTATCACTTAGAAACTCGGAAATAATAGCATCTGCGACGCGTGTGATCGCCGCCTGGACTTCGCTGCCGTTGCAAACTTCTTTTTTCGCAGGCATAATTCTCTCTGAAAGTTAGTTTCCGGTTTCGAAATAATAGTCCATTAATTTAATCTTTCCAGCCCTGAACAGTTAAAATTTGATAAAACTTTTTTAAAGGCCTGAAAATATGTTCGGCAGTAGCTTTACAGTAGTTGTGTTGCAGAGATTGGAATGCAAAATAAAAATCAACTTTGAAGTTTTGATTTGTTGTAATATATTATTTTCCACACAGGATTTAGCGTTTGGGCTCTAATCGTTAAAAAAAAGGAAAACGTGATGAAGACAGCAAACATTTTCAAGAGATTCAACGTAAAAACCGCAGTAATGATTATCGCCGGGACTTTACTTGGCAGTCAGGTGATGCTAAGTAGCGGCTGTGCTTTGCTGTTGATTGGCGGAGCTGCCGGTGCCGGTATTGCTGGTACTGCTTATTATATGGGAGAACTGCAGGGTGAAGTCGATGCCAAGCCGGTGGTTGTTAAGGAGGCTTCTACTAAGGCACTTGCCAACTTGAAGTTGAAACTTATCTCGGCCTCTGGTGATGAGCTCTCTTCTAAAATTACCGGCCGTACCGCGCAGGATGACGAAATTAAAATTCTTGCCAAGCTGCAGAAAGATGGTAAGAGCAAGGTATTCATCCGTGTAGGTACTTTCGGTGACCGTACTATGAGTGAAAGTATTTTCAGTGAAATCCGCAAGGAAATTCCTAATGTGAAAAAAGCCAAAAAATAAATTCGGCTTATAATTTTAAAGAGGTCCAGCAAGGACCTCTTTTTTTGTCTGAATGTGTAAAGTGTTATGCTTCTCTACTCGTGGCCTGTACGGCCGTATTGTCAGCGCAATATGCGCTGCCCCCTTCAGTCGCCGGGTGGCTTTCGCTCAGCGCTCCTTGACCTGTCGGTCAATTCCTAGCTTCGCGGGCCCACGCTGTGGGGGTATTTATTTAAAATCTATAGATTCTCAATGCTTTACTTGCAGTTTAAACTTATTACTGCTCATATATGACTTCTCTACTCGTGGCCTGTACGGCCGTATTGTCAGCGCAATATGCGCTGCCCCCTTCAGTCGCCGGGTGGCTTTCGCTCAGCGCTCCTTGACCTGTCGGTCAATTCCTGGCTTCGCGGGCCCACGCTGTGGGGGGTATTTATTTAAAATCTATAGATTCTCAATGCTTTACTTGCAGTTTAAACTTATTACTGCTCATATATGACTTCTCTACTCGTGGCCTGTACGGCCGTATTGTCAGCGCAATATGCGCTGCCCCCCTCAGTCGCCGGGTGGCTTTCGCTCAGCGCTCCTTGACCTGTCGGTCAATTCCTAGTTTCGCGGGCCCACGCTGTGGGGGTATTTATTTAAAATCTATAGATTCTCAATGCTTTACTTGCAGTTTAAACTTATTACTGCTCATATATGACTTCTCTACTCGTGGCCTGTACGGCCGTATTGTCAGCGCAATATGCGCTGCCCCCCTCAGTCGCCGGGTGGCTTTCGCTCAGCGCTCCTTGACCTGTCGGTCAATTCCTAGTTTCGCGGGCCCACGCTGTGGGCCTATTGGGGGTCTTTTGGGGGGCAGGAATGACAACGCTGCCGATTTTAGGGAGGGAAGGGGGCTGGTTGAGCCCCCCGCTGAAAATGGGTGAGCTAACTATTCATTCTGTACTTCTTCTGAAGTAAGCTCAATAATAGTGTCAGGATATTCTGGCAGCAGTTGCTTGAGCTCTCCGCGCGGTTCTACCGCAATGCACAGGCCATCAGGCTGTTTGGCTACGTAGCGGACCATATAAACGTCGCCGCCGGAGTTACCAGCTGCGAACTTAACTCTGTATCCGGTTTTTTTCATGATGTTTTTAACTACCAGCAGTTTTCCGCCTTCATCAACAATGCGAAGTTTGCCGGCCGCATTTTTAACATACTGGTCGTCATAGACATTTGAAAAAGTGCCGTCTTTTAGCAGCTTCAGGCTGTTGCCGGCAATGTGTCCAGTCTTGGGATTATAGGGAGACGTGCATATTTTGAAGTTGTACCGCTGCCCGTTTGAGTATTCAAAATTATTTTCAATATATTTAATTTCCTCGGCAACAAAATATTGGTTGCTGCCGGTGATTATCCATACTTCAATTCCGGAGTTTACTATTTTCTGAAGTACGTCCAGCATGGGAAAGAAAACATACTTTTCAACGTCAATTTCTCCGAAAAAACTTTGAACTCCTTCAGATATGTTTTCCGGTGTCATGCCGGCAAGCAGCAGGGAGGTCGCTATGAATTTCCTGAAGCCATGTGACGGAATATTAGTACGCCCCTCAAGGTATTTAGTGAAATCCACGACATTGTCTTTGAATTTCTGATCACTGGTATCGTACATTGGAAAGACCGGGAAATTAAATTTAGAGGCGTTAAAAGCCATCCACAGGTACCAGGCCGGTTGTCCGGCGTATAATTCCCCTTCAAGTTCAGGTACCGGGATGTTTTCGCAGAACAATGTTCCATCCCAGTCAAATACGGCAATTACTTTTTTGGATTTGTTTTCCTCGATAAAAGAGTTTATGCGTTTAAGCTTCTGGTAAGCAGCCTTATCCTGAAAGTCCCAGTGCGGATAGTCTGCTTTTTTGGGTTCAATTGCCTGGCTGGAAATTGAACTTAATCCGAGGAATAGTGCTAACAGAAATACTGTTAATGCGGTTATAGTTCCGGGAATTTTTTTTCTCATTTACGCTCCTTGGTATTCTTTAGTTGTACTGGTTTTTATATAACACAATTCTTAAGTACATTAAGCATTGTGGAAAAATCAATAATAATATCAAAATACGGTTTTAAACGATGGCAAAAGCCCGTTTACTTACCGGCAGCCAGCAAGGTTGACTGTTTGAGCATAACCTCCTCCGTAGTCAGTTCAATAATAGTTTCCGGAAACCTGGAAAGCAGCTCGCATAGACTGCCGCGCGGCTCAACAGCAATACACAAACTGTCCGGCTTGCTTGCTACATATTCAAGCATGTTGTAATCGCCACCTGAGTTGCCCGCAGCAAACTCAAATGATTTCCCGGTGTTTTTCTCGATTTTTTTCATTGCAATGACTTTTCCCTCTTTATTGACAATATAGAGTTTGCCGTTTGGAGAGTTCACGTAACGGTCATCATAAAAGTTTGAGAATTTACCGTTTTTGAGCAGCTTCAGGCTGTTGCCGGCAATGTGTCCGGTTTCAGGATTATACGGGGCTGTTGAAATGCCGAACTTGTAGTTGAGGGTGCTGCTGTACTTGAAATTTTCTTCAATATATTTTATCTCAGCTGCTACAAAGTGCTGGTTGCTGCCGGTAATAATCCAGACTTCGATGCCGGAGTCAACAAATTTCTGCAACACGTCAAACATAGGCAGGTACAGTAGGGTTCTGGCATCTTTTTCGCTCAAAAAAAGCTGTACGCCGTCAATAATGTTTTCCGGTGTCATTCCGGCAAGCAGCAATGAGTTGGCTATAAATGTCGGATAGCCCTGCCAGGGAACATTGGTGCGCCCTTCAATATACCGGGTAAAGCTCATGACATTTTCTTTGAACTTCCTGTCAGCAGTGTCCTGCATCGGGAATACTGGAAAGTCCAGGTTTGAAGCATTTTGAGCCATCCAGAGGTAAAAAGCAGGTTGTCCGGGAAACCTTTCCCCGTCAAGTTCGGCCACCGGGATTTTTTCGAAGAACAAGGTGCCGTCCCAGTCAAAAGCCGCTATTATCGGTTTGGATTTATTTTCTTCAATAAAGTCGTTGATATGCTTAAGTTTGTTGTAAGAAGCTTTGTCCTGGAAGTTCCAATGCGGATAGTCAGATTGTTTTGGTGTAACAGCCTGGGTGCAAATTGATAATACTACGATGGCCGCTGTCAATAAGCAGACTGTTAATACACGGTGAGTTCCCGGAAAGAATTTTCTCATTGAATGTCCCTGTTTGAGATTATACTAATAAAAACACGACTAACATAAAATAGCTTAGTGAGGATGAAAATCAATATCTCATTTTTGCTGTAATGAGCAATGTACGAAGTGTTTTGAATATGATTTCGAAAAGGATTATTATTGAGACTGACAGTAATATTAAGCGGTTTGTTCCACAAACTGTTTGGGTTCATTGATAAGTAATCCCAGACCTAATAATGTTACTTTTAAAAAAGTCTCTTTTTATAATGAAAAGGAATACTGAAAAAAATAAAAAAAATCCCTGTATCAGTAAAGATACAGGGACTTGGATATAAAAACATCCAGCATAGGATCAGCCACTAATTTTAGTGGCAAAAAGATGCTTATTCTTCACCAATTTCCTCGAGAGCAGCTTTGCGGCTCAGGCGGATTTTGCCGGACTGGTCAATATCAATGACCTTGACAGTGACAAAGTCACCTTCATTGCATATATCCTTAACCTGGCGTACGCGATAGTTAGCCATTTCAGAAATATGCAGAAGGCCGTCACAGCCAGGCATGATTTCAACAAACGCACCAAAATCACGTACGTTAACAACTTTGCCGCGATAGATTTTGCCGATTTCCGGTTCAGCGGTGCAGCCGATAACCCGATTCTTGGCTTCTTCAAGCTTTTCCTGATTTTCAGCCATGATCTTGACGGTGCCATCTTCTTCAACATCAATATCAGCACTGGTCTCTTCAGTGATTGAACGGATGTTTTTGCCGCCGGGGCCGATGAGGGCTCCGATTTTGTCCGGGTTGATTTTAATGACTGCCATGCCTGGAGCATTGGGACTGATTTTTTCCCGCGGCTGAGCCAGACAACTTTCAATGCAGTCAATTACTTTCATTCTGGCATCATAATTGCGTTTCATGCCTTCGCAAAGCAAGTCAATGCTGATACCCGGCAGTTTCAAGTCCAGCTGGAAGCCGGTAATGCCTTCACGAGTACCGCAGACCTTAAAGTCCATATCACCGAAATGGTCTTCTGCGCCGATAATATCAGTCAGCAGCAGCTCTTTGCCGTTGCCAGTAACAAGTCCACAGGAAATACCGCCTACAGGGGCTTTGATCGGCACGCCGGCATCCATCAGGGCCAGGGTCGCACCGCACACGGACGCCATTGAAGTCGATCCGTTTGAGGACATTACTTCGGAAACACAGCGTACAACGTACGGGAAGTCTTCCGGGATTACTTTTGCTACAGAACGTTCTGCGAGATTACCGTGTCCGATTTCTCTACGACCCGGGCCCATGATGCGGCCGACCTCGCCAACTGAGAAGTTGGGGAAGTTGTAATGCAGGTAGAAACGTTTGTTGCCAGATTCAGGGCCGGTAATGATGTCATACTCCTGGCTGGCTTTTTCATTGCCAAGAGTAGCGATAACCAGAGCCTGAGTTTCCCCACGGGTGAAAAGACCTGAACCGTGAACGATTGGCAGCAGGTTTACTTCCGAAGTAAGTTCACGAATATCTTCAATGCCGCGACCGTCCGGGCGGTACTGTTTTTCGAGAATAGCATTTCGGGTTGTTTTCTTTACCAGGGCGTCAAACCCTTTTTTCATTTCAAGCTTAAATTCATCGGCATCCATGTCAGTGAACTGTGCACGAAGTTCTTCCATGGCACCGTCAAAAATCTCATCAAGAACTGTTAAACGATCATTCTTGCCCGGAACCAGACAGGCATCTTCAATTTTTCCTTCGCAGTACTTGTCCAGAGCCTGTTCGATGGCTTCCGGTACCAGATGCAGGACAGGTTCTTTCTTTTCCTTGCCGGCTTTAGCCGCAAGGTCAAGCTGAGCCTGGACTTGAACTTTAACAATTTCATTAGCGAAGCGCATTGCTTCTTCCAGTTCGGCTTCTGTAAGTTCATCAGCTTCACCTTCAATCATTATGACTTTATCCGGAGAACCGGCATAGATGAGCTCAAGTGAGCTTTTCTTCATCTCATCATGTGTCGGGTTGGCTACAAGTTTGCCGTCAATCTTTCCGACACGCAGGGCGCCGATAGGTCCCATAAAAGGTAAATCAGACAGAGTCAGGGCTGCCGAAGCTCCCAGGATACACATGACATCTGATTCATTCTGTCCGTCTGCGCTTAAAAGCAGCGCTTGAATCTGTACTTCATCAAAAAAACCTTTTGGAAACAACGGGCGCAAAGGACGGTCAGTCACGCGACAAGTGAGAATTTCCTTTTCACTCGGGCGACCTTCTCGTTTGATGTAACCGCCGGGAAATTTGCCGGCCGCGCTGTATTTTTCTCTATAGTCCACCTGAAGTGGAAAAAAGTCTGAACCGGGGCGTGCAGGGCCTGAGCAAGCTGCTACAAGCAGTACTGTGTCGCCCATTCTTACGAGACATGAGCCGTTAGCCAGTTTAGCCAGCTTTCCAGTGGAAATTTCCATCGATTTCTCTTCAGAAATATTAAATAATACTTTTTCTTCAGCCATTGTTACAATTCCTTATTTTAGGCTAAAAATTTCATGAGTCCCGTGTGTATATAATTCTACTGTTGCGATGTTTCATACACATGAGTCGCGCTGATACAGTCTCCGCGCATAAATGATCAGGTATTTCAGGAAGTCTATTAATTGGTGCGGAATCGCGGTATCAAAACCCGGATTATTATCCGGATGCTGATAGCGGCCGAATTCCACAAATTAATGCTGACTTCATACCAGCCATCCTCAAGAGCTATAATATATCAAGTATTTACAAAAAAGCAAACGGAACCGGGGATATTATCACCAGTTCCGTTTTATAAAGCTTAAAATGCTGCAGCAATTTTACTTTCTGCGAATACCAAGTTCGTCAGTAAGCTGCAGGTATTTTTCATGATTTTCGCTGTTCAAATATTTCAACAGCTTTCTGCGCTGGCTTACCATTGAAAGCAGGCCGCGGCGAGTGCTGTGATCTTTTTTGTTTTCGCGCAGGTGTTCAGTCAAGTCCTTGATACGCTTGCTGAGTACCGCAATCTGAACTTCAGGTGAACCGGTATCGCCTTCTGTGCGTCCGTATTTAGCGATGATTTCCTGTTTTTCTGCCTTAGTCATTAATATACCTCTTTAGTTTTCGTGTTCAGCAGCGCCTCTGTCAGGCAAAACAGAATTACCACTTGAACCGTTGTTAAAAATCAGTAAGAGCTCTAATAATATTCTTAATTTCAGTTTTTACAAATAATTACAGTTAAAAAAGTAAAAAAAACCTCCAGATTTTACTGAAGGTTTACAAAAAAAAAGAAAATCAGTTTTACTTCTGACTTTCTTCCTGTTTTTTCTTCAGTCGTTTTACATCCTCATCTGCAAACTCAATAACTTTTTCAAATTTCGGTGCATTGGCATCATCAATATCAACCAGTGTCTTATGAGCTTCACAGACAGTTTCAGCCGCAGACAATTGATCTTCGGGAACTTCAGGTTTTTCCCCGTCCGCAGTATCTGCAGGTTTAAGCTTTTTCTCTACAAAGTTAAACAGCTTTTCCAGTCCGAGTCCCTTTAGCAGATGGCGGTTATTGTCATCGGCATTTAAAATTTCTACGACAGCATTGATTTTTTTGGCCTTGAGGCCAATCATTGCCAATATTCCCATAAAAGTGCTGTCCATGCCGGTACAGGACTTTAAATTAATAGTGATACGCTGGAAATTACCTTCCAGATTCTTTGCGAAATTGCGCAAGGGAAGACCATATTCGAAGTTTGCTCTTCCTTCGACCTTTATGTTGTATACGCCTCGATTGTGCGCAATTAATAAATCCGCTTTCTTCATTTTCGCTTTTATATCCCTGATTTTTCGGCGTGATTAAAATCCAAGCCAAAATGACTAAACAGCCATACAGATAAAATACACCGATTTATTCTTTTATCAATACCGCTTTTATTCGTCTAACGCCTCTACTCGAACTTTCCTCCTTCTTGATCTTCAGTCTGCCGAGTTCAGAAGTGTTTACAGCATGGGGACCTCCGCAGATTTCCTTGCTGAAATCTCCGATAGTGTATACTTTAACCTTTTCACCGTACCTGTCGCCGAAAAGGCCTATCGCTCCTTGTGTTTTGGCTTCTTCTACAGTCATTTCGCTGCAGGAAACCGGGGTTCCCTGGCTGATTACTTCATTGACTATTGTCTCTACCTCCTGCAGCTCTTCTTTTGATACTTTTTCACTATGAGAAAAGTCAAAGCGAAGTCTGTCTGCAGTAATATTTGAGCCACGCTGCTCAACATGATTGCCCAGTACCTGGCGCAGTGCCTGGTGCAGCAGGTGTGTGGCTGTATGCAGGTTGGTAGTCTGCTCAGAGGCATCAGCCAGTCCGCCCTTGAATTTTTTCTCGGCACCTTTGCGGGAAAGGTCCTGATGTTTTTTGAAAGCTTTTTCAAAACCTTTGCGGTCTACTTCAAAACCGCGTTCAGCTGCCATTTCCTCAGTCAGTTCGAGCGGGAAACCATAGGTTTCGTAAAGGAAAAATGCGTTTTTCCCGGAAATGACCTTTTTCTGGATGTGGGCAGGTACTTTTGCAATCAGCTTTTCAAATTCGCGAGTGCCTTTTTCGCGGGTTTGGGCAAACTGTTTTTCCTCAGCATCGAGTTCTTCTTCGATTTTTTCAGCATTTTGAGCAAGCTCACTGTAAACATGCTTATAGTTTTCGATAATCACCCGGGCTATTTCCGTGGTAAAAGGTCTTTCAATACCCAGCTTGTAACCCTGCATTATTGAGCGGCGAATCAAACGGCGCAGCACATACGGCTGATCAACATTGCCTGGTGTAATGCCGTCTGCCAGAATGAAAGTGGCGGCTCTGAGGTGATCGGCAATAATTCGTTCCGAACTGGATCTGGTTTCAGGAGCTTCAACACCACGAATCTCGTCAAGCTTATCAAAAATCGGTATGAAAAGTTCTGTTTCATAGCAGCTGGCTTTACCCTGCAGGGCCGCGGTTACACGTTCAAGTCCCATGCCGGTATCGACATTCTGCTGGGAGAGAGGCTCGAATTTTCCTTCAGCAACTTTATTGTACTGCATGAAAACGTCATTCCATATCTCTACCCATAGCTTGTTTTCTGTATCGAAATTCTCCGGCGCCGGTTCCTCACCTGTCCAGAAAAACATCTCTGTATCCGGGCCACATGGACCGGTCTGCCCGGCCGGGCCCCACCAGTTTTCTTTTTTGTCGCATTTTGCGATACGGCTTTCAGGAATGCCAAGGCGGCGCCAGATGTCATAAGCCTCCTGATCAAGCGGAGCGTCCTGGTCACCGGCAAAAACAGTTACCGCCAACTTTGAAATAGGTATATTCAACCATTCCGGACTGGTAAGAAATTCAAAACTGTACTCTATGGCCTCCTCTTTAAAGTAATCCCCAAGCGACCAGTTACCAAGCATTTCGAAAAAGGTAAGATGACAGGCATCGCCAACTTCATCAATATCACCAGTACGGACGCACTTCTGGCAGTCAACCAGACGTTTGCCCAGCGGATGCTTCTGTCCAGTAAGGAACGGAACCAGCGGATGCATGCCGGCAGTTGTAAACAGACAGGTGGGGTCATTTTCCGGAATGAGTGGGGCACTTTTTATTTTCTTGTGGTTCTTGCTGACGAAAAATTCCACATATTTTTGTCTTAGTTCAGAGGCTTTCATTTTCTTCCGTTTATTGTGTTTCTATTCATTTAAAATTTTAATCTATAATATTATAATGCCGGTTCTTATGCCGGTGTAATTATCAACAACCTTAAAATGAACTTAATGTGAACCATAAATTTAGATTTTCAAATTGCAAAACCTCTTTTTATTTAATGTTACTCTTTTAATTTGCAGAATTCATGCTATCTTTTAATAGTTAATTAAAGCATTTTAGTATTACAAAAACAGGAGGTTTGTAAATGTACAGGGATGTAAGGTTGTGCCGGTTTTTTCTGCTGATTTTTGGAATTTCACTCATGTCGTGCTGGGGTGCGACTGGAGCAAGCCCTGACAGCAGCGGGCAGCAAATGAAACACTCTAAGCAGAAGATATTTGCTTTTCAGGTAGACCTTGCAAGGCAGCTGGAGCGTCCGAAGGCGCTGGCAAAGCAGTTGAAAGGTATAAGCAAGCATGGCTACAATCTTTGTGTGGTATACCTGGAGGATGCTTTCAGTTATCCGTCATTTCCAGAGCTTGGACGTAAAAATGCCTGGCAGTTTACAGACTTTCAGAATTTGCAGAAGCAGCTTGCTGGCGAAAATATCCAGCTGGTGCCGGTAATTCCGGCCCTGGGGCATGCATCCTATATAACCTCCAAGGCAGGCTACGAGAAATATGATGAGGGTTATGGTACCGGCAAGCTTGAAGGTTCGCTTAATCCATGTCTGGAGGGGACATATGCCTTGCTGGGCAGAATGTTTAAAGACTGGTGTGATAATATACCGGGAAAATATATTCATGTCAGTCTGGATGAGAGTCCGGCAATGGGGCAGTGGTTTATAAGAAAATACGGCAAGGAAAAATTTGACGGGGCAAGGATGTTTGCCAGTCACTGTAATCGGTTGAACGCCATGATCAAGCAACTGGGGCGCAGGATGGTCATGTGGGGAGATATGTTTTACTACTATCCTGAGGCTGTCAATATGATTGACAAGGACATCATTATTTGCGACTGGTATTACTATAAGTTTTGTGATTTGCCGCGAGTAGAGGCGTTCAACTTTGCCAGAACGGATGTTTCCATCAATTTTAAAAAGCGTGGTAATGAAGTGTGGGGGACTCCGGCAATCTGGCCGAACCTGCCTTTTCCGGATATCAAAGACCGTCTGGGTAATTTCAGTTCATGGCTGCGGTATGAAAACGAGTTGAACCTTGACGGCATTCTGCTTACAGACTGGGAAGACAGTTTTGGCTTTTTCGGTACGGCCAATTGGATAATGCGGACTTTTGGCGACTTGAAAAAAGCTGGTACACTGAGCAGTAATGCTTTGAGACCCGCTTTGAAGAAAGAGTTTGAAGAGCTTTCCGGAATAAAAGTTAAGAATGACCTGATTGATGCTGCTCTGGTGATTGGCTCATGTCATATTACCGCACATCGCAACCGTAAGCTCCTTGAGAAGCCGGTGACTTCCTTTATTTCGACATCTTCCGAAAGAATACAGGAATTCCAGGTAAAATCTGATTTACTCAAAGAACAGCTCCAGCAAATTGAGCGTTATATTACCGTAAATCCGAATGAAATTCCAGCTTTGCTTACTGAACTTGAGCTGGCAGGCAGGTTTTTATATCTTTTCTGGGATACCGGCCGGTTGATGTCCGAAAGTTACAGGCAGGTTATCCGGGGAGACCTGGATGGAGTAGCCTCAAGGCTGAAAAAACGCAGCCGTGAGCTTGAGCTTTATGTGACTGACTATAAAAAATACTGGAATAAAGTGCGTTTTCAGGGCGATCGTCAGCGCCTGACAAACTGGGCAGCGGCTGCGGCAGCTTACCTTAAAAAGATTTCTGCAGATGATATTGCCGTCAAGGATGCCTTTCTGCATATTCCACGGCTTGAGATGACTTTGCGTTGTGATCACCCGGCACTGCCGGTTGTTTATGGCAAAATTACCTACTCTGACGGAAGCAGTCAGGAGTTCAGAGAAGTAATGATCAATTTTACTTCAAGGTTTGCAACTCCTGATATCAGCTGGAGGCAGTATCCTGTAATTAGCCTGAATAAAGGAGAATTGCCAGTCAGTATTGTGCTCAGCAGTACCTATTATTATGGGCAGCTGGGAGTCAAGAGCGTTGTTGTATTTTGGAAAGGCAGGCCGTTTGAATACAAACTGCAGAGCCTTGACGGCAAAAATGCATTTGAGAAGGACGGCCTTGCATGGCTCGGCCCGGTCCGGCAGGAAGTTGGAGATCCAACTATCCGAACCGAAACCGACAAGGCGGTCTTTGTTTTGAATAAATAACTATATATTGCCCAGATAAACCGACCGGAAACCACGTTTGCCGGCAATGTCGCGAATGCGGTAAAGGGTTTCCGGGCTGGTTGGCGGCACATCAAGCAGGTTGAAAGCCGGGTGGAAGGCGCTGAAATGAAGTGGTGTGGATTTATCAAGATGTGTTTCCACCCAGTCCAGCCAGTTGTTAATCATCTCGTCTGAGTCATTTCTTTCAGGAATGATCAGGTTTGTAATTTCCAGATGCTTTTTGAGTTCATAAAAGTATTTGATAGCATGCAGTACCGGTGCCAGCTCCGAGCCGGTCATTGAAGCATAAAATTCCGGCGTAAACCCTTTCATGTCAATATTAGCGGCATCAATCAGCGGGTAGAGGTCGCAGGCCGCTTCAGGAGTAATGTAGCCATTGGTGACCAGAACGGTTTTCAGGTTGTTCTCATGTGCCAGGCGGGCAATGTCGATAGCATACTCGGCAAAAACTGTCGGTTCGTTGTAAGTGAATGCTACTGAATCGCATTTATGGCGCTGCGCCAGCTCAATGATGTCTTCAGGACTGACATAGTGTTCAAACTCAGCTTCAGAGTATGAGCCACGCGACAGCGAATCATTCTGGCAAAAACTGCAGTTTAAGTTGCAGCCGAAAGTTCCAAGAGAGAAAGTTGTAGTTCCGGGCATGAATTCCGCCAGCGGCTTCTTTTCTATGGGATCGACGTTCAGTGCAACAGGGCGCCCATATGCCAGAGTGTATAGATCCCCGTCTATGTTCTTGCGGACTCCGCAAAAGCCGATTTTTTCCGGAGCTATTACGCAGCCGCGAGGACAAAGCAGGCATTTTACTTTATCGTTGTCTCCAGTGCGTTCCCACCACTGTGCGGGGTGGGATGTTTCCTGATTCAGCATTTATCATTCCTCCAGAATATTGTGCCATGTCAGGTATAAAAATGAACACCTCAATTTAAAATTGTATTAAATGAGTAAAATTGAGCGCACTCCTTATCAGAAAAGATATACTGTATTTGCGAAATTGCAAAAAAAAAGCGGCCCGGAGGCCGCTTGATATATCACTGAAAAAACAGTTTAACCGTTTTTCTTCTCAAATTCGAGCATGAAGTCAATAAGGGCTTCAACGCCGGCAAGCGGCATTGCGTTATAAATACTGGCCCGAATGCCGCCGACTGAACGGTGACCTTTTAAGCCGGACATGCCGTTCTGAGCTGCTTCTTTGATAAATTTGGCTTCGAGTTCTTCGCTGGGCAGCCGGAAGACCACGTTCATTTTTGAACGGCTGCCGGGCTCAACGGGACTGCTGTAGAAGCCGCTGCGGTCAAGCAGCTCGTAAAGAGCTTCAGACTTGGTGTTATTGATTTCTTCAATTACTGGAAGCCCGCCCTTGGCTTTCATCCATTCTGTAACCTGTTTGTACATATAGATAGCAAATGTCGGCGGTGTATTAAACATGGAATCTTTATCAATATAAGTCTTGTAGCGAAGCATGGTCGGTACAGTGTCAGGAGTGCGTTCCGCCAGATCCTTGCGAATAATAACCAAAGCCATGCCGCTTGGTCCAAGGTTTTTCTGGGCACCGCCATACAGCATGCCGAAGTCATTGACATCGATGACGCGGGACATGAAATCACTGGACATATCGGCTATCATCGGAACACCCTCGGGTACCGGCGGAAAAGTGTGGTACTGGGTTCCGGCAATGGTATTATTGCTGGTAATGTGAAGGTAGGCAGCATTTTCAGATGGTTTCCAGTGGCGTACCAGCGGAATGCGGTCATAGTTGGTTGATTTGCTGCTGCCGACGATATTAACTTTGCCGAAGCGTTCAGCTTCTTTGATTGCCTTGGCACTCCAGGTGCCGGAGTCTGCATAGTCGGCAACTCCACCGGCGGGAAGCAGGTTCATCGGAATCATGGCAAACTGCATACTGGCGCCGCCCTGAATGAAGCAGATTTCATAATCATCGCTGATTTCCATCAGGTCGCGGGTGTTCTGTTTGGCTGTAGCCAGAACTTCCATAAACTGAGGGCCGCGGTGGGAAAGTTCCATAACACCTGAACCGGTGCCCATGAAGTCGCAGAATTCTTCCTTGGCTGTTTCCATCACTTCTTTCGGCAGCATAGCCGGACCGGCACTGAAATTGTACACTTCCATCATTGATACCTCGCTTCTCAATTGTTTGAAAATATGCTAGAAATTACTACATCATTCGCTTTTTGCAATCATTAATGTAAAATATTTCCCAAAACAAAGCAAAAAAGAGCTTTTTCAGCACAATAACACTAAGAAAAAATAGGGATTCCTGCTTTGCTTGATATTATCTTCCATAGTCTATGGACAAGGCCTGTTTTGTTTTGTTCCTTTCCCATATAATAATTCCAATAATTTCAGTGTCGGGAAAATTCGCATCCACAATAATTCTGCCGGTACAGCTCCAGCTTTTGGCTGAGCTCCAGACTGCGTTTAAAGCCGTTGAGTTTTTTAAAGTTCCAGCTTTCAAATCCGGAAAAGCGCTCGCCGATATTGAAGATTGTCTGGGAACTTTTGTGGGGGCTGACCGTCAGGGTCGTTGTAAATGCTTCAATTCCGATTTCACGAGCCTTGTCGGCGGCCCTTGATAAACTGAAATTAAAGCATCTTACACAACGTGCCCCCTTTTCGGGCTCGCTTTCCAGCCCGACAATACTCTGCAGCCACTTCTCGTGATTATAGGGGTCAACAAGCACTGGTACCTTAAAAGCCGAGGCCAGATGGTGAACATGCAGCAGGCGTTTTTCAAATTCTTCACTGGTGTCAATGTTTGAATTGGAAAAAAACAGCACCACCTGCCGTTCATTTGCCAGCAGGCGTTCAACGCAGGCGGTTGCACAAGGCGCACAGCAAACGTGCAATAAGATTTTTCCTGATTTCAACATTATTGACACCGTCATAGTAAAAGACTTACGAAATGAAACGTAATTTACATCCGGATCAGTTATTTTGCACGTTTTAAATATAATAAAGCCGCTTTTTTATTCATTAAGAGTCAGGCTGCACGGCACATTTCTGCATTATACAGACATAAACTCCGGCATCGTTGTTGTCTAAACGATATCTGTCAAACAGCCACATTATTGAATGAGTGAATCTTCTGAACAGGCGTTTTATACTGCCGCGAAATTTATTTTCGTAGTGAATGCTGAATAGTTGTATCCCGGAAGCTTCCGGGCTGATCAGTCCCAGAGTTTCCACTTCCTTGAAGCCATGGCTTTTAAGTTTCTTAATAAGTCCGTCCCGGGTCCAGCGCCAGTAGTCTGTAGGCGAGGGGTGATATTTCCAGTAACCGTGTGTCGAAATGAACAGCAGCCCATTACTGCGCAGAACCCGGTTGCATTCACTCAAGTAGACGTCGACATCATTTACATGTTCAAGGACCTGTGTTGAAACCACAGCGTTGCAGGAACCTTCTTCAAGCGGAACCGTACCGTCATTGTTCAATTTGATTGCAATATCCTCGGCCGAAGCGATATCAGCTCTTTTATATTCGTCAAAATATGGTTCGAACAGGGATTGATAAGGTGAACAGCCACAGCCGTAATCCAGTATGGTGCCTCGGTCGCAGACAGGTGAATATTTATTTACGGCGTAAGTCATGGCTTTTCGCATTGCCTGAAGCATATAATAGCCGGAGCGCCCTTTTTTAGGAAAAAGTCTTGAGCTTTGAGCTTTATTTATCATTTAAGGTTTCCACATTATCTGGTTTGTATGATTTTTAGTTGATACTGCGCAAGTTATTTTCTATGAATGCGTACTGATGATACAATTTAATAATGTATTACATTATTAAATTGTATCAGATGCACTGTAACGCTGATTCTGCAGCTCTAAGCAAAATGGGAGATTAACAGGGGTTCTACCAGTGGCTTGGCGCCCTGGTTCTCTTGATAGATACTACTTGAAACTCAACTACCCGAATTTAATCTCTTCAAATTAACCCACTCTAAATATGTGTCGAAGGTGGATTTTAAAAATTCCACCTGCAATTTTCGACTATTTAAAGTTAGCATTATTTTAAAAGAGAACAACCTCTGGTTGATAATTTAACGATTATTAGCACCTTGGTGATACTTACAGCAACGTACCAGCAGCTTCTATCTCCTGAAGTGGAATATATTGAGGTATTCCAGATCTCATTCGATAAGATGCTGCCGTAACGGCTTCTTGCTGGTTGTGCCTAAACCCTTATTTTGTGCTGCTCTTTATAAAATTTCTCAAGTCGGCAGAGAGTTTTCTGGCACTCTGATCATCAATGAATATCATATGACCAGATTTATAACAGGCTTTAGTTATACGGTCAGCAGGGAGTTCGTTTTGATTTATCAGATAGCTGGCCTCCTCAAAAGGGGTTGCAAAGTCATAATAGCCGGAAGCTATGAAAAGCTTCAGATCTCTGTTGCTGCGCATGACCGCGGTAAGAGCGTTTACCGGATAAATGCCGGGAGGCTTGACTGTGCTTTTCCAAATTTTATTAACTTTGAAATTGATAAGATTGTACTTTTCTTTGCTTGTTATTCCAAGCTGCTTCAGGTAGATATTCATTCCGGCAGCAAAGGCTGGTGAGTATTGCGCTATCTCCGGGTCATCACCCACCGGGTCCGGGACAGGCGGCAGGCCGGCAGACGGCAGATTAAAGCGTGAATCATACTGAGCGATGACCTTATCTTTGAGCAGAGAACTGCAGAATTTTTCAACGCTGATGCGGCCTCTGTTTTTTTTCACAAGCTCATATGGCAAGCCGGTTATTTCTGCAAGGGACTGGTACAGATGCTGTTTTTCCGCAGTCTTCAGGCTGTTTCCCGCATAAAGTGCCGGCAGGTAGGTTTTGCGGCTGAAGTCAGCGGCTTTTTGGACAAATTCTGTAAATTCCTGGCTGCTTCCTGACTTTTCATAGAATCTGGACGTTGCAGCCATTGACGGTAAATATATAGCCAGTTTTTCATTTGCACTGACAGGATGACTTTTATCAAAGTAGTATAAAGCCTGCCCCAGCATGATAATGCCGTTCAGTGAAATACCGGTAAGGCTTCCATCTGGGGAGAATACCCCGCCGTTGAGAAAGCGTGCGGTCATGGCTGCCCTGATGGTGCCGTAGCTTTCTCCGACTAGATATTTAGGGGAATTCCAGCGATTATTTTCCGTCAGCCAGGTTTCTATGAAGTCAGCGGTCAGTCTGGCGTCTGCCTCCATGTCGTAATATTCCGATGCTTTGGTACTGGGTAACACGTAACTGTATCCGGTCCCCGGAGTGTCTATAAAAACAATGTCTGCAATATCAAGCAGGGTATACGGGTTGTTGCCGAGACTGAAAGGAGGGGTTTGTGACGGTCTGAGAGGGTTCTTCATACTCAAACGCTTTGGACCCAAAAGGCCGATATGCAGCCAGGCTGAGGATGAGCCTGGACCGCCGTTGAAAACAAACAGTACAGGCCTGTTTATACAGGCATCACGCTGCTTGGCATCGATCCGGGAATAAAAGAAAGAAAAAATTACGGCCCTGGTATTGGTATCAGCATTTGCGATAACGGTATCCCGGGCTGTCATTCGGTAGTAAATGACTCTGTTGTTTACAGTTACTTTGTCCTTTATCGAAAAGCATCTTGGAGTGATAGCCTTCTGTTCGCTTGAAGAGTTTGCCTTCAGCCCGGATGCTGCTGCAGACAAGGAGATGAGTGCGCAGGTAAATGTCATAAATAATTTATTCACGATTTAATCTCCAGAGTTTTAATTAATAATAACTGCTCGGCTTGCCCCCGGTAATTAACGCCGGTCTGCAGACTGCGTTTTATTCTTTTTATTAAGTAAAAATAGAATTCAGTCTCTCTCATGTATTTCAGTAATATATGATTTCCATATTATTTTTCAAGAATATTAAATTCACTGTATTGAGACACGCAGGCGGTGCGCGTTGCGGGAATTCAGCCAGCATCAAGCCTCGAATATTACTGGCGATTTTTTACTTATGAAAAAATGGTTGTAACTGGAAGAATGCTATTGTCTGTGGTAAAATATCAAACGGGAAATAACAAAACGTCCGGTGCAGATAATTTGTTTAAAAGCCGGATTTCTATAAATTGCGTTTTAATAAATATGAAAGTTATGACTTGAATGATCGGAATCTCAAAACTGTATTGCGGTACGTCTGAAACTGCTGATAATATACGTTATCAGCACGGCGCCGCCAATCATGCCGAGCGTAAGCCGGTTGTGGTATGGAACTGCACCCCGGAATGCAATCTTTCCTGTTCTCACTGTTATTCAGCTTCAGGATCAGCTGCTGATGATTATGAGATGACAACTGCTGAAGGGCGCCTGCTGATAGAGCAGCTGGCGGATTTCGGGAGCCCGGTTATTCTGTTTTCAGGAGGTGAACCGCTGTTACGAAAAGACCTGCCTGAACTCGCCCGATATGCTGTTGAAAAAGGAATGCATGCGGTAATTTCTTCCAACGGAACACTGATTGACAGCGATATTGCCGGCAGTCTGAAAGCTGCCGGGGTGACTTACGTCGGGGTCAGTATTGATGGACTTGAGGATACCCATGACCGGTTCCGCCAGCGCAACGGCGCTTTCCTTGAAGCGCTTTGGGGAATCAGGGCATGTCGTAATGCCGGGCTTAAAGTCGGACTGCGCTGTACTTTGAATAAAGAGAACATTCAGGAAATCCCGGGTATTTTTGAATTGATGATAAGAGAGAATATTCCACGAATCTGCTTTTACCATCTGGTCAGTACTGGCCGGGGGAAAAATATAAAGAACTCAATGCTCTCAAGTGAGGCAACCAGACGGGCGGTTGATATGATAATAGACTATACCGCTGGACTGCATAAAGCCGGACGCCGGATAGAGGTTTTGACGGTGGATAATCTGGCTGACGGGCCATATTTGTATTTGCGGATGTTGCGTGAAAACCATCCAAGGGCTGCTGCTGCATTGCAGTTGTTGAAGCGGACCGCTGGCGGCAGCACCGGGGTCGGTATCGGCTGTGTCAACTGGAACGGAGAGGTCTATCCGGATCAATTCTGGCGCAATAAGAAACTGGGCAACATCCTGATTCGCCCGTTTGGTGATATCTGGACTGACTTATCAAATCCGCTTATGAAAAAACTGAAGAATAAGCAGGAGTATGTTACCGGCAGGTGTGCCGAGTGCCGGCTGCTGAAGTTGTGCTGCGGTAATTTCAGAGCCCGGGCTGAAGCTTTGACCGGCGATCCGTGGGCAGCTGACCCGGGCTGTTACTTGAACGACGAGGAAATATTTTCAATATGAAAACTCTACCTGTTGCGGCGGCTCTTAGAGCTGTGGCCTGGGAAACAACCAAAAGCTGCAGTATGAAGTGCAGGCACTGCCGGGCTGACGCGGTCAACGACAATAAAAGCGGGGAGCTGTCGACTGCTGAGGGAAGGTGGCTAATTAACGGGCTGGCTGAAATGGGTGGGTGTACCCTGATTTTAACCGGCGGCGAACCTTTAATCAGGCCGGATATTTATGATTTATCAGCTTACGCTGCCGGGAAGGGAATTGATGTGGTTATGGCTACCTGCGGCAACCTGGTCAACCCGAAGTCGGTTAAGCAGATGCAAAGTTCCGGCGTGCGGCTGATCAGTATCAGTCTTGACGGAGCGGACGCTGTAACCCATGATTCTTTTCGCGGTTTGAATGGAGCTTATGAAACTGCGCTTGATGCAATGCGCTGCTCCAGACAGGGGAAGCTTCCTTTTCAGGTCAATACAACGGTTTCGACATTAAATGTCGAGCAGTTGACGGATATTTATAAACAGGTTGTTGAATCCGGAGCTTCTGTATGGGATCTTTTTTTTCTGGTGCCGACAGGGCGCGGATCCAGCTTAAAGCACCTGGAAATCAGCAGCGCCGCTTATGAGAAGACCTTACACTGGGTATACAGATTGAGCAAGGTTGCGCCTTTAGGCGTGAAGACTACCTGTGCACCGCATTATGGCCGAATACAGCGAACCCTCGCTGGCGCTGACTTTGATAATATACCCCGGCGTTTTCGGGCTCGCGGGTGTCTTGGCGGCAAAGGTTTTCTTTTTATTTCAAGCCGGGGTATTGTGCAGCCGTGCGGTTTTTTAAATCTTAACTGCGGAGATTTACGGAAAGCGGGGTTTGATATAAAGAGTATTTATCAGGATTCAATTATTCTGGATGCGTTGCGCCGGGCAGAAAAATACACGGGAAAGTGTGGCAGCTGCAGTTTTGTCGAGAGCTGCGGCGGCTGTCGGGCCAGAGCATTTGAGAAAACCGGAAATTTTTTGAGTGAGGAACCAAACTGTATTTATGAAAACAAAAAATGACTCAGGTATAAATGACCGATTGCTTACCCTGCTGCAGCAGGGGGTTAGTATTTCTCCAAAACCGTTTTCCGGGATTGCCGAACAGCTGGAACTTGATGAAGCGGAAGTCATACAGCGTGCTGTTTATTTGAAGCGGGAGGGGCTTATACGGCGTTTCGGCGGCGTCTGGAATTCAGCCCGGCTTGGATTCAAGTCATGTTTGTTTGCTGTTGATATTCCTTTGGCAAAAGTTGATAATGTGGCTGCTATAATCAATGAGGATCCGGGTGTTACTCATTCATATCTGCGTGACGGCCGACCGAATTTATGGTTTACTCTGACTGCGCATGAGTCGGAGTTTGGTTTTAAAGTTGAAGCCATCAGGAATTTTGCCCGGCCTTATCAACTTTTGGAGATGCCTGCGGTTAAACATTTCAAGGTGCAGGTTATTTTCGACAAATCAGGCAGGACTGATCGGCAGCGCAGTTGTCCGTTTCCAACTTCTTCTGTAAAACTCACCTCTTTTGAGCGAGAGCTTGTAAAATATTTTCAAGGGGATGTCTCGTTAGCCGGCAATTGCTTCAAGGCGGCGGCCTGTAAGTTTTGCTGCAGTGAGGAAAACATTTTGTCCGGTCTTAAAAAACTTTATGACAAAGGTGCATTGAAGCGAATTGCGGCGATAATCAGGCATACCCGGTTTGGCTTTAAAGGTAATTCGATGTGTGTCTGGAGTATGGAACCTGATAAACTGGCAGAATCCGGAAATATGCTTGCCTCCAGAAATGAAGTCAGCCATTGTTGTGAAAGGAAGTCCTGCGCCGAATTTCCATTTAACCTTTATGCAATGGTGCATGCCTCAAATGAAGCTGCCGTAAAAGATAAGGTAGCTGTATTATCTTCAATTCTGAGTACCCCTGCCACAATGCTGACAAGTGTCCGGGAACTTAAGAAAACCAGTCCGGTGTATTTCTAGCTGCAGCTGCTTAGTCAAGACTTATGTAATACAGTCATTATAAGCCACTGCTATTCACTGCGCCTCATGAAAGTAATTGCCATTGATAATCAACTTCCCTCTTTGTGTGTATAATTTATTTAATTCATACTTAATTTATATGAGATTGACTTGAAAAGCTCATAAAATGATATAAGCTTCAAGGTTAAGGGTGTTTTTTCGGAATTTAAAGCTTGCCTGAAGAGGAGTTCTGTAATAAAAAAGTTTAGTTAACAGTAAATAGTAAATAGAGGGACGAACTTTGAGAAAGTCAATTTTTAGGATTCTTATTGTCACAGCATTCTTGATGTTATCCAATAGTGTCATGGCGCTTGTTGAGTGTGCGCAATGTGGCGAATTGGTAGAACCGGGAACCTGTTGCTTAGTTGAGGAAAATGAAGTCAGGTTCAGAAAGATGTATGCTGAATGCATTATGCAGTACATCAAAACCACTCACCTTGACTTTATTGACAGCTGCGAGTCTGGAATAATGAATTTAGACACGTTTTATCAACTATATCACAGCCCTGAAATAAGGGTGGGCAGTGATGATTCCCGTGAAGTAACGGTCCTGACAGAGGCCGAGGATATGCTTAGAATTAGAAGGATGTCAGCGGCAGCGGGTGGGTTGCTGCCTTATCAGAGCATCAGAGAGGATATTCAAGAAACTGCATCGGGTATGAGGTGTCAGGGATTCGGCTTTAATGCAGATGAAATTGAACTGGAGCAGGTGCCGGTTTGCCAGAAATGCATGTCAGGTTCTCTGGACTTCAGGCTAAGAAGCAAAAGGGCTGTTACTCCAATGAATATTCAGCTGGCAATGAAATTTGATCAAATAGTTGGCGGTTCAGATATAGTAGTTATTTTAAGTGAGCGGGGTGAAAGGTATTCAGCTTTAAACTTTCTTATAGATTACCTGAAACTTTATAGCAACAGAAGCTTGTTGCTTGGCTTGCCGACTTTTGACCATGAAGATGATTATACGCGACCGGAGTTTAGCTGTGTTCGAGAGATTTTAAGAGATAAATTTATTGAATACTGTGAAAGTGGTTCCGGGAGTTATGATTATCACGATCTGGTATCGGTGATAACAGCTTATGGCTTGCCGGTTATGAATGTTAATAAGTATTTCAGCAGAAACTGGGTTCAACGGAACAGACTTAACGTGGCCGATTTGCTTGTACTTGTCGAAGGAAGATGTAGAAATGTTGCTTGCTTTGGCACTGAGAGCCCTTTATGCGAACTGGTTCATTTTAATGGAGAGGAATATAATGGTGTTGTTGATAATTACTATGAATCTCTTAAAGCTGCGTGTATAGAATTTCATGAGCAGGTGCCGACAAAGATTGAAGCCAAGACTTCTGCCAAAAACAGGCTGCTCAAATCTTTTGCAACGCGTTTCGAGCATTCAGCTGAGAACCAGAATGAAATAATTCAAAAAATATGCAGTTACTATTCTGCAGTTAATCATGGCAGCGGAGCTGGTCCCAAAGTGCCGCTCATTGTAACTGTCAGCAGCTTTTATGGTTTTCAAGTTCAAGGACAGACTAGCCATCAGCTAATCCAGGACGCTTTAAAACAGAGACTTAGAGACATGGATCTTTCAGGTGTAAAGGTTACTACGATTTATGCTGTAAGTAATAAACCGCCTGCCAGAATCTTTTCTAAAGAAAAAAATACAGACCTGGCTGATATTGGGCTTGATTTTGTCATGTATTTTTCAAGGCTGTAGCTGATAGTATAAAACCTTAAGCTAAATTGTGGTACCTGACCAGGTACCACAATTTAGTGTATTTGATCGTGTGCCGTTGGTAAATCAGTTTATATCGACATCTAAATGCTCTGAATACTGCAGCGGGACCTGAAAGCGCATTGCATAATCGATCTGCTTGTCTTTCAGCGGATTTTTCCTGGTATTGAATCTGGTATTACTTGAAAAGAATTCAAGCCTTTCGCCCGGGTAAGCCATTATTGTAGTAACTCTGATATCTTTATATCCTGAAGCAATCAGCGCTTGTTTTGTGAGGGATTGAATCAGTTTATATTCTGAAAAGTCATTTTGATAAAATCCGTGAGCAAACCCCATTTCTATAATGAATGGAATTTTCCTGTTCACCCTGTCAGGATTAATGACTTGAAAAAAAAGAGCTATTTTCTTAGCGATTTCACCGTTGCAGAGCTCAGTTTCTCTGAATGTAGTTATAAATTTATCGATAAACATCTTATTGAGATTGTTTTTTTCATTCTTGTAATCTGTGTTTCCGAAGACTTCTACAAATACCTGTTGTGCTATTTCCTGATAATAGGCAGATGCGGGGCTGTTGAAATACTTTGACTCCCAGAATCTGTTGTCGGAAATTGGTGTTTCCAGGCCAAAACAGAAAACGTGGGGACACCTGCTTTCGACAAAAGCCAGCACGTCCTTGGTATGCGGGTCGTTATCATCATCAATATCGCATTTGCCGGAATCATAAACGGGAAGCGCATATTCGCTTATGACACTGAAAGCGTGTTCATTGGATTTTTGAATAATTTCATCCTTGACCTGACTGAACTCGGGCCGTGAAAAGTCACTTTCCTCTGGATCGAAGCGTTCAAGCCCAAGAACAGCTTTTTTCTGGCTGTAAACCTTGAAATAGTCTACCAGAAAAGGCAATACAGAGTTCTGAGCGTCATGCTGGTGAAATATAAAGACAACATCCGACCCGTTTACAATTTTATTAAATATGATTGCCAGCTGAATATTAAATGGCGTTGATATTCGTTTTTTACCCAGCGGATGTTCAGGGCTGCCGTCAGGATATATTTCATTTCCCAGCAGGCAGGCTTTGCATATTGGAACTGTTGCATGAGGCGTTGCTGTTTGCAGTTCCTGCTCTTCTAAGCCGGAGGCTGTTCTGAGGTCCTCTCTGATTTCCTCGAATGGGAGTGTCGGCCCGATTGAAAATGGAATAGACTGAAGTCTTATTTTGTTTTGAAACAGATAGGCTAAACAACTGTTGTCGTCTTTGTGTTTCGCCAGGTCATATTGAGATACCGGTTTATGGTACATTTCATAAGTTTTATTGAAGAAAATCCTGTAATTAGTCTGTTGTGGATGACTATCTTTGAGATGTCTTTCTATTTTTTCAAAATACAATTTTCTGAATGGAATTTCACTTGGATCAAGGTGGTAGCAATTTGAAGCTTCTTCTGTTTTCCCACAAACAGTGCACTCTTCAGCAGCTGAAACCAGCAGGCCAAAGGCAACGGTTATCATAAAGATTAAAAATTTTATTAATGGTTTTTGCATATTCTTTTCCAATAGTGTTTAAATTGTCTATTATTTTTATCTCTAATTCAAAAGGCAAGAGCTTTAAGCTTTTCAGACAGGAATGTAAAACTTATTTCCTCTTCTCTTAATCCCATGCCTTTTGCCTTGTTCTCGGAATGACTGCCTCTGTATTAAAATCACAAAGGATTTACGATGACGGCATTTAGAACATATTCTAATAGCAGTCACAGTTTATAAGTAGTCCGTCTTTTCTATTTTTCAGGCTAATTCTGGAGAAGTATTATTCTTTATAGTTATAGCCTTTATTTGTTTTAAAAATTGCTGGAAACAACCATCGCAGATTATCAGTGGATTGCGTTCCCCGGTCATACTCAGCAAGCTTGACCAGGGACAATTCAAGTACTATTACTACTTTTAAAACAGATCTTTCTCGGCTTGACTGTTCTGATTATATTTGGCAGGAGTTTGAAAAGACATAACGAAATCAATACTTTTATGCATGAACGGGACTTTGCTCTTTCTGGATTTCATGCTGGTTGAAAAGATTTCAGAAATACTTGAGGTGTGTGTAAGTATAGTGCCCACTCTAATATGCCTGATACCTCTTTTTATGAATTCCTCCTTAATAAGGTCCTGTATGAATTTCTGATTTACTATTCTTTGCCCTTTGGTGCCATGGTAGGCTCCAATGGATATGACAATTGGAATTATTTGATGGGATTGCCGGTTTCTGTTAATTGAAAAGAAGTAGTCAACCACTTTTTTAGCCATTTCTCTATTGCAGGTCTCCGTAGTTCTGAACTTTGTGGTTAGAGCTTTAAGGATTTGGCCGTTTACTATAGCCTCTTTTCTCATCAGGCTGGTATTGCCGAACATATCCATAAAAGCTTGTTCAGCTATTTTTTGATAATGCTCCATCGCTTCTGGATCAGCCATTTCTTTGAAAAGAAAAGTGTTAAAAGAGACCGGGGTTTCCATACCGAAACAAAATGAGTTGGGGCATCTTGATTCAATTAACGCAAGAAAATCTCTTGCATGAGGGTCCCACATTGATTCATGGTCGTGTTTTTTTGAATCGTAGACTGGAAGAGCATATTCGCCAATTACATTATAAATATCTTCATTGGTTTTATAGTGGTTTGAAGTGTCATCTGCTGTTATTTTTGAAGTGGCGTCGGCATTGAGCATCTTCATAAACATTTTTTTGACGGACAGGAATTCAGGCCGGTTTATATCATTTTCTTCCGGATCAAAGTTTTCAAAGCCAAAAACAATTTCCTTCTGGCTGTACAGTTTCATATAGTCAATCAGAAATTGATTTGAAGAGCGCTCCTTGCCATGCTCATGAAGGATAACTATAACAGGATAATAGTTGACAAGTTTGTCGAAAACCATAGCCAGCTGAATATTCAACGGGGTCGTTGGCCTGGCGGTGTCACTATCCAGTTGGGGGTGTTCATAAACCATACATTTCTGACATATTGGAACTGTTACCTCGACAGCAGGGGCGTCCTCATCATGCTGACTGTCAGTGTGTGGAATTCCAGTCGCATTCAAAATGTCCTTTCTGACTTCGTCTATTGGCAGTGAATTAACTGGAAGAGGCATAATATCCTTCAGGTTCGTGTTCAGGTAGTCGGATATTAAAAAAGAGCTACAGCTTGATCTTAACGAATTTATAACTTTTTTGCAAATAGGTCTGTGGTAAATATTGTAGATCCACTCCAGTTTTTCTCTATCTGCATCAGGCATGGCGATGCTGATACGGGCTTTCATCTGTTCCAGATACATCAGCCTGAATTTCAAATCACTGGGGTCAATACCGTAACATTCGCTTTCCGGTGTCATTTGACCACATTGTCTGCACCTTACATCGGCTGCAGATGTTAAACTGAAAGTTAAGGTGAAAATAGAAATAACAGTTACTAAAAAACTTCTCTTCAATGTTTGTCCTCAATTATTAGTTAATTTTTTATGTTCCATTCATCAGAACATGGATTAGCATAGGCTGTTTTTTACGCTCGATAGCGATCCTGACTGCATAAGCATCCTGTGATTCAGCTTTGGTGAATTCTCAGGAAGTTAAGAAATCAGCAGGATTTACAGGCACTCAATGGATTATTATGAGTTGTCCATTTACCGGACAGAGAAAAAGCAGAAATTAGCGGCTAAAGTGAGGCGTAATTCATTATTATGATTTTCTCTCCTGCACATCCTGTCTCAAGAATAATTCTGGACAGCCTGTTTCAAAGCGACAAATATAACTTGTAACAATGAAGATTCCAGATTGGCATTCAACAACAGCTATTTTTTGTAGTTATGGAGTTTATTCGCGCAGGAAATATGCTTTTCAGTAAATTGCTGCAGGCGGCATTTTCAAACCGTCTGGTACTGTGCATTCTCTGCACGTCTCTCTTATTTGACAAAGCAGGGACGTCGATAGTCATTCAGTATGTCAATGGTAAGTGTAAGGTCGATAGCAGCAACCTGAGGATGTTGACCAACTCATCAGCCTTTGATTGTCACCCTGGTAATGTGAAAAAATATATCAGATTGAGTATCGTAACAACTGCCTACGCGAAAAGATGAGAGTGTAACATGTACCTTATGCAGGGTAAACAGTTTATTGTCTTTTTAGAGTTTACAATGCAATTATTTAATCTTTTTCTTTAAATCCAGATGTTTTTGAGGAGCAACTTGTTTCACAATATCCAATGAACCCTTTCTTTTAAAAATATATAATTTCATCAACAATTATTATTTTTTGTTACTGGTGGTTTTTTTATGGTTTTTAATAAGTAGGTTAATGTATTATTAAATTTAAAGTGTTTTTGTATAAGTTGTTACATTCTATTTTGTTGGGTTTGTTTTGTATTTTGTATTTATTTTATATATCATATAAAATGGAAATATGCGTGTTTCCCGGAACCTGCTCTGCTGACTAATGTCTAATTTATTTACACTCCCCAACGATGAAGAGAAATAATTTGGTTCAGGTAGTTGATAAAAAATTCAGTTGATTGACTGAACTTCCAAACTGGAGTAAGTAGTATGAAATTCAAATCTCTTATACTGGTCCTTTCTGCCCTTTTATTGCCGCTTTTAAGCTTTGGAGATGACAAACCCAGGTTTGGTGTCGCCTTTTGTGATTACCTTACGGGGCAGGGTGTTTATTCTGCCTCAGCATATGGCAAGGCTGTCGAATACGCCTGCGATAATTTTCCCATAATCAGGACGACAACCGATTTCGGAACAGGTTCAGCGACAATTAAAGATGAGAAAGATATTGTAGTTCAGCTTGGGGGAAACTCAAAACTCTGGAACGGAGATAACGGTTTTCTACCGCCTTATGCTCAATTTCAGCAGAAAATCTGGGAAACTAACGCCAAAGAGCACCCTGAAAAAGTAATACTGGAAATAGAAAATCCGGAAAAATGGTTAGCGCATTATCAATCTGCAATGAATTATGTCTATCAGTATGTTTTGCCTATGATGAATGGTATGAGTGACGAATTCTGGAGAGACCATATTTTCAAAGAGCCGAACCTCATTCCAAGGTATAAAGTAAATGCATGGTCTATAGATGAGGTTTATCAATATGAAGATAAGGACAGGGTTGGTTACCATACTTATAAAGCCGGTGATGACAGGTATAATCATGTAATAGGAATTATTGTGGGGCATGAAGTTGGTAACGTTATGCAGGACAGCCAGCAAAAAGATGCTGATATGTTCAACAGGTGCAGAGTTATAAATAAACTGAAGAAGTATATTGATAATCTGAATCAGGCACTTGAAGATGTCGGACTTAAAGACAAAATATATGTTACTACTACAATCAGTGTCGGCTTTGCGGAAGGTGGTTCGCAGCATAATTTATTATACACTCTGGATGGAAGTAAATTCCAGTTCAATCATGGAACGTATACAATTAATGCCTATGATCCTGAAAATGAGGTATTCAGCGACATGAGTTTTAATTTTGAAAAGGTAATTTCTGCCATGGAGGAAATTAAAAACCAGCAATATTCCGGTGACTACAATATGGGATTACTGGTATCAATGTATCCGTGCTGGAATAACAATTGCGGTGACTTGGTGAACGCTGATGCGGTTTACCGGGCTTATGAGGTAATGTATAAAGGTATCTTGGACGCATTGCCTGAAGACTTGCAGGGCTTGAAAATAAGCTTCGGCGAAGCTGGGGCTCCGGTTTGCGGATCGTCAGAAAAGTTTCCCCATAAGGCATCCCAAGACCTGCAGAATTATGTAATAGAGGCAACAGCAAGGTTTGCAAAAAACTATAACTCAGTACCGCTTTTTATTTTTTGGAGCCTTTTTGATGATGACCGGAGGAATACCACTAGCCCGGATACAGACAATCCAAATTACTGGTTTGGGCTTTATGACGGTACATTAAGTCAAATGGACAAAGGTCAAGCTGCAAAATTAAGGGTTGATCTAAGCTGCTTGTCAGACTGATGACTGATTAACAATTCTGAGGATCGCCGTTTGCGGCGATCCTCTTTTTTTGTCTGTTTACTGACCTTTGCAATGTGCTCCATAAGAAATTAAAAAGTGGTTGGTATAAGTCTCTTATGCTTGAAAAAACTGCTGGCATGGTGTAAACTCGTATGATCGGAAACGTCTTGATCATCAATTCCATATATTTGATGTTAAGAAAGCTAATAAAACTGTTCAAGGTGGGGTCTGCATGATGAAAAAGTCTGCATTTGTGTTTCTATATTTATTTCTTCTTATTCTTTTGTCTGCAGGGAGCATTTTCCTGATTCTTTATCTTTATGATTGTTCGGCTTTTTTCCGTTCGCTTTTTGAGGGAGGGCAGGACGCTGCGATCGGCCCGGTTGCGTCCGGGGCTGGATTTTCGGCTCAGTCAAAGATGGTCGGCCGGATTTCACTGTACATTTTTATGGGGATTATTGTGGTGCAGTTTATGGCCTTTTTTCTGGCTTTTACTATTCTGCGGCTGATCAGAAAAAGCAGTGAGCAGATCGAATTGAAATTGAAGAAAATTGAAAACGCGGACATCTTCCTTGACTTACCGCTTTATGTTGGACTTTTTGGAACGGTTGCGTCATTTATAGTGATGACTTTTAACCCGCAGACGAGTCGTCTTATCGCTTATTCTTCAACTTTAATTGGTATTATTTTCAGTGTTTTTCTGAGGACAACTGTCTTATTTCCAACCAGGCAGCATCTGCTGGTAAAGAAATCAGAACATCTTGCTGGAGAATAAGCCGTGAATCGATCAATACTCATTGTCATCTGTGACTTTATTGTGCTTTCGGTGCTTTCTCTGAGTTTCGGAGTTGCGCCCGGCAGCTACAGCTACAGCGGCACGGGAACCCGGGTGGATGATTATACTGCAAGTCTGCTAATCTCTGAACTTAAAAAGCAGGCATTACGCCTGGAGTCAAGTCGAAAAAAACTGGTTGAGAATCAGCAAAAACTGGGATATCTGGAGGGGCGTGAGAAGCAGCTGAAGAAAATCAATGCTGAGCTCATCAAGACCAGGTCAAGGCTTGAGTTTCTGCATCACAAGCTCAAAAGCCGAAAAGGGGAAATAGGGCAACTGTCCAGTGAACAGCTGCAGCGGCAGATTGAAAAGGAACTCTATAAACGCTCCAAACTCAAAGTAAAAATGGACCGGCTGGCTTCCGAACTGGAGTTTCAAAAAAATAAATATGCCGATGCAGTCAGTGAACTGCATTCAGCTCAAAACACCCTGACTGAAGCTCGTGATGAAATTTCCCGTAAAGACCTGAAAATAAAGGTAAATGCTGAAAAATTCAAGCAGATTGACCAGCAGTTGAGCGGGACGCGTTCAGAGCTGCAGGCTGCAAGGAAGCGGCTGACTGAAACCAGCAGTCAACTGGCTGTAAGAAAGCATAATCTTTCGCAGGCCGCCGGCCAGATTCGTGAGTTAGGAGTGCTGCTGCGCAGTGCCAGAGCTGATGCAAAGGACAATCTGGTGGACCTGTCTTATGCCAAAGGCCGGTTAAGCGCTACCGAGAAGGAGCTGGCTGAGACCCGGAGTTCGTTGAACAGATCCCGCAAGAATACTTATGTCAAGGACCTGGAACTCGCTGAAGCCAGGAAGAAGATTGACAACCTGCAGAAAATGCTGCATTCTGCGGTAAAAGATCTGTCAGCAGCCAAAGGGAACCTGCTGGCTGTCAGAAAAGAGGCCAGTTCAGCAACCTCTGAGCTGCATGCCGTGCGAACTGAAATGGTTAAGATGGAAGGTGTAACCAGTAATGCCAGATCAGAGCTGGAAAATGCTAAAAAACAGCTGGCTGATGCTGAGGAAAAACTGCGCAGTGATGCTCTGGATAAATATTTCAAGACAGCCTTGAAAGTGGTTTTTGAGATCAGAGAAAAGCGATTCCTGTTTGACTACAGGAATAATGAAACCTTCTTTCTGCCCGAGCTCAGGTGGAAAGGCAAGCATTATATTGCCGGCGGTTTGCAGGAGATGACCGGGATATTCCGGGAGATAACTGGACACTCAAAAGTTGCAATGCTGCAGTATATGATTTCAAAGCCGAAGGCGGAGAATAAGTCGGTGCCGGCAGCTGGACCGCTCCGGGCATTATATGCAGACAACCGCGTCTGTATGCTTGAGGTGCCGTCGTCTGGCGGTGAGGCCATGGATATTCTCACTTTCAGTAAGTTAAAAAAACGCGGGTTGAATAATCTGACGCTGTTTAAAGACCAGGCCTTCGGCAAGGATGCCGTCAGCTTGAACGGCAGGTGTTCATTGAATCTGGATAAAGGCGATCGTTATCTGTATATTCGAAATACCGGAAGGCGGGCTTCAGGTCAGGTCAAGGGGGAAGTCGGTGATTTTATCGTCACAAAACAGGGTGAATTTGCCGGAGTGGTAGTTGCAGTCCGGAAGTTTGATTTTGGCCGTAGGGAAGTTGCAAAATGCTTTGTCTTTCCTGATAATTTCAACCCGGACGACGCCTATCGCATTCCAATTGTCAGGCAGGCCGGAGAGCTGTATTTCAATGCTTTTGCCAGGTCTGTTGAAAAAATGGTTTCAAGGGTAAAAAAAATTGAGCAAAGCCGCCCCTGGCACTTTCATTATTGAAACTTCATATAATATTTTTGCTGCGGCCGTTTAATACGGCCTTTTTTTTATTATTAAATTAGCCGTCATCAGTCGGGATTTGATTTGACTTATTACTAAATAGACCTTATTTTTATCAAAGGCAAAGGGCAATCCTGGAGACTTTAATGAGCGGCAATCCCTCAAAAAAAAGTAAGAAAGATAAACGCGATGATATTACAGTTGATTGCTTGAAAAGTAATCCCCTTGACGCTCAGCTGAATACGGATGAACTGCGCAGGCTGCTTGGCATTGGTGAGCAGGATTCGATCAAAGCCTTTAATAATGTAAATACTATTGGTCTTGGAGGGATTGGTTCGGTTCTGGCGGCATATGAGCCCGTGCTGAACCGTGAAGTTGCAATAAAGATATTACGCCCTGCTTATCGTAATAAATTCCGCTACCTTAATCGATTCATTCGAGAGGCCAGAGCTACGGCCCATATTGAACATCCCAATATTGTTCCGGTGCACCGTCTTGGTGTGCTCAAGGATGTAGGCGTCTACTTCACCATGAAAAAAGTGGATGGTGAAAACCTGCGTTCAGTTCTGCAAAAGGTGGATGAGGGGCGTAAAGGGTATTCGCAAAAATATACCCTCAGGCGACTGCTGGAAATTTTTATATCAGCTTGTAATGGAGTCGCTTTTGCTCACAGTAAGGGGATTCTGCACCGTGATCTGAAACCTTCCAATATTATGCTTGGTGATTACGGTGAAGTGATGGTGATGGACTGGGGGCTGGTCAAGTACCGCAAGGAGCTTGACGGGGACGGCGTTGACAAGACCGACGACCTGGAAGTTGATTTGAAATCTGTAGGGATACCGCAGGATATGACAGTTACTGTTGATGGTTCAATCAGCGGCACTCCTGCCTATATGTCACCGGAACAGGCTGTAGGCAAGTCCAGTGAGATAGATGAGCAGAGTGATTTATACAGTCTTGGCGCGATTCTATATTCAATGCTGACCTGCAAATCATCGCCGTTTCCAGAAAAAATGTCGACTAATCAGGTGTTGAGCCATGTGGTAAATAACTATTTTCTGTCGCCGCGCAAACGGGCCCCGCAGAAAAATATACCGCGTGAACTTGAGGCAGTCTGTATGAAAGCGATGGCTGGCAGCAAAGCTGATAGATACAAAGATGTTCAGGCGTTAATTTCTGATGTTCAGAATTATCTTGATAATTATCCGGTAGCGGCTTACCCGCTGCCGGCATTTAAGCGCTTCTGGAAGCTTTGCCGGCGACGCCCGCTCGTTCCTTCAGTCCTGCTGGTGGCGGTATGTACATTTGCGGCAGTAATCGGAGCAATCCATGTTGAGGTGGATGCAAGGATTCAGGAAATGATGCGTTTTGCCGACTATAACATCAAGCAGGGTAATATATTCTTTACCCGGGCTGTGAATACATATAGAAGAATGAGGATGCTGCAGAACAGCCGTACTGTGCAAGGCGGCATGACTGAACTCGAAGTTCTGAGGACTGAATTCAATAAATTAAAGGCTGAGTTTAACAATCAGTACGAAGCTGCTGCGGAATTTTTATCAAAAGTGGAAAGTTTTGATTTGGACAAGCGCGATACCAGTGGCAAAATGGCAATAATCTTGAGGAATAAATTAAAGCTTAGTATTTTGAGTGGTGACTATCGTGAAACCAGACGGCTGGTAAACAAGTTGCGTGGAAAGAGAAAAAAAGAATTTTACAGGATTATCCAGAATGATAAGGAGCTTTTTAATAAAATACGGATGATTATCAAAGGTGAAGGCGGTTTTGCAATTCAAACTCGTCCGCCGCGTTCGGAGGTCTATGCATATCATTCGAATCCTTCATATAAAAACCCGCATGATGAACTGCGCAAAACCACTTTTCTCGGGACAACCCCGTTTGAGGTTCAGCTCAAGGCCGGCAGTTATGTACTGGTCCTTAAAAGCAAAGGCGCGCCGGATGTGTTTTTTCCTGTTTATGTAAACTGTGCTGCTGTTGAGAACTATAATCTTTTCATTCCGCCTGACCAGCCGATGGGGACAGCATATATTCCGGCCGGCTCATTTCTGAAAGGGGTCGGAAATAATCGCAGAGGACTGAATAAGGTGTATCTTCCCGGTTTCTTTATTGGCAGAAATGAAGTGTCTATTGGCGAATATCTCAGGTTCTGGAAATCTCTGAAGTCTGAGGTGGACCGAAAAGCCTTTATGGCCAGATATGTTTTTAACAATGGAGACAGGAAATACGTCAATATATGGGATGAAGCCGGCAGTCTTAATCCGCCGTTTTCAGCTTCAATGCCTGTGGTTGGAATAACCGGCGAGGCAGCAGAAGCGTATTGCCGGTGGCTCGGTGGTAAACTGAAAAAAACAGTGCGACTGCCTACTGCGCTTGAATGGGAGAAAGCAGCCAGGGGAGTTGACGGCAGAGCCTTTGTCTGGGGTAACAGTCCGGACCGGCAGGCGGCCTTGACTCTGGCAAACAAGCCTGCTGTAGAAAGGTATCGCGTTTCCGCTCCGTCTGGCGCTTTTACAAAAGACATGTCTGTATACGGATGTTATGATATGGCTGGAAATGTCAGGGAATTTACTGTTAGTACCAGAGAACCCGGACGAATCTATGTGATCAAAGGCGGCAGTTTAAGTACAGGCATGTTATTTGCGGAATGCGGATTTTCCAGCTTCACTACCGGCAGTGACAATGATATAGGCTTCAGATATGTCATTCCATTAAAGTAATCAGGCATTACGAAAAGCATACGTAATGTTTGAACCGGGGTAAAAATTTAAATTATGAAAGAATCATCTGTCCTTGCAGCTTGAACTTCGCGTATTTCAACACGATATTATCAAATTTGATTTACATATAATTGAGCAGCAAGTATTATGATTGACTTTAAAAATATATCAAAAAGTTATGGCGGGCAAAAGATTTTTGCGGGTTGTGACTTGCGAATAAACCCCGGGGAGCGAGTTGGGGTCGTTGGTCCGAATGGTTCCGGCAAGAGTACTCTATTCGGCATTTTGAACGGCAATATTGAGCTGGATGGCGGCAAGGTGTTTCTGCCAAACAGTCTGCGAATTGGTTACCTTCGGCAGCACTTGCCGGATGGTGCGCTTGAGTCCAGTCTTATTGATTTTGCTGCGGATGCACTTCCCGAGCTTAAAAAACTTTCAACCAGACTGCATGAGCTGGAGCACTTGCTTGAGAATGAAAACGATCAATTACAGGCTGAACGTTTTCTTAAAGAGCACGGTAATTTGCAGACTGAATTCGAACACCTTGGCGGGTATACTATTCGCAGTGCCGCTGCGGCAGCGCTTTCCGGACTTGGCTTTGCAGCTTCTGATTTTCAGAAGAAGATGCTGGAGTTCAGTGGCGGCTGGCAAATGCGGGCGGCTCTGGCCAGGGTACTGATTTCCAGACCTGACCTTTTACTTCTTGATGAGCCTTCCAATTATCTGGATATACCGGCAATTGAGTGGCTGGCGCGGGATTTACAGGGGTTTCAGGGTACTTTGCTGATGGTTTCGCATGACCGTTATCTGCTTAAGCGCCTTTGCCGGGTAACTGTTGAAATCAATAATGGCCTGATTACGCGCTATGCCGGTGACTATGATTACTATCGGCGTGAACGTGAGCATCGACTGATCAGCCTGGAGGCCGCGCGCCGGAACCAGCAGCGCAAACGTGACCAGTTACAGCGGAATATTGACCGCTTCCGGTCAAAAGCCTCAAAAGCCTCTCAGGCGCAAAGCTGGCAGAAGCAACTGGATAAAATGGAAGAACTGGATCAACTGGATAACCTGAAATATTCCGGCAATATCCGGTTGCCTGCTGCTCCGCCCTGTGGTGCTGAAGCTTTCAGATTTGAACAGGTTGTTTTCAATTACCCGGGTAAACAGATTTTTGAAGGTCTGGATTTATCAGTAGAAGCCGGCAGTAAAATTGGCTTTGTTGGTTATAATGGTACCGGCAAGACAACTCTGCTGAAACTGCTTGCCGGTCAACTGCAGCCGCAGCATGGCAGGGTGGTTACCGGGCATAACGTCATATCCGGGTATCAGGCTCAGGAATTTGCTGAACTGCTGCCGGATGAGTGCAGTGCTGAGGACGTAGTCAGGGCGGCGGTCACTGACCGTGACAAGCTCAGTGCGGTGCCCGGGGTGCTGGCCGGTTTTGGTTTTGGCCGTGATGAAGCGGCAAAACTGTGTAAGGTATTAAGCGGTGGAGAAAAGATACGCTTGTGCTTTGCCCGTATTTTTATAAATCCGCCTAATTTACTGATACTTGACGAGCCGACTACGCACCTTGATATTGCAGCTCGTGAGGCCCTGCAGCAGGCGCTGGAAAATTATAAAGGGACCTTGTGTCTGGTGAGCCATGATATTGAATTTGTCCGGAATGTGGCAAAAACAATAATTGCCATGCGCCCGCCTGGCGTACGCAAGTATTACGGAGATTATGACTATTTCCTCGAAAAGTCGGCGCTGGAAGATGCAGTTTCTGAAGAAACTGTCAAAAAGGACACGGCAAATCCAGATGGCGCCGCCGGCAGGGAGCGCCGCCGGGAACGGGCACGTAAGCGGCAGGAACTGGCCGCGTCAAAGAAAAAAGCCCAGAGGGAGGTTGAAGAGCTGGAAGATATTCTTGAGAAGCTGGAAGCCTCACAACATGAATTGCTTGGAAAAATGTCTGCGGGTGATGGAGTGGATTATCCGTCGCTGAATCGTGAAATTTCGGAGATACAAAAAAATATCGATGAGAAGACAGCCGAATGGGAGCAGGCTGCTGAGCGGCTGGAGCATATTTTGGACTTGAATGAAGAAATCCATTCTTAAGCCTGGAGTAATATTCCATTCATTGAAAATATTGAAATGCGGCCTTGAAATTTCATAAAATTAATACGATATTAGTCATTTAAAATCAATACGAGGGAGATGCAGATTTAGAATGAGTTGCAAGTGTGACGTGCCGAAAAAGATGTTGGCCTGGCCTTTGTATGGAGCTGGGATGGAACATCTTGGTAAAGACGACAAGCCGGTGGAAATTGATGTTCCCGAGCCTCAGGCTGGAGAATTACTGGTCAGGATCGATGCCATCGGTTTATGCTTTTCCGACGTGAAATTGATTCGCGCCGGAGAGGGACATCCACGTGTAATTTCTGGAGATCTTTCGGTTGATCCGGTTATTCCGGGCCATGAAGCGGTCATGACTGTTGTCAGGGTCGGGGACAGCCTTAAAAGCAAATTTAAATGCGGACAGCGTTTTATCATACAGGCCAATATTTACGTCAATGGCAAAGGCTTTGCCTTTGGCTATGCTATTGATGGCGGAATGGCACAGTACAGCATCCTCGACGAACGTGTATTGAATGGGGATGAAGGCTGCTACCTGCTGCCTGTCGGGGATGAAACGCCATCCGCGGTTGCGGCTTTGATGGAGCCCTGGACCTGTGTACAGGCAAGCTACATGATTGAGAATCGTACTGCTCCGAAACAGAGCGGCAGCATGTTGATTGTCGCTGGAGAGGGGTCTACAAAAATTTATACGGCAGGTGAGCTGCTGAAAGCTGCAACTCCGGCCCGGGTTTGCACGGTTAACCTTTGCGAGGCAGCGGTGAAGTCCCTGTCGCGTGAGCTGGAGGTTGAGATAGAGTCTCTGGACGCCCTTCCGGAATCCGGGTTTGATGACCTGTTTATATGTGACTGTCCGCGTGAACTGGCTGAGAGGGCCGGCAAGCTGGGAGCTTGCGGTGCGGTAATCAGCTTTATTGGTGATTATCCCGACGAAGAGTGGGCTTTTGATGTCGGCAGCATTCATTATGCCGGGTGGTTTTACCAGGGAGCGGAAGGCAGTTGTCTGGCTGCCGCATATAATAGAAATGTCCGCAGCAGCTGGAAGCAAGGCGGAGTATGCTGGCTTCCCGGTGGCGCTGGAGCCATGGGCCAGATGCATACGCAGATGGCGGTTGAGTCTGCTGATGGGCCTGCCAGGATACTGGTTTCAGACATGGATGATACTAGAATTGAGAACGTCTCTAATTTGTTGGCTGACACAATTGAAGAACGCGGTATTGAGTTTAAAACGGTCAATCCGTCAAAATTTACCGCAGAAGAGTTTGAAAAATTGTTAAAAGACTTTGCGCCTGATGGATTTGACGATATAGTAATGCTAGTGCCGGTACTTCCGGTACTGAACAGTTCCGCCCGGGAAATGGCTGAAGATGGACTGATGAATATTTTCGCCGGAATCCCGACCGGACAGGAAGGTGCTGTAAACGTTCAAGGCATTGCCTCCAGAGGCATGCGCTTTATTGGGTCAAGCGGCAGTAAAACTGCCCATTTGCGCTATACACTGGGGCTGGCTGAGTCCGGAGCACTGGCTCCGGTTACAGCGCTGGCCGCCGTGGGAGGCATGAAGGCGCTGAAAGCAGGTCTGAACGCGGTTATCAATGCGGATTTTCCTGGCAAGACAGTTATTTTTCCGAATTGCCCGGATATGCCGCTTACCGCTATTAATAATATTTCGAGTTTGGCCGACGATATAGAGGAATCACTTGATAATAAAGGTTTTTATACTTTAGAAACCGAATGTAAACTGCTGGAAAAATTTTCCGGCCGCTAACAATTTGGAGAGAACCGGTTGAGCTTTTTACGTAAATTATTGACATTTATAACTCTGTCTACTGTGTTTTATACCGCACAGGCGATAGATATTAAGGATTATATTGACTTTGGCTTTAAAGCTGATAAAGGCCTCAAGGACTTAAGCCGGATTAAAGCTGACAGTACCAGCATTGTGGGTAAGAATATTATTGTAAAAGGTAATGTTTTTATTCCATACGGCGATATGACTGTTTATGCTGACAAGGCAGTTGTCAATTTTGAGACAAAGGACCTGGAGGCTGTTGGAAATATCCGGGTTTATCGGGTACGGACCAGAAGTGCGACGGTGGACCTTGAGCAACTGAGCAGGTTTGCGGCTTTTCCGGATACGCTTGTTGATATTACCGGTTATACTGTTGACCCGGTAGGAAATCAGCTGCTGAATATTAAAGTTTACTTTCAGGGGGATATGCTTAAGGCCAGCCGGGTGACGGGTAACCTCACCACCGGAATGTTTTCGTTCAATGACTTTGAAGGTCGTTATAAGACTTTTGTAGCAAAAGCAAAGTCGGGAGTGCGCAAGCCGGGCGGTGAGATTGTCATTAAAGATGCCGAAATCAGTTCGTGCGAATATTTGCTGCAGAACCATGCGCATTATTCAATTAAGTGCGGAACTGCAAAAATTTATCCGCATCAGGCAGACAGCTTTGGTATTTCCGGTTATAAACCTAATCTTGGCGAACACAGTATCTGGGCTTATGACTGCTGGTTTAAGGTTTTTGGTATGCCGGTTCTTTATATCCCGATGTTTTATAAACCGAAGGAAGAGAGTCCGGGACTTTTTGGCGTGCACGGCGGTTACAACAGTAACTGGGGTGCTTTCTTTCAGTTCTCAAAGCGCTTTACTTTGACTGATACTCCATATTCGACTATTAAGCTTCTTGCCGATTACTATACAAAACGCGGCTTTGGTTATGGAGCAAACGCCGAGGTCCTTACTGAGTATTCCAAAACCAAGATTTTTGGTTACAGTATATACGATTTACGTCCTTATGAAACAACTGAAGCCGATGATATCGGGCGACTGACTATTCCGCATTACCGCTATGGGCTGCGCCTGTCAAATGTGACTCACATTACTCCACGACTTGATTTTCGTGGTCAGTTTGCGCTTTACAGTGATTACTATTTCCTGAACGATTATTTCAAAAACTCATATAACAACAATCCTGAACCGATTACATTCTCATCTGTTGAATACCAGTTCGACCGTTTCTCAGCATCCATATTTACCCGGGTGCAGACAAATAATTTCTATACAACTGTAGAGAACCTGCCTACTTTCAGGTTGAATTTCCCGCGTCAGGAAATTTTCTCCAATATATTCTGGGAAGGCCAGACTGATGTCGGTTATTTCAGAATGAAATGGCGTCAGTTTGACGAACCGCGGACAGCGGGCAATGGAGTTGATCCCTCGGATTATCAGTCCGCTCGTTTTGATACGGTCAACTTCCTGTACTACCCGATCCGGCTTGACTGGCTGACATTGGTGCCGCGTGCCGGGGTACGCATGACAGCCTATTCCAATACTTCTAAACAGAAAGTTGATGAAGACGACCTGCAGACCATGTTTGCGGTAGAGGAGGCGGAAGGTACTGCTGACGGTGATGTTGTTAATTACGACAATGATGGAGGCAGCAAGGTCCGTTTCATCGGTGAGGTCGGCCTGGAAGGAACCACCAAATTTATTCGTTCATGGCAGAACGTTAAAAACGCATATTGGCAGCTGGACGGCCTGAGGCATGTTATTGAACCTTATTTCAACTATACTTATATTACCAATCCGACTGTAAATCGGGACAACTTATATTACTTTGACGAAGTTGACCGGATTCAGGAGCAGAATTTCATCCGCCTGGGTATTCGTCAGCGTATTCAGACCAGGCGCGGAAATTTCGGCAACGAGCAGATTTACAACTGGTTTACCATTGAAAATTACTGGGATTATTTCTTTCAGGCCCAGGACGGATTCAATAACGTCGGTGACTTTGTGACCAAGCTTTATTTTAATCCGACTTCAAAATTGAGCTTGATTACCTTATTTTCCATTGATGCCGGCGGTCAGGATAGAATTCCCGGTGTAGTTGATACCTTTGCGTCAAACAGCGGCATTAATTTAAGCTGGCTCAATAAGTGGGAATTTCAGGTTAACTACAAGGTTATGGAAGACTTGAATCTGTATTTTACTTATATATACCAGAATCCCTATAAGACCCAGTCAGTATACTCCATGGGCAGTAACTTTACCGAGCTTGAAGCAGGAAGTGCTTTTGACCAGTTCTATCCTGATCGAATACAGAACCTGCGTTTCGGGGTGAGTTTCCCGATAACGCCGGACCGAAAACTGCGCGGTGCGTATGAAATTTACTACGATTTCTTTGCCGGTTACATCAGAGAACAGCAGGTTAAAATTTACAAGACAATTCACTGCTGGGAGATTGCGGCAGAGTTTGCGCGAATTCAATCGCGTGATTCCGATGGAGATATGCGTATCAGGTATAATGCCATGGTCACACTCTATTTGACTGGATTGAGTACACCGATGCAGAGTGTGCAGCGATCGACCGTTAACACTTTTACCCAGGTCAGACAGTTCGGAGGTTAATTTATAATGTATATTGTTACTGGTGCTGCCGGCCTTATCGGCAGCGGTGTTGTATGGGGGTTGAATCAACGCGGAATAGAGGATATTCTGCTTGTTGATCACCTCGGACAGTCGGATAAATGGAAGAATCTGCGTGCTTTACGCTATTCTGATTATGAAGAGAAAGACGATTTCCGCGAACTAATTTTGCATGGCGCTTTTGATGATACCAGAATTGAAGCGATTATTCACATGGGGGCATGTTCGGCGACTACAGAGCGTGATGCCACTTATCTGATAGATAATAATTTTAATTACACCCAGGAGCTGGCAGGTTTTGCTTCGGCGCACGGCATTAGGTTTATCTATGCTTCAAGCTGTGCTACTTATGGTGACGGCAGTCTTGGTTATTATGACAATGAAGATGAGCTCGAACGGCTGCGTCCCATGAATATGTACGGTTACTCAAAGCACATGTTTGATTTATGGGCCAGACGGAAAGGCTTGCTGAAGGAGATAACCGGACTGAAATTTTCCAATGTTTACGGCTGTAATGAACTGCACAAGGGCGACATGCGGAGTGTAGTCTGCAGGGCTTATGAGCAGATCTCAGCGGAAGGCAAAATGCGCCTCTTCAAGTCTTATCGTCCAGAATATGCGGACGGCGAGCAGAAGCGTGATTTTATTTACATTAAAGACGCGGTTGACATGATAATGTTTCTGCTGGACAAACCAGACAGCCACGGTATTTATAACATCGGCAGCGGCCGGGCTGAAACCTGGAACGAACTGGCAGCAGCGGCTTTTGCAGCTCTTGACAAAAAGATCAATATCGAATACATCGATATGCCTGATCACCTGCGTGACAGATACCAGTATTATACTAAGGCGGAAATGACCAAACTCAGAAGTTTAGGATATGAACGCGAGGTTACTTCATTAAAAGATGCTGTATCCGATTATATCAGGAACTACATTTCTCAGGAGAAGTATCTGGGTGATTAATGAGAGTATTTGCCGTTTTCAATTTCACCATGGATCCCAGCTTTAATAATGAAAAAAAATTCAGATCAAACCGCTGGCATTGTCTTTAAAACAGCGTCACAATGCCTTGAAATCTGGGAGAAGCGCGGGATACCTCTTGATGATATTATTGATCAAATTGATGATGCAGGAATAAGACCGGTTGTATCCAGCCTGCTTTTTGAGCATTTTCGCAATCGGGCTTTTATAGACAAGCAGCTGCAGTCAAAAGTAAAACGTTCACCCAAGCCCGCAATCAGGCGGGCATTACAGGTAATTATCACTCAATGTTTTTTTCAGACCGGGATCAGTTCTGAGTCTGCGGTAAATGTTGGTGTCAGCTGTCTTAAAAAGAGATACGGCAAGGCGGCTGCCGGATTTGTTAACGCGGTAATGCGATCCCTGCTGGCAGAAGATGTAAAATCTGAATCAGAAAGCTGGAGGCTTGATCCTCTACAGCTGCTGCCGTCACCTTTACTCAAGTTGTGGAGAAAACAATTTACTAAGACTGAGTTATTGGATATCGCTGCCGCCATACAAGGCAAACCCCAGTTGACTTTCAGATTGACGGGGCAAGTTAAAGAGACTGACCTCACTTCAATAAATGCGACCAGGGTTAAAGATTTGCCGTGGGAATCGGATTTTGTGTTTTACCGGGTTGCAGAGCCTCGTACTCTGTTTTCTCAACCATGGCTGCAGGAAGGCAAAGTCTATGTGCAGGATCCGGCTACTTCGCTGGCAACGTCAATGCCGGAGATCAAACCCGGCTGCAGAATACTTGATATATGCGCAGCTCCAGGCGGTAAAACGCTTATGCTGGCTGAACGTCTTGGCGGACAGGGACGACTGGTTGCTGCTGATCGTTCTGCGCGTCGTCAGAGAATAACTTCTCAGAATTTTAAAGCCCGGAATATAGACTGTGAAATTGTTTGCGGCGCGGCCGATGAATTAGAACTTGATGCTGAATCTTTTGATTTAATTCTGGTAGATGTTCCGTGTTCGAATACCGGTGTATTCAGACACAGGCCGGATGCGATGTGGCGCTATAATAAGTCAAGTTTAGATGAGATTATAAGTTTGCAGCGTCGGATAGTCAGGAGCGCATTGCGTTTTCTCTGTCCGGGTGGTCATCTGGTTTACAGCACCTGCAGTATTGAAAAGTGTGAAGATGAGGCACAGGTGGGATGGCTGTTAGAAGCTGATTCCAGCCTTGAACTGATAAAACAGAAAAAGATTTTGCCGTCGTTGCAGTGGGATGGGGCATTTGCGGCTTTAATACGCAAGAAAAACAAACATTAATCTGGAAACATTTTATTCAGAGCGCTGTTAATTAGTATAATTAATGCTGTTGTATTCTTTATTACTTGAAAATCAAGCTGCGATGGATTAAATTTCTCCGTGTGTCGGTTAATGTGAATTCTTTGATTAAAGCATTATTCAGGTGGTTATGCGCTTTCAGTGTTCGTTTTGCTTATCAATTGTGTCTACAGACCAGCCGCTCGGGAACAAAATTCCTTGTCCCAGTTGCGGTCGCTCCTGTTTTGTTCCAAGATCTCATAGTGAAGAACACTGTGTTATTGGTGATTTTGTTGTCGGCAAAAAAGTCGGCAGCGGTTCGATAGGCTCAGTCTTCAAAGCCAAGCAGCTTTCTCTGGAGCGTGATGTTGCTCTTAAGCTGCTGCTGCCGGAATTGAGCTCTCCGAAGTTTGTCAGTGCCTTTTTGAAAGAAGCACGGGCTGCTGCCCAGTTGAGTCATGCGAATTTGGTACAGGCGTATGCTGTCGGCGAAGAAAACGGTATTTGCTACCTTGCCATGAACTATATCGACGGCGAATCATTAAGTCACCGCCTGGAGCGAGAGGGAAGTATTGCTGTAGATGAGGCTTTGCATATTATTCAACAGGTGGCTGAAGCTTTGTATTATGCCTGGGATGAGGCGCGCCTTATTCACCGGGACGTTAAACCGGACAATATAATGATTACCAAAGAAGGTATGGTTAAGCTGACTGATCTGGGGCTGGCAATGAATCAGGCCGAATGGACTGAAGATATGGAGATTTCAGGAAGCCCCTCATATATGAGTCCTGAGCAGTTTGCTGGTGAGAAGCTCGATACCAGAAGTGATATCTACAGTCTTGGAGTAACTCTCTACCAAATGCTTTCAGGCGAGTTGCCTTTCAAAGGTGAAACTTTTCAAGATGTGGCCCGCCAGCACTTCAATGAGGATTCGGTTCCTTTGCATCGACTGGGACTGGGAATCAGTCTGAAAGTTTCGAATCTGGTCAAAAAAATGATGGAAAAGCTTCCTGAAGACCGACATGAAAATATGGAGGGCCTGCTTAAAGAGTTGTGGACGGTTCGTCAGACTACAGCGCCGGATAGAGACCTGGTGCCTGATGTGCATACAATTTCTATCAACAAGCTGGATTATGACCTGCAGAACAGGAGTATCCGCAACAAAGTATCGCCTCAGGAAAGAATAAAGAAATTGAAAGGGCGCCGTGATTTTTTGTTCTGGCTTCTGGTAACAGTTTTTCCTTTGCCGATAGTTGTACTGGCTGTTTTTTTATTTTTCCGGGAAACCAGGAAAGAACCGCCTTTAACTCTGTTACTGGAAGAGAAAATGCAGGATTTTGCAGCAAGGTTTGAGAAAAAGCAGATTCATCCTACTTTGATGTCAGTTGAAGCGGAACAGCTGATGCATACTGTGCCGCCCAGAGGCCGGCAGACGGTACGCCAAAGTGTAATTTACTGGCAGCTGAAGTGTTTTCTGGAGAAAATTGAAAATGAAAAGCTTAAGATAGATATGGACGACAGTCGCATGTTGATCAAGTCTCTTGAGGATAAATACCGCCGGGAATTGTCAGGAAAAAATCTGGTCAGTAAAAAGATGCAGGCAAGCAGTGGCGCACTGAAAAAACAGCTGGCTGATCACAGATCAAAGGCTGAAAAGATGATTGAGGTAAATAAAAAATTATCACAGCAGATAGAGCATGACAAAAAAAATATTACGGCACTGCAAACGGATATCTTCCATTTTAAACGAAATTACATGCTGGTTCAGCTTTATGTTCTGATTCAGAAGCCGGATTTTGAAATGGCATACGCAATGCTTGAACATTGCAGGGAAATTCTTGGGAAAAAATTTGCTGGCGAATATTCGTCTATGAAAGCTCTCATTGCCAGACTGGAATTGCTTACACAGTACTTTTCCAAAGGTAACGCGCGTATGCTTGGGAAGCCTTTGGAGCCAGGCTGCAAAATTACCATGATCCGTAATGGTATTGTTTATTATGAGGACGACAGCGGGGACATCAGGTCCAAACCGGTTTTTGAAATACCGGACAAAGCACTTTTCAAGCTGGTCCGCAGCACTGACAAGAGGGTTGCCGGCTCCTTCAAGGTTTTTTCTTCGGATATGGCGCTGCTTAATAACTGCCCTGAGGCTCCGGAGGCGGTCATTGGTGGTAGTTGTGCCAAAGAGCTGGTTACTGCTTATGTTAATTTTCAAGTGGAAAGAATTATTGCTCTTGGAAAGCGTAATCATGCGGCAGCTAAAAAACTTGCCGAAAAAATGGTGTACAGGTTCAGGCTGTCGCCGTTATGCAAGGATATTGAGTTGAAGCTGAAGGCATTTTTATAGCAGACATTTTTTTGCCTTATCAGCAAGTTGCCTGCTGGGAAACTGAGAAAGCAGCTGAGGTTGATTTTCTTGCATTAAATTGCAATGTGTTATATACTATAATTCCTTAATAAATGAAATGACGGCAGAGAGGTGCATGAATGGCCGGTAACCTTAAAGACTTGCCAGGCGGCAATGAAACGATTTTGATAGTTGATGACCATGAGACTATCTGGGATTTTCTGATAGAGGCACTGCAGGAGCTTGGCTACTCGGTTCTGCTTGCTGAAAATGGGCTTGACGCTGTTCAGATTTACCGGGATAATCCAAATGAAGTGGATCTGGTGCTTCTGGATATGATTATGCCAAAGCAGGGTGGACATCAGACTTTCTATCAGATTAAGGGAATTGATCCTGACGCTAAAATCCTGCTCTCAAGCGGCTATGTCTCGCAGGAGGAGGTCAATGACCTGCTGCAGCAGGGGGCAAAGGGGTTTTTGCCTAAACCACACAGGCTGGCGACAATGGCCCGTGAAATCCGGCGTGTACTGGATGAAAACTGATTGAAATTGCCGAGCAAATATTTAAAGTTCAGGAACTTTCTTCTGATAAAATATCCTTAAATTCCATAAATGCCTTTTTATAGCGGGCTCCGTTATGGCGGTTGAAACTGCGTCTTGCTACTTCCCTGAATTTATTTATTTGCGGGTGCGCAGCTTCGAGAAGTTCGCTGATATTCTGGACAATCATCATTTCACTTTCACCGATAATTTCTTCCATGCGGCGCAGTTGTGTAGCAATATTGCCGCCGATAAACTGGTTGATATTTTTCTCCTCATTGAAGATCGAAACCTCGTAATCAACCATATCTCCGGCGGCATGAGTGATATTACGCAGCAGTTTTAAATAGCTGAGGTAGCGGTTTTCGCGATCACTTTTCTCTTCTGTCCCCAATGCGGTCAGAATAGCCTGGGTGTCCTTGATTGAGATATCAAGCAGTTTAACCGCTTCATTGTAAATTTCCTTGCGCTCGTTGTCCTGGTGGGAAAACAGGCTTCCAGAGAGAATGGTTTCAACGCAATCGTAAGCCGCATCACGTCTCCCCATCAGCGGGGGGATATTCATCCTTACAAGATAGTCTGGCACGGAGTTTTTGACCGGCCTGGACTGACTCATCTTCTGGATGGTTTTTTTCACCTTGGATAGCACGTTGTTATGAAATCTGGGGTTCATTATTTTGTATCCATGTTTCCTTTTTCCGGATTGTGGTAAAAAATTTACACTGTGACATACAATAGGCTGATTTTAGCTTTTCGTCAACTCAGTTTGATTTGTAATTACTAATTCTAAAGTTAATTTATAGCTGTGATGTTATTGAAGCTGAAGTTATGTCAAAGAATCAGGGGTCCAATGAATATACTGAAAAAAACCGCATTTCTGTTGTTTTCTGCAGTGATTTTAACCGTTAATTTAGCGGCAGGTACAATCCCTTTCCGTCTTGGGAAAGTGTATGCTGCTGAAATTACCTGCAGCCGGGTTAATGTTTCGGGTCTCAAGACCAGCAGTTTCAAACTGGACTTTCCTGAGAAATCCTATGCCGCAGTAACGGCTAAACTGCAGCCGGGAAGAAGCCTCAGCATTTATGACTTCAAACTGCGCATTGCCGGTGTCGATTACCCGTGTGTCGGGCTGCGTACAGGTGATTCGTCATTCAGCTTCAGTCAATGGAAAATTTCCTCAACGACTCCTGGAGTTTTTTATTCGATGCTCTTTATAATAGACTCTGCAAAAATAAATTCGGATGTCAAAAGTGTTGAGGGGACGCTTCTGTACAATCTTTCCAGTGGAGGAATTGTTAGAACAACTATTCCGTTCAAGGTTATCAAAAGCTCTGCTTTTACCTCGGGGGCAAATATTCCTGATAAAGGTATGTTCAAGCTGCCTGAAAAAGAAAAATCCAGCAAGTAATGGAACTAAATATTACTGTTGTTTGTCGTTGGAGAAGCAAGTATACGGTTTTTTATCATTTTTAATAACGATTTGTTTGAAGTGCGGTTAAAGGCCGGAGCGATATAATAAATCAGCAGGACTGCTTAATGAAACATAAAGATATTCCGTTTCTGCCTACATCCCGTGCGGAAATGCAGAAATATGGCTGGGATGAATTAGATATATTACTGGTTACCGGTGATTGTTACGTTGATCATCCTTCATTTGGTATTGCCGTGATAGGCCGGGTGCTGCTGAACAAAGGCTATCGTGTGGGCATAATCGCCCAGCCGGACTGGAAAGACCCGGCGGCACTTCAGGTTATGGGGAGGCCGGTTATTTGCTGCGGCGTGACTGCGGGTAATATGGACTCGATGGTAAATATTTATACTGCAGCCAGACGGCTCCGCCGGAGTGATGCCTATTCGGAAAACGGCGAAACCGGGAAACGCCCTCCTCACGCGGTTGTGGTTTATACTCAGCTTGCCAAAAGAGCCTTTCCGGGGCTGCCGGTTTTTATTGGCGGAATAGAGGCCAGTCTGAGGCGGGTAGCGCATTATGATTACTGGCAGGATAAAATGCGGCAAAGTGTTATTGTTGATGCCAAAGCCGATGTATTGTCATTCGGCATGGGGGAGCGATCGGTTGTTGAGATTGTGCGTATGCTGGAAATCAATAAGCCATTGCGTGGAATTCGCGGCACTGCCTGCCTGCTTGGAAAGAAAGAAGCGGAACGTTTCAATCCTGAAAAATATATTGAGCTGCCTTCATGGGAAGAGATGAAGTCTGACCGTGATGCGTTGATGCGCAGTACAGTCATAATTGAGCGGGAAATGAACCCTATGAACGGCAGAGGTTTGTTTCAGCGTTACGGGGATCGGCTGCTGGTTCTGGAGCCTCCGGCACAACCGCTTGACACTGATGAGCTTGACCGGGTTCATGATCTGGGTTTCAGCTGTCTGCCGCATCCTGAATACAAAAAGAGCATTCCGGCTTTTGAAACAATTAAACATTCTGTACCGGCGGTGCGCGGCTGTCCGGGTGGTTGTGCTTTTTGCGGTCTGGTATCGCATCAGGGCAGGGGCGTGAGATCCCGCAGTCAGGAGTCGATTATTCGCGAGATAAAGCGTATGGTCAAGCGTAGTAATTTCCGTGGTACAGTCAGTGATATCGGCGGAGCTGCCGGTAATATTTTGTACAACAGCCCCAGAGACATAGAGAAATGCCGCAATTGCAAACGGATTTCATGCCTCTTTCCAAAAGCCTGTTCTAATTATGATGCAAATGGAAAACCTTTGATTGGGCTTTTGCGTAAAATACGGGCTATACCCGAAGTGAAGCACCTGTACCTGAATTCCGGGATCAGACTTGACCTGGCTGTGCGGCAGAAAGAGCTTATGCAGGAAATAATCCGGCATCATGTCTCCGGGCATATGAAAGTGGCTCCAGAGCACCTGCATCCCAACGTACTTAAGCTTATGCGCAAAAATCCAGCTGAGGATTTTTATAAGTTCAAGGATTTCTTTGAAGAAACCAGTGGTGATGCCGGCAAGGAGCAGTATCTGATTCCTCTGTTCATATCGAATTTCCCCGGCTGTACTGCCAAAGATATGAAAACCGTGGATGATTACTTGAATGATCATAACTGGAGTCCGCAGCAGGTGCAGGATTATATTCCATTGCCCATGACAATGGGAGCGGCCATGTATTACACCGGAAAAACGGCTGACGGTACTCCAATCAAGGTAAACAGAGGGTTGGCAGAAAGACGACCGCAGATGAATGTCCTGAAGAAAAAACGTTCGACTTCAAGCAGCGGGAAGTACCATGCAGAGAGCAATAAGCGCTCCAGGAGTTCAAGGCATTCCAGAGGGCGTAATTCTGGAAAGCGGTCTCTATAACCTGAAGGCAAGTCGACAGAGAGACTTTACCCAGGCTGGCTGCATCCGGCGCATCATCCAGTTTTCCGATACCCTCTTGCTTAGAAACCCCATGGTTGGAAAAGAGTGCTGCAGAAACATAATTTCGGTCAGTCGCATGTTTTTCTGGATGGCTAAGGCCCATTCGTTTATCATTTCTCCGGAGCCGTTTCCGACGATTACCACTCCGTAAATCTTGCCAAGCGGACTGGTAAAAGCTTTCACAAAACCGGTTTTCAATTCTTCGGCAATGGCGGCGCCATAATCCTGATATTCAGCAGTATGCGTTTCGTATTTTATATTTTTTTGCTGCAGCTGTATTTCTGTCATACCGACCTGAGAAATCTGTGGGTCAGTGAAAATTGTAGCCGGCACGACAAATTTACGGAAATCTTTTTTAAAGCCAATTGGCGTCATGGCATTCAAAAGCGCTATCATACCTTGATGCATGGCGGCATGTGAAAACTGATGAAAGCCGTTGCAGTCTCCAACTGCGAAGATGTTCCTGGCGGAGGTCTGCAGGTATTTGTTGACTTTTATGCCTTTGCTGTCATACTTTATGCCGGCATTTTCCAGCTGCAGACCGTTGAAATCCATGCCGCGTCCCGTTGCGGCAAGCAGCTTTTCGCTCTCGATAATCTTGCCTGATTTTGTGGTTATTTTATAGGTGTCTTCGGTTTTTTCAACTTTTTCCAGCAAATTCCCGGTCAGCAGGGTAATTCCCTCCTTTCTAAGTTGTTTTTCCAGCAGTATGGCTGCCTTCTGATCATTTCTGGAGAGAATATATTTTGAGCGCTGGATCAAAGTCACCTTACTTCCGAGGCGGCAGAACGCCTGAGCCATTTCGCAGGCAATGGCGCCGCCGCCAAGAATCGTCAGACTTTCAGGAACTTCTTTAAGGCTAAAAATGTTTTCATTGGTCAGAGGGCAACTTGTGTGAAGTCCGGGTACTTGGAGAATTGCCGGCTTGGTTCCGACAGCTGCAAAAATATATCTGGCGGTAAGTTTTCTGCCGTCTGCTTCAACAGTGTGCCTGTTTATGAACTTTGCTGACCCTTTCCCAAGGATCAGGTCAACCTTGTCAAACATTTTTTTATTTTTCTTTTCTCCAATGAACTGCAGGTCAGCGGCAATTTTGGCAAACGGTTTCTGTACAGCGGGCAAGTGTAGTTTTTCAAGTTGAAGTGCTGGAAATTTGCTTACGCTGTAACGGTGTTCGGCGATTTTAAGAAGCGCTTTACTCGGAATACAACCGCAGTTCATGCATTCTCCGCCTATTTTATGCTTCTCAACGGCAAAGACTTTCAATCCCATTTCCGAGCCCATAATTGAAACAGCCATGCCGGCAGGTCCCAGGCCGATACAAATTAAGTCGTAGTCATATTTCATGTGTCCCCCCCGAGGATTGATTTTCGGTTTGTGATTTTATTTTTATCTGAAGTACTTGTAACTGTTGCAGGTTGTTGCCCAAGGATTCAGTTGAAAGGCGGGTTTACTTTTTGAGCACACACTCCATAACTTTCTGCAGGCATGGTTCTGCTATCAGGTAATAAACACAGCGCCCTTCGCGTTCACTTTTAAGCATTCCATAGCGCTGCATCAGTCGCAGCTGCTCGGACGCTACATTTTGAGGACACTGACATTCAGCCGCCAGGGCTTTGACCGTGTAACGTCCTTGCAGCAGCAATGCCAGCATGTGCAGCCTGCCGGGATGAGCAAGGACCTTAAAGCATTCAGCCGCTTTTTCGAAAGCTTCCTGATTGTAGCAGGTATTAGTCATCAGCCTGCTCCTCTAAAAAGGTTTTGCGAATGCAGTCGCCGGCCAGGTCAACGCATTCAGGACAGGTAAGTCTTTTGCTCTTGCGTATTTCGCGGCACCTGGTTGAGCCTGCCAGTTTTTTAAATTGCTGCTTGGCAAAAGTTTTATTATCTGAGTTAAGGTACTCAAGTGCTGCATATAACGCTCCGCAGTAACCTTCAGGAGCTTTACCGCCACCATGGTCGCTGTGTCTGGCAACAAAGTCGGTACTTCTCTTGCAAAACTGCTCAGCAAAACGGGCTACAGCCTGGGCACAGTTAAGTTTTTCGCCCTTTCTAAAGTGCTCTGATGCCTTTAATTTGTCCATAAATCTTGTTATCCTGTTTTTTAATATCGTAATATCGTTATTATACGATATATTATAATATCAGTTATTGCTGTTGTAAAGCAACTTTTTTTAAAAAGTATTATTTTACTGGAACATTAGAATATTCCTGGCTGTCATTTTATTATAATTAATTGTATGACTTTTAATTCTGAGGGTTTCTCATGGGTCTTCCCAGTGTAGCTGTCATGAAGCAGGATCTCGCCTGCCTGGTAACCAGAACGGTTTCCGAGTGTGGTAATGAGTTTTCAGATGAAAGACTGGACTATTTCAAAGAAGTTTACAGTGAAATAATGTCGGCCTCAGATTACAAATCTTTAAGAGCAGGAATGCAGAAATTTCTAGTTGTAATAGAGTTTTCCTCAAAAAAACGTGTTATCTGCATCAGGCGACGGGCCAAGTATCCTCATAAAACCATGTTGTTGCTTTCTGCATATTTAAAAGAACACCCGTATGTAAAGAGTCTGTTATGTGATAATACAGAAAAATCCGGCCCCTGGCTGCACTGACAGCTCGTTTGCTTCAAATGTTTTCATTTGAATTGAATTAATATTTGGAAGCTTGAATATATTACTTAGCGGTGTAGCTTAGATTTTTAAGCTTTATCCGAATATATTTTTAATCTTTCTCTTGAAAACATGATAAACAATCAGTCGAGGTTTTGCATGGATCAGGAAACAGCAAAATTGATCTTCAACGGAAAAGAGATTGAACTGCCGCTGGTATGCGGAACTATGGGTGAAAAAGCCCTGGATATCAGCGGCCTGCGCAAAGCTACCGGAATGGTCACTATTGACCCGAGTTTTGTGAATACCGCAGCCTGCTACAGCAAGATTACTTACATTGACGGTGAAAAAGGCATCCTCTGCTATCGCGGCATTCCGATAGAGGAACTTGTTGAAAAAAACCGTTTTATTGAGACTGCTTACCTGTTGCTGCATGGAAAGCTGCCTAATGCCGGGCAAAGTGAGATATTTTCCAATCTGCTGACAGAAAATTCACTGCTGCATGAGGATATGCGGCACTTTTTTGACCGTTTTCCAAGAGGTTCTCATCCCATGTCTATTATGGGAACTATGCAGAACGCGTTTTCAACCTTTTATCCCAATGTTGATTCATTGTCGCTGCGAGAGGCTATTGATATTTCAGCTGCCCGTATAATGTCTACCTTCCGGACAATGGCTGCTTTTGCCTATAAGCGTTCTATAGGAGAGCCTGTGGTTTATCCGCGGCATGACCTGCCTTTCTGTGCCAATTTTCTGAATATGATGTTTGATTCACCGGTACGCCCATACAAGGTAAACCCCGAGGTAGTCCGGGTGCTGAATTGCTTATTGATTCTGCATGCTGATCATGAACAGAATTGTTCGACAACGGCTGTCAGAACTGTAGGCAGTGCTCAGGTGAATCTGTACTCAACAATTTCTGCTGGTATTGCCGCTTTATCCGGTCCGCTGCATGGCGGGGCTAATCAGGCTGTCATTGAAATGTTGCGGCGTATTGTACGTGATGGCGGCAATGTGAAAAAATATATTGACCGTGCCAAGGATAAAAGTTCTAACTTCAAATTGATGGGCTTTGGGCACCGGGTTTATAAGACCTATGATCCCCGGGCAAGGATTATAAAGAAACGCTGTGACGACTTCCTCCAGGCAATGAGTGTAGATGATCCTTTGCTTGAGGTGGCTTTACAGCTGGAAGAAGCTGCGCTCAGAGATGGCTATTTTATTGAACGCAACCTTTATCCAAATGTTGATTTTTACAGTGGAATCATTTACCGGGCAATGGGAATTCCGGAAAACATGTTTACCGTAATGTTTGCTCTGGCCAGGCTGCCGGGCTGGATTGCTCACTGGAAGGAAATGATCGGCAGTCAGACCAAAATCACCAGACCGCGGCAGATATATATCGGCAAGGTACCAAAAAAATAGCAAAAGTTGTAAAGCCCCGCGCTCGCGGGGCTTTTTTGTGTCTGGGCAGTTATGAAAAACACTCTGCCTGTTTATTCAGTGCTTGGCGGCAGCGCGTTTACTCTGGTTACAGCTGACATCTGTTTTTAGAGTTTCAATATAAATTTCTGCTTTTATCAACTTACCGGCTCTTACAGCTTCTGTTAGCCTCTGATTTTCGGTGTGAATTTGACGCTCTGAACTGCCGCAGGTAAAGTTATACCCCCGTCAGCCATGACATTCTAATTGAAAATTCGAATAAGCCTCTGGCAGTTCAATATTGGTACATGGTTTAGTAGAATGACCTATCTTTCGTACTATGAACGACTAATGTCTTTTTTTTGTGTAAAAAATCTTTTCATGCAAGAACAATCAGCCTTAATTAGCAGTCTTTCTTTAAAGAATGACTTTTATTTGGTATGATTATGAAGTGAATAATAAATTTCTAATCATATCTGAATGTTTTTCTAATATTTTACTTGGATATATTATATTATCGTAATCTAAATCTGATTAATTATTGTTGCCATAGTACTTATTTATTGGTGATAGAAGGGAAGTTAAGACCAGATATATTTATTTTTTTGTTGTATATATACGAATTGATTAACAAAGGGCACCTCTAAAAATTTTACTTAAACAGTGGTGCTATTTGACTTATTTCATTTAGATTAATTATAAAATATTAAGTGTATAATTAATATAAATTATTAATTGTATTACAATTAATGAGGTGTGATTATGCCGACATCAGTAGCCACCCTCGGCAGTATGACCGTAACTGGGGATTCCGTGATTGGTACCTGTATTAAAATAATAAGACGAGGCCTTCCTGGTGCCACCTTAGCAAGTCCGGTTGCAGGTATCTCATGTAATGGAGTTGTCGCGGTAACCACTGCTATCAACAAGGTCAGATCAGGGCTGCCGGTAGCAAATATCGGTTCAATAGTTATCGGGGTAAGTTCAGTGGGTATTCCGGTGACTACCACAATTGGCATATCTTGTGCCCTAACAATTATCCGTTGAGTGAAATGAGGCTTTATCATGTATATCTATACACAGGATAATCGTGATTTAAATATCGAAATTGAAGGTAAAACAGGTAAAGATCCGGCAGGAAATAATTTTGTGATGCTGGCAGAGATTCTCAACGGGTCATTTGAGGAAATTTCAGCAGCATTTGACATAAAAATCAAGCTTGTATCGCCAGTCATTAACGGGCCATTTAGTTCGGCTGAAATGTTGGGATGCACTACAACTGTCAAGCTTAAGAACAATAATTCATGGCGTTTTTTTAACGGAATCCTTACTGACTTCTGCTTTGAAGGGTATTATACATATAATAATTCTCATGCAATCAGCACAGTTAATAATGACTTATTTATGTACACGGCGACCCTGTCTCCCCGACTCAACCTCTTGAAAAGCAGCATTAAGAGCCGGGTGTTTCACCAGAAGACCCCGCTGGAAATTGTCAAAACAGTTTTGAATGAATGGCAAATTATTTTTGAAGACAGGCTGGCAACTGGCAGCCGGGACATTGAACGCCATTACCAACTAGAACAGTGTGTCCAGTTTGAAGAAAGCGATTTTAGCTTTATCAGTCGTTTGCTTGAGTCTGAAGGAATTTATTATTACTTTGAGCATGGTATTGGCTATAATCAGCATATTGAACATAAAATGATTCTGGAAAATACTAATCCGGCAGCAAATTGCAGCCTTAATTATGATCGAGCTGGAAAACCGGTCGATATTACTGCTTTTAAAATGCGGGAGCGGATAATTCCCGGCACTGTCCGGCTTGATAATTATGATTTTCGTCAGTCTGATGTGGTGTTTTATAATTATGACGACGCTGCCACAAACCAGAATACCGCAGTTTTAAATTCAAAAAATAATATGCTTGTAAGTGACTACAATGCTGACTTTGTGACTACTGCAAGAAAATCAGATGTGCTGCATTATCGCAGAAAGCTTAGCCAGATTGCTGCTCAGCGATTGATCTGCAGTCAATATTGCTGGCAGGGAGTGAGCTGTAATCGTCTGCTGAATGCCGGGGCTGGTTTTGTGCTGAGCGGTTTTTCTCCGGGAAAAATACAAGGACTGATTATCAGGCTGGAATTTCAAGCTGTGACCACTCCATTCTCGACTGCAAACAGTCAAGTAACTAAAGATTTAGATGCGAGTTTTTCGGCATGCTTTGATGCTCAGGATTTGAGCGTCGCTTTTCGTCCGCAGTTGAAAACCCCTGTTCCTGAAATCAGCAAAACGATCAATGCCCGGGTCATTACGGTGGATAATATACCGGGTAGTTTCACTGGAAATTCAAGTTCCGGTTTTCTGACTGACCTTGGTGGTAATCCGGTTTTTTTAAACCCGGCAACTTACAGCATAAAAATAATGCTGAACTGGCGTAATACTCTGAGTGGAAAAATTCCTGACTTTGATTCAATGTGGCTCAATGCCAGATTCAGTGAGCTGTGGGCTGATTCCTGCAGCGGCAAGTTTGAAGTCCCTCGCAAAGGACAGGAGGTTATTGTAACGTTTCTTAACGGGAATCCGGCACAGCCGGTTGTGATTGGCAGTTTGTATAACAGCCATGTAAATCCACCCCTGGAAGTACGGCAGAGCAATAACCTGTATAGCTCTCTTATACGTTCAGCTGCCGTGGAAAACGTCAGTGGCGGCGCTCTGAAGTCACCTGAAATAGTTGAAAACAGGATGCCGCTGCCGATGTCGGTTTATGATCTGGGTAAAATAAAATACCGGAAAAAGTTTAGCCAGATAGCCGTTTGCAGCCAGGTAAGCGGCAAATTCAAAGAACCATCTGTAAACCAGGCGGCATTTATTTCAGACTGGTTTCTACCTTCGCTGTCTCCTTCTATCCAGAAAGAACTGAGAGTTCAAAAAAGAATTCAACGCCAGCAGAGCACCGGTAATTCGAGCAACGGCAGGTATTTTGAGGGTATAAATATGTACTCCAATCATGATTTATTAAGCCAGGCGGCTCAAAGCCAATATATAAATGCCGGTAAGAATATTAAAATATGTGCAGCGGGATCTATTTCCCTTCAGGTCGGCAGGAGCAGAATAACTATCAAGGATGACGGTATCAACCTTAAGACGACTTTCGGCGCGCCTGACTATTACTGCGGCTTTGTTTCCGGGTATAAAGGCTCTAAAGACAGTGCTCCGCCCAAGAGCAACTGGAACCTGCCCAGTTTCAGTTCAGCTGTTTCGATAATGCCGGGAAAAGCCAGTATGTTTGCTCCATATGCGTACACCATCGGGACCTATGAGACCAAGATAAAGACCTGGTTTGGTACTGAACTTGGCGGCAGAATCGGCAATACCTCTGTAAGGGGACTCAAAACCGATGTAGCCGGAGGTTTTGATAAAGATGATTTTATTAAGCGTACAGTGGAAGGCTCCAGAGACTTTGCCCAGGAAATGACGGCTGCCGCTAATGTTAAAAATGATGCGGCTTCAAGCAGATACCAAGAAGATATGAATATTATATGTCAATTGATAAATATGCGGAAATACTTTGAGGCAGTGCAAGGGGGTATTAACACCTTGAAAGCTCTGTTCACTTTCAAAGCTTCAAAAATTTCTCTCAAGTATGACTCCATGGTCAAAAGCAGTGAAAATATATCAAGCAAGGCACTCAAGAATACAATAGAGGGTGATATTATAGCACCTTACCTTGACATAATTGACGAGATGCCTGAAAGCGTTATTGAAGAGAGCATTGCCTCCAGCGCTTCTTTATCCAGAATTACCGTTGACCTGTTCGAAATAGAACAGGAGTCCCCGGCACAGAATGAGGTGTATGCCGAAACCTCCAGTTCCAGCCTGGAATGTGTAGATGATCAGGCCTCAAAAGAAAGTTTTGCGGCGGAGGATGCAGCAGTAGTGGTATCAGGCGATGCGGCCAGTCTTGATAATAATGAAGCTTCCCTTTTATCAGCAAGGCAAAGTCTTTCAAGTTCCGAGGCGAGTTTGCATGAGGATTCAAAAGCGGTGGTTAAAGAGGAACAGGATGCGATTATTGATCAGGTGGTGGCACTGGTCAATAAAACCGGATTTTTGGATATCGAAGATTGAATAAACTTGGCAATGCCGATTTTTTCAAAGCCATTTTGCAAGCTGCAATAGCAGCACAGTAAATTTTTCGCCCGTGACCATTCTGGCTTCGGGCTTTTTATAAAGGAGTACGCTATGACCTGGAACGGAAAAGGATTTAATAAACCGCTGATTATGCTCAACTGGAAATCTCCAGTTGAGGCAATGCTGAACAACGCCTATGAACCTGATCCTGAAGTTGCAGCCATGATCAGTGATAATATGACTTCAGAGCAATTAATATCTCTCTTGAGCTGTAAAGGAATGCTCAAGGAGGCTTGTGACTATATTGCCTTTGCGATTAACCGGCGGGTGGGGACCTGGTGGGCTTATTCTTGTGTGAAAGCTGTTAATAAAGAAATAAAAGAGCAAAAAGAAAAGTGTCCTTTGACTTTTGAGGAACTTCAGAAAAAAGAGATAAAAGAGCGGCTGTCTGAGTGGAAGGATAAGACGATTATGAATTCCTTGAAAGACACCTACAGGAGTTCGGGAGACAAAACCGCAGCTAAAATGGAAAAGCTGGCCGGTCCGGACATAGATGATCCCGAAGATCCGCTGGCGAAGCTTCAGACTGAATATAAGAGTGTTCTCGAAGAAAACAGTCTGGGGTTTGCAATTGAAGAAATCAATGCGGCAATCAACAGTTTTCCTCCTGAAGAGGTCAAACTGGCAAATGAAATAGTAGAAAAAAATCTTGCTGACCGGGAAAAAATTTCTGGAATACATCCTCTGGAAGCCATTAAAAAAGAAATTATCGCTTCTATAGCTCCTGAAACAGCGACTGAAGACAGCACATTACGAGACCAGTACTACGGGATGGTCAAGGAAAAAATCGCCAGAGCAAAGCAGTTTGCTGATAAGAAGATGAAAGAGCACTTCCCGCTGAAATTAAGCGGCTTGCCGAAAAACTTGCCTTTGGAAAGGACTGACGAAATTCTCTTTGCCGTTAAACGCTGGATTTTAACTCCAACTGATGAAAATGGAAAAATTGCCCTGGGTTTGGCTAATAAAGCCGGCTCAGGGCCGGAAAAGCTCTGTGCGCTTACCGCTTACTGGAGCAGCAGCGATTTGACTCCTGACCAGAAAAACCATGTAGCGCCTCCGCCCGGACTCGCATCAAACGGCATTATGAACACAATATTTATGTGTGCCTTGAAAAAGGGCGGCAGCAAGAGTTATGACGAACGGTACGAAGAATACTTCAGACTTGGTATTGAGTGCCTTGCCGGCATATGTACATGGGATAAAGAATGGGCTGAGAGCAGAACCGGGACAATCAAATACGATTGTCGCAAAGCCCTGGACGCGAAAAGCGGGTTTGGGCGGGAATAGGGGAAAATTACCTGTGATATCCGTTGGTAATGTATAAGTTTTGCAATTTCACAGGTTTTCCTTACAAAAATCTAACATAATTGAACAACTCAAATGTATTAGTAGTCTAATATTAATGAAAGGTGAGCAATTATTAAATACATATCTGACAGCTAAGATGTCTTGAGTGCTTTTCTTAATGCATTTGCTGACTAGCTGGCACACAGTTCAGGGTGTTGTGCAGAGATGGGTTAACCGGCTGACTTGTTGAAAATGAGTTCATCAGGACAGCAGAAGTTTTTGGTAATTGCTGGAATCGCATTGATAGTGCAGTTTTCAGTAATACAGAAATGTTTAACTCATTTAATTCAGAGGTCACTTATGGCTGCTTCTGTCGCAACAACTGGCAGTGTTACTTCCACCGGAGATGCTGTAATCGGCTCTTGTGCAACCATTCTTAGAGGTGGTATGCCTTGTGCTGTTTTTGGCGGCACTGTAACTGGTACAGCCTGTACCGGAACTATTATTTCAACTACTTCCGTCACCACGATCAGGAGCGGTATGCCTATTGCCTGCATTGGCTCGGTGGTCAGTGGCGTCAGCACGGCTGGAATTGCCGTAGTTACTGCAGTGAGTTCTTCAATATCAACTACTATAATTCGATAAACTTATCAGAGGGCAAAATGTCAACTTATACGCAGGATAACCGAAAGCTCCAGATAACTGTCGAGGATAAAGACGGTACTGATGACTATGGCAACGATTATGTCTTGCTTGCCGAGGTCATGGAGGGTTCATATGAGGCATTGTCACAGCCTTTTTCTCTACAGCTGAAACTGTTGTCGCCTGCGGTAGACGATCCGCTGGCAATGGATGAGATGCTTTGCCGGACAGCTACAGTAAAGCTGCAGAAGTCAGACGATTCCTGGAGGTATTTTAACGGTATATTAACAGATTTTTCTTTCGAAGGCTATTATACTTACAGTGAAGATGGTTCTGCCTCGACAAATTCAGATTTGTATGTCTACACAGCCACACTCAGCCCCAAGCTGGTACTTTTGAAGAACAGCTGCAGAAGCAGGGTGTTTCATTCGCAGTCGCCGCTGGATATTGTAAAAAGCATATTGTCGGATTGGGATATAGAATATGAGGAAAATGTTTCATCCGATTCAAATGACTATTCTGAATGTTATGAACTTGAGCAATGTGTCCAGTATGAGGAAAGCGACTTTGACTTTATAAGCCGCCTCCTGGAGTATGAAGGTATTTATTATAAGTTCTGGCATGGTGAAGAAGAGAGTTCCACAGTGCATAAAATGCAGTTGTATTCCAGTAATCCATCATCAGACCTTGATTTGACTTTCAGTCAGGATGATGATGACGAAGATTATGTGGACAGCTTTTCCATGAAGCAGAACGTTGTACCGGGCTCTGTCCGGCTTGATGACTATGATTTCAGGCAGGCAGATATTGTCTTTTTCAGCTATGACGACACCAGTGTAGAACAGACTACAGAGCTTGATTCCTATGATGATAAAATGCTCATCAGTAACTATGACTCCGGTTTTGTGATTACTTCTGATAAATCCGATGCTAAAGATTATCGCAGCAAAGTACAGGCAATAACTGGGCAGCGGCTTGAAACATCACAATATTCCTGGCACGGTACTACAGGCAACCGTTCTGTTGCAGCAGGTACGGCTTTTACGATGAGCGGTTTTCCCTCCGGTGATATTGATGGGCTGATAACCAGAGTTAATTTTTCCGCGTCGACAACGCCCTATTCAACTACTGATGCATCAATTACTTCAGATGATGACGCTTCGTTCAGTGCTGTTTTTGGGGCTATGGACTCGGGAACAGATTATCGACCGCCGCTTACCTGTAAGCGGCCGCGGGTGAACTCAACTCTGGAAGCCAGGGTTATCTGTGTTGATACGGTTTCAAACGATCTGGGTACTGATTTTAATTCAGACCTGGGCGGGGATCCGGTTTCTGTGGATTCAACTACTTACCGGATCAAAATTCTTATGAACTGGCGCAATACAACTTCTGATGACAGCCCTGATTATACTTCCATGTGGATGTATGCCCGTTTTGGAGAAATGTGGGCTGACACCGGCAGCGGCAAGTTTGATGTGCCGCGAAAGGGGCAGGAAGTGCTGGTAAACTTTATAAACGGTAATCCTTCGCAGCCCGCAGTTGTCGGCAGCCTGTATAACAGTGTGGTTACTCCGCCGGTTGACCTGACGCTTTCTGAAGGTATTTACGGTTCGTTTATTCGTTCAACTGCAGTTGCAAGTGATGATGACGGTAACCTGGAGGCATCCACTTCACTTGAGACCTCAATGCCCCTGCCGATGACGGTTTATGAGCTCGGCAAGAGCAGTAATCAGAAAGGTTTCAGCCAGATTGCTATGTTTAGTAAAGATAATGAGCAATTTACTACTGCATCGGTAGATGATAGTGAATTTATGCGTGATATGTTTATGCCAGGTGCAAGCGAGTCATTATCTACTTTAATGGAAGACTTAAAAAACACTACTTACAGCGATACAATGTTTTTCGAAGGCATTAATATGTATTCAAACAAAGATGTGCTGAACCAGGCTGCTCAAAGCCAGTATATAAATGCCGGCAAAGATATCCAGATTTGTGCTGCGGAATCAATTACTTTACAGGTTGGTCGCAGCAAAATAGTAATTCAAGACAATGGTGCCCAGCTTAAGACAACTTTTGAGGAAGCGGATAAATCGTGCGGTTATGTCTGGGATTATTCTGAGGTTGATGACAACTGTCCAAGTAAACCTTCTTGGAGTCTACCTAGCTTTAACTCTTATGTGTCTATATATCCTGGCTTAGCAAGCATTGCGGCACCTTCTGCATGTATGACTGGCGCTTATTCGGCAAAAATCCAGACATGGTTTGGTGCAAGTATCGGCGGTTTTATTTCAAGCACATCTGTTAAAGGCTTAAGCACAACTCTTCAGGGAGGCTTTTCTTTTTATTCATTTCTTTTTGGACTCCTTAATGACATAGATATGATTGTCACAGATATATATGCTGCTCAAGGTGATTCTGATAATTCTGCAGTAGGTTACGTAGATACATCTTATCAGCTGTTGGCATGGGCTTTTCTTATCTTTTGTGTTGTTCAAACTGTTTATAGTATTGTTACAATTGTTAAAGCTCTATTCTGCTTTCAATCTTCTACGATTACTCTTGATTATAGCTCAGGGCCCAAAATGACATTGGCAAGTAATAACATAGTTCAAAAGGCTCCAAGCACTACAACAGAAGGTAATATTCTGGGAGGATATTATGGCCTTATTTGTGAAATTGCAGGTCCTTTTAGTTGTATATCTAGTTCATTAACAGACTTATGTACAATTTCTGAGCAAAATGTTAACTTGGTTTCTCAGGAGAAACTTTCTGTGGAAAATTCGGAAACATATTTAGAGAATATTGATCTCAAGTTAAGTAATGATGAGATGTCTCTTTCATCTGTGGAATATTCTTGCAGCGAAGATAAAGGAAGTGTTGCACTAGATGAAACTATTCTAGTAAACGATGAAATTCATGTTGCCAGTACTTCTGTAAAATCTACAGAAGTAAAAACAATTGCAACAAATACAGAAGTTAATAGCAACATTGCACAAACTAATTCTTTAGTAAGCAAAATTGACTCATTAATTACTTCAATTGATTCTTTAAATATGGTCGAATAACACACAATAATATTTGAGGTTTTACTATGTCATGGAATGGTAAAAATTTTAATAGGCCGCTTATCATGTTGGATTATGCGTTCGTTCAAGATGTTATTGAAAAAAACGCATATGAACCTGATGAAGATGTCGAATCATTAATTTATGAGCACATGACTTCTGAAAAGCTAATTTTACTCCTCAGGTCTAAAGGGATGCTAAAAGAAGCCTGTGACTTCATGTCATATTGCATTAATCGCCGCGTTGGGGTCTGGTGGGCTTATTCTTGCGTCGAGGCTGTTAATCTCGAAATTGAAGAACAAAAAAAAATATGTCCGCTTTCTGAACAAGAGCAGTTCAAAAAGGAAGCAAAAGAAAAGATAGCTGATCTAGCGGATAAATCTGAAATTAACGAGATCTTGGCAAAATTAAAAATCAGTCGTGAGAAATTTATATCAGATATGGAAACACTTGCTGGACCTAAAATCACAGATTCTAAGAACCCTTTATTTCAAGTTCAGGAAGCTATTCGTGAAAAACAAGAGCAACAAAATATTAAATCTACAATTGAAGAAATGGAAAATGCCTTGAATAATGCACCTCCAGAAAAGCTAAGTAAGGCTAAGAGGATTATAGAAAAAGCCTTTCTTACTTACGAGCAAAAAAATGGAATCCATCCACTAGAACAATTAAAAAATGAAATTAAAAAATCTATATGTCCTGAACCGCTTCCTGAGAATACAGAACTGCGCGACAAATACGTTAATGCTATTAAGGGAAGATGTCAAGAAGTAAAGGACTTTATAAAAAAAACAGTTAATGAAACTTTTCCACTGAAAATTTCTGGAATGCCCAAAAAAATGTCGCCTAAGAGAGCCCAAGACGCAATGTTTGCAATTAAGCGTTGGGTTCTTACACCTACAGACGAGAATGGACGTACTGCTTTCCTGCTTGGGAAAAAGATCTGTAATACCCCAGAAGGACTTTGTGCGGTTAGTTCATTCTGGGCTGGAACTGATCTTGTTCCTGAACAAAAAGAAAAGGTTTTCGCACCACCAGGACTTCTTGCTAATGGCCTTAGAAACGTAATATTTATGTGTGCTAAAAAACGAGGGGGCTCAAAAAGTTATGACGAGCGTTATGAAGAATATTTCAATATTGGCATTGACTGTTTAACTGGCGTGAGGACCTGGGATAAAGAGTGGAAAAAGAAAACGCCGACAGTCAAAGGCAAGTTGAATGACGAACTCGATTCAAAAAGTGGATTTGGCAGGCACTGACCGATGTTTTCTTGCTTTCTAGCTTCTATGAATGAACTCTGCTGAATCATTCAGAGGAAACATCATCCATTCAGCAGAAATTTGAATTTTAAAGGTTTGATTTGATATTGCAGTTATTTCTGTAACTGATTTATTTGTAATGTTTTGAGGCTTAAACTGGTTTCGCGTAAATAGAATTCAATTAGGGTCTTTTACTTAAAATTTTAAAAAAGGAGAATCTAAATTGGGCTGTTCAAGGTTATTATTATCGACTGCGGCTTGTTGCGTTGTCGCGGTACAAGGTTTCGGCAGTTCACCAAAAGTCGAGTTGAAAATTGATCCCGGACAAAGTCTGCCGGCAGGAGCCCGGGCCGATGCGGAAGGCTTTGTGAGCGGAAAGTACTTTTACAATGCGATACCGGCGACCCCGGCCCGGGGGCAGGCAATAAAAATTATCAGTACAAAGGATGACAAGGATTACATCTGCAGAATATACAAGCTTAAAAATAAAGTAGCGGCTGAAATCAGAGTTCTGCTTTTGGACACTGTGGAAAAGGAAGGCGGCAGTATAGAATCAATAGTGAATACTTTTAATGGCGTTAACTATCTAATAATTACTGCTCCTTCTTTTCAATTTCCTTTTTTTGAAAAAACAATTCATCTGCTGGATAATAAGGGGACAAGTTCAAATAATGACGGCTTTCTGGACATGACCTATCGCATGAAGCATCGTCTGGCATCGGAAGTCGCTAAATTTTTGAAGGAAACCAAGCTCTCCGATGCTGGTACCGTATTTGCTGATGATTCAATAAATATGCTGTACCTGTGCGATGTCCCCAGCTCATTTAATTCTACAGTAGCTGACTTAAAGAATATTGATGTTGCTCCCCAAATGGTCAGGATTGAAGCTGAAATTATTGAAGTGGAAATCGGCAATGGCCTGGACCTCGGCCTGAACTGGAATGCCTGGAAGGCCGCGTTGCCTGAATCAATAGACATGAGTGTCGACCTGCAGCGCGGCAGTACTTCCGCCGATGGTGTCGCCAAACTGTTTGCCAGCAGTATCAATCTTGACGGACTCAATCCACGGGCGGCTGCTAATTTCATTAACTATCTGATCAGTACAGGCAAGGCAAAGGTTTTGTCAAGCCCGGTTATTGTTGCCAAGAATGGCGCGGCGGCGGAAATATCTTCGCTGGACCGTATCTGCTATACCGACAGCAGCGATAATACTCAACAGGTGAATTCCGGGATAAACTTGAAGATTACCCCGGTTATTGGCACGGAGACTCTTTCACTGAATGTGGAAGCTCAGGTCAAAAGTGTTACCGGTTTTGGAGCTGATGGTAACCCGCTAATCAATACCAGGTCAACGACGGCAGACATTATATTAAAAAGCGGTGAAGTCTTTTCTCTGTCGGGGTTAAGACGTGACACAATAGCTCATCAGGAGGACAAAATACCTGTCCTTGGCAATATCCCACTGCTTGGTTACCTGTTTAAAGAGGAAAATGATGTCAAGCACAGTACTGAAATAATAGTCCTGCTAAAACCTGAAATAGTTTCGGGCGCCAATCAATCCCGCAGTTGTGATATGAACTTGAGAAAAAGTGCACTTAAAGAATTAATTACAGTTAAAACTAAAAAGAAATAATTATATCTGACAGGAACCTGACTTATCCATTCCAGAACATTTTGTTAAATTTCACTATTGAATACCTTCAGCCTGTATAATACTTGAAATAATCAACAGCAGCTATTGACAATATCTTGATTTAAATGTATTTTTTTTAAATATAAAATGTATAAAAATGAAATGTGCTCTATGTCCGGTAAAACTAAAAAGCAAAAATATATCGAAGCTGTCAAGCGGCTGCTTATAACCCGCCGGACTCTCTCCCGGGCAGATGTCTGTGAAGAACTGAACCTGGACATCAGAACTTCAACCGCATATCTGAATGAGCTGACAGTTGCTGGTTTTTGTGGTGAAACTGAAATGATCGCAAATGGGAAAGGACGTCCCCGCAAGGTGTATTATTCTGAGTGCGACAAGATGATTTTTGTCGGGATTCAATTATCCAAAACAAACGGCATCAGGTTGATTGTTATTGATTATGAGGGAAAGATACTGCTTCGCAGTGAAAAGGTTGTGCTGCAGCAGAGCAAACTTTATATTTTCAAGCGAATTCTTGCCATATTTAATAATATTCAGGAAAAATTTCCAGACAGAAAACTGTATGCGGCCGGCATTGCTGTTTCACGCTGGCTGCAGCCGCCGCTTGCGGTTTTTGACTTGTATTTCGGGCTGTGCTCTTTTCTGGAGGACGAGCTGAATATTCCTGTATTCAGGTGCATTAACATTAATGCTCTGGCTTATAAGGAACTGGATAAAAATAAAGTTGACCGGCTGGCTGTAATTCATTTGGGGCAGTTGCTTGAGCTGGGTATGATAAAAAATGGTAAAATAGCGGGAGTGGATGGTGCCCTTGAAAGAGACTTTGCGCATTTTACTGTGGCTCCTGATGGTGAAAAGTGTTATTGCGGAAAAAAAGGATGCCTTGAAAATTATGTAAACCTTTGGGCATTGAGAGATGGTCTTAAAAAGATTATCGGCATGAGTGAAACGGATCTGCCGGATAATGAACTGTTCTCAAGGGGTGGCAAAGCTGCGGCGGATTATATTCACAAAACAGCCGGATATTTGGCTGGTGCTGTCGCGAAATTGTATAGAGAGCATAACCTTGACCGGATAGTTATATATGCTGGGAACTCTGTACTTGGAGAAGATTTAAAAAAACAGTTTGAAAAGTCCCTTATACCGGTTGAAATCGAGACTGAGGCCGAGTTTTCCGCATCTATAGTCCGTGGGGCGGCGGAAATGGCAAGGTATTTGTCACTGATTCAGTACTTTGTCTGTTGATGATTTTATGGGGTTTGTCAGCAGGTGGAATGCTGATATACGATAAAAATCGGGGTGGCTACAGGATGTCAGCAGGGTCACTCCGGCAAACAAAAAATAGAAGCATGGAGGAAGGAATTATGACTTCCCGGGAAGCACTCGCCGTTAATGGCGGTGACAAATTGATTCAAGACAGTTTTCCAAACAGGGGACACTTTGGAAGAGAGGAAAAAGCCGCTGCCATGAAACTGTTTGATAAGGCTGTTGAATCCGGTACTCCTTTTGGATACAGCGGCGAGCAGGAAGATTTACTTTGCAGCGAATTTGCTGATTTTCTCGGTGGGGGGTATGCCGATGGAGTCAATTCAGGTACTACCGCGGTGTATGTCGGATTGCGGGCACTCGAGCCGGAGCCGTTTTCAGAGGTGATTGTCTGTCCGGTAACCGATCCCGGCGGTATAATGCCGATCGTCATGTGCGACTGCATTCCGGTAATCGCGGATTCAAGACCGGGTGAATATAACACTGGACCGGAACAGATAGAGGCTTGTATTACAGACCGCACCAGCGCGATTGTCGTTGCGCATATTGGAGGCGAACCGGTTGATATGGAAGGCATCATGGCCGTGGCCGCCAAATACGGTTTGCCGGTGGTTGAGGATTGCTCCCAGTCTCATGCTGCGGAAATTAACGGTAAATATGTGGGTTCATTTGGTACGGTTGCAGCATTTTCGATTATGTTCGGGAAACATTTCTGCTGCGGAGGACAGGGCGGAATAGTCTTTACAAAAGATCATGGTCTTTACCTAAAAGTCCGGCATTATTCAGACCGCGGCAAAGGGTATGGGCTTGAAGGCAATAATGGCAATGTCGTCGCTTCTCTTAACTTCAATATGGATGAACTGCATGCTGCGATCGGCCGGGTTCAGCTCAGGAAATTGACGCAAATTGTAGCGAAGCGCCGTGAATTTGTGCAGCAGCTTATCGATAAAGGGTTTGGAGAGCTTGAAAGCATTAATGTTCCGGTAATTACTGATGGCGGCAAACATTCATACTGGTGGTGGAGACTGGAAGTAAATGTGGATAAACTGACCTGTTCTAAGGATGAATTTATTGAAGCTGTTGAGGCTGAGGGGGTACCGCTCATTTCAAATTACGCCTTTGCTCTGCCACACACCTTTGACTGGTTCCAGGACCGCAGCAGCAAGCATCCGTGGAATAATCCGCGATGTCAGGGAGAACCGAGTCGCAATTTTTCGACTCCGAATGTTCAGGACGCGATGACCAGACTGTTTAATCTCCGCATTTTTGAAAGCTGGGGCAAAGAGCAGGCCGATGCGATTATTGCTGCGTTCAAAAAAGTCGAAAACTGTTATCTTAAATAGACAGGTGCAGCATGTGGATTGACATTCACACCCATATTACTTACCAGGATTACCCTGAGTTTCGCCGCATTCTGAAGCGGGAGCCGTTTACTGCTGAGATTCTAATCAGAAAGATGGATATTGACGGCATAGACAAGTCGGTGGTACTGCCATTGAATAATCCGGAATGCATGGACTATTATGGGGTTGCCGGTAATCAGGAAGTGATAAGCCAGTGTCGGCGTTTTCCAGATCGGTTGATACCGTTCTGCAATGTTGACCCCCGCATTATGATGAACCAGAACGCCGACAGCACAATTATTGAGCTTCTCAAAATTTACAAGGAGCTTGGATGTCTGGGTATTGGTGAAATGTGCGCCAGCTTACCGGTTGATGACGCCAGGTACCAGCGGTTGTATGCTGCAGCCGGTCAGTTGAGTATGCCGATCATTTTTCACTTCAAAGATAAAGACCGCGTTGGTTACGGTGCGATTGATGAGCTGGGGCTGCCGCGGCTTGAAAAAATGCTGAAAATGTTTCCTGATACTGTTTTTCTGGGACATTCGCAGTGTTTCTGGAATGAACTTGATGCCGATATTGATAATATCAGCCGTCAGGAATATGTCAGGGGAGAGATCAAAAACCGGGGCAGGTTATGGAAGCTTTTCGCGAAGTATCCTAATTTGTACGGAGACTGCTCGTCAGGCAGTGGCTACATAGCTCTCAGCCGCGATCCCAAAGGGTATGAGTTTATTGAGAAATTCAAGGATCAGATCTGTTTTGGTACAGACCGCTTCTCTTCGCTCAACGAACCGGTTCCTGAAATTATTTCTTATTTGAAAGAGGCAGTTGCGGAAGCGAAAATCAGCGGGGAAGCTTTTGAAAAAATTACTCACTTGAACTTTGAAAAACTTGCTGGATGCAGGTTTTAGCTTAAAATGAATAAAGAGGTATGGAAAAAATGTTTAAACTAGCGATTATCGGGCTGGACACCAGTCACACTCCCAAATTTGTAGATTTTATTCAGGGCGAAAATAAATTAACCGACAAACTGCGGGTAGTCAAGGCGATGCGTTTTCCGTCGGCATTTCAGTCAGAAGCGGGACAGGATGAGCGGCAGGCCGCAATCGAAAAACTTGGCGTTAAAGTTTCTACTGATTTTGCTGAAACGGTGGCAGGTGTCGACGGCTTACTGCTGGAAATCAACGACCCGGCATTGCATCTGGAATATTTTTCGAAAGCTGCGGAACTCGGATTGCCGATTTTTCTGGACAAGCCGCTGGCGGACAATATTGAAAACGCCCGTGAAATAGTGAGGCTTAAGCAGGAACATAATCTGAATGTCTGGACTTCTTCTTCACTGCGTTTTACTTCTGAAATAAAAGAGTGTACAACCAAAGTCAGTAACCCGGTTCTGGCGAACACTTACGGTCCTCTGGACAGCAATGACGCTGGCAATCCCGTTGTCTGGTATGGAGTTCATTCTTTTGAAATGCTGATGACTATCATGGGGCAGGGTGCTGAATCAGTCAAGGCTACTAAGGATGAGCGGGGTGTAGTTGCGATTGTCAATTATAAAGACGGCAGGCGGGGAATAGTCGAGTTAAATTCCGAAGCCTTCATCTATGGCGGCAGGGCGCAGTCTGCTGATTCCGCATTCAGTTTTGTTGTCGACAGCAGTATTACCAGTGTCGTGTACGCTAACTTGATGCAGGCTATTGAAGATTTTATGCTTTCGGGTATTGTCCCGATTACTTTGGAGGAATCCTTTGAAGTTCAGGCAATGCTGGAAGCAACGGTTCAGTCGCTGCAGTCAGGTGAAGCTGCCGCGGCGCCCTCCCTGTAAAATTGGCTTACCATAAAAAGGTATTGCCTTCTTTTTAGGTGATATAACTGATTAGATTAAGCGCCTGGCGTACATTTTATACGCCAGGCTTTATTATCTTAATTATGCCCCGAAGTATAATTTCTGCAGTCATAGTTGTTTCCGCCATATTAACTGCACTTCATCAGGATAATCTTTATAGGCACCACGATTGAATTCACTAAGCTGGCAACCTTGACTTTCATAAAATCTGCATGCTGAATAGTTGATGTTCTGGGTTTCAACTTTCAGCTCCAGGCAACCTTTTGATTCAGCCAGTTTAACAGCCTCATCAAAAAGAAGTTTCCCGATTCCGCTTCTTCTGCAATGAGGCTGAACTCGAATGTCCCACAAGACCGCTAAGTCTTTGCGTCCCTCCAGCATATTGACCCCATCGGTGTCAAAGGCCAATACACAACCACCGCAAGTTTCATCACCTTTGTAAGCAATTAGAATCTTCCAGTTTTTTAAGGACCAATTTTCTCCCCAGAATAAAGGACCCTCTCCGTAATTTGAGTCATAATCTTTATACCAGGGAGTTTCGAGAACCCGTTCAATCAAGGAGACATTCTCCAGGGTTGTGCCAGCAACGTCGAAAACCTTATGCACCTCAAATCCAATCGACAAACTGGCGTAAAGAGATAAATCTTTATCAGAAATATATCTTACCTGATAAGAGTGTATTATTTCTTTTGTGTGCATGACAAGTGATTATATCGTTTTCAGATACCCTTTTGGATTTTCCTGTTTGAATAGCATTTTTATAAAAAAGTTCTTTTTCTTCTTTTTACAAGTAATATTTTCAGCGGATTCACTTTGTATCGCTGAATTCTTCCGCAACTACTTTTGCAAGCTCCGGGTGTTTCCAGAACGCGTCGTCAAAAGCCAGCATGATAGTGCCGTTTCCAACCAGACCGGCAATTCTTATTTCTTTGCGGACACGCTCTTTGCTTTTAATATTTTTTCCCGGAGAAATTCTGACAAAAGGTACAAAATTATTGAATTTAAATTGTCCTTTCGGCGTGTTTTTATACATCATGCAAACATCATAGACTTTGTTCAGAGACCAGAACGGCTTAAAGAACCAGGCTATGGTCTGCCCGCAGTATTCTATCGGCAGTTTACTGGCGTAGGTCTTGTTCAGGTCAAAGTCAGGATAAACATGAGCGGCCAGTTTGATATTTTTCCTGATCTTTTTGGCCAGTTTCCGCACTTCAACACAATAGTTGATTAAAGCGTTTTCTGAAAATTGCGTAAGTACCTGCATATTGGTTAACTCAGGATGCTTATCGGCAAATTCCTGCCGCTTTTTGTTGGCATAATCGCTGAAGCTGGCCTGAAAATTGCGATAACCCACGTAATCCAGAGCCAGACCATCGAAGTCAAATTTGGTCAGCATTTCGGTAATGATGTCCCTTTCGTAATCAGTGAGACCGACACTCGGGTCCAGCCAGTGTCCGCGGCGGTGGAAATTCAGCCGGTCTGGAGTAATCCGGGGCAGCCTGCCGTTTATCATTTCCCATGACCTCATTTTCTGTAAAAGCTCCGGGTGCTTTTCAGCATAGGCGTTTGAAGGGCGTAAATTAATATACCAGGCATAAACCTGAAGGTTATTTTTATGCGCCAGGCTTATTAATGTCTTCAGGGCGTTCGGCTCGGTTTTTTTGAGAAGTGGCAGGTATTTGCTTTGGTAGGCAATATAGCCGTTAGTGGTGTTTGTCGAGACAATCAGCACATTGCAGTTAATTTTCTTAGCTGTAGTGACCAGCCTCTGGGCGTCTTTTGCATCTTTGACCCGGTAGGCCCACAGGGCTTTCCAGTTGAACTTGCCTTTGGGGAGATTTGCAAATTTTTTGTCAATGCCGTTTTTTACATCGGCAAAGACTGCATATCCCCATCGGTCCGTGGTGTGACTGCTGGGTTGTCCAAGCACCGGCCAGCCCCAGCATGAAAGTTTGGCACCAAGTGATGCCGCGTAGGTTCTGGCTAAATGAACTCGCCATGTATCGCCTGTTTTCGGCGGAAAGGACGCGGTTTTTGACAAGCTTTTGAGTGCCGTAAACGGGATTGCCATTTCAACCGTCCAGCCTTCATCGGTATCGTATGGATCGTTGAAGGTGCCCTGGACCTGAGTGGCGGTTTTCATCCCCGGACAGTTCCATTCAACATTTTTTATAACTTTTGAATTCGCTTTAGCGCCGATGCGAATGCGGGTTGATGCGCTCCAGGGCAGGTTTTGCAGTTTGTCGCAGACGGTATTTAACGGCGAAACGTGGATCTCACAGTAATTTCTGCAGTCATTATCCGGTTCCAGATAGACTTTTACGGCGTTCTCCCGGTACTTCCCCCAGTTGCTGTTGTTTTTGTTGATCATGCAGACGTGTCTGGTTTGCTTGCCGGCCATCGGGACGTCCCGGACAAGGTTTTGAGCCCAGACATTCGGGTCATTGACGTTGAAGGCTATATACAGATATTTATCGTTCCACAACATGCGTGCCTGTACTGGATAGCGGGCCGGGCAGCCGGTTTCTATCTCGGCAAAAACCGGTGATGGCTGGGCATGACGCCAGGCCGGGTCATCAAGCTTGCCGTCAATTTTGATCGGCTGTTCGGTTTTATTAATAATGTACTTGGGTAAAGGACCATTTGCAGGTTGTTTGGCGGCAGCTGAACAAGCCAGAGTCAGCACAGCAGTTACGAGTGTTAACAGTGTTTTCAATTCCCAGTCCCCCTTTGACCAGTTTTTTATTCGACAGCATAAACTGAAGGTTTATGGTTATCATAAAAATTATTACAATAACATCTTGAACATAAAGGCAATATATTATGTTTTCAAGTAAAAATATACTTTTTTCAAGCAATTGCCTGTAACCTTTTAAAATTAATCGTCATATCATGTAATTGACTGCTGCCTTTATTATCAGTACAGAAAATAACCTAATTGCAATAATTCCCTTTTTTAAAATTATTAGAAGGCCCTACTTGATTTTTATTTATCAAACTATATAATTATTCTTTATCTTGTTAGGAAATCCTAATTAATTGACGTTGGATATAATAAGGAGCAGGAATAAGATGGATGAATGTCCGGCATGTCAAAGCGGAGGAAAAAGTGTTCCGCTTGAAAGTGTGAAAAATAAAATCACAGAACTTTTTGACGAACTACTGCTGCATGACGGGTTTGGAAATCTTGAGGTTGACATGCGTATTCTCAAGCGTGGGCAAAAAGAAATTCTCGTCAGGTGTGGCAAGGAATACAGGTTTGTTGTGGATTTCCAGGCCAGGAAACCACTGGGGAAATATTCAAATAAACGGGAGGGTGGATCATAAAATATTATTTAAAAAAAAAATTGTCGGGGCGGACCCGAAACAAATATACAGTAAAATTACAGGTTCTGAGGGAGAACTTACAAAATCATTAAAGGGCAGAGGAAATGTTCAAAACAAAAAAATTCGCTAGAAAGAACTTCTCACTGATCGAGTTGTTAATCGTGGTTGCCATCATGGGCGCACTGACTGCACTTATCCTGCCGCAGTTCCAGAGCGCAGAAGAAGACGCCAAAGACACCGCTTGTGATTACAACAATGCCGGAACCTTGCGTTATGTTTCAATGTTTAAAGCCGCTAACGGATTCTATCCCACTGGATTCCACGCCGGTTACGGCGATGCCGGTGCTACTCTTAGTGCCGATGAATCGCTGGACTGTACCCGGGAAAACATGGGTGACTCTCAGGTGCTTACTGACAAGCAGGTTGAGTCATTGAAAGCTGCCGGAATTAAATCTGTGGCTTTCGGTCATAACTTGGCGGCTGCTATTGACAATACCACCAAGGTTTGTCAGATCGCAGCTGGCGACAAATGGTTTGAAGATGTTACAACCGATCCGGCAACCGGCGCTGTAACCGGCAAAGGAACTACTGAAGAAATGCTGATCAGGGGTAAATCAGTTGGTTCCTATGCAGATGCTGGCAGTATAGTTGTTCCGCTTTTTGCGGCTCCTACAGTAGACTGGGAAAAATACTATCCGGATGGTGCCGTCGTTGGCAAAGATTCCAAGGTCAGTGTTTCACTCGTAGGTAAATGCCCCTGGCCGGATGATGGCAAGCTGCGCTACTACATCTGCTTTTTCAAGGTCAACAATGATGGCTCTGCCGCCAAGTTGATCGGTACAGCCTGCCCGGAATGCGGCAGCCTGGAAGCAGGCGCTTTCTAAGTTAACTGTTTTATCAGTTATTTAATACTCTGTCGGCAGCTGCCGGCTGCCGGCAGGCTCAGTTTAAAGAAACATGATTTATACAAAACAATTTTCACTTATCGAATTACTGGTGGTAATAGGCATACTCGGGGCACTGTGTACTCTGGTTTTACCAGGTTTTGAAGGCGCTGAACAGGATGCCCGTGAAAAAGTGGCACTGACTGAAATGCGGGATATACAGTCAACATTCAGAAAGTTCGCTATGGATACCAGACTTAAAAGCAGTACAGATAAAATGCGGGACATGGTTAATTTTGGCCTCTGGCCGTTGCTGGTAGAAACTCAGCCCGCAAATATTGCTGTTAACATTGCTTATGCCGACTATGATCCGGAGTACGAAATCGGCAGACGCGGCCCATATCTGCACAATGAGGGTTTTGTCAATACCGCAGCGGCCACCAACAATTCAGGGCAGCCAGAGCAAATCGGTGGAACCGTTAAAATTCCTGTCCTAAAAGATCCTTACGGTGGTTATTATCGGGTTATTTGTCCGGAATTTGACGCTGTGAATGACAGTGAGCAGCTACTCAGAAAAAAGTTATGCCGGATGGTGCTTGTCTGCACCGGTTCCGATTGCCAGCTGGACACTTCGGCATCAGATATTGAAGATAACAACATCAAGGCTCAGGGGGATGACCGGCTGGTTCGGTTGATGCCGTTTGCAGCTTACTGATCATGAAACGAAATTGCAGCATAAAAAATTTAACGCTTATAGAGTTGGTGGTTGCCCTGGGAATCCTGGCTGCGGTTGCTTCAGTTACGCTGTCGCTGCTTGAACACAACGTTGAAAAAGACCGTTTTGAGCGTACCGCCGCGGTAGGTAGTGCTGTCAGGGAAGTTATCAACGGCAGCAGTGAGCAAGACGGTATAAGCCGGTTCATTTCCGATATGGGAAGGTTGCCGGTTATTATAAACACTGATACTTCCGGCAAGGTTCTTGCCGAGTTATTCGATAACAATGAAGTTGAGCAGAATACTAAATGGGCTGCCGGCGTTTTTTTTCAAAATGCTTCCTCAAACCTGCCGGCAACCGATGTTGCGGAACTGAAATTTCCAGACGAATTTACAAATCTGAACCTGCCATGCGGCTGGAGCGGTCCCTATATCATTGCTCCATATTCAACTTTATTTGACGGCTGGAAAAATGAGTGGCTGACTCTGGACAATAATGGAGCCACGCAAACCGCTGCACTTAACAAATATATTTACGGCATACGCAGTAACGGCAGCGATGGGGAATCAGGTGGTACTGAATGGAGCGAGCAGGATTTAGTATACAGGTTCAATACAGATGGCAAGGGGGCCTCCACCAGTTCAGACCTGATCGTTACTGTTCTGATAATGAATAAACTTGGAGCAACCTCTGTACTGGAGGCACCGGAAAACCTTAAGACCGTTTCCGCCGCCAGCTGGCAGTCTGACCATGAATATGAGGTCGGCAGCTGTATAATTAACAATAATTTCCGTTACAGATGCCTTCAAACATTGCCGTTGACACAAGGGAAAAGCTCATCATCATGTCCGACCGAGTTGACTGCGGCGGCAGACACGGTAAATGACCATAATCTGGTTTGGCAAAAGATTGGCTCCGGCAGCGAACCCGGCTGGAAGGCAAGTAGTTTATACCGCAGAAACGACCGTATACAGGTTGGGGCCAATGTCTATGAATGTACCGGTATCCGGCCTGTCAGCGGTGGCACCGCTCCGACATTCAAGGCTGTCGCTGGGCAGCTGACTTATGATGGTGACCTGGTCTGGATCTGTGATTATCCGTTTTCCAAAACAATGAATCGCTTGCGAGTAGCTTTTTTTGAGCCTTGTGTCACCTCGACTGCGAAAGGCATTAAACGGCTGATGGCGGTCCGTAACGGAACAACAGTTGCGGCACTGGACCAGGAGGTCAGTTTTAATCTGGGAAGTTTTGCTGCATTTAAGCAGCCTGCTGCGACCTGGACAGATTATAATCAGGTACATTTTTCAAATTTAACTCCAGGAACTCGCAAAATATATGCCTATGGCTACCTGCAGTCAGGCAGCAGTTACTCGAATAAACTGGGCTCGGATGTAATCGGAGTGCAACTCAAGCCGGGCATTAACTGTATTACCTTAATCTTAAACAACTCTCTTCAGGAATGAAAATGTTGAAATTTGCCGGAAAAAAGGGTGACAGGCTGGCCGTTGTCTTTTGTGGTGGACAGCGGCATACCGCTGTCGCCGCGGGTAAGATCAGGACATTTGATGATGAAAAAGCTTTAGGCGCAAGCCTGAAATGGTCTCGTGAAAATAACTGCAATCAGGTTGTTTTAGTCCATAATTCAGATATTTATGAACTTAAACTGGCTAATGACAACAATAACGATATTGAAGACATGAACCGGGCTGCCGCCTTGGAATTAGCGGAAATCAGAGGTAACGGGGTGGAAAAATGCAGAGCTGCCATGTTCTTTGCTGATAGTGTCGGAACTTATAGACACAATGTCCTGGCAGCAGGTTTTTCCCAGGTTTTGCTCAAAGAATATAACCGTCAATGTAAACGGCAGCGGTTGAAATATTGCGGTTCAGTTGCCTTCCGGCAGGTATTGTTGAATTTTCATTTTGATATTCCTGAAAACCAGGGTTCCGCTTTGTTGCTGCTTGACGATGACAACTCTTTTTGTGCTTATATTGAAAACCGGGAGTTAAAAACCCGCAATATTCCTGTTGCTGTGCCTGTGCATTTTGATGAGCAGTGGTTAAACAGGTTTGAACGGCGCTTAGCTGTACTGAAAGGCAAAAAAATTACTTTTTATGCTTCAAAGTCTGCTGAACCGGCAGCAGAACATTTGAAGAAAATAATTACTCCTGAATCACTGAGCATAGTGAAAATTGATGAGATTCTTGTCCAGCTTGCAGATGTACTCGGCAAGAAGTCAGCTGGAAAAGGGAGAAGTTCAATCCCCGCATTGCCGCCCCCCAGGGAAAAAGACCCGCGAGAGGCCGGAACTGTAGTTTGCCTGATACTGATTTTTGGTTCTTTGACAGTTTTATTATTTCAATATATGCAGTTGTCTATTGCTTTCAATTCATTGAATAAATCAATCAGCAGTAAGACCAGCATTAAGAAAACACTGGATTCACATCAGACACAGCTTGAAGAATTAAAGAAAAAATTGAAAAAGGTTCATGATTTATGTAAGCATCTGGATGGTTCAAATCGTGTTGATAAAAATTATCTGGTCGTCTTAAACCTTCTGTCCAGATATCCGCTTAAATATTCCAGAATAACATCGGTTACCCAGCAGAATAACGGCATCATTATTTGCGGTGAGACTCACTGGCAGCCGGATTTGTCCCGGTTCCTGTCACACTTCGAACAAGAGCTTTCAGAAAGGAGCTTAAGCCTTGCATCAGAAGGCTTGACTAAAAGCTCAACCGGGATGCTGACATACAAGTGCCGGATCAGACCGTTAGTTAAACAATAGCAGGCTTAAAAGATAAATGAAAAAACAACTTAAAATGTGGCATCAGGATTTCTTTCGTTACTGGGACAGGACATCGCTGGTTGCCCGTATTTTTACAGGTGCGGCAGTGAGCTTTTTACTGGTCACCGCAGTTACAAAATATTTAACCCGTCCAATTGCAAAAGAGATAAAAGCGCTAAGAAAAAAAGCCGAAACCACGGATATAGGCAATGAGGCGACTATTCAGCTTGAAGAGTTACGCCAGAAAAAACAGCGTTACTTGAAAAGAATCACGGCCGCACAGGATAAGTTCTCTTCCCTGAGAGAAAGCCGGACTGCTTTGACTCAGGCTGAGAGTGGCAAACTCATACTTGAAATACGGAAATTACTTGATAAATACCGGATTAAGCTGCTTGAGGAGGAAAAATTAAAAACACGTCCGAAACCGGTAAATAAAAGCACTAGTTATCGCAGCAGTTTCCGGCCTGTGAAAAAAGATAACCGTATAAGAATTAAAGTGCCTGATTACCTTGATATTGTCAGCTACCGGTTCAAGGTGGTCGGCAGTTACAACAGTCTGCGGCGATTTCTGTACTATGCTGACAGGCTTGGTAGAGCTTATGTCATGAACAATATTTCCCTCTCAGGGGCCCAGCAGAAGAGCTGGAATGGAAACGCTAAACCTGTAGTTGCGGTTAAACTGGACTTTGAAGTCCATATCCCTTACCTGAAAGATAGTTCGCTTCTGCCCGCAAACAATTCAACTAAACAGGCGTTATGAGTAATATTGACATAAAGAAAGTTGTTGTGCCTCAGGAAGTCCTTGATCTCATTCCTGGAAGTGTGGCCAGGCGTTTGAATATACTGCCGTTGACTGGAGATGAAGACAATCTGCTCATAGCCTCTACTGAAACCGATAATTATGCAGCGCTTGATCAGCTTGAAAACCTTACTGCCAGAACAGTTGAGGTAGTTGAGGTAAAAGATTCTGACGCTCTGGAAAAAGCGGTCAGACGCTATTATCCTGCCGACCTGACAGGAAACACTGCTGATAACGCCAATCTGGTTTTTGACCGGATAGTTAACCGTGCACTGCAGCTGCGGGCTTCTGATATTCATATTGTTCCTCTCAAGCATGGGGGCATTGTCAGAATGCGTATTGATGGTCAAATGCGCTCCGATCTTGACCTCGAAGAAGGTTTGCTTGCGGAACTGACATCAGTAATTAAGATTGCCGCTGAACTGGATATTGCTGAACGCAGGACTCCGCTTGACGGGAATATCAACATGGACCTGTTTGGCGAGCAGATAAGTCTGCGGGTTGCGACAATTCCCACTATTCACGGCGAACATATCACCTTGCGTCTTCTAACTCAGGATGACAGTGAAGCTTTGGAAAAACTCGCAAAACTTGGAATGGATGATCAGCATTACCAATTGCTGAGACAGTCTCTGGAGGAACCTAACGGCATAATACTGCTTTCCGGCCCGACCGGCAGCGGTAAAACCACAACTCTTTATGCCTCACTGCGCTACCTGCGTGAAAGCGGTAAACGCCATCTGGTCAGCATTGAAGATCCGGTGGAAAAGCCTGTTCACGGGGTTACGCAGATAAAAGTGGATTCTGAAAGTGAGAGAGTGACTTTCAATAAAGCGCTGCGCAGCGTGCTTCGCCATGACCCCGATGTGATTATGGTTGGTGAAATCCGGGATGGTGAAACCGGCGACATCGCGGTAAAATCGGCATTGACAGGTCACCTGGTGCTTTCAACTCTGCACACCAACAGTGCATCGGGAGTTATTACCAGGCTGCTGAACCTCGACATTGCGCCTTTCATGGTGGCATCTACTCTCAGGCTGGCTATCGCGCAGCGGCTGGTCAGAACTCCATGTACACATTGTATTGAGTTCAGGCAGCCAGCAGCTGACGAATGCAGAGAGTTCGGGTGGGATGAAAACGACAAAAATCTTAAAGTAGCAACTGTAAAAGGGTGCAGTTTCTGCGGTAATACCGGCTATTCAGGCAGACTTGGACTATATGAGATGATTCCTGTAGACCGCAACGTCAGAAAAATGATTATCCGCGGCTCTGATGAACATGATTTTGCCGATTACGCTTTTAATAAATTGAAATTGCCATCCTTGAAAGAGGATGGGGCAATGAAAATTCTTGCCGGCAAAACCACAGTCGAGGAAGTGCGTGCGATAACCTCAACTTCCACATAAGGTAATTTCTATGGCTGTTTTTAAATATGAAATACGTATAAAGCATGAAAAAGAGCAGGGCATCCTTACGGCTTTTGATCGCAATGAAGCCAGGCAAAAACTGCAGGACCGCGGCGCTGCAATCCTGAAGCTTACTACAGTAAGCTCTTCAGTGTCTGAGTCTCCGGAATTTAATTTGCGCAGTCGCGGTGAAATGGAAAAACGAGCAGCTGGTTTTCTGACCGGCAGTGCGGCTGTGGAACAGGCGATGAAACAAATTGCCTCCATGCTGTCCGGCGGCGTGCCGATTATCAGCACTTTGCAGACCGTAGCAGCCCAAAGCCCATATTATTTACGGCGGGCGCTTTTTACTATTTCCAACAAAGTACAGGAAGGGCACTCTTTTGGGGAGGCTTTGTGTGAAGAAATGGCATTTCTGGGCAATGTGGTCACCGGGCTTATTGCCGCTGGGGAAGCTAATGGTGATATTGACAAGATGTGTCAGTATTCAGCTAACCTGCTGGCCTCAAGGCGTGAGCTGAAAGGCAACTTGATCCAGGCAATGATTTATCCGGCGGTGGTCATCCTGCTCACTGTTGCCATTGTCTGTTTTTTGATGTGGAAGATTATACCCAAGATAATGAAATTTCTCAAAGGACGCTCTGCCGGGCTGCCGTATCTGACCCAGAAACTGGTGGACATAACCAATTTTCTAGAGGAATACGGGCTGTATATAGCTGCAGCTCCGATAGTCATCACAATCGCGATCTGGCTGCTGCGGAGAAATGAACAGACGGGAAGAGTTGTTGATCAGTATGCGCTGCATATTCCGCTGCTTGGAAAGGCTTTCAGAGCAGCGGCAAATACACTTTGGTGTCGAACTCTGGGACTTCTCTTGAAAAGCGGTATCAACATTATTTCCGCGCTGGAGTTTACAGAGCAGTCAGTGGCAAATAAGTTTTATCGCCAGGAACTGGTTAGAATAAGGGACCTGGTAACCCGGGGGCACCCGCTATCAACGGGACTGCGGGTTTCGGATATCTGCCGTTATATTCCCGCTGCCGATTCAATGATAAGCGTCGGAGAGCAAACCGGTAAAGTTGATGAAGGCCTGTTGCAGGTAGCCAGCTTCAGCGAAGACGACCTGCAGCGCCGGATCGGTCTGCTGGCAAAGCTGATAGAGCCGGCTTTATTTGTTATCGTCGGCTCCATTGTCGGCTTTGTATATATCGCATTTTTCATGGGATTAATGGCTGCGTCAACCGGTCGTGGTGGTTAAGCCTGACAACTAAAACTGGTATTATTATTTATAAAATGTCCAAAAATAAAAACAATTTCGTTTGTGCGGGGATTGCGGTAATAACTTTTATCCTCTGCTATCGCTTTAATGTTTTGCCTTCAGGTGCATCTCTGCAGCTGAAATTATTATGGCTCATGGGACCGTTTCTGACTGCAGCACTTTTGTCATTCGGAATTTCCGCTGTGACCGGGCTTATTGCCCGTTCGTCAAGGCTGATTATACCTGTTGGATGTGCTTCTCTTTTGATCTGCAGCCTGATATTTGCGGCTTTAAATCTGTTTATGGCAGATTCCTTAAAAAACTTTATACTGCATTTCTACAAAACTGAAAAAAAAGCCATCGCTGTAGCCAAAGCTGACAAGGCGATAAAAAAAGCCGTTAAGGAAATCAGGAAAGAAGACCGGGATATGCCTGAACCGCAAATGTATCAACCGTTGAAAGTAGTGTTGGATTCAAGAGAAAAACAACCAGGAAATAAACAGAGCAGATCCAAATTGCTGCCTGTAATAAAACAGAAAACCGAAATAGCGTTTCCGGAAGGTTGCGGCAGTCCGTTTGACTATGGGGCAAGCGAGCTAAATCAGTACGAGACTATCAAGGACCAGAAACTGTTGACTGAAATTTCCATCAAGGGAATAATCAGTGTAAAGGGGAGGGAGCCGGTTGCTATTCTGGAGCTGCAGAAAAATAAGAAGGCATTTTTTGTGCGCAAAGGGAATGTTGTCAGGCTCCAGGAAAGAGCCAGGGACAACAATGTAACTGAGATTTATCTGCAGATCAAGAATATAAAAGAGCATGAAGTCGAAATTGTTCAGCAGCAACGCCCGGACAAAGTAATAATAGTTCGTTAACCTATAAGCCGAATAGAAAAATGATTAAAAATATAATTAATATTGTGACCTTAATGCTGATACTGTGCAGTGTCAATGCTGGCGTTGAAGAGGAATTTAAAACAGAAGATAAAGGGCCTGTTATCAGTAATATTATTCTCAATGACGCCTCAATGCAGGAGGTTGCCCGTTTGATAGGAAATGCCACCGGTATACCCGTGATTGTCAGTCAGGAGGCGGCAGCAATAAAAGTTAATATCTTCCTGAAAAACGCCCGCTGCCTTGATATATTAAGCTCAATCTGCCGCTCCTACGGTATGTGGTATCATAAGAATCCCCAAAACGGTATCATCCATGTGCAGACGCTTGAAGAGCTTAAAAACAATCTCCAGTTTGCGGGTGAAGATAAAGTCGAGGTTGTGCAGGTCATGTATCCTTCCGCCATTGATCTTGGTGAAGCCTTGAAGCAGTTGTTTGTGGATCGTGTTGTCTGGATAAAGCCGGACGATGACTCGGGAAACCCCGAAGAAAAGATTAAAGATGCTTTGAAGCGTATGGACCTCATCGGATCAAGAGGTTATTTTGACATTGCCTCCAAACAGAATATCAAAGACAGCGGCAGCGGCATCACTATTGAACGTCCCGGAAATGATAATGATGAAAACAAAGACGATGACAAGGGGCAGGTCAATTATGATGATATTGCCAAACTGAAAAAAGCTGAAAAAAGCAAACTGCAGAATCTCTCCGGCAGTCGACTCTTGAATGCAGTAAAGAAGCTGGCAGCCGAAAGTGTTTTGACCCGTAAACATCTCTCTCATGAACCGGGGCTGGTCTATATTGCCGCGCTGCCTGAGTCCAATTCCCTGATGTTGCGTTCAGCTGATCCTCAGGCCGTAAACCAGATAAAGGAACTGATTAACAGACTGGATAAACCGGCACCTCAGGTATTGCTTGAAGTCAAAGTGCTTTCAGTTAATCTTGATGACCAGAATGACCGGGCTATAGATTTTCTTTTTGGAGGGGGGAGTATTTCCGGCGGCTTTGATAATGGACTTTTAACCGTTAACGGAGGCGGGCAGGTTATTTCCAGTCCATCCTCAAATCTGGTGCCGACCGGCTCCGGAATTGATAAGAGTGCGGCTATTTTCAATTTAGTTACGGAAAACTTTAACATGCGGCTGCAGATGTTGAGAAAAGAGAAAAGAATTACTCGCCTGGCTTCACCAAATCTGCTGGTAGCGGACAATGAAGCCTCAAATATTTTTGTAGGTCAGGAAGTAACTGTAATGCAGAAGGCGCAGCAGCGGGTTATTTATACCAACTCCTCAAGTGGGGCCCAGAATCCGAATGTTTACTGGGAAATTGAAGCGCCGCGCCGTCGTATCGGCATGTCAATTCTAATCACGCCGCGGATTCATGCGGACCGGACAGTGACCATACGACTTTTGCAGGAACATTCCACTCTCGGGGGAGAGCGGCGCAATACTTTTTCGGGGAATACCGGGCAGAAAGAGGCTTCTCAAACTACTCAGGGAGCCGAGGCAAGCAAAAGCGAAAGTATGTTTTTTATTACTCAGGATATCCAGATGGAGACCCTGACCACCACTGTAGTGGCCAAGGATAGCAATATTGTGGTTATTGGTGGTCTTATCGAGGAAGGCGTCACCAAACAAACCGAGAAGATTCCTTTTCTATGCGAAATTCCGGTACTTGGTGAGCTGTTGTTTACCAGGCTGGAAGAAGTACGGCAGCGCAGCGAAATCATTATTCTCATCCGGCCGTTTGTCCTGCTGGCACCGGGTGAAGGCAATGAAGTTTCTAAAAACTACCTGAAGCGTATGTCTCAGCACCCTTCGGCCAGATGGGATATCCCGTCGCTGGGCGTCGCATATAAAAAGGACATAGGAAAACCGCACCATATCAATCCGAATGATCCCTGGCTGCTGCGAATGTATGACCGTATTCGCAACTGGAGTGTTGATGATATAACTTCGCCGGAGGTCGAAGACGCAGCCTGTAAATACCATCAGGACAAAAACCGGGAGAACGCCGTCGAAGAAGTAAAGGCCATACAGAACCGGGAAAAAGTTGAATGAGGTATTGTTCTTTTCTGATAATTGCAGGTATATCTTTTTGCAGTTCAGGCTGTTTTTCGACTGTAGACAGTAATTCCGGAGAGCTTGCTGAATCTAAGCCGGCAGGAGCACACAGTGCGGAAAGTACATTCAGTCAGGCGATTCAACAGGAAACCCGGGGGAGATATGTAAACGCAGTGAAGCTGTTCAGCATAGTTGTTGCCGCAACAGACAGTGTTGAGCTTTTTCGGAAAGCAAACCTGGGCAAGGCCCGCTGTTTGATGCTGGATGGTAAGAATAAACTGGCGCTTGCCGCTCTGGCGCCGCTGCCGGAGACGCCGCGGCAGCTTTATGACGCCAGAAGACTGGTTCTGGCCGCCAGAATTTTGTGTGCCATGAATCGCTGTCAAAATGCAGAGCCGCTGCTGGAAGTGGCCCTGGATAAAGACTACAAGACGCCGCAGCAAAAGCTTCTCAAAGCTCAGGCGTTCGCATTTCTCGGCAAAGTCTATCTGAAAAATCGAAAGTCTCAACCAGCTTCAGTAGTCTTTGCCCACGCCGCAAAACTGTATATCGAATGCGGCTATCCGGATAAGGCAAAAACTTGCATGGAAATCAATCGCTATTTACAATAAACAGGGGGAAGTTTTGTATACAAACTACGAACAGCTAATTGATAAATTCATCAAAACTGGTGCCAGTGACCTGCACGTAACAGCTGACGAGCTGCCGTATATAAGGATTCACGGCTCTATTGAACCCTTAGAAGGAGAGGGAACAATTACAAATGAACAATTGGCAAAAATGTCATTGGCAATGGTTGGTGAAGAAAAGTTTGCAGATTTTAAGCGGGATCATGAGCTGGACATGGCGGTAAACTTTGGTGAAACCCGCCTCCGCCTGAACTTATATCGGCAGCAGTGCAAAATTGCCTGGGCGCTGCGGGCGCTGCCGTCAAAATTTTTCCCGTTAGACAAACTCGGTCTTCCTTTGCAGATTTGTGAGCAGGCCAGAACGCTGCAAAAGGGGCTTGTACTGGTGACCGGGGCTACCGGTTCTGGTAAGTCAACGACTCTGGCAAGTATTATAAACAGCATTAATGAAACCCGGCCTTGCCATATTTTTACTATTGAGGATCCGGTGGAGTACCGCCATTTCAACAAAAAGGCTTTCATTTCGCAACGTGAGGTTGGTGATGATACCGTCAGTTTTCACGAAGCGTTGCGCCGTGTGCTGCGTGAAGACCCTGATGTCGTTTTGATTGGAGAAATGCGTGACCGGATCACCATGCAGGCCGCTTTGACTCTGGCCGAAACCGGACATCTGACATTTGCTACGCTGCATACTTCAGAGGCGATTCAGACGGTAACTCGAATTATCGGTTCTTTTCCGGCCAGCGAACAGGAACAGATACGCACCCAGCTGGCGACTACGCTTAATCTGATCATAAGCCAGCAGCTGGTACCGTGGGACGATAACCAGGGGCGATCGCTGGCAGCGGAAATACTGGTGGCGACTCCCGCGGTAAAAGCGATGATCAGGGAAAACAAAATACACCAGATATCCTCAGCCATGCAAACCGGCACTCAACTGGGCATGAATACTATGAACAAAGCTCTGGCAAATCTTTATGCACAAGGAGTCATCGGCAAAGCAACCGCGGTTCAATACAGTCTGGACAAAGAGGATTTACAAAGAACTCTCTCAGTCATAAGGTAGTATCAAATCCGCTCTGCCGCCCGAGCCGGAAGACAACTGCATGGAACGGCTTTTAGATGTGCGCCAGAATGTAAAAGTACGCGACGGCCACGAATACGAAAACTGGACCAGCCAAAGCTCCACAAACCCCCTAACGCAACAACATCGCCCCGACACGTTGCCGGATGCGGTGCCACGGTGGAACGCTGGGGCGGTACGATCGACACCGATATCCCGGCACAGCCGTGAAAGCAAAGAAAACCACCATGCTGGAAAGCGAGGCTTTTTAAATAAGTTCACAAAATTTCAAAAAGAAGCGAGCGCCGAGCCTAACACTTTCCGATAATACTTTTTCTTTCTTTTAATTTATTTTTCAATTTTAAAAATCGTAAAACACCTCTATATTACCTTCAAACAAAAAAAGTTTCACGTTATCTTTATTATCAAAGAGAAGGGACATATAAAATGAATATCCAGTGTCCACATTGCAGTACAGGTCTTGAAATTCCGCAGGAGTATTACGGGAAAACAGTAGATTGCCCAAACTGCTCAGGTGCTATAGTCATAAAGCCTGCTATTGTTGTGCAATCACCGTCTCCACAAGCTAATAACAAAAAAGCCCTAGAATTAGAAATATTAAAAGGTGGTCATGCAATGCGATATTTTATTCCTGGAATGCTTATTTCGTTTGTAGTGGCTATTTCTATTTCTAGTGGATTTTATCTAAGCAACCCAGAGTTGGGGTTTAGTCTTGGAATTATTTTTATAGCAATTTGTATTGGAAGAGCTGTCATAAAAAAAATATCTCATAAGTATAGAGCAACAACTCGCCGTATAATTGTAACTAATGGGATTATCATTCACAATGTAGATGAAATAAGAATATGTGACATAAGATCAATTTCAATTCGCCGCAATATTATAAATCTTCTAACAGGTACAGCTTCTCTGCATATAGGAACCTCTGCAACTGCTGGTCATGAAATATTAATAACAAATATCTCCAGCGCCAAAAATCTTCAAAGCAAATTAAACTCATTAATTCATGAAATGGAATCTTAAATTATACGAAAACCAAATGAAAGAAAACCTTACTGAACATCAGAGACTACTTCTGCAAAATCAATTTATGATTATGGAAGAACTCCAACTAACAAAAGAGCACTTAGATATAAAAGAATCCCCAAAGTATGAATATTCATTGAAAGGTTTAGAGAAAAAAACTGAAATAATGTTTGAAGGTTTTCATTCAGAAATAGACTCAATTTTTGATCAACTATATGATGGCTTTTCATGCGAAAATGCAAAATTCGTCATTGATGTGCTTTCAATGTACAGAGCAATAATGTGGTCAACTGAAAATTTTCCTGAAGTTGAGCAGGAAGAAATCAATAAACATTCTTTCAGCAAGTTTAAAGGTTTTGACGGCAATAACGAGTGTGATTTCATGGGGTATGCCAAGTTTTTTGTTAGCGAGCAGCGCTTTGTAGAAACTCATGAGATAAGAAAAGGTATTGATGATTTCAATAGTCATATGCCCGCCATAGGCAAATATCAAAGAATGCTAAGTGTTTTCAACAATTTTGAAGGCGATCACGCTTTCGAGCTCTCAAAAGATATAGTTTTAAAAATTTTAAACGCTTGATTGTTTTACATGAAAGTAACCAAACTAAAAAATAAAACTTTCTCTACATTTTAAAAGCCCGGGGCTGAATACCAGTATCCCGGGCTTATTGGTTTTAATGGTGTGTGGAAATATAATCCATTGCCGCTTGTTCCAGGAATGCCGAACGCTTTAAGTGATGCGATTTGGCATATGTGTCGATTTTGTTTAATTTATAACGGCTTATGGTTACATTTATGCGTTCTTTCTGGGTTTCCGGCATTTCTACTTCGATTAATGACGGATAAACCGATTCTTCGCATTCTTTAACCGCTTTAACTACTTCGGTGCGGCTTGAAACTTCCGGGATTGGCAATTTTTCTTCTAGCATCCCTTCCAAGTGAAATTCCAATGCCTCGCGCCCTTTGCGCAAAGCCTCGTCCACGTTTTCGCCTTGAGAGATACAGCCCGGAAAATCGGGAAAAGTTACTCCGACATCGCCTTCCTCATCCACGCCGTGTAATAACGCTGTATAAACTTTTTTCATTTTTTGTCTCCTAATTAGCTAATTCTTCACACATTTTAAGGGAAGGGGGGATTCGAACCCCTTTTCTAATTACTTCCAGCCCGCCTGTTTGTAGATGCTGCTTAAAACATCTTTGCGAAGGTCTTTAACCGGATGCTGCAAAGTAACCAGTCCCCGTTTTTCAGGATGCTTAAACTGATAATGATCCCCTCTCGTTCGGGCCACATACCAGCCGTCCTTTTTAAGCATCTTCATGATTTGCAAAGAACTTGCCATTTAGTGCTCCTTTTGTTAATATCTATATTATACACACGAATACACATAAATCAAGAGCTAAAAATTAAAAGTGCGTATAAATGCGTTTTTCTCTTTTGGGACGCTCTTTTTGTTTTGCTTTGAACTTGTGACTTTCCTTTTTACTGCACTTTCCGGGACGCTTCCGCCTTTAGCAGTAGTCCTCCATTTTTGACTAGCCCTGGATTGCGGGGGCACTTTTAACAAAGGCAATTTAATGCAATATATCGATAAGCTGCGGGAGCAGTTAAGGAAAACCGAAAGCCGGATTGAGGCGATTATGGATAACGGCCAGAGCTACTGCATATCCGGTTCGCATAGCGTGACCAATCCCGATCTGGAAAAGCTGTGCCGCCGCATCTACTGCTTATCCAGCTACAACATTGACAAGATAAAACCAGGATTCAATTAGTTCATGTCGAGGAAGGTTAAAATCTCGGCCAAAACTTGGCGCGGGTAAATATAAGAAAAGAGCATCGCTCTTAGCAGTGATACATAAAAAGGGGAATTAAGGAGGAATGCAAAAGTAGACTATCAAGAATTGAGGAAATCTGTAAGTCGTTGAAAGAAAATGGCGGAGGGAGTGGGATTCGAACCCACGGAGGCGTTAACCTCGGCGGTTTTCAAGACCGCTGCCTTAAACCAGACTCGACCATCCCTCCGGTCGATTCGTGAGAGCTTTTAAAATGCCCTAGAATATGAAAAATTCAAGGGCATTTTATATGAAATTTCTTTATTTTTTGATAGCTTTCACCATGAGCTCAGCGACATTTCTGGAGAAGGCCAGCGGATCCGGTATGGGACTGCCTTCTGTAAGTAACGCCTGATCAAACAGTAACTTCGCATATTTATTCAATTCAGGAGCATTTGAGTCCTGATCATAAACGCCCTGCAGAGCTTCAACCAGAGGGTGATTAGGATTGATTTCAAGTATGCGCTGGGTCTCAGGAACTTCCTGATTCATAGCTTTGAAAAGCCTTTCCATATGTGAGCTCAAAGCTCCCTCGTCAGCCACCAGGCAGCAGGCGCTGTCGGTCAGGCGGTTGGTGAAACGCACTTCTTTTATTTCCGGTGCCAGTTCTTTCTGCAGACATTCCAGCAGGTTCTTATGGGTTTCACCGGCCTTTTTAATTTTTTCTTTGCTGACTTCGGTGTCGTCAAGTTCGACATCACCCTTATCAGCAGACTTGAAGTGCTTTTTAGCGTACTGCTGCATTGACTGCATTACCCATTCATCAATGGGATCGGTCATAAAAAGTACATCACAGCCTTTGCTGCGGAAGACTTCAAGTGCCGGGGAATTCTCCAGAGCCTTGCGGCTTTCGCCGGAGATATAATAGATTTCCTTCTGAGACGGAGCCATGGCATCAACATATTCTTTCAGGCTGATCATCTTGCCCGGCTCAGTATTCATTGACTCGTACATGGCAAGGTCTTTAATCTTTTCCTGATTGGTAAAGTCCAGGTGAATTCCTTCTTTGAGAACCTTTCCGAATTCCTTAAAGAAACTGAGGTATTTTTCAGGCTCTTTTTCCTGCATCTTTTTGAGTTCACCAAGCACCTTGAGAGTTACGTTCTTCTGGATCTTATTCAGCAGCGGGTTTTCCTGCAGGATTTCGCGCGAAACGTTAAGCGGCAGGTCGCTGGAATCAACAACCCCGCACAGGAAACGCAGATAGTCAGGAATCAAGTCTTTGCATTCGTCGGTGATGAAAACCCGGCGGACGTAGAGCTGCAGTCCTTTCTTCTGGAAATCGGGCATGAAAAAGTTGTAAGGCGCTTTTTCCGGAATATAGATCAGCGCTTTAAATTCCGTTGTGCCCTCAGCTGAAATTTGAACAGCTTTAAGCGGTTCGCCGCCGTGATGGGAAAGGTGGGCGAAGAAACTTTTGTGTTCATCTTCACTGATTTCAGACGGGGACTTCAGCCAGATTGCTTTCTGGGAGTTCAAGGTGCGGATTTCAACGGTTTCAGTTTTGTCCTCGTTGGTTTTCACGTAGGGCAGGGTAATCGGGTACTCAATGAAATCAGAGTATTTGCGGACAATCTCACTGATCTTCCAGTTTTCGAGATACTGAACAGCGTCCTCTTTTAAATAAACAATGACATCTGTACCTTGAGTATCTTTTTCGGCATCTTCAATGGTATAGCTGGATTTACCGGTAGAGGTCCAGCAGACGGCTTGACTGTCCTTCTCTGCTTTCTTAGTAGTCAAAACCACTTTTTCGGCAACCATAAAGGATGAATAGAAGCCGACACCAAACTGTCCAATAAGTTCAGGGATATCTGCTGTGGAAGCGTTCTGTTCCTCCATTGCCTTGATAAAAGCCTTTGTGCCTGATTTCGCGATGGTTCCGATGTTTTCAACGACTTCATCCCTGGTCATGCCGATACCGTTGTCGCTGATTTGAATGGTTTTATTTTCCTTGTCTACATTGATTCTGACAGCCCAGTCCTGCGCGATATGTTTTGTGGTCAGTGATTCAAAGCGCGCCTTATCGATAGCGTCAGCGGCGTTGGCGATGAGTTCCCGGATAAAAATGTCCTTGTTGGAGTAAAGCGAATGGATCATTAAGTCCAGCAGATGCTGAACTTCTGTTTTGAATTTTTTAGTTTGACCTGCCATTTTGTCAAATCCTTATTAGTTATAGATAATATTAATTTTTAAAGCTGATGATAGTCTATTGTCAAGTTTATTGCTGCCGAATAGTTTGGCAACAAGCTGCCGGATAAAATCCAAAGGCTCAATAAGCTCAAAAAATAACCTTTTCCAGTGGTTTTTCAAATATTTATCAAATAGTTTCTTGAATATTCTCAAGATTGCTGCAAATTATTAGCATGAAGTCGAGGAAATTCCAACTACTGGATAATCTTAACAATTATGTCTTGCGTTAATAATTTGATAGATTCGTTGCTACATGTCGACAGTGTTGGGGAGAAAGTTAAAGTTTTGCGTAATATGATTCCTGTGAATCCGGAATTTCTGGGTGAATACCTGAGTCGGGAACCGGATGTTGAGTGCAGGACAAAGGCATTGCATCTTTTAAACTCCCCGGAAGAATATATTGCACTGGCAGCCAGTGTAGACGATCCTGAGTTGAAATTGCTTATTATGCGCGTAAAGGATAAAAGTATTTCGAGGAGAATTATGAAAGAAGAGGAAAATTGCAACTATAAACAACTTTGTCAAGATATCAGTGATGAAAAATGTCTAGTTGACACGGCAGTAAAAGTCGATTCCCCTGAAGTCAGGAGAGCATTGGCTGAACGTATCGAAAACCCCGACAGAATTGTCGAGCTATTCATTGGCATAGATGACGAGGAGCTGGGTAAAGAGTTGTTGCAGAAAATCGAAAACAATCATAATTCTATAAAGAAGGCCGCAGAAGAAGCTAAGTCCGTAAACATGCGTCAGCTGGCGATGGATCTACTGGACGACACCCTGGATGGAATAGAGCCTGATATAGATATTCCAAATGAAAAAACTGATGCTGGTATGTCGGATAACCTTAAAAATGTTATCCATAAATATGAAGATATCTGTGACAGGATTGAGAAGTTGCCAGTAACTCCTTCTCAGGATGACATCGCTTGCTTTGAGAAGTTGTGTCAGGACTGGGAAAAGCTTGCTGACGCGCCGGAAGAATATGCCGAAATTCTTAATAAGCGCTTCAATAAGGCACGGGAAGAGTTTATTCGGCAGGTCGAAAGTTCAAAACAATTAGAAGAAGAATATCAGAAAAAATTGTCAAACTTAAACAGTCTTTATGATGAAATTAAGGTCATGGAGCAGGAAGAGTATACTCCTGACTACGCTGACCGTTTTCGTAAATTAAGTGAGAGCTGGAAAAAGAATGTTGCCGGGCTTAACCCCTCCGAAATTACAGACTTACAGACGAAATTCGATGCTGTTGCTGACAAAATTAAAATGCGCTTTTCTCAGCAGGAGTTGAAAGTTGAAGAAGCCTTGAAAAAGATTTCTGACATTTGTATTGAGATTGAGGAATACCTCAAAAATGAAGACCCTGAGGGTATGCAGAGTAAACGCGCTGCTTATGAGCTGGCAGTTAAAACTGCAATTGAGGAATCCGGCAATGCTGAAGATGTCAAAAAGGCTTCACACCATTTTGACCGACTGCTCAAGAAACATTCTTACCAACTGCATCAGGTCTATCAGACCAGAGACCTTGCCCGCTGGGAGCATTATACGTTAAAGCTGGATTTATGTACTCAGGTTGAAGCGTTGCAGGACACCGCAGATAATGAACTTCCGGCTGCAGCCAAGAAACTTAAACTTCTCAGAAAGCACTGGAAGGAAATTGGCAGTGTTCCGCACGAAAAGGCTCAGGAAATCTGGGATCGTTTTCGCGGCAACTGTGATAAGCTTCAAGAAAGAATCTCTGCTTATTATGACACCTTGAGTGAACGACGTGAGGAGATTACAGTTCAGAAGGTTAAACTTTGTGAGAGAGCTGAAGCTATTCAGGAATCTCAGGAATGGGAAAGTACCGCGAATGATTTTAAGGCGCTGCAGAAAGAGTGGCGCGATATTGGATTTACTCATCCCGAGCAGGAGCGTGAGCTTTATAAACGTTTCAGAGCTGCTTGTGATGTGTTTTTTAACGCAAGAAAAGAGTTTTACCGTCATGTAAAAGTTCAGCGTGAGGATTCCCTGAACTTGAAGCGTGAGCTTTGTGAAGAAGCCAAGCAGCTTTTTACTCTCTCTTATGGAGAAGCTCATAAGCTGATTCCAGGACTTTGGGAGAGATGGAAAAAAGCCGGTTCTGCCGGCAAGGAAGACCGTCTGCTTTATGAAGAGTTCCGTGGCACTTTTGACAAGTATTACTCTGATTTACGTGAGCAGCGCAGCGGCAATCTTGAGGCCAAAAAGGAACTTATCAAGGAATTTGAAGAACTTGCCGGACAGATTAAGGAAGATGATCAGAACGTTGAAGTTCAGAAAGAATTTCTTAAGCTGCAGCAGAAGTGGCATGACATTGGGCCGATGCCTCGGGCCGAAGAAAAGCCGGTTCTTGATAAGTACCGTGAATTATGTGCAAGGTTTTCTAAACTCGCTGGAAAAGTACGGCGTGAAAAGGAAAAAACCCTGCTTGAAAACTGTTTGAAATTAGAACAGATTCTCTGCAGAGGTTTTGACGCAGTCAAAGCTGAAGACTCTGAAACTTTAGCTGCATGCCGTGAAGAATGGGATGAGGCAAACTTTCACGAAAAGTCATATTTTGAAAAGACTTTCAATGAACTTTGTGCCCTGCAGAATGATCATGATGCAGCACACAAATTTATTAATGATTGTGCTGAGAACTTAAAGCTGCGCAAGATGATCTGTCTTGAGATGGAAAAACTGGCGGGTGTTGACGGTGAAGAAAACCGTGTTCAGGACCTGGCCGAAGAGCTGAGTATGGCTATTGCCAGTAACTTTGGCAACTCCCGACAGAAAAAGGAGCGTTTAAGTCCTGAAAAGGCCAAGGAATTCACCGTGCGCTGGCTGCGAGCCGGTATGGTTGAAACGGCCGAACTGGGACCGCTTTATGAGCGTTTCGAAAAAGCGCTGTCCGCCATAGAAGGTAAGCTGTAGCGGATATGATAAAAAAAGCCCGGCCATCCGTGCCGGGTTTTTTTATATCTGTTGAAATCCATTTACATGGAACGATAGGGTTCCCATTCAGGTTCATTCTGAAAAATCCATCTGTAGTAGTTTTTACCTTCCAGTTTGACGGCAGCGTCTTCATCGGCAATAATCACAACCCGGGGATGCAGCTGCAGAGCAGAGGCTGAAATCATTGAAGTAACCGGTCCTTCAACCGCCTTGGCCAGAATTTCGGCTTTCTCCGGACCCGTTACCAGCATGACTATTCGTTTGGCGTCAAGAATTGTGCCGACTCCCATAGTAAAGGCCCGTTTGGGCATATCCTGAGGATTGTCAAACAGGGGGGAGTTCTGCTCATAGGTTTCCGGGGTAAGAGCCTTCTGTCGAGTGCGTGACGCCAGGGAAGAAAGCGGCTCATTGAACCCTATATGACCGTCGCAGCCAATTCCAAGCAGCTGCAGGTCGATCCCTCCGGCGTCAGCAATGACTTGTTCATATCTTGGCCCTTCCGCATCCAGGTCCTCGGCGATGCCGTCAGGCAGATGCGTATTGCGTAAGTCTATATTTACATTGTTGAAAAGATGATAATTCATGTAATAGCGGTATGAGTTTTTGTTTTCAGGAGCCAGGCCGATATATTCATCCAGGTTAAAACTTTTGGCTAGAGAAAAATCCACTCCGCATTCTTTGTGCAGTCTTGCCAGTTCAGCATAAACCGCCTCCATGGTTCTGCCGGTAGCCAGGCCAAAAACCATGTCCGGCTTTTTTTTCAGATCGTCGGCTATTATTCTGGCGGTTAGTTTCACTGCTGAGCGGGCATCAGGCCTGATTATGACTTCCATATTATCACCTTAGGTTGTATTTATTATTTACTAAAGCGTTACAGTAAATATTTTAAAAGTTGCTGTGCTGCTTTTTTGTCTGGTTATATATTGATAAAATATAAGATTTTATAGACCGATGTCAAATAACCGGTTTCATAATGTTAAACATTTGCAAAGTAATTGATTGTCGCTGTCAATCCTGTATCAAAATCATGCTGTGGTCTAAAGTCGGTGCTTTTAAGTTTGTCTATTGCCGCCATCGAATGTTTGACGTCACCGGGACGTTCAGGTAAATTTATTACTTTTGAGCTGGATTTTGTTATGTTCTTAATTTTGTCAACAAGATCGTTTATTGTTATGCTGCCGCCACAGCCAATGTTGTACACGCCGGTGAAGTCGTTTTCAGCCATAAAAATGTTGGCTGCTACTATGTCTTTCACATAGATGAAGTCCCGGGTCTGTTCGCCATCACCGAAGACAGTAATTTTCTGATTAGCGACTGCTCTGGCTGTGAAAACAGGTACCGCAGCGGCATAAGCGCTGCCAGGATCCTGGCGCGGACCGAAGACATTGAAGTAACGCAGGCAGGCGGTCTGGAGTTTTCCTGCCTCAGTGAACATTCCACAGTAATATTCACCGTCAAGCTTGGTAATGGCGTAAGGGCTTTTAGGCTCTGGGTACATGACTTCACGTTTTGGAACTTCCGGGTTGTCACCGTATATTGCGGCACTGCTGCTGAAGCACAGTTTTTTAACTCCGGCAGCAGCAGCTTCCTCAAGAACAATCAGAAGGCCGTTAACATTCAGGTCAATACATTCCCGCGGTGCAGTCATTGACTCAGGTACGCTTATCATGGCTGCCAGATGAAAAACATAGTCGACTCCCCGCATTGCCTGTTTAACAGCTGTACGGTCACGAATATCGGCCTCAATAAAGTTCACTTTGAAGCCTTCAATATTTTTTTTGCAGCCGGATCTGAGATTATCAAGCACGACGATTTCCGCCTTGCCCTGAAAGTGTTCAACGATGTGACTGCCAATAAAACCGGCCCCGCCTGTAATCAGTACTTTCATTTCGTGTCTCCTTATATACAAAAGATGCGAAAAGAAGCAGTACATCCTCTATTTGCTGTTTAAGTTTTACTCAATCCGTCAGTACCGCTCACTGCAATGTTGCCAGCCGCTGCTCTTCTTGCTGTGATCTAATCAATTGAGTCAAGCAGTGTCTTCATCTTATCCATTTGCTGCTCGATAGATTCAATCAGTTTGAACTGGGTTCTGCATCTGTCCAAATTATGTTCATCGTGTCGGGTTTTGAAGTAGATATCTCCCTGCAGATAATCTGTCAGGAACCGAAGGCCGATGGTCAATGTCACCAGTTTGCCGGCAAACGGCAGGTATTCCTTTTCAACCGGAGTCAGAAAATCTCCAGCCGTACTGAGATAACCCCGCAGCAGGGCCTCAAACATGTTGAATTGCATATAGACCTTGCTTAAATCCTTTTCATCCTCTGCTGCCGGGCTGGTGGAAGTGCGGACCATGTCGCCAAAGTCATAATGAATAAGCCCCGGCATTACAGTGTCCAGATCAATGACGCAAATACCTTCACCGGTTTCGTCATCTATCATGACATTGTTTAATTTCGTATCATTATGCGTAATGCGTTCCGGCAGCTGCCCCTGTTCCTGCAGTTTAATCAATATTTCAGCTTCAGCCTTGCGTTTCAGCACGAAATCAATTTCCGGCTGAGCGCTTTTGACCCGGTCCATAACGTCTGCGGCAATGGCAGCCTCCAGCATTGCAATTCTTCTGGGAGTATGATGAAAATCTGGAATGGTCTCGTGGAGGCGTTTTCCGGGAATATCTACCAGTTCCTTCTGAAAAGTTCCAAAAGCCTGTGCTGCCTGAAACGCCTGCTGCTCGGATTCTATAATATCGTAAGTCATGGCTTTCTCAATAAAAATATAAGCCCGCCAGAAGTTTCCGTCCAGATCATGGTAATACGGCTTGCCTTCAGTTGTGCGAATAACGTATAGTGAATGTCTGGATGCCTCATCTTCGTCATGAATTTTGCTGTTGATGTGATCAGTTACCCGTCTGATATTATCCATCAGGGCAGGGGGATTCTTGAAAATATTGTGGTTGATACGCTGAAATATGTAGTGAACTTCAGTGCCGCCCTGGTCAACAACGACACGGTAAGTGTCGTTAATATGACCTGAACCGTAAGGCGCTGCGGAGATAAAGTCCCCGAGTATGTCAAAATTATCTTTGACTTTCTTCACATCGTGCCGCATTAAATTGCTCCTCAGAACAGTTTTTCAGGGTAAAATCCTTTTGTCACAAGCTCTTTTATGCTGGCGACTACTTTAGGTTTGTCTTCGCGATAAGTTATGCCAAACCAGCTGTCTTCTGAAGTCATTACTTTTACTTCAGCTGAGCCGTTTTTGATCAATGTGTCAACGACAAATGGAATAAAAAATTCAGACTTCATTTCGTTGCCGTGCTTATCAAGGAACTCCACAAACATTTTATCCATGTACTTAAACAATGATGGTGTAAATCCCCACATGTTCAGCGAAACTATTTCATCTCCGGTGAAGGCAATGCTGCTGCCGTCAGGCATATGACTTATCGCGGCTTTGCCATTGCGTTCTACTTTCAGGTGTTCTGCAACTTGTGAAAGATTTCCGGCAGAGTCCAGTTCACACATGCCCCGAGAAACAGTGCCATTGTCCGACAGGGTGTTGCGCAATATAAAACCGCACATCGAAAAAGCCGCCTTGCTGCCGTCTACAGCGCTTGCAAGGCAGTCGGCAAGCAGCTTGAAGCCGTGCCGGCCGTAAAAGTCATCGCCGTTGATCACGGCAAACGGCTCCCTGATTATATCCCTGCACATCAATACCGCATGGCCGGTTCCCCAGGGTTTTTCACGCCCTTCCGGCACCTTGAACCCCTCCGGCAACGCGTCAAGCTGCTGAAAAGCGTATTCCACTTTTATCCGTTCGGAATAACGCGAACCTACTGCTTTCTTGAACGGTTCCTCAATATCCCGGCGAATTATGAAGACTACTTTTCCGAAACCCGCTCTTATCGCGTCATAAATTGAGTAATCGATGATGGTTTCGCCGGATGGACCTACCTGATCCAGCTGTTTGAGGCCACCATAGCGGCTGCCCATGCCCGCCGCCAGAACTACCAGTGTTGGTTTCATATTTTTTCTCGTATTCTGTTTTGTTCAATATTTTAATTTATGAAGATTCTCTTAAAACCAGATCACATTCGATATGCTGAGTGGGACAAGGTTCACCATTCATATTTTTCAAAATCATTTCCACAGCCTGCATCCCGATCATGGACAGTCGCAGGGAAACTGACGACAGGCCCGGAACAAAAAATCGGGACGGCCTGATATCATCAAAGCCGATTACGGCGATATCTTCAGGTATTTTTATATTATGTGCTTGGGCTGCACTTATAAACCCCATTGCTATAGGGTCATTTGCACAAAGTACACAATCAACTTCAGGCATCGATTTTATTACTTTCTGAAATGCATCTGCTCCTGCCCTGAAACCATAACCGCAATGGGTTATGAAAATCTGATCTTCGCTCACTTTGAGACCATTAATAAAGCCCTGTTTTTTGGCAGAGTCAAGGTGCCCGCCGATATATGCCGGATGACTGCGGTTGATCTTTCTGAAGTAGTTTCCGGCAAGGCTGGCTCCATGTTCGTTGTCAAACTGTACTGCATTGTTTTCAATGCCAAGCAAATGTCCGATTATTACATAAGGAACGGCTGCCGATTTTGCCGTTTCAAACAACACCTTTGAGCCTTTTGAGCCGGCTACAATAATGACACCGCCAGTACTGCCGCTCAGAATTTTTTGACGGCACAGGTTCAGGGTCTCTTCACTGCAAAACTCTGGAAATGGATTTACCTGCAGTGTTTTAGCCACTTTCTGCAGGCGGTTATTAAGGCCGAACATTATTTCGTCAATAAAATAATCAGGTTCCTCACTGTTAATTACCGGGTAAAAAAAGCCGATTGTAGATGTATCCTGTCGGCTCAGGTTTTTGGCATGGACATTGGCGCAATAGCCCAGTTCAGTTGCTTTATTCAGGATGTATTGCCGGGTTTTTGCGCTGATGCGCCCTCTGGTATTGAAGGCGCGGGAAACCGTTGCTGTAGATACTCCCAGCTTTCCGGCAAATTCTTTGATTGTGATTTTTCTTTGTGACATAAATTAAAATGTAATCTTGCGTAAACGTTTACGCAATATATTTTAAACTGTTTTCAACAAAAAATCAACTAATTATGCAAAAAAATGCGTAAATGTTTACGCTGGATTGGAAATTTTCAGGAATACTATTATATTGTACCTGTAATGGATATTTATAGAGCCGCGGTATTTTTTTAGGCTTTTTACTAAAGCAGTTTAATATTAAATCGAAATATAAGAATATAACTTAATCAGGAGGCATGATGTTGTTACAAATTAAATCGATGTTTAAACCGGAACTGGATCCCGGATTTGTGCCGGCTGTATTATGGAATCGTGAATACAGGCGGCAAGTTAAAGCCTCCGGAATGGGACAGCCTCTTGTGATTGCACTCGAACGCAGTAATGGCACAGTTTCCACACTCAAGACGGAAGTATTTCCACATGATGTTATTCACCGTAAGTTGAACATTAAATATGTAGAACGAATGATCAAGTTTCTGCTTTGGGTGAAAGGTGGATACCGGGTTACTGTTGCCGGAAATAAAGATATTGCTGAAGAGATTCGGGAGATTTATTCTGAAAATGGCGCTCGGGCTTTTGATTTCCACATTATGGGCCGGCAGATTTACGGCCACAAGTTTGAAGTTGTTTCCTGTCCTCTGGAAAACGCTCCGAAGTCGCATGAGATCCAGGTCAGGCTTGGCGGCAATATGAATGGTTGCCGCATAGGTTTTGATCTTGGAGGTTCTGACCGTAAATGTGCTGCTGTAATTGACGGAAAAGTTGTGCATACTGAAGAGATTGAATGGGATCCTTATTTTGAGAGGGATCCTGAATATCACAAACAGGGTATTCGTGACTCTTTGAGGCGGGCTGCCGAGAAACTGCCTCGGGTTGACGCCATAGGCGGCAGTGCGGCCGGCGTGTATGTTGATAATCAACCTCGTATTGCTTCACTTTTCCGTGGTGTATGTCAGGAGGACTGGCAGAAACATGTAATTCCGATATTTGACAATATCCAGAAAGAGTATAATGTGCCTTTAGTAGTAGCGAATGATGGAGATGTGACTGCTCTGGCCGGGGCTGTTTCGATGGAATCAAACGGGGTACTTGGTGTGGCGATGGGAACCAGCGAGGCTGTTGGGTATGTGAACCTTGACGGCAATATAACCGACTGGCTCAATGAGCTGGCCTTTGTTCCGGTTGATTACCGTGACGATGGTCCGGCTGATGAATGGTCCGGCGATTTTGGCTGCGGGGTTCAATTCTTTTCCCAGCAGGGTGTGGCCCGTCTGGCTCCTCTGGCTGGAATCGAGTTTCCAGAGGAAATGCCGTTTCCGGAGCGACTGGTTGCAGTTCAGCAGCTGATGGCTGAGGGCGATGAAAGGGCTGCCGCGATTTATCGTACTATAGGTGTCTGTTTCGGGTATGCAGTTGCCACCTACGCGCAGGCATACGATATTCGTTTGCTGCTGATTCTCGGAAGGGTTACTTCCGGAAAAGGTGGTGAGATTATTCTGGAAAAAGCCGAGGAAGTACTGAGAGAAGAATTTCCGGAACTGGCAGAGCATGTGTGTTTCCGCACTCCGGACGAAAAGTTTAAACGACATGGTCAGGCGGTAATAGCGGCCAGTCTGCCCAGTCTTGAAAATTGAACAGGTAGCTTATGTCAACATTAATTAAAAACTGTCATATAGTATCTCCGGACCTAGAAATTGCAGGCGGGGCAGTATTACTTGATGGTCAACTGATCTCTGCGGTTTTTGCTGTTGGCGACAAGTTGCCTGAAGCCGATGAAATTATTGATGCCGGCAGCCTGAAACTGGTACCCGGTTTTATCGATGTGCATTGTCATGGACGCTCCGGCTTTGATTTTACTGACGCTGATGATGAAGGGATGCGGACCATTGCGGTGGACAAACTGAGGGAAGGGGTGACAACTCTGCTGCCGACAACTCTGACCCTGCCTGAGGAGGACCTTGCCGCAGCGCTGAAGACTGCGAAGCATTATGTCGAGTCAGGAACCAAGGGCTGTAAAGTTCCCGGAGTTCATCTGGAAGGTCCTTATATAAACTGTAACTGTCTTGGTGCCCAGAACCCGGATTATGTCAGAAAGCCGGATATCGAAGAAGTTAAAAGATTGAATGCTGTTTTTCCAGTATTGAAAGTTTCATATGCTGTCGAGGAAGATGACAGCGGCGTGTTTGCTGCCCGCCTTCTGGCTGAAGGGATAACCCCGTCCTGTGTTCACAGCCAGAGCAGTTATGCAGAATTTGCTGAGGCCAGGCGGCACGGACTGTGCAATTTAAGTCATTTCTGCAATCAGATGACTCCGCTGCATCACCGGGACATTGGCCTGGTAGGAGCTGGTTTGCTGCATGATGAGGTTTTTATTGAATTTATTTGTGACAAGCTCCACATTTGCCCTGAAATGATCAAGCTGGTTTTTAAAGTAAAGAATTCCAGTACAATTCAGCTCATAACTGACGCCATGCGTGCTGCCGGTATGCCGGAGGGCAAGTATGACCTCGGCGGCTTGGAGGTTGTAGTTAAAGATAATGCGGCCAGGCTGAAATCAAACGGTGCGCTTGCCGGCAGTACATTGCTGCTGAATGAAGCTTTACGCAATGTTAAAGAGATAACCGGTCTGCCTTTGACTGAGCTGATAAAGGCGACTTCCTGGAATCAGGCTTGTTCGCTAGGACTGTCCGGACTTGGGAAGATTGAGCCAGGATTTTATGCTGATCTGGTACTGCTTGATGACGCATTCAAACCGGTAAAAGTTTTTGTTGATGGAGAACAGCGGCTGTAAGCCGGTTTTTTACAGGGTTCGAGAGCGGCGTGAGCCGCTCATTTTTATGCTGTCCAGCTTTTATTGCTTGAAAACAGCTTAAGTTTTAAATTGTTTTTTCTGCTTATTATATTTGCTTCATTAGAAAATGCTGCCGTGATGTAAATAGCTATTTGTCATATGCTTTTATTTAATATTAAGTACATAACTGCATAAATTCATTTGAAATTTTTAAGGCAAATGTTTTATTATAAGCAGGGATTAAAGTGCGTTTGTTATTATGTTTAACAACTCTAGGAGGAGATAATGAGCACTTCTTTATTCACAAAGCTGGTGGCGGTTTCTGCCATGATGGCAGCAGTTAGCGGTTTCGCAGCAGAAAAAAACATGGTGCAAAACGGTTACGCGGCAGATGCCATGTCCGGAAATCGCTGGAAATGCAGCAAAAGACTTGTTTTCAATCCGGTTGACAAGTGTAAAGGTTTATCCAGTTTTCAAGCCAATGAGAAATACACGCTGGCCATTTCCCCGAATTTTATGAAAGTGGAAGACGTTACGAACTATCGTCTGTCCGGCTGGTTTAAATCAGCAGGCAAGGGACCGGCAGTGCTTTACTTCGGTTTGATCATGTACGACAGGGATTTCAAAGAAATAAAGCGTAAAGAAGTTACGGTTGTGCAGGACACCGAAACCAAACTGGTTGCAGATGCGAAATTTGGTGATATCAAGCTGATGCTTTTCAATTGTGATAAGTGGGTTATGTCTGAACGCATGATAAACCAGAATCGCTTGCTGGTGGCCTTTGATATTAAGAAAAATTTTACAGATTTACCGAACCGCAACCTGGGAGGACCGATCGCCAAGTTTGAGAAAAAGGGCAAGCTGTATGAAGTCACTTTGAAAAGACCCTTGCAGAAAACTTTTAACTCCGGGACTATGGTACGCCAGCAGCTGAACTATGGTGGATACCAGTATTGTGCGGCATTGGAGAAAAATATTTCTGATGACTGGGAGGAAATTACTGCTGACATTAAAGGTATCGCTCAGAAGGGGGCACCTGACAATATGTTCTGGCCCGGGACTAAATATGTAAAAGTTGTTATTCTGGCAAACTACAGTATGAACAAGGATGCTAAAACTTTGTTTACCGGTATTTCTTTTATGGCAGCCCCGGAAAAGAAATAATTTAATTACTTTGAAAGCTTTTAGAAACTCGCCGTTCGTAAAACAAACGGCGAGTTTTTAATTTCAATCCATGCCATTCAGTTCGCCACACCGGATTTTATTTGAGCTTCAGGACATCCTGCATATTATACAGTCCCGGAGCGGCTGAACTAAGGAAACGAACCGCTCGAAGAGCGCCTTTTGCAAACGTATCACGGCTTGAAGCCTTATGAGTAAGTTCAACCCGCTCTCCGCCGGTGGCAAAAATAACCGTGTGATCACCCACTACGTCACCGCCGCGGACCGCATGCATTCCGACTTCATTCCTGGTGCGGGCTCCGACTATGCCTTCGCGGCCATGAACCACAGCCTTATCATAATCCAGTCCACGGCCTTCACAGACGGCCTCTCCAAGCGTGACTGCAGTACCGCTTGGTGCGTCTTTTTTCTGATTATGGTGCATCTCAACTATTTCAATGTCATAATCTTCACCAAGAATACCGGCAACTTCCCGGCACAGATGGAACAGCAAATTTACGCCGACACTCATATTTGAAGCCAGAACAATCCGACCGCCTTTGCCAGCCAGTACTTCAAGTTCAGCACGCTGTTCTTTTGAAAGCGCAGTGGTGCCGATTACTACTGCAGCGCCGTTGCCAATCGCGGTTTCAGCTGTGGCGGATACGTTGCCGGTACTGAAATCAATAACTGCATCTGCGTTTTCAACAGCGGCAGCGACATTATCGGTAATAGCTACACCGACTTCGCCGACTCCGGCTACAGTTCCGGCATCCTGTCCGAGCAGCGGACATGAAGCAACTTCCACTGCCCCGGTTAAAGTCATGTCGTCGGCAGCGGTTATATTTGCGGTCAGGCGGCGGCCCATTCTGCCGGCAGCGCCGATTACTGCTACGTTAATCATTTTTTATCTCCTGAATATTGTATTGTAAAACTATCATTAAATATTAGGTACCTGCAGCTGTTCCGCCTTCGGGGTCCACAGCAGGGTGGTTGGATAGCCCAGAGGAAACTTCCGCATGTTTTTATAGCGTTTATTCTGCACCAGCAGGTTGTATGGCGCGATCATAAAAGTGTACGGCTGTTCCTTATGTAGAAGTTGCTGAAACTTATGACAGAGCTCAATCCGTTTGTTAACATCAAACGTACGCCTTATTTCTTCAATAAGCCGGTCTGCTTCAGCGTTTTTAAAGCTGATATAATTGCTTGAGTGACTCCGGTCAGCCTGACTCGAATGCCATACCTGATAAGGATCAGATTCGTAAGGCTGGGTCCAGGCCATGCAGCAGGCGTCAAACTCCTTGTTGTCCAGTCTTTGAATAGCGATGGACCATTCCATTGTCTGGATATGCATATTGATGCCGGCTTTGGCCAGGTCTTCCTTGATAACCGGCAGCATTTTCTGTTGAGCGGTGCTGTTGGCAATCTGCATGAAAGTAAATTCAAACTTCCTGCCGTCTTTTTCCAGAATTCCATCACCGTCTGTGTCTTTCCAGCCGGCTTCTGCCAGCAGTTTTTTAGCCTTTTCGACATTGAATTCATAGGGCTTTATGGATTTGTCATAATAAGGGCTGTCATAAAAGAACGGTCCGGTAATAATTTTTCCAAGCCCGTAAAAAACGTCTTTCAGTATTTTTCTGCGGTCAATCAAATGGGTCATTGCCAGCCGGACCCGTCTGTCTTCAAAAAGCGGGTTTTTAAGATTATAACCAATATAGATGAACATCCTTGACAGGAATTTATATTTTTTCAGCCGGCCGTTTTTACCGAATTCCTTGGTGTTGGTGCGATTTACCCATTGTTCAGCGTTCAGGCTGATCCGGTCGATATTATTTGACATTAAAGCCTGGAACTGGGTATTAGGGTGCTTGATTATTTCAAGAACCCGGTATTTAATCGGCGGCATTATCCCCAGTTTTTTTCCGAAATATTTCTCATTGCGCACAAAAACAATCCGCCGGTCCTTGTCCCAGCGCAGCAGTTTGTAAGGGCCGCAGCCGACAATCATCCGGTTTCTTTTGTGGTCAGAATTAAAACGCTTCCCGTCGAAGGGACCTTTGTAGGCATGGTATAGATGCCGGGGCAGCGGATTCAGGCTCAAAGTCAGCTCTTTTGACCTGAAATAGCGTTTGCCCCAGTAGACTTTGAATTTATATTTGTTAATGACTTCAAATTTTTTGATATCGTGGTAATAAACCCGGTATGGAGCACAGTTGGTGTCCTTGTTGTTAATCGCGTCCAGATAGAATTTAAAGTCGTTGGCGGTAACCTCGACATTCTTCCATTCTTTGCCGGTAACAGGATCAGTGAAGTCATGCCACATAATGCCTTTGCGCAGGTTGATTGTATAAACCATCTTGTCTTTTGATACACTCCAGCTTTTGGCCATCAGCGGCTGGAATTTTTCCGGGTCTTTGTAGTTGCGCTCGGCCAGCGCGGAGTTACACAGCTGCCAGCATTCGCTGACTGCGTTGTCATTATTAATGAGAAAGTTCATATTTCCCGCGTCGGCAAGAGAGGCCTGGATAATGCGGCCGCCGTCCTGAGCTTTTGGATCAAAGAATTCAGCGTTTGCCGCCTGGTCGCCGGATGCTTCGACCTCCGGTTTGCCGCCAGATATCGGCTGTGTTTTCAATGCGGACAAGTTGGCGGGAATAATCTGCCTGCCAGGAATTTCGTTTATGGATTCTTCCAGGTTGCCAAGCCGCTCAATTATTTTGCGATTTGTGCTGTGAACGCGGTCTACGGCGTTTACCATAAGAATGCCGAAAATTATTATGGCAATGACACCGACTGTAAGCATTAAGTTGAGGTACAGGTTCTTGTTCATATTTCCCTTTCGCTCTTCAGTTGTATATTTTTGTTAATATAGCATACCAAAAGAGTGACTACCAAGCTTGACAGAAATTTTATGAAGTACTTTTTGTTCTGATCTGCCCGTTTGAAAATGGCCGGTATGATACGGTCGTCCACCTGAAACTGGCAATTACAGCCGGTAGTAAAAGCAGATAAAAAATTGCTGGAATTAAAAGTCTTTGAACCAACTCAGCAATCAGTGTCTGGCTATTTTGAAAATCATACAGGCACCGATAACCTGATAAAGCAGATTCGGAATCCACAGCAGGTACTGGGGATAAAGTCCAGGGTGTGATTCAAGTGATTCACATAAAATAATCGACAGGAAAAACAATCCGGCCAGAATTACGCTCAAAAACAGTCCTACTGAAGTTTCACGGCGTGAAGTTCTGATGGCCAGCGGCAAGCCGAGCAGCATAAACGCGATAGGCGACAGCGCGAAAGCAATCCGCTGATTAAGTTCCACCTCAAGTTCACAGGTGTCACGATTGAGTTTCTTTTCAATTTTAATCCTGCCAAGCAGTTCCTTAAGGGTCATATATTTGGCGCGTTTGCCTACTTCAAATTTATTGAACTCCTTACCATAGTTAAAAGTAAATACAGTTCTCTTGGTGAAACCGCGGATTTCCGGGTCAGATTTTTTGTCAATGATCAGGCAGTCATGCAGGACTATTTTGAGGGTTTTGGCTTTTTTATCCAGTACCAGTTCACCACGGTTGGCGGTGATGTCCTTGGCAACTTTGTTATTGCCGTCCATGGTAAAAATCTGGATGTCCTGTAAAATATTATTCTTCTTATCATCAATATAGATGATATTGTTTTCATATTTGACTGGTTTTCCGGGAGCAAAAATTGCGGTAGGCGAATCAATGACGGTTTTTTTCATCAGCTGCCGCGACTCGCCCAGCAGCGGCGGTCCAACATTGACCTGCAGGTAAAGACAGATCAGGGTCATCAAAGTAGCGATAATCATTATCGGCGAAACCACTTGCAGAATAGAGACGCCGCAGGCCCGCATGGCTGTTATTTCTGAATCTGCCGACAGTCGCCCGAATACCAGCATAATGGCGACAAGAATTGCCCATGGGACTGTAAAAGTCAGCACAATAGGCATGATATACAGTACAAAAAGGAAAAAGTTGCCGATAGGAACACCTTGCGATACGTAGTCAAAAATTTTGACCATACGTGCTCCCATCATCCCAAAAGTCAGAATGCCGATTGCCATGCCGAAAGTCAGCAGAAAGCCTTTGAGTACGTAAAAGTTCAATGTCTTCATATGTTTCCAGATCAAGCCCGCAGACTTGCTTTATTAATTTAAAATATTAGCTGCCGAAGTGTAATTAAAGGAATACATTCAAGTCCTCCGGCTTTTTACAAAGCTCGATTAAGATAGTTTAAATTTCAGAAAAATCAAACTTTCAGCAGGGTTGCATACTTGTCTTTTGAATTCGCCCACTTAATTCAGTTCCTTCAGGCAGCAGCAGGTGTCCTCTGAGATATCAGACCATGCGGCTGCTTTGAAGCGCATTTTTACAACTCCGCTGGTTCTCAAACCGGAGATGCCGGTTTTGCTCAGGATATTCACTATTTCCAGTAAAACCGGATTGTGTCCGACAATAACCAGAGTGCGCAGAGAATCATCAAATGAGCGCAACTGACTGATTATTTCACAGGCCCCTTCTGTATATAGAATCATATCTTCGGCAATAATGTCCTGAGGCCAGTCGGCGCTGCCGGTAAGAATTTTTGCTGTTTTTCTGGCCCGCTTAGCCGGGCTGCAAAGGAGCATTTCAGGTTTCACCCCGTTTTTCTTCAGCAGCTTGCCAACGGTTGCCGCGTCAGTGCGGCCGCGCTCGGTAAGTTTGCGTTCGAAATCGCTCTTGCCGTACTTTTCGGTTTTAGAATGGCGTATTATAATTAAATTTTTCATTGAAATAAACTCCCCGGTTTAAAGCAATATAGACCTCAATGCTGATTATTGTCAATTGCGGGGATTGCAAAAAAATTCAAAATATGCATATTATAGTTGGACGCATATTAGAAGTCAGTTTACAGGTTTAAAGTTTTATGGATATCGAAAAAGAACCGCCGGAAATCACTATTGTTCTGGACAGGTTGCGAAGTGCACATAATACCGGCAATATTTTCAGGATTGCCGACGCAGTAGGGGCCCGGGAGATTATCGCCTGCGGTTACACTCCCGCTCCGCCGCATCCCAAGCTTGAAAAAACCGCGATGGGTGCAGATAAAATGGTGCCTTGCAGACAGATTTCAGATTCGGTTGAAGCTGTTAAAACTCTTAGAGATGAGGGAATTAAGCAGGTGCTGGCGGTTGAATGCAGCGAAAGCAGTGTGTTTGCCTGGGAGTTTGATTATCAGTTTCCGGTGGCTTTAATTTTCGGAAATGAAGCACTTGGAGTGAATGAACAGGCGCTGGAGATGTGTGACGGGGTTATTTCCCTGCCGATGTTCGGGCAGAAGGAGTCGATAAATGTCGGGAATTGCGCTGCTGCTGTTTTGTACGCGATCATTGCCAGGCACAGCCAGTGCCGGCATGAAAAAATACATGCTTTGGAGAAACAATGATGAAAGTCAAACTGGTTGGTAAAAATCTTGACGATATTATACCACTGCTGCTCACGAGAGGATTTGAACTGGTCGAGCACGACCCGGAGTTGTTGATTGCGCATGGCGGTGACGGGGCGCTGCTGTCGGCTGAGCGGGAGTACCCGGGAGTACCGAAACTGCCTGTCAGGGATCAGCGGACTGCCCCCTTGTGTGAAGAACATTCATATGAACAGCAGCTGGATGACTTCTGCTCCGGCAGAATGAAAGCTGCCGATATGATTAAGCTTGTCGGAGCATTTCGCGATAAGTGCGCGACAGGGCTGAATGATGTATTTATTCATAACTGCGACCGCGGCAGTGCAATGCGGTATCGAGTCTGGATTAATGATGAGCTTTATGCCAATGAAATAGTTGGAGATGCTGTTGGCATGTCTACAGTCCATGGCAGTACTGCATATTACCGCAGTATAACCCACAGTGTTTTCCGGGTGGGGATCGGACTGGCTTTCAGTAACAGTACTGAGGTGGTCAACCATCTGGTGTTGCCTGAGGACTCGATAGTCAGAATAAAAATTGTTCGTGGTCCCGGTATTATGATTGCCGACAACACTCCTTTCGGGATTGAAATTCCAGAGGGTGAAGAGGTCATCGTTAAAAAAGCCAAAGGGCGTGCTTCCATTTACGGAATAGATACCTTTATGTGTCAGGCCTGCAGGGTGCTGCGCCACCCAAGCAAGCTTCCCATGGATTGCAGGTGCAGAAAAATCAAGGCGCATGAATAATGAAAGTTTTAATTACCGCTGGTCCCACTCTTGAGCGCATCGATGCCATACGCTTTATCAGTAACCGTTCCTCCGGCAGGATGGGATATGCTGTAGCTGAAGCGGCACGGGACGCTGGTTGTATGGTGGTTTTGATCAGTGGCCCTGTAACTCTGCCGGTACCACAGGGGATAAAGGTAGAGAAAGTCGAGTCGGCGGCTGAGATGGCGGCTGCAGTGTTTAAACACGCGGTGGATTCGGATGTTATTATTATGGCGGCTGCGGTCGCAGATTATACTCCTAAAAATAAATCTGACCGCAAGCTGAAGAAGACACCTGGGGACCTTACTATTGAACTTGAACGTACTGAAGATATCCTGTTGACTCTTGGCAACAATAAGCCTGAGGGGCAGGTACTTGTAGGTTTTGCTGCTGAAACAGAGAATTTAGTCAAATATGCGACTGGCAAACTGCAGCGCAAAAACCTTGACTGGATTGCTGCCAACGATATCAGCGCTTCAGATCGCGGTTTCGGTGCTGATGCCAATGAGATTACACTGATAGGGCGCAGCGGACAGCAGATAAATATTCCGCTGGCTGATAAAAAAACAGTAGCCCGCCGCCTTCTTGATATTATTCTTCCTCAATAACTCTTTGCCTGAAAATAGGTTTATGTATTAAATGTTAGTAAGTTTGTAGTTAATTAAGGAACATATCCAGCATTTTTATATCTAAATAAATATGTGACATTTTATTTAGTACGGGCAGGGACTTTTTTGGTCTGCGTCCCGAAAAATGCTCTTGAGAGAGCCAAATATAAGGATTTGTTCCATGGGAAAATACTTCAGCTTCCGCTCGCTGTCTGTTGTCTGTCTGATTCTTGCCTTTTTCATCATTACACCTGACTCCGGTTTTGCCGCTTCCAGAGAATACTACGCTGGGAAGCCAGTGAAGTATGTCTTTTTATTTATCGGGGACGGTATGGCTCTGCCGCAGCGCATGGCAGCAGCTCAATTCACGGGGCGGCAGCTGCTTATTAATAAATTCAAAGTTCAGGGTATTACCCGTACCCGGGCAAATAATCGTTTTATAACCGGGTCGGCCGCCGCTGCTACCGCATTAGCCAACGGGGTCAAAACCAATATTAATTATGTTGGGGTTGACCCGGCCGGAAGAGCTCTGAAAAGTGTAGCCCTGCTGGCAAAGGAAAAAGGGCGAAAGGTTGGTATTGTGACCAGCGTAAGTATTGATCATGCGACACCGGCTGGATTTTACGCTCATATTCCAAATCGCCGTGAATACTATCGCATAGGCTGGGAAATGGCTCACTCAAATCTTGACTACTTTGCCGGCGGCGGATTTAAAGATCCGGACGGCAGGGAAATTAAAAATCCTCATGGAAACCTTTACAAGATAGCCGCAGAGAACGGCTTTAAACTGGTTGATACGCGTCAGGCACTGGAGAAATTAAAGCCGGGTTCTGGTAAAGTTTTTGCTTATAATAATTTTTTGACCGAAGAAGCGGCTATGCCTTATTCAATAGATAAAAAGAAGACCGATATCTCCCTGGCTGAATTTACCCGGCAGGGAATCAGGCTGCTTGATAATCCTGAAGGCTTTTTTATGATGGTTGAAGGCGGCAAGATTGACTGGGCCTGCCATGCCAATGACGGAGTTGTAGCCATACGTGAAACAATTGCTTTTGACAATGCCGTAAGAGCAGCCTACAAGTTTGCAGAAAAGCATCCGAAAGATACGTTGATTATTGTTACTGGAGACCACGAGACCGGAGGCATGAGCCTCGGTTTTGCCGGGACTCATTATGATACGTTCTTCAACCTGCTGCAGAACCAGAAGATTTCATTTAAAAAGTTTACTGACAAAGTGCTCCAGCAGTACCGTAAAGATCATCCCGCAGCTGCGGACTATGCTAAGTTCAAACCGATAATCACCAGATATTTCGGACTGAAATTCACCGGCGACCCGAAACTTGACCGCATGGTGCTGACCGCTGACCAGCAGCTGGATCTCAAAGCTGCCTATGACCGGGCGCTGAAAGATAAGAACGGCACTGTTTTGCTTGATGGCAAATACGATCCAGTTACAGTTGAAATCACTCACATTCTCAATAATAAAGCCGGAATGGCATGGACTTCCTATTCGCATACCGGTGTGCCGGTTCTGACAACGGCTTACGGTGTCGGTGCGGGCATTTTTGCAGGAGCTTATGAGAACAGCGATATTGCAAAAAAAATAATGTCGGTAATGGGGGTCAAGCCTGAAGTGCACTATATGAACCGAAAGGCTGCAGCAGCTGCCCAATAAGCACTAATCGAAATTGCTCACAGGAAAAAGCTCATGGTCAAATTACGCAGATATCGTGCTGACTTGATTATGATAATCATTTTTTCAGTGCTATGTGTTGCGCTGGCTCTGGTACCAGGCTGGCGCGGCACAAAAGCAGATCCTGCTGCCGCGGTGCGCTGTCGCGGAGAAGTGCTTGAAGTCAATAATTCAGGAGTTGTCAGACAGGGCGTGGTTACAATAGGGTACCAGAAGCTGGAGCTTAAGCTGCTTGATGGCAAATTCAAGGGACGAACGGTTGAAGCTACCAATGAACTGCTGGGGCGACTGGATCTTGATAAGATTTTTGAAAAAGGCGATACAGCGCTTGTGGTGGTTTCACTTAGTCCTGAAGGCAGAATTCTGTACGTGAATGCCCAGGACCATTATCGTCTGAACTGGGAAATAGCTTTATTTGCTTTATTTGCAGTTCTGCTGATAGCCTTTGGCGGCCTTACCGGTTTTAAAGCGATAATATCTTTCATATTTTCCTGCCTGATTATCTGGAAAGCGGTCATTCCTTTGAGCCTGGATGGTTATGACCCGGTTTTACTGGCGCTGGGAGCTCTGGCGGTTTTGACCGGGGCAATCATTTTTCTGGTTGCTGGGCTGAATGCTAAAGGGTTGACGGCTTTTGCCGGAGCTTTTCTGGGTGTACTAACCAGTTGCGGGCTGGCTGTATGGTTTACCGGGACACTGCGGCTGCATGGTGCGGTAATGCCGTTCGCGGAAACGTTGTTGTATTCAGGGTTTGCACACTTGGATCTGGCAAAGCTTTATGCCGCTGCCGTTTTCTTCGCTTCATCCGGAGCTGTTATGGATCTGGCGGTCGATGTGGCTGCCGGTATGCAGGAGGTCATTCGGGAAAAGCCGGATATCAGCCGTCGTGAATTGTGTATGTGTGGTATTCGTGTCGGCCGTGCGGTAGTTGGTACCATGACGACAACTCTGCTGCTGGCCTATTCCGGCGGTTATCTGACGATGATAATGGCCTTTATGGCGCAGGGGGTGCCGGCAGTTAATTTCTTTAACTATTTGTTTGTCGCGGCTGAAGTACTCAAGACTCTGGTTGGAAGTCTTGGTTTGATTCTGGTGGCCCCGTTTACCGCGATTGTCGGTGGATTTATTTTCAAGACAGCTCAAAAACGTAAAATCCGGCGGGGTTCCGCTTCTGCTTAAAATCCAAACTTAATCTGTCCGTCATCGTCAATTTCTGAGGATGACGCTTTCTTTTCGGGCTTAGGTTCCTCGGATGAGAAACTGGAACTGAACAAATCGTCAGCAGGCGGTTCAGAAGTTTCAGGTTTTTCCGGCTCAGTTTCTTCAGGAGGTTGCTGTGCGGTTGTATTGCCGTTTTTTACTGCCTGCAGCCAGTTCTCAAGTCCCATGATTTTTACGCCGGCGGACCTGGCTTTTTTCAGCTTGCCGCCGTTAGCGTCCGGATTCATGGCAACCAGCAGCGAGAGTTCCTTATTGACGTGATCAACCGGCTCATAACCGTGTTCTGAAGCAATTTTTTCATAATAGGATCGTTTTTCCGGCATTTTTCCAGTAAAACAGATTGTTGCCGCTGCTGCTTCGCCTTTTGTCTGTTTTACATCCAGAGCTGAAAGCAGTTCATCCAGGAATTCGCTTTGTTCTTTGAGCTCACGACGTAAAGCGCCGGCCCGTTCAGGACCGACTCCGTTAATTTCAGCCATGACCTCTTCCGGCAATTCGCGGAGCTCAGCCAGAGTATATTCATTCAGAATCATTTTAGCAACATTGGGGCCGATATTTGGAATATTCAACGCAGCCAGAACCTGAAAATCGGTGGTGGTGCGGGCAGTTGATATCTCACTGAACAGGTTGTTCGCAGATTTGCTTTTAAATCCTTCCAGCTGCAGGATATCCATAAGTTTAAGGTCAAAGATGTCCTTCAGAGTCATTACTCCCAGGGTGGCCATCATGCGGCGGATGTTAGGTTCTCCCAGACGTTCTATTCCAATGTTTTTGACAGCAGCGGTCAGGCGTTTCAGCCGGGTTTCTGAGCATTCCGGGTTCGGACAGCGCAGTTCCGGCCCACTGCGAACGAGTTCACTCTCACAGTTCGGGCATTTTGTTATCATCGGGTTGTTTTCGGCGGCAGTATGAGCAGGTCCGGGCAGGGCGCTGACAATATAAGGGATTACATCGCCGGCCCGTTCGACAACAACCCGGTCTCCAATGCGAATGTCTTTGTCAATAATGTTCTGGGCGTTATGCAACGAAGCATGCCGGATAGTTATGCCGCCAATATCAACGGGGTCGATTTCCGCAACCGGGGTAAGACAGTTTTTGCCAAAACTCCAGTCTACTTTCAACAGCTTGCTTTCCTTGCGGATGCCGCTGAATTTAAATGCTATCTGACCTCGCGGATGATGAGCAGTACTGCCTAGCGATTCACTGTATTTTTCATCTTTAAGTTTAATTACAATTCCGTCCATGGGATAAGGCAGCTGCTCGATTTCTTCAGCGATTTTAGCCCATTTGTCAGGCAATGCACGGTATTTTACCTCAAAGGAGATCATTTCATAATCAACCAGCGTCAGTTTGGCGTGCTGGCGCAGCATGTCTGTAATATCTTTAAGCCCCATAATGCCGGCAACCGCGTTACGCGAGTTTTTATAAGTTCCGCCGCCTTTACGCTTAATCTTTGAGTAAAGGTTTCTGAAATCGTCGTCGCGGATTACGATTTCACCTCTTACCGACTGGTTTACAGGCCCGGTATATCCGGTTGATTCAAGTTCTATCAATGGGAGCTTGTCGGTGATATTCTCCCCTTGCTCTCCATCGCCGCGTGTTGCCAGTATTCCTTTTTGGTAGTTAGCGGAAATACCATCGTATTTTGGCTGAATAAGATATAACTCATCCTCGCTGCGGCAGTTTTTTCCAGCCCATTCAAAGACATCTTCAAACGAGTAAGCTTTATCAAGTGACAGCATTGGTTTTTCATGGGTTATCTTGCCAGAACCGGCTACTTGTGGAGCCAGAACTGCTGTAACCAGCTGGTGGTCCGGATTTATGGCTTGCAGGGCGCGGATAAGTTCATCATAGCGTTCGTCGCTTATTTCCGGTTCGCCCTCGCTCCAGTAGCGCTGATTGTGGTATTTAATCAACTCAACCAGCTGTTTTTCATTTAATTCGGCAATAACAAAATTTATCTTATCAACCATGGTTTCTCCGCGTCCTGTCAATTTTTCATAATATACACCTCAGAAAGGGGACAGCAAATATTGAACCCTGGGATTTTTATGATGCCGAATCAGCCAGGTTTGCGCCTATAATAAAAAAGCCTCCCCGGGGAAGGGGAGGCTCCAGCAAAAGGAGGAGAGAGAGGAAACATTCTGAGTATATAGACCATTTTGTGTAATAAATGTTCCGCAAAAATTTAAGAAATACTACTAAATGTGATACAATATTAATTTTTTGGAATTTGCAAGTGGTTTGCTTTGAATGTCTTATAATGATGGATTCTGTGCCGTTTGAGGAGAGGCAGAGGATTTTCGAGGCATATAGTTCGGCAGTTCAGGGTGACGTACAAAATCAAAAAGCATTTTTACTTTGGCCAGTGACTCACGCAAGTGATGGTAAGCCATTTCCATCGGTAAATCCATTTCATGGGCATTGTAGGCAACTGGTTTCATAGCATAGAATCTGGCTATAAACAGAGCTCTAGCATTGTGGTACTTCTGTGATATAATTGTAAATTTGTCAATTCCAAAATGCTTTTTGGCATTTAAGACAGAATCTAAAGTGCGGAATCCATGTTCATCTTTCAGTATATTTTTGACAGGGACTCCAGCCTTGATTAATGCGGCCTGCATGTCTCTTGGTTCGTTGTAGCCGTATCTGGGATAATTTGATCCGCTGGCAATGATATATTTTATTTTACCCTGCCTGAAGAGTTCAGCGGCAGCTTTGATCCGGTATGAAAAATCAAAATTCTCTCTTCTGTGTATAGTTTTGGAGGTGCCGAGAAGCAGGCCGTATTCATTGCTCGGCAGTTCAGAGATTTTATCAAAGGCAAGTTTTGAGGTTGAACGATTGACGTAAACATTCAAAGCCGCTGTTCCGGAAGCAAGTGTGAACAGTGTGATACCGACGGAAATCAGCGCCTGCCGGTTTACCTTTTGCTTTAGAAGGATTCTAATCTTTTTTAAAGCCGTAATCATTTAGGTTCATCATTACTTTATGTTTACTGAAAAACAGCATAAAAAAAAAGACAATTTTTATCATAAAGACAATAAAAACCAGGAATGTCCCTTTTAAACTCTTAGATAAAATAGTTTATATTTGAAGTAAATAAAGGATTTTTAAAAATAATTTGCGTATTAGTTGATCAAATACAGATGCAAAAAACTTGTTTTTTTGCCGGGCATGAGGTATTTTTATTATGAAAGCAACCCCAATAGAGCAGAGGAACTTGCATCTTGAGCAGCTTTAGGATAAAAACTAGAATCTTATTTTCGTATATTCTTATTCTGGGGGTATTGTGTTCCGGTATTTTTCTGGTATTTGATTATTTTACAATTCAGGAACTGACCAGAAATCATGTTGTGCTGGCTCAGGATGGTGTTAACGGCATTTCACAGGACAATATTCGCCTTTCCAGCCGCTATCTGCGCATTCACGGTGAAAAAATAATTGAGCTTCTGACCAGGTTGAACGCGTGGAAAATCAGTGCTTTGCTTGAGAAAACTCCAGCGGCGGAATTGAAGAACTATGAGCTTTTGAGGCGTGACCCGAACTTAAGAAAAATCGTTGATGCCGGTGTGTACGTTTATGGAAAATATGCCGGATATTTTGACATTCTTGACCGGGAAGGACTGTCTGTTATACACCCCAACCGCAAGATTGAGGGAAGAAAATTCTCCGAATGGAAAAGCGAATATCCAAAGATGTGGACACTGGTGAAGCGGTCTTTTAAAAAACCGCTGGTGACTGGAAACTATGAGTTTTATGAACAGAAAGGTATGGAGCCGAAAGATAAGTTTATGGTTCTGTGCCACATTCCGGATTCAGACCTGATTCTGGCGGCAGCTATTAATATTGAAGATTACTTTACTCCGGTACACAATGCGATAAAGGGGTCTGAAGAAATGCATGCCAGTATTGTCAATAAGAACATCAGAACCTCATCCGAAATGATCAGCCGTAGATTTAAAATCATAAATGCTGTTTTAATTATCATGGCGGCATTACTCAGTTGTATTTTCGGAATCTGGTTTTCCAACGCGTTGTCACGGCCTATTGTCAAGCTCAGAGAGGCGGTGCGCAGGCTTGGGGCTGGAGATTTCAAGCAGAAGATTGCGGTAGAAGGCTCTACAGAAACCCGGGAGCTTGCTGAGGCGTTTAACCGGCTGGGAAGTCAGCTGGAACATTATATGGAAGAGGTTAAGAGAGAAACAGCGGCCCGACAGGCAGTTGAAAGCGAAATACACATTGCCCGCGAAATACAGGAATCGCTGCTGCCAAGGTCTTTTCCGCCGTTCCCGGATCGATCCGAATTTGAACTTTATGCCGAACTGGCACCGGCAAAAGAGGTTGCCGGTGATTTTTATGATTATTTCTTTATTGATGACAATCATCTGGCATTTATGGTCGGGGACGTTTCGGGCAAAGGAGTCCCGGCGGCTTTCTTTATGGCCATAACCAGGACTATGCTGAAGAATATATGTCCATTGGAAAAAGACCCGGGCAAGGCAATGTGCCGTGTGAATAACCTGCTGTGCGAGGAAAATGATGCCTGTATGTTCGTCACCCTTTTTCTGGCTGTTTATGACCTCAATACCGGGAAAATCGCCTACGCAAACGGCGGGCATAATAATGCCATATCAATTAAACCGGACAGATCAATTAATCATTTCGGGGTGCTGAACAATATGGCACTGGGCATTATACCGGACTTGTATTACGAAACAGCTGAATATCAGGTAGAGGTGGCGGAAATGCTGGTGCTCTACACTGACGGGGTAACGGAGGCTACTGAAAAGCATGGGCACGTTTACGGCGTTGACCGGCTTTGCGATATGCTGCTTGCAAACCGGACAAAGACTTTGAAGGGCTGCACCGAGGCTGTGGTTGAAGATGTTGTCGGTTATGAGTCAGGCGACCGTTTTGATGACATTACATTATTGCTGTTTGAGCGGCATATGTGATTTTCTAGTTTTACCGCTAAATCTTTGCTTATTTTCCTGATTTCACCTTTATATCTGTGATTATACGTCTAAATTAAGTCTTTGCAAAACTCAAGGACAGAAAGATGAAAACGACTTTTGACTGTATTCCGTGCATAGTTTCCCATGTGGTGCAGGTTGCCAAAATGGTTACTGAAGATGATGATGAACGCCATGAAATTATCAAACGTACTCTGGCAGAGGCAGTAAACACCAACCTCAATATGACTCCTCCGGAGCAGGCACGGCTTTTTCATAAAATAATCAAAGAGATTACCGGTGTACATGACCCGTACCTTGATGCCAAAGACCGTTCAACAGAGTTCGCTCTAGAGCTGCTGCCGCTGCTGCGCGAAGAGATTAAACGGCATGACAATGAATTCGAAGCTGTTGTCCGGTTGGTAATAGGTGGCAACATTATTGATTACGGGGCTGATCACGCATTTGATATCAAAGATGCCAAAAGGCGTATTCTCGAAGTCTTTGATATGCAGCTTGACCTTGATGAAGTTGAAAAGCTGCATGAGCAGCTGGAGCGTGCAGATAAAGTTTTCTATATGGCTGATAACTGTGGCGAAGCGGTTTTTGACCGGCTGCTAATAGAGCGTTATGATTCTAAAATTACGCTGGGTGTTAGAGGAGAGCCTATTTTAAATGACATTACACCACGTGAGATCAAGAGGTCAGGACTGAATATGGTGCCTCATGTGCATACCGGCGATATGACTCCTGGTGTATCCATGACTCATTCCAGTCCGGAATTTCTGAATGAGATTCGCAATGCGGATCTTGTTGTGTCTAAAGGGCAGGGCAATTTTGAAACCCTGAATGAGTATGACCGGCCGATATTTTTCCTGTTGCGCGTAAAGTGTGCGGTGATTGCTGACTTGATTGGTAATGCACAGCTTGGAGACTTGCAGGTAATCAGTAAGAATATTTGATTCAGACAGCAGTGTGCTTCAGCTTCTCAAGCTCTGCCGGTTCATTGATGAGTGGATACAGCTCTTTACATATGTTTTCAGTTCGTTCCAGAGCCTCAACTGCTTCATTTTGGTTTATGCACTCGCTGCCATATTCAATTTTTGTATAAAAGTAGAACAGCACAACCGTATTTTTTCTTAATTCATTACTGACCTTGAACAAAGAATTGCCGTAGTCGAGTAACTCTTTGTTGCCACGTCTGGGATATCCGGCCATATTGAGCAGAATCCTGACCATAGTATAACAGGCGATAACCGTCAGATTCGGCTGTTTTCGCAGGTTTTTTTCAGCATCTAAAAAACATTGTCGGCATTTCAGCAGTTTTTTCCTGCGATTAAAAAAAGCTTTTAAAATCCGGTACTCTAAAAAAACGGCAAAAACGATGGAAAGGAACGGTATCAGCAAAATGAAGTTTCCATGAAAAAGCTGATTTTTAAGGGCAAACCGGTTGAGTATCCTTTGCCATATAACTGCCATTTGCCGCTTGAATGACTGCCAGCTTTTGAAAAGTTGTGCAGCAATTGATTTCAGTTCACCGTTTATTATGTTTTTAAAAATTTTTTTTGCGTTTTCTGTCGTACTGGAAATTTGCAAAAGCATTGAGTCCGCAAAAGTACAATTATAGCTGTTTTTCTCTGTTTTCAGCTGAGCGGCTCTATTTTGTTTCAAGTAGCTCAAGGTTTTCTTTGTAATTTCGGGTGGAGTTATTCGCCACTCATCCCCGAAGGGATCCCGGAGTTTGCCGATTGCAAACGGTGTTGTTACTGATTCAACATTGCCTGGTGGAACCGCGTCGAAGGTAAGCCAGCCTTTACCTTCAATAAAAATTTGAGTCCAGGCATGTGCATGATAGGCATGAACCTCAAAGCATTTATTCAGTGCGTTGTAGTTGCCGGGAGAAAAGCCGGTTGCCACTCTGGCCGGAAGGCCGCTGAGCCGGGCCAGGACAGTCAGTGCTGAAGCGAAGTATTCACAGTGTCCTTCCCGCAAGTCAAAAAGAAAGAAATCCACCGCTTCACGGTTATCCGGAGTTTTTTGTGAGTACTGCAGGTATCTGTAGTTGTTTCGCAGGTAATCCCTCAGGGTCAGGGCCTTCATGAAGGGAGAGGTCATGCCGCAAGTCAACTTTTCCGCCAGTTTTCTGACACGGTCGCTGATAAGTTGCTTCGGGAGTTTCAAGTAATGCGTAAATTTAATATTTTCAAGCCAGAAAGGCGATGTGGAGAGCCTGGAAACGGGTGGAGCGGAAGTTGGTGTTTCCTTTGGGAAAAAAACAGTTGAAGTCACAGAATAATAAAACGGAAGTTTGGGAAATACATCATTTTTCAAGGTGACATTGTATGCTGAGTAATTTATCAGATTGTAATAATTATCTTGTTCCTTCGTTGTAGCGGACAAAGGTCGATAGGCGCAATACAGAGATTTTGAAACCCATTTTTCAATGACTACTTCCTGCTCAATGCAGTTTAAAATATTGTCTTGCTTTCTGATAACAGAGTTTACTGTTCTAGCGTTTCTAAGCTTGTTTGAGAGTTTCCAGCCTTGGCCGTCATAAACATCATAAAGCTGAGCCAGCCAGTATAATTTCAAAGGACTTTTGGCCTTGAATATTATTTCTTTACCTGGAGGAGAGGCTCCATTGCCGCTGCTCTGCAGGTAGTTGCTTTCAGGAACTTCAACGCGACCTCCGGAGCTTGTCAGGATCTCAGGCTTACCAAGGCCTGATTTCTTATGCCAGCCTTTGCCTTTCCGGAAGTTTCTCGGCATCAGCCACTGCATAAATCCCGGGGGCGCGATTGAGCTGTTTTCTGTGTAAAATGAGACATCAAAAAAACCTTCTGTAAAGCTTTTGTTTTCCGGCATAAGATTGAAAAGACCAAAAGCGAATGCCCCAGCCAACAGAAAATGCATTATAAAACCGCTCCAGCTTCTGCTGAATACAGCTGTTGGGGTTTTGATATCAGAGACTCCGGCCAGAGTGCGCAGTCTGGTTGTATAAAGAAGCAGTGAAGTTATAAAAAAACCAAGAATAAATATTATCAGGAATATCAGCCGTGGCAGCAGAGCGCCATAAAGCAGCAAAAACATGCTCATGAGAAAAAGATATTCATAATCAGATGACCGCTGTGCCAGGATGAAGCACAAGCCTGTTATACATACTGACTCAATGAGTATTTTGTCAAGTGGTATTTGCTGCCTTAAACGATACAAGAGCCAGAGAGAACTTGCCAGAACGATAAAAATCTGCAGATTGAAGCGGATGTTTGAGCTGATGACGGCATATGAAATATAAGGCAGGGACCCGATAACAAAAGCAGATCCCAGCAGGCTCAAGGTCAATACCGGATGACCGTGCTGCCATAAGGAAGACGCCAGGGACAAGGCAAAAAGTGTGACATATGCCCAGTGAAAGGGCAGTCTTTCCGGGGCTTTACGCACCTTGGAAAAATCAACTATTTTCTGTTTTCTGGACTTAGAAGTCATTGCGCAGCAGATTTTTAATTTCTGTTTTAAAGTTTACTGTCATCGGTCTTATACCGCCTGAAAATTCTGGAATCTGTAATTTACCTGTATTAATTGTGCGGGGTGTATCAGCGGCAGCATAGGGGAAGAACAGCTTTGGGGCATAAACCCATCTTACATCCACATTCATTTCCTGAAGAAATTCAAGTTTGCGCCTGATTGAGTCCGACTGGGTCATTGACAAACAGAAAAAAATGGCGCCGGGCTGCACCACGTCCAGAGCGCAGTCAAGTATTGTTTCAAAATTTGTCAAACCCGGTTTCAAGGTGGTCAATACAGTCTCCGCCAGGGGGGTAACCGCTGCCGAGTAATTTTTCAGAATTGTGCATTCTCCTTCAGCTTCCATGACAACCAGAGTTATGCGGCAGTAAAACTCTGTCAGGTAGTTAATGATTGAAGCGGTGGTTCTGATCAAATATTCAAAATTATTATCCAGAGGGTCAATGCCGATGGATTCCTGAAAGTTATCCAGTACGATGATGATCCTGTCGGTGGTATTGGCTTCAAACTCCTTGACCATCAGCTGCCGTTTGGCCGCTGTAGCTTTCCAGTGAATAAAGCGCATTTCATCGCCATGCCGGTATTCTCTGATACCGTAAAAATCCTGTCCCTGACCGGAAGTGGCCAGCGGGCGCCCTTCGGTATCCGGTGCGGTCTGCTGCCGGTTGGTAACCGGCAAACTGGTTAAGCAGGTTATCTCAGGAGTAATCATTATTTCCGCCGGGATATCAAATTCAAGTCGACGCCGGAACAAGCCTGCCGGGTCTCCGCCTATCAGGTATATTTCACTCAGTGTGAAGTGTCCTCTTCTGGCAGCCTTGCTGGTCCGTTCCAAGATGACTTCTTCATGAGGTCTGAGCGGAGGAACGGCAAATGCCAGAGTGCCGCCGGATACAAATGGACACAGCTCCATGACTACCATTGCCTGCCGGAATCTCCAGGAAAGGTTTTTGACGGCAACCGGCAGCGTGACACTGCTGTTCTGAGCACCATCAGGATTTGGCCGGCGTTCCAGCTTGATTTTATGCATTGATAATGCAGCCAGGACAAAGCTCGATACTACCACTCCGGTCAAAGTTGAAGCGGTCAGGGCGGTTGCAAGGCCGACATTGACTAAAGCAATTGCAATACTGATAAAGGCGGCAATAATCATGACCCAGCCGCGCATCGTCGGCAGAATTGGAGTCATAGACCTTTGTCCTCATTTTTCATTGGAATTGACTTTATTATGGCTTTTATTACATTTTCCACACGGCTCCATTCGCCCTGATAGCGTATTTTAAGTTTTACCCGGTGGGCAAGTACCGGTACCGCCATTTCACGAATATCCCGTGGGATAACGTAGTTTCTGCCGTAATATGCCGCCAGGCTCTGACACACCCGCATCAGGGCCAGGGAGGCACGAGGGCTGCAGCCGTTTGTCAAGGCTGGATGAGTCCTGGTTGCATTGCAGATACTGATAATATAATTCTTTATACTGTCTGAAACCATAACCTTTCGCACCAGGGCATGACAGTGCACAATGTCAGTTGACTTGATTACATATGATATGTCATTCAAGGGATGACTGACCGCCTGAGACGAAAGGATGTCCTTTTCAGCCTCGGGGGCTGGATAACCTATGGAAAGTCGCATTATAAAGCGATCCAGCTGCGGCTCCGGCAGCGGATAGGTTCCGTGGTAATCCTCCGGGTTTTGAGTGGCAATTACAAAAAATGGCTTTGGCAGAACATGGGGTTTGCCGTCAATGGTGATAACCGATTCCGACATGCACTCCAGCAGGCTGGACTGGGTTCTTGGCGTGGTGCGATTGATTTCATCTGCCAGTACAACATTTCCGAAAATGGGTCCCGGCATAAAATGAAACTGCTTTTCGCCTTCGTCAAAAATGTTCATTCCGGTAATATCTGAAGGCAGCATGTCCGGTGTAAATTGAATTCTTCTGTAAATTGCCTGAATGGACTTAGCCAGAGTCTGAGCCAGAATACTTTTGCCAACGCCCGGAGTGTCTTCAAGCAGCAGGTGTCCGTCGGCAAAAAGGCATACAACCAGATTCCGGATGATTTCAGGCTTGCCTTTAAAGACAATGGCTATATTTTCCTCCAGTTTTTTTATAACAAACTTGATAAAATCAAAAGAAAAATTCATGTTTTCAAGAGTTCTGGTAGCCGTATTGTCTTCATCAGAAATCAAATTATTGGGATCATTGAATACCAGCATGCAGGTCCCGATCTGGATAATGTCCATATGTTTTATGGCATGTGGCTTGTTGACAGGCGACGAATTGACAAAGGTGCCATTGACACTTTGCAGATCCTCAATGATAAAGGTGCCGTTTTCTCTGGTAATCTTTGCGTGATGCCGTGATGCTTCGCCGGTGTTGACGATAATATCACAGTCCTGGTCGCGCCCTATGGTGATATTTTTTCCGGTCAGCTGGTATTCCCTTGTCTGGCCGTAGCCGTCCTGAATGGTGAATGTTGGCTGGCTTTTGTTCATATTAATCATATAATCCCCCTTAAGCAATGGATTCTTAACGTCTGAAAACACTTCCAAAAGGATTGCACCTGGGGCAGTTAACTGCTTTCCCAAGCAGATCAGCTACAGCTGCTACCGGATACATGAAGAGTCTGAAGTCAGCACTGGCCAGTGGAATCATAATGCCGGAAAAGCTCAGTAGCAGCATATATTTGGAAAAAACTGTCATTCCGATAATTCCGGCAAGAATCAGCAGCAGCGGGAACTTTGCCGGCATCAGAAAAATTTTGAAGATGCCGTATTGTGACAGGCACAAAGTACCGGCACAGAGCGGGCAGGGAGCTGCTCCCGTGTCGTCATCGGTTTTATTCATACCACCCTCGTTGAATATTTAGTACAGTCAGAGTTTCATTTTCATTCTATGACCGGCCAGAACCTGCCGGTTGAGCTCTGCTGCAGTTTTACATGCATATCATAAGCTTCGAACAGATTGTCTTCTGTCAGGATACTTTCTCTTTTTCCTTTAGCTGTAATTATTCCCTCTTTTAAAATCATACCCTTATCAAATACCGGCAGGATATCATCAATGCGCTGGGTTATAAAAACCGTTGTGGGGCAATCCGGTTTTCTGGCCATCTCTTCAATTGTTGCCAGCAGAAATTCACGGCTTTTCATATCCAGATGTACACATGCTTCATCAAGTATTATCAGCTCCGGGTCACGCATAAGTGCCCTGCAGAGCAGGATTTTTACCTGTTCTCCAGAGGACATGCTGTCCATATCCTGGTTTTCAAGTTTACGACAGTCGATGCGTCCCATAATTGCCAGGGCTTTTTCAATCTCAGTATCGGTTGGTTCCCGGAATAACCCGAGAGTACCGTCCAGCCCGGATATCACCATTTGCAGTCCGGTCCACCTGGAGGTCCACCGCTGCATAAAAGGGCTCACCCAGGCAATGCGCTTACGCAGTTCAGCCAGATTGACGGTACCATAGCGCTCATACAGCACGTTGACTTCCGCACCAAAAACCGGCCAGGCAAAACCCATCAGCATTTTGACCAGTGTGGTTTTGCCCGCACCGTTGGCTCCAAGCACAAACCAGTGGTCGCCGCGTTTAACCTGCCAGTTGAAGTCTTTGAGAATTTTTTTACCGCCAAGAAAAACCGTGGCCTTCTTAATATCTATTATATATGAGTTTTCCATATTTATTAATGTTGGTTGCTGAAAAAGTTAGTTTACTCTATGAAAACGGATTACCAGTTACAGTCGTGTTCTGTATTTTTGTAGTTAATCCACCGATCACGCAAATTTTTGCCCTTTGCAAACTCTGACTGCAGTTTGTCATACTGCTTGCTTTCAATAAGCTCGCATAAATGCAGCCAGCGTTTTTCAAACTCTTTGACGACCTCAAGGACTGCCGGCTGATTATTTTCAATTATCTCACGCCACATCTGCGGTGAACTGGAGGTGATGCGTGAAGTGTCGCGAAACCCGGTGGCACAGCCTGAAAAACGCAGTTTACGCTCTGCTTCCGGACAGTCAAGCACTGCTTCAGTAAGAGACAACGCCAGTATATGGGATATATGACTGGTATGCGCTACTAGAACGTCATGTTCCTTTACGCCAATCTCCACGACTTTTGTCTGGATTGATTCCCAGAAGTCCGATACCTTTTGAAAAGCGGCTGCACTGGTATTATCCGTACGGATGACGAAGACCTCGGCATTGTTGTAAAGTGCTTCAAAAGCGGCGTAGGGACCGGTTTTTTCCGTTCCGGCCATCGGATGACTCCCTACAAAATTTACACCGAGCGGCTGCAGTTCTTTTTCTCCGCAGTTTACAATAACTGCCTTGACGCTGCCGATATCGGTGACGATGGATCCCGGCCGCCAGCAGTTTCGATAAGTTTTGATGAAGTTCATTATCTGTGGAATCGGAATGCACAGAACAGTCAGGTCGGCTTTTTTCAGAATGTATTCCAGTTCACCGGTTTCATCAATAACATTATTTTTCTGAGCCCACGTACAAACTTCAGGGCGACGAGTCCAGCCCAGGCGGTTGAGTTTCTGCCCGCGCAGCGACATTCCCAGGGACGCTCCAAGCAGTCCCAGCCCGATTATGGCAATATTTCTTATTTCCGGAGCTTCGGAAGTATTCATAAGATTATCCTTCAAATTTAATCAAACGATGTGAACTTAATATAGCTTCCATTTGCCCTTAAACAATAAAAACAGATTATAAAATTACGTAAACATTCATATTAGTTTCAGTTGTAACGTAATTATATTTAGTATAATTTTGCCGTTAAATTAATTTGCAAAAAAAGTTTAAATGGGTTATAGTCTTAACTCTATGTGTAAAATTTTTTTTATATGGTTCCTTTTTAATATTACAGCTTGGAAGGCACAATGAATAAATCAGGCAACGTTTCAGTTGCCGGTGGTGGTATGGTAGTGAAGTGCTTGACAGCATGTGCGTTGACACTTTGTATTCCGGTGTTGGCGGAAACTGTTATTATTCAGAAAAACCCACTTACCGGTGAAGTACGCAAGTTTGACAGAAAGGCGGGAAGGAAAAATGTGCAGTCTGTTGCCAGACAGCTCAGCAGCCTGCTGGTTCCGTCAAAAACTTTGAAAAACCTTAAAGCCGCCAGGCACCCGCTGAAACCTTACAGCAGAGTTGTTGCAGGCCCTGACGGTAAATCGACTTTGATTTACCGTTGCCGCTATACCCAGTCAAAATCACTGGTAAACAGCATGGAGAGCGCTATCTCCCCTGTAGGCACTGTAGAGTATTCCAGTGAACAGAATCTGATTATAATAAATGACAAAAGCGAAAAGATAAAGGAACTCAAAGGGGCGCTTGAAGCTATAGATATTCCTTCACCGCAGGTCCTGGTGGAAGCCAAAATAGTTGAAATCCTGCTCAATGACGGTATGGAGCGTAATTTCTCATTGAACTTCAATCAGGTCAATGAATTTCCTGGATTGAATGATAAAGGAGATATTGTCAATACACTGCTTAGTTCCAGCGGCGGGGTTGAAACATCTGTTCCGGGGCAGACTTCCGGTGATCGTGGACTTGGCTTTAACTGGTTTCCATATGTGTCGGGAAACAAAAATATCAATGCTTCAATCCAATGGCTGCTGACTGCTCAGGACGCCAAAATACTGTCATCGCCAAATGTTGTGGTTTCGCGCAATGCCACTGCCAGTATTGTAACCGGTCAGGACATTCCAATTCAGACTTTTCAGATTGTATCCGGGTCAACTACAACTTCAACTGAATTCAAGCGGGTTGGAGTTATTCTCAATGTTACTCCGAAACTCATCAATAGAGACTCTGTAACTCTGGGCGTTAACCCGCAGGTTTCAAATGTATTGAAATATATTCAGTTCAAACAGGATCGTTTTGACTATGAGGTTCCGGTAATTTCAATTCGTAATATTGAGACTGATCTAACCTTGAAAGACGGCCAGGTCATTATGCTTGGAGGTCTTTACAGCCACCGTGAAACTTTACAACAGGAGCGTACGCCTTTTTTGAGTGATATACCGGTTATCGGAGAATTTTTCACTGCCAAAAACCGCAGTAAGGAGCTGATTCAGTTAATATTTTTTCTGAAGGTGAATATTCTGACTGAAGATGAAATAGCCAGCGGGGTCATTTACGATCCGGGTAAGCAGGCTGTCGATTCTAAAAAACTTGGCAGTATAATTCGTAATTCAAAACAGATATTCCCGGCAAAAGAGAGTACGCTGGAAAAAGTAAAGAAAGAGTTCATTGAAAAAGATGAATCGTACCGCTGATTATGAAAATTACTAAATGGAAAACTGGTTCGGCGCTGGTGCTGGTGCTGGTGTTAATTATCGGGGCCTGGGCCGGGTACCGGGAATCAGAGAGAAGTCCAGCTGCTGTAAAAAAAACTGAAGGTACTGATGACAGTATCGCGCCCGACCGCTCGTATACCTTGAAGTACGGGAAGCTGGTAATCGGCCTGATCCAGGCCGGCAGTGTGAACGCCAAGAAGAAGCACAAACTGTCGCTGCAAGCCAACTTCAGGACAAAACTTAACTGGGTAATTGATGAAAACACCAGTGTTAAAAAAGGACAGGTACTGGCTAAATTTGAGACTGACAACCTCCGTGAAAAGGTAGATGACTTCAATATTCAATATGAAAATCTGGAAAAAGAATTGATGATCCAGAAGGAGTCGGAGAAAATACTGGTAAGCTCAAATGCCGCCGAAGTCAGGGCGGCTGAAGACAGGGTGGTGCTGGCAGCAGATGCCTTGCGTAAATACCGTAAGTTTGAGCATCGCAAGGAACGTGACAACCTGATGCTGAAAATACAGGAGGCTGAGTCTGCCTACAGTAAAAACCGAAAAGAGCATCAGGATAAAAAAACTGAAGTGGCTCGCGGCTATTCAAATCGCAACGAGGAGGAAAAGCATAAGCAGAAGCTGCAGGAAATGTTCAATAAGATGGAGTCAGCCAGCAACAGCCTGGTCAATGCCAGAAATTCCCTGAAGAAATTCAAGCGCTATACTCATCCGAATAAAATGAACTCACTGATAAACGACTATGAACAGGCTCAGCTCAATTTGCGCAAAGTTAAAATTTCAACAGCTTCAAACCTTATTCAAAAAAAGAAAACTATTGACAATACTGTGAAAAGAATGAAGCGGATTAAAAATGACCTGAAAAAATACACTGTTTATCTGAAGCAGATGCAGTTGACGGCCCCGGTGGACGGTGTAGTTATTTACGGTAATCCTGACCGGCGCTGGAGCAAAACTGAGATAAAGCTGGGGATGGACATCTGGAAAGGTAAAGTACTGATGACCATTCCGGACATGAAAAACCTGGTGGTAAATTTTGACTTGCCTGAACAGTACCGGTCTAAGGTCAAGTTAAATGACAAGGTTATTGTCTCTCCCGATTCGCTGCCGGGAATTAAGCTGGCCGGGCATATAAGCAAGATTGCCACTTTACCGGTCAATATGATTTACTGGGATCGAAGTTCGCCCAAAATCTATAAATCAAGAGTTACGCTGGAAAAACAGTGTGAACGCCTGGTCAGCGGTATGAGTGTACAGCTTGAAATTGTTACAAAGGTGATTAAGAATACCTTATTTGTTCCGGTTGAAGCGGTATTTGAAAAGAATGACAGCTACTTTGTCTACCTCAAGACGCCTGCCGGTACTCGCGAAGAAACGGTGTCTATTGGCGAGTCCAACGATAATTTTGTGCAGATTACAGCCGGACTGAAGGCCGGGGAAGTTGTTTATCTTTACCGGCCGTATCAGAAGAAGCAGGCGGCTGGTTCCTGATGACTGCGCCAATGGAACCAACTTCCCAGGAAGCGCTTTCAATCGTGAAGCTGGAGGATATTTGTAAAACTTATGTGACCGGGGAGTTGATAGTACCGGTGCTGAAGGGGATTAACATCGATGTTATGCGTGGGGAATTTGTCGGTATTCTGGGCTCTTCAGGGTCAGGCAAGTCCACAATGCTCAATATTCTCGGTATGCTGGACGTCCCGACTTCCGGGAAATATCTGCTTGAGAGGCAGCATGTCGAGACTCTTTCCGATACAGAACTGGCGACAATAAGAAATCGTAAAATCGGTTTTATCTTCCAGAGCTTCAATCTGTTTCCGCACCTTTCGGTTGAGCAGAACATTGAAGTGCCGATGCTGTATGCCGGGGTTCCCCGCAAGGTCAGGCGGGAGCGAGCCATAGAACTTTCCAGACAGGTTGGTCTCGGTCATCGTCTTGGTCATCGCCCGACCCAGCTTTCCGGCGGGGAATGCCAGCGCATAGCTATTGCCCGGTCTTTAAGCAATAAGCCGGCTTTTCTGCTGGCAGACGAGCCAACTGGAAATCTGGATGAGAAAACCAGTGCTGACATAATCAAGCTCTTTCATGAACTGAACGCCTCTGGTTCAACCATCATTATGGTGACCCATAATCCGGCTCTTGAGGCACACTTTGACAAGGTTATCTACTTGCGTGACGGCCGGGTCTCTGAGCACCAGAATATTAATTTCGGAGGCGGTCCGGATGTTGGTGAGTGATCTTTTCAGACTGTCATTTCATAATCTTCTATTACATAAGATCAGGTCGCTTCTGACTTCTCTTGGGGTAATTTTTGGCGTGGGCAGCGTTATTTCGATGTTGGCCGTTTCGGAGGGAGCCAAACGCAAGGCGTTGTCCCAGATTGAAGCCATGGGAATAGATAAAATTATTGTATATTCCAAAAAACCGCCGCTTGCCGGCAAGGATTCCAGCACCAGTAATGCCAGCTTTACTGAGACCTACGGACTTACTGTCAGGGACAGAAAACATATTGTCAGGATGGATAATATTGACCATGTTACCCCGGTCAGGGATTCACGGTTCAAAGTGATGAAGGGGACAAAACGGCTGGACCTGAAGCTTGTTGGGGTCGGCAGCGAATTTTGTCTGGATTCCGGTTGCCACCTGCTGAAAGGGCGCTGGTTTAAACCCGTGGATTTTGTCAATATCCGCAATGTATGTGTGATCGGAGAACGGGTGAAAAGAAAGATGTTCCGTATAGGACAAAGAGACATAATCGGCCTGTCGATCAGAGTTGGAAGGCATCTATTTCGCATTATCGGCATTATCGGCAATGACCACGGCACGCAGTATCCAGAGCTGGGCAGCCCGAACGATATGATATACATTCCCATGAGAACCTCAGAGGCGATTTGTAAAAATTACGCTTTTGTCCGGGAAGGGCGCAATGCCAAAGTAACCATTATTGATTATGACCTGCTGGTGGTGTCTGTGCTGGATGTCACCCATATAGATAACACGGCCAAACGAATTACCGCTTACATGCGTAAAACCCACACTGAAACTAAAGACTGGGGAGTACTGGTGCCGCTGGACCTGCTTAAACAACGGGAGCGGACTCAGAATATTTTTACGATAGTAATGGGGTCAATTGCTGGAATTTCTCTGATTGTCGGCGGTATCGGGATTATGAATATTATGCTGGCCAGCGTATACGAACGACGTAAGGAGATTGGTACCCGTCGAGCTTTGGGAGCCCAGAAAAGGGATATACTGCTGCAGTTTCTGATCGAGACGGTATTTCTGACTTCGCTTGGCGGTATTATTGGAATCGGTGTTGGTGTCGGCATCTCGCAGGTGATCACAATTTATGCCGATATGCCTACAGTTTATGAGGCGTGGAGTATCATTCTTTCACTGCTTATCTCAGGCTTTGTTGGGGTAGTGTTCGGTACTTACCCAGCCTGGAAAGCAGCCCAGCAGAATCCGATTGATGTACTGCGCTCAGAATAAACAGTCAGATCAGGCTGCTGATGTCAGGCCAGCCGTAAGTAAGTTCGCCGATACTGTAGCCCAGTCGGTCAACATTACAACGGTAAATAATCGTACCGCCAAGGTGTTCATAATAGCGGCATGCTGAAATATTAGCTTCGACGACATGGACCGTCATAGCGTTGAGCTGCTGCGACATAAGCCAGCTAATACCATTTTTTATGAGAGTCCTGCCGATTCCTTGCCCCTGGAATTCCCTGAGTACATAGATGCGCAGTAAACGTCCGGGATATTCCCGGCAGTTAGCCGGATCGAGGTTAGCCCCGAATGAAGCAAAAGCTGTTATTCTGCCGCGGGGAGTTTCTGCACATAAGTGAAAATCCTGATTACAGGGGCAGAGGTTTTTCTCCCACGATTTGCGCCATTTATCCAGAGTCATAAAATTTATGACCTTTTGCGGCAGGACACCTGAGCTGTAGGTGTCAAGCCATGCTTTATGATGTACTGCAGCAATTAGCTCCAGATCCTCCGGCTTAAGCTCTCTAATATGCACTTAGCTGCTGCCTCCAACCTTTTTAAGCAGTTCAGTAAAAGCAATCTGCAGCAGTTGAACGGTCCATTCAACGTCTGCTCCGGCACGGTGGGCCTGAAGGCCTTCTCTGAGATCCTCGAGCTGAAAGGTGCGGCGCAGGGATTGAAGACTGTAGCTGGGCAATCCGGCATAGGCTTGCTTCATCAGTCTGATTGAGTCCATGGTCTTGCCCTGCCACAGCGGCAGACCGCTGCGCGACAGGCTTTCCTGTAAAAAGCCCAGATCGAAACGGGCGTTGTGGGCTACCAGAGTTGAATCTTTAGCCAGTTCCAGAAACTGGTATCCGACATCACTGAATTTTGGGGCATCTATAACCATATCGTCAGTAATACGGTGTACTCTTGAAACTTGCGGCGGAATACTGCAGCTGGGATTAACCAGCGACTCAAAGCGGGTTATTTCACCGTCTCTGTCGACCCGGACCGCAGCCAGCTCAACTATCCGGTCATTAACTGGGCTCATCCCAGTGGTTTCCACATCAAAAACCGTGAAAGGTCCAAGTTCATACCAGTTGCTAACTTCAGCCATTATAAAACTTTCCAGGAATATATTGTGTAATCATCAATTAGACTGCAATGTCAGATGTGTTCAGTCAAAAAATTCAACTTCGTCAGATGTCAAATGCTTATACGCTCCGATAATTTTAATATCTCCCGCATTTTCCATGTCAGCCAGCGGTTCGCTGGTTTCACGTATAAGATTGCAGGACATCCTGACATTTTCCCGCGCTGCGGCCTCTATCAGTTCACAGCCCTCAAGTCCGGTATGCTTCTTCGCTTTCAGTACGGCTGGCATGAGGTCACTGACAATGCCGTTTATTCCGGGAGTATCTGTAACATCGGGGTTGCTCACTGCATGTGTCGCGGCGGTGACCGCTCCGCAGGATCCATGCCCCATTACTACAATCAGTTTGCTGGTGGAATGCAGCGTTGCATATTCAATGCTGCCCAGCAGCCGTGAATCAATAATGTTGCCCGCAACTCTCACTATGAACAAATCGCCTAACCCTGCGTCAAAAACAATTTCCGGTGAAACCCTGGAATCTGAGCAGCACAATACTGTTGCATAGGGCCACTGACCTTTGCATAACAGCTGGCGGGTATATTCACAGCTTGAATTGTTATGGCTGCTTTTATTTACATAACGCCGGTTGCCGTCCTTAAGTCTCTGCAGCGCCTGCTGCCAGGCAACGCCTTTTGCAGAACGTTCAGCCATCTCACTAAAGTATACCGAAGAATCAGAACAGCTGCACTGCTGTTTTGAACTGTCTTTTATATCATGTGAATCTGTCATACTTACACTCCATCCATTTTTGAAATGTAAAGATACAGCCGGAGACGGATATTTCAAATTAGAGAACAGATTATGGCTTTCAGTTTATCAATCCCTGACCCGGAGCCCGTAAATGACATGAGAGATCTCTTTGCCGTCAATATCTGCGATATCCGGCATTCTACCCCATAATTCAAATCCATATTTTTCAAGCAGTCTGGTACTGCCGGTATTAATTTCAAACAGTATGGCAAAGAGAGTTTTCAAATTGAGATCCTCACAGGCATCAATTGCCTTTTCGGTAAGAGCCGAAGCAATGCCCTGCCGCCGAAAATCCCGGTGGACATAATAGCTGATTTCGGCAGTATAGCGCAGAGCCATCCGGCCAGGCCGGTAAGGACTGAGGCTGCACCAGCCGGCAATAAGGCCGTCTTTCAACAATACCCAGACAGGATATTTATCCTGGGTATGTTCCTTTAGCCAGTTCAGTCGGTCATCCACTTTGACTGGAGCGATATCGGCAGTAGCGTTTTTCTCTCCAATCGCCTGATTATATATTTCAACAATTGCCGGTAAGTCACCTTTGGCCGCATAGCGTATTTCCATTTTCACCTCAATCCAGGATAAAATAAGTATTCAGCTGTTTGACATACACACTCGGGCGCCTGCCTTGGACAGCACCTTCTCTCCAATGCTTGACAGCATACCAGCTGCATCATGCAACAATGCAGCTGAAATCATGTTTTTTCAAATAATTTATAAACTATCATTCCATTTTTCCTTGATGCCTGCATCGACCTCTGGGCATATAGTTCCCCGGAGCAATATGCAGTTTAAAATTTTTGAGCTCAGACAGGTTTTTCTCATTGCGGCCTGTACGGCCTTATTGGCAGCGCGTACTGTGTTGCCAGCTTCAGTCTTCCGGCGGCTTTCGCTCAGCGCTCCTTGAGCATCCGACCAATTCCTGGCTTCGCGGGCTCCGCAGTGGGCCGGTTTGGTGTTGCCGGTGCGGGCATTGCCATGATAAAGAGGTCAACGTTCGTTTAAAGTTTCAGCATTGAGAAGACGGCAGGCTTGCCAGTAATGGTATTTGAAAGAGGCCTCTGTTGCAGAGGCCCCCATAATAGCTTCTTACTGGAACCAGGTAAAAACTTCGTCTTTTTCCAGTTTCTTCTGGTCGCTGTTATTCAGCATTCTGACAAAGTCTTTTCCCCAGAGATCGGCCAGCTGGCGCAGCGGAGAATATGAAGTAAATTCACGGCTGTTAAAAAGTGCGACACGCCCCTTCTTCCTGTCTGCGAACGCAGCCATGATCTCCCGGGTATCGGAATCAGTCAAGTAACCCTCAATTGCCGCAGAAGAACCGATATCCCAGGTAGTCCGGGCCGCGGTCTTGAACGGCAGTATAATCAATCCGATTGGAGTGAAGGAAGTTACATTGGAAAATGCCCCGATAAATGAGTTCTGTGGAACAATCTGTACGGTGTAGACCTGCAGTTTCAAAATTCCGGTTCCGGGTTTATCGACCAGCTGCCAGCGACCGTCGGCGTTTATGGCTTCTTTAAAGGCGTTGCACAGGTAAGTCTGATATTCTGTATAGGCTGCCTTCTCTTCATCAGCAGTCTGTTGTTTTACATCCTTGTTCCAGAAGTTGTTTTCAAGGTCTGGACGATTGGTTACAGGAGCAACATAAATTTTATTATATTTTGCCAGTTTGGGGTAGTCAAACCAGGCTTTCTGGAATAGACTGTATTCTTCCGGGATCTGCGGAACGTTTTCAAAAGACACGTACTCTGTTTTTTCGAGCGGTTCAGCAGTGTTGCAGCCGGCGGCAAACAGCAGCGACAACAGCAATAGCGGTACCCATTTAACAGCTTTCATCTCACTACCTCTTCCATAATTATAAAATATAAGTAAGGTCCTCTAAGTTTGATTATAATGTAGTTTCAACAGAAAATCAAAGTATTAAGACTTACTTCAAGAGCTGTGAGCTTTATTTGTACCGGAATCAAAACCTTTAAATGCACTCAGCAGACGCCGGGTGAGTCAGATTTCTTCTCTGGAATGTTACCGGCTTCACGGTCAAGGTTTTTTAATACCTTTTTAATGTCTTCAATAAAATTTTCTGCCATGTCAATGGTAAAATGCTCCCGGACAACAATTCTCAAAACAGCCAGTTCCTGGGCTGCCGGCGGCAGTGTGTATGCTGGAACAATCCAGCCGTACTGTCGCAGCCTTTTGGAAATCTTGAAAACATCGTAACCATTTTCCTCTTTCATGCACACAGCCGCTACCGGAAGATATTTTGTATCCGTCAGTACTTTGAATTTTCCGGTCTCAATGAGGGCGTTTTCAACATACTCGGCAACCTCGAGAATATTTTTAATAATTCTGGTATAGCCATTGCGCCCCAGTCGAAGGAAATTGTAATACTGAGCAAGAACCATGGAACTTGGTTTTGAAAAATTTAAACTGTAATTAGGCATGCTGCCGCCAAGATAATTAATATGAAAAATCAATTCTTCTGGAATAATCGAACTATTCCGGAACAGCACGGTTCCCATGCCGGGATAAACCAGGCCGAACTTATGATTGGATATATTAATTGATTTTACCTGTTCCAGCCGGAAATCCCAGCGCAGGTCCGGAAAACCAAAGGCTGCAACAAATCCTCCGCTGGCAGCATCAACATGCATTGGAATATCCAGTCCTTTTTCCTTTTTTAGTGAAACTAGAAAATCATTGATTCCGATAAAGTCATCCACCTGGCCGGTAAAAGTTGTCCCGAGTACAGTTCCGACAGCGATAGTGTTTTCGTCAACATATTGAGCGACATCATCAGCGTTAATCGTAAATTTATCTGTTGCCAGGGGAATAACCCGCATTTCAACATCAAAATACAAGGCAAATTTTTCCCAGCAGGAATGCACATCGCCGCCGAAAACAATATTCGGACTTGAAAAGTCTCTGCCCGTTTTTTTTCGTTTTTCACGCCAGTTCCATTTGTGTGCCAGCAGCGCCAGCATTATGGCTTCAGAGGAACCTATTGTTGCAGTACCGGCAGCTTCCTCCGAATGGCAGAGGTTACCGGTCATGCGGATAACCCGGTCATGAATTGCCCGGGTTTGCGGATATTCGTCTTCGTCAATATAGTTTTTGTTCAGGGATTCTATTATGATATCTTCAGCTTCCTCTTCCATCCAGGTTGTAACAAATGATGCCAGGTTGAGAGCGGGGTTGCTGTCCAGATTCATCTCATCATGGACAAGTTGATATGCTGCCCGGGATTCCATTGATTTTTCAGGTATTTTATCCTTGGGAACTTCACATGTGACCCAGCGTCCCGCATAGGCTGAGGAGGTAAATGGCCTGACTTCTGATTTTCTGGTTGCTTTTTTCTGGTTATACATTATATCTGTCCCCACCGTTACTTAATTCTGACATGGAATGGCTTGCATTAACAAATACACCATCAGGCCGTCTTTTGCAAAAATGGTTTTGTACTTAACGCTACATTAGTTAATAATGTCATTTTACAGTTTGTTTCTTAAAAGTTTTTTGTATTAATATCAAGCTCGAACTCTTTCTTGAAAGCAGGGTTATGATCAGCACTCATAGGTGCTTAGGGTTATATCGCTAAAATGAATAATCAAGAATAAAATATATGTTTCGCTAATGTTCTTAAGTGAAATACAAAGTAGATAATTATCTTGTCTTTATGTGCTCACCAGCTGCTCTTTTGAGCGTTATTGCAGTTTGAACAATACTATTTGTTAGGGTTATTTTGTTCAATTACAGTTTGTATTTTCAAGCTAAACGTGTATTAATATTCAACGTTAGTTTAATCATTAACATTCGTCATTGTATTTGGAGAGTAATTTTGTATTCGGAGATTCCAGTTCACAGAAGAATTGTATTTTGCTGTGCAGTTGTCGGCATCATTATTTCATTGGTGCATATACTGTTCTGCACCGACGCCTATACAGATATTTCTGCATTTTACGGCCCGATTGCGGCGGCCTTTGCCAAAGGTGACTGGGCGGGTGCATACAATGGGATTATAGGTCCTTTGAATCCGGCCCTGGCAGCTGTTTTTGTTAAAATGGGGATGCATCCCTTTAACGCACTGATGACAGTTTCTTCAATATTTTATGTTTTATGCATTTTTCCGCTATACGGAATGCTCAGGATTCTTTTGAAAAACAGAAATTATGCGGCCTGGGGCTGCTTTATGTATATCCTGACTCCCAAGATCATACGTTTTGGGTGTACTGGCCTTTTGAATTCCGGCAGGAATTTTTTTCTGGCATGGGCAATATATCTGATTCTTAGTTTTTTTGAAAAAGTAAGGGCCTGGAAGCTGGCGCTGCTTGGTGTATGCCTTGCGGGGCTGGCGCTTAATCGCGGAGAGGGGTTGCTGTATGCCCCGCTGTTTGCTTTATGGCTGTTACTGATTCCGCTGCAGAAGGCGCAGTGGCGTCTCAGCTGGAATATGCTCTGGACTACAGTGGGCAGGGTCGTCTTGGTCGCGCTTGTTACAATAGTCTGTATTTCGCCCAGAATGTTCAGCCTCTACAGGGAAACCGGGATCCCGTCAACTGATACCCGGCAGTCTCAAGTGATAGGTAAAGCTCTGGCTGCAGTAGGGGTAAAAGTTCAGCCCCCGGCAATGAAGAAGTCTCCTGCGCCTCCAGCACCACCAGTGGCAGCCCAGCCAGAAGTGGCGAAAGTTTCTGCACAGCCTGAGGTGAAGCAGCCGGTTAAAACAGCAGCTGTTGAGCAGTCAGGTGCAGAAAGTGTTAAGGTAAAAAGCAGTAAGCCGGCACCGGCACCTCTGCAGCGCAAAAAAGCAACTGCATATCAAGCAGTCCTCAAGAAATGCGGAAAGCTGGTTGACTGTTTTGGGCGCGGGGCCTACTGGGTTTATTTTGGTTTTTCTCTGCTTGGTATTGCGATTCTGATTTACCGCAAAGAGTTTGCTTTTAAGCTATGGCTGCCAATTTCCGTGATATTTTTCAGTACTTTGATTTTTGTGAATGTTGTTCTGGCCTATCGTTATTTCACCTTGAATGCGATGCTTATGCTGCCTTTCAGTTTTACGGGATTATGTTTTATCTATCAACAGGCGGTAAAACTCAGGCTTAAATATATTGCTGTTATCGCGTTAATTATTATTGGTATTTTTCAAGCAAAAAACGGTATGGAAAAAGTCTTGAATCGCAAATATGACTATGAGAAGGGCATAGGAGACTGGCTGAATGAACATCGTGCTGACTTTAAAGTTGAACGAGGTGGCGTTTTAAAGATGATTTCACCGAAGCCGCAATACAGCTTCTGGAGTGGAATTCCATACATACGGGAAAGAGATCCGGCAAGATATGTGGATCCCGGATACTTGCGAAAAGAAAAAGTTAACATTGCTGTTATGGATGTAGAGAATCCTGACATTCTGACGGCAATTGAAGGCAGCAGCCTTTATGTCGAACTGAAACAACCCTACAGGCAAATGCGGGTGTTTGTTGTTTTACCTCAGGAAAATAAATGAATCAAGTGTCTAAAGTTAAGATATCCGTTGTTACGCCGGTTTTGAATAGTGAAAAGTATGTAAAAGAAATTGTTGAAAGTGTTTTATCTCAAAAAGGCGATTTTGAACTCGAGTACATTGTAAAAGACGGTCAGTCAACAGACCGGACACTCGAGGTGCTCAAAGACTATGAAAATCTAATCAAGGTGATTTCATGTCCTGATACCTCAACAGAAGACGCCATTTATCAGGGCATGGAAGCAGCCACCGGCGATATAGTCTGCTGGATTGGTGCTGATGATAAATATGCCCCCGGAACATTCCAGTCTGTTGTTGATCAGTTTAAAGCCCATCCTGACCGGGACTGGCAGTATGGACGCTGCAGAATAATTGATGATAAGGGGCATGAAGTTCGCAAATGGATTACATTATATAAGAATATAATAGGCTATTTTTATTGTAGAAGAGTCCTGTTCTGTGAAAATTATATCAATCAGCCGGCCGTTTTCTTTAAACGTTCTCTGTGGGAGAAGGTTAAAGGCAGGTTCCTTGATTACCACTTTGGCAGTGATTATAACTTGTGGATAAATTTTTCCATGCATTCAAAGGCCATAGCTGTTCATCGTTATTACAGCAGTTTCAGAAGGCATGAGGACTCAACAAGCCATAATAGCTATATTCACCAGCTTGAAGATTCTATAGAAATATCTAAACGTTACGGCAACAATTTTTACGCCTTGATATTCAGGCTCAATAAGTTTAAAACGGTTTTGATCTATCGTTTGCTTGACAAGTTTAAATAGAGAGTAAATATGACAAAACGACCGTTGCTGACTTTTATAAAAGGAAGTTTGATTTCGCTCATAGCGATGCTTCTGACCGGACTGGTTACCTATCTGCGCCGGCGTTATCTGGCTCTCCACCTGACCAAAGAAGAGTTTGGTTTTTTCTATGCCGCTTTTGCCTTTGTCAGTCTGCTTGCCGCTGTACTGGATTTTGGAATTGCGGGAGCATCGCCGGTTGTTATTAGTCGACACGCAGTTTTAAAGTCGGAAAAAGAGAAAAAAGCCAATTTTACTGCTATTCTTCTGCTTAAGATGTTTTTCGGTGTCTGGGGGCTGCTGTTTATCCCTTTTGCCGGATGGCTGGTGAGCTGGTATTTTCATTTTCCTGTGGGCAAGGATGTGCTGGTAATACTTCTGATATTCAGCCTGATTTATAATTTTACCGAAGAAGTAATGATGATAGCAGTAGGTTTTAAGGACTATCTGGGTAAGGCAATTATGGAGGTTGCATACTATACGGCGATTCTCGTTGTCATATTGATAGTTCTTGAAAACTATGGAATAAAAGGGGCGGCCTGGGCATATTTCGGCAGTGCTTTGGTGGTAATGGTTCTTGGAATTATCTACCTGACGGTAAAGTACAGAATTCGCCTGACGTTTAATTTCAAGTTAGTGTGGAAAAAAATAGTTTACCTTGCCCATTTCGGCAAGTGGCTGGCAATAGCTTCGCTGGCCAGTACCTCAATGGGGTATATTGATACTGTGATGCTGACTTACATTAAGGGACTTGAGGCTACAGCTATTTACAATATTGCCCTGCCGCTGGTTCAGATAATGAAAAGCATGTTATTTCTGCCGCTGGTATTTGTGCCAATTGCTACTGAGTTGTGGCACAAAAAGCAGACCGGCTCTATTTCTGATATCTGCAATGCCATGCTGATGCTTATTCTGGCCGGCTTCTGGGGAATGATCATGTTTTTATCACTTTTTGGCAGGGATTTGATTATACTGCTGTTTTCCGACAGGTTTGTGGCAGCAAGCGACTCATTGACAATTCTGGGCAGTGGAATTTTATTTCTGATAATAGCTCAGTTCTTTATCGGTACCATCGCGGCAATGGAGAAGCTGCGTGCTGTCGCTTACACCGGCCTGGCAGGTGTATTGTGCAATATAGTTTTTAATGCCCTTCTCATCCCTTTCATCGGGATTGAAGGCGCGGCCCTGGCAACTTCTTTTTCATATTTAGCTATTTTCATCATTTCCTATCTGATCTTGAGAAGGCACGTTGAAAACCTCCGGCTTTTGTATCCATGGACTTTGAATATTACCGGAATCGTTCTAGCCGGGGGAGCGTTGTATTTCAGTCATCTGCATTTCAGCTTATTGTACAGGATGCTGTTCTTTGCCGGATTGCTGCTGCTGTTTTGTATTGCTAATTTCAGGGCAATCTGTTTTATGCTGCAGCACCTGCTGAAGCAAATGCTGGCCGAGCTTTAGCTGCTGCGTTTTTCTGCAGTCCTTTTTGCCGGTCCCTGCATGTCTTAATGAAGTTTGTTGCCATAAAAAGTGCCCCACCGGTTAAGGCGGGGCGGGAGAAAAGAAGGAACAGGGTTTCAAAGCAAATCATAACAGAAAAGAAAGGCAAAGGCAAGCTTTTTCTGTAATAATTTGCTTAGTATTCAAACACCTAGATCGATTATAGCATCTGCGACCTTTTTAAAGCCCGCAACATTGGCTCCGAGAACATAGTTGTCAGGCTCGCCTGACTCCTCGGCCGCCAGGCGACTCATGGCGTGAATATTGTGCATGATGCCTTTGAGTTTTGCATCAACCTCTTCGGCCAGCCAGCCTATGCGCATAGCATTTTGGCTCATTTCAAGACCTGAAGTTGCCACGCCGCCGGCATTGGCAGCTTTTCCGGGGCCAAACAGAATATTATTGGTACGGAAAAATTCCACAGCATCAGGAGTGCAGGGCATATTTGCCCCTTCAGATACACAGACACAGCCATTTTTGACCAGTTCTTTTGCATCATCCAGTTCCAGTTCATTCTGTGTGGCGCTTGGCAGGGCGACATCTGCTGAAGCCAGCTGCCAGGGCTTGGCTCCCTCATAGAAAACGGCACTGTTGAATTCATCTGCAAATTTACTTATTCTGCCGCGCTGTTCATTTTTTAATTCCATGATATATTCGAGTTTTTCATGGTCAATGCCGTCTTTGTCAATTACTGTACCGCTGGAATCAGACAGGCTGATTACTTTGCCACCTTCATTTATAACTTTTTGCGTGGTAAACTGGGCAACATTTCCGGAACCGGAAATGAGAACTTTACGGCCGTCAAATGAAAGTCCGCGGGTTTTAAGCATTTCCGAAGCAAAATATACGTTACCGTAACCGGTGGCTTCCGGGCGTATCAGGCTGCCGCCCCAGTTGAGGCTTTTGCCGGTTAAGACGCTCTGGTGGGCATTTACAATTTTTTTGTACATCCCGAAAAGATAACCGATTTCCCGAGCGCCTACTCCAATATCCCCGGCAGGTACGTCGGTATCAGGGCCAATGTGATTATAAAGCTCACGCATGAAACTTTGACAGAAAGCCATAACTTCGCGGTCACTTCTGCCTTTAGGGTCAAAGTTGCTGCCTCCCTTGCCGCCGCCGAGTGGCAGAGTTGTCAGGCTGTTTTTGAAAATCTGCTCAAAGCCCAGGAATTTGAGGATACTGAGATTTACAGAAGGATGAAAACGCAGGCCGCCTTTATACGGGCCGATAGCGCTGTTAAACTGGACGCGATACCCTTGATTTACCTGGATATCACCGTTGTCATCCGTCCATGGGACTTGAAACATTATTACTCGTTCAGGAACTGTTATTCGCTCGAGAATGCGGTGTTTCTCATATTTTTTCTCTCTCTCAAGCAGCTTGTCAAGAGACTCAAAAACCTCGTAAACACTTTGCAGAAATTCTTCTTCCCAAGGTGCTTTGCCATTAAGGTCTTCAAAGACTTGCGCAGCATAATTATTCATTGGCTTCTTCCTTTTATTAATCTTTTTTTACAAAATAAAAAAACATAAAAATTTTCAGCAACCGGCATTTCAGTTTTGTCGTACAAAAATATTCATACAATTAAGGTTTTGGCATTTAAAAAGTTAACATTCCAGTAATACGATGAAATACTTTTTAATACAAAAACTGACAATAACATTTTTGTTAGTTTTAAAAAAGCAAAAAAACATTATTGTAAGATTTACTATTATCTCGCCGCTTTTGCTGATAAACAAGCCGTAATACTCCGCTGTACTTTAGTTTTTTATGACAAAAGTGTTATTACTGAGCCTTTAAATCACCTGCAAAAAAGCAGACTTTTTGAATGCAATCTCTTCCGTTGTGAGGATCAATTATTGTGAAAACACAAATCACACTCTATTATTTATTACTCCAAAAATCATTTTTTCAACAATAAATATAATATTTCTCATAAAAAAACATCTCTATTGTTCTCTAAATTCAATCTTTTAGGAAGTTTTATGCGATTTTTTCTAAGCATTCAATCGTCGGAATAAGTCATATTAGGTACAATGGAAGGTATTCTATCAAATATAAAGAGGTTTTTTATTCAGAGATAAGGTGCCTGTTCAGTATTAGTATTTTTTTAAAATAATTAAATACAGTGCTAAACGCACAGGCTTGCTGTCCTTTATTTGTCATAGTGATATGAAGCCCTTGAGAACTTTAAACTAAAGCCCTGAAAAGATTAAAACAGAATCCGAAACAAAAGCCCCCCGGTTGAGTAAAAGTTCAACCGGAGGGAAAATTCAGCTTTAAAGTCCAAGCATAAGTTTTGCAGTTGTAAAGTAGATCAACAATCCGGTAATATCCACTATGGTAGTTAACGCCGGACTGGCGCTGACAGCTGGATCCATTTTCAGCCTGGTTGCAATCATTGGCAGCAGACAGCCGATAACAGCCGAACTGACTACCTGGATGCTGAGGGCGACCGCAATGCAGGTCCCTATTCCAATCAGAGAAAATCCTGCGGGAATTACTGAATTCTGGGACAAAAACAATACTTTTCCAAGAGATACAAATCCAAGTATTACTGCCAGAACCATTGCCACGGATGTTTCTTTAAAGATTACTTTCAGGAAATCGCGAATAGTAATCTCTCCGGTTGCCAGGCCCCGTACTACAATTGTTGCAGATTGACTGCCGATATTGCCGCCGGTATCTGTCAGCATGGGCATGTACATAGCCAGGATCATGCAGTTAGTGAGCTGTCCTTCAAAGCTGTGGATTATTGAGCCTGATACCAGTTCAAACAAAGAAAGCGTGACAATCCAGCCAACCCTTGCCCGGACGTTGCCCAGTATTGTGGTTTTCTTATATTCCACGCGCTCGGTTTTCTTTGCAAAGGGTTTAGCTACTGTCGGTTTGCCGCTGAGAACCGGCAGGAGGTCATTCAGCTCTATAACACCAGTAAAAGCTCCCATGGTGTCCAGCACTGGAACTGACGTCAGTCCTGAACTGCGAAAAAGCTTCAAAGCCTGTCCGCAATTATCGTTAATGTTGAGTGCTACATTCACTTTTTGCACCAGCAGACCGAGAGTATCGAGAAAACGTGCTCTCAGCAGTCTTGATGATGAAACAAAGCCGGCCACTTTATCGTTTTTATCGGTAACCCAGACAACGGTGGCAGGTTTCGCGGCAAGTCTCTCAAGGGTCTGAGAAACAGTTGTACTGACGCTGAAGGTAACACCTTCTGTTTTCATTATGTCTGTTACTGGTACCGCAGCAAGCAGAGAGCGGCTGCGAACACGGCCTGCGACCTGGGTGGCTGCTTGTGTATTTTGATCACTGCATTCTGCTTTTTCCCAGAAATTTAACTGGCGGGCAGCGGTCAAAATACCGGCAAACGGTAGTTGGAGTATCTTTTTCATTGTACACCTCCATGATGCCGCGCTCAACGGCAACATCGTGGCGTACAACCTTATCAGCAAGGTGAGTCAGGCTGCGTCCATAGCATTGACGCATCAGCGCGACAGTTTACAGTTTTTCTGTTCAGATTGAAACGTAAACTTCGACCTATGTCTTCTGGCTCATTCATTCTGAATCTATCTCCAATATATTTGATATGTACGGCAGGCGGAATGTCCGCCACTGCAGAATCACTGCTAATATACAGCGATTTCAATGGTTTTGACAAATAATTTTTAGATAGTGTTCAATTTCAATTGTATATTTTGCATTAAATCCGGCTGTGAATGACTATTTGCCGCTATAAATTGCTGCTGCGATATTTAACTTTTGGACTCTTGATAAGAGTTGCAAGATCATTCAGTATGAGTGTGCTAAGAAATATTACCGTGATATTTGACGAACAGTTTTTTTAATGTATATATATGGCGAGGAGTGTATTCGAATTAATGGACTTACTTATACTTAATTTTACAGGGAGATTTTATGTTTTTTTTCAAGAGAGCCAGCAAGTCAGTTAAACTGATATCTGCGATCGCGCTGTTAAGCTGTGCGATTTTTGTTATTGGAGCTGCAAGTTCTCACAGGCACCATAAGTCTGTTACGCAACACAAAAGCAAAAAACTGTATATTATAAGCACTAACGACCTGCACCAGCATACCAGATATAAGAAAGATATTGACGGTTTCATTGCGGGCTTCAAGGCAAAACATAAATCGCCGGTAATCTGGCTGGATGCCGGGGACGTCCTTGAAGTTTTCAAAAAATTCCGCGGCAAAGCCACCCGGGACGATATGTTTAAATGGATAAGTAAGTGTGATGGCTGTGTGCCTGGAAATCATGATTACTACAAGGGGCTGAATTATCTTGCTGATATGAGCTGGAAATATAATGTCCCATATATTTGTTCGAATATATCTTCTTATCCTGAAGGAATAAAAAAACTGCATGTAATAACTTATAAGGGCAAACCTTCAAACATCATTGTCAGGAAAGGCCTGAAAATTGGTATTGTCGGGATTTGTGCGCCTGAAATGAATCATCGTAGAAAAAGCGACGCTGCCTTCAAGGTTTGTCCCTGCTGCTGCTCTAAAATAAAAGATAAAGTTAAATGGCTGCGTAAAAGATGTGACTTTGTAATCCTGCTTACTCATCAAAAGGACAAGCTTGATTACAAGGCGGCAAAATATGCCGGTGCTGATGTTGTCATAGGCGGACATTCCCATTCTAAGTCATCATCTCAGAACAGGGTATGGCACCATGTGGTGACCAAGGCCGGCTGGAAGGGCGAATACATTGGCGTCACCACCATTTCTAAAAAGCTGATTAACGGTCACTGGCAGACCTCCAGCTCTTCATATCTGGCTAAAATGAAAAAGTAACATTGGCCTTCAGGTTCAGGTTGTTCAGCAATGATATTTTGTATTATTGCTGAACGATTATCGGCCCGCGATTGTCCTCCGGATAAGTGATTGAGGTTGCTTCAGCAAGCTGGAATTGGTCATTCAAGGAAAGGTTAAAGAAAATACTCCTGAACATAAACAGCTTAAAATGTAAAGTAAGGTGTTTTCTCTTTATGCAGAAAAAAGCAGGCGGTCTCATTCAACCGCCTGCGCAAGACAGGAACTATTGTATCCAGGTAAAAATCTCGTCTTTTTCAAGTTTTTTATGATCACTGTTGTCCAGCATTTTTACAAAATCTTCGCCCCATAAATCAGCAAGCTGACGCAGGGGTGAGTAAGAACTGAACTCACGAGTGTTAAAAAGTGCAACACGTCCTTTTTTACGATCAGCAAAAGCTCCAAGTACCTGATTGGTCACAGGATCAGTCAAGTAACCTTCTATTGCAGCCGAGGAACTTAAATCCCATGCGGTTTTCGCAGCGGTTTTAAATGGCAGAATTATTAAACCTATGGGGGTAAAAGAAGTTAAGTTTGTAAAAGCGCCGATAAGTGAATTCTGTGGGATAATTTGTACAGTATATACCTGCAGTTTCAGGGTTTCAGGGCCGTCAGGCTTATCAGTCAGCTGCCAGCAAGGGTCAGCGTTAATAGCTTCTTTGAAGGCGTTGCTGAGGTAAGTCTGGTATTCAGTATAAGCTGCTTTTTCCTCTTCGGGAGTCTGCTGCTTGATGTCTTCATTCCAGAAGTTGTTTTCCAGGTCAGGTTTATTGTTTACTGGAGCAACGTAGATTTTATGATATTTTTTCAGATTCTTGTAATCAAACCACGATTTTTGAAAGAGGCTGTAAGCGGGAGGTATCTGCTGTAAGTTATTAAAAGAAACGTATTCGTTTTTTTCCATGGGCGTTGCAGTGTTGCAGCCGGCAGCAAAAATAAGTGGTAGAAACAGTAACGGCAAATAATGTTGGATTTTCATCAAGTAGTCCCTTCTTGAATCTTACAGGTTAAAAAGTCTTTAGAGCTGATAATTAATAGTCGCTGTAAAAAAAAGAAGGGTTGCAGTTGGCTAGTAAATATTTTAGTATTTTTAAATTGTCTCATACAAAGCTGTTTCATAAAGCTTCCATGGGCCGGTATTTTTCATAATAAAATCACTTTCCATTGAGTGTTTTTAGCCAGAATAGACCTTTGACGGCAGAATATAATAATTAGTTATTATTATTGTAACTGCCTGTAAAAGAGTTGATAATGGATGGTTGCTGTTGTGATTTCAGGCCTTTAATTAAGATTTTTTTCAAAACAATGATAAAGCAATCTTGTTTTTGATGTTTAAACAGGCTAATATATCCTAATAGGAGAGATGCTTTCCCAAAAGGAGTTTTTTATTGCGTGTTCATGTCTTAATTATTAGAGGTTTCTTATACTTTTGGCTTGGATACAAGGTTATTTAATGCTATCTTATGAGTTTAACTATACACATTTGTAACAAGACGAGGAGCCGATGGTTAAGGGTTTTGAAGCAAGATTGATTGACGCATCCAGTCCTGAGTCTCTAAGTGCAGCCAAATTGCTGCTCAAGAAAAAGCTGCTGCTTTGTGGTCACCGGGATCAGGACGGGACGTTTAATGCCGTTTTTGAAAATAAAAACCGCTATGAATATGTGTCAGTGGCAACCGGAGAAAGCAACAAGGCTGACTGCTCCTGCGGTGGGTGTGGTGAAAAACTTTGTGAACATGCTGTAGCTGCTATAATGTACTATGGGCGCTTCCGCATGGTCAAAGAGGCCCCGATAAAAGAAGAAAAAGCTAAATACGCCGGACTGAAATATCAGAATTTTGATGACCTCGCCAAACAGGAAAACTTTCAGCCGGAAGCTCAGGTTGTTATTACAACTGAAGCGGCGTTTCCGCATGTCCCCAGCAAATGGGAAAACGCGGTACTTTCTGTCAAGCTTAAGAACACCAAGAAAGAGTATGTCGGAAACCTCAATAATATTCGCCAGCTTTATTTCAATAAGACATTGTCAGTTTCACTGCGCCTGGAACAGTTTTCATTGCAGGACAGACAAATAATCCGCTTTCTGGCAATTAATTCCGAGCCGGACAGCTCCAAGCTGTTGCTGAATTCCGAGCAGACGGCTGAACTTTTCCACTGCATGGTTGGGTTTGATAATTTTTATCGTGAAAAAAAGCGGTTGATTATTCATCGTGAGCCAGCTGAACCAATAGTGCTGCGTCGTTTTGAGAGTGGGAAATGGCTGCTTTCTCCAGGTGTCAGAATTGGTGAAGCGTTATTGCCGGTAAAAGCGGCGAAAGTGATAACCGGCCGTGCCGGCTGCTGGCTTGGAACCAAAGGAGAGTACTGGTGGGTGCCGGCGACTCTGGATGTCGGCTGGCTCAGGAATTTCTTTCGTTCCAATGAACAGATTGCCGGGGACAAGGGGATGGAAAAGCTGATGTCACAAGGTGCTTTCCCGGTACAGGTAGTGGATATGAACTGTTCTGAAATCAGTTCCCACGAATGCAGTATTATGCTGGATGGAAAAATTGGAAAAGTAAGCAATTTAAGGCTCAAGCTTGCGTTCATGTATGATGGGCAGGTTTTTCGAGCAGATCAGGGGCGCCTGGCGGTTGGCGGAGAAAATTTCTGGAGTCGTGAGGAAGCTTATGAAAAGCAGGTTCAGCAGGATCTTACCTGTTTTGGCTTTTCCGGCAAAGACGGCGTTATGCAGCTCAAGGATGTTGAAGCGGCGGGGGTTTTTCTCGATAAAATGCTGCCGGCCTGGCTTCATGAGCGCGGTAATATTTACCTGAGTACTTCACTGTCCGGTCTCAGCAGTGGCGGTAACGGCGTACCCCATGTCAAGCTGGAGTGTGCTGTCCAGAAAAGGCTCAAAGAAAAATTTGTGCTGTCATATTCACTCAAGGCTTCAGGTTATGATTTAAGCTGGCAGCAGGTTGTGAAAACGCTTAAGGCAGGGAGGCACTATTACCTTGCCGCGCCTAATCTGATTGTTGTTATTCCTCCGGAACTAAGACATTTTATGCTTGCAGCTGCTCAGACAATACAGAAAGTTGACGACAAGGCAGGCACTTTTGAATTACTGCGCTGTTCGGTTCATTACTGGAAGTTCCTGGGAGAAAAAGTTCCCTCAGCGGTACCGCCGGAATTTCACAGCGGAAAACTGCTGGATCCGGAACTGCTTAACTCCGACCTTGATGCGGACAATGCCGACTATAAAAAACGGTTTGCCGGCAACCTGCGTTCATATCAGGAGGAAGGAGTCTGCTGGCTGAGCCGGCTGACCGATAACGGTTTCAACGTTATTCTTGCTGACGAGATGGGGCTTGGCAAAACGGTGCAGACCCTTGCGTTGCTCGCAGGCAGAAAGAAGGCCGGGGATATTCCTGCGATGATAATCTGTCCGGCCAGCTTAACAGAAAACTGGAAACGTGAATGTGAAAAATTTGTTCCTGAGTTCAAGGTTATATCACTTACCGGAAACGGACGCAGTGTGCACTGGGAAAAAGCCAATGATTATGATCTTATTATCTGCTCATATGCGATAGCACGTCGCGACTCGGAACTCATAAAAGGAGTAAAATTCAGCTACCTGATTCTTGATGAAGCTCAGCACATAAAAAACCCGAGTACTGTTAACGCGCTCAGCTGCAAAGCTGTGAAGGCTGAACGCCGGATTGTACTTACCGGAACTCCGCTTGAAAATTCATCGGAGGATCTCTGGAGTATTTTTGATTTTCTGCACCCCGGGATGCTTGGCACCTTTAACAGCTTCAAAAAGCATTATGGTTCGGCCTGTAAAGGAAGAATCGCTGATGACCTGGCAGCTAAGGTAATGCCTTTTATCAAAAGACGAACCAAAGCTAACGTCTGTAAGGAACTGCCTCCGAAACAGGAGCAGACATTGTTCTGCGATATGTCTGCTGATCAGCGCAAACTTTACAACACTGTCCTTGAAGGCGGCCGTAAACAGCTGTCTAAAATCAGCAAAGGGGCTTCAGGCAAAGCTAATTTTGAGATATTGACAACCTTGCTGCGATTGAGGCAGATATGCTGTGATCCGCATCTGCTTCCGGATAAAGCCGGTCATGGCATATCTTCCGCCAAGTCTGAATTGATGCGGGAGCTGGTTTTACAGAATATTGACAGTGGGCATAAGATGCTGTTTTTCAGCCAGTTTACTTCGCTGCTGCAACTGGTAAAAGGCTGGATGGATGAACAGAATATTCCGTATGAGTACCTTGATGGTGCAACCAGAAACCGGCAGCAGCGTGTAGACAATTTTAATCAAAATGATGCAGTCCCGGTATTTCTGCTGAGCTTGAAAGCCGGCGGGACCGGATTGAATCTTACTTCGGCTGACACTGTTATTATTTATGATCCATGGTGGAATCCAGCAGTTGAACTGCAGGCGGCTGACAGAACGCACCGCATTGGCCAGACCCGCGCGGTCAACAGCCTCAAGCTGGTGGTGAAAGACTCCATTGAGGAAAAAATCCTTGCTTTGCAAACCCGGAAACAGGAGATTTTTGATAATATAATCGAAAATCCAGCTTCGTATGGCGATAAGCTCACTTTGGAAGAGTTGAGATTTATTTTTCAGTAGCTGATTTCCGGAAAATTTTTTGAAAAAATATTTGGAATTAATATTCCGATATAAAATGCTTAATGGTAAAAATACTTCTGTATGACCTGATTTGAGTTTGTCCCTGCAGGTGCTATAATATTATTTAATGTTCTACCTAAGTATTATAGCATTTTGGAGGTTTTTATGCCTACATATGATTATGAATGCAGTGCCTGCAGCAAGCATTTTGAGTTTTTTCAGGGAATGAAAGATGAGCCTTTAAAGTTATGTCCTGAATGCGGGGAGCCTGCCTTGAAGCGGCTGATTGGCACGGGAGCCGGGATTTTATTTAAAGGAAATGGTTTTTACTGTACAGATTATCGCTCGGAGAGTTATAATAAGAGTAAGGCCAAAGAATCGAAAAGTGAGTCTGGGGCTGCTGGGAATAAAAAAAAGGACGGCAATTAGATTCAGACTCCCGGTCAAAGCAAAGGAAGTTTTAGATGAAACAGGTTGTCTGCCATAAGTGTCGGTGCCCTAATCAGTTCGGGGCTGTTTTCTGTAGGAACTGCGGTGCAAAGCTGAAATTTTCAGAAAAAGAATTCGGTGTTAAAAGAGAAAGCAGAATCGCAAAAATTTTTGTTAGGTTTTTAAAACTTGCAGTGTTTCTGGCAGTAGCTCTGGTCTTAGTGATGATATTCATTCCCTGGGGATTTTCGGAATATCCGGCTGTCAGGGGGCGGGAAAATATTGAAAAAGCTGAAGAACTCTGCAAAAATATTGATATCATCATTATAAAAAAAGAGCGTGAACTATTCAAACTTACTCCGGCGCAGGCAACCTATGCTGCGAATTATCTTTCTGTAAAGCACAAAAAGCCGGCTGTTAAGAAGTCTGCAATCAGGTCTTTCGTTAATTCATTTAATTCTAGAAAAGGTCTGGGCAGTTCCAGTCTCGGCGGCAGGAGTTCGCTTGGCGGCAGCAGCCTCGGCCGCAACAGCGGCCTTGGCAGCAGCAGTTTATCCCATCCTGAGAAAGAGTCACAGCATTCTACCGTTACAGCCTGTAAATCCGGCCAGCCAAAAAGAAATATCCATGAGGCCAGGAAAAAGCTTGAGGAAGAAGAGGAACAGGCTAAAAAACCGCCTTATACCGTTAAATATGCAATCAGCATTGATAAAGACCTGAACATGGTGATTGTTTTTTACGGAGCTGTACTGGATTATATTCCTTATCGGCTTGAGCTGACAGGAAGACCGGTGTTGACCGAACAAGGCAGAGAAAAAGAGAAGTCCTTGAAAATAAGCTGGGAACCTGTTGCTGTGCGTCTTGGACATTTGCCGCTGCCGCTGAAATTCAAGAATAAAATTTTTGACATAATTTGGGGGATGACTGAACGGCGCGAATGGACTAGAAATTATCTGAATTTGATAAGTAAAATCAAAATTGTAAATAAAAATGAAATCCACGTTGTGATTGGCCGAGACCAGAATTAGTCAGGAGAATAAATCTTTACTGGAGAGGGGAAAGGAATGATTTTCAGAGGTCATAAGCAGTTGACTATTGTCGCATTCGGGGACTCATTTACTGAAACAGCGGAAAATAAAAGTAAGATTTCAGAATGCTGGCTGAATATTCTTGAGGGAAAATTGAGACTGCAGTATCCGGAATGGGAATTCGATGTTTATAATTTCGGTTTTCACGGCTATTCCGACCGTGAGAAGATGCTTTATTTCGAGTCAGATGTTGTCAGATATCAACCTGACCTGCTGTTCGTGGAATTTGGCGGCAGCAATGAGGGAATAAATGACGTCAGGCGTTACGTTACACCGGAGCAGACTTTCGAGTACCTTGAAAGAATCCATGAGGCTGTCGGACAGTATTGCAGAATAACAGTGATCACCTATCCCCGATTAAAAGCGGGTAAAAGTACTGGAAAGGCGGACGCGGTTATGGAAAAATATCGCGAAAAATGCCGGGATTTTGCTGAAAATTATGACCTGCCCCTGATAGATCTTGCCGGAATTATGTCCCGGGATTCTAATCCAGGCAGGCTTACCCTCAACGACGGTCTGCACCTTTCTGAAGCAGGCAGGGAACTGCTGGCTGATCTGGCTATGGAGGTTGTCAAAAGTGAGCTGGGAGCTGCTTCATGAACTGACAGGCTGTTCTTTCAGCGCGACTTGCCTGGTTTCTATTCATAAGCCGTATATTTTTTCCGGATACAGGGCTGATTTCTGATTAAGAGCGAGTTAACTTAAAGCCCATAAACGGGGAAATTGAGACAGTAGAATTTCTTGAACTCAGGCTATTGAGAAAAGCTCGTAAAATTTCAATTTGTGCGATGACATTGTTTTATGGATATTGATTTTATCATTTTCGCTGTGTATAGTTTTACAGCATTCATTTCAAGAGGAGAGGTACATTTTGAAACGAAAAGAGGAATTTATCCAGGATGCGGTATTGAAAACTGCTACTGAGATTATTGCCAGGAACCCGGACTATTTAAAAAGCACAAATGAGGCTTCTATAGATGGGCTGGTGAACTTTTTTTCGAAGCTGTATGATAAAACGCAAGGTTCTGAAAGTCAGGATGATGAAAGCAAAGACGATTCTGTATATAATCAGCTTTCAGAGCGCATTTGCTGAAATTAATAGTTGCGGACGCGACATACTGTTTTGCTTGCGATAAGCTTTTAATTGCTCTCAATTGAGTGATTTGACGGCTTGATTTTGAGTTTAAGAGGTTGTAGATTCTAACTTGTTTCTGAGAGAGTAATGAATTTCAGGATAAGATTAGCTTTTTTACAATATTGCGCTGTGTGTAATGTTCAGAACAGGAGTCTTCGGGAGGACACTTGATTAGTTTGTCTGATATTAAAGATTTGTATCCATTCAAGTCCAACTTTATCAAAGTAAAAGGGTACCATTACCACTACATTGATGAGGGGCAGGGGGATCGCCCC